>CP031518.1 GCA_017161305.1 Treponema ruminis | reverse complement strand
GCGCCAGCAGCAGTTCACCGCAGACTGCAGCCACGAGCTGAAAACCCCTCTTGCCGCCATCCGGGCCAATGCCGACCTCATCGAGGCAAAACAGGGACCAAGCAGGGAACTGGACGCAATCCAGACCGAGGCGGAGACGATGGGAAACCTGATTGGGGAACTGCTCACCCTGGCGAAACTCGACGAGGTGGACCAGAGGGCTTCGTTCGTCAGCCTGGACCTTTCGGAGATGGCATCCAACATCGCAATGCTGATGGAGGCTCTGCTCGATGAGAAAACCCAGAAGCTCGAAAGGAACATCGAGCCGCACGTGATGGTGAAGGGTTCCAAACGCAACCTGCAGAAGCTGATTTCCTCGCTGTTGGAAAACGCGGCAAGCCACGCTCCCGAACAAAGCACCGTCACCATCATGGTGGGCTCACGCCATGGACATGCGATCCTTTCGGTGGCCAACCCCAGCGAAGAGATTCCCAAGGAGCATCTTGCCCACCTGTTCGACCGCTTCTATCAGGCCAACCCCGAAAGCAGTTCCAGCTCGAACTTCGGCCTGGGGCTGGCAATCGCCAAAAGCATCGCCGAAACCCATGGTGGCGCCATCGCGGCCGCTTGGGACGACGGGCTTCTGACCTTCACGGTCACCTTGCCGCTTCAGTCCTGAGCGGTTCGGTGACCACGACGTCGGCGTTCTCGCGGAGCGCCTGCTTCACCTTGTTGCCCAAAGTGAACAGATAGACCTGGATGCCATGCTCGCGCGCAAAGCGCAAGGCTGGAGCGAAATCGGTATCCCCGGCAATCAGGAACAACTTCCGGACAGTCCGCTCCTGGGCCGCCTGCAGGATATCCATGGTAATCAGGGTGTCGATCTCCTTCTGCTCGAACTGGGGAAGAAAACAGGAATCGTCCAGACGAGGAACCGGATTGGAGAAATCCCGGTCATACACGTCGCGCCTGAGCTGCCAGCCCTGGAAGGAAAGTACTCCTTCCCTCACCCAGACATGGTCCAGGTCTTTGAGCTGGTTGAGAAAAAGCATCTGCTGGGCGTACAGCGAGTCTTGGCTGAACCGGTGGATCTCGCCGGAGACAGGCAGCTGCACCTCCTGGGCAAAGGGAGGACAGTCGTAGTAATAGATCCGGAACAGTTCCTGTTTGGCACCTTCCCGCTTCATCAGTTGTTGGGCGACATAAGGGATATCTTCGGCCCGGAGCTTGGTGCGCAGCTCGCTGCAGCGCTTGCGGAGGAATCCTCCGTCAATCAATACATAGGAATCCATACCTCAGAAGCTAAAGTTTCCGCCCCTCCCTGTCAACGTGGCAGAAACCGGATTCAGACCAGCAGGTCGAGCGGAACCGAGGTGTTGCTGGCCGGATGCATCTCGTAGAAGTTTCCGCGATACGCAAAGGTCCGACTCGCGAAATACTCCGAAACGGCGTCATACCCGTATCCATGACCGCTATAGTAGAAGATCGTCAGGTCGGAATCTTTTGCTACGGAAGCTACCGAATCCAGGGCGGAAACACAGAGGGAATACGAATCGGTGGTTCCGTTCGCATCGGTGATATAGGCCAGCGAGCTGCCTCCACTATAACTGGTAAAGGAATCATATCCCCTCGTCGAGAACCGGGTATAGACACTCGAAACATCATGCAGACAACTTGGAAGCACATTCCCTGTGGCCGATTCCGTGCCGACGGGAATCAGGACTCCGGATCCAGCAGTACCCGATGACAGCTTATAGGACAAGCCGACACCTATGAAATGGACGTCGCGCTTCGGTTCCTCCGTGACGAGCTCGCATCCGGCACACAGCAGGGACACCACGCAGAGCAACGCCAGCATCAGTCTCTTTCCCATCATCTCAGCCTCACGTCATGATAGTAGGCCACCCCGACGCCCAAGGTTGGGGCGAATACGTCGTCCCTGATGTCAAGGCCCACTGGCACCGAGAACACCAAGCGGTCGGACGGACCGAGCTGACGGAGGAAAAGGGGACCTGTTCCTAGGGTGAACGAAGCGAATTTGCCCTCATCGGCACTCATGTACCAACCTTGGTTGATCGACGCAGAGAGCATCGCCCCAAACACATCGGTGAAGAACCACTCCCCCCTCATGCCGAATCCCAGTTCCAGGCAGGGCTTCAATTGTTTGTCATTGAACTCCATGGATGGACTGATATACGAGACAGGCATATATGCGTACAAGCCATTATTCCCAAACTTGAGACCAAGGGCCGGAGATAAGGTAACCTCCGCAGCCGAACGGAAGGGAAGGTCCCCATCATCCTCGACATGGGCCTGGTACCAGGCGGCCGAAGCCCCACTTCCGAAACTGATAGAGGTCCCGGCAGCCAAAGGCGCGGAACAACAGGCAGTTGCCACAATCAGGACGGAAAGACGCTTCATGCTGTGAAGCATACAATTCCTTCTCAAAGATGGGAATGCGTTCTCATGTGTTTTTCATGGGGAATGGATTCTCTGGACAGAAAGCGAATAACCGGGTAATACCAGAGACATATGCAGCAAGACATGACCACGGGGTCGGTGGCCAGACACATCCTGGACTTCACCATCCCCATCGCAATCGGCAACGTGCTCCAGCAGGTCTACAACATGACCGATACAGCCATCGTGGGCCATGCGCTTGGCCCGCAGGCCCTGGCCGCCGTGGGTTCCACCGGCACCATCATGTTCCTGGTCACCGGCTTCGCCCAAGGGATGACCAACGGCTTCGCCGTCCTGACCAGCCAACGTTTCGGGGCTGGAGACAACGAGGGAGTCAGGCGGAGTGTCGCAAGCGGGCTGGCGCTCTCCTTGCTCTGCACGGTAGGCCTTACCGTCGGATTCTCCGTCTTCATGCGGAAGATGCTCACGATGATGCACACCCCGGACGACATCTACGACATGGCCTATATCTACATCCTGATCATCGCCCTTGGCATCGTCACGACCATCCTCTACAACCTGTTCTCCGGATTTCTGCGGGCGGTCGGCAACAGTCGCGCCCCGCTCGTCTTCCTGATCATCAGCGCCACGCTGAACACGATCCTGGATTTGTGGATGATCATCGGGCTCCATATGGGGGTGGCAGGAGCCGCCTGGGCGACCGTGATCAGCCAAGGCGTCTCGGCCTTCCTTTGCCTGGCGTTCCTGTTGAAAAAGGTCCGCATGCTCATCCCCCTCAGGGGGGAATGGCGGCCGAAGCGGGAGCATGTCCGATTCCAGATGACCATGGGCTTGCTGATGGCAATGCAATACGGCATCACCGCCATCGGAACCATGATCATGCAGGGCGCGATCAACCTGTTCGGCTCCACGGCCGTCGCCGCTTTCACCGCGGCAAGCAAGATCCAGAGCATCGTCACCCAGCCGATGCCGGCTATCGGCACCACCATGGCGAACTTCTGCGGGCAGAACTGGGGGAAGCACACGCTTTCCCGGATCAAGAAAGGTGTCAGGACCGCGACGGGGATGATGGTCGTCTATTCCGTGCTGGCGGCCCTGTTGTTGAAGTGCATGCTTCCAACGATGATGGGCTTGTTCTTCTCACGAGGAACAGATATCCAGAGCCTGATGCCATGGGCGGAAACCTATATCTTCCTTTCCATGCTGTTCTTTATTCCGCTTTCGATGATTTTCATCTGCCGGAACAGTCTCGAGGGTTGCGGCTATGCGACGCTCACCGTCATCAGCGGCATCGTCGAGCTGGCCGCGCGATGGGTCATGGCGACCATCGCGACCCACACCCACAGCTACCTGCTTTCCGTCGCGGGAGATCCGGCCGCGTGGTTGGCCGCGGGCATCTACACGACGGTTGCGCTGCTGGTCCTGATCAAGCACCTGGAGAAGGAACCCCTGGCGATCTGACAAGCCTGCTCTGGACCCAAGGGGTAAATCTGCCGATAAGGCGGCGGGCTTTCCTCACGTCCAAGCCGGAAACGGTGGCCATGATATCGTACAGTCCGCTATAGTCGGCCAACTGCCAGCCGGTCTGTACGAATCCATTGCGCAAATAGAAGGCTATCCTGCGCTGGCGCTGCACCCGGTTGGCTGCCTGGATGTCGTCGCTCTCCGTAATCAGGGCGGTACGCGGACGGAGTTTGCATAGTTCTTTCAGAATCAAAGCCCCGTAGCCTTTGCCCCGCTCCTCTTCCACTACCGCCAAGTAGTAGATCACCGACATGCTGTGCCGAGTCAGCGTATAGGTCAAACCGATGAACTTCCCGTCGATGTACCAAGTCCGGAAATGGAACCCCGGAAGGTAGGCCACTGCGCAAATCAACCCATAGGGAAACCGTTCCACTTTGGGAAAAGACGATACATATAATGCTTTTGCTCTAGGCTCGAATCCTGCCCAGCGGCTACTGAGTGTACCTGACATGTGCTCCATCATGCCAAAACCGGCAGTTGTTTGCAACAATGCGAAACCTCGCTTGTCATTTCCGTCTGATTGTGGTATGTTAGCCTCTAGAAACATTGCGCTTGTAGTCCAATGGTTAAGATACGAGCTTCCCAAGCTTGAGATGCGGGTTCGATTCCCGTCTGGCGCTCTAAGCAACTTGTTGGCACATAACAAATTGCGATGCATAAAACCTCTTCAACTTTGCGAAAAGTGTCCAACGTTGGACAAATGTTGGACAACGCAAGGGATTTTTCCATCTGGACAGGGAGGTTTTATGGACAAGATTCCACAGGTTTACCAGCAAAGAAACACGTTCTACTACAAGGTCAACATCAACGGCCACAGAGTGACAAGGAAGGCCGAGGGCTCAACTCTGGCCCAGGCGCAACGTCATGTCGACAGGCTCTATCGGACAAATAAGCTGGATTCACCTACCCACGCATCAGTGCTCGCCTCATTCATGGATCCGGAGACGAACCCAAGATACAAGGACGCCAGGATTACCGGGAAGCAATATACCGCACGGTATGCCGATATGATTGCCGTCAAGTCCGCCGAGCTCGACAGTCTCCTGTCGAAAGGAATCCCTAGCCTCTATTACAAGCCGATAGAGGAAGTCTCGAGGAAGGAATGCAAGACAATCATGTACTTCCTGGTTGAGAAGGAAGGACTCAGTTATCGTGCGATGAAGTTCTTCAAGATGGTCAAGCTCTGCTTTGGACAGGCTGCGGACGAAGGCCTCGTACCGGCCAACCCGGCAAGCGGCCTGCCGGACATACATCCGGCCAAGACAACAGAAAAGCTCCCCATCTCGTCCTCAGACATCAAGAGGCTCATCCACGAATCATTCCTCTCTTCGCAGAAGGAGCAGGACACTTTCATCGTGCTTGCATGTACTGGCATGCGCATCGGAGAGCTTGCGGCACTGTCCGCCAGACAATACGACCAGAAAAGCCACATCCTCGTCATCGACCAGGCGATGAAGGACTACAACTACAAAGAAATTGGCAAGCCAAAATGGGGATACTGCAGGACCATCCCATTGCCGGTTACCGCACAGGATTCCATGATGCGCCTGTGTACCAGTGCTCATCCTGACGGAAGGTTGTACCACTACAGCCAGAACTGGTTCGAGAATGTGATCAGGAGACTTTCAGCCAATGCCATGCTTCAGCAGGGATGGGAGACGCCCGACGCAATCAAATCCATGACACCCCATATCCTCAGGCACAGCCTGAACACGAACCTCCGGCTCGAAAGCAGGTTGCCTGACCTCGTGGTGGCGGAATACCTGTCTTGGCAGCATCAGCCGGAAAACTCTGTACAGGCCGGATACACACACCTGTACGCCGAGAACCTAAGACCCGTTGCAGACGCGATCGACGAGATGTATGGAGTGTCGGAGAAAATCCTTCAGTTCGCCGTAAGATGAAAAACCCGGCCCCGCGATATGCGGGAACCGGGAAGGACAGGGTCTTGAATCAAAGCTTCTTGATCCAGTCCTCAAGACCGACAGCATAGAAAATCCACTGCTCCATGCCTGTCTGGAACTGGACTGAATTGTATGCGGCATCCTCCATCGTGTGAACGTCCCTTAAATCGGGTACCACATCAGGCCGTGCCGCAAAGAGGGCAACTTTTGCATCGCTGTAATCCGGCCTGATTTCGTGGTACTCATGTACCACTGCTGGCTCCGCATTGGTGGTCATGCAGCCGATGAGCGGCAGTGCCAGCATGATGACCATCAACCGATTCATTGTCTTGCCTCCAGGTTCCGGGCAAACTGGTCGGCACGTTCTTTCTGCTGCCTGGCGATGGCAATCAACGCATCGATGTCGCCGGTATCAGAGGCTGTCTGGATCTCCTGCTCCACGCTTTCGGCATACTCCTGGCTCTCCGCCTTAGATGCCGCCACTTGCGTTGCAAGAGTAATTGCGGCATGCACGGCAGTATTCTTCGCTACCTCAGCCGCCGCCGATGCCTTTGCCTTGTTTGCTTCCGATGTGGCGTCGGCAACTGCCACTCTAGCTTTAGCCTCGGCTTTCTCTTTACCGGAAGAACGACCCTTCAGCCAGCCCCAAAGAAGGCTGGCAATCGGGACCAGAACGGCGGCAAGCAGCTTCCACATCGCTCAGTTCTCCTCGTCGTCATCCTCTTCAATCAACACTTTCTTGTATCTCTTCTTTGGTCTCGCCGGTGCGGTGACCCTATTGACGATTGCCTTGATACCGGTCATCGAGACAAGCAACTGCAGGAGATAGAACAAGGTCACATAGAGAGGATACAAGACCATCCTTCCGTCCTCGATACCAGGAAACGGCATGGTTGCGATGAGAGACCGCACGAACCACAGACTGATAGCCAACGCCAGCACTCCATAGCTGCCATACTTGGCGGCTCTGTAGACCGCTTTCCCTTTCCCGCTTATCTCGACATTCTCAAAATAGGCGTCAAGAGGCTTGAAGACGTTCTTCTTCACAATCTCCATCAGTGCCCCAACGCAGATGGAGAAGATTACGAACAGGATGAAACTGTTCCCATACGCTTCAGAAAAATGTTCCAACGCAAGATTCATATGATCTTCCTCCCAAATTTGGTCAAAGCAGATGACTGGCAAGAGCGGATACATCCGCGGCCGTCTTGAGGATCTCTTTCGCGGACGCCTTGTCAGCGACGACCACGTAGACGAACAGGGCGACTGTGAGGCCGAGACATGCGATGACGATGAGCTGCGTGCGCCTGTCTCTCTCTCCATTGCTCCTGATCCTCTTGCTCATCTTCCCGACATCAGCCGAGAGTTGATCCACTTTCGATGTGATTGCTACAAGCTGTCCTTCTATGCTGCTTATCCTCTTGTAGGAGTCCTTGGATGCATTCTCAAGTACTCCAACCTTCTGGCTTAATTCGTGGAGTTGCTTGTCGTGCTCGAGCAGGCGAGCATCACATGACTCAAATCTCTGGCTGATATCGTCTTCCATACCATCATGGAATCACAGAATCGGAATCGGTGCATGGAGCGCTACCCACATAGCTTGCACGCTTTGGTTGACAGAGTGTTTCATTTGTGATACATTTAGAGCATGTACAAGGTGTTCTGGAAAAGAAAGGTGGACAAAGAAATCCTCAAGATGCCAAAAGCGGAACAAAAGCTTTTCATTATGCTTGTGGATGAAATCCGGGAATCCGGCCCGATACGGACGAACTGGAGGAACTACAGCAAGCTCAAGAACACCAAGGACACCTATCATTGCCATCTTTCCTACCACTGGATAGCGGTATGGCGATGGAACGGAATCTCTTTCGAAGTGGAGGTAACATATGCAGGTAGTAGAGAGAAATCACCATATTGACATCACGGTAACCTCGGGGGCGGAAGTGCTCCTTCCATATCTCCGCAAACAGTGGCCAGACCTGAAGGTCGTTGATGATGACGAGCTCATCGAGGCCACCGAATCCGACGTCTACAAGCAGATCAAAGCGGAGATGACAGGCACCCCGGACGAGAAGTTGCATCTCAACAGGCTCCGCACCGGCATGACCCAGGCACAGCTCGCACAAAAATGCGGAATCCGCAGGGAGAACATCAGCCTGATGGAGAGGGGCAAGCGCCCGATTGGGCTTGCCGCGGCCAAGAAGCTGGCATCGGCATTGGAAATGGACTACAAAGAGTTGGTCTGAATTCAGATTTTTTTTTATTCAGGCATTTCAGGCCACTCTACCACATCCGGGAATCCTGCCTGTTCTGGAACGTTTCGCAACTCCTCGATGCGCTTCAGATGCTGCTCGAGCATCGTGCGCTCCAGTACCTGCTCACTCATGTTTTCTCCTCCCTGGATGCGGCAAGCTCACGCTTCAGCAGAAGGCCGAGATATCCGGACAAGGTCATCCCCTTCTCCCTTACCAGTTCCTTCAGCCGCTCCCTGTCCTCGTGCGTCATCCGCACATACAGCGTTATGTGGGATTTTTCCAATGTCATACCTCTATTTGTATAGGATTTATCCAACAAGTCAAGCGTTTTTATCCTCTTTTTGTTGGGTTTTTCCCATAAACGTGCGAAGCTGTTCCCATGAATCCCGAATATGCCGCCACATTCTGGAAGTGCGTAGACAAGGCGATGAGGAACGCAGGCGTTCCCACCTACAAGGAGCTTGCCCTGAAGGCCGGCATCAAGCAGCAGCGCCTCAACGAGATGCGTTCCGACATGCAGCTCCCTACCACCATTGATGCCGTCGCCATAGCACGTGTGCTTGGAACGTCTGTGGAGCATCTTCTTACCGGTACGCCTGACGTGCCTTACCCACAAGCCATCCGGGAAATCGCCGATATGCTTGTCTCCCTCGACACCCAACAGCTCGACACTGTGAGGAAGATGGTCAACGGACTTGCATCGGGGCGTTGACCGCTCACTCATGGCTCTCCCCCTCGGCTGACAATTGCTCGTGCTGGCTCTTCGCAAGCTCACGCTTGATCAGCTGGCCTACAAAGCCCTGAAATGTCATGCCCTTGGAACGGGCGAGAACTCTTGCTTTTTCGCGTTCGGCAGTATCTATGCCTACCTTGACTTGCAAATAGTCACCTTTAGATGTCTTCATACTCATATATTGAGTTCACGGAAAGTTGGGGGATGAGGAACATAGGGTACCGCAATAGTTGCAAAAAGAGCACGTTGTCTGGTTCCATTTTGGTTACCACTCAAAAAAGGAAAACCATACAGACATGCCAAACTCACAAGATACCCGGATCCACCGTTCGTGTCAGCACTTCCAGTGCGGCTCTTTGCGGTTAGACCAACAGAAAAGGCGCCTGATTCTGCCATTCTCCGGCACAAGGCAGACAGGCACGGTCGAATGCCCGCAGGATGCATGTCCATGACCACGGCGTGACGGTATGGCACGACCCAGGCCCTTGAGGTGCATTGCCACCGCTACCACATGCACCCAGTACGGCAAAGAGGTCCTCGGCACAGCATCAGCACCGGCAAGCTCGAGGGGTTCAACAACCGGATACAGGTGGCGAAGCGGATCGGCTACGGATACCGTGACGACGATTCCTTCTTCACCACAATCCGTTTCATTCCCATCCCCGATCTCGGCTCCCTATCCCCAAAGAAAACGTGAAGAGCCAATAAAATGCAGGGCTTCTCTTCACATCGTACCCATTCTTCTCATGTTGTAGGCGGGAGTACAACGTTGGCAGTTCCCCGGTAATCCGATACCCTTGCGGTTATTGGGGAAAACCGTAGCCTTGGGCGGTCGCTTCCAGCCTCAGCTGCTCGGCTTTCAACGAGTCTTGCTTCACACAATGGCTTTTGCGTAGTCCTGCGGCACGCCGAGTCCCCGTTCATAGAGCGATCCGAGCAGGCAGTTCGCGGTGATGTCCCCGCGGTCAGCCGCCAGTTGGTACTACTCGGCCGCCTTCTGGTAGTTGATTGCAGTTCCGATTTCCAGTTCGTAGTGCAAGCCAAGGTAACGGTGTGCCTTCATGTCGCCGGAATCCGCCACGTTTGAAACCATTGGAAACCGGCTTTATAAGCCTTTGGCGTCCCAACGCCAAGGATATACAAGAGCGCGAGCTCATCCATCGCCTTGCCCTCTTTCCGCGGACTGCTTCAGCAGGGAAAAGGCCAGATTGTCATCCTGTACGCCAATTTTCCCCGTCTGATAGGCATGACCGGGTTCCTCCATGGCGGAGATGTCACCCTCGCGGGATGCGGCGGTCAAGAAAGAACATCGCTCGGCCTTCTCCTCGGCTGGGTAGACAAAGCCTGTCCTCCATCCGTGGCCGGTCTTTCGGTAGAAACGCAACTCGCCAGCATGAGGATCCTGAAGGCAAGACTAATGCGAAGAATCCGTGTGCGGCGCATGAAACACTCCCCTTGGAACGGTGGCGTTCTTTGCTTCCCACGCATGACCCTATGCCCAAGGATCCAAACTACAGGATTCTGTACCTTCAGAACTGGTATGTCGCCTTCGCGTACGCCATGGAATAGTCTCGATACGTGCCGTATGTCCCCGTCCTTTCTGGTCCTTCCAGGAACAGGTACCAACCGCCTTCGATGGCAAGGTCGTCAGTGACGTCATATGCCATGCTCGCATGCCAGACGCTGTCAAGGTCGTTCAGGCCGGCCGCCGCCTCTAGCGAGAGATCGAGCAGGTCGTCGCAAAGCGACCGGGAAAGCGAGATAGTCGCCTTGTGCTCGTAGCGCTCGTGATTCAGCCCTGATGTCCTCCCTAGAACCAGATCACAAGCATACTGCAGGGTCAACGACCAGCCACCTTGCGTCCAGTCCATACCTGCCAGAGCCTGGATCTGGTTCCTCCGCTCGCTACCTCCAAGGTCCTTTCGCTGGAGCGCCTGCCAAGGATACCAGGCACCTTCCATACGGAACACAAAGGAACCGACCGGCATATCGGCATCAAAGCCGACCATGCCCATACGCTCGTACACGGCCATTCCTTTTCCGATATCCACGATGGGCAGGTCATTGTACCCCCAGTATCCGTAGAAAGCGTAGTCAATCATCGGTGTCCTACTGGCAAACCGCACCGCGTAGGAACCATGGGCAAGTTCCCGTTCAGGTTCCTGCCGGTCAAGGAGGGAAAGGATACGGTAGGCATCAAGTTCCGCCAAGGGGTTGTCATCCCCGGGAAGCCGGGCGACGCGGAACATGGGAATCCAGTAGAAATCGAAGCTATGGCTGGCCCAAGAACCGGTCAGCCTGAGCGCGTCGATGGCGAGCTTGTCGTCCTGATAGAGGGTATGGAGATCACGGGAGGAAAGCACATCGGTGATCCTTACCCCGTCGGCCTCGCCCCAGGCGACAATCTGCCGTCCGACACGGAAGGAGAACCAGCCCTCGCTGTAGTCGAACCAGGCTTCCCTGACCTGACCGTCCGTCTGGTTGGCCAGCGCGTCCACCTCCAGCGACCCATCCCCATAGAACAAGGTCTCCCCTGAAGAGACGCGAAGCTCGCCTTCCATCGAAAGGAGGGAGGACCGGATCTTTCCCCCCTTTCCCGCCGCCTGCACCACCGCTACCTTCCCTTTGGGAACCATCTGGAGGGGAAAGAGCGGGAAAGCAAGGAAAAGGTTCCCCCAAAGAAGCAGCAGGGCGCGTCTCACAAGAGGTTTCCCCGCTCGATTGTCGCCACCGTGAACAAGGAATCGTCCAGGCTCTGGTCATAGGCTACGTCAGACATTTCCAGAATGGTCTTGTGGCCGGTCTGCGCGTTCTGGATCGTCATTTTCCCTATGGTCAGGTACCCGTCGATTGTCTGGATATCCTCCGAGACCATCACCCGTTCCAGCATGTCCTGTCGGTCGTAGAGCTCCACCTTGAGCAACAGGCAATCGCTGGTACGGTACCATTCGATCCTTCGGGGATTCCGTTCGGCACTGTCCTTCGCCACCGCCTGGACCTTGTAGCAGGGCTGTCCATCGACATCCTCCTCGCCAAGCAAGGTAAAGATATCTTTCTCCACACCCCGGTCGCCCATGTCGTCGTAGGTGAAATCGGTTCCCATGAAGTCCTCCTCCCTGCCAGAGCCACTGATTCGCCTGACCTTTTTCATGGCAGGAAGGTAGAGCCAGCAGTCGTTGTCCCTGTCCTGGTCGTCCCACTCGAACATCAGGTAAGCCACTCCTGCCACGTCCTTTGGTTGGGAGAAGACCAAGACGGACTTCTTCACGTCTCCATAGTCCTTGGAGGACATCGAGATGACCCGTACCCGGCTCTTCCCCTTTTTGTTGACCAGTGTCATCGTCGCTGTCTCCTGACAGGTCGTCCCTTCAGGAATCTCGTCGGAACGCTTGGCGATTTCGTATCCTGTCAAAGGCTCCGCATGGGCGAAAACGCCCCTGACGGCAAGCAGGACAACCATCAGCAAGATGTTGCGCATTTCTTCACTCCTCCCTCTTTCCTTTGCGTTTGGAAAGCAGATTGATCAATACCGGCGTCAGCGTGTAGTCGGCCGCGAGAGCGGAGCCAAGACCGATGATGGAAAGGACGCCGATACGAAGAAGAGCCATCATCGGACTGAAGCAATAGACGAGGAACATCGAGCAGAGAATCAGCGTGGTCATGCACATCGTCTTGCCGATTTCCCGGAACGACCGCTCCACCGCCATGGCGCCTGTCGTCGTTCCATCCTCCATCTCGAAGCGGATACGGGTCGTCAGGTGGATCGTGTCATCGACGGCGATACCGAGGATCATCGGCATGATGGTCATGGTCATCATGTCCAGCGGCGTGTTCGTCCACCCCATCGCCCCTCCTACCAGCAGGACCGGAACGATGTTGGGAATCATGGCGACCAGACCGGTCAGGACCGACTGGAAGACCACCATCAGCAGGATGGCGACAACCACCAAGGACCCGCCAAAGGACTTGAGCTCGCCGTTGACCACCTTGCCGTTCATCGCCGCGTACTCGACCACCTGCCCGATAACCGAAACCTTGGCTCCCGGGAAAAGGCTTTGTCCATAGTCCTTGGCACTGGATATGTCCTTGAGAATCTGGTTGGCATCGTACCCATTGAGCTCCACATGGATATGCGCGTACCGATAGTCCTCGTCCAGCTCATCGAACAAGGTTTCGGGATCAGATATCTCGTACAAGAAAAGTTCCTGCGACAGCAGGTCGTCATCCTCAGGAATCGCGTAACAGGCCTCATCATCCCCGTTCAAAGTCCTGTGCATCTCTTTGACCAGGCGTACCACACTTGTGGTACGGGGCTGGCCGTCAGTGACCTTTGTCTGGCTCAAAGCGCCCAGATAGCGCTCAAACCGGTCCAATGCCTCCATCGTCCCAGCCTGTTTGAAAGCTCCTTCCTGAGGGCATTCGACCAGCACATCGTAGCTGTACTGGCTCCCCAGTTTGGAATTGAGGATATCAAGCATTCTCGCGACATACGGAATCCGTTTCCCCATCATCTGCGTATAGTCCATGTTGACATGCGTGCGCGCCAGTCCCGGAATCGACCAGGCAATGACCGCTATGGAGATGGCGATGACAAGCGGACTTCTGGCAATGACCACCCGTCCGAAACGGCCGAAGAGCAGATCGGCCCGGGTAGCTCCTTGGGTGGCTACCGCTTCCGGGCTTGGTACCCTGTCCCGGCCGAAACTCATGAAGACCGGAACCAACACCATCACGAACAGATAGACGGCAAGAACCACAGCCGCCGATATACTGCCGAGCCACCGCATCGGCTTCATGTCGGCCAGCAGAAAAGAAAGCAACGAGACCACCGTTGTCAGCACGGTAAAGAGAATCGGCCACCCACACTCGCTGACGGCGTCTATCGCCGACTGGCGCCGACTGCAGCTTTGTCGGAAATGGGTGCGGAAGGCATCGATCAGGTGGATCGCGTAGCCTACCGAAAGGGCCATCCCAAGCAAAATCGGCAAGGTGACCAAAGTGGAGTTTCCTTCCACCCCGAGCCAGCCGGAAAGACCGAAGACTGACCCGATACCGAGGAACGTGGCAAGGATGGGAATCACCACTCCCCGGGGAGAGTGGACAAGAATGACGAGGCAGAGCAGCATGACGCCAAAGCCCCCCATCACCCTGACCCGTGTCTCGTGGTTGACCACGATATGCTCTTCCGCCTCGGTATAGGACATCCCGGTCGCCTTCATCGTATACAGACTGCTCGTATACCGGCCCGACGCAAGCACACCGCGTGCCGCGTCGCCCACTCTGATCATCGCCTCCTCGGAGTCGGTGTCGTAAGGGAACAGCGAAAGCACAACCCATGTCTGTGTAGCGTCACTGCTGACCAGATGGTCTTTCAGCGAGGACTTGCCCAGCAGGAACGCCTTCTTCTCCGCCAGCAACTTGGGGTCGTCAGGTATTCCGTCGGCGAACGGACTGGAAACCTCAAACCCTTCTTCGGTTCCGGTAGGCACCGACACGGTGGTAAGGCTGGTCACCTTGTCAGCGTAAGGAACGGAGGCAAGCAACTCGTCCCCCAACTGGTCGATGGCCTGGAGCACCTCGGGGGCGAACACATCAGAGGCCTGCACCAGCACCATCACCGAGTCGTCATTTCCAAAAATATCCTTGAAATGGTCGGAATCGACCTTCACCTTCTCTGTGTCGTCAAACCAATCGTCGGACTGGTTGGAAAATTTGGCACGGGGGATACCCGCAAGACAGAAAAGCGAGATAAGAACGGTAACAACCAGCAAAGGCCAGCGATGGGCGACTTGCCACGTCCCTATGCTCCGGAAGACGCCATTGATGCTTGTAATCCGCATAGACCTCCAAGACTATCAGGTTGCGGGAATGCAAACCGACTGCCCCTTCAGTATAGTTAGGAAGTACTAACCACATCAAGATGAGATTTTCTTCCAGATGACGCGAGCCCAAAAGCAGAGAAATCCACCGACGCCCCGAAATAGGACAAGCGGCATTCCTGTCGGAACGCCGCCGAGAAGCCTACCGGTACGAAACCGTTTCGGAGAGCGGTTTCCGGCTGGCGTGGTTCGCCAGCGGTTTGGTTCCTGCGGCTCCGTAGCCGAGGTCCAGAATCATCACCACCTCCTCGCTTTCGGAAAGGGCAAGCGCTTCCTTTACCTTCTCCGGGTCGAAGAAGTTCACCCAGCAACTATCCAATCCCGCATTCGCAGAAGCAAGAAGCATATGGGTGGCGACAATCGCCGCGTCCTCCACTCCCGAGTCGCGCTGGCCGCCAGGATAGGTGAAGACATGGTTTTTGTCATAGGTGACGACCAGGCAGGTCGGCGCACCGTACCGGCACGGCGTGACGCTGTCGATCTTCGCGAGTTCCTCGGGGGACTGCACGACATAGACGTGCTGCTCCTGCAGGTTCTTCGCCGTAGGGGCAAGCCGTCCGGCCTCCAGTACCGCCCGCAGCTTCTCCGGCTCCACAGGCCTGGACCCGTCATACTTCTTGCAAGAAAACCGGTTGGCAACCACTTCCATGAAATGCATAGATTCCTCCCACAGAAAAGATCGGGACACGATATCATGGCCCTATCGTTACATTCACCCTTCCCGTGACGTCGTGTCAACAGCGGGACAGGCCTTGGCGACGCTCGTGGTGGCGATCACGTCGCTACCGAGACCCAGCACGTCGGGAATCAACACCGTTCCCGCCTTGACCGGGGCCTGGGCCTTCGCCTTCCGGATCTGTTCCATCACCGGAAAGATCCGGGCCTTGGGAACAGGCTTGCTCAGTCTGACGCTGACCAGCGGATGGTCGCCACCCTCCACAAGCATCGAGGAGGCGATGGTTCGCATCGGCCCAGTCAATTCCTCCCTGGCGTACTCCGCCCCCTTGGGGCAAAGGTTTCCCAGGGTCTCGAACGATTGGGTGTCTACAGCCACTTCGCACCCGTTCGGACAACGGATACAGATAAAGGTCTTCAGCATGTCAGGCTCACCTCCACATTCCCTTCCTTCTGGAAGGCTTGGCGCTTCACCGTCACCGCGATCATGACGGCGGGAAGGGCTTTCCTCAGGCGCTTCTGGTACAGCACCCTTCCGTTTTGCGTCACCTTCAGGGTTCCGTCAATGAGTTTACCCGATGGGCGCATCGAGAAGGTGACATCCTCGTCACCGGAAATCGACGCGGGCAGCACATGGTTCAGCCCTGCTCCCGCGGTGACCTGGACCGGACAGGCCGGAAGGCTTCCCTCGCGGAGGAAGCGGGCTACGGCGCTGGCGGTCTTTTCCGCTTCGAGAGAGACGAAATCGACCAGGTCATGGACGTGCAGCACGTTTCCGCAGGCGAAAAAACCGGGCTTGTCGCACTGCATCCATTGGTCCACAACCGCGCCACGGGTATGCCGGTCCAAGGTGATGCCGGCCTTCCGTGCCAGCTCGTTCTCGGGAATCAGCCCGACGGAAAGGATCAACGTATCGCAGGGAATCTCCTCCTCGGTACCCTTGATTGGCCTGAGGTTCCGATCTACCTGGCTGACCGTCACTCCCGTCAGCCTCGATGCTCCGTGGATATCCGTCACGGTATGGCTGAGGTGGAGTGGAATCCCGTAATCATCCAGGCATTGCTGGATATTCCGGGGCAACCCGCTGGGAATCGGCTGGATCTCATAGACGCCTTTCACGTGGGCTCCCTCCAGCGTCAGGCGACGGGCCATGATCATGCCGATGTCCCCGCTGCCGAGGATCACCACCTCTTTGCCGACCATCTTGTTCTGCAGGTTGATCGCGTTCTGGGCGGTTCCTGCGGTGAAGACTCCGCTGGGACGCTCTCCGGGGATGGCGAGAGCTCCACGAGGGCGCTCGCGGCATCCCATGGCGAAGACCACCGCCTTGGCCTGGACGGTCTCCACTCCCGCAGGGGAGACATAGGTGACCTGCCGCTGGGGTGTCACCTCGGTGACGGCAGCACCAAGCAGATAGGGAACCTTACGCTCCACCACCTCGTCGATGAAGCGCTGGGCATACTCGGGCCCGCTCAGCATCTCCCCAAACCGGGTCAGTCCGAAACCGTCATGGATGCACTGCCGCAGGATTCCACCGAGCTGTCTCTCCCGCTCGACAACCAGGATGTTCCGGATCCCCGCCTTCTCCAGGGCGATTGCCGCGGCAAGGCCCGCTGGTCCGCCACCGATGATCAGCACGTCGATGTCTCTCATTGCTCCTCACCCCTCACTTTTCCCGTAAACAGCCATGAACCCGGCCTTTCGTAGGTCAGTTCGGTATCCTTGAGATGCGCCTCTTCCTCCAGCAGCCGGGCAATCCGCATCTGGCAGTAGCCACCCTGGCAACGCCCCATCATCGCCCGGCTCCGATACTTGACCGACACCATGGTCCGCGCTCCGATCGGGTTGTGGATCGCCCGCAGGATTTCCGCCTTGGAGACCTGCTGGCAACGGCAGACCAGTTCCCCGTAATCCGGATTCTTCCTGACTGCCTCGGCCTGTTCCTCCTTTGTCATCAGCCGGAAAGGCTTGGGCTCCTTCCGTTCCGGGATGAAGGCGGGGTTTCGCTCCAATCGCTCCCGTTCCTTGACCATCTCCACCACCATCTTCGCGATCGGGGTGGAAGCGGTAAGGCCAGGGGACTCGATGCCGACCAGGTTGACGGCATGCGGAGCCTGCTGGTCCCTGATCTCGATCTTGAAATCCTGGATCTTTCCTTCCTCGTCAACCAGTTTGGGGAGGATGCCCGAGTAGGTGCGGATATAATCGCCCCGTGTGAAATGGGGCCAGAGCGCCATGGCGCTCTCATAGAGCATGTCGAGATTCTTCTGCTCCGTCCCGTAGTAGGAGAAGTTGTCCGATGTCTCGGCGGTGGGGCCAAGCAGGACATTCCCGTCGGTAGTACAGGAAACGTGGATGCCCATATAGGTGTTGCTCGGCACGGTATAGATGGGCATGGGCACCAAATCGCCCAGCCGGTTGTCGAGGATGATGTAGTCGTCCTTGCTGGCGACCACATGGTAGCCGGTGATGCCAAGCAGGTCGCTGATCCGCTTTGCTCCCAGGCCTGCGGCGTTGATGACCCAGCGGGCCTGACAGCATACCCCGCCCCCAGCCTCGACATACCAACTACCATCGGCCCGCCTGATGTTCCGCACTTCCCGCCCTAGGAAATACCGGACCCCGTTGGCTGCCGCGTTCTCGGCCAATGCGATGGTCAGTCCGAAGGAATCGACGATACCGCTGTCCGGGGAATAGAGCGCGAAACGCCCCTCGACCGAAGGCACGAGGGCATGGAGCTCCTTTCCATCCACCATCCGGAGCCCTCGCACACCATTCTGCTCGCCTTGGCGCAGAGTCTTCAGCAGAGACTGATATTCCGCCTCCGTGTTGCCCACCAGCACCTTGCCGCACCTGCGGAAGGCAAAACCCAGTTCCTCGGAAAGTTCCCCCATCATGCGGTTGCCCTGCACGCAAAGCCTGGCCTTCAAGGAGCCGGCATCGTAGGCGAAGCCTCCGTGGACCACCCCGGTATTGCGGCCGCTGGTCTCCATGCAGACGTCCAGGTTCTTCTCCAGGACGGCGATGGTCAGCTTGTAGCGGGCCAATTCCCTGGCGATGGCGGAACCGACCACGCCCCCTCCGACAATCACGACATCAAAATTCGGACACATTTCCATCCTCAAACCGATATATCGGTTGCATATTGCTGGGTTCCGCTATATCATTCTCTTTGGAAGTTGTCAACAATTTCCCGGGGGTCTTCAATGGCAGTCACACGGAAAGAAGAGGCATACACGCTGGTCAAAGGCCAGATTCTCGATGGCACGCTGAAACCTGGGGACATCATCAGCGAACGGACATTCATCGAGATGCTCGGATACAGCCGCACCCCGGTGCACGAGGCGGTAACCCAGCTCGCCGAAGAAGGCCTGGTCAGGATCATGCCCAGCCGGGGCATGGTGGTCGCCCCCATTTCCGTGGGAGACATCACGATGGTCTATCAGGCGCGCGGCATCATCGAACCGGCGATTGTCCGGCTGCTGGCGCAGGCGCCCCGCCCTGTAACCAAGGACGAGGTGGAACAAGCGATGGAACGGCAAGGCGGTGATGCCGACTGCGCATTCCACTGCATCCTCGCCCAGCTGGCCGGAAACAGCTATCTGGTGGAAATGGAGCGGAAATTGATGACGCAATGCCAGAGGATCCGGGTCCTCTCGAGCAAGGAAGATTCCGCGCGCGAGGCGCTTGCCCGCATTGAGCACCAGGCTATTCTGGACGCCATCCAGCAAAAGGATGGAGAACTTGCCGGCAAGCAAGTCCTCCACCACCTCCGCCGCACGGTCGACGACTATCAGCACCTTTTCATGACGGACACGGCAGTCCTGCTGTGAGTTCCCTCATTTCGTCTGGGAGAGAATCCAGTTCCTCACCGCGGAAAGCTTGTAGCCGTAATCGAACGAGGCCATATGCTCGCTGGTGATGTTGCTGGAGACACCCTGCATGACGGTACCAGAAGCCCAGGTGATGAAGTTGATCGCGTTGCCTTCGTCCAGCATCGTCTGCACTTGGCCATTTAACGAGTCGCGGTCGGCCTGCGCGTCCAGCTGGGAAATCTCTCCATAGCCGACGCCTTTCTCCGTCAAGTACTGTTTCAGCTCCTCCTGTCCGGCGGCAGCCTTGTCGTCACCACCAGCGGCGATATAGATGATATGCTGGCTGGCGACTTCCGGAAGCTGGCCGGCCGGCCACTGGCCGTCGACAATCAGGACAGCAGCGTACAGGTCGGGATAGTTTGAGGCGAGATACAAGGTGGTCATGGCGCCCATCGACTGACCGGTCCCGTAGATCCGGTCAGTCTCGACCGAGTAGGTACCCGCGACCTCACCAATCAGTCTCGGAGTCAGCTTCACGTAATCGGTGACCGTATAGGCATCGTGGTCATCGATGACGACGTCGGGATAGACCGGATTCAGGACGATGCACTCGGCATCGCCGCTTGCCCAGATGAGGCCGCCCCAGCCTTGGGTGAGCGGATAGTCCATATCGGTACCCGCCGTGGTGGCGTCACCGATGAAGACCACCATCGGATAGCTCTTGGAGGCATCGTAATCGGGGGGCAGATAGAGGTTGTAAGGAACGGTCAATCCCGTTTCTTTATCCGTATAGGAACCTTGGGTGTATCCAGGCTTCACGCTGGCAATCAGCTCCTGTAGCTCGCTATCGGCGCTCTTGTCCGGATGCTCGCCAGTCGTTCGGGCGAAAAAGGCGATGTCGCTCACAGGCGCTTGCTCGTCCTGGTCCCCATTCCTGGTCGTCGCGCAGCCAGCCAACGCGAGCGCCACTACGGTCATGAGCGACATGATGGTTGTTCGTTTCATGGTGATTCTCCTCAATAGATGTTTCTTGGGGTCTTTTCTATGGCGAACCACCATCCGCCGGTTGGCTTTATCTTCATCCATTTCCCGGGCAAAAGAGAATCAGGTTTTTGTGAGGATTCGTGAAGTTTTCCTCATCGGAAACAACTCACTTCTGCCGTCGCCCCAACGAGCGATAGAACGCGACTTGGGCTTCCTGCCAGTAGGGAGCGACATAGACGAGAAGGATCCCGCAGGTCAGAAGAGACAGGAGGAACCACCCGAGGAACGAAAGGGCGAACAGGAAGAATTCCCATTTGTGTCCCTGCATCATCTTCCTGCTCGCGCTGATGGCTTCGCCAGGCTCCATGTCCGGATGTTCGGCGAAGATGTACAAGGCCTGGCTGTAGGAAATGGACTTGACAATGCCGGGGATGATGAAAAGACATCCCCAGAGGCAGATGTACAGGATCCTCAGGAAGGCAAGGCCCACACACCGCCAATACGGCTTGAACCCTTCCGAAAGCAAATCCAGCGACCAGCGTTTCTGGTCGAAAAGCGCCAGATAGATATGGACGCACCCCAACTCGATGCAAGGAATCAGGAACAGGGCGGCCAGCCACCCGAGGAACGGAGACCAAGCGGAGCAAAGCATGGGAAGGATCGAGCACAGGGAGAGGGGGAGCAACTTCAGGATGTTGCCATGAATGCGTTCCTTGGCAGTACGCTTCAGCCCTCCTCTTTGCAAAGGCACCGCATGCCCGGGTTCCTCCATTTTCCGCTGCGGAGATCGAGGAACCAGGGTAAAGCGGCCCCCTTCTTCCCGGATTTCCACCTCCATCCCCACCTGGGGAACGAAGTCGCAAAGAGTCTTCGGTATGGATTTGCTCGACCCATCGTCCATGCGAAAGACAATGTCTTCTCCTTCGAAACCGGTAATACAAGCCATGGGGATGCTCCTTGGTGCCGCCACCATTTCCATTATACACTTGGAAGGACAGGAAAGCCATCCCGCGCCAGAAACGCCTTTCAAGCGGGGACTGTCTCCGTACCAATGACATTTTTCGGCCTGGGGGCTTGCATGAGAACCGCGCTCTCGCTAGGATAATCAGTCGTTGCGGGCCGCTAGCTCAGCTGGTAGAGCAACAGACTCTTAATCTGTGGGTCAAAGGTTCGATCCCTTTGCGGCTCATCCGTACATCAACCTCACGTTACCTGCGTGAGGTTGTGTTTTTTTAGAGCATTGCAATAGTACACAAGGTATGCAGCTTTCAAACCGACACAAAATGATGGTTGGAAAATAACGATGTCGCATATGGCATCAGGATACCGTTCATTTTCATAAAACAGAGCAAACGGTAGCTGCTTTGGTGATCAGCAATCCAGAGATGACATCGTTACACTTGCGATGCAAGTGGGAGTTTCAAAGCGCACCATTGAGAGAGCCATGTCTTCGCTGCAAAAGAAAGGAGTTTTCGTTCGTGTTGGATTGAAAAGAGACAGGGTATGGAAGGAAGGTAATGTACTTTTGCATACAGCTTTCGCGGCAGAGGATGTTGTCATTTGGTTGTCACCGTCTCGATTTCCTTCCTTCTCTGATTGCGTACCGATGTAGCTGGACGGTCACGGTGAAGCTTGCCGTGATACTGTCGCTTATGGGGATGGTATCTCCGCTTGGTATCATTGTCGTTACTATGTACAAATGTACGAGCAGCGTCCCCTTTCCCATACTCTTATGTTAGACCCCACCGTAACACGTATGATTCCTTGTGCATCCGCCTCGTTCCACAAACATGTGTCGCGAGCTTTTTCCTATCGGTTCACCGCTTGGGTTCAGAGGATTCAAGGCCTTCTTTCGCACACGGTTTCCCGTTCTCCTCCATCTCGCACATGTACTCGATGGGGACGCTCCGGTCATTCCAGTCACAGGCCACCCAGTAGGGGCAGGTGGCGCATTTCGTCTGTTCCATGCCTGCAATCCTATGCCCCGCGTCCCCTCTTGCTCAAGCGGGGAGCAATCACTTGTCGTTCAGCTACACATATGATAAGGTAGCCATATGGAACATGCCTACCTCTGCATCGACCTGAAATCCTTCTATGCCTCGGTCGAGTGCGTTGAGCGGGGACTGGATCCGATGACGGCCGACCTGGTCGTCGCCGACCCTGCCCGCACCGACAAGACCATCTGCCTTGCCGTCAGCCCCTCGCTGCGCGCGAAAGGAGTACGGAACCGGTGCAGGGTATTCGAGATTCCCAAGCGACTGCGCTATGTGATGGCCAAGCCGAGGATGAAGCTCTACATGGAGTATTCGGCACGGATCTACGGCATCTATCTTTCCTATGTGGCCAAGGAAGACATCCAGGTGTACTCGATCGACGAGGCCTTTCTGGATGTGACGCACTACCTGTCCTTGTATGGAAAGACGGCGAAAGAGCTGGCCATCGAGATCATGCGGTCCATCCTGCGACAGACCGGCATCACCGCTACCTGCGGCATCGGCACCAACCTCTATCTCGCCAAAATCGCCTTGGACATCACCGCCAAACACGTCTCCGACCACATCGGCATCCTCGATCAGGAGAGGTATATCAAGACCCTTTGGGACCACAAGCCGCTCTCCGATTTCTGGAAAATCGGGCCGGGAATCGCGACCCGCCTCGAGCACATGGGGATCAGGACCATGCGGCAGGTCGCGCTCTGCGACCAGAAACGGCTGAAGGAAGCCTTCGGCGTGGATGCCGAACTGCTCTTTGACCATGCGTGGGGACGGGAAAGCTGCACCATCGGGGATATCCATTCCTACCGGTCCAAGACCCACTCCTTCTCCACCGCGCAAGTCCTTTCCCGAGACTACTGTCGGGCCGAGGCGCTGCTGTTGGTCAAGGAAATGGCCGACACCCTTTCCCTCTCCTTGGTGGAAAAGCATTCGGTGACCGAGACGGTAGCCCTTTACCTTTCCCTCGGGAACCACTCCTTCGCGACCATCAACGGAAGCGAGCATCTTCCCTCCCGTACCAATTCGAACCGGTTGCTTACCGAGGCGGCGGGTAGGCTCTACAAGCGCATCACCTCGGACGGCATGTCCATCCGCCGCATCGGCCTCGCCTTCTGTGACGTGGCAGACGAGGCGGACAGCCAGGCCGATTTGTTTTCCGACCCGCGGCAGGAAGAAAAGGACCGCAGGCTCCAGCTCGCATCGCTCGCCATCAAGCAGCGCTTTGGAAAAAATGCGATCCTCAAGTGCATGGACCTGGAACAAGGGGCGACCACGCGGGAGCGGAATCTCCAGATAGGAGGGCACCGCAGTGGTGACGAATGAACGGTTCTGGGAGCAGCTTCCCCGCATGGACCGGAAGGAGCGAGCCAAACAATTCATCCCCTTCTCCCCGCTCAGAGGCTACGAGGAACTTCTCCGGGCCAAGGAGCGCGAGGTGGAGGCCCAAGCCAACTTCCCTTCCCCAAACCCGGAGTCACACCCATAATTTTATATGTATAGCAATACATGCATCCTTTTTAGGTATCATAAACAGGATATCACATAGTCAGTATGCACACAATCTGACAAAAAATGTAATTATGTCCAGTTGGCAAACATGTTTCAGCGCGATATGATATGGTTGGATTCTGACACATTTACAAATTATGGAGATTTGTTATGACTAAACGCACGCAGTTCGTCGCGGCAAGTGCCATCCTGATGCTTGGCGCCGCTACCCTTTCCGCAGGCAGCATCGACGCCAAGTCCAACCTGAGCACCGGTTACCTGCGCAATCCGAGCCGGAACACCGAGGATTCCCGTCCGGAGGCCGCGCTCTACAACCTGGCCGGGACCGGCTTCCTGAAGCAGAAATTCTCCGCCGAGGTAGGGAACCAGTTCGTGTTCAAGGAATATTCCCACAAGGCGTCGGATGCGGCGACCCAGAGCTTCATCGGCACCTCCACGTACAAGGACGAGAAGCCGGTAATCCTCTATCCGAACGTCGACATGGTCTATCGCTTCGGCGACTTCGCGGCTTCCGCCTCGTTCCATATTGCCGCCGGTGGCGGTTCCCTGGATTACAAGAAAGGCTCAGGAATGATCAAAGCCTTGTTGCCGGGTGCAGCCCACGAACTGGAAGTCACCAGCGTGACTTACGGCGAGACCGTCGGCCTTGCCTACAACTGGAACGACACGCTTTCCGTCGCTGCCGGTATCCGTTTCCTCGAGGCTACCCAGAGTATGACACTCACCATCAACGGCCTGAATGGTGCGAGTTATGATGCGTTCGGCTGGGGTGTCGGCGGTATCTTTGGCGTGCACTACAAGCCGATTGGCAAGCTCGACCTCTCCCTGCAGTACAAGACCATCACGAAGATGCGGATGAAGTTCACGGACGTGGAAGGGGCCGCCCTCTCCTCCATGCTCGGAATCCAGGAAGGTGACAAGTTCGACAACGACCTGCCGTCCGAAATCAACACGGGCATCGGCTATCAGCTGCTGGACAACCTGTACCTCTCCACCAGCTTCAACTACTATTTCAACAGCCATGCCGACGTCAGCTCCGCCTTCAGCCCCGACAAGGACATCGACTGGAATGACAGCTGGGAAATCTCCTGCGGTGCCGACTGGCAATTGTCGCCGAAGGTCCTGCTGAGCGCGGGAACGCTGTACTCCAAGCAGGGCAGCAAGGATGATGTGAACAACGTCCTCAGTCCGGTTCTGGACAGTCTTTCGTTCGCGGCCGGTGTCGAATACCAGGTCATGGACCAGCTGGCCGTCACCTATGGCGCCATGTACACCCTGTACAAGGAGACGGACTACACTGCGAGCGGCATGACTTTCGAGCTCGACAAGACCGTCTTCCAGATGGCGCTCAGCGCGACCTACGCGTTCTGAACCGATTCCCTTTCATTGCAAGATATATCCCCTTGCCCGGCGGCAAGGGGAGTTTTGTCGTCAATGGTTGGCGACTTCTCTCCCGCACGGAGCGGCGCGGAATTCTCCTGCCATCTGGTTGCACTGGCAGAAACCCCGTATCAGGTCCATCAGGGAGAACCCCTGTTGCAAGGTGAGCGCGTACGCATATGCCTCGTTCCAGTCCTTGCAGGAATAGAACCGGTCCCTGACGGCAACGTTGTTCTCCATTTGCTCGAGAAAAGCCTCGACGTTTCTGTTCATCGTACCCTCGGAATCTATTGTATTGCCTCCGGGCCGCCGGTCAATTGATCATGTTTGACCTTGTCCCTATCTTATTGCTCTTTCGCTTCGGACATGCAAAGCAATTGCTCTTTCATTTCCAGGACCAGCGGCAGGTCCCGGTCCCAGACAAACAGGATCTCGGTGGCCAGTTCCGGAGCCTCGACCGGGCGCGCTATGGTTCCCGCGGCGGCATCGCCCATGGTGGAAGGAATGATCGCGCAGCCCAAGGACGCGCGGACCATGCTGATTGCCGTCCGCGCGTCGTCGCACTCTCCCACCAGCTTGGGTTCCACGGCATGATGGCTGAAGACGTCGAGGATGAAGTCCCGGTAGCGCCGGTAGAGGATCAAAGGGAACCTGGAAAGCTCCTCGAGACGGACAGGGCCTTTTTCCTGTCCGTCTGGGGAAAGGAACAGCATGGAATCCCGGGCGATGGCTACCTGGTGCAGGTTGCCGGCGCTGCAGGGGGTGCGGATGACCGCCGCGTCGACAAGGCGGCGCGCCACCAAATCCAGCAACTGGTACGTGGAGCCGTCGTGCAGGTCGATACGGATGGAGGAATCCTGGTTCCTGACCGCCTGGAGTGCCGGCATGACCAGCGGGACCGTTGTCGGTGTCACCCCCAGGTGCAGGGTCCGCTCCCTCCGCATCTCCCGGATCTCCCTGGTGGTCTGCGAGGCAAGTTCCACCAGGTTCTGGCCTTTCTGGTAGAAGGACCTTCCCGCCTCGGTCAGGGTCAGATGACTATGCCCCCGGACGAACAGCTGCGCCTCCAGCTCCTCCTCCAATTGCCGCATCGCCAGAGAGAGCGGTGGCTGGGATATATGGAGCCTTCTTGCCCCTTCGCTGATCGAACCAGCATCCACCACCGTGAGAAAATACCTGACTTGCCGCAATTCCATGGCCATCTCCATATTTTTAAAGTATAGATACTATCTTATTATAATATTATACATATACAAACCTCTTGTGCTATACTCCCTCCGGTATCAATGATAAGGAACACGCAATGCGAGAACTTTTCGAACTTTTCGCCGTCTTCGCCAGGATTGGAGCGGTGAATTTCGGGGGCGGCTACGCCATGCTGCCGCTTTTGCAGCAGGACTTGGAGAAGAACCGGCACTGGGTCACCACCGAGGAACTGATGGATTACTTCGCCATCGGCCAGTGCACCCCAGGCATCATCGCCATCAACGTCTCGACCTTTGTCGGCTATAAGAAAAAGGGCATTCCCGGCGCGGTCGCCGGCACCCTTGGGTTTGTCTTCTTTCCCATCATCGTGATTCTGGCAATCGCCATGTTTCTCCGCAACTTCGCCGACCTAGAGGCAGTCAAACATGCCTTCGCCGGCATCCGGGTCTGCGTCTGCGTCCTGATTGTCCAGGCGGTCATGCGGTTGTGGAAGAAATCGGTGGTCGACCTGAAGAGCTTTCTGCTCTACCTGGCCATCTTCCTGCTGGCGCTTTTCAGCAAACAGCTTCCCATCTCCATTCCGACCGCCATGCTGGTCCTGCTGGCCGGCTTCTTCGGGATTGTCCTCGGGAAAGAGGGAAAGGAGGTGGCAAAATGAGCCAGGTCCTTCTGCTTGCCGCATTGGCCTGGGAGTTCTTCAAGACAGGACTCTTCTCCGTCGGCGGCGGGCTTGCCACCCTTCCTTTCCTCTATGAGATCTCGGACAAGACCAGCTGGTTCAGCCACGCCGACATCGCGGACATGATCGCCATCAGCGAGTCCACCCCTGGAGCGCTCGGCATCAACATGTCGACCTATGCCGGTTACCTCGCCGCAGGAATCCATGGAGGCGTCTGGGCTACCTTGTCCCTGGTCCTTCCCTCGGTCATCATCATCGTGATCATCGCCCATTTCCTGGAGAAATTCCGGGACAGCACGCTGGTCAAGAACGCCTTCTACGGGCTGCGACCCGCCTCCATCGCCCTGATCACGGTTGCCGGCATCAATGTCGCCAAGACGGCGATCCTCAATATTCCCGCCTTTCAGGCAACCCATCAAATCGGCGATTTGCTGCTTTGGAAACAGATTGTCCTCGGTGTGGGAATCTTCCTCGCGAACCGGAAGCTGAAGCTGCACCCCATCTTCTCCATTGTCGCGGCCGCCATCATCGGCATCGTCTGCAAGTTCTGATTCCCGTCGCCTAGGCAAGGATGGGCAAGGATGGTATCCTTGCTGTCATGAAAATCGGAATCATCGGAGCCATGTCCGTCGAGGTGAAGGACTTGGTCTCCGCGCTGCAGCAGGAAACGAGCCAATTGCTCTACGGACTCACCTTCCACACGGGTCTCCTTGCGGGAGTGGATGTCGTCATCGTCCAGAGCGGGGTCGGCAAGGTCAACGCGGCCCTCTGCGTCCAGCAGTTGGCCGACCGTTTCCAGGTTGACGCAATCATCAATACCGGTATTGCCGGCGCAATCGACACGCGCCTGCATGTGGGCGATTTTGTCGTTTCCACCGATGCGGTCCAGCATGACGTTGACGCCACCTATTTCGGCTACCAGCCGGGACAGGTGCCGGGGATGGGGAAAGACGGCTACCTGGCCGATGGAAAGCTGGTGGAAGCCCTCCAGCAAAGCTACCGGGAACACGGTGGCGCATGGGGCGGGCAGATGTTGGCCGGCAGGATAGCAAGCGGGGACCAGTTCATCAGCGAGAAGGCGAGGAAACAGGCGATCAGGGACACCTTTCACCCGCTCTGCGTGGAGATGGAGGGAGCCGCGGTCGCGCAGGCCTGCGTGGTCAACCGGATTCCCTTCGCCATCGTGCGCTGCCTTTCCGACACTGCCGACGAGACGGGAAGCAGGCAGGAATATGATTTCAATGAGACGGTGATGGCAGGGCGGTCGGCAAGCCTGACCCAAGGCGCCATCGCCATCCTTGGGAGGAACTAATGGACAAAGTACCCAGCTTCAATCTTGACCATGACAAGGTCAGGGCCCCGTACGTCAGGCTCTGCGACCGGATCGAGACCCCGCACGGGGACCTGATTACCAAATTCGATATCCGTTTCACCCAGCCCAACGTCGCGTATCTCGACTCGGCCGCGATGCACACCATCGAGCACATCGTCGCCGAGCTCTCCCGGGACTATTGGCCTGGCGAGGTGGTCGACTTCTCCCCGATGGGTTGCAAGACCGGCTTCTACCTGACGCTGCTGGGAGAGCACTCCACGATGGGGGTCGCCGCCAAGATGGAGGCCATCCTCAAGCGGCTCGCCTCCTGGGACCAGCCGATTCCCGGAGCCACCCGCAGGACCTGTGGAAACTGGCAGTTCCATGACCTGGAGAAGGCCAAGGCGGCCGCCCGCGCCTGGGTCGAAGGCATCGGAAAGAAGGGCTACGACCCCTTCATCGCTTGACATGCGGACGATTTCGCCCTTTCCAAGGAAATTGCCGCAAAAAAAGTTTGACAACCGCTTTTGGCGAGCGCTAGGATGGATGCATAACATAATTATGGAGGCATTATGGCCACTGTACAACTTAAGAACATCTGTAAGGTGTACGATGGTGGAGTAAAAGCCGTCGACAATGTCAACATCGACATTGAGGACAAGGAGTTTGTCGTCCTTGTCGGCCCTTCCGGCTGCGGTAAGTCCACCACGCTTCGTATGATCGCCGGTCTTGAAGACATCACGAGCGGCGAGCTTCTCATTGACGGCAAGCTCGTCAATGACGTTCCCCCGAAGGACAGAGACATCGCGATGGTGTTCCAGAACTATGCTCTGTACCCCCACATGACTGTCTATGACAACATGGCATTCGGTCTCAAGATCCGCAAGTTCGCGAAGGAAGAGATCGACCGCCGTGTGCGCGCGGCAGCGGACATCCTCGAGATCACCGAGCTCCTCGACAGAAAGCCGAAGGCCCTCTCCGGTGGCCAGAGACAGCGTGTCGCGGTCGGAAGAGCCATCGTGCGCCAGCCGAAGGTCTTCCTCTTCGACGAGCCGCTCTCCAACTTGGATGCCAAGCTTCGTGTCCAGATGAGAGCCGAGATTTCCGCACTGCACCACAGACTGCAGGCGACGATGATTTACGTCACCCACGACCAGGTCGAGGCTCTGACGATGGCGGACAAGATCGTTGTCATGAAGTTTGGCGTCATCCAGCAGATTGGAAAGCCGCTCGAGCTGTACAACGAGCCGCAGAACAAGTTCGTCGCCGGCTTCATCGGTTCGCCTCCGATGAACTTCCTGGAGACCAAGGTCGAGGCGAGAGGCACCGACATCTACGTCGTCGAGGTCGCTCCCGAGAACGAGAAGGAAGAGACCAAGCAGTTCAAGCCGTTCGACCTCAAGGTGCTGCCCGAGCAGGCGAAGTTCCTGAAGCCCTACGTTGGCAAGGAAGTCATCTTCGGCATTCGCCCCGAAGACGTCGAATTCAGCAAGGAAGCCCAGGAAGGCGTGACCATCAATGGTCATACCACCGTTGTCGAGCCCCTTGGTTCTGAGACCCACGTCTACGTGGCCACCAAGAACGGCCAGGTCATCGGCAAGATCGATCCGAAGCACACCGTCACGAGCGGCGTCCGCATCGCTCTGGTTCCGGATATGGCCAAAGCCAAGTTCTTCGACCCCGATACCGAGCTGGTGCTCGGCAGCAAGGTGCCCTTGATGGCCCCTTCCGCTGTCGGCCAGAAGAAAGAGGACTGATTCGTCCATCTCGACTCAGGATAGATTATTGAGTTACGACACCAGGCTGGTTGCGTGAGACAGCCTGGTGTTTTTTTGCGCGACGCGAACGGACCGATACGGCATGCAGGATCGCTCCCTCTCCTTCGGCCATCAGACAGCGACAGCTTCAGAGACGGCCGGGGCATCGATGGAGCCGAAGGCAGGAACTTGGATATCCTCCAGAGACAAAAAGACCTTCCCTTCCGGGAAGGCCAGACAGGGAAGAAAGCCCTGCTCAAGAAATCTTGAACTGCTTCTCCAGCTCGGGAATCGCTTTCTGGGCAGCTTTCGCGAACGCGCTCTCGTCAGCCCCTTCCGGCAAGTCCTTCTCGATGGTCTTGTCGATTGTCTCGGCCTCGATCATCGTCACTTCCAGGCCATGGGAGCGGAACAGTTTCTGGATTCCCTTCGTCTGACCACGACGAGTCATCAAGATCTTCACGACCTTCTGATCATTCAGGAGTTCCTTCATCTTCGCAGTATCCATACGACACCTTCAAGAGATGGGGCGGTGTTCACTCGGATGGCTTCAGCGAAGTCGGAGATGGAATGATCAGCCCTGCCTCGTCCCTGTTTTCAAGATACTCACGGTTTGTGTGATTGGAATGCATTCTTGTCACGGATATATGGCAAAGATGGAGAATATGGAGGAAGGAATGGGCCTGGCATCTTCCCGCCAGGCCCACCGGACGAAACAGGAACTCAGAATCCAAGCGCCTTGGCAAGCACCTTCTGCGCCTCCACCTCGGTTCCCTCCGGAACGCCAATCAGCATGCTGAGGTCGGAAGCGCCGTAGTTGATGAAAACCGTCCGGATATGGTTCTCCTGCAGGCACATCGCGCACTTGGAGACGATTTCCGGATGTTCGGGAAGCCCCTGGCCGACCACGCCGACGATAGAGAAGCCCTTTTCCACGAAGGCCTCCTGCAAGTCGAACTCGTCTTTCAGGCGCTGGCACATCATCCTCAGGACGCTGTCGCTGGCAAGCGAGGCATCGAAATACCAGACGATCGAGTCGATGCCGTAACAACTGAAAGCAGGACGCACGCCGAAGACCACCATCATGGTCAAAAGCGCATGGCGGATACCGCGTTGCTTGAACAACATCAGCTTGCGGACCGTAATGCGGTTGTAGCCCTTCTTGGCAGACAGGCCGACCAGGTCGTCGCCTTTCCTGGTGGGGACGATCATCGTCCCGACATCCTCGGGCCTGTTGGTATTCTTGATGTTGATGGGAATCTGGGTGCCGTAGATGGGGGCGATCGCCTCCTCCTGGAAGACCCCTGCGCCGACGCCAGAGAGCTCACGCACCTCGCCGTAGGTCATCTCGGCCACAGGCTTCGCGTCCTCCACGATGGTCGGATTCGCCCCGTAGACACCACTGACGTCCGTCCAGTTCTCGTAGACCGTGGCGTTCAGCGCCCGGGAAAAAATCGAGCCGGTGATATCGCTGCCGCCGCGGGCGAAGGTCAGGATCTTCCCTTCGATGTTGGAACCGTAGAAACCAGGCACCACGTATTTCTTGCCAGGCTTGTAGACACGCCTGATGTTGTCGTAGGTACGGGAATCAATCGACCCGTCGGCTTTCAGGATGACCAGGCTCTCGGTATCGAGGAACTCGAATCCGAAATACTTGGCGATGATCCGGGCATTGAGGTACTCGCCCCGGCTGGCGGCATAGTTCGGACCGCTGCCGGCATCGATGTGCAACCGGACGTCATCCAGGATCGGCTGCAGCCAGCGGCTCTGGATCTTCAGTCCGGAGATGATGTCATGGTACCGCTCCTCGATCTTGCTGAAAACCGGACGGCAGGACGCCCCGGCACGCACCGCGTCGTTGCACTGATAGAGCAGGTCGGTGACCTTGGTATCGTCCTTGAACCGCTTGCCAGGCGCGGACACCACAACCACGTTGCGCTCCGCGTTGGCATCGATGATGGCCTTGACCTTCTTGATTTGGCTGGCGGTCGCAACCGAGCTCCCCCCGAACTTACACACGATCATGGGCGTATTTCTCCTACTCAAACGGCATCATTGTAATGTGTCAGGCTTTTGCATGTCCATCTGTTTACCAACCGCGACGTCTCCTCTATGATAGCCACCTATGGAACATGCAGAAAATCGGATGGGAGTCCTTCCCGTTCCCCGCCTTGTCATATCCATGTCATTGCCGATCATGGTCAGCATGCTGGTGCTCGCGCTCTACAACATCGTCGACTCGGTTTTCGTCTCCATGTACAGCGAGGCGGCGCTCGCGGCTGTCAGCCTTGCGTTTCCGCTCCAGAACCTGATGGGTTCGGTCGCCGTGGGAACCGCCATCGGTGTCGGCAGCCTGATCGCCCGCAACCTCGGGGCCAAGAACCGGGACGGTGCGGAGCAAGCGGCAAGCCAAGGCATCACCCTGGCTTTGTTCGGATGGGCCGCCTTCATCATGATCGGCCTGTTCCTCTCCCGTCCCTTCTTCAGGCTCTTCTCCGATGACGCGGAACTGGTGGAGATGGGAACTGTCTACACCCGCTGGTGCCTGGTGGCAAGCGGAGCCATCTTCATCGACATCACGCTGGAACGGATCATGCAGGCCACCGGGGATACGGTGCATCCGATGATCGTCCAGCTCGCCGGCGCGGCGACCAATATCGTCATGGACCCGGTCTTGATCTTCGGGCTGGCAGGATTCCCCCGCATGGGCATAGCAGGCGCGGCAATCGCCACGGTACTTGGGCAGCACGTCTCCGCCCTGCTCAGCTACCTGTTCGTCAAGCGGAACCCATATGTCACGCTGAAACCGGAGAACAGGAAGCTGCACGTCCAGACCATCAGGGAAATCTACGCGGTGGGGCTTCCTTCCATTGTCATGCAGTCGATCGGAACGGTGATGACCAGCGGTCTGAACAAGATCCTGGTCGCCTTCGGCATGGCCCCGGTTTCTGTATTCGGCGTCTATTTCAAATTGCAAAGCTTCGTTTTCATGCCGGTTTTCGGCCTGAACAGCGGCCTGATTCCCATTGTCGGCTACAATTTCGGTGCCAAAAACCCCCGGCGCATGAACCAGGCGATCCGTACCGCAGTCTCCATCGCCACCGCCATCATGTGCCTTGGGACCTTGGGCTTCACGATTTTTCCAGACTTCCTGCTCTCCTTGTTCCATGCAGGGGAACAGATGCGGACCATCGGCGAACACGCGCTGCCGATACTCTCGCTCTGCTTTGTCCCCGCAGGTATCTCCATCTGCCTGATGGGGCTCTTCCAGGCGGTTGGGGACGGTATCCTCTCGATGGTTGTCAGCCTGACCCGCCAGCTGGTCGTCCTGCTTCCTGCCGCCTGGATCCTTGCCAGAATCCAGGGCCTGCACGCCGTCTGGTTCGCCTTCATCATCGCCGAGACCGTCAGCCTCACGCTCGTCATCACGCTTTTTGCCTGGGAATACCGGCGTAAAGTAAAACCGTTGTTCAAATAAAGGAAATCCGTTATTACCAAAGGTATGCAGGCTCCTTCCAACCGCATGGGCACGGAGAGGATTCCCATCCTGGTCCTGAAACTGGGACTCCCCATCATGCTCAGCATGGCCCTTGAGGCGTTGTACAACATCATCGACTAGCTCTATGTCTCCCGGCTCGGGAACGGTCCCATCGCGGCCCTGAGCCTCGCCTACCCGATCCAGCAGCTGGTCGTCGCCCTGACTGGCGGCCTGGGGCTTGGCGCAAGCGGGGCAATCAGCCGCCGTCTGGGCAGAGGCGAGCAACGTGATGCGAACGAGGCGGGCAACACCGCCTTGGGCATGAGCTTGGGAATCTCCCTGCTCTTTCTCGTCTTTGGCGGACCGTTGGTGGGGGCCTATGTCCGCTTCTTCACTGACGATCCGGCACTCGCGGATTTCTCCCTGACCTACATCGGCATCAGCATCGTCCTCTGTGGCTTCCAGGTCACAGGAGGAGTCATCACCTTCATGCTGCAGGGTACTGGGGAAAGCCTCCATACCCTGCTCTGCCTGGCGGTGGGCGTCGTTTGCAATCTGATTCTGGATCCGATCCTGATGTTCGGCCTGGACATGGGGGTCGCCGGTGCCGCCTGGGCCTCGATCATCGGGCAGGCCGCCAGTTGCGCTATCGCCACAGTCCTGCTTGTCCGCAGCGACAAGCTCTCCTGCCTGCAACACGGACAACGGATATGGAGGAAAAGCGCCGCAGGAACCATCCTCGCCATCGGGGTACCGACCATGCTGCTGCAGGCAAGCGGCTCGATCAGCCTGACATTGGTCAACAAGATCCTGATCGGGTTCACTCCGCTCGCGGTGACCGCCTACGGGCTGTATATCAAAGTCGAAACCTTCATCTTCCTGCCGATGCACGGCATGTCGAACAGTCTGGTCCCGATCACCAGCTTCAACTATGGAGCGAACAGGATCGACCGGACTCGCAGCGCCTATCGCTGGTCTCTCTGCTTTACCTATCTGTACATGCTGGGATTCGGATTCCCGCTTTTCCAGATACACCCCGAATGGCTGTATGGCATGTTCCGCCCAAGCGCGGAGCTGGCAAGGCAGATGGAAATCGCCTTTCCCCGGGTCAGCCTGTGCTTTATCGGCGCTCCCCTGCTCTATCAGACCGCGGCCTACCTGCAAGGCTTCGGCAAAGGGATGCGCGCCGCGCTGATCACCCTGAGCAGGCAGGTGCTAGGAGTGCTTCCCGCGGCCTACCTCCTCGCCCATTGCATCGGGCTTTCCGGGGTCTGGTACTGCTACTTCTTCGGCGACTTGGTCGGGCAAGCGACCGCCATCATCCTGCTGGTCCGTCTACACAAGGAACTCAATATCCATAACGGGGCCGTTGCCAAAACAGACACAGCAAGCTCACTGTCAGCGCGGCGCTCTCCGCGATGACGGTTGCCGCCCATATGCCATTGAGCCCCAACGCCAGCGGCAACAGCTCCACGCTTCCCGTCTCAAAGACCAATGTCCGGAGGAACGAGACTAGCGCGCTCACCCCTCCGTTGTTCAACGCAGTGAAGAACGAGGAGGTGAAGATGTTGAAACCACCAAGCAAAAAGCAGAAAGCGTGGATTCTCAGCGCCCCCACCGTCATCCGATACAGGTTCTCGTCATATCCCACGAAAACCCGGCAGAGCGAAGGAGCGCTCAGCGATGCCAACGCCCACATGCAAATACCCGACACGCCAATCAGCAAAAAGCTTCTATGCAGGAGGTTCTTCAGTTCCTTCTTGTTGCCAGCCCCGTAGTGGAAACCGACTACCGGAGAGACGCCGACAGCGTAACCGATGAACATGGCGCTGAAGAAGAAACTGATGTACATCAGCACTCCATATGCCGCCACTCCGTCAGGCCCCGCGTAGGAAAGCAACTGCCAGTTGTAGAGCACCGAGACGATACTGGCGGCTATGTTGCTCATCAACTCCGAAGACCCGTTGAAACAGGATTGCAACAGCACTCTCCCATACCAGCGGGTGCGTCCAAGCCGCAAAAGGCTCGCGTTCGGTCTGAGGAAATAGAAGACAGGACCAAGACCTCCGACGACCTCGCTGATTACGGTAGCCCAGGCTGCGCCTGCAAGCCCCCATTTGAAGACAGCGACGAACAATGCGTCAAGAATCATGTTGGCGAGGCCGCTGGCAACCGTGAACGCCAGTCCGAGTTTCGGCCGTTCAGCGGTGATGCAGAAACTCTGGAACAGGTTCTGCAACATGAAGAACGGCATGCCGCACAACACGATCCGGCCATAGAGCACCGAATTGCCCAAGATCTCGCCACTCGCGCCAAGGAACCGGGCGATAGGGGAAAGCGAGGCGAATCCCACAAGAAAGACCAGCAAGCCCAAACCCATACAGGCCAGCACCAGGAACGAGAAGTAGCGGTTCGCCTTTGACCTATCCCCCTCCCCCAAGGTCCGCGCCACAATCGCGTTGCCCCCGGATCCCAGCATGAACCCCACGGAACCAAGGATGATGAAGAGGGGCATGACCAGGTTCAAGGCGGCAAACGGCACCTTGCCGACGTAGTTGGAAATGAAAAAGCCGTCAACGACCGAATAGATCGAGGTGAACACCATCATGATGATGGAGGGAAAGGTGAAACGGAAAAGGCGCCCATAGGTAAAATGGTCTGAAAGCTGGATACGCATAATGCTGTGAACTATAGATGGCTAAAGAAGATATGTCAAGACAAGAGCGGCCGCCCCGAAGGACGGCCGTCCACGCAAAAACAGGAGATACGGAATCAGAACTTGTAGACAGCTCCGACTTGGACAAAGGAATTGTCCTTGAAATCGTAGAACTGTCCGTTGTCGCCCGAGTAGATGTAGAGACCGGCCAACGAGACGTCCAGGCCCTCCATCAGCTGATAGGAAACCTGCGGCATGACGACCACGTCTTCCAGCTCGATGTTCCAGACCAGCTTCAGCTCTGGCTTCAGCTTCTCATGCATCCAGCTGTCGGTGATATCCAGCACGAGGCGGTTCTGCACCCAGGCCTTCTCCCCGTTGTAGTCCACATCGCCGACCCCGTTGTCCTTCACGTCATCCCCATGCAGGATATACTTTCCCTGGGTCTGGATGTTGACGTTCAGGTTGTTCCACGGCAGGTCGCGGTCGAAGCCGAAGACCCACTGCAGGCTGTTGTTGTGCACATACGGATCGTCGCCATCGACATCATCGGTCAGGAAGTAGCCGAGCTCGGCACGGAAGTTGAATCCTCCCACGACGGTCGCACCCTCCAGTCCGAAGACCTGCATGCGGTCGTAGTCGTACAGCTGACCAACAGCCACATTAGCGGGAGATCCCGCATTCAACAACATCCTCACCAGCTCTTCAGAGTGGATCGAGGAATCCTTCATCCTTCCGTAGAAGTAGGAGGCGCCCCAGTCGAACGAACCGACGGTACCGGTGGCCCGCAGACCGAACTGGCCGTACTTCAGGGTGCGGGTGTCCGGCAGGTTGTCCTTGTAGATTCCGTACAGTTTCGTTGCACTGAAACTACCCAAGGTAGGCTCTGTGTACGAAGATCCATAGAGAGGATTCTCCTTTGCAGTCTTGTTCGCCGCCTGGTAGGCGTCAAGCAGCGTGCGTTCCGGGACCCACGGACCACTGGAGGCGTAGCGGGTGCCGGTCATGTACGGGGTGTAGGCACCCTCAAGCCTCATGCCGTTGTCCATGTTGTAGGCGACGTGCACCATCGGCACGGCGATGCGGCGGTCGATGTAGTCCGGGAAGATGAAGTCGGAATAGTCGTCGCTGTTGAAGTTGTCCAGGACATGGACCTTGTCGCCCTTGCCCCAGACCAGCTTCATCTTGCCAGCCTCGAGGACGAAATCGCCCAGATAGGCGCGAAGCGTCAACTCGTCGATGACATCCTCAGGGTTGTCCTTCAGGATCCGCTCATTGACCTTCAGCTTCGCCTCCACCTCGCCGATGGAACCGCTGTAGGAGAAGTTCAGCCGAAAATAGGGATCCATCTGGACCGCGCGGTCCTCGATGTCGCTCGCTCCGGCAAGGAACCAGCGGGACGAGGCTCCACCCTCTCCGCTGATGGCCAAGGCGCTGGAAGCGGCACCGAAGCTCGAGCTGGAAGCGGAACCCGAATCAGACTCGAAACCGGGAAGCGAGCCACTCTCATCGCCAAAACCGGGAATCGAGTTGTCGCTCGGGGTATCGAAAGACGGAAGGTCGTCAGCCATCACGGCAGTGGTGGCAAATGCCGCCAAGGCTGCGGCCAGCAGTACCTTTTTCCACATAATGCTCATCTCATCCTCCTTGTGCTGTTATTTGCCGGTATTCAGGAAGTTGGTCGTGAAGATGCGGTCAGGCAGGGCAAGGTCAACCTTGATCTGCTTGATGGTCAGCTTGGTGCTGTGGCCGGTCTGCACGTTGCGCAGCTCGTTCAGCATCGGAGTCTGATAGCCGCCAACCACCTGCAGGTCCATCACCTCAAGCTCCTTCAAGAGCTTGCCGTCCTTGTCGTACATCTCCGTATAGACGGGAACGAAGGTGTCATGGTCGATCCAGGTAACCAGCTTGGAATACTGGCTGTCCGTGGTCGGCTTCGGAGTGCATTCGACCTTGTAGGTAGTCCACTTGCCCTTCGGCTCGCTCTCGGAAAGCAACTCGTACTCATAATCGTCCAGCTCGCGGCCGGAAAGGTCGTCGTAGGTGGCATCGCTGCCCATGAAGGACTTGTCGCCCTCGCTGGCCGCGATACGGCGGGTGCTGCGCAGGCTCGGCATGTAGATCCATTTGTCCGAACCGCCTCCCACTTTATCCTTCTGCAGGAAACGGGTGTCCTTCACGCTGGCGGGACTCTGGAAGATGATGACAATATCCTTCAGGTCTTCCGGTTCCCTGCCGTACTCCAGCATCATACGGCTCTGCACCGTACCATTCTTGTCGACAAGGTCCATCTGGACCTGGCTCATGCTGGTCTTCGGCTCGGGGACGGCGTCCGCCTTCTCCATGACCTCACGACCGGTGATTGCGGCTAGGGGACTTGCCACCAAGGTGGCCAGCAAACCAACGGCAAACGCATTTCTCATTGCTTTCATAGTATTTCTCTCCTTACCTTGCTCGAATCAGTCTTTCTTCGACACTTTTTTCTTGTCCATCCTGGTGATGAACTTCGGATGATGCGCGTTGAGCAGACCAGGGATGATGGTCATCGCCAGGAAGCTCGAGGTGAACATGACGATCGCGATCAGGATGCCGATGTTCTGCAGTACCACGAACTGGGACAGGCAGAGCACCACGAACCCGAGACCGACCGCCATGGCATTGGTCACGATGCCGCTTCCGCTCTTCTTGAACGTCTCGCGGGTCGCGACCTCGTAGTTGACATCCTCGCCATGCGACTTCTCCTCCTCGTACTGGGACTCCTCCTTGAAGGTCTGCATGAAGTGGATCGTGTAGTCGATTCCGACACCGACCGCAACGCTGGCGATGATGCTGGTGACCAGGTCAAGGTTGATGCCCAGGAAACCCATCAGCATGTAGTTGAGCAGGATCGTGAAGGCGAGCGGGACAGCGCCCAGCAGGCCAGCCCACAGGCTCTTGAAAGCCACGGTCAGAATCACGACGACACAGACGAGGCTGAAGATCAGGCTCTGCACCTGGCTGGAGATGACCATGTCGGTCATAGCGCTCTCGATCTCACCAGGCCCCTCGGCGTCAATCGTGTACCCCTGCGGGAAGTGCGACTTGGCGAACTGTTCGGCATCCTTGATGATCGCCTTGGTGACCGTGGTGCTGTGGGTCTTCAACTGGATCTGCATGCGGGTCGAGGTCGGCTCGTTCGGATCGTTGATGAACTGGTCCAGGTCGCTGCCGATCATGGTCAGGTACTGGGCGACGACGAAGGAAAGGTCCTCCCTGGTCGTGGCCGGGTATTTCGTCATGTCGTTCGGGACCTCGTAGTAGCTCATGCCCTTGTAGTTCACCGATTTCTCCAGCTCGGTAATCATTGCCTCGACCGTCGCATGGCGCCCGCCGGCCTTGATGTAGGCCTCGTGCAGCAGGTCCAGCATCTGCTCGGTGGTGCTGGTGGTGCCCAATTCCTTGGCGTAGGCGATGTTGGGGTCGACATAGGCGCTCTCCTCCGTACTGGCAGAGGCTCCCTCGTCGCCGAAACTCGGGACCGACGCGTCATCTCCGAAACTCGGAATCGACGAATCATCGCCAAAGCTCGGAACGGCGCTGTCGTCTCCGAAACTGGGGAGCGCGCCGCCATCATCATAGGCCGCGGAATCGTCCGACTCGTCGGCGACAGGATTGACCACAGGGGCGTGCATGACCTGGTTCATCTTCTTCACGAAGGTGGAGAAGCTGACCGTCTTGCCGATCTGCGGATACTTGCCCTCGAGATAGGTCTGCATGTTGTCAAGAGGCTGCAGCATATCGACGTTGTAGGCCTTCTGCCCTTCCGGGGCGCGGACTGTCAGGTAGACGCTGTTGGTGCCGGCAAAGTTGTCATCGGCAAACGCGATATCCTGACGGACCTTTCCCTTGGCAGGAAAATAGTTGACGAACGAGGTGTCGACCACCAGAAGCTTCAAGCCAATGACGCTGATGATGACCATCAGGCCGACGAAAACCGTCATCCTGGTGGAATTGCCGGCAAAGAACTGATACTGGCCATACAGGAAGCCACCGTTGTTCAGCTTATGCCCGCTCGCCACCTGCTTGTTCTCCAGCTTCTTGGTGAGCCGGTTGAAGATTCTCGAGCGGTCACCCACTTTGGAAAGCGGCTTGACAGCCAGATAGCAAGGAATGAAGGTGATCGACAGCAAAAGCGCGAAGGCAACCCCGAGGGCGGTGAACAGCGCGAAGCTGTGCAACGGCTCGATCGGGCTGGTCATCATGCTGATGAAACCGGCAATCGTGGTCACGCCTGCCATCATGACGGCGGGCATCACCTCCTTCAGGCTGCCGGCAATCAAGTCAAGGTAGTTGTCACGGGTAAGCGGGATGCTCTTGTCGCGGTCGTCAAGAGCCACGTAGTAATGGGTCAGCACATGAATGCCATACGCGGAACCGACAGCAATCAGCGCCACGGGGATGATCGAGCTGACAATCGTGAACGGCATGTCCAGCATGGCCATGATGCCGACGGTCCACACGGTGCTCATCAGCACGGTGAGCAACGGAAGAATCGTACCGTCAAACGTGTGGAACGAGAAAAGCAGCGACAGCAGGACGACCAGGACAACCAGAGGAATGAGGTTCTTCAGGTCCATGATCATCATCACCTCGGCCTGCTCGTCGATGATCGTGTCCCCGTACATGCGATACTCGAAATGGGTTCCATCGGTCTCCTCGTTGAGGATGGCGCGCAGGTCTTTCAGCATCTTCCGCTTTTCCGCCTTGGTGGCCCCAGTCTTCAGGGTCACCTGGATCTGGGTGCTGCGGTCATTGTCGCTGATGATCACCCGGTCATACAACTCGGACCAGTCTGCGACCTTGTCGCGGACATTCTCGACCTCGGCGTCAGTGCCGGTGAAATCCTCATCCAACAGCGGTCCTGCGACCAGAGTGCCGTTATCGTCCTTCAGGTAGTCGATATTGGTAAGAGATTGGACATCACTGACATTCTCGACATTCTCCATGCGTTTGGTGATGGAGTCAATCTTCTTGATATTGTCCGCAGTGAAAATGGTCGGATCGCTGGTCTCAAGCGATATGCCTGTCACCACGGTACTTCCGAACACATCTTCGGTCTCCAGCAAACGCTGATACGAGCCAGACTCGTGCGGCATGTACTCTCTGATATCATTCTCCATCCGTAAGTTCTTCAGCTGGATAATGAAAAAGACTGTCAACGCAAGAATCGCGAGAATCACGACCTTGGAGGCTTTGAGCATTTTCTTCATTACTTCGTTCCTTTCCTCAAAATTATTCCATCATTCAAAAGTTTATCCGATTGAAAGTTTAATCATTCATTCGTTTAACCTCTTGAACGATTTAAACTATATGAATATACTAAAGAAGCGTCAAGAGCTCCAAACGAAAAAAAGGAAACACGGTCATGGGAATATTGAGGAAAAAGAATGATGAACAGAAGACATCGATTGGGCAGGAGGTCTCCTATGCCTTCTCCCAATTCCGGCTCGCAAGCCCGATTCTGTTCGCACTGATTGATCAGGCAAGACAGGAAATCATCATCCAGCTCTCCAACGCGGGCGAGGTGGGTATGAATGTCACCGACCTCGCATCGGACAGTGGCCTTTCCCGTCCCGCCATCAGCCACCACCTGAAAGTCTTGAAGGATGCCGGCATCGTCTCCACAAGAAAGGCGGGAACCCAGGTCTTCTATCGGCTGGACCTGAAAGAAAAGGCAATTCGGCTTCAAGGATTGGTCAAGGCGCTGCAGATCATTATCGACCAAGCGGCCAAATTCACGGAAAAGACCGGGGAATCATCAGAAACCAAGTAACGGGGAGATTGTATACCACTTGCACGAAAGGGGGGCATTGGCCTCCTTTTTTCAGGCCCAACACAGATGTTCGCAGGGGGAAGCGGAAACGCAGGAACTCATAGGGAAAAAACAAGAGGATGAAGGCTCACGATCGCAAGCAGCAACTCAAACAAAGAGCCAACATTCCCATGGGCGACGGTGTCATGGCTAGCTTCATCGTGGCCGTCCGGCGCAATCAGTGATGGCGGGAAGACGACTGCAGCGGAAGAGGTTCGGACACAACACACCGTTTACCGCGTGAGGAGTATCCGGTACCTTTTTTCTGTGTGTACGGAATACCGCCCTATTGCTCATAGTCGGGTACGACCCGATACGTTTCCCTCAGTCCAGCACCTCTTCCTTCCAGTCCTGGACGGTGTGGCCCGTGGAGCTGAAGGCGATGCCCAAGAGGTGGATCGTCTTCCCCTTCTCCAGACGGAACTTGTCGGCGTAGCGCTTCTCCTTGATCTGCCTGAGCGCAGCCTCCGCAGACTTATCCACCTTGAACTCCATCACGTACACATGCCTGCCCGTCTCCACCGTAAGGTCGATCCGCCCCGCGCTCGTCCGGTCCTCGCTTGCCATCCGCACTTCCACGCTCATCGCCGCCACCAGGGCGTCCACAACCTGGGCGAAGTCCGATTCCTTCCTCGTCTCCTTGTACGGTATCTTCGCGAAGAACGCGGCCAGCATCTCCATGCACGAGGCCGTATCCCCTTCCTTCAGCCTGCCCTCCATCGCCATGATGACGTTCTGGCTCGTCGGGCCGTACAGCCTTCTCAGCAGGCTCTTGCTGTACGCATTCCTCACCTCGGCGTTCGGGAACCGCAGCATCAGCATGCTCTCGTTGCCGGACTCGATGGTCAGGTAGCCCGTCTGCAGCAGGAACGCCTGTACCTTGTTGACGTCGCCCCGCATGTCCTTCAGCTCGGCGACATCGAACTCGGAAAGGGCGTCGGCGTCCATGCCCATCCCCAGGTCTTCCGTCACGTCAAGGTCCACCGACTGCGCCATGTCCATCACCAGCTTCGAGCTGCCCGTGTCAAACCAGAAATTCTTGAAAGCCTTCCCATGTCCATTCGTGAAGAACAGCCCCACCGACACCGGGTTGTACACCGTCTCGCATCCCGGCGCGAACCGGTAGCCGTCGTACATCTCCCTCACCTTGGCAAGGTACGCCTCGCGGCCCATCCCCGTATCCCTGGTTCCTTGCCCGATATAGCCGGCAAAGTTCTCTTCCAGCTCCTTCTGCGTGTAGCCCAGCATCGTCCCATAGCCTGGGTCAAGGGAGATGTCGTTCAAGTTGTTCATCTTCGAGAAGACGCTCAGCCGGGCATATTTGGTCACACCCGTGATGAAGACGAACCGCAGCAGGGCTCCCTTCGTCTTGACCACCTGGTAGAAGTTCCCCAGCACCTGCCGCAACTTCTCGACCTCGGGGGAGAAGACGTTGTCCGACAGCACCTTGTCGTACTCGTCGACCAGCACCACGACCTTCCCTTCCCGGCTGGACAGAGCCTCAAGAAGGTTGGCGAACAGGACGGCCGAGTTCCGCATCCCTTCCACGACGACCCCGTTCCCCTTGGCGATCCGCAGCACAAGGTCGCAGAGCCAGCTGTCCAGCTCCTTCGGCGTGTCAAACGGACAGTCCCCGAAGTCGATGTGGATGATAGGGTAAGGCTTCCAGTCGTAGTCCGTCTTGTCGATGGCGAGCCCCTTGAACAGCTCCCTCCTGCCTTGGAAGATCGCCTCCAAGGTGGATACCGTCAGCGTCTTCCCGAAGCGGCGGGGACGGGAGAGGAAATACATGTCCGACCCCGTCACAAGGCGATATAGGTACGCGGTCTTGTCCACGTACAGGTATCCTTCCTTCCTGACCGTCTCGAAGGAACTGTACGACGTCGTGATTTTCTGTCCAGTGCTCTGCATGGCTCAAGGATACCACAGCAGTGCGCAAATGGCAAAAACACGTCGCGATGGCTCTGTCCAAAGAATCAAGGCGAACGGAAATTCCTGTTGCTTCCTTCCCAATCCTTCCCAATAAAAAAGGCTCCTCTCCGTTTAGGAGGGAGCCGATAGCCTAGACGGCGGATACTCAGCCGAGAATCGACTTGATGTAGTTGCCAATCTTCTCGTCTTTGCAATTAGCGAAGAAGAGCTCCTTGAAACGGGCTCCACTGAAAGCACCCTTGACCAAAGCCGGATCCAGTTCCTTGTAAATCTTGACCAAATCCTGCTCCAGGGAATGCCTGCGGACCTCATCCAGGATCTTCTTGTTCCGTTGCTCCGGCTCGCGGCGCTCAGCGGGATAGCCGCCACCAAAGGGAGCGCTGAACAGCTTCTCGAAGATATAGACCAGGTTCAGGTCGCCACCCCAGCCGAAGCGGAGGGCGAACGGCAAGGCGACGGCGTTGCCATCGTTGATCTGGGCAAAGGTGTAGGCGTCAAGCGGATCCTCGACATGACCGCAGATCACACCCGGAAAAGAGTTCAGGGCAAGCATGGCTCCCTCGCCGGTTCCGCAGCCGGTCACGACGAAATCGGCGGCCTTGGAGTTCAGGATCGCGGCGGCAAGGATTCCATTCTGGACATAGGTCAGCTGGGCCTCGTCGGTGGCAGAATACATGCCGTAGTTATCGACCTGCCAACCTTTCTCGTCGGCAACTTTCTTCAAAGCCGCGTAAATGGTCGCGTTCTTCGCGGCCTGGCTATTCTCGTTGATCAACGCAATACGCATAGGATACCTCTCTCGCCCTAGTATAAAAAATAAACAAGAAAAGGCAAAGGGCATGACAGACCGCGGCAACTATTCCTCAGATAAAGCCCATGGAGCGCATCAGGAAAATCCAGAATGTCAGGCTGAAGGCAGAGAGCATGGTGGTCAGCATCACGCAACTGCTGGAAAGCACCCCCTCGTGGCCCATAGCCCTGGCCATGACATAGCAGCTGACCGTTGTCGCCGAGCCAAGCATCACCAGAATCGCCACAAGCTTCTCGGTACGGAAACCCAGAGAGACGGCGAGTGGCAGGAAAAGGATCTCAAAGCCAAACAGCTTGAGGAACGATGCAGACAAAGCAGGCTTGACCCTACCAAGCGCCTTTTTGAAACTGAAGGTGGCGCCCATGGCCATCAATCCCAGCGGGGTGGCCAGAGCGCCCACGTTGCTGGTGAACTTGTCCAAGATGGCCGGCATGGGAATACGGAGGGCCGACCAGACAAAGCCGAGGGCGATGCCGTCGATAATCGGGTTCAGCAGGACGTTGCGCAGCGTCCTTCTCAACAACGCGCCATCAAGCTTCCCCTCTCCCGCCGTCACCATCAGCACCAGGACCGCCATGACGTTGTACAAGGGGACTGCTCCGATAATCATCAAGGGGGCCATGCCACCGGTGCCATACATGTTCATGATCAGCGAGACACCCAGCAGCGCGGCGCTGGAGCGATAGGAAGCCTGGATGAACTCGCCCCTGAGCGCCCGCTCCCGTAGAGGTAGCGAACACAGCAGGGCAATCAGCACCGAGAGGAAGGTGACGGCAAAGCAGAAAACCACGAACTTGGCATCCCAGACCTCGACGATCCGCACAGTCGCAAGTTGCCGGAAAAGCAGCACGGGAAGAGGCAGATGGAAGACGAAACCGTTCAGATACGAGGCGAAACGATCATCCATCCAGCCAATCCGATGCAGGAAAAGTCCCAGCACCATCAGCAGGAAGACCGGAACCGTCGCGTTCAGACTGAAGACCAGATTATCCAACACCGGAGACCTCCTCGCTTTCCGCTATCGGGGCTTGAAACTCCATTTCTGGTCAAGGTATCCGACCAGAAATTCCTCAGCGAGAGAACCTTGGCGGACCCGCTGGCGGGCCTCGTCGGGGGTGAACCAGGCATAGGAGTCTATCTCCCGGTTGGGGTGGGCCGTCTCGTCACCGATGGTGACCGTCCAGTTCAGCATCAGCGTGTTGGAAGGAGCGAAGTAATGGGAGTGGTTGAAATGGAGGCTGGTGATATGGAGCCCCATCTCTTCCTCCACCTCGCGCGCCACCGCGTGCTCGGCGTCCTCGCCCTTGTTGACGTACCCCGCGACCAAGATGTAGAAATCCCGACCGTACTGCTTGACCAGCAGGATGTTTCCTTTCGGGTCGCGGACGATCATGCTGACCGCGGTATTGAAGACCGGAAACCGGTAGTCGGCGCAGGTCGGGCAGTAAGGGACATCTCCCTCGCCCTCCAGGAACTTCTTCTCCAGTTTGGTACCGCACTGCGTGCAGTAGTTCATCTCGATAGGCATAGGAGACATCATAGCCAAAGAGCCTCCCTTGTTCCAGCGGAAAGGAAGGCAGGATGGCGAAGATTGCAGGCTTCAGGATGTGCCCCGGTCTTCTTCCCTTCTGATATGGAAGACATTGATTGTCTCCACATCGCTGCAGCAGAAAGTGGCTTCTCCCGGTTTCTCCCCGGGGAAGCTTCCGCCGTAACGGAGGATGTCGATATAGGGGAAGGCGATGTGCATCGCCATCGGGCAGAGCTTGCCCCGCTCGGTGTCAAAATCGAAGGACTGTCCGGGCACATGCCCCCTGTGGCAGGGGCAGGAACCCTTGCGGTCGACGACAGTGATGGTAATCTTGGGCCTACGGGCCATTACTGCCCATCCTTCGGCAAGGACTGCATGTAGCGGTCCATGTCGTCGGCTATCTTCTTGGAATAGGCGACCGCGGCCACCACCGTCGCCGCACCGGTGACGACATCTCCGGAAGCGAAGACGCCCGGCATGGTCGTCTCGCCGTTCTGGTCCACCTTCAAGGTACCTTTCTCGTTCAGCTGCAATTCCTTGTCGCGGTTGACCAGACGGTCCTGCGGCACTTGGCTGACGGAGATGATGATCGTGGAGGCAGGCACGAACTTCGCGGTCGCCTCGTCGAGCACCGTATGCCCGTTCTCGTCCTGGTGGGTGTCACAGATGTACAGGCCGTCATCGGTGATCCGGGTCGGAGCCTTGTTGTACTCGAAGCGCACTCCGTCAAGCTGGGCGTACTGGAGCTCGTCAGCCGAAGCGGAGCAACTGTCGCGGCGCACGTAGATGGTGACGTTCCGGCTCCCATGGCGGATAGCGGTCCTGGCCACGTCCATGGCGGAGTTACCGGCCCCGATGATCGCCACGTCGTTTCCCAGCTCGTAGACGTCGGGGTTGTTCAGATAGTTGATCGCGTAATGGACGTTGCCGAAGGATTCACCGGGGATGTTCAGATGGCGGGGCCGCCAAGCGCCGGTACCGATGAAGACACTCTTATATCCGTCCTTGAACAGGTCCTGGATCGAGAGGGACCCTCCGATGGCGAAGTTCGGGCGGAAAAGAATCCCCAGCTCACGCATGCGTTTGTAGTAGCGGTCCAGAATCGACTTCGGAAGCCGGAACTCGGGGATACCGTAGCGCATGATGCCGCCAATCTTGTCCTTCACCTCGAAGACGGTGACCATGTAGCCCCGGCTGGCAAGCAGGATGGCGATGGTGATTCCAGCCGGCCCGCTGCCGATGACGCCGACCTTCATGCCGTTCTTCGGCTCCCTCTTGAGGGCGATACGGTCGAAACAGGAATCGCTGATATAGTTCTCGATGGCGCCAATGCTGATAGGAGAACCTTTGATGCCGCGGATGCAATGGCCCTCGCATTGCTTCTCATGGTCGCATACCAGCGAGCAGATGACCGACAGGGGATTGTTCTCGAACAACATCTCCGCGGCATCCATCGTCCTGTTCTCCTTCAGCAACCTAATCATCTCGGGAATATTGGTCTGAATCGGACAACCGGTCCGGCACCGGGGATTCTTGCACTGCAGACACCGATTCGCCTCTTCTAGAATATGGATGGCCATTCAATGTTCCTCTCTTAGATTCACCTTACACGCAACCGCCCGTCTGGGCAATAAACCAGACTCTGCCTTTAACGATTTCCCTGCCATTCGGCGAGGAATTCCTCCAAGAACGCCTTGAGATAGGCATGCCGGCTGGCCGCGATCGTCTTCCCGGCCGCCGTCTGCATCATATCCCCAAGCAGAAGCAACTTCTCGTAGAAATGGTTGATGGTCGTGCCACGGTTAGCCATGTAAGCCTTCTCGTCCATGTCCGGTCGAGGAGGAATCTCCGGGTCGTACATCACCCGCCCGTGCGCGCCTCCGTAGGCAAAGGCGCGGGCGACGCCGATGGCGCCTATGGCGTCCAGCCGGTCAGCGTCCTGGACCACCTTTCCCTCCAGTGTCGGGGGAACAACCGAGTCGGTTCCTTTGAAAGAAACCGATGCGATGATCCCCACCACCTGCTCCTGGGTGTCCTTGCCGATGTGATGGCGGGCCATCAGGGCCCGGGCACGGGTACTCTGCCCCATTGCCCCACCGACCAGTTTCCAGTCGTCGACATCGTGGAGCAGGGCGGCGAGACGGCAGAGCTCTTCGTCGGCCCCTTCCTCCCTTGCTATCGCGCGGGCCAGGTTGGCCACCCGTAGCGTGTGGGCGGCATCGTGTCCCGAGGCGTCACCTCGGAACACTTCCTTGATTTCTGATTCCAGCTGATTCCAATCCATGAGCCCATTGTTCAGAAACTGACCCGTTTCGTCAAAGCCAACAGGGATTGGGTCGTCTTCTTGCTTTGCAGGATGAAGGGGTTGTCGTCCACCTTGCCCAGCACCGCATCCCGCTCCGCCTCGTTCTCATAGGTGACCATGCGGAAGGGATTCTGGTAGTCCTTCTCCTTGGTCAGGTAGACTTGCATCTCTATGTAGGACCTGACATCAGCCAGGTGCTGCAGGCATTTGGCCCAATCCTTTTCGGTCAGATGCGCATGGCCGGCAAGCATGCGGAGAACCTGGATGCCGAGCACCGCCTTTTCCTCCTCGTAATGGGTGGCGAATTCCCGGTATGCCTGATGCACTCCGTCCCAACTGTCAATTTTTCCCGTAAGAATGTCGTGGCGTAACGTGTCCATATGGTCCTTGCGGATCAGTTGCCCTCCGACATTCTCCCAAGGGATCATCTCGCCTGCGGTTCGCTTGTCGAAAGCCGAGAGGCTCTCGCCACTTGCGGAAAGATAGGCCAACAGGCTCTTCTCCCCATAGTAGGAGAGCATGTCCTTGTAAGCCCGGTACCCCTCTGAAGCCTTGACGACCTCGACGGGGAAAGCGGAATTCTCGAACTGCTTCGCCTCGACCACCAGGTCTTCCAGCTTGCCCTTCTCCAAGAGCGAGGCTCCCTTTGCCCGCCCGGCATGGCGTTTGGCCCATGCCTCCTCGGTCCACTCCTCCAGCAGGCGCATGGCCGCAAGGATCTCGTGGACGGTATCCGGAGCCAGGTAGTCGGTCTCGTAGATCTGCCTGGGATGCTTTCGTTTGTCCCGGGCGAGGAATTTCCAGCTGTTGCGCTCAAGCGCGTACAGGTTATAGAGCCACCAGTAGGCCGGCATCACCACCCGTCCATTTCCCCGGTCACCGGAAATCAGGGCGAAGGGAATCGGATTGTGCAGTTCGTAGGGGTAGTTGCCCTTGGTGATCAGAGTGAAGGAGGCGAAGGAACAGTTGTGCTTCAGCGTGCTGGAAAGGGCAGGCCAGAAACCGCGTCCGGCGACCAGCTCCCCATCCGCTCCGCGGGAGTTGTGGTTGCTGCCGATATTGGCGCCGGCGGCCATGTTGCTCTGGCCCTTGATGCAGGTGGCGATCAGGAAGGAGTTGTTGTGATGCTGCTCGTGGGCGGGAAAGACCAGGTTGGAGAGCACCTCGCAGCAACTGATGGTCGAGTTGTCGCCGATGATGGAATTGAGCACCCGCGCCCCGTACTTCAGGTTGACGCGGTCCTCCAGAATGAAACGTACCGCCTTGACCCCGTAAAAGACTCGGCAGCCGTAACCGATGATGCCATTGACCAGCTCGATGCCCTCGCCCAGCTGGGTCGGCTCATCCTCGCTTGAGGAGATGTGGAGGTTCTTCAGCTTGTTGGCCCCTTTGATGTAGCAGGCAGGGCCTGTCTCCACATCCTTGATGATCCGGGTCCCCTTGATGACGGAATCGTCTCCGATGGTGCCGTAGTAGCCTCGCTTGTGGCTCATCGTCTTTTCCGTCAGTCCGGCAAGCGCCTCCATCAGGGGCTTGTCCTCCCGGTGCTTGGCGCAGAGCCAGGCATCCCCGATGGTCATGTCCCTGAAAGGGATGACCGCCCTGCCCTCCGCCTCGTTCATCACCGCGATGGTCACCCGTACCGACTCGTCCTCACCCTCCTTGACGATTCCGGTTCCGAACTTGGCATGGTTGGTGCACTGGATCTCTCCGTTCTCGTGCAGGATGACGCGGTTGCCGATCAGGTAGTGGGAGATATAGGAGCAATCGGAAATCGAGACATGGTCGCCGATATCGCAGCTGATGATCCGGCTGTTGTACAGTCCTTCAGGCGCCTCGAAATCATGAAAGCGAAGCGTCTCTGGCTGGATGGCTCCAAGGCGGACAAGGCCGTAAAACGAGCAAAACCGTATGCACGAAGGGTCGAACGGATCGGAAACCAAGACATCGTTCCACGCCGGCGAGCTGTTGCCTTCCGCTTCCAGAAACCGTATTTCCCCATCGGTCAGATGCCGCCATGAGCCCGGGTTCTGCTTGTTTCTGAGATACCACTCATCCTTTCCGTCCGGGAGATACGGAGCCTCGATGAAGCCATACCCGAATGAAGCCAGGGGGACAATGCGATTCACAAACCACCTCCCGAAAGGAATCAGGTCTGTGCCGACTTCTGATCCCCAACAGCTATTTTACACAACACGGAAATTTTCGAATAGCCGATTTTGCTGTTTCTTCAGAGAATTTGCATGCGGATATCTTGTTTGCGCAACACGGAGAGATATGGCGGCAGTTGGAGATCTGCCGCCAACCGATGGAAAGATCAGGCCCTCTGCTTCAAGGCACGGGTCGCATTGAGCACCGCCAGGACCATGACGCCGACATCGGCAAAGACGGCCAGCCACATCGGCGCCAGTCCAAGGGCAGCCAGGATCAGGACCGCAACCTTGACGGCGATGGCGAAGACCACATTCTCCTTGGCGATCGCAAGCGTATGGCGGGCGATGCGGACCACCAAGGCGATCTTCGAAGGCCTGTCGTCCATCAGCACCACGTCCGCGGCATCGATGGCGGCGTCACTGCCCATCGCGCCCATGGCGATTCCGACATCGGCCCTTGCGAGCACCGGCGCGTCGTTGATGCCATCACCGACGAAGGCCAAGGTGCGGCCCTTCCCCTTCGACGCGAGGAGTTTCTCGACCCAGTCGACTTTGCCGGCAGGTAGCAGCCCGGCATGCCAGTCGTCCAGTCCAAGTGCCTTGGCGACCGACTCGGCGACCTCTTTCCGGTCCCCGGTCAGCATGACGGTCCTTTGCACACCTTCAGCCTTCAGATTCTGGATGGCCTCCTTGGAATCGCTCTTGATGGCATCGGAAATCACGATATGGCCGGCATAGACGCCGTCGACCGCGACGTGGATGATCGTGCCCGTCTTCTCGCAAGGTTTCCACTGGGCGCCCACGGCATCCATCAGCCTTGTATTACCGACGCAGACCACCTTGCCGTTGACCACGGCACGGACCCCCTGTCCGGCAATCTCCTCGACGTCCTCCACCGTGCAAGTGTCAGACTCATGCGGGTAGGCGGCCCGTAGCGAGGCGGCGATCGGATGGGTCGAGTAGCGCTCGACATGGGCGGCGAGATGCAAAAGCTGGGTCTCGTCCATCTCGGAAGGATGGACGGCAGTCACTTCGAAAACCCCTTTTGTCAGCGTCCCGGTCTTGTCGAAGACCACGACACCCGCTTTGGAAAGCGCCTCAAGATAGTTGGATCCCTTGACCAGGATGCCATGCTTCGAGGCGCATCCGATGCCGCTGAAGAAGGTCAGGGGCACCGAGATGACCAATGCGCAGGGGCAGGAGACCACCAGGAACGTCAGCGCACGAATCAGCCAGATGGAGAAGCTCGCCAGGAAATCGCCAGAAAAAAGAGGTGGCAGGAAGGCGACGGCAATCGCCGAAACCACCACGACCGGCGTGTAGACACGGGCGAAGCGGGTGATGAAACGCTCGCTATGGCTTTTTCCCTCGCTGGCATGCTCGACCAACTCCAGGATTTTCGATGCGGTCGACTCCCCGAACACCTTGGAGACCTGCACGCGGATCAGGCCGCGCTGGTTGACACAACCGGAGTACACGGCATCACCCACGGAAACCTCGCGAGGAATGCTTTCTCCGGTCAGGGCGACGGTGTCCAGGCTGGAAACGCCCTCGACCACCACGCCGTCCATCGGCACCTTCTCGCCAGGCTTGACGACAATGGTTTCCCCGACAGCCACCTCGCCAGGATCCACAACCAGTATCTTCCCTTCCCTCTCGACATTGGCCGAATCGGGCCTGATATCCATAAGCTGGGTGATCGATTTGCGGCTGTTGTCCTCGGCCATATCCTCGAAGATCTCGCCGACCTGGAAGAAGAGCATGACAAAGACCGCCTCGGTGAACTCAGGTTTGGCCCCTGGCAGGAACCCGATCGCAAGGGCTCCGATGGTGGCGATTCCCATCAAGAAATCCTCGCTGAAGACTTCTCCCTCCCGGATCTCTTCCCAAGCCTCGGCCAGGACGTCATAGCCGATCACCAAGTAGGGAACCAGATAGAGGAGGAACAGAACCAGCATGGGAAACCGTTGGCTCTTCTCCACGATCTTCAGTCCAACCAGCAATACCGAGGTGACTGCGACACGGATCCATTTCCGTCTTGTCTCCTGTTCCATATGATTCTCATCTCCTCATATAATCAATTAAATATCTATTTAATCTTTTACCATACGATACTCCGTTCCTTCCAAGAGGTCAATACAATGTGCATGCAAGGGGCAACAACATCTTGCTCTCTTTTTTCCTTCGCCTGTATATTCCTTGCAGGAGGAGCCGGCCATGTCCGAGCAGAGCCTGCCACACCACCATCATGACGAGAAAGTCCAGCGGAGGATTGTCTCCGACATGCCGGACAACGAGACGATCGCCGCAGTCAGCGAGGCATTGAAGCAGTTGGGAGACCCATCCCGGCTTCGTATTTTCTGGCTTCTCTGCCATACCGAGGAGTGCGTCCTGGATATCGCGGCCCTGGTAGGGATGTCCAGCCCGGCAGTCAGCCACCACCTCCGGCTATTGAAGGCGGCGGGCCTGTTGGATACCCGCCGGGTAGGAAAGGAAGTCTATTACCGGGCGGCAGACAGCGACCTGGTCCGCAAACTCCATACAACCATCGAGGAAGTGGCGAGAATCTCTTGTCCGGACTGATATTGCGCCTGCATGAGAAGTCTGGATATGATGGGCACATGAACCGATATGTTGCCACCGCGCTTTGCGCGGCAAGTTTGCTTTTCCTCTCCCCTCTCGCCGCAGAGGCGCAGGGACCGTTCCATCTCTCCCCCGCTTTGGATTACGGCTTGGGTGCCGGCGGAGTAGGACTGCTCAGTTTCGACATACTCTACTCCAAGGTCCTGGACAAGGATGACGGGATTGACGGCTATGCCGTCCGCGACAAGGATGACGTCTGGGCCTTTGACCGCTGGGCGATGCACGACCATGACAAGGCGATGGACACAGCCAGCACGGCAGGCATGTATGCCACCGCCGCGTTTCCCCTGATTTTCTTCGCCGCACCGAAGGAAGACTGGGCGACCATCTATGCCATGTACGCGGAGACGGTCTTCCTGTCCCAGGGGGTCAAGGAGTTCACCAAGGCCTTCGTCGACCGCGACCGCCCCTACATGTATTACGAGGGGGCGCCCTCCTCGAAGCTGGAGGACGGAGACTACCATGACAGCTTCTTCAGCGGTCATGCCACCACCAGTTTCGCCGCGGCAACCTTCACCAGCTACGTCTTCTGCAAGGAATTCCCCGGCTCGAAGTGGAAAATTCCGGTCATCGCGGCCAGTTATGCGCTGGCCACCACCACCGCAGCGCTACGGGTCGCCGGCGGAAGCCACTTCCTCAGCGACGTGCTGGTCGGCGCGGCGTTCGGGAGTCTGACCGGATGGCTTGTGCCCTATCTGCATACGCTGGCCCCCCCCTGCAAGGACAAGGGCGGGAACGACTCGTTCCAGATTGCCGCATCTCCGTTTGGAATCACCGCGAGTTTGACTTTTTGACGAAAACTTGTTTTTCAACAGGGTCATGCCTGCTATACTTCGGCTAGGCAGGCATGGCGTATGAACACATTGATTTCTCCGAATGATACCTGGATGCTTCTTGCCATCATGTGCGCGTCGGTGGCATTGGCGATGTACCTCGAACAGACGAAGAAGTGGGCGGCAAACATCTCCGGCTCCATCATCGTCCTCGTCATCGCCCTCGTCCTGGTCAACCTGCGCGTCATCCCGACCGCTGCCTCCGTCTTCGACGACATGGTCTGGGGCTACGCGGTGCCGATGGCGATTCCGTTGTTGCTCCTGAAAACCAACATCAAGCGCATCTGGACCGAGACCCATCGTCTCCTTGCCATCTTCCTGATCGGCTCCGTAGGCACAATCTGCGGGGTGCTGGCCGCCTACATGTTGCTTTCTCCCTTCGTCCCCTCCTTGGCCCAGGCGGCAGCGATGATGACCGGATCCTATATCGGCGGCGGGGTCAACTTCACTGCCTTGGCCGACGCTTTCCGTGCCGACAGTTCCCTGACCAGTGCCACGACGGTTGCCGACAACCTGAATATGGCCATCTATTTTCTTGTATTGATAGCTTTTGCACGTAACGCTTTCTTGCGGCGCCACTATCCGCACCCCTACAGCGACCAAGCGGGTGGAGACAAGGAAACGACACAGGCGGCTTCCTACTGGAAACAGAAGCCGATTTCGTTGAGGGATATCGCCATCGACCTGGCCTATACCGTCCTGGTCGTCACCATCAGCCGCGCGCTCGGCAGGTGGTGTCTTGCCGTGATTCCCCAGGGGGGCTGGTTTCTCAGCATGCTCCGCACCTTCTTCGGCAGCCAGTACATCTGGATCACCACGATCAGCATGCTTTTCGCCACTTTCTGTTCCCCACAGGCAGAACGGATGAGCGGAGCCGAGGAGATCGGCACCTATCTGATCTATCTCTTCTTTTTCGCCATCGGCGTTCCCGCCTCGATTGGCGCGATCCTCCGGAGCGCGCCCTTGATGCTGCTCTTCTGCCTGATCATTGTCCTGGTCAACATGCTCTTCTGCCTGATTGGAGGAAAGCTGATTGGTTCCAGCCTCGAGGAAATCCTGCTCGCATCCAACGCCAATATCGGAGGGCCCACCACCGCCGCAGGCATGGCGATCAGCCAGGGATGGACCAAGCTGATCACCCCCTGCATGCTGGTCGGAACCTTCGGCTATGTGATCGGCACCTACGCCGGCGTCATCGTCGGCACGTTGCTCGGAGCCTGAGAACTAGCACACCAAGGATTCTTTCGTTATGCTTGTCCCCATGGCGCATTTGACTTACCTGATGGACAAGCCCGTATCCGACGTGGCGCCGTCCCCATCAGGCCTTTGATGCCACCGCTCAGGAGCAACCGCATGTCTGACAAGAACCGAAATCTCGAACCATACCAGAAAATCGAGAACAGCATACTGGGCACCTACCGCAGCCGCCTGTGGGGTCCCTTCATCCATTCGGTCAAGGAATACCAGCTGATCCAGCCTGGCGACAGGATCGCCGTCTGCATTTCCGGGGGGAAAGACTCGATGCTGATGGCAAAGCTGATGCAGCTTCTTCAGCGCTACTCCCTGTTTCCCTTCGAGGTGGTCTTTCTGGTCATGGATCCCGGCTACAACGAAACCAACAGGCACAAGATCGAGGCAAATGCGCAGTTGCTTCACATCCCCATCACGATATTCGAGACAAACATCTTCAATCTGGCAGACAAGGCCGAAAAGTACCCTTGCTACCACTGCGCCCGCATGCGCCGCGGACATCTCTACAAGAAGGCCCGGGAACTCGGGTGCAACAAGATCGCGCTGGGACATCACCTGAACGATGTGATCGAGACGGTCGTCATGGGCATGTGCTATTCCGCCGAAATCCAGTGCATGCCGCCGAAGCTCCACAGCAAGAACTACCCGGGCATGGAACTGATCAGGCCCCTGTATGCGGTGTACGAGCATGACATCGTCGCATGGGCAAGGTACAACGGCCTCCAGTTCATCCAGTGCGCCTGCCGCGTCACCGATGGCCGGGAGGGAGAGACGGGGAGCAAGCGGAAAGAAACCAAACTCCTGATCCAACAGCTGAAAAAGGACAATCCGACCATCGAACAGTCCTTGTTCGGGGCGGTGCACAACGTGGTGGTCAACACGTTTCCCGCGTACAAGGACCGGAGCGGCAGGCACAGTTTCCTTGAGAAATACAATGAAGGCCGGGAAACAGAGGAATAATCAGCGGAGCGCCCAGGTATAGCCCTTGGCGCAACGCTCGTCGCTTGGCATGAAATGGCCGCCGGGATTCCACTGGAGCGTCACGTCCACTCCCCTTCCACGCAGTTCCTGTTCCAGAAACCTGATGCGGTCGCCGACTTGCCGCATCACCACATTGCGGGTCTTCTCCTCCTTCAGGCCAAGGCTGAGATACACCCTGCGGGCCAAGATATGGTGCTCGCGCTCATAGTCCGCCCATCCCGGGAACCAGACCGAGGGGCTGGCGGCGACGACGCTGGCGAATGCAGAAGTCCGGGTAGCCGCCCACAAGGCGAAGAGCCCTGCCAATGAATAGCCGCCGACACCCACGGGGACATCCCCCTGGCGCTGTTTCACCCAAGGGAGCAACGATCCGGTCATGTAGGCGAGCGTCTCCTCGCCCTTCCCTCCAAAAGGCTCGTTGCCATAGACCGGAGGGGCCGGCCAAGGGGAAAGCTCGTCGTTCCAGTTCTGCAGGGGAAACGCGACAAAGCCGAAAGGTTGCTTGCTGGAAATCAGCCCAAGTTCCCGGTCAAGGGAACCATAGTCCTCGTCAAAGGTCGGCTGAAGCCAGACAAACCTGGCGTCCACAGGCAAATGGCAGCGGATTTCCCTGTTTCCCACACGGCATCGATCCATCATAGATACTCCTTCAGCCGCTTCAGACGGCTGATCGCCTCATCCAAAGTCGCCTGGCTTCTGGCGAAGTGGAGCCTGACCAGGTGGTTCACCGGTTCCCGAAAGAAACTGGAACCGGGGACGGCCGCGACACCAATCTCCCGGGTCATCCACTCGCAGAACCGCAGATCGCTCCAGCCTTGGAAACGAGGCGTGTCCAGGAACGGCTGGATATCGGCCATGACGAAATAACTTCCCTGGGGCACGTTGTGCCGTAGCCCGGCCTCATCCAGTCCACGCAGGAAGTGGTCGCGTTTTTCCTGGTACAGGGAGGAAAGCTCCTCATAATAGGAATCAGGCAGCGAAAGGCCTGCCACGGCCGCTTCCTGAAGGGGCGCGGCCGCCCCGACGGTCAAGAAGTCGTGGACCTTCTTGGCGTTCTCCACCACGTACTCGGGACCAATCAGGTAGCCCAGGCGCCAGCCGGTGATCGAGTACGTCTTGGAAAGGGAGTTGCAGGTGATCGTATGCTCCTTCATGCCGGGCAGGCTGGCCATCGGGATATGGCGGGCGGGCTTGAAGACGATGTGCTCATAGACCTCGTCGGTGACCACGAAGGCATCGTACCTGACCGCCAGATTGGCGATTGCCTCCAGTTCCTCTCTGCGAAAGACCTTGCCGCAAGGGTTTGAGGGATTGCAGAGGATCAGCGCCTTCGCCCCTTGCCGGAACCCTTTCTCGAGCAGCGAGAGGTCGAAACGGTAGGCCGGAGGAACCAAGGGAATGAAAATCGGTTCCGCGCCACTGAGGATGGCATCGGCCCCATAGTTCTCATAGAAAGGAGAAAAGACCAGCACCTTGTCCCCCGGGTTGCAGATGGTCATCATCGTCACGATCATCGCCTCGGTGCTGCCGCAGGTGACCACGATCTCCCGGTCGGGATCCGGTTGCCAGCCGAAACCCTTGGACGCTTTATGGCAGATTGCCTCACGCAGGTTCCGGGCTCCGAAGGTGGTCGAATACTGGTGCGGGCCTCGGAATGCGACCTTTTCCAATGCCGCCATCAGTTCCCTTGGCGGGTCGAAATCGGGAAACCCCTGGGACAAGTTGATTGCCCCGACGCTGTCGCTGATGCGGGTCATTCGCCTGATCACGCTGTCGGTAAAGGCGCCTACGCGCTTGGAAAGTTCCATACATCCCCCTCGGTCCGGTTCCCATTTTCCCCACCACACGGGGAAAGAATCAAGGGAAAACCGGCCCGAATGCTTGCCAATCAGCGAAAATTCGATACCATTACGGCTATGGTCTCGACAGTGAAATGTTTCCTGCACTACTTCTTCGCCAAAGAGGGCGTCTACCCTCCCGCCGGCCTTCCTTCCATGGGATGGTTCCTCCTGATGGTGACCACGTTCCTCTCCATCTACCATGGATTGAAACGTACTGCCCAGTGCGGACACGAAGAAGTACGCAGGATCCTCCGGCGCGACGCGGTGATGCTCTGGATCCTTGAACTGGTCAAGATCACCTACCGTTTTCTGACCGGATTCGCCGCCAACCTGAACACCTGGCTTCCCCTGTATTTCTGTTCCATCACCCTCTACGCGGTTGTGATGAGTTGCTCGAAACACCCTTTCATCCAGCACATCGGCGACGTCTTCATCACCACCGGCGGCCTTTGCGGCGGAGCTTGCTTCCTGCTCTACCCGTCTACCTCTCTCCTCCTCTTCCCCACCTTGCACTACCTTTCCATCCACAGTTTCCTCTACCATGGGACGATGGTGTACCTGGGCATCCTGCTTTCCCGCAGCGGCACCGTCAACCTGCAACGTTCGGACCTGAAGTATTACATGGCCTTCACCGGCTTCTTCTGCCTGCTTGCCTTGGTCATCAACCACAAGCTGGGGCTGAACATGATGTTCATCTCCGCCCCGATGGAGGGGACGATCCTCGGCCCGATCTCCTGGCTCCTCGACCAGATCTACACCCCGGTGCTCGTACTGGTCCAGATGACCGGCCCCTTCCTGGTGGTCCTCCACATCAAGCAGAAAAGCGGCCTGCTTGACCGCCCATCCTGGTACCAGCCCATCGCAGAGTAACACCATACATGCCGGAATCAGGATATTGGTCTGGTGCCGCTTCTGCCGGATCCGCATGTCTGGTCTTAGGCAATACCCTCGTTTCCCTTTGCAAACAGAGGATTTCAGATTCCTGTTGCCCGCGAAGCGCCTGTACTGCGTTTTTCCCGTAAACTTGCAAAATTTCGGGAAGCGAACGGATGCAATGGCATCGAAAACCATGCTATACTTTTTTGTATGCCGTATCGGAAAAGACAGTCTTTGCAGACCACGCTGACACTGTTGGTTCTCAGCAGTGTCGTCTCCATCGTACTGTTGATCGGCAGCAGCACGTTTCTGTTTCTTGTCTCCTATCAGAAGGCAAGCAACGCGATCATCCTGAACGAGCGTTGCCAGCGCGAGGCGTCGGTACTGGAGCTCCATTTCAACAGCTTGAGGCAATCGGTCAACGCGATCGCCACCTATGCCAGGAACAACGCGTTCGGACACCTCAACGATCTGGCAGGGAGTCCCGATTTCCTTCTCCGATACCAGGACAGCCTGGACAAGCTGCTCGATGTGGCCGCCAACAACACCCAGGATGTGCTTATCAGCTACTACGCGCTGAACAGCGATTACCTGCCCGGTGTGCCAGGCACCTGGCTGACCAGGAAGTCCGCAGACCTTCCCTTCCAGAAAATGCCGGTACCGGACCACCGGCTTTTCGACGGAATCAACCAGAGCGGATGGTGGTATGTGCCAGAGCGCGCCAGGAAGGCCGTCTTCTTCGGTCCTTATTTCAGTGCCCACGCGAACCGTCTGGTGCTCACCTACGCGGTACCGATCTATGAGCAGGGCATCTGCATCTGTGTCGCCGGCATCTCCTTCGACTACCGGACGATGGCGACCTACCTGGATGCAATCAACGAAATGAAGGGACACGCAATCCTTCTGGACGACGCCGACAACATCATCTATGCCCCGGACATGGAAATCGGGACCCCGTTGTTCGCGCAGATTCCCGGGCTGGTTTCCATCAAGGACTTTCCTGGCGGCTCAGGGGACAAGCTGGTTCCCTTCAAGCAGGATGGCAAGCGGATGAGCGCCGCCTATCGCAGACTCTCAAACGGCATGGGGCTGTTGCTGGTCGTCCCCGACTCCTCGCTCTATGGGGAATCCAACCTGCTCGGAATACGGATCCTGCTGATAATGGCACTGACCCTTGCAGTAGCAGGTTTCACGTCCTTCTCCAAGCTGAAGAGACTCTTTTCCCCGCTCAACGAGCTGAACGAGGCGATGACCCACATGAATGGGGAAACGACCGACCTCACGTTGCCGGAGAGCGGCAATGACGAAATCGGGCAACTGACTGACGCCATCAAGTATATGGCGGGCAAACTGGAAACCTACCTGCATTTCGTCAACCAGATGGCGTATACCGACAGCCTTACCGGCGCAGGAAACAAACTGGCCTTCACAAATGTGGTCAAGCATCTGGACGAGCAGGCGCGAAAGGATCCCTCGTTCTCGTATACGGTGGTCTTTTTCGATGTGAACAATCTGAAGTTCATCAACGACACGTTCGGCCATATGCAGGGTGACCGCTACCTGCTCGGAGTCTACAAGCTGCTGCGAAGCATCTTTCCGAACTCCCCTATCTACCGGATCGGAGGGGACGAGTTCATTCTGCTTCCCCAAGAGGAGGAACTTGTCGAAATCGAAGGAAAACTGGCCAAACTGGAAGCGGAAGTGTCCGGACGAAGCGAAGCGCCCCTGTGGACGGACCGGCTTTCCGTTGCCTGGGGCAAGGCGAACTTCATCGAAGGTCTCGACACCTCCTTCGATTCGGTCTTCCAGCGGGCGGAACAGGCCATGTACGAGAGAAAGCGCCAGATGGGGGCTCTCCGATGAGAAAACGAACCCTTTCCCATACCCTGCAACTGCTGATCGCGCTCACGATTCTCTCAACCGCCTCGATCATCGGCTTCATTGCCGGCTCCCAGCTGAACAGCTCGGTCAACCGGGGCTCGGAGCGGATTCTCAGCTCGACCTGCTCGGAACTCGGGCAGACCATCGAGAACCAGCTCCAGCAGACCCAACAAGCCGCACAGACGCTGGCCGACTATGTCACGCGTTCCATCCCCGCCCAAAGTCTTTTGCAGGATCCGAAGTTCTATGCGGAGCTCCGGAAAGACTTGGACGAGATGGTCTCGCTGACCGTCACGGCCACCCCGGAAACCACGGAATGCGCCATCCATTTCGATCCGGACCTCCTGCCGGAGGATGCGGCCTGCGGTATTGTCCAGAAGCGAGGCCCTTCCTCCGCCCAGTTCTTCCCTGTCGTTTCGAAGAACATCAACGCCATACGGGATAACGAAGACTGGCGGGATATCATCAACGTGCAAATGCCGCTCTGGCAGGCACCGCACGCGGACACCGCAGGCGAGCGGCAAATCGTCCTGAGCTATCTCGTTCCCGTCTTCTCCGACCGGATCCTGGTCGGCTATGTCTCGATCGACACCGACTACGATGTGCTCGACCAGAGGTTGGCGGACATCAAGGTCTATGATACGGGCTATGCGGTCCTGACTGACGCGAACGGGGCGGTCATCCACCACCCATCGATAAAATCCGGGACCATACTGTACGACGACAACCCCGAGCTTGCCCGCAAGCTGCTGGATGGGAAGCCGAACCGGATGGGTGTTACCGGACCCGTCTCCGCAAAGGTGCACGGAGTGGACAAGCTCCTTGCCTCCACCACGCTGAGCAATGGGCTCGTGCTGATACTCGCCGCCCCGAAAAGGGAGATCTTCCAAAGGCGGGACACGATGGCCTTCCTCGTCATCTTCACGGTGGTACTTACCGCCCTCTTCTTCCTCATTGTCACCACGATGATCGCCTCACGGCTGTTGCAACCGCTCAATGCGCTCCAGAAAGCCGCAGCCCGTATCGCGGGCGGCGATTTCGATGTGCATCTGGCCGCGACTGGTGGCGCCGAAATCGCCACACTGACCCGAAGCGTCCAGCAGATGGCGGAACGGCTGCACGGATACGTGAACTACCTAGAAGCCCAAACCTACCGGGATGTGCTGACCGGAGCCGGTGCCCCGCGCGCCTATGAGCGCGAGGTGACCTATCGGAAGGACATGGTCAGCCGAGGCGAACCCTTCTCGGTAATCTTCTTCGACGTCAACCACCTGAAACAGGTCAACGACCACTTCGGCCACGAGGCAGGGGACACCTACCTGCAAGCCGCTGCAGACCTGATCCGTTCATGCTTCCCCAACAGCGAGCTCTTCCGCACGGGAGGAGACGAATTCGTCCTCTTCCCCGAAGGAAGCGACCTGAAGGACCGTTACCAGCTGCTCGACCAGATGGATGCCGCCATGACCAGGTTGGCAGGCGAGGAGAAGCCTGTCGACCGCATCTCGATCTCGTACGGAATCGCCGATCTGGAACCAGGCAAGGATACCACTTACGAGATGCTCCTCGCCCGTGCGGAGAAGGCCATGTACGCGATGAAGGAACGGCTCCATATCACCCGGTAACCTTTTCCCCTTTCAGATGTTTGCTTCTGTAGGAACGGGAGGGAGTCCCATGGATAACGCGGGAATGCGACAGCCTTTTGCTACAGCGAACGGCAATCCTATTTCGTCAACCAACAAGGCGCAACTGTTGGCCGTCGCCTTGTGCAAGCAGTCTGAGCAGGACGGCACCAACGCTTTCGATGTCCTGAAAGAGACCATCCAGAAGCTGCAGGAAGAGAAAGAACTGCGCCAAGGAATCCTTTTCGTGGATGGCAACCACTCAGGGACGCTCGAGCAGTCGGCCTTGCAGTACAACGGCAGGAACCCGAGAATCGTCAATCTGACCGTCTATCCCGAGGGCCGCAGCCTTTACGGCATCAAGCGTTGCCCCACCTTGCTCTACCGGGACCACCGGTTCGTCGGCAGCAGGGCGATTTTCGCTTCTCTCGCCACCCATTGATATTCCAAACGACCACCAGCCGAGGGGGATTCCGGAAGGAGTCCTCCTCGCATCATCTGGCAATCAAGAGCTGCAGGTTCTTCTCCACATGCTCGATCCTGCGGGCGAAAAGCACGCTTGCGGCCACCATGGCATCCACCTCCAGGTCCTCGGCATCCCGTTGCTGATGGAGCAGAAGCAGATAGGTCATCCGCATCGCCCGCCGTACGAAACGGACAATCCGTCCCCACGGCATTCCATACCAGGCCATGCACCCGTAGCGGAAGAGCAACAGCGACCCCAATGTGGAGAACCAAGGCTCCAGTTGCGTCTCGTGCCGCAACCAATAGGAAGCGGACTCCTGCTGGAGCTGGCGGACCCTCGCCGGAGTCAAGAAACCAACGCGGCTTGCCTTGGTGCAATCGGCGACAATGCTGGCAATGCGCGCGTCTTCCCTCCCGTCGGTGACGATACGCCGCACGGTCAACGGCCTTTCCAACGCGGCAATCAGCCGTCCACGGCGGTTGAGGACCGCGGACAATTCCCTTCTTCCCTCCCGGTGGAGGGGTGTCTCTCCTTCCTGTTCGTCTTCCCGAAAGGAGAGCGGACGGGTGAACGCCATGCGGCAGACCTCGGGACACGCGAGATCCATCGAGAACTGCACGTAGCTCCCCGCGTTCCAGGAAATTCGGGGAAAGAAACGACAGGTATCGCACAGCGCATCCATCCCGAACTCTTTTTGCATGCGGCACAGGCCGTCCCCGTCAAGGAACCAGCAATGGCCTTCGGGAGTGACGGTGAATGAGTAGGCTCCCTCATCCTTGACCAAATGGCTGCGGACCATCTCCCCTGCCGCTCCGGCAAGGCTTTGATACCGTTCCAGGCTTTCCGCGTCGATATCGACCGACCAGCCGATGCAGCAAGTCAGCGGGCAATCGCCCGCCAGGCAGGAAAAACCGGTGAAAACGGAGGGGTAGACAACGCGCATGGGGCAAGTATACCACGCCCCCAGCCATTCCCCCTTACTCTTGTCCCAGAAAGTTCCTGATGTTGTCCAGCACCTTGCGGCCCAACAGGTCGTAGGCCTGGCTGGTCATGCCCGCCGATGCGTCAGGGCAGATGACGTTTTCCCGTCCCATCACCATATCGGCGATGGGGCCGATGCCGCCTTTGGTGTCGCTGCAGAAAATGTTCCTAGGATTGTCGATCCAGCGCTTGAGGGCATCCATGTCCGAAGCGGGACCAATCGAGGTGTTGCACATGATCTTCCCCTCCCCCAGCGCCTCGAACTGCTTCTCATGGAGCAAAACCACGTTCTTGTTCAGGCAGGTGACCACAACGTCGCACCAGGCAAGCAACTCGTCCAAGGGTTGGAAGCGCATTCCTTCCGCCTCTCTCTCCGGCTTCACCGAGCGCGCGAAGTAGTGGATTTCCGCCCCGAGCATCTGGAGGGCCTGCGCCGTCATGGTACCGCTGGCACCCATGCCGACAAAACCCACCTTCAGGCCGGTGATCTCCAGGGGAAGGGCCTTCCATCGGGGGTAATCGTAACCGTGAAGGATACGGACCAACTGGTAGATCACATACTCGGTCACCCCATGGTCCCCGTAGTCACGGATGCCGGTCACCGTGATGCCATGCGTCTCGGCATACCCGATATCGACGTTGGCGCTCTCCTTCGAGTAGAGGCTGCAACACATGCCCACGTACTTCAGGCGGGGGGCGGCGGAAAGCACATCCGCCCCGATGACCGGCAATGTCCGGGTCAGCAACGCGTCGGCGTCGCCGATACGCCGGACCAGATCCGCATCATCGGCAGGCAGGGTGTCGTGGCGGATGACCTGCCTTGCATACGTTTCCAGCTCCTTCTCCGCCCAGGCGGTCAGCCCGACCGGCCCAACCTCGACGAGTTTCTCGAATTTCCTCATATGACGCTCCTCAGAAGAACTGGATTGGACTGGCGAGGTTCCTGAGCAGGGCGACGACGCTCCAGCCGGCGATATCGCTGGTCGCAGAGTAGACATCGACCAGCGCTTTCACCCCGTCACCCTCGGCGGTGATGGCATGGTCATCGCCAATGAAGGCCGGGACACTGGTGATCGTGCTGGTAGCTACCTTCGCTCCCGTGGTGGCAAGAGCGGTCGCCACAGCGACGTTGACCTTGGTTGGCAGCAGCTTGATCGCCTCGGCGGTGGTGCCATGGAAAACCTGCCGCTCTCCCAGTTCCAGCTCGTCCGAGTACAGCGGGGTGCCTTTGAGGGACTTCGGCCCCTTGCGGGTATGGATGCCCGCCTCGACCTTGGTGCCTCCGGCCCGGCCCATCAAGGCAATGGTTCCCAGCACGTCGAAGCCACCCACGGCTCCGTGGGGAATATGGATCTTCGAGCCATGGGCCAGCGCCTCCTGGATGCATCGGCCTTTGAATTCCTCGTCTGCGAAGGCACCAATCGAGAGGGGTACGACGCTGGTTCCCTGCCGCAGGGCCTTGGGCGCGACTTCCTTCAAAAGGGCGATCGAGGCAGTCTCGACCAGATAGTCGGGCCGCAGGGAAAGCAGCTCCTCCATGGTGGCGGCCGCCACCGCCCCAGTCCCTTTGACAAGCCCCCTGGCATCCTCGATATTCCGGGAAAAGGCTCCGACGAGCCGATAACCCTCAAGTAGTCCTTGTGCGTAGGCATTGGCGACAATCGTTCCCAGATGGCCGCAGCCCATGATGCAAAATGTTCGCATGTTTCTCCTCTTTTCTATTGTTCCCATGGATAGACCATGCCCCACTGCGCGCGCATCGCGTCCATCAATCTCATGACCCGGAGCATTTCCGAGTGGGGCATCTGTGGACATTCGGTACGTCCTTCCTTGATCGCCGCGCAGCAGGAGTCGAGCTCATATTCGAATCCGGTCAGCTGGGGCGGAACCGGGATATCCCTGACGAAGTTCCGGTCCCGGTCGTAGACCTTGACGCTCTGGGGATTGTTGACGTTGTCCACCCAGATCCAACCGGAACTGCCGGCGATCTGGCAACTCCGGTCGCTGACGGCGGTATAGCCCGTCTGCATCGACCCGATCGCCCCGGAAGAGAACCGCAACGACGTGCTGGAAAGCTCATCGACCCCTTTGTCGGAGAGCCTTGCCATGCTCTGGATTTCCGTCACATCCCCCTTCAGGTTCATCAGCAGGAAGTTCAGGGCATAGATGCCGATATCCAGCAGACTGCCACCAGCCAGCGACGGCTCGACCAGCCGGGGCTTCTGCGCCAGATAGGCGAAGTAGGTCGCCTCGGCATGACAGACCTGTCCGATCTCTCCGCCTTCGACGGCCTGGTCGATACGGGTCCGGATGGGCTCGTAGCGTGTCCAGATCGCCTCCGCAAGCAGAAGGCCCTGCCGTTCCGCCTTCCTGACCAGCGGCTCCGCCTCGCTTGCATTGCTGGTAAAGGCCTTTTCTACCAATACATGCCTTCCTTGGTCCAGGCACATGTCCGCGACCTGGGCATGGAAGCTGTGGGGCACGGCGACATAGACCAGGTCCACATGGGGATCCCCGGCGAGCCGCTCATATGAACCGTAGGCATGCTCCGCCTCGAACCGGCTCGCGAAACGGTCGGCCTTTTCCTGGGTGCGCGAGGCCACCGCGTACAGTGTGTGGCCGGTCATGTGGACCGTCCTGGCCATCTTCTCGGCGATATGCCCGCAACCAATGATACCGATGCGCATCAAACCTCCTTGCTGGCGTTCCACAGCTCGTCAGCCTCGACGTTCTGGCCGCCAGACCATGCGATGCCGTCTCCCGAAAGGTGCACCGTATCAAAATATTCCGATTCCTTCCGCTCGTTGTGCCAATAGCCCCTGACCAGGTACGAGGCATCGAAGACACGCCTCACCTGTCCTTCATACTCCAGCAACAACCGGTACCCTTTGATCGGCCAGACGTGGACCAGACGCGGTATCTCCATCGGAATCAGGATCCGGCCGCCTTCCGGGCCACATCGACGATATCGCCCACGCCATCCAGCACCAGGCCGGGCCGATAGGCGTATTCCTTCAGCGTTTCCCGAGTGGAGATGCCGCTGAGGACCAGGATGGTGGACATACCGCACTCAAGGCCGCTGATCACGTCGGTGTCCATCCGGTCACCGACCATGACAGCCTCGCCGGAGTGGCAGCCGAGAATCCGCAGGCCGGTCCGCATCATCAGGGGATTGGGCTTTCCGCAGAAATAGGCCTTCACCCCGGTCGCCATCTCGATGGGCGCGACGAGGGCGCGGCAGGCGGGCGCGATTCCATCCTCGATCGGGCCGGAGACATCGCTGTTGGCTCCAATCAGCTTGGCGCCATGAAGCACCAGGTTGGTGGCCTTGGTGATGGTATCCAGGGAATACCCCCTTCCCTCGCCGACCACCACGTAGTCGGGGTTGACGTCGTTCATCGTGATCCCGACATCATACAGGGCATTCAAAAGTCCAGCTTCGCCGATCACGTACACCGAGCAGCCGGGTGCCTGTTCCTTCAGGAAGGCGGCCGTAGCCAAGGCGCTGGTGTAGAAGTGCTCCTGCCCGACATCGAGCCCCATGCGGGCCAGCTTCTGCTGAAGCTCGCGCGGGGTGTAACTGCTGTTGTTGGTCAGGAACAGGTATTGCTTGTCGCTTTCCTTGAGCCAATGGATGAACCGGTCGACCCCCGCGAGGATGCGGTTGCCGTGATAGATGACTCCATCCATATCGCAAATGAATCCCTTCATCCCGTTGATATCGATCACCGTGTATTCCCCCTTGCCCTACCATACGCGAGAAAGGACAATTGTTCCATACCCCATTCCCTGCACGAGAGGCCGGCCTTGCTGCGGAGAGCAGGGAAGCCGGTCTCGAGGATGACTTCCAGGCATGTGCCTCCGATGCGCTTTCCAAGCCATCGGCTCAGGATATCTCTTCTTGGCAGGCAGACCCGAAAACCGCGCAAGCGTCGGCCACGCAGCCTTTCTTGGGGTATGGCCGCCATCCTCTCTTGGCATGCTTGCCAGAGGGGATGGCGTTTCCGTTTAGAGGCCGGCGGAGAATCCGAGGCCGGTCCTCACCTTCAGGAAATCCCCAAGGTCGAGGCCTTGTCCGTCAAGCCTGAAGCCCTGGAAGACCGTCGAGAGGAACACATCCTTGGACAGCCGCCTCCCCTGGCTGTTGACCGCCTCCGCTCCATTCCAGAAAAAGGTGGTCTCTTCGGCAAGCCCGGGCATCTCGCTCCAGTTGTCGGAGTCCGCCCCATCGACAGAGACCACATCCCTTGCCTGGAACTGGCGGGGGCCATTCCCTTTCCCGTAGAGGGCGACATTGCGCCCGGCGTTGGCCCAGCAGACCACTTGGGAAAGGCGGACGGCCGGGTTGGAATTGCTGGTGACACCCGCCGCCCCGTTCTGGAAGGCAACCGAACGTTCCAGCAGATGGGGCACGGCAATCCCGTCTCCACCCAGCTTGAAGCCGTTGCCATCCCCGTTCCCGCTCCCGTCCGACAAGCTTCCGTTGCCGTAGGCAAGGCAGCGGCGGATGGTCACCGCGCCAATCGGTCCGGTCTCAATCTTGGAGAAGAGGTCCCACCCGTCGTCGATGTTCGCATAGGCGACGCAAGAATCGAACACATTGTTCTCCCCGCAGGTCAGCTTCGCGGCGAAGCCATCGGCATTGTTGGCCGCAGGGTCGATATTGTCGTGGCTGACGCACCCGTAGACCAGGTTGTCATGCGGCCATTTCGCAAAAGGCTCGGTGCTCGTCCCGGAAATCTGGATGCCGGTGTCCCCGCAACCATAGGCGGTGACAAAGCGCAGCTCGTTGAAGTCCCCGGCTATCTGCAATCCCTTCTTGTCGCCCTTGGTGCCGGTCACGGTGAAGTGTTCCAGCGTCCAGTAGTCGCCCCAGAGCTCGAAGGAGCCGGAGCCAGAGGAAAAATCGAGGACCACATTCCCCTCTCCCACCAGTTGTTTCCGCTTGCCCTCCAGACCGCTGTTGCCTCGCTCGATCTTGACGGAACCGGTTGGATGGTAGGTGCCGGGAAGCAGGACGACCGTCTGTCCCGGGGCGCAGGAACGCAACGCGCTGTCCAGGTCCAACGGACTCTGACGGCTCCCCTTGGCAAGCGGGTCGCCGCCCGGGGAAACGTAGAGGGTATCTCCTTCCTTGGGCACGTAGAAGACCGTCAGCGTCTTGGCGACCGGCTGGTAATTCTCCTCGTACTTCCGGGTCGTCGGGTTAAGGACTCCCATGCGTGCGCCCGGGTAGGGAATGTACTCCCTGCTCGGGGTGAAGGTGACGAGCATGTCGTTGACCCCTTTGCGGATGGGGATGACCGCGGAGAAGTCGACTCCCGCCTTCACCGGAGCATCCTGGATGTAGTAATGAGGGTTCCGTTTCCCGTCGCTGACCGATAGCCGGCCGTCGCTGTTGGCCGCATAGACGAACTGGTAGCGCCCGTCGTACCAGCTGGTAGGGGAATCGATTTTCAGCGAATACGGCACGTACTCCGGCGGCGCTTGTCTGGCAGGCGGGTCGCTCCGCGGGTCGCTTGTGGCAAAGCGCACGTCGCTGACCGTGACATTGCATCCGCGGGCAACGGCGAAACCGACGTAGATGTGATCGGGATCCTGCTGGAGCAGCTTGTCCTTGCCGTACAGGATATATTCCTCGACCTGGCCCTTGTCGGCACCCGTGCTGGGATATATGGCATGGAAACCCGTGTTGTCCATCTGCAAGGTGATGGTATACGTTTGTCCCTTCCGCACCAGATCATAGTAATAGTAGCTATAGGCTTTGCTGACGCTCTTGGCGTGCTTGGCGATTTCCGAATCCCCGCCTTGGACGATCGCATCGGTCAGCCCGGTGACGAAACGGGAGCCAAGCGTATCCTTGCAGGTATGTTTCACCCCGTCGATCGTGTCCTCGAACTTGGTGGCGAGGATCGCCGCGGAGTTGGTGTAGTGGTTTTCCATGGAAACGCCATCCTTGCCAAGCGAATCCATCGCCACGATGCCGAAGCCTTCCTGCCCATCGGGAGTCGGATTGAGGAAATCGACGGTAAAGGTAGCCGTCAGCGTGAAGTTTTCCCGTTTTGGATCGATGACCGTATAGTAGTAGGAAATACCGTCATGGAAGGCGGTGAACTTGCCACCTTTCTCGTCGATATCGCCATTGGGAGACTCCGAGCAGGAGAAGAGGCGGAACCGCAAGTTGTCCGCGTCGAGCATCTCCATGCGGTTGAGCGTCCCCTTGGTCGACTGTCCGAACCAGGTGAAGCGCCAGTCCCTATCCGCATCCTTGCGCGCGGTCTTGCGCTGGCTTGATGTCGCCCGCGTTCTATCCCGGAGGGCGGAAACGGTGACCTGGTAGGTCTTCTCCGGCCGCAACGCATTGAACGAGCAGGAAAGGTCGTTGGTCTGGTATTCTTCCTCTCCGACCGATACGAGATACGCTTCCGCCTCCCTGACAGGTTTCCAACTGACAAGAAAGGCATAGTTCCCTGTATTCTTCACCGTCACTTCCGGCGGCACGAGCGGGTACGAATAGTGGAATGATTGGCAAGGGGAAAGCTTGTCCTCCTCATTCCGCTTCTGCCCACGGACCACGAACGAGTAGTCGCCTGAGGAGGAAAGCGAAAAAAGGGCCTTTTTCCCCAGCTTGCGGCTCCGGCCGACCAGTTTGGCGTCCACCAGGTTTCCCCTCGCGTCGTAGCACTCGACACTCGCCTTGTCCCCCGCTTCGCCCGACGTCTCGAAATCAAATCTGACCTCGACCTGGAACGGGTCTGAAGTGGAAGGGGCGATGGAAGTGATGACCGGCGCCTTCGTGCCGGCCCACGATGCGAACAGCAACGAGGAGGACACCAGCAACCACAGCGATGCCAGTGTCTTTTTCATATGCTCTTACTCGCAGATCACCGCGTACAGGTTGATTCCACTGCCCTTGGAGTACAGCAGGTAGGTGCCATCGGCGGGGATGGCGCAGCTTGCCTTTCCCGCGTGCGCCTCATCATCCGGCGGAGCGGTAAAGACCGTCACCTCCGCCTTTGTCGCGGCATTGACCAGCGCCAGCTGGCGCGCGTCCGTCTTGCTGGAAGAGTTGAGGTAGACAACCAGAGTCTCCCCTTTCTTTCCATGGAACGAAAGAGCCCGATACGTCGCGTTCCCGGAACCGCCGAGCTTGAGGCGGGCGTTGAAGACCTCTCCGTCCGCAGCCTCGCGGCTGACGGGAATCGCCTCCACGGTGACCGCTTTCTCCGCGGTCGCCAGCACGCGCACGTCGTCATAGCTCTTGTTCGAAGCGATCTTGACCGGATCAAGATCATTCACGTTGAGATAGGCTCCGGCGGACAAAGCCGCCGAGCATGCCAGCAGGCAGAGCAAAGAAACAAATCTCTTCATGAGACACCCCTTTTGTTTCAGTGTAAGCCCGTATGTTGAGAAATTTGATGGATGTTTTTGGATAAATACGATGAACAAGGAAATATCGCAAAGTCGTGTACATTCCTGTGAAGTTCCACAATCGTATTACCGTGATTCAGCAACAACCAGGTTGCGGGACAGCCACAAGGTTCCCTGTTGCTCCAACTGGTTCCGTCAGGACCTCACACCATATGGCCATGCCCATGGCCGCAACCAGGCATTGCCCCATATGTATGCTGTTTGGCTATCGAACTAGGACCACCGTTAGGAATCCCGCAAAAGGGGTTCTGCCTGCCCATCACTCATGCAATACCGGGAAAAGGGATTGGACCCTCTTCCCGGACTTTACGCCGCTTCCAGAGATTACCTGCCCGCATCCTGCATCTTTGCAATCAGGGCCAGGACTTCTTGCTGGTCAGAGACCTGGATATCCAGCAGCTCCAGGGCTTTCTCCGGGGATACCTGGAGCTTTCTGGAGAGGGTGACGACATTTTTGGCCAGGGTCTCCAGCCTGCCGGCCTTCTCCGCCTTGTCCCACAGGTCCCTTCCCGCTCCCTCGAACATCGCCACGACCTCCTGCGCCACGGCCGGCAGCGCCACGTGCCACCCGGCCTCCAGCCGCTCGCACTTCTCCCTTCCGCACAATTCCCCGCTCAGGTACACCCCGAGTAGCCCCGCCATGTCTTCCGATTGTACATGCTCCAGGTCAGGAACGCAAACACTCACCACCTTCAGCCCTTCCAGCCGGCCCTTCCACGCGGTGCCTCCCTCGTCCATGTCCGTCAGCTGCCTGCTCTCCAGCGTCCTCTCCACCGTCCGCCCCTGGTCACGCTCCGCAGGCTTGAGGATCAGCCACACCGACACCACCTGGGCCAGATCCCCGTACGCGTCCCCTTGGAACACGTCCCCCTTCTGGGCGCTGATCAGCCGGCAGGGGTAGTACAGCATCCGCTTCCTCAGCCTCCCCGCCGGATAGGCTCCGTTCTGCCCCTCGATGTTCAGGATGACGGCGATTCTCCCTCCCGGCTTCCTGGGCGAGCGCAGGCGCACCAGCACGTCGTAGCGCACCGTGCCCGTGGGGTCCGTGCTCTCCCGGTCTCCCCGCCCGATCCCGCCGGTCGACGGGTCCTCCAGGTAGGGCAGGACCTCCTTCCAGCCCATGCCCCGGAAGTCGTCCACCACCTGGCTGGCCACGTAGGCAAGGATCTCCCTGACCATCAACAGCTGCTTCATCCGCTCGTCGTGGAGCGTGATGCCGGCTTTTTCCGTTTTTCTCTTTTCCATATCAGAAAAACTCCTTTCCCTATTCTACCGGCGTTTGGGCGCTTTCCTTGGTTACAAAGGATTCCGAGATGAAAAAGCATCCCTTCCGCCACGAGAAATTGTGGTTTCGGGATGCAAAGGCCAAAACGTACGTCACACGATATAGTCAAATGATTTTCCAGCACTGGAGGTCTTCGGAATAAAAACTTCCATAGGTTCCACTGGCAACTGCAGGACACCCCCTGCACCAGGCAAACAGCTCGCACTTCGAGTACTTGGAGAACTTGTCGTACTGCGGTACTCCCCCATCGGCCCCAGCATAGATCGCTGAACTTATCGGCAGAGACATTCCCCACCTTGCTTCCGGCAACCCGTCTGCAGGCATAGACCTCCCCTTAGGAAGGATGGTGAGACAGCAATTCAATCTCAATATATGATACCTTTTTCGGTATTTTTATTAGGCATAAAATCTCAAAAGGTGGTCTTTGCGATTGAAGTTGGGGTCGTTCGCATATTGCCTGAACTTCGCATCACACCTGGCGCTGACGAAACATTCCAGCTGTACGGTATTCATGCTAGGTCCCCGATTTATGGCATTTCTTTATCAATCATGACGACATATGCATCGGACCTGTCTGCCCTTTTCCCTTATATTCCCTCCAGAAAAGGAAAACTGGCGAGATGGAAGTTGTGTGCTTGCAAAGGCGAAGACGTCCAGATCTCAAGGGTGCTCATTCCCAAAGTGAAGAACGGCTGGAATCTGGTCAAAATAGAAGCAGTTGGAGCAGATTCTCCGGCAGTTCGAAATCCATCCCCAGTATCTATCATCGCCAATCCTTCCGACAGCCGTTTCCGGCAAGGACAGGGAGTGGCGACGTTGATGGGCAATCATGATGCAGTTACCAGGGTATACGCCGCTACCGGAAGGCTCTGTCTTTGCCATCACCTCCGGCCCCGGGTCGGAGCGAAGCATTCCTGCAACCAGATCCGTAACGCATTGACCGACCGGGACAGCGACAAGACCAACGGCAAGCTCGCCGCTACCCTGGAGGATTGGACAAGGGGAACGTGTCTCGGCCTTGCCGCGACTAAAACGCAGGGGTTGACTTCTTTGGACAAAATCACGACCACCGGCTAGCCGGTGGTTTGCTCCAGCCCTATAAGGGCATGGTACCGGCCAGGCTTGCGCCCACGAACGTTCCGCCTCTCGCACCACTTCACCAGCCTGCTGCCAAGGCAGCTTTTGGATTCGGCCAATCGCGGGGCCGGCCGACACCCGGATCCTCTTACTTGCGGCCCTTCTTCCTCATCGGCTCGCCGGTAAACGGATCCACAAGCTCGTTCATCACCAGCTGGTCGGCGTACCGGTCTTCTTCCAGCTGGTTCCGTATGTACTCGGCAATCTTGTTCTTGTTCTTGCCCACCGTGTCCACAAAGTACCCGCGACACCAGAACTCCCGGTCCCCAAAGCGGTACTTCATCTGGGCGAAGCGGTCAAATATCATCAGGCTGCTCTTGCCCTTCAGGTAGCCCATGAAGCTCGACACGCTCAGCTTCGGCGGTATCATCACCAGCATGTGGATGTGGTCCACGCACGCCTCCGCCTCTATTATCTCCACTCCCTTGCGCAGGCACAGCTCGCGCAGGATCTTCCCGATCTCCTTCCTCACCGTCCCGTAGATCACCCGGCGACGGTATTTCGGTGCAAACACTATGTGGTATTTGCAGTTCCAGGTCGTATGCGATAGACTTTGCTCGTCCATTTTGAAACTCCTTTGCTGGTCTTGGTGCAATTGGTTGATCGCACCTCCATCTTCCGCAAAGGAGTTTCCTCTTTTCAACCTGTTCATCGCTAAAGCTACTTGGAACCTCCGGCCCAGCCGGAGGTTTTCGGAAAACAATCACGACCACCGGCTAGCCGGTGGTTTGCTCCAGCCCTATAAGGGCATGGTACCGGCCAGGCTTGCGCCCACGAACGTTCCGCCTCTCGCACCACTTCACCAGCCTGCTGCCAAGGCAGCTTTTGGATTCGGCCAATCGCGGGGCCGGCCGACACCCGGATCCTCTTACTTGCGGCCCTTCTTCCTCATCGGCTCGCCGGTAAACGGATCCACAAGCTCGTTCATCACCAGCTGGTCGGCGTACCGGTCTTCTTCCAGCTGGTTCCGTATGTACTCGGCAATCTTGTTCTTGTTCTTGCCCACCGTGTCCACAAAGTACCCGCGACACCAGAACTCCCGGTCCCCAAAGCGGTACTTCATCTGGGCGAAGCGGTCAAATATCATCAGGCTGCTCTTGCCCTTCAGGTAGCCCATGAAGCTCGACACGCTCAGCTTCGGCGGTATCATCACCAGCATGTGGATGTGGTCCACGCACGCCTCCGCCTCTATTATCTCCACTCCCTTGCGCAGGCACAGCTCGCGCAGGATCTTCCCGATCTCCTTCCTCACCGTCCCGTAGATCACCCGGCGACGGTATTTCGGTGCAAACACTATGTGGTATTTGCAGTTCCAGGTCGTATGCGATAGACTTTGCTCGTCCATTTTGAAACTCCTTTGCTGGTCTTGGTGCAATTGGTTGATCGCACCTCCATCTTCCGCAAAGGAGTTTCCTCTTTTCAACCTGTTCATCGCTAAAGCTACTTGGAACCTCCGGCCCAGCCGGAGGTTTTCGGAAAACAATAAAAGGATTCCGCCCGGAGTGTGAGAGGCGGAATCCATATCGGAAATCCTTCGGGACAACTATCCTATCCAATGGGTCCGAAGTTTAACCAACCAATGTTTCTCCAAGGGCGATGCAAGCCTTGCGCGCGTCGTCGTCCGGAGCGTTCTCGCAGACGACGGTACCAACGACGTCAGCTCCATCGTTCTCTGCCCTTTCCTTCCAGGAGTCCATGTACGCGCCACCACCCCAGCCATAGGAGCCGAACAAGGCGATCCTTTTTCCACGCAGGGAACCTTCGACAGAGGCGAACATCGGCTCGAACTCGCTTTCTTCCAGGACTTCGTCCCCCATCGCAGGGCAGCCAAACGCGATCGCGTCATAGGCCGCCACCTCGTCAGGAGTGAACGACGAGGCGAGGATTTCCTTGGCCTCCGCACCCTTGGCTTTCACCGCCTCGGCCACGCAGTCCGCCATCGCCTGGGTATTTCCCGTCCCGCTCCAGTACACTATCGCGACTTTCATCTTCCTTTCTCCTTCACCGCAAGCTTCTCGACAGGTATTCCTTTTTCGTAGAGCATGCAGTACGTACGTGTGCATTTCTTGAACATTGTGAACTTCCGCCGCGCCTGTTCCTCGTTCCCAAACGCCTTCCAGCATCCCACGCAGCACGCGTCAAGGCGGCGGTGGATGAAGGCATCGACATCCTCGGGCGGATATCCGAGAAAGAGCCCCACCTCATGGGGGAACCCGCCACCACGTCCGAAACGCCGGACCAGTTGCGTCACCATCCTGCCCTCGCTTTCCGGCGCGTACCCCCGCTCCATCAGGATCTGGCGGGCTCTGGGAACCTGCAGGTCCTTCTCCAACCGTCCCGGCCGGTAGAGGTAGACGAGCAACATCCCTCGGAAGCGGATTGGAATCATCCGAAGGCCTTTGGGCACCAACTTCCGGTTCATCTTGCGGATATCCGCATAAACCAAGACATCATCGCACGGAAACAGGTTGCCGGTCTTGATGCCAGCCAAGGTTGGGGAACACTGCCGAACCACTCTCTCGTCTGACATCCTTCCTCCATTAGTTAGGATTTCCTAACCGCTATCTCAGACAATACAGGCTCAGGCAGAAACAGTCAAGAGGAATTTGCAAAAAAGGAACATGTTCCGTTTCAGGCGAAGGCGGAAAGACAGAGGCGACACCCATGGCCTGTCCTCTTCCGCATGTCACCCGTGAAGCAAGGACCGCTTCGCCTCCATCGCCCTGATCAGGGCGATCTGGCAGCGTGCCCGATCCAGATTGTGCCCGGGACGGTCGATGTGGTAGTAGACATCCCCGGCAAGATAATCGGAGAGGAAACGGACAGCCATGATCTGGGTCATGATGATTCCGCTTTCGGCCAGCAGGCTCCGCTCGGACCCTGTCAGGAATGTTGCCTCGTCCTGGTATCCCGCAAGGATCGCCTGGAAGAGCCCGGTGTCGCAATCCACCTTCTCCAGGTCCCGCTCATCTTCCTCCGCGGTGTTGGAGGCGGTACGGAGCATGTCTCCCGTGTCGAAGAGGACGGTACCCGGCATGACGGTATCCAGGTCTATCAGGCAAAGCACCTCTCCGCTGTCCTCGTCGAAGAGCACATTGTCCAGCTTGGTATCGTTGTGGGTGATATGGAGCGGAAGGACGCCCTGTTCCATACCGTCCCAGAGCACGCATCCGCGTCGCCTGCGCTCCATGAGGAAACCAATCTCGTCGCCTACCGTGGCGAGCCGCCCCTTCGGGTCCCGCCGCATCGCCGCTTCCAGTTGCCGGTAGCGCATGCCCATGTCGTGGAAGTGGGGAATCGTCTCCGAGAGCCTATGTCCATCCAGCGTGCTGAGCAGGTTGTGGAAACGGCCGACGGCACTGCCGAACTGATAGGCCTTGCGGGCGTCGGCCAGCTTCTCATAGGCCTTGGAACGTTCGATGAAGGGATAGACCCGCCAGTACCCGCCCTCCTCGTCCACCACATAGGGTTTCCCCTCCCTTGACGGAATGACGCATAGGGATTTCCGGTCGGCCTCTGGATCGTCCTTCAGCTGCCGCCGGATCCAGTTTGTCACCAGCAGGATGTTCTCCATCACCTCCTCGGGATGATGGAACACCAGGCGGTTGATCTTCTGGAGGATGTAGCGTTTCCGGCCTCCGCTCTCGAGGAAGCTGCAGACGAAGGTGCTGTTGATGTGTCCCTGGGTGTTGGCCTTCGAAGCCAAGAACGTCCCGGGAATCGTGAATTTCTCGAGAAGTGTTTCCGGTGTCATGGATTCCTCACTTTCCGGCCTCGGGGGCAGTCGGACCTTCGTGGTGGCAGAAGCCTAGCTCGTGGCTCCTCCACCGCCTGTCCGCGTTCCAGGCAAGGCTCTCGAACGGATCGTGGCTTTCCCTGAGGTATTCCGTGAAAAGACGTCGCATCATGGCGACCTCCCCGGGATGGCTGGAAGCGGCATTGTGCTCCTCGAAAGGATCGGATGCCAGGTCGTAGTATTCTTCCTGCACTCCTGGCTCGAGATAGCGTATGTAGGACGCCCCCTGGGTGCGGACCAAACGGCAGGGGGAAACGGTGTACCCCCACTCGGTGTGCCACTGGCTGACCGCGTAGGGACGGTCGACCACGCCCCCTTCCCGCAGCAATCCGGAAAGGTCCTTGCCCTGGAAGGAAGCCGGCTTGCGCAGGCCCAGCAGGCCACAGACTGTCGGCGCGATGTCAAGAAGCTCGGCCAGCCCCCGCAGGGTGCCAGGCTTGACGTCCGGCCCGCTGATGAAGAGCGGGACCTCCACCGCCTCCCGGTACAGGCACACGTCCTTGGTCACCATGTGCCTGCTTGCCATCGCATCGCCATGGTCGGACCAGAAGAGGATATAGCCCCCCAGACCCTTGTCCCGCCACGCATTGAGCACATCCCCGATCATCCGGTCTGCCAAAGCCAAGTAGCCTTGATAGGCTTTCAGGTACTGCCGGAACAGCAGAGGACTCCAGTGAGAGGCCTGGCCCTGCCGGATATGGGTACAGCAGAGATACTGTACCGGCGTACCCCGGTTCGCGATATCGTCGAACTCGAAATTGGGTGGCAGTTCGGGAAGACCTTCCGTTTCCTCGTCGGGTCTGCCATCCTTGTGCAACCCGACCCACCCGCAGATGTTGTGGGGGTTGACCAGGTCGACCACCATGGCGAGCGGCCGGGACGATTGCCTCGCACGCAGGAAATCGAGCGCCTGCTTGTGGGTGAAGACGTCGTTGTAGGTGTCGAAGTTGTAGGGAAGCGACGGAGCGTCGGGAATGACCGTCTGTCCTTCTTCGGCGCACCAGAACCCCCCAAGGGCTCCCGCGTCATGCCGCTTTCCGAAATGGCGGGTCTCATATCCTGCCTTGGAGAGCACCCGCCCCAGTGTCTCCACCGAGGAAGAAACCGGATTTGCCGGCCATTTCCTGCCGTTGGAGAGCACGTTGGTCTCATGGGGATAAAGGCCGGACCAGAAGCTGGCGCGGGAGGGCTGGCAGAGCGGACATTGGGTGATGCAGCACTCGGCGCTCTGGCTCATTTCACGCAACCGGTCCAAGTTCGGAGTCTCGCGCTTGCCCTCAAGGGCGCGAGCGGCCAGCTGGTCGACGACGACCATCAGGATGTTTTGCTGTTCCATGATCCTCACCAATAGGGCTTCCAGCCGCCCTTCAGGCGCCGGAGCGCCTCAAGATAATAATAGTCACCCCAGACGTTGCACTCGTCCACGCCTCTGTTGCGGACGGTGTTGTAGGGACTCTTGCGGGCATAGGTGCCGTGGAGCAACTGGCCATCGGAGATTTCGGGGTTCTTGACCGCGCAGCGGTTGAAGAGCTCCCCGCACAGGCGCCTCGCCCCGTCCCGGAGCTCATCCGCCTTTGCCCGCGTTTCATGGTCTGCCATTTCCAGCATGCCGCAGATGACGATGGCAAGCGAAGAGGAGTCCCTTGGCTCGCCAGATCCCTCGGAGAAGTCGAAATCCCAGAACGGGATGACCGACGAAGGAAGATGGGAAAGGAAGAAATCCAATGTCGCGTAGAAGTCGTCATAGGCGATCTGTTCACGTGTCTCGCGCCAGGCGAGCGCGCTGCCGTAGACCCCCCAAGCCTGCCCTCGCGCCCAGGCCGACCCGTCCCGATACCCTTGGGCGGTCCGTCCATGGGTGGGCTTTCCGGTCTTGGGATCAAAGAAATAGGTGTGGACGGTCGAATGGTCGGGACGCATGACCAATGGGAGGGCGGTATGCAGGTGCCGCAGGGCGACGTCGCGATAGTTCTTTTCGTCAGTCTCCCGTGTCGCCCAGAAGAGCAACGGCAGGTTGAGCAGGCAATCGATGATCAGCCGATAGTTGTCCGGATCACCCAGCTTTCCCCAAGCCTGGATGAACTGCCCTTTCTCCTGGAAACGGGAGACCAGGTTGTCGGCGGCAAGCAATGCAGCCTTGCGGGCGGTATGGCTTCCCGTCAACTGGTAGAAGCCGACACAGGAAGGGGAATAGAGGAAACCCATGTCGTGATGGTCGACGTCGATGCGGTTCTCGATCCTGTCCAGCCAGGAGGGCATCTGTCTGGAAACCGCGTCCAGATATCCCTGTCTGCCAGACAACTCATAGGCAAGGTTCAGTTCCCCGGTCCAGAAACCGGTCGTCCACTCGACATTCTGACTTTTCGGATACCAGAGATGCTCGCTCACCGAGTACTTGAACGAGGTCCCCATCAAGGAAAGCGCCTTGTCTGTCTGGGCGAGAGCCCGGTCGATTGCCTCGTCAAGGCCATTCCATGCATTGAGTTCACTCACCTTCATAAAACAGGTCTCCTATCTTCTTTGCCTCACCCCGCATCCATCCCTCGAACCGGGCGACTTGACGCTCGTCCGGCTGGCAGGGGTGCATCTCATACGGGTCATGTTCCAGGTCGTAGAGCAGCCGGTATTCCGCTTCCCCTACCTGCGTCCCCTTGTGGTGCAGGTAGAGCCATTTCCTTGTCCGGACTCCCCTCCAGCCATACCGTTTGTTGTCCATCCCCCGTTTCCGGTAGGGTTCCACTTGCTCCGGCATGCCGGGAATCATCGTCAGGTAGACCGCCTCGCGCTTCCCCCTGAGGTCCTGTCTCAGGGCCGGGCTCTGGTCAAGGCCGGTCATGCACGGGGGGACAGGCACCCCGAGCAGCGAGAGCAGGGTCGGGGCCTGGTCCTCGCTGGCCAAGAGGACATCCCGGCTTCCCGGTGCCAGGCACGCGTCGTACAGGTACCAGGGGATGGCAATCGACTCCTCGTACCAGACATTCTTTCCGTACAGGCCATGGGATCCCATCATGTCCCCGTGGTCGGCGGACAAGACGATGATGGTGTCGTCCCACAGCTGGTGCTCGTCCAGGAAGGACATGATCCTTCCCCATTGCCCGTCCAGACCCTCCACCGCGGCAAAATAGTCATGATAGGCCTTCAGATAGCGGGAATCCTTTCTCCATGCTTCGGGAACGTTGGGCTCGAAGGACGGCCTGATGTAGCGTTCCTGCAACTCCTCGGGAAGCTTGTCGTAGGGCGGATGCGGCGGATTCCAGGAAAGGAACGCGCAAAAGGGGTCCTTTTTTGCGACAGCCCCAGAAAGCCAGTCGAGCAACACATCCGTCTCGTGGGCCGGAGACCATTCGCGCACCTGGATCATCTCAGGGCTGTCTTCCCAGTAATGGGGCTCGAGATGCTGGTCCCAGGCACCATAGGAATGCCAGAAATCGAATCCATGGCGCCCCTTGCCTGGCGGCGTGTAGGCATCCCAGTTCCGCGCCCCGCTCGCCGGTGCGGGGCTGTCGTTCGTCTCGCTTCTCTGCAGGTGCCATTTTCCGACATAGCAAGTCTGCCATCCGGCCGCTTTCAGGACATCGGAGATACAGACCTCGGAGTCCTTCAGGTCGGGGCTGTCGGGCATCGGCGCCTTGCAGTTGGTCCAGAAACCACAGGCGAGCGGGTGCTTGCCCGTAAGCAAAGCGGCCCGGTGGGGAGAGCAAAGCGGATACGAAGAAACCGCGCAAGCAGTGACACAGCGAGCCGCAAACATATCCATATGCGGTGTGCAGACAGGGTCCTTGCCAGCGAATCCCAAAGCAGATGCACGCCACTGGTCTGCAAAGACATACAGCAGGTTCTTTCGTTTCACGTTTGCCCTCCTCACGGACCAGCATCAACCATTAGCGATGGGTATACGCCTCGTACCCGCGCTGGACGATTGCGATGGCATCGTCGATGCCACGGCTCTTCAGCTCCTTGACGAAGGCGGGATAATCGCTCTTGAAGTCGGAGGTGCCGAGGATCCAGGACTGGAACTTCTCGTCCACGTACGGGCGGATTGTCGACATGATCTTCTTGTACTGCGCGTCATCCTCAGGCTTGAGCTTCATGTCCAGCCTGCCATCGGCATACGGCGGCTCCTCGCTGAGATACCACTCGGGGTGGGACTCGTACAGGCGCGCTGCGGCCTGCGCGGCGGGAGAAGCGACGGCAATCTCGTAGTTGGCGTCCTGGCAGCAGCCGACGCGGTACAAGCAACCCAGACTACGCAGATATCCGACCGGGGTCAGCTCGCTGTTCATGACATTGTCCATGAAGCGCTTGGTACCATCGGCATCCTTGGTGTAGGTCAGGCCCTCGATACCCCAGTTGAGCAGCTCCTGCCCTTCGGGAGTGAAGCAGTAGTCAAAGAACTTGATGAGCGTGACAGGGTCCTTGCACTGGGTGGAAATACCCCAGCCGACTCCCGGGAAGCGCTCGGTCCGTTCCTTGACGACTCCGTGCTGGTCGGCAGGAGGCGCGAACGCGACCATCTCCAGGCCTGGATACTCGTTCTGCAACTTGGTGTTGTAGTTTCCCGCGCTGACCCAGTCGTGGGTGCAGCCGCCCTGGTTCGCCGTCATCAGGATATCCCTGCCCTTCGGACCGCGGGTGAAGAACTCAGGATCGAGGATGCCTTCCGCATACCACTTCCTCAGGTTGGTCACCGCAGTCTCGAAATTGGCGCCGAGCGGCTCGAACTCCACCTTGCCGTCACGCACGTAGAACTCGGTGCTCGAGTCCCACAGCCACAGGTATTCGTCCGGCATCTTGTTGCCGGCACGGTCGAACAGCGGAACCTCATCCTTCTTGCCGTTTCCGTTGGGGTCCCCGTTGCGGAAGGCCAAAAGGACATCGTGCAGCTCGTCCACCGTCGTCGGAATCTGCAGGCCAAGCTTGTCCAGCCAGTCCTTGCGGATCCACCAGAACTCGGAAAACTTCAACGTCTGGTTCTTCGGCACGTAGTAGATGTTGCCGTCCAGCGAATAGGCGGTGTTGGCGAACTTCTCGTCGTTGTCCAGGTACCACTGGATGTGCGGGGCGTACTGCCTGATCAGGTCGTTCAACGGCAGCAGGCCGCCGTCACGGCCAAGCTTCTCCAGGTCGGTGGCGCTTACATACCCGATCACATCGGCAAGCTTGCCGGAGGAGAGCATCAGGTTGAACGCCTCCTTCTCGTTGGAGTTCGACTTGCTGATCACGCTCTTCAGGCTGATTCCAGTCCGCTTCGCCATCTCCTGCCAAACCGGCCAGGAAGCGTCGAAAGGCATGTTGTTGAAGTTCAGGAAGATGGTGAACTCGGTCGGCTTCGAGGTGATGGGAAGCGGGAAAGCTCCATCCTTGGTCGGAACCGGATACGTGGCTTCGGCCTTCGCCGCGCCAGCACTTTGGGCGGATTCCGCCTTGGGGGCTTCGCTCGCTCCGCCTGCGAAGAGAGACGCCGCGCTCAGGAGCACGGCTCCCAGCAACATACAGCTTCGTTTTTTCATATGCATATCTCCTTTTCCCTCTGTAGGGTTTTAACCTTTATTGGCACCGATGGTCAGGCCGGTCTTGAAATATTTCTGGATGAACGGATAGGCGACCAGCATCGGCACGATCGCTATGATGATGATCGCGTAGATCACCGTGGTCGGGCTCCAGGTCGAGCTGGCGGTGACGATCGCCGCCTCGGTCTCGTTGGCCACCTTGTCCACGATCAGCTTTTTCAGCAGCACCTGCAGGGGCAACTTGCTGTCGCTGGTCAGCAAGTTCATTGCCCAGAAGTAGCTGTTCCAGCGGTTGACCGCATAGAACAGGCCGACAGTGGCCAAGGCCGGCTTGGAGAGCGGCAGATAGACCTGGGCGAAGATCCGCAGGTTGCTCGCTCCATCGATGAAGGCCGCCTCTTCCAACGAGGAAGGAACCTGTTCGAAGAAGCTTTTCATGATGATCAGGTTGTAGGTGTTGATCGAGAATCCGAACAGGATCGCGAAGCGGGTGTCAAGCAAGTGGAGGTCACGGAAGGTCATGTACAGTGGAATGATACCTGCCGAGAACCACATCGTGAAGACGCAGAACAAGGTGAAGAACTTCCGGAAGACCAAGCGCTTCTTGGAGAGCGCGTAGGCCATCGTCGTGGAAAAGGCCATGTTCACCGCGACACCGACGACCGTGTAGAAGATCGTGTTGGCATAACTCATCCAAAGGCCTGGTTTCTTGAAGGCCTCGCGATAGCTGTCCAACGTGGTTCCTACGGGTAGCAGCGTGACCGTGCCGTTCTCGACGAACAGCGGCCGGGAGAACGAGGCGGAAAGCACATAGATGATAGGGTACAGGCAGAGCAGAGAGAGCAGGACGCCGATGATGTTGACTACGAGGTTGAAGGACCGCTCTCCCTTTCCCATCAGGTACCGCGCGTTGTTTGTTTGCTTGTGCATGGCATTCCTCCTTACCACAGACTGCTTTCGGTCAGCTTGCGGCTGAGTTTGTTGGCGAAGGTGACCAGCACCAAAGCGACGAGGGCCTCGAACAAGCCGGCGGCGGTCGCCAGTCCATAGTTCCCGTTCTCGATGCCGACACGGAAGGCGTAGGTGCTGATGACGTCAGCCACCGAATAGGTGGACGGGTTGTAGAGCAGCAGGATCGACTCATAGCCGACCTTGACCATCTTGCCGATATTCATGACGAACATGGTGACGATGGTCGGGACGATCGAGGGGAGCGTGATGTGGAGGATCCGCTTCCACTTTCCCGCTCCATCGATGATGGCTGCCTCATAGAGCTCGGGGTCGATCCCCATCAGGGCGGCGATGTAGACGATCGCGTTGAACCCGGCAGTCTGCCACAGCGTCATCAACGTGTAGATCGGACGGAACCAGTGGGGATTGACAATAAAATAGATTGGTTCAAGCCCCAGCTTCCCACGTAGCAGGTTGATGATGCCGGTGGAGGGAGAAAGGAAACTGACCACCATGCCACAGACGACCACGACGGAAATGAAATACGGCAGGAAGGTAGCCGTCTGGGTCAACTTGCTGACGAACTTGCACTTCATCTCGGTGATGGCGACGGCAAGGATGATCGGCACGGGAAAGCAGATCGCCATCTGCCAGAACGCGATCAGCAACGTGTTCTTGATGGTCCGGATGAAATCCGGGCTATCGATGAAATCACGGAAATTCGCGAACCCGACGAAGGTACTGCCCGCGAAACCACGGAAGACATTATAATCGTAGAACGCGGTACGAAGCCCGACCATGGGCTTGTAACAGAACAGCAGATACCAGATAAAGCCTGGAATCAGGAGCAAGTAGAGGTCCCAGTCCTTCCAGACGCGGTGAGCGATAGATTCCTTTCGGTGAAGCATGCGAACTCCTTTATGTTGACACCCTTTTCTCCCATGGCTTTCCGGATCTGGCAATCAGCAATTTTCCCGAACTCTCTCAATTTGGGCCAAACGGCATCAGCAAAAAACCCAATCGTCGACAAATTTCCCGAATCGTCCGATTTTCCTCCACCGCCCCGATTTGTCGGCTACAATAGAGGCCGGAGGATACGGATGAAAGGAGTCTACCGGCACAAACTGTCTACGATGTTCCTGCTGCTCGCGCTGGTCATCACCCTGGTCTGCGGCCTCCTGGTGGGAAGCCTGATGCGACAGCTGCGCAAGGGCGATATCGCCTCCAAGCGTATCGCGAGCGCCAGCCTCGCACGGTATGTGGACACCTCGTTCACCACCATCCTGCGGAGCCAGGAATCTTTCCGCTCCTCCGACGCCCTTTCCGCTTGGGCGGAGAGCAAGGACCTGAACCATTTCTATTTCAACTCCATCGCGCTGTTGAAGGAACTGCAGAAACGCATCAGCCCCATTTCCAGCATCTCCTTCGACTTGGCCGTGACCGGCACGATGGCGGACGGGACAACGGTGACCAAGCAAGGGACGACTTCCCGAGAAGCCTATTTCAGGGATGAAACCCATCTGGACAAGGAGCAGCAGCAGTGCATCAGCCGGTTGGTCGCAGAGCAGATTCCCACACCGGTGCTGCTGCCCGTCTACCAAGACGGCAGGCTGAGCGAATTATCCATCGCCACGACGTATGGCTATGCCGTTCCCCGGACAGTCATCATCACCCGCATCGATATGGACTCCATCATCCCCGAAGAAGAGGAAATGCGCTATGCCATCGGTAGCGACGCGCAGATCCTTGTCACCGGCCTTCAGGGGGACGAGAGCTTTTCAGAAGCCTGCAAACAACTGGATAAGAGCCCGTATCTGGCCCAAGGCAACCGTTTCATAGCGGTTTACCCGATAAGCGGGACATCATGGAACCTGTACATCGCCATGGCGCTTCCCCCTTATTGGGCCTTTACGCTGACCACGGTCCTCTGCATCCTCGGAATCTTCTCCATCTGTTTCCTTGCCTTGAAGAAGATGGCGGACAAGCTCTACCAGCCTATCAAGGAAGTGCTCCCCGCGGCCGATGGTGGCGATGGGAATATCGACGAGTTCGCCTTGATCAAGGAGAATGGGAAAAAGATGGAACGACTCTCCCGCGAGCTGGAGGACCTGATGCAGGACAAGCAAGCCGGAGATACCCGGAGGCGGGACTTCCAAGCCCTGCAAGGCATGGCGGAACCGGACGAGCGGGCCTATACCGTCATCACCATCCACTACGACATGGACGAGGAGAAGCTGATGCCGCTGCGTGTCGAAGGAGCCACGCGCCAGGACGCAAGCCTCCGGTACCTGCGCTACAACGACGAGCTGGACGTGATCATCGCCCAAGACGATGGCAGCGACCTGACGCAGAAGGTCAACTCGCTGCTCGGAGACTCGAGCGCCCAAGCCGCCCTCTCCGATCCGGTCTATGGCGCCCAACATCTCGGACAGGCCTTCCGGCAGGCCCGCCACATCATGGAGTACCGGCTGACCAATCCCCAGAAGCGGATCTTGACCAGCGCCGACGTCGGCACCTTCGACCAGAACAGTTACTCCTATCCCCTTTCCGTCGAGAAGGAGTTCCTGCAGGCAATGACGCTCGGAACCGACCAGGTGGAGTTCGCCATCCAGGAAATCATGGAGAGCAACCACCATCTGGCAGGCCCCGCCTTCCAAGGACTGGTCTACGCGGTCTCATCGACCATCCAACGCGCCCTTCAGGAGCTGAAGACCACCACCAAGGAGCTCTACGGGACCCAGATGAACTGGGCGACCGTCTACCAGGAGAGCTCCCGTCCGGAAACCTTGGACTCGCTCTTCGTCTGCGCAAGGAATATCGCCAAGGTGGTGAAACAGCGTGGGGCGAGCGACAACGACAAGATGCTCGCGCTGATGCGCACCTATATCCAGCACCACTATTGCGAGGATATCGGCCTGCAGGATCTGGCGAACCAGTTCAACATCACCGCCAAGTACTGCGGCAAGCTCTTCAGCCAGCTTTCCAACGACACCTTCAAGAACTACCTCAACCAGTACCGGGTCGACCGGGCAAAGGAGATTCTCGAACAGAACCCCATGACCCATATCGTGGACCTGGCCCAGAAAATGGGTTTCAACAGCTCGACCAGCTTCATACGGGTCTTCAACCGGTATGTCGGCATGTCCCCCAAGGCCTATGCCGACTCAGTGGCAACGAAACAGAAGGAACCATAAGATGTGGGCGACGACCTATCCTTCCGGCCAATTGCCGGATCATGAGCGGATGCAGGCGGACCTGATGGTGCGCCACCAGATTGTCCATAACGGACACTACGAGATGGAAAAGTGTCTCGACCCGGTCTCCTACACAGACCATGTCCCTTGGGAGACCATCCCCTATGGGGACGAGGAATGGGCCTTCGCCCTTGCCCGCCACAGCGTGCTCGTCTCCCTTTGCCATGCCTACCTCGCGACGAGACGGGAAGCGTACAAGACCACGCTTCTCTCTGTCTGGAAGGATTTTCTGGATGAACAGCCCTACACGGAAGGACGGGGGAAGCGCACATGGCGGAGCCTTGAATGCGGCATCAGGGCCGAGGCATGGCTGCGGATCCTGGAGTTGATGCCGGGAGAAATTCCCTTTGTCAGCCAGATCGAGCAGTCGCTCAAGGAGCATGGCAGGCTGCTTTTCGACACGCACGGCTCCTTCCACAGGCTCTCCAACTGGGGTGTCATCGGCGACCACGGGCTTCTTCTGCTTGGTCTCCATACGGACAACCGGCTGTGGATTGAAACCGCCCTGGACAGGCTTGCCGAAGAGCTTTCTTTGCAGACGCTGGAAGACGGCACGCATTGGGAACAAAGCCCGCTCTACCACGCCCATGTGCTCCACGCCGCATTGGATACGTTGCTCGTCACCGGCATCCGCAAAGGCACCCTTTTTTCGGCTACAAAACGGTTGGCAGAGGGACTGGCCAGATCCACGTACGGCAAGGACCACGTCTACCCCCAAGGAGACAGCGACATGATGCGGGTCGGGGACTTGCTCACCCTTGCCTCCATCCTGTTCCGTGACCGACGCCTCTACCGGGGCTGGTTTTTCGAGAACGAGATGGACGGTCTTGTGAAGCCTTCCTGGAAGGCCCGCACCAACAGCCACGACACGTTTGCCCGGGCAAGCGGGAACAGCTACCTGCGTGGCAGGAGGTTCGAGGTCCATACCCACGCCGGTCCGCTGGGGAGCGGCCACGGGCATCTCGACCAAGGCCATGTCGACATCGTTTTTGACGGAAAGCTGATTGTCGGAGATGGTGGGCGCTACACCTACCGGGACTGCCAGGAACGGGAACTGCTGAAGAATCCCGTTTCCCACAATACCGTGTTCTTCCCTACGGACGCCGCGTCCGCAGGAAGCTGGAGCTACCAGCGCCTGACCGACACCATCGGAAACCGCACTGGCAAGGGAGCGGTGGAAATGACACTCCGGCACCCGGCAGGGGAAATCACCCGGCGCAGGGTACTGTTGCTCGACAACCTGGTATTGGTCATCGACGACAACTACTCGGCGGACAAAGCAGCTATCGCATGGCATGCCATGCCAGCCATGGCGGCAGACACCACACACGCCGGTGCACTCTTCCTCGCGTTTGCCGGAATCGATGGACTCAGCGCCAAGCCCTGCCCGATGAGCACCATGTACAACCAGCTGGAACAAGGCACCTGCATCCAAGGGACTTTCCACGACAGCGCCCTTACCGCCTTCTCTTCCAAACCAATCGCCCTCGCCCCACTGCCACTTTTCTTCCAAGGCGACGGCTTGCGGCTTTCCCCAGAATTCGGAAGCGCATGGCATATTGAGGCGGGAGGACATGCCTATGACATCATCTCCCGTCGAAAGGAGACCATCCACCAGGTCGATATCGTCCAAGCAGGAAAAGCCGAAGGATATGGAAGCCTGCTCGTATGGGACGGTACACAGACGAGACGGTTTTTTGCATGACTGGTGTCTGATGCCTGATACGTGGGTTTGCCACATTTTGGCTTTGCACAGGCTTTTATGGGATGAAGCGGAGTACCAGAGATATCCGTATTTTCCGGGTACACGGAATACCGGCCTATTGCTCATAGTCGGATGCAACCCGATACGTTTTCCTCAGGCCAGCACCTCTTCCTTCCAGTCCTGGACGGTGTGCCCCATGGAACTGAAGGCGATGCCCAAAAGGTGGACCGTCTTTCCCTTCTCCAGGCGGAACTTGTCGGCGTAGCGCTTCTCCTTGATCTGCCTCAAGGCAGTCTCGGCACTCTTGTCAGCAGACAAAGCGCCCTGCTACGAGCGATTCCGATATTCAGCAGGACTGATGCCATAGCGTTCCTTGAACGCCCTGCGAAACGAATGACTATTGGAATACCCGGTCATGTGGGAGATAGACTCTACAGGCATGCCGGAATCCTTGAGCAACCGTGCGGCTTCATCCAGTCTACGCTTCTTCACATACATCAGGAAATTGACATGGTAATGTTTCTTGAAATAAGTGGAGACATAGCTTTCATTAAGCCGGAAGTGGTCGCTCACGGAGGTGAGGGAGAAATTCTTCTCCAAATAATGTGCATCGACATAGGAGAGCATCTTCCGAGCGAACTCCTCCTTCTCACCCTTTCGCTGGACTACCAAGGCTCCTGAAACCTGCGCAAAGACACCCAGGATGTCCTCTTGGTCCAATCGTTCTATCGATTCAATCTGATTCTTGAGCAACGTAGTATCTGCCGAAGGACCGAACGAGGATTGCAGAATTCTCAGCAAAGTGTTCTTCAGGGCCGCCAGCATAAGGAGTAGCTCCTCGTTATCCGCATGGACAAACATGTTATTTTGCCGGAACAGGTTCGTGAGGATAGCCCGGATTGCATCCACATCGCCATCGTAGGTAGCGTTGACCAAATGCATCTCCATGGCGAGCGGATAGCCAGTCCCCCGCTCCATGCCAGCGCCGCTGCCACCACCCCCAAGCAGTTTGTTCTGAAGTGCATATGTAGCCTGACCATAGGATTCCTGAATCCGCGAAGGGGTATCCACGACACTTCCTTGGACAACAATCTGCCGGAGATGCAAGACACGTTCCATCTCACGGGAAAGCGCGTCGAACCAGGATTGGATCTGCTGGCCACATGCGATGTTGTCATCTACGTCAGAAAAACAGATAAACGCAATGGTCCGTGCATCGATATCGACGGTTTCCAGACGGAAATCCTCGAAGTTCTCCTCTGCCTTCCTCTTCAGCACCAAGCGGACGTCCGCCAAAGGATCCTCGCCGTCCGCACCCTCAAGATGCATCAGCACTACCTGATAGCGTTTGGCTACCAAAATCTGCAATCTCTCAATATCCTTGTCGAAAGAATTTGGGCCTGAGGACAATGTCCCCTGAAGAAGGCGAAGCAGAAAAACCGAATGGAGTATTTCATCCTGCCGAACTCGTTCCTCGGCAAAGGCGTCGTTGTCCCGGATTAGGCTACTTACTGCTTCTTTTAGCGACCCTAGGTCGTGAGCGGAAATGTCCTTGGCGGCCAACGAACTGGCGATGTCCCCGAGGGGCTTGGATTGATGGAAGGAAAGGAAGAAGACACACAACAGGGAAATCGCGAAAAGCGCCCCAAGAAGGAGCAGGTACCGGTTCCTCATGCGAACTACGGGGCTGAGCATCTCCAGTGGGGAACAGGCGATTACGTACTGCCATTTTCCATCTCCGCTTCGCGCGTACGAAAGGAAAAGCCGGCTCGAGCCGCGCCCCCAGGTGAAATACCCGTGGTCTCCTGCAGGAAGTTCGTCAGGCCGACAGATGTCCTGCTCTCCAGCTCCATAGAAGCTCACGATGTTTCCCCGGTTATCGGCGATATAAGCGTAACTCACCCCCCAAGGCGCGGACTGGGAAAGCAATGCCTGCACCTGGGACTCGTCGACCATCGCGGTGATACATCCAAGAGCAGGTCCGACCCCAAGCGGGACGGAAAGGCCATATTCGATGACATTTCCCCCTCCCGACCCCTCAAACTCCGAAGGAACGGTACGTTCGTACCCCACATAGGGAGTCCTTGCTTTCTTGGAAGCCTCCCATTGTTCATAACTCATACCGCTATCTCCGTAGCAGAGGCGGAAAAAATCATCGGAACGGTACGCATAGGAGCGGGTAATCACGTAGTCGTTCTTCCAGAACCAGATATAGTAGTTGCCGATAAAGTCCGAAAGCAAGGAATACGAGGAGAGGCTGTTGATAATCTGCTTCAGATGATAGGCGTCTTCCGCATCGTTCACCTTGTCCTCAAGCATGAATGAACGGACTTCTGGACGCATCGAAATCTGAGTCAGCATCATCTCCACGTTTTGGAACTCGGCGTTGAAAGCCTTCTCCACTTGGACCAAGCTCTGTTCCCCTTGGCTTTCAATTTGATCCTTGATTTCCCCAGAGGCATGCACGTAGAGAACCACCCCCATTGCGAGCAGCACCGCAAGCAAGGCGACATATGAAGCAAAAATTTTGAGGAAAAACGATTTTTCCCGTTTCACCATTTTCGTATTGTACATGAAATCCGCCGGGATTGCAGAAGTCTGCCAGCCCGGCGCAAAGAAACCAGAGAGGACTCAATACTCATTTATGGTTCTTGTTGTACCAATCGGTCATGAGCCTAATCTTCTGGGAAGCTCCAGCGTCAAGGATCTTCTTCACATAGCCATCCCACTCCTTGTCGATATCGATTTTCCCCATAATGGCAAGATCCCTGAACTCCTTTACTTGAGAATCGATATCATAGACAGCAAGCTCAGGAAAATAAGGGGCTACCATCTCAATCTCGTCATACCCCCCGCTCCTGCTGGCGACCGCCAAGTCGTTCAGTCCTGCCTCTCCCCAGCTCTGAGCCATCAGGCTCTCAAGGACAGGGGTGTCAATCTTCGGTTTCTGGGCTCCAAGCAAGATGAAGCGCAATGAGGTATTCTTGCCTCGCCTTTCGGGTTTGATGACAATGTTGCCACTAGCGTCGCGGTTCCAATCAAGGCCTTCGATACCGGCAAAGACAAAAATGCCACCCTCTTCCGTCGCCGCCCAATCAAGAATCTCCATCACCTTCTCCGGATTCTTGCAGGTAGCGGAAATCGCCGTGTAAGTACGAATCGGGGAACCATAGCGATAGAAACTACGAGTACCATCGGACCGAAGAGGTGGCTCAATCGGATAAAAATTCGAAATATCCACATTCAAGCTTCGAAGTTCGGTGAGCATCCAGAACCCAAGAAACGCTCCGACCTTACCATCACGAATCTTCTCCCACATCTGCTGGGAAGAGGTAACTAAGTATTGCTGATCGACCAGACCATCAACATACAACTTCTGCATGTATTTCAGATAGTCTTTGTATCCTGGGGTCAGATAATTCGGAATTACTTTGCCATCTATAATTTGGTCGCAGGCCCCGTTAAACGCCTCCGGGAAAGTCAAATAGACAGCCGAGTAATCGTTGTTGCGGGATGCAAGGCCCATCGTATCGTTTTTTCCATTGCCATCGGGATCATCATGGACAAACTTGTACAGCAGGTTGTACCAATCGTCGGTAGTCTTCACATCCTCAGGTTTGATGCCAAGTTTATCCATCCAGTCCTTCCGAGCGTAAGTCATCAACGGAGTTGAATCATATCGGAGCAACGGGACACCATAGATTTTGTTGTCACCGTCATAGGTGCTCAGGCTCCATGCCAGAGGCATAATCTGACTCTGAAGATTCGGACACTTCTTCAGCAAGTCATCAAGTGGCATCAAAAGCCCCTCGCTCGCCCATCTCTGCAAGTCCGCCTTCTTGATAATATTGACATAGTCGGGCAAGTTGCCGCTCGCCATGGTAGCATTCAATTTCTCCTGATACTGAGTCGACTCGGTAATAATCTCGATGTCTACGCCAAATTTATCCTCAATGAACTTCAGATACGGACTTTCATTGACGTCATATCCCTCGGTATCAACGTTCACATTAGTCAAAAAGGTAAGCTTGGGAATCTCTCCCTTTTTGCTAACAGCCTCTTTGCCACCCTGTGCGAACACAACACACCCTGCAACCAGCAATGCAAGTGTCAACACCTTGTTCCGTGTACTCATACAAACCTCCTTATCCTGCCATGCAGGTGGTAACCAAGCTTCAACCCTTCACCGCGCCAATCATTACTCCTTTTACGAAATAGCGCTGCACAAACGGGTAAACGACGAGAATAGGTACTGTGGATGCGAAGATAGCTGCTGTCTGAATCGAAAGCGTAGGCAATTCCATATCCCCTGCATCCGCAAACATGTCCTGCATCTGAGTCCTCATGACCATGTCGTTCAGATAGACCTGAAGAGGTTTCAGGCGGGAACTGTTGATATAGATGACTCCATCCATCAGATTGTTCCAATGGCTCACGGCAATGAATAGGAGAATCGTCGCAATCGATGCGGTGGAGAGTGGCAGGCAAATCCTGCCGAAAATCTGGAGGTCGTTTGCTCCATCGATCCGCGCGCTCTCTTCCAAGGAAACCGGCAATGACTCGAAAAAACTGGTCAGAATAATCACATTCCACGGACTGAACGCCACAGGGATGATAAGAGCCCAGATGGTGTCGAACAAGTGCGTGTCGCAGACGACAAGAAAGGTGGGAATGATACCTCCGTTGAACAAAACGGCGAAAAGCACCATCCTCTTTAACAATCTGCGGCACACCATATGCCGCCTGCTGACAGCAAAAGCGAACATGCTCTGCACGGTGATTGCCAGAGCGGAACCGACAAGGGTGCGGAAGACGCTCACCTTGAAGCTGTTATAGAAAGTCTTCTCCCTGAGAATCACTTGATACGCCTTGAGGTTGAAACCGACGGGCAACAGGTGAATCTCTCCTTCCCTCACTAAAGACGGGTTGCTGAATGAGATGGTGATCACATACCAGAATGGAAGCAGGCACAACAGAGCGAAGAGGCTTAGGAACAGGTAGGTGAAAACCATAGAACTCTTTTTTTCATACTTCGACATGCTAGTCTTCTCCTCACCAGATTGTCTTGTCGAACAACCGCTTGCACACCGCGTTTGCTCCCAGAATCAGAATGAGCCCAATGGCTGACTGGAACAATCCGATTGCTGTAGTAATCGAGTAGTTCGCCTGCCCGATACCGATACGGTAGATATAGGTTGAAAGCACGTCGCCGACTGAATAGACCGTCGGGTTGTAGAGCACATAGATTTGTTCAAAACCTACGTTCATCAACTTTCCGATTTCCAGCAGGAGCAATGTAATAATGGTGTCGGAAATGCAGGGTATCGTGATCATTAAGGTTTTCTGCCTTCGGGATGCCCCTTCTAGGACTGCCTCTTCGTAGAGTTCCGGATTAATGCCTGTCAAAGCAGCAAGATAGAGGATGCTACCCCATCCCGAAGATTTGATAATCTCGGTGAAGACTACAATCGGCCGAAACCATCCCGTTTCCGCCATGAAGAATATTTCTTTGCCGCCAAAAGCTGTGATGAGTTTGTTTATCAATCCGGTTCCAGGCATCAGAAACTGAATGACGATTGAACCAAAGACGACCCAGGAGACGAAATGGGGCAAGTAGATGATGGTCTGAACGTAGCGTTTGAATGGGTTGCTTGCCGGGACCTCATTAATCAACAAAGCGAGAAAAATCGGAACGGGAAAATAGAACACCAACTTTAGCAGGCTGATATATAGAGTGTTCCGCACGAGATGAAAGAAGTTGGGATGTTTGGTAAACAGGAAGAAAAAGTTGTCAAGTCCTACCCATTTGCTACGAAACAATCCAAGAGCAAAGCTGAACCGTTTGAAAGCGATGATCAGGCCTACCATCGGCAGATACCGGTACACCAACAGAATCGCCAGTCCGGGGAAAACCATGAACAACAGATATTTCGACTGGTCTACCAGCTTGAGGAATGGGACCTTTCTCGGTTCTAGAATTCCACGCTTGTTTTTGTTTCCTTTCATTCGGAACCACCCTTTGCGTCCAGTTTACCGTTGGGAGAAGAAGGCGCAAGGGACACCTTTTCGGAGGGTACATTTTTTTAGAATTGTTGAAAAATATGACTTAAAACAACGATTTTCATGACAAGAAACAAAGCAATCACAATCCTTGCCAAGGAAGACAGACACCTTACTTTCTTGTCTTGCCTGCCTTAGCGAGTTTCCCAGGAGAGCACCCGTTTTTTCATCCCTTCGACATCCAGCACGCCATAGGCGAACCCTTTGCGTACCAGCTCTTCTGGCACATACGGGTCGTATTTCTCGAAGACGGGAACCTCGTTCGGAAAGACCAGGTCGAGCGGGTCGAACTTCCTGGAAACCTCTTCCCGCACCACCTGGAAGAACTCACAGGCGTCAACCTGCATGGTGAAGCGAAGGTAATAGGGGCGCGAGGATACCAGGCTCTTCAACCCAAGACGGCTGGCGCACTTGATTTTCAACAGCCGTTCAAGGGCGAGAAAAGCGAAGGTGCCAAGCCAAGGAAACAGCGCGTACATGTTCCCGCCAAGGTGGATCAAAGGCCGTTCCATGCCTGACTGGAAGAAGATTTTACGTGCCTCAAGAAGACGGGCGCGGGCATGTCGCAGAAGATAGGGATAGACCGTATCCTCGGACAGCACCTCATACATCCGCTCCAAGATATGGGTGTGGATGTCGCCCGCCACATCGCCGAAATAGGCAGGAATCGAACCCTTGACCAAGGTGACCAAGACACGTAGTTGCTTGTGGTCGACCTCGTCGACATTCCAGACACGGCCTGCGATGGCGATCTTGTTGCCCGGTTCCGGTGGGCGGACAATCGTGCCCAGTTCCTCACTGCCCGCATGGACTGAATACTCGACATTCTCCTGGAAGACCGCGTAGAACTTGAAGGAATTGACCACCCTCTCTCCGGCAATCCCGACAATCAGGCCTCCATTTTCCGTCTTCTCGATATGGTTGATGGCAAGCAGATGCCTCAAAAGCAACCGGTAATCATCCTGGCTGACATGCGAGAAGCTGGAAAGGGACAACACCTTGGAGGCCAGTCCGGCAGGTGTCATCTCTCCGTCAGCCGCCAACGTGCTCATCGTCTGGTGATACAGCAGGCTGAACGGCAACCGGCCCATCCGTGGCGGTTCGACAAAGTGCTCCTCGATAGAGAGCTGGACCAGAGCGATTCCCTGGATCAGGCGCCAAGGAATCCGGTCGGGACTGATTGCCCGGCTGTCCTGGTGCTCTTCGCGCATGACGAACCACATCTCCGAGGGACTTCCCCGCCGTCCGGTCCGTCCCAGCCTTTGCAGGAAGGCGCTGACCGTATAAGGGGCGTCAATCTGGAAGGCCCGTTCCAAACGGCCGATATCGATTCCTAGTTCCAGTGTCGCCGTGGCGCAGACCGACTTCAGCGACAGCTCGTCCTTCATTTCCGCCTCGGCGTCCTCGCGAAAGGAAGCGGAAAGGTTTCCATGGTGGATCAGGAAACGGTCGGGTTCGTGGCGCACCTCGCACATGTGCCGGAGCTGCTGGCAGACAGTCTCGCACTCTTCCCGAGAATTGGTGAACACCAAGCACTTGTGGCCAGCTGAATGGGTGAAGATATAGGCGATTCCCGGATCCGGGGCGTCGACCTTGTGCGGGACATCTTCTCGCGGCATCTCCCCCGCCTGCGGGTCGGAATGGTAGAAGTGCTCCATCGAGAGACGCCAGACGTCCTTGCCACCGTCAAACCGGGGAATCGCCACCCGTCTCCGGCTGCCGGACCCGAGCAGGGTTCCCGCATCCTCGGGATTGCCGATGGTGGCCGACAGCCCGACCCTGCGGGGGTCGCAGCCCGCCCCGCGGGCAAGGCGCTCGATCTGGCAGATGGTCTGCAGCCCCCGGTCGCCCCGAAGCAACGCGTGGATCTCGTCGATGACGATGAAGCGGAGATCCCCGAAAAGGGATGGAAGGGCCATGTGCTTATGGATCAGCATCGATTCCAGCGATTCAGGGGTGATCTGCAGGATGCCAGAAGGATGGCGGAGCAGTCTCCGCTTCTGGCTGTCAGGGACATCTCCATGCCAACGGGTCACCGGGATGCCATGATTCTCGCAAAGCTCGCCAAGCCGCTCGAACTGGTCGTTGATCAAGGCCTTCAATGGGGCGATATAGAGCACGCCGATGGTGGAAGAAGGGTCTTCCTCAAGCAACGTGAGAATCGGGAAGAAGACCGCTTCGGTCTTGCCGCTGGCGGTCGAGGCCGTCAACAGCAGGTTGTCGTCGCTGCCAAACAGCACCTCGCCAGCGGCATTCTGCACCGCCCTGAGAGCATTCCACCCGCTTTTGTAGATAGCGTCCTGGATGAAGGGGGCATAGCGGGAAAAAACGTCCATCTTCTACCTCAGACCGAGAAGGTCTTGTAGTCCCCGGACGCCTCGTCGTCGACAGCCCCGGATTTGGCAAAGGTGAAATCTTCGGACTTGAGCAGGCTCTCCATCCGCATATCCGGATGCTGGTACAGCAGATCGAGCAACTCGATGAAGTCGCGGATGACCTCACGTGGAGTGATGTGCTGGTCGCTGCCGATACGCTCGTACTCAAGCTTGATGAAAGCGGCGATTTCCTTGTCGCCGATGTGGCTCTGGTAGCCGTACAGACCGCTGTGGATATCTGCCAGTTTGCCACAGAGCACCACCATCTCCTCAGGAGAAAGGGGGTCGAGACGGATTACCGGAGCCAGAAGGTCCCGCGCTCCCGGTTGGGAGAAGCGGCCTTCGGTCAGACGCGAGCGGAGCGCCTCATAGCTGTAGATACCCCGCCGGCGGTCCTCCAAGGTCTCAGGAGTCGCTCCCATCAGGAATCCGATATACCGTGCCTTGCCCTGCAATGCGTCATTGTACATGGCCAGAAGCTTCTCGTAGTTGTACTGTCTGCTCTGTGAGTTGGGAATCTTGGCGATGTTGATCAGCTCGTCGACCATGACCAGCATTCCCTGGTAACCGGCAAGGCGGAAGAAAAGGGCGAAGAGTTTCAGATAGTCGTACCAGTCGTCATCGGTGATGATGATGTTCACCCCAAGTTCCTGCCGGGCCTCCCTTTTGGTCTCGTACTCGCCCCGGAACCAACGGACCACGGCATCCTTCTTCTCGTCGTTCCCCTCCAGATAGGCATGGTAGTACGACGAAAGCAGACGGGCGAAATCAAAACCGTGGACCATCTCCCCGAGGGAGGAGGTGACTGCGAGAATCTCTTTGTCCACCGCCTGGGAGAAGGCGGGATCGTCCATCGGAAGCCCGTTCTCCGTGGCCGCTTTGGTTTCCGCGGCGCTGATCCAGCGGTCGAGAATCAAGGTGAGCGCGCCCCCCTCCGGCTTGGTCTTGGTCGAAAGGTTGGCAACCAACTCCCGGTAGGTGGCAAGCCCTTGTCCGGAAGAGCCGTGAAGCTTGCGCTCCGGTGAAAGGTCCGCGTCCATGACGATGAAGCCTTTGTCCATCGCATAGTTCCTGAGGGTCTGCAGCAGAAAACTCTTGCCAGCCCCATAGCGTCCGACGATGAAACGGAACGAGGACCCGCCAGCAGAGATGCTATCCACATCATGCAGCAACGCCTGGATCTCCAGTTTCCTTCCGACCGTGATGTAGGGGAGCCCGATACGGGGCACCACTCCTCCCTTCAGGGAATTGACAACCGTCTGCGCGATACGTCTGGGTACCGCCTTCTTCTGTTCACTCATGCTCTATCGTTCCTCAGGATGGCCCTGAGGTCCTCCCGGTAATCTTCCATCAGGACCAGCCGGTCCTCTTCACAGGTGACCACGGTATCTCCGACGCGGTCCAGAAACGCCTCGTTGACCACATCCGCCACCATGCTGGGTTTCAGGTGGTGGTTCCTCAGCAACTCGCCCGGATCCTCACCCGCCAGCAAGGTGGCAAGCACCTGCAGGTAGGGTGCATCCAGTGCCGTCCCGCTGGAACCTGCGGCGGGGACAGGCGCATCCGTTACATCCTCCAGTTCCGACTCGGTCAACAGGCTGTCCCGGGTCTCGTAGGAATCGCTGCGGATCTGGCTGAGCCCGGACAGGTCGATGGTGATGCAGGGTCTCGATGCCGCAAGCTTCTCCTTGCGGTCCTGGTCGATGACCTCCTGGATGCAGGAGCATGCCCAGCCATCATCCTCCTTCATCTTCAGCGCCCGTCCCCGTTTCAGATAGGAACGGAACATCCGGTCGGCAGCGTGCGCCAAGGAGCGAATCGGCTGCAAATCCGCATCCATCCGGTTGTAGGCGGTCTGGATCCATTTGCCGTGCTTGTACTGATAGCTTCGGAAGGGGTTCAGCTGATAGCTCTCCGCATCGAATGTCTCCTTCTCGTTGACCAGCGCCCCGCCTAGCGGGAACCAGAACGAGTGTTTCGGTTTTCCGAAACACTTGGGGAAAAGCCGCAGTTCCGCGTTCATCTTCCTCCATGCCTCGGCGAACAGATGCTCGCCCTCCTCTACCCCTCCGGCAATCACAGGGGATCGGAGGAGTGACTCGTTTCCGAGGAAGGCGAGCGCCTGGCAGATTTCGTGGTCGTTCCCGTCGGAAAGCGCCATCAGCGTCTGGTCCCACTTCTTGAGCTGGACGTCCTGGTAGGGTTCCGCAGGCAGCTTGTGCATGACCGCGTAGCCGAACATCCACCATCGAAGCGTGTTCCTTGCTTGTCCTTCATCCGGGCGGATTTGGTAATAACCCTCGTCAAAGCGTCGCATCAGCTCGAGGCATCCTTCTGCGGTCGTGGACCCGATTCCATTGAGGAGCTCGTACTGGTAGATCCGTTGGAACGTGATGGGCGCGGTCGGATATTGCCCGTTACGCACCTTGGCACGCCAGGAAAAATATCCTCTGGCGGCCTTCGGGCTGAGGTCATAGTAGGTGGGGTACGGAATCGTCGGGGCAGTATCCCACGGGACGTCGTCCTCGTAGTCTTTCATGCAGAGCGCCATCAGATAGAAGTTCTTCCAGTGTTGATAAGGGGATCCGTCACCCCGGAAGTAGATCTGGTACATGCTCCGTATCCGGTGGGGAATATCCTCCTGCCGGGGAATGGGGGTCTCGGTGAAAAGCGCGGGCTGGACAAGCGTCACCACCGCACCATGCTGGCTGGCCTGCTGCATCGCGCGGGACAGAAGCGAACGGACGACCGATGGCTCGCAGTCCGTGCCCAATCTCACCCCGATCCATGGAAACCCGTGCATGTGATGCGGCAAACCCAAGCAATCTTCGTGCGAGGCGGCAAGCGGCGCGTTCCCGCACTTGATGTCGCAGCATTCCGTCAGCTCGTCGGTCGCAGGATCCCGCTTGCGTATCAGGACCGCCACCCACTCGCCAGATCCGGGAGCGGTGATGACGGAGAAGCCGGGCCACTGGGCCCCCCTGTGCAGCACATGCGCATGATAGGTATACTCCGCGTAACGTTCTACATCAGCCAACCGCATCATGGCACCAGCTCCCGTGTATGATACTTATCATATTATAAGCACTCTGACAAGAAGAACCGAACCATACCCAGACATATCGTATGGTCCAGCCCATTTTTCCGCCAGGACAACCTGTCTCCTACGCCATTTCCACGACTTGGCATTTTTCGGTTCCAGAAATGTGTTTTGCATGGTGACACCCATCCATTCTCTTTGTATAATGAAACCACAATATCTGAGGGGGAAAAGGACATGCAGTTGCACCTGTATGCCATTTGTGCCGCCGACATCATGGGCTGCATATTGCTCATGCTTGTGTTTGTTTGCCTGCGCACAAGACTGGCCAACCACACGTTGAAAAATAGGATCTTCACATACAGCACCCTGCTGTGTGCCGTCGCCTGCCTAGGAGACTTGGCCGTCTGGAGCATCGACGGCAATCCGTCCGTGCCTGTCCGGGCCATCGCTCTCGCATTGGACACCGTCATATACATCCTGTTCCTGGCGGTTGTCGTGCTGTGGAATGCCTTCCTCTGCGCCCATCTCTATCGAAACGACCAGGCAACCATCATCCGGAAAACGCTTCCCGTTTTGATTCCCGCCGGTACCGTCTGCATCCTCACGCTCCTTAATCTGCGTTTTTCTTTCCTTTTCTCCATCGACGGGCAGGGATGGTTCCACTACGGCCCGGTCTTCCCGCTCTATCACCTAGTTGCCGCCTACGGCTTGGCCTATAGCATTGTCGTCTACCATCGGTTTCTCAAGGAGAACGGCCATCTGGAGTTCTTCCCGGTCTCCGTGTTCCTCTTTCCCATCATCCTCGGCTATTTGGTCCATATCATCGTGCCCGGACTGTCCGTGGGATGGGCAGGTACCGCCATTGGCATCGCCGGCATCGCCCTCTGCCTGCAGAACGAACTCTCCTTCACCGATGACCTGACAGGGTTGTACAACCGCACGTATCTGGATTGTCTCGAGGACCTGCTGGTGAAGAAAGGCAAACGTACCCGGATCGGGGGGCTGATGGTCGACGTCAACATGTTCAAGAACATCAACGATTCCTTCGGCCATGTGGCGGGAGACTCCGCCCTTGTCGACCTGGCGAACATCTTTCGCTCGACCATGAAGGTCGGCACCATCGTCATCCGATATGCGGGGGACGAGTTCATCCTGCTGACCGCCAACGCCAGCAAGGAGGAGCTCGAGCGCCAGATCGAAGCCATTGGCCGGGGCGTCGAGCAATTCAATGCCAGCAACTCCCGACCTTACATGCTCTCCCTGTCCTATGGCATGGGCCTCTACGAGACGGGCATGAGCATGGACCAGTTCATCAAGAAGCTGGATGCTTCGATGTACGGTTTCAAAAAGGCCTTCTACCAAGCCCATCCGGAACTCAGCAGAAGGCAAAGCGACCTGCCGGTTTGCGAATGACGGGATTGACAACCTGATTGGAAGAGGGACTGGCGGGTTGCCATCTTGCGTATCCGTAGAGTTGCCGTATACACTTGTCTCCGCGTGGAGAGAACATATGGATTTTCTGCACGATAGCGCAATGCTAAGGGAGCACACATGAAGAAAAAAACCATTATCATCGGCATCGTCGTGGCGTTGCTTGTCGTCGTCGCGGCAGTGCTTGGCTACTTCAACAATCGTCCGCAGAAACTGGACGGAGGTTTGAAACCTGGCACCTACACCGCTACCGAGAAAGGATTCGGGGGCGATGTCACCGTCACCGTGACGGTCGGTTCGAGCAAAATCACCGCGGTCGACATCAAGGGAGACAGCGAGACTCCGACTGTCGGAGGCGCCGCGATCAAGCGTCTCGGACCCGCCATCATGAAGGCACAGAGTCCCTATGTGGACGGCATCAGCGGAGCTACCGTCACCTCGAACGCGGTCCGCGCCGCCGCTGTCGCGGCTCTTGTCCAGGCAGGCATGGAAGGACAGGCTCCTGCTCCTGCCCCGCAGGCGCAGAGTACCGCTCCAGCCCAGCGTAAGAGCGAAACGCTGACCACTGACGTGGTCGTCATCGGTGCCGGTGGCGCAGGAATGACCGCAGCACTCCACATCGTCGACGCAGGGAAGTCGGTCATCCTGCTTGAGAAGCGTGCGATTGCCGGCGGCAACTCCAACCTGGCCACCGCGGGCATGAACGCCGCCGAAACCCATTACCAGAAAGAACAGGGCATCGAAGACAGTGTCGAGCTGTTCTACGAGGATACCATGAAGGGCGGACACAACCTTGGCGTCCCCGCTCTCGTCCGCACCCTGGCCGAAAAAAGCGCCGCTGGCATCGACTGGCTGGATTCCATCGGAGCCCCGCTGGCGAAGATCTCCACCACGGGCGGACAGTCCAAGCCCCGCACCCACGCACCTGCGGATGGGTCCGCAGTCGGCAGCTACCTGGTTTCCAAGTTCCTGGAACAGCTGGAGGCGAAGAACGTCAACATCATGTACGAGACTGCCGCCACCAGCCTGCTGACGGACGGCGGCAAGGTCGTCGGCGTCAAGGCCGAGGGCAAAGACGCCGATTACACGATCAATGCGAAGGCGGTCATCCTGACCACCGGTGGCTTCGGCGCCAACCTCGACATGATCGCCAAGTATCGTCCCGACCTGGTCGGCACCATCTCCACCAACGCCCCTGGCATTACCGGTGACGGTATCGTCATGGCGCAGGCTGTCGGCGCCGGCTTGGTCGACATGGAGCAGATCCAGCTTCACCCGACCGTCGAGCAGAGCACCGCGGCCCTGATCACCGAAGGTGTGCGTGGCGATGGCGGCATCATGGTCAACGCGCAGGGCAAGCGCTTCACCAACGAGATGGGTACCCGCGACGCCGTTTCCGCCGAAGAGCTGAAACAGGACGGACAGTACTCCTACGTCATCTTCGACCAGGCTATCCGCGAGGGACGAAAGGCCATCGAGAAATACGTCACCCGAAATCTGACGGTCCAAGCCGACACGATCGAGGGCCTCGCCCAGAAGCTCGGAATGGATCCGGCTACCCTGAAGGCCACACTCGATGACTGGAACGACGTGGTTGACGGCAAGAAGCAGGACACGTTCGGACGCACCACCGGAATGCCGATCGCCTTGGTCAAGGCCCCGTACTACGCCATCAAGGTCGCCCCGGGCATCCACCACACTATGGGCGGCGTCAAGATCAACGAGCATGCCCAAGTCGAGACAAGCGACGGCACGGTGATTCCCGGCTTCTTCGCCGCCGGCGAGGTTACCGGTGGAATCCATGGCGGAAACCGCATCGGCGGCAACGCTGTCTGCGACTTCGTCGTCTATGGCACGATTGCGGCGGAAAGCGCCCTTGCTTCCCTGCGGTAACCTTGCCAGATAGAATAGATACGACAGGAGAGTCGGGCTTTTCATGGCCCGACTCTCTTTGTTCTCCCAGCAAGCATATTTGGCTTCCCGTGCAAATCACGCTATACTGGTGACCACCGAAACCAAGAGGAAGGCCACATGGAAGACAGTAGAGTAATCCGCACAAGAAAAGCGCTGCAGGGAGCTTGCATGAGACTCCTTTCCCGGAAGGAACTCAACGAAATCACGGTGACCGAACTCTGCAAGGCGGCCGGTGTCGACCGGAAGACCTTCTACCACCATTACAAGACGATCGCCGATATTCCCGAGGAAGTCGAGCGCCAGGTCCTCTCCGATATCCAGAAAGTCTTCGACCAGGCGACAAAGCCACTGGACATCCCCCTCCTCTTCAAACAGTTGCTCCAATGTCTGGAGACGGGAGTCCTTTTTCCCGAGGTGCTTCTCACCAAGTCCGCCGCCGAGCAGTTCAGCCTGCACCTCGGCCTTACCATGATCGACCTCCTCAAAGACCGGTTCCTTGCCGAGACCAAGCTTGACCCTGTCACCTTCACCGTCAGGGCCAGGTATATCACCGGCGGGGTGATCGCCGTCTACCTCGAATGGTTCCGCAACGGCAAGACGATTCCCCGCGACCAGCTCGCGGACAGGATGGGCGAGCTGGTGGAGCGGGAATGCAGGCAGCTGCTGGTGCCCTGAAGGGCAGCTTTCCACGACAGGCGCCCATTCCCCAGAAAAGAAAGAACAGCAGGATGTCGGTGACGACAATGCAGGCGCCGGTGGGCACTGCGTGCAGGTAGGAGAAGACAAGCCCTATCAGGAACCCCGCCACCCCGATTCCCCCTGCAAGCAGGACGGTAGTCCGGAACCGCCTTGTCACCCGCATGGCGGAAAGCGCGGGAAAGACGATCAGACAGGAAATCAACAAGGACCCCATCATCCGCATGCCGAGCACCACGGTCACCGCCGCAAGCACGGCAAGCACCATCTCATACCGCTTCACGTCGACCCCGACCGCCCGGGCAAACTGTTCGTCAAAGGTGACCGCAAAAATCCGGTGGTAGAAAAGCACATACAGAAGCAGCACCGAAAGCGCGAGCGCAAGGGAAATCCACATGTCGCTTCTCTTCATCGCCAGGATACTGCCAAAGAGATAGGTATCGAGCTCTGTGTTCATGCCTCTGGTAAGCGACACCACCATCACGCCGACCGCAAGGGAACCGCTACAGACCATCGCCAGAACAGCGTCCCCCTTGATTGCCGCGTTCTCCTTGACCTGCAAAAGGACAAAAGCGGTCAGGACACAAACCGGGATAGCGAGCGAAAGAGGGGCGATTCCCAACGGATACGCGATGGCGAGGGCGGCAAACCCGACATGGGAAAGGCCGTCCCCGATCATGGAGTAGCGCTTGAGCACCAGGCAGGAACCGAGAAGCGAAGCGCAGAGGGATACCAAGATGCCGACGACGAAGGCACGGACCAGGAAGGGATAGGAGAGCATCTCCCAGAACACGCTCATGCCTGCCACCCCTCGAGATACGCCTTCCCCAGCGGCGAGGTCAGATATTCCCGGGTGCTGCCGAAAAACCTTCCCTTCCGGGCGAGGTGGAGGATGTGGTCGGATTCGGAGACCGCGCTTTGGATATCGTGCGAGACCATCAGGATGGTCATGTGCCGCTCCTCATGCAACATGCGGATGGCCTGATACAGAGTCCTGGTGGCGATCGGGTCGAGCCCGGTCACCGGCTCGTCCAGCAGCAAGACCTTGCGTGCGGCGCAGAGAGCCCGGGCCAGAAGCACCCGTTGCTGCTGGCCCCCGGAGAGCTCGCGATAACAACGGTCCCGGAGAGAAGTGATGCCAAGCAGGTCCATCCGCTCCTCCGCCCTCCGTCGCTGTTCCTTCGAGTACCAGACCCGCCATCCCAGGTGGTTCAGGCAACCGGACAGCACCACCTCTTCCACGCTGGCGGGAAAGTTCCGTTGCACCACCGTCTGCTGGGGAAGGTAGCCGATCTCATCTTCCCGAAGCCCCTCATCGAAACGGATTGTCCCCCGGGAGGGAGTTTTCAGATGCAAAAGCCCCCGGACGAGCGTGCTCTTGCCGGCACCGTTCTCGCCTACGATGGAAAGGTACCAGCCGGCATCCACGTGGAACGACACGTCATCCACCACAGTCAATCCCTCATAGGCGAAGGAAAGGTGGTCACAGGCAATCAGGCTCATCAGTTGAGCGCCTCACGCAACGCGACGACATTCCCTTCCATCAGGCTCACATAGCTGGCCCCGCTTTGGAAATCGCTGTCGCTCACGTTGTGGACCGCATGCAGCAGCATCGGTTTGGCTCCGGTCGATCCGGCAATCGAGTCAGCCATCTGCTCGTTGGACAGCTCGATATGGAAGACGACGGGAATCTTGTCTTCCACTACCTTCCTGGTCAGGAAGACCACCGTCTTCGCCGATGGCTGGACTTTGGTGGAACAGCCCGGAAACGCGGCGTGATAGGCCAGTCCGAACTCGTCGCAGAAGTAGCGCAGCGGGAACCGGTCGGCAACGACAATCTCCTTGCGCTTGCCCTCGGCGACGACTTTGCGGAGATCGTCATCCACCTTCTGGATCCGGGCGATATAGGAAGCGGCATTCCGCTGGTACGTCTGGGCATGCTCCGGGTCCAAGGAAACGACCATGTCGGCAAGGTTCTTCACCATCGTCATGGCGTTGGCAGGTGAAGTCCAGACATGCTCGTCCATCTCCACCTCCGCCTCGTCATCGCCATCATCCTCCATGCCTTCCGGCACCTCCTCCTCGACGGTCTGGACTTGGTCCATCAGCTTGAAAAGCGTCATATGGGACTGGTCCATCGAGGCGAGGATGTCGTCGACCCACTCGTCGGAATCTCCCCCGACAAAGACAAACATATCGCAGTCCTGAATGGCGATGATGTCGCTCGGTGAGGGTTCATAGCTGTGGCTTTCCGCTCCCGGCTTGAGCAGCATGCGGACCTCCGCTTCCTGCCCGGCCACCTGGCGGGCGAAGTCATAACAGGGAAAATTGGTACAAACGATGGAAAGTTTCCGTGGCGAGCCGGCACGGGTTTCCGGAGAACGAGACGACTTGCCTTTCATGCATGCGGAAAGGGCAAGAGCCGACGCAAGGACCACGCAAAGGGTGGCCAGTACAGGTTTACGCATAGTTGACTCCTTGGTTGTGAGATGGGAAAAGCCAGGAGTCTCAGTCGTTCAAGCGTACCTTCTCAGAAATGAGCGTCGCCCGGCCCGGTGTCTGCCAGCAAAGCGGCAGAGGAACTGCGGCAAGCAACAAGGGAAAAGCGAATGGAGCGGTACATGGAGACGTGCCCCCGCCAACCAAACGAAGCGTCTGCCCGCATTGCTCCATGACCAGGCAGATCTGACAATGGTCTCCGTTGCATGGATGGCCGGCCTCCATGGCAAGAAAGAGCGTTGCCCCGAGGAGGGAAAGCAACAGGAACAGCAGGCACAGCCGGCCCAAGACCAGTGATCGATGATGCAAGCCTCGGGTCCTCACCGCGTTTCTTCCTCCCCTTCTTCCAGGCATTTCTCGCAGAGACCGTACAGGACGGTACGGTGGAGGTCAATCTGGTAGTGGTGTTTCTCCAACAGGTGCCGTTCCATGTGCGTCATTTCGTCACAGTGGATATGGAACAGCGTCCCGCACTTGACGCAACGGCAATGGACATCCTCGTCGGCTCCATCCTGGAGATAGGCAAAACACGCAGGGGAGCCGATGCCCGTCAGGAACTTGGCGACCAGCCCCTCTCCGGTCAGCTTCTCCAACTGGCGGTAGATGGTGGTCGTTCCCACCGACAAGCCCGACCGCTTCAGCTCCTTCGCAAGCGTGGCAACCGAAAAGTGCTGCCCCGCATGGGCTCTTAGCACCGCGAGAATCTCGCTTCTTTGTCTGGTCTGATACTCGGATTTCCTTGCTGCCATACCTATCCTGCCCCTCTGGGACCCGTATCTTGGAGGAAACCGCAGAGTTTGTCAATATGAAAATGATTTTCAAATTGTTCAGATTGAGATTGATTATCCGGACAGCGCTCCGAAGTGTCCTCAAAGACGCAGTACCCTTGCTGCCAATGATTTCACAGACAACCGTGCACCCCGTCCGTCGATTACCCCCTGAGTCGGGAGCAAATGACAATCGAGGATACCTCCGATGACAAAGGCTATTGCAAACATAATGGCAGTGTCTCAATCGGTGTTGTGGACAACGGGTGGTACACTCCGAAGGGTGAGTACTTGCATCAGATGACGGATTGATGGTGGTAAAGTAGTGTATTTTTTATACACTAAAATGAAAATCTATGGTAATTTGAAGACTGAGGGCAGCAGGGAGGATAGGAAATGCTCACATCAGTGAAGGTTCGGAACGTCGGGTCCGTTGGCTTTGCCAGTGTCACATTGGAGAAAGCTGGCTACAGATATCTTGAGCAATATGTGCTTGCGGACAAGGTGTCCAATCCCATTGCAATCTATGGTTGCAATGGGAGCGGCAAAAGTTCGTTTCTTGGCGCTTTTACTTCTCTCGTTGGATTGCTGGACGACGAACCAGATAAAATTTCTGGATTCGTTCCAAATATCCTGGCGCAAACCAAGGACATCACTACCGAGTATGGAGCTGAACTGGAATTCATCCTTGCGGACAAGCACTATCGATACTACCTGTTTGAAGACAACGATGGCATTGCCAGGGAAGGTCTTGTTGTGGACCACGTGGAGGTATTGGTCCGGAACAGAGACAAGTATACCTATCGAGATGGAACCCACCGCATCGAATCACGACTCTACCCCGCCCTCAGGGATGTGGTAGCAAAAGGCATTGCGGACAGCGTGGCATCCGAGGCTTTTGGGTATCTGTCCAACATAGCTTATGTGAGGTTCAATACAAACGAATACAAGGTAAAAGCCTTCAGGGATAAGGCACTGTTGGATGTGATGGCGGAAAAATCCCAAGAAGTCAGAAGACTGTTGAACCAATACAGGGCCTTCCCGTCCTACGACATCGTTTCATTTCCCGACATTACCGAAAAGAAACGATATGCAGCCAGACTGGACATTGGAGATGGCCAACTTACCCTTCCTGTGTCAATGATTTCTGACGGCATGATAAATCAAAGTATGCTTCTGAGTATCCTTTCAAGTCTTCCGAAGAACGGAGTCCTTGTGGTTGACGAGATAGACCGGGCATTGCATCCTTTGACGCTGATGGACTTCATCAATGTGGCCGTGGAAAAGGGTGTGCAACTCATCTTCTCCGGGCATAACACGAATGTACTCTCCAGACTCAGACCGGACAACATCGTGTTTGCAGACTGGCATGCAGGCTTCAGTACCTACAAAAGGCTTTCCGACATATACCCGAACATCCGTGAGGTCAACAACATAGAGAAGATGTATCTCTCTTCGACCTTCGATGCACTCATCAAAGGTCGAACGGAATGAGATACCTCCTCATCGTGGAAGGCGAAAGGACGGAAAACATATATTCCAGCGTGTCTTGGAACGTTACGGGATGGTTGTCGATGTGCAGGGCCGTATCTCGACCTATGCGGAACTGGGCGAGCTGGAGCCCGCCGAAACGGAACTCCACCGGGGAGATGATCATGTCCTCATCGTACAGGCACCAAAAAACCGGCTGGGAGAACTGTTGAAGCTTTATGGCGAGGAAGACTTTGAACTCAGTTTCAGATTCGGGAAAAGAAAGTCCCCTTTCAACTTCATATTTCTCATTTTTGATGTGGATCACACCTCAAACAAGGACCTAGAGGAGATATTCCGCCTGCATCAGGACGAGACGGATACCGGACTGCTTTTGCTTAGTTCCCCATGCATTGAAGTGATGTCGGATCCTGGACGAAGGAAAGAGCTTGCAGTCGACCATCTGCGGACATACAAGAAGGAAAGAAACATATACATCAATGATACGATGCGCCTTGGATGCAGTGTGGAGGAATATATTGCCAACAACTTTGAGGCTCTTGCCGTCTTTTTTCTTGATCAGAACTGTCGGGACTTCCATGACGACAATGTCATGAACCATCCGGCGGAGGTGGTCGAGATGGTCAACAGATACAACGACCGCACTTCGGCAAACGTAGTCTACCGGTATTTCACAACCGTCATCTATGTGGTGCTGGCCTGTGTCTTCGGCCTGCAGAGACAGGTAGACAACAGTGGAATCCTAAGAGAGTTCCTTGTCTCGCACTCCTCCGGTTGCATTGCATCATGGCAATAGGAATGGACCACGCCTCCGGCTTGAGAAGAATATTGGTGTAGGAACGTCCGTATTGCGCTTGCTGGCATTATTGCAAAAGCGCAGGGGTGAAGAGAAGGGAATGCACACGCCTGCTTCCTGCATGCGAAACAGGTCGAGATCAGGAATCGACACTCTTTTGGTAGCTGCCGTTTAGGAATGCATCGTGGTCCTGCGAAATCTCGGCGTGCATGCATTCCTCATATGCAGCGCAATCCGCCATGAAGGGCTGGATAGGGATACTTATTGCTCTTGCAATAGTTCATCCACCGATATCCCGTAGAAATGGGGCCGGTCGGTAGCGTCCAAAGCAACAATCTCGCACCCGACGCCCACTATCTCGTTGTTTTCCATCCCTTTCTCGAGCGTGTTGGCATGGCCCAAGGCGGCAAGGACCATGCGGCCCATGATGAACGAGCTATGCAACGGCTCGTCGTCCAGCTCCTGGCACGAGACAATCAAGCCACCTTTGTGATGCGACGCTTCCTCATGCATCAGAAGAGAACTCCATCGCCTATTCCCCTTTTGATTCCATTCCAATGCCGTACCAAAAGCGGCATGAAGATGCCTCCCTGGACGCTCCGGGCGATAAAGCTGACGTAGCGGCCGGTCTTGGTGTCGTACCAGTCGCTGAAGGGAATGCGGGACGGACTATCGATGAGGAAGTGGCACAGCCGCCCGGCAAGCGCTTGCCGTAGTTCCCCATCCAGGGAAAGGGCCGCCACCCACATCGTCCAGTCGCTCTTGGTGTAGTCCTTGCGACTGTCCAAGGGAATCCCCCACTCGTTGAGTTTTCCTTTGTAGAACGCGCTCACGGCCTTGGTGACCGTCTCGGAGAAAAGCGGCCTTGGGAAGATCCGGTTCCAGACCATGTTGTAGAGCAGAGACCAGCTTTCCTTCATGCCATAGGCAAGCACCGTGTGGTCTCCCGTAAAGGCCATACGCTCCCAACGGGCAGCGTAGTCCTTGGCGATGGCGTGGTACGCCGCCCCTTCCGTCCCTCCGACCAGCAACGAGTAGGATTCGATGCCGAAAATCGCCTTGACGGCGAGATTCGCGTTGTGTGCCAGGTGTCCGGCGAAATCATCGGTGCACAACTGGGAACCGGGATCGAGACCATAGGAGACCAGATAGTCGGCCCACTGTTTGAGCAAATCGAGATGGTGCGAGACCAGAGGAGTCTTTCCATAACGGAGCATCAACGCGGCACAGAGGATGAGCATGTTCCCGCATTCCTCCACCGGCATCTGCATCTCTCCATCGTACACGTCAGCCGACGCCGGATAACGGGCGTAGGGAGGATTGACAAGAGTGGCCGCATCGGACCGCTTTTCCGTGCTCCACTGGGGATTCCGCCCATAGACCTGCCCGGTCGCATAGGGGAACCGGCCCACATCATGGGGAGCGTATGGCTTGTTCCAGACAGGCTTGCGGGCAAAGGTGAAGACCGGCTCAAGCATCCCCATGATGCAATCCTTTCCTTCCAATAGGAAGAGAGGCACCGAGGGATAGGAGACATCTACGGTGGCGATACAGCCGTTGGAGCTGTTTTCCTTGGAAAGGAAGAGCACTTCGCCCTCCGGACCAACGGCAATCTGATGGGCGGCGACCGCAACCCTCCAGCTCACCGCGCAGAGACGGGCATAATCGGCGTTGATGGCCGCCTCTGCCTCGCGCTCGACCTTCTCGTCAATCGAGGCACACAGCGATTCCACCTCCTGGCGGCTTGCCAACGCGTCTCCAATCGCCTCTTCCATCGTCGACCACCTGGTCCGCCAATAACCGCGGAGCAAAGTCCCGAAATAATCAACCACGTAGCCTTGGTCATAGGCGAGGACACAATGGGCTTCCCCGCAAGAATCCGGGCGCAATGCAATCTCCAACGTCCGCTCCAACCGGTCAAAGGCAATCCGGGCATGGCCACGCTTCCCCCCGAAGAACACCCAACCCCAGTCCACGGTCACCTTGTCCCCGCTCTCGGACAGGGGCGACTGGTTCGCCTTTCCCATGCTTCCCCAACAGAAGCGCTTGTCCTCCGTCACATATCCGTCGACCGCATCATCGTCATGGCAGACCACCGTTCCATCAACCTGGAAGACGACTTCCACCGGCTCATCGGGCATGCGGGAGAAGGAAACGGAAAGGTAGCTGACCGGCCGGGAAGCAAGCGCAAGGTCGGAAAGGACAAGAGGCGAAAGAAAACTGGTGGTAAAAGCCATCGTCCCGTTCTCGAACCCGCATACCGTCCTTGTCGCAGAGATGTCGAGCGACACCTGGGGCAGCGGCGTCGCAAGCCCCGGATTCCCGAGAAAGCAGAAACGCTTTCCACCGACATCGACATACCCTCGAAGATGGTATGGGTTCCCGCTCCAATGGGTCGTCTCGCCATCGTTGAGATGGTCGTAGGATGACCAAATGCTGAAATACGGGTCGTGAAGCACGAGAGGCACGCTTGCCACTTTTGAAAACCGCATAGATGCTCCTGCCTTTCCCTTCCGGGGCAACGATGGAGGAAGAGTCTTTCGTCCTGACATCCATCATAGTCGCCGACATGCAATCTTGCATAGCACGAAGCCGTCTCAGGAAAATCCCGTTCCTGGGGCGAAAGAGGGGGAAATCACACTACGAGCAATTCACAAGTGTCCGCAATTGCCATATCATGTCGATGGAGCATGACCATGAGCGCATATGTCATTGTATTTCTGGCAGTCCTCTGCTGTCAGAATCTCTGTGCGGTACCGCAAAAAGGCAAGGTGGAAAGCTATGAGGACGGAGAGGAAGGCTATGTGACCTTCCATCGGGATGGCACGAAGACACGCACCACCTTCGACGGGTATTGCTACACCACCTACTATCCGGACGGAAGCAAGAAGGTATGCTACCCCGACGGCATGGGCGGCTTTGCCACCTACGGTCCGAACGGGACAATATCGCATTCCTACGACAACGGCTATGGATACGACACCTATGGTCCGGATGAAACGGTCTCGCGCTCCTACGAAAACGGTGACGGCTACACGTATTTCGAATAAGGAATGGCGGCTACCAGCTCAACTCTGATTGTCAGGCCTCTGTTCCATCGTCCTTTGCCCGGCAATCCTCTCTGCATCTTCGAAAGCTTCAGATATGCGCCATTGACTTTTACACGTGTGTGCAGTAACGTACGGACTGCTTGCACGGAGGCAAGTCATTCGTCTCCTTCTTGATACGACGTAAATGACAAGCCGGATAAGGCAACAGGCTGCGATGCCCGTGTCTTATCCGGCTTTTTTGTTGTTTCCAGGACAAAGCATCGGAGGTGCCGTCATGGCTCGCACAATGGATTTTACCAAAGGAAAGATCGTAGGACCGCTCGTCCGTTTTGCAGGACCCGTGCTTCTCGCCATGTTCCTGCAGGCGCTCTATGGGGCCGTCGACCTGCTCGTCGTAGGACATTTCGGGACAAGCGCGGATGTTTCAGGAGTCGCCATCGGCTCCCAGCTGATGGCAACCATGACGAACCTGATTGTCAGCTTTGCCATGGGGACGACCGTCTACCTCGGACAGAAGATCGGTGAAGGCGACAAGGAGTCCGGTGGCGACATCATCGGCACAAGCATCATCCTCTTCTTTGGAATCGGCGTCATCCTGACCATCGTCGTGCCTCTTGTCTCCGGAAACCTCGCCAAGCTCATGCACGCTCCGGAGGAATCGTTCCCGCAGACGATGCGCTACATCCAGATTTGTGGTGCCGGCACCATCATGATTGTCGCCTACAACGTGCTGGGAGCCGTTTTCCGGGGCATCGGAGATTCCACCACTCCACTCATGACCGTCATGATTGCCGCCGTGGCCAACATCTTCGGCGACCTTCTTCTGGTCAGCGGATTGGGCATGGGTAGTGCCGGTGCGGCGCTCGCGACTGTCGTTTCCCAGGCGATCAGCGTCATCGTTTCGTTCTTCCTCATACGGAAACGGCCTCTTCCCTTTACGTTCGGCCCCGGCAGGATCCGTCTGCAGCAATCCATCGCGTCAAAGATCGTCCGTTTCGGGGCACCGATTGCCCTGCAGGATTTCTTGGTCAGCATTTCATTTCTGGTGATCCTTGCCATCGTGAACACGCTCGGCGTCACGGCATCCGCGGCTGTCGGCGTCGCGGAAAAGGTCTGCGCATTCATCATGCTCGTGCCGTCGGCATTCATGCAGTCGATGTCATCGTTCGTCGCACAGAACAAGGGAGCCGGGAAAATGGACCGGGCTGTCACCGGGACGAAGTATGCGATCGCGCTCTCGACCCTCATCGGCATTGGCATGTTCTATCTTGCGTTTTTCCATGGGGACATCCTTTGCTCCATCTTCTCTTCGGACATGGCGGTCACCAATGCCGCTGCCGAATATCTGAAAGCCTACGGCATCGACTGCCTGTTCACCTGCTTCCTGTTCTGTCTGGTCGGCTTCTACAACGGAATCGGACATACGGGTTTTGTCATGGTGCAGGGGGTCATAAGCGCCTTCCTGGTACGGATTCCTGTCTCGTATGGCATGAGCCGCACGATAGGAAGCCTGTTTTCCATCGGTCTCGCCATCCCCTGCTCGACAATCCTCCAGATCATCCTGTGCGCAGGGTTTTTCCTTCATCTGAAGAAACGCGACAGGCACCTATCCTCCTGACATCCTTGTCTGACCCTTCCCGTCCGCACCCGGATGTCCACCGGGTGCGCGCCTGGGCCTGTCAGATGAACAGGTTCACGTCGCTGGAGCTAGCCGCCTGCATGTAGGTGCCCACCCCGCCAACCTCGACGCCGTCAAGCAACTCTTCTTTGGTCAGTCCCATGACGTCCATCGACATCTGGCAGGCAATGAAACGCACTCCCTGACGCTTCGCGTCCTCGTACATGGCCCTCAGCTGGGCGACCTGCTTCGCGCGCATGCGCTTTCGCATCATCCGTTTGCCCATGCCGCCCATCCGCATTTTCGAAAGTCCCAGATGGTCCATGTCCTTGGGAAGCATGGCGCCGAACATCTTTTCCACCGCACTCTTATGGATGCGCTTTCCTGGCTGCTTCCTCAGTACGGAAAGGCCCCAGAAGGTGAAGAACATCACCGCAGGCTTGCCGCTTGCCGCAGCGCCGTTCGCAAGCACGAAGGCGGCAAAGACCTTGTCGAAGTCGTTGGAGAAAACGATGATCGACGCTCCTTTCGCCAGAGAGGGCCCGTTGCTTCCTGCCACGGGTCGCGCACCTTTGCGGATATGGACGATGGTCATGCCGGCGGACCGGGCGGAATCAAGCAACGTGTTGCCCGTCATGGAGCACCAGGAGACCACGTCATTGGCAAAACCGGGATCGGTCGCGTGCACCTCGAGCACATCCCCTTCCTTCAACATGTCCATCTTCCCCTTCAGGGCCACGATGGGACCGGGACAGGATAGCCCGCAGGCGTCAAGGACCAGGCGAGAAGGAGCCGCGTGTTCCCTGTGGCCCGTCGGTCCTGCGTTCCGCAGAACGGTTTCGTGCATCGCGCTCCATGTCTTGTAGCCACCGGTCATGTTCCACACCTGCGTATAGCCATGTTGGCGGAGAATGCGGAGAGCGATGTGGCCCCTCAGCCCGATGGCGCACATCAGGATGACCGGACGGTCGGTCGGAATCTCTTCCATACGGTCCCGGATCTCGCGATGGGGAACAGGGAGAGCGCCTGGATAGGAGCCGAGGGCGACCTCGTCAGGAGTCCGCACGTCCACGACGAGGGCGTGGTCGTCCCGCACCATCCGGTCGGCTTCATTCCATGTCACCACCTGGTCGAGTCCTTCCAGACAGTTGGTGGCGATGAAACCGAGCATGTTGAGGATATCCTTCGCCGAACCGAACGGAGGAGCATAGGCCTGCTCGAATGCCGCGAGGTCGTAGACCGTCCCGCCTTTGGCGATCAGGGCGGAGAGCACATCCACATGGGCCACTACCCCGCCGTAGCCGACCATCTGGCCGCCGAGAAGCCGGCCGCTCGGTCTCTCATAGATGATTTTCCCCGACAGCGGTTTCGCGCCGGGATAGTAGGAGGCATGGTCCATGCCATGGGTGACGGCGACGGCATACGCATATCCCATCGTCCCGGCCTGCCGCTCATTGAGCCCGACACTGCCTGCCTCGAGGTCGAATACCTTGGCTATCGAGGCGCCATAGGTTCCGGGATAGGGCGTGCACGTACCGCTTACCATGCTGTCGGCACACAGCCGCGCCATCTTGTTGGCCGGTCCGGCAAGCGCCACCGCAATCGGCTTGCCATCAAATGGAGAGGGATAGGCGATGGCATCCCCGATCGCATAGATGTGCGGGTCGCTGCTCTGGAACCGTTCGTTGACCAGGATATACCCACGGCCATCGAGCGCGAGACCGGCATCCTTCGCCAGCGTGCTATCAGGGCGCACGCCGATAGCGAGGATGACGAAGTCGTTGCCTTCCACATCGCCCTTGCTCGTCCTGACGGTTACCACGCTTCCCTGACGGATGATGGCTTGGACGGAGGAAGCAAGATGCAGCTCGACACCCCCGTTAGAGAGCTCGCGATGCACCGATGCCGCCATTTCCGGATCGAGGGTCGTCATGCACTGGTCCGCAGCCTCCACAAGACTGACCGAAAGGCCCTTCCGGACCAGATTCTCCGCCATCTCGATGCCGATGAAGCCACCCCCGACCACCGTGGCACGCCTCGCCCCCGCGATATGCCCGACGACCTTGTCTATGTCAGGGATGGAGCGGACCGTCAGGACTGCTTCGTCCTCCACTCCGGCGATGGGAGGGACAAACGGTTTGGCTCCCGGGCTGAGCACCAGCTCGTCATAGGGATAGGACGACTCGGCCCCATCGGAGACGACCGTGACCAGTTTGCGCTTGGGATCGATACGGGTCACCTTGCTTTGGGTATGGACATCGATGCGGAACACGTCCCTGAGCGTCTCGATAGGGGTGACCAGCAGGTTCTTCCGGTCCTGGATGACCCCTCCGGCATAGTACGGCAGTCCGCAATTGGCAAAACTCACATACGGGCCTTGCTCAAACAGGATGATGGTTCCCTCTTCGTCACGCCGCCTGATCCGGGCGGCGACACCTGCTCCTCCGGCCACTCCACCGACAACGACATAGGTCTTCTTGCTCATCCTCGTTCCTCCTTACGGGCTGAAATCATGGATTCGATGTAGGAAGGAAGCGAGACGGAACCATGGTGGATCACGTCCAGCTTCTCCTTCCCTTTGGCGGTCAGCGTTATGCATACGCTCCGCCGGTCGCGCGCCGAGGCGGTACGTTCCACCAGCCCCTGCTTCTCAAGCGCATCAAGCAGCCGGGTCAGACGGGAGGGGGAAAGGCGCATCTGGAAGGCCAGAGCGCCCGGTTCCCCGTACCCGCTTTCTACGGCGCAGAGCACCGACGCCTGCTGGATGGTCAGCCCGTATGCGTCGACAAGATCCTCTTCCACTTGCTGCAAGTCGCTGGTCAATGTACGCAAGGCGCAGAAATCAATCATGGTCAGCTCCATATATTTGATACTAGCAATTGTTGTTATTAGCAATTTATATCCAAGACGATTCCCTTGTCAAGGTTCCTTTCATCCAGCGAAGGTGATTTCCTGCTTGTCCACGTCAACCACGGCATCCGTACGAATCAACACCTCTGGTCGCGCAGAAAACCATGTCGGTGCATCCAGCAGGTCTTCGGCTTTCTTGCCGGGTGCGCGGATAGGAAACCCCGCTCAGGGCATACTTGGGAAACCGCACATGGATGCCATATTCCTCCAGCCGGCGGAGGCCGATGCACGCCTCATGCTGGGCAAACTCACAATCGTGATATCCCTGGTCATCCGGGTATCCTGACAAGGAGTGGGTACAGCCTGCCGGAACAAGCAACACGCAATTCTTGTTTGCCGATAGCATCATGTCATTTGATGATACGGGATACTTGCATACCGGTCCGTTGCTCGCACATCTACCGTCCGCCAGTCTCTATCCGCATCCAGAAACGGCTCAATCCCGATTATCCGTCCAAAAGAACAAAAAAACACAATGTTAAGACAAGAATACACACATTGTGAAGTTCGGTGTCCCAGAATACAATGAAACGAAACATATTGAGAGGTTTTGTTATGAAGAAAATCATTTGTTCTCTTCTTGTGTGCGCTCTGGCTTCTCAGGTTTTTGCCAATGGAACGGCAGAAAAAACGGCGGACACACGTTCGAATCAACCGGAAACCGTGACCATCCGCCTTGTCCATTACATGGGAGAGCAGGCGAAGCGGGACGCTCTTGCCAAGATGATCGAGGTCTATCAGAAAGATCATCCGAACGTGAAGGTCGACATCGAGACCGTCAATTCTTCCTCATATCTTGCCTCGTACAAGAATTATATCGCTGCAGGCGACATGCCGGACATCCTGTTTGGAAAGCCGCAGAACCTGACCGAATTCGTCAAAGCCGGATACTTCAAGGATCTCGCCAATGAAGACTACATGACGGACGTGCTCTCCATCCTGAAAGACGAATGCACGGTCAACGGTGGTGTGTACGGATTCCCCATCGACGCGCAAGTCAAGGGTGTGTTCTACAACAAGAAGATGTTTGCGGATGCCGGTGTGCAGGTTCCGACCACCAAAGACGCATTCTTCCAGGTCTGCGACACCTTCAAGGCGAAAGGCATCCATCCGCTGATCCATCCCTACAACTTCATCCACGGCGTGTTCCATGAGCTCGACGCGTTCTTCACCTCTGAAGCCGCGGCAACTGGCAACGGCCAGGTCTGGATGGACTCCCAGAGCGGGAAAGCCAATCTCTCCGACAACCGGATGATGCACGAAGCGCTCGAGGAGTTCAACAAACTGGTTTCCTACAAGGATCCCGGCGACACCGCTGTCGACCAGCCGCAGGGCATCCAGAATCTCGCTGCCGGCCAGAGGCCGATGTACATCAACGGTGGCTGGCTGATGGGTGATGTGATGGCCGCCGCACCGGATGGCGATTTCGGACTCTTCCCGATGCCGTGGTCGAACAATCCCAAGGAGAACAAACTGTGGGTCGGCATCGATGACTGCTTCATCGTTTCCGCTTCCACGAAACACCCGCAGGAAGTCCACGACCTGCTCGCCTCGTTCGCCAGTCAGGAATCATCCGAAATCTGGCTCGACACGGCGAAGCTGATGAGCAGCAACACGAAGGTCTCCACCGAGAACGCAAACGGACTCATCCAGGCAATCAAAGGGTATTTCGACACGAACCAGATTGTCTCCAAGAGCCTGGTTCCCGATTACACCAGCGAGTACTCCACCGCGTTCAGGACCCAGCTCCAGTATTTCGTGACGCTTGACGATTCCCAACGCAATGTCGACACGTTCCTCAAAGAGGTCGACAAGGAAATCGCCTCCATCAGACAGTAAGAGTCCTTCTCCCACGCCACGCGCGGCGTGGGAGCTTTCCCGTTTCCAGTTTGCAGGATGCCAAATATGCTATCTCATAAAACAATCCGGCGTTTTGAGGAATTCACATTCGTCATGCCGGCTCTGATTCTTTTTCTGGCTTTTGTGGTCTATCCCTTTTTCAGCGGATTCCCCCTTTCCTTCTACAAATGGGATGGCATGAGTCCGCAGAAGACCTTCGTCGGCCTCAATAATTACCTCCGGTTCTTTCAGGACCGCAATGTGGGAAACGCCGTAAAGAACACCCTGGTCTTCACCATCCTGTCCATGGTCTGTTCGAACCTCATAGGCCTGTCTCTCGCCCTGCTGCTCCACCGGAGCACCCGGTTCAACAGCGTATGCAGGACCGTCATTTTCGTACCCTATTGTCTCAGCCTTGTCCTTTCGTCCTATATCTGGCGCTATGTATACAGCGACGTCTTTTACGGGATGTTCCACATTCCAAGCCCACTGGGATCCACGGAATGGGTCATGCTCGGCCTTGCGGTCATCGCAATCTGGAGGGATTGCAGCTACTGCATGGTCGTGTACATCGCGGCCATCCAAGGCATTTCCCCCCATTTCTACGAGGCTGCCCAGATTGAGGGGTGTCCCCGGGTGCGCCAGTTCTTTTCCATCACGCTTCCGATGATAGGACCGGCAATCACATCCAATTTCACGTTGTTGCTTGCGTGGGGCATGAAGGTGTTCGACTATCCTATGGCCGCCACGGCAGGAGGCCCAGGCCGGGCATCGGAAACCGTTGCCATGCTCATATACAACAACCTTTTCGTCTATTTCAAGGCGGGATACGGACAAGCTGTCGCAGTCATTTTCACCGCAATGATCTTTGTCTGCAGCACAGGCCTTTCCCGGACGCTCCGCAAAAGGGAGGTCGAACTCTGATGCTGCAAAAAACCAACCATCCCCTCCAGAAGAGTCTTTTGGATCTTCTCCGCTGTTTCGTCACGCTGGTCATCTTCGCGCCTTTCTATATCGCGATCATCTATTCGGTCAAATCGAAACCGGAACTCGTCACCAACCGTCTGGCTTGGCCGAAAACCATCCACTGGGAGAATTTCACGACCGCCATCAGGGTCTCCAACTTCGGACTCGCCTTGAAGAACAGCGCGGTCACTACCGTCATTTCTGTGGCATGCATCACGCTCGTCTGCTCGATGGCCGCCTACATCATCGCCAGGAAGAACAACCGGTTGTACAATTTCCTGTATTACGTCTTCCTTGGGGCGATGATCATTCCATTCCAGTCCATCATGACCCCGTTGTACGTGATGATGAAGCAGATGGGCCTGCTCAACACACTGCTGGGATTCGTGCTGATCAAAATCAGCTTCCAGATCGCGTTCACCGTCTTGTTGGTGACAGGATTCGTGAAAACGGTTCCCCGAGACCTGGAAGAGGCCGCCTCCATCGATGGATACAATATCTACCAAGTGTTCGCAAGGATTGTGCTGCCGCTCATGCAGCCGATCATTCTTACCTCGATCGTCCTCAATGCCCTCAACGTGTGGAACGACTTCCAGACATCGCTCACCTTCCTCCAGAAAAAGGAAGTGCGGACCGTCCCATTGACGCAGTATTTCTTCTTTGGAGAGAACAATATCGAGCTGGGGCTTGCCTTCGCCCTTTTCATGATCAGCATGATTCCGGTTCTTGTCCTGTACTTCGCATTGCAGAAATACATCATCAGCGGAATCACCGCCGGCAGCGTGAAAGGATGATGGGCAAAAGGAATCCGTCGCTTTTCCGGGAAATTTCCGGACTTTATGCGGTCTTTTTCACCCTTTTCGCCATTTTCTTCACCGTGTTCACGCTTTTCAACAGAAGGGTTTTTCTGGAAGAGACGAAAAGGGCCGCAGAAAACACGGTCGACGCCGTAGCGCGGAATGTGGATGCGATACTGGAGAACATCGAACGACAGAGTTTCTCCGCTCCACTGCTCATGGGCCAATTCGGAGAGATTCTGGGACGCGAAGACCTTTCAGACCAGATCAAGCTCATTTCCATCACGAAAGCCCTAGAGCAGGAAGCCTCTCTGGGGAACAATCTGCTCTGGTCTGCCGTAATCGATGACGGAGGCAAGGTCTTCCGGTACGGCAGAGAGGTGCCGGACGATGGCGCCATTTCCCGTGTCATCGCGGCACACGAAGAGGAACTCCACAATCCATCCGGGGCCGTCCTCTGCACGCACGGACCTTCCGGAGAATTCCTCTGCATGCGCTCGATCTTCGATGGCAGCTCATTCCGTTTCGTCGGAACCTTCGTAGCCGCCATGGATACAAGGAAACTTGACGGATTCTTCGAGGAACTGAGCAGGAAAACGGACAACGTCTCCACCATCAAGGATGCGGAGGGGGTCACGCTGTATGGCCGGACAGGCCAAATGGAAAGCAAGGATTCCTTTTCCGTCGAGGCGCCTCTGTCGTACGGGCACCTGACATTGCTGCAGACCGTCAACCCAAAGACGCAGAACTTCGCGTTGCGCTGGTCGTTCAATGTCCTGCTTCTCTTCACCTGCTTCTTCGTTTCCCTCATGCTCCTTATCCTTCTCTTCGTGTTCCGGAGACTGCACAAGGAAATCTCGGTAATCCTCAGCCAGGCCGAACAAATCTCCGGGGGTGACTTCTCTCCCAAAGCATCTCCGGTACGTTTTCACAAAGAGCTCTCCATCCTCTCCGAAGGCCTGGCGGAATCCGGGAAAAGAATCCAGAAGCTGATGGAGGAGAACGCATCGAAGGAAATGGCACGCCAGCAGACGGAATACCAGTATCTGATGGCGCGGTACGGCATGCTCCAAGCCCAGATCAATCCACATTTCCTCTACAACGTCCTCGAGTCCATCAATGCCCAAGCCCAGCTGGCGGGCGATTACGCCACCTCCGACATGATCTGCAAACTGGCCGAGTTCTACCGGATGATGTTCGGCTATTCCGGAAAGGAGTGGCTGCTCTCCCAGGAGGTATCCTTGATTGAAGACTATCTCGGCCTGTACCAATCCATCTATCCGGACCGTTTCACCATCACCATCCGCGTCGACGATGATGCGGCAGGGCAGACTGTTCCTTCCCTCATCCTGCAACCGCTCGTGGAGAATTCCATCGTCCATGGTTTCGCCCGGAAAATAGGTGTATGCCGGCTCGAGCTCGCCTGTCTGAAGAGGCAGGGCGTCCTCTCCCTCACCCTAGCCGACAACGGAACAGGGATGTCTCAAGAGAGAATCGAGGAAGTTCTCCAGCCGTCCTTCCAAGCCCAAAAGAACCGGATGGGCATCGCGAATGTCAAGGAACGCCTCCATCTCGCCTATGGAAACAGGGCTACGCTCGAAATCCAATCTTCCCCCAGGACAGGCACGAAGGTCATCATAACGATCGAGGATCAGAATGGATAGGAAGTACACGGTCGTCATCATCGACGACAACAGCATCGCATTAAAGGCAATCACCACGACAACGGACTGGGAAAAACTCCGTTGCCGTGTCGTCGGGACGGCAACCGACGGCATCACCGGTCTTGATCTGGTGAAGGAGCATGCTCCCGATATCCTCATCACGGATATACGGATGCCCGGATATGATGGTCTTCAGTTGGTTCGTCTCATACGGGAACGGAATGACGATGTGATTGTCGTCATCATCTCCGGATACGATGATTTCGCGTATGCCCGTACGGCAATGCAGCTTGGAGTCGAAGACTATCTGCTCAAGCCTGTATCAAAAGAAGCCATTGAGAACGCTCTTGCCTCGGTCATCGCGAAACATGAGAAGAAACCATCTGCGACCAAGGGTGGGAATCCCATCCAGGAAGAACTGCAGGCGATCGACTCGAAAGCGGAAACCTATTCCCTCATCGTCCGGGATGCGATCCGTTTCCTGGACCAGAACATCTCCAAGAACATTTCCCAGCAGGATATCGCGACGAGGGCCAATGTCACGCCGTGGTATTTTTCCCGGCTCTTCAAGCGGGAGACCGGTATCGGATTCTCCCGGTATGTGACGTTGAAGAAGATGAACCAGGCAATGATCCTTCTGGAAAATCCCCAGAACAAGGCTACTGAAGTCGCACGGAATCTCGGATTCCAGGATTATTCGTATTTCTTTCATGTCTACAAGAAAGTGTTCGGCCATGCGCCGACAGAGAACAAATATCATCCCAAAAAGGAGAAAAACCCATATGAAGCTGATGAATCCTGATTACCGGGGAAGAACGGTACCCGACCTGTTTACCTGTAGCGACGGCACCCCTGTCACTTCGAAGGAAGTGTGGGAAAAGAAACGGAGGCCTGAAATCCTGGAAATGTTCCGTAATCAGGAATATGGCTGTCTTCCGGATATGTCTGATGCCAAGACCATGATCCGTCTCGCAGACTCACGTTGCGACGGCACCTTCATGGGAGGACAGGCAATCCGCAGGACCGTCGAAATCGAGACGGAACGGAAAGGAATCCACTTCTCCTTCACGTTCGTGCTGTTCATCCCTGCAAGCGCGAAAAAGGCAAGCCCCTGCTTTCTCATGATTGGCAACAGGGGGATTGCCAACGCGGATCCCGCAAGACATTTCATGAGCTCGTTTTGGCCGGCGGAGATGATTGTCTCCCGCGGGTATGCCACGGCCGTAGTGCTCACGCAGGACCTTGCTCCCGATTACGACGAGGGATTCACCACCCGTTTCCATAAGCTTTTCCCGGAATACACAGGAGAACAACGGCCGGGAAACGCATGGGGCGCCATCAGCGCCTGGTCATGGGGCTGCAGCAGGATCATGGACTACCTCGAAACCGATCCCCTCATCGATGCGCGCCATGTCTGCGTGGTTGGACATTCCCGAGGAGGGAAAACGGCCCTCTGGACCCTTGCGCAAGACCAAAGGTTTTTCATGGCGGCAAGCAGCTGCGCGGGAAATTCCGGTGATGCGCTTGCCCGTGGCAGTACGGGAGAGACCATCGCCCAGATTACCGGCCGATTTCCCTACTGGTTCTGCAAAAACTACCGGCAGTATGCCCACAACGAAAACAGCATGCCCTTCGACCAGCACATGCTGTTGGCCTTGGCTGCCCCGAGGCTCCTGTATACGACAAGCAGGACCTTCGACAACTGGGCGAACCAGAAAGGACAATTCGACAGCGCGGTCCTTGCCAGCGAGGTCTATGAAAGGATATATGGGCTCACAGGTCTTGAGAGCAAGACCATGCCCAAACCGGAGACGCCCCTGCACAAGGGCATGATCGGATACCACATGAAGACAGGCGAACACAACCTTGACGAGTACAACTGGAATCTCATCTTGGACTTCGCCGACATGCATGGCATGCAAGGATGAACCACAGGCGTCGGCCCGGCCACGGAATATCCGGTGGTCGAGTCGATGTGGAAGATCGTGAAGCAGTTTGCCCTATCCAGCTTCTGGATGTTCGCGCGCAATACTCCAGAAGCTCGCGATTTCGAAGCGCCCCTGCATAGGCACCTGTTCTTCCAGACAAAGGGAATCACCCCGTTTCTCGGGGAAGCAGGCGTTGCAGGGCATCAGGCACAAACCTGCCGGAGTGCTCCTCACAGCTCTTTGGCGGAGTCTGGTGCAACTCCGCCAAAGCAGATTGAGGAATTCCTCAAGAACCGCCTCTTGTATTTGAGCGGCTACTTCCTCAAGCTTCGTTCCCTTGCAGGCCACATCTGTCCTTGTGGTTTCGTTTCATTCCACAAGAAACGGCCGCAGTTTCAGCAGAAGGTAAGCTTGCCAAGCCCGCACATGCGTCCATCGGCATCAAAGAGCATGCAGTGGCTGGTGGGGAAGGAAACCCTGAGTTCCTCGCCAACCGCATAGTCCTTTTGCCCAAAGACCACGCAAGTCAGGTTCAGCCTCGCATGCAGTTCGAGGTGCACGATCGTCTCCATGCCGCTCGGCAGCGAGGAGAGCACCTTTGCAGGAACACCTTCTTCCCCGAGCGCGATGTACTCGGGCCGGATGCCGATCTTTGCTTTCCCCTTCTCGACATTCTTGAAGGCTTCTCCCATTTCCATGGATGCCTCATATCCATCCATTTTGAGCATGACCTTCTTGCCATCGACGGAATTCACCACTGCATCTACCAGATTGATAGACGGACTTCCGACAAAATCCGCCACGAACGTGTTCGCTGGCCGGGCATACACCTCAAGCGGTGGCGCATATTGTTGTAACTTCCCGTTTTTCAGGAGACAAATTTTCGTCGCCAGCGTCATTGCCTCCAACTGGTCATGCGTCACGTACACAAACGTCGCTCCCGTCTCGTGGTGGAGTCTCTTCAGCTCCGCGCGCATTTCCATCCTCAGCTTTGCATCCAAGTTGGAAAGAGGCTCGTCCATCAGCAGGATTCTTGGATTCGTCGCCAACGTCCTGGCTATCGCCACGCGCTGCTGTTGTCCTCCCGAAAGCTCTGCCGGATACCGATTGGGGAACTCCTCGATCCTCAACAGCGCGAGCAATTCCTTCACCCTAGCATCAATCTTATCCTTCGGCCATTTCAGATTCTCAAGGCCAAAGGCGATGTTCTGCCATACCGTCATATGCGGCCAGAGCGCGTAATTCTGGAACAAGAACCCCACGCCACGCTGGCTGGGCGGCACGTCCACCAGTTTGTTCGAGGAAAACATGACTTTCCCGTCGATCAGGATTTCTCCGCTTGTCGGCGTCTCAAGCCCTGCAATCTGCCTCAGCGTCGTGGTTTTTCCGCAACCTGACGGACCAAGCAACGTGATGAAGTCTCCGTCATCGATGTTGATGGACAAATCATCGACAGCCGTGAAGTTCGCAAATTTTTTTGTAAGATGTCTCAGTTCGATATTTGGCATATTCAACCTCCTATGCCTTTGTCTATGGACGCCCCGGTCGCCTTGTTGACAGCCCAATTGATGAAAAGGACGATGAGGACAATCAACAAGTTGATGCCATTCGAATACTGGCTCCAGCCTTTCTCGTTATAGTAGAACAATAGCGTGGTGAGCACCCGGTTGTTCGGCGTAACGAGCAATACGAACAGCGAGAGTTCACGCATACAGCTGATGAACGGAAGCAAGAATCCGGAAAGGAAGCTTGCCTTCTGAATGGGAATGACCAACCTGCGCATTCTCTTGAACCAGCCGATTCCGATGATTTCGCCGGCCTCTTCAATCTGCGTCGAGAGCTGCATCATCGCATTGATGCCGCTACGGCTGGCAAACGGCATATACTTCACGGTACCAATCAGCACCAGCAAGAAAAACGTTCCGTAGAGCGACGGTATGATGCCGTTCCGAGTCGAGAACATCGACAAGTAAATGGCGCCAAAGGCCATAGATGGCATCAGATACGGGAAGAAAGCAAGGTTGTCCACCACGGTGGCAAGACGGGTTCCCCGGCCCCTGACAATGGCGTACCCGGCAAGGAAGCCCAGAATTCCAGCAGAGAGCGAACAGACCACGGACAGCCTGATGCTGTTCCACAGTGCATACCACAAGGCTGAATTGCGGAGCAGTCCCGGCTCGGAATTGGCAATGCTGTTCTGTTCAGCGGTTCCAATCCAGAATTGCAAGGTCAGGTTGTGGAACGAATAGTCTCCAGGAACCAGAAGGATGGACTCGAAGGCAAAACTTACCAAGGGAAGAACCGAAACGGCAATGACCGCAACCAGCACGATGACGGACAGCGGGGTGCGTACCCCACGCAGATTGATCAGACTGATGTTGCTGCTTTTTCCTGTAATAGTCGTATAGTTCTTCCTGACACCCGTCAGACGCTGGTTGAAGGCGAGAATCGCCACCCCGAGCAGAATCATCACCATCGCGATGCAGTATCCTTGGCCGGGGTTCAGGCCGTTGAGCGTCCGGAAAAGCTGGGTAGTAAGCACCTGATAGCGGACTGGCAACCCGAGGAATTGAGGAACAGCGAAAGAACTCATCGCAGAAGAAAAGACCAGAAGGAATGTGGAGAGAATGGCGGGAAGCACCATGGGAATGGTAATCTTCCTCATAATCCTGCCTTGGGAGGCGTGCAACATCATGGCAGCTTCCTCAAGGTTCGCGTCCATATTTCTCAGAATGCCTCCAATCATGATGTAGGCGAACGGAGAGTAATGTATACCTGTCACCAGCGCGATGGGGAACGCTCCATACGCGAACCAGTTGGGTGTTTCCAGTCCAGTCACCGCGGTAAAGAAACCAGGCACCCCACCGACAACCGTGTTCTTAAAGACGTTGTACCAAGCAAGGGCAATCGTCCAGCTCGGCATGATGTAGGGGAAGATGAACAACGCGGAAAGCGGTCTCTTCCAGCGCAAGTTGGTTCTGGTGACCAACCATGCGAAAAATCCGCCGAACAGGAGAGAGAACAGACAGGCTCCAAGGCTTGTGACCAACGAGTTCCAGAAGGGGCGGTAGAAGATAGACAGACTGTTTGCATCAAACAGCACCTTCCGCCAGTGTCCCCACGTAAAGGAACCAACGGGCTTTTTCAGCCTCATTGTCTCGGCGACGTGAACTGTCACTGTATCCTTGATCATGGAAAGCATCGGGAGCAGTGTCAGATAGGCCAGCACCACACACATGGCCACGAGGATTACATTATATGGCTTCGAAAAGAAGCGTCTTACCCTATAAAGTATGCGTTGCAAGGGAAATCCTCCACAAAATGAAGAAATGAAACAAAGAAGAGACAGGGTCCCGGCGATGTCGGAACCCCATCAGAGGAAAACCAATCAATACAGGCCGGAGATGAATTCCTCCACATCAGCCCTTGCCTCCGCACACCACTGAGGATCTTCGGTGACGACGACATTCTCCCAGTCGGCGATGGATTTGCCATCCTCGCTGTTCTTGGCGATCGAGGCGACAGGAGAATAATCGCCCACCGTGTCGAACACCTTCCAGCCCTCATCCGTCATCGCGTATTCGGCATATAGTTTGGCCGCGTTTGGACTCTTCGCGTTCTTGGTGATGAACATGTAGGCGGGATATTGGAATCCAATAAACGGCTCGCACCCTTCCGAAATGGCAAGCGCAAGGTTCTTCGCCGCCGCAGTCCGGAGTTTGTTGCTGGTGATCAATGCGACCAGCTGGACATCCTGCCCCTTGGCTCCGACATTTTCTGCAAGCGTGGTATCGCTCTTGCCAAGGACGGCGCCATTCTTGTACAGGCCCTTGATCCACTCGTATCCGGCGTTCTTCGTGGTCAGCACGATATCCTTCCCATAGTAGTCCTTATAGGCTTTGGCAAGCTTGCCAGCCCAATCATCTCTCGTGACCATGGCGAAGAAGTTCATGTTGACGGCTTCCGAGAACGGATCCTTGAACTGCAGGCGGCCCTTGAACTCAGGCTCGGTCAGCTGCCACACGTTGGTCAGGGGATTTCCTGCCTTCTCGTTGTTGTAGATGAACAGCTTGGTCATCATCTCCCAAACCAGCGGGTCGCTGTACTGCGAAGGAATCTGGTCCTTGAATTCGGCAGGGACGTAATTGACTACATATCCCGTAGAATACAGTTCGGGATAGATTCTGGAACCATCCTGGCAGAAAACAAGATCGGCACCATCGACATCGGCAACCGCTTCCTTGGAGACCTTGTCGATCATTTCCGTGTCCTTCAACTGGGATACGGACACCTTGATGCCGTACTTGGCTTCAAAGCCACTCGCCGCCTTCGCGGTACGACTGCTATGGGTGTAAATGGTAAGCGTCCCCTCCTTCTGAGCTGCTGCAACCAGCTCTTCATGAGTCATCTGTTTTTCTTCCACAGGCTGCGGGGCCGGAGATGCAGATTCCTTGGCACCATTGGCGAACATCACGGAACCTGCCACCAGTGCGGCAACAATCATCAAACTGCGCTTCATCGCGTTTCCTCCTAACAGGCTTTTTTATTTTCTGAAGCAAGCCTTAGTATGATTGAACAGCGAGAGATGGAGTGCAGTCAAGAAAAAAATGAAATTATTTTCAAGAAAATGCCTAAATTTGGGTATTGTCACCGTCAAACACCACTGTTATCATGAAGAAACTGAAACAAATTTCACGCAAGGTGTGTCGCGATGGGAAAACAACTGAACAAATTTGAGCTTGCGGTCCAAGAACGCTATGGCAAATTGAGTGGCCAAGAGCAGAAAGTCGCAGACTTCCTGCTTGCGCACTCCTCCCAGCTCGCGGCCCTCACTTTGAACGAAATCACCCAAAAATCCGGAACAAGCAAGTCCAGCGTTGTCCGTTTCTGCAAAAGCATGGGCGCACATGGACTCAAAGAGTTGAAAGTGGCGTTTTCAAAACCAGGAATTGGTGCCGAATCCTCTATCACATGGGGCAGCTCGATTCCACAGATTTTCAACAGCACCTTCACAGGAATCATCAATACAGTAGAAAGTGCTTTCTACACAACCGGCAGCAAGTGTTATGAAGAAGCAGGACAGATGATTGCCGATGCCCAGACCCTTTGCATCATTGGAATCGGCGGAAGCGAACTGGTCGCACATTTCTGCGCAACTGAATGCATGCGGCTCGGCAAACACATCAGCACATATACCGACACTTTCATGCTGGAGCAATTAGCGCTGCCGGTCGCAAGCAAGAGCGACGTGTTAGTTGCGGTCTCGTGCTCTGGCACGACCCACAGCATCGTGGATGCGGCCCGTATCGCCAAATCACATGGCTCGAAAATCATCAGCTTCACGACAAACGGCGAATCTCCGCTTGCGGGGCTTTCCGATGTCGTACTGATTGCACCTACCTATCCAGTCTTCTGCGATGACATCCACTCTTTCACCCGCATTGCGCAGATTACCCAGGCAAACGTGCTCTATCTTGCCGCCGCCACCATCATGGGGAAAACCATCGATGGCTTCCGTGAACAATATGTCAACCTGACAAACTATCGGAAAATACACGAGCAAACATCTGTCTAGAAGGAGAAAAACTCTTATGTATACAGACATGAAAACAATTCTTGCGAACGCTGCGGCGAATCACTACGCAGTTATCGCGACTAGTCCCATCAACCTCGAAATGGCACGGGGCATGGTGCTTGCGGCGTCTGAGAAAAACGCGCCGGTCATTTTCCTGTTCGGGCAAAACATGATGCGTCGCCATGCAAAAGCAGAACTCTTGATTCCTATGATCAAGAAGCTCGCCGAGTACGCGACCGTCCCTATCGCCACCTGCCTCGACCACGGCAATGACGACGAACGGGTCATGTATGCGTTCCGAAATGGATTCACCTCCATCATGTATGATGGCTCCCTGCTTCCCATGGAGGAGAACATCGCAAAGACCAAGGCCTACGCCGATCTATGCCACCAGTTTGGCATGGGCATCGAGGGCGAGCTCGGGCATGTCGGCATCGCCATGAACGGTGACGACAAGAAAGGGATCTATACCGATCCGAAGGACGCCGCAAACTTTGTCAAGCGGACCGGTGTGGATTGCATCGCCATCGCCGTCGGTACCGCCCATGGAGACTATCCTGCCGGCATCATCCCCCATATCAACTTCGACTGCATCAAGGCCTGCAAGGATAGCACCGGAGGCATGCCGATCGCCTTGCATGGCGGGAGCGGAAGCGGAGACGAGAACATCATGAAAGCCGTCGAGGCTGGCATCAACAAGGTCAACGTGGTCACAGACATGTTCTCCGCTTGCAGGAACGAGCTGATCAGCCAGCTCAAGGCAAATCCCAAAATGGATTACATCCAGCTGATGATGGAAGAAGAGAATGCGGTAAAGAAGGCGCTGGAGCATTGGATTGACCTCACGGGTAGCGCTGGCAAGGCTTCGCTGTTCAAGCCGGTCAACAAAATCGGGCTGCTGACCAGCAAATGCGCCATCGGACAAACCGAATAACCAAGCCATTCCTTCCCAGGCGGAATCTTCCCTTCCGACAGGGAGATTCCGCAACTTCTTCTGCGAGGAACCTGCCGTCCTGTCACAACGGTACAGACACTCTTTCCCGATGCGGGAACCTCGGCTTTTAGCCTGTGTCGGTATCAGAACAAACAGGAAACCAACGTAAGGATTGGCAACCCTCCCTGCATCAGGATGATTTTGGGATTACTGGTGAAGCTGCCGTATATGGCTACCGCCACGATGTACCCCATCAGGCAAATGACCGCCATCTTGCTGGCAAATACAAAGAGCGAAAGCAGGATCAGCACGCCAATCAGGCTATTATATACGCCTTGGTTCTTGAAGAGCACATCCACCGATTTCCGGTTCAGCTCGTCGATGCTCATTCCAAAAACCCTGGAAGTCTTCTGTGAGGTAGTGGCGATTGTCTCCAAGTAGAAGATGAAGAAACACTCCACAGCGGTCAGAGCCGCCAGAATGATAGTGATTACGGACATGAAGCCTCCTCTTGCTTTTGCCAACTCGTTCAACCAACAAGTACCGCCCCATTATAGAGAGTACCATTGACTGTGATTCTCTGGATTGTATCATCCCTGCCCGGTAGCGGGACAATCCGGAGTTTTGCCTGTTGGCCAAGGAAACACATTCCATCCATGTGGATATCCCGGAAAAGGGGGATGTCCTCCTCGCTCTCCTGGACGGGTTGCTCGTCCATGGTTATCGAGTTCAGCGCATATCCCATGGTAAGGATGATGGATTCGTGCTTGATGCCGACCATCCGGATATCCTGGATGTCGATATCCTCGACCACGCCGCCCCGCCCGAGGGCGCTCTTGACGCGCACCCCAACATCAGTGGCAAGGAAAAGGCAGCGCTGGACAAGAATGTCTCTGACCCCACGCGACATCTCGCTCCCGATGACGAATCCCCCATGTCCTCGAAAGACGGTACAATCATGAATCCACACCAGTTCGCACGGCCCCGGAGTTTTCCGGGCTTGGGCGTTCTTCCCGCTTTTCAGGCAGATGGCGTCGTCTCCCGTTTCGAACACACTATCCTTGATCTCGACGTTCCGGCATGACTCCACGTCGATCCCGTCACCGTTCTGGGCCCAGTAAGCATTCTTGACCTGGATTCCGTCAACGGTCACATCCTCGCAGAAATAGGTGTGGATGCACCATGCCGGGGAATCGGTGAAGGTGACCCCTTGAAGCAACACCTGCCTGGAATGCTTCAAATCGACCAGCACCGGACGATAGAAATCCCAAGAGGACTGGGCGCTTTGAAGATCGTCCTCCCCTTTCCCGGCCGCCAACCGTAGGGCTCCCAGATAGCTGGTCTCGGTCGGGAACCAGACCAGTTCCTTGCCTGCAAGCACTTTGCCACCCTTATCGAGGAGCGTGTTCCACTGGGAATCGGTGACCTTGAACCGCTTGACAGGGCGCCAAAGATCACCGCTGCCGTCAATCATTCCGGCGCCCGTGATGGCGATATTGACCGCGCCCTCGCTGGAAATCGGAGAGACGGTACGGATGGCGCTCTGGCCTTCATAGTCGGTAACAACCAGAGGGTAATCTTCCTTGTGCTTGATGAATTTGAGCAGGGCTCCCCGTTCCAGACGAAGCTGTACACCCGACTTCAGGACGATTGGAGAGCACGCCCAGAATCCGGCGGGTATGCCCAACGTTCCGCCCCCTTGGGCGGAAAGCGAGTCGATTCCCTTCTGGATTGAGCGACCATTGGTTCTCCCCGCCTTGAAAGAAAACTCATCCTTGGCATGGTCAAGATCCAAAAGGGAAAGAAAACGGTCCGGAAAACTGGGCTGCTGCACAGAGATATGGTGTATCATCGCATACCCTTGGGAAGTCAGCCCTGGCCCCCGTTCCTCTTACACGAGAAGGATAGTCTTCGCACAGGAATCCCTCTTATTTGACTGCCGGTTCCCATTTGCACCGTACCGGAGATACGATCTCTCCCGTTTTCTTCATCTCCGCAAACGTCTTGTCCACGACCTTCCGGTCCAGCCCGGTCAGTTCAGCGACCTTGCCTGCATTCAACGGCTGGCCAGCCTTTCTCATCACATCCAGAATTTGTTCTTTTTCGCTCATCTGTTTCTCCTCCATGGCGCATGGCCTTTCATGGTAAAATTGAAGGAATTCAATCGTCTAGGATCATCATTCTTCTCACCTAATTCCTGGCAAACAAACGTTTGTTCCTCTCAGAGAGAGCTTCCCCTTTTGATTATAACTCAAGGCATCCCCTAGTGCGAGTGCCAGGATTCGGAAAAATTTCTCGGAAACGTATCAAAAATATATAGAGCATGGTATCCTTGCCCTACCTCATTGTGAAAGGTACTAGGGCAAAGAACCATCAATCCATTTGCTATTCACGCCTTGCTTTGCGCCAAAACCAAAGAACCTTTTCTGGATTCCTGCCATACATCGTTCCGTACCACGACCTCTCCCCCCACGAGAGAAAGTGTAAGCCCTTCGGCAAGGCGGCAGGGGTCTCGGTAAGTTGCCAAGTCATGAAAGGCATCCAAGGCAAACACATTCACATCTGCCCGTTTCCCAACTTCGAGGGTACCTCTATCGGACAATCCCATCTTCTCAGCATTCATATCGGTCATTTTTGCGATTGCCTCGGGAAGCGATAGTAAATGTTTCTCGCAGACGTATGTCCGGAGAAATGCCGGAAACGACCCATAAAGGCGGGGATGCGGATGCCCGCTTGTAGGATACAAGGAATCGGAAATAACCGAGCTATATGGAAGCGTAGCGACAAAAGCCACATCTTCCGGATCCATACTCATAATTACGATGCCAACATCTCCATGTGCCTTTACAAACAGGGTTGCGAGTAACATTGCCTCATCCATACCAGTCATTTTTGCAGCTCTTGAGAAATCCATACCGGCAAGCGATGCATACTCAGGAACAGGAATATAGGAAATGATTACTCTATCCCATCCAATGCCAAGAACCATGTTGTCCCATTTTGGGAACCGTTGCGTAATGGATTCCCGAAGACGTTCAACTCCTTTCTTTGACGCAAGGAACGTACATGTGGCTTCGGTATTCTCCATAAAACAGTCCGGAGGAATCAGAGACTGAAGCGTCGTGCTTCCTCCTGCATAGGGATAGAAATCACAAGTCATGATGATTCCATTGGTTCTTGCCTGATCAATCAAAGAAACCGCTTCAAATATTTTCTTGCGCCAATTGCGTTTGCCATTCGATTTGAAGTGGCTGATGTTGAATCGTACGCCAGTCCTCCTAGCAATCTCAATGGCTTCTGCAACAGAAGAGACAAGGCTGTCACTTTCGCCACGCATGTGGCAAGAGACAATCCGACCAGCTTCGGCTACAGGGCGAAGTAAGGCAACATAGTCATCGATACAGTTATAACGCTCGGGAGGATACATGATTCCCATCGATGCACCAAGAGCTCCAGAATCCATCGCCTCGTGCATAAAAGCAACTGCGCGCTTCAGCTCTTGTTCAGAAAAAGGCTCTTTGGAAAAACCTTTGACAGCCGACTTGATTGCACCGGTACCAGCAAGGAATCCAAATTCGAGGCTAAGTCCACCTTTCGAGAGCGCTTCTATATAGGCTTGATAACTTGGAAATGTTGTCCTCCTCGTAACCGGACCAAGGCAAGGACGAACCAAGGCAAGTACATCATCACCAGATTGCTCTGTAAACGGTACATTGGCCAACCCGCAATTACCAGCAACCACCGTCGTGATGCCCTGTCGTCCCTCTATTTCCCCAAATCGAGGATTGATGAGAGGCTGGATATCACAATGGCGATGGATGTCAATGAAACCGGGAGTCACGAGCAGACCAGTAGCATCAACGGTTTCATCGACTTTTCCAGAAACTGTTCCTCCGGCCTGACAAATAAGGCCTCCATCGATAAGAAGATCCCCACGATATGCAGGCTTTCCCGTCCCATCAACTATTGTCCCATTTTTGATTGCAATACGCATGTTTGTCTTCCTTTGCAATTACGCTCTAATACCCCGAAACCGGGCATAGACATCCCAAGAACCGGTAATTCGCCTATCCTCGACGGTAAGGACATACGGATAAAGATTCGTTGTCGGACAGATATGCCACGGCACAACATGGACAACCGTCCCCACCATTGGCCGTTCGTTCTCATGACCTTTCTCCATACGGAACACCCAATGCTCCTCATTCTGGAAGACGGACTCGATATGGCTCATACCTGAAATTCGACCAGAAACGCCGTTTTTCCCTGCTCCAATAGCCTTGGTACCCAAATCGATTGTGAAGTACCCATCATCAGGACAACTCACAACCCGAGCCAACACTTCCCCTGCAGGCGTAAAGTCAAGATCAGGAAATTTCGATTCATAACCCCAGTCATTGATGAAAAGGGTCCCAGGCGAAAGAAGGAAATCGCTCTCCGTTGCATAAATCGGAAAAGTCCCGCTCCCCCCTACCACAACAAGCGACATGTCCATACCTGAAGATAGAAGATTGCTTTTCAGGCTGTTGATTCGGACAATCAAAGCGCGAGCATTCTTTTTTCTTTCTTCCAGTGATGGAACACTATAAAAACCGTCATAGCAATGAAGGCCCTTGAGCTCAAGACCTTTGAGTTCCACAATCTTTTGTGCAAATATCGGCACCTCTTCATAAGAACGACCGGTACGATGCATTCCTGGATCGACATCAATCAGAACCGCCGCCCGAATCCCTTTTGCCAATGCTTTCGACGAAAGAACCATCGCAGCTCCAACATCATCGACCGTTGAGAGGAGCTCCGTCTGGGGATACCTAGTACAAAGCGTCAAATAATCGTCCACGGCTGGTCCGACTAACGGATAGGCAAGCAACGCACGCTCCCCTCCCTCCATTGCCACCATTTGCAATTCAGAAAGCACAGAGCACTTGAAGTTATGAATCCCTTCTTCAATCTGCATGCGTACCATTTCCCGAATTTTGTGCGACTTCACATGGGGAAATAGACGCTTGGTCGAACCAGCCATTTCCACCAGATGTCGGGTATTGTGCCGAATCAAATCAACATGGTAGACCAACTGAGGACTTCTTACCGACTCTTCCCCCTTGAAGTCATACAGGTCCATCGCTCACACCTTCGCCTCGAAAACAAACTCGATTTCAACGGGAATATTGCCAGGAAGCTGTGCCACGCCAATCGCTGAACGAGCACCAACCCCCTTCTCTTCCCCGAACAGGTCACGAAGGAATTCCGAGCAGCCATTGGCAACGAGATGTTGCTGACTGAAGTCCGGTGTGCTGTTCACGAAAGCCAGTGTTTTTACAATGCAATCAACCTTATCGATGTCGCCTAGATAATCGGCAAGCGCACCGAGCGCATTGATTGCACAAATTCTCGCTGCAGTTTTGCCGTCTTCCAGTGTACACTCGGCTCCAACTTTCCCTTGGAAAGCTGGCTTACCACCAACGGCACATCCTTGCCCTGAGACATAGAGTTCCCTGCCAACTTGTACGACTGGTTTATAGACACCACCAGGTTTCTTCGACGGGAGCATGATTCCCATTTCTTTCAACTTTTCACTTATCTTCATAATAAACTTCCTTTTATTTGTGATGAAGCATATCAAAACCCTGTAGGTTTTGACCATTTTGGCTATTGTTTCTCATGCCATTTACTGAGCGAGTTTCTCGGTAATTCGCTTGGCGCTAACAAGTACTTCTTGGAGGAATTGCTCGAGTTTCTCCTCGGTAATACGATATTTCGGTGTTGCTACACCAATCGTACAGGCAATCTGACCGCTCGGATAGAAAATAGGGGCCGCAACACAGACAACTTCTGGATTGTGTTCACTGCGGTCGACTGCATATCCCTGTTTTCTAACTTTCTCCAGTTCCTTGAGCAATTCGTCCTTGCCGACAATCGTGTGGTCGGTCAATTTTGCCCTAGGAACTGTTTCAAGATAAAAATCAATCCACTTTTCGTTCTGAAAAGCGAGAAGAAGTTTGCCACCACTCGTGCAATAGAGCGGAATATGCTTGCCAACCACCGAACGCAAACCAATCTGGTTCTTCGCCTCGCGCTTGGCGATATAAACCGCATCTGTGTTCTCCAGTGCAATCAGGTGAACCGTCTCGCAGGTTAAATCATTAAGGCGCGTCATCTCCAAGGAAGCAGCATCGAGAACATAATCGTCATCATCGAAGAGTTGGAACAGGACTTTCGCCATTGTTCCAACCCGATATTTGGTCCGAACCTTTACAACTAATCCACATTCAACCAGTTCCTGAAGAACGCGATGGATTGTACTGGCCGGAAGACTGGTGAGTTGCCCGATGTCATTAATTCCACATTCCTTTTTGCGAAACGCCATGGCACTGAGAATCTGGATAGCTTTCAGGCTCGAATAACACAACAATTTCGCTTGAATTTCTTTCTGTTGGTCGACGTTCATGATATGCAACTCCTTTTGCAATTCTTGAGGGGCAAAAAGCGAAAAGTCAATTGTTCTAGAAGTCTCTCATAAACACCTACGTCTCTTTCGTCGTCCAGTTCGGGGTGATTAGTCTTCCAACTTGGAACCATTTGCCACCTTTCCTTTATCCTTCCGAATCAACGGAAGAATCACCGGAGCGATGACACACCCGAGGGCAATCAGAAGGAAGAGCAAAGAGAGTGGCCGCTTCACAAAGGTCACGGCACCTTCTGGAGAATACGTCATCCCTTTACGTAAATATTCCTCAAGACTACTGCTCAGAATATAGGCGAGGATGAGCGGACTCATCGGCACCCGTGCAACGTCCATGAACAATGCAAGTACGGCGATAACAATCATCACACGCACATTGAACATGGTATTGGTCGAGGTGAAAGAGCCAACATAGCACATCACCAATATTGCCGTATACAAGTAGTGGTAAGGAATTTTCAGGATATAGGGGAACCAGCGTTTGGCTAGCATCTCGACTGCCAGGACAATAAAAGCACCGACAAGCATGTAGGCAAAGAACAGGTAGCTTGTAACAGGATGCTGTTGCATCATGAGCGGACCGGCAGTCAGTCCATGAATGGTCAGCGCACCAAGAAGGAGAGAGGTTGCTCCGTCACCTGGAATACCGAGGGAAATCATCGGGATCAGTGCTCCCCCTGTGGCTGCATTGTTCGAAACTTCGGAAGCCAGAATACCTTCTGGGCAACCTGTTCCGAACCGCTCTGGGTGTTTGCTGGTCGATTTACAGAACGAATAGGAGACCATATTAGAGAGAGCAGAACCCATTCCCGGGAGAAAACCAATCCAGAGACCAACCATGAGCGCCTTCACAATGGTAACGATATTGCTGGTAAAATCACTGGCAATGAGACCATTGCCTGTAATATCGACCTTGACGTCCGGTAATTTCTGGGAACCACGGGCATAGCTTTTCGCAATTTGAGAGAGCGCATATGCTCCAAGCATCAGAGCCGTAATGTCGATACCACCGGTCAGATTCTTCTCTCCAAAGGTAAATCGGGGTACCCCGGTAATAGGATCGAGCCCGATGCAGCCAATCAAGAGGCCAATCGCAGCGGCCATCATACCTTTTGCCATATTTTCCTTTGACAGTGCGGCAACAAGCGTGATGGCACAAGCACAAAGGCTAAAATACTCCCACGGACCAAGTTTCAATGCCAAGTCAGCAATGAAGGTACACATGCAACTTGCTATGGCGACCGAAAAAACCTCGCCGATAAAAGATCCAATGATGCCCAAGGAAAGCGCGCGTGCCGCCTCTCCCCTTTTACTCATCGGGTATCCGTCATAGCAGGTTGCAATCGCCGATGGTGTGCCGGGAATGCCAAGCAACACAGCGGAGATAAAACCACCAGACACGCCACCAACATACATACCGCAAAGCATTCCGAACGAGGCATTGGTCGACATACCAAACGTCAAAGGCAAAAGCAATGAAATGCCGAGACTTCCGTTTAGTCCCGGAATCGCTCCGAAAATAATTCCTGCAAGGACACAGAGCAGAAGCAATATGAAATTTGCCGGCTGGAAACACAACAACAATGCAGCAAGGTAGTTTGACATGATCAATACCCTCCATTGAACAATTTGCCTTTAGGCAACATGATGGAGAAGCCTTTCGTGAACAACAGATAAAGTCCAACGGCAAGAACAATGGTCATAACCACCACGACAATCGGTTTGACCCTGTTTTCTCCTCTGAGCAGGTAGATGAACCCGATGACACAAAAAAAAGTACTGACGAGATATCCAAGCCAGACAATGGAGATGGCATAGAGAATCGAACAACCGAAAACAATCAGAAGGCGCCTGCCGCTTTCTTTATTGAGCCAAGATTCCGTACCATCATCCTTACTGGACAGCACGAGAATCGAACAGATGGCAAGTAGAGTCTCGCCGATATACGGAAAGACTCTGGCCCCAGGATCACTTTCGCTCGCTAGGTCACGAATCTGCCGCGTGCTTATAAAAAGCACGATGACGGAAATCAGGCACACAGCAGCGAATAGTTTGTCGTATTTCACTTTCATGACGTTCCCCTTGAAATCGGGATGTATGCCCAGACAGGACATACATCTCCTTCCAATTAAATCCAATTACCGTCCAGAAGCTGCGATTCCGAGATCCTTGCCCGTAGCAAGAATGCTGTCATACTCGTTTTGTAGAATCTTGCGGCTTTCTTCTAGGTCATACCATTCGGCACGGGCCCCCATCTTCTTCAGCGTCGCCTTGACTCCTTCGTCTTCCATGACTGCTTTCAGCGAGGAGTTCATGGCTTTCAGAGTCGCTTCATCGGTCTTGGCAGGTGCCCACATATAGAGACGCATATCCCAGCCGATATTGTAACCCTGTACTTGCAAAGTGTGCCAATGGGCAGGCCAACCCTCGAGATCCTTGCCCGTTGAACTGAGCACACCGATGACTTTGACCTTGCCAGCTTTTTCGTAAGACTCGGCATTGGCCACATCGACCTGGCCACAATCGATGAAACCACCAGCAATATTAGTGAGTTTATCGGTGGTATTGGCCGCAACTACAGTCTTGAGCTGGACTCCGCAATCACGCATCACGGTACCCCACAGAAATTGGGCAGGACCTCCAGTTGCAATAGCCACAGAACACTTGCCAGGATTTTCTTTTGCATAGTCAACGAATTCAGTAAAGGTGTTAAATGGGGCATTTGCAGGAACAATCAATGCCTGTTCTCCCATGTATGGGAGCGCAGCAACCAAGGCCAAATCTTTTATTGGATTGATTGCGAGCGTTCCTGTCACATATTGGCATATTGCGGTATTCTGATGACAAACAACCGTGTACCCATCCGGTTTGGCATCCGCACAAGCCTGCATAGCAACCGGAGTTGCCTTGTAGTTGGTCACGACCACGTTCTGGCCAATCGCATTTCCCCAAGTGTCGGAAAACGCACGAATTGTGGCATCCGTACCACCCCCTGCAACTGACGGGCAGATAATTGTCACGACTTCCTTGGGCCAGTTGCTTCCCGATGAGGAAACACTTCCACCTCCTTCGTTTCCCCCTTGCGCGAAGAGCGCAGTGCTTAATAACAGAACCGATAAAATGCCCAATGCTTTTTTCATTTTGTTCCTCCTGTTCATTGGCGTAATAACGTATTAAGCGTCGCTACTTGATTTGGAATTTACATTCCATATTCCGTTGCCGCAGCTCGGAGCGTTTCCTTTTCGTTCTCCGTCAACTCTCGCATCGGAAAGTGGGCTATCCCCATGCGCCTACCTTGCAACTCCAGCAAATACTTGTGGGACATGACTGGCATCGTGGAACGACAGGCAAAGCGCAATTTGATAATCCTCTTTTGATAATTCCACGCCTGTTCTTTGTCTCCTTCAGCCAGGCACTTAAAAATCCCGACACATAATGCAGGATAGACATTGGCCATCGCCACAATGGCCCCCTTACAGCCAACCTCTGCTGATGCCATGATTTCAGCATCGTTGCCTGTTACGACTTCAAAACCGGAAGGAGCAGCGAGCAAGAATTCCTGCAAAGTGGTAAAGTTCATGCTACTGTCCTTGATTCCTTTCAGGTTAGGAGCTGCCTCGCATATTGCACCCACCATATCTGGGGTAAGTGGGTTACCTGTCATGCCCGGCATGTTGTACGCAAAGAGATTCAATCCATCGGCAAGCGTCCCTACTTGCTTGAAATATGCAACCAAGGACTTTTTATCGTACTTATGGTAGTATGGAGCTGTAACGGAAACGCAAGAAACCCCGAGTTTTTGGGCATGTCTGATATGCCGGCACATTTCTTCCCTGCACATTGATGTGATGTTATAGAGAATATGCAATCCGTTGGCATGCCGCACAACAATCTCAAGCATTCTTCGGCGTTGGTCGTCGGTATAGTTGACGAATTCACCTGTCGTACCACCAACAAATAACCCTTTCACACCCGATGTAGCAAGAAAATCAACATGTGCGGCAAACAATTGTTCATCGAATGATCCATCAAGCTTTCCAGGAACCAGAAGAGGTACGATGATTCCTTCCAAATATGCACTCATAGTATTCTCCTATTCCAACACGGCACCATGGGCAGCCGATGACACATTTTTTCTATAGCGAGCAAGATAGCCTTCTGCCTTTTTCGTTTTCAAAACACAATCAAGGTGAGTAAGGCGCATAGCAAGCTCTTTTGGATCAATCAAAAGGTCTATCTTCCGGGTTGTAATATCAATGGAAATCAAATCTCCGTCATGCACTGCAGCAATTGGTCCACCGCAAACCGCCTCTGGTGAGATATGTCCAATACAAGGTCCACGGGTTGCCCCCGAAAACCTTCCATCGGTCACTAGAGCAACACTCTCGCCATAGCCCATGGCAACGAGAGCCGCTGTCGCAGTGAGCATCTCTCGCATCCCTGGCCCCCCCTTCGGGCCCTCGTAGCGAACGACAAGCACCTCGCCTTTCTTGATTTTTCCATGTAAAATTGCCTCGACACATTCTTCTTCACTATCAAAACAATGGGCAGGACCAGTATGCTTTCTCATGTTTTCACTGACTGCTGTCTGCTTGACGATACACCCGTCCGGTGCAAGGGATCCCGAAAGCACAACAAGCGAACCGCACGGACTATATGGATGGTCCATTGTATGGATGACATTCTCGTCGATTTCGGTAATGCCCTTTATATTCTCCCTGTGCGTCTTGCCATTGATGGTCATGCGATCAAGGTTGATTAATCCATCGAGATGTTTGAGCACCGCGCCACAACCTCCAGCCATGTCAAGATCAAACAAAGTATATTTACCCGATGGTTTTGTCTTCACGATGGTTGGAGTAGTGGAAGAAAGCTCGTTAATCATCTTGAGGGAAAGATTGAGGCCTGCCTCGTGGGCGATGGCCGGCATGTGAAGACTCATGTTGGACGAACCACAGATAGCCAATCCAACACGCATTGCATCCTCGAGCATCCCCTGAGTAACGATATCTCGCGGTTTTATGTTTTGTTCGACAGCTTTCATGACAGTGATGCCGGAGAGCTTTGCTGCCCGCCGTTTCCTTCCAGAAACAGCAAGAGCCGTGGAACACCCCGGCACGGTCAGACCAAGAGCCTCAGCGATAATCGACATCGTATTCGCCGTCCCCATCATGGCGCACGAACCAGGTGTTGGAGAGAAGTCCCCTTCCATACGCTCGTACTCAGCTTGACTGATTTCCCCACGCAAGACCTTACCGGTCATCTCTTTGAGTTCATAGGTTGCATACTGGTTGCCGTGGTAAAAGGCAGGAAGCATCGGTCCTCCTGTGAGAATCACAGTGGGAAGATTCACGCGAAGAGCGGCCATAATCAAGGCTGGCACAATTTTATCGCATCCTCCTATGAGAACAAGGCCATCAAACTTCTGAGCTTTCGCAAATACCTCGATGGAATCAGCAATGATTTCCCGACTAGGCAAGACAGAACACATTCCGTCATTTCCTTGGGAGTAGCCATCGCAAATTGAGATGGTATTAGTCTCAAATGGAATACCACCAGCCTGCCAGACACCTGCCTTTACCAATTCTCCAAGTTTATCGAGATGGAAATGACCTGGATGCATCTCGTTGTACGTGTTGACAACTCCGATAAACGGCTTTGCCATGTCCTCCGTGGCTAGTCCAATATTTCTCAGGTGGGCACGTGGTCCAGCCATTGTGACACCGTTCACGATAGCCGAACTTCGGTATTTCTCTGACTTATATAGAAAGTTCTGCGAATTTAATTCCATATTTGAAATTTTATTATCCTTAAATGGAATTATATACTAGATAACTAGTGCAGTAAAGCGAAATTCTTTCAAAAATAAAAAATTATTTCCATATATAGAATAAAATCAATAGACAAATTCTGCTTATCTAACAACTGAAATATCTGCCAGGAAATAGAATGGCTCTCTCCCGAATTTCTCATGGATCTGTACAAACAGGATATCTTCTCTGGGCTACTAATACGATGTCATTCTTGGCCGAAATAAGATTAACAGTTAGCCAGAATTCAAACAGAAAATGCCAATACCCCATTCAGCCAAGACAGGTAATACCCAATTTCTGTCGCTCACTGATCAGTCCACTAAGGCAACCAAATTATCCGGTCAATATATGGAGACAAACCTAATACTCGATTCTCGTCAGTAATGATACCACCGCAATCCAATCAATTTACTCCACATCTCCTTGGGACATCACACCAAGGCAAGCAGCTCTCCCGGATTTTCTGCCGCCTTCACCTTTCCCATCGCCTTGACGATGGTTCCCTTCTCATCAATCAGGTAGGTCGTGCGGATGGTTTTGGCTTTTCCCTCTTTCACCTCCAGCACGTCATAGGCCTTGTGCGCCTGCATTTCCGGGTCTGCCAGCAACGTGAACGGCAGATGGTATTTCTCCCCGAACTTCTTGTGGGAAGCGATGCTGTCCTTGCTTACCCCGAGGATGACAGCGCCCTTCTCCCTGAACTGGGGATAGCGCTCGGCAAAGCCGCAGGCCTGCTTGGTGCATCCCGATGTCATATCCTTCGGGTAGAAATAGAGGATGACCTTCTGCCCCCGGTATTCGTCCAAGCTATGGACGTTTCCTTCCTGGTCAGGCAACCTGAACTGTGGTGCCTGAGAACCTTCCTGCAACATGCTCGACACACTCCTTCTCGTATTGCGGCTTGCGGGTCAACCTGCAAGCAAGCATTTCATTCCAAGGCATCCGGACCCTTGGACATATCACACATAGAGATTCATCAAATCGCAATCGGCGTAAGTGTCGCCAATCTTGAAGAACTTATGGAAGGTACCGACCTTCTCGAAACCGAACTTCCGGTACAAGGCGATGGCGCGAAGATTGTCGCTACGCACTTCGCAGGAGACCACCTCCACATGGGCGGTGCGCTTTGCGAAGTCCAGCATCCTGGTCATCAGCATGGTGCCGACACCCTTTCCCCAAGCCCGTTTCTGGACGGCAATACCGAACTCGCCACGGTGGGAGATGCGCTTGTGCCGGACAAAAGCGTTGAAGTTGCAAGTCCCGACAATCTGTCCCTCCATGACGGCAACAAGGAAGATGGACGAAGAAGAATCCACAAGGGACTCGATCAGCTCCCGCTCCTGCTCCACGGTTTTCTGGATGCCCTCGCTACCGAAAGTAAGGTTGTCGGATTCGCCGCCGACAATCTTGGTATGATCGATCAGCGCCCCCGCATCATCCCCCCTCGCCCGACGGACCACCACAGTTTCTGCCATTGCCTCTACGCTCCCCGTTCCCCTTAGTATGGCTTTTGGGAGACAAGACGGCAAGCGCATCGCCCTAGGCTTTTCCCTCTTCCGTCTCCCGGAAATAGACAAACCCTTGCTTCCGCCAGCCGGAAGCGATGGCGAAATGCTCGAAGCGCACCGATTGTTCCTTTTCCAGTTCGGACAGGCTGGGAATATTGCTCGTGGCATCCACCCCCATGAGGCACCGGGCGGCAGTCTGGGATGCAAGCACGAGCGCTTCCATCGGTCCATGCCCGCTCAATACTGCGGCAAGGAACCCGGCAGTGGCGGTATCCCTCGCCCCTTTGGTCGAGACGATATGCGGCACATGACAGGGCGGAATCCAGAGCGACTGATCGCTCCATGCCGAGACCATGCTGGGTGTGTCGAACAGGCTGCGGATACGGGAAATCCGCTCTTTCCCCGCGGTACGAAGATAGAGGCCGTATTTGCCGATCTTGATGCAGACCACGCCTGTTCCCATGGCGATAAGCTCGTCCGCCAGAATGGGAATCAAGGGAAGATCCAAGGCGTCAATGGCACTTGCTTCCTGTCGCAGCCGGTCGAAAAGTGGTCTCTCCAGCATGAAAAGCAGATCCTCGATGTCGGGGAGGAACAGGTCGACCAACGGCAAGCTCCTGGCAAGAATCGCCTTCCAGTTCTGTTTGCCAGCCTCGCCCTCAATATCCGGCATGCAGATGCCGAGACTGGTCGCGACGTCGCAGTCCCTCACTTTGCCCAGCAGTTTCACCAACCCCTTTCCACGCTCGCTCCACAGCGTCCTCATCGATGGCGGATTGCCAAAATGGAGCAGGGAAACACCAGAAAGCAGCTGAGGAGCTATGTCTTCGGGAATGAAGGATTGTCCGGCTCCTTTGCTTTGGAGAATCATCCGCTCCCCGTTCGGTCCGGGCAGGACAATCGAAGTGGACGTCGGAAGCGTGGAGACCTTTTCCAGCCTATTCGGGACATTCAGCCGACCGAGCAAATCGCTGACGATTCGTCCCCCGACGTCCTCACCCACCTTGCCCAGCAGGAAAGTCGGCATGCCGAGCCGCGCGAGAGCCACGCCGGTGTTGCCCACGACACCGCCAAGATTGAAGACAATGGAAGAAACGCCTGTCTTCCGTCCCGGCAGAAAAGAGAAATCCCCGCCAGGGACAGGAATCGGCTCAATGTCCAGCACAAGCGAACCAGCGACCACTACCTTTTTCATGCTTCTCCTCCCTTTCTCGAGACCGACCATTCAATGACGTGCATTCTGGATGGAGGTGGCAATCATCCACCAGCGTTCGCCCAATCCGTTCTCCAGCGCTGCCTGATGTTGCCGCTTGGCATTGTCGATGTTGATCCGGAGCGCCCGTTCGCAAGAACGGAAATCGTTCTGCTCAAGCGCGTCGATGATCCTCCGATGCTCGTCCATCGTTTCCTGGTGGCCGTGGATTACCGAAAAGAGCTGGATGCGCTTGACCTGTTTCTCGATCCGCTCGAAATAGGCAAGCAAACGCCTGTTTCCCGAAGACAAAGCCAAGGTATGGTGGATCCGCGCGTCGAAATCCAAGGTTGGAAGAATCTCGCCACGCTTCAAGCAGGACAACAGGTTTCCGTTCAGGAAACGGAGCGTATCCACCAACCCGACAGGGACGCCTTTCTGGAAGGTCAGATGCAACATGGCGACCTCAAGTTCGCTCCGCGCATCGTACAGGTCCTCGATTTCTTCCTTGGTGATATCCGTCACCTCAAATCCACCTGCCCCTTTCTTTCTCACCAACCCGTCATCAATCAAGAGGAACAACGCTTCACGGATAGGAGTCCGGCTGATGCCGAGCTCCTTCGAGAGAGTGAAATCAGAAAGCGAAGAACCCGGTGCGTAACGGTAGGCCCAGATGCCATCCAGCATCTTCCGGTATGCATCACCCACCAAGGTATCCGGCATCAACTCTTCTCGTTCCATCCCGTCTACACCTCTTGCACACGCTTTGTTCCGGAGCCGCCTCCTTACTGTATACAACCTATTTTCAGGGTAGGGTGCGTTAGGGGTGTTGTCAACGATTTTGTACTATTTCAAATTATTTTTGTATATACCAAGGAAACATCATTTCTCATTTCTGTCTTTGCGCACCTTCTGAGGCCCATCGAGTATTCCCAGACCTTCTGGCTTGGCGACGGAGTCTGCTTCCATCTCCAACTCCACCAGACAGACCATGGGTTTGTGCTGGGAGAAGCGTGAGTCCTCCGTAAAACAAAAGGATTTCTTCCGGGCAAGAATCAAGAAAGATTTTCTGGACAATCAATCACTATATAATGTAATATTGATCTATAACATTGTTATGGAACAGAGTAGATGGACACGCACGGGTATTCCACAAGGCAACAGATTCTTGCGACAGCCACTTCGGAATTTCTGGAAAAGGGATTCCGGGACGCTTCGTTGCGGGCCATTGCCAAGAAGGCAGGCGTCACCACCGGATCCGTCTACTGGCACTTTCCCAGCAAGGATGCGCTGTTCGATGCTCTCGTCGGACAGGAGTACCAGCATCTGCTGCAGATGTATGACGACGCGCTAGCATCATTTTGGAACAAGACCGGCCAAGAACAGGAGAAGCACATAGGCCACATAGGAAGCGAATGCATGCTCGCAATGGTGGAATACATGTACCAGCATCAGACCTCGTGCAAGTTGCTCTTTTGCGCCGCTTCAGGCACCCCTTACGAAAATTTGATTCATGAACTGACGTTGAGGGAGATTGCAAGCAACCGGCAATTTGCCGAACACCTGCGGCAAACAGGACACCCGATGCCCCACAAGGTCGAACCGGAGCTTGAACACAGCATCATCAGCGGGATGTTCGAGGCGTTGTGCGAGTTTGTCGTCCATGCGATTCCCAAAGAGACGGCAATGCGGTGCGCCAGACAGCTGTACTTGTTCTATAGCGCAGGATGGAGGGCCCTTATGGGCATCTGACAGCCATTTGGGCGATTCAAACGAGGGGACGGGGAGTCCCCATAAAATATCCCCTACAGGTTAGGATAAACTAACCAAAGGAGGCTCATTGTATGACCTGTCGGAAGCAACCATCATCCTTCTCCGTACTGATGGAGTATGCGGGGAAGACGAGGGCACTCACCTATCTTTCGCTCCTGCTTTCCGCCACGGCAGGCGTGCTGGCACTCATGCCGTTCGTCTACCTATGGAGGATTCTCGACGAGGTAATCGCGGTCAATCCGGACTTTTCCCGGGCAGTCCATATCACGCGTAACGGATGGACGGCTCTTTTGTTCTCGCTCATCGCCACCATGGTCTATTTCGGGGCGCTGATGTGCTCCCACATCGCGGCCTTCCACGTGGCCGGAGCGATGAAAAAGGATCTGCTCGGGCATATCGCCAAACTTCCTGTCGGCTTTGCCGACTCGATGGGTTCCGGGAAGGTACGCCGTATCGTGACGGAGGCGACTTCGTCCACGGAGACGCTTCTCGCCCACAACCTGCCCGACATGGTGCAGGCCGTCGCTACCCCAATCGCGCTGGTCGTGATGCTGTTCCTGTACGACTGGCGGTTCGGCGTCGCCTGCCTCGTGCCCATCTTCGCCGCCTTCGCCATGATGTTCCGCATGGCGGGTCCGTCGATGGCAAAGGACATGCAGGCGTACCAGAACGCGCTGGAATCCATGTCCAACGAGGCGGTGGAGTACATACGGGGAATTCCGGTAGTGAAGACCTTCGGGCAAACCGTCTTTTCCTTCCACCGGTTCAAGCATTCCATCGACGAGTACGGGAAGTTCTGCATGAACTATACCGTCGCCTGCCGGACTCCCATGATCCTGTTCACCCTGTTCATCCATTCTGCGTTCGCCTTCCTGATCGGGCTGATGCTGGCTTTGACACGAGGTCAAGTTGCGGCAGGAGCCATCCTCGTGAACTTCCTGTTCTACGTCATCTTCTCCCCTCTCCTCTCCACAACGATGCAACGGGTGATGTTCCTGGCGGAGAACGGCATGAAAATCAACGATGCAGTCATGCGGGTACGCACGATCCTTGCCATAGCTCCGCTTCCCCAAGGCCCGGCAAAGGTCCCACCCCGTATGGTTTCGGTGGAACTCCGCGATGTGACATACCGGTATGTGAAGGAGGCCGAAGCCGCGGTAAGCCATCTTTCGATACGCGTGGACAAAGACCGGATAGTCGCCCTGGTGGGACCGTCCGGCAGCGGCAAGACGACGGTGGCGAACCTTATCCTCCGCTTTTTCGACCCTGACGAGGGTAGCGTGGCTATCGGCGGCGTGGACATCAGGAATATCGGAAAGGACGAACTGATGCGCACGGTCTCCGCCGTGTTCCAGGACAGCAGGCTCCTCAAACGCTCCATTGCGGACAACCTCCGTGTCGCCAGGCCAGAAGCCACGGATACGGAGCTGGAGGCAGCTCTGCATGCCGCCCAATGCGACGACATCATCGCCAGATTGCCGCATGGCATCCATACCGTACTTGGGACCAGGGGGACATACCTTTCCGGAGGAGAAAGGCAACGCATCGCCATCGCCAGAGCAATCGTGAAAAAGGCCCCGCTGGTCATCCTGGATGAAGCGACGGCGTTCGCCGACCCGGAGAACGAGGTGCTTGTCCAAAAAGCGCTTACGGAACTGGCAAGGCACAGCACGGTCATCATGATCGCCCACCGCCTCTCCACAGCCCGGAACGCGGATGCAATCTACGTGCTTGACCATGGCGTGGTGGTGGAGTCGGGCACGCACGACGAGCTGATCGAACGACAAGGCCTGTACCACACGATGTGGATGGAATATCAAAGAGCTGTCGATTGGAAGGTAGGAGAAGCAGTATGACCCGCTATTTCAAGGAAACATTCGCATTGTCCGACAAGGGTGCCAAGGACATGGTCTCCGCCATCGCCGCGGTGGTGATGCAAAACATGGCTTTGATGGCCCCGGTATCGCTGTTGTACCTGTTCACCGGAGACTGCCTGCAAGGCATAAGGCTCTTCACCCGTACAGGGATGTACGTCGGCGGTATCGGAATATGCCTGGCATTGATTGCAGCGACGAGCATATGGCAGTACGATACCACCTATCGTGCCACATACACGGAATCTGCCACACGAAGAATCTCTCTTGCGGAGAAACTCCGCAAACTCCCCCTTTCCTTCTTCGCCAAGAAAGACCTCGCGGACCTGACAAGCACCATCATGTCCGACGCGGAGGCGATGGAACACGCCGGATCCCATATGATTCCCCAGTTCTATGGCAGCATGATCTCGACCATGATCCTCTCTATCGGGCTCTGCTTCTTCCAATGGCGTATGGCGTTGGCCGCCGTATGGCCGATTCCCATCTCGCTCTTCATCGTGCTGACGTCGAAACGGGTGCAAAACCATTTCTCCCGCACCCAGCAGCAAGCAAAAATCGATTTGGCCGACCATGTGCAGGAATACATCGAGACCCTGCGGGACCTGAAGTGCAACAACGCGGAACATGCCTACCTTGACGAGCTGGAAACAGAAATCGACCTGGTGGAACGCCGTTCCATCGGCAATGAGCTGGGAACCGCCATCTTCGTAGTCAGCGCCCAGCTATTGCTCAGGTTCGGCATCGCGACAGTGGCGCTTGCAGGCGGCGCCATGTTGACAGGAGGCACCCTGACCCTCATGCAGTTCTTCTGTTTCCTCCTCGTCGCTTCGCGCCTGTACGATCCGATGGGCGAGACGTTGGTCAATCTGGCGGCAATCAACGCCCTGCAAATCAACGTGGACCGCATCCAGGCCATCAACCACTCCACCGAGCAGGGAGGAACCACTGCCTTTTCTCCGAAAGGCTATACGATTGTCTTTGACCATGTCGGGTTTTCCTATGGGGAAGAAGAACACCATGCGCTCTCCGACGTATCCTTTACCGCGGGCCAAGGCAAGGTGACCGCATTGGTCGGACCATCCGGAGGAGGAAAGACCACGGTCGGCAGGCTTGCAGCGCGCTTCTGGGTCGCCGATACGGGAAACATCACCATTGGAGGCGTGGACATACGGACGATTGATCCGGAGACCCTGCTTGGCGCTTTCTCCATCGTCTTTCAGGATGTCACGCTCTTCAACAACACGGTCAGGGAAAACATCCGCATCGGCAAAAAGGATGCCACGGACAAGGAAGTGGAGGAAGCGGCCCGACTGGCTGGCTGCGACACCTTCGTACAACGCCTTCCGGACGGATACGATACGGTAATCGGCGAGAATGGCTGCAAGCTTTCCGGAGGAGAACGCCAACGTATTTCCATCGCGAGAGCTTTCCTGAAAGATGCGCCAATCATCCTGCTGGACGAAGCCACGGCATCACTCGACGTGGAGAACGAGACGGAGATACAAAGCGCGTTGACCCGGCTCATCAAGAAGAAAACCGTCATCGTCATCGCCCACCGCATGCGCACGATCGCCAAGGCAGACACCATCGTCGTCCTGTCAGACGGGCATGTCTCAGAGCAAGGAACCCCGGAGGAGCTCATGGCAAGACAGGGTCTATTCGCCGATATGGTACGCCTGCAGACAGAGGGACAGAACTGGTCACTTGCAAACCATGAGGAGATGGAATGACCCGATTGGTCGTTCGGAATACATCGCAAACGTCTCCCCGGGTCCCTTCGGCAGGAATGATCCGGCCGGAGGGACATATGGGATACATCAGCGACACCCCATTGCGAACTCTCCATCATAGAGTGCGGCTTCGCAGGCGTACCGGGCGCTTGCCAGGTTGACCTCCGCCTGGGCCAAGGCCATCTGGGTCGCGAGCCCGTTCTCCACCGAGGTGCGCGCCAGGTCCACAACCCGCTGGCTGGTGGTGACGATCACGCGGGCGGCGTCAAGTTGGCTCTGGGCAATCCTCCGACGGAACCGAGCAGACAAGGGGGCTCATTGCAATCGAGGAGTATTGAGGAGATATGCGTTCTCCACCTTGGCCATTTGCCGGTTCAACAGAGCAATCTAACTGTCAAACCTGTTGGACAAGAAACATGCCTGTACCGGCACCGTGACATCGGAACCATCATCCACCGAGTCTCGATGTATCCCTTTACAGGCAACCGTCCGTGGCCGCATACCTCCGGGTGGTCGACTCAGGCCTGTACAACGACATCCCTGCCGCTTTTCGACCACTTGCGGATAAAGTAGACCACCTCAATCACGCAGGTCGCCATCCACCCCACAGGATACCCGAAACCGACGATTGCCGGAGTATTTGCGACAAACCGGGTGACGAGAAACAGGTAGGTCTGCCGGATCGCCACGAAACCGACCAGCATGATGACCATGGGACCAAGCGAATCTCCGCGGCCGCGGAGGGCTGCCGCGAGCACGTGGTTGATGTCGTTGCACAATAAAAAGAAGCTGTTCAGCCTGAGGAAGGCCGTGCCGTAACGGATGACCTGTTCGTCCTGGGAGAAAAGCCGTACGGCAGACGGGGCGAACACCCAGATCAGCGTCGCGATGACCGCAACGACGGAAACGGACAATCCCATGGCAGCCCAGGTTCCTTTGTTGACCCGTTCGGTATTCCCTGCCCCGTCATTCTGTCCGACGAAGGTCGTCGCGGCCATGGCCATGCTTTGGACCGGCAGGAAGATGAACGAGTCCACCTTGTTGTAGCAGCCCCAGCCGGCCATGCAGACCGAACCGAAATAGTTGATATAGCCCTGCACGAAAATATTGGAAAAGGCGGTGAGCACGGACTGGATGCCATTAGGCAGGCCAAGCAGCATGACCTTGCGGAAAGAAGCCGAATCGATGCGCATGTCCTTCCAGGTAAAGCGGTAGACCGCATCGGTATGGAGAAGCAGGAACATGATCATGCAGGCGGAGCAAGCCTGGGAGATGATGGTGGCGTAGGCGACACCGGCAATCCCGAGGTGGAAGACCAGCACGAACAACAGGTCGAGGAAAATGTTCAGGATGCTGGTAATGACCAGGTAGAACAACGGTCTTCGGGAATCTCCGACGGCACGAAGAATGGCGCTGCCAATGTTGTAAACCAGCAAGCCGGAGATTCCCGCGAAATAGATGACCAGATAGGTGGTCGCCTCATCAAACACATCGGAAGGAGTGTCCATCAACCTGAGCATCGTCTTGACTCCGGCCATCCCCACGACGGTGAACAGGACGCATGCGATGAAGGTCGTCGTCATGACGGTCTGTAAGGTCGTATGGAGGTCTTTCGCATTGCCCGCGCCAAAGGCGTTGCTGATGGCCACTCCTGCTCCGACAGAAAACCCATTGAAGAAAAAGACCGCCAAGTTCACCACCATCGTGGTCGCTCCGATGGCCGCAAGCGCTTCAGTTCCCACGAAGTTGCCTACGACGATGGAATCCACCGTGTTGTACAGCATCTGGAAAATGTTGCCGAACATCAACGGTATGGCGAACGAAATCAACTGGCGGGCAATCGGCCCGCGCGTCATATTCTGGGTCTCTTTCTTCTCTCGAACACGCATGACTTTCTGTATCGTACTTTCCGGCCTTTTCTGCAAGTCCTTGACCCCAAGTTGGTTGCTGGTGCCCGTCTCCACCATCTTTCATCAGGCAATCGAACACGCGGGCCCCTGTATCACGAACGGTTTTCCCCATGATTGGGCACCGCCATGTTCCACCAGATCAAAAGCGAAAATCACTCTATTTTCATAATCAATCATTCTCATATTGCACAATTGACAACTATACCACATGGGAGTATTGCTAATATAAAAGTTCGTATACTAGAAAAAAGTGCATGAAATGGAAACGATTGCCTTTCTTCACAGGCCTGTTGCTTGTATTCCTCGCCCAAGTGGCGGCGACCAGGGTTACCGGTACCTATCAGCCGGCACCAGCCGCTGAACATGGCATCTGGTACACGTACCTGAATCTTCCATCCCAATACAAGGAATTTTTCCCCAAAAGCTCAATGAGAACCGACTGTGGTACCATCTGGGGGAATTGACGCTTGCGTTCGATCCAGCCAAAGATCCCGACGTGCATGTGTACGAGCTGATACTTCGCTCTCCTATCCCGGCAAATACGATCACATCCACGGTTTCCTGGGGTGGACAGCAAACCAGTGAGATCTCACTCTTGATTGCACCGAGGGAACACGGTGTCGTAAACACGGATTCCACAGAACAGAATATGCTTGTTCCAAACAACAGTCTCGGAACCTGGCATAAAATCAGCGCAAATAATGACAATACGGAATACACGAAACCCACCACTATCGAAATTGAGTTCTTCATCGGAGCAAACAACAAGCCGATTTTCTTTTCGAACGTCGACCTTCGGCCAGGACAAATAGAATTCATTAACAGCACGAAGGATAAAAAGGTCAATCGCACCATAGTACAGATTGACAATGCCGATTCGTTCGACTACTGGGGTGGCGCCAAAGTTTTCCCCGACTGAGGAGACATGGCGTGGCGACTCCGGGCATGGACAAAAACAGTCCCTTCTTTTGTCTGTCGTGGGCAACACTGCGATGATTGATCCGAAGTATACATACTCGGGACAACCAGTGACAAAGCTAGAGATCGGCACGAACAATTCGGATCTTCCCCAGAAGGATTACCATCTGCAGATTGCCATGTATGACAACGACCCAATCGGTACGGGATCCAGTTACTACTAACTGCACCTGGATGACGACAAGAGCAACCACAACGCATTCACGGTCACACTTGATGTGGCGGGACAGGAAACAGCCAAACACCTTGGAAATTCCTGAAGGAACGACCGTGCCCATCAGAAAGCTGGTCTCAGCATCCTTCACGAAACAGGACGAACTGCCGGTGGGCACCTACATCGATACAGTCTACCTCGACATCATCACCGGCGACATGTAAACGGTATCGAGGGTTCATGGGCATTCATGCCCTCTGGTCAGCAAAGCACCTCTTCCTTCCAGTCCTGGACGGTGTGCCCCGTGGAACTGAAGGCGATGCCCAAGAGGTGGATCGTCTTCCCCTTCTCCAGGCGGAACTTGTCGGCGTAGCGCTTCTCCTTGATCTGCCTGAGCGCAGCCTCCGCACTCTTGTCCGCCTTGAACTCCATCACGTACACATGCTCCCCCGCAACGACGGACAGGTCGATCCTCCCCTCGCTCGTCTGGTCCTCCGCCACGACCCGCACCGCCTTCCCGCACAGCAGCATCACCACGTCCACCACCTGCGCGAAATCCGGCTCCTTCTTCCCCGCTCGGTACGGCACCGACGCGAAGACAGCCGCCAGCGTCCCCATGTACCTCTGCGTGTCTCCCTTCCGCAGGGCGACCACCAGGTCCCGCACCACATACTCCGATTCCTTCGCGCACCACCGGGTCAGAAGGTTCTGGTAGTATGCGTCCCGCACTTCCTTGTTCGGGAAGCGAAGGGAGTACAGCGAGAATCCTTCGTCGTAGTCCCCGATGGTCAGATAGCCCGTCTGCAGCAGGAACGCCTGCACCTTCCCCATGTCTCCCATGGCATGGCTCAGCTCCGCCACGTCGAACGAGCTCAGGGCGCTCTTCGCCATGCCCCGCTCCAGGTCCTCCGTCACGTCAAGGTCCACCGACTGCGCCATGTCCATCACCAGCTTCGTGCCGCCCGTGTCGATCCAGTAGTCCTCGAAATCCTGCCCGCGGCCATTCGTGAAGAACAGCCCCACCGACACCGGGTTGTACACCGTCTCGCATCCCGGCGCGAACCGGTAGCCGTCGTACATCTCCCGCACCCTGGCAAGGTACGCCTCGCGGCCCATCCCCGTGCCCTTGACCCCCTGTTCGATATAGCCGGCGAAGTTCTCTTCCAGCTCTTTCTGGGTATACCCCAGCATCGTCGCGTACGCAGGCACCAGGCTCAGGTCGTTCAGGTTGTTCATCTTCGAGAAGACGCTCAGCCGGGCATATTTGGTCACACCCGTGATGAAGACGAACCGCAGCAGGGCCCCCTTCGTCTTGACCACCTGGTAGAAGTTCCCCAGCACCTGCCGCAACTTCTCTACCTCGGGGGAGAAGACGTTGTCCGACAGCACCTTGTCGTACTCGTCGACCAGCACCACGACCTTGTCTTTCTTGGAAAGCAGCAGGATGAGCTTCGCGAACAGGTCGTCGCTTGTCTTGGTCATGTCCAGCGGCCCAACCCCATACGCGTCGGCAATTTCCTCAAGCCGGTCCTTCAGCCACCCGTCCAGCCCCTCGGGAGTGCTTTTCCCGCAGTCCCCGAAATCGATGTGGATGATAGGGTAGGTCTTCCAGTCGTAATCGGCCTTGTCGATGGCAAGGCCCTTGAACAACTCACGCTTTCCTTGGAAGATCGCCTCCAACGTGGAGACCGTCAGGGACTTCCCGAAACGGCGGGGTCGGGAAAGAAAGTACATCTTCCCCGATATGGCAATCAGTTTCGCGATGTAACCTGTCTTGTCCACATAGATGCACCCGCTCTCCCTGAGATTCGAGAACGAGCTGTTTTCCGTCATGATGGGAAGAAGTTGCTTGCTCATGGCTCAAGGATACCACAGCTGTGCGCAAATGGCAAAAGCGCGCCATCTGCTTCATTCTGCCCAAAGCTTTTTCCAGTCCTGGACGGATGTCCCAAGCAGAAGAAGAGGATACCAAGCAACAAGCAAGTGGATTGTCTCACACCGAATCATCTCATCAGGACGATACGGGCCAATTGGCCTGTGACACTCACGGCAAACGGCATGCTGTCGAGAGGCTGATGTTCTTGAGCGTACGGCGCTCTTCTTCTGTCCGACGAATGACGGCATCGAAATCAGGTGGTTTCCCATCCATAATATCAGCAAACAGGCCACGGCCGTGGACAAGGACCAGATTCAGCCAGAAGCGGGAATCCGCCAGGAAAAGTTGATGACGTTTCCTTTCAGTGCCTCTCCCGGTAGCAAAACAGAGAAGACCTCGAAAGGTGGCTTTCCTTCGGGGTCCTTGCCACGGAGACGCGATACGCGGCGTCTTCAGAAGAAGGCATGTTCCTTCTCTCCGTGGGCCGCATTCGTCAACCCACCGGAATTCCGTTATTTCTCAATCACCGCATCATCCGCGGTAAACCCGCCAAGCGAGTGCTCCTTGGTCTGAATGCAGATATAGGAAAGCGGGGTATCCTTGCCCGCAAAGAACTGTCGTTTCGCGGCAGGAGAGACACGGAGCCAGTCCCCTTTCTGAAGCGGAACTTCCTCTCCGTCGATGATGGCCTTGCCACATCCGGCGAGAATGCCGTAAATCTCCTCGTTCTGCTTGTGGCTGTGCACAAACGGAACACAGGAGCCGGCTGGCATGTTGTTGATGCTGATTTCCGCTCCGGTAAGACCCAATTTCGCGTGCAATTCGCTTCTCGGGCTGTCGCTGACCGTTGTTTTCTGATAAAGAGCCATTTTGTTTCCTCCGTGGAACCATATTTTCCGGTTCCATTCCCTAATCTATCCAAAAGCGCATGCTATGGAAAGTACGCACATTAAAGTAACTGTGTACTTCCTTTGGCATACGTGATATTGTGAATTGGGAAAGGTACACAAATGCGACGCAAAGAAGACTTGCCGGAATGCCCGATCGCGACCACGGTTGCCCTGATCGGAAGCAAATGGAAACTACTGATCATCCGAAATCTGATGGAAGGACCGTGGAGATTCAATGCACTGATGAAGGCACTGGATGGCATTTCCCAGAAAGTGCTGACGGACAGCCTCAGGCAACTGGAAAGCGATGGACTGGTATACAGGAAAGACTATGGAACCAATCCCCCGAAGGTCGAGTACGGCATGACAGACCTCGGGAAAGAGCTTCTCAACGTGCTGCATACCATGGCTGATTTCGGCAATTACTACAAGTCGTTGGAAGCTCATCAAAACTGATAGAACAGGTTGAACAGCAGAAATGACTTTCCACTCCCTCGGACCCTTGTAATCACTTTGATCATCCCATTGTCTATTCTTGAAGTCAGCCTATCAAGATAGCGCTTGCGCTGTATGACCATACCTTCCTCAAACTTTATATTTGGGAACCAATGGCCCCGTTTTCTAAACCAGATGCTGCAGTACCCCCTGATATCCCCATCCATGCACACGGTTCCGTCTGCAATCCCCTCAGGACAGCACGACCCCCCTTCCAGGCATAGAAAGGAAAACCCTTCATGCCGGAACAAGGATTCCGCACGAATGCCGCACAGGGTAGCCGTCTTGTCCCTCATGGCACCAGGCTGCCAACACCAGCCTCTCTCTTTCATGCCCGATGGGAATGACGAATACTCGGCACGGAATTCCCCATGTTCGTCAATATTTATGCGCTATATTTGAAAAGTTGGTCAATGATATCATTGTATATTGCGCATTTAACAGGTATACAACATATGGAAACGGCCTGAATCCGGATTCCAGATAACCTCTAGGAGGATGGTTGACAACTTGTCTGTGATGTATGATTAAATCTCTTGGGATAAATCTTGCCAGCAACACATGGAGGGAATCTGAAACCAGCCCTTTTCCTGTAAAAATGATGGCTTTGCATATGAACCAATCTTTTCCGTCAATGAGAATTGCGACTTCCCCATCATCGACTTCATCCACGGATCTCCTCCAGAAGGTGGAGTGACAGGTGGAGGTCTCTGAATGCCAGGAAGTACAACCCCCAATAATGCCACTCCGGAACAGATGGTAGTGATCAAAGGCAACCCGAAGACCTTCTCCATCTCCTCTATCCGCCTCGAGGAAACCTCCATGGTCTGGGAAGTGCGGTTCCTTGGCTCGCCCACATGGTATCATTACCGACAGAAGGACGTGGCCTTCCTTGCCAAGCCGCAAAGGTTTGACCCGGACAGTTTCCACGTATTCCATGGAGGGAAACGGCTGGACAACATTTCCTCGCTTCTCCGTTTCTCGGACGACGCGGGAACTTTCTGGCGCGTCACGTTCCAGAACGGAAAAGCCTCGGAATACCGGGATTCCGAGATACAGATGGACGGGTCCTGTCTGAACGACCCAAAGGCAAGAAAGGTATTCGAATTCCTCAAGGACGTCGCCTCAGACAATGACTTGGGGACGGAAGAAGGCCCGGGAATCCTGTCCAGCATCTACGACAAGATCTCCTTCCTGAGCACAAGGCTCGCCATCGCGCCGTATCTGGATCCGGACCAGTGGAGGATACGGTCGGAAGCGGGAACCCCGCTGGTCTTTCCTTTCGGCTGCAACAAAAGCCAGATGCAGGCGGCGGAAAACGCCTTCACCCACCCGGTCAGCATCATCCAAGGTCCCCCTGGAACTGGAAAAACACAGACCATCCTAAACATCCTCGCCAACACGATCGTCAGGAAACAGACTGCGATGGTCGTGTCCGCCAACAACTCGGCGATAGACAATGTGCGGGAAAAGCTCGATGCGCTCGGATTGGGATTCATCGTCGCGCCTTTGGGAAACCACCAGAACAAGGTGGCGTTCCTCCGTAGCCAGTGCAAACTTCCGGTCTTTGACCAGACATGGTTGCTTCCGGACCCTCGGCAGGCGCTTTTCGAGTGCGAGGCGATGCAAAACAAACTCAAAGAAATCTTCGAGTCACAGACGAAGCTTGCGGAAGAGGAGTCGAAGCTGGAAGACACGAAGCTCGAATGGAATCATTTCCAGCGGGAAAACCCCGGAGAAGAGACCCAACCGGCCACCGCCTCCCTGCCATCATCCGCGTATCTGGACGCGCTGGGACGGTGCCAGCGCATCCTTGACGGGAAAGGCATCCTCAAATACTTCCAGTGGGCATGGTTCCGCGTTTCCTCCCGCGTCCGTCTGAAAGTCACGCTTCCGTTTTCCCCCAGCCAGGCCCGACACGGCATGGAGGTTTTCCAGAGACGTTTTTATGTGGCTACGATCCAGGAACATACAGAAACCATCGCGCGCTTGCAACAGTATCTCGCGCAGGTGGACGCTCCCAAGACCATGCGCCGGTTCAACGACCTTTCCATTGCAATCCTCAGGGACTGCATTGCGAGACGCTATCAAGGAAAGGAAGACGACGTTTTCACAGAAGAAGACATGTGGAAATATCCCGACAAGGTCCTCCAACGCTACCCTATCATCCTGAGCACGACCTTTAGCGCCAGGACAAGCCTTTCGTTCCACACCGTGTACGACTATCTCGTCATGGACGAATCATCCCAGATATCCATCGAGACCGGGGCGCTGGCCCTGACCGCGGCGAAAAACGCGGTCATCGTCGGGGACGGGCAACAGCTTCCCGCCGTGATCCAGGACGCACACAAGAGAACGCTACTCGATATATTCAACCGTTCTGCCCTCCCAGATACGTATAACCCAACCAAAAGCTTCTTGCAATCGGCATGCGAGGTATTCAAGGATGCCCCTCAAGTCCTGCTGAGAGAGCATTATCGATGTCAGCCTGCCATCATCGATTTCTGCAACCAGAAATTTTATGGCGGTCAGTTGCTTGTCATGTCAGAGAATTTGCATCTGCATGATGCGATGAAGGTGATAGTGAATGGGAGCGACCATCCGGTATGGAATCATGTGAACCAACGGGAAATCGACATAATCAAAGATGCGTTGAGAGAACTGAACGGAGATGTGGGAATCATCACCCCATACCGAAACCAAGCGGAAGCGATCCACTCGCAGATTCCCGGTGTGGAAGCAAACACCGTGCATGCATTCCAAGGCAGGGAAAAAGATATCATCATCCTCAGCCTGACAGACAAAGCTGTCAACGAATTCGCTGATAATCCCAACCTGTTGAACGTGGCCGTCTCACGGGCGAAAAGTCATTTTTACTTACTAATATCCATCGACCAACATTCGCTTCACGGCAATGTCGCCGACCTTATCGGCTACATACACTACCACAACTTCGAAGTAACTCGAAGCAAGATACACTCCATCTTCGACCTTCTCTCTTCTGCAAACACTGAACAACGTCGGATATTCTTGCAACATCACCGTCACATTTCCTACTACGATTCGGAGAACCTGACCTTTGCCATGATTGAGGAAATTCTCACAGAATCAAGGTTTGCCATGTTGAGGGTCGTCTGCCACTACCCTCTTTGCCAGCTGATCACAAAAGCAAATCCGCTGAGCGAGGAAGAGAGGAAATATGCGATGAATCCTGCTACCCATCTTGATTTCCTCATCTACAACCACATTACCAAGATGCCAGTCCTTGCAATCGAGACCGACGGCATCACCTACCACCATCAGGGGACAAGGCAACATCAGAGGGATGTAATGAAAAACCATGTCCTGGAGGTCTCTGGATTGCCAATCCTCCGCCTTTCCACCACGGAAAGTGATGAAAAAGTACGGGCAATACAGGCATTGGAGCAGGCAATGAATAGGCCAGCCCTCCCGTTGTCGCCATCAAGAGGGAAAACGCATCCGATGGATACATAAACCTGCTGGCTCATTGGGTCTCTTCAACGCAAAAACATACAACGAGATTCTCATTGTTAGCGTTACTTGCCAGCCCATATTTCTTGGATTCGGGATTCATATAACGCTGTCCTTTGAACGCCAGTTAATTTCCTCATATTCTGGAAATCTGTCACAATATCAAGCTGTCGGGGTTTCCTGGCGCAAGCTCGCCAGTCATCACCCTTTATAGAAGTCACATTACAGGAACCTCTGGAGACAATGGAATCGAAGGCGTCATCATGAAGGCTTTGACCGCGAACAAGGGCAGAATTCAGCCTCCAGGAAAAGCTGATGACGCTTCCATCCACGCAGTGCCTCCCTCAGGTACAAAAATAGAGAAGACCTCGAAAGGCGATGTCCCTTCGAGGTCTTTGCGGCGAGAGGCGCGATACGCGGCATCATAGGAGGAAGGCATGTCCGTTCCGTTCGTGTCCAAGAACAATCTGCTTTCAAAGGGCGAATACCTCGGTATCCTTCTTTTCATCTTGGCAAAGAGTCACCGAAAGCTCCTTCCCTTCTAGATGCCAGAGTACGTCGTCCACGGGAGACTTTTCCTTCCCACAGGCAAGCACATGCACGAAAATGGAATACTCCCTTCTACTCCGCTCGATGAAGAATGGGCAAGACTTATCCGTCGGGTTGTCTTTTCCTGTCGCCAGATACACAGAGTTCCCCGTATCCATGGTGAAATAGTCCGTCATGGCATGCTCATTCCGATAAGAAAGGCGATGGGGAGCCGAAGAACAGAGACGGGTATCTTCCAAGAGAGAGAATGGCTCCTTTTTCGAGAAACATCCAATTGGATTCGCATTCCCTTGCCCTTCTACCTCCTTTCCGTGGAAATGCATGACGAAATCGACACCGGAGGCATGCCGGAAGCAGTGCAGGCCTATGTGGACAACCGTCTTCCGTCCGCTATCCGCGCAATCCAGAAAACCATCATTGCCGATTATGCTCTGGACATCTCAAAACATGCACCAAAAGAAATACCGGGGCGCATCCATCAGGTCTCGAATTCAATCCCGCAACAACTCGTCAAGCAAAACAGGAAATTCCTATATGGAGACATCCAGAAAGGAGCACGGGCAAAAGACTTCGAGCTTGCCATACAATGGCTTATTGACGCAGGGATGATCGCGAAAATTCCACGAGTAAGGAAGGCAGGAATACCATTGAAATACTATGAGGATTTCAGCGCGTTCAAGCTGTTTCTCTCGGACCTGGGACTGATGGGCGCCATGGTGGATGCCCCTATCTCGCAACTGGTTTCCCCAAGGAACATGTTCTCCGAATTCAAGGGAAGTTTTTCCGAACAGTACGTGTTCCAGCAACTGCAGAAATATATCTCCAATGGCATTTTCTATTACTCTGCCGAAAACTCGCAGGCTGAAATCGATTTTCTCCTCCAGACAGAGGAACATCTCGTCCCTGTGGAGGTGAAGGCGGAAGAGAACCTTCAGGCTAAATCCTTAAGACAATTTGCCGGACAGTATCCCGACTCACGTCCGGTCAGGGTATCCATGTCGTCGTTCCGGAAGGAAACCTGGATGGTCAATTTGCCGCTGTATGCCGTATCAAGAATCATGGATGCTGTCTCCCGCTGACGGTGAGACAGATTCCCTGAACGGAAACATCGGCTGGCAAGACTCCTACAATCCATCCCATACCGACCTTGACCATCTGGCTGCAGATCCTTGAAATGGACCAAAGATACTGCGTACGCCTCAGGTCACGCGCCTTCCTGTTTTAGGTTTTGAAGCCACTGGACCCATTTTCTAAACCAGACACCGCAGCACCTCTCCGATATCCCCATCCATGCACACGGACCGGTCCGCAATCTCCTCCGGACAGTACGCCTCGCCCTTGTTGATGCAGGCATAGAAGGCATTCGGGTTCGAGCCCCGTCTCTCACGAATTCGAGTAAGTCCTTGCACCGCAAGGACTTATTTCGTTATTCAGGGGTCTTGATTTGGGAAATTTAAACCAAATTTGAACCAAATTTAGACCAATTGAGAGTCGGACTTCCGTCTTTTGCAACGTATTTTCCAAAACTAAGTACTACTTACGACGCATTTTCCACAGTAAAACTAGCATAGGAGCGAAGTATGAAGTACAGGAGGAAGTACACTTTATTCACCCTGAAGAACAGAAAAGGAAAGCCTGTCTGGTATTTCCGGATTTACCTGCCTGATGGAACCCGTAGATCTAAGACAACTGGTTGCAATTCTCGGGAGAAGGCAATGAGGTATGTCGAGGAGCTACTCGAAGATGAAACGATGCTCCGGAAAGTCTTCGAATCCGACCTTGTTGTTGCAATCGACAGTTCCCATTCTCTAATCCAGACAACTATCCGTGAAACGCCTAAAAGCTCAATCACTTTCGAGGAATTCGCCTCCCCTTGGTGGCATTGGGATACTTGTCCATATGTCCTCGCAAGAAGAGCCGCTGGTACTGAATCACATCCGGGAATCAAGCAGAGCTATGTGACAAGCAGCGAAATGTGGACACGCAGATATCTCATCCCCTATTTCGGCAAATACAATCTCCAGGATATCAGCGTAGACATGATCAACACATTCTGGCAGGTGTTGAAAGACAAGCATGATCTCGCTCCGAAGACAATCAACAACATCAGATCCGTGTTCATCATCATGATGAAGGAAGCAGTCGCAAAAGGTCTCATTGAAAGGAATCCGGTCGAAATGACAATCTCAAGAACAGTTGATAAGAAGAAACAGGAACTTCTCACCGATGAGGAGTGTGCAAGGCTCTTTGATATCGAGAGGATCAAGGATCTCTGGAATGACAGGATCGTCTACTACGTCTACAGCTTTGTAGCAGGGCTTACAGGATTGCGAGCAGGAGAGCTGCTTGCCCTGACAATCAACGAGGTGTATCCGAACAAGATTGTCGTAAAGAGAAGCTACAACGAATCCTATGGCATGACGACGACAAAGACTTCAGAAGAAAGAGTCGTTCCAATCACAGATGAAATCTATCGCTATCTATATGTAGCCTGGCAAAGCCATCCCAACGATGAGAATGACTTCATCTTCTCTTTTGACGGCAAGAAGCCGATGAACGAAGGAAGAGCCAGAGCTGCTTTCTACAAGGCGATGGAGAAAATCGGAATTTCGGAAGCCGAGAGGAAGAGACGTGGAATCACATTCCATTCCTGGAGACATAAATTCACAACAGATTGCGTCAAGTCGAACATGCATCCAGAGAAGATTATGGCACTTACTGGCCACAAGTCAGCCGAGATGCTTCTCCGCTATACCGACCTCAACGCTGAGAAGGATCTTTCCGACCAGATCCAGGAAATCCAGGAAAGCAAGAGCAGGAGGATTATCGGTATGAATGGCTGAAAACAAGTTTTCCACAGGTAGCAGTGTCCCTACTACTGTAATTTCTATTTTTCTATTGTTACTACTATCACGCGCGCGCATTATGCGAGGATTGCTACTCAAAAGGTACGCTGTTTTACTCAAAAGGTACGCCAGCATTACTCAAAAGGTACGCTCCTCGCTACTCAAAAGGTACGCTAAAAACTTCTGTTTTCCACAGGCGGAATGTGAAAAACTCACGCCTTAGCCAAAGGAAATTTTTGATTGAAAGAAAATAGCGAATTTGCTATATTTATAGAAGGAGAAAGGTGCTCATACGAACACTGATCTACAAAGACAGGAAAGGCAGACAGCCCGTACTTGAATTCATGGAAGGGTTGGCTGCTTCATCAGGAAAAGATGCAAGGATCAATCTCAGGAAGATTGGCTCCTACATAACGCTGCTTGATAAGCACGGACTCTCCATAGGGGAACCGTACATCAAGCATCTGCGAGGAGAGATTTGGGAACTGAGGCCGCTGAGAAACAGGGTTCTCTTTGCGGCTCTTGTTGAAGGCAAGTTCGTATTGCTTCATGTCTTCCTCAAGAAGACACAGAAAACACCAGTTGCTGAAATCGAGAAGGCAGAACGAGAGCTTGAAGATTTCAGAAGGAGGTACGAATCATGAATGATGAAATTAGGAAATATGGTAGCTCTGTTGGTGATGACATCAATGAGGTCTTTGATAGGATTTTCACAAAAGAGGAAAAGTCAGAGATTGATATTGAAGTCCAGCTGATGGAGGAAATGATCATAGCGAGAAAAGAAAAAGGACTCACACAGAAGGATCTAGGAAAACTCTGTGGCCTTCCCCAGTCATCCATCGCACGAATTGAGAACGGCACATACTCTCCTTCGATATCAACAGTGACAAAGGTGCTTTCAGCTCTTGGAAAGAGGCTCTACGTAGGAAACATGACATGAAAAGAGAAAACAAACCTTCTGCTTTTATTGACGAAAAGCGACTAGAGGAAATCGCCTCGATCATTCCCATCGTGGATGAAGAAGCTCCAGAAATCACACCAGAGCAGGCTGTTCGAGCCAGACTACGGCACGACTCTCATCCAGAGTGGCTTCAAAAAGATCCGAAAGGCACAGAATGATTTCCTGCACACGTAGGAGAAAATGATATGGCTGCTAGCACATTCAAATATGAACTTGTTATTCTTGATTCCTCCCTGCATAAATACATAGAGGCAACCGAGGAAACAGAAACCTTCATTCAGGCTATCTACCAAGTCCTGATGAAGGACAAGAAACTTTGTAGCAAGACACTTGTAATCTACTGCCGGAAACCCAAGTCTGGAGACTTACAGTACATGGCAAGATTCGACGGCCAAAGCTCACGCAGCTCTGGCCAGGAGTCATACAGCCACATCATCGAGCTTGCAAACGGAAAGCAGTACTACCTCACTGACGAGCGATTCGAGCTTCTTTAAAAATTTTGTCAGATTCTTACAATTTTAATTTGACAAAGACTTGAAAATGGATTTATCCTCAGATTGAGGAACATGAGGTGCAACACACTTAATCATGTTCCACCTTCTGAATAATAGCCGTCAAAGTCACTTAGTTGCTAACTTTGTAGGCAAATATGCCGGAAAAGAGTTACTTAGTTTTTTCCTAAGTACCATTCTATAACGACAAAAAAATCATTTCAACCACTTTTCATCGAGTACCTCCATAGCCTTTCTCATGTCATCAATCTGCGGATGACAGTAGAGATTGATTGTTATCGTCGGATTGGCATGCCCCATGATCTTACAAAGCGTTGCAGGATCAATACCGCATGTGATGCACTTCGTTCCGAACGTATGACGCAGTGTATGGAATGTAAGCTTCCTGATACCCTGCTGATCCAGGAATCTGTAGTAGAAATCCCTGAGAGACTTCGCCTCAAGTGGTTTTGCTTTCCCTGACAATACATACAGTCCCTCGCTGTCCTCCGGTTGAATTGCTGTGAGAATGTTCTTCATTGTCGTTGTCATTGGAATCTTCCTCCGAGAGTTCTCCGTTTTGGGAGTATCTATCAGAATCCGGCTCTTCTTATCGGAATTCTCAACAGGTGCATAAATCCGCTGAAGAGTTGCACCAACAGTGATCAGATTCTCTTTCATATCTACAGAATCCCACGTTAAAGCGCATATTTCCCCTATTCTCATGCCAGATAGCAGGCCAAGGGCTATTCCGACAGTTCGTTCTGTGATGTTCTTCAGAATTGCCTTCAGAATGATTCTCTGCTCATCTGGAGTGAACACTTCATGAGAGCGGAATCCGACTTTCGGGACTTCAAGTTCATCGAAAAGCGGAACAGGAATCCTTTTCTTCTTGCAATAAGCCTTGATGGAAGATTTCGTGACCCGAAGAATCTCTGCTACGGATTTCTCCGACAGTTCTCCGCCTGTCTTGCGATTACCTTCCGACACCCATACATCAATTGCATCCTGCAAACATCCATCATCAATCTTCTCGATTTCCATATCGCCCAGAACTGGAACTATGTGCGTGGAAATGAGCAACGAATAACTTGAGATTGTTGAATCCTTGGCCTTTATCTCCTTGGCCTTCAGCCACTGATTCAGCCATTCACTGTACATCATTTTTCCTCAGTACCTCCATTCCGTCAATTTTACACAAAGTTAGCAACTATATGCAGTGAGGGGCTGAATGGAAGGACTACTGACCACAAAACAATACTGTGAAAAGGAGCAGATCAACAGAACAACACTATGGCGATGGGTAGCAAAAGGAAAGGTCATCCAGTACAAGGATCCAATCAATGGCTACTCCTATTACAGGGATCTTGACGAGAAACTCCTCTCAATCAAGGAAGTCTGTTACCGACTGGGGATATCTGACAAGACTCTCAGAAATTACGTAAAGACAGGCAAGATCAAGACCGATCCGTACTTCACAAAGAAATTCAGCGAACGTGAGGTTGAACGCTTCGAGAAGGCTCGACGGGAATCCCTCATCAGAGTGGAACCAATCACGTCAACACACAGAGGCCGATGATGGACAAGAACGGACTGGATCTGGGATTCTACAATTCAAGCTTTGTCTGTTTTCCCCTACCTAAACAGGCCGTAGGCAATTCATATACACATGAACTGTCACTGGGCACTCTGTCATTCTCATCTATGACAGAAGTGCCTTACGGCCTCTATGCCCGCCTTGCCTTAATTTCCATGACAAATCTCGCATTCAGAAGCAAGGAAAGCGTAATAACATCATTCACTCTCTATAGCCTTCTCAGCGGACTCAGATACCTGAAGCCCACAGGCAAGCAGCTTGAAAGATTTGCACATCAGCTTGAGAACTGGAGTTCAACACTTATTTCTCTCCGCTACGAGGAGGAGTCTCGCATGTCAATCCAGAATCTGCTTCTTGTGGATTCTGCGGACTTCAGGCTTGAGAAGGATCTTGACGACAATATGCACGTCTATCTTTCCCTGACCGAAAAGGGAAAGGACTTCCTCCAGAAAGCGTCTTTCCCAATGCCTCTTGATGCATTGCAGAAAATAACACACGCATTTGATTTCGACACGCTTGCATGGCTCATATCATCCATCTATCAGGTGTCCAAGAAAGATGAACCAAGACTGATTGCCTGGCCTCATCTGTGTAATCAGTTTCACATAACACCAAACAACTTTCCACGATTCAAGACAAGCTTCGGCAAATCCCTGTTCCGGGTACAGCAGTCATTCTATCCCGGGGCGAAGATCTACCGGGTTCCCGAAGGAATCATCGTCGATAAATCCCCTCTCCTCACGCAGGAGAGGAAAAGCAATGTACTGATGTTGCCGTCGCTTTAAGGAGGAAGCATGAACGCATATCATCCGGAAGACAAGACAGAAATATTATCCAAGGACACTTTCGGCTACGAACCTGTCCAGTATCTTGCCAAGCAGCTTTTTGCCCTTGCAGAGAGATCTGTATTCACGCAAATAGCAACGCCACTCGATCCGAGAGGATATCTTGACCTCTATGGCGAGGATCCTGAGCAGGAATACGAACTTCAAATAAGCGGCAACGGATTCAGGTATCACGCTCTTGCATGCTACTTCGATCACATCTCATTCATCCTCGAAGGTGATATCGACTGCATCCTGACACCGGAGGAAGAAGGCATCCGGCTCCAAATCATCAATGAGGGAGCAGAAGATCCCATCATCGAGAAGCACATACACAAGAGAGAAGACCTGATCAATGCAATTTCCGGATTCCTGTCGGCCAACAGAAGCCAGGAGGCTGAAGAGCTATGACCTATCAGGAATACATGAATCTCCTTCAGACGAAGGTCATCGACATCCTCAACAGAGGCATCAACCCTTGGCAGGTCGAGGAGAGAGCCCGCAACGGCATATCCGACAGATACTACAGCGGCGCCAATGCCCTGATGCTGAACATATCCTCTCTTCTCTTCCACGAAGGTGACATGCGCTGGTATACACTCAACCAGGCGAACAAGATAGGATGCCATGTCATAAAGGGGCAGAAAGCCACACCTGCCTATTTCTTCCAGAACACAGTCGAAAGACCGAAGAAGGATGAGGATGGAAACATCGTCAAGGATAAAAATGGCCTGATTGTCTACGAGACAGTCAGGATTCCGCCAATCTTCAAGGTCTATTACGTATTCAATGCAAGACAGCTCGATCCTGTTCCTCCAAGAAAGGATGTGAAGCATGACACGACGTATGACAAAGAGCTGGCAGAGACAATGCTGTCGAACAGCCCTGTCAGCATCAACTACGTGCCGAACCCCAAACAAGTTCCGTCTTATCGTCCAGGAACGGACGAGATTACCATGCCCCTCAAATCGTCCTTCCTGGATGAGACGGAGTTCTTCTCCACAGCATTCCATGAGATGGCCCATTCCACTGGAGCCATCAATCGGCTTGCAAGGAAGATAGAGAATCCGTTTGGTAACGAGCCTTATGCAATTGAAGAGCTTGTCGCCGAGATCACAGCACTCAGCCTCTGCGAAGACTGCGACATGAAATACACCAATACGACCTCCGCAGACTACATAGCCTCATGGCTACAGGCAATCAAGGATCCCGACTTCAAGCTCTCTTCGATATACAGCGCTGTCTCGAAGGCAGCCAGATTCCTTGAGCATCCTGAAGACAGGACAAGGCTCATTGCACAGGGCAGGAACAACGAAGATGAGCTTCTCCTTTTCAATGGGGAGAAATATCTCCATCTTCAGCGAAGCTACTCCGATGAGGAACCTTGGGACTACACGATCTACGACAAGAATCTCAAGGATCTTGATGGAGGTCGTTTTGGCAAGGAAGGTCTGAAGACTTCCGATGCCATCGACCAGATATCCCAGTATCACGACCTCGATCCGTCAATCTGGACAAGAGTCGAACTCAGCACGCTCAACAGAACTGAAGAACCCTCGGTAGTAGCAGAGGCTCCTGCTCCTCCTGTCTCAGAGCCAAAGGAAACACCGAAACCCGATGCAAAGCAGAAGCTGCATATGACTCCTGTCATTCGTTTCTCATACTCAGATAACTACAGAGTCCCCATCAACAAAGACATGACGATGGCAGAGGCAGACAAGCTGCTTGCCTCGCTAAATGAGGATGCCAGGAGATATGAGGAGACCATCCCGACCAAATTCAACATCACCGTTGCAATCAACGGGAAAGATGAGGAGTGTCCTGGCAGATATGTCATCGGACAAGACAGCGGAACGATTTTCGAGCACCTGTCAAAAGAGAATGAGATATTCCTAACAAACAAGAGACTTCAGGAGAACGTCAAAAGAAAGCATGGCGATGAGAATTTCTCGAAGATCCTTGATCTGGAGAACCTGAAACACGACAAGATTCTTCCAGCACTCAGCTGCCACATTGGTCTTGATGAGCAGCAGGAACGTTCTGAGACTCTTCTAAAGAACATGGAAAAACGCTCAATCACAACAGTCGAGCGGGAGTTCATCGAGTACAGCAGGAGCGTCCTCGACTGGGTTGAGCAGCAAAGGAAGAACATCGGAACAGGAAAGGCAATCGACCTCCTCCATCCACCACAGCTTGAGGATTTCCAGTACATAATGCCCGAGAACGGAGAGACCATAAAAACCGTCTACATATCAGGCCCGATCACCGCAGATCCAAACCACAAGGAGCGATTTAAGAATGCAGAGGAATCGCTCTCTCAAGCCGGATACAAGGCGATAAACCCTGTTGAGCTTGTGAAGGGAAAAATCCCTGAGAACCTTTCCGCCGCAGAGACCTGGAGAAGAGCGATGGAGATCGACCTCGATGCACTCAGGCATTCAGATGCCGTCGTCATCCTCGACAAGAACGGCCTTGAATCGACGGGAATGGACATCGAGACTCACCTTGCCACAAGACTCAACATCCCGCTTGTGACACTTGATCACATCCTCTCCTGGAAGAAGGATCAGGAAAAGAAGACCGAGATTGCAAAAGAGCAGCCGACTCAGAGGAGCATCAGACGATGAGAGATGCAACTCCAGAAAGGCTCGATGCGTTTTACACCGATTTTCTCTCCCTCCTCGACAGGGGAATCAATCCATTCACTATGGATGGCGACGAATACTTCTATCTCAAGTCAATGCATTCCCCGATGAGGGACGGAACATCTCATCCTGACCTCTTTGCAAACATCCAGCTGAACATCATGGCAAACAAGACAGGAAGAGCCCACTTCCAGCCAGCAGAAATCAGCAGGATGGATCTTTTCAGCATAGAAGAACCCCTCTTGGAACCCTCAAATCATATTCCGGACATACACAGATATGATCGTCCCTCAAAGGCCGAGTCCATTCTTGTCACAGCCGAGTATCTTGAACTCATTAATGCTTGTGCCAGATGTGAAGAAAACATCATCCTCGACAGCAGATCGAGAAGGAGCTTCAAGTCAATCTCAGATGAATATTCCGATGTCATCGGAAGCAGCCTTGATCTGAAAGAAAGACATGACTTCTACATGATGAAGCATGCACTCACTTGGCTCTCAAGACGACACTCGCTCGATGTCGCACCAGACCCGAGAGAGCCGTCGAACGAGGAAGTTGCGGAATATTCGGTCAAGTACAACATCTTCAATGCGATTCTTCTCGCCGACATGACGATGAAGTCCATTCGAGTCGATTTCTCGAAGCTGAAGAAGGCTGAGGAGGATGCTGAGGAGCTCAGAAAGCTCACAGTCATAATCCTGGCCTATTCGCTTCTCAATGACAGCTGTTATTTCCAGGACAAACCGCTTCCAGTGATGGCGGTGATGTCACTCTATACACGATACTTCCCGGAAGCCTTCAGCAAGGCTGAGGATCTGCGGAAGATCTTCACAGAAGATTTCGACTTCTCACTCTGGTACGGAATCGTCCACAGGGCTCAGCTCTTCTCTCATCTCAGAGATGATGGCAGAGAGCAGAATCCGCAGAGGGAAGAAATCATCAAAGAACTTGAAAAGATCCATTCACAGGATATAAGGGACAAAGCATTTCGATTCTCTCCTCCGAAGGGACAAGATGATGTTCCAATGATTTCAATCCTCAATTCATTCATCCCTGAGCTGAAGGATGGAACTGTGATGACACTTCCCGAGGCTGAGAAACGCTTCGAGAGCATCCACCAGAACCTCACGAAGGAGAATGTGGATCACAGGCATGATGCGAGGATAACTTTCTCAATCTCCTTTGACCGTGACGGCACAAGGGAGACTGTAACCGTTCCCGAGTCCTCACCGATGGATCTATGCAGGGAGTCCGGGATACCGCAGCACATCGCACATCTTGCATCACTCGGTGTCATTGAGGATCCGGGACTCCCCGCATTCCTCTCGAAGCATCTGGGACTCTCCCTTCTGGAAGAGAAGATTGAGAAGGAAGTCATTCCCGCCATCGAGAAGGAAGCAGAACGGAAGGATTACACAAGCTACATCCGGGCTCATATCAAGTCCAGCAGACGGCTTCTGAACAAGCATCATGACATCGACATCACCGCTCCGCTTGGAGTGAAGAACTACAGGACAGACAAGTCAGTACGGACTACCAGACGGGAGAAGAAGGAAGCTCCCGCCCCGGATGACGAGTCCAAATCCAACAGAAGGGACAATGCCCGTTCCAGGACTCGGCAGGACAAAAGGAAAAGGAGGCTAAGGTAATGGCAGAGACAACAATCGATATCCTGAAAGAGGCACTTGATTCATATCGTGAGGCCCTGAATGCAATTCCAGACGATGAATGGGAAAGCCTTGTCTCGGAACTCGGCTTCAATCCCGATGACGATGCCTGGCCGCATTGGAACGACAGGGATGAGGGAATCAGGGAAGAACTGGACTTCATCGAAAGTCTCGATGACGATGACAAGACAGTCTACATAACGCTCTCCTACGTCGATGACAACGAAGAGAACAAAGTTACAGGAATAACCGCCACAGACGGATCCGGGAAAGTGCTCATCGACCTCAACTTCATCATTCCAATCGACCTTGAGAAACCCATTCTTGAGCAGATACAGGAGGATGCGTGATGGAAGCGACAGCAACTGTGCAGACAGCACCCGATTTCACAAAGCTTGCAGAGCAGCTCGTTGAGCTTTCAAAGTTCTTCGAATCCATCCAGAAGAGCACGAAAGTCTATGGCGACAACAACGAAGGCACGAAGGTCATGAAGCTTGCCGAACATGCAGATATCGTCAGATCGAGGAAGGAGAAGAAGCTGGAGAAAATCCAGTACCAGGAAAGGCTCAAGGATGCGAAGGACGAGTTCCTCATCGGCAAGCAGATTGCCAGGAAGGAGTTCCAGATCAACCGGAAGGTCAAGGGCAATGTCACATTCGAGAAGATCCACTACATGAGGGAGGCCTTCAAGAAGAGCAGGACACACAAAAATCTCCTTTCTGCTGCCATCTCTGCATTCATCACAGGATTCTCCCTCGGCCACAAACAGACTCAGATCAACCGCTACAAGAAGCAGATTGCCCTTCTCACTGTGAAGGAGGAATACAGGGCAGCCCAGAAGAAGACTCTTGAGCTTTATGTCCAGAAGCAAAAGGAGCTCAGAGATGCCCACAAGGCAGCGATGAAGAAACCGAAGAAGGACACGTCAGAGCGTGACAGACAGAAGGTGCTGAAAAGCATCGATGCTAAGCCTTTCGACATCCATGAAGCCCTCGACCTCGGCCTTATCCCCCGTTATGGAACAAAGGAGTACAAGGCGCTTCCGCAGGAAAGGAAGGATGCGTTGAAGATTGCAACGAAGAAATGCACGAATCCCCAAAACGGAGAGTCAAAGGCTGTCACGTTCAAGGACTTCAGGGAGATGGTAGACCGCTATGAGGAGATGATCCTTGTCACAAGGTCATCACAGCGAAGTCCTTCAAAGAACGTACAAAGGACATCACCGCAGAAACCGAAGAAGCCAAGGGTCACACCGAACCCAGACCCAGTAAAGACAAGACCAATGACACGCTAAGGAGGAAAAAGTGTTCGACATCTGGAAATCAGTCATATCAGGAAACCTCACAGAGGATCCTGCTCTGAAGAAGAGCAAGGAAGGCCGTGAATACGTCACGTTCTCGGTGGCAGTGAACATAGAGCAGAACCTCACAAACTACTTTTCCGTCTACTGCTTCGAGAAGCGCCATATGGACTTCGCAAACGCCTTTCTGAAGAAAGGAGCAGGAGTCGTGATTGTAGGATCCGTACAGCAGAAGAAATCGCAATCCGGCGAGAAGAGCTATCTCAGAATCGTCCCGACAGACATCTGCCTCAAAGGATCCACGAAACAACCTTCATCAGGCACAAGGGAGGGCGCAGACGGCAATGACGAAGAGAATTTCTGATGAGGGCAAGAAGCTCATCGCAATAGGACTCATCTTCATATCGCTCTCATTCTGTGCCGTATACACGTCAGTGAGGATTGGAGCAGAGGCTGCGCTGTCAGAAATCACGGAGTTCACGGCAACAGAGGCTGATTACCACCAGAGGATCTCAGCACAGCTGGAGACCATCAACATGAATCTCGATGCAATCGCAGATTCCCTTTCATCCGGCACTGAAAGCGTCCAGACAACGCTTGAAGAGACCATGGATCAGATGACTGCGATGAACGCAGTCTTCCTCGATTACGGCAGAAGGATGGGAATCCTCGTCCAGGGAGAATCAGATGTCTGAGCACCAGCAGAAGAAGAAACGCAAGGCTCAGAGAGCTGCTGCACAGCCTCGGCAGAGCGAGCAACCAAAGAAGGCAAAACGTGATTTCAAGACAGCAATGAAGGAACTCTGGAACCTTGAAGAGAATCGTTTCCTTCTCATCTGCGCTGCCGGACTTCTCGTGATATTCCTCTCCACATCTCTTCCAGGTAAAGCCGGACTCTACGTCCAGTCTGCGATAGTAGGCCTCATCATCTTCGGCTGCATCGTGAGAAACGTGAGGAAGAGTGAACCGGAAAAGGATGATGAAGGAACTGCGGAAAAGGAGGAGAAGACAGATGAAGAGACGACATAGGATTCTTGCAGCGATTCTGCTGATTGCATTTTCAGCCCTGCCTCTTTCAGCAGGAGCCGGATTCCCGACTTTCGACCTCACTGGATATCTACAGGAGATACTCGGATACACCCAGGATGGTCAGCAGATCGCCAATGAGATCAAGAACTGGGAGAACGAGCTCAAGCGCTGGCAACAGCTCTACAAGGCATTCGAGGACGGGGATCTTGAGAACATCCTCGGAGGCATAAACGGAGCAGTCGGCAGACTCGACAACACGCTTGGCCGCTACAACATCTCTGTAGGCTGGCTCGATGGAGTCTCAGATCTTTCGACGACTCTCACGGATACAGGATTCGACATTGCAGATCTTGTCTCGTCAGGTGAATTCTCCCCAAGAGACCTCACAAGACTCTATGACGACATCACCGACATCTCCACAGACACGATGTCCCTGCATGCAGATATCAAGGCGGCAACCATCGACAACAAGAAACAGAGGGCTGAAGAAGGCGAAGAACAGGTTGAAAGCGCTGAGAACAAGGGAGATCAGGCAGGAACAATTCTCACCGGAGGCTCCTCTGCCCAGACCGAAGGGACAGTCGCATCAGAGGCCATCGAACAGACCACAAATGCACTCGCTGATACATATGATGCCCTCACCGATGACAACGCCGAAGTGTCGCAGGAACAGCTTGAATCGCTATCTGCATCAATGACCGTCCTACAGGAACTGCTCGGCAAGATGATTGCCGACAACGAGTATGCGGAGAGTGTGAACGAGGATTCCGAGACGCTGGCTGAAAGCGTGGATGTCGAAGACTCCATCGAGGAACGTGACCCCTCAAGGATAAGGGGCATGTGAATACAGCTTTATTGAAATCAATAAATCCATAAACCAGCAAACCAATAACCAGGAGGTTTAATGAAACACATATTTCTTTCACTTCTCATCCTTTCCGCAATCATCTATCCGCTTCTGATTCTCACCAGCTGCAATGAGGAAGAGCTTCGTAGCGAGGAGAAGACTTTCGAAGACAGGCCAGTGACAGCGGAGGAAACAGGACTTGAATCATATGAGCTTGAGCAGCGTGCAGAAGAGGCACGTGAGATGCTTATCGAAAGCCTGAAAGAGACGGCAAGCAATCCACATATGATCCGGGGAATCAACGGAGACAACGTGAATCTTAATGCTTCGGAAGATACCACCGAGGCGAATGAAAACAGTGAGGTACTGATATGAAGAAAGAAAACAGAGCGGTGAACTCTCTATCACCAACGTCGAGAAGATTCCTGGCCATGACCGCAACTGTCACGGCATCCATGTCGAAGATGCTCTTTGCAGCAGGTGATGACCTTGGAATCACAGCGTATCTCGACACAATCCGATCCATCCTCATGGCAATCGGAGCAGGACTTCTTGTCCTTTCCCTTGGCACATGGGCAGTGAAGGCGATCATCAAGAAGAACATCGCACCTGAAGACTGGAAGGCAATCGGAGTCATGGCAATGGGAGGAGTCGTCCTCATCATCGCACCAACTCTTGTCGAGACAATCTTCGGTTCATCACTCGGAGATACCGGAGCCTGATGATGACGAAGTATCCGGTGTTCCGATCATTGTACAAGCCGCTCTTCATGGGCGGCGTACCCCTTCTCTTCCTGTTCGCAGAAATCATCACCGTGGTGATCTTCATCGCATTGAGACTCTACGCGCTCATTCTGCTGGTGATCCCAGTCCATGTCATTGCAGCGAGATGTTACAGGAAGGATCAGTATTTCCTAGCCATCCTGATGGATGTGGCAGGACTCAGTGGGAAGACTTCAAGACCAAGGAGGAAATCAGATGAAGTCATGGAAGAAATCTCTGACACAGCTGAAAACTCTTAAGTCTGTAAAGCCTTCTCTCCCGGAATATGTCAGCTGGATGTATTTTTACGATGAAGGCATAGTCGTGACGAAGAACTCATATCTGCTTGCCTTCTTCGAGTTCGAAAGCCATGGCGACTACTATTCTGCGGACTACGATGATGCACTCACCGGAGCATTCAACCGCTTCCTCATGAGCCTGCCGGATGACACTGCCATCTGGTATGAATTTCAGAAGATGAAACCTCTGTCGCCTCTCTATGAGCCGATGGTGACTTCATCGTCACTTGAAATCGACTCGGAAATCGAGAGGTTACGTACAGAGTTCTTCCAGAGCAAAGGAATCGAATTCACGACAAGGCGCATCCTCACACTCTGCTACAAGCCAGCAACGACGAAATACGGATTCACGGAAGCATCCATTGAGAAGCTGAAGTCGCTGATCATCGACCTGAAGGGAAGATTCCAAGCTGTGGACATGGATGTGAGACAGCTTGACAACGATGAGATCTGCACCTACCTCCATTCGATGATATCGACGAAGAAGTATGACATCAAAGAGCCCAGCGGAGCTTCAGTGAACCTTTCATGGGTGCTTGCAGACGATGACATTGATGAGACACTTGTTCCTCTGAAACTCGGAGAGAAGTACATTGCTGTCGTTGCAGTCTATGACTTTCCGGACATGACGCTTCCGGAGATGCTCACAAGCCTCCAGACAATCAAGGGCAACATAAGATGGGTCACAAGATTCATCTCAAAGAGCCCTGAAAGCGCCAAGAAGATACTCGACACACTGCGCCGCCAGTTCCAGTCGAGAAGCTACTCGGCTCGTGATCTTGTCGCAAGCACCATGTTCAACTCGTCCATCACTCTCCTGGATCAGGATGCCGTGAAGGACTTCGACGAATGCCAGCTTGCCCTCAATGACAACGGCACCTATGTGAACTTCGGCTACTACTCCGGACTTATTGTCATAGAGGCCGACACGGAACATGAGCTGAAGCGGATCTCTCAGTCTGTACAGATGATCTTTGCCCAGAACGGGCTTGTACATGTAAACGAAGAAACCAACTTATTTGCTGCCTGGATCTCATCGCTTCCAGGATCCGTCGAATCAAATGTAAGGCGGCAGTTCCTTTCCACAGGCAACGTGGCAAGCATGCTGTCCCTCTCAAGCCCATACCATGGAGGCAGGACAAACCACTTCCTCAAGCAGCTCACTGGCTGCGGACTTCCAAATGCCGTGGGGCTTCTCTCAAACAACGACTACTACTATCTCAACCTCAATGGTGAGGCTGAGAATGGCGATACAGGACACACATTCATACTCGGCCCGACAGGAAGCGGAAAATCTGTGCTTCTCTGCTTCCTCGCATCATGCTGGCTGAAGTATCCAGGATCCCGTGTCATCTACTTCGACAAGGGCTGCACGAGCTTTCCGTTCGTCAAGGCAAACGGCGGAGTCTGCTATCATCCTGGACTTGATGAGACGACATTCCAGCCTCTAAGGAATGCAAAGAGCAACCCTGAGCGCTGCATGAGATTCCTCTCCAGCATCGCAGGAGTGCAGAATGTAACACTGTCAGCAACCGACAGGAACAACATGCTCCAATCGCTCATGGATCTTGTCGAGGGGATGGAATACCTCTCGATCTACAAGGAGCATCTTCAGGGCAGGAATCATGCCTCGGAGTTCGTGGCTGCACTCGAAAACTATACGGAAGGTGGCACATGGGGCAGTCTTTTCGATGCGGATGAGGATACACTCAATCCATCTGCATGGCCACGCCTGACATCAATCGAGATGGGTGAGCTGATGGAGATGGGAGATGAGGCAATCATCCCAGCTCTGACATACATAATCGGGCAGCTCAACGAGCTTTTCGAGAGAAGGGATCCGACCCTCCTCATCCTCGATGAAGCCTGGGTCTTCATGAAGCATCCTGTCTTCAAGAACTTCATCGTCACATGGCTCAAGACGCTTCGCAAATACAACGTATTCGTCGTGATGGCAACCCAGGAGATAACAGACTTCTCGGCTCTTGTGGATTCTGTCGTAACGAACTGTTACACGAAGATAATCCTCCCAAACGAAGAGGCTGGAAGCGATGTACTAAAGCCACTCTATACAGGAATAGGACTTTCCGAGAACGACATCCAGATTGTGAGCAATCCAGAGATCATGCGGGCAAAGAAGGACTACTACATCATGCAGCCTGACGGCAATGCCGTAGTCGATTTCTGCATTACTCCTGAACAGCTTGGATACCTTAGTCCGAGAAAGAGGAAGGAGGTGTCAAGATGAGCAGCGTGATACGTGGACTCCTCCTGAGAATCGGATACCTCTTCGACTCCCTTTACATGGCATTCAACCTCCGGTTCCAGGACTCGTTCGACAATCTGATTGACGACAGGGGAATCGTTCCTCTGCTCCTATCCTTCCTTCTCATCTTCGAGGTTCTATGGGTTGCAATCAGGTGCATCCTCCAGCAGAACATGAGCCTTCCAGAGATCCTCATGAAGTTTTTCCTTGTCATCATCACGATTCTTTTCATCAACAACCTCGACTGGTTTGTTGACGGGATAAAGACACTTTTCTCCACAGCCGGATACACGGCAGCCGATGCGACATCAAGGAACGATCCGTCTGCATATGGCGTCGGATACATCGTCACACCGAGCGAGATATCGTCATCGGCTCTCACATGCTTTGCACCTATCGAAAGCGTCATACAGGCAATCAACAACTACATACTCTACCTCCAGAGCAGCGCTGGGGACGGAGGACTCTTCAGCGGCATCACCGGCCCGGTCATCGCATTCCTGCAATGCATTCCGTATTACTTTTTCCTCATCTGTGCCTACATCGTCGAAATCATACTTCTCGTTGTCCTCTCGTTTGCACTGATCAACATCAGCCTCTGGCTCATCGAGTTCGGACTTCTTCTGATAATCGGAACATTCTGCCTTCCATTCCAGATCTTCGAACCTACGAAGTTCCTGGGAAAAGGCGTATGGCCAGTGCTGTTCGGACAAGGCCTGAAACTCTTCGTGATCGTATACCTCGTGAACCTCATTCCTGAGCTTCTTGAGCCGACTCTCTCATCATTCATCCTTGCCATAGACACAAACGGGACAAGCCTTCCCTACGGGGAGATCATGACAGGACTTGTCTTCTCGATAATCACGGTCATCACTTACTGCTATCTCCTGATCAAGGCTCCTTCAATCGCCCTCGGGCTCATCACGGGCACACCGACGATGGAGACCGTAGGATCGCATTTCGTGACCATGATGGGCGCAAAGTCGATTGGTGTTGCGGCGGCTGGAATCGGAGCTGCCGTGGCAGCTGTCACAGGCAGCATCGGAGGAATCTTCGGGCGCATCTTCGGAAGAGCTGGAAGACCAAAACAGGAGACTACGACAAGCACTCCGACAACGCTTCCGGAAGTCAACACCAGCAAACACCGCAGGGTGGATGGATAGGAGGTCAGGATGGTTCAAAGACGTGAAGATGAACACAGCCTGGTCGATCTCGTCATGCTCAGGAAAATCCAACGCAAGGTTCTTTCAAAGGAGAAGAGGGAGTATGAAATCAGAAGCACGATCTTCTGGAATACGTTCTTCTCTCACCACAACACACGCCATGAAGGGATATCCGGCAAGGCTGTGAAGACAACCTATCCCTATCCTTCAACGATAGCCTCAAAACGCACATATGACCGCTCTGTGATAGTAAAGGTCAGCTACAAGACCTTCAGAAAAGGAAATGTCAGTGCCGAAATGAAGCAGAGGATCCAGACCAATACTGCCGAGTGCATCGAGTATTTCCTCCGCTTCGATGACAGTCTCGCATTCAACGAGAAATACACAGGCCTTACAAAGGAGGAATTGAAGGAACAGTTCAAGGATGATGCTGTGTTCAAGATCATGGTGTCTCCAGAAGATCCAGAAATCCTCACAGATAATTACATCAGAAAAATCGTATCCTTCATCCAGCTTCATACCAGACATCATCTCAAATGGGCTGCCGTCTTCCATGACAATACGGAGCATCCCCATGCCCACATCATGATCAGTAGAACTTCAGGAGACGGACTTTCATGGGATGCGCCTCTTGTTCTCGACAAGGATTTCATCAGCCATGGGCTCAGGGAGGAATGTCAGAGGATTGCAACGAAGAAGCTTGGGCGAAGAAGCGTCGATGAATACAGGATCCCCTTCTACAACAGCCTTGAGACGAAGGGGCTTGCAAGAATCGACCACATCATAGCTGGAGCCACCAGGGATCCTGGCACTGGACTCTTCATCCCCTCTTCTGAAGACTCTTTCATACTCAGCAGAGCAAGGCTTGCAGAGCTTCCGCCATGGCAGCAGGAGCTTGTGATCAAGCGCCTTGAATTTCTTTCAGAGAACACTGAAGCCGGATTCCGGAAGGAAGGCGGCTACTGGAAATGCTACAAGCCATACACCTGGAAGGAAGTGCTGATGGATACTGCCAAGACAGAGCCTTTCAGACAGCTTGAGAAGATATATGGAACGAAAATCGAGGTCGTCGGATTAGGCGAAGTCAAGGAACGCATAGACGGCAAGGTCATCGGACACACAATCGTCGATGACAACTCGGAAAGAGTCGGCCTTGTCGTGAAGACAGCAGAGAACAAGCTCTTCTACACAGAGACGAACATGTCCCTCTCCTCTGCCGAGAGTGTAGATGGCAAGAGTGCGGAAATCACTGAGAAGGAGGCTAAGGACAAGCGCTACAGAACAGCTGTAGTGAAGATCACTGAAGATAACCCAAGGGGGATGAAGCGATGAAGAAGATAGCAGCTCTCGTCCTCGTTGAGGTGATAATCATACTTGTCCTCCTTCTTGCAATGAACATGTTCATGTTCCAGAGGATTTCAGTGTCCATCTCTGGAGTGGTCTTCATGTTCCGTATGGCTGCAAGATCAGGCTTCAGGAGAATCTCATTCAAGGTCATTGCCTTCCTTTTTGTCACAGTCGTCTTCTTCACAGTCCAGCTTGTCTTCATGTACCAGGCAATCAGGAAGGCTGTGCTCGACTTCAGGAACCGCAACATGCACTCATCCGGCACTGCAAGGTGGGCGACTACCAGGGAGCTGAAGATGCTCGGACTGATAGCAAGGAATCCTGAAGGTGTGATTCTCGGACAGAGCAGTGAAGCAAAAGGTGTCATCACGGGAAGCGACAGCTTCGAGATAACAAGATTCGGCAATCTCATATCAGACAACTCTGCATACCATGCAATCATCGTTGGAGCCACGGGCAGCGGCAAGGGCGTAGGTGTCATAATGCCCACCCTCCTCACATGGAAGGAAAGCGTGATGGTCGTGGATCCGAAGGGAGAATCATACGACTATACAGCAGGATACCGCTCCACATTCAGCGAAGTCTTCTACTTCGATCCCACAATCAACGCTGAAGAAGCGAAGGCCAGACATATCAAGCCATGCCACATCAATCCGCTGGACTTCATTCCTCGCACTTCAGAGGCGATAGCCGAGATCGGGAACATGTGTCTCTCGATCCATCCCGACCAGAGCAAGGAAGCCTACTGGGACAAGACACCGAGGATGATGCTTGAGATGCTGATCGGCCATGTCCTGATCAAAGGAAAAAAGAAGTCGCTTCCGGAAGCTGCATCACTCATAATGACAAGCGAGAAGTACGAGACGATCTTCGAGAACATACTCAATGCATATGACGATGATCCTGTGCCTGAATCTGATCCTCTGCATGATGTCGCAGTCATGGTGCAGAACAACGCTTCCCTCTTCTTCCAGATGGCTACAGGGCAGAATGCAGAGCAGCTTGTCACACACATCTCAACAGTCAAAGGAGACCTCGGAGTCTATTCGAACTCTTCATCCGCTGAACTTCTGAGCTACTCCGACTTCTCACTCGACGACATCATGGACGGAGAGAAGCCGATATCCATCTACATGTGCATCCCCGTGAAGCAGATAGAACGCATCACTCCGATGTTCATGCTCATCTACTCACTGATCCTCAAGTCATTCCTTGGACGTGACCAGAAACACAGGCACAAGCTGCTTCTCCTTCTTGATGAGTTCAGCCAGTTCAAGAAATTCACGACGATAGCCGAGCAGATTCCGTTTGTGCGCTCATACGGCATAAAGATCATGGCGTTCATACAGTCGGTGTCCCAGCTTGACGAGTACTACGGCCATGATGGAGCGAAGGCTCTCCTCGACAACTTCCAGCTGAAGGTCTACCTCAAGGCAACAGCTCCAGAGACGACAGAATACTTTGAGAGACTGCTTGGAAAGAAGACTCTTCTCATGAAGAAGACATCCTTCAGCCATAACAGGAAATCGCAGGGTGTCGAGAGCTACAGCGAATCCACCAGCGAACAGGGACGCAGCCTTCTCACAGCCGAGGAGATTCTCAACCTTCCTCTCTACGAGATGATGATCTTCCGCCCTGGCATGTACCCATATCTCGGAAAGAAGGTTCAGCATTATGCCGACAAGCGTTTCACTGAGAAGCTTAACCTACCAGTTCATCCGGCAACCATCAAACCATTCACACATGACGGAAACATCAAGCCTGAGTTCCCGACTGAACTGACTGAAGAGGAGCTCAGGAGCATCGACAGGTTCACGCTTGAGCTGAAGGAACTCAACAAGGCAGAGACAGAGATGAAGGAAGAAGTTGATCACAACGAGGACTTCTTCTCATCTGTGCTGGATGACATTCTCGCATCGTCATCCAATACGGCAGAAACCGAAGAACAGAAGCAGGAAGAACCCGAAACAACGGAGGAAAGCTCAGAGGAAACAGAAGAAGCTGGACAGGAGACCAATGACTATAAGGAGGAATACTGGTGACAAGAACCGATGAACGCTACATAGAAGTCCTCTCAAGGCACATGACTTCTTTTCTTCCCCTCTTCGATGACAGAAGCATCACTGACATCGAGCGCAATCCGAATGGCAGGATCTTCCTCCATCACATCGATGGATCTGTCACAGAGCGTCCTGACCTCAGCATCGAAGACAGATCGATCATCGCAGTCGGCACTTTGCTTGCTGCCCGCACTCACAACGACATCGATGAGAACAAGCCATCAGTGGATGCAGTATGGCCAGGAGAAGTCCATTTCAGGATCCATATCAACATTGCCGGAAACAGGCCATTCCTTGTCATGCGCCGTCCATCGACTCTTGTATTCCCCCTGTCACATTACGTGAAAATCGGGACTTGTACGGAAGAACAGGCAAGAACACTCAGCCATCTCATCAACAATAGACGCAACATCATCATCTCTGGAGAGACCGGAAGCGGAAAGACGACACTTGCAAGCACACTTCTCTCATCAATTCCGGAAGATGACAGGCTCTTTATCGTCGAGGACACGGAAGAGCTCAACACGACAGGGCTTACGAACTTCGTATCAAGGACAACGAATTCAAGCTATACAGCACGGATGGCCATAAAGGATGCTCTCAGATGCAGACCAGACAGGATTGTTGTCGGAGAAGTCAGGGACGGAGCAGCGCTGGATCTTCTTGAAGCCTGGAACACAGGTCATCCCGGAGGCCTTGCAACAATCCATGCAAACAGCCCGTCAGCAGTGAAGCTGAGGCTCAAAGCACTGATCCAGCAGGTTTCGATGAGCCCGCAGGAAGACCTCATAGACGAGACGGTGGATGCCGTCGTACAGCTCACGCTCTGTGATGACGGCGTGAGACGGATCACTGAGATAAAGCAATTCAAGGAGGAAATCGGATGATAAGGAAATACACGGAAGCAGAACCTAAGAGCTATCAGGATCTGCTTTCACAGATACAGCAGAAGGCGACAATCGCTGCCACAGCAGCCGTCATCTTCATTATCACTTCCCTCATTCTCTTCATAGGACTTCTCATAGTCGCAAACTATCCGAAGAGCCAGGGCTATGTGATCGAGCTCACTCCTGAAGGAGAAGCTGTCTATAACCCTGATAGCGTCACTTTGCTTGAGGACTGGGAACCGAAGGACAACACCATAAACTACTTCCTTCGTACCTTTCTCACTCAGCTAAGGACAGTCTCCTCAGACCCACAGATTGTCCAGCAGAACATCCAAAGGCTCTATCATCAGGTCACAGGCAATGCGACAGACAAAGTGACCGAGTACATAGAGGAAACGGATCCCCGCTCAAGGCTCAAAAGGGAGACGGTCACAATAGCAATCGCCTCGATTCTCCCGATATCTGACACAACCTACCAAGTGGATTTCAGAGAGACTGTCTGGACAAGCCAGGGCAAGCTCAGAAGCGATGACCATTACCGGGCAGTGATCCACACACAGATCTACATTCCATCGACTCAGGAACAGGTGACTTTCAATCCAATAGGGCTCTATGTCACCGACTTCGACATAACACTCGTGAGGGAGATCTGAGATGGAGAAAAGCCACATGACAAACGGATTGTTTTCTTCCCGCTCAGATGAATGGGAGACCCCATGGAATCTCTTCAATCTGCTTGATGCAGAATTCCATTTCAACACAGACGTGTGTGCAACATCCCAGAACAAGAAATGTGCCCACTTCTATTCGAAGGAAGAAGATGGCCTCAAACAAACATGGAAAGGAACCTGCTGGATGAATCCTCCGTATGGACGAGTCATCAAGGACTGGGTGAAAAAGGCTTACACCTCAACTCTCAACGAAGCCGATAAGGTCGTATGTCTTCTTCCTGCAAGAACTGACACAGCATGGTGGCATGAGTTTGTCATTCCACATGCAAGTGAAATCAGATTCCTCAGAGGACGTGTCAAATTTTCAAATGCAAAGGCAGGCGCACCATTTCCTTCGGCAATCGTCGTATTCAAAAAGTTCACACAAGGAGAGAAAGACTCATGAAGATAACAAGACTCACAGCAGTCGGCATTCTTGCCTCATTTATGCTGATATCATGCTCATCAATCTCACCGCTATCTGAAGAAGAGGCGGCAATGCTCGTAGAGGGGACGGTATTCGAACCGGATGAGACCGAGAAGACTGTATATATCCCTGTGGAGACAGTCCGCTACATAGTTACAGATAGCAATAATTCAGACCGAATTGAGAATGATAGTTCAACAGATATTCCAGAAGATTCAACATCATCAGGCGACTACCTCAACTCGTCCGTTGCCAGGAATACTGTCTCCGTTGGCTCTGGAACGGACTTCACGAACGCCATAGTCGAGTACAACTTTCTCGATGGCAAGATCTACGAGATCTTCACTTCCCCTAACAAGGTCACGGATATAAGGCTTGCTCCTGGAGAGACAATCAGCGGAGAGGCTGCAATCGGAGACAGCGAATCATGGCAGATGGTCACAGCGACAAGCTCTGAGAAAGGCAGAGCCGTCACACACATCTATGTCCGGCCTGTCACATCGGGACTTGAGACGACCATGATCATCCCCACAGACCAGAGAACATACTATCTCCTGCTCACAAGCACTGAGGATGTCTACATGGTAGGTATCAGATGGAAGTATCCAGGCATCGCCACATTCGGCGCGTCCGCAGACAGCATTCCAAGCGTCTCCATCAGCGTCGAGAACATGAACTCGAACTATACGATCAAGGGAGACAATGTGTTCTGGAAGCCTACCATGGTCTTTGATGACGGACTTAGGACTTACTTCCAGTTCGATCCACGTTTCAGCACATCCGCTGGCGCACCTGCACTGTATCTGCTTCCAAGGGAAGGATCGAACACTTCCAATGCAGAGATCATCAACTATGTCATAAGAGGGAATTTCTACATAGCGGACTTCATTCTTCAGGACAAGCAGTCATTCATGCTGATGACCCAGGACAACAGGGTCGAGATAACGAAGAAGTGACATGGCGAAACGGATAAACACGAAGCTAATCAGGATCTGCATAGCCGCCTTCGCCCTCATTGCTATCCTCCTCGTTGCGGCAGTCCCTCTTCTGAGCAACGGGAACAGGGAGACAGCTGAGCGTGAAGTCGCACCAGCTTTCGCTCCTGTCGAATACGCATATCCCGAGTATTTCACAGAACAGGAACTTGAGAGCGGAAACAGCTGGAGGCTCAATGACCAGAACATGTTCGTTCTCAACACGGATGACGGCACTTTTATTGTCACTCCAGATGGTATCGTCTACAGGCAGAATCCCGATGGTAGCCTCACGGAAGTCACGGATCAGAGAATCATCGATGAAGTGTTATCCGGTGCTTCAGAGGCAGTGGCAACAAGTACGCTCCCTTCAGACTTCTTCTCTGTTGACCTTCCATTCACGGGAAGTGAGATCGAAGAGCTCATAGATGGCTGCATCAGCGAAGATGAGTACGACAAGCTCAGGAATCTTGGCTATACGGATGAGGAGATCCTTGAGCTACTCGATGACGGCTACTCAGGTGAAGAGATCATCAAGGCTGCCGAAGAAGGCATTGCAGCCGAGGATGCAGCAGAATACATCGATTATCATCAGGATCTCATCGACAGGCTCGAAGAGACACTTGCCGGAACCGGAATCACGGTAGATGAGCTTCTTGATGAGCTTGAGGACTATGGACTCACTCCGGAAGAGTATCTTGCCGGAATAGAATACATGCATGATGAAGCCATAGACTCTTCATCTCCATCAGCAGCTTCAGTTTCCTCAGCAAGACTGAAAGCAGCGGATCTTCCTTCACTGACAATCAACCTCGGAGGCAATGCCTCTGCTGTAACCCGGAAGGAGGAAGAGTATCAGGAGTCACTCTCTGAAGGCTATCAGATGCAGAGTCCGGATATCTCTTCCATAGCGTCAGCCCTCAATACGGAATCTAGCTACACGACCCAGAATGACCAGCAGGGAAAGAGCGATTTCATGTCATCTTTCAGCTCCAACTCCGGCTTTGAGTACATGACGACAAACGACATTGCACCAGGGACAGTCGTTTCGATGATTCTCAGGACAGGACTCAATACGGATCTTCCGGGACAGATCATGGCCGAGGTCACACAGAACGTCTACGACTCTTTGACAGGTTCTGTGCTTCTCATTCCAAAGGGTACAAGGCTTGTCGCTTCATACAGCTCATCTGTGACATTCGGCCAGCAGAGAGTGCTCATTGCGTGGACTCAGCTCATCCGCCCAGATGGACTCATCCTCAACTTGCCAGGGCTTCCTGGAATCGATGCACAGGGCTACACAGGCTATGCGGACAAGGTGAACAACCATATCTGGAGCCTTCTTGGGGGCACTGCACTCGCATCTCTCATCTCTCTTGCAGAGAACGAAGTCGCAAGCCAGGCGGAGCTTGTGGGGGACACGATTGCGGAAGCTATGGGCATCGCTTCGGACAATGTAAGCAGCACTGCCGAAAAGTACATCGACAGGCTCATAGACAGACAGCCGACCATCACAATCAGACCTGGCAGGAGCATCAAGCTTCTCGTCACGCAGAAGCTCACGCTTGAGCCTTTGAGGTTCTAGGAGGACAGAATGGCAGATACGCTTTATGATATTGCTGAAGCCCTTAAAGAACAGATCCTTTCGTCCCAGGACAGGGAACTGACGGCTTCAGACTTCTTCGCATCACACGGACATGACATCAGGAAAGAGGACATCATCGTTCTTGATGACGGCACTCCGGTAATCAAGGATGATCCAGGGAGGAACTATGACAGACAGCAGCTTCAACAGCTCAAAGAAGACATATCAGGACAGCTCAGTCTCTTCAGAGAAGAAGATCTGCCTCGCCAGGATGAGAGCAGAGGAAGAGCTCGAAAGGGAGAGGAAGGAAGCGGAGGAGATGCTCGAAAAGTACGGAATGTATCCAGACGATACAACCCCATACTTCGTGATGGCGTGTCCGCTTATTACTCACCTGAGAAAGGCTGGAATGGAAAAGAACAGCATCCCTGGACAGTAAAAGGAGCCTGGGACAGCTTCGGCTTCGTTGATTTCCTGGGCATGAACGTCCGCAATGTACACGACATTGCCCAGATGTTCTCCATCTACCGCAATCCGATGCTGGAGTACTTCCACATCGTGCTGGCCAAGAATGGCAGGATTGTACGTCAGATCGCAATGACATCGGGGCTGAGCGGACTCGTCCGTGTTGTTCCGGCAGGAGGAAAGGAAAAGCTTCAGGAAATCATCGGCAAGGTGGACTACGATGCTGCATACCTTGTCCACAACCATCCTTCTGGGAATATAGATCCGTCAGATGATGATCTTGCATGTACCGCATTCTACGTCAGCGAGATCTTCAAGAGGAAATTCATTGGCCACATAATCCTCGACCACACGAGATTCTCATTGATCAGTGCGATGACACCAAATGTCAAATCGCAATTCGACATGACTGTATCCGACTTCAGATATGCTCCCCATGAGATACCGAAGAGGAAGTCGATATTCGGCCAGATCTCATCACCCAGTGATATTGCACGTATCATCTTCGATATCCACAACCGTGGGAACATCGTCCTAGATCTCGACAACGCCCATATGGTCTCCGATATCAGGCCATTCTCGATTGAGGATTATGATCCGGGCTTGTTCATGCTCGACATGAAGGCGAAATGCGTGAGGGACAGGGTGATAGTAGTCGCCTCAGAAGAATCCTTCGACAAGCTTCAGGACAAGTTCAACGAGTATCCCTACAACCCCGTGAAAGGGTATAAGCAGCCTGTTCTCGACTGCCTGTATGTTGATGTGGAGAAAGGCATCTACAAGTCGATGCTTGAGCATGGGCTGCTAGACCGCTTCAACTGGCAGAGCTTCCTCTCGAAGCAGGACAGCGATCAGACTCTCATCTGGAACGAGGATATCTCCGAGCATCCGAAACAAGGCTATCTCTTCGAGAAGAACAGGCCTTACATTACATCGGAGAAAGTATTCAGCCCGTCTGAAAAGGAGCTGAAAAACTACAGCAGGGAGCTTTCATCGCATGAGAAAGGGGCCTCCATTCCAGTCCGCTCATCATCACCGATTCTTCAGGCTCTGGGGTATCCGAAAGGAAGCATCAGCCTCTCAAATACTGCAATAGAGAATGCTGAGGGAAGCAAGGCCAAGACCGAGATAATCGAGAACATCCCTAACATCGTCTCTGATCCTGCTGCAATCATCGACACGGGAGTGAAGACAGGAGAAAAGAGCAGAAGCTGCCTTCTCTTTGCATACAACACCATTGTTGATGGTGAATACGCAACAGTCGGGCTTCTTGTAGAGCCTGTCGAGAGGAAGCTGAAAACCGACTATGTTGTCCAGGCCGTCTTCTCACCTGAAGAGATATCAAGGGACAGGAACAGGCTTTTCTCAGAGTGTGCCAGGAACAATCAGTTCATCTACTCGGAGATGGAGAATCCATTCTTCATCATCCCTAGAAGCAGCAGAGACAGCGAGAAGGTGAACATCACGAAGATAACACTGCCGGAGAAGGTTCCGGACAGGACTGCTGTACTCGAACGCTGCATCAAGAACGAGAAACAGATCACACGCTAGACCACGAGGAGGAAATATGAAAGTGAAGACAAGGCTCTTTCCGCTTATTGCAATCATCATCTCAGTATCCACGCTGCTTTCATGCTCCCTGGATATATTCGGCCAGAACAAGGTCACATCCATAACTCTCTCAGGAAGCTCTGCATCGATAGATATCGATGACGATGACTTCATCACGATTTCGGCAAGTGCTACGACGAAAGGCGGAAGCACGGTCGATGCCGATGTGAACTGGGAGTATGACCATGAAGTGTTCCAGGAGATCACCAGGACAGGCTCAAGCATATCTCTTGAACTGAATACGAGTGGTATTGGAGCCAATGGCCGTGACATCACAGGGCGCACTGTCATCAGGGCAATAGACAAGTCCACATCAGTCTCAGCAGAGTTCATCGTCAACGTGACCGGAGAACTCAAGAGCGTATGGTTCGAGGATCCGTCTACAGGAAGCAGGCTCAGCTCAATCATGACTGACCAGAAGGAGACTGTGACTCTGAGGATCGGAACATATCCGAGGGCAGCACAGAACTTCGAGCTAATCGGAGAAAACGATCCCGATAACCCCGATATCGCCACGATTGTGGTGGATTCAGCTGCAAAAGAGGCAATCATCAAGACACAGAAGCCCGGTACCGCACATCTCAAGGTTGCCACGACCGATGACAGGTATTCATCGACAATCCAGGTCACCGTCTCCGAGATGGTTCTCCCTGACACGACTCCAAGCAAGATTGTCATCAACGGCGGCGATTTCATGGAGATCTCGACAAGGGACACGACATCATCGCTCTCCGTATCCGTCTATGACCAGTACAACAAGGACATCACAGACCAGTCACTCATAGAGTGGGAAAGCAGTGCATCAAACATCGTCTCACTCTCTTCGAACTCAGGCTCAAGAGTCTACATCAACCCGCTTGCGACAGGCACAGCAGAAGTCATTGCAAGGCTTTCGGAGTATCCGAATCTCTATGCAACATGCACAGTGACTGTAGGCAACTCCATCGAGGATATCATCATCACGGAGTATGAACGGCCAAGGATGATGAGGATGGCAAAGAAGGCTCGGAGCATAGACCTCTCAAGCGAGGAGCCACAGACAACTTCATCATTCCCCATTGGCAAGAGCGTGAGCTACAAGGCCACATACATTCCTTCCGACACTGATCAGACAGGTGTGGAGTGGTCACTTTCTGATGAGTCAGTTGCAAGAATCACTGGAGTAAGCGGAGATATCGTCGATATCACGACAACAGCTGAAGGCACAGTCAATCTCATTGCCCAGAGCACAGCAAATCCCGATGTGTTCTCCTACATCACAATCGGAGTGTATGACCAGAACAGGAATCCGGATCTCTCAATCCAATCACTGAAGCTCAATCCGACAGTGCTGGAACTTGAGGAAGGAGACGAAGCGGAAATCGAGGCTACAGCCATCTTCCAGGATGGAACGGAAGCTGATGCCGACATTTCATGGTCAACGAGCTCTTCAGCAATCTCCATCATCGATTCCGGTACAGGCTATGCAAGGATCAGGGCAGAAGCTGCCTCTGAAGATATCGTCTATCTCAGGGCGACATCCCTTGGAAATCCGAGTATCTATAACGAGGCAGCAGTCCTTGTCTACAGGGAAGGAGAAAAGCCCGGAGCAGTGCTCGGTGCAATGATTGCTTCCCCTGCATCAATCACGATGCTCCAGGGAAGCCAGACCACGCTCGACATCTCATACCTCCCGGAAGCAGCTCCAAAGGGAATAAATCACCCTTCGCTCTCTTCAGATTCTGTAAGCATCGTCTCTTATACGGACGATTCAGTGATAATCAGGGCAGAGAAACCTGGAACATCAGTAATCACGATTTCTTCCAGCAACAACAGCTCAGTCACTACAAGAGCAACGGTGAGAGTGCTCAGCCAGGAAGAGGCCACACAGCCGTCACGCATCGAACTCGACAAAAACACAATCGAAGTTGATACAGGTGAGACTGAGACGGTGAATGCCACTGTCTATCTCGTGACAGGAGAGACCTATGACGGATATGCCCTTGAATGGACAGCAACTGAAGGTAGCTCAAACATCTCGATAACCACAAACGGAGAGACGGCCCAGAGTGCGACAATCACAGGCTCAAAGGCAGGAGATGCGACTGTCAGAGTCTCCATCCCAGGCAACGACGACATCTCGGCAACGCTTGCCGTTGGAGTCTACAATCCCGGCTCTTCCGGTGGCGGAGGTGGTTCTCCTGATCTCAGAAGAATAGTGCCCAATACAAGTTCATTGACGCTTGTAGAAGGTGACAGGACGATAATCAGGCTATCATTCCTTCCATCCTCCACTGAAGAGAGAAGCTTCACAGTATCCTCTTCAGAGGCTGGAATCGTTGACATAACGGAGAGGGAATACGAAGAATCATTCGAGATTTATGCTGGTCAGAAAGGCTCCACTACAGTCACTGTAACAAGCGAGGATGACCCCGACATCTCGGCAGACATTTCAGTGAAAGTCATCACTGAGGAAGAGTCGATAACACCATCTGCAATCAAGCTTACAACATCGTCCCTCAACCTTGAACTCAGCTCCCGTGATATCGTCTATGCATCCCTCTACAATGCTGCAAGCCAGGAGATAGATGATGCTGATTTCATCTGGGAGATAGTCAAGGGAGAGGATCTTGTAAGAATCACTCCATCCGGTGAGAGATGCTCAATCGAAGCCATCAAGCTCGGAACGCCAGCTGTGGTCAGAGTCACGGCGCAGGGTTATCCGGAGATAACGGCAGATCTCACAGTCTCTGTCATCACGGAAGGTGCAGATCCGACTGTAGAACTGCTGAGGCTTGTGCCTTCAACCAGAAAGCTCACGCTTGTCGAGGGTGATGAATACACACTCGATGTTTCATACGTTCCATCCAACACCTTCCAGACAGGATTTTCCTACACAACCGATTCAAACGGTGTGATCAGTGTCGAAAAGGACGATGAGAAGAGTATCAGAATCAGTGGAGTGAAGGCTGCTGATGAGCCGACAATCCTCACTCTTACAAGCAGCTACAATCCGGACATCTCCACTGAAGTCGAAGTGCTTGTCATCACGGAGGAACAGGCTACGAAGAAGCTGAGCTCTGTCCGCTTCTTCGAAAACTCGATTGAGATAAGTCCTCCATATCCAGAAGAGGAGATCCGCATCAATGTCTTCTCTTATGACAGCGACGGAAACGAGGCTGAAGACACTTATACCTGGAGGATCCTCGAAGGAAGCGAACATATCACATTCCGTGAGATTACGAATGAGCCGGGAACTGCAGGTGTCACAGTACGTTCTCCAGGAACAGTACGAATCAGGGCTACAAGCAACACTGATTCATCTCTTCATGACACAATATCGCTAACGATATCAGGTGGACTCAAGAACATCTCGATATCCCCAGCCAGCACACAGCTCTATCTCAATGGACAGGCGCTCCTCAGAGTCTCCTTCAGCCCTGAAGATGCTCTCGACAAGTCTGTAAGGTGGGAGACCATCTCAGATGACGGCATCCAGAGGATCAGCTACAAGCAGGATCAGAGCGATGAGAATGCAATTGTCATCACAGGTGTCAGAGCAGGAGAGACGAAAGTAAGGGCGACAAGCGAAACGAATCCGAACATCTTCGCAGAGGCTGAGATCACCGTCCTCGATGAAGCTCTCGACAACCTTCCTGCATCAATCAGGCTTGATGCTACGGAGATCGAGATAGATCCGCCTTTCGCCACATACGTCCTCAATGCGACTGTCTATGGGGAGAATGATGTCATCTATCCGACAGGCGTTGAATGGTCTATCGAGAATGGCAACACGATGGCAGAGGATTCTCCAACAATCGCAACGCTAAGCGAGTCAGGGCAGTTCAGCGTGAGAATCATCCCTCAGATGGCAGGTGAAGCGACAATCACGGCCACAAGCATCGTGAAGCCGGATCTCAAGGCTTCATGCTCTCTCATCATCAACGGTGAGATCGGTAAGATCGAGTTCGTGAATCAGGATGAGGCTCTCATCGAGCTGGTCGAGAACACGATAAGCCAGCTTGAAGTCGAGCTGAAGACTTCTGATGGACTGGAAACAGTCGAGAAGGAGATCGAATGGTATGAGGAGTATCAGGGAACTGCGATAATGCCTGTCTACGGCAATGATGGCAGCATCTCTGGATACGACATCAACGGCGATGGAAAGATTGATGACTCTGCTGACGAGATCCGGCATGTTGAGCTTACACCGACCTTCTCAGGTTCCACTTCCGGAGCATCGATAAAGGGCATCCAGCCTGGAACTACAAGCGTCGTTGCCCGCTCGAAGGTGAGACCGGAAGTCTATGCTAAGATCACAGTTAACATCACAGCTGAGGTTCCGCTTGCAGGGACGATTGCAATCACACCGGATATCCTCGAACTCTCTCCTGACTCGGACAAGGTTCTGATCACAGCCAGAGTCGATGCGGAGGATGACTACTTCTTCAACAGCGATGTGGATGTGGATATCTCGGTCGATGACGACCTTCTCGTCTTCTCATCGATGATGTGGGATCAGGATGGAGAAACCTGGTCTTGCTATGCAACGCCCAATCCCCTGGTAGAGCCGGGGGAAGGCTTCATAAGGATATCCCTTCCTGACTTTCCTGGAATCAGGGAAGCCAGGGCAAGGGTATTCCTTGGAGGTGAGCTGAAGAGCCTTTCTCCGTACAATCCTGAAGGTGATGACGATGTTCTCATCATAAGCAAGGGTGATGTCACGAACATCGGTGTCGATTATGTCCCGGCCAACACGAATCAGACAGGACTTCAATGGTATGTCGAGGACTCGAACATACTCTCAGTCACTCCATCTTCAGGAGGAACGAGGGCAACAATCACAGGCAAGAACGCTGGAAACACAAGGCTCATCGTCACATCAACAGTCAATCCGGCTATAAGCTACTCATTCACAGTCACAGTCAAACCAATAGTCGAATCAGTATCGTTCACGACATATAGCGACAACGGCAGCCCTACTACTGGGCTCCGTTTTGCAACGACAAGTGACAAGCCCTTGAAGCTTGAATGCAACATCTATCCATCAATCCTCGATGACACGCAGAAGCTCATCCTGGAACCATCTGGCTCGGTAATTGGAAGTGATGATGACATTCCCACACTCGATCTCATCAACGGCACAGTGAATGACTATATATTCACTCCTGTGAGATCCGTGAATGCAACCTATACCTACGACATCATGCAGATGGGAAACGAGTTGAAGAACGATGTCATAGACACACTTACAATCATCGTGGCCGCCGATAGTATCAATCCTGTCATTGAAGAACGTGGAATCCAGCAGGAACGCATAGACCGCTTTGTATTCAACTCGGAGACCTCCGACGAGATCACAATCAAATTCGTGGACAGCAAGGGAATCAGCATCTACGGAGTCGAGTATGAGATACTCTCCGAGGATGTTCCAAAGGCTGTAGGACTCTCTGAAGAGGACGGCATTGCCACTATCAGGAGAAACAAGGATGGCGGCACTACAGTCATCAGGGCAAGCGTTAACTCAGGACTCACAGTCGAGACCTACGACATCACAATCTACACGAACTACATTCTTCCAGAGACGCTCATTAACGCATTCAGAAGTGCTGGTGTGATAGCCGACAGCTCATCTGACATGTACGGCATCTATGTCAAATCAATCTTCGACCAGGTATCGGCAATAGATCTCTCAAAGTTATCTCTCAGCTATGCTGTTGAGGTATACAACGACTCAGAGGACATCAATTACCTCGAATACTTCCCGAATCTCACATCACTCAACCTCAGCAATACAAGACTCTCTTCCCCCACAATCTCACTCAAAGGGAACGACAAACTAAGGGAACTTAGGATAGAGAACGACAAGAACTCATCCTTCCAGATTCAGGATGTCATTGATATCCCTACAGGACTCCAGTACGTCGATGCATCCGGCAATGCTATAACCGAATACGGCCTTTTCTCGAAGGCTGGCAACTCTCTGAAGACGCTGGATCTGAGCAACACTGCAATTGAGCAGTTCAACGACAGGAACTACATTGCTCTCACCAATCTCGACATCTCCGATTGTACAAAGCTCACGAAGCTCACAATCGAGCATGACTTCAACTCGGCATCAAGCAGCATCGATGCTTCAAACTCGGCAATCACAAAAGCGGAAATCTCATCCAGAAGACTCAAGAGCCTGGATCTTTCAGATAACAACCTCACAGAGCTTGTCATCTCCGGGGCTGACAGTAGCCAGGGACTCAACACGCTCTATGTGCAGAACAACAACCTGGGCCAGAAGGACTCCGAATTCATAATTGGATCCACGACGATTAAACGATCAGGATCTTCTACATGCAACTCGTTCACGTCATGGGGAGGAGTACCAATCAAGACTATCTGTGCAAGCGGAAACAACCTCTATGCGACAGGCAACAAGGACAGCAACAACAACTACCAGTGGAAAGGCAATTCCTTCGGTAGCTCTGTCTCTGCTTCTGTCACATGTGATCCGCCCTGGAACGCCATCTGGCATAACGACAAGTTCGGCATCATCCTCTACAAGAACAACTCTACACTCACTTCCTCCACCAAGAATGAAGGTCACTGGTGGTCTGGAGCTGCGAGCAAATCACTGAACTACTCATTCAAGAGCACGGCTTCAGATACGCTGAAGCTCAACCTCTACTTCAACGAAGGAGACTACAGCAGCAGTTCATTCACGGTAAGACCATTTGATTGAAATAAACATTAGGAGAAAAAGAAATGAAAAATGAGAGAACAGCCCTTATTATCCCTGAATCTCTGAAAGAACAGGTCATCCAATTGGCGCATCTTCGAGAGATGAGAAAGCATCTGGCAGCAGCTGAAATCAGTATGTCGTATCAGATAAAGGAGATTGCAAGCAGGATGGGTTGTGATGATCTCCAGGCAGAGTACGAAGGAGAAGTCATAACAATCGCAAAGATCATAAAAGCTTCTCACAAGTTCGACTTTTACAAGTTCAAGCAGGAGCATGAGGATCTCTACATCCAATACTCAGCAGAAGAAAGAAAAGAGCTCTACATTCAGCCGAAAGCAATTCTTTTAGCAAAACAGCAGAAATCAAAATAGGAGAAAATATATGAGCAAGACAAGAGACAAGTACATCAGTATGCGTGTAGATGAGAGCATCTACAACGAAGTCAAGAAAAGAGCGGAATCAGCTGGCCAGACAGTATCGGATTACATGCTTGGCGTGGTCGAGGACATGATTGACGGAGACAAGGATCTCATCCTTCTTCTCAGGAACATCTATGAAGAGGTTCTGAAGCTTGGAGACATGCTCTCCCTCATGATGGGATTCAATACAGAAGTCTACACGACAATGGTCAGCCGTATCAGCGTGAATCTCTCAGAAGCGCAGCTGAAGGCAAGCAAGGAACGAAGAGAATCTGTCAGCAAAGGACTTCGCAAGTATCTCAGGGAAACCAATGAAAGACTCAATGAAGGCGCAAATGTCTGGATTGGGGAAGCCCCTGTTGCAATCGCTTCAGAAAAGGAATGACATTCGAAATGCTTTGTCTCATCCTCAGATTACTGGCATTCAATCAATAATCTGATGAGGTAAAAGAATGATAAATGAATTGACTGAAGAACTTGCATGCGCAATCGGATTTGAGCTCATATACCGTGGTGATTATTTCATACTAGGTGGTATAGGAGAACCCACCATCAAAGGGAAGATAATTGATGGTGTCGCAAAAGATGTGAGCGTATGTTATGACACTTCTCCGAATGGACTGGATAAACTTCCGCCTGAAGCTGCCATGGCATATGCCCACAGAATCATCTCGACAGCATACTTTGCCAAGTGTGTCGAAGGGATGCGTGTAATAGAACCAGAGAAAGAGGATTTGTCTGAAGATTGAATACCTCGGCCAAAAACTCAGATTGAATCCAGTGATATCTCCTCTTCCTCATGAGGAGATATCATTTTCAATGTACTATGAGAAAATCAGTCATCAATCATATATTTCTCAAACATGGATTGGTAATCGTCATTCTCATCTTTAGCTCTTACAGGAGACACGTAATACAGTTTATTATCTTTGGCAACTATCTGAACATCTTCAGAAAAGAGATTCGTATTATCATAACTAGGAATTCTTGCAGTCATTTGATAAATTATCAGGTTTGCCATACTTTCCTTTATAGATTTGTATTTCCAGTCATCTTTGATTATTCCAGGAAGATATGAAACCCCTGCAGTTTGAAAGCTAAATGGGCCAACAGGGTCATGTAAACGGGCCAGCCTGTGTACGACCTTAGGGCCAGCAAATGACATCACAACGGGCCAATGAAAGAATCGAATATAATTGGTTTCATGTTCCTTCTGGAACAAATCTCAATTATGGAGGTCTTTCATGGACTACAGAAAAGTACTGAGACTTCACTATGTGAATAAGCTCAGCAGTCGGGCCATAGCTGCAAGTTGCAACTGTGGCAAAACAACGGTCAACCGTTTTCTTAAACGGTTCTCGGAATGCAGGGAATTATCATATCCTCTTGCAGATGATGTCACCAATGAATTCATTGAGAATCTCCTCTACAGGAAACCAAGTGACAAAGTGGAAGAACTGTACAGACCTTTCAATGAGGAAGATGTCTACAAGGCTCTTTCCCGCAAAGGGGAGACACTCAAGCATCTCTGGCAGAAATACAATGCTGCGGGAGTTGTTGACAATCTCAGACCGCTAAGTTACCGCCAATACTGTCGCAGATATGCACGATGGTGTGACTCGAAGAAGATAACATTCCACATCCAGAGATACCCGGGCATCAATCTGGAACTTGATTTTGCAGGGAAGACCCTTCTCCTGCATGACAGGAGGCATCCTGAACTCACGAGCGAAGTCACAATATTTGTAGCCACCCTGTCATACAGCGACTACTTCTACTGTGAAGGCATGACGCAGTGCGACATCAGGAACTGGATCCGGGTCAACAACAATGCCTTGGACTACTTCGGGGGAGTGACCCAAATAGTCACAAGCGACAACTGCAAGGTTGCGGTCACCAGGAACAAAGACTGGGTGAATCCAATGCTCAACAAGGATTTCCAGGCCTGGGCCGAACACAACCACACTGTCCTGCAGCCAGCCAAGGTCAAGGCCCCACGGTGGAAGCCAATGGTCGAGGGGCATGTGAAGATAGTGACGATGCACATCCTTGTCGATATGGACGAGATGACATTCTATTCACTGGACGAACTGAACACCTATCTGTGGCAGCGCATGGATGAGGAGAATCGGAATGACCTTTCCGGGCTTTCCTACTCCCGCCTGGACCTGTTCAACAAGGAGGAGAAGGAAACACTTCTACCTCTGCCTTCCACGAAGTACCAGTTCCTGGAAAGGCAGATGGTAAAAGTAAGTCAGGATTTCTCTTTCCTCTTTGACAAGGTCCATTATACTATGCCGCGCAAGTATTTGAAGCAGGAACTTGAGATACGTGCAAGTGAAACCGAATTGTTCGTGTACAACAGGAACGGCGATCTTGTCCGTACACACAAAAGGAGCTACACCCCCAGGAGCTGGGTGGTCATTCCCTCGGACATGCCCAAGGAATACAGGGACTATGGATACTGGAACGTGCCCTACTTTCTGCACAAGGCAGATGTGATAGGTCCCCAGACCAGGACTCTGATAGAAAATGTCACAAATCGCTTCGAGCATCCGGCACAGTCATTCAGAAGCTGTCACGGGATTCTCAAGCTGGCAGACAAATATGGTGCGACTGCCCTTGAGAACTGCTGCAGGGATGCCGTTCTTGCCGGCAAGTGCAACTACACCTATGTGTCCAACACCATTGCCTCCTACAGTGCAGAACCTGAAACCGGGAAGCCGAAGACCAGTACGCTTAAACCCGTTGATGACAAACCCGTCAGCGGAACCTTCAAGGATGATGATTCCAAGTACACACTTGAAAGTCTAATGCGCCGTCAAGAGGAAGGGGGTTCTGCATGTTGAAGAAAACATTGAACAGCATAAATGAGATGCTGGATGTACTTGGTCTTCCTCTGGTCTCCCAACGGTTGAACGAGATTGTAAAGAGCCCGGACTTCTCCAACTACTCTCCTATGCAGTTGATTCTCGAGATCCTTCAGCAACAGTATCTGGACACCCTCAACAAACGTTTCGAGGTCAACCTGAGACTAAGTTCCCTGATTAACAAATCAGCTCTGGCTGACAATCTCAAAACCGGGAATGGCAGAAACTACAATGACAGCACCGTGGATCAGGTCCTGACTTTCTCTTTTGTGGAAAACAGACAGAACGTCGGTGTCTATGGCATAACAGATGCTGGCAAGTCCTACTTCCTTGCAGCCTGCTGCATTGAAGCATGTCGTCAGAACTTCAGATGCAAGTTCGTCGATTACAGTGACCTGCTTGATGAGCTTACCATACTGCAGAGAGAAGACCTCACAAGGTATCGAAAACGAATCAAGTACTATTCACGAATCCAGCTCCTGTTCATTGATGACTTTGCGATCAACAGGTATCCAGAGGAGACGGTCAACATCCTTTACCATCTGATCAAGATGCGAACCGACCACGGAACCTCGACAATGTTCAGCTGTCAGTATTCACCTGATGAATGGGGCAAACACATAAGTGACGACTCTTCCTGCTACGGCAAACTGGATGGTATCCGTCGAAGATTGACAAACGGGTACACTGTGTTGATCAGAAAAACTGAATAGCTTTTTAGCCGGCCTGCGGGCCGGCACTTGGGCTGGCCCAACTACATGGCATGCGCTGGCCCGTTAATGTGGCACTACTGTCCCCCTGGAACGACCATTTGCATAATATGCCGGTGGCCATGGTGGGGTGGATATACCCGTTCCCGTTCCGAACACGGAAGTCAAGCACCCCTGCGCCGATGATACTCCGATACGGGGGAAAGTAGGGAGCCGCCGGCTTTTTTCTTTTTTAAATAAAAAAATCTTCTGATAAGCCCCGGGAGCCGGGGAAAGTAGGTAGGGAGCGACGGCGCAGCCGGCAAAGCGCTTGAGAAGCGTTTTGAGCGAGTCTCGTCCGGAGCCGGGCGCCACACCGGGCAGTCAAAAACAGCCAGGTAGACAGCAATGTCTGACCTGGCTGTTTTCGTATCACGCGTGGGTGCTAAAGACTGTGTGACCGACAGCAATCCCCGCTTCGGTAGGCTGAGTGTAGCTGCGTACTCTAAGTCTAAGCCATCACCCCTTTCGCGATTTCTTCCCTAAGTGCCAGCACCTGTTCCAGCGGCAGGGAACAACCTTGAGCAATTGTTTCTGGTGTTACTCCAAGTTTTAACAGATTCTTCGCGTTGGAAATGGCAGTCTGTCGTTCACCAAGTTCTTTGCCATACTCCACGCCGTCTTCAAAGCCTTCGGCACGGCGGTTGCGGTCATAGTCTTCCTGATTGAATTCTGTGAGAAGGTTTCCGACAATATTCATCCGCTGCTCCTTGAAATATCCGTCTAGAAAATTGCTTTTAATGGCAAAGTCCACGGCCTCGTTGATTGCGTCTTCCGGCTCCATTCTCTTGTCCAGATTCGCCTTTACGCGGTCAACGAAGACACAGTAATGATACAACGACTCGCACTTTTTTTGAAGACTTTCGTTGTGATTTTTGTTGATGTTGATTAAGGTTGCAGTCCACTCGAACTCTCTGCTCTCATCTTTGACTTCGAACAAATCGGAAAGCCTGTATTTTACGATGTCATCCTGTTCCTGCTTTCCGTTGTAAAAGACGACAAACTTCGGCGAAGGAATCTTGATTCTTGCCCGGCCGAAAATGTCCAGATTCCGCTTGGCGACTTCCTTTTGGTAAAGTTGTGAGAAGTAAATCAGTCCCCTTAGCGGCATGTTTGGATTGACCGTGGACTGCTGCTCGAAAAGATGCATCTCCGAGTTTATCAGGAAGGACAGGTCGTTCTTCATGGTGACATAGATGACGTCATCAATCGTGGTGATTTCGAGAGCTGAAATATCGGTATAATTCTTGTCACTAAGTGCGTTATACAATGACAAAAGCCAGCGTTTGCTCCGATCATCCTTGCCGCTGTAAATCGAGCGGAATAACGTGTCGCGGAAGGTCCTTTTTGTCGCATCAATGCCCGGCAAGTTTACTGTTTTTACCGTCTTCTCCTGCATTTTCGTTCGATTCTTCTTGATTGCCTTTGTTTTCTTTTTCATACGAACTCCTTTGAATAATCTGCGTAGTTTTTCACGGCATCTCAGCCGTTTTCTTTCTAAACATATTAATTGCCAAAATTTTTGCGTTTTCGGCAATGCAAATCGAAAAAAGTCAGAAAATTACAAAAAAACTGCCACACGGATAGGGAGCGGCACGGTATACCGTGTAAAAACTTGTGAGACAAGTTTTTTAGCGAGTCTCCCGGAGAGCTGTGCTCGTAGGGGGGCAAAAGAGCAAATAATAAACGACATGGATGTCGATGTTTTCGGCAGTCCAGAACGAAAGAAGTCAGAAAGTTCCAAAAAAAAATTTGAGGGTTAGGAAAATCTTTTCCTTACGGCGTGAAGCGCTCGCGCCGGATTGGAGCCCCGCCGTAAGGCGTTCGAACGGGCACGACAAGGAGAGTGCCCGCGGAGCGTAGCGGAGGAATGGAGCGGTTAGCGGAAGGGCGCAAAGCCGGGATTGCAGGTGACTCGCGCCAAAAAAATGAAAATTATTGCTTTGTGGCTACTGTCTGGCCGATTTTTACGCGGTATTCTTTGCCGGTGCCGGTCAGACTTTTGATTTCGTCAAGGAGCTGGATTTTGTCTTTTTGGATGAGAAGTACGATTGTGGAACCGTGAAGGTCGAAATATCCTTTTTCATCGCCTTTTTTGAAGGAGCCGGTCTCGATGTTGTTTTTGATTCCGCCTACGCTGAAGGCACCTACTTCGATTTGGGCAATTTTGCCGAAATTTTCTGTGTCCATGATTGTCCATGAGCGGCGGTTTTTGGTATAGAGGCGGAAATTTTCGGCTGCCAGCGGCTGAACGCTGTAAAGGGAGCCCTGAATGAAGTGATTTCCGTTCTGGCTGCCGTTATCGACATAGCAGAAGCGGTGATAGTCTGTTGCGCAGAGGCGGAAGACCAGACAGAGGCCGTCCTTGAAGAGCTCGGTTGTTTCTTCTTCGCTCATTTTGAAGCGTTTTGGCTCAAAAAAATCCTGAAGAGTGTAGTCGAATCCCTTGATGTGGAATTTTGCATCTTCTGTGATTTCGTAGACTGAAAGAAGGCTGTCAGCCGGGGAAATTAAATGTGAAAGCTCTGAATCGAATGAGATTTCCTTTTTGCGGGTGAAAAAATCGTTGAAGGACTTGAATTTTACGCCTTCAAAGCCTGTCATATCGATTCCGTTCTTTTTTACGAATGAATTTATGTAAAATCTGGAAAATGGTGAGCGCAGAACGACTCCCAGCAATTTTGGAACACGGAGGGCTAGTATTGCATGGAGTAAAACCCGGCCGCATTTGCTTCCGTAGAGAAATTGTACTGACTTATCGTTTGCGTTTTCTGCCATTGTTATTCCTTAAAAAGCTTCTTCGCTTTTTGTTTCGATTTCCTGAATTGTGGCTTTGTTTTCAAATACGATTGACGGATCCTTTTCTGCTGTTGGAACGCAATATGCTTTGCCCAGAAGAAGGAGTGCCAGTTCAACAAGGCCGATAAGAATAAGGACGATTTTGCCGATAAGGTGAGGCTTGAGCATTTTGAAAGGCGTGATGAAAGCGATTGCCATGATGAGAAGGAAAATTGTCGCTGTGTTGATTGGTGGTCGTGAATTGCCCATGAAGTAAGATGCGATGAAAACAGCCGGGAGGACTACGGCAACACTTGTTACAGGAAGTCCCCGGTATTCATGGCGGCTTTCTGAAGTCTGATTCTGGCGCTCCATTTCGTCTACGTTGAAATAAGAAAGGCGGATAAGGGCGCACAAAAGATAAAGGGCGCAGATGCAGATTACGATTCTTGCCTGCCACGGATGCTCGACCGGATACTGTTTGTCACCGATTGCGAGCTTGTAAACGATGAGGGATGGGAAAACACCGTAGCTGATGATGTCTGCCATTGAGTCGATCTGGATTCCGAAGAGCTTTTCGGAAGGAGTGCGGTTCTTTTTGGTGGAAGCGACTTTGCCGTCAAACATGTCCATTAAGCCTGCAACCATGAGGCAGAGAAGGGCAAGGATGAAACTTCGGTCGTTATTTGAAAAAACGAAGTGAATTCCAGCGAAAGCAAAAAGCATTCCTACATAAGTAAGGATGACCGTATAGTTGTAAACTCCTAGTAAATGTAAACGCTGTTTTTTGTCCATAATTTATCCCCTTTTACTTTATTTCAATACTTGAATTTTAATTGAAACTGTAACCAAAAATCAAGCCATAAATGATTATTGTGAACGGTTTTGATGTAAGAATTATGATGGCGAATTTTTTGAACTTCATTTCGGTGAGGCCGGTGAAGTAACACAAAAAGTCATCCGGTGAAATAGGCAGGAGAATTGCAATCCATAAAAAGACTGGATAGCTTCTGTGCCACTTTTCCATTTTTTTGAGGCCCCGCTGGTACTGCTTTTCGGAGAATATCTGTTTGACTAGTGATACTCCGAATTTGCGTGACAGGGCGAAAGCAAGGAAGGAACCGGTGCAGATTCCAATGTAATTGCAGAGAATTCCGGTCCATGTGCCGAAAAGGGCAGGGCCTACGATGCAGCCCAGGGTGCTTGGAATGACGGCATATACTGTTTTGATGCACTGAAAAAGTGTAAGCAGGATTGGGCCGAGAACTCCAAAGGAATTGATGAAGATTTTGAAAGATTCTACATCGCGGAAAGTGCCCAGCCTATACTCATAAAAGAACCAGATTCCAATTCCGACAACTGCGATAGCGAGCAAAACCAGAAATATTTTTTTGAGAAGACTTGTTTTTGTTTCAAGAATGTCAATCGCCTGCTCTTTTTTATGTTCGATTATCTCAGTCGCTTTTTCTTGAATCTTGTGTTCGATTTTGTGTTCCATTAAAAAGTCCGAACGTTATTTTATCATAATTTTCTATAATATTCTATATATACGGAATCTTTTTCTCATTGCTTCCTTATGAAGAGGATGGCTACGATTCCTGCTGTGAGGCCTGTCAGTCCGTTTGAAAGGCACATGGCCATTCCCACGCCGCTGATTCCGACTGCCGCTGACAATGCCGGAATTTTCATGAAGAGCAGAAGAATCGGGATTCGGAAAACGAAAAGGCGGGCTATGTTTATGACCATGCTGATTTTTGTCTTTCCAAAGCCATACAAAAGACCCATGACGCTGGTGTTTACGGCGATTAAAAGGGTGTCCAGCCTCTCCCAATAGTAAATCTGGTCGATTTCCTGGGCAAAAGAGGCGTTTCCCTTGGCAAAGGCGTCGATGATTGCAGTCCTAAAGATGCACATGATTACGAAAAAGACTGCCGTGTAGCTCATCGTGAGCAGAAGTGTGCGGTAGAAAAAGCCGATTGCCCGGCGGACATTGTTGTTTCCCAGATTGTTGGAGATTAAGCTTGATTCTGCTTCCTGAAAGCCGTTGATTGGATTTGAAGAAAGACCGCAAATCCTGTCGCTGACACCGAGGGCTCCCACGACTGTCGTTCCCATTGTCGCGCAGAGGGAGTTGACCAGGGCTTTCCCGAATGCGAATACGAATTTTTCGAGAAAGACCGGAATCCCAAGCGATGCAAGAGGGGCCATGAAAGTCTTTTTGAATTCCGTGCATTTAAAACTGAGGCGGAATGGATTCTTTTTTGAAGTCAGGTTCTGGATTGCAATGATTGTCAGGACAAGATGGGCCGTGATTGTTGCGAGAGGAAGAAAATAGATTCCCTGGTCACGCTCGAAAACGCCGTGGGCAATCAGGCGGATTGTCAGGATGTTCAGGGAAGTCTTTATGAAAAGGACCAGAAGGTTTCCCCACATGATGATTTTTGTGCTTCCGCGGGATTTCTGGACGGCGAAGAAAATCGTATTTATGAACTGAAAGACTACGCTCACGACCATGAGGCAGGAATAAATCGTTCCCTGAAAAAGAAGGGCCTGGGGCATTTTCATGAGGGAAAGAAGGGGGTACATGAGGGGGATGATTATAGCTAGAATTCCCGCACCGACGAAAAGGGCGAAGAAGAAAAGGGTGCTGATCTGGCGGCGGACTGTCTGCATGTCACCTGAACCGAATGTGCGGGCTATCATGACACCACCGCCGATTGAAAGGGCGCTTGCTATCGCCATGAGCATTTTTTCGAGCTGATAGACAAAGCTTACTGTCGAGATTGTGGAAGCACTCATGTTTGCGGCGATGAAAGTGTCAATCAGCTGGAAAACCTGCCCTACGCTGGCATAAAAAACGAGGGGCAGGGAAATTGTCAGAATCGCCTTGAACTGGCTTCCAGAAAGCATTAGTTCGCGGCGGCGGAGTTCCTTTTCGGATAAATTTAGACTTGCCATAAACAGCATTAGATTAGCACAAAGAGGCAAGGATAAGACCGTTAAGTTTTTGGATTATTTAAGAACTTCCTCGCCACGGCCCATTGCTGTGAGACCAGTTTTACAGAGCTCGAGGATTCCGTATGGCTCAAGGAGGCGGATGAGGCTGGAAATCTTTTCTTCGCTTCCTGTTGCCTCAACGATTACGGAATTCTGTGCCACGTCAACGATGTGGGCGCGGAAAATGTCGCATGTTTCGATGATGACTGCGCGGTCTGTGCCTGAAGCCTTAACCTTGATGAGCGCCATTTCGCGCTGGGTTGAGCTTTCCTTGTGGCAGTGTGTGATTGAAATGACTTCAACGAGCTTTGAGAGCTGCTTTTTAATCTGCTCCAAAACATATTCGTCACCCTGAACGACGATTGTCATGCGTGACTGGCCAGGATTGTAGGTTTCGCATACTGTGAGGGAATCGATGTTGAATCCGCGGCGGCTGAACAGTCCTGAAACGCGGCTCAAAACGCCTGCATGGTCTTCAACTAAAACCGAAAGTACATATTTCTTCATAATTTTCTCCATTCAAAAGCCTCGATAGAATAGCATATTTTAAGAGAAGTTTGAAGTACTTTTGCTTTTTCAGCTTATTGGATTCTGCAGTGGGAAAAACTTGAAAAATTTCTCATAATTTATCTTTTTTTTGTTGACGTTTTTTGATAGATTTTACTATCTTTATAATAAGAAAAAGATTTCAGGAAGTAATCATGAAACAAGAAAAACATGAACAAACCGAAGAAAAAGAAACAGTAAACGAGTCTGAGCAGAAAACTGAGCAGACTGCTGGAAAGACAGAAGAGGGCGGGGCTCAGGCTTCAGAGTCTTCTGAAAAAGCGGAGGATGCCGGCGAGTCAAAAGAGTCTGCCGAAGCTCCAAAAGAAAAGACTCCGGAAGAGCGTATCGCTGAGCTTGAAAAAGAAAACGCTGACCTTAAAGACCAGCTTTTGCGCCGTGCTGCGGATTTTGACAACTACCGCAAGCGCATGATGCAGGAAAAGCAGGATGCATTCGATTACGGCAATGCAAACCTTCTCAAAGACCTGCTTGATTCACTGGACAATTTTGACCGCACACTTGACGCGGCAAAAGATGCAAAGGATGCAAAATCAATCGCTGACGGAATCAAGATGATCAACAAGTCACTTGTCAGCATGCTTGAGAATAAATACAATCTCGTTGCTTTTGGAAAAGAGGGCGATGCTTTCGATCCAGACTTGCACGAGGCAATCGGTATGCAGGAAGGCAAAGTCAAAAAAGAAGAACTTGCCGCTGTCTACCTCAAAGGCTACAAACTTAAAGATAAGGTTATCCGCCACGCAAAAGTCATGGTAGTTAAACCTGCTGAGTAATAGAAAACTATAGGAGATAAATAAAATGGGAAAGATTATTGGTATTGACTTGGGAACGACAAACTCTTGTGTTGCCGTAATGGAAAATGGTGAGCCGGTCGTCATTCAGAACTCTGAGGGCGGACGCACAACTCCTTCTATCGTCGGATTCACTGCAAAAGGTGAGCGAATCGTCGGTGTTCCTGCAAAGAACCAGATGGTTACAAACCCGAAGAACACAGTTTATTCTATTAAACGTTTCATCGGTCACCGCTACGGCGAGCTTACAGGTGAGGCTACACGAGTTCCATATACAGTAAAAGACAATGGTCAGGACGTTCGTGTTGAAGTCACAGAAAACGGCTCCCTCAAACAGTTCTCTCCACAGGAAATCTCTGCTTTCATCCTTCAGAAAATGAAGAAAACTGCAGAAGACTATCTCGGTCAGGAAGTTACAGAGGCTGTAATCACAGTTCCTGCTTACTTCAACGACTCTCAGCGACAGGCTACAAAAGATGCTGGTAAAATCGCAGGTCTCGATGTAAAACGAATCATCAACGAGCCTACAGCAGCAGCCCTCGCTTTCGGTTTCAACAAAGACCAGTCAAAAGAAAAAACAATCGCTGTCTATGACTTGGGTGGCGGTACATTCGATATTTCTATTCTTGAGCTTGCTGACGGCGTATTCGAAGTTAAGTCAACAAACGGTGATACACACCTTGGTGGCGATGACTGGGACCGCGCTATCGTAAACTGGCTCATCGACGGATTCAAGGCTGATACAGGAATCGACCTTTCTAACGATTCAATGGCTCTCCAGCGTCTCCGTGAGGCTGCTGAGAACGCAAAAATCGGTCTTTCTAACCAGACAACAGTTGACATCAACCTTCCGTTCATCACTGCTGATGCAACAGGTCCTAAACACTTGCAGAAGTCACTCACACGCGCTCAGTTCGAGCAGATGACAGATGACCTCTTCGAGCGCACAAAGGAGCCTTGCCGCAAAGCTTTGGCTGATGCTGGCATCTCAACAAGCGACATCGATGAAGTCCTCCTCGTTGGTGGTTCTTCACGAATGCCAAAAGTTCAGGAAGTTGTTAAGGCAATCTTCGGAAAAGAAGGTTCACGCGCAGTAAACCCGGACGAAGCAGTTGCAATCGGTGCTGCAGTTCAGGGCGGCGTTCTCCAGGGCGATGTAAAAGACATCCTCTTGCTCGACGTTACTCCACTTTCACTCGGTATCGAGACAATGGGCGGCGTAATGACAAAGCTCATCGCACGAAACACAACAATTCCTACAAAGAAGAGCCAGGTATTCTCTACAGCTGCCGACGGACAGACAGCAGTTTCTATCCACGTATTGCAGGGTGAGCGCGAAATGGCCAGCCAGAACCGCACTCTCGGAAACTTCGACCTCGTCGGAATCCCAGCTGCTCCACGTGGCGTTCCACAGATTGAAGTTACATTCGATATCGATGCAAACGGTATCGTTCACGTTTCTGCAAAAGACTTGGGAACAGGCAAAGAGCAGCACATTCAGATTACTTCATCAAGCGGCTTGAGCGAAGAAGAAATCAACCGCATGGTAAAAGATGCTGAAGCAAACGCAGAGGCAGATAAAAAGCAGCGTGAAGCAATCGATGTTAAGAACGAAGCTGACAGCCTCGTTTACCAGACAGAAAAGAGCATGAAAGAGCTCGGTGACAAAATCAGCGGTGCTGACAAACAGGCTATCGATGATGCAGTTGCAGCCCTCAAGAAAGCTCTTGAATCTAACAACACAGACGACATCAAGGCAAAAACAGAAGCTTTGAAGAACGTTTCATACAAAATTGCCGAGGAAGTCTACAAACAGCAGGGCGCTCAGGGAGCACAGCCAGGAGCTGAAGGTGCCGCAGGTGCCGATGCAGGAGCTGATCCTAACGCCGGAAATGCCAATGGCGGAAGCAAATTCGACAAAGGCAGTGCTGACGACGTAGAGTACGAGGTACACTAATCTATGAAGATTTTGGGCAGTTTTCATAAGACTGAAAATTGCTCAAAAAATTGACCTGCGGGACGCAGACAAAAAATAAGGGGGCCCCCGTGAGGGGAGATACCTTGTTTTTTGTCGTCGCTGGGACCCGCAGGGTAATTTTTTAAACAGTTAATTATTCGAAAAACGGAACAAAATCATGGCTGGGAAAAGAGATTATTACGAAGTTTTAGGAATTCAGAAAAACGCTACCGAGGATGAAATTAAAAAAGCTTACCGAAAGCTTGCCGTCAAATATCATCCTGACCGAAATCCGGGGGATAAAGAGGCGGAGGAAAAATTTAAGGAAGCCACGGAAGCCTACGAAGTTCTTTCTGATGACCAGAAACGACCTATCTATGACCAGTATGGTTTTGCCGGCCTCGACGGAATGGGAGGCATGGGCGGTGGCGGCGGTGCCCAGTACTCAAGGGCCTTCCACGACTTCTCAGACCTCTTTGGAGGAATGGGCGGAGGCATGGGTGGCGGATTCTCCGACATCTTCGAAAACATCTTCGGTGGTGGCGGAAGATCTTCTCGCCGCAGACCGGACGAGCCTAGCCAGGGACAGAGCCTGCGCTACGACCTCAACATTTCATTCAAGGACGCAGTTTACGGCACAAAAGCCGAAATTACATTCCAGCACAACGAAGCCTGCTCTGAGTGCCACGGCACAGGCGGAGCAAAGGGTGCAAAAAGAAAGCCTTGTCCGACTTGTGGCGGTACCGGTCAGGTTCGCCGTCAGGCAGGATTCTTTGCAGTTCAGCAGACTTGTCCTGCCTGTGGTGGTGCCGGAACAAAAATCGACAATCCTTGTAAAAAATGCCGCGGAACAGGTTACGAGACAGTCACCAAAAAGATGTCTCTTACAATTCCGGCTGGCGTTGATGACGGAAAGCGAATCGCAATTCCACGCATGGGCGATGTAGGAGCTAACGGCGGTCCTGCCGGTGATTTGATTGTCGTCCTTCATGTCGAGCAGCACGAATATTTCGAACGTGACGGCCGCGACCTTTATTGTGCGGTTCCTGTTACATTCGCTCAGGCTGCCCTTGGCGTTACTCTTGACATCACATCGCTTGACGGCAAGAAAATCAAGTTTGCCCTTCCTGCCGGAACAACAAACGGCAAGCTTTACAAAATCAAGGGCGAGGGCGTTCCTTATGCCGAAGGCCGCAAGGGTGATCTCTACGTTAAAATCATCGTTCAGATTCCAACCCGCCTGACCAGCGAGCAGAAACGCCTTATGGAAGAATTCGCACGGATTGAGAATGCAACGACTTCTCCAAGCTGCGTGCCTCTTTCTTCTTTGAGCAGATAGCAAAGTTTCGGCTGCAATATGCCGATACTTTTTACATGAACGGCCTGTCAGATATTCACGGTTTAGATTTTGATTCTTCTTCTTTTCAAAAGTATATTGCCGCGGATTGTGACAGGCTTAATTTTTTGCGTGATTATCTTTCTGAGTTGGGCGTTAAGACTTCCGTAATTCCTTTGGGCGAAAAAAAGCACCTTTACGTCAATTTTCCATCGACGGCTTATAATCCAATGTTCAAAGTCAAGACGATAATCTCTCATTATGACCGTGTTGCCGGAAGTCCCGGAGCCAATGACAATTCCCTTGCCAATTTTGCTCTTGCTGACTTTGCGGCAAATCTCTTTAAGAGCCGGCCGGTCCACAATGTCCGCATTTTTTTTACTGACGGCGAGGAACTTGGAGCGGAGGGCGTTTCTTCCCAGGGGGCCTTTGCCCTGGCGGATTTGTTCAGAAAGATTGGAATCACTAACGATGATGTTTATGTCTTTGATGCCTGCGGGCGGGGAGAGGTTGCGGTTCTTGCCCGTGCCGGTCTGGATTCAAAAATTTCGGGGCCCTTTAAGAAAAAATTCCTTGATTTGTATGAGCGCACCCAGAATCTCCTTAAAAAATCAATGCCCAATTCCTGGATGACTCTTCCGGTTCCTTACAGCGATAATGCGGGCTTCCTCGCCTGTGGAATTCCTGCCGTTGCAATCACTTTTTTGCCAAAAGATGAAGTTTCTTTCTATTATAGTAACCTGATGTCGGACAAGAATCTTGAAAAGGCCGTGATGAACTGCCGCATAGATTCTGACTCAAAAAACGCGGCTGACCTTTCGATTCAAAAGTTCAAATACAGTGAGAAAATGCCCATGACCTGGAGGCTTTTTCACACTGAATACGACAATTTCTTAAGCCTGACTCCTGAAAGCTATGTCCTGATGAAAAAAATCCTCACGCAGATTGCTGAAAATAAGACAATTGCGTGAGGACTTGAAAGTTCGCAAATAAAATCGCGTTCAGGCCTTTTCTCCGACCTGTTTTTTAAGTTCGATTGTCTGGTTTGTCTGCCTCAAAAGGCGCTGGGCCAGCATTTTGCTCAAGAAGATTCCGTAGTGGGGGTTCTTTCGAATCATTAGAAGAAAGTCTGCTTTTGGAATGCGGATGAGGCGGCAGTCACCAACGGCGAGAATTGTTGCCGTGCGTCGGTCATTTAAAAGGAAGGCCATTTCTCCGATGAAGAGGTCGTTTGGCGTGAGAACTGTTGCCAGCTTATTGTTTGCGTAAACGGCGAATCTGCCCGAAAGAATGAAGAAAAGGTCGTTGCTGTATTCGCCCTCGCGGCAGACCACATCCTTGTCCTTGTATTCGACTGTCTCGAACTGGGTCATTTTGCCAGGAACGGCTGAAGATGTGTTTCTGAGGTTTGCGATTGTAAAGGTGACTTCGTTTCCTTTTTCGTTGTAAGTCATTGATTGAACGACGCTCTTGCTCAGGGAAATTCCGCGTCCGTGAAGCATGCTCTCGTCAGCTTCGGCTTTTGCCAGGCGCTCCCTCCAGTTAAAGCCGTTTCCGTCGTCGGCGATTGAGAACTGTGAGGTTGTACGGCCGATGTTGTATGAGATTTTAATCCGTCTTTTTGCATAGCGCGGGTCTTTTGCCCTTTCGCGGATGAGCTGAATCATGTTGCCGCCCTTGTTGAGCCAGTCTGATTTTGTGTCGTAGTCGATTTCAAGGTTGCCATGCTCAAGTGCGTTTGTGACAAGCTCGCTGAAAGTCATCTGCAGGCTGAAGCGCTCGCCGTCAGAGATTCGGTTGGTATTGTAAAGATAGTTGACGAGGAAGTTTGTGTAGAAAAGGCAGTCCATGGGATCGTTGCCGAAAGTGAATGAAGCTGATTCTTCGCTGCCGATGATGTCCCTCATACCTCGGTTGAAAAGGAAGCGCTGGTTCTGGTAAAGGATGCGGAGAATTCGGGTGAAGTGATTCTGGAAGTCTCCGACCGTTTGGATTGCAAGGATGTTAGGGTTCTTGCGGTGCTCGATTTCCTCAACCTGCTTGTGGCTGTTGCAGACTGCAATTACACCGCCGTAGTGCAGCCAGGTGTCATCTGCGATATTCTGAAGGATTTTGTCGCAGTCAATATTTTCTGATGTGAAGTCGATGACTTTAATTTCCGGGAGTTCGTAATCGATGTAGCGGATGATTTCTTCCGTTGTGTCGAATATGTCGGTTGCAAAAAAGGCGGGATAGAGCTCGCAGGCATTTTTTACGGTGTTGATTATAATCTTGTTTGATGATGCTGTTAAAACTTTTCTCATAGCTTGAATTATATTAAAAAAACACAGTTTATAGAAGATTAAGACGGGGTCGGTTTTTCACTTTTTAGTGTAAATCTCCACTGAATAGTTAAAAATCTTGCAAGAAAATTCTAAATTCTATAGCAGAGCAATTGATTTTGTGCTAATATAAGTCAGAATTTTTTTGTATAAATGCAAAGGAGTATTTCAGATGGCTGAAGAAAAAACTGAACTTTCAGAACCACAGAAAGAAATCAATGAGCTTGTTGCAAAAGCTCAGAAGGCGTTGGAAGCATATGCTTCTTACGATCAGGAAAAGATTGACTACATCGTTGCAAAAGCCAGTGTAGCCGCACTCGATCAGCACGGCTCGCTCGCAAAACTTGCCGTTGAGGAAACAAAACGTGGTGTATTTGAGGACAAAGCTACAAAGAATCTCTTTGCTTGTGAGTATGTTGTAAACCACATGCGCCACCTCAAAACTGTCGGTGTTATTGAAGACAATGATGTTACAGGCGTTGTAAAAATCGCAGAGCCAGTCGGTGTTGTTGCTGGTCTTACACCTGTTACAAACCCAACTTCAACAGCTATTTTCAAATCTCTCATTTGTTTGAAAACTCGAAACCCAATCATCTTCTCATTCCACCCGAGCGCAATCAACTGTTCTATCGCTGCTGCAAAAGTTGTATATGATGCTGCTGTAAAAGCTGGTGCTCCAAAAGATTGTATTCAGTGGATCGTTGATCCATCACTCGAAAAAACAAACCTTCTCATTGGTCACCCAGGTGTTGCTACAATTTTGGCAACTGGTGGTAACGCAATGGTTCGCGCTGCTTACTCTCAGGGTAAACCAGCCCTCGGTGTAGGTGCAGGTAACGTTCCTGCATACGTTGAGAAGACTTGCAACCTCAAACAGGCTATCAACGATATCGTAATGTCAAAAGCATTCGATAACGGTATGATCTGTGCTTCTGAACAGGGCGCAATCATCGATAAAGAAATTTATAACGACGCAATCAAAACATTCAAAGAGTACCGCGCATATCTTTGTAACGACAAAGAAAAGAAAATGCTCGAGAAATACATGTTCGGCGTAGACGGCGACCCAACTGTTGCTAAACTCAACTCTGTAGTTCCAGGTATGAACCCTGTTGTTCTCGCTAAGAACGCTGGTTTCGATATCCCAGAGCGCACAAGCATCATCCTCGCTGAGTGTAAAGAAGTTGGCGTTAACGAGCCACTCACTCGCGAAAAGCTTTCTCCAGTTTTGGCAGTACTCAAGGCTTCTTCAACAGAAGACGGTATGAGCAAGGCTAAACAGTTCCTCGAATTTGGTGGTCTCGGTCACTCAGCTGCAATCCACACTTCTAACAAAGAGCTTGCAGAGAAATTCGGCGACCTCGTTCCAGCTATCCGCGTAATCTGGAACTCACCTTCAACATTCGGTGGTATCGGTAACGTATACAACGCATTCATCCCATCTCTTACACTTGGTTGTGGTTCTTACGGACACAACTCAACTGACGACAACGTTAGCGCAATCAACCTCTTGAACGTTAAAAAATTGGGTAGGAGACGAAATAATATGCAGTGGTTCAAAGTTCCATCAAAAATCTTCTTTGAGCGTGACTCAATCGAGTACATCCACCAGATGAAGGATGTTCACAAAGTTATCATCGTAACAGACCGCTCTATGGTTGAGCTTGGATTCGTTGACAAAATCACTGATCAGCTCAAACTCCGCCGCGATCCAGTACAGTATCAGCTCTTCTGCGACGTTGAGCCGGATCCATCAATCCAGACAGTTCGCGAAGGTGTTGAACTTATGCGTACATTCGCTCCAGACACAATCATCGCTCTTGGTGGTGGTTCTTCTATGGACTGTGCTAAAGGTATGTGGCTCTTCTACGAATACCCAGAAGTTGACTTCAACGACCTCAAACAGAAGTTCATGGATATCCGTAAGCGTGCTTTCCGCTACCCAGACTTGGGCAAAAAGGCTCAGCTCGTTTGTATCCCAACTACATCTGGTACAGGTTCAGAGGTTACTCCGTTCGCTGTTATCACAGACAAAACAGAGCACAAAAAGTATCCACTCGCTGACTACTCACTCACACCAACAATCGCTATCGTTGACCCAACATTCACTTATGGCTTGCCAAAGAAGATCGTTGCCGATACAGGTATGGACGTTCTTACACACGCAACAGAAGCTTATGTTTCAACAATGGCTAACGACTACACAGACGGTCTCTGTATCCAGGCTATCAAGATGGTATTCCAGTACCTCGAGAGAAGCTACAACAACGGTGGTGCAGACACAGAAGCTCGCGAAAAGATGCACAACGCTTCTTGTCTCGCAGGTATGGCATTCGCAAATGCATTCCTCGGTATGAACCACTCTATGGCTCACAAAATCGGTGGTGAATTCCACGTTCCACACGGACGTGCAAATGCAATCCTCTTGCCATTCACAATCCGCTACAACGGAACACAGCCGGACAAACTTTCAACATGGCCAAAATACAACTACTTCAAGGCTGCTGAGCGCTATGCAGAATTGGCTCGCATGCTCGGTCTTCCAGCTAAGACAATTGAAGAGGGCGTAGAATCATACGCTAAGGCTTGTGGTGAGCTCGGAAAACGCCTTGGAATCGTAATGAACTTCAAGGGACAGGGCTTGGATGAAAAAGAGTATCTCGCTAACGTTGAGAAACTCGCTTACCTCGCTTACGAGGATCAGTGTTCTCCAGTTAACCCACGTGTTCCACTCGTTGAGGACATGAAGAAGATTCTTACAGACGCTTACTACACTGAAGAGTTTGTTGAAAAACAGTAAACTGTTTTTCTTACAAGAACGGCTTTGCCGTTCTTGGTCGCAAAGAACTAAAGTTCCTTTCTTACGAGAAAAACTAAGTTGAGTTTTTATAAACCCACTAGATAAACAAAAAGCCACATGGAGTTTTCTCTGTGTGGCTTTTTTGTCAGATTTTGAATCGGTCAGGGTGATCATGAATTTTCTGAATTTTCCAGGGCTGTGTGCCGTAGTTCAACCTTGATACCTTTGAAAGTTTTACCTAAAAATTCTGCCATTCTTTCTGCAGAATAAACGCTTCTGTGATGACCACCAGTACAACCGAAACAAACTTCAAGATGATTGTAATTTTTTCCAGGATATTCTTTTATTGACATTGAGACTAGCTTTTCTGCCAAGTCCAAAAAATCTGCAACCTGCGGCTTTGATGAAAGAAATTCCGCGACATTCTTGTCCTTGCCTGTATGCGGGCGTAATTTTTCGTCATCATACGGATTTGGGAGTGTGCGACAATCAAAAACGAATCCTCCTCCATGGCCACTTTCATCATGTGGAATACCTTTTTTATATGAAAAGCTTTTGACACTGACTGTCAAATTTTTGTCATCTTCGTTGTGATTTAAAATTTCGTTGTTCTTCATAACATTCAAAGTTTTATTCATAAAAAAAGATTAGTCAATGATAATTACATTTATCAAGGCATTGTAACAGACTGATTTTGTGATAAATTGCCCTGTCCTGTGTTTTTCATAGATTTCATTTTCAATTTTTTTGTTTTCAGTTTATAATAAATTCATGACTCCGAACCAATTTGAGATTTTTTCTGATTTTCGTGATGAATTTTGTACATATTGTATGAAGATGAATAAGGCTTATGGGGATTTGCTTAAGCCGTTGCAGATTGCGGCCTCTGCTGATGATACGCCTGATTATCCGGTTGAAACTCCGGTTGTTTATAATTCTGCTCTTGATGAAATTACAGAAAAATCTGATATTCGTATGATTGTGATTGGTGACAACCCTGGCAAAGACGAGCAGCTGGATAAGAATAAAAAATATCTCGTTGGTCAAAGTGGCAAACTTGCGGCAGGATTCTTTGAGAAGAACGCTGAATTTAACACTGATTTCCGAAAAAATGTCATAATTCTTAATAAAACGCCTGTTCATACTGCAAAAACGACACACCTTAAATATCTTTTGAAAAAGGGTGGCAACGATGTCCGCACTCTTATTTTGGAAAGTCAGATTTTCATGGCAGAAAAAACGGCTATGCTTCATCAGGCCTTGTGCAATAATGCCGGTGAGGATGGAATTAAGCCTGAACTTTGGCTTGTCGGTTATGCCGAGTTAAAGGATAAGGGGCTTTTTCTGGGTTACAAAAAGGAACTTTCCGAAGATTATGATAAAACGGAAGAATTCTGGAACAGGGTATATGTCTTCCAGCACTTTTCAATGAATCGATTTTCCATTGATTTAAAAACTTTTATGTCTAAGCATAGCGGTTTGGGAATTGTGGAGGCTGCTCACGAGCTTGGAAGCCTTCATAAAAAAGAGATTTTTGGATAAAACTGCTGTTGTGCTGGGAGTGACGGCGAAGATGTTCGCCTGCATCCTTGCTGCAGGGGGGGGCTCGTTTACTTCACAGGCTAGGGAACAAGGACATAGCCTTTTCCCCACACGGTTTTGAGATAGCGGGGATTTTCCGGTGTCTTTTCAATCTTTTCCCTGAGACGGTTTATGTGGACGGCTACAGTCGGCTCATTTGCCGTGGAATCCATACCCCAGACATTTTCAAGTAAATCTGCCTTTGAAAAAACTTCTCCGCGATGAATCGCCAGAAATGCAAGAAGGTCAAATTCCCGCCGCTTGAGCTCGATTTCTTTTCCGCCGACAAAGACCTTCATGGTGCTCAGATAAATCGTAAATTTTCCGCAGGTGATTTTTTCTTTTGTTTCCAGCAGGGATTTTTGAATCCAGTAATTTGAAAGAAAACTTACAAAAATTACAAAAAGGGCAACTGAAAAAACGATTATCACTATTATTTCATAATTTAAAAACGAAATTGGAAGGACTGAGTTCAGTGATTTTTTGTCGGCGTGGCTTGGGTCATAAAGTGCAATCACTTCTTTTAATGAAGTTTTTTTATAAATCAGGTTCTTACCGTCCGCCCTTAAAAAAAAGACGAGCCTGTCATCCTTATTTTCATTCAGGAAATTCTCTTGAAATTCAGAAATGAGCTCAGTTTCTTTTTCCGTTAAATTGTTAAAAAATTCAGCATTTTCAGTAAAAATTTTAAAATGAAAGCCTATTGAGTCCAGTTCAGCTGTTAAGTCTGCTGCTGAAGAAGAAATGTAATTTTCCCCGGTCTTTGAAAAAACATTGGTTGAGGTGAGCTTTGAGACATTTTCTTCAAAATGATATATGACTTCTGCCGAAGAAAACTTTTCGCTTTTCTCCGGGTGAAGTTTCCCTGATTTGATGAAAACAACCATAAAAATTACTGTCAGGGGAATTATTACAGAGCAGAAATTCGTGATTGCAATTTTATTCCTTAAATTCACGATGAAAATCCCCTTAACAAGTTTGCTGATTTGCAAGGAGATTTTATCACATAATAACCTACTGGGTAAATAGGAAAATAAAGGTTTTTCAGTTTTTCTTTTGCGGCATTATTTTACTTTGAAACTGTAATACCAGCTTACGGGAATTGAAACGGCTGTCAGCTGCCTTTTGTCGGTAAAGCTGAATCGAACTCCAGAGCGGAATGTTCCCATGCTTGTCTTGTGGTCAAAATGCGGGTAAAGCTGGAATCTTGTAAGCGTTTCGCCTGCCTTGCTGGATTTCAGTTCGTATCCTGAAGTGCCTTTCAGGTAAAAAGTCGTGTCTTCATTCAGTTTGTAAAGAAGCCTTGCGGCAGTATACCAGGGAAATTTGGTGTCGTAATAACGCTTGCCTGAGCCGTCTCCAATGTCGTTTGTAAGTCCCAAAAGTCCTTCTGCATATACAGAAAAACCTGTTCCACTTAAAATCCATTGCAAAGAAAGCTGCAGGGCGTCTTTTGTATTCTGAAGGTAGGCACCCTTGTAATTTCGGATGTAGCCGCCTGCCACCTTGAAGTCATATATTGCATCGAATCCAGCAAAAACGCCGAAACTTCCGGCCTTGTCGGTAATGTTCTGGATGGTGGCTCCTATGTTAAAGGCGTTTTTTAGTTCATAAGAAGCGCCAAAGTTGAAGACTGCCTCTTCACCAGCTTCTGTTGCTGCCCCAAGACGGAAGCCTGCCGCCTGTAAAAGAATTCCTGCTCCATCGGCACCGGTAAGCTTTCCGTGAATGGTATACTCGTCGTTTGCCGGAAGGTAAGAAGCCGGAATGACGAATTTTGAGAAGAAGGAATTTCCTGCAAGAAGGGTGGCAAAACTTACAGGCTTGAAGCCCAGGTAGCCTTTTAAGTTCAGGGAAAAATTCTCATCTTCATCTTCTTTTGTGTCCAGGCTTGCCAGATCGAGTCGGATGCGGCCGTCAAGTTCAGGGGAAGAGAGGTCCAGTTGCGCGCGCTCTCCAATTGAAAACTTTTTTTTCTGAAATTCATCGTTTTCGTCTTTTAAATAGCGGATGAAGTCTGAGGAGCTAAGGTTATCGACATTTCCTCCAAATGTGTTTGTAAAGGTCAATGTCTGGGCAAAGGCTGAGCCTTCAAAAATCAGCAGCAAAAGTGCCGGAAGTAAAATCGTCTTTTTCATATCAGTCAACATTCCTTGCAAGACGGAAGCCTGCATAATTTCCGCAGTAACCTGACTGACGCAGCTGCCATCTTGCGCTTACCCTCTGAAGGCTTCCCACATCGTTGAAGCCGCCTCCTCTTAGAACCCTGTTCCGTCCTTTTTCAGGTCCGGATGGATTTTCCTTTATGGAGTCATCGTATTCACCGTAAATGTCCCAGACAAATTCCCAGACGTTTCCCGTCATGTCATAAAGTCCAAGTTCGTTGGCTTCTTTTTTTGCAACCTGATGGGGAAAGCCGTCGCTGTTTCCAAGATACCAGGCCACGTCACCGAGCTTTCCACTTCCAGAATAAACGTGGCCCTGACTTGAATTTCCTCCACGGGCGGCAAATTCCCACTCAGCCTCGGTGGGAAGCCTGTAGCCGTTTGCTTTTCTGTCCCATTCCCAGTTTTCACCTTCTTTCTTTATGTATGCACTCTGCAAGCCTTCTTTTTTGCTCAAGGCATTGCAGAATTCAAGCACTTCCTGGAAGGTAACGTTTTCCACTGGACAAAGGCTGGGATCATCGCAGCAGGTTCCGCCGCATGTAAAATAACCCGGCGATTTTTTTGTAATTTTTTTATAGAGGCTTCTCGTGACTTCATATTTTGAAATCGAAAAGGATTTTACGAAAACCGTGTGGACTTTTTCGTCGCTCTTGGCATTTGAATCTGAACTTCCCATCTGAAAAGTTCCCCCCTCAACATTTACAAAGGAAGAATATACGTTGTCCTTTGCAGAAGAAATTTCCAGTCCAAAAAACAGTAAGACTGCTCCAAAAAGAATTTTTTTCATAAAACCTCCAGATTTTTATTTTTTTTAAATGCACCTGCTAGTCTATTTATAAAAAAAATGCCGGACAAGGCTTTTATAACCTAGTTTATAACTAGGTTATAATTTTTACTTTTTGTTTATCTCTGTTTAGATTCCGTTTAGAGTCTTGCGTCAAAAGTCTGTTGGCAAAACGCAGGCTATTTTTTAATGTTTCCTTACAAATTACCAAATGTATTCTGGAGGAAATATGAAAAGATTTAATTCAAAAAATGTAATGACCGTCTCTTTTGCGGCTCTGACTTTATTCCTGTCGCTTGCTTCCTGCTCAAACGACGGCAATGATGACGGGGAGTCTTCAGACTCTGGCTTTGTAAAAATTGAAGGCGGCTTGGTAAAAGTAGAAAATTCCGAAGACGCAGAAAGCAGGGGGCTGAAAAACTCAAAAGTCTTTATTGAAGGAAGAAGTATAACAATCAAAAACCTTTATGTAAGTGACCATGAAGTTACCCAGCAGGAATTCCAGAAATATAACTTTTTTGAAGATGGTCCTGTAAAGGGTATGAACAGCGGGGCAAAAATGAGCAATCCGAAAAGCATTGGAGATGAGGCGATTTTTAATGCATACGGAGGCAGTAATACAGAAACAAAACCTGCAAAAATATCCGGGCTTGGAGACAATTATCCGGCCTATGGAGTAAGCTGGTATGATACTCTAGTTTACTCAAACCTCAGAAGCATTGCAGAAGGATATACTCCTGTTTACAGCATTCAGGTTGAAGGCAGGGACGAAATAGACCCCAGAAAGTGGCCCGGAATAATAGAAGATAACGGAAAGTATGCCGCTCCCAAACCAGTTACTGGTGAAAATGCCAACACGGAAACTATAGCTTTGTGGAACGCCGTAAAATTCAATGAAAGTGCTGATGGATACCGGCTTCCGACCGAAGCCGAATGGGAATACATTGCCCGAGGCGGAAACAAGGGAGTATTTCCGAAGCAGACAAAATACCCGGGAAGTAACACAATCGGGGATGTTGCATGGTATGCAGATAACGCGGCTCTTACTACGCATCCTGTAAAGACAAAAAAGGCTGTTAACGGAATCTATGATCTTGCCGGCAATGTTTCTGAATGGGTTTGGGATCTTTATGGAGACATTGACGCAGATACTCCTTCTTCTGGTCCTGCAACTCCTGCTCAAATTAATGGAAAAGATTATTATACCCGTGTCTTGCGCGGTGGTTCCGCAATTTCTGAAAAATCTCTTTCTGTGATTGCAGAAGAAAAGGTGCTTTATCAAGGCGGTACAAAAAACGAAAACTATGTTTCAAACATAAAGAACAAAGTTCCGGAAAGCCGTAGAAGCAGAAAATGCAACAAGGATGACGGATGCGGCTGTTTCTATGCCTTCCTTGGTTTCCGCCTTGTCCGCAACGCAGAATAATTAAAATTCAATTGTATAAAGTGTGAAAATTATGCTGAAAAAAACTTTCATGACAGTGTGTGCCTCTGTTGCCTCGTTAATTTTACTTTCTTGCGTTCAGGAAGCCGGAATTCCAGCCCCCTATGAAGAAATTAACGGCGCAGACGTTACTGGAAGCCTTGAATATTCAAATTCTTACGGTGACTATATTTTTGTGCCTTCCCGTGAGGTTCACATAAACAGCCTCTGGGTAAGCGACCATGAAGTTACACAGTCAGAGTACGAATGTTTCTGCTATTATAAAGTTGCTCCAGACGAAGATACGGGAAAAGGTAAAAATTTTCCGGCCTTCAATGTAAGCTGGTTTGACGCCATAATTTACTGCAATTTTTTGAGCATAAAGGAAGGACTTACACCGGCCTATTCAGTTAACGGAAGCGTTAATCCGGCACTTTTTCCAGGGGCAGAAAATTACGAAAACACATCAAGGAAATACCGTGCCCCGGACGATGCGGAAAGTCTCTGGGTGCAGATTGAATTTAACGAAACTGCAGACGGTTACCGGCTCCCGACCGAAGCTGAATGGGAATACATTGCCCGTGGTGGAGACGGCGGAATCCCCAAAAAGCAGACGAAATACCCTGGAAGCAACAGTGCAGATTCTGTTTCCTGGTACAAGGCAAACTCAGCTTCTGCAATCCACACTCTAGCACAAAAGAAGGAAAATTCCATTTTTATCTATGACCTGGCAGGAAATGTCAAGGAATGGTGCTGGGACTGGTACGGAGAGGTAACTTCTTCAACGGGAGAATTAGGAGCAGATTCCGGTGAAAAACGCGTTTTGCGTGGCGGGGCTTTTAATTCCGATTCAAGATACTGTGAGGTTTCTGCAAGGGACTGTCTTTCTCCTTCCGAGCGGAGTCCTTCCGTGGGATTCAGGCTTGTGCGTACGATTGCAGGAAAGTCAGCAGGTAAAAAACACAGTTCTAGCGGCGGAGGAGACGGAGCAGAAAGCGGCGGTTCATGCTGCAGCGGGGCAGATTCCGGTGAAGGTGCGGATGAGTAGCAGAATGATGATTGTTAGTGTATATCTATTGCATATTTTTTCATAAAACGCTAATATTGTTGCATAAATATTCAATTTTAATACATTTTATGCATAGAGAGGCATTTTTATGGCAAAAGATAAAGTAATTCTTGCTTATTCTGGCGGTTTGGACACAACGGTAATCATTCCGTGGCTCAAAGAAAATTATGATTATGATGTCATCGCTGTCTGTATCGATGTCGGTCAGGGCGACGATTGGGAACTTATCAAGGGTCGTGCTGTTAAAACCGGTGCTTCTGCCTGCTATGTTGTAGACGCTCGTCAGGAATACATCGAAGAGTACATCTGGCCAGCCCTCAAGGCTAACTGTAAATACGAGGACCAGTATCTTTTGGGCACTTCTACAGCCCGCCCATTGATCGGAAAAATCCTGGTTGAATATGCCCGCCAGGAAGGTGCAGTTGCAATCTGTCACGGTGCTACAGGTAAAGGCAATGACCAGATTCGTTTTGAGCTTGCAATCAAGGCTTTTGCTCCTGACTTGCGCGTAATCGCAGCATGGCGTGACCCGAAATGGGACATGGACAGCCGCGATGCAGAAATCAAATTCCTTGAAGACCGCGGACTTGAAGTTCCGATGAAAAAAGACCAGTCTTACTCACGCGACGAGAACATCTGGCACATCAGCCACGAAGGTCTTGAGCTTGAGAAAACAGAGAACGAGCCAAACTACAAGCACATGCTCAAAAACACTGTCTGCCCGGAGGAAGCTCCAGAGGCAGGTGAGTATGTTAAAATCGAATTCGAGAAAGGAATTCCTGTCAGCGTAAACGGCAAAAAGATGAACGGTCTTGAGCTTATGACAGAACTCAACAAAATCGGCGGACGAAACGGCGTTGGTCTTGTTGACATCTGTGAAAACCGCTGCGTCGGCATGAAAAGCCGCGGCGTTTACGAAACACCGGGCGGAGCTATCCTTTATGCAGCTCACGAGATGATTGACCACCTCTGTCTTGACCGTGACACATATCACTTCAAGCAGCAGATTTCTTTGCGAATGAGCGAGCTTATCTATGACGGAAAATGGTTTACAACTTTAATGGATGCCTGCATGGCATTCGTTGATAAAACTCAGGAGACTTGCACAGGCTGGGTTAACCTCAAATTGTACAAGGGCTCAATCCGTGGCGCTGGCTCATATTCAAAATACAGCCTCTACAACGAGAGCATTGCTTCGTTCACAACTGGTGATTTGTACGACCACCACGATGCTCAGGGCTTCATCACTCTCTTCGGATTGCCGCTAAAAGTACGCGCAATGATGGAACAGCAGGTTGGTGAAGGTCAGGCTGTAAAAGAAAGCAAGAACCTTAAAAAACGCCCAACAGAGTAAATCTTATGCCCCGCTTCTTGCGGGGATTTTTTTTTGCTAATTTTTTATCTTAAAATTTCTTAAAATCTTGTTTCTTTCTATAGAATATTGTGTTAAAATATAATTAAAATCAATGAAAACAATTTTTGTAATTTTAATGGGTATTACGCTTGCCTTTTTCCCGGTGGGCGTGAAGAAACTTTTTTTTAAGAAGGATTCTCTTTCCAAAAGGATGCTGGCGGTTCTTGTTCCTGCGTCTTTTTCTCTTATCGCCCATTGTATTTTGCTTTTTGTTACCAAAGAATTTCCTGCCTATCTGGTCTATGCCTTTTATTTCGCCTTTGCAAACTGGATGTCGGTAGGGGTGCTGGCCTTCTGTGTCTGCTACACCAACAGCGATATCCACAATAAGGTCATTAAATTTTTTGTCGTTCCTGTCAGTATTATTGATACGCTTTTACTATTTGCCAATGTTTTTAACCATTTCCTCTTCACAATTCATAAAATCCAGTATGGTTCAGGAGAATTTTTCCGCTACTCCTTTTCATTATTTCTTGTAGGCCGGCTGGTCTTTACTTACGGGCTTTTTGTCTATTCTTTTATCATCATTCTTAAAAGATTTTTGAAGGAACCGCCCACTCTGCGGGTTAAATATTATTCCTTCCTCATTTATCTGGCCCTGATAACTTTCATTAATATCCTCTATCTTGGTCTGGATTCTCCCTACAACTATTCGATTATTGTCTACGCCTTCTGTTTTATCAGTTCCTACAACGTCCTCAACAGGGCAGTCCCAAATATTTTGATTCAGCATGTGCTTGGCCGTATTGCCGATGAATTAAAAAATGGAATCGTCCTGCTTGATAATGACGGCCTTTGTATTTATGTTAACGCCTTTGTAAAGCAGAATTTTGAGTGCGGCAAGGATGAAATCCTCCATAATGAAGTTTTTGCTGACTATTTTTCACGGCGGAAAGAGGCCATTCTGGAGCCCATGGACTCTTTTTCATGCGAGGTCGAGTACCAGTCGGAACGAAAGCGACTAACTTTGAATATCTGTGACTACATAATAAAAGACGGTGAGTCGATTGTCGGCCGCTATTATCTGATTGAAGACATCACGGCCCTCAAAAATCAGGCTTACGAAGAAAAGCTTTTGCGAACCAGGGACCCTCTCACTGAGCTTTATAATAAGGAATACTTCTTTGAAAAGGTTGCCCACCGCCTCAAGTATGACCGCTTTACAAAATATTACCTCATCATTTCGGATATCGTTAATTTCAAGCTGGTTAATGACTTGCACGGAAAGCCTTTCGGAGACACGATTTTGAGGCGAAGTGCCGATGCTATCCGAAAATATGCGGCCCGCGACGTTATTTACGGCCGACTTTACAATGACCATTTTATCATGCTTGTTCCAAAGCGGCGTTTTGATGAAGAAGTTTATGCTAATGCCTTTAAGAACGACATGTCTTATCTTCAGAATTTTTCCTACAATCTCATAATTCACATGGGTTTATATGAAATCGATGATTTGACCATGCCTGTTCCTGTAATGTGCGACCGGGCTTTCCTTGCCCTGCGTTCAATCAAAAATGATTACAAGACGGCTTTTGCCTATTACGATGACCATTTGCGCCAGGAAGTTTTAAAACTGCAGATGCTCATGAATGAACTCCCTGTTGCCCTCAAAACAAACCAGCTCAAGATGTATCTTCAGCCCCAGGTCACCAAAAACGGAACTCTGGTCGGTGCCGAAGCCCTTGTCCGCTGGCATCATCCGATCCGGGGAATCATTCCGCCCGGAGAATTCATTGAAATTATCGAGAAAATCAATATAATTTCTGATGTTGACCGTTATATTTGGGAATGTGCTTGTGCAAAACTTGCTGAATGGAAACGAGCCGGCAAAACTAATCTTACAATTTCGGTAAATATTTCCGCCAGGGATTTCTTCACCATGAATTTGCTGGAAACTCTTGTCAATCTTATCAAAAAGTATGAGATTTCGCCAAAGAGTTTGAATCTTGAGATTACAGAAACTGCCGTCATCTATGATGTTGAAAATCAGCTCAATGTTTTGGATAAGTTGAGGGAGTTGGGATTTATCGTCGAAATGGACGATTTTGGAAGCGGCTATTCTAGTCTTAACATGCTTAAAGATATTGCTGTCGATGTACTCAAAATTGACATGGCTTTCCTGCAGAAGTCAAAAGATGATGCTAAGAGCCACAAAATTCTTGAAAAAATCATTATTCTTGCAAAAGAGCTGGGAATGAAAGTCCTTACGGAAGGTGTTGAAAGCGATAAGCAGATTGATTTCCTTTCGGCTGCCGGCTGTGACTTGTTCCAGGGATATTATTTTTCAAGACCTGTTCCGGTCAACGAATTTGAGGAAAAATATTTTAGGTAAGGTAAAAAAATGGAAAATACAGAGAATACTGAAGAACTCAGTTCAAAAGATTTGGAGGGGGCACTCCGTGAAATGTGCAAGCTCCTTTCAAAAAATAATGATGCTGATTTTATTTATGAATTTTTCGGCTGCCTTTTTACTCCGGCAGAAATGAACGACTTTGCAAAAAGATGGCTTTTGGTCCGCGAAATTGACAAGGGCACAACCCAGCGTGAAATTGCAAGAAAATTCCATATCTCGCTCTGCAAAATCACCCGCGGTTCCCGGGAGCTTAAAAAAGACGATTCAGCTTTCCGAAAACTTCTCGATTACGCTGATAATTTGTAAAATAGGCCGCAGATTAAAATCTCTTACAAATAAGATGTAAATAATCTGTGGTTATATATTTTTATTGAAGAAAAACGCCTAATTCACTATAATAGCGTCATAATTTTTTTTGAGGACGTTGTTTTATGCACGCTATTGAATTGGAAAAAGCTTATAATCCAAAAGAATTTGAGGACAGAATTTATTCTCAGTGGGTCGAGAAGGGATATTTCAAGCCTTCAAGTGATTCAGACTCACCTGTACACTCACAGAAAAAATCAAACATCAAATATACAGTCGTCATTCCGCCACCAAACGTAACAGGCGTTCTTCACATGGGCCACGGCCTCAACAACACTTTGCAGGACATCGTTGTACGCTATCACCGCATGAAGGGTGACGACACTCTCTGGATTCCGGGAACTGACCATGCAGGTATCGCAACTCAGAACGTAGTAGAGCGCGCCCTCAAAAAGGAAGGCAAATCACGCAATGATTTGGGCCGCGAAAAGTTCATCGAGCGCACATGGGAAGTAACTCACGAGCATCATGACACAATCGTTAAGCAGCAGAAAAAACTCGGTAACTCAGTTGACTGGAGCCGCGAGCGCTTTACATACGACGAAGGTCTTTCAAAGGCTGTTCGTGACGTTTTCGTAACACTTTACGAGCGCGGTCTTATGTACAAAGGCCAGCGCCTTGTAAACTGGTGTCCTCGCTGTGGAACTGCCCTTGCTGATGACGAAGTTGACCACGTTGACACACAGGGTGCAATGTATCACCTTTTCTACGAATATGCAGACGGCTCAGGCAAAATCGAAGTTGCTACAACCCGTCCTGAAACATTCTTCGGTGATACAGCTGTTGCCGTAAATCCTGATGACGAGCGATACAAGGCTCTTGTCGGCAAAATGCTCAAGCTGCCTCTCACTGGCAAAGAAATCCCAATCATTGCAGATTCTTACGTTGACAAAGAATTCGGAACCGGTATGGTAAAAATCACTCCGGCTCACGATCCTAACGACTGGGAAGTAGGTCTCCGCCACAATCTTGAGGTCGTAAATCTTTTGAACCCGGACGGAACTTTAAACGACAATGTTCCAGAGAAATACCGCGGACTTAAATGCGAGCAGGCACGCAAGCTCGTAATCGAAGATCTTACCGAAGCAGGCCTTTTCAAGGGCGAAGAAAAAATGGTTCACTCAGTCGGTCACTGTTACCGCTGTAAGACAGTCGTTGAGCCATATTTGAGCTATCAGTGGTTCGTAAAAATGAAGCCTCTCGCAGAAAAGGCTTTGAAAGCATGGCGCGACGGTGAAATCGTATTCTACCCACGAAAATGGGAAAACACATACACACACTGGATGGAGAATATCCGTGACTGGTGTGTAAGCCGCCAGATCTGGTGGGGTCACCGCATTCCTGCATGGTACTGTGAATGTGGCGAGACAATCGTAAGCCGCGAGGACGTTACAAAGTGTCCTAAGTGTGGAAGCACAAACGTTAAGCAGGATCCTGACGTACTCGACACATGGTTCTCTTCTTGGCTCTGGCCTTTCTCAACTCTGGGCTGGCCGGAAAATACAAAAGACCTGGCAGAATTCTACCCGACAACAGCACTCGTTACTGCATACGACATCATCTTCTTCTGGGTAAGCCGCATGATTATGGCTGGTCTTGAGTTCACAGGCAAGGCTCCTTTCCACGACATTTACATCCACGGTCTGGTCCGCGACAAGCAGGGCCGCAAGATGTCAAAATCCCTCGGAAACGGAATTGACCCTCTCGACATCATCGACCAGTACGGCTCAGACGCCCTCAAATTCACTCTTTCATATTTGGCTGCTCAGGGACAGGACGTTCTCGTTGACAACGACTCATTCAAGATGGGAAGCCGCTTCTGTAACAAAGTATGGAACGCAAGCCGCTACATCCTGGGCAACCTTGAGGGACGCAATCTGATTCCTGTAAAGGATTCTGACCTCAACGAGCTTGATAAATGGATTTTCACTGCTCTCAACGCAGCTGCTAAAAATGCACGCGAAGCCCTCGACGGCTACCGCTACAACGACGCTGCTTCAACAGTTTACGAGTTCTTCTGGAACAACTTCTGTGACTGGTATGTTGAGGCTACAAAACTTTCATTCTGGCACGGCGACGATCACGAAAAAGACCGCGCTGTTTCAGTTCTTCTCAACGTTTTGGAAGAATCTTTGCGCCTCTTGCATCCTTTCATTCCTTTCGTTACCGAAGAAATCTACTCAAAATTGCCTCTGGCAGAAATCATTGAAAACCGCAAGAAGGCTGGCGAGCAGAAGGTTATGTCTAACGAAACATATTCTGACCTTCTCGTTACAGCTCCATATCCTGAATTCACTGCCGGACGCGAAAACGCAGAGATTACAGCCCGATTCGCAGCCCTTCAGGACCTCATCCGTTCTGTACGCGGTCTTCGAAACGAATGTGGCGTAAATCCGGCTGACAAAATCAACCTTGCCGTTCTTATCGAAAAGGGCAGCGCAGCAGAAGTTTGCCGCGAAAAGGTTGAGATGATTCAGCTTTTGGCTGGTCTTTCTAAGGTTGAGTTCGTTGATGCAAAACCGACTAAGTCAATCGGTACAGTCGGCGTTGGATTTGAGGCATTCATCATCCTCGACGAGAACATCAACAAAGAGCAGCTGCTTCTCCACTTCCAGAAGGACTTGGAAAAAGACCAGAAGGATGCTGAGCGCACAGAAGCTAAGCTCAACGGTAAATTCGCCGAGCACGCTCCTGCTGAAGTCGTTCAGGCTGAGCGCGACAAGCTTGCTGAGACAAAACGCCGAATCGAAAAGTTGGGAACATATATCGAAGCATTGAAGTAAAAATATAAAACACAGAATAAACGGGAGGTCGTGTATGGCTAGTAAGTATGAGATGAAGATTGACAAACCTGACCAGATGGACAAGGAACACATGCAGCAGCTCAAGCATATCGTGCTTGCTCCATACATGCAGCTTTCCACCGGACTGATTGGCAAAGGCCGTCATGCAGGCGGAAACATGTTCCGTCATCAGATTGACACTCTCGGAATCCTTATCGACTACGGCTATATCGACTCCGTGCTTTTAAAGGCTTCCCTTGTTCACGACACTGTCGAAGACATTGTTGGCTTTGACCGCAACGAAATTGTGAACGCTGATCCGGAAGGTCAGCAGGTTCTTGATTTGGTTCTTGAGGTTACAAGGCGTGAGGATGAAAACAAAACTCAGTTTTTGCGGAGAATCATCAACAATGGAAGCCAGAAGGCAAAAATCCTTAAGTGTGCTGACCGAATTTCCAATATGATTTCACTCGGATTCGTTACTGACCCGAAATTTATCGAGCGCTATTGTGACGAAACCGAGTTTTTTTTGCTCCCCATGGCTCTCGAAATCGACTACAACATGTATCAGGAGCTGATTGACCTTATACGCACCCGCCGCCGTTATCTTGAGGATGGTGGATATTTCGATAACCGCCACAAAGATTCTTCGGGCGACAAGACTCAGGCTCAGGCTGATTCCAAAAAGTAAAATCTCCATTTTGACATGGTCTCTATGGCGGATTTTCACTTTTTCTTGTCCAAATTTCACTCGCCCTTATTTTTTCACTAAAATAAATTGAAAATTTTTTCTTCTGCAACTTAAAATTAAAGCATGAAGAAAGTAAATTTTATCCTTCGCGACTTGCTTAAGTGCATTTTTCCCTTCTTCCTGCTCTGTGCATTTTTTTCTTTTGCATCCTGCAGCAATCTGACGGTTGAAGATTCTTCTTCAAATTCCCCAAATCAGGACAAGGCGACCGGCAACCTGACTGTTACGTCTTCTGACTCAGAAAATCCCTCGCGGGCAATCAATGTCTCTGACATTTCTTTTGCAAAAGTTGAGGTTACTGGCACAGGAATTTCTCTTCCTCTTAGGGCAGAAAGCAGCGTTCTTTTGGGCAAGGGCTCTGTAAGTGTGACTGGGATTCCGGTCGGCAAAAACCGCCTTGTAACCGTCTATGCCTACGACGCTGAAAGCAAAAAGCTGGGAACTATTCTTCTTCGTGCGGTAACTGACATTGCTCAGGGTGAAAATACCGTTACGGTCAATAAAAATACAACGGCTCTTGGAAATGTTTTTAATGAACTGCTTTCTTCGGGCTACGACCTTTCAAAAATCGATGATGAGAAAAAGACTGAAATCCTTTCAAAAATTGATTCTTCAAGAAACTGGCCCTTGATTGATTCTGCTTCAATCGCCGCTGACTTTGTAAACAATACGCTTAAAGATGGGGCATATTATATTCTCCAGAGTGGAAACGTTTCCATACTCAATAACGATGCTTCTTCTTCAGTTCAAGTGGGGGACACTCTTTCTGAAGTGGTGGAAAATCTTCCTGGCGGATCTTCTGTGATTGAGAATGTCGCTCCAGGAACCTGGCCCCTTTATGTTACAAAGGCAGACGGAAAAATCGAAAAGTCTTTCGTGACCGTAAAAGCCGGTCAGACTTCTTCTGTAACTCTTGGCTCTGTAAGCGACAGAATCATCGTCCACTACAAGGGCTCTTACTCAAATATCTACGCATGGGTTTCTGAAAGTGAAAAAATCTTCGGCCAGTGGCCTGGAAAAGTAATGGAAGACTCTGACGGCGACGGCTGGAAGGATGTCACAATCGAAAAAACTTCCTGCAAGCTGATTTTCAACAATCCGGGGCAGACATCAGACCTTTCCCGCGAGGCAGGTGAGTGGTGGTACAAGGACGGAAAGTGGTACGGGGAAAATCCTGACGACTCTGTAGCTCCTGTTATTGAATCTTTTACGGCGAGCAAAAGCGGCACAATTTCGGGCGAAGTGCTTCTTTCTGTAAGCGCTGGTGATGACAAAGCCCTTTCACAAATCGTAATCAAGCTGGATGATTCAAATCTTCTGGTTAAAAATGTGAGCGGAAAATCTGCTGAAATTGAATACACTTGGAACACTCAGACTGCAAAAAACGGCGTCCATGTCCTTCAGGCCGTGGCTTATGATGGAGCCGGAAATATTTCTTCTGTAAAGACCTTGAATCTTACGACCAGCAATGAAAATCTTCCTCCTCTTGCAAAAATTTCGGGACCAATTCTTGCCGGTGTCGGAAAGACGGTCTCTTATTCGGCTGCAAATTCTACTGATCCCAACGGCGGGGAAATCACTTCTTACAAATGGACTGTGACCGGGGCGACCTGTGACTCAACGACTGCTCAAAAAATCAGCGTCACAATGCCGGATTCCGCCGCTGCCTCTGTAAAAATCTCGCTTGTCGTAACTGATGACCAGGGGTCTTCTTCTGAGCCTGCTTCAATTGAGGTCACTACTGTAAAAATCGACGAAAACTGGGACTTCCGTGACGAGACGATTTATTTCCTTATGACGACAAGATTTTACGACGGGGACGAAAGCAACAACGCCTACTGCTGGGACGACGAGGCCTGCTTCCATTCAATTACTTTGAAAGATCCGGGCTGGCGGGGTGACTTTCTTGGACTTATTAAGCGGCTTGACTACATCAAGGCTCTTGGTTTCAGTGCGATTTGGATTACTCCGGTTGTCGAAAATTCTAGCGGGCTGGACTACCACGGCTACCATGCGACAAATTTCACAAAAGTTGATCCTCGATACGCCGGCTTGAACGAAGACCCAATGCAGGCTTATCAGAATCTCATCGATGCCTGCCACGAAAAGGGAATCAAAGTCATTCAGGACATAGTTTTGAACCACACCTCAAACTTTGGCGAGGAAGGAATTTTCAGAATCTTCAATACTGCTGACAAAAGACCTGGAGCAAACGGAGTTACAAAGCCAGTTGACGCATTCTCTCAGGACGAATCGGCTTCTTCATTGTCGAGCGGGCTTTACGGACTTGAAAGCCTCAAAAGGGCTCTTGGCGGAAACGATTACTGGCAGCTTGACGGCGGTGCTCAGTTCAGGACCAGAATTAATGCGATGAAGGAAGATGAAAATGACACTGAGCGGGCCTATCATCATGAAAAAAGCATGAACTGGGAAGGCTACAGTGTTCAGACAGCCCAGATGGCGGACGACTGCGTTGACATCAATACTGAAAACCACAAGGTCGCAGAATATATCCGGAACGCTTACATCAAATACATCAACATGGGCGTCGATGCCTTCCGAATCGACACTGTTAAGCACATAAGCCGACTGACCTTCAACAAGGAATTCCTGCCATATTTCAAGCAAGCGGGCGAGGCAAACGGAAAGAACTTCTTCATGTTCGGTGAAGGCTGTGTTCTACGCAATGAAGTCTGGAATGACAGCAAGCCTCCGATTTCAATTCCTTTCTACACCTGGAAGGGAAATGATGATTCTTATTCATGGAGCGAAACAGATCCTCTTGCTAACGAGGCGACTGTTTATCAGCACTTTAGCGACAATCTTAATATTGCAAGCCAGCCTGTCAGCACCAACGCTTTCCTTGACGACAACGATTATCACGAGCCGGACAGAAGCCAGTCAAGCGGGCTTGATATGATTGATTTTTACATGCACCACTGTTTTGGCTCGGCTGGAAGTGCTTTTGGAGTTGCTAAACAGGAAGACAAATACTTCAACGATGCCACATACAACGTAACTTATGTTGACAGCCATGATTACGGCCCCAATGAAGGCGGATATTTGTACACGCGCTATTCTGGCGGAACGGCTGCCTGGGCAAACAACTTCAGCTTTATGTTCACTTTCCGTGGAATTCCATGCGTTTACTACGGCTCGGAAATCGAATTCAAAAAGGGTTGTCAGATTGAGCCTTATACCAACGGAAACAAAGTCCCTTATGACGAGTCAGGCCGGGCTTACTTTGGCAAGCATCTTGAAGGAAGCGTAAGTGCAAGTGATTACGGAGTTTACGAGGCCAGCGGAGCAGTTGCAAAAACTCTGGGAAGTCCTCTTTCTCAGCATCTTATCCGCCTGAACAAAATCCGCCGTGCAATTCCTGCTTTGCGAAAGGGCCAGTATTCAACGGACGGCTGTTCCGGTGCAATTGCCTACAAGCGGGCTTACAAAAAGAAGGAAATTGACAGCTATGTTCTTGTCACTGTCGGCGGCGGGGCCACATTCTCTGGAGTCCGCAAAGGAACTTATGTCGAGGTTGTGACTGGAAAAAGCGTGAACTGTGAGGGAAGCCTTACATCTGATTCAATCGGCGAGGGAAATGCGAGAATCTATGTCTTGCAGACTGGTGACGGCTGTGAACCGACAGGTCAAATCGGGGAAAGCGGACCATATCTTAATTAATTGCAAATAAAAATTTGGAGGATATACAAAATGAAAAAAATCTTGCTTGCTTTGACGGGGGCTCTTTTCCTGCTTGCTTCCTGCAGCACTTCGTCTGGTGATGACTCAGATGACTGGGTAAGGCCTTTTGTCCCTGACGTTCAGGTTACTTCAGCAAAATCTGATTATTACGTCGGTGAGTCTCTTGAGCTTAAGGCGGTTGCCAGTGGAAACGGAACTCTGACTTATCAGTGGTATAAAGTTAACGGCGAAGAAGACCTTGAGATTGAAAATGCGACTGAATCAGTCTATACATCTCAGGAAAGTACGGCCGGTGAATTTTCTTATGCGGTTATTGTAAAGAATACACTCGAGGGAAAATCAGAGGAAAAGCGTTCTGAAAACATTAAGATTCTGGTTAGCGTAAAGCAGGCTGCAAAGGCTGAAAAACCTTGGGTGAACGAGGTTAAGTCTGACAAGCTTACTTATGCGGCAGGCGAGGACATTAAGCTTTCTGTCAGGGCTCTTGCTCTTGACGGCGGCAGCCTGAGCTACAAATGGTTTAAGGATGATGAAGAAATCAGCGGGGCAAACGAAAAGGAATATGTCTTTGAAAAGGCGGCTCCGGGTGCCTACAAATTCAAGGTTGCGGTTACAAGCAGCCTGAACGGAACTACTGCAACTACTGAATCTGAAAATATTGAAATCATTGTAAGCGAAGAGGCTAAAAAAGACGCCGAAAAACCGAATTTTGCCGGAAGCCTCTTGTCTTTGGCCTGCAAGGTCGGTGAGGAAGTAAAACTGTCTGTCGATGCCTTAGTTTCTGACGGAGGTACAATCACCTGGCAGTGGTATAAAATTGGCTCGGACGGTACGGCAGCCCTGATTGCCGGAGCAAAAAACAAGGAATTCACCGTTCCGACTGATAAATATGGCGAGTTTACATACAAGGTTGTTGCCACTAACAATAATTCTTCTGCAACCGGAGAAACAAAATCCGAGGCCAGCCTGACATGTCTCGTTACCGTTTATGATGCTTCGAAAACAAATGCAAAGATTCCGTCGATTGTGATTCAGCCACAGGGCGGCACTTATAGTGAAATCGATGAAATCAAGCCTTTGACTGTAAGCGCTTCAATTGCCGGGATTGCTGGAGAAGCCGATGATACGGGTTCCTTCAAATATGCCTGGTACAAGGCCGGTTCCGAAAAAGTCCTTTCAAGTGCGGAATCATACCTGCCTGAAATTTCAGGTCCTGCTTCTGAAAGCTATTATGTTGTCGTAACTAATGAATATGCAAAGGCAACCGGAAATAAGACTGCCAGCGTAAAGTCTGATGTCGTAACGGTTACAGTGACAGCTTACGAGGCTCCAAAACCTCTTATCACAGTTGAGCCTAAAAGTGCAAATTATATTGTAGGAAATGATGCGGACAGCCTGTCTGTAACTGCCCAGAGCGACAAGGGAAGCCTAAGCTATCAGTGGTACATGATTCTTGATGGAGCGGAAAAAGCCCTTGAAGGACAGACTGGCAGATACTTTGAGGGAGTCAGCACCCAGAAAGAGGGAACTTTCAATTATTTTGTCCGCGTAACAAATACTCTTGAGGCAAAGGGCAAAAAATTCACGGCTTACACTGATTCTTCAGTTGCAAAAATCACAGTCGAAGAAAAGCCAAATCCTGACGTAAATGCCCAGACTCCGGTGATTACAAAGGAGCCGGCGGGCAAAACTTATGCTGCTGATGCGACAAGCGCAGAAGCCCTGACTGTAAGTGTAAGTGTCAGCGATGGAGGAAATCTTTCTTATCAGTGGTACTCGAATACGGAAAATTCTAATCAGGGCGGAAGTCCGATTTCTGAAGCGACAGGGGCTTCATATACTCCTGAATTGACTGAAACTTCTGTTTTCTACTACTGCATTGTAACGAACACCCTTACTCTTGGTGAGAAATCTGATTCAAAAAGTAAGGCTTCGTCTACGGCAGAAGTAAAGAAACTTAAAGAGACTAATAATAACGGAAATGCTGGAATCGGCTTCGATTTTAACTAAAAACATTTGTAAATGAGAAAATTATGAAAAAAATATCTTTTAGAAATATTCTTGCAGGATTTACGGGGCTGGCTCTTTTTGCCCTGCCTCTTGCTTCCTGCGCAAATCTTTCTGATTCAGGAACAAATTCCCTTGAGTCTGCTCCTGAATACGGCTCAATCACAATCAATGGTGGAGATTCCGCTTCAAGGTCGCTGGATGTAGGCACTTTAACTTCTGCAAGCGTGACTGTCAGCGGTTATGGAATTAAAGACATCGTGAAAAATGACATTGCAATTTCTGACGGTAAGGGCGAGGGCATCACGATCGAAAATATTCCTGTCGGCCGCCGGGTTGTGACTGTAAAAAGCAATGTTGACGGAGCCGTTCTCCGCGCTGTCTGCGATGTCGTGGCCGGGCCAAATTCGGTTAGCGTAAACTGGGCAAGTACGGCTGTCGGCAATGTTTACTGGTGGCTGGCAAAAAAGCAGGAGATTTCTTCTATTGAAAAGACTGGTTTTGAGACTGCGATTCCTGCCGTTCATGCAAGCCTTGTAAATGCAGAGGCGATTGCAAATGATTATCCAGCTTTGAAAACTGCTGAAAACTATATTCTTTCTTATGGAAGTGTGACCGTAAATTACAAGAACACAAAGGGCTACACGGTTCAGGTAACGGACATTGCTTCTGAAAAAACAACACTTTCTAACGCGGACGGAACTGAAAACTTGAAGGGCTATCCCGGAGAATGGAAGGTAAAGGTTTTTGATGAGGGCGGGGAACTAAAAGAAACAAAGGACCTTTTGATTGCAGCCGGAAAAACTACGAAGATTAATCTTGAATACGGTGAGGGCGCAGACTTAACTGGAAAGACGATTATTTTTGTAAAAGCAAACTCAGCTCCAGATATTTGGGCTTGGGAAGTTGATGGTGTTGCTTTGACACAAAAAACTGGCAGCACCTGGGGAACTTCAAGTTCTGCAACAAAAATGTCTGCGGTGACATCAGAATATATGGCTGAGCCAAGCGGCTGGTACATGATTGATTACACGGCTTCTGCTACTGGAAAAACCATTGCATTTAAACTGAACTGGTCAGATCCTGAAATTACAGGAAAAGCCGGAACTTTCTGGTATGACGGCTCTTCCAGCTCTTCAGAAAATCCTTCTCCTGTGGTCGCAGGCCTTAAAGTCAGCGTAGAAAATCCTCAGCTCCCAATTGCTCCAAATGTGGCAATTTCACCTGCTTCCGGCGAAATCAGCGTAAAAGATTCAATCACGGTAACTCTTTCAAACGGAAATGACACGATTTCTGATGCAAGCGTGACTATATCCGGCGATGTAAGCAAAACTTATTCCTATTCAGATTTTACAAATGATGTCCTTAAAATAAAAGTGGGCGAGGGCGGACTTGGTCTTTCTGAGGCCGGAAAGTCAATCACTGTAAATGCAAGCGTAACAAACAGCGTAAAAACAGTATCTGCTGAAGCAAAATCTTATACGACAAACGTAAAACCGGTTGTGAAAGATACATTCACCTGGGATAACGTTAACTGCTATTTCGTCCTTACTGACAGGTTTGCTAACGGAGATACTGGCAACGACCACAGTTACTACAGGCAGAACAAGGACAATAATCAGACTCTTGCAAGCGGCTATAACAATGTTGCAACATTCCATGGTGGTGACATTAAAGGTCTTACGGAAAAACTTGGCTACCTCAATAATCTTGGCGTAAACGCAATCTGGATTACTGCTCCTTACGAGCAGGCTCATGGCTGGTGTCAGGGCGGCGGAAACGGATTCCCTCACTATGCTTTCCATGGATATTATACTCAGGACTGGACTTATATGGATCAGAACATGGGAACAATCGAGGAATTCAGAACATTCGTAAATGAAGCCCATAAACTTGGAATCCGTGTTGTAATGGATGTCGTTATAAATCATACCGGATATAACACTGTTGAAGACATGCTGACATATAAATTCGGAAACTACGGGGCAGTAACCATGAGCCACGGATGGTGCCAGAATGCCGGAAATTGGAATGCAAATCCTAATGGCGGAGAAAAGGGAAATCCTGTCAACGGCTATAATTTTAACGGCGACTATTGGAAAAATGATTACTGGGATAATTCATGGTGGGGTTGCTGGATTCGCTCTTTCGGTTTCTCAAATTATGAAACCGGTGGCGAACTTTGTAGTTCACTTGCCGGTCTGCCGGACGTAAGAACTGAAATGACCGACAGTGTTAAAATCCCGGCTTTCTTGAAGACAAAATGGGAGAGTGAGCCTGATGCAAGTCTTGTTCCTTCTGAAAGTGGAAATACATGCGGAAACAAATACGGTGATTATAAACTTCCATCTGTAGCCAGCGTTGACTGGTACGGAAAGACTGGTGATTGGCGTAGAGACAAGGAGTGTGCTCCGACTGATTATCAGATTATCTGGCTTTCGGCCTGGGTTCGAGAGTTTGGTATTGACGGCTTTAGATGTGATACCGCAAAACACGTTCATATGTACCGCTGGGGGCAGTTGAAGGAGGCTTGTCAGAGTGCTCTTGAGGCCTGGCGAAAAGATTCTTCAAAAACTGATACTGCCGGTGCAAAAGAATGGACTGAAAATTTCTGGATGACAGGTGAATGCTTTGATTGGAAATCAATTGAAGGCAAGGGCGAATATTACACGACGGGAAAATTCGATTCGATGATTGAATTCTCTATCGGTGGCGGAAATCATTGGGAAAGCTCTGGTTACGCATATCATTCACCTTCTATTGATGAAGATAAATGGCAGAATTATCTCAAAATTAACAGCAATGAAGACAGTGATTCAAACGGCAACCGAAACAACGTGCTCACATATATTTCAAGCCACGACACAAGGCTTAGCCGCTGGTCAAAGCAGGATGAACTTGGAACTATGTTTGTACTTCTTCCGGGTGGCATTCAGATTTACTATGGCGATGAAACTTCCCGCGAAAAAGCATATACGGATTGCGGGGATGGCGATATGGCCACTCGTGGTGATTTTGATTGGTCTAAGGCCGATGGAGCCCTTACCGCCCACTGGGGCAAAATCGGTAACTTCCGAAAATATAACCCTGCTGTCGGAGCTGGTAGCGGTTCTGCCACAAAACGTACTTACACTGGAAAAGGCGGCACAAACAAGGTTGCAATCGGAATCAACGGCCCGGAAATTGATGTCAGCAATCTCTTTGCGGATGGTACGACTGTCTACAACTGGTACGATGGAAGTCATGCGCTTGTAAGCAACGGCTCTGTATCATTCTCTGGCGGCAGCAAGAAGCAGCCTATTCTGGTCAGCGAAAGAAATCCTGCTGATTACGGCCTGTCATTCTAGGCTTTTAATGGAAAGCGGTGGTTTTATGGAAAAAAGTTCAAAAATGCGGAGAAAACTTTCTCTTGTTGCCTGCTGTTTGATTTTTCTCACTGGCTGCTCGGATTTGATTTCTGTCAGCGAAAATGGCGGGACTGAGAAGCCTGAAATTCAGTACGGAAGCCTGGTCCTTGGCGGAGTAGATTCTTCACGGGCCCTTGATGTCTCTGAAATTACGAGTGCGACTGTAAGCGTCTGCGGAAGCGGTATTGAAGCCGACATTTCAAAAGAAGTTGAGGGCATTTCCGGCGGAATTTCAAGCGGCGTCACGATAGAAAATATTCCTGCCGGGAAAAATCGCGTCGTAAGCGTAAAAAGCAATCTTGACGGTGCCGTAATCCGAGCCCTGGTTGATATTGAGGCCGGAAAAACGTCGTCCTGTCAGGTTAGCTGGGCTACAAGCGCAGTCGCAAATGTTTTCTACAGCCTGATTAAGACTGAAAAGATTGATGTTTCTTCTATTAAAACTACTGCTTTTGATTCATACATTCCAAAGCTTCATGCAAGCCTTGTGAACTCGGCCGCGATTGCAAGTGATTACAAGTCAGCTTCCCTTAAAAGCGCAGAAGATTACGTCCTTGATTATGAGAATGTAAGGGTGACTGCAAAGGGAATCTCAGGCTGGACTGTTCAAATCACGGACATAGCCAGCGAAAAAAAGGTCGTCGGCTCCGATGATGAGACTTTTCTGCTCAAGGCGGCTCCCGGAACTTGGAAAATCTGGGTTTTTGATCAAAAAGGCGGGCTAAAATCTGATTTTGTAAGGGACATTACGGTCTCAGAAAAGAAAGAAAGCTCGCTGGAAATCATTCATGTTGACGGCTCTAGTCCTGTTACCGGAAAAATTGTCCTTCATGTGCCGAAAACTCTGGGATATTCACACATCTGGGCATGGAATCCTTCTCCGACGGGCGATAACTACACCGGCGGAAACTGGCCTGGAAAGGAAATGACCTTAAATGGCGATTTTTATGATTTCACCATTGAGAATAAAACTTCCTCGGCTGTGATTTTCAACAATGGCTTTGGCGGAAGTGCAGGAAATGGTCAGACTGCCGACCTTTACATTACTGAAGGGGAATGGAATTACATTGGTGGGGAAGGCGGAAATACTGATTCGACCGGGGCTTTAATTTCTTCAAATTTCGAAAAAACTACAGTCGAAGAAAAACTTACTGTCCTTTACAAGGGCGGGGATGATTTTGAGCCTGCAACTCCGACAAGACTGGGAACATTCTACGAAAAGGGAGCCTCTTCCTTCAGCATCTGGTCTCCTGATTCAAGTGACGTTAAAGTCGCGGTCAAAAAGCAGGGAGAAGATGACTTTACTGAATACGTCTGCAAAAAGGGCTTTCTTGTTGACGGCTCTTACCCTGACAGCGGGAATATCTACGGCGTAACTGTCACCGGTGACTGCAATCTGGCCGAATATCAGTTCTACATCGGCGGTATTGCCGTGCGGGATCCTTACGGTAAGATGGTCAAATATGTCGAAAATACTGTCCCTGCCTGCGGAAACAAAGTCATTCCCCAGAGTGAAAACGTCCTCTGCAACAACAAGGCCTTCTATGAAAACGGCCCGGTCGGATCTTCATGGGCTGGTCCCAGCGTAAATATCCTTGTTGATGCGGAAAATATTCTTCCTTCTGACGGGGCCTGGGCTGAGCGTCCTGTCCTTGAAAAGAGGACTGATGCCATTGTCTACGAAGTCCACGTTCAGGATTTTACTTCTTCTTCAAGCTGGAATGGAAGTGAGGAAAATCGCGGAAAATTCAAGGGAATGACTGAGGGCGGAACTTCTTACACAAGCGGCTCTGCTACAATAAAAACAGGTCTCGATCATCTCAAGGAACTCGGCGTAACTCATGTTCAGATTATGCCAATGTATGATTTTGCGACAAAATATGTCAGCTCTACCGGTCAGTTTTACAACTGGGGCTACGATCCTGTGAACTACAATGTTCCGGAAGACAGATATTCAAGCTGCCCGGGCGATTATGTTGAGCGAATCCGTGAGGTCAAGGACATGGTGAACGAATTCCACAAGAATGGAATCCGGGTCGTCATGGACGTGGTCTACAATCACACTTTTGCCAACGAAATGTTTGAGAATATCACAAGCCGCTATTACACGGCCAAGGATTTGTCAGGCTGCGGAAATTCAGTCGATGTTTCAAATGAAATGGTCAGCAGGATGGTCAGGGATTCCCTCGAATACTGGGCGGAAGTTTACAACATTGACGGCTTCCGCTTTGACCTCATGGCAATCTTTACCAAAAAAGCCCTGAATGACTGGGGCACTTACCTGAACGTCACGAATCCTGAGACAAGGGACAGAAATCTCTTGATGCAGGGCGAACCCTGGCAGTGCAATAATAATCAGTCATCAGATTACGGATATGCCAGCGCGATTCCGGGGCTTTCAAACGCTCATATAGGCTGCTTCTCTGGAAAATGGCGAGAGACCCTCAAAGGCTCCAGCGATGACGGAAAGACTCTGGGCTACATTTTCAGCGGAAGGGAAGATAAGGACGGAAGCGCGACCCTGGGTAACGTGACCGTTGGAATCCGTGGTTCAGGCACAGGTCTTGGAAGCGACAGCGAGGGAGTCTGGACCCGCTTCTTTACGGCAAATCCTGAGCAGGCCGTGAATTACCTCATGGCTCACGACAATCTTTGCTTTTACGACAAAATTCTGGCGGCGGGCTCTGGTTTTACCGGTTATGCCGATGCAATCGTGAAATTCGGGCACGGAATCCTGCTTGTAAGCCAGGGAATTCCCTTCATTCATGCCGGAGACGAATTCTTAAGGACTAAGGCGGTCGGAAATTTTGCCGGCGAGGCTCACAATTCCTACATGTGGGGAATCGAAATGAATCAGATAGACTGGGCTTTAAAAGCAAAGAATATCGACTGCTTCAATTATCACAGGGACATGATTCAGTTCAGAAAGGAAAACGACGGACTGCGCTACAGAAGGGGAGTGGGAGAAACTTCAATCAGCGGAAATGTAATTTATTACACAGTCCAGAATTCTTCTTCCTCGCCGGAAAATAAAAACTGCACCCTCAAAATCGTAATCAATCCTGGTGCCGACTTTGACTATCAGGGCGGCGGCACAATGGTAATGAACAAGAGCGGCTCCCTTTCTTCCGAAAGCAGAAAATGCGAGGGAACTGGAATAACGATTTTTAAGGAATAAAACAAAAAGGGCTGCCCTCTTGGACAGCCCCTGCTTTTGCTTTGAAAATTGACTTTACTTTTTCAAGCCAACTGTAATCTGTGAAATATCCCCGCTTCTTGCGAAGAGTTTTTTGCTCTCTGCTGCAGGAAGTGAGTTTCCTTCAAAGCTGGCCTTGCTTCCGTCCTTGAAGGTAAGTTCGATTGACTCAGCCTTTTCGCTGTCGTAAAGAATCTTTGTGCCGCACCATGTGAAGTTGATCTTGCCGTCTTCGAATTCGGCTTTGTCGAGGAAAGTCGGCTCAAATACAGCCTTTCCTTCCTTGATTTTAAGACCAAGCTCGCCCCAGCGTGTGAGCACTTCTTCCTTAACCTGACCTGTCATGCCTGGCTGCTTAGCTCCCTGCAAGTAAGGTGTGTGTGAGTAAGGATCGAATGGGAATGCACCGTATTCTGTCGGAGTCTTGCTTGCGCCCAGGCCTTTTTTGACATCCTTGTAGAATGAAATCAAATCATCCTTGCTGTCAGTGATGTTTTCCTGTACGGCGAGCAAAAGTTTTGAAACCATGTGCCAGTAGATACAGCCCAAGCCTTCGTAAGCGTAGAATCCGCCGGAACGACCTGTGAAAGACTGATGATTGAAAATCTTTTCGTAGAGCGCATCAAGAATCTTGACTTCTTCTGCACTCGGCTTTTTGCCTTCTTCCATTGTAGCAAAGAAATCCTTCATTACGTCGGCATTTCGGAAAAGCGGGTTGAAGTGGAAGTTGCCGTGGTCGTCTTTTTTGAGGATGATGCTTCCTGAGCGCTCGATGAGTGAGGTGAGTGGAGCAACATCTTCTTTTGTGAGGACGTTTTTGTTCATGAAGTCCGGAAGTGTGCTGTTCGGATAGAGCATGTAAGAATACTGGTTAGGCTCAAACAAATCACTCTTTCTCAATGCATCAACAAGTGCCTTTTTCTCAGTCTTTTTAAGAAGGCCGCTGCTCAAAATTGCAACCTGACCTTCGAGCATGAGCTTGAGATTGCTGTTCTTAATCTCATTCTCTGAAAGGTAAACAGAGTTGTATGAATGATAGAGGTTGTCCTCGCGTTTGTTTGCCTGAATTGAATTCTTGATTCCTGTTGCAAAGGCTTTGAGGGCTGCAGAAATGTCTGAACTTTTAAGCTCTGTGTATTCTGAATCGAATCCGTTTGCGTAGAGTGCCTTTCTCTCTTCCTCGAACAAAAGACCCATGCTGTCAGTGAATTCCTTTCGCTGTGCGTCTGTGAGTGTCTTGTTTTTGTTGAGAGAAGAATAAATTGCAGCCGCTTTTTTGAGGGTTTCCGCAACAGTCTTGTTGACAGGGAATGATGCCTCGCTTTCACCGAACAAATCAGTGAGGAAGCTCAGCATTCTCTGCAGGTAGCACATTGTTACGACAGAAGTTCCGAAACCTGCGAGGGCGTTGTTTGCGTCGTTCCATTCAGGTCGCTGGCCGTTCATCCAGATTCCAGACTCAGGAATGAGGTTGAGCACTTTTGCAAGGACAAGCTGCATGATTTTTGTAGTCATTGTCGTGAGCTGAACCGAGCCGTCTTTTTCGAGAATCAGGCGGGCGTCTGTGCCGTATTCCTTTTCGAGAGCCTTGAGCTTTTTGTCCATGTCGTAGTCAAATTCCAGGGAATTGCGCGGAGAAGCGTAAATTTCCTTGTATGACTTGAAGCGGTATGGAAGGTTTGATGTTGAGAAGACCTTTTCGGTCAGCATGTTTGTAAGGGCATCTTTGTCGTAATTTGCCAGGAATTCCAAAAGCTTCTGAAGATATATTACCTGGTGGTCGCCCCAGTAGCCGTACTGAGCCCAAGGATTGCCTTTTTCCGGAACTTCCCAGTCAAGCTCGTTGCGGCTGATTCGGTATGGGTTAAAGCCCTCGACTGTCATTGTGTCCAGGAAGACTGCGACGATGTTCTGAACGTATTCCGGGTAAGACCAGAGAAGGGCTTCCCAGTTCTGGAAGATGTCGCGCCAGTTTCCTTCGTAGTTGATTTTATCCTTGCCGTTTGAATCGAGGATTTCGATATTGAAGCGGTTCCAAGGTCGGCTTGGGTCACCGTGACGGCGGGAGAATGTGAGCGGAAGATATTCAAGGAAGAATCTCTTGAGCTGGGGATTGTTTGTTCCGAAAACAAGCTCTTTTAATTCGTCGTAAGAAACTGAATCTTTTGAAGCCAAAGCTGACTTTGAAACGAGCGATTCAAGCTCCGCACCGAGCTTTTTGTTGCGGTGTTTTGCGAATACGATGAAATCAGCAGGCTGGATTCGGCCCTGATTGTAAAAAATTCCGCCACGCATGATGTTGAACATGACGTTCGTGCGGTGGTGAAGGTCGGAGATTTTGTTCTTTGTTGACTGAATTCCGTCTGCGGCAGCGATGTTTGCCTCAAGTTTTGCTTCTGTTTCGGCAATGTCTGCAAGAAGGAGTCGGACTGCATTTTCGCGCTGAGTGATTTCGTCCTGCAAGTGGATGATTTTTGAAATGTCGTAGTTTGTGTCAAAAATCTGCTCCCAGCACTCTGCTGCCTTTCCGTCAAGCTCTGAGTCGTGAACGATGTAGCACTCAGCCCGCTTGCCGTTCATCTTGTTTGGCTCTGAGTAAAGCTGTTCCCGGCTTCCGTTCAAGAAGTAAGGAATTGCGTTTTCTGAAAGAATCATTTTGTCAGCTGTTGAGAACCAGCATACGTTAGCGGCGAGTGATTCGCTTGGCTCTGCCCGGTCTGTTACAACTGAAGAAAGTGAAATGAGGGCGATGTTGGCCCCGTCGATTACTTCGCTTTTTTTGTAGGCGTCAAGAAGAACGCTCTTTGAACTCTGAATTTCTGAAGGGCTTGTTGAGCTCATGATGTTTCGGCATCCGTCCAGAATTTCGAGGCTGATTTTTTTGCCGGTGAGGTTTTCGATTCTGGTCATTTTAACCAGACCGTATTTTGCGCTCGATGTCCAGCCGTAGCGGAATGCAATTCCAGCTGAAAGATTTATTTCCTCGAACCAGACTTTGCTTCCGTTGAGGTTTTTATAGATGTTGCGCTGAAGGTTGAGCTGCTCAGCGTAGCGTTCTTTGCCTGTGCTGTAGAGATTTTCAAAAGGCTGCCAGATGAGGCCCTTTCCTTCGTTCTTGATTTTTATGATTGTGACCGGGCCTGTCGTGCCCTTTGTGTCCTGGAGTTTGTCGCAAGTGTAGTAGGGGAAGATTGCGTATTCACAGTTTTTGCGGCCGGCGGTGATTCCGCCCTGTGCCCAGCAGAAATTCCAGATATCGCTGGAACTTGTGATTGTCATGAAAAAGTCTGTCATGCAATCGAAATTTTCGATTTTGTAGAATGGCTCTCCGTCAAGAATTACCTGACTTCCGCGAACTTCTCTTTTCATAGTGTTATCCTCTGATTCATTAAACACGGTAAACCTCCATAAAAAATATCAATTTTTTACAATCAATATCATTATTTTAGTTTAAAAAAATGATATAGGCAAACTTAATTTAATAAGAGTGAAAAAAAGTTTGAAAATTATCTTGAGCATGTGTTAGAATGTGGCGAACGAAAGGAAAATTTAAAAATGAAACGTCTTGCATTGTTGGTACAGGATTTAGACTCGGATTATTTCAATTTCATGCTGAATGGAGCCAAGCGCTATTGTGACGAAAACGGCCACAGGCTTTATGTCTACGTCATACGTGGAAAGAACTGGACTCACGGCTCCTTCGATTACCAGCTTTTTTCTGCGGTCAAGCTTGCCACCAAAGATAATGTCGATGGAATCCTTCTTGCTACTAATACATACTGCCAGTACGTTCCTGAAGAAAAGCGCGAGGAACTTGTCCGTGACTTGTGCTATCTTCCCCTTGTAAGCATCGGTGCCAAAATTCCAGGGCTTTCCAGCGTCGTTTCGGAAAACAAGCTTGCCTTTAAGGAAATGCTTTCCCATCTTGTTGACGTGCACCACAAAAAAAGCATCATGCTCATGCTGCCCAAGTGTTCGTCGGTCGATATTATTTCCCGCTATGAAAGCTATCTGGAATTCCTCAAAGAGAGGGGAATCCCTTTTGACGAAAACAAGGTTGTCTACGCCGATTACATTTACGAAGAGGCAAAAGATAAGATTTTTAAAATCTGCTCCGGTAAAAAGGCGGATGAGCTTTGGTTTGACGCAATTGTAACTTGCAGTGATGACCTTGCTTTCGGTTGTCTTTCGGCCCTGCAGGAACTTGGAATCAGCGTACCCGAAGAAATCGCAGTCACTGGCTTTGACAATCAGTACCGCTGCAACTATTCTTTTCCTTCGCTTTCAAGCATTGACCAGCAGATGGAGCTTCAGGCCTATTCAGCGGCAGCCCTTCTTGTTAAAAAAATCGAAAATCCACTGGCTGAGCCGGAAGAAATTTCCGTGCCTTCATTGCCGGTTTACCGAAAGTCATGCGGCTGTCCTGCCACCCGTAAAGGCAAAATCCTCTTCAATGAAGAAATTCTTCTGTTAAGGCGCAAGGAAAATCTTGCTCATTTTCACTTTTTCCTTCAGGAAATGCAGGCCTCCCTTTCGCTTGATGAGTTCAAGGCCCAGCTTATCTGGCACTTGCGCGAATATGGAATCAAAAGCTGCGTAATCTGTCTTTATGACGACCCGATTTATTATGAGCGTAAGGATGATTTTGTCCTTCCAGATTCTGCTCGGGTTCTTCTGGCTTATAATAAGGACGGAGTAAAGACTGAGCTTGAGCGTACAAAACTTGATCCTCACACTGAAATGTCCCCAAAGAATTTTGAATTTGAGCCGGGCAAGATGATTGTGGTCATGTCGCTTTTCAACACTTCCTTCCAATACGGCTATGTTCTTTACACTCCCGGTGACGTGGAATCGCGAATGCACGAGCTCCTTTTCAGCGTAACCGGAATAGCCCTTGCCTCAAACAGGGTTCTTTCCCTCAAGGATTACGAGACAAAGCGGCTGGCCAGCGAAAATCAGGATCTGGAGCTTGCCTCGGTAACTGATGCTTTGACAGGCGTGCTGAACCGGGGCGGATTCATAAAGTTTGCCGAAAAGGCAATCGAGGAATCCCTCAAAAAGGGAATGGGCGGTGCTGTAATTTACGGCGACATGGACAGGCTCAAGCTCATCAACGACCAGTTCGGACATGAAATGGGAGACCTTGCAATCAAGGCCGAGGTTGGAATTTTCAAGAAAATTCTTGCTGAATCTGATTTAATCGGCCGGCTTGGCGGTGACGAATTTGCCATGCTGGTGCCGGGCCTGGACGAGTGCGGCTTTGTCCGTTTGATCCGCCAGCTTGAGTATGAAACCCAGAAATACAACGAAACTTCGAGCGAGCCCTTCAAACTTTCAATCAGTCTGGGAGTCAGTTATTACTCTGAGAAGGACAAATGTCTCTGCGGACTTTTAAAAGCGGCGGATGAAAAACAGTACGAAATCAAGCGGCTTCATCATCAGCAGGCAGAAAAAATTCAAAAAAATAAAAAAAATGCCTAACTTGTGACAAAAAAGTGTGATTTAACAAAATATTTTAATATTTTTTAGCAAAATTCGGCTCTAATAATCTTTTTCAAGAATAAAAACAGATTGCAAATAAGGAGGCAATTATGAAAAAAATTATTAGAAACTTGGCCGCAGTTTTCGCTGCAGTAGCTCTCGTGAGTGCATTCGCATCATGCAAAAGCAATGACGACGATGACGACAAAAATAACAACAACAATAAGGGCTCAACAGTTGTAAAAACAATCGATCTGGTAAAAAATGAGTATGCTACTAACCAGACACAGGTTAAAATTGAAACTGGATTTGATTCTTTGAAAGCCGGTGACAAAGTAAAGGTTGTAATGAAGGGAACTGCTGATAAAGCTTTGGGAAAAGCCGAAATTATTATCTGTGACACTACAGCAGAAGCAAACTATTGGAAAAATCTTGCTGATCCATACGCTTGCGTAATCGGAACAGAATTTGATATTACAACAGAGTTCACTGTAGCTACAGCTCCTGTTGGAACTGGTGCTGCAAGCATGACTCTCGCAATTAACGGTCTTGCAGGTGATACAGCTGTAAAACTTTCATGCACATCATTCAGTGTTACAAAAACTGCGGCTGCAGAGGCTCCAGCTCCAGCAGCTGGCTCAACAGTTGTAAAAACAATCGATCTGGTAAAAAATGAGTATGCTACTAACCAGACACAGGTTAAAATTGAAACTGGATTTGATTCTTTGAAAGTTGGTGACAAAGTAAAAGTTGTAATGAAGGGAACTGCTGATAAGGCTTTGGGAAGTGCAGAACTTGTTTTGTGTGATACAACAGAAGCTGCAAACTGGTGGAAAAATCTTGCTGATCCATACGCTTGCGAAATCGGAACAGAATTTGATATTACAACAGAGTTCACTGTAACTACAGCTCCTGTTGGAACTGGTGCTGCAAGCATGACTCTCGCAATTAACGGTCTTGCAGGTGATACAACTGTAAAACTTTCATGCACTGCATTCAGTGTTACAAAGTAATTTAACTGAAAATATTGATTGAAGAACACCATGTGCATTGTTCCTGCCGTTAATGTGGAAATGTACATGGTGTTTTTCTCTTCTTTTATGCTACAGATTTTTTTATTTCTTTTTCTGTATTTGTCGTATAAAATTAATATAAATCACAAAAAATCGATAGTTTTTATGGCGATTCGCCTTAAAATGGCTTTGGAAACTGGGCCTGCTGTATTACGGGCCTTTAAATAAAGTGAGGAAAAACTATGAAAATCACAAAGATGATTTTGGCTTCTTCGTTGCTGCTTGCTTCTACTTTTGCTTTTGCTCAGGGCAAACCTTCTGCTTACACAGACGCTGATTTGGTCTGGCAGGAAGATTTCAACGGCAAAAAATTGAACACAAAAGACTGGAACTATGAATTCCACGAGCCAGGCTGGGTCAATGCGGAGCTTCAGAGCTATGATGACTCAAAAAAGAACACTTATCTTAAAGACGGCTGCCTCGTAATTCAGGCAATCAAGTCAAAGAAGGGCGGAAAGGACGCTTATACTTCCGGCCGAATCAACACTCAGGGAAAACACGCTTTTACATACGGCCGATTTGAGGCTAAACTCCGCGTTCCAAAGGGAAAGGGCTTCCTCCCTGCCTTCTGGATGATGCCGGATGACGAGAGCTACTACGGTCAGTGGCCGAAATGTGGCGAAATCGACATCATGGAAGTTATGGGCCATGAGACAAACAAGCTCTATGGAACAATCCACTTCGGTGAGCCACACGCTATGAGCCAGGGCGAGAATGTCCTTGATAAAGGTAACTTCGCTGATGAATTCCACGTTTTCGCCGTTGAGTGGGAACCTGGTGAAATCCGCTGGTACTGTGACGGCGTAAACTATCATACTGCAAACAACTGGTTTACAAAAAAACAGGGCTTCGGTGAGGTAACTTATCCTGCTCCTTTCGACCAGCCTTTCTACATCATCCTTAACGTTGCTGTCGGCGGCTCATGGGTCGGATATCCTGACGAGACAACTGACTTCAACCCGAAGAAAGATGATGCAAAAATGTACGTTGACTACGTAAAAGTTTACCAGAAAAAGGAATACAACGAGGACGTAGAGAAACCGAAAAATGCTCCTGTAATTGCAGTTGCTGATTCTTCTGGAAACCTTGTTTCTGACAACAAAGACAAGTGGGGCTTCCTCACAGCCGGCGGCGGACAGGGTAGCGTTGATACAGACGGAAAGAACCACACAATCAAGACTACCAGCGAAGGTAGTCTCGAATATTCCGTTCAGTACGTTCAGCCAAAAATCGCCCTCAACAAGGGATTCAAATACCGCTATTCATTCGATGCTTCTGCTGATGAGGCTCGAACAATGATTACAGGCATTTCTGCTCCTAACTTCAACTACACACGCCGCTTCGGTGACGTAAAGGTTGAGCTTACAACAAGCAAAAAGCACTACAGCTACGAATTCGTAATGACAGCTGATTCAGACGCTGACTGCCGAATCGAATACAACTGTGGCGCTCAGGGGTCAAAGGCTGCAATCCACATCAGCAACATCCGCCTCGAAAAAATCGGTGAGGCTAACCTTTCTGCTGACAAGGGATGTCTGCCGGACGGAAACTATGTTGTAAACGGTCAGTTCCAGGAAGGAAAGAACCGACTCGGAAGCTGGGATATCGTAAACAAGGCTGGCGCTGAAGTAAGCGTTTCTAAAGACCGTGCCCGAATGCTCCAGGTCCTTTCAAAGGCTGGAACAAGTGCCGACGGCGTAATCGCTAAACAGGCTGGAATCAAACTTTCAAGCGGTGCTTATGTCCTTAAATTCGACGCATTCGCTTCAAAAGCTACTACTGTAACTGTAAAAATCGGTGGCGAGACAAAAGAATTTAAGGTTGCAGCCGGCGAGCCAAACGGTAAAAAGCCGGCAAAGGCTACAAAATGCGAATGGGTTTACAGCGCAAAAGATTCAAGTGCACGTGACTTCGAGATTCTTTGTGGCAGCGACGGCGCTACAGTCTGGATTGACAATGTTACACTCAAGGAAAATGCAGTTCTCGTAAACGGCAGCTTTGAGATGGACATGACAGGCTGGGATGTATATGCTCACGAAAATTCAAAGGCAGCTTGTGAAATCGTAAAAGAGGGCGCAAGCAAAATGGCTCAGGTTACAGTTGAAAAGACTGGCAACATGGACTGGATGATTCAGCTCAAGCAGAACGGATGTCTCCTTGAAAAGGACAAGTTCTACAGAATCAGCCTCAAGGCAAAGTCTGACCTTGACCGCACAATCATGCTCGCATTGCAGCGCGACGGTTCAAAGGACAACAACTGGGTTCCATATTCAGACACCCTCAAATTCGACGTCAGCAAAGATTTCCAGGATTATTCATGGGAATTCCAGATGAAACACAACACTGACCAGAAGGTAATCTTCACGATTTCAATGGGTTCTGTAAACGGCAAGCAGATTAACAAAAAGCACACAATCACTTTTGATGCAATTGTTGTCGAAGAAATCGCCGGACTTACAGAATAAAATTCAAGAAATATGTTGCAATAAGCAGCAAACCTTCATATAATGGGGGAAATTAAAAAAGACTTCGTCAGATGTAATTTTATTCATGTGGCGGAGTCTTTTTTTTGTAAATGTCATTATCGGGCAGGACCGGTAATAGATACAAGGAGTTTTTATGAAAAGACTTAAGACTGTGCTTGCGGTTCTTTCAATCGCATTGTTCCTTACAGCCTGTGCTTCGACAGATGGCAGTGAAGAAAAGAAAGATTCTTCTGGCAAAGAAACAGAGAAAACACTTATCACAAATATTGCAGTTTCTACAGTTGCGAATAATCTTTGGGGAAATGGCTGGAATCTTGGTAACACTCTTGATGCCAAAACTGACGGAAGCAAAAACAACCTCGGACTTTCAACAGAGACAAGCTGGGGCATGCCAAAAACAACTCAGGCAATGATTGATGCCGTTGCTGCTAAAGGATTCAAGACAATTCGAGTTCCTGTCAGCTGGCACAACCATATGAAAGATGCAAACTATACTATTGATGAAAAATGGCTTGCTCGTGTAAAGGAAATCGTTGACTGGTCAATTGGTGCTGGAATGAACGTAATCATCAACATTCATCATGACAACATGACCGAAGATCAGATGAAGTCAAATTACGGATTCTGTGTTCCAGAAAACAATGCTGCCTTGAAGGAGCAGTCTCTTGCATACATCAAGGCTGTCTGGACTCAGGTTGCCGACTACTTCAAGGACTATAATGAAAAACTTATCTTTGAGCTTCTTAATGAACCTCGTGCTGTCGGTACAGCATATGAATGGTACACGGCTTCTGGAACTGAATCAAAAGTAAAGGCCGCAAATAAAATCATCGTTGAATATGAAAAGGCTGCTCTTGATATTATCCGTAGCTCAGGCGGAAACAATGCCACACGCTATGTAATGGTTCCACCTTATGCTGCCAGCCCAAGTATGCTTGACGGTTGGAAAATGCCTGAAGGTGAAAATCTTATTGTTTCTGCTCATGCTTACACACCATATGATTTCTGTATGGGAAAAGACAACGTATTTACAAACGCTCACAAAGACAATATTGAAAACTGGCTTTTCAAAACACTTTCTTCTCTTGGTTATCCTGTAATCATTGGTGAGACTAGTGCCTCTGACAAAAACAATTATTCTGAACGTGTAAAATGGGCAGAATGTTTCTATGGACAGGGAAAGGCAAATAATATTTCTATAATTCTCTGGGATAATATGGTAGTTTATCCGAAAGGATCTGACAAGGCAGAACGTCACGGCTACTTTAACCGAGAAAAACTTTCATGGTATTACTAAAATCCAAATGACTTGATATTAAATACCAGGCGCGGGCAGGAAAAATCCTTTAGCCCGCGTTTTTTTTTCTTTTCTTTTCGATTTTCTGTGTTAAAATATTATAAGATAAATTTCAGAAAACTTTCCGGGAGAGCTTATGTACGGATGTTTACTCGATTTCCTTTCTAAAAAGAAAACGGAGCTGTTTTTGATAATGTGCCTCATGGTGCATGCCTTTAATGCAGTTCTCTTCTATTTATTAGGGCTGACTCCATTCTCGATCCTCAACGTTTTAAGCACGGTTTTCTATGGCGTCATCCTTCAGACTTTTAAGAAAAGCACGGACGTTTACGTCATCTTCACTTATTTTGAAATCATCACTTTTTCTTTTGTCAGCGAGCTTTTTGCAGGCGGGGCCTTCTGCTACATTTTCTATGTTGTCGGAATGATTTCAGTTGTCTTCTATCTTCTTCCGCCCAAAAAACGGATGAAGCATATTTTCCAGGGAATCGGAATCATCTACGCGATTGCAATTTATCTTGTCTACATGAAGCAAATCTGCATCTTCCCGGAATACGCGCCGATTGTTGAGGCTTGCAAGGGCAAAATCGGATTTATGAACCTGGGCATAACCCTCTTCACTTTGTTCTATATTTCAAACCTTTACTTCTTTGAAATGAATGCAGCCCGCGAAACCCTTACCTACTGTTCAAACCATGACTTGATGACGGGCCTTTTTAACCGGCGTTTTTTCGAGCACATCATGCAGCGAAACAAGACCGAAAATGAAAACGAATACACGATTGCGATTTTTGACATAGACGACTTCAAAAAGGTCAACGACACTTACGGACATCAGGCTGGCGACAGCGTTTTAAAGACCGTTAGCAAAATCCTGGGAGAAGGCTGGCGGGAAGACTATGTAACTGTAAGATGGGGCGGCGAGGAATTCATCCTTTACATGCCTCAGACCGGCGAAAATGAGGCATACGATTATCTGGAAAACCTCTGTGACAAAATCCGGGCCAGCACCGTTGAATACGGCGATCATAAAATCAAAGTCACCGTTACTGTGGGAATGTGCACCGGCAATGACCTGACGGACTACGAAAACATAATCCGCCAGGCTGACGACAAGCTCTATTACGGCAAGCGCAACGGCAAAAACCAGGTTGTAAAATAGACATGAATCTCTGGCTGTAAAAAAAACTGCCGCATCAAGGGCATTCGTTGTCGCCCTTGTTTGGATGCGGCAAAAAGAAAGTAAAACCCGCAAGTTTTCAGAATGAAAACTTGTCAGGACAGGATGTCCTATTCTGCATAAATACCCAAGATTCTCACGTCCTCGGCGACTTTCTTTAAGTTTTCGCTGAAGGCTGTAATCATCTCGACTGGATTTTCGCACTCGCTTGGAATCACTACGTCGCAGTAGAACCAGTATTTCCACGGCTTTCCTGCAATCGGGCGGGACTCAAGGCGGTTCATGCTGAGACTTGCATTTTTGAAGACGCCAAGCGCATCGTAAAGGGCACCGGCTTCGTTCTTTGTTGTGAAGACAAAGCTTGCCATGTTCGGCTTCTGCTCGCCCCACTGTTTTACCGGCTCTTCGATATGATTTGCCGCAATTACGACAAAGCGGGTGTAGTTGTTCTGCTCGTTCTGCACGCCTTCCTTGAGAACTTCAAGACCGTAAATCTTTGCGTTTCGAGCGTTACAGATTGCAGCGTTTTCCGTGCTTTTCTTTTCTGCAACAAGGGCTGCCGCTGTGGCAGTTGAGACTGTATCAACGGCATTCCACTTCTGGCTTTTGAGGAAATTAGAACACTGACTCAATCCCTGAGGATGCGAGTAGACGTTTTTGATTGTCTCAAGACTTGCTCCCTTTACTGCAAGAAGGGAATGCTGGATCCTCAAAGTGAGGGCGCCGACGATTGAAATGTCTTCGTATCGGGTAAGGTTGTCGTAGTTGTTGTAGACAGAGCCTGCTGTTGAATTTTCGATTGGAACCATGCCGTAATCAGCTTTTCCGTCAACTACCGCCTGGAAAATCTCATCGAATGAGTCGACAGTCTGAGCTTCGACAGAATCCTCAAAGAAATTCTCGATTGCCTGCTCTGCGTAAGCACCCTTCATGCCTGAGAAAACGCAGATTGGCTTTTTGTGAGTGATTTTTTCGGCATTTGCCTTTTTCTGGGAATCAACCGAGCGAATATGAGCGACTTCCTTGCCCATGACAGGAGCAAGAGACTCAATGTCGCGCATGATTTTGTCGAACTGAGCAGGGTAGAGAGCCTGGGCCGCATCCGAAAGAGCCTGCTCAGGGTGACAGTGAACCTCAACGATGATACCGTCTGCACCCGCCGCAATCGAAGCAAGAGCCATCGGCGGAATCTTGTCACGCACACCAAGCGCATGGCTTGGATCAACGATAATCGGAAGGTGAGTCATGCTTCGGAGGACAGGAATCGCGCTCAAGTCAAGAGTGTTGCGAGTAGCCTTTTCGTAGGTTCGGATTCCGCGCTCACACAAAATTACCTTGTCAGTTCCGGAAGAAAGAAGATATTCGGCGCTCATGAGCCATTCTTCGATGGTTGCAGAAAGACCTCGCTTCAAGATGACAGGCTTTCCAAGGGCACCAAGCCTCTTCAAAAGCTCAAAGTTTTGCATGTTGCGCGCACCGACCTGGTAAACGTCAACATAATCCTTCATTACAGGAATATATTCAGAAGCAACGATTTCAGTTACAACAGGAAGACCGTATTTTTCACCAGCTTCCTTGAGATATTTAAGACCTTCTTCGCCCAGGCCCTGGAAAGAATAAGGAGAAGTGCGTGGTTTGTAGGCACCTCCGCGAAGCATTGTCGCTCCGCTTGCAGAAACAGCCTTTGCCGCATCAAGCATCTGCTGGCGGCTCTCGACAGCACAAGGACCAGCGATTGCAACGAGACGGCTGCCACCGACACGGATAATCTGCCCGCGGTTGTTGGGAATCTCAACAATGCTGTTTTCCGGCTTGAACTCACGGCTAGCCATCTTGTAAGGCTTAGAAATCGGAATAACCTTCTCGACGCCAGGCAAAACCTCGACCTCGCGCACGTCCATAGCAAGCTTTCCAACCGCCGCAAAAACAGTGCTTTCTTCGCCCTTAAGCTCGTTAATCTTAAGCGAACGGGCCGCCAGAAGGGACTTTATATTTTCTTTTTCTGAAGTAGAAATGTCTTTCTTTAATACGATAACCATGCGGGAAGTATAGCAAAATGTGGCGGAAATTTAAAGTTGATTGAAAGGGGAAGGGGGTAGTCTCATTTAAATACTAACAAAACACAAGTTATAAGAATCATGGATTTTACAGCAAATTCGTGGTATATTATATTTACAGAGGATTTGCTTATGGGCGGATTTGTTGGGGAAAAACAGGCAGATGATTTATTTTTGATTCAGATTCGTTTGTTTCGCTTGGCTCAGAATAAATGGAATCTCGATGAAGAAAAGTGTAGCGAACTTTTCAATAGGTATAAAATTTATGATTATATTGAAACCTGCTATGAGTTTTTCCATGTTCAGGGCGATGAAGCAAACCTAGCTGATATAGAAAATTACTTGAAAAATAACGGAGCAGAAATATGATTTTGACAGACGGAATAGAATTGTATCATGCAAGTTATAAAGTTGTTGAAAAGGTTGATTTGTCTCTCTGTGCTTCTGGAAAAGATTTCGGACAAGGTTTTTATGTAACTACAGATTATAATCAGGCTGGTCGTTTTATCAGAACTGCTATTGGTAAAGCCCTTAAAAACCATGTTGAAAATGTAGATTCTAAAACAGGATATATTTCTATTTTTGAATACAAAGCCGATAAAGCTTCAGATATCAAATATTTTGAATTCAAATCCAGCGATGCGGACTGGCTTCATTGCGTTGTTGCACACAGAAAAAGCGGCATCTTAAAAAATGAATTTGAAAAATGGCAAAATTTTGACATAATTGCTGGAAAAATTGCAAATGATTCTACAAACCAGGTGCTTACCGCTTATATCAATGGATTTTATGGAGAAGTAGGCTCGGCTGATGCCGATGAAACTGCCATAAAATTCCTGCTTCCAGAAAATCTTTCAGACCAGATTTGTTTTAGAACAGAAAAAGTTCTTCAGAATCTGCATTTTAAGGGCTACAAGACTGTAAAACTGGAGGACTAAAATGGCATTAAGTAAATATGAATACAGCATGGAGCTTTTAGCCGCAATGGCCTGTAAAACAATTGCAGAACAAAAGAAAATCCCTCAAATCAAAGCCTTTGATAGTTTCATAAAATCAAAGACAGCAAACATGCTTTTTGACGAGCGCACCGCCTTTTGGTGCAACGGCCCTGATTATATTGCGGATGAGTATAATAGGGAGATGGAAAGCAGAGTGAGGTAAAAAATTGCCCTGCAAGTGCCGTTGAGTTAAATGGTTCTTGCAGGGCTGGTTTTGTATAACGCCAAGAATTATGGGCGTTACCGCCGGCAAGCGGCGGTCGGGTGTTCCGCACCTCGCTAACGCTCATTCCTCACCAACCATGTCTGCTTTATCAGGTCGCGACATGGCTGTCGCGTGCTTTTAAAGTCAATAAACACCGCGAGAACGAAGAGCTCGTTACGACATGGATGTCGGTGAACTGCTTCGCAGGTGCTCCATACCCTAACTCTGGGAAGTATGAATGGTAATATCTTTTCCTATAATTCTGCTGACTGATAATTGTGCAGAATAAACGATTGGTGGGCAATAAAGATTTTTTTTCCGATATTAAGGAATAATCGATATTGTGTCTCCATTGTTTTTCCAAATTTCTTGCAAAATTTGTGTCAAAATCCTTAAAATTACTTGTGAACGCGGTTTTTTTTTATTTACAAAAACAACTGTATATAATTTTCACAGAATTTTAAAGTTCAACGGAAACGGTAGAATTTTGGCACAAGTTATAAAAAAATGGCCATTTTGATAGACGCAAGTAGTATCGATGGAGTCTAAAATCTTTTTTTTGCCATATACTCTTTTTTCCGTAATTTTGATAATTCTGATTCTGAAATTACTCCGTTAAGTTTATCCCGTAACTCAATATAAAGGTTTGCATAACGCATTATGATACTTGGAACCTCTGTTTCTATTTTTTTACAAATATCATCTGAAGCTAAATAATTTTCTCGCTTTATTTGATGTTCAAAAGGAATTACGAGTACGGAATCATAACGAGATTTATCACCTGTGATATAAGGCATAAAATTGCCTTGAATAATCATTCTTGCAAAACATGGTTTAACTTCTTTTGAAGGAGTTCTTGTAAAAATATCGAAAAATTTTCCACTTATTTTGTTTTCGATATGATGACCGACCATAGCCCATTTATTTAAATATGAATTATCCCAAGATGTCATATTAAGTGAATTTGAACCACTATAAAAAACACCTATCATATTCTTAAAGACAGTATTCAGAACATTAATCATAGTGCTTTTTCCAGTAGCTGTATCCCCAACAAAAAAAGCTGCCTTTCGTGGCTTATCATCGTGAGCAAGTATGGAAGCTATAAAAAATTCAAACATTTTTCTTGTCTGCTTGTCAGGGAATGTTTCTTCGAGAAAATGAAGATAATATGTTGGCTCTGTGTAATCTTTTTTTGATATAGTTTCAGTTGAATTGAAATTGTCGTCAATTTTATAATACTGACGTGCGTAATCAAGGACGGCTTCTGTTCCGTATTGTGAAATCCCTGCAAAATTAAGTGTTTCTTCCCAATCCTGAATATCTTCCGAAGTTTTAAACCTTCGAAGTAAAAGTTCTGCTAATTCAAGTTCAGTTTTTGATGCATGAATCAGGTCATTCCATTTTCTGAATCCTACCATTTTCGCGATTATGTGCTGGGCTCTGGCAAGGTTAATGTCTTCTTCATCCTTATCATCGAATCCATAATAGAAGAATAAATCCTTCACATTGTAGAACTTCCAATCGTAGTGATACGAAACGAATCCATCACTTTCGATGGTTTTAGTTTGAGTCTTCCAGTCTTTTAAAAAATTTTTTGCTTGTTTCTTTAAAAATTCAAGATTAGACATAATATTTCTCCTTGAGCATTTCTTATTGTTTTTGCTAAATTGTCAGTACTGTAGCAACAATAAACCTTATGCCCAATGGTAAATATTAAGAATTGATATGGTATGATAAAAATCTTCGCACTGACCGCTAGCTCTACCATGAAACCTAATCCAATATAAGAAAATTTATGAAGACAGTCAATACTTAAAATATGAGTTCAATTAGATTCAATTAAAATTAGGCTGTGCGACTTTGCCCTGTAAATTCTAGTGAACTTGCAGGGTGTTTTTTTATTCATCGTAATTCTCAAAGTCGTTGTAAACTTTATTAACAGCTTCAACATAAACAATAAATGATGGATGTGTATGATCATTGTGCTGTAGATACATATTTTTCAATTTGAGATATGTTTCTCTGACATCTTGCCACCAACCATATTCTTTTAGTTCAGTTGATTTTTCATATATATCATGTGAACTCGGAACTTCATTCCAATAAAGCCTGTCAATAGAGCCTTTTTCGTGTATGAGACGACAATAATTTCCAAGCGAGTTTCTTGCAAGAATTGCAATATCAAATGAAAATTCTTTCTTTTTTGGATCATTGGCGAAAAAAAGTCTTGCCGTTAAAACTGATTTTGAATCCTGTGCATCCCTAAAGTGTTCTTTTTCCAAAATTTCGTTCAATTCATTTCGAATTAAATCTTTCAATTCTCTCAAATCGTTTGAATCATTAGGCTTATAATAATCTCCAAAAGAAGTGATTATAAGATTAAAATCCAAGTCAAAAGGTTCGTTTTCATTTTGGGTTACAAGATTTTTTGCTCCACTGCCTATAAGGTCAATACCAATCTCAATTCCATAATTGTTAATTAAAGACATTTTTAACTGATTAAGAATATCTGCACAATAACTTTTGTAGCGTTTTACGGTTCGGGTACTTACAAATTTAAACATAATAACTCCTTCTGCCCCTGACCGTCCATTTACTTTCGTAGCAAATCAGTAGATGATAATGAACTATGATAACATGGTCAATAGAGTTGAAAAATGCTAATGATGTTTTGATTGAATGACTGTTTACTCAAAAAAAATCGGCAGAAAGCACAAATGCCCTCTGCCGAAATCTATCCCCATCCTAATAAATCTAGTCTGGTTTTATCTTACTTCATCGGGTTGAAGCTGACTGTTCGCATGATGTCGCCGAAGACACCTGCGGCTGTTACTCCGGCACCGGCACCGTAACCTCGGACTGTGAGAGGAATTGGTGTGTAGCGCTCAGTCTGGAATACGAATGCGTTTTCACCGCCGCGTACTCCGTAGAGTGGATCTTCCGGTCCTACTTCAAGCATGCCGACTGAGACTTTTCCGTCTTTGATTGAAGCTCCCATTCGCAAAACTTTGTTTTCTTTTTTGAGCTTTGCCATTTTTTCTTCAAAGTATGAATCGACTTCTGGAAGTCTCTTGAGGAATTCTTCTGTTGTACCTTCGATTGAGAATCCTTCCGGGAAGATTGAGTTCATCTTGATTGAGTCAAGTTCAATGTCCATTCCTGATTCGCGGGCGATGATGAGTGCCTTTCGGGCTACGTCAGTGCCTTTGAGGTCGTCGCGTGGATCCGGCTCAGTGTAGCGGAGTTCTTTTGCTTCAAGAACGGCTTCGCTGAACTTCTTGCCCTCGTCGAGCTTTCCGAAGATGTATGAGAGAGAACCTGACATGATTCCGTTGAATCCTGTGAGCTTATCGCCTGAGTTGAAGAGGTTCTGCAATGTATCGATGATTGGAAGTCCTGCACCTACGTTTGTCTCGTAGAGGAAGCGGCAGTGATTTTCGTTTGCAACGCGGCGAAGCTCATGGTAGAAATCCATGCTCATTGAGTTTGCTCGCTTGTTTGGTGTTGCGATACTCATGCCGGCCTTGAAAATATCGAGGTAGCGGTTTGGAAGGTCGTAGCTTGCGGTACAGTCAACGAAAACCGGGTTGAGCGGTTTGGTGTCGCGTACGAACTCGAGGATTTCGTCAACGCTTGCTTCTTCTGTTGCCTTTTTGGCATCTTCACGCCAGTTTGAAAGGTCGAGGCCGTTTCCGTCGAGAATCATGCCGTCGATTGTTGCGATACAGTAGACTTTGATGTCGATGTTCTGGGCAAGCAGTTTGTCGTGCTGGTCGCGGATCTGGTCAATGAGGGCACCGCCGATTGTTCCTGCACCGAATGCGAATACTTCGATTGGCTGGGCTGTGTTGAAGAAGAAGAGGTGAGCTGCTTTTACTGCGATGTCACCGAATTCTCCTGAGATTACGACTGAAATTGAGCGTTCAGAAGACCCCTGTGCGATTGCGAGAAGGTTGATTCCTCGTGCTGAAAGTGAGTCGAGGAATTTGCCTGCAACGCCGCAGTTCTGCTTCATACCGTCGCCTACGATTGAGACGATTGCCGTGTGCTCCTGGACTTTGATTTTGTTGATTACCCCCTCGCGGATTTCAAGGTCGAATTCCTGAGAAAGAACGTCTTCTACGGCCTGTGCTTCTGCCTGTTTTACGCAGAATGAAATTGTGTATTCTGATGAAGACTGGGTAATCAAAAGCATTGAAATGCCGGCGCGGCTTACAGCCTGGAAAATGCGGCTTGCAAAGCCTGTGCGACCCTTCATGCCGCTTCCTGATACGGAAATAAGGGCTGTGTTTTTGAGACAAGAAATGCCGCGAACTGGTCCAACGTTCTTTTCTGATTCAAACGGGCCGCGACCGATTCTTGTTCCCCTTGCTTCAGGGTTGTGGCTGTTAAGGCTCCATGCCTCGATGTTTTTTGCAGCGAGTGGTGCCAGTGTTTTTGGATGAAGGACTTTGCTTCCGAAGAATGAAAGCTCCATTGCCTCTTCGTATGTCATGTCGTCTACGAGGATTGCATCGCTTACGACGCGAGGGTCAGCTGTGTAGATTCCGTCAACGTCGGTCCAGAATTCACATCTTGTTGAATTGAGGCTGCTTGCAACGACTGCGGCAGAGAAGTCTGAGCCGTTTCGGCCGAGCAGGCCCATTTTTGGCTCGTCGTCGTAGTGCTCGCTCCAAGAGCAGACAAAGCCCGGAAGGAGAACGATGCGGTTTGAACCGTTTTTGCCGCCGTCCTTGTAAGATTCAAAGGCGATTGCTGTGCGGCCGTAGTCAACGTCACCCTCTGCCTGATTGCCTGTTGTGAAGATGAAGCGGCGTGAATCCAGAACGATTACGTCCTGGCCTTTTGCCTGCAAAACAGCGTTTACGATTGGAACGCAGCAAAGTTCGCCCATTCCCATGATACGGCAGTGGATTGATTTTGGACATTCGCCGAAAGAAGCCACGCCGGCGAGCAGTTTTTCAAGCTCAGTAAAGTTGATTTCGATTTTTTTGAGAACTTCCTTTGCGTCGAAGCCTTTGAGTTCAGCCTCAATCTGACCGCAAATCTCAACGTGTGTTTTTCTTATGCTTTCGACATAGGTGGTAGCGTTCCCGCCGGTGATGCAGCCGTCAATTGCGGCCTGTAAACTGTTTGAAACGCCTGCAACAGCAGATACAATTACACTGATTCTGTCTGACTTGGCACGACCAATCATAATCTCAACAGAATCAAGAATCCTTTTTGCACTTCCCATTGAAGTGCCACCGAATTTGAGAGTAAGCATAAGTTTCCTCTTTTTAAAATAATATGGAAGACATTATAGTGAAAAGACTTGCAATGAGCAATTACTAATATTGAAGAAAAAAAATGCGAAAAAAATCAAAATTTCTTTGCGAAGCTCTTGACTCTCTGTTAGGTTTTCCATATACTATAACAACCTTTTGGGGGCGTAGCGAAGCTGGTTATCGCGCTGGCCTGTCACGCCGGAGATCGAGGGTTCGAGCCCCTTCGCTCCCGAATCGCAAGACTGTCTTTACAAGACAGTCTTTTTTTTGCGCTAGGGATAGTAGCGGCTTGTTCCGGAGCGGAGCGAAGGAATGGAGCGTTAGCGGAACCGCGGATAGCCCGGCCCTAGGGAGCGACGGCTGAAAGCCGGCAAAATGCTCCAGTGGAGCATTTTGAGCGAGTCTCCGAGCAGCTGTGCTGCGAAGGCTAGGGAAGCGCCCAAAAATTCCTTTTACTTTTCTTTACTTCACCCTTATACTATCCTCTATGTCTAGAATTTATTTGAACAACGACTGGGAATATTGCCAGGCTTTTTTGACTGATTTGGTTAAGCTTGATTTTGCGGGTGATTGTGAGAAGGTCCGTCTTCCTCACACTTTTGAAGTCACGCCATTCAACGCTTTTTCTACGGACCTTTATCAAAAGGATGCCATTTACCGGAAAAGTTTTAAGACTGAGCCTGAATGGGAAGGAAAACGGGTCTTGCTTACGATTGAGGGGGCGGCCCACCGAAGCGAAGTTTATCTGAATGAAAAGCTGCTTGCCACTCATGACTGCGGTTACACGGCTTTTACTGTTGATTTGACATCTCAGCTGGCTCCGATCGGGCAGAAGAATTTACTTGCAGTTCGTGTTGACAGTCACGAGGATTTGAATCAGCCGCCTTTTGGTTTTGTTATCGATTACATGACTTACGGCGGAATCTACCGGGACGTCTATCTTGATGTAAAAAATCCTGTCTATATCGAAGATGTTTTTGTAAAGACTAAGGGAAAAGAATACCAGGCTGAGGTTAAGATTGCGGGCTGCCCGGAAAATGAGGCGAAAAATTACAAAATCACTCACACCCTCAAATCGGCTGTTTCTGCAAAATTTACCAGCGACCCAAAGAGTGAGATAAAATTGTGGTCGCCGGAAGAGCCCTATCTTTATCTTCTGGAGACTGAGCTTTTTGATGAGGCGGGCAAACTTCTTGATTCACGGGAGACCCGCTTCGGCTTCCGTGACATCCGCTATGACGAATCGGGATTTTACCTCAACGGCAAAAAAATCAAAATCCGGGGCCTCAACCGTCATCAGTCCTGGCCTTATGTGGGCTATGCCATGCCGAAAAACATGCAGATTGAGGACGCTGACATTTTGAAATACGAGCTGGGCTTGAACGAGGTGCGCACTTCGCATTATCCGCAGAGCCAGTATTTTATTGACCGCTGTGACGAAATCGGCCTTTTGGTTTTCACTGAAATTCCGGGCTGGCAGCATATCGGAAACGCTGAATGGAAGGACAAGGCCGTTAAGAATGTGCGCGACATGGTCTTGCAGTACAGAAATCATCCTTCGATTTTCATCTGGGGCGTCAGAATCAACGAAAGCCAGGATGATGATGAATTTTATGAGCGGACAAACAAGCTTGCCCATGAACTTGATTCAACCCGGCCTACCGGTGGCGTGCGCTACCTCAAAAAAAGCCATCTGCTTGAGGACGTCTACACTTTCAACGATTTCAGTTTCTGGGGGCCCAACGAGGGCTGTCTTCCAAAGGCAAAGGTCACTGATACCCGCAAGGGCTACATGATTACTGAATACAACGGACACATGTTCCCGACAAAGACTTTTGACTGCGAGAGCCACCGCACTGAACATGCAATCCGCCACGCAAAGGTTCTGGACGCGGTTGCAGGTCATGATGAAATCTCTGGTTCGAGCGGCTGGTGTGCATTCGACTACAACACCCACAAGGATTTTGGCTCAGGCGACTACATCTGCTATCACGGTGTAATGGACATGTTCCGAAATCCCAAGATGGCGGCCTACGTTTATCAGAGTCAGGAAGAGGCTGAGCTTTCGGGCGATGTGCTTTACGTCACTTCGAGCATGGACATAGGCGAATATCCAGCCAGCATGAGGGGCGACGTTTACATCATCACGAACGCGGACAGCGTAAAAATGTATGTGAATGACATTTTCATCAAGGAATACACGGCTTCTGACAGTCCCTTTAAAAATCTTAAGCACGGTCCGATTGTGATTGACGATTATGTAGGTCACAGGCTTGTTGACGAGGACGGAATCAGGGAAAAGGACTTGAAGCCGATGAAGGACATGCTTTTCGCCCTTCAAAAGTACGGTGTGGATAACCTTCCTCTGGGAATTGTCCTCAAGGGATTGTGTTTATGGGCGAGGGGGGTAACAAATCCAAACAAACTCCGCGACCTTTATGGAAAATACATCGGAAACTGGGGCGGCAAGGCTGTCGTCTACAAATTTGAGGCTTTCCGGGGCGGTAAACTGGTAAAAACTGTCGTCCGCACGCCGGCAAAGTCTACCACTCTCAAAATAGAAGCCAGACGTCGAAATCTTGTCGAAGAATCGAGCTATGATGTCGCCTCTGTTAGTCTTAAAGCCATCGATGAGAACGGAAACCTTCAGCCCTATTGCCAGGAAGCGGTTTTCCTTCGCTGCGAGGGTGAAATCGAGTTGATTGGTCCCAAGCTTGTTTCCCTCAAAGGCGGCATGGCAGGAACTTATGTTCGCTCAAAGGGTAAGGGCGGCAAGGGAAGGCTTTACATAACTGACTGGCAGAACAACGAGCACTGGCTTGAATTCACGGTCAGCTGTGAAAACTAGCTTTTTTGCGGCTAAAATAAATTTTCAAAAAAATGCAAAAATTTTTGAAAATTTTTTAATAACCTGTTGACACTTTTGTTCGTTTGGTATAATATAACACTCGTTCCGAACGAACAAGATGATCCCTTAGCTCAGTCGGTAGAGCAACGGACTGTTAATCCGTGTGTCGCTGGTTCAAGCCCAGCAGGGGTCGGAAAGCCTGAGCAAATCGCTCGGGCTTTTTTTATGTCCTTTTTTAATTCAAATTTCCCCTCCAGTCAAAAAAAATGGCTGCCCCAAGGACAGCCTGTGATTTAAGCAAAAATCTGATTACAGTGGAACTGCAATGCCGAATTCTGGACGGAAGTAGATGCCTGAGTTGCCCTCACTTTCTGTGCGGGTAGACTTACCATATAAAGTGAAGTAGTCGCTTGTTACGCTGGCGCTTCCTGCCGTTCCATAAAGTCCTGCGTTTGCGAAAAGTCCGAAGTGTGAAAAAATCTTGTAGGTGAAGGAAATTTTTGGTCCAATGTAGAATTCAATGTTTGTAATATCTACGCTATTTTTAGAACCTGAAAGGATGTCAATGCCTAAATCGCCGGTGAGGGTGAGAGTCATTTTTTCATTATGGATGAAAGAATAACCGAATCCGGCTCCGAAAGCAAAGTTGTCTACATCGAAATCAAAATTTCCGTCCTTTGGCTTGAGGGTGCCCGAACCTGCTGCGAAGTTTAAGTTGAAAGTGAATCCCCGCTCTGCGATGCGAGTCCAGTCGGCATAGAAATCTACTGCGGAAGTTGAAAAATCTCCGTCGTCATTACCTGAATAGCTTCCGACTGGAATTCCAAGACCGAAATGAAATGCATTTTCAGCAAAAAGTGTCGAAGAAGAGAGCAGAATTGCTGCTGCCAATGCGATAAGTTTTTTCATAGTTTTAGCTCCTTTACTTGTATCTTTTCATGATTGCAAAAAGGATTCTTTTAGTCAAGATAAAGAAAAGGAGCTATAAACTAAACATGGAAAAGTTAAAGCCTGTGTGATATAATCTCAATCCGTCATGCGGCGATTTATTCTTTCCCTTACGATTTTTTTTCTTTCATTCTCGCTTTTTGCTTTTACAGCCTCGGACATAAAGCTCTTTACGCTTGAAAACGGCCTCAAAGTCTATTATCTTGAGGACTCTTCTTCGCCGACTGTGAGGCTGGAACTTTGCGTGAACGCGGGATTTACAAATCAGGGGCGGGATAATGGCGGGCTTTTTACCATGTATGCCCGTCTTTGCGGCGGAGAGATTTCAAATGATGCCGTCCGCTTTGTCTCAAAGGCGGCTCCGAGTGCGGCAGAAAAAGCCGTAATTTCACTTTCTTCAAAACTCAAGCCCCTGAACATTTCTGATTTTGAACTTTCTTCTATTATAAACACCATGTCTGCTGAAAACGCCGAATATTCTGCAAGTGCGGCAGGATTCATAAATTCTGCGATTGACTCAAAGGTCTTTGCTCAAAATCCCTGGAGCCGTGAAAGCGGAGTGGTGCCCTGCTCTTTTTCTGCACGCCGCAAGGAAATAATCCGCTCTGGCCTGGCTCAGATTTCAGAAAATTACTACATTCCGTCCAATTCGCATCTTTTTGTAAGCGGAAACATCACCGAGGGGGCGGCCCTTGCCCTGGTCAAAAAATACTTCCTTCAGTTTCCGAACCGTTCATTTTTGAGCCCGGTTGACGATGGAGCCGAGAAAATTCGTGCGGCAATCGAAGCCGGTGACAAAAAATTCAGCCGGGGGCGCAAGTTCCTTCTCTTCCACAAGGATTTTTCTGACGAAATGACTCAGATTGTCCTTCAGTACGCGAATCTTCCTTCTGACGGAGCGGATGCCCTTGCTTCATCATGGAATCAGGACGGATCTGCCTTCAAAAGACTTTTATTGAAGCAGAAAAACCTCAAAATCCTAGGCGACGAATACATCGACGTTTCTTCGGCTCAGGAAAAAAATGCCTCAAGGCTCATAATTCAGTCACTTTTGGGAAGAGCTAAGGTTTCGCCGGTTGTTCAGGCAGGGCTTTTCCTTTCGATGAGCCGCGACGAAGATGTTTTTTCAGAAAAGGAATTGCAGAAGTCTCTCAAAAAGGCTTCCACGGAATTTACCCGTCTTTCAGAAAGCAGCGATGCCACGATGGAAAACTTTTCGCGCTCCCTTGCATCTTCAAAAAATCCTGCCTTTGCCCTTGAATCATTCTTCGAAAAAAATGACCGTCTTTCAAAAATCGACATGAAGGACCTGCAGGAAAAAGTTCTTGCAGAAGAGCCATTTGTCTTTGTCTTTGTGAATCAGGCTGTCTATCAAAAGTACGAGACAGAATTCAAAAAGGCTGGCTTTGAGCTAATCTTGCAGAAAGAAAGTGCCTGGTACAATCAGACCGCCTACAAAAATCTTTTGAAAGAGGACGGAAGCAAGGCGGAAAGCGACAAAAATCTTCTTGAGGAAATCGCTTCGTCTGCTGACCGCTTCATTTCCAAAAATCTCGATGAATTTTCATCCTTCACGCTTTCAAACGGAATCCCTGTCACGGTAAAGCGGAGTGAAAATTCAAAAACGGCAGTCCTTTCGCTCACGATTGCAGGCGGCGAGCTTCTTTTCTGTGACAAGGTTCCGGGACTTGCCAGTGTTTTAAGTGATTCTATTGCGGTCAACATCAACCGCCAGCTTGATTTGTTTGCATCCAACGGTGCGATTTCAGGCTTTTACGAAGTTTCATCAAAAACTCTTTCCACTCATTCGATTATCACGGTGACCTGCCTTTCCGGCGAATTTGACTTTGCGATTCAGGCGGCATATACGGCCCTTGTTTACTGTGACATAACGCCTGCGACGGCTGACGGCGTGACTTACGACGAGCGGACCCAGTGGCGGCTCAAAAGCGGCAGCACGGAATTTCAGCTTTTGTGCGAGGCGGTTCGTCTTTTGTACGGCGGCACGGATTATCCAAAACTTTACCGCGACGGCGAGGACAAGCCTGCAAAAACGCTGGACTTTACGAAAATCCTTGAAGCCTATCCGCTTCTTCTTGATTCAACGAGATTTTCCCTGATTCTTTCAGGCGGCTTACCTGAGCAGGAAAAACTTCAGAAAGGCCTTGAGTCAACATTTGCCATGCTTACAAGCATCCAGCAGACCCGCTCGACTGATTTGCGAGTTCCTTCTCCTGACTTTGCAAAACTGAAAACCGGCGAAAAGAAGCTGGCCCTCCGCCATCTTTTTTTGACTGACATTTCCAAGGAAGAAGCGGGTCCCCGTCCGGCAGTCCTGATTCCGACGACCAAATTCCTTGATCCGGCCCTTTACTGTCTTCCCTCGCCAGACCTTGCCTCAACAGACCTTGCTCTTTTTGATGCCATTCTGATTGAAACGGCCGCCCGAATGGAAGCAAGTCTTACTCAAAAATACCCGGAGACTAAGGTTAAGGCCCAGCTCCCGGACAACGACCTTCCTTTTGCCCGGATTGTCGTCACTAGCGTTGAGCATACGGACCAGGTTGATTCTGCCTGGTCTGAAGCAGTTTCTTCTATTAAAAAGGACATTTCCCGCGAAATCGAAATAAAGACCGAAGGCGTAATCGACCTTGAAAAGACCGACCTTCTTGCCCGGCTTGAAAACAACTGGCTCATGGCGGTAATTGGCGGGGCTGCAAGTCAGGCTGGAACGGCGCGGCTCATGCAGGGCGGGGAAGTGCAGAAAAATCCCAAGCTCTACCTGAACCAGTATCAGGCGGTTTCAAAGGCAAAGCCCGAGGATTATTTTTTGATTGCGGAAAGTTATTTTGACCAGAAAGCTCCGCTCAGACTCTACAGCAAGGATAGCGAGAAATAGGGGTGGATAAAAATATGCAGGAAAAAGCGATAAAAGAGACAAAAAAACGCGGGTTCACAAATTTTCCCTATGAAGTGTACCGTTGCCGGATTCCTGAAACTTTTCCGTTTTTTCCGCTTCATTATCATGATGATTTTGAAATTGTTTATGTTCTTGAAGGAACATTGGACGCAATCATTCATGCACAGCGTTTTGAATGTTCGGCGGGCGACATACTGATTATTCCGCCGCAGAAAATTCACGGATTTTTTCAGTACAAAAACACGCCCTGTCATTACACGAACATTGTCTTTTCACTTTCGCTTCTGGAGTCGCCTGATTCCGAGATTTTTAAGAAACTGCTGAAGCCTTACGAGAATGACCAGATTACCGTTCCGTATTTTCACAAAAAAGAAACGCTTTTTAACACAGAGATTATTGAAAGCGTGATTTCGCTGTTTGAAAATCGTCACGAAGCGGTCTTAAAGCCTTTTTTGGTGAAGTCAGATTTGTTTAGGATTTTTCATTATCTTCAGGAAATTGTTTCTGCCGGGGAAGTGAAATTGAATAATTCTGAACTCTATGCGAACAAACTCATCCCGGTCTTTAAATATGTGAGCGAGAATTACAAAAATCCGATTTCGGTTTCTGATGCGGCACAGCTCGTTCATTTTTCGGAAAGCCATTTCATGAACATTTTCAAAAAAGTCTCGGGAACAAGTTTTACAAATTATGTGAAAATGATTCGCCTTGAAAACGCCCGCGTGATGCTCTTAAGCTCGGACAAGTCGGTTCAGCAGATTGCGGATGAATGCGGCTTTGAAGACATTTCGTATTTTATCCGCTCGTTTAAGCAATATATCAAGCTCTCGCCGCTGAAATACAAGAAACTCGCCGTAATATAATAGTTTTGTCCAATTTTTAAGTAGAAAAATGCAAGAATTCCGCAAAAAGTAATATTACACTTAAAGCAATTTAATCTATTGGGGGCGCAATATGAAAAATTGTTTTAAATTGGGTTTTCGGTTTGTTCTTGTCGCTGTTTTTGCAAGTTTTTTTTCATGTAGTTTTGATTTTTCAAACAGTGATTCGTCAGAAAAACCAAAAAAAACTGCCGTGCCTTCAATTCTGAAATTTGTCGCGGAAGGCGGAGATACAACGGTTACTGCAAAATGGGCTGTTTCAAACTTCAGCACTGATTATTCTCTGATTCTTATTGACGGCTGGGATGAGATTCCAAAAAAAAATGACGGTACGGAAATTACGCAAAATGTTGAGCAGTCTCGTAAAGAAATTTTGATTGAAAGCGGCGAGCGTGAAAAAACTTTTGAGGGGCTGATTAATTCTGAGGTTTCTAATTCGCAAAAAACTCCAATTTATACATACACGCTCATTCTCAAAGACAAGGTCGGAAACGAGCTTGAAAAAAAATATGCTCAGGCGACACCAGCTCCAGAAAGTTTTGAATACAGTTACGATGAAGATGGAAAGGTCGCACATCTTGGAGCGTGGGTATTTGTTTTGAGGCCTGATTATGAAGAGCATTACATGGCAAAAAGCTACAGCGATTCAGCTTTTATGGCTAATACGGGTGGTTTTACGGCAAGCATAAAGGATTCTCAGGGAATTTACCGTTTGCCGAACATTTTCAATAATCCGAAAACTGTTACAAAACTTATGGAAGACAGCGGTTATCTTGAAGACGAAGATTTTCTAAAAAAGAAAGCAAATCTTGAAGATGGCGAAGAAATAAAATGGTTTACGATGACACGAAGCGGCTATCATGTTGAGATTGTCGGTCAGGTTGTAAAAACGGCTCTTGAAAACTGTGAGCAGCTTGAAACGACAGAATATGAAGTTTCGACGGCTGTTGCCCTAAAAAATGAGACAAATGCCTTTTACAATGGAACAAAAATTAAGACTAAGGGCTATTTTGAGGAAGGCGACGGAGGCGAGGCGGTTTACGAAGTTTCTGGTCGCGCGAAATACACTTACGGTTCGGTAAAAACGGCAACGGGGCAGTGGTGCAATATCGTTCCGCAGAATAATTTTATGAATCTTGTTTCGCTAGGGGCGGGAAAGTGCTTTCAGGTGACTTGGGAAAAATATCCTTCATGGCGTGAGTATCAGAAAGAAAAAAAACTCGCAGAAAGCAACAAGACTGCGCTGGATTCAAAGTGGGAAAGCTACAAGTACAATAACGACGGTGAGCGAATCGATGAAGCGAATAAAATCTTGCAGGAATACAGGCAGAGCGAAAGCGAGACAATCACGCTTTTCATTCCGCGTGGAAATTACCGAGTCGCATCTCACATTGGAATCGGAATCAAAAATTATGTTCTGCGTGGCGAAACTGTTCCACGGCATTTAACTCCTGACCAGCTGGATTCGTTTGAAAGCACATTTGCAGCGGGAGACGAAAGTGGCTCTGCTTTGAGTGGCGGAACAGTTTTGTACGGAGACAACGGTGGAAGTGCGACCCTCACGGTCTGGGGACCGAGCGACAATGTTCTAATAGAAGGAATTACAATCGAAAGCCGCGAAATCGACAGCAAGCGAACTTACTGGCATTCTACTGAGCGGGATTCCACAGGAAATTATGCCCGTGATGAAAACGGAAACTATCTTGATATAAACTATGTCGGTCGCGGAACAAGCGATAAATCTATGGCGGACGAACAGTGGTTCAGCCGGCAGATTAATATCTCACAGTGCCAGAATGTCAAAATCAGAGACTGCGAGTTCATAATCACAAGTCATATCCGCGACATGGCCGTGTATCCCGCAAACAGGGAAAATCCGGGCGACCTTTACGATTTTGGCGGAGCTTATGGCGAATATCCGACTTCAGACGGAAGTGTATGGAAGTATCAGGCAAATCCTTATGTTGAAAGCTGCGACCTTCACACTGACAAGCAGTTTACGACACTTTCTTTCTATTCAGGCTGGAAAAATGCACGTGTCGACAACTGTCTTTTGTACAATATGAGTGGAGTTTTTAGGGGCGCGAGCGTTGGTTTCCTTGATTTCTACGGCGAGAAGTGCGAGAACGGAACCGTAAACAACTGTACGATGTACCACAACTGTCATGACGAGCAGATTGGCGTGTTTACGCCGACAAAAAAGTCTGCCTGTTACAAAGACGGAGAATACATAAACGGAGTTCATTTTACTAACAACAGGGTTTACGCGATGCGCGACGAGCATGTTGACAAAATCAAGACACGCGTAATGGTGTTTACAATCGGTTATGACGGAAGCCCTGACATCATGAATGTTGACATCAACGGAAACTATATTTATGCGAATAATCTTCCGAGCAAGCTCTTTACTTTCGGCGGATTTTCCTGGGACGGAAGAAAGAATATCATCGTTCAGAACAACACGATTGAATTGAAGAACTCAGGCGGTGTTTATATGTTTGAGACCCGGCCTTATGTTGAAATAAGAGGAAATACTTTTAACATGGATTCAGAGAGCGGCAGCATCGGGGGCTCAATTCTTGCTGTGTATGGCTACGAAGAAAATATAGAACCTAAGTTCATAAATAATACTGTGAATGTGAAATGTGACTACAATGGTAGTCTGGAATATAACTCAGCCGGAAAAACAAACGGAATTGTAAACGGAAACATCGTCAATATCAAAGGAAATGCAAACGGCACTCTTGTTAACGGTGCGAACGAAATGCGGAACAACACCTTTAACATTCAGGGAAGAATCAAGAACATTTATAATTCAGGTACAACGCTTTCTCGGAATGTTACAATCGAAGGAAATACGCTTAATATGTATTTGGACGACACCGATGAAAGTGTATGGAATTACTCGCCTGGAAAAACATATTATCACAGCGGACGTGAAGGCTTTACATTTGCAAGCTGGTGGAACAATCCTTCCAGCGATACTTACAGCGTAATCTTGAGCAAAAACACTATAAATGCGCCCAACTGCACGATGCGCAACAAACATTTTATCCGTCTGTACAATTGTGACATTAAAATTCTTGCGACGGACAATCATCTGCAAAAACTAAAATGGCTTCGTGGTATAAATGAAAGCAAAAATATAGTTTACAACAACAATTTTGATGAAAATGGAAATCTGTTAAAAAAGGAAGACTGGTATTTTCCAAGCCCGATTGACGATACGGCGAAGTGAAATATCGAAACGCAAGCGATATTTTTCCCGATGAGTTGCTCGCAGAACTTGCCGATGAATTTGCCCTTTCCACGGATTCAATCCGCCGGATTTTGTATAGGTAAAGAAATCCGAGTTTCCCTCAAGAAAGAATTACGTCCATCAGGACATCGTGTTCATCGGCGGGGAGGTCTTCTAAAACCTGGCATGGCAGGCAGATTCCGCATAAAAAAGGATTCATGCCTGCTTTTTTCATTCTTTCTATATAAATGTCGTAAAATCCTTTGCCGTGTCCGAGCCTCTTTCCGTCTTTTGTGAACGCAACGCCAGGAACGAGGATGAGGATTCCCGTGTCATGACCGGGCTTTACCTGGCAATCTTTTTCAAGAACAAACTTTTCCAGCCCCGCCTTTGGCTCACGGATTCCAAACATTCCTGTTTCAAGCTGTTCATTAAGAGGCTTGCTTCCGTCTAGAAAATAAAAATCCATTTTGCTCTTGCCCTGCTTTAGCGCTTCTGCATCAACTTTGGGCACGCAGACTTTTTTGCCTTTTTCAAGCGAGTCCAGAATAATCGGGGTGCAGTCGGCTTCAAGAGTGTCTGGAATGTAAGCCAGAATCAGGTCTGCATTTTTGTATTGATCAAGTGACGTGACTTTTTCGCAGAGATTTTCTGCCAGTGAGTGTTTTTCCTTCCAGCTAAGCTTTTCGTTAAAATCAGTGAGCGTCTGCTTCATGGCTTTACGCAGATCTTTTTTCGTCAAAAAATTCATTATGTAATTTTAGCAAAACTGTGATATAATTTAAACTGAAATTGTCAAAAGCTAAAAAAGAGGTACTAAATGCTTAATATCAACAACAATGCGGCGCTTCGCAAGCAGGAAATCCTTGTCCGAATCGCAAAATTGCAGCTGGAAGGAAAGCTTGAAGAAGGCGTTCACTCAATTCCAAAAGAAATGGTTCCAAAAGGAAGTCCCTCAATCCGGTGTTGTGTCTATCATGACCGCGAGATTGTCCGTGACCGTGTTATGGCTCGCCTTGGTTTTTCTGTAGAAAATGTCGATGAAGAAAAACGCCTTTCAGACTTTGCGAAAGAGGCCTTAAACCGTGAAAAGCCCACCTGGCCAATCCTCACTTTCATCAATGACGCATGCAACGGTTGTGTAAAAACTCAGTTCGTTCCTACAAATGCATGTCAGGCTTGTCTGGCCCGCCCTTGTAAGGTCAACTGTCCAAAGCAGGCCATCGAGATTTACGACCATCGTGCCCACATCGATCCTGAAAAATGTATCAAATGCGGCCTCTGTGCCCAGAACTGTCCTTATCACGCAATCGTAAAAATCCCAATTCCTTGCGAAGAGGCTTGTCCGGTTGGAGCAATCACCCGCAACGAAGAAACTGGCCATGAGCAGATTGACTACGACAAGTGTATTTTCTGCGGAAAGTGCATGAGCTCTTGTCCTTTCGGTGCCGTAATGGAAAAATCCCAGCTCGTTGACGTCATCAAGCACATTATGAGCGGCAAAAAAGTTGTCGCAATGTACGCTCCTGCAATCGGAGCCCAGTTCAAGGGAGCAAAAGTCGGTCAGCTTGAAACTGCTTTGCTCCAGGCCGGTTTCAGCCGTGTTTGGGAAGTCGCAATCGGTGCTGACATCACTGCTGACCGTGAGGCCGCAGAGTTTGCCGAGCGAATGGAACGCGGTGATAAAATGATGACGACAAGCTGCTGTCCGGCTTACGTTCGTGCCGTTCAGATTCATGCTCCAGAGCTCAAGAATTGTGTCTCAGAGACAAAATCTCCGATGATTTACACTGCCGAGCTTGCAAAAAAAGCAGACCCGGGCTGCATCACTGTTTTCGTCGGTCCTTGTCTTGCAAAAAAACGCGAAGGATATGATAATGAGCTCGTTGATTATGTTCTCTCGGTTGAGGAAGTCAACGCACTTTTGACTGCAAAAGAAATCGATGTTTCCAAGATGGAAGCAAAACCAGGCAAATACAATCCGACTGTTTCTGCACGAAACTTTGCAAAGACCGGTGGTGTTGCCGAGAGCGTTAAAATCCGCCTCAAGGATGCTTCGATTCTCCGTCCTGTCGTCATCAACGGTCTCGACAAGGCTGGAGTCAAAAACTTGCAGAACTATGGCAAAATCAATGCCGGCACTGTTCCCACTCCGCCAGACTGTCCGAACCTTATCGAAGTCATGGCATGTGAGGGCGGCTGTATCGCGGGTCCAAGCGTAATCATGAACCCCAAAGCTGGTGCCGTATTGCTCAACATGTATGCAAACGCAGGTTCAAAAGAGCTCGTAGACGGAATCCCGCCAAAGTGCGACATGGATGAAGTCATCAAAAATGAGAAATAAGGAATGAGCAATTAGAAATTGAAGAGCAGGGGGAAGTCTCCCCCTCGCTCCAACCGCTTCGCGTTTTCCGCTACCCCCTCTGCGGGGGAGGAAGCCCCCGCAAGGCCCCCTGCTTGCTCTTTTTTAGTTTGTATGTTCAAAAAGTTTTTTTGTCTTTTTATCGCCTTTTCTATTTTTCCTTTAGTTTTTGCACAAACACCTTCAGTCCGCCTCGGCATCCTCAAGGGAATTGCCTGTACGCCCTGCGCTTATCTTATCGAGAACAAGGCAAAACTCGCCGTCCAGAACATGGCATTTAAAGTCTTTGATTCAGAGCAGTCTGAACTTCCGGCTCTTTTGAAGGGCGAGGTTGACTTAGGCTTTCTTGCGCCTCAAGATGCGGCCAAAGTTTTTAGTAAGGGCAAGGGGGCTGTGATTTTTCTTGGTGTCGTTCAGAACGGCAATCTTTTTCTTTTGACAAGTGATGAATCTTATTCTTCCCTAAAGGATTTACAGGGAAAAAAAGTTCTGTCTGCCGGTGAAAAGCCTGATTCCCTCATTTTCAAGCATCTGCTTTCCAAAAAAGAAAACCCGCTTGGTCAGGGCGAAAATCCGGTTCAGCTTGATTTTTCCATTCCGCCTGCAAATATCGCCAATGCCCTTATCACTAAAAAAGCCGATTACGCGATTTTGACCGAGCCTTACGCCACGGTCGCTCTCAAAAATTCAAAGGAAATCCGCCGGGTCGAAAATTTCCAGAAAATCTACAATGAAAGCGAGGAATGGTCTTCCTTTCCTGCGATGCTTCTTGTAGCCCGCGCTGATTTTGTCAGGGAAAACCGGGAACTGGTGCGGAGAGTTACTGAGGTTTACAAAAGTGCCCTGAGCTGGACCAACCAGAACCCAGCCAAAGCCGCCCTTTTGTCTGAGCGACACGGCCTTTATCATTCATCAGAAATAGTCCGCTCTTCAATTCCAAGTGCGGCCCTGGTCTGGCGTGAGTCAAATACGGCAAAATCTGACATGGAAAAATACCTGACTATTCTGGGAAAAGAAATCCCCGGCGAAGACTTTTATTTTAATCGCTAAGTTTTGATTTACTTCCCGCCATACGTTCTTTCAATTTCCTGAATCTGATCTCGTACTGCAGCTGCCTGCTCATATTCGAGGCGGTCGGCGTAGTCGCTCATCTGCTTCTTCAAAGCATCAATCAGCTTTTTACGCTGCTTCGGGTCGAAGAGGTTTGCGCTCTTTTTTAAAACGCCTAGCTCGATTTCGGCTTCTTCCTCGGCATTTGCCTGCTGTCGGACTAAGATGTCCTGAACGGCCTTTGAAACCGTGTGCGGTGTGATTCCGTGCTCTTCGTTGTATTTCTGCTGGATTTCACGGCGGCGTTTTGTCTCGGAAACAGTTTCCTTGATTGCTGGCGTGAGGTTGTCGGCGTACATTACGACCATGCCGTTTTCGTTTCGGGCTGCTCGTCCTACAATCTGAATCAAGCTCGTCGTTGAACGCAGGAAGCCGATTTTGTCGGCATCAAGAATCGCGATAAAGCTGACTTCAGGAAGGTCAATTCCTTCCCTGAGCAAGTTGATACCAATCAGAACATCGATTTCGCCAACTCGGAGCGACTTCAAAATCTCAACGCGCTCAAAAGTGTCGATTTCGGAGTGAATGTATTTGACCTTGAGGTTGAGCCCGAGAAGATAGTCGGTCAAATCCTCGGCCATTTTCTTTGTCAAAGTCAGAATCAGGCTGCGCTCACCTTTTTCAATACGCGCCTTGACTTCCTTGTAAATGTCTTCCATCTGACCTTCGCTCGGGCGCACGTCGATAATCGGGTCAAGAAGGCCTGTCGGACGGATAATCTGCTCAACGACCTGAGTTGACTGCTTGATTTCTTCGACTCGCGGAGTTGCCGTAACATAAATGACCTGGTTCATCTTCTTCCAGAACTCGTCAGCTTTAAGGGGGCGGTTGTCCAGGGCACTCGGAAGACGGAAGCCAAAGTCAATAAGGTTCTGCTTACGGCTGCGGTCGCCCTCGTACATGGCTCCAATCTGGGGAACGGTGACATGAGCCTCGTCGATCAGGCAGAGAAAATCATCAGGGAAGTAGTGGAGAAGGGTTGCCGGCGGTTCGCCGGTCTTTCTGCCTGAAATCGGACCTGAGTAGTTTTCGATTCCCGAGCAGTAGCCCATTTCCTTCATCATTTCAATATCGTAGGTGGTTCGCGTTTTGAGCCGTTCGGCTTCAATCATCTTTCCTGCTGCCTGCAAGGTTTCAACCCGTTCTTCAAGTTCTTTTTGAATACGCTCGGTCGCGCTCACAAGGGTTTCGTGGGGAACGACGAAGTGCTTTGCCGGATAAAACTGCATTTCATCAAGTTCTTCTTCGGTTGCGCGGTTTAAGACATTGAATCTGGAAATGCGGGCAACTTCATCAAAATCAAGCTCGATTCGGTAGGCGGTGTCGGTCTCCATGTAAGGCGGATAAACTTCGATTACGTCCCCGCGCACACGGAAATTTCCCCGGTCCAAAACCATGTCATTCCTCTGGTACTGAATCGAAGCCAGATCCCGCTCAAACTTTCGCAAATCAAGAATCTCGCCCTTTTCGATGTGAACGCGCATGTCCTTGTACAAGTCCGGCATACCCAGACCGTAGATGCAGCTGACAGTCGCAACGACAATTACATCGCGCCTTTCCATGAGGGAGTAAGTTGCGGCAAGACGGAGCTTATCGATTTCGTCATTGATGGAAGCGTCCTTTTCGATGTAAAGGTCGCGGGCAGGAACATAAGCTTCCGGCTGATAGTAGTCGTAATAGGAAACAAAATACTCGACGGCATTGTTAGGAAAAAAAGACTTGAATTCCCGGAAAAGCTGGGCCGAAAGAGTCTTGTTGTGGCTGATGATGAGCGTGGGCCGCTGAACCTTTTCGATGATTTTCGCCATCGTAAAAGTTTTTCCAGAGCCGGTAACGCCTTTCAAAGTCTGAAAGCGGTCACCTTTCAAAAATCCCGCGCTAAGTTTTTCAATTGCTTCCCCCTGGTCGCCCGAAGGCTGGTAAGGGCTTACGACTTGGAATTTACGCATGAGGACAGTATAGCATGTACGAAGGGGGAAGTCATCGCTTCGCTAGCGAGTTTTCTGTTCTATTTTCACTAGAAGTTCAGAAAACTCGTCCCCCTAGGGAGCGACGGCGTTAGCTGGCAAAACCTGTGAGACAGATTTTGAGCGAGTCTCCCGAAGAGCTGTGCTCGTAGGGTAAGCCCCAAACCCCGCTTTTCGATTTTATTGGTGTTTTTCGGAAAGCTGCCTTATACTGAAATCATGTGTAAAAAGTGTGGAAAAACAATAACTCAAATTTCAATAAGCCGATCGTCAACATGTGAATTCTGCGGCGCAGACTTACATTCCTGCATAAACTGTCAATTCTATTCCCCTGGAAGCCATTACGACTGCCACGAAACAATCGACGAACTCGTAAAGGACAAAGACCGCGCAAATTTCTGCGATTATTTCTCACCAGCAAAAATCGAAGCCGGAGAAGTCGAAAACTCAAAAAGCAAATCCGACCAGGCAAAGGCAGCCTTCGCGGCGTTGTTTGGGTGAAAAAATTCGGGGTGATTTTAAGCCAAAAATTGACTTTCTGGTATTGGTGTGGTATATTCTATGTGGTTCGTGGACTGCATTTGTATGCAGTTGATTCGCTTTTTATTAAGCCACGGCTCATAACTTCCCCGGCTTCGTGCTGGGGATATTTATTTAGCAGCAACTCCTGCGTATAAATCCTTGTTCCTCCAAGTTTTACTTCTTTTAATGTAAGATAGGCTACGCATTTTTTTCCATTTGACAGTTCAATCTCTTTTTGAAAACGATGAATTGCTACTATGTTCGGATCGTTTTTCGTATCAGAAAAGGTTCCAATGAAATCTGCAGTCTCAAAAATTCCTTTCAAATTTTCTGCTGCTTCAAAATGTTCTTGCACGGAAAATCCATTTACCACGGATTTTGTTATTGCTTTATCAGAAGAAATTTTACTTGCAGTATTCTTTGAAAAGCGAGCTTTCATATTTGTACTTGCATTTGTGAAAACTTTTCCAAATAAATTTGATACTGAAGTCAAAAGTGCGGCTCTGCATTCTTTGCGAAGTAAGTATTCTTCGTATGATATTTTATAAACTTCATTAGCATCAGCGATTTTAATGCCTGTATCAAGATCTATCCAAAAAACTTTGTGGTGTCCGTCAAACCACTCTTCTTTTAAGATGTGATTTTTGTATATCTCTTTCATTTGTGTTTAGTATACACGATTGTGAAGATATTTTCAATTTGCCAGAGATTTTACGATGCTGCGGATAGAGTCGAAGTCTGATTTTTTGCTGCTAATTCCTTTGTCTGTATACTACGAAAATCAAGAACATCACGAAGATTCTCCAAAAAGCTCATGTAAAAAATATAGTTAATTAAGTATTGTTTTACTTGTTAAGAGACTTTATTAAGTGTAAAATAGACTTAATAAAGTCATTACTTGATTTAGGAGAATCGCTTTTATGGCTGAACATATTTTTTACTTTTTGGATAAAGTAAAGCGATACCTTTTCATTATTCTTCTGCTTCCATTTTCGATGATTTTTGCAGAAGAAAAAGGCATAGTGCTCTTAATTTCAGAAAATTCTATACAATACGGCAAACTTACTTCTACCGAACAACTGTATGCTCGTTCCGCATTGCAAATGTTCATTGGAAACCTAACACTTGTTGACGAAATAGTAGTAAGGACTGAATCAAACGATAATGCACTCAGAGAGGTTCAGAAAAAATCTCAAATAGAAGCGAGCGTAGGCTTAGCCTCAGTACAGTCTGCCTATGCAATCGACGCAGGCGCAAAAGCCGATATAATCATCGATTTTTCACTTGTAAAATTTAATGGCTCATGGAAACTTTCATATAAAGCCAGCGATATCGAGCATCTTACTATACTTTTTGCAAAAGAATCTGCACTTTTTTCTTTGGAGCAAATTGACAAAGAGACTGATGCCCTTAGTTTTTCTGTTTTGGACAGTTTGAGTAAGCGAGGTTATATTTCGCCTCTGCCTTTTAACATAAAAACACAGCTTTTGCATGAGGCTGATTCTGAAGAAAATTTCAGGAAATACATAGCAGAATATGAAACTCGGGCACTTGATTTGAAAAAACAGCTGGATTTATTGCAAAAAGAAGCTCTTACAGCGGAAGAACGCATAAAAAATGAAAGTGCAGAACGAACACTGCGTTTGAAGATTGAAATGGCGGAACGTAAAAAGTCAGTTCTTGAAGAGTCTGAAAGAAACAGGCGTAGTGAAGCAGAAGAGTTGCGTAAACGACAGGCTGAAATAAACGAACTCTCTGAAAAACAACGACTGGATTTTGAAAAGAGACTTTCAATACTTGAAAACAGGCGAAGTGAAATTTTAAAAGCAAGTGTAAGGTCGCTCTCTTTAAAAAAGCGAATTGAACTTATAGAAGCTGATAGGGAAAATTTGAAAACTATAAAAAAGCAGGTTGAATTATCTGTTGCAGAAAGCAATGCATATTATGACAGTGAAAAACGTAAGGAAACAGCAGCTAAAAATAGGGAAGGCTGGAGAAAAGCTGATTTGTCAGAAGGAAAACCTACTGATGCGGCAAAGGAATTCCGAAAGGCTGAACTTGCACAAATAGCAAAAAAATGGGATGAGCGAAAACTCTTGGCGGAAAACGAAATTCGAGCGGGTGTAAAAAAAGTATTGGCATCTTATGAAGAAGCCTTTGCCCGCTCGCTTTCGGAACTTGAGGCGACTGAATTTACCTTTACATCAATCAGCCGCAGTGAAAATCATATTCAGCTGTACATTGATGAATATGATGCCCAGGAAGAAAGCTGGACTGTTCACACGAAAACAGATTTTTCATCCATTCCTCTTCTATTATCGCCTTATAAAGATATGCCTAATATTCAGATTCGATATACCGACATGACTGGTAAGAAAATTCCTCGGGGCACCGATGTAGATTCATACAATAGATATAGAGACAATGTTGAATGGGCTGATTTATATTTTAGGGCTGCAGTTCCCTATTTGTATGCAACGCTTTCTTTGCATGTGCAGTATGATGAAAAACTGAATAAATATAAGGCAAATTTCACTACATTTACAATAACAAAAGTTGAAAATTCACAAACGATTTATCGTAGTGGTAAGAACCTCTTGCGTTCTTCTGCACAGGGAAAGCATTTTCTGCAAAATCAAAAGCCGCGAAAAGGTGTCTTTTTAGACGGTACATTTGCAAAATCCTTTTTATACGACTGGCAGGCAGGAAGCAGGCTTTCTGCTTTTTGGGGAGACAAATTCTTGTTCGCAGGCGCTGGCATGAGTGTGTTTGGAGCAAAATATGCAGATGACTATTCTGTTAATTTTGAAAAAGGCAGACTTATTTCATTTATGGCACTTGGCGGCGTATCCGTTACTGTTTTTCGTGTCAGACCGTATGTTGAAATGGGAGCCGGTTACTATTTTACTACTGCAGATTTAAATGATGGTGCGGATGATGTTAAACTTCCATCTGGATTTTGTGCAAGCCTTGGTGGTGGTGCAGATTACTATATTACAAAGAATCTGACGGTTGGCGCATTTTATGCCTTAACTTACAACTATGGCTGTGGTTTTGTGGATAATTATGGCTTGCGGGTTGGTATAAATTTTTAGAAAGGAGGAGAGCGAAAAATGATTAAGAAAATTGTTTTGATTTTTATTCCAATGATTTTTGTTTCTTGTGCCGCCTTTCTTAATGAAAAATTTAGTGCCGCCGAGAATCTTTCGGAGAGTTTCAATGCCAGGATAAAAGGTATTTCGGTTGTTTCTTTTTCTGCCGCCGATGATATATCGCTTGCTACTGTGACTGGCAATGACAGTGTTAAGCTGACTGCCAGTACAGGCTTTACCTCATATTCATGGACTGTAGACGAAAAATCAGTTGCAGGAAGTGAAAATGAAATTTCAATAAAATATGATAACTTGGAAGGCGGCTGGCATCTTGCTACGGTTATTACCTGTGATGCAGACGGAAATTATTTTTCTGCTTCGACATATTTTCAGGTCATGAGTGAAAAAAGACCGGTTGGCTCTGGTGTAACAACCAATTTTGACAGAAGTGACTCCGAAAGTATTTCCATGTCGTATACAAATGAAGGAAATTTATTTTCATTTACTGCAACGAAGGGCTTTAGTTCGTATGCATGGATGCTGGATGCTGCTGTGCTGGCAGAAAGTGAAAGTTCTGCTGTTATTGATTTATCTACGCTGACTGCTGGTACTCACATTGTAACTGTGATTGCAAAGAATGAGGCTGGAATTTATTACTCTGCAAATGCTCAAATTGAAAAGCAAACAACTGTTGAGCCAGAAATACTGTGCTCTGGAATTACGACTGTCTTGGATTCTGAAAGCCGCAAGAGCTTTTCCGTTACATCTCTTGCGGGTGCAAAGTCTGTTTCATTTACGGCTACCAGCGGTTTTGAGTCTTACTCATGGACTTTAGACGGCTCACTGATTTCTGGAAGTGGCAATACTGCAAGTCTGGTTTTTGAAGAATTATCGATTGGCTGGCACAACATAACTGTTACAGCCAGTACAAGTGACGGATTTTATTATTCAGCAAGTATGCAGGTTCAGAAGACAGGCTCGACCGGAGCTACTGATGTGCAACTGGGGGCGATAGGCATTGGCTTTGCAAAAAATACTGATGCTCTTTCCATAACGGCTAAGACTTCTGCTAGTCAGATTATACTTACCGCTACAAATGGTTTAGATGGTTATGCATGGACGGTTGACGGTGTATCTCTCTCTGGGAATGCAAATACGGAAACTGTGGCTTTTGCACAGTTGTCAGCTGGCTGGCATGTCATAACCGTTACTGCTCATGCAAATGACGGAGTGTATTATTCAGCGGCCATGCAGATACAGAAAAAAACTTCTGCTGGAATCGCGGATATACAGACAGGAAAAATACACTTTGATTTTGCAGAAAATTCAGTTTTACTTTCCATAAATTCTGAAAACTCTGCTAGCGAAGTTTCGCTTACGGCTTCAAGTGGATTTGAAAGTTACGCATGGACACTTGATGGAGTTGCAATCACTGGAAATGCAAATACAGCAATAATTGAGCTTGTATCTCGTGAAACTGGCTGGCATTTTGTCACGGTTACTGCTGTAAAAGATGGAATTTATTATTCAGCATATAAATATATTCAAAAGAAAGGAGCATAGCATGAATATTAAAAAACGATTTTTTCTAGTTGTAGCACTTTTAATAAGTGCATTGCTTTTAGGCTGTTCGCCTGTCGCAGAAAAAGAGACGGACGAAAATGAATCTGGTGTACGCGTACAGCTTAACATAGAACTTGCGCGGACGGTTATGCCTTCGGGATTTTTGAATGCGACATACACTCTCACAGGCATTCATTCTGGGGAAAGCCGCGTCTTAATTTCAAACAAATCTGCGGCTGATTTACAGAGCCAGACACTTTGGCTTGAAGGTGGAACTTGGTCTTTTTCGCTCGATGCCTATGCAGATTCTGTAAAAATTGCAACAGCGACGCTACCTAACCAGAACATAAGCTCATCTTCATCAACTCTTACATTTACTTTCACCGGAGTGACTTTTGACTATGCTACAGGAACTGGCGGTGCAAATGTAACGTTAACTTTTGCAAAAACTTCTCAGGTTGTTGCTGCAACGGCACAACTATGTAACATAGACGGAAGCGAAAACGCTGACTTTGCTCTTAAAACTCTTACGCCAGCTGAACATTCTGACAGTTTACAGAAAGTAACATTTACTGACACAAATATTCCATCAGGTTCTTATCTGCTTGTTTTCTATTTGTATCAGGACTCAGTAAAAACAATGCAAATCGGTTACTGGCGGGAAATCGTGAATGTAGCAAAAGGTTGCGAGTCTTCAACAGTGATTAATATAGAGAACCTTAACACAGTGTATAGCATAACTTATGTGCTGAACGGACTTTCATGGGCAGAAGGATTTACAGCTCCTTCAAGTTTTAATTCAAGTCAAGGTGTGACATTGCCTGTGGCGGCCAATTTTACGAACGGAACAGCTTTTGGTGGCTGGTATACCAAAAGTGATTTTTCGGACACCGAAATAAAAAGCTGGAATGCAGGTGATTACACTGATAATGTGACTTTTTATGCAAAAGTTGAAAAATCTACTGAGGGTGTCAGCCATGACTGGTCATATCCAACTGCAGAACCAACCTTAACATGGACTGGCGAAGGAACTCTGAACAATCCTTATATCATTACAACAAGCCAGCAGCTTGCAGATTTTGCCTACATGGTAAACAACGGCACAAGCTATAGCGGAAACTACATTAAGCTTGGTGCGGACATCGACTTAAACTATGGCTCTACTGTAACGGATGCCTCTGCTTCGTACATTCAGTGGAAGCCGATTGGTGGTGCAAGCAAAGCCTTCGAAGGAAATTTCGATGGTGCAAACCACACCGTAAAAGGCTTGTATATTAATTCTTCATGTTCGTATGCAGGGTTGTTTGGCTATGTAAGCGGTTCAAGCGCCGTCGTAAAAAATGTGAGCGTACAGGGCTACATGAAAGTAACAAATGGTTATTATGTTGGTGGGGTTGTTGGAAAAATTGCGCAGGCAGAATTAAAAAATTGTGCTAACAAAGTTGAAATCAACGCAACTATGGGTAGTGGTTCCGAGTACGGTTGTGGAGGCGTTGTTGGATATGCAGAAGGATCATTCTCTGATTCAAGTAATTACAGTTATGAATATGTGACAAACTGCGCAAATTACAGTCCTGTTACTGCAAACATGACGGCTTCATACGCGCTAAATGTTGGAGGTATCTGCGGATATGACGATAAATTTGCATCAAATTTGAAATGTGTAAACTATGGCAACATCACGGGCACTTCTGCTTCAATTTGTAATGCCGGTGGCATAAGTGGCTATATGTTGTGTGGATCTGCCTCTAATTGTGAAAACTATGGCGATGTAACGGTTACTTCTTCTGCTACATGCTACGCAGGTGGTATTGCAGGTCGAATCTATTACTACTACTACAACTACTACAACAACTACTACAGCTCGATTAACAACAATATTTCATCTGGGGCAATTAAAGGAAAAGCAAGCACAACTTCATATACTGGTGGTATTTTTGGATATAGTGAAGTTACAACATCGACATCATCATCTATTAATCAATATGCGTATGCAAAGAACAATGCTTTCTATGGAACTGTAGACGGTACTGGTACCAGCATCTATCTGCGGGGCATCGGTTATTCATCCGAAGCTTCTGCAAAATATCAGAGCTGCAACTACTTCATTAGCAGCAGCGGGGCTACTGCCTCTGGTGTAGGAGGCTCTGTAGGCACATTCAAACTTGCCACAGACCAGATTTCTGCTTATGGTAGCACTACGCTTGATTATACTGGCACTCTTCTTGAAGTCTTAAACGCATGGGCTTCTGCGAACTCTTACGGCACATGGTTGGCTGGCACAGACGGCTGGCCTGTTCTGAGCGGCATTACATGGCGAAAATAATTATTCTGGAAAGTGTGCTGTGAAAAAATCTGCTTTGATCGTTTGTGCGAGTCTTCTTTTTTCTCTTTTCGTTTCATGTTCTTCTATTCCAAAATACGAGAAACCTTTGTGGGTAGATTCGTACACAATCGAGCAGTTTTTTCCGCATAAAGAATATGTGACAGGCATCGCTCATGCAAGCACAGAAGAACTTGCAAGAACTCTTGCAGAAGCGAATCTTGCTGCATATTTTACTCACGAAATCAATTCAGTCACAAAAGCGCATCAAACGCTTGTTAACACGGGAGAAAACAGAGAATCAATTGACCGTGAAATTACTGTAAAATCTCAAATTACGCTTGCCGGGGTTCAGCATACCCAAAGTTGGAGGAGTTTCGGCGATAAGCAATATTATGATTGTGCATATCTGAACAGAAAAGAAGCTTTTTCAAATTACGAAAGTACAATCATTTCGGCTCAAAAACGCTTCTATTCGTTTTACAATTCTGCCCTAAATGAAAAAGACCCATTTAAGAAAATTGCCTTGTTTAATGAAAGCAAAATTGCAGGACAAGAATATTCCGATGTGCTCGATTTTTCTTTGATACTTTATAAGTCTGGATATGAAAAATATGAAAAAGATATTTCCGTAATTGCAGGTATTGATGAAAAAATAGCAAGTACCAAGTTGAATATTTCTATGAAAGTCATCATAAACAGTGATGGAAAAGCATATAAAGCATTGGTAGAAAAGGTTATTTCAGATGCAGGCTACAGTCGCAAAAATTCAGAATATTCATATTCTATCTTAGTAACAATTCAAGCTGAAAAGGCTGTTTTTTCAGACACCATAGTTGTACAACCATCGGTTTCAATCGATGTAAGGAACAGCAATGAATCAATTTTTTCATTCAGTAAGACAGCCGAACAAATTTCAGGCTTTAAGGAAGCCGAAAACTTTGTTGATATGAAAGTACGCAAAGCGATTACCGATATTATTGAAAATGATGTTAGGGCTGAGATTTGCAAACTGTAAAAGACAGAAGTTACTGATTGATCTTACGATTAATTGAGAATGATATTGGAGAAAAAAAATGAGCAAAAAAGAGCAAATTATTTCATTCATTGAAGATTTTATTTCCAATTATGTAGAAGATGAAATTATTTTATCGGTTGCAGACATTCGTAAATGGCCTTGCGTTGCAGAATTGTGTGAAAATCATGATTCTGCAAATATCTGTAACGCAATGAAATCTGTAAAATATGGGAAATACTATGTTGGTGGTGTTGTCGATTCAACATCTTTCAAAATGTATTTTACTAAAAAATTTCAGAATGTAAAAACAGAAGATTTTGTTAGTAAAGATGAAATGGATAAATCTGTAATTTTGACAGGTTGGAAATATGTAGTTCGTAAAAAATCTTATGCTCATATTCATATATCAAACTGTGGTCAGTTATGGAAACATAGTGAGATAAAATTAGATAACGCTATAATAAATATTTATCCAACGCAAGAAATCGCTGTAAAAAATGCCGAATTGACAAAAAAAGAAATACGACTTTGTCCATTTTGTATAAAAAACAAATAAGCGAGGTCAAAATATGGAATCAATCAGAATTTTACAGGATACTTACGAAAAACTGTATGCTATAACGCCAAAATTAGGCAATTTGCTCGAAACTGAGTTTTCTCAATTAAATCAAGTAGATTGGCGTGATTATTATGTAGATTCATTTTTACAAAAAAAGAAAGTTTTCAAAAAAGAATGGAATCATCTCTATGAAATTGACAGTTATTACTTATTGGAACTTTTAAAGGAAAACTGGAATTTGTTTCGCGAAAAATCCGATTCTAATTTCTTTAATCTTGACAATTTCAATCTTTTCGTAAATCGCAGAAACAAAGTTTCTATTATCTCGATTCGTAATGAAGTGGCTCATCCAGAATATTGGGATTATGATATTGAGACATATCGTGCATGGAAAAAATCTTTGGATAAAGCTGCATTCGAACTTGGTTCAGATATGTCAGAACTGTTGTATGAACTTCATAAACCTGAAAAGGACAAAATGTTAAGTTATATCCTCGACAATACAACAAATATAACTCTAAAATCTGAAAAGCTTTCTGATGATATTCGAAATAGTGTTTTAAAAACAAAAAGTATAATGGAACAACAAACAACTGCGGCTGGAATTATTGCTTTTTTTTCAGATGCTTTGAAATCATTGCGAGGTCAGCAAGTTGTTGCGGAATTGAAAAAATTGGGGTTGCCATTGTTTGAAGATATAAAAGACGAAGTTTTTGATATGTACTATGGTATAGATAAAGATTGATATTTCTAATCTTAGCGTAAAACATATTTTTCTCCCACCACTCTCCGCCCCCGCCGTGTAGCAGTGGCGAAGCCAGTCGCATAGCGACCGCGCGTTAGCAAGCTGCGGAAGGGCGTAGCCAGTGGATTGGCGCCATGTTTTTCCCTGTCTTTTGCTAACTGTTGAATATCTCCCGAAAATACACTAAAATATTCTCATAAAGCTTTATTTTTTGAGGTAACATATTATGTTGATGACAAACGAAATCAAAGTCGGAACAGCTTTCATGTATGAAGGTGCTCCACTCATCGTTCAGAAGATGCTCGGTCAGAAGTCTGGTCGCCAGGGCATGGTTACAAAACTCCGCGTTGCTAACATTGTCACAGGCGGAACTCAGGACTTGGGTCTTGATGCTGGCGAAAAATTTGAGGAAGTTGAGCTCGTTGAAAAGAACGTAAAACTTTCTTACATCGACGGAAACGACTACCACTTCATGGATCAGGAAACTTTCGATGACATCACTTTGGAGAAGGACTACCTCGGCGACAACGCTGGTTACATCTCTCCGGATGATGACTACGAAGTAAAAATCACATACTACAACGAGAAGCCGGTTGGTGTTCGCTTGCCAATTCAGGTAACACGCACAATCACATACTGTGAGCCAGGTGTTAAAGGCGATACATCTGGTAAATCAACAAAACCAGCTACTCTCGACACAGGCATGGAAGTTAAAGTTCCATTGTTCTGTAACACAGATGACCGCATCGTAATCGATACACGTGACGGTTCATTCGTAGAACGCGCAAAAGACTAATAAACAGCTTTTGTTGGCACGAAAAAGACGGTCTTCGACGGGAGACCGTCTTTTTTTTATTTTATCTAGTGAATCTAAACTTGATATTTAAGCTAATAATTTCATAATTTCAACTTTGTCTACTGCCTGCACTGCTTTTCTTATTTTTTCGTAACGGTCTTTGTATTCGGCCGGCATTGAGTATTTTTCTAGTTCTTCCATGATTGCGTCGGCAGTGTCAAAATCAAATACGCTTACCACTTCCTTTAATGCTGAAAGGGCTTCTTCCAGTTTTGCTGGCTCGATTTGCGGGCGGGTGTCTTCCTGTGGACTTTGCGGGATGCCCAGAAGGGATGCGAGCTTTTTATGGTAGCTCTTGTAAAGCTCAAGAAGCTGGGGAGTTTTTTCCTTGATTAATGCCAGGGCTTCCTGATCTCCGATTTTTGCCTCGTCTCCGCATTTTTCCAGGAAGGCGGCCTGCTCGGAAAGTTCCATTGCTCCAATCAGGCGGGCGCTGCTTTTGAGGGCGTGAACAAGGACCGTGTAGTCATTCCATTTTTCTGTATTCTGATATTCTTCGATTAAAGCGGCTTTTTCTTCGATGGCGTCATAGAAGTTCCTGCTGGCGTCCAGGAATATTTCTCCTGTGCTGCAATTGTGGATTGCTGAGTAAATATCCAGTCCGAAAAGATTTTTCCAGAGGTCCAGGGCCAGATGAATTTCTTTGCTGGCCGTTACGTTTTTGCGCCTTTCGACTCCGTTCCATGAATTGTCTTTTTCGATGTAGCCTTCCTGTCCTGAGTGGAGGATTTTTTCTGCCGGCAGATAGCGTACCAGCGTTTCCTCAAGCTTGCTGGCTTCAACAGGCTTTGAAAGATAGTCTTCGAATCCCGCTTCAAGATACATTTCCCTGGCGCCTGAAATTGCGTTTGCCGTGAGGGCAATGCAGGTGGTGAGGCGGTTTATGCTGGTATCTTCGCCCCGGAGGACGTGCAGCATTTCAATTCCGTCCATTTTCGGCATGCGGTGGTCAATCAGGATAACGTCGTACTGCTTTTCCCGGGCCATTTTAAGCGCATCGAATCCACTTTCTGCAGTTTCAACTTGAATCCTTGTGCTGCGTAAAAGCCCTTTTATTACAGTAAGATTGAGCGGTGTATCGTCAACAACGAGAATCCTTGCATCCGGAGCCTGAAAGCTTTCTTTGTAGGCTCCGGCTTCTTCCTCAACTTTTTCTTTAATTTCTTCGTATGTGCCAATCTCATCCCAGTCGAGGACTTCCTGAGTCACTTTGAAAGAAAAATCACTTCCCTTGCCGTATTCACTTTTAACGTCGAGTTTGGAACCCATCTCCTGCAAAAGGTTTTTGACAATATTCATGCCCAAACCTGTTCCTTCGATTGTCCTGTTTCGTCTTTCTTCAATTCGTTCGAACGGGTCAAAAAGTTTTTTGATGTCTTCCTGCTTGATACCGATTCCTGTGTCGATTACCTGCGCCCAAAGGTTGATTTTGTTTTCTCCTGCTCTTTCAAAGCCGATGTTCATCGTGACAGAACCTTTTGGCGTATATTTGATTGCATTCGTGAGAATATTGAGAATACATTGTTTGATTCGTGTTTCATCGCCGTTGAGCTTGTGGGGCATGGATTTGTCAATGTTGATGATGAAATCAAGCCCCTTTTTTTCGGCTCTTCCCGAAACCATGTTCACCAGGTCGATAATTGTCGTGCATAAATCATAATCGACTGGAATAATTTCCATTTTGCCGGCTTCTATTTTTGAGAAGTCAAGAATGTCGTTAATTATAGAAAGAAGCGATTTGCCGCTGGATTGGATGTCCCTCGCATAAGACTGAATCTGCGGCTCCGTGCTTTCTCGTGTAATCATTTCGTCAAGACCAAGAATTGCGTTGATTGGAGTTCGGATTTCATGGCTCATATTGCTCAAAAAACTGGATTTTGCCTGATTCGCTGAATTTAACGCTATAAAATCTTGCTTTAAACGGCGGAAAAGATCATTGAACGTGTGTGCAAGTGAATCAAGCTCGTCATGTTTTGAACTGACCGAGAGCAGGGCATCAAGATTTGAGGTGGAAATGCTGGCAGCGGCCTTTGTCATTTTTACGATTGGCCTTAGCGTTCGTTTGGCGATAAAAAATGAAGTGAAATACGAGATTATAAGGAGCGGAATAAATCCCAGTGCCAGTGATTTCGGTGTCATAAAATTGAAAATATTTGCCATCTTGTCACGGTCAATGGAATTTGAAACTTGAATTACGTAAGTTGTATTTCCTTTTTTGATTTTATGGGTTTGATAAACGACATTTAAGTCACCGTCCGTATAAAATGATTTTTTCTGATAAATTCTGGGTTTTTCTTCTGCTTCGGGGAGAATTGGAATTAATGGCCCGTTTGTCGCAAGAATTTCTTTTGTCTCACCATCGTAAATGCTGTATGTGATATAGTAAGGAAGTTTTGATTCGGCGGCATAAAGCGAATTTTCACCTTTAAGTGCGTCCAGAATTGAAACAAGGGCCGTGTGGATTTCATTATCCTTTGTTCTGCGTGCATTTAAATCAACGATGTAAACAAAGTGCGCGGCAAGTGCCAGCTCCATAAGCGCAAGAAAGAATGAGAATTTGATGGCTGTTTTTTGTGCGAGGGATCTCATGCGCTAGTCTCCTTGGGGTGCAGATGTTTTGCATGAATATTCTTTTGATGTCCATGGTAAAAGAGAGCCGAATTTTTTGATTTTCAGCTCTTCCTGATCATAGGACTTTAAATTTTTGAATTCCAGAGTGAATTTCGTTCCGACTGATAATTTTGTTTTGATTTCGAGAATTTTACCGGTTTTGTTGTAGCGGAAATCCGAAGATTCATCGAGTTCCTTTCCATTTATAAAAATATTCTCACGTTTGCAGGTCGATGGATTTATAGGAATGTTGAAAGTTATGAGAATGATTTCGGAGGTTGTTTCGATATGCACGACTTGAAACGGATCGTGCTTGCTGGGTAAACGCATTCCGTTGAAAGAGTATGTGCCGCTTGTGTTCAGATTGCCGGGATTTATTGGTGCGCTGTGCCCGCCTCGACCTGCCCCCGGACCTGACGGAGAATGTGAGCCGCCGGGCCCGCCGGGCCAGCCATGACCAGAAGGCCCCCTTCCTCCGCCTGGTTGAGCAAAAAAAGGGCTTGTAGAGAAAATCAAAAAAAAGGCCAGAAAAAAAATCTTTCTCTTCATTGATGCCTAAAATCCTCAGGAATAAAATAATTCGCTTTCAAAAGAAACTCCTTCTTCGGTTTTGCCTACGATTGTGAGCTTCTTTTCTGATTCGTTGATTTTGCCAAAAATTTCAAGCTTTTGACCAAGTTTTGCTTCTTTTGCGTAGTTGAGCCTGAAATCAGTGAATGTTGTCGTGCGAAAATCAGCCGGAATTGAATCTGCAACGAATGCGCCGTAACGTGCATTGTTTACATGGTTGTTTCCGTCGATGTCCGAGTATTTTATGATTCTTTCGTCCCATTTTTCCAGGTCTTCCGGGATTTGAATCTTGCCATATTTGAGACAGTCGTGCTCTTTTTGTGATTCCACTGGCTTCCTCATGTCAAATTTTTTGGTCGGAATGATTCTGTGGAGGACCGGATCAACCAAAAGCCATGAAGAGATTCCTGTGATTAAAGGCTGGCCCTCTGGCGTGGTGAATTCGTAGGCTCGGACAAGCTGAAGGGGCTCTGCCTTTTCCTCATATGTTGTAAAGACATAGTTTTCGTTTTCCTTGGGCATCCTGTGGAATCTGAATGCCGTCCTTGAGACCAGAATCGCATAGCCGTGCTGGGTGAGTGTGTCCCTGTCCATGCCCCTCTGTGCGTAATCTTCGACTGCCATGTCGCTGCTGACACGAAGAAGGTCGTAGAGGCTCATTCTTTTGTTTGAATCGCTCTGTGAGAACTGAACTTTATGCTCTGAGTGGAAGGTGATTCCATCGTCATCATACCATTGTTTTTGTGCTGTCATATTTCCATTAACTCCTCGACAAAATTATAAGAATTTTCGCGTTTTAGGATAACTATCGTAATATCATCGTCACGTTTGACCCCTTTCGTGAAGTCATTGAAGGCGCTGATTATGTCTTCCATGATGCCCTGGGAATCTTTTGCATAGCTCGAGCGGATTATGTTTTTGACCCTCTCCTTGCCGAACATTTCGTTTGATGTGTTGCGGCTTTCCGTGAGGCCGTCCGTATAAAATAGAAGAATGTCGTTTTCGGCCATTTTAAAGCTGATTTGGGGGAAGGAAACCGTGATGAAGTCGAGGCCGATTGCTCCGTGGTGGTCTACATTGCTGCCCGATTTGATTTCGTCGCAGATTCCGTCTTCCGCTGAATAGAGAAATGGATTTGGGTGGCCTGCGTTTGCCATTTCGACCTTGCAGACGTCCTTTTCGTTGAATGGCTTGAAGCGGAACATGAGGCCTGTGAGGTAATTTTCGATTCCGCCCTTTGCCTCGATGATTTCATCGTTGATTTCGTAGAGGGTGCGGGAAACTGTCTCGTTCTTCTGCATATTTCGCATGAAGGACTGGAAGATTATGTTCTTTGCCAGCATGGTGACGAGGCTGGCCGCAATGCCGTGACCTGAAACGTCAAATAATGAGAAGCCGTTGAGTGTGTTATCCTTTACATAAAAGTCGTACATGTCGCCTGAAACTTTGTCCAGGGGACTGTAGCTGACGGAAATATCCCAGCCCCGGAGTTTTTGAGGCGGATAGGGGAAGAATTTCTTTTGAACGAGGGAGGCCATTTCCAAATCGGTCTGGGCGCGGAAAATCTGCTGCTCAAGCTCGCTGTTTTTGTTTGAAAGTTCCAGAGTCTGCCGGTCAATTTCCTTGCGGAGATTGATGTTGAGGTATTCGTTTTGCGAGACGGCCCGGTTGTATCTGGTACTGAGCAGGATGAGGAAGCAGAGGATTGAAAGCTGCCAGCCGAAAAGCGTGATGTAGGGAATGTCGATTTTCTGGAAAAAGCCCTTGATGATGAAGTCGATGATGATTGAAACTGAAAGTGGAATCAGGACTGATATGAGAATCCTGAAATTCTTCCGTTCTTCCTTGCTCTGCTTTTTTTTGACCACGAAGAGAAAGCCCAGAAAAAGCTGAAGGCCGGAAAGACTGAGCATGAGGGGGCAGATGAGTTCAAGAAATCCGTAATCCGGTGCACAGAAGGTTATCAGTGAACAGAAGCCGAGGATTGAAAGCCTTACGATTCGGTAAATTTTTGTTTCGCTGCCCTTGATGAACTGGATTGTCAGAGTTGCGAGCGAGAATACAATCAGATAGAGTCCTTCGCACATGGTTGATTTTATAAAAAAGAGGAAGGAAATCTGATTGCTGGAGAGAAGGGGAAGATTGGGCGAAAAGAATGGAAGCGTAAAAAGCATTGATGCGATGCAGAGGCATGAAAATGAAAGGTAGGCCCGCTCTTTTTTGCGCCACAAGAAAATCAAAAGGAAGAGGATTGTTGTAAAAAGCATGCCGCCTTCCGCAAAAAGATAGATTGTTGACTGAAAGAAGCTGAGGAAGGTGTTTATCGAGGCGATTTTGTCGTGTTCGCCCAAAAGGATTGTGTCTGAAATGCCGCTGACACCCTTGCAGTAGACTTTTATGAATATCACGTTGCGGCCCACTGAATTGAGGACGGAAGCCGGAATGGAATAGAAATGGGTGCCCCAGAGAACGCTGCGCTCGTTGGGCGGGAACTGGCCGTAGCCTCCGACATAGCTGCCGTTTACCCAGACTTTGTCCGCGAAATGAAGGTAGGTTATGAGAAGGGCAAGGGATTTGTGACGGAGATTTTCTGGAACCGGAAAGACCATCATGAGCCAGATATATTCCTGACCGGGTTTTATGACTTTCTGTATGTTTCCGATTCCGTCCGTGCTGAATTTGTGGAAGCGGCGTGATTCAACGTCTTCGATAGTGCTGTTTCTGTCACATTCTGCCCAGTAGAGGCGGTCTTTTAAATTAAGGATTTCCTGCGACTGAATCTGCTTTTTAGGGCTTACACAGGATGAAAGGAAGAGGATAAAAAAAGAAAATGTTAAAAACAGAATCTTATTTTTTTGCACGTAAAAATTATATCATGGAATCTCCAAAATCTAAATTGAATTTTTAGGAAATATTAAGATATTCTTATTTTCGCGGCTTGGCCAGAAGCATTCCCCGGCCCCATAAAAATCCGTTCCTGTTTTCGAAAAGCCAGAATTCCTCTCCATAGCAGAAAATCGCCATGTCGTAGTAGCCCACCCTTGTTCCCAGCGGAACCGGAATCATTTTTTCCTTTTCTCCTTTTGCAAGCTCGTCAAATCTTTTTACTTTGAAAATTTCCTGGGCGATTTTCTTGCCCTCGGCCAGATCGTTAAAGCAGTAAAAGCTTGTGTAAAGTTCTCCGCCGCTTTTAAAAGGAAGCACGACCTGAACTTTTTCCCAGGCAAAGGAAAGTGAGGCGATAATGAGGAAAATTGAAGTGAAAAGGAGTTTTTTCAAAAACATATTATATTATCGGACAATCTGAAAGAAATAATCTTGAAATATACTGAATATATGCTATAATGAATATTAAATTATTGCCAAGAGGAGAGGAGCCTATGCGAAAATTTTCACGTCTTATGATTGTAATTTCCCATGAAGGTGATGAAGCGTCTTCGTTTTCAGCATCAGTCGTAGAAGTTACAAATGGTGACAATACTGTTCAGGTAGCTGATTTCGAAACTGCCCTGCATATGCTCCCCCACAAAAGCGAAGTCAATGTCATTGCCAATGGAACTGTCGGCAACATGGCGATTCACAATATCGCCCGCATAATCCGTGATAGCGGAGTTTTGGTTTCTCTGGATTTGTCTTCCGTTAGGGAACTCAACAAAGTTTATGACAGCCCCTTCAAGGACAACCAGAATTTAATCAGCATAAACTTCCCGCAGAACATTACTTCCATCAATAATCAGGCTTTTGCCGGCTGCAAGAATCTTGAGCACATTTCGATTCCGGCCAGCGTACAAAAAATCGGAGCCAAGGCCTTTGACGGATGTGAAAAGCTGGTCGTCCTCGAATTTACCGATCCTTCAGGCTGGTATTTCAAAAAGGAAAACGGCGATATTGTGCCTGTTTCAAACGTCAACAACGCCGAGGACAATCCCTACCGCTTTACGCTGCCGTCAAGTCCCTACAGGAATTTTGAGCTGCAAAAGGTTTCAGATGCTCAGCGTGCCAATGTAGTTTAAAAGAGCTTCTGCCAGGTTTCCGTTTTCGTGGAGTTTTCTCGCAAAATCCTTAAATCCGCCGGTGTTTTTCTGATTGGCTGAGTCACAAAGCATTTGCGTGAGGGCTTCTGATTCCGTCGCCTTTTCATAGTCATTGTAATTCTGCCAGAATCCTTCGACTGGAGAAAAGTCCTGGGGAGCAAAATATGGCCGCATTCGCTCGATAAGGGCATTTACCTTTACCAGCTGGTAGTTTTCGTCCTGCTTGTAAGCCTGCCAGATGTATGGAAGACCTGTAAGGGCGGCGCGTGCAAGGGAATCTTCTCCGCGGACAAAAAGAAAGTCCATCTGAGTGATGAAATAGTCGAATTCTTCCTGCTGCATGAAGGGAACTTTTTCCAGTTTGAAAGGCGTGCCAGCCTTTTTCCAGCTTTCCTCAAAGGGAGCGCATGATTTTCCCTCTGCGGCAAAGACCGTGACTGAAAAATCCGGCTTTCTCTCCCGCATCTTTTCCTGAAAGTCAGCTATTCCCTTTACGACGGATGTGCAGTCGTCTTCGTAGGCAAAGAAGAAAATCTTAAATTCTGAGCGGGCTAGGGTATGAAGCCCCGAAGTAGCCGTAAGGCTATGAGCGTTAGCGAAGGGCGTAAGGCCCGACGGCGAAGCCGAAGCCCCCGTAAAATCTTCTATTTTATTGATGATGAGCCCTGCCGTTTTGTCCGTGAAGCCCGGCATGAAAAAGACCTTCTTGATGTTTGCCTTTCTGGTGCCGCTTTTTAAAAGATGGAACTCGTCGGCGTAATCTTCGGCCGTGAGGTAGTCAATCTGGATAATCTGAACCGTGCGTGTAAAATCGTCTGCAAAAAGAAGGTCCTCAAGCCAGTCGGGACGACCGCACTGAAAGCACTCCAGGATAATTGAAAAGTCCTCAGTGCTGACTGGTGATTGCGTAAGGTTCCAGTCTATGATTTTCCAGGTGGAATTTTTGTATTTGAAATCCTGAACCGTCTTTTCGGGATCAATCTGGCTTGCCATTTTGTGAAAACTTTCGAGGTTGCTTACGATCAGAGTGAGTTCAAGGCCGGCTCTCAGGTCTGAGAGGGCGCGGGCCAGGCGGTAAACGACTCCGATGTCGCCGAAATTGTCAACGACCTTGCATAAAATCATGATTTTGTTTTTGTCGCACATTTTAGTACCTTGCTCCGATTGAAATTGCCGGCTGCAGCTCTGTTTTTTCGCCCAGTCTGATTGTGCCGAAACGCGTTTTTCTTGCCGTGCTTGAAAAAGCCGCGTCGTTGTAGCCCTCGATGTGCATGTCGAAGGTTGCCGACATAAAATAATGACCTCTTCTGAGAGGCTTGTAGGCCAGAGAGAGGCGAGCCTGTGGAACAAAGTCGAATTCCCTCTCGCCGTCGACTTTTGTCCAGACGCAGCGGGCGAAAAGCTCTGTGTCGAAGAGGACACGGCCGTAAATTATGTGCTGGTGGCCGATTCCGCCTGCAAGTCCGAAAGATTTTGTCGAGTGGATTTCGCCGAGTGCCGTTCCGTAGAAGACCGGGGCTCCGATTCTGACGCCAGCGTTGAGGATTCTGTCGAAAGAAAGGGAAATTTCAGGCTCAATCATGAATTTGAAATTTTCGTTGAGGCCGAATTTTTTTACAAGTTCCTTTGCTTCTTTTCTGGAAAGTTCCTCGCAGTCAAGCTCGCTTTCATTCAGAGTCTTGGGCCCCACTTCAAATTTTAATGAACGTGACCAGGACGGCTTGAGTTTTGATTTTTCGCTTGTGCTTAAAAGCTTTCCGCTGACGTCGTACTGCTCGATTGTGTAGCTGGCTCCCGTGCGGATAAGGCTGTCCTTGTGAACAATCACGTTGAGGCTCTGGTTTGCAGGGAAGCCCAGGACATTGTGGTATGGAAGCTGCATTACGACAGCCGGCGCATTGATTGTGAAAAAGTCCGGCGCTCCGTTTATGACTTTTGCAAGCAGTTTGCCCTCATTGTCGTAAATGGCACAGTCGATTGCACCGCCGATTACGATTTCCGAGCTGCCGAGAGTGGCGAAAACTTCGTCCTCGTTCAAGGCCAGCATCCAGGAAAGATATGATTCACAGGCATGCATGTCGACAGCCGCATCTATCAGGTATTCAAATCCGTGGTCGTAGTGCTTGTTTATGTTGTAGCGGAAGGGGCGGAGAAGCAGAGGAAGTTTCTTTTCTTCTGATTCTTTTGCTGCTTTTCTGTCTTTTGGTTCGTTTGGAAAGGCAAAGTCCAGGCCAACGCCAGCAAAAAAGTGAAGTCCGCGACCGTAATAGTTGCCGACATCGCTGAAAACGCCTGTGAGGACTCTGGCAGCCTGAACCGGCAGAAATGGTCCTGTCTTGAAGGGGGCGTAATCCCTGAAAAGCAGCTTTTTGTAGTATTCGTTCATGCGGGGAAGGTAGTCCCCGGAGTATTTTTCAAGGTCGCAGTTCCAGTAATTTACGATGTAGCGGGTCTGGCCGAATTTTTTCCACTGCCACTTGCCCCGGTTGGGCGGAACTGAAGGAACGGCGTCCTCTGCATTTACTATGTTCCAGATGAAGTTGTATTTTTCGTCGGAAGTGCGCTTGTCCTGACTTACGTTCGGGCTTGCGAAGGTGTAGACGAAAACTTTATTGCTTGTGATTTCCTGCTCGTCGTAAAAAATGGCTCCCAGAAGGTTTGCAATGGCAGCTCCCCGGCTGTGACCTGTAATCAGAAAATATGAGTCTTCTTTTGAAATTGAGTTTTCTTCCAGGAACCTGTAAAAATCGGCTTTTATGATTTCGCAGGTTGAAAGAAAGCCCTCGTGAATCACTACGTTTTCCTTTGACGAATTGCTGATGTTGATGTTTGAGTGCCATTCGTTTGCACTGAGGGGGGTGCCGCGGATTATAAGGAATACGAGTTTTTTTGTGCCGGCCGCAGTCTGAATGTCCTTGAAGGCAAAACTGTAGGCGGCCTGATTGTCCTTATCAACGTGGTTCTTGTAGTCCAGATTGTAGTTCCAGTAGATGTTGCTTTTTTTGAAGCCCAGAACTTCGTAGCTTTTCAGCATTTCGTTTGAATCAGGATTTTCGTCGACGTGGACATAGGAAATCGTAGAAAGCATTGCTGAAAGGCGGGCAATCTGGTGGTTGTAGGCATGGGGATTGCTTGTGACAAAAGTATTTTCATCCCACTCCAAATCGACTGGAACCGGCTCCTTTACCGACATCATAAGTCCGTTCACAGGGAAAGTGACTTTGCGGGCATGTGCAGAAAAAGCACAGAGGGAGAGGATGATTGAAGTGGTGAGACAGAGTTTTTTCTTAAGTGGCATCTTTATAATGAAGATTCCTGCATGTCTGAAAGGGAAGCTGAGCTGCGGTTTTGGCTGGAGTCCTTTCCATCGAGGGTAACTTTGATTTTTTTTGAATTCACCTTCGCGGAAGACTGTGACCGTAACCGTGTCGCCCGGGCGTTTTGATTCCAAAGCGCTTGTGTAGTCTGCGTAAGTTCTTACAGTGATGTTGTCGATTCCGGTGATGATGTCTCCGCCCAGGTAAATCGTAGTCGGGTTGAAGCGGCTTCCGTACTGGACCTGCTCAGTTCCGCCTAGGATTCCTGATTTTTCGGTTGATGATCCGCGCTCTACTTCGCTGACAAGAATTCCGTAGTTGATTGAAAGACCTGCGTAGCGGGCGATTGATGAAGTCATCTGAACCGGAGCGATTTTGAGGACTCCGCGGTTGACTTTTCGGTATTTGATGAGGTCGTCTACAACGCGGCGGGCCGTGCTTACAGGAACTGCAAAGCCGATTCCTGCAGAACTGCCTGAGTTTGAGATAATCATCGTGTTGATTCCGACCATCTTGCCGTTTGTGTCGAGAAGGGGTCCGCCTGAGTTGCCCGGATTGATTGCGGCGTCAGTCTGAATCATGTTGCGGATGATGACGTTTGTGCTTTCCTGAATCGGGCGGCCGAGACCTGAAATGATGCCGGTTGTCATGGTGCGCTCAAGGGCGAAGGGGTTTCCGATTGCGATTACCTTCTGTCCGACCTTGAGGTTGTTTGAGTTTCCGAAATCAATTGTCTTGAGGGTAACGTTATCCGGCGGATTGAATTTGATTACGGCGATGTCGCTTTCAACGTCCTTTCCGATGACGATTCCCTCGTAAGAAGTGCCGTCGTAAAGGGAGATGTTGATTTTGCTTGCGTTTGAAATGACGTGTACGTTTGTGACGACGTAGCCCCGTTTATCGATGATTGAGCCGGAACCCGAGCCGCCTTCCTGAACGACTGGTTCCAAGAACCAGTTGATTCCCATAACCTGGGTTGTGATGTTTACGACGGCTTCGTTACACTTTTCGTAGACTGAAATGTTCTGCTGCTCGTCCTGGGTGTAGGGTGAGTCGTAAGTTTTTGCCACCTGGACAGGCTTTTCTTCGATAAAATGTGAGGAAGGAGAGTCTGCGCTTGAGATAATCTCTGAAACTTCCTCGGCGGCTGCCTTGGTCTCAGAAACTTCTGCCTGGGATGTTGCTTCCTCAGTCTTTTCCTGGGGCTTTTGGCGGCTTAAAGAAAGATGACCGAAAGTTGAAAATATTGCTCCTGCAGCAGCCCCGATCAGGGCTGTTTTTATTAGCTGTGAGCGTGAATAAAGCTTCATTGAATGTCTCCGATTGACTGGTCGGCTGCTGTTGAAACTTCCGGCTCAGCCTCTGCTTTTGGCTCTTCTGCCTGAGAAGTAGCTTTTGCCTCTGACTGGGCATTTGCCCTTGCCTCAAGCTTCTTTTTTGTTTCTTCGTTGGGCTCAAGTTCGATGTAGAAGGTCTTTTCCTTGCCCCGCTCAACGTAAACGAATTTTTCCTGGTAATCGTAGCCTTCCTTGTCGGCTCGAAGAAGATAGAATCCTTCGACAAGATTAAGCAGGCTGAGTTTTGAATATCCCTGGAATTCGTGGTTGAGGGAAATCCTGCAATTTTTAACGTTTGTCTTGAAAATCACTTTTGTGCGTGAACTTTCGATATCCCTGACTTCTTCCGGCTCCAGGTTTGGAATGATTGCAAATGCGTCCTGTGAATCACTTCCTGCCTGTGAAGAATCTGCCACCTGCTGGGCAAAAAGCGGGGAGAATGACAAAAATGTAATAAGACCAAAAATAAAAATGCTTCGTTTCATATCTTCTATAATAACGCAAAACAAATCTTCTCACAATAAATCGAAGAGCTTTTCTTCGTCCATGTAGTCATGTTCCAGAAAACTGAAATATCTGTTTTTGGTTATGATTATATGGTCGAGCAGGGAAATTCCTAAAATCTCCGCCGCCTGATAAAGCCTTATCGTCGTATGCAGGTCTTCTTTTGAGGGCTCAGGATTTTGAGAAGGGTGATTGTGGCTTATGACGACTGCCGATGCGTGCTCCTTTACCGCTTCCGAAAAAACTTCCGCCGGACTGATGACAGCCATGTTGCCGCATCCCGTGCAGACGACCCGGATTGAAATTATTTCCCTGGCTCCGTTCAGGCTTATGCAGAGGAAGTGCTCCTGCTTCTGCATGGCGTAATTCTGAATGTAGGGAACTATGTCCGCCGGGCTTGAAAGGGCTGCCTGAGGATTCCTGTTGCATCTTTTGCCGAATTCCAGAGCCGCCGCAATCATAAGCGCCTTGGATTTTCCCATTCCCTTTATGGTCATGAGGTTGTCCAGCAGGTTTTCATCGTTGGACGACATTACGATTGAAAGCACTTCTTTTGCCAGTTCCCTGATGGGCCTGTCCTTTGTTCCGCTTCCAAGAATAAGCATGATAAGCTCCGCCTCGCTGGGATAGGATAGTCCGTGCTTTAGTGCCAGCTCGCGGATTTCGAGTTTTTCTTCAAGGGCTGCTGAATCCGGGAATTTAATTAAATCATTCATTTTTCTGTCCTCTCTTTTTTCACTATATATATAGGAAAAATTTTTGCGTTTTCGGCAATGCAAATCGAAAATTCTTCAAAAAAAATGAAAAAAATCACAAATTTTTTTGAAAAGCCGATAATTTGAGCATGGAAAAATCAATTTTTAAAAATCAAGGTAAGGCTTTATGCTTTAAGAGGGCTTTTTCCATCTTTTTGGGATTGGCCCTCATTTCTTCAGTTTTCTTTTCCTGCGTGACTCCCCCTGTCCGGGAAGAATGTTCGCGTGAACTTTTGGGAAGCGGAATCAAGAATCAGGAGCAGCTTGTAAAATTCTTCATGAACCACAAGCCTGATTCGGATAAAGAAAAAGTTGAGAGACTGGCGGGCTTTTACATTGAGGAAGCCGCAATCGAAGGAATCAATTCGGATGTGGCCTTTGTTCAGATGTGCCATGAGACAGGCTTTCTGGGTTTTGGAAATCTTGTTCTGCCTGAAATGAATAATTTTTGCGGACTGGGGGCAATGGATGCTGAGCACCCCGGAGAATATTTTGAAAGCGAGCAGATTGGCGTGCGTGCCCATATCCAGCACTTGCAGGCCTATGCCACTACGGTTGATGTTGAATTGAATCAGGAACTTGTTGACCCGCGATACAGCTGGCCACATAAAGTAAAGCTCGCCCATACCGTCCACGACCTTGCCAAAAACTGGGCTACAGACCCGGATTATGGAATCAAACTGGACGCACTTCTGAGCGAGCTTGGTGGATTCTAATTTTTATTTAATCAGCCGGATGTTATCGATATAAATGTGCGATTCCTTGTTGTATTCCATCCAGTTGTCGCAGTTTATTGAAATTCGGCGGACGTCGCTCAGAAAACTTGTGAATTCACGGAAATCGTAAACGACTGTGTGGACTCCCTTTCCAAGCTGGTAGCTCTGAGGCGGCTGGCACCACTTCCATTCATTCGTTGCCTGCAGGACAGCGTAAATGTTGTAGGTGTAGTCTTCCGGATTGTAGATGTCCACGGCCAGATATTTTGTACCGCTCAAATCGTTTGTGCCGTCATAAAACCATGAGGCTGATTTTGATGAACCAGGCCCCATGGCTTCCATCGTGAGCTCAAGGGAGTGGCGTCCTTCTGAAGCCCAGTCCATCGAGAGGTTAGCTCCGTTGGAAATTTTGTGGGGGCCGTACTGGTCATAGTCAAATCCTGCCCAAATCCAGTAATTTCCCTTTTCAAATCCGTCAAAAAGCTCTACCGGGCCTTTCGGAAGTTCCACATTTACCTGAGAAAATGCCGAAAAAGCACAAAGAGCCAGTATAGTCATGCCAAGAAATAATTTTTTCATAAAATCGCCTCCGTCTACTCAACCTTGAACTTGTTCATTGCTTCCTGAAGTTTTGCAATGCTGTTTACGTTCATTTCTACACAATGCTGGGCCTTCTTTGAGAATTCGCCGATCGCATCAGTCTTTTCCGTCATGTTCTTTACGTTTGTATTGACGTCCGTAGTCATGTTTGCGATTGAATCCATTTCGAAAGAAACCTGTCTGCTGCCTTCCATCATCTGGTCTGAGTCGTTCTTGACGCTGCCTGTGATGGTGTTGATTGTGTGGATGAGGTCGAGAACCTGTTCGCTTCCCTTGTTCTGTTCCTTCATTGCCTCGACGATTACGTGTTCCTGCTCGCTGACTGTTTTTGTAAGCCCGAAGATGCTGTTGAACTGGTCCTGAACCGTCTTTGTTGATTTTGTGACTTCATCGATGAGGTTTGAAACTTCCATAAGCTCATTCTGGATTTTTGTACCCTGAGAACTTGATTCTTCGGCAAGTTTTCGAATTTCACCAGCTACGACTGCAAAGCCCTGACCGCTGTCACCAGCATGTGCCGCTTCGATAGCCGCATTCATTGCAAGAAGGTTGGTCTGGCTAGCAATCTTTTTGATTACGATAGATGCTTCCTGCAAATTCTTTGAGCGGGCCTGAATTTTTGCGGAAAGGTCTGCCGTGTTGTTGATGAGGGCCTGACCGGATTCAGAAGCCTGCTCCAGAGAGGTGATTGACTGGCGGTTGTTTTCGAGGATTGTCGTTACGTTTCGGATGTTTGCCGTCATTTCCTCGACTGCCGCAGAAGAATCATTTACGCTTGAAGCCTGAACTTCGATATTCTCGTTGAGCTTTTTGATGTTCTTTACAATCTGCTCGACGACTGAGCGGGCTTCCTCAACACCAGCCGCATGTTCCTGCATCTGATTCTGGATTGACTGAATGCTTGAAGTGATGTCAGTGACGGCCATTGAAGTCTGGGCCATTGAGTCATTGAGCTCGTTACCGATTCCGTGCATTTCTGCGCTTGAATCCTTGGCTTCTTTAATAGAAGAAGAAAGTTTGTCCATCGTTTTGTTGAAGCTTTCGCACATGGCTCCGATTTCGTTGGCCTGATTTGAGTGCAGGCGTACCGTCATGTCACCGTCGCCCTCGCTGATGTTCTGAAGGGCGTTTACCGTAGTTTTGAGTGGATTGGTGATTTTTGAAACGACGAGATAAACGATTGCCATTACGATGATAATCTGAAGTACAAATGCGAATACGATGTTCCAGATTGTGCGCCAGGCGCTTTCGTCCATTACTTTGAGAGGCGTGATTGAAACGAAGTACCAGTATGAGCCTGAACGGTCAACCTGAGTCTTAACGACAGTTATAAACATGTTTGTGTTATTGACTTTTGCCGTAAAGTGCTTTGTTGAAGGATCTAAGGTTCCGCTTTCTGGATCCCGGCTTTCAAAAAAGTCCTTGTAATCTGAGAAAAGGCCGCTTTTTGAGCCGACTGAGCTTCCATCGCTGGAAGCAAGAACTACGCCAGTTGAAGTGAGGAACTGGCAGTTTGTCTTTTTGTAGATTGAAGATCCGTCCATCATGCTTTCAAGGCCTGAAAGTACGATGTCGATTCCGGCTATACCAGTGCGCTGGCCCAGAGAGTTCTGAATCGGTGAGAAAACTTTTGCACTGAGGACTCGCTCTCCGTCGAGAGTTGTGATGCTAGGCTCGTTGATGAAGGTGATTGCCGCATCAGTGTATTCTTTTATTTCCTGAGAGGTGAATTCAGTGACGATATCGTTTTTGATTCGGCCGTTTTTGTCGCGGATGTAGTGGACTTTGAACTGACCTGTCGGATTGTCCTTGCTGTCAGCTCGTCTTTCGTCCTTGTGGTCGAACATATTTGGAATCCAGTAGGCCCATGCTGAATTAATCGTAGACGATTTGACCATTGCGCGGACTTCCTGTTCGATTGAAGTTGAGCGCTGCTTTTCCGGAATTGCCCATGAACCGCCCAAGAGACCTGCAAAAGCCTCGGCAGAATAAACCATTTCCGTCATTTTCTTTTCGACTGAATTGCTTTTGTTTTCAGTAAGAGTGACGATACTTGTTGTAATCTGCTCTTTGTTGCTGTTAAGAACCGTCTTGCCAATCATGAATGTCATAAAAAGTGAAATGACAACCATGGCAATACCCAGCGAAAGGATAAGGCTCATCCTTATTGATTTGAATGAAAACTTGCGCTTGCTCATTCTTCCTCCAGAAAAAGATATAAAAAACGACGATTTTTAAATGGGGAAGTAAACGCTAAAGATGTGGATAAAATGTACTAAAATTATCTTATAGAATTTGCAGATTGTAAAGGTTGATTTTTACTAAAAATATCAAATTTTTGTCATGAAAGGGGGGAACCCAAACCATGCTTACGCATGGTTTGGGTTAACTGTTATTTTACGACGACGTTAACCAATTTGCATGAATGGCTACGCCATTCTAACGAGAATTTTACTTGCGTAAAATTCTCGCTGGATTATTTTACAACAACGTTGACTAATTTGCCCGGTACAACAATTATTTTACTAACTGTCTTTCCTTCGGTGAACTTTTTGAAGCCTTCGGTTTCTTTTGCCATTGCTTCGAGGGTTGCGTTGTCTGTGTTTGCGGCGGCTTCGAATTTTGCACGGAGCTTACCGTTAATCATGACAGGGAACTCTTTTGTGTCGTCCTTGCAGAACTCTTCGCTGAACTCAGGCCATTTTGCGTAAGCACAGCTTTCCTTGTGGCCGAGTTTTTCCCAGAGCTCTTCGCCCAAGTGAGGAGCGTATGGTGAAAGCAGGAGAACGAATCCTTCCCACATTTCGCGAGGGAGTGAATCGAACTTGCTAGCTTCGTTTACGAAAATCATCATCTGAGAAATTGCAACGTTGAAGTCGAGGTTGTTTGTGTCCTCTGTGACTTTCTTGACTGTCTTTGCGTAAGTCTTGCGCAAGGCAGCCAGGTCTTTGTCGAGTTTTCCCTTGATGTCGACGTCTGTCATCGGCTTGTCGCTCAAAGTCCAGATTTTATCGAGGAAGCGGTTTACGCCGATCAAGCCCTGTGTGTTCCAAGGTTTTGAAACAGTGAGCGGTCCCATGAACATTTCGTACATGCGCACAGAGTCTGCGCCGTAGTTTTTGATCATTTCGTCAGGGTTTACGACGTTCTTGAGTGACTTAGACATCTTTGCGATTACGCGCTCAAGCTCTTCGCCGTCTTCTGTTGAATAGAATTTGCCGTCCTTTTCTTCGACCATGTCAACTGCAACGAGGGACTTGTTCTTTCTCTGGAAAGCGAAAGAAGTAATCATGCCCTGGTTGATGAGGCGCTGGAAAGGCTCTTTTGTTGAGACAACTCCCAAATCGTAAAGAACCTTGTGCCAGAAACGTGCATAGAGAAGGTGCAAAACTGCGTGCTCAGCACCACCAACGTAGAGGTCAACCGGCATCCAGTAGCTTTCCTTTGCCTTGTCAGCAAAGCATTTTGTATTTGTCGGGTCGATGTAGCGGAGGTAATACCAGCAAGAACCTGCCCACTGAGGCATTGTGTTTGTCTCGCGGCGTGCATCTTTTCCGCATTTAGGACACTTGCAGTTAACCCAAGAATCGATTCCTGCCAGTGGAGATTCGCCTGTACCTGTCGGCTGATAAGTTTTGACGTTTGGCAATTCAAGAGGAAGCTCTTCTTCCGGGATTGGAACGATGCCGCAGTCAGGACAGTGAACTAGAGGAATAGGCTCACCCCAGTATCGCTGGCGGCTGAATACCCAGTCGCGGAGCTTGTAGTTTACTGCCTTTTTGCCGATTCCCTTTTCGCCCAGGAATTCAAGCATTTTTGCGATAGCGTCTTTTTTGTTGAGGCCGTCCAGGAATTCTGAGTTTACGTGGATTCCGTCTTCTGTCCAAGCTTGTTTCTGAACGTCAACTTCGCTCTTGAGGACTTCGATGATTGGAAGGCCGAATTTCTTTGCGAAATCCCAGTCGCGTGTGTCGTGGGCAGGAACAGCCATGATTGCACCAGTTCCGTAAGAAATCAAAACGTAGTCTGCAATCCAGATTGGAATAAGCTTACCGTTTACAGGGTTGATTGCGTAGCTTCCTGAGAAAACGCCAGTCTTGTCTTTTGCAAGGTCAGTTCGCTCCAGGTCAGATTTTTTTGCTGCCTCGGCAACGTATTTTTCAACGGCTTCTTTCTGTTCAGCTGTTGTGAGTGTTTTTACAAGTTTGTGCTCTGGTGAAATTACCATGTATGTAGCACCGAAGAGAGTGTCACAGCGGGTTGTGTAGACTGTGAGCTTCTGGTCAGTTGGGTTTCCGTCTTTATCTGCTACGGTGAAGTTTACTTCTGCACCTTCTGAGCGACCAATCCAGTTTCTCTGCATTGCCTTAACGCTCTCTGGCCAGTCCAAGCCGTCCAAGTCTTCAAGGAGGCGGTCAGCGTAAGCTGTGATTTTCAAAATCCACTGGCGGATAACCTTGTGGGTAACCTGGGCGCCACATCGGTCACAGTGACCTTCCTTTACTTCCTCGTTGGCCAGTCCCGTGAGACAGCTAGGACACCAGTTGATTGGAGTCTGTGCCTCGTAAGCCAGGCCTCTTTTGAAGAGCTGGAGGAAAATCCACTGAGTCCATTTGTAGTAATCCGGAGTACATGTGCGGATTTCGCGGTCCCAGTCATAAGAGAAACCGAGGGCTTTAATCTGCTGAGTAAAGTGCTCGATGTTTGCGTTTGTTGTAGTTGCAGGGTGAGTTCCTGTCTTGATTGCGTAGTTTTCTGCAGGAAGACCGAAAGCGTCGTATCCCATCGGATGAAGGACATTGTAACCCTTCATGCGCAAGAAGCGGCAGTAGATGTCAGTTGCGGTGTAGCCTTCCGGATGACCTACATGAAGGCCGGCTCCTGAAGGATATGGGAACATATCTAGAACATAGCGTCGTTTTTCTTTTGGAATTGATTCATCTTCGACGGCACGGAAAGTCTTATGCTCGTCCCAATACTTCTGCCATTTTGGCTCAATGTTCTGAAATGGGTACATGAAAAAGCCTCTAATTTATAAAATAATATAGAGGATTCTATCAAATTTCGAAGATATTGTCGATTATTGTTCCTTAAACAAACCTTCTGAAAAAGTCACATTCGTCATCGTTGCAGATTTTTGCTTCGGCCAGGTTCATGTTTACATGGAAGACGTGTCCGATTTTGCGGTTTCCCTTGCTGCCGTAGATTTTAAGGATTGATTCGACTCCCTTGCTTTTCAGTAAATCGTACATGGGCTGGGCTTCGTATAAAAGAAAGTCTTCATGGCTCGACATAACGAAAGAGGGCGGAAAGTCAGAGGTGATGTTTGAAATGACGTCGATTTTTGAAAGAAAATTCCTGTCGGTAAAATCAGAATCTTTTTCGAAGCAGACTTTGTACATTCCGTCGTAATCATTGATTACGGCCTTTTTTGTATCATAAAGTCCGCAGTTTAATCCAACTGCCCTGATTTTTATGTTTGGTAGCGTGAATCCGTATTCTTTTGCATAGTCAGGATTTGTGAAGATTGCGGAATAATGGCTTACCAGCTGACCGCCTGCAGAATCTCCCACAAGAATCAGTTTTTCCCTGTCGATAAAATATTCTTCGCCCTGTTTTTCGATGAAGGTAAGTGCCTGATTTATGTCTTCGAGGGCTGAAGGAAAAAGATTTTCCGGGGCTAAGCGGTAGTTGATGTTGACGACGACAAAACCCCGTTTTGCAAGTGACATGCAGTAGAATTTGTAGACTTCCTTGCTTCCGTAGACCCAGGCGCCTCCGTGGATGTTAACGATTGCAGCCTGCTTTTCACAGGTTTCTGCGCTCATGTATATGTCGAGCAGGTTTGCTTCTCCGTGAGGACCGTATGAAATGTCGTAGTGGCATTTTAAGCCCTCCGGGACGCTGAGCTTTGAATCCCGCTTTTTGTCGCTTGAAGCCCACTTTGCTCGGATGTCGGATATTCTTTCTTCAAAAGTCAAATTTTCTTCTTTTTGCATAGCCCTTAAAGTCTACCATGAGATTAGAATTATGCAAGAAGAGATTAGAAAAGATTTGCCGCTTCTCTGGCTTTTTTGAGGGCTTTTGCCGGGACTTCCTTCATTCCCTTTGTGCCTGCCAGGCGGATTTTTTTGCTTACCTTGAAGCCTGAGTAACCCAAGATTTCCTTGAGTGCTTTTTCGGCTTTTGTCGTCTGGGCGGCAAGAATGTTAAATGGAAAGGGAGTGGTGCAGGATGTTATGATTAGGGCCTTTTTTCCTTTGTGGAGTGGAACGGGTATGTCCCACTTTGATTCTCCCATCATTACGGCAACCATTCTGTCAAAGAGGCTTTTGAGCGAGCCTGACATGTTGCCCCAGTAGACTGGAGTGCCTACGATGATTCCGTCGCATTTTTTGATTTCCTCGGCTACCTTGTGGGCATCATCTTGGGGCAGGATGCATTTGCCCTTTGACCGGCATGCCATGCATCCTATGCAGAAGTTGAATTTAATAGAAGAAACATCGATGAAAGTTACGCTGTTTCCCTTTTCGATAAGGCTTTTTTCCGCCTCATGAAGAAGACTTGAGATTTTGCCCTGCTTGCGGGGGCTTCCGTTCAGTATAAGGATATTCATGACATTTCTCCTATTGGTGTTTGACTTTAGAAATTGTGGGTCCAGCTTAAGGCAATCCGGTTGAAGAACCATTCCCTTCCGTCTGTTTTCATGAAAAGCGCATCCTCGTCCTTTTTAAGCTTTTCCGTGAATCTTCGGCGGCTTGAAAAGTTGAAGAGGCAGAAAAGTTCGTCCTTTTCGCCGAGTTTAAACTGGAAAATCGGAGTGACTGAGTGTGTGACGAAAGAACCGTCATAGTTTTTGTCAAAATCGCCGTAGTCGCTTCCTTTAAAGTGTCCTTCTGCCGCATACATGACTCCGGCCATTGAAAGGACAATCGGCATTTGATATGCGAGAAGACCGCTTGCTTCGTACTGGGCGCCGCCGACCTTGTTTTTGCTGCACTGCCACTCATAAGGCTCTCCTTTTTCAAATCCCGCGATTGACGAGTAGAAAGCCTTGAATGTGGCCAGCATTACGACATGATTCCAGTCTCCGGGGATGATGGCGCCTGTGTCGAACATGAGCATTGCCTGTCCCCAAAAGTCATAATAAGGGTGGCTGAATGTTGAAATTTCCTCGTATTCCCTTTTTCCCTGGTTGAATTCACGGATTCCGCCTAAGCCCAAATAGTTCCAGCCGAATCCGACGGAAGATCCGCCCTTTACCACAAAAAAAGGCAGGGGCTGAAAGCCAACGCTGATTTTAGGTCGGACTGAAACCGGTGTAAGCTCACATGCTCCGGAAAGAATCACGTTTGAGCTTGCAAGAAGCCAGTGCTTTCCGAGGGGGGTGTCGATTTTGTAGTCTGCATTGAAGGTCGTGCGGCACTCGACGTTGTCAAAGGCTCCTGTTATCGGGGCAAAAGTCGTGCCTTTTCCTTTTTTTGGATTTGATTCTGGATAATAGGCAAAATCCGTAACAAGCTGCATTTTGAGGGGGGAGAAATTTCCTGCTTCTTCTGCAAAGGCTGTAATTCCTGAAAGTGCGATAACTGCTGATAGAATTTTTGTAATCTTTTTCATTTTTTAACTCCTGATGCTAAAAATTATTTCTTGGGAAATGTTACCGCCGTGAGCTTTACGATTGATGTCGCTGTCGTGAGTCCTTCCGTGTCCTTGTGGATTTGACCGTCCGAACCGTCAAGAGAGCCTGTTCCTGCGAAGTTGAGCTTTACTTCCTCGCTTTCGCCTTCTGTGAGTTCCGCCTGGTATACGACTGATGGCTGACCGTTATCGCTTGAATTCTTTTTTGTGTAGAATTCGTTGTAGTCAAAGCTGAGGTTGAATTCCGCCTTTATTATGCAGGATGTGTCCTCGATTTCATCCTCGAAGATTATTCCGCCTTTTGGTGTTGCGCTTGTCACCGCATCAAGACCCAGGAATTCGTTTGCTTTTTGAGCTTCCTTTCCCTTGCGAGTGTCCTGCTTTGAAGCGTGATACCAGACCGGAAGCGACTCCGGGCGTCCTTCTGATGGTGCGAAAATCCAGTTTTTTTTACTTGCCTTTGCGGTGACGTAGAGGGTGCGGATATAGTTTCCTTCAGTGTCTTCAAGCCAGACTGCAAACTGTGGCGTGTGCCTTCCCTTCCAGTTTTCTCCGGCTCCAACTGAAATTTTGACTTCCCTTGCAAAAAGTGCAGATGTTCCAAGAATTAAGACTGCTGCTGCCGATACAATTTTTTTCATAATATTCTCCTTCGCCATTTAAGGCATTATTTTTTAAAAATTGACTTCATCCACAAATCGATGAATGAGTCCGTGAATTCCCTGCCTTTTTTCCAGTATTCAACGTCGCTTTTTTTCAACAAAACAGCTTCCGTGCAGCCCCACAAGCCTGAAATAAGCAGGGCAACGTCAAGCCGGGGATTTTCTGACTTTGCCTCACCGTTTTCGACGGCTTTTTTTAGAAGTTCTTCGCCTGTCCGGTTGCAGACGTAATATTCTTCTATTAGTTGGGGACTTACATCGTCCGCCGATTTGATTCCCTGCATGACGAGAAGGGCCCGCCTTGGATTTTCAAAGCTCCAGTCCCGGAAAGCGGAGATTGCGTTTTTTATCTGTTCCCTTGCCCTGCTGCCGTTTTTTGAGGCCGCCTTGATTCTTTCGTTGAGTTCGTAAAGGCAGTCGAGTGAAATTTCCTGAAAAAGCCTGTCCTTGTCTGTGTAGTAGTGGTAGATGGAAGTTGCGGTAATTTGGCATTCTTTTGCTATGTCCCGCATTCCAATCTGATCCGGATTTTTGTGCATGAGAAGATTCAGTGTCTTTTCCTTAATGAGCGGCTTTATGTTCGGATTTGCAGTCCTCATTTTCTTTCTCCCGTTATTATTTAACATTGATAACTTAACACTGTTAAATAATAATGTCAATACAATTTCTGAAATATATCAAAATCGACCTATTCAGATATCAAGAATTTTCTTGCCTTATAAAAATTTCACCAATATAATTGTCTGACACAATAAATTTTATCATGGAGCGTTTTATGGCACATTCAGATTCTCAGATTGAAGAACTTGTTAAGAAAATGACTTTGGAAGAAAAGTGCGGTCTTTTGAGCGGACTTGATTTCTGGCATACAAAAACTGTGGAGCGGCTCGGCGTTCCAAACATCATGGTTAGTGACGGTCCTCACGGACTTCGCAAGCAGGATCTGGCCGGCGACCATCTGGGCATGAACGACAGCATCAAGGCTGTTTGTTTCCCGGCTGCATGTGCTACGGCAAGTTCTTTTGACCGTGAAGTGCTTAAAAAACTCGGTGAAACTCTGGGCGACGAGTGTCAGGCAGAAGACGTTTCAACAATCCTGGGACCTGCAATCAACATCAAGCGTTCTCCTTTGTGCGGTCGAAACTTTGAGTATGTCAGCGAAGACCCTTACCTTGCAGGTGAGCTTTCCGCTACTTACATCAATGCGGTTCAGTCAAAGAAGGTCGGAACTTCCCTCAAGCATTTTGCCCTGAACAATCAGGAATACCGCCGCCTTACCAATTCTTCAAACTGCGACGAGCGCACGATGCGTGAAATTTACCTTCCTGCATTTGAAATTGCCGTCAAAAAGGCTCAGCCTGCTACAATCATGCACAGCTACAACCTGATTAACGGTGAATATGTAGGCGAGTGCAAGTGGCTTTTGGATCAGGTTCTCCGCCAGGAATGGGGCTTTAAGGGACTCGTAATGAGTGACTGGGGGGCCGTAAGCGACCGTGTCCGAGCCCTCGAAGCCGGATGTGACCTTGAAATGCCTGCAAGCCGCGGCGTAAACGACAAAAAGGTCCTCGAAGCCGTCAAAAAGAATCCTGAGCTTGAAAAGACTCTGGACAAAACATGCAGGCGAATTCTCCGCTGGGTATATGATTTTGAAGACAACCGCCAGAAAGGCTGCTTCGACTTTGAGGCGCACCACAAGATTGCCCGCGAAATCGAAGAAGAATCAATCGTTCTTCTCAAAAACGACGGCGTGCTCCCTCTCAATGAAGGCTCAAAAATCGCCGTTATCGGTGAGTTTGCGGAAAAACCAAGATTCCAGGGCGGCGGTTCAAGCCACATCAACACAAAGAACGTAACAAGCGCTATCTCTGCCCTCAAGGAAAAGGGAATCGCCTTTGACTATGCAAAGGGATTTTTCAGCGAGAACAGGGGCAAGAGCGAATCTGAAATCAAGGCTCTCATTGACGAAGCCTTTGCCCTTGCTCAGAAGGCAGAAACTGTCGTCGTATTCGCAGGTCTTCCTGACAGCTTTGAAAGCGAAGGCTATGACAGAAAGCACCTCGATTTGCCGGCAGAGCAGAACGAGCTTATCGAAAAAATCGCAGCTCTTGGAAAGCGTGTAATCGTCATCCTTCACAACGGTTCTCCTGTCGTCCTTCCGTGGGTTGAAAAGGTAAATGCTGTCGTTGAGGCTTATCTTGGCGGTGAGGCAGTTGGAGAGGCTGTCGTAAACGTAATTTTCGGAAAGGTAAATCCGAGCGGAAAGCTTGCCGAAACATTCCCTCTGCGCCTTGAGGACACTCCTTCTTTCACATGCTTTGCAAACGACAAGACAAATACAAACTACGGCGAAGGAATTTTCGTGGGCTACCGCTATTACGATACCCGCAAAATGAAGGTTCTCTTCCCCTTCGGACACGGACTTAGCTACACAACATTCGAATATGAGTCAGTTTCAGTGAGCAAAAAATCATTCTCTGACAATGAGACTGTCGAAGTTACAGTAAAGGTCAAGAACACAGGAAAAGTTGACGGAAAGGAAATCGTCCAGCTCTATGTTTCTGACAAAACTGCTTCTGCAAGCCGCCCTGCAAAGGAATTGAAGGGCTTTGAAAAGGTCTTCATCGCTGCTGGAAAATCTGCTGAGGTCAAATTCACTCTGGATAAGCGCAGCCTCGCATGGTACAACACAGACATTCACGACTGGTATGCCGCAAGCGGAAAATACGAGATTCTTATCGGAGCTTCAAGCCGTGACATCCGCCTGAGCGAGACTCTTGACTTTACGACAAGCCAGAAGATTCCTCTGGAAATCACGCCGGACACCTGTGCAGGCGACATCCTTCGTGACGAAAGAACCGCAAAGATTCTGCGCGACTTTACCGAGGCTCATTCTGACCAGGAAGAGGGCGAGTCTTCAAAAGAGGCTATTTCTCAGGAAATGCGTGACGAGATGTTCGACGGTCTTCCAATCCGAAACCTTCTGATGATGGGCAACAACGCAACTCAGGAAGAATTCGAGGAAATGGTTGAAAAACTGAAGAAGGCTGTAAAGTAACCGGTAAATGCCGCGCCGGGTATGAAGTGGCGCGCAGCGTTGCGGGCTTGCCCGCAATGAGCGTTAGCGAACCACGGAACACCCGCAGCCAGTTGATTGCGCCATAAATATAAAAGACATTTTTTTGAAAATACTGGTAGGATTATATCAAAGCAAATTTGTGAATTCTTTCTATAATGGTAGTTAAAGAATTAACAATAAGAGGTTATTGAAATGGCAGATATTTATGACACATTCCGTGACATCGGTATTATTCCTGTTGTCGCAATTGAAGACGCTTCTAAGGCAGCTGACCTGGCACACGCTCTCGTAAAGGGCGGACTTCCTGCTTCTGAGGTAACTTTCCGCACTGCATGTGCAGCTGAGGCTATCGAGGCAATGATTAAGGCTGAACCAAACATGCTCGTTGGTGCAGGTACTGTCCTCAACGTTGAGCAGGCTGAAAAAGCAGTTAAGGCTGGTGCAAAATTCATCGTCAGCCCAGGATACAACCCGGACGTAGTTGACTGGTGTATCAAAAACAAGGTTCCGACAATGCCTGGAATCTCAAATCCGTCAGAAATCACTGCCTGCATCAACAAGGGCGTTACACACCTCAAACTCTTCCCTGCTGAGCGCAAGGGCGGATACAAAATCATCGACGACTTTGGCGGTCCTTTCCCACAGTGTACATTCATGCCAACTGGCGGCGTAACAACAGAGAACGTCGGCGAGTATGCAAAACGCAAGAACATCCTCTGCATGGGCGGAACCTGGATGGTTAAAAAGCCACTCATCGAGGGCGAAAAATGGGACGAAATCACTCAGATTTGTAAAGATGCTGTAAAGGCAATGCACAACTTCCACATTGACCACATGGGAATCAATGCAAAGAACGAAGCTGAGGCTAAAGAAATCGCAGCACAGTTCGAACTCTTCGGATTCGCTTCAAAATTCGGCAACTCTTCAATCTTCGCTTCTGAGCAGGTTGAAATCATGAAAGAAAACGGCCGCGGAACTCACGGTCACATTTCAATGGTCTGCAACAACGTAGAGCGCGCCCTCGCATTCTTGAAGCCATATGGATTCAACCCTGTTATGGAAACAGCAAAATGGACAGGCAAAGAAAACGCTTCTCCACTCAAGGTTGTTTACCTCGACAAAGAAGTTGGCGGTTTTGCAATCCACCTCAAACGCGCATAATTTGCAGTTCTGCCGCATTCGTGCGGCTGAAACCCTATAAACAAGAAACCCTCGGCGATGAACCGAGGGCTTTTTTTATTTCTCTGACAAATCAATCAAAGTTGTTACTGGAACCGGGGAAAGGGCTTTTTCGTAGTTGAGCTCTGGGATTCCGATTACTCCGAAGAACTCCAGAACTTTGCCGCCGCCCTGTTCGATGAGGTTTTTGCTGGCATTGAGGGTGCCGCCTGTTGCGATTAGGTCATCGATTACGAGATAGCTTTTGCCCTTTTCGATATCGGCCTTGTGGGCTTCGATTGTGGCCTCGCCGTATTCAAGTGCGTAGCTTGCACTGTAAACTTCGCCTGGGAGCTTGCCCTTTTTGCGGATTAAGACGAGCGGAATTCCGAGCTTTTCTGCCAAAGGAGCTCCAAAAAGGAAACCGCGTGACTCAACTGCTGCAATTGCATCCGGCTTTTTTGCAGAATAAATTTCAACCATGCGGTCGATTGTGTGCTTGAAAGCCGGCGGGTTTGTGAGAATGCTGGTAACGTCAAAAAAAAGAATGCCAGGCTTTGGAAAGTCTGGCACCCGGCGAATTGCCTTGTCCAAGATTTCGTCTTTGTTCATAACGAGTTAGTATATCACGTTCAGCATTTATCGTCTACTTTATGGCTTTATTTCCTTACAGTACGTATGCTTCCCATTTTGAGCCTTTGCTCGCGGGTGTGGCTGAGCATCTGGCGCAGGCTTTCTGAATCTTCTTCTGTGATGTATTTTTTGAAGCGTTCAAGCTGCTTTTCGAAATTTTCGATGTGGGAAACAAGTTTTTCCTTGTTGGAAATGAAAAGCTCAGTCCAGAGGGGAGCGTTAATCATTGCGATTCGGGTGAGGTCTTCGAAAGAACCGCCGCCAAAAGCCGTGATTTCAGGGTCTTCGGCACTCTCGACAAGGGCGCTGGCGATAACGTGGCAGAGCTGGCTTGTGAAGCCGATTTTATAGTCGTGGGTATCGCATGAAGTTTCTGTGATGCGGGTGAAGCCCATTTCTGCAACCAGGCTGCGCATGAAGTCAAGGTTTTCTGCCTTGTTGAAGCTCGACGGACAGAGGATGTAGTTGTGGTTTACGAAAAATTTTGCATCGGAATTGGCATAGCCTTCCTTTTCACCGCCAGCCATTGGGTGACCGATGATGAAGTCAACGTCCGGGCGGAGAATTTCCGGCATGGATTTTTCAAAGATGCCCTTTACCCCTGAAATGTCCGTGACGATGGCGCCGGCTTTGAAGTGGTCTCGGTGCTCCTTCATGAAGTCAATGGTGGCGTGAGGGTAGAGGCAGACGAAAACGACGTCGCAGAGGGGGAGCATTTCTGCAACCCTGTCGCTGGTAAAGGTCTGGTCGGCAACGCCTTCGCTTTGTGCTTGGGAAAGACAGGCTGTGCTTCGGTTACAGACAAGAACTTTGCCGGAGCTTCCTGCCTGGCTCAAGATATTCTGACGGATGGACTTGGCGAAAGAGCCGCCCATGATGCCCAGTCCGACTATTCCATAAGTCGCTTTTTTTAATTCCATGTTCAAATTATATCATAAAATTCCATTAAAAAAAAGTGACAAATATGCTAATGTAAAGTGTCTAATAATTAACGGAGTTATTTACAGCAATGAAGACTTTAACTAACCGTGATTTTGCTGAACTGTATCAAAAGTACGGTCCCATGGTCTTGAGGCGATGCCGGGCAATCCTTAAGGATGAGGAAAAAGCCCTCGATGCCATGCAGGATGTCTTTCTTCGTATTCTTGACAGCAAATGCAAAATCAAAGATGCCTGTGCCAGCCTTTTTTATGTGACGGCGACAAGAATTTGCCTTAACAAAATCAGGTCAGACAAATTGCGTGCAGGTCCTGATTTCGAGATCATTTCCGAAACGATAGCGGACGATTTTTCAGAAATTGAACGCGACAAAATCGAGGCGGGAATTATTCTTGAAAACATTTTTGCAGGCCGGGATTCAAAAGACGCGCTAATAGCGACGATTCATTTTGTTGACGGACTCACGCTTGAAGAGACCGCCGGGCAAGTGGGAATGTCTGTATCAGGGGTCCGCAAAAGAATTGCCGAGTTAAAAAAGTATTCCATGAATTATTTGAACAGGGGGCGTATATGATTCCACAGTTGTTATTAGAAGAAATTCTCCTTGGTGAGAAAAAAGAAAAAGACTACTACGAAAAATATGGAAAGGAAGAACTCCAGGCTGCTCTTGCAGAACTTCGGGAGTCAAACGAGCAAATTCTGGCAATGTATCCGGCTGACGAGATGCAGGATAAAATCATTGAAAAGGCCTTTGCCGAAAAAAACAAGGTCAGCCAGCCTGCAAAAAAGGCTCCGGCTCCTGTCTGGAAGTTTTCTCTGGCTGCCATGCTTGCCCTGGCCCTGGCCAGCCCCCTCGTCATCAGGAATTTTTCTGGCGCAGATGAATCAGGTCTTGTAAGAATCAAGGGAAATGGTCACCATCAGATTAAGCTTTACCGTCAGAGCGGCAACGAAGCGATTATCCTCAAAAACGGGGAAGCGGCTTCTGAAAACGATTTGATTCAGATTACATATACGCCTGGCCTTTACAATTACGGCCTTATTTTCAGCGTGGATGGAAACGGAAACGTCACACGCCACTACCCGGAAAATTCATGGAAGGCTCAGAAACTTGAGAAAACCGGCGAAGAAGTGCCCCTTCCATTTTCATACTCGCTTGATAATGCTCCTGACTACGAGTGCTTTATCTTCGTGGCCTCAAAAAATGAATTTGATTTGTCCAATATCGAAAAAATCAATAAAGATTCATACAGCGTGGACTTCCTCAAAAAAGGTTCATATCTTCCAAAAGGTTGTGACGGCTCAATTTTCGTCCTGAACAAAAAATAACAAAAGGTAGGGGAGAATTCCAAAATGAAAAAATTGAAAATTGCCCTGACAGCACTGACTATATTCGTTTCATCTTCACTTTTTGCCCAGAATAATGAAAACTCGGCTTCAGGTGTAGAGCGTTATGCGATTTTCATCGGCTCAAATAATGGCGGCAAGGAGCACCAGAGGCTTTTGTATGCCGGAACAGACGCCATTGCCTTCAAGAAAACAATGTCCGAGATTGGCGGCATTCCTCAGACCAACGGAATCCTCCTGCTCGATCCGACCCGCTCTGATTTGGACGATGCCATGGAGTCAGTATCTTCAATGATAAACGCCAACAAGCATAAGTCAAAGCGCTCTGAATTTCTCTTCTATTATTCAGGACATTCTGATGAAAGTGCCCTGCTGCTGGGAAAATCAAGCTATTCATATTCAGAATTAAAGGCGGCCATTACAAATGTTCCAAGTGACGTTCACGTCGTTATCCTTGATTCATGCTATTCAGGAAATTTCATCCGAACCAAGGGCGGCCAAAAGCAAAAGCCCTTCCTCGTTGATGATTCAGCTGTCGTAAAGGGCCATGCCTATCTTTCTTCAAGCTCTTCCCAGGAATTTTCCCAGGAATCAGACGAAATCGGCTCTTCCTTCTTTACCAATGCAATGCTCACAGGCTTGCGTGGTGCTGCTGACAGTTCAGGCGATAAAAAAGTCACTTTGAACGAGCTTTATTCATATGCCTTTAGCGAGACTCTTTCAAAAACTGAGAACAGCACGGTTGGTCCCCAGCATCCAAACTATAACATCACTCTTGTAGGTTCAGGCGACCTGGTTCTTTCGGATATTTCAAATTCTGACAGTATCGTAATGCTGACTCCTGATTTGAAGGGCCGGCTGATTCTCCGCGACAAAAACGGCAAGCTGGTTTCTGAAATCAACAAGCTGAATGACAATCCCCTTTACCTGGCTCTTGAAAAAGGCGAGTACGGGGCAACCTTGATCGGAAAGGGTGCGACTTTGCAGGGCTCCTTCCAGCTTAATTCAGGAAAAATCTACGAGCTTTCACCAAATTCATTGATGCCGGTTGCGGCCGCCTTTCACCGTCTCCGTGGAGAAAATCCTGCGGATAAAAAATCTAAGGACGATGAAGAAAGCTCTCTTGCTGATGATATAATCGGCTTCCATCTGGATTTGTCGGAAGAGGAAGTCTATGTTCCTGTTGAGTTCTCCCTGATTAACAATGAACTTTCAAGGGGTTACAACAAAAGGGTAGTGACTTCATTTTCTCTGGGCTTATTGCACTCAAAAGTTTACAAGGCAAACGGAGCCATGCTGGCATTTGGCCTCAACGAGGCTGACTATATGCGTGGCCTTCAGTTCAGCTATTTTGCCAACCGCGCGGCTTATGTTGAGGGTCTTCAGTACACGTCAATTTTTAATCAGGCGGAAAATTTAAAAGGCGTTCAGGCGAGCGGAATCTTCAACGTTACGAAAGACATGATGGGCTTGCAGGCGGCAGGAATTTTTGACAGCGCCCATGATGTAGAGGGCTTACAGGCCGCAGGAATCTTTAACGTTTCCCATGATTTGACCGGTATGCAGGCGGCGGGCATCTTCAACGTGGCAAAAAAGACCAGGGGCTTTCAGGCAGCCGGCATCTTGAATAAGGCCGATGACTTTGAGGGCTTCCAGCTTGCAGGTATCGCCAACTATGCCGGGAATTTCCGTGGCTGTCAGTTGTCCGGAGTCGTAAACATTGCGAAAGATTCTCCTGACGGACTGGTTCAGATTGGCGTGGTCAATATCGCTGGCGAATACAATGGAGTTCAGCTGGGCCTTTTGAATATCTCGAAAAACGGCATTCTTGAATTCGGCCTTTCCTATACTTCAAATGACAACTTGCGCTACACCCTCAATTCGGGAGCAAAAAGCCTCTACACTGTTCTGGGTGCATCTGTCGCACGCGAAAATGCTTTCGGAAAATGGATTGATGAGGAAAAGGACGCCTTTTATATCGCAGGACTTGGCAGCCGCCTCTGTGTGGACAAATTCAATTTCGATGTTGAATGGCTGGCAAATTTCGTAACTGCCAAAAAGGATGATGCTACTATCGAAAAAGAAAAGGCAGAAGCCCGGGCAAAAGGCGATGATGAGGACGACGTTTTTGAGTACAAGACTCATTTCTTCCCGTCAGTACGCTTTTCAATCGGATTTACGCCGCTTCAGCATCTTCAGTTTTTCGGCGGCATATTGTTTGCAATTGAATACGAAAAAAATGCCGAAGCCTTTGAGCACACCGAAAACAAGCTCAAAATCGATGCCAGTGACATGAAACTCTACCCGGAAATCGATTTCGGCGTCCGTTTTTCAGTCAACTAAAAAAATCTGATGTAAAAAAAAGTAACAGTTTTGATGACCTCGGGTGTCTAATAAGCAACGAGGTTATCAAAATGAAAAAAATTGTCACATTAATCATTGCATTTTCAGCTGCCTTTCTTTTCGCAGACGGGCTGAAAATCACAGTCATGGACAAAGATTTGGATTTCCCGCTTGAGGGAGCAAAAGTATCTTTAGAGTCCGACCCCAAAATCACAGAAATTGCCGACGAGGACGGAAATGTCCTTCTTTCTATTCCTGATTCAGTTACTTCCGGATCCGTCAAGGCAAAATTCCCCGGCTACCGCGATGGCAGCGTAAAATTTTCTTCTACAGACGAGAGCCTGACAATCTATATGAGCATCGCTGACGTAATCGAGGGTAAGGAACTTGTCGTAAACCGTGCGGCTCCTGAGAAAAAAGAGGAAAAAATCGGTGTTGCGACAGTAATGTCAAAAGAGCAGATGCACACGACGGCGAACATCGGTATCGCAGAGGACTGTATGGCTTCAATCCGCACTTTGCCAGGAGTTTCTTTCAGCGGAGCCTGGGGCAGCGAGCCTTCAATCCGTGGAGGTGATCCAAGAGAAGCAGCCTGCCTGCTCGACGGAATGTACACAATCTTCCCTTGGCACTGGGGCGGTGGAGTTTCAATCTTCAATCCGTCAATGACTGACACAATCAAGCTTTCAAACGGCGTATTTTCTGCAAAGTATGGCCGTGCCAGCGCAGGTCTTCTTGAAGCAACGACAATTACACCTGACTATGAAAATTTCCACTTAAATGCAGGATATTCAACGACCTGTGCCGATGCCTTTGCCCAGATTCCTTTTGGCAAGGATGTGGGCGGAATGCTTCTCGGAGCTCATGTCAGCTATCTTGATCCTGTCGTCTGGGCCTTCAAGAAAATGGGCAGCAGCGACCTTGATTCAATCAAGCGGGCTCCATACATCCGCGATGTCTTCATGAAGACAAACCTTACACCGACTCCTGAGCTTTTTGTTTCTGTAATCGGCTTCTTCGGAAGTGACGGCCTTGAAATGAATCAGACTGAAGAAAAAGACGGACTGAAAACAAAGGCAATTATGGATTACGACATTTATCAGGCACTTGGCGGCATCAACGTAAAATATCTTGCGAACGATAAATTGCTTTTCCACGGAAATTTCGCCTACAACGGAATGTTTGAGGATATGGACATGAACGTTACGGAAAGCGGCTCGATCAAGTACAACGATGAATTCGTAAGCAAGTACGGTTCTGCCTTCCCGGGTGTAAAAAACGGAGGCTCATACAATATTCCTGAATTGAAGTCACAGATTACTGAAAAAATTGACAATCACCTTGTTTCAGGACGACTTGAGTCAGAAATCGAGCTGACTGAGAGAAATCACCTCTGCGTCGGAGTTGAAGAAACTTTCTCAACTGCAAAAACTACTGAAAAGCAGAACGGCTGGACTGACATCGAAATCAATGGCACAAATCTTTTCAGGCGGGTGGATTATTCAAGCGTAAGTGACGGAAACTGTATTTATGATCACGCGGCCTTCCTCTGCTGGACTTTCGGCAACGACAATGATTTGATCCAGTCTGAACTTGGCGTGCGCGGTGAATTCATCAGCCTGAGGAACAGCGGCGACGACTATACCATGAATTTCATTCCTGATGTCTGCCCGCGTGCTTCGGTCACCTATACTCCGTGGAGAAATACCAGCCTCTTTGACAAGGTTTCATTCACGGCGGGCTCAGGCCTCTTCGTTTCAATCCCTCGCGAAACAATGATTTTCACAAAGGACATGGGACTTGAAAGCTTTGAGATGCATTCGAACCGGGCAATTTTCAGTGTCCTTGGCACAAACGTTGATTTGAAAAGCGGCTGGAATTTCAAGCTTGAGTCTTACTACCGCTACTACCTTTCTCGAATCTATGCATATTCTTCTACGGATGCCAGCAGCAACTTCCAGGACGTTGCAATTCGTGCCGATTCAAACGGAAAGGGCCATGTATTCGGAATTGATTCGATGATTGAGAAAAAGGCTGGCGGAGCATGGGACGGTTATCTTTCTTACTCATTCAGCTGGGCAAGAATGAAAAATCCGGCTGGAATCAAGAGCGGCGTTTATGCTCCGAACTCAATGTACGGCGATCCTCTTGATGAATGGTATTATCCGCGCTACCACAGATTCCACACATTGAATCTCGTATCAAACTGGCATTTTAGAAAAAACTGGACTTTCACGGTAAAAGGCACTCTTGCGACCGGTGCACCAAAGGACAAAGTTGGCGATGTTGGATGCTATGCCGCAAGATTGGATGACGGAACTGTTATCCAGCGTTACACACGAAGCTCATTCTACAGCGATACTTTGCGAAATCAGATTTCATGCCCGATTGACTTGCGAATTGCTTACGAGTGGAAATCAAACAACGACAAGACTTCATGGGAATTCTATTTCGCGCTCCAGGATGTATTTGTAAATCTCTATTCACCAAAAGGCGACAAATCATTCAACAAATACACAGGCGAAATGAGCGATGTTGCAGAATCTGCTGATTTCAACATGGGAATCCCGATTCCGTCGGTCGGCATGAAAGTAAAGTTCTAAAAAATACAAAATTTGCTTAAAAAAAGTGACACTTCGGCCGTTCCGGAGTGTCTTATAATTAACAAGCCGATAACGTTGACTTGCTAAGGAGTAAAAAAATGGAAAAAGGTTTTAGTTTAATCGAATTGTTCAAGCTCGGCGGCCCTTTCATGTGGGTTCTCCTTGCTTTTTCTGTGGCGACAATCGCTATCGTAATCGAACGCTGCATTTATCTTGCATGGCACAACTGTAAGGTCGCGCCTATCCGAAACAAAATCATGGATTACTTGCAGCAGGGCAAAAAAGAAGAGGCCGAGGAATTTCTGGCTTCCTGCACACACAAACAGACAGTTGCATCAGTTCTTCTTGCACTCCTGCAGAACGCAAAATACGGTGAGAGCCGAATGGAGCGCGCCGCAGAAAGCGAGGCTCAGGAACGACTTCGCCGAATGGAGAACGGATTCAACTATCTCACAGCTCTTTCTTCACTTGCACCGCTCGCAGGATTTTTGGGAACAGTTTCGGGCATGATTGGAGCCTTCAAGTCAATCGCAGAGGCAACGGACGTAAACGCACAGCTCGTTGCAGGCGGCATTTACGAGGCTTTGATTACAACTGTTTTCGGTCTGATTATTGCAATCGTCGCCCTCGTCGCATACAATCTCCTGATTCAGAAAATCGACAAGTTTGCGGCAGAGACTTCAAAGGCAATCAATGATCTGGTTCCAGAGTTAATCGAAGCAAAGGCCATTTGACTGACAAGCGGGGAACAAAGAGATGATAAAACGCTTTGTACGGCATAATGTTGAGGACGCGGGAAGTTCTGGTTCTTTGAACGACCTTTCCTTCCTGCTGATAATTTTCTTCATCGTTATTGCGGGCTTTAACGTGAACAAGGGCTTCCTTCTGAACCTTCCTTCAAAAGAAAAGCCGATTGTGGTTAATACCGAGGACATATTGAAATGCAGCCTGCTTGCGGACGGAAGAATATTAATAGAAGGAAACGAAGTTGCCATTGACGAGCTGTCACAAAAAGTTACGGCTAAGCTCCAGAAGTGGCCGAACATGACATTCCTTCTTACGATTTCACCGGACGCGCACTACCAGAGTGTCGTAGATGTGATTTCAACGATAAGAAAGCTGAAAGTCGAGAACTTTTCGTTCAGAATGGAAAACGCGGGCTAAGCGAGGTAAATTATGGTCAAGCTAAAAATGAAAAGGCGGAATCCGTCGATTACAACATCATCAATGTCAGACATCGGCTTCCTGCTTTTGATTTTCATCATGCTGATTTCCCTTATGAATCAGCGTTATGAAGAGAAAATCAATTATTCGGAAAGCACTGTTCTGGAGCGGACTCAGGCCGATTCAAACTTTGAGATATGGGTTCAGAAAAACGGAATCATTTCAGCTGACGGAAATGAGCTGGATTCAATTTCTCTGGAAAAGGCAATCGTTGCTGCAATCGCAGAAAATCCTTCCGTCCGGATTCATGTGATTGCGGATAAGGACACGCCCTACAAATACGTGAATTCGGTGGTCGCTGTTTTGCAGTCGCTTCAGCACAGGGTTGTAAGTTTTGTCGTAAAGGAAAAATAAGGAATATAAAAATGAGTGCAGAAAAAATTTCTAAATATTCAGGATTTGCCCGCCCGTTACTTTTCGCTTTCGCACTTCTTCTTCATCTGGCGGCATTTTATTTCATCAATTTTACAGCAAAAGAAGAAGAGATTGATACTGTTGATTTTAGGGAAGCCGAGGTTTTTAAACTCGTGGATGTTCAGGAATTTGTTCCGCCTCCGCCTGCTCCAGTCGAAAAGAAGGAAGTTGTGACTGTTTCAAATCAGCCCAAGGCTTCTGAGAATTTCGTGGAGACAAAGGAAGAAGTTGTAGTCGAGCGTGAGGAAATTGTCTATCTCCCTCAGCACAAAATTTCTTCCGTTCCGATTATCCCGAGCCGGGAAGTGCTTTCGCGAATTGTCTATCCGCCGATGGCACTCAAACAGGGAATCGAAGCCGTGGTCTATCTGGAGCTTTTCATCGACTCAAACGGCTCCATAAAGAAGATAAAAGTCCTGAAAGACCCAGGCCACGGTTTTGCTCAGGCTGCCGTAAAGGCTCTGGAGGGCGTGACATGTGTTCCTGCGAACGCAAATGGAAAAAATTGCGCGGTACGTTACCGATACCCGGTAAAGTTCACATTGAATTAGCAGATTTTTTCTGCTAGATTTAGGATATGCAGTCTTTGCAAAAAAAATGCGGATTATTTAGCGGTTTTGGCTCATTTTCATTCTATCTTGATGCGCTCAAAATCGCTGTTCCCGTAATGGCTCAACTTTTGATTCAGAATCTTGTCTCTCTGATTGACAATTTTATGGTTTCCGGCCTCGGAGACGTAAAAATGTCCGGCGTAAATATTTGCGGGCAGATTCTTTTTATGTTCATGGTATTTGCCAACACAATCTGCATGGCTGGCGGCATTTTTATGACCCAATATTCCGGGGCAAAAGATCAGAACGGAATGAGGCAGGCTTTTTGCTTCAAGCTTTGGGCTGGATTTTGTGTGCTTTCAATCTATATGCTTTCGTGTTTTGTCTTTCCGCGCAAAATACTGAGCTTTATGGTTGTGGGAAACTCCCAGGCTGCATTGATTCTCGATGAGGGCGTCAAATATATGCGGATTATGGGCGTCATGGGCCTTCCGTGGATTATCTCAACCATGATTTCATCTTCCCTGCGAGAAATTGGTGAAGTCCGCGTGCCTCTCGTGATTTCCGTAATCGCTACGGTCGTGAACACAGTCCTCAACTTCATTTTGATTTACGGGCATTTCGGTTTTCCCCGCCTGGAAGTTCAGGGAGCCGCAATCGCCACGGTTATCGCTCGGCTGGTTGAAATGTTGGCATTCATTTTCTACATGATAAAAAAACGCCCGCCTTTCGTAATTCAGTTTTTCGATTTATTCCGCGTGAATTTCGGTCTCTTCAAAGAAATTTTCAAAAAAGCATGGATGATAATGTGCTCGGAAATGGTCTGGGCACTTGCTGAAACAATCACAACGGCTCTTTACAATGGAAGGGGTGGTGCGGATGTAGTTTCGGGAATGTCGGCAAGTTTCGCAATCGCCAACTTGTTTTTTGTGGCTTTCAGCGGAATCTGTACAGCAACCGGCGTAATCATCGGCAAGGACTTGGGCAGTGGAAGTCTCGAAAAGGCCCGCCAGGAAAAAGTCTGGCTTTTAAATGGTGCAAAAATTTTCGGACTGTTCTTTACAATCGTTGGTTTGGGCTGCATGTTTTTGGTCCCAATCGTATTCCGAAAGCTCAGCTTCGAATCCCAGAATATCTGTTCGCGGATGGTTTTTGTGATGGCTCTTTATATGCCGCTTTGGGTTTACATAAACGGACAGTTTTCGGTGAGCAGGGCTGGCGGCGACACAATGATGGGAATGCTCGTGGATGGAATCGGTAATCTTTTCATCGTTATTCCTGGAATCTTCTTCATGGCCAAGTTTACTCTGATTGGTCCTGTTGCAATGTATGCGATTATCAAGGCCGTGGAAATCCCCAAAATCGCAATCGCCCACTTCTGGCTTAAAAAGGAGAAGTGGCTTGTGAATTTAGCAAAATAGGGAAATTTTCTCAAAAGCGAGCGGAGTTTGTTGCACTCCGTCTCTTTGCTGTGTATTAATCACAGCATTCAGAAGCACAGGAAGAGCTGCCACAGTCATTGGAGTCACATCCGCAGTCACTGGAATCGCAGCAAGTTGAGTCACAGCAGTCAGAACCACATCCGCAGTCGCATGAGTCGCAGGTGCTTCCTTTTATGGCTTTGACGCTTCGGCCCATTTCAGAAAGCATTTTTATGTCACCTTGGATTGTGCTTCCGCTTGTGGTGAGCATGTTTCCTGTGATTGTCGCGCTTGCCCCGCTCTGGAATGCTTTTTTGCCGTTTTCGCTAAGAAGTTTTCGGCCGGCAGCAAGACGGATGTTTGCTTGGGGATTAATGAAGCGGAACATTGCGATTGTGCGCAAGATTTCTTCTTCGGAGAGAGGCTTGTTTTGCGCAAACGGAGTGCCCGGAATTGCCATAAGCGCATTAATCGGAATTGAGCGGATATTAAGCTCAGAAAGAGAGAGTGCCATGTCGATTCTGTCTTCAAAGGTTTCTCCCATGCCGATGATTCCGCCGGAGCAGACGCAAAGACCTTCTTCCTGTGCGATTTTGATTGTCTCGATTTTCATGTCGTAAGTGTGGCTCGTGCAGATGTTCGGGAAATTGCGGCGTGAAGTTTCGATATTATGATGATAGCTTGTGACTCCGGCTTTTTTTAAGCGTTTGAACTGCTCGCGCGTGATAAATCCCATCGACGCGCAGAGATTTATCGAAAGCTCTTTGTTCATTCGCTCATAAACATGAATCGCCTTGTCAAAATCCTCTCCAGTAAGTGCTTTTCCTGCCGTGACGATTGCGAATCTGTTTACGCCTTCGTTTTGATTTGCTTTTGCCGCCTGAATGATTTTTTCATCATCCAAAAAACTGTATTCTTCACAGCCTGTGTGATTGTGCGCGCTTTGTGCACAGAATTTGCAGTTTTCACCGCAGCGACCGCTCCTGCCATTGATAATAGTGCATAAATCCACGTTCTCGCCCTTGAAATGCTCTCGGATTTTGTCGGCAGCAGCTGTAAGCTCGTCAAGATTGCAATCCTTAAAAAAGGAAAGGTCGTCATTTCGTGAAAGTCGGAAGCCATCGATTATTTTTGATGCAAGTTCGCTTATTTTTAAATTTGACATTTTTTATCAGTCCTTTTGAGAATTACATTCGGGGGGTGACTGACAAAGATGCTTGGACATTACCCGAGTGTAATTGTATGAAAGTCTATCAAAAATCTGGAAGAATGTAAACTTAAAAATGATATTATTGGTTGACAATAAGTTAATGATAGCAGGTCCGCAGAAGATGAGTAAACCCTATTGACTAAGTAGGCTATTGCCTGTAGTATAAACCTACTATTTTACTAGGAATATCTAACTGCTTTGCAAGTTGCATTTTATCGGGCATCCGTGCCCGATGGCTAACGCCAAGTTTTAAGAGGTACAAAATGGCATTGGACGAACAGACAATTTACCGCGAGCATCCGTGTTTCGGGCCGCACAAACACAACAAGGGGCGTATTCACTTGCCAGTCGCCCCAGGCTGCAACATTGAATGCCGCTTCTGTGACAGAAAAATCAATGAAAGCGAGAACAGACCGGGCGTTACAAGCACCGTTCTCAAACCCGAAGAAGCCTGTGAATACATCCGCCGCGCGCTCGAACGCTGCCCGGAACTTACAGTCGTGGGAATTGCAGGACCTGGTGACACGCTTGCTACTCCCTACGCGCTTGAAACATTCCGGCTTGTCAAAAAAGAATTTCCTCAGCTGATTCGCTGTATGAGCACCAACGGACTTTTGTTGCCGGAAAAGGCGGACGAGCTTGTTGAGGTTGGAATAGACACGCTCACAGTCACAGTCAATGCCGTACAGCCGGAAATCGAAGCCCAGCTCAACAACCGAATAATTTATCACGGAAAAATTTACACAGGAGTCGAGGCCGCAAAAATTCTGATTCAAAATCAGATTGAAGGAATCAAACGCCTTTCAGACACAGGAATGTTAATCAAAGTGAATACGGTTTTATGTCCTGGAATCAATGACTGCCACATAGAAGAAATCGCTTACACTGTAAAAGACGCAGGCGCGCACATCTACAACATCATTCCGCTGATTCCTCAGAATGAGCTTAAGCACCTGGAAGCTCCGACATTCAAGCAGCTTGACGATGCCCGAAAAGCCGCGTTCCCATACATAAACATTTTTACCCACTGTGCTCATTGCCGTGCGGATGCAATCGGAGTTCCAGGCGAGTACGACATCGGAAGTGAAATCTACATGGGCCGGGTTAACACGAAGGAAACTTTTTCTCACGGGTGATTCTTGTCATTGCGATTCTAATTTTGTGAGACGCAAAAATATCGCCTATCCCAGTGGTATTTTCCTTAAAATAGTTATATATTTTTCTTAAAGGAGAAGCTGGGAATGGCTGCACGAAGAGATTTTGGCTATGACTTAATCAGGATAATTGCAATTTTAATGGTTGTGATGATTCATGTTTCGGCGTATGTCGTAACATATTTTGATCCTGACACAGACAATATCACGTTTGTTATCGGAAACATTTTTAATGGTCTTGGGCGTGCAGGAACTCCGCTTTTTATGCTTCTTTCGGGGGCGCTGCTTTTGAACGAGGAAAAACAGTTTGATACGCAGCGATTTTATTCGAAGTCTCTTTTGGGAATCTGTATGCTCCTTTTGTTCTGGCTTTTTTTCTATGCGTCGTGGCGGACTTTTGGGCTTCCCCGGTTTGCTGGAAAACCAGTCGAATCAAAATTGTTCTTGGATTATCTTCTTCGGCTTAGAGGTCGGTTCCCGCATCTTTGGTATCTGTTTATGCTTGTGGGGGCTTATCTTGCGGTTCCTGTTCTGAGGCTTTTCGTGAAAAAGGAAAACCGTAATTATATTCTGGGCTTCATTGTTCTTGCAATTGTGGTGCAGTTTGCTTCTCAGTCTTTAGGTGTTTTTACTTATGGAATGGATTTCACAGTTCGTGATTTTATGAACAAATTCCATTTTGAATATGCCACTGGATATATTCCGTATATGCTCGCTGGCTGGTATCTTGTCACTTTCCCGCCAAAAGGTAAACTCCGGAGCCTTATTATCGTTTCTGGTTTTGTCGCCCTCGTTTTTATTGTGCTTTCCGTTCAGTTCAAAATCAATTCAAATCCGAAAATTCGTGATTATATGGTGGAGATGAACACTTTGCCTGCATTCGTTTATGGTGTGGGAATTTTTACGCTTATGAACTCCATATCTGGAGGCCAGGAAACAAAAGGAAAAGCAGTGCAGCTTCTTTCGGCTAGTTCGTTTGGAGTTTATATAACGCATGTCTTTTTTCTTGACGTTTTTCTCGTGCTCATTCCGTACAAGTCTTTCGCCGAATCCAGGCCGTTTGTGTATATTCTTTTGATTTTTGCCCTGACTTTTACGAGTTCATTTGCTGCGACATTAATCTTTTCAAAAATCAAGGGAATTCGAAAACTTGTCAGGGCTTAGGAAACTGCTGATTAGCACTTGAAACTCCGACATTCAAGCAGCGCGACGATGCCCGAAAAGCCGCGTTACTTGTTGTTTATCACCAAAGCCCCGATTACGCCGGGAACCCAGCCGACAAGTGTAAGAAGGGTAACGATGATGATTGAGCCACAGCCTTTGTCCAAAACTGCGAGTGGCGGAAAGAGAATGCACAATAATACGCGGAGAATGCTCATGATTTAGTCCTTTTTTTGAATAGATTATAGCACATTATTCTGATTCTGTCGCAATGTTTATATGGAAGCACTCGCTCTCTTCAAGTAATCTTGTAAGAAGCAAAAATAAAGCCTACCCGTGTGGTGGCTAAAGTCAATAGATTCGATTGTGCGAGACTGAATAATCAATTTGTTACCATAATCCACGAAAGAATCTGCCTAGACCAAGAAAATCATTGTCATCATCATCTTCTTCATTGCTTAAATCAGTATCGTCAGTTCTATTCCATGGGGAAGTAAAATGAAGATCTCCCGAATCCATTTCCATAGATAAATTGTCGTCCATGCGCATGTGCAGATTACCGTCAGAGTCCATGCCCATGCTGTCGTCTAGTGGCATAATAAAATCACCATCTGAATAATCAAAAATCATGGGAATCCTCCATAAAATGATAGAATGATTTTTATTCTGTTTCGCAATATGTACTTATTTTGAGTGCTGACATTTTATATCAAAAGTATATCAGAATTTGCACAGAAAACAAGTTGCGAATTGAATAACAGAAATGCTTGACTAGTATAATAATATAGTATAAATTTAAATCGTTGGAACACCAAGCAAGGTGGGCTGTCTCCTAATCTTAACGAATGGGAGACTCGTGCAGATATGACGAATTACGAAAAAGCGATGCTTGGCATTGCGATTGTAACTTTGCTTATAGAAGCACTCGCTCTCTTCAAGTAATCTTGTAAGAAGCAAAAATAAAGCCTGCCCGTGTGGTCAAACTCTGGCAGGCTTTCAATCAGCTGAAAGGAGACAACCACATTGCTATGGTGTTCCGTCTTTTTTAATATAGCATATTTCGGGTAAAAGTCAAGATAATGGGATTATTTCTAAAACACATCATCTTGCTCATCTTCGACAGCTTTAGCATTGCTAAAATAATAGTATAGAACAAGATGAGCATCTTCAAAATGAAAGACACTGTTATCAGCTACACAGTCCAAAGCAACTGTTTCTAAATCATCGGCAAGTTGAGTATTCTCACCCCAAATTGCAGAAAGCTGACAAGAACCGTCTTTTAAGTTTTGAAACCAATGCTCAGCTTTTTGTAAAAAAGAATGTATGTTAGGATCAACCTTATCTATGATCTTCGGTTTACCGTAAGTTTTAGCGATTCTGTCTTTTACAGAATTAAAAGCATTTTGAATTTCCGTACCATATTTGTTACATGTAACGGAGTCAGAAATTGCTCTTATCTGATATAAACCAACCTTTTCATTTACATATACCGCATAATATGAAAACATCGGGTGACTTTTCTTTGGTTTCACCAGATAGACATCATCTTTCATAAAAGAAGGCTCTTCTTCACATTGTGCAGAGATTTCATCAAGAGACATTCCCATTTTCAAGCCAAATGGAGCTGCTAAAATTGTGAATGGAAGCAGTGCAAAAATTAAAGTCAATAATATTTTTTTCATTGTAAAATCTCCTTGCTATTTAATTATACAATGCTTTTTCTGCTATTTCTTCGATTTGTTTTTTGCCATGACGACAATGTAGCCGTTATCCCATTTTTTGACTTTTGTGTATCGCTCAAGATTCTTTGAAGTCAAAAATGTCAGGGTTGTGCCATTAAAAGAGAAAGTTGAATAATTGCCTTTGCTGCTCAAAAATGCCGTTGTAGATTTCTGCATAGAAACAGATTAACATGATTGCTGAAAATTTCCAATAAATTCTTTTGTTGGCTTTCTTCTCCACTATCTTACCCACTTCAATTTTTCCTGCTACAATATTTCCATGAGTTCATATTGCACAGAATGTGGTACGCTTCTTGTCGAAAAGGAGCTTGAAGGTGAGGGGCTTGTTCCTTATTGCGAAAAATGCGGTCAGTATCGGTTCCCGCTTTATAACGTGGCTGTCAGCATGATTGTTATTGATGAGTCAACTGGAAAGATTCTTCTGATTCAGCAATATGGGCGGCCTGTTTATATTCTTGTTGCGGGCTATGTGAACCGTGGTGAGAAGCTTGAGGATGCCACCGTTCGTGAAATCAAGGAAGAAACAGGCATGACTGCAAGCCGAGTTCATTTCAACAGAACGAGTTTCTTTGAAAAGTCAAACACGCTTATGTGCAATTTTACGGCTTTCGTAAAAGATGCTAGCGAACTTAATCCGAACAAAGAAATTGATTCTTACAAATGGTTTGCTCCAGATGAAGCCCGAAAGAATATTCTCCCAGACAGCCTGGCTTCTAAGTTTTTGAACGCTTATCTTGATGGGCGTTAGTTCAACGCCCACTTATTTCCTTTTACCGGCTCATCTTAAAAATTTCCAGCATATCTTCTTCATTCAGAAGTTTTGCTGAGCCTTTGGGGCCGCCGGTGCCCACGTAGCATTTGTGTGCCATGAGTTTTAAGTCTTCGTCGCAGGCTTTTACGCCCAGTTCGCGGAGATTTGTCGGCATTTTGATTTCGCGGTAGAAATCTTCCATGGCTTCGATGCCTTTGAGCGCGATTTCTTCATCTGTGCCAGCCTTTTCAACGTCCATTACATTGATTGCGAATTTTTTGAAGCGGGGGAGGCAGTCTTTGTAAACGTATCGTGCCCAGCTTCCCCAGATTGCCGCAAGCCCTGCACCATGTGCCACGTCGTAAAGACCTCCAAGCTCGTGCTCCAGTTTGTGAGTCATCCAGTCGCCGCCGTCGTTTCCGCAGCCTGTGAGTCCGTTGTGCGCGAGGCTTCCTGCCCACATGACTTCGGCACGTGCGTCATAATTCTTGGGATCTTTTGCAAGAATCTTTGCGTTTTCTTTGACTGTGCGGAGAAGGGCTTCTGCCATTGAGTCGGTGATTTCCATGTTGCCGCCGTTCGTGAAATAGCGTTCCATTGTGTGCATCATTATGTCCGTGCAGCCACAGGCAGTCTGATAATCCGGCAAGGTCATCGTAAGTTCCGGGTTCATGATTGCAAAGCGCGGACGGCCAAAATCACTTGAATATCCGCGTTTGACAAGCCCTTTTTCCTTTGTGATAACAGAAGAATCGCTCATTTCGCTTCCTGTTGCCGCAATCGTGAGAATAACGCCAATCGGAAGACAGCCTGTTACTTTTCGCTTGTAGTCGTAAAAATCCCACACATCGCCGTCGTTGGCCACACCGTAACCAATCGCCTTTGCTGAGTCAATCGCGCTTCCGCCACCCACTGCGAGGAGGAAATCAATTCCTTCTTTTTTGCAAAGTTCAATTCCTTCGCGTACAAGCCCAAGGTGAGGGTTGGGAACAGCACCGCCAAGTTCCAGATAGTTGATTCCGGCTTTGTCCAAAAAGCCTTTGACACGAGGCAAAAGACCTGAGCGAACCACGCTTCCGCCGCCATAATGAATCAAAACTTTCTTTCCGCCGAATTCCTTAATCAAATCCGCGACTTTTTCTTCGGTGTTCTTTCCGAACACGACTTTTGTAGGTGTATAATAATTGAAGCCGAACATTTTTCCTCCGTAATAGTGGTATGTGCCAGATGATTTTATAATTGTAAGTTGGGAATATCTGAAAAGCAAGGAATTTTTCGGGATTGATTCTTTGCTTTTGTATAAGTTAAAATTAAGCATGAATATTTTAGTTTTGGGCGGAACAAGATTTTTTGGAATTCACACGGTAAATGAACTTCTAAAAAATGGCCACAAAGTTACGATTGCGACGCGGGGCACTTCATCAGATTCTTATGGTGAAAGAGTCAGCCGTCTTGTGCTTGAGCGGACGAACGCCGAAAGCTTAAAGAATGTGCTTTCCGGCAGACATTTTGATCTTGTGATTGATAAGATTGCCTACAGTTCCAATGACATCAGAAAATTGCTGGACGTGCTTGATTGCGACAAATACATTTATATGTCAAGCACGGCCGTCTATGAAAAAAAGCATTTTGATATAAAAGAATCTGAATTCGATCCGCTTTCAAAAAAACTTGTCTGGTGCGACCGGCCTGATTTTTCATACAGCGAGGTAAAACGCCAGGCGGAATGTGCCTTGTGGCAGAAATATTCAGACCGAAATTTTATTGCGGTGCGTTACCCCTATGTAATCGGAAAAGATGACTACACCAGGCGCTTGCAATTCTATGTTGAGCACGTCCTTAATTCACTTCCCATGAAAATCGACAACCTTGACTGTCAGATGAGCTTTATCCGCTCCGATGAAGCCGGTTCCTTTATGGCTTTTCTTGCAGACAAAGATTTTAAGGGGGCTGTAAACGGGGCTTCTTGTGGCACAGTCAGCTTAAGGCAAATCATAGAATATATCGAAAAGAAATCTGGCTCAAAGGCGGTTATTTCTGGCGATGGCGAAAATGCTCCCTATAACGGTGAAGTTGAGCACAGCATAAACACCGACAAAGCCCGCGAACTGGGATTTAATTTTACAAATCTGCATGAATGGATTTATGAGCTGCTTGATTATTTTATGGAAAATAAAAGCTGAAGAGTGTGATTTCTGTCAAAGTTTCGCAAGTGTTTCCTTTTCCATCTTTTAGGAAGAGTGCAAGCAGTGCGGCCGCAAAAATAATGTTCAGGCCAAGACTCAAAACATTTTTGCGCCCGCTAAAGCCTATTTTTTTGAGCCGCTTTATTTTCTCAAGAACCGCCAGCTGCCTTTAGGGCAAAAACTTAGCCAAGCAATGCCTTGACACATTCCTCAACTTTGGCCATGTCGGCAGTAGGCTCAAAGCGGGCTACTACGTTTCCACTTCGGTCAACAAGGAATTTTGTGAAATTCCACTTGATGCCAGGTTTTTTAGCCCAGTCTGGATCTGCGGCATTGAACATATTTTCGAGAACTCCCTTCAACTCATGCTCGTCAAAGCCTTCGAATCCTTTCTGAGATTTGAGGTATGTGTAGAGAGGAAGTTCGTTCGGGCCGTTTACGTCAGATTTTTTCATCTGCGGGAAGGTTGTGTTGTAGTGAAGTGAGCAGAACTCGTGAATCTCATCGTCGCTTCCCGGAGCCTGACCGCCAAACTGATTGCAAGGAATGTCAAGAATCTCAAGGCCTTTTTCGTGGTAGTCCTTGTAAAGCTGCTCAATTGGTGCGTACTGTGGGGTGAATCCGCAGCCTGTTGCAGTGTTTACGATAAGAATTACCTTTCCCTTGTACTCAGAAAGTTTAAGTGTCTCGCCTTTGCCTGTTGTTACTTCGTAATCATAAATCATAGTTTAATCTCCTTGTGTTTGTGTTGATTATTTATACTGGCGTGCAAATTCTCTTGCAGCCTTTAAGTCATCTTCGTTTGGTCTTCCTTTGTGGAGTGCCTTGAACTCGCCTTTGCAATGGAATTCTTTTTCATCAACTGGAATTCCGACTTTAGCGGCTTCGGCCTTTACTTTTTTGTAAGTTGAATTGAGCAGGGCTGCCGAACCGAAGTTTACAATCTTGCCGACTTTGTCCTTTGAAAGACCAGCGATAAAAGAGCGGACTTCCGGGTCGATTGTAAAAGCATAGTAAGAATTTCCCAAAAACAAAATGTCGGCTTGCTCGTTAAGGCCTTCGCTGATTGGAAGGGCTTCAACGCCAAGTTCATTTGCAACTGCTTCTGCAAGACGCTTTGTGTTACCGGTTTTAGTGTAATATCTTACAGCGAATTTCATATAACCTCCGTTTGAATAAATATTTAACTAAATTAGATTGTATACAATCTAAAAATTATAATAATGCCTCTGCCTCAAATTGTCAAGGTAAATTTTCAGAAATATAAAAAAAAAGGTTTTAGCTATTGCATAAGTAGGTTAAAACCTATAGAATAAACCTAGTAAGGCGATAGGTTATCCGTATTACCAGAAACAATCTTTTGCTTTACAGGGGTACTATGTCAGAAAAATATAAGGTTGCGGTTGCCACGAGCGATGGAAAAACAGTCGATTCTCATTTCGGACATGTTCAGTCTTTTTTGATTTTCGAAGTTGATGAAGAGAGCGGCAAGGCAGAGGACATCGGGGAGAGAGATGTCACGGCTGCCTGCTCAGGCGGCTCTTGTGGAGGAGTGCAGTCTGGGAGCGATTCTGGCTGCGGCGGTCACAACGGAGCGGGATCAGGCTCTTCTCCCATGGACGAGATTGCGAAGGCTCTGAGCGATGTTGACTATGTTCTGGTTGCGCGCATAGGCCCGCATGCAATCCGTGCACTGGCAAAATACGACGTGACTGCCTACGACATAGTTCTTCCGATTGAAGAAGCAATAGCAAAAATCAACGAATACAGAATAAAAATAAAAGAAAGAAAACAAAAGAGGTATTAGGTATGGCGAAAATTCTTGATCAGCCGCGATACAAGTGTGCGTTGGCGGCTATGCAGACTGTTCAGTCGATTACGGGGGCAATTCCTGTTCTTCATTCGGGACCGGGATGTGCTTCAAAACTGAACGACAACAATGGAACCAGCGGACGATACAGCCCGAACATCTTCCCTTGTACTTCGATTTCGGAGAAGGAAGTTGTATTTGGCGGTGCTGAAAAATTGCGCTCGACTATTCACAATGCACTGCGCGTAATCGACGCTGACTTGTTCGTGGTACTTTCTGGATGTACGGGCGAGATTATCGGCGACGACATCAAGGAAGTTGCTCAGGAATTTGAGGACGAAGAAAAGCCTGTAATCTGGGCAAAAACTCCTGGCTTTAAAGGCAACAACTACGTGGGCCACGACTGGATTTTGAAGTCAATCTTCGAACAGTACCTTAACCGCCCGGAAGTCCGCGACGAGCGTGAAGAAGCCGGCGGAACAATCAAAGGTCTGGTCAACATTTTCGCAGGCCCGCCGCAGCAGGATCCTTACTGGCTCGGAAACCTTCGTGAAATTGAGAGCCTGATTTCTGCAATCGGTCTCAAACCAAATACGATCTTCGGCTTTGGCCGAGGAATCGAGAACATCAAAAATGCCGCACGGGCTGAGTTCACGATTCTGATTTCGCCGTGGGTTGGTTTGGAAAGCGCAAAATATCTTGAGACAAAATTCAAGGTTCCGCTTTTGCATTATCCGATTCTGCCGATTGGTGCTACAGAAACTACAAAATTCCTTCGTGCTGTACAGGAATTCACTGGGGCGGATAAAGATCTGGTTGAAAAGGTAATCACCGAAAAAGAAGCTGAATTCTACTATTATATCGAGCGATTTGCAGACACCCTGCTTGAAACCCGAATCCTGGGCAAGCGTTTTACGGTTGCAAGCGACAGCCAGTACACTATGGCAGTCACAAAATTCCTTGTAAACGACATGGGACTCTTCCCGGAGAAAGTCTTTATCACTGACGATGCGCCGGAAGCCTTCCGTACACAGATTGCCAATGAGATTTCAAATCTCAACTACGGAATTCAGGCAGAAGTTCAGTTTACGACAGACGGTCACGACATTCACGAGCAGATTAAAAAGACCGACTTTGCGGGCACTCCGCTGATTATCGGCTCCAACTGGGAGAAAAAGCTTGCTGCTGAAATCGGTGCGCATTATGTGAACGTAAGCTATCCGATGCTTGAAAAGCTCGTAATCAACGACCACATCGCAGGCTACTCAGGCGGACTTCATCTGCTTGAGCAGATTTTCTCAGCCGCAATGAGCAAATTGAAACTTTAGGAGATAACCATGCCATATAACTTTAAAAACGCAAATCTTGCCGTTCGTGAAAACCGACTCGGCTCAATCACAGGTTTTGTGGGCGACCTTGAAACGCTCGTATACCGTTCAGAATGCGGCTCACTCAAAAACCGCGAGCGATGCTTCTCACAATCAAGCTCATGTCTTTCGGGCTGTGCCTTGAATGCCCTTGCCGCAATCCGAAATGTGGCAGTCGTCTATCATGCACCGGCAGGCTGTACCGCAATGGCCTCAAACGACAACGTAAAATTCGGCCAGATTGCAGCCAGAATCAACAAAACCACAAATTCGGTCTTTGTCTGCACGGACTTGAACGAAAAGGACACGGTTTTTGGCGCGATGAATGACCTGCGCAAAATCGTTGAGCACACCTACAACACTTACAAGCCGGACGCAATTTTTATCTCGACTTCCTGCGTTTCGGGCGTTATCGGTGAGGACGTTGACGGGCTGGCCGACGAAATCAACGAGGAACTTCCGATTCCTGTGATTCCTGTTCACTGCGAAGGCTTCAAGAGCCGAATCTGGGCGAGTGGTTTTGATATTTCCGATCACGCCGTTTTGCAGGGAATCGTAAAGCCACCGAAAGAAAAACGTAGAATCATCAACATCAAGAACTTCTACGAGAGCGCCCGCCCTCAGATTACAAAGATTTTCAACGAAGTCTTTGACGCAGATCCTCAGTTTTTGTACTGTAACTCGACAATCGAAGAACTTAGCCATTTGAGCGAGGCTCTGGCAACGGTCTGTATCTGCGGTACTCTGGGAACTTATCTTGGAAACGCTTTGGAAGAGACTTACGGCGTTCCTTATGTCCGCACAATCAACCATTCAGGTGTTACAGGATTTGAAACATGGCTTCGTGGAATCGGGGATGCAATTGGCCGCCGTGAGCAGGTTGAAGCTTACATCAGAAAACAGCGCGAGATTTTTATTCCGCAGATTGAAGAGGCAATCAAGCCGCTTCGTGGACTTCGGGCTGTAATCGGAATGGGACCAGGCTTTACTTACGAGATTGCCCGCGTTTTGCAGGAATTCGGCATGACAATCGATTACGCCCTTGCATGGCACTACGATTACAAGTACGACAACGGGGAAGTTCCGCCGGCACTGGAGCATTTGCTCAAAAACAGCCCTAAGGACATGAAGGTTGCCGTGGCCGACCAGCAGAACTACGAGGTTTTGAACATCCTCAACCGCTACAAGCCTGACGTTTACTTTAGCCGACACCCGGGTACAACCGTCTGGGCAATCAAGCAGGGCTATGCCGCAGTCTTCGTTGCCGACGAGTACACAGTCTTTGGCTACGAGGGAACTTTGAGCTTTGCAAAACTGATTCGCGACACCGTTACAAACCGCTCATTCGAGAAAAACCTTGCCGCCCGAATCAAGCTTCCGTATACAAAATGGTGGTACGAGCAGAGCAACGAAAAGTTCATCAACGCTGAAAGCAAACGCTAGAGTTTTATGACTCTACAGCAAATAAAATACATTCTTGGCGTGGCAGATTCTACTTCGCTCAACAAGGCTGCGGAAAGGCTTTTTGTCTCGCAGCCCTCTCTTTCAGCTTCTCTGCATGACGCGGAAGATGAGCTTGGCTTTCAGATTTTTAACCGCACAGCCCGCGGAGTGAAGCCGACAGAAACTGGTGCGAGATTCATCCGTGACGCCAGAGAATTTTATTCACATTACGAAAGACTTCTCAAAAAATATACTTCGTCAGAAAAGAAAACTTTTTCGGTCACGACATTGTATTATGCCTTTGCGCGGAAGGCCTTTGTCGAAATCGTAAAGGATTTTTCGGACGAGGACTATGATTTTGCTTTCTGCGAAAAAAAAGCTTCGCTTGTGATTGCGGATGTTGCCCTCGGAAAAAGCCAGATCGGCATTCTTTACTTGAGTGATTCCAACCGCGAGTCAATTTCAAAAAGTCTCAAATCGAATAACCTTGAATTTCATCATCTCACCGAATGTAATGCCTTTGTATACCTTCACAAAAATCATCCGCTGGCAAAAAAAGAGTCGGTCTCGCTCGACGAACTTTCGGATTACCGCTTCGTGACCTTTGACACCGACGATGTTAAGTCATTTTTCTCCGATGAAGTGATTGAACGCTACGGCCTGAATCAGGCGATTACGGTTGCTGACCGGGCCACGGAACTGAACCTTCTAAAAACTCTTGACGGCTACACTTTTCTTTCCGGTGTATTTGCAGAAGAAACGAACGAAGATTTTGTCCTTGTTCCGCTACAGAATCCCGATGACGGACTTAGCCACAGTTTTGAGCTGGGCTACATTTCAAAAAGCAGCGTAAAAATCGAAAAAATCAGCCTGAATTACATCGATGCGGTGCGGCGGACTTTGAATATCGCGGGCTTTGTGTGCTAAATTCGTACGGTCACTGAGCATCGTCGAAGTTACAGTCACAGTTTAATTCTTTTAAGAATTTTTTTTGTCCTAACTTATAGAAAAATCCTATAACACCTATAAAAAAAATATATTAGAAAAGATTCTTAAAAAAATATATACCTACTACTGTGCTAGGTAATAACGACCTAGAGAGGAGGCTTTATGAAAAAATTTACTTTAAAAAATCTTGGTAAGACTGTTTTGGCTTTGGCACTTGCCCTTTTGACTTTTGGCTTACTTTCATGCAAAAAGGAAAAGACTGAAGTTCAGACCGTTATCGTTGGTACAGGCTCTGACATGCAGCTTTACTGCTATCTTGATGAAAAGGGTGAGCTTGCAGGTTACGAGATTGACGTAATGAAGGCGATTGACGAGCTTTTGCCCCAGTATAAATTTGAATTCCAGACTTTTGACTTCAAGAACATTCTGCTTGCCCTTTCAGCAGGAAAAGTTGACATCGGTGCCCATGCCTATGAGTCAAATCCGGAGCGAAGGAAGAATTATCTTTTTACGGAATACGGCTACAATGACTTTTCAAAATACATCGTCGTATTGAAGGAAAATACTGACGTTCACTCCCTCAAAGACCTGGTTGGAAAGGCGGCTCAGGCTCAAACTGGAAGCGCGACTGGAGCAATTCTTCAGCACTGGAACGAAGACCACCCGAACGAGCAGATTAATGCCATTCTTACAGCGGCGCTGACTAACGAGCAGGTCGTTGCGGCAATGAAAAACGGCACTTATGACGCATTCTTCACAAATATTCCAAGCTTCAACCAGATTCAAAAAGAATATGGTGGAATTTTCCGTCTCGTTGAGGAGCCTATTTCAACTTCAGCGGCTTATTTCATTTTCAATCTGGACAATCCGACCCTCAAGGCTGATGTAGACGGAGCCCTCAAAAAACTGATTGATTCAGGCGAGCTTGCAAAACTTGCAATCAAAGACTTGGGCTCAGACACGACTAAAAACATCAACAAATAAAAACAAAGAAATGGCTTAGCTTATGGCGGATTTATTTTCTTGGCAAAGGCTGATTCAGAATTTTCCGATTCTGATTGTAAAGCTTCCGATTACTTTTGAGATTGTGGCGGTTGCCTTCACTTTGGGCTTTCTCCTTGCCCTTCTGATTGCGACTGCCAGAATCAAAAAAATTCCGGTTCTCAATCAGATTCTGACGGTATTCATTTCCTTTGAGCGGGGAACGCCCCTTCTGGTTCAGATGCTGGTGGTTTATTACGCACTTCCAATCGTGCTCAAGACTTTTTTCGGAATTGATTCACGCAGGTGGGAAAAAATCATTTTCGTTGACCTGGCCTTGATTTTAAATCAGGGAGTCTTTTTGGGCGAGATTTTCCGTGGTGCCATTCTTTCGATTCCAAAAGGTCAGAGGGAAGCGGCCATTGCCTGCGGATTTTCTGAATTCAACGCCTTTGTCAGGATTGTTCTTCCCCAGGCTGTGCGGGTTGCCCTTCCTTCAACCGGACTTACTCTGATTGGTCTTTTTCAGGAAACTTCGCTGGTCTTTATGATTGGCGTGATTGACATTATCGGAAGAGCCAGCGCGCTTGGAGCCACAACAGGCCACAGCCTTGAAAGCTACGTGATTATCGCGGTGATTTTTGTGCTGATTAATTTTGTACTCACGGCAATCACCACAAAAATCGACAAAAAGCTGACTTTCGGTGCGAAGCCTGTAAGGATGGGGGCAGTATGAAATTCAGTTTTGAGTATCTCTGGAAGTGCCTTCTTTCGGGCGTGGTTTTTATTCCCGTCACCCTCAAACTTGCCCTGATCCCGCTGGCTCTGGGCCTTGTCCTTGGAACTTTGATTGCGGTAGCCAGGATTTTCAAGGTTCCGGTTGTTGAGAAAGTGTTTAAAGTTTTCGTCGCAGTCTATTCAGGCATTCCGCTCATGGTTACGCTTTTGATTTTTCACTTGATTTACCTGAGCTGCTTTAAGCCCGGCAAAAACGGAACCATGCTGCTGGCTTATTTTACATTTACGCTGAGCAGGACAATCATTCTGAGTGAGACGATTCGCGGAGCTTTTCTGGCCATTCCAAAAGGTCAGTACGAGGCGGCCTACAGCTGCGGACTTTCGACTTTTCAGGCACTTAAAAAAATCATAATTCCCCAGATGATTCCTGTTGCCCTGCCGAATCTTACGAACAACACGCTGGGTTCAATCAAAAACACTTCGATTGTCCTTGTCCTTGGCGTGGTGGACGTGCTGAACGGTTCCACGATTCCCTGTGCGGACACTTACAGCTACGTTGAAGGCTATGTGGCGGCGGCGATTATCTATTGGGCTGTAAACGCGGTCGTTGAATTCTTCCTGGTTCGCCTGGAAAAGCATCTGTCGAAAAAAAGGTGAGGAAAATGATAAAACTTGAGCATGTGAAAAAATCTTTTGGCCATCTTGAAGTGCTGCATGATGTTTCCCTTACGGTTGAAGACGGAAATGTCGTCGTCATTTTGGGCCCAAGCGGCAGCGGAAAGACAACCCTTTTGCGCTCGATAAATTTTTTGGAGAGGGCAGACAAGGGCACTCTTTCAATCGGAGACATTTCGGTGGACCTGCACGCCGCAAAGAAAAAGGACGTCCTTAACGTCAGAAGAAAAACTTCAATGGTCTTTCAGAATTACAATCTCTTTGCGAACAAGACCGCACTTGAAAATATTGTTGAGGCTCTGGTCACGGGCCACGGAGTTCCAAAGGCTCAGGCGATTGAGCGGGCAAAACTGGAACTTAAAAAAGTCGGCCTTTCCGACAAAGAAGATTACTATCCAAGCCAGCTTTCAGGAGGCCAGCAGCAGCGTGTGGGAATAGCCCGGGCTGTGGCTCAGGACGCTGAGGTGATTCTGTTTGACGAGCCTACCAGTGCCCTGGACCCTGAACTTGTCGGCGAAACCCTTGCCCTTATAAAGCAGGTTGCAAAGGAAGGCCATACGATGATTGTCGTGACTCACGAGATGAGCTTTGCCGAAGAGGTGGCCGATAAAGTCGTATTCATGGACGGGGGCTACGTCGTTGAGGAAGGTTCTCCAAACGATATTTTTTATCACCCCAAGGAAGAGCGGACAAAGCAGTTTTTAAAGCGAATATTGCCGCCTTCTGACTACATTATTTAGGACACAATACCTGCAAGGAAAGCTGTATGACAAAAATCCGACACGCGAGTCTAAATGACCTTGAAAAACTGAGCGAGGTTGAATCCCTCTGCTTTCCACCAGCTGAGGCTGCAGGCCGGCAATCAATTGAAAGACGGCTTAAAGTCTTTCCAAATCACTTCTGGCTCCTGTTTGAATGTGACGAGACTGGAAATGAAAGGGAACTGATTTCCTTCATCAACGGCCTTGTCACAAGCCGGAAAGATTTGACGGACGAAATGTACGACAATCCTTTGCTCCACGAAGAAAAGGGCGACTGGCAGATGATTTTTGGCGTGGACACAAATCCTGCCTTCCAGCACAGGGGCTTTGCTTCCAAAGTAATGGAGCAGGTCATTTCTGACGCAAAAGACCAGGGCAGGAAAGGAATCGTGCTTACCTGTAAGAAAAAACTCCGCACATTCTACGAGAAATTCGGCTTTGTGAGCGAGGGCGTCTCGGATTCCACCCACGGCGGCGTGGTCTGGCTCCAGATGCGGCTGATTTTTTAAGGAAAAGCAGCAGATTTAGAAGAGGTCAGATAACCTGCTGCCCTTCCCGGTAAAAATTTACCAGCTATACTTATAAAATATATTTCATATCTCTGCCAATATTTTTTCTCAATAGCAGTAATAAGATTTTTGTATACATATTTTTTAATTATATCTTATATAGGAAATTTGTATTTGTCACACCTGTCAACATTCTGTATAAATAGCGTAATCTAAAATTTATACGGAGGTGTATATATGAAACCTTGCATTGTATTGATGGGAGCACAGCATGTCGGAAAGACGGCGCTCGGTAAAGGTCTTGCTGAAAAACTGGGAGTTCCATTTTATGACACTGACCAGATGGTTACAAAAACCTTTCAGAAGCATATTTGTGTTTTTTTCGCGGAAGGTGGTTATGAAAGCTACAGTTGGGCTGAAACAGAAATGTGCAAGCGTCTGGTAGCGGAATACAAAAATTCTGCCCCGATTTCTGCCGTAATTTCGACCGGAAGTGGCTTTTGGGCGGACGACACGGGAATCGCTGAACTCCGTAAAATCGGAAGTTTGTATTGGATTGACGGTGACATAGAACTTGGTGCCCAGCGCCTCATGGAAGAAGCAACTACTGATCCTGCAAAAATAAATCCCTACCTTATGAAGAATGGAAAATTCTACAATGTGTATTTTTCAGTTCCAAAAGTAGAAAAACTTGAGGATATCCGTAAGCACCACCTGGAATTGACGCTTCCTTCACTGGGAGTATATGAAAGCCTTGCGGATGTGGTCGTTCGTCCAGGGGATGCTTCGGTTGAAGAAAATGTTCAGCTTCTTTATGACAGCATTGTCTGGGATGAGGATGTAAAGCCTGACTATCAAAAAGCAGTATAAATCAGATTAAAAAAATTGGAGGAAAATATATGAAACCTTGCATTGTATTGATGGGAGCACAGCATGTCGGAAAGACAACTCTTGGAAAAGGACTTGCTGAAAAACTGGGCGTTCCTTTTTATGACACGGACCAGATTGTAACAAAAACTTTTGGCAAGCACATTACCGTGTTTACATATGAGCGGGGAGCAAAGGACGGCTACAATTGGGCTGAAACTGAGGCCAGTAAAATCCTTGTTGAAAAACTGAGTGGAAGCAAGCCTATTTCGGCAGTCATTTCAACAGGAAGCTGGTTTTTCCAGGACGAAACGGGCATTGAGGAGCTCCGTAAAATCGGTTCCCTTTACTGGCTCGACGGCGACATCAATTTGGGTGCTCAGAGAATTGTCGAGGAAGCTACTACAGACGAAAGCAAAAAGAATCCCCACTTAATGACCTATGGCAAATTCTATAATTTGTATTCATATCACCTTGATGATAAAGTCGAAACTTTTGAGGATATTCGCCAGAGTTATCTCAGGGTTACGATTCCGTCTCTGAAAGAATTTGAAAAACTCGCAGATGTCATTGTCCGCCCTAAAGACGCCTCTGTTGAAGAAAATGTCCAGCTTCTTTATGACAGCATTGTCTGGGATGACAAAAGTGAGCGTACGGCAAGCTGAAAAATTAACTCAGAATTGAAAAAAGAGGAAAAGACATGAAAAAAACAAACATAATTAAACTTGGATTTTTGAGCGTAACTCTTGCGGTGACAGTGTTACTGGGCTCCTGCGCTAAAAAAAATGCCAAAAATCTTCCCGTCCTGAATCTGACCCTTCTTTTAAGCTCAAATTATTCGCCTATCCTTCACCTAAACGCAGAAGGCGGAATCGCTGAAGAGCATGGAGTCTATCCGGTTCTGGAATATACAACCGGACTGGAGTCTGTTTTGGCAGGAAAGAGTGACGGAAGGCTGAACGCCCTGCAGCAGTCAATAATCGCCGGTGGAAATGGCAGCGATATCGTCATATTTGCGGGAACCATGGGTGGTGGACTTTTGCTCTTTGCAAACAAAAGCGTCGCAGAAGAAGCAAAAAATCCGGCAACCTGGAAGGGAAAAACTATCGGTGTATTTGCAGGTGCTACAGACGAGTGTGTAATCCGTTCCTCTCTCAAAGAAAAATATGGAATCGGTTACGATGAAGTGACCTATAAGTATTTTGAAAATGATGAGGCAATAATTGCCGCCTGCAAGCATGGAGATGTAGATATAATTTCACCCTATTATGCTTTAAGAGAAGTTGCGGAAGCTTCAGGTCTTGTTCAGATTGGTGAGCTCGTTGACCTTTCACCGGATTTTGCCTGCTGCCGCCAGACAGCAAACGGAGCAAAATTGAGGGCTGACCGTGCGTCATTTGTAAATTGGACAAAAGGCCTGATTTATTCATGGAAATACTTCAACACCAACGAAAAGGGAACTGTCAAAGTAATAAAAAAAGTAACAAGTCAGGATGACCAGTGGGTTTATGAGCATATTTATGATCCGGACGGTACAGGCCACATTACCTTCATTCCGGATCCATACTATAACGGATGTGCTCCACAATATGACGTACTGCTGGAGCTTGGCTTCATTGAACGGGAAAATGCCCGTCCGTTCGCAGATTATTTTGACATCTCGATATATGCAGATGCCCTTAAGGCAGTCATTGCTGAAAATCCTGGGGATCAATTTTATAAGGACATGTGGACTTATTTTGTGAACCACAATAATACATATCCTGATTTTGAAAAACTGTATCCCAAAACACTTTAACCAATAGGACGGTAGATGGGATAAAGAAGAAAAAATACGACCGGCTGTATAAAAAACAGAGAGCTTTCCTTTATGCTCACAGGTTTTGTGGAATGAAGGAAAGCTTTTTTGTTTTAAAATCACGCAAACGATATAAGAAAATCTTATTTCTGATATAGAAAATATATATAAATAGCTAAAATCTTTAACTTTTATAGAAAATTTGTATTTCACACGATTCTTTTCTTTTTGTATAACATAGCGTGTCAGTAGGTTGAATTTGATAAATTCACTTTCTACACGAGGAGGTCAAAATGAAACCCTGCATTATTTTGATAGGCGCGCAGCATGTAGGCAAAACAACGCTTGGCAAGGCACTGGCCGAAAAACTTGGAGTTCCCTTCATTGACACTGATCAGGAAGTTTCAAGGATTTGCGGAATTCATATTACAAAGTTTTATTTTTATGGTGGTCAGGAAGGCTATAATTTTGCGGAAGCTGGAGTAGGCCGTCTTTTGGTCGAGCGGTTTAAAAATGAAAAGAAACTCTCCGCTGTAATTTCGACTGGCAGCGGATTTTCAGGAAATGAAGACGGTTACCGTGTCCTGAGCCAAATTGGTACGTTTTATTGGCTCGACGGCGATCTGGAGATTGGCGCAAAAAGAATAATTGAGGAAGCAACAGAAGGTGCGAAAGATGAAAGCAAAAAGAATCCTCTGCTGTTTTCCTATGGCAAATTCGCAAATTTATATGACTATGCCGTAAACGATAAGGTCGAGACGGAAGAAGACTTGCGTAAAAGCTATCTGAAAAGCGAACTTCCGACTTTAAAACGCTATGAGAAATTTGCAGACGTGATAGTGCGTCCAAAAGACGCTCCGGTTTCTGAAAATCTTGACTTGCTTTACAAGAGCATTATTTGGGATGAATCAAAGGAACGAAAGGTCGTTTAATAAAACTTAAAAGAGGAAAAACTATGAAAAAATCAAATTTTAAAAAAACTGCTTGTGTTGTATTAGCTTGTCTAAGCGCTCTCTTTTTGTCATGTAATGAAAAGAAGGTTGCCGGCAAATATTCATTGAGTGTCGGCGTCGATATGGGAGATCCCTATGTAAATCCCCTGATTCAGCTTGCTGATGAGGAAGGATATTTTAAGGAATATGGATTGAGCCTGAAATTCGACCGCTTTGACCGTTCCGCAGAATTCGAGGCCCTTCAGGTCGGAAAAACTGACACCCTGTACGTTGAAATCATTCCCGAACTGGCACAGGCCGCTCAAGGAGCTGATTTGACGCTTTTTGCAGGAACAATTACTGGCGGTGAAGCGATTCTTGCAAACAAAAAAGTTGCTGCAAAAGTTGACCTGACAAATACTGACAACTGGCGCGGGCTGACAATCGCAGACCGAATTTTCTCAACTGATGAATTTATTACAAAGGGATATTTTTTAAATAAGGGGTGGGAATTGGAAAAAGATGTTCACTGGAAGCTCTTTGACTCATGCGAAGCAATTATCGCCGCCACATTGAACGGAACGACAGATATTGCAATCGTAGATTCATTTTTTGTGGACAGCTGTATATCTCAGGGACTGGTTTACCTTTTTCCGCAGACAACTCTAAAGGAAGATTATGTTTGCTGTCGTCAGACCGCAAATGGACCAAAAATTCGTTCTGACAGAGACGCTTATATCGCCTACCTTAAGGGGCAGATCCGGGCATTTAAAGTCTACAAGACCGATGAAGAGAAGGCTATAAATGCAATCGTCCGCGCTTCACGTCAGGATTTTGATTTTGTCCGCGAATATATGTATGACAGTGAAGGAAGCCAGAACATGACATATAATCCGGATCCCAATTACAACGGAACCCTTGAAGTATTTACGACTATGCTGGGGCAGGGGTACCTTCAGGCAGATGAGGGAAAGTCATTAAGGAAGCTCGAGGAATTTTTTGATATCTCCTTATATGCTCAGGCATTAAAAGAAGTAATCAGCGAGTACCCGGATGAAAATTTTTATAAGGATATGTGGACATATTTTGAAGCGAATAATAATCAATACCCTGACTTTTCAACTAGATTTTCAATCTGATTATCTGCATCTTCATACGGAAAAAATAATTGACAAACTAATAAAATGAGGTACAAAAATGAGTAAAGGACTACAAAAAAGAGTTGAGATTCGTGAAAAACGACTGCAAACAATTCTGACCTATCATGGAGATGCAAAAGGTCTTGTGGAAGGCTCAGAAAAAAATGAACTTAAGATTGGCCGCTTTAATTTCAGTCAGTGTGGGAACTGTCAGCAGGGCTGTGCCATCATGCAGGTATATTCCGTATTGGATGCAGCTGTTGTATCCCATTCTCCAATTGGCTGCTATGCCGGAATTTCTGCAAACTATTTTACCAATACGAATGTTGCTCAGATGCGCGGAAACCGGGACTTCCATCATCATGGAATTTGTACAAATATTCAGGAATCGGACACAATTTATGGCGGCATAAACAAATTGCGCCATGCCGTCGATGAAGCATACAAACGATATAATCCAAAAGTCATCTATATTACAACTTCCTGTGCGTCAGGCATTATCGGAGATGACGTGCAGTCGCTTGCAGAGGAAATGACGGACGAATTGGGAATCCCTGTCTTTGCCGTTGAATGTGAAGGCTTTAAGTCTCGAATCTGGTCAACAGGTTTTGATGCTTCTTTTAATGCGGTTCTCAATGCTGCCGTAAAACCACCCAAAAAGAAGCAGGAAGACCTGGTCAATATTTTCAATTTTAACGGAATTGATTCATTTTCCCCGCTTTTAAAGACCATCGGGCTTCGTCCAAACTATTTGATTGAGACCCGTACCACAGAAGAACTTGCAGAAATGACCGAAGCTGCCTGTTCATCTTCAATTTGTGAGACCCTTGCTACATTCATGAGCGACAAGCTTGAAGAATTATACGGCGTTCCACAGGTAAAAGCCCCTTCTCCCTATGGCTTGCAGTGGACTGACCGCTGGCTTCGTGCTGTGGCAGCCCTTACAAACAGACACTCAATCGTTGAGGCTGCAATCAGGAGCGAGCATGAGCGAATTAAACCGGAACTGGATTCTCTAAGGGAATTCTTCAAGGGAAAAAAGGTCTATGTCTTTGCAGGCGATGCTTTTGCTCATAATCTTGCCAGTGTCGCTCACGATTTGGGACTTGAAGTTATCGGCATCACGACTTTTCACCACGATAAAAAATATGATAATCCGGAAGTAAACACAGCGAAATATCTCGTACAGGCCGTCGGAAACGTGCCCAATGTTTCGATTTGTAATAAACAGCCCTATCAGGTCGTCAAATTCCTCAAACAATTAAAACCGGATTTTCTGCTTGTTCGCCATCCGGGGCTTGCGGTTCTTGGCTTTAAGCTGGGAATTCCTGCAATCATGGAAAATGACTCGGATAAGGCCGTTGGATATGACGGAATCCTTGACCTGGGGCGACGCATCAAGCGTTCAATGCAGTCAAAAAAGCTGTATAAGAATTTTGCAAAGCATACAGTCCTTCCATATTCAGACTGGTGGATGAGTGAAGACACAGATCCATTCACCTTTGTAGAAAAATAATTAGGAGAAAAATTTATGAATGGAGAAATTTCACAACCAAGATTCACCTGTGCGCTTGGGGCACAAAATACAGTCCTTGCAATTCCAAGGGCAATCCCTGTCGTTCATTCAGGACCTGGATGTTCTGGAGTTGTTCATGAATTTGCGACTTCCGGCTATCAGGGGGAATGTTATGCAGGCGGAAACCAGGTTCCGTCCACAAATACTGACGAAAGCAACGTTGTTTTTGGCGGTGAAAAAAAATTGCGGAGCGAAGTTGAGGGCGCGCTCAAAGTAATGAAGGGAGATTTATTCGTTCTTCTTTCCGGTTGTACGGCGGGCATCATCGGTGACAACACTGCAAGCGTGGCAAAATCATTTGCAGAGCAGGGGCTTCCTGTTGTCGGTGCAGAGACTTCGGGATTTAAGGGCACAAGTTATGTTGGTCATGAAATTGTCGAAAAAGCAATAATCGATCAGTTCGTCGGTGACGTTCGCCCTGCCGTTGAAAAAGGTCTTGTGAATGTATTTGCAGACGTTCCGGCTCAAAATCCTTTCTGGCGTGGCGACCTTGCGGCATTAAAAGAATTGATTGAAAAACTGGGCCTTAAAGTAAACATTCTTTTTGGCACGAGCAGTGCCGGTGTCTCTGAATGGAAAAATATTCCGAACGCTGAATTCAATCTGCTTGTTTCCCCCTGGGTCGGGCTTGATGTCGTGGAGCATCTTAAAAAGAAATACGGCACTCCATACCTTCATTATCCGGTTCTGCCTGTGGGCGGTAATGAAAGCAGCCGTTTTTTGCGGGAAGTAGGAAAGTTTGCAGGACTAAAAAAAGAATTTGTTGAGTCAGTCATTGAGCGTGAGGAAAAAATTTTCTATGACTACTTTGTCGGCACGGCAGATTTCTTTGCGACGCTTCTAATTAACCTGCCCTATGAATTGTACGTGACTGGTGACAGCCTTTCTTCCATTGGAATCACAAAATTCCTCGAGGAAGAAGTCGGTTATGTTCCGAAAGGCGTTTTTGTGACTGACAATCCGAATCAGAAAAATGAAGGCTTTGTAAGGCGCGTTTTTGAGGCGGAATTCCCTGAACATAAAGATACGCTTGTATTTGAGCCCGATTCTGAAAAAATTAAATTCGCAATCGAACCTGAATTGAAGAAGTCTGGCCGTGCGGTTGTGTTCGGAAGTGACTGGGAAAGGGCATATACAAAGAAAACTGGAAATATTTTCCTGTATTCAAGTGCACCTATAAACCAGCAGCTAATCCTTTCTAAAACTTATGTTGGTTATCAGGGTGGACTTCGCCTCATGGAAGACATTTACAACACTATGTTTGAGGGAAAAACAATTACGGGCCAAACTTTCCAGGAAAAACTTGGTTCATAAGCTTCATTTTGTCAATTCTTTCAGGCTGCCTTCAAAAAGGGCAGCCTTTTTTTACATATCAAAAAAAACTATAGCCTTAATAAAAAATTTATATTTCACAAGATTTTGTAATTCCTATATAACATACCATGTTGGTAGGTTATAGCTTTCTTGCCGGCATTATAGGAGGGTTCATGACTGAATATATCGTTCCTTTTGATTCTGAAAAAACTGATGAAGTTGCGATTGAAATCAAAAATCTGGGGCTCGTATATGAATCTGAAAATTCAATTTACGAGGCTCTGAAAGACATCAATCTGGACATCAAAAAAGGAGAGTTTATCTGTATCGTAGGGCAGAGTGGCTGTGGAAAAAGCACCTTGCTTTCGGTTCTTGAGGGACTGAACAAGGCTACCAGCGGCACTGTCAAAATCAACGGCAGGAATATTTCTGGCCCCGGCGTGGAGAGAGCCGTGGTATTCCAGAATTATTCGCTTTTTCCATGGATGACTGCCCGGGAAAATGTTTCTTTCGCCGTCTATGAAACAAGGAAAAAGAAGGGCGAAAAAATTTCACACAAGGCAGCTGATGAAATCGCCGACGACTTCCTTAAAAAAGTCGAGCTCAACCGCTACGAGGACAAGCTTCCCGGTGAGCTTTCAGGCGGAATGCAGCAGCGTGTTGCAATCGCCAGGGCTATGGCCTGCAATCCGGAAATCCTTCTGATGGACGAACCCTTCGGAGCTTTGGATGCAAAAATCCGCGAGAATCTGCAGGCTCTGCTTCTTAAACTCTGGCGCGAGGATGAAAAGAAAAAGACGGTTGTATTCGTAACCCACGATTTGAACGAGGCAATCCTGCTGGCAGATAAAATCGTGTTCATGATGCCGCTCAGAATTCATTCAGTTATTGACGTGGACATTCCACGTCCAAGGGTCAGGGAAGCGGTGTATGAGAGCCCGGAATACAAAAGATTGAGCAAAAAACTCAATCATCTGTTCTATAACGAAGTCACGAGTTTTGTAAACGACAATGAGGTGGTAATATGAAAAAAAGAATCTTTAACCTTCCAAATTTACTTTTTCTGCTTATCCTTTTGTGTTTTCTTCTTCCGAGTAAATATGCTTCAGAAATGCGCTCAGGCCTAAAATCTCCCCTTGTTTTTGGAATTGTGCTTGTGCTCATTGAGCTGGGATTTCATCTGGGACTTACAAAAATCAAAAAACGCCAGTCTTCTCTTGACATCACGACTTTCGTCTTTATTTTCCTGCTGATTTGGGAATTCTGTGTGTCTCGCCTCAATCTTCTTCCATACATATTTATTCCTGCTCCGGAAAATGTCTTCTATGTCTTTCTTTCTGACTGGAAGGTGATTCTGACAGGCTTTGTAAATTCAATGATTTTGATTGTCATCGGTATGGTTTTGGCCGGAGCTTCCTCAACAATTCTGGGAACTCTCGTCGGCTGGAATGACAGGCTCACAAAGGCCATTTACCCAATTGCCAAGGCGATTTCCACGGTTCCGGCACTTATTTACACGCCTTACATTGTGCTTATCGTGCCCACTTTCCGCATGGCATCTCTCTGCGTAATTTTTCTCAGCAATTTCTGGGGCGGATTCATGGGCTCAATCAACAACACGGCTTTCGTTGAGCAGAAAATCATCAATGCCGCAAAGATTTTAAATCTTTCCACGCCCACGATTCTGTTCAAAATCATCATTCCATTCAACATGCCGCGTCTTATAAACGCACTTCCAATTCAGCTCGCTACGGCTCTCATGACGCTTACGGTGGCTGAAATGCTTGGTGCTGACAGCGGCATGGGCTACTATGTCCGATTCTCACTGAATTTTGCCAACTACACAAAGGCAATAGCAGGAATCATATTCATTGGACTTGTGGTTACGGTGTTGAATTCGCTCATTGATGTTACAAAAAAGCATTACATAAAGTGGAATTACTAAATTAGAAATTAAAAAAATAAAAATAGAAGAGGTACATTATGAAAAAACAGACAAAATTCATGATGGTTGGGACGGCTCTCGTCTTGGCGCTTGGCCTTTCTTCCTGCAATGGGAAAAAGGCTGCGGAAGAATATTATTCTTTCAACATCGCTGTAACGGCAAACAAAGTCGTCAATCCCCTGATTCAAATTGCCCAGGAAAAGGGCTATTTTGAAGCCTATCGTTTCAAGCCGAATTACACCACGCTTGAAATGATTGGAACTCCGGAAGCTCTTGTGGCCGGAAAGCTTGATGCGGCTTATCAGCAGGTTATTCCGCCAATCAGTTACGGGGCACAAGGTGCGGATATCACGATTTTTGCAGGAACCCTTTCCGGCGGAATGGAAGTCGTTGCCCGAAAAGATGAGGCAGAATTCCTTCGCGATCCAAAAAACTGGAAGGGAAAGACAATCGGAGTCATCCATCTTTCCACGGCAGAAATGATTTCAAAGGCTGCTCTGGGAAATGACTACGGCTACAAGGTCGGCGAGGACATAAACTACAGAATCATCGACGGCTATCCTGCAATTTCTTCGGCAGTTGCGAAAGGAACTCTTGATATCGGCCTTATTTCTTCTGAATATCTGGAGGCGGCCTGCTCAATCGGTCTTGAGCATGTCTTCCATCTTACTCACCTTCAGAAAGATTATGTCTGCTGCCGTCAGTACGCTTATGGACCGTCATTCTCAAAAAACAAGGATGCATACAAGGCTTACCTCAAAGGTCAGATTCGTGCCTACAAGGATTATATTACGAATCCTGAAGAATCTGTAAAAAGCCTTGCCCGGCTCACAGGCGAGAATGTTGACTATATTACCCGCTACATCTACGAAAAGGAGACAAATGGCGACCGCTCATACAATCCTGATCCCAATTACAACGGCGTGCTTTCTATTTACGAGATTCTTGCCAACTGGAACTACATTGAGACCAATGCCAAGCTGGAGGAATTCTTTGACATCGACCTTTATGCAAGTGCACTGAAAGAGATAATCCAGGAATTTCCGGAAGACAATTTCTATCGGGACATGTGGACCTATTTCCTTGAAAACGACAACAAATTCCCTGGCTTTGATTACAAAGAAATCTAGCCTGATTCAAATAAAACTGGAGGTACTAAAATGGCAATTGATATTGTAAAGTCAGAAGTCGAAACAAGAGACAATCGTCTCGGTGCGGTGCTTGCTTTTCACGGAAGAGCCAGCACATTGCAAAAAGATTCGAGCAAACGGGCCGTAAAGGATGACGAGCGAATCTACTCTCAGTGCAGCGACTGTTCACAGGGCTGTGCGGAAGTCCTTTCCTACATGATTCGTGATGCGGCAATCGTCGTTCATTCACCTTTGGGCTGTCTTTCGCCTGTTTCAATCTACGAGCGCGTTGAAGCTTCAAGCAAAGTTCGTGGAATCGAAGCACCGAAAATTCAGGTCATTTCCACCAACATCGGAATCGATTCAACTGTCTACGGCGGAGTCAAAATCCTGAAAGCGGCAGTTCGTGAAGCTTATGACCGCTTCCATCCCAAGGCGATTCTGATTCACTCTTCCTGTGCAGCAGGAATTATCGGTGATGACATTGAAAGCGTCGTTGACGAGGCGGAAAGCGAGCTTGGAATCCCGATTGTGCCGATTTACTGCGAAGGCTTCAAATCAAAGACCTGGACGAGCGGCTTCGATGCTGTTTTCCATGGAATCTTGCGCAAAATCGTAAAGAAACCGACCAAAAAACAGGAAGATCTGGTCAACATCATAAACTTTGCGGGGCAGGACGCTTACACGGCTTTGTTCAAGAGAATCAATCTTCGTCCGAACCTTATTGTTCCGAACTCCAGCGTAGACCAGCTTGCAATAATGTCTGAGGCTGCCTGCACAATTTCAATCTGTGAGTCACTGGGAACTTATGGAGCGGCGGCCCTTGAGCAGAATTACGGCGTTCCCCAGCTCAAAGTTTCTTCACCTTATGGAATTGAATGGACTGACCGCTGGTTCCGCGAGCTTGCAAAACTTACAAACCGCACTGAACTTGCAGAAAAACTTATAAAAGAAGAAAACGAGAGAATCAAGCCGATTATCGAAGGTTACAGAAAAATCCTTAAGGGAAAAAGAGCCTACGTTTATTCAGGAGATTCTTTCGCCCACTATCTTACAAACATGGTCCGCGAATACGGAATGGAAGTCGTTGGTGTTACGACACTTCACCACGACCAGACCACGGACACAAAAAATCCGTCCCTGGACACTCTTGGTGAAATGATAAAATACACGGGCGATGTCGAGCGTTTCTCGGTCTGTAACAAACAGCCTTTCATCATGTACAAAATCTTTAGCGAACTCAAGCCGGATATCCTGATTACACGGCACGACTCAATCGCCACAATCGGAACAAAACTCGGAATCCCTTCAATCCGCGCAAACGACATCAACGTTTTGAGCTGCTACGACGGTTCTGTAAATCTGGGAGCAAGAATCATCGACGCCTTGAACTCAAATAAATTCTTCAAGACGATTTCGGAGCATGTGAAGTTCCCTTACAGTTCATGGTGGATTAACCAGAAAGACCCATTCTATTTTGACAAAAAGGCGGAAACAAAATGAGCAAATTGATTGAACAACCAAGATTTTCATGTGCCCTTGCGGCCCAGACTACAGTCCTTGCAATCCCGAGAGCATTGCCAATCGTTCACGCGGGTCCGGGCTGTGCTTCAAAAACATTTCTGACTCTTTCCCAGTGTGCGGGAAATCAGGGAGAAGGCTTTGGCGGCGGCGGACAGATTTCAAGCACCAATACAGGCACTAAGGAAGTCGTTTTTGGCGGAGAAAACAAGCTTCGCACTCTTACGGAAAATGCTTTCAAGGTTCTGGATGCGGATTTATTTGTCCTTCTTTCGGGCTGTACTTCGGGAATCATCGGCGACGACATCGTTTCAATTGCAAATGAATTCCGCGAGGAAGGAAGGCCTGTCGTGGGTGCGGAAACTTCCGGCTTTACCGGCAACAACTATCAGGGACACGAGCTTGTGGTCAATTCGATTATCGAGCAGTTCGTTGGAAACGTGACTCCAAAAGTTCAGAAAGGACTGGTGAATGTCTTTTCTGTCGTTCCAAATCAGGATCCTTTCTGGCGGGGAGACCTTGAGGAAATCAAGCGGATTCTGACTTCAATCGGCCTTAAGGTGAACATTCTCTTCGGATATGAAAGTGCAGGCATCTTTGAGTGGCAGAACATCCCCAACGCAGAATTCAACATCCTCCTTTCACCATGGATAGGACTCAAAACCGTGGAGCTCTTGAAGAAAAAATACGGAACGCCTTTTTTCCACTTCCCGTATCTTCCTGTGGGCGGAAAAGCGACAAGTCTCTTCCTCAAAAAACTTACGGCCTTCGCAAACCTTGACCTTGAAAAAGTTACGGCCGTAATCAAAAAGGAAGAAGAAAAATTCTACAGCTACATCGTGGGCCTTGCTGACTTCATGTCGGATTTCAGGAGCAATATCCCGAACGATTTGTATCTCGTTGCTGATTCTGAATATGCAATCGGCGTTTCGGATTATCTTGTGAACGAGCTTGGACTTCAGCCAAAAGGAATTTTCATCACTGACGTGCCGCCAACAGACACAATAAAGGAAAAAATTCTTGAGACAATCGAAACTCTGGGCAAAGAAATCAGGGAAGTGGTTTATTTTGAAAGTGACGGCGGAAAAATCCAGCAGAAACTTTTCGAACTGATTGGCACTTCAAAAAGAGCCGTGATTTTCGGAAGCACCTGGGAAAAAATCGTTGCCCAGAAGAACAACAATATGCTGATTCACCTGAGCATGCCGATTGTGGACGACGTAATTCTGAACAAAACTTTCACAGGTTACACGGGCGGCTTAAAACTCACCGAAGAAATTTATTCGGGCATCTTCAAGCACGGAACAATCGACAAGAACGTTCAGGTTCTCTAAAGAAGCACAACGGAGGATTTATGGCATACAAAATTGCAATCGGAACTTCTGACAAAAAGAACGTAAACCTTCACTTCGGTGAAATTGAATCAGTTTCAGTTTACGAGGTGAACGAGAGCGACGGAAGCTATTCTTTTCTGGAAGAGCGGAAAATCACCCGCGACCCCGAAAAGGAGGAATGTGAAAGCGGCTGCTCCTGCGGAAGTAACTTTGCGGTAAAAGTCGGCCAGACTGTAAGCGACTGCACCTATTTCCTTGTTGCTAAAATCGGACCCAAGCCCCACCGCCTGCTTCAGGAAAACAAGGTTAACTGTCTCGAAGCCCCCTTTGAGATAGAAGAAGCCGTTTCAAAACTGAACGACTATTATATCTCACACAAAAAAAGGGAAAGCCACATTTTTTAGCCTTATTTAACTATTGACTTAGTAGGTAATAATTTATATATTATACCTAGTTAGTTAATAGGTTATAAGAGGTAAAAATGCAGAATTTAAAAAACGTTCTTTATCGTGCTTTTCCTGCGCTGGGAGTGCTTTTTGCGCTTCTGGTGCAAACAATTTTCCCCGACAGTCCTCTTCATCCGGCGGCGGGCAGGCATTATTACAACTTTCTTCTATATATATTGCTTTCAGTCACGCTTGCCTTTTTTGCTTTGTCTTTCTGTATTGCGAAAATACGTGAAGCTCTGGTGGAGAAGGGGGCTTTCTTTTTTGGGGCTGGAGTTTTGCTTTCTGCATTGAATCTCGTGACCGCAAAACTTGCCCTGCTTCCTGTGATTTTCTTTCCAACTTTTGACAATATTCTTGCGGTTTTTGTGGAGCAGACAGGGCTTTTACTGAAATGTATCGGATTTTCGTTCAGGCTTTTGATTCTGGGAGTAATCTGGGGCACGATTGCGGGATTTATCACCGGTGTGTGCCTGGGCTTTTCAAAAAAAGTCTATTACTGGATTAACCCCTACATCAAACTGATTGGTCCGATTCCGGCTACGGCATGGATTCCACTTGTTTTGACGACTTTCCCGACTCCCCTGGGGGCAAGCATTTTTATCATCGCCCTTGCAGTCTGGTTCCCGGTTCAGCTTATGACAAGCTCAGGAATCCAGAACACCAGCAAGGTCTACTTTGAAGTCGGCCGCACGCTGGGAGCCGGAACTTTCTTCCAGATTTTCAGGATTGCAGTCCCTGCAGCCCTGCCAAACATCTTTCAAGGCGTTTTCAACGGAATCTGTGCCGCCTTCATCGCGCTTATGACAGCAGAAATGTTCGGTGCCAAATACGGAATCGGCTGGTACATCAGCTACCAGAAGGCCATGATGCTCTACTCAGGAGTCTACGCAGGCCTCATCATGATAGCCGTCTTCTGTACCGTAATCATCACCGCCCTCTTCAAAGTCCGCCAACGAGTCCTAGGCTGGCAGAAAGGGCTGATTAAGTGGTAGCGAACGGCACTGCGAAGCAGGGCAAAAACTCACGAGGTGAGTTTTTAGAGAGTCTCGTTCGAAGCTATGCTTCGAGCGCGGTAGGGAGCGACGGCGAAGCCGTCAAAACTTGTTTCACAAGTTTTGAGCGAGTCTCGGCGAAAGCTATGCTTGAGCCGCGGGAGGGAACCGTCACGAAAATTACTTTTGAATTGACAAAATATCTTCCCAAATCAGTTCTGGAGTGATTCTTGCTTCTTCCAGAGCCTTTTGAGCCGGAATCCCGTCGTAGAATTTCTTTTCAAAGCCGTAATTCAGGACTTTGACATTCTTGCGGCCGAGATACGATGCGATTTTCTGACCGAATCCACCCTCAACAATTCCGTCTTCGAGAGTTACAAATACATCGTGATTTTTGCAAAGCTGGTCCAAAAGCTTTGTGTCCACGCCCGAAGCGAATCTTGGGTTTACCAGAGTGACTTTTTTGCCCAGCTTTTCTGAGGCATAGTCACTGGCTTTCTTTCCGATGCTGAAAAAGTCTCCCAAAGCAAGGATTGCAAGCCTTTCGCCTTTTTCACAAGTCTGATACTTGATCTTTCCGAAGTCCTTTTCGACAGGATATTGGGCCTTGTTCACTCCGTCGCATGGAACTGCAATGATAACCGGCCTTTCCTTCTGTTCAAGGCTCCATTCAAGCATGGCAAGATATTCTTCCTTGTTTGTCGGGCAGAGATATGTCAGGCCCGGAATGTTTGCGAAAATGCCAATCGCCGAAATTCCGATGTGGGTTGCGTCTCCCATTCCAAAAATCGAAGTCGAATGAAGCTGAATTGTCACCGCGCTCTTGTTGAGGCTCACATCCTGTGTAACCTGATCGTAAATTCTCTGGGCAAATGTCGCGTTCGTAACAAAGACTGGTTTTCCGCCGTTTTTGGCAATTCCCGAGCACATTGCAGTTGCCTGCTCTTCGGCAATTCCAACATCGACATAATTATCGCCCATTTTTTCGCGGACATCCTGTGTAAGTCCAACAGCTCCAGGAACAGCCGCCGTCACGACAACGACCTTATTATCCTTCTTGATTTTTTCGAGCATGTAGTCAGCGAAAATTGAATTGTAAGATTCGCCACTTCCCTTGAATTTTCTTTCGCCTGTCTCGCGGTCAAAAGGGGCTGCCCAGTGCCAGTTTTCCTTGTTTTTTTCTGCGAGAGGATAGCCCTTGCCCTTTAAAGTGTGGATGTGAAGGACTGTCGGGTGGTCGATGTCCTTGATTTCCTTGAATGCCTTGATGAGGCTTGCAATATCGTTGCCCTCTTCAAGATAGCGGTAATCAAGTCCCATTGCCCTGAAAAGGTTTGTCTGGCACTTTCCGCCGCTTGCACGGAGTTCTGCAAGATTTTTGTAGAGGCCGCCGTGGTTTTCTGCAATAGACTGCTCGTTGTCGTTAACTATGATGATGAGGTTTGACTTCATCTCACCTGCATAATCCAGTCCCTCAAGAGCCTCTCCGCCGCTCAAGGAACCGTCACCGATTACCGCAATCACGTTTCCCTTGCCGCCAGCCAGATCACGCCCCTTTGCAAGACCTGTCGCAAGGCTGATCGAAGTTGATGTGTGGCCGATGTAGAACATGTCGTGCTCTGACTCGACCGGGTTGGTAAAGCCGCATACATCACGGAAGTGTTCGTCATCAGTGTAAGCCTGAGCGCGCCCCGTGAGCATTTTGTGGGTATAGGTCTGGTGGGCAACGTCAAAAACAATCTGGTCTTTCGGTGAGTCAAAAACATAGTGAAGGGCAATGGTCATTTCAACCATGCCGAAATTCGGGCCAAAGTGACCGCCGATTTTTGTAAGCCTGTTAAAAAGTGCCTCGCGGACTTCTGCTGAAAGCTTATTCATTTCCTCAAGGGAAAGCTTTTTTAAGTCCGCAGGGCTTTTAATATTGTTCAAAAGTTTGTAATTCATGTTTTCTCCTAAAAAATAGTGTAGGGGACATGCCCCTTAAAATCAGTCAAGTGAGCCGAGATATTTTGGAATGTCTTTTTCTGCGTGGGCGACAGCTTCTTCAAGACACATTCCGTAAAATTCAGCCGTACCAAAGCATCGGCCGGATTTTTTATCATCGACAAATGCTCCCACAACAATTCCGCGGCTTGCTCCGGTAATAAAAGCCCAGCGACCTTTTACGTCAACCATCTTACTAAACCTCCGTTCTTTTCTGAATCTTAGCATATCCCTCACTAATTTACTTGTTTTTTTTTGCTTATTTCTTGTCATATTTTGTTCTCATGAAAAATTTAACTTGACAAGGTTCTTAAAAACTAATAACCTACTAGGAAGATAGGTAAAAATAAAGGGGCTTCAATGGCAGGCGAAATTAATATCAGTAAAGTCACAAAAATCTTCTCGGACGGAAGTTCTCAGGTCACGGCTTTGAACGGCGTGGATTTTACGATTCCGGCGGGCTCTTTTGTCTCGCTGATCGGACCTTCGGGCTGCGGAAAGACCACTCTTCTCCGCTGTATCGCAGGGCTTGAAAGTCCCACGGCAGGCCAGGTTAGCGTAGACGGCACAAAAATCACAAAACCGGGTAGCGACCGGGGCTTTGCCTTTCAGCAGGCCAATCTCTTTCCCTGGCTTACAATCCGGGACAACGTGGCATTCGGCCTTAGGGCCCGCCATATCTACAAAAACCGCAAGGCTGATGTCGATGAGTTCATAAATCTTGTCGGACTCAAGGGCTTTGAAAAGTCCTATCCCCACCAGCTTTCGGGCGGCATGAACCAGAGGGCCTCTCTTGCGAGGGCACTCGTCGGTCATCCCAAGATTCTCCTTCTTGACGAGCCCCTTGGCGCCCTCGATGCCTTTACCCGAATGACCATGCAGGACGAAATCTTGCGGCTAAAAAAAGAGCACGACACCACGATGGTGATGGTCACGCACGATGTCGATGAGGCGGTTTATCTGAGCGACTATGTTGTGATTATGTCGGCCCGTCCAAGCAAAGTCGAAAAAATCATAAAGATTGAGCTTGGTCATCCGCGTGCCCGTGGCCAGGACGTCTTCTTGAAGTACCGCACTCAGATTCTGGAAATTCTGGACTATGCGGGCAAAGTTCAAGAGGTGGAATACACGATTTAGGGGCTTCCCCGCCTGCCCTTCGACTACGCTCAGGGAACAGGCGGGGCGGGCTGCTCCAGGTTCCGCTTGCGCTTCATTCCGCCGCTCCCTGCGGTCGCTCTGGAACGCTTCGCGCCTTACGCATCCCTAAGCCATGAAATAAAAAATACAATATTTTGGAGGTAAAAATGAAAAAATCACTTTTAATGGGAATGGCACTTGTGTCTTTCCTCTCATTCACCGCCTGCAACAAAAAACAGGCTGCTTCTTCGGATTCTGCCCAGAAGGTTGTCCGCATCAACTTCCAGACAGGAACTCTTTGTGCCGCTCCGGTTCACGTCGCAATGAAAATGGGGCTTTTTGAAGAGGAACTTGCCGCAATCGGACAGAAAGCTGAGTATGTTCAGGTTGTTGAGGGTGGAGCCACACTGGCCGAAATGATTGCTTCTGGCAAAGTCGATGCGGGTTATGGCTTGTACGCAACCCAAATGCAGGCAATCGAAAACGGTCTTCCGATTGCCTACACTTCTGGAATCCATGTAGGCTGTACAAAATATTATGTCCGCTCTGACTCAGACATTTATTCAGCAAAAGACCTTCGCGGAAAGAAAATCGGAGTTCCGGGACTGGCTGATTCAAGCGTAATGAACCTCAAGCGAAAGCTCATGGACGAGGGAATCGGAGTTACGGCTGAAAATAACGAAGTCGAATTCCTGGCCTATGCTTCAGCTGACCTTGCAATCGCATTGAACAACGGTGCCGTCGATGTAATCGGAGCCCATGACCCGGTCGCAACAAAAGGCGAGCGTGCCTACAACTTCCGCAAAATCCTCGACACTGGAATAGATGAAAAATTCGTAAACGAATATTGCTGCCAGCAGTTCGTAACCCACAAGCTGCTCCGCGAAAATCCTGAGGGAGCCGCTGCCGTAACAAGGGCCCTGCAGAAAGCCAGTGCTTTCGTTGAAGCCGAGCCAAGACTTGCCGCCCAGCTGCAGATTGAAAACAACCTCGTGGCAGGTGATTTGGACTTCAACGCTGAGCTTCTTGAGGAATTGAACTTCATCCCAAGCCGCTCTCTGGGTAAAAAAACATTCGACAAGGCTGCCCGCCAGCTTCAGGAGGCCGGAATCTTAAAAAAGACGACCGACATCGAAAAATACATAGCCCAGAGCTACATCGAGCTTTTCGGAGTTCCGGACGGCTACTCTTACGACAAGGCGACAAAAACTTACAGGGAAATCAACGGTGAAAGAAAAGATTTCACTTCGCTGTAAATTAAAAAAATGGGAGTTAAAAAAATGAAAAATTTGAACATCGTACTTTCAGCTGTAACGGCTCTTCTGGGACTTCTGGTTGGAATCGCACCCTACACATTCGCAAAAGTCTGCACGATGCCAAAAATGCACTGTCATGCAGTAACTGCCCCGACGGTTCTGGTCTTCGGAATCCTGATTTTCCTTATTTCTGCATTTCAGCTGGTAACTTTATGGAAAAAACGCTGAGCTCAAAGTCAGCGGTTGAAAAATCGCTCGCACTTTCAAATCTTTCGAAGAAAGCCTACAGAACGGTTTTAATGGCCGGCTTGGTCGCTCTTTCCTCCGCCGTCCTGTTCGCTTCCCTTCTTTTCTCTCAAAGCCTTAAAGCTGGAATTGCCGGGCTCCGCTCAAGAATGGGCGCAGATCTGCTCGTAGTTCCAAAAGGCTATGAGAGGGGGGCAGAGAATATCCTTCTTTCCGGCGAACCAAATTACTTTTACATGGACTCTTCTGTCCTTGATGCGGTTCGCTCGGTTGAGGGAGTTGAAAAGGCGAGCGCCCAGTTTTACCTTACAAGCCTTTCTGAAAGCTGCTGTGATTTTCCGATTCAGATTATCGGTTTTGACCGGGAAAGCGATTTTATCGTTCAGAACTGGTCAAGAAGCCGGATAAAAACTGACTCAAATGGAGAATTCCTTCTTTCAGGAAGCAACGTGAGCGTAGAAAAGGGAAGCGTAAAATTCTTCGGAAGGGAGCACAAGATTTCTGCCCGCCTTTCAAAAAGCGGAAGCGGAATGGACAATGTGATTTTCTGCGATTTTGCAAGCCTCGATAACATTTTTGAGGATGCAAGCTCGCGCGGATTCGGCTTTATTTCCGACGGTGACACAAAAAACAAGGTCAGCACGGTGCTGGTCAGGCTTTCAGAGGGAGCCAGCCCGGATGCCACTTCCTTGAGGATTAAAAAAATCCTGCCAGAGGTTCAGGTCATTGTTGGAGAAAAATTCATCCGCAATTTTTCTGAAAGGCTTTCTTCGATTTCGGTATTCTTGTATTCGATTTCGATTCTCGTCCTTCTGATTACGACCCTTTCGCTTTCACTTGTCTTTACGATTACGATTAACGAGCGTAGGCGGGAATTTTCGATTCTCCGGGTGCTTGGAGCGGACAGGTCAAGCCTTCGTTCAGTCCTTTTTTACGAGGCCTTGATTCTGGGAGCCGGCGGCAGTCTTTTTGGAACAGGACTTTCGGCCCTGGTGATAATTCCCTTCAATGCCCTGATTTCCCAGAAGATTGCCCTTCCTTTTGCCATGAGCGGTCCTGGTTATATTCTGGCTTTCGCGGCCGGGGTTTTTGTGGTGACTCTTCTTTCCTGCCTGCTTGCCTCTTTAAGGGGAGCCCTTCGTGTGTCAAAAATTGAGCCTTACGGAGATGTAAAATGATTGAAGTTAAGAACCTGTATAAAAGTTTTCCGACTCCCCGGGGAAGCAAGGCCGTCTTTTCAGATTTTTCCCTGACCGTTAAAGACGGAACTTTCCTCGGCATTTCAGGTGAATCAGGAGCAGGAAAGAGCACACTTCTTTCTATTATAACAGGACTTCAGAGGCCTTCTTCCGGCAAGGTTTTTATCGACGGAAAAGACATCTTTTCTCTTTCGGATAAGGAAATCTCTTCCTTCCGAAATGCAAATATTGGATTTGTCTCTCAGGAACAGAGCTTTCTGGAAAACCTGACCGTGCTGGATAATGTCGCGCTTCCGGCCCTTCTTTCCAAAAAATCAAAGCTTACAAGAGATCAGATAATAGAGCGAGCAAAAAAACTTCTTGCTGATTTTGAGATTGCCGATTTGGAGCAGCTCTATCCATCCCTTCTTTCGGGGGGAGAAAATCAGCGGCTTCTGATTGCAAGGGCCCTTATGAATGACCCGAAAATTATCGTCGCTGATGAGCCGACTGATGCCGTCAGCGAAAGACAGACAAAAGAAATCACCCGCATTTTTAAAGCACTTTCGAATCAGGGCAAAACCGTAATTCTGGTGAGCCACGACAAGACAGCCCTTGAAAATTGCGATGATATATTTTTATTGAAAAAATAAAAGGAGATAGAAAATGTCGAAGAAAATTCATGAATCGCTTACAGAACTGGTCGGACATACCCCGCTTGTCCGCTTGCAGGGCTACGAAAAGAAACTGGGCTTGAAGGCTCACTTGCTTGCAAAGGTCGAATATTTTAATCCGATTGGCTCAATCAAGGACCGTATTGTTTTGCGCATTATCGAGGATGCTGAAAAAGCCGGAAAAATCCAGCCTGGAAAAACGACTTTAATCGAATACACCAGCGGAAATACAGGAATAGCCGTCAGTGCAATCGGTGCAATGAAGGGCTACAAAGTTCAGATTTATCTGCAGGAAGGTGTCAGCCGGGAAAGATTACAGGTCATGAAGGCATTCGGTGCCAATGTAACAAAAATCGGTGAGGTTCCTGAATTGCAGGATGCCCTCAAAGCCTCAAACAATGATTTCGTTGCCGCTACAAATATCTTGAAGCAGCATATCCGCGACAGACAGGCTGCCGGAGACGACATCTACTTCGTTGACCAGATGGTAAATCCCCTCAATCCAAAAGCCCACCACGATACGACCGGCCGGGAAATCTGGGAAGACACAGAGGGCGACCTGTCTGCTGTAGTTGCCAGCGTCGGAACTGCCGGCACTCTCCGTGGAATTGCGGATTACATTCATGAGCAGAGCAAGGGTGTAAAAATCTTTGCCATTGAGCCGGGTGCAAGTGATACAAAACTCACCGGAATCCATAATTTTACGGACGTCCCTCTTGAGCGGGTTCCTCTGAGCCTCAAGGAAAACGGCGAGGTAAAGGAAGGAATCTTTGATGAGGTATTTGTCGCTGACACAAATGGCGCTTTTGAAGCCGCAAGAACAGTCGCAAAGACTGACGGAGTTCTCGTCGGAAATTCAAGCGGTGCCGCCCTCTGGGGAGCAACAAAAATCGCTCAGCGCGAGGAATTTGCCGGAAAGAACATCGTAGTCGTATTCCCGGACACAGGCCTTAGATATTTGAGCACAGACCTCTTTGAAGTCTAATAAAACTTCACTTTATGCTTGCATAAATATACGCATACTCTGTATAATTATGCAAGTTTAGGAGGTTCTATGGCTTCAAAAATTGTAGTAAATAATTATGGCTCCTTCGACGTCACAATGGTTAAGGGCAAGGGCTCAACATGCTATGACATCAACGGCAAGAAATACATCGACTTTCTGGCGGGAATCGCCGTCAACTGCCTCGGACACAATTTCAAGCCGCTCGTAAAGGCAATCTCAAAACAGGCAAAAAAACAGATTCATGTCTGCAATTATTTTGTAAGCGACATCGGCGTTCAGTATGCTACTGAGCTGCTTGGTCGGACAGGCTTTGATGCCGTTTACTTCGGAAACTCAGGTGCAGAAGGAAACGAAGCTGCAATAAAGCTGGCACGAAAATACGGATATTTGAACGGCGGAGAAAAGCGCCGCGTAATCTATACTCTGGAATCTTCTTTCCATGGCCGAACTCTGGCTACTTTGACTGCAACAGGTCAGGACAAATTCCATCCTGCCTGCTTTGCTCCTTATGTTGACTGCTTCAAGACAATCAAGGCAAACGACTGGGAAGCAATCAAGACTGCTTTTGACGACACAACCGCAGCCCTTTTGATTGAGTGTGTTCAGGGCGAGGGCGGTGTAAACATCGTTGATGCTGAGTGGGCAAAGGCTGCCGCAGATGCCGCAAGAAAAGCAGGCGCAATCGTCATGGCAGACGAAGTTCAGACCGGCTTTGGCCGAACAGGCACCCTGCTTGCAAGCGAACAGCTCGGTTTTGAGCCTGAAGTCGTAAGCTTTGCAAAGGGAGCAGCCGGCGGCGTTCCTTTCGGCGGCATTTTGATCCGTGGTAAGGCTGCTGACGTATTTAAGGCCGGAGACCATCAGTCTACATTCGGCGGAAACCCATTGGCTTGTGCCGCAGGTCTCGTTGTCCTCAATGAACTTACAAAGCCAGGCTTCCTTGAAAGCGTAAGCGAAAAAGGCGAGTACATGCGAAAGGCAATTGCAGGGTTCGGGGCAAAATGCGTCGGCGAAATCCGCGGAAAGGGCCTCATGATTGGCGTTGACATGATTGAGCCTGTAAATGCCGTTGAAGTTGAAAAGAAGCTCCTAGCAAAAGGTCTCCTCACATCAACTGCCGGTAAAAATACCCTCCGAATTGTTCCGCCTCTCAACATTTCTTACAAGGAAATCGACGAAGGCCTTTCGATTCTCAAAGATGTGCTTTTAAGCGAGTAGTTTGGGGCGTTACGGGGCATTAGCCCCGTAGAGTGGGGTACGACGCAACAAAGTGCGGCGTAGGGGAGAGACTTCTCCCCTAAAAAATCTGTGCAATCAGTGTAATCTGTGGTTTAAATTTTCTGTGATATTTGCTATAATCTAATTCCGTTATGAAAAACGGATTTGATAATGAGAAGTATCTGCGGATACAGTCGGAACACATTAAGGAACGGATTGCCAAGTTCGGCAATAAACTTTATCTGGAATTTGGCGGCAAATTATTTGATGATTACCACGCAAGCCGCGTTCTTCCGGGATTCCAGCCGGATTCTAAGCTCAAAATGCTCATGCAACTCGCTGATATGGCAGAAATTGTCATTGCTATCAGTGCTGTTGACATCGAAAAAAACAAGGTTCGCGGGGACCTGGGCATCACTTACGACAAAGACGTTCTCCGCCTGCGCGATGAGTTCCAGAATCTTGGACTCATGGTCGGCTCGGTCGTAATTACACATTTTAAAGGTCAGGAAAGCGCAAAGGCATTCAAGAACAAGCTTAAAAGAATGGGCATCAAGTGCTACTATCACTACATGATTGAGGGCTATCCTCAGAACGTCGCATTGATTGACTCGGACGACGGTTACGGAAAGAATGATTATGTTGAGACTAGCCGCCCGCTCGTAGTTGTAACCGCCCCGGGACCGGGCAGCGGCAAGATGGCCGTATGTTTGAGCCAGCTTTACCAGGAGCAGAAGAGGGGAATCAAGGCCGGATACGCAAAATTCGAAACCTTCCCAATCTGGAACCTTCCATTGAAGCACCCGGTAAACCTCGCTTACGAAGCCGCAACTGCTGACTTGAATGACGTCAACATGATTGACCCGTTTCATCTTGAAGCTTATGGCGAGACAACCGTAAACTACAACCGCGACATCGAGATTTTCCCTGTTTTGAACGCAATTTTTGAAGGAATTTACGGCGAAAACCCTTACAAATCTCCTACTGACATGGGCGTAAACATGGCCGGCTATTGTATTTTTGACGACGAGGCCTGTCGCGAGGCTTCAAATCAGGAAATCATCCGCCGCTATTTTACGGCCCTCGATGATCTGGTCGAAGACAAGGCCACGGAAAGCGAAGTCAATAAAATCGCCCTTCTCATGAAGCAGGCTAAAATCACTCCGGAAGATCGCAAGGTCGTTATTCCTGCAAATGAGCGAGGTGCCAAGGCTGATGCTCCTGCCGCTGCAATCGAGCTTGCAGACGGAACTATCATCACTTCAGAAACTTCAAGCCTTTTGGGAACATGTGCGGCTCTCCTTTTGAACGCAACAAAACACCTGGCTGGAATCGACCACAAGGTTAAGCTCATTCCAAAAGACATGATTGAGCCGATTCAGAACATGAAGGTCAACTATCTTGCAGGAAACAATCCTCGTCTCCACACCGATGAGGTTCTCGTTGCCCTTGCAATGCTTTCTCCTTCAAACGAAAACTGCAAGAAGGCCCTGGACCAGCTTCCAAAACTTAAGGGCTGCCAGGTTCACACTACGGTCATGCTTTCAGAAGTAGACCGAAAAATCTTCAAGAAGCTGGGCGTAAACCTTACATGTGAGCCGGTTCTTAAGAAGAGCAGAAGAAAATAAACTATGGAAAAAACAATTTTTGTCTTCGGACACAAAAATCCTGATACTGACTCTGTTGTTTCGGCAACGGCCTATGCGGCTTTTAAGAATGCTCAAGGCTTTTCTGAGTATAAAGCCTGTCGTGCTGGAAAATTGAATCCGCAGACTGAGTACATTTACAAAAAATTCGGAATCACACCGCCGGAATTCATCCCGGACATGAATCCCCGGGTCGCATATTACATGAACGACAAGGCTGATGTCATCAATCAGCTCACTCCCTTCTGGGAAGCGTCGATTTTCATGCGCGAACATGGCCGCAAGGTTCTTCCGGTTGTTGATGACCAGGGACATTACAAGGCCCTTCTCAATTACAACTCGTTTACCAACAATATTTTCCATATCCTCAATCCTGAGCACCATATTTCGGTTGTAACCGACGTAAATCTCATGAGCAGGACTTTGAGCGGAAAGGTTTTGTGCCGAGGAGATGACGCAGATGTCCTTCACACTTACACAATCGTTTCCGGGGCTTCAAGTTTTGACTCCTTCAAGCTGACTCTGGACAGCCATACCCACAATGAAAGTATTGTAGTCGTTACAGGTGACCGCGAGGATATCCAGAATCTCTGTCTTGAGAGAAAGGTTAGGACCCTGATTTTGAGTGCCGGCCGCGTTCCAAGCGATGAGATTATCGAAAAGGCTAAAAAGGCCGGAACAAGCATTATCGTCAGTAAGTATGACACGGCTTCAACATCGATGCTGGTCCTTTATTCAACACCTGTCCGCGTCCTTTGCGACCAGACAATCCAGCCCATTAAGCCGGAAGATTCAATTCAGCAGATTATGCCGAGATTGAAGGGCGTTGCAAGCCAGATTCTGCCGGTAGTTGATGATGAGAACAAGGTTATCGGCGTTTTGAGCGAAATCGATGTCCATCACGATGCAAAAGTCGGTCTTGCCCTTGTTGACCACAACGAAAAGACTCAGATTGTTGACGGATTTGAAAATTTCAAGATTTTCGACATCGTTGATCACCACAGGCTGGGCTCTGCAAGCACAAAAACTCCGATTACTTTCATCAACAGGCCTCTGGGCTCAACTTCAACGATTATCACCCGCCTTTTCCGCGAAGAAAATATCGAAATCCCTCTTGATGTTGCAAAACTCCTTCTCTGTGGAATTTTGAGCGACACTCTGATTTTGCAGAGCGCGACGACAACAAAAATCGATGTTGATACGGCTAATTTCCTTTCTGAACTTACAGGCCTTAAGGTAAAGGAACTGGGCGAGGAAATCATCAAGGCCGGAAGCCGAATTGGCGGCCGCTCTTCAGAAGAAGTCATCAATCAGGATATGAAGGAATACGACGAGGGAAAAATCAAGTTCACCGTAAGTCAGATTGAAGTTGACGGCACGGACGAAATCCTCGAGCGTAAGAAAGAATTCCTGGACGGGCTTGAAATTGAGAGAAAGGCCAGGGGAGCTCTTTTTGCATCCCTTTTGGTCACGGATATTTCAACCCTCAGCTCGGTCATGCTGGTTGCTGGCGAAGAACGCTTCCTGCAGTTCCTCAACCTGCCTAAGCAGGACGAAAAGGTCTACTTCCTGAAGGACGTAGTAAGCCGCAAAAAGCAGCTGATTCCAATGCTGTCAGAAATTCTTGCCAATTTCGTGGTATAACAAAAAAGCCGGGTTTTCCCGGCTTTTTTCATCGATTGTATAGGCTGTTAGTAGCGGCGTGTGAGCATTACTGCCTGTGCGTTTGTGTGGTCGAATACAGATTCGTTTACATACTGGATTTTTTCGACCGGCTTTCCTGATTCCAAAGTGCGGATGATTTCTCCGACTCTTGGACCGTGAAGCGGGTTACATTCACATTCGCAGTTGATTTCGCCTGTGATAATTTTCATGAATGCCTTGTATACGGCGTCAAAAGAAATGATGATGATGTCGTCGCCTGGAACTTTGCCAGCTTCCTTGATGGCTTCGATGGCACCCAAAGTCATGTCGTCATTTTCTGAGTAAAGCACGTTGATTTTATTGATTCCGACAGATTTGATGATTTCCTGCATGGCTTTTTTGCCGCCCTCTGTCGTGAAGTTGCCGGATTTCTGTGCGGCAAGATTCCAGTTTGGATAAGAAGCGATTCCATCCATAAGGCCCTGTGTGCGGCCGACCTGGGCAGAAGCTCCCATTGTTCCCTGCAGGTGAACGATATTGATTTCTTCGGTACCGAGGTTTTTGTTTTCGAGATAAGCCGTGAGCCATTTTACGGCGTTTTTACCTTCCTGGAGGAAGTCTGCGCCGACCCAGCAGAGGTAAAGGCTTTCGTCGCTGACCTTAATCTGGCGGTCTGAAAGAATGACCGGAATTCCTGCTTCCCTTACTTCCTTGAGAATGTCATCCCAGCCTGTTTCAACGACCGGAGCAAGAACGATGTAATCGACATTCTGGGCAATGAAATTACGGATGGCGTCAAACTGAACCTTCTGGCTTCCGTCAGCATCAACGAAAAGGAATTCGTAGCCGCTGTCTGCGGTAAATGTTGATTTGAAGGACAGGGTGTTTGCGTTTCTCCATGCAGATTCGTGACCGACCTGAACGTAGCCGACTTTGATTGTGTGCCTTGAGTCAGTGCCTTGGGTTTTAACAGTAGAATCTGATTTTTTGTCGCAGCCAATGAATGAAAGTGCAGCCAGCGAAATGAAAATCGCCGAAAGTAAAAATTTCTTCATTTGTTACTCCTCTTTTGTAAGCAAGTTATCTTATTCCTTCCATTTTACATATTTTTCACATTCAAGTATAGCACGGGCATTTTCTACGCGCTCCTGAGTCGGGCTTTCTGTTTTTTCGAGAGGATATTCGATTCCAAGGTCCTTGTATTTGCTGATTGCAAGGCCGTGATAAGGAAGAATCTCAACCCGCTCGACATTGTGCAGGGTGCGGATGAAATCTCGTGTCTGAGTAAGATATTCGTCGTTGTCAGTGATTCCCGGAACCAGAACGTGGCGGATCCAGATAGGCTTTTTGATTTCGTCGAGATAGGCGAACATGTCACGAACGTTTTTGCCTGTGAGGCCCGTGAGTTTTTTGTGCTCTTCTTCATTGATATGCTTGATGTCAACGAGAAGAATGTCAGTTACTTCCATGAGCTTTTTGAATTTTTCAAACCATTCGCCCTCGCGCTTGAAAGGACCGCCAGCCGTGTCGATACAGGTGTTGATTCCGCGCTCCTTTGCCTTTGTAAAAAGTTCCAGCAAAAAATCAAGCTGGGCAAGCGGTTCGCCGCCTGAAACGGTGATTCCGCCCTTTTTGCCCCAGTAATCCCGGCAGCTCTCAGCCTCATCCAAAAGTTCGTCGGCAGTGTAGGGCTTTCCTCGTGTCATTTCCCAAGTGTCAGGATTGTGGCAGTAAAGACATCTGAAAGGGCAGCCCGAAAAGAAAATAATAAAGCGAGACCCCGGTCCGTCCGCGCATCCAAAAGATTCCAGCTGATGAATGTATCCTGATAATGCCATTTTTGTACCTCTCTAGCAAATTGAAAAATGAAAACGAAAAATTGAAAAATCCCTATGAAAACTGAGCACGATTCATTGTAACAAAATCACGCCCGTCTTTAAAAAGAAAGAAAAGGCATAAAAAATGGGGCGGAAGTGAGGTTCCGGCAAAAACTCGCCTGAACTTGTTCACTGCGAGTTCTTTGACGGGTTCTCACTGGAAGCCCCATTTTTTAATTAATTATCCAGCTTATTTTTCAAAGCCGGAAAGAGTTTTATTACAATGAAGCGTGGCAAGTACGAGCGATAACATCGTCCTGCTGCTCTTTTGTAAGGTTGATGAAGCGAACTGCATAACCTGAAACGCGAACTGTGAAGTTAGCATATTCTGGTTTCTCTGGGTGAGCCTGGCAGTCCTTGAGCTTCTCTACGCCGAAGACGTTTACATTCAAGTGGTGTGAACCGCGTGAGAAGTATCCGTCGAGGACGTTTACGAGGTTGTCAATGCGCTCGTTCTCATCGTGTCCCAAAGCAGACGGGTTGATTGTCTGTGTGTTTGAGATACCGTCGAGAGCGTAGTGATATGGAAGTTTTGCAACAGACTTGAGGGATTTGATAAGACCCTTTGTCTCTGCACCGTAAGCTGGGTTAGCTCCTGGAGAGAATGGCTCGTGAGCCTTGCGTCCGTCTGGGAGAGCGCCAGTTGCTTTTCCATAAACAACGTTTGAAGTGATTGTAAGGATAGATGTTGTTGGCTCTGCGTTGCGGTATGTCGGGTGCTTCTTGATTTTTGTCATGAATGTCTTCAAGAGCCATACAGCGATGTCGTCAGCGCGGTCATCATCCTGGCCGTAGCGTGGGAAGTCTCCGTCGATTTCGAAGTCTTTTGCCAAGCCTTTCTCGTCACGAATTACGCGGACTTTTGCATATTTGATAGCAGAAAGTGAGTCAACAACGTGAGAGAAGCCTGCGATACCAGTTGCGAATGTGCGTTTTGCATCTGTATCTTCGAGTGCGAGCTCAGCTGCCTCGTAGTAGTATTTGTCGTGCATGTAGTGAATAGCGTTGAGTGAGTTAACATAGATGTCAGCGAGCCATTCAAGCATTGCGTCGTATTTTGCAACAACTTCGTTGTAGTCGAGGTACTCAGAAGTGATTGGTGCATATTCTGGACCAACCTGTGCGTATGGTGTGAGACCGTCGCCCTCGTCTTTTCCGCCGTTGATAGCGTAGAGGAGTGCTTTAGCCAAGTTAGCGCGTGCACCGAAGAACTGAAGCTCTTTACCAGTCTGTGTAGCAGATACACAGCAGCAGATTGAGTAGTCATCACCCCAGATTGGGCGCATAACGTCGTCGTTCTCGTACTGGATTGAAGATGTATCGATAGAAATCTTTGCAGCGTATTTGCGGAATGCTTCTGGCAATCTCTTTGAGTAGAGAACTGTCATGTTTGGCTCTGGTGAAGGACCCATGTTCTCCAATGTGTGGAGGAAGCGGAAGTCGTTCTTTGTTACCATTGAGCGGCCGTCCTGTCCAAGACCACCAACTTCGAGAGTAGCCCAGATTGGGTCTCCAGAGAAGAGCTGGTTGTAAGACTCGATTCGTGCGAAGCGAACCATGCGAGCTTTCATAACGAGATGGTCGATGAGCTCCTGAGCCTGTGCCTCAGTGATGATTCCAGCCTTCAAGTCGCGCTCGATGTAGATGTCGAGGAATGTTGAAACACGACCGATAGACATAGCTGCACCGTTCTGTGTTTTGATAGCTGCGAGGTAGCCGAAGTAGAGCCACTGAACAGCTTCTTTTGCGTTTGTAGCTGGTTTAGAAATGTCGAATCCGTAGATTTTAGCCATTTCTTTCATGCCGTTGAGGGCTTTGATCTGCTCTGCAACTTCTTCGCGGAGACGTACAACTTCTTCTGTCATTGTTCCGTCGCCGATGTTAGCGAAGTCAGCCTTTTTCTGCTCGATGAGGAAGTCGATACCGTAAAGAGCAACACGGCGGTAGTCACCAACGATACGGCCACGGCCATATGTGTCAGGCAAACCAGTCAAGATGTGTGCTTTGCGTGCTTTGCGGATCTCTGGTGAGTAGATGTCAAATACAGCGTCTGAGTGTGTTTTGTGATACTGTGTGAAGATTTTGTGGAGCTCAGGATTTGGTGTGTAGCCGTACATTTCGCATGACTGCTCTGCCATTTTGATTCCACCGAAAGGCATGAAAGCGCGTTTGAGTGGTTTGTCAGTCTGGAGACCTACAACCTGCTCAAGCTCTTTTCCCTCTGGGCAGATATAGCCTGCAGCGTGTGATGTAAGGCCTGTAACGATGTCTGTGTCCATGTCGAGAACACCAGTTCGTTTTTTGCCGTCTTTGCCGATAGAAACTTTGTCATGCTCTGCTTTCTGAAGCTTCTGAAGTTCTGCGAACAATTTGTTTGTTGCGTCTGTTGGGCCAGCCAAAAATTTCTGGTCGCCGTCATACGGTGTGTAGTTTTCCTGAATGAAGTCACGAACGTTAACTTCTTCCTTCCAAAGTCTTCCGTAGAATCCTTTCCAGGCTTCCTGTTCTGCCATAAAAAATCTCCTAAAAGTTTTATTTGAAATCACTTGGCAAAGATACGGCCCAGAAAGCGCATGGAGACACCGAGACACATAAGTTCCAGAAGGAAAGTGAGGTGAAAGGATGTGACCAAAATCGACTTAAAAGGGCTTGTAGTTTCCAAGCAATGTCTTATTTGTTATCAATAATATAGCGAAAATGGTAGAGTTAGACAATAGAATTTTGAAAAATAGCGTTTTTATTTTTGATTCTGTGTAAAAGCACGCTAAATATAGTGTTGGAGAAAGGACTTTTTCGACAGAGGCCTTAAAGTTTCCTTTTATCTTTTTATCGTGAAATAATTCACAGTAAATGACCCGAATTTCTTAAGATTTCTTGACCTTGTTTCTTTTTGTCACTACACTCTTGTCATCAATTTTGTGAAAGATTTCACAGATGCTGCTTCGGGGCGTTGCGGGGTGTCCCCGCAGAAGGGGTAGCGGAAAAACAAAGTTTTGGAGCGAGGGGGAGGCTTCCCCCTTTGGAATAGGAGAAAAAAATGGCTAGAGTCTACAATTTTAGCGCAGGTCCAAGCTGCCTGCCGGAAGAAGTTTTGAATGAATGTGCAGCAGAAATGCTTGATTACAACGGAACAGGTCAGTCCGTAATGGAAATGAGCCACCGCTCAAAGGCTTATGAGCCAATCATTGAAGATGCAGAAAAAATGGTCCGCAAATTGATGAACGTTCCTGAGAACTACAAGGTTCTTTTCGTTCAGGGCGGCGGTTCTACACAGTTCGCTATGGTTGCTGAAAACCTCGGCATCAAAAACAAAAAGGCTGCTTACATCGAGACTGGTGTTTGGGCAAAAAAAGCTGCCGCAGAAGCAAAAAAACTCGGAATCGCAGTTGACGTAATCGCTTCTTCAAAAGACAAAAACTATTCTTACATCCCAAAAGTTGAAAAAGTAACAGGTGACTACGACTACGTTTACATCTGTTTCAACAATACAATCATGGGAACTCACTACGAGTACATCCCTGACACAGGCAATATTCCATTGGTTGCCGACATTTCTTCATGCGTTTTGAGCGAACCACTCGACGTTTCAAAATTCGGTCTTCTTTTCGCAGGTGCACAGAAAAACCTGGCTCCAGCCGGAGTTACACTCGTAATCGTCCGTGAAGACTTGATCCCAGAGCCAGAGGCTTGCTTGCCGGGAACTCCGACAATGCTCGCTTACAAAACACACGCTGACAACGGAAGCATGTACAACACACCACCATGCTACACAATCTACGTTTTGGACAAGGTTCTTCACTGGATTGAAAAGAACGGCGGAGCAGAAGGAATGCTCAAACGCAACCAGGAAAAGGCTGATTACCTTTACAACTTCCTTGATTCAAGCGATTTCTATCACGCAACAACAGAGAAGGGAAGCCGCTCTTTGATGAACGTTCCTTTCCTCACAAAATACTCTACTGCTGAAACTGCTGCTGCCGGCAAAAAAGACGAAGCTGACCGCACAGATGCAGAAAAAACTGCTCTTGCAAAAGAGAAGGAAATCAACGACAAGTTCGTTAAGGAAGCCGCTGCAGCTGGCCTCGTAAACCTCAAAGGTCACCGTCTTGTTGGCGGTATGCGTGCATCAATCTACAACGCAATGACACTCGAAGGCGTTAAGGCTCTCGTTGAGTTCATGAAAAAATTCGCAGCAGAAAATAAATAGGAATAGCATCCACAGATTTCCACAGATAAACACAGATTAAAAATATATATAATCTGTGAAAATCGGTGCCAATCTGTGGATAAAAAACTTGGAGAATATCATGTATAAAATTCAGACACTTAATAAAATCAGCACAATCGGCCTGGAAAACTTTCCTCGCGATGACTATGAAATCGCTACTGACATCAACAATCCGGATGCAATCCTCGTCCGCTCTGCTGACATGCACGGAATGGAACTCTCAGAATCTGTTAAGGCTATCGGCCGCGCAGGTGCTGGCGTAAACAACATTCCTTGCGAAGAACTTGCTGCAAAGGGCGTTGTCGTATTCAACACACCTGGCGCAAACGCTAACGCTGTAAAAGAGCTCGTTATCCTGGGTCTTTTGCTTTCTAGCCGACCGGCTGTTGCCGCAAATAAATGGGTTGCAGGTCTTGCTGGAAAAGGCGATGAGATTCCTGCCCTCGCAGAAAAAGGCAAGTCTCAGTTCGTAGGACCAGAGCTCAAGGGAAAAACACTCGGTGTAATCGGTTTGGGTGCAATCGGTGCAATGGTTGCAAACACAGCAATCGCTTTGGGAATGAACGTAATCGGTTACGATCCTTTCCTTTCTGTAAAGGCAGCTTTGGCCCTCGACCGCAATGTCAAAATCTCTGACACTCTCGAAGGCGTTTATACAAAATCTGACTACATCACAGTTCATGTTCCACAGACAAACGACACAAAGGGCATGATCAACGCTTCTTCTATCAAAACAATGAAGGACGGCGTCCGCATCGTAAACTTTGCCCGCGGTGGTCTTGTAAACAACGCTGATGTACTCGCTGCTTTGGAATCAGGAAAAGTTTCAGCCCTCATCACTGACTTTGCTGACGAAGAGCTCCTCAAATGCGACAAGGTAATCTGCTTGCCACACCTGGGCGCTTCAACTCCAGAGGCAGAGGACAACTGTGCTGTAATGGCTGTAAAAGAGCTCCGTGACTTCCTCGAACTCGGCGAAATCCGTAACTCTGTAAACTTCCCGAAGACTTTCTTGAACAACGAGATTCCTGCAAACGGAACCAGACTCTGTATCGCACACAAAAACGTTCCTAACATGATTGCTCAGTTCACAACAGTCCTCGGTAACGCAAAACTCAACATCGCAAGCATGGTTGACCAGAACAAGAATGATTTGGCTTATGCCCTTATCGATGTTGACGGAAAAGTTGAGGGTGACACTCTCAAGGCATTCGAAGCAATTGACGGCGTAATCAAAGTTCGCCCAATCTATGCATAAAAAATTACATCCTGTAATTTTTTATGCTACGAGAAAATTCTGTTCACCTAAAGGCAAACAGAATTTTCTCTCTCAGCTTTTTCCCTGCATCCGTGCAGGGCTCTTCCGTGCTTTTTAGCCGAGCAAATCTTCCGGCTTTTCAATGACGTAGTCGGCTTCGAATTCCTTGAATTCCTCGCGGTTTCCGTAGCCCCAGAGGACGGCGCAGCATGGAAGACCGGCTTTGTGGGCACCGATGATGTCGTGCTTTCGGTCTCCTATCATCAGGAGTTTTCCTTCCTGCTTTTCTTTTTCAAGCTTCTTTTCTTCTATTAAATAATTGATTATCTGAACTTTTTCGCCTCTTGTTTCCTCGACGTCAGCCCCGCTTACGAATTCAAAAAAGTCTGCGAGCTCAAACTTTTCAAGAATCCTGTCCGTAAAAATCTGTGGCTTGCTTGTCGCGACATAAAGGTGCTTTCCCTGGGCCTTGAGGGCTGTGAGACTTTCCCTGATTTTGGGATAGACTGTGTTTTCAAAAAGCCCCTTTTCGCTGAAATACTCGCGGTACTTTTTCATTGCCTCTCGCGCCTTTTCTTCTGAAAAGCCGAAGAAATCCCTGAAGGAATCCATGAGCGGCGGTCCGATGAATTTACGCAGGGTTGATTGGGGAACGTCATTTATTCCGTAGTAGGAGAGGGCGTACTGTGCCGAATTCATGATTCCCGGTCCTGATTCGGTGAGGGTCCCGTCAAGGTCAAAGAGCAAGTGGGTAAAGTCTTTAATTGCTTTCATTTTATATTTCCTTTTTGATGGTCTTTTTGCCGGCGGATTTTCTGTAATCCCTGGGCGACATTTTATAGAACTTCTTGAAAGTCTCTGCCATGTAGCTGGCTCCTGAAAAGCCCGTGATTTCCGCGATTTCTGCCATGCTCATGCTGCCGGTTTCAAGCAGGTCGGCGACCTTGCGGCTCCTGAACTGAAGCAGGTACTCAATCGGGGATTTTTCCGTGAGCCTCTTGAAAATCTGATTGCAGAGGCTCTGGCTCACACCGCCTGCCTGGCAGATGTCCTTGAGGGTGAGCTGGTCATTGTAGTGGGCGTCGATATAGGACATCATGGTCTTTAACTTAGCATTGTGGCTGTCACCGTCTTCGATGTGGTTTATGTGAACCCGGTAGGCGTCCGTAAAGCGGTGCATGACTATGTCCCAGAGCTCAAAAAAAGCCTTGGTAATCGTAAACTCGCTGGCATCCCTGTCACGGCACAAATCCCTGATGATGTGCTGGATTGCCGCCGCGTCATAGTCTTCTGCCTTAAAATGAATGAAGGGCACGCTTTTATCCGTGATAACTGGCTTTACCGCCTTTTCTTCGACAGCGGGAGTTGAGCAGATGATGCTTGGATGAAGGACTGCGATAAAATATCTTGTAACGCTGGTTTTCTGGGTAAAGGACCAGTGGATTCTGTCTGAATTGACGAAGAGGGTTTCTCCTTCCTTGAGGGTGATGTTCACTCCGTCTACGGAAAAGCCCATGTCGCCTGAATAAGCAGAAATGAATTCGATGTCATCATGATAGTGGGGAACCCGCTCCCATGTGCAGTTCTGGTAAATGTAGCCGTCGTGGATGTAGGCAGGAAAAGAATCATCATTGTAGTTGACGATTTCCGAGCCGTCCTTGCGCTTCATGATTATTCCGCATTTTTCCTTGTTCATTTTTTTACCTAACTTATTCTTGAAATAATAACAATCTTACATTTGATGTCGAAAATTGTTATCAAAATATGTAAAAAACATTGTTTTCTTACATTTTTTAAAGAAGTATAATCGCAAACAAAACAAAGTTCAATACAAAAAAAACGGAGGATTTGCTTTATGAATGAAGAAAACGCCATTGTGATGAAAAACGTCGTCAAGGAATTCAAGGTTCTCAACCGCCACGAAGGCCTTGCGGGCAGCCTCAAGGATTTGTTTTCCCGCGACTACAGGACTGTAAAAGCGGTGGATAATATCTCGATAAAGATAAAAGCGGGCGAGATTGTCGGTTATCTGGGGCCCAACGGAGCCGGAAAGTCCACGACAATCAAGATGATGACAGGCGTTCTGGAGCCAAGCCGGGGCCAGATTATTGTAAACGGCAATATTCCCTATAAAAACCGCACGAAAAATGCAGAAAATATAGGCGTCGTTTTCGGACAGCGCAGCCAGCTCTGGTGGTCACTTCCCCTGATTGAATCTTTCAAGCTCCTCAAGGAAATCTACATGATTCCGACAGAAGATTATAACAAAATGCTTGAGCTTTACCGGGAACTTGCGGATATCGATAACCTTTTGCACAAGCCTGTCCGCCAGATGTCGCTGGGGCAGAGGACTTTGAGTGACATCCTTGCGGCATTCCTGCATAATCCGAAAATCGTATTTCTTGATGAACCGACAATCGGACTTGACGTTTCTATGAAGGCAAGAATCCGAAACCTTATCAAGGGGCTGAATAAGGAAAAAAACACTACGGTAATCCTTACCACTCACGACATGGGGGACGTGGACGCTCTCTGCCAGAGGATTGTAATAATCGACCACGGAAGCATGGTTTACGACAATGACATCGAACACCTCAAGCGATATTTCGGTTCCTACCGCACCGTAAGGCTCAACATGGAAGGAATTGGCTGGAAGGAAATTTTGGTGGACGAGTCAAAAAACAACGTCATGTCCGTAATCTCTGAGTATCAGTCACGGGGCAACATAAAGGACATAAAAATTGAGGATATTTCCACTGAGGAAGTAATCAAGAAAATCTACGAAAACGCCGCGTCAAAAACAGCGTAAGGGATGGAGGTTTTTATGACATTGAACAGCTGTTTTGCCCTTGCCCGAATCGGCATAATGGAGCGGCTCAACTACCGGCTGAGTATCTTCGTCACTCTTTTCGGGAATCTGGTCTATCTGGTGCTGATTTATTTTCTCTGGAGTGCGATTTACGCTTCTTCTGGAACGGATGTCGTGAACGGAATGACCTTGAACGATACCCTCATTTATCTGGTACTTGCGACCGCGCTCTTCAATTTCCTTGAAGTCTTCCTTGTCTGGGAAATGAGCCGCGACATTCAGAGCGGAGGAATAGTGCTCAAACTTTTGAAGCCGATGAGTTTCCGCCGCTACAGCTTCTGGTCTTTTTTCGGCGAGAACATCGTCTCCTTCTTTCTGACTTTCCTGCCGACTTTCATAATCATAAACGTCCTGACCAGGGGTTCGATTCCGATGGGACTGAATCTGGTTTTCTTTATGATTTCGGTTTTGCTGGCACTTAACATCAATTTCAGCGTGGACATGATTGTGGCGACAATCTGCCTTCACACGGAATCCACCTGGGGAATCAACATGGTAAAGGAATGCATCGTACTCCTTCTTTCCGGGGCATCGATTCCACTTGCTTTCTTCCCGGAAAAACTTCGTGCCGTGGTTCAGCTACTGCCATTCCGCTGCATTTACGACACGCCGCTGAGCATCCTGCTCCAAAAAGAAGGCTATACGGTTGAAAGCGGGGTATTTTCTGCCCTTTTGATGCAGCTTTTCTGGTTCGCCGCCCTTGCCTTGCTTGGAAGCATCTTCTGGAAATTTTCGCTCAAAAAAATCACTGTAAACGGAGGCTAGGTTATGACTTTAAGGGGAAAAAGGGGACTGAGGTTCTATCTCAGCATTTACAGAAAGATTCTTGTTCAGGATTTAAAAAGCAAGATGAGTTACCGGGCCGACTTCATAATTTCGACAATCGGAATGATTGTGTCTAACCTGGTCGGATTCGTGACCTTCTATATTCTTTTCAGCAATTTTCCGTCGATAAACGGCTGGACCATGTATGAAATGCTCTTCCTTTACGGATTTTCACTTCTGGCACTCACTCCGGTTCAGTGCTTCTTTGACAACAACTGGAATCTGCGTCATCTTGTGAAGTCCGGGGATTTCATAAAATACTGTTTCCGACCCATAAACATGTTTTTTTACTTCATTTCGGAAGTTTTTGACGTGAAGGGGCTGGGACAGCTCGTGTTCGGAGGCGGAACTTTAGTCTATGCCTGGCACCACCTTGGAATTCCGGTGAATTTCATGACGATTTGCCAGACGCTTCTCTTTCTTTTTGCGGCGTCACTTTTTATGATTGCAATAATGAATTTTGCGGCTGCGACCTGCTTCTGGATTCAGAATTCTGGCTATGTAATGGTAATCATGTTCCGATTCAAGGATTTTGCAAAATATCCGGCAAGCATTTTCAGCACGGTTTTCAGGTTCGTATTCACTTTTGTGATTCCGATTGCATTCATTGCCTACTATCCGTCGCTCGTGCTGTTGCGCCCGGACTCAATCCCGCTGCTTTCATGGCTTTCGCCTTTGCTCGGACTTGTATTTTTCTATCTGAGCTATAGGTTCTGGATGCTTGGAGCTAGGAAATACGATGGCACGGGCTCATAACAACAAAAAAAGAGGCCTTCCAATGAAGCCCTCTCTTTGCTTATCACCCACATCCGTGTGGGTATTATCTTAGAAACTAGTGATGGAACAGTCTTATTCCGTTAAAGCACATAACCATGTTGTACTTGTCGGCTGTTTCGATTACCTGGTCGTCACGGACTGAACCGCCCGGCTGAGCTACTACTGTAACGCCGCTCTTTCTTGCTCGCTCGATGTTGTCACCAAACGGGAAGAAGGCGTCTGAACCGACTGCTACGTTTGTGTTCTTGTCGAGCCAAGCGCGTTTTTCTTCGCGTGTGAAGACTTCCGGCTTTACCTTGAAGATGTTCTGCCATTTGCCTTCGGCAAGAACGTCCTCGTATTCATCACCGATGTAAACGTCGATTGCATTGTCGCGGTCAGCTCGCTTGATTCCGTCTACGAACTGGAGGCCGAGGACTTTCGGGCTCTGGCGCAGCCACCAGTTGTCAGCTTTCTGACCTGCAAGTCGTGTACAGTGAACGCGGCTCTGCTGGCCTGCTCCGATACCGATTGCCTGTCCGTCCTTTACATAGCAGACTGAGTTTGACTGGGTGTATTTGAGTGTAATCAGCGCGATAATCAGGTTGTGCTTGTCATCTTCGCTGAGAGTTTTGTTTTTTGTAACGATGTTTGAAAGGCATGATTCGTCAATCTTGAGGAAATTGTGTCCCTGCTCGAATTTTACGCCGAAAACCTGCTTTACTTCTGTTGCAGGCGGAACGTAATTTGGGTCAATCTGGATTACACAGTAGTTTCCGTTCTTTTTTGCCTTGAGGATTTCAAGAGCCTTTGGTGAATAGCCAGGTGCTACGATACCGTCAGAAACTTCCTTTTTAATCAAAAGGGCTGTAGCCTCGTCACATTCATCGCTCAAAGATATGAAATCTCCGAAAGAGCTCATTCGGTCTGCTCCGCGGGCGCGTGCATAAGCAGAAGCAAGTGGTGTAAGTTCAACGCCGTCTGTAAAGTAAATGGCTTTGAGCGTGTCAGAAAGTGGCTTTCCGACAGCGGCACCGGCAGGACTTACGTGCTTAAAGCTTGTAGCTGCTGGAAGGCCAGTTGCTTCCTTGAGTTCCTTTACAAGCTGCCAGCCGTTGAGTGCGTCGAGCAGGTTGATATATCCCGGTCTTCCGTTCAAAACAGTGATTGGAAGATCGCCTTCGTCTACGTAAACCTTTGCAGGCTTCTGGTTTGGATTACATCCGTATTTAAGTTCGAGTTCTTTCATACGGCAAAGAATAGCAGAAAATGGCAATATTTTCAATTATAATTTAAATCTCAAAAGTGAGTAAAATTTGATAAAATGTGGATAAAATGTTAAAATAAACTTTAAGGAGCTTTTATGAATAAACTTATCAAAAAACTTTTCCCGATTTTCATCCTTCTTTCCGGCACTTTTGCCTTTGCTCAGGAAATTTCAGAAGACTCTGCCGCTGAAAAGTCAACTCCTTCCTTCGGCCAGAATCTTGCAAGCTTAACAAGTCACCGCTTTATCGAAATCCGGGGCGCCATGCCATTTTTCCCCATGCTCACGACTCACGGTGTGGTACAGTCTTTTGTCGTCGGTTTTGCTGACGTTTTTGGTTCTGCTTTTGCAGTTGACGGAAATTATGACAGCACTCTTCCTAAATTCGCCACCGACCTGAACCTTACGATTTTCCCGCCGATTTCAAATCAGCGCTGGGGCTTCATGCTGGGAGCGGCTCTTGATTCATGGGAGGGGTCCCGCAAGCAGTCAGACGGCCGCATCAAGGACGAGACCATTTCGATGAATTTTTACTACATCGGTGCCCATGCTGATTACGGCCATTTTGTCTTCAGTGACATCGGCACCCGCATTTCTCTTTATGGTGAAATCTGTATCGGCTGGCTCAATTACGTCGATGACGAGGACAAAAAGCTTAATTTCTGCTTTGACGTCTGTCCCTTCGGAATCCAGTTCTGCCCCGAAAAGCACATCGGAATCTACTTTGAAATCCCTCATTTTGGCGGCAGACCCTTCTTCCAGACAGGCATTTCTTTAGGACTTTAGCCTTCAAGAATCAAATCAACTGCTTCGGCTTCGGTCGCTTTAATCAAATCGGCTGGAGCGAGTGCAATCTGCTCGCCCCTCATTCCCGCGCTCACATAGATCTTTTCATGGCTCAGGGCTGACTCATCGATAAAAGTCGGGAATTTCTTTTTCATTCCAAGCGGTGAACAGCCCCCTCGGATATAGCCTGTGAGGGCCAGAAGTTCATCCGGCTTTACAGGATTTATTTCCTTTGCTCCGCATGCGTTTCTTGCCTTTTTGAGGTTGATTTCGTGAAGGGCGCTCTGGCAGAAAACGAATACCTGCTTTGTCTCACTTCTCATTACGATTGTCTTGAAACAGGCGGCTGGATTTATGCCCAGTTTCTCTGCTGTCTTAGTTGCCGCTCCCCGGCTGAGTTCGTGCTCTCCGTCGTCATCATAAGAGAGAGTTTCATATTTGATTTTAAGGCCGTCCAAAATTCGCATTGCGTTAGTTTTTTTCATTTTCTTTTCCTTAATGTTTATGTTATAGTTAAATTGAAAGTAATAATAATTATACAGATTGCACTGATTATTTAAATATAATTCGTGTCCTTTCCTTTGGAGTTACTATGTCACAGAACATTGCCGAGGTCTTTTCAAATTTTTCTCAGAAGTTATCCCGATTCAATAAATCTCCAGATGCAGTAAGAGTCCCTTCCCCGGAAAAGGTCAGGAATGGTTATATAGAAGAAAAACTCCGCGAGCGTGGCGAAAAACTCCGTTCTTCCGTGGTTTCGACCTACAAGGTTTTCCGCGCTCCCTTTGAGGCTTTGGGAGAACAGTCAGACCGGGCCGCTTCAATCGACAAGGACGAGCAGAACCTTCTCAAGGCCTACAATCTCTTCAAATCCTGCATGGACATAGACAAGGAAAATCAGGACGAAATCGGTGCCACCCACATCAGGAACGTGGAGATTCATTCCCCCCTTGCAGAAAAAGCCAGCTACACCCAGGGCGGTCAGTTCATCTATCTTCTTTGCTGGCTTCATTTTGAGCAGAATTGTCAGGAATTTTTCCCCTTTTTTAAGGAAATTGAAAGCCATAATGTGCTATGCTTTTCTCGGGCTGAGACTTTCCAATTTTCAGATTCACATGAAAAGGAAATCTTCGAACTTGTCAAGGCGGAGTTTTATTCATGACAAAAGATTTAACCATAGGACATCCGTTAAGAATCATCTTCAATTTTGCGGTTCCTGTATTTTTTGGCTATCTCTTCCAGCAGTTTTACAATCTTGTCGATACAATCATCGTCGGACAGTTTCTTGGCGTTGATGCCCTTGCCGCCGTCGGTTCAACTGGCAGCCTCAACTTTTTCATCATCGGTTTCTGCATGGGAGTCTGCTCGGGCTTTGCCATTCCTGTTGCCCAGCGTTTCGGTGCCGGTGATTATTCTTCAATGCGTCAATTCATTTTCAATTCATGGATTTTAGTCCTCATTTTTTCACTTGTTATTACCAGCCTTTCAGTGATTTTCTGCCGCGAAATGCTGGTCTTCCTCAAGACGCCGGAAAACATTTTGGACATGTCATATTCTTACTTCGTGATTATTCTTGCGGGAATCCCGGTCGCTTTCTTCTATAATATACTTTCTGGCATAATCCGATCCGTAGGCGACTCAAAGACACCTCTCTATTTTCTCATCATTTCTGCCTGCCTCAACATCGCCCTTGACCTGCTTTTTATCGCGGTCCTTAAAATGGGAATTCCGGGTGCGGCCTATGCGACTGTAATTTCCCAGGCTTTTTCGGGCATCCTTTGTTTCTTTTATATGCGGGCAAAATTTGAAGTCCTCCGCCTCAAAAAAGAAGAAAAAGTTCCATCCCTCAAAAAATGCCTTGCCCTGCTTGGAATAGGCGTTCCAATGGGACTTCAGTATTCAATCACTGCAATCGGTTCTGTAATCCTTCAAAGCTCAGTCAACGTTTTGGGCTCGGTTTATGTCGCTTCAATGGCTACGGCTCAAAAAATCAGCATTTTCTTCTCGGTACCATTCGACGCCCTGGGCACGACAATGGCAACTTACGGCGGTCAGAACGTGGGAGCTCAAAAAATCGAACGCCTCAATCCGGGCCTTTTCTGGGGCAGCGCAATCGGCTTCGTCTGGTCTTTTATGGCACTTGCGATTCTTTTCTTCTTTACGGACAATCTGGCTGTCCTTTTCATCAGCAAAACTGAATCTCCGGAGACTACGGCATTCGTTATCCGGCACGTTTTTTACTTCCTCATGGCCAACGGCTGCACTTACTGGCTTCTCACTCTGGTCAACGTCGTACGCTTCATGATTCAGGGCATGGGATTTTCACGGCTCGCTATTTTTGCAGGAGTTTTTGAGCTTATCGGGCGCGGTGTGATTGGTCTTGTTTTCGTTCCGCTTTTGGGATTCCAGGGAGCATGTCTTGCAAGCCCTCTTGCCTGGGTGCTTGCCGATGCCTTTCTCGTTCCCGCATACTTTTCTTGCAGACGAAAACTCATTACAATGTATGGAATTGATAAAGCTTCCAAATGAAAACTATTAAATATCAGGTATTTTTTATAGTTCTCGCAGGTATTTTTACGGCTTCAGTCGTCATCGGCGGATTCGGTGTCTTCTGGTCAAGCACGGCCGTAAAGCGAAGTTCTGCAAAAATTCTTGATTTGATGGCTCAGGCCCAGACAGTCGGTCTCGATTCCATGTTCTTTGAGGTGGAGCAGTCTTCAACGGTTTTAGCCCATTATGTCCGCACTGAGCTCGAAAATATCGGTGATTTGGCCAACGAAGCAAAATTTTCCGGCTATTTTTCTCATCTTGTGGATCTTTCCCATTACATTTCCAGATGTACCGCTCCTGCAATGGCACTTTATGTCAAATTCTCTCCTAAACTCACAAATGAGACCAAGAGTTTCCTCTGGCGCAAAAAGGACGGCATCCTCATTCAGGATTCATTGAAAAATTTCCCGATTCCTGATTTGGATTTTGACAACAGCTGGTATTACCATGACGGACTTTTTAGAAATGGTGTCTGGACTGCCCCCTATTATAATGAAGATTTTAATGAGTATGTCATTTCCTATGGTATTCCGGTCTTCAAAGATGAAAAACTGATTGCCCTGGTCGGAATGGACATTGATTTTGATGACATCGCATCCGTTGTAAATTCAATCACTATCTATAACTCAGGCTATGCTTTCTTGACGGACGAAAGTTTTAAAGTCGTTTACCACCGTTCGGTTCCGGCAGGTACAAAGCTTTTTGAATATTCCCGGGACTTTAAGCTGATTGAGAACAGTGAGCTGAATTCCAGCTTTTACGAGTACAAAAACAATGGCAAGAAATACCGCATGCTTTATAAGGAGCTTGAAAGCGACCTTCTGCTTGTGGTCAGCGTTCCTGCCGAAGAAATTGACCATGAGCGCACCAAGCTGATTTACAGCCTGATAATTTCCGTGATTGTGATTTCCCTGCTCGTATCTTTGTGGAGCGTGTGGATGTCTGATAAATTCACTCGGCCGCTCAAAAAACTTTCATTCTATGCAAAAAACATCATTGCCGGTGTTTACGACGTTGAATTCGACTTCAAGAGCAATGATGAAGTGGGCGAGCTCACAGGAAATTTTGCCTTCATGGCCAAGTCCCTCAAGAGGCAGTTTGAATATATCAACAATCTTGCCTATCTTGATGCGATGACAGGCGTAAAAAACAAGCGTGCCTACATCGACGCCCGCGATGAAATGAATGAAAAAATCAGGAGAAACAAGGTTTCCAACCTGGCTCTGGAGTTCGGAGTTATCGTTTTTGACGTCAACAACCTCAAGAACATAAACGATTCATTCGGACACAAAGCTGGCGACCTTTTGATAAAGTGTGCCTGCAACTTAATCAGCAAGACTTTCATTTACAGCACGATATACCGTATCGGCGGCGATGAATTCGTAGCAATCATCACTGGAAAAGATTTCGAAAACAAGGAAGAACTGCTTGCCGACCTGCGCCTTGAAATGGCAATGCCTGTCGCAGAAAAGAACGAAGCCTTCGAAAGAATCTCAATCGCTTCCGGCCTTGCAGTCTATGACCCAAAATCAGACGAAGATTTCCAGTCAGTCTTCGAGCGAGCCGACGGCGAAATGTACAAATCCAAAATCGCCATGAAGGGTGGCCGCGGACTGGTAAGATAGCGGGAAAATTCCTTAATCTATGAAAATCTGCCTGCCATTTATAATTGTACAAAGCCGTTAAAAACAGTATTATTTAATCTGATTTAAGGAGATAAAGATAAAAAGCAGCCAGAAATATTGTCTGCTTTTTATCATGACAAGTTTCCGTTGGAAACTTGCTTCATTAACTGCCGCTTCTCATTTCATTGCGAAGTGGCATTAAAAAGTCAATCGAATGTTGAAACATTCTTCTTGACTTTTTATAGGAGATATAAATGGCAGACACAATGCATGCTTTGGAAAAAAATCCAAACTGGAAAGGCCGCCGTGGTCCTGTAGTTCTCGTAATTATGGACGGCGTTGGATATGGAAAATACGAAGAGGGTGATGCAGTTAAAGCTTCAAAAATGAAGTACCTCGACTGGTTCACAAAAAACTGCCCTCACACTCAGCTCAAGGCTCACGGTACAGCCGTAGGTCTTCCTACTGATGACGACATGGGTAACTCTGAGGTTGGACACAACGCTATGGGTTGTGGCCGCGTATTCGCTCAGGGTGCTAAGCTTGTTGGTGAGTCTATTTCTTCTGGCAGCATGTTCCAGGGTGCAACTTGGAAAAAGCTCGTAAAGAATGTTCAGGACAAAAACTCTACATTCCACCTTATTGGTCTTGTTTCTGACGGAAACGTTCACTCTCACATTGATCACCTTAAGGCTATGATTACTCAGGCTCACAAAGAAGGTGTAAAGACTTTGCGCGTACACGCACTTTTGGACGGACGTGATGTTCCTCCAACATCTGCTCTTGAATATTTTGAACCTCTTGAAAAATTCCTTGCTGAATTCAGCGATGTAGACTATCAGATTGCTTCTGGTGGTGGACGTATGTACATCACTATGGACCGCTACGGTGCAGATTGGAGCATGGTTGAGCGCGGATGGCACGCTCATGTTCTTGCTGACGGCCGTCAGTTCGCTTCTGCTACTGAAGCTATCAATACATACCGTAACGAAAACGCTGGCCTTCTCGACCAGGATATGCACGAGTTCGTAATTGCAAAAGACGGAAAACCTGTCGGACCAATCGTAGACGGCGACAGCGTAATCTTCTTCAACTTCCGTGGTGACCGCTCTCTTGAAATTACTGCAGCATTCGAAGAAGACAACTTCCCACACTTTGACCGCGTACGCCGCCCGGCTGTTGAATATGCAGGCATGATGGAATACGACGGTGATAACCACAAGCCGGCTCAGTTCCTCGTAAACCCACCAAGCATTGACCGCACAATGGGTGAATATCTTACAAAGACTGGTGTTCATCTTATGGCAATTTCTGAAACTCAGAAATACGGTCACGTTACATACTTCTTCAACGGTAACCGCCCTGGTGAATTCGACAAGAATCTTGAAACATATATCGAAGTTCCATCTGATGTTGTTCCATTCGAGCAGCGCCCATGGATGAAATGTGCAGAAATTACTGACAAGGTAATCGAAGCTATCGAAAGCGGAAAATATGATCACATCCGTCTCAACTACCCTAACGGTGATATGGTTGGACACACTGGTGTATTCAACGCTGTTGTATGTTCTATGGAAGGTATGGACCTTCAGCTTGGACGTCTTAAGGCAGCTATCGAAAAGGCAGGCGGTATCCTCTGTCTTACAGCTGACCACGGAAACTCAGACGATATGTACGAGCACAAGAAAGACGGTTCAGTTGCTATAGGTGCAGACGGCGAGCCAAAGCCAAAGACATCTCACTCATTGAACCCGGTTCCAGGCATCATCTACGATCCAGAATACAAGGGCGAGTATGATCTCGAGTTGAACAGCGGTCTTGGAATCTCAAGCTGGCCTGCAACACTCATGACTTTGATGGGATTCGTTCCACCAACAGATTACGATAAGTCAATGGTAAATCTTAAATAATTAAGGACTTGGATTGCCGTACTTGATATGGCAATCCTTTTTCTGTTATAATTGATTCACATTTTTTCAAGGAGAATTGTATGAGACTTGCACGACGCTTCCGCCCATTGGTTAGCAACAAAACAACACGAGCTAACAGCAAAAAACAGTCAAAAAGACTTGCTGCTAACTACGCTCTTCTCGCAGCATTGGCTGCAACTGATTCTAAATCAAAAAAATAAGTTTGATTAAATCGAGAATCCGTCTCAAGTCGAGACGGATTTTTTTTTGTCTAGAGAAAATACTTGATGAGCGCGAGCTGCGGCAAAACAACTACCGCAAAGAATGCGAGGCTTATCCATGTGAAAGTCTTGATGAATGCAAAAACTTTTCCCGGATATTCCCTCATGTAAAGCCTGAGATTGATTACGCTTGCAAGGCTTCCAATCAGAGAACACAAGCCAGCGCTGTCCAAACCGTAAAGAAGGGCACGGAGATTCGTAGAGAAAGGATAAAGAACGATGCTTGCAGGAACGTTTGAAATCACCTGGCTCAAAAGAATACTCCAGATATATTCATGACCTGCGACTGAGCGCTCAAGGAAGCCCGAAATTGCCGGATGACGGCAGATTGAAGACGAGAAGGTAAAGAAACAGAGGAAGGTGAGCAGAAGAACGTAATCTGTTTTGACGAGAATCTTCCGGTCGCCAATCAAAAGCGTAATGAATACAAGACCGAGCACGACAGGGTAGTAATGAGTGCGTGTTACAATCGAAGCAACGACAATCACAAAAAGCACCTGATACATGATTCGCCTTTTATGGTGTGTTTTTTTTGCTGTTTCAGGTTCTGAGACAATTTCTTCCTTAATCTCAATCTTTTCCTTTGAATTTTTACGATACAGAATCGAAATGAATATATATAGAAGAAAAGCGCTGAAAATCCAAAGTGGAGCCATCATCTTCATGAATTCCGGCGTTGAAATGCCGCTCTTTGCATAAAGAAAGAGGTTCTGCGGGCTTCCGAAAGGAGTTAAAAGCGAGCCACGGATTGCGGCGATGTTTTCAAAAGTGAGGACGGGAAGAATGTATTTTTCCTGACCGCCAGCCCGGAACATTATTATTGTAAGCGGAACGAAAATAATCAGCGAAACGTCGTTTGTGACGAACATTGACGAGAAAAAGACGCAGTAGACAAAAAAGACAGTGAGGGTCTTCATCGATGAAAGGTTTTTTGTCCTTTTCAAAAGCGGCTCAAAGATGTTTTCGCTTTTAAATCCCTCCAGAACGGAAAGCAGCATGAAAAGCGTTGCAAGAGTGCGCCAGTTGATGTCGTGCAGAAGTTCCTTTGATGGCGGAGTGATGAAAAGTGATATGATTGCCACCGCAAGCGACACGGAAAGCATGATGTCTTTTTTGAAAAGATTCTTTAACCAGATAGCAAATTTACGCATGAAAAGATAATAGCACAAAGAAAAGTGTGTGAAAATAACCACTGATTGCTCATTTCTCATTCCTAATCTATAATTAGTGTATGTACTATTACGGAATTGATTACACTTATCTGATTTTTGTTATTCCCGCTCTTCTGCTCAGTTTGTGGGCCAGTGCGGCTGTAAAATCACGTTTTGCAAAATATGACAGAATCCGCACCCAGCGCGGAGTTACCGGAGCCCAGGCGGCTGCAATCCTGCTCCGTGCAAACGGTATCACCGACGTTAAAATCGAACATATCCACGGAAATTTAACCGACAACTACAATCCTGTTACAAAAATACTGAGCCTCAGTGACTCAACCTATTCAAGCACCTCGATTGCGGCAGTTGGAGTTGCAGCCCACGAAACAGGCCACGCAATCCAGCACAACGTCGGCTATTTTCCTCTCAATTTCCGCCGCGCCCTTGTTCCTGTAGCAAACCTGGGTTCCCGGCTTGGCCCCCTTATGGTCTTGATTGGAATCGGTTTCGGGGCATCGGCTTATGCAGAAGGCCGCCTCCCGGTTTTGCAGTTGGTTACAGACATCGGCCTCCTTCTTTTTGCCGGCGCTACGCTTTTTTACCTTGTAACCCTTCCTGTCGAGTTCGATGCTTCCCGCCGGGCCCTTAAAATCCTCAAGGAAGCCGGTGTTTTTGTAGATAAAAAAGAACTTTCGGGCGCAAGGAGCGTTCTCTGGGCTGCAGCCATGACTTACGTCGCCAGTGCGCTCAGTGCAATCGCATCGTTCGTGCGTATTCTCCTGATTGCAAACCGCGGAAGAAGAAGAGATTAAGGGGGAAAGCCTTCCCCCTGCGTCGCACTTCGTTGCGCCGACACCCCCTTCTGCGGGTACGGTTCAGGCGCAGCCTTCACCGAGACTCGCTCAAAACCTGCCTCGCAGGTTTTGCCCCTGAAGGGTCGCTCCCTACCCGCAACGCCCGCTAAATTTTGAGGATTAGAAGTGAATACAGAAAAAACGAAAGCACCAAGAAACCGCACCCTCACCCTGGAAGAATCTGAAATTCCCGCTCTCAAGGAACGGCTTATTAATATAGAAGATTTGTCTTCTTTTTTGGGAAATGATTCTTCTTGCCCGGTCGAAAAAATCCTCGACAAAACAATAAACGCTGACCTGCTTGAAGTCCTTCCTCTTCTTCCTGATGAATTCGCGGATTTAATCATAATCGACCCGCCTTACAATCTCACCAAGGATTTTCACGGAAAGGTCTTTAATGCCCGCTCGGAAGAGTCTTACGACGACTATCTTTCCACTTGGTTTCCGCTCGTGTGTAAAAAACTAAAGCCCACAGGCTCCCTCTATATCTGTGGCGACTGGAAGTGCACTTCTTCCCTTCAGAGGGTTGTTGAAAAGGAACTTACAGTCCTAAACAGAATCACCTGGCAGCGCGAAAAGGGCAGGGGGGCTTCTTCAAACTGGAAGAACTCAATGGAAGACATCTGGTTTGCGGTCAAAAATCCCAAGGATTATTACTTCGATGTCGAATCCGTAAAAATGAAGCGCAGGGTAATCGCCCCTTACAAGGAAAACGGAAAGCCCAAGGACTGGGACGAAAGCGAGGACGGCAACTTCCGCCTCACATATCCGGGAAACTTCTGGGATGACATTTCGATTCCCTTCTGGTCAATGCCCGAAAACACCGACCACCCGACCCAAAAGCCTGAAAAACTCTACGCAAAGCTTGTGCTTGCTTCAAGCCGACCAGGCGACATCGTCTTTGACCCCTTCCTTGGAAGCGGAACTGCGAGCGTGGTGGCAAAAAAACTCGGCCGCCGCTATGTCGGAATCGAGCAGAACGAAGAATACTGTCTCTGGGCAGAAAAACGCCTGGCCCGTGCCGAAAGCGACAAGTCAATTCAGGGTTACAGCAAGGGAGTTTTCTGGGAGCGCAACAGCCTTTCCGAGCAAAAGAAAAAATAATCTGTCTAAATCTTTGTTCAACTGTGGTTTATTTTTTTTCATTTTTTCTCTAAAATATTCTTACGAGGAAAAAATGGAAAACGCAACAAAATGTATTCATGCAGGCTATCAGCCTAAAAACGGCGAATCTCGAATGATTCCTATTATTCAGTCTACAACTTTCAAATATGATACTTCCGAGGACATGGGCAAGCTCTTTGACCTTGAGGCTTCGGGATATTTCTATACACGATTGCAGAACCCGACAAATGACATGGTTGCAGGCAAAATCTGTGCCCTTGAGGGCGGAACTGCCGCAATGCTCACATCAAGCGGTCAGGCTGCAAACTTCTTTGCCACATTCAACATCGCCCAGAACGGTGACCACATCGTAGCTTCAAGCTCAATTTACGGCGGCACTTTCAATCTTTTCAACGTCACCATGCGAAAAATGGGCGTTGACTTCACTTTCATCTCCCCGGACGCAAGCGACGAAGAAATTCAGGCCGCTTTCAAGCCTAACACAAAGGCTGTCTTTGGCGAGACAATTGCAAACCCGGCCCTCACAATCTTTGACATCGAACGCTGGGCAAAAATCGCACACAAGAACGGAGTTCCCCTCATCGTAGACAACACTTTCGCAACTCCAATCAACTGCCGTCCTTTTGAATGGGGCGCTGACATCGTAACTCACTCAACAACAAAATATCTCGACGGTCACGACGCAACTGTCGGCGGTTGTATCGTTGACTCAGGAAAATTCGACTGGATGGCTCACGCCGAAAAGTTCCCGGGCTTGTGCACTCCAGATGAAAGCTACCACGGAATCACATATGCCACAAAGTTCGGCAAAGAGGGTGCTTTCATCACAAAATGTACAGCCCAGCTCATGCGTGACTTCGGCTCAATCCAGGCTCCGATGAACGCATATCTTTTGAACCTGGGAATCGAATCCCTTCCAGTCCGAATCAAGCAGCACTGTGCAAACGGTCAGGCTGTAGCAGAATTCCTTGCAAGCCACAAAAATGTCGCATGGGTCAACTATCCGGGACTCAAAGGCAACAAATACTACGAGCTTGCCCAGAAATACATGCCTAACGGAACCTGTGGTGTCGTAAGTTTCGGCGTAAAGGGCGGAAGAAAGACTGCTGAAAAATTCATGAAGAACCTCAAGCTTGCCATGATTGCAACTCATGTCGCTGATGCCCGCACCTGTGTCCTTCATCCGGCTTCTGCAACTCACCGCCAGCTTACTGACGAAGAGCTTGTAGCATGCGGAGTAGGCCCTGACATGGTACGCTTCTCTTGCGGTATCGAGGCCACAGAGGATATCCTCGCTGACTTGAAGCAGGCCCTCGAAGCTATTTAAATTCTTGCTTTTATTCACTTTCTTGCCGATAATATATAGAAGAAATAAAAAAAGGATTTGTCCATGAAAAAACTTACAGGAATTATTTCGTCTTTTTTGGCTGCGGGCTTTTTGTTTACCGCTTGTGAACGGATCGACCTTGAAGGTATCGGTGAGCTTAATAAACTTGAGCTCTGGTACAGTCCATACACAAGTGATGCCGCACCTTTGCCAGAAGACAGCGTTTTGATTGACCACGTTGAAAAGGACTTGGGTATTTCTCTTAATGCCGTTCCTCTTCCTACAAACAAGGATGAGCAGGCGGAGGTTCTTCTTGATGCTGCAAAATCAAACTCTCTGCCAGATATTTTCATGGTCAACCGCGATGTCCTTACAACTCTTGTCCGTGAAAACTATGTTACCCGCGTTGACGGATTGTACGCCCTGATGCCGGAGCGAACTGTCAAAATGTACGATGACGCCTCAAAACAGGCAGCTTCCTTTGACGGAATTTGCTACGGTCTTTCTCAGTCTGGCTCAATTGACCGCAACGAGGGTATTTTGATCCGAAAAGACTGGCTTGACCGCCTGGGTCTTCCAATCCCTGTCACTTTGGATGACTATTATGATGTAATGAAAGCATTTACATTCAATGACCCGGACGGAAACGGTCGCAATGACACCTATGGATATGGCGCTTATGTTGATATTCGTGCCATTGAAGAAGGCCTGGGCTGCCGTTTTGCGCCTTTCTTTGGAGCTTTTGGAGTAGAAGGTACATTCAATTCTACAAAGAGCAATGCCGGCCTCAACATTCATAAACCAGAGTACAAGCAGGCTCTTGAATATATCCACAGGCTTGCGGAAGACGGTCTTATCGATCCCCGCTGGACAGTTCATTCTAAAAACAGCTTCCGTGAGGCATGGAAGTCCGGAAAAATCGGCATGATGCGTGAACAGAACGCCGCTTTTGCCCTTGAATCCAACTATAAAGATTTTGACGAGCGCTTCCCTGATGCAGAATGGATTTTGATTGATCCTCCTGTCGGACCAAAAGGCAAGTCTTCTGTTGGTGCCTATGCTACCGGTTACCGAATCTATGCGGTTTCCCGCCGGGCTCAGGAACTTGGAAAACTTCCGATTATTGCTAAATTCCTTGAATGGATGAGTACGGACGGCTACATCACTGCTGCATACGGTGAAGAAGCTGTAAACTACATGATTGACGATAACGGCGGAATCACAACTGAAGGTCTTCCTGATCCAAAATATGCCTATACTCAAAAGGCTGCCGCCCCGGTTCTTCAGCTTCGAAACCTTGTCTTCTATAATGGTGATGACGAACTTATTTCCCGCTATCCGACATGGTATTCAATAAACGGCAAGGAAATGAGTCCTCTTAAGCTCCTTCGCGACATGCAGAGTAAGCCGTGGACAGTTGCTGTTGCCAATCTCCCTGGAATTTCAAAAGAGCTCAAGGGCTTCTACGAAGAATGTGTAAAAGACTTCGTAACAGGCCGCCGCGATCTGGATACCTGGGAAATGTGGCTCAAGGAATTTGACAAGCATGGCGGTGCCGACTGGGAGCGACGCTGCATCCAGTATGCCGAGGCAAACGCCCTCCTTCTTGATGATGCAAAAGTCCTGCCAAAAGATAAGGCAAAAAACTAGGATTTGCAAGATACTTAAAATTCGCTATAATATCCACAATAGTTTTTACTGTTGTGGATTTTTTTTGTTTAAATAGGAGAAAATGAATTTTATGTCAAGGCGAAGAGTTGTAATCACAGGTTTGGGATGTGTTTCACCTGTTGGAAATTCAGTCGAAGAAACATGGAATAGCGTTAAAAACGGAAAATGCGGCGTTACAAACATCACGCTTTTTGATTCAAGCCGTCTTCCTGTAAAAGTTGCCGCTGAGGTAAAGGATTTTGACATCACAAAATACGGAATCGACTCAAAGGCCACCCGCAAGATGGCTCGTTTCTCAAAATTCTGTCTTGCCGCTTCAGCTCAGGCAATTTCTGATTCCGGTTACACTCCAGAGGCTTTAAAGGCCGAAAAAATGGGCGTCATGGTAGGCAACTGTCTCGGCGGAATCGAGGCAACAGAGGCTGGCTTCAACAAATTCTGCGATCCTTCTGCAGGTCCTGACCGTCTTCCACCGCTCACAACCCCGCTCATGATTTCAAACGAGGCTGCTGCAAACGTAAACATCTACTACGGATTCCAGGGGCTTTCATGGACAATCAATACAGCATGTGCTTCGGGCACTGATTCCCTGGGCCTTGCAAGTGACTTAATCCGTTCCGGCCGGGCTGACGTAATGCTGGCTGGCGGTACAGAGGCCGCAATCACAGAATTCAGCATTGCGACTTTCGTAAAATTGCAGGCACTTGCCTCAAAATTCAATGACAATCCTGAAAAGGCAAGCCGTCCTTTTGACCGGGACCGTGACGGTTTCGTAATGGCAGAAGGTTCGGCCATGTTCATCCTCGAAGAATATGAGCACGCAAAGGCTCGCGGCGCAAAAATCTATGCAGAAGTTGCAGGATTCGGTTCAAGCTGCGACGGCTATCACATCACAGCCCCTCTCCCTGATGGAAGCGGTGCTGCAAAGGCTGTTCAGCTTGCCCTTGAGGATGCAGGTCTTGCTCCAAGCGAAATCCAGTACTACAACGCTCACGGCACTTCTACCCACGCAAATGATTCCGGTGAAAGTGCCATGCTCAAGCTTGCTTTGGGTGAGGAAAACGCTCGAAAACTGCACATCTCTTCAACAAAGAGCATGACAGGCCACTTGGTCGGTGCTGCCGGTGCAATCGAGGCTCTTTTCTGCGTAAAGGCAATCAACGAGGGCTTCATTCCGCCTACAATCAACATCGAAAATCAGGACGTAGAGGGTGGCTGTGACTTGGACTACACTCCTAACAAGGGCATTGCCTGTGATGTAAAAGTTGCCGCAAGTGCTTCCCTTGGATTTGGCGGTCACAACGGCTGTATCATCATCAAAAAATTCGAAAACTAAAGCTTAAAACGGAAAATAAAAATGAGAAAGATTTTATCAGTATTGCTGCTTGGTGCTTTGCTTCTTAATCAAGCTCTTTTTGCCCAGGCTGGTGAAGCTCAGGCTTCAGAAGATTCAGACGTAACTTTTTCTGTCGAGTCTTCTGAATCGGAGTCTTCCGGCTGGCTTCACGAAAATGACGGCAAAAAACACTGGTTTACTGCAATCGGCGGAATGTTGTTCTTCAACGTAGGCCTTGCATCATACAACCGCTGGGTTCTTGGTTCTGGCTGGGCTCAGGTAGGACCGGAGCAATGGAACCATTTCTGGGAGCGCGAAGTCTTGTACGACCGTGACTGGTACTGGACAAATTTCGTCCTTCATCCTTACCAGGGCGGACTTTACTACCAGTCTTCACGAAACGCAAACCTCAATCAGCTTGAATCTTTCGCAGTTACCCTTGTCGGAGCAAGTTTCTGGGAATATCTCTGTGAGACAAATGCTCCTTCAACCAACGACCTTTATTACACGACGGTTGGTTCTTTTGCGATGGGCGAAATGCTTTACCGACTTTCTTTGAATGCTGATGAAATTTCAAGCCTTTTGGGCCTTGCAGTAAACCCGATGAGGATTTGGAGTCAGGCCTGGCTCAGGCAGAAGCCCCTGGGAACAAGCCGCAACATTCATGAATTGTCCCTCAAATTCAATGTTGGAACTTCACGCGCCTATACGGAGATTTCAGATTTTGATTCTTCTCTTTATGATCAGCATGAAGTTTATCCTTTCTATTTCAATCCTTCGATTTATATCGTTTACAATGACCCTTACGGCCATGATTCAAATGATCCTTATTCTCAGTTTGAGCTGGAAATTTCAGCTTCAGTAGGAAAAGGTTCGGGAAAAGGCTCTGTCTGTCAGTACACGGAACTGGACAAAAAGATTATGTACGACATCCGGATTCTTAGTGACGGAATGCTCTTTGCCCGCGCTCCTCAATTTTCTGAAAACTCTGATACAACTCTCGGTCTTGTAATGGAATATGAGTTCGACTGGCATCAGTTCTATGAACTTTCTGCTCTCGGCCCTGGTCTTGCCATCAAGCAGCGCCATCGTTTTGAAAATTCAAATCTTGAATGGCAGCTTCACGGCGCATGGAACGTAATGGGCACCACGGACTACTATTATTATCACCGCCCGGTCGTCAAGCAGACAGCCGGCGTTGTCAGGGATTACAGCATGACGACTGGTCCTATGACTGTGCTAAAATTGCGCTATATAAGCGAGAAAGGCAAAACTTTAAACTTGAATTTCCGCGGATATGCAATGTATGATTATTATGAGCAGCTTCAGGAAGATTCTGCTTGTCCAAGTTCAGGCTGGGAATTTATTGGCGTTACGAACCTTGGATTCGAGATTCCTGTATCAAAGCGCGTTAGAATAGGTGTAGAGGATGAAATCTACGCCAAGCGTACTTTCTACAAAAAAGTACCTGATATTCTGCAGATTCTTAATTCTGGTAGCGTGTATGCCAGGCTCCACTTGAAGTAATCCTTTTTTACAGGGGGCAGCATGAAATTTACTTCTACAAGAAATCCGTCTGAGTCTGTAAATTTTGCGAAAGCAGTTCTTGACTGTATGCCGGAAGACGGCGGTTTGTATATTCCTGAAGAATTCGCAGATTTACGAAAATGGATTTTGTACACGAATGAAAACACTTCATTTTCAAGCATTGCGGGCACTTTGACTTCTGCCTGCATCAATACAGAATTTTCGCCGATTATTTGTGAGACGATTGCGACAAAGGCTTTTCCTTTTTCTCCAAAAGTCCAGAAAATTGACGAAAATCTTTTTACCCTTGAGCTTTATCACACTCCGTCCGGCAGCCACAAGGAATTCGGCGTTTCATATCTTGTAAACTGTCTCGAAACAATCCTTACCCTGCAGGGGGGCACGGCTACTTTTCTTGACGCTACAACCGGCGAGATTGCTTCAAGCCTTGCGCGTGCCATTCGCGGCAAAAAGAACTTAAAGGCTGTCCTTTTGTTTCCAAAGGGCTTTGTCCGAGGTTTAATCAAAGAAGATTTTGTCTGGAACGGCGGAAACGTGCTTCCAGTTGAAGTTGACGGTGATGAAAAATGCTGTCATGAGCTTGTCCGGGAGATTTTTGCCAACCGTTCTCTGGTCGAAAAATACAATCTCACTGTTGCAAATACTGCAAACATCGGCCGCCTCATGCCTCAGACTTTTTTCTATCCATATGCTTTCAGTCAGCTAAAGAATCAGGTGACTGGCGGTATTTTCTATGCAATGCCTTGCGGAAACTATTCAAATCTGGTTGCAGGCCTTTATTCATGGCGGCTTTCCCTGCCGGTTAACGGATTTATCTGCCCGACCAGCGATGAAATCAAAGTTGACCTGGAAGGAAACTGCGAGATTATGGACAGCATCGTTGATTTGAAAAACCGGGGAAATGCTGATCCTGCAAGTCCGTCAAACCTTGAGCGTCTGGAAGAGATTTTTACGACAAGTTCCCTTATGCTCAAGCACTTCGTTTATCCGGCTCAGGTTTCAAAAGAAGAGACCGAAGCCGCCTGCCAGAAACTCTTCAAGGACTATGGAATTTATGCCAATAAATCAACGAGCCGGGCTTATGCCGCCGCACTCAAGCGCAACGACATCTTCGGTGACGAAGGTTCATCGGTTGTTCTTGTAATGCGCGACCACCCGGCTCTTGACAGCGAGTTTATCCGCCATACTTTGGGTAAGGCTCCTGAACTCCCCAACGAAAATCCAGACTCCCTCATCCCAACTGAACTCAAGCATCCTTGTGTCAGTTCTTCAGAGGAAGTCATGCTGATTATTGCTGACGAGCTTTAGTCTTTGGCTTGAATGCCTTAACGAAATCCTCACACTTGTATTCAGCTTTCTTTTGAGCGGCATTGAGTTTCTTAAAGAGGGACTCAATTGCTGCTTTTTTGCCTGCGCTCGCCTTAAGAAGAAGAATCTTCTTGTACAAATCAAGGCTTGATTCCATTTTTTCTTTATTGAACCATTTTGTGCCGTTGAATTCGTTTGCTCCCAGCAAGGTCCATGAATTTTCTGAAAGGGCAAGATTTGAAGCAATTGCAAGCAAGTCTTCTTTTGCTGAAGCTTCAGTGAGCCGTGGCAATTTTTCTTCTGCAATCATGAATGCACGCTTGAAGAAATCGAATGAAGTCATGTCGCCGATCGGTGTATTGCCTGTAAATTCTGCAATCTTTCTTTCCAGACTCCACTTGCGGGCAAACTTGCTTTCTGCGATAGGAGCGAGGGCACTGAAAATGTAGAGGTAAATCTCATCGTTCGTGATTTTTCGCCCGCTTGGGAAAGCAAATGATTTTGGAAGGACAAAAGGCGTAAACTTGACGGTCGTTTTTTCAAGGGCGGCCAGCTTTTTCTCCAGTTCTTTGAGAAAAGGAGAAGAGAGTTTTTTGGCTTTTGCAGAAGATTTTGCCTTGGCAAGATTTCCTGCAACTTCAAGTTTTGTTTTTTCTTCTTCAATTTGGAGCTCAATTTCTGCCTTTTCCTTTGCAATAAGCTCCTTTTGCTCTACGATGTATTCCTTTTCAGCAAATTCGTTGGCTGTCTTGTAGAAATATTCGAGAGGGGTAGAGATAAGCTTTTTGACGCCAGAAGCTGTCGCTTTCTTCAATTCTGCCTCTTTGAGTTCCTTTGCGCTCATTTTGAGGCTGCCGAGGGCAGTGCAGAGTTCCGAAGAAATAACGTTCTGGAAGGCCTGATAGAGGTTCTTGTAGTGCAAGTCCTGCCATGCCGTGTGCAGGTCCTGACAGCCCCTTCCGCCCAGGAAGTCACAGAGTTCTTTGAGGGAGCCGTTTACATCACGTTCCTGACGGATGTCCATGAAAATTTGGGTTTCAAATCCGTTGAGCGAGATGAACATGCCCTGCTCGCAGATATCGCGGGACTTTCTGATGTACCAGAGGTTGCTCCTGTCTTCGCGGAAAATCGTGTAGTAGTCATCTTCGGCCAGAAGCCCCAGTCCCTCTGAGATTGAGCGTGAGACGAGCTTTTTGTCGTTTTCGCCGCTGCCTGTTTTGACAGCGTATTCACAAGACTGCTTGATCCAGCCGCTTGCCCTCTCATATTTATTATTATAGAAGACAACCGTATATTCGTTTCCGCAGCGGTTTGAATATGCGAAGATGTTTTCGTTTACGCTGCCGTTGTTCCATACGTCGTAGAAGAGGAAATCTTCAACTCCAGCAAAGAGATAGCGCTTTTTGAGGAGAGGGAAAATCTCACGCTTGTGGCGTTCGACCAGATATCCGTCAGGCTGCTCGTCCTTGTAGGCCCTTGTGTATTCCATGCCGTACTTTTCTTCAAAGCCTTCGATCTGGCCGTGACCAAACATAGGAAGACCAGGCATTGTGGCCATGAGGGTACAGACACCGAAATATTTGTCGCCTTTACCGAACTGGGCTACGGCAGTTTCTTCGTCCGGGTTGTTCATGAAGTTTACATAGCGCTTGAGAATCTGCGGATCGAAGTTGATTGTATTTTTGACCGTCTGGCGGTACTTGTAGTTTTCTTCTTTTTTGAGCATGTTCATGAATGCTGAGTTGTAAACACGGTGCATTCCGAGCGTGCGCGTAAAGTATCCTTCCATCATCCAGAAAGCTTCGGCGAGAAGGAGGGTGTCAGGAACTTCCTTTGCAACGCGGTCAACGACTTCACGCCAGAATTCATTTGGAATCCGGTTTTCAAATTCCTGTGCAGAAAGGGCTGATTCTGAGCGGCTGGCAATGTCTCCGCCCTTTCCAGGCTCCGGGTACCAGAGGCGCTTGATGTGCTTTTTGGCAAGAACCATTGCGGCATCAAAGCGGATGATAGGGAAGTTCCGGGCAACATGAAGAATTTTCTGCATGACTTCTTCGCGGGCGGCCGGATTCAAAAAGTCAATCTGGGCCGTGTCGTTCCATGGCATGCCGGTGCCGTCGTTTCCGTGATAAATGTATCGCGTGTCACCTGTAGCCGTATCAACTCGCTTAAAGCAGACGGCACAGTCAGTTTTTGAGTAATAGTGGTCTTCAAGATAAACGGCAACCCTTCCGTCGTGGCTTAAATTTACGCCGTTGAATGTGTATGAAGGGAAGGGACAGTCCCGCCTTTGAACGAAGAGATCCGGCTTTTCGACAACCCAGCGGGCGTCCATGCCTGTGTGGTTTGGAACCATGTCGCTTGCAAGGCGGATTCCTCGCTGCCAGAGCCGGGCACGAAGGTTTGCAAGTGCGTCCCAGCCGCCGAGATTCCATGCGATTTCGTAGTCATCCAAAGAATATGCCGAAGCCGCTGCCTCAGGGTTTCCGCAAATCTGCTTGATTGTGCGGCTGGCCTGGCTTCGCTCCCAGAGACCAATCAGCCACAAGCCTGTAAATCCTTCATCACGGAGCAGGTCAAGTTCTTCGTCCGGAATCTGGTCGAGGCGGTTGATTTCGCGCTTGTATTTTTTTGAAAGCTGGTAGAGCCATACGAGGACGGTCTTTGCCATGAGGACAACCCTTGGCATCCATTCCTTGTCGTCGCTGAATCGCTCGTACTCGCGCATAAGGTAATCGTAGTTTGGAGGAGACATGTCTGCATCCCCGCCGTTCGTCGGGTGCCAGGCTGCCTTCCATTCCTCAGCAAGGAGGTCACTTCCGCCTAAAAGACGCTTGAGCCAGTAATCTTCGCCTTCGCCCTCGCCCGGAACAAGCAGGTCTGCCCAGTGGGTGCGGACATAATTGAGCTGTTCCTGAAGGTTGTCCGGTGCAAAATTAACAGGCTCCCTGAGGAAGGTGATTAAATCGTGACCGAAAGTGCCCCAGTAAGGAAGCTTTTTGAAATATGCCTGAATCTGAGTCCAGATTGCTGACCATTTCGGATTGGAAGCAAGCTTTGAATCATCAAAAAGATCGATGAAAGGTTTGAATGCCGGGTTTTCATTGTCGAGATGAAGCATGACCAGCTCTTCAAGAACCTGCTCCCGGTTTGTGCGGACCCGGCCGGTCTTGCGCTCTGTAAGCTCGGTGTTTAAATAATCTTCTATAGAAATGTTACCCTTGTAAACTTCGGTGGGCGGGAATTCTGCGCAGAAATCAAGAATGACCTGATTGATTACATCCTTGCCGAAAGAAGCTTCCAAATCTGAAAGAAGTTCCTTGAAAGAATCAGGGTATTTCTGGCGGCGGTAAGTGTAGCAGGCCAGATGGAAAATTTCGTCGAGCAGGCCCATTGCATTGAGGGTTCCTGCTGAAATTTGTGTTTTATTCTTTCTTATAAGATATTCATTGAAGCGAGTTTGAAAATCACGAACTGCCTTGATATTTGCAAGAATTACGTTACCTGACGAGGCAAACAAGCCCTGTGAAAAATTACATGCATCACGAACAGATTTTGCAATATGAAATTCGTTGTACGAGTAGGTCAAAATATGCCCCCAGTATTTTTTAATTGATTTCAACTATTATATCATGAATCCGTTTTATTGCACTAAAAAAATCCTTTTATTTTAAGAAAATCTACTTTTTTTCCATCTTTTGGCAAAAAATGTGAATTTTTTACAACAATTCAGACTTTTATTATATCTTTTCTGACTTTTTTTCCTTTATTTGTGAAAACTTATGTGTTACAATTCAAAAATGATTGAAAACAAGACCGGTGTGGCAATCCCCCTGTCGGCATTGCGCACAGAATCAACTCCAGTTGTTGGAGAATTTTGCTCACTTATCGAATTTGCTGATTTTGCATCAAAGGCTGGGCTTTCTGTAATCCAGCTCCTTCCTGTTTTGGACACAGGTATGCAAAGTTCACCTTACTCTTCTCTTTCGGCTTTTGCCCTTCATCCAATGTACATTCATTTGGAAGATCTCGAAGAATTCAAGATTTGCTTCGAAAAGGACTCAGACTTCAAAAAAACTTACGAGGCATATCTTCAGCATAAAAAAGACGAACGTTTTGACTATGAGTTCATCGTAAATTCAAAGGATTTCTTCCTGCGCAAGATGTTCTCTCAGCTCGTTCATTCGGCTGGCAGTAAAAATGTCCCGAAAATGAATGAGACAATCACAGATTTTATCAAAGAAAATGAAGAGTGGCTTCCTTTCTATTGTGTCTACAAATATCTGAAGTATAAATTCATGCAGGCAAGCTGGAAGGAATGGGATAAATCTTATCAAAAGCTCTCAAAAGAAGAAATTCTGGCTATGTGGAAGGATGAATCCCTCAAAAAGGATATGTATTTCTATGCCTGGGAACAGCTCGTGGCATTCCGCCAGTTTGCTAAGGCTGCTGAATATGTCCGAAAAGCTGGAATCGTTCTCAAGGGCGACCTTCCTATTTTGCTAAACGAAGATTCCTGCGATGTCTGGGCTTGTCCTGAAGTCTTTAACCAGAAATGCAAGGCCGGCTCACCTCCTGACGGAGAAAATCCGACCGGTCAGAACTGGGGCTTCCCATGCTACGATTTCCCGAGTCAGGAAAAAGATAATTTCGCATGGTGGCGGCTTCGAATCAGACTTGCTTCAAAATTCTTTGATGCCTACCGCCTCGACCATATTCCGGGCTTCTTCCGCCTTTGGACTATTCCTGACGGTGAGTCAACCGCTGAAATGGGCCACACGGAGCCTTTCGAACCGATTACAGAAGCTCAGCTCATCAAGGCAGGCTTTTCAAAAGAGCGCATCCGCTGGCTTTCTCAGCCTCATATTCCTACCGAAGACTTTATCCGCCTCATTGGCAATCCGGAGACTACCCGTGAAATCTTGAGCATGGTCTGTGACAGAATCGGTTGGGAAGAACTCTGGCTTTTCAAGGCAAACGTAAAAACCGAAGCTGACATTCGAAAAATCAATATTGATAAGTACGGAATCGACCAGTCAATTCAGGTGGAAATCTTCAACCGCCTGTGCGCATGGTGGAAAAACCGCACTTTAATCGAAGTCGGCAAAAATAAATTCGCCCCCCTGTGGAAATATTACGAAACAAGAGCCTGGAACACCCTCTCTCAGGGTGAAAAGGACATTCTTGGCGGAATTTTCTACGAAGTTTCTCAAAAACAGGAAAAACTCTGGCAGAAACAAGCCGAAAAAATTTTCTCTGCTCTTATCTCTGAATCTAAAATGACACCTTGCGGCGAGGATTTGGGAGTTTATATTCCATGCATGGAAACTGTTCTCGATAAATATGGAATTCTGGGCCTTAAAGTTATCCGCTGGTGCCGAAAATGGGAAAAGACAAATCAGCCTTTCGTAAGCCTTAAGAGCTACAGAAAGCTCAGCATCGTAACGACCAGTGTTCATGACTCTTCAACCCTGCGAGAATGGTACGGTGAGGAAATCAAGCACATTGGAATTCCTGCCGAAAAAATCAGTCCTGAGCACTTCTTTGAAAAGTACGACATCGATTCTTTTGGTGCCGAGGCTTACAATTTCCACTTTACGGATGAACTTATTCCTGAAACAGCCCAGCTGCTTCTCGAAACTCTGGCCAAAACAAGCGGTGCCTGGTTCGTAAATCCTTTGCAGGACTGGCTTTACCTTGATTCAAAGTACTATGCTCCTGATGTTAAGACGGAACGAATCAATGTACCTGGCTCGGTAACTGCTTTCAACTGGACATGGCGAATGCCGGTCATGGTCGAAAAGCTTTCCGAGAACAAAAAGCTGATTGAAAAAATCGCACAGGTAGTAAAGATTCACGATTCTCAGGAATAAGTGGAATCTACTCGCACCATCCGTAGTGCCAATGCCAGACGGGGCGGGCGAGTGCGTAGCTGAATGGCTGTTTTCGCTCGAAGTCGGGCAGCCATTCGGTGTCGGCGCATAAATCCTGGTAGAAAAGATAGTCAAAGTCGTATGCTTCGATTAAATCTTTTAAATCTGCATCCTCGTTTTCATTTACAAGGCGGTTTTCTATAGAAGAAAGTGATGCCTTTCGCTTTGCAAGTTCTTCTTTGCTGCCTTTAAATGGAACCGGCGTGTACTGGCTCATCAGCGAAATGATTGCCTTTCCGTTTGCATTGCCTTTAAGCCATTCCAAAACATCAGCCGTCTCAAAAAATCTTCCCGGCAAGAAAAGGTGACGGACTATTACGCCCTGTAAGATTTTGTCCTTTGAGACTTTCTTTCCGTCAACTTCCTTTGTAACGCTCTCAATTTTGAGGGGATTATGCTCAATCATCCATGAAATCGCTTCTTTTGCCCGATCTGGATAGTCTTGGGCAGCGCAAAGGGATTTTGAAAGTTCTGAACTGAGGGTTTTGAGGTCAGGAAGATAGATTGTGACAAGGCCGTCCAGCATTTTTAAAGACTCAACTGAATCATAGCCGCTTGAATTCCAGCAGACCGGAAGTTTAAGCCCCTTTTTCCTTGCTTCTTCAAGTCCTTCTGCAATTGCAGGAACGTGATGGCTTCCTGTTACAAGATTAATGTTTTCTGCACCTGCTTCTTCGAGCCTCAGACAAATTTCAGCAAATTCTTCTTTGGAAACTTCAGCTCCCATTCCCTGCTGGCTTATCTGGTAGTTCTGGCAGAATGCACAACGTAAATTGCAGCCAGTTAAGAAAATAGTGCCGCTACCCCCGTGAACCGTAATCAGGGGTTCCTCGCCAAAATGAAGGCAGGCCACGGCTATTCGGATGGATTCTGGTTCCTTGCAAAAACCGAGTGAGGATTTTCTGTTTACCCCGCAGTTTCGCGGGCACTGACGGCAATTTTCGTACAAATTCATTTTATTCTAGCGCACCATTCTGCAAAATCAGGTTCATCATGCTCTGGAGTGAGTCAAGGTCAAGGTTTTCTGCCTCATCGTCAACGAAATCGCGCAGTGTTTCCCAGTCATCTGATGTAAGAACTGAAAAATCAGCGTCTTCTTCGCTGTCGGCAAAGCTCTGAAATGCCTTGATTCGCTCGATATTCTGCTCGCTTGGTTCATTTGCCAAGTCTTCTGAGCCCAGGATATAGGTGTTGAGCCAGTAATCGCTGATTGAAAGTGCAAGTGAACCGAGATTACGGTTGTTGTTTGCGAAAAGTTTTGCGATTTGAGTGCAGGCTCTTTTTGCATCGTAGTGGCCGCCGTTGTTTGCACGGTCGAATTTGATTATCTTTTGAATGTCCGAAAGGAATTTATCGATTGTAGTCATGATTTTATTATACAAAAAAAATTACACTATTGGTAGCGTTTTTACTTGACTTTTGGCTTACATGGAAACTACACTGAATATATGGACTTAAAGACAGTATTAACACCTGACACAGTAGAATTGCACCTCAAAGGTAAAACTAAAGAAGAAATTATCGATGAGATGCTTGATATTCTCATTAAAGCTGGGAAAGTAGCAGATAAGGCTACGGCTCGCGAATGTGTGCTTGACCGCGAACGCAAAATGTCTACAGGCATGAAGCACGGAATTGCAATTCCACACGGCAAAACTGACACAGTCGCTGATTTGGTTGCATGTATTGGTATTTCTGACAATCCGGTTGATTTTGATTCTTTGGATCAGGAGCCATGCCGCATTTTCATCATGACTCTTTCGCCAATCAACAAAACTGGGCCACACCTTCAGTTCCTTGCAGAAGTAAGCTTGCTCTTCAAGAGTGCTGAGAAACGAGCACAGATTTTGAACACTCAGGATAAGGCTGAGGTTATCAAAATCCTTACCGAATAGGATTAAGAAGAATAAGATTATTTCTCAATGGAAATCTCTACTAGCTACAGTAGAGATTTTTTACTATTTAAAAGGTTGCTATGAAATTAGAGCGATTATTTGAAGTAAAAGAAAGCAAACTCTATAAAGTTTCAGGAGAAGCTTTTCCAACAGAGGGCAAGGCTTATCCTGTAAAATGGAGCAGCGTAGAGGGCGGGGCAGAGGAGTATAACGAAGATTTTCTTGCAAAGCTCCGTGACGATCTAAAGGCTCTTGAAGAAAAAAATCTCTTCGTTTTTATCGAACCTGTTTTTGATAAAAGCGCAGGGTATGAGCAGTTTACGGCCGCAATGAAGCACACGGCCCGCCGAATCAAGGATTGTGTCTCAGTTATTGGCTTTGCAATTCCAGCTGAAGTTCTTGAACATAAATCATTCTACATTGAAGAACTTTCTGCTAAACATCAGCAGTATTGCTTCTTTTGCAAGGAAAATGCCGGAAGTGATGTTGTTTTATACTAACTGTAAAACAATGGTATTAAAATAATAAAATTGCGAAAAAGCGCGTTAAATGCGGAATTTTCAGCGTGAAAACATAAAATTCTCTGGAAATTCCATTGACTGAAAATAGTTTTTTTGCAATCATGGGTGGCATGAATAAAGTTAACGCTAGAATTTTCGGCGGAACATTAGCATTCAGTTCTCTTTTATTGGCAGTTTGTCTGCTCGTTTTTATGCTGATTCCGTCTACCGCCGAAAAGAAAGAGCCGGAAAAAGAAATCCCAGATTTCAATATGCTCAATAGCATGGATTTCACTGAGGAATATTTTGCAGAGGCCGGCTTTAAGACAGAATACGCAGATGACTATTCTCCAGAAGATGATGAGGGACTGGCTTTGTATCGTCAGCCTCAATCTCGCCCGGCGGTTGAGTGGTTCTACACTCATGTTACAAGCAATCGTGAAGTTGCCCTTGCAATTCTTGAAAATGCCGACAAGAACGATATTCCGCTTTCGCTTGCATTCGCCCTTGCATTTGTTGAAAGCCGTTTCAAGTCAAACGCTGTAAATGCAAACACCAACCGCACAATTGACCGTGGTCTTTTCCAGCTCAACAGCGCCACATTCCCAAAGCTCACTGAGTCAGAATTCTTTGACCCGAAAGTGAGTGCAAAATATGGAATGAGTCATTTACGTTACTGCATGGACATTGCCGGTAACGAAATTACAGCACTGGCCATGTACAATGCCGGAGCTTCCCGCGTAAAGCAGAACAAGACTCCCCAGCACACGCTCAATTATGTAGCTAAAATTTCAAATTACCGGGTTCATCTGGAGAGCAAATTCTCTACAGAAGTCCTCGCTTTCTATTCAACTCCAGGCAACACAGCCCTGGCAAAAAAATAATAAAAAAGCCACACTTGTTAAGTGTGGCTTTCGTCTTTATCAGCTTAATCAAAAAATCATCTTATTTGATTGTTGTGCCTACATATTCCTTGTTGTCAAGAATTGCACGGATATTTTCGATGTTCTTTCCGCCTGCACAGATAACCTTCAAGCCCATTTCCTGAGCCTTTTTGCTTGCAATCGGGTCGAATGGGCAGTTTTTGCCTGGAACCCATTCATCACCAACCATTTTGCGGAAATCTGCCCAGCTGATTTCGTCGAGCGGTTTTGCGTCCGGATTTTTGCGAGGGTCATCAGTGTAGACTTTTTCGATGTTTGAAAGGTTTACAACTGTGTCTGCGTTGAATTTTTCTGCCAGAAGAACGGCATCGTTATCTGTAGAGAAGCCTGGCTTCCATCCTGCGGCAAGCAGAATCTTTCCTGTGAAGTCTTTTGCAACTGTCGGATCTGTTACGACAGCTTCCTTACACAAATCGCCGAAACTTGCCTTTACGAACTGTGCGTTCAAGCGTGTAGCCATAATTCCAATCCAGTCTGCTGCGTCTGTTCCCGCATTTTCGCCTGTGCCGGTAACTTCCCGGAATGCCTTCTGATAAATGCGTGCAGGGCCGCCGCCACCAACAACCAGAATGAGTCTGTCTTCTGGATTCTTGCTCAAAAAGTCTTTGACCATTGCGACAAATTTTGAGACAAATTCCGTGTCAGGATACTCTGGAGCTACGATAGAGCCACCAACAGATAAAACCTTTGTGTTCATAAAACCTCCTGATTAATATAAACCAAGTACAATCGGGTCGTTCCAGAGGGAACTGTAGTTTACGTTACCCTCGCTTGATTCTTCCCAGATTGACTGTAATGCGTATGTTTTTGGACGGTAGACAATCTTGCTGTTTTGAGAAATTGTCTGCTTGATTTCCTTCCAGCCTTTTGAGAAGGCGATATGCTGGCCGTCCAGATTGCCGAAGTAAAATTCTGCATCGTTTTCAACCGGCCTGAATGATTTGTAGGGGAGTCCCATTCCCAGTGAAATGTCCACCGGAAGCCAGCCGAAGCCCTCGATGTAAAACTCAGTCCACCAGTGGGCTCGGGTTTTCATCTCTGAATCTACAAGAATACCAGCGATTGGCAGGCTTGGAATTTCAAGGGAGCGGAGAAGGCTGGTATAGAAAATAGCCATATCGTAGGCGTCTCCGCTTTTTGACTTCAAAAGATCCAAAGGTGAGGCATCGCTTTTCCTCAGTTCATCCCGGACTTTATAGTTTTGAATCATATAGTCATAGACAAGTCTGGCCATTGTGTAGGGATTTTTTTCAACCTTGCCGTTGACCGTGATGATTTCTTTTGCAAGGGCTTTTATCTCTTCCTTGCCGCTCTGAATCAAGGAATCCGGATTTACGGCGTTCTTAAACAAAATACGGGCTTTTGCCTCTTGAGAATAAGGCTTGACTGCCTTTTCATTGATTTTTGTCTGTATTGCATAAGTTGAGACGACAAAATTATGGCTGAAGCGGATCTTCTCGCTTTTTGAAGTGGCCTTTTTCAGCCAGATCTGATGAATTACCGTGTTTTTATATTCAGAAATAACCGGCTCCGGCTGGCATTCCGTGAGCTCTACCATCGGCTGCCATGAGCTTGCGACCGGTCGCGGAATTCTTAGGGTGATGTTGGTGCCGTTTTTAGTGTCGATTGAGTCAATGTCGGAATTCAGCTGCAGAATGTAAGTCTTTCGCGAAAGATATGATTTTTCGCCTGCTGCAAGCTTGATTTCTTCCTGAACCAGATTGCTCTTGCCCTTTTCCGTCTGGACATAAAGGCTGCCTGTTGCCGCTCCGTCCGGAATCCTTACGCGGATTTCTGAGTCGCTCCAATATTCGTAGTCGTAATCAGATTCGCTGGCTGCGATTGTGCTGAAATCAAAATCAGCCGCAAGTTCGCCCTGACCGCTTCCCAGAGATGATTCTTCGGCATTTGCCGCAAAAACGACTTTGCTTTCACCCCGGGCCGTTCCGAAATCTGAGCCCCTGATTGTAAGAAGGGTGCCGTAGCTTCCAGACGGCGGAGTGACTTCCGTGATGACCGGCTGCAGGGTTTTGATGTTTTTGGGGACGGCTACAGGAATTTCTGCCTCATTTGCAAAAAATCCTGGTTTTGACTTGCCTGCCTTTGTTACGACGACTACAAGACCGTCCTGAACATTGCCCGGAATAGTCAGCTTGATTAAATTTTCTGCCCAGGTAAGATAGCCAGAGGCTGTGACCCTGTTTCCGCCGATTTCAACATAGTTTGTGCCCCGGATTGCCCCGAAGTTTGACCCTCGGATTACCATTGTATCGCCGGCCTGACCGACGACCGGATTCAATGACGCGATTACCGGTATTTTCTTTGATTTAACGGTTGCCACTGAAATTGCAGACAGTACGGCTACAATGACAAAAAGATAAGAAAGCACCCTGAAAAAAGAGTACTTTCGGAAGAGAAGTGAAAAAATATTTTTAATGTTATTCTTGTTCTTGTTCGTTTCCTTGCTCATTTGGAAGATCCATCATCTCCATATTATTACCGATTTCTTGAAAATTTGGAACAGAAATCGTGATGGAAGATGATGAAAAATCCGGAACGAAAGGAGCTATTGCCGTGAGCCTTTCGCGGAAACGGTGTCCGATTGAAGAATTGCTGCCGTTTGAGGCAAGGTTTGTCGCATAGATTGTCTTCTGCTCGACCGGTAAAGCTTCCGTGCTTTCTGCTTCTGGAGATTCTGCCTTTGCGATTGCAGAAGACTCTTGGGAAGCCACCTTTGAAGATGCCGGATTTTCTGTAGCCCGAGGCTTTTTGCTTTCGGATTTGACCGCCAGAACTTTTGGCAAATCTTCTTTATTTATGTTGCCGTCGATTACGACATCTTTTTTGGCAATTGGTTCAATGTCCTTGCCTTTAATGATTGAAATCGCCGCAACAGCCGTTTCCTTGGCCTTGCTGAGCGAATTATAGTGAAGCGGAATGAAGACGACTGCGAATACAGCCGCCGCGGCCGCAAATGAAGATGCGTATTTGATGAATGGAGATACGAAGGATTTTGGCGGCTCTGCAAATTCAACGTTCTTTGCGTAGCGCATTTTTGTTTGCAGGCGGGCAAAACTTTCTTCGATAAACTGGTCTGAGACTGTCTTTTCGCTTGAATCTTCCTGCAAAAGCGAGTGTATTTTCTGCATTTTTTCAAGCCGGGATTTTTCGCCCGAATCTGCCTGAACAATGCTTTCGTACTGAGAAATGAAACTCTCTGGCATTTCGCCGTCGATGTACACGGAATGTAAATCTTTTTCAAGAGATGTAGACATCATCAGCCTCCAATATCTTTTCAAGCTGCTCTCGCGCACGGAACATGCGGATTTTGACATTGCCTTCGGTAATGCCCAGCACCTTGCCGATTTCTTTGTAGTTGAGGTCTCCGTATTCGCGCAAAATCAGGACTTCGCGCAAACTTTTCGGGAGTTTGTTGAGGGCTTCGAGGGCGATTCGCTTTGCATCTTCCTTGAGCAGATTTGTGTCCGCGCTTTCGGAAGACTTTTTGCTTTCGTAGAGGACTTTGTGATAAGCCTTTGCCTCACGGGTCTTGCGCTTTGCATAATTGAGGCTTGCGTTTTTGACTACGCGGATAAGCCAGAATTTTGCATCGTCAAGGCTTGGAAAGACCATTTTCTTTTCGCTAGCCTTGATGTAAGAGTCGTGAACCAGGTCTTCAGCAGCCTCTTCGTCATTTACAACTCGCCACGCCACCTTGTATAGCAGGGGGAATGTTTCCTTGTAAATAGCCCTGAAGTCAGACGGATTGTCAGCCGCATATGTTTTATGAATCTGTAAATCCGTCATTTTCCCTTCCTCGTCTTATTAACAATGATGTCTGAAATTAGTTACAAAAAAATTAGTTTCTTTTCCAGGTCGGGCCCTGTGGAGTGTCGATGATTGTGATTCCACGGGCAGCCAGGTCATTTCGGATCTGGTCGGCTTTTGCGAAGTCCTTTGCCTTTTTGGCTGCTGTTCGCTCTGCTACCAGTGCCGTGATTTCCTCTGCTTCAGGATCTCCTGCGTGGTCATCAGTGCCAGCCTTTGCTTCCTCGGCCTGTTTCTGGGCAAGTTTGATTGCGTTTTCAATGACTGAAAGCGAAATTACCTTGTCCATTGTGAAGATGTCTGCCAGAGCCTCGCTTGCCTTCTGGTTTTTGCCGTTTGAAGCCTTCTGCATGGCAGAAAGAGCGACAGGAGTGGCCAGGTCGTTTTCAAGGCCTTCCTTGAATCTTTTCAGATTTTCGCTTTCTTCCATTGAAGAGGCTGTCTTGCTGAGGACTTCCTGGTAATTTTCAATCGTCAGTTTTAAGTTTTCACTTTCCTCAGCTTTTTTGACGAGCTTTGCAACCCGCTCATTCAGGGCTGCCCGGCCGTTCTTTGCAGATTCCATTCCGTCAATAGAGAATACGAGCGGTTTTCGATAGTGGCCGCCAAGCAGGAAGAAGCGGTAGTCGAGGGGCGCATAGCCCTTGCTTGTGAGGGAATAGCCTTTTTCTGCCGGCAGGTCAGTCTGCAAGGTGATGAAGTGTCCGCTTGATTTGGACATTTTTCCGCCCTCAAGAATCAAGAATTCGTTGTGGAGCCAATATTTGACCCACGGACCAGCCTTGCGCTCTTCTTCTGTAAAGCTTCCTTCGCTCTGTGCGATTTCATTTGTGTGATGAACAGGAACGTGGTCGATTCCGCCAGTGTGGATGTCGATGTGCTGTCCGAGATATTTCATGCTCATTGCCGAGCACTCGATGTGCCAGCCAGGATAGCCGCGTCCCCATGGCGAATCCCAGGTCATGGCCTGATTTTCAAATTTAGATTTTGTGAACCAAAGGACGAAGTCGCCCGGATTGCGCTTGTTTTCATCGATTACGACTTCCTTGCGCTTGCCTTTGCCTGCAACGAGTTTTTCCAGGTCAAGGTTGGCGAGCTTGCCGTAATCAGGGTAAGTTGAGATGTCGTAGTAGAGGTTTCCGCCTGCCATGTAAGTGTGGCCGTTTGCCTCAAGTTTTTTGATGAGCTCAATCATTTCGTTGATGTGCTCAGTTGCCTTACAGATTACGTCCGGGTGGCGGATGTTGAGGGCGTCAATGTCCTTCATGAAGGCATCTGTGTAGAATTTTGCGACCTCAAGAACGCTCTGGTGTCTTTCTTCGGCAGTTTTGAGCATTTTGTCGTCACCGTCATCGCCGTCGCCGGTAAGGTGGCCTACATCAGTGATGTTCATTACATGCTTGATGTCGTAGCCTAAATATTTGAGAGTTTTATCGAGGATGTCCAGAAAAACATAGGCACGGAGGTTACCGATATGAGCATAATTGTAAACCGTAGGACCGCAGCCGTAAAAACCGACATGACCAGCCTGAATAGGCTCAAATTCCTGCATCGCGCGTCCCATGGTATTGAATAATCTTAAAGACATATTTCTAAAAATCCTGTTTCCTTTTATAATAAATATAATGAATAATATAGAACAAATCGAACAATTCTTCAATGACAGCAGAAATTTTACTGGTGCTGTAAAAATAAATGAAAGCCTTGCTTCACATACGACTATGCATGTCGGCGGACCGGCTAAAATCTTTCTTGAGCCTGCTGATTCAGACAGCCTCATTTTTGCCCTGCGCTATTTTATTGAGAATGATATAAAGTTTTTTGTCCTCGGCGGCGGTTCCAATGTGATAATTAGCGATGACGGCCTTGATGCCGTGATTTCTACCCGGAAGATGAATGTAGTAAAGTCGCTCACAGATGTCAGTGCGGGCCCTGAGGGTGTTACCGGGGGAGAAAATCTTCATGATTCTAAAATCATTGAGCTTGATTCGGGTGCCTCATGGGGCAGCGTGATTTCTTTCTGTAAGAAAAATGATTTGGGCGGATTTGAATCCTTCACAGGCCTTTCCGGCACGGTTGGCGGCGCGCTTTTTATGAATGCGACCTGCTTTGGTTTGAGTGCCTGCGACAATCTGATTTCGGTGGATTACCTTGATTTGAACGACATGAAAATTCGTATATACGAAAAAGCAGCTTCTGACTGGGGCTATAAAAGATCTCCCTTTCAGCCGGGTGGGGGCGTTGCGGGGTACTCCCCGCAGAGAGGGGAGCGAACAACGGAGTGTGAGCGAGGGGGGAGACTTTCCCCCTTTATTATCCTTTCTGCAAAATTTACTGTCACCAATGGCTTTGACGCCTCGAAATCTGAAAAGTGCATGAGCGACCGCAAGGAAAAAGGCCATTTCCGCTCTCCAAGTGCTGGTTCTGCATTTAAAAACGATGCGGCCAATGGAATTATCGCTGGAAAAGTGATTGACGAGTGCGGCTTGAAGGGCTTTTCTGTGGGGGGCGCCCAGATTGCTTCCTGGCATGGAAATTTCATCATCAATCCGGAGCAGAAGGCCAGTGCCAGCGACATCAGGGAGCTTTCCGATCTGGTCAAGAAAATCGTCTTTGAAAAAAAAGGCATCCGGCTTGAAAATGAAATTTTATTTGTAGAATCCTAATTTTTTATAAAAGAATAATTTCACTTTTGACGATATAAAGATAGAGACAATTTGCAGTTTATGCATTATAATGAAGAGAAGGCGGAGTGAAAAAAAGTGCTTCAGTTATCATTTGTAAATTTTAAAAAAGATACATACGTTCTGGTCGAGGGAAAAGAAAATCCTGACCGTTTTTATATTATTCAGAGTGGTCATGTAAAGCTTACTCATCAGAACGAAGTGCCCGGCAGCCAGCCTGTTGTTCTCGGACCTGGCGATTTTGTCGGTGTCATTTCATGTATGTCCCGCCGAGCCCAGGTTGAAACCTGTTATGCAATTTCTGATGTCGTTTGTATCGCAGTTCAGCGTGAGCAATATATCGAACTGATTGAAAAAAATACTGCCGTCGCGTTGAAAATCATCCGTACTTTTGCAAACCGAATGCGTGTTGTCAATGAAACCCTCATGGAGCAGACTCAAAGCTCAACTTCGCGTGATGATTACGAGCAGCTTTACAATGTCGGTGCTTATTTTGATGCCCAGCAGCAGTTTGACATCGCTTTCTTCGCTTACTACCAGTACATCAAAATGGAAAAGAACAGCGAAAATGCCAAAAAGGCCCTCAAACGAATCGCTGTCCTCAAGCCCCGCGTAAATGCTCCTTATGTCGAGCCCAGCCAGGACTTGGTCCGAAAGTATCCGCGCGGTTCCATGGTTTTCTCAGAGGCTCAGAACGGACCGGACATGTTCATCATCAGGTCTGGTTCAATCAAAATCTCAAAAGTCGTTGACGGTACGGAAATCACTCTTGCCATGCTCAAGGCAGGCGATATGTTCGGTGAGATGGCTTTGCTGGAGCGCAAGCCGCGTTCTGCAAATGCGATTGCCACAGAAGACAGCGTAGTCATGTCAATCAACATGCAGAACTTCAATCAGATGGTAACTACTCAGGCCCAGATGGTTGACCGCCTCACTACAACACTTTCAGAGCGCCTTTGGTCTATGCAGAGGCAGCTTGTAAACACCTTGCTCCGTTCAAATCCGGTCGCTCAAATGGTGGACATGCTCGCCCTTCAGCTTGAGAAAATGCGTATCAATGTAAGCAAGGGCTCTCAGTTCATGACGAATTTCACGGCCGAGGATATTGCGACAATGTGCGGCCTTTCAAAGAATGATCAGGCCCGCTGCCTTTACAACTTTATGAATTCTCCTCTTATCCGAATCGAAAAAGGTAAGATTTTGATTCCTGATTGTCTTGAATTGCTCAAACAGGCCGAATTCTACCGCAAGCAGCTCCAGCGTCAAAATCAATAGGAAAGCTATGAAAAAGGTTTTCGCGCTATTTGCTTTTGTTTTTCTCTGCATTCCGCTTTTTTCTCTTCCAAACGGATATTCTTCCGCAAAACTGGGAATGGACATTGATTCTTTAAAGGAAGCCCTTAAAAATGATCATCAGTTTGGTTATCGCGGAGACAGGGATGTTTCCCTTTCACCTTCGGACGGCCAGTTTTTGATTGAGACTGACGGTTCCCAGTACGGATTTTCTTTTCTGGGCAGGTGCTGGTTTCAGTTTGCCAACGACAAGCTTTATATAATCACCCTCAATCTTGATAAAAGCAAGCTTGACCATTATTCAGTCTTTTCAAAGCTCTGCGAAAAATACGGCAAGCCGGACGAACTTTCCCCAAAAAAATCTGTCTGGCGTGACGGTGACGTGATTTTGTCGCTGGAAAAGCCCCTCACTCTCAAATACACTGATGCAAAGGCCTTTGACAGCAAAAAAGAGTCTTCAAACGTCGAAAAAACAAGCGCCGAAAAAGCCCGGGATGATTTTTTGGATTCCCTGTAAGGCTTGAATATCTTTAAAAGTGGAATGTCTCAAATGAAAAAATCTTTTCTTTTATTTTTAATACTTGCCCTTGCTGTATTTTCTTCTGCATGTTCATCCAAGTCAAATCTGCCTGTTAAAAAACTGACCATAACAAAATCTGACGGCCAGGAAGTCTTTGTAAAGGCGGAAGTTGCCTCAACTTTTAAGGAAAGGCAGAACGGCTTTATGTTCAGGCAGACTATCCCGGACGGAACCGGAATGCTTTTTATTTTTGAGGAAGAGCAGGTGCTTGATTTCTGGATGAAGAATACGCCTCATCCACTTTCAATTGCTTACATTGATAAGAACGGCCGCATTCGTGATATTCTGGACATGACGCCCTACAGCCTTGAAAACGTGACCAGCAGTACAAAAGTGCTTTACGCCCTCGAAGTTCCCCAGGGCTGGTACCAGAAAGTGGGAATCAAGGCGGGCGATAAGCTGAAATTAGATTTTTAGCAGAAATTAGACATCCAGCTTTGCAAGTTCCATTGCTGCGAGCTTGTCGTCAGGATCGATTTCCAAAACTGTCTGGAAGTAGCCGGCTGCCATGCCAGGATTTCCTTCCTTGAGGGCCAGATATCCCAGATTTGAAATGATTTTTGTATTCTCGCTGTCCTTGACCAGTGCCTTTTCGAGCAGTCTTTTTGCTCCCTTGAGGTCGCCTTTTTCGAGAAGACAGATTGAAAGTTCGTTGTATGTGTCGCTTGTATCTCCGCCCTCGAGGGTGAGAGCCTTTTCAAAAGCCATTTTTGCCTCATCGTAGCGGGCAAGCTTTCGTAATCCCCAGCCCAGCATGAACCATGCGTTCCAGACGTTGGGGTTCTTTTCGATGAATTTGCGGATTTCTTCGAGTCCCTTTTCTTCTTGGCCGCGGTTGATAAGGTCGTAGGCTGTCTTGAAGTGGTCGTCGTCCATGTTGCGGTTTGCGATGTTGTTCAGGATTTCCTGGGCACGGTTCTTTTTGTAGATTCCGTTTTCGCCCAAATCTTCGTCCTTTACGTCACAGGTGAGGGCAAGGTAAGTTTCGAAAACGTCCTTTGCCTCTTTGTAGCTGTGCTTTTTGAGGTAGTAGAATCCTGCGTTGAAAAAAGCGTCCGGTAAAGCCGGTTCTGCCTCAAGTGCCTCTCGGTAGTAGTTGAGAGCGTCCTCGTCGTAGGCATCGGCGTCTTCGTGCAGGCCTGAGCGGCGGTAAGAATCTGCCCGCTGGTCAAAGAAGAGGGCCATGTTGAGGATGATTGTCATGTCCTCAGGATCAAAGCCATGAAGGGCACGAAAAATTTCTTCGGCAAGCTCGTAATCCTCGTTTTTAGCCTTGAGGATTGCCGCCTCGCCAAGTTCTTTTTTGAGGTTTGGACGGGCATGCTGCAAAATTGAGCGGTAATAGAGAATGTGCTCGTTTTTTGGGTCGTAAGCCATGATTGAAAGAAGGCCTGCGAGAATCTGTTCTTCGGTAAGCTCCTTCATGTTGAAAGTGCCTGGGGCGTCCTCTGCTTTTTTTTGTACAGGAAGAGGAATTGTTGTATCGAGGTGGAAAGCCTTGTCCGAAAGAGTGAAGCCCTCTGGAATGTCGATAAAGTAAACTGAGTCTAAAGGAGAAACTGGATTCATAAAAACTCCTGGAAATTTTCTTGTGTGTAAAATTATAACGGGATATGTAAAATTTTGTCTGAAAAAAACTTAAGCACTGATTAACGCTCAAATTGATTAATCAGTGCTTTTGTTGATCTGTTAGGCCTGTGGAGCGGCGGCTGCTTCTGCACTTGCCGGAGCAGGACTTGCTGCCTGTTCACTGCTTGCCGCAGGCTGGGCCGGGGCAGCTGGCTGAGCTTGTGCAGGAGCCGCTTGTGGAGCAGACTGGGCTGCGTTTTGAGCCTGTGCCTGTGCCGGCGGAACAAGACCTGTCTGCTGGGCCAGAGCTGAAACTGCTGCCCTTGCAACGCTCTGTGCAGACGGAGCAGGCTGAGCCTGAACTGCTTGTGCCGACTGGGCTTCCTGAGCCGCCTTTTGCTGGGCAATCTGCTCTGATGCTGAAAGCTGAACTTTGCGGACTGCCGTTAAATATGTGTTGAGGTGCATTTTGAAGGACAGTGGAAGCGAGCTTTCGTCAAATTTGAGGCTGGCAATACAAATGTCCTTGCGGCCCTGGATCAAATCTGCTGCAACGATTGTGCCGCGGATTGATATGATTTCACTTGGTTCGTTGAATTCAAGGCGAAGGATTGCTTCCTTGCCTGCAAGATACTGTGAGAGGCCGATAAGAATGACCCTTGCGCCTGAGAAGGAAATGTCGCGGACCACACAATGGCGGGGAACGCTCTGAACGATTACGTTACATTCTTCTTTGGCAAGGTTGAGCTTGCGTTTGCTGTCTTCAGTGATTGGAATTCGCTCTTCGCGGCGGCGGACTGCATTTGCATTTGCCTCAAGCAGACGGCCGCAAATTTCGATTAAATCATCTGGCGGACGTGCCGCAAACTGAAGCGTTACAATTACAAGATCTTTTGAATTCATGTAAGGGCGGATTTCAGCAACTCGTGAAGAAACTAGAAATGTTATGATGCCATCGCCTTCCTGCTCGTTAAAACAAAAGCGGAGGTTGGCCGTAGGATTGTTCTTTGCTGCGAGAGCCTGGAATGCGCCACCTTTTGTGCCGACAATAATTTTTGCGTGCTGGAATGAAGTAGAGTTGATGATACAAGGCCACTGACCGCCGTTACACTTTACATAGACTTGGCGTGGGTCGAGGCCCAGTGCACGAATTATGTCCTTTGTAAATGTGATTTCGGTGTCACGGTATTGATCGTAATATTTTGTAAGCTGTTGGCTTGTCGCAATTCCCATATCCTTAATAATATCTTATAAAACCGTTATCGTCAATAAAATCATTTAAGGCCGTTTTTATCATTTATTTGAGAACCCGATGAAAACCGCATTCTTAATCCTGCTTGTGTAGGCCAGACTGTTCCGGCCGTTTATGAAGAGGCTTGTCGAATTGCCGCCGTCAAGCTGAATTGCATCGCTGGCACCGAGTTCAAGCATTATGTCGGCGCATTTCTGATAGGAAAGGCCTGTACTCTGAGTCTTTTTTTCTCCTTCTACTATAAGGAGATAGAGTGTCTTGCCGTCCTGAGAAAGCCCCAGGGCCGTGCGGGAGTCGGAGTTCTGGGCCGGGAAAGATTCTTTTTGAAAGTCTTTGAGGATTGTAAAAAAGCCCGCGAAAGCAAAGTCGTAGTCGGTAAAATTCTGGGATTCCTGCTTTTTTAATATTTCTCCGGTAAAGCCTTTTTCCGCTTTTTTGAAACAGATTGCGCTGTATTTCCTGACCGGCGGCGAGAGGATTTCTTTGTCTACGATATGAATGCCGACGATTTTCCTTGGTGAAGAGAGAAGGGATAGCCTGCTGTTTTTGAATTTTCCTGAATATGGAGAAGCGTTTATGGCTATGACTGATTTTGTCTTTTCTGAAAATTCCTGGGCCGTAAGTCCTGTGAAAAAGTCTGTTTTTTTGCCCTTTTTGTGAGTAAAGTCATTTTTTGAAGCCGGAAAAGTGAGGATTGATAAATTTTCATCCTCCAGATTGATTTTCAGGCAGTGGTAGCGGAGGGGGACTTCTTTGTTTTCATAGAAAAAATACTGGGCCCAGTCAGCATTCTGAACCTGCTGCCATTTAAATCTGGATTCGCTCTGGTTTTCTTTTTCTGGTGCAGGGGCGGCTTCCTGATAGCTTTGGGGATTTTGCGCCTGTTTGGGAAAATTTTGGTTTGTGGCGCAGGAGAAAAGTAATAATGCTGTAAAAAATAAAAAACCCTCAGTTAAGACTGAAGGTTTTCTGAACTTAGTAAGCTGAACGTGAATCATGTGATTTACGAGTCTTCTTCATCATTTTGCGCTGAAGAGTCTTGTTCTTGCGGTTCAGGATTGTAGATGGTTTTTCGTAGTACTCACGCTTTTTGTACTCGCGGATGATACCTTCTTTTTCAACCATTCTCTTGAAGCGTTTAATTGCTTTCTCAAGGTTCTCTGTATCTTCAACCAAGATTGTTGCCATGTGTGTTCACCTCCTGACCCCGGAAGAATCCGTAAGTTCCGCAAATTTATCAAAAAATACAAAAAAAATCAAGCGTTTGCTGCTGCCGATTCTGAAATTTTTTCGTGCTTGTGCAGGTCTTTTTCCTGTTTTTCGCGGTTCATGTCCATTACAAAGCTGATGAAGTAATCTTCGAGGGTTTTGTGAGGACCCGGCAGATCGAGGCGCTTTCGGGCTCGGGCATTGTCACGGCGCAGGGAATACTGCTGGAAGAAATCGCGGTAGTCCTCGCTTACGTCTGTTTTGACGTCTGTGCCCAGAAATGAAGAGACTTCGTCACGACCGATTGCGGCGATTCCACGTTCACGAAGAAGGCTTTTGAGCTTGGTAATCTGCTCGTATGAAATGCCGAAAAGAAATTCTTCCATGGCCTGATTGACGCCCTGCTCACCCAGTTTGGTTTTGATGAACTGAGACCACTGCTCGTCAAGCTGGAAGGAAATCATAATGAGCTCGCTTGTACCCATCATGGTGCCGAAAGCCGGAGCCAAGCGTGTGCGTGCCTGCCAGACTGCCTGCAAGACCGGTGAAATGTCTGAGATATTCTGGTCTGCCCGGTGTTCCCAAAGAAGGAGAAGGGCCAGGGCCAGCTGGCGGCGGGTTTCCATGGTGAGGCTTGTGTCGCGGATGAGGTTAAGGTAGACATCTTCGGCAAGAAGGAGGAACATCATGGAAATCGTTTCGTCGTGAATCTGATGAATGAATTTCTGGTCGAGGTTTGCTGAGCGGGCAATCTTTTCAATGGAAGAAAATGTGTGCAGCTTTGCAACAAGAAAGCCCTTGCCCAGAGTAGCCTTTGACGGAAGCTGAAGGGTAGTGTCGCCCTCACGATTTGAATTTACAAGAGAGTCTATCAGGGAATTTGGCGTGCGTGTGCCGCCTGTAAGGTCTGCCCTTTCCAAAAGTGAAGGAAAGTTTGCGATTGCAATTGCGAGTTTTTTAAGGTCGTCGATTCGCTTGTTCAAAGGGGCAAGCTGATTTTCATTGTCGCCCGTGAGCTTGTCGCGGAGTGTGTGAACCAGCTGTCTCTGGTGCTCTGTGAATACAACGATTCCTGTATCTATTTCTTCCTGAGGCTGTTCGCTTTGATCGAAGAATTCGCTTATGTCAACGTTAGTGAATTCCAACTTTATTTCGTCCATGATTTTACCGTAATAATCAAAATCTGAAAACTTAGCATTATTCAGACATTTTATTATAGCATACTTTTATCTAAATTCAATATTCTTTCGTGCCGATTGTTAGAATATGAAGAAAAGTATCCTTTTGTTTTTTCTGATGATTTTTTCTCTTGAAATAACTTTTGCGGCGGAAGACATTCTCATTCATCCTGAAGATTTGCGTCTTGTCTATGATGATGGAGCCAATTTTGACTCGGCAAAAGGATATCACCTTTATATAAGGAAGAAAAGCCGCATTGAGTCGGTAATGCTTGTTGAGACTACGAAAGACCCGGAAGGAAAGCAGGACAGCTACGCTTACCGTGCCCTTGAGTATAATTCCATAAATGGTGACGAAATACGCTATCTTAACGGCAAAGTTCTTGATTCAGAAGGGGCAAAATATCCCCTCATGGACTCAACTCCTGAGCCTGATTCACTTTTCGGAGAAGCCTTTCATATCTTCATTCCTTCAGAAATCGCCTATGGTTATCCATGGACCCGCAACGGTCTTTTGAAAATCGGCCGGGGAACCTTCATCAACATCCGTTCTTTTGAAAAAAAATATGGTGACTATACCGGTGATTATGCTGACAACCCCTTTATGTTTGATCTGGGAAAAGCTGTCGTAAAGGAAAAGCCTCTTCCACCTCCAAAAGAGCCGGAGCCGGAGCCTGAAATTGACGAAGTGCCTGTAAAGGAAGTTGAACCCGAGCCGGAACCTGAGCCAATCCCGGAAGAACCTGAAGTTATCGTCCTTACCGATGACTACAATCCTGACGCAGCCGAGAGTTTTAAGAATATTGCGGCTTTTGGCGGCGGTGAAATGGTTTACTCAAAGGGACCAGACTCCCTTCCTGACGATATTATGGCTGCCATCGAAAGAATCAAAAACAAGGATGAGGCTGATGTCATTTTTGCGATTGATACTACGGGCAGCATGAAGGATGACATTGAAAAACTGCGTAAAGTCTGGGTTCCCCAGCTGATTGAAAAAGTGAAGGAATTTAAGAGCCTGAGGCTGGGGCTTTTGCTTTACCGCGATTACGGCGACACCTACAAGTGGATGGATCTGCCGGTCAAAAAGTTCGAATTCACTGAAAATGTCCAGAATTTCAAAAAGAATTTAAATGGCTTCTATATACATGGTACTGAGGGCGGAGACATTCCTGAGGCTGTTTACGAGGCTCTTTATGCTTCGATTGAATATTACAAGTGGCGAAATGATGCCGAGCGGAAAATAATCCTGATTGGCGATGCTGAGCCTCACCCAAGTCCGAGGGGAAGCGGAAAGTATTCTAAAGATTTGGTCGCCCGCCTTGCCGAGCAGAAAGGTCTTGTGATTGACGCGATAATCGTGCCGGACAACAAGAGCGACCGTGGCCGATAATTCAGGGAGGAAAAAGCCTTCCTGGGGAGCCGGTCGCCGAAGGCGAAAGCTGGGCTTGAGCCGCAAGCGGGTCGCTTCCTGCCCCTAAAACCCTTACTGCTTTTTAGCCTGAATCTTTTCCATTTCGAGCTCAGACAACTTTCGGTATGAGCCTGGAAGGGTTCCCGGCTGGGCTGCGGCGTAAAGGTCGATTAAATCCTGGAAGACAGCCTCGGCCTTATCGTATTTTTTCTGCTTCATGAAAAGATGACCGATTTCATATGTGGCTTCGACGTAAACTGCCGGTTCGCCCGCAAATCTTTCTGTGACGGCATTATAATATCGAAGGGATGCCTTGTATCTTCCGTTTTCAAATTCTGTCTGACCTTTTTGAATCAGCTCCTGGGCTGTTAAATCCTGAGGAATTTCTTTTGGCGTTGATGCGCATGATGCAAATACTGCCGCAAGGGCAAGCGTAATAAAAATTTTTTTGATAGATGTGACTTTCATAACGTTAATATAACAAATCAATTGAAAAAAGGAAACATGCTTTTAGAAAGTGGATAGGGGCGGTTTCTTTCGAAATGTTTCTATTAATAGTATTGTTGAACTTATATGCTTTTTTTGATAAACTCACTTATCACTTTTTTTGGGAGATTTTTTATGTCTACACCATTGGAAAATTACCTTTCGTCTTGCGGTGGAAAGCCTAGCGCCGCAATGTGTGCTTATGTTGCGAATTTGCAGCAGGTTGCTTCGGTTAATCCTAAGATTGCCGCTTCTGTTGTAAATGAGATCCAGAATCAGCGAAGCCACCTCAAATTGATTGCTTCTGAGAACTACTGTTCTCTCGCTGTTCAGTCTGCCATGGGCAACTTGCTCACTGACAAATACGCTGAGGGATATCCAGAGCACCGCTACTATGGCGGTTGTGTAAACGTTGACGCTGTTGAGATGGAAGCAGCCCGCGAGGCAGAAGAGCTTTTCGGGGCAGATTATGCTTATGTTCAGCCACACTCTGGTGCAGACACAAACCTGGTTGCTTACTGGGCAATCCTTTCTGCAAAGGTTGAGACCCCTACTCTCGAAGAACTTGGTGTAAAATCTTTGAATGACTTGACTGCAGAACAGTTCGCAGAACTCCGCAAGCGCTTCGGAAATCAGAAATTGATGGGATTGGATTATTCTTGCGGCGGTCACCTCACTCACGGTTACAAAATGAACGTTTCTGCCCGCATGTTCGAAAGCCATCCTTATGGTGTTGATGAAAAAACAGGTCTTTTGGACTACGATGCAATCGAAAAGCAGGCAATGGAAGTTAAGCCTCTTATTTTGCTCACAGGCTACTCAGCTTACCCACGCAAAATCAACTTCAAGCGCTTCCGTGAAATCGCAGACAAGTGCGGAGCAGTATTGATGGTAGACATGGCTCACTTCGCAGGTCTCGTTGCCGGAAAAGTCTTCACTGGTGACTATGATCCAGTAAAATGGGCAGATATCGTTACAACTACAACCCACAAAACTTTGCGTGGTCCACGCGGTGCTATGATTCTCTGCAAAAAAGAATTCGCTGACTACGTTAACAAGGGCTGTCCGATGGTTCTCGGCGGACCTTTGCCACACGTTATGGCTGCAAAGGCAATCGCATTTAAGGAAGCAAACACTCCTGCTTATCAGGAATATGCCGCAAAAGTTGTTAAAAATGCACAGGCTTTGGCAAAAGCTTTGCAGGATTTGGGCGTTCGCTTGCAGACCGACGGCACTGACAACCACCTCATGCTCGCAGACGTTACTTCTTACGGCTTGACTGGAAAGCAGGCTGAGGCAGCTATGTTCGAGTGCGGCGTTACAGTAAACGCAAACGCCCTTCCATACGACAAAAACGGCGCATGGTGGACATCTGGCCTTCGCCTTGGAACTCCAGCCCTCACAACGCTGGGTATGGGCGAGGATGAAATGAAGGAAGTTGCCTCAATCATCGACCAGGTCCTCAAAGGCACAAAACCAGGCCTCACAAAAGAAGGAAAGCCAGCAAAGGGTAAAATCAACCTTGACCCGGCCGTAAAAGAAGCCGCATCAAAAAGAGTCCAGGCCCTCTTGAGCAAGTTCGTCCTTTATCCAGAACTTGATCTCGATTTCTTGAAAAAGGAATTTGTGAAATAAATTCTTAAAAAAGACGATAGATGCAAAAAAAACAGGCGTTAAGAAGTGAAACGGCTTACGAAAACACTCGTTTTGTGCTGCCGCGTGAGCGGCAAACTTATATAGTTACGGGCACAAAACGCGTGTAGCAGGCTAGCAGGCCTTCACAGCATAGCTGTTCGGAGACTCACTCAAAATGCTCCATCGGAGCATTTTGCCGGCTACGCCGTCGTTCCCTAGGTTTCGATAAGCCGTTATCACGACTGGGAGCCTGTTTTTTTTGTTTATCCAGTTGATTTTTTTAACGCTTTATTTCAGCATTGATTTTTTTATTTCATACCGACTTCCGCAGCAGTGGCAGACAACTTCCAGCGGATCCGGATCATGCGCGATGATGTCTTCGAGCTCTGCTTTTGGAAGGTGCCTGATGTGCTCTGCAAAAGTTTCTGTGCTGCACGGACAGTCAAAAATTATGTCGCGGTTCAAGACTGCTGTCGGATTGAATTCGCGGAAAAGACCGTAAATTACATCTTCCATGTCGCCGCCGTCACTGAACCATTTTCCGATAGAAGGCATTGCGCGGAAGGCATTTTCTGCACGGCGGATCAAGTCTTCTTCGGCTGTCTTTTTATCCTCGGCTCCGGAATTTTCTGTCTGGGCACTGATTTTGCTCTTGCCGCCGGCTTCCGGAACATGCTGCAGGAACATGCCGCCTGCTCCGATTACGCGTCCTTCCTTGTCAAACTGAATGCTTGTGTTGAAAGCGGTGTGAATCTGCTCGCTCTGAAGGAAGTACCAGGCAAGGTCTTTTGCGATGTTTTTGTACATGATTTCGACCGTGCCGACCTGGGGTGCCTTCATTCCTTCGCCGATTCGGGAAACTGTGAGGGTGCCTTCGCCCAAAAATGGAGCTAAATCCCAGTTTTCCAGAGGCTTTTCGATTGGAATCCTGTCCTGAAGCAAAAATCCGCGTACATAGCCTGTTGAGTCTGCTTCAACTGAAAAGCCTGCCGCAGGTCCGTTAGTATCGTAGCGGAAAGTGAGGTGTTCGCGGCCCTTCATTGTTGGAATCAGCATGGCGGCACAAAGCATGGCCTGACCTAAAATCATGGTTTCAAGAATGCCCAGATTGTGCTGGGCGCGCATCTGGTTTACGAGCCTTGTTCCGTTAAAAAATGCACCGCGGAACTGACCGTCTGCCATGACGAACATGGTCATCTCATCTTTATGAATCCTGCCCAGATGTTCGAGCAGGTCCTTGTCTTTAATTTCTTGCTTAATCATAGTATTCAGTATATCAAAATCGCGGAAAGCCCTCCACATTTTTTTTGTATTTTATTTTACAATATGCTATAATATTCGCATTCTATTTTTTTTGAGGACTATATGAGACTTTACGTAGGCAATCTTAGCTACACAACAACCGAGGATAAACTCCGCGAGTCATTTTCTAATTACGGAGATGTTGTTTCAGTTCAAGTAATGAAGGATAAATTCACTGAACAGTCAAAGGGATTCGGCTTTGTTGAAATGGGCTCAGATGTAATGGGCGAGCGTGCCATCGGCGGCATGAACGGAAAAGATATTGACGGACGAAGAATCCGTGTTAGCGAGGCTGTAGAAAAACCTGCTAGAAATGGCGGTGCAAAAAGATTCTTTAAGGACGATGGAGAGCGCCCAAGACGTAATTTCGGAGAGAAAAGAGATTTTGGCGAACGCGGTGGAAGAGAAAGAAAGCCTTTCCGTGGCGACCGCAGCGAGCGTAAGAGCACTGCCGAAGAGTATTAATTGATGAGGCTGTTTTTGATTGGACAGCCTTTTTCTAAAACTCTGCGAGTGCTTACTAATTATTATTAAGTTTTTTGCCGATAAAAAAGAGATAAGTCATAAATTTCTAAAAGTCAGGGGGCTTTATGTATAAGACTCAAAGGCGTATCGCGCTGATTGTCATAAACCTTGTTGCAGTTGCATCATTCCTTTTCGTGGCTGTTAATCTTGCGCCGCAAACAAAGTTGACTGATTATCGAACATATTCGAACATATTCCCTATTGCTGTTACGGCTGTTCTTTTTGTTGTCATGCTTTTTACAAGTATCACGATCTTTGAGAACGCTCGAATTCGTATCGAAAGGCGTTCCATGGAAACAGGCGCAACGGCTTATTTTACAAAATTTATCGAACGATTGCGATTCTGCTACTCTCTCGAAGATTTTTATGCTGCAGTTGCTGACATTCTCGAAATCGAGGCTGACTGTTCTGTCCTCTACATCGATCGAAATGCAAATTATATTCTATATAATAGCCCCAATAAGATTACAAATGATCCTGCCGTCTTCACAAAACTTGAGCAGAACTATAGCGTAACCTGGCACGACCCGATTAACTTCCTCGGCGAAAACCTTGGTCTTGTTACAAGCCGTAAAAAGGCCCGAGGCTTCTTCTTCGCAAGTGACGGTGAGCATCTTTATATCTTCAACCGATACACATATCTTTTTGATACAGAGATTTACGAAAAACTCTACGAGGAATTCGTCCGCTTCCAAAACCGTTCCCGAATCATTTCCAGCCTTGCCGAAATTTCTGAGCTTACGACTGAATGGCAGCAGCTGGCTGATGCACAGGTTTCCTTCCTTCCAAAGAAAATGCCTGAAATCAAAAACCTCAAGCTGGGCGCATATTTCCGTCCATTGATTAACGTTTCAGGTGACTATTATTCAGTTCTTCCTATTGATGAAAACAAAACCCTGCTCATGCTCGGTGACGTTTCCGGTAAAGGTCTTGCCGCGGCTCTGGTCATGGGCTTGGTAATGAACACCGTAAAAATCAAAGAAAATAAAGAAGATTTGGTCGGCATGATTATTTCTGTCGATGCGGCTATCAAGGGCATGCATCTTCAGGATAAGTACACGGTTCTTTTCATTGGTATCGTTGATACTGAAAAGATGAAAATCACTTATGTAAACGCTTCAATGTCAGACCCTATCATCGTAACCCGTTCTCCTGAAGGTTACCGAATCAAGTCTCTTTCTTCAAACTGTTCGGTCGTCGGAATCATTCCTATTGAGCCGGGCGATGTTCAGGTTTCCGAGCAGAGGCTCTTCTCTGGTGACCTTATCATGATGGCTTCGGACGGTGTTTCTGAGGTTATGAACGAAGATAAAGTCGAGCTTGGTGATACTGAGCTCTTTACAAATACAATCAAAGCCAGCGCATCAAAAGATCCGCAGGAATTTGTAGCTGACATCGTAAATCTTGTATTGGATTATAATGCCGACACAAGGCTTCATGATGACTTGACGATGCTTGTTGCAAAGGTTCAGAGGTAGGTGATTTTATGATTTTTGCGTTGATTAACTTTGCGCTTGCCATGTTCATGACTTGGCTTGCTGTCTTCCTTGATTCAAAAACTGGAAACGAAGGTAAAAACCCGGTCATTTCCTTGAACGTCTTCCTCGCCCTTGCCTGTGGTGCCATGGGACTCACTATTTTCGCTGCCCACGGTGCTCCGGCCAGGCTTGTAGTCTTCTTCGCTGAATTGACTTTGTTCCTCTTAGGCCTTTATTCCCTCTATTTTTCTGTATATTGTATCTTCTATCCAACAACAGAAAAAAAGTTCATCGCTCAGATTCTTTCGATTGCAGGTGCCATCTGGTGTGCATGGGCAGTCTTCTTCCATGTTACAAATGTTACTGTTACCAGTTTCGTCGGTGTCCGTGTCGATTCAGTTTCTTTGTTCAAAGGAAATCTTGCGGCCTTATTCCCTTATAACTGGTTTACTTTCTATTGTACGATAATCATTTTCGTCATGCCTTTCTTCTCTATGCTCATTTTGCTTTTGCGCTCAGAGAACCGCGAAGGCAGGCTCGATCATCAGAAGTCAATTATGAATGCTCTTTCCCTGATTTCTGCATGGATAATGTTAGCTTTGATTTACAGGGCTACAAAACGTGTTCCAATGTTCTCAGGCTTGATTCTCATTCCTTATGTTCTTGCCCAGTGGATTTTGGTTCGCTCAACCCTCGTAGATTTCCTTTATGACTTCCTTTCAATGGTCGGTTTTGGCGCAAAGGCTCTTTTGTGCTATATTTTCCCGGCTTTAATTTCTGGTATTGGATTTGCTTTCTTCTGGTCACGAACTTCATCGCACGGAGTTTTGTTCTATTTCTATCTCCTTGCCTTGATGACTGCTCTTATTGCGGCTTCATACCAGCTCATGAAATTCTTCAACAGACGGTCGGGCTTCCGTTCAATGCAGTATGCGACCCTCTTTGAGGAAGACCTTTCAAACTTCGACTTCTCTGATGACCCGGAAAACATCGTCCGCAACATGCAGCAGATTTTTACCAAGAACATCGGTATGTCTTTCATGCGCATCCTCGTTGACAACGGTTCCGAAGAAATTCAGTCAGTATATGACCTTGAGGGCGAAAAGAGGCTCACAATTTCCACAAAAGGAAAGATGTTCGACTCTCTGCTCAACCAGAACAGGCGGGTAATCTTCAAAAGTTCAATTGAAAACGGTTTCTTCTATTCTGATGTCCGTGCAGACATCCTGAAATTCTTCAAGGAGACTGAGTCAGAAGCTTTCATCATCCTGAACGAAGGCCGCCATATTCTTGCGGTAATCATTCTTGGTCAGAAGGCCGGTGGAAACGTCTACAACAACTACGACCATGCCGTTTTCCAGAAGCTTTACTCATACTTCTTCGTATTCGGTTACTACATGAAGAACATTGGTAACGAGTCCATCGTCGGTACCGTCAACCGAGAAATCCGAATGTCTGAGCAGATTATCGAATCTATTCAGGGCAACATGGATCCAATCAAGAACAAGCGCTTTGACTCGTCTACAATGATGGTTCACGCCCACAACATCGGTGGTGAGTTCATCGACCTTATCAAGCTTTCAGAAGACCGTCACATTTTCGTAATGGGCGACCTTTCAGGCAAGGGTATTGCGGCTTCAATGAGCATGGTTATCGTTAAGTCTGTAATCCGAACCTTCCTTCAGGAAACAAAGGACTTCAAGCTCCTGGTTGAAAAGGTCAATCACTTCATCCGCTTCAATCTTCCCCGGGGAACCTTCTTTGAGGGTGTCTTCGCCCTTATTGATTTCAAGGATGATACGGTCTATTACATCAACTGTGCGGTTCCGGCTTTCTTCCTCTATAACCGTGCTTACAACAACGTCATGGAAATTCAGGGTGAAGGTCACGTTTTGGGCTTCGTAAAGGACATTTCTCCGTATATAAAGGTCAAAAAGGTTAAGCTCAATCCTGGTGACATTCTTGTTGCTTGTACTGACGGTTTGCTTGACTCAAAGTCACTTCGTGGCGAGGCATTCGGAAAAGACCGCCTGCAAAAAACAATCATCGAAAATACAGGCCTGGCAGCTCAAACAATGATTTCTACTTCTTACAATACTTTGCTTGAATTCCTGTCAAAAGAGCTTGATGACGATGTAAGCGTTTTCATCTTGAAAAAGATTCAGTAAAAGGAGAATTAAATGGAGCAGCTTTCAATTACCGAAAAAGAGGGTGCAAACTACATCCTTTACGAAGTTTCTGGCGTAATGAACACATATACAATCACCGAGCTCGCTGAAAAACTTGATGAAACCATAAAAAAGTCAAACATCGTAGTTGATTTGGAGCGGGTTGAGACGATTGATTCCGTTGGTGTCGGCCTCATGATGGCAACTTTTAACGACGGTGAAGACAACGGCCACAAATTCTATATGATGAATCCTTCTCCGTCGGCTCGTGTAGCCCTCGAAGAAACAGGATTTTACGATGTCTTCTCAATTATTCACGCCGTAACGGAAGTCCAGTAAACTTAAAATGAAAAAAATTATTTTTGCTCTTTTTTGTCTTTTTGTCCTTTCTTCCTGCAAGGAAAAAGTCGCCTTTGCTGAGACTTCGTCTAATCAAAAGAAAGCTGGCGAAACAGTCCAGTCTGCAAATCCTGAAGTTGAAAAGCTCCGCCGGGTTTTTGCAAAAATGACTGAGCGCTGCAAGACTGCAATTCCAAACGGCGACCCGGAAGAATTTCTGGCTGACTTGCACAAGGTTCTTGCAGAAGAAAAGTCGGCTCACAGAAATGACGACCTTGATTTGCTTTATCTTATCGACAAAAAACACAATATCGGCTCTGACTATGTTCCGCGTGATTTAAAGCCTGTTAAAAACAATGATTTCTGGAACGCCAGCCGTAACGACCTCTCCCTCCGCCCGGAAAGCTACGCTGCCCTTGAAGAACTTTCGCGGGCTGCCTTGAGGGACGGAATCAAGCTCATGGTTTCTTCAACTTACCGCTCATATAAATATCAGGAAGGACTTTTTAACCGCTATGTAAAGCAGGACGGACTTGCCGAAGCAGAGCGTTATTCTGCCCGGCCTGGTACCAGCCAGCATCAGCTTGGAACGGCCGTTGACTTCGGTTCAATCACCGAGGACTGGGGTGATACAAAAATGGGGAAATGGGTTTATAACCATGCATCTGATTACGGCTGGAGCCTTTCTTTCCCCCGCGATTACGAGGACGTAACCGGCTACATGTGGGAATGCTGGCACTTCCGCTATATTGGAAAGGAAGCCTGCCGCTTCCAGAAAAAATGGTTCAGCGACGTCCAGCAGTTTATGCTGGAATTTGTCGCGGCATGGAAGCAAATAGATTAGATTCCGCTAAAAGGCCTGGAAGCAGACTTCCTGGAAAGGAAGTTTTGCTTATTTTTATGCTTCTTTTTTGGGCTTTCGGCCGCAGCATTTAGCTTCGGTGCAGAAGCCGGTCACATCGCACTTCGGAACGAAGAGATTCTCGCAAATCCACTTCCATTCTTCAGAATACTCGCTCAATTCTTTTTTGATTTCATTTGCCAGGGCACGGATTTCAACGTAGGCCCTTGTGCAAAGACGCTGGTTCATGAGGTTAATCATGTTGCGAAGATTGCGCTTGTCTACGATTTTTGTCATCATGCCCAGGGGAAGGATGTTTGCGGCGTCTTCTTTTGAAACTCCGGCTTCCATGAGCTTGGCATAGCTTTTACGGATGTTTTCCATGCAGTCTTCATAAGCCTTTTTTGCTTCCTCTGACTTTGCGGCTGTGGGCGGCAGATAGTAGTCGAATTTTTCGCAGTTTACATAGCGGGTGCTTTCCTGCAGTCTTGTTGGGCCTCCGCCAATGTGGGTGTAGTATTCGCGGATGGCGCGGGCAGAATAGCCTGCAATGCAGAGCTCGATGTCAACATATTCAAGAACCCGGCCGTGACCGCTTGTGATGCAGTCTTTGGCCCGCTTGATGTTCTTTTCTGCGTCGTCAATAGGGCTGTTCCAGCATACGCCTGCCATTTTGCCGATTTTCTGGAGTGGATATTTGTCAGTAGTGTCGAAAATCTGAATCATTTTTTAGCCTCTGGAAGATTTACGATTGCGCCGCTTGCTGTGAGTGGAACATACTCCGGAACCTGGCGTCCGTCCCATTTTTTTGCCTTTTCAAGTTCGATTTCGAGTTCCTTGAGCTTGATTTCAACCTGATAGTTCTGTGCGACCTTTGAGTTGTAGTAGGCGAGGGCGTCTGCTTCAACGCGTTTTGCCTCGGCTGCTTTCTGAGCCTTGATGAGCTCTCCTTCAGCAGTCTGCTCGGCGGCCTTTTTCTGGGCCTCAGCTTCTGCAACCTGCTTCTGGGCGTTTGTCTCGGCCAGCTTTAAATCCTGCTCTGCCTGGCGGACCTGCTGGGTGCGGTTCATTGTTTCCTTGATGTTCTTGTCAAAGTCGTCGCTCCAGTCCCAGTTTGAAATTGTGAGCTGGGTGACTTCGATTGGATATTCGGCAAGTTTTGCATTGAGGGCTGATGTTACGTCAGAAGTGATTTTATCCTGATTTTCGACCAGCTCGTAGATTGAGTATTTTCCGACTGATTCCTTTACGCTTGCAACAAGGCTGCGTGTGATTGCGTTTTCAAGGATATTCTCGTTGTATTTTTTGACGGCGTCCATGATTTTGGCTCCGTCGTAGCGGTAGAAAACAGTGACCTGTGAGCCGACTGTCTGCATGTCCTTTGTGATGGCTCCGTCCTTTCCGACTGAGAAAGTGACGTTCATTCCTTTTGGAACGATTGAGTATTTTTTGATGATGCTGACAAATGGCGGATGAAAGTGCATTCCCGGCTCCAAAACATCGCCTGTAACTTCTCCAAGCATTACCTGAACGCCGCGTTCATTTGGGGCGACGACAGAAACTGATTCGTAAGCTGCGGCAGCAATCACTGCAAGCACAATGAGTGAAATGATTGATTTGGTTGCAATTTTTTTCATATTAAACTCCGAAAAAGTGATGATATAAATATAATGAAGATTGCTGGAATTTGGAAGAAAAAAAATAGGAGACGTGCCCCTTTTTATGTGCTAAAATTATTGCATGTATCACTTCATTGTTAATATTCACGGTGGCAGCGGAAAGGCTTTTCTCAAATGGAATAAAATTCGCGAGCTTTTAAAAAAGAAAAAGGTTGAATTCAAAGTTCATGTTCCCCAGAGGGTGGGGCACGCAATGCAGATTGCAAAAGAAGTTTCCTCGCTTGCGGAAGATGACATTAAAATCGTCGTTGTTGGCGGTGACGGAACGATTAACGAGGTTTTGAACGGCATCACGGATTTTTCACGGATAAAGCTGGGCCTGATTCCGACCGGCTCTGGAAATGACTTTGCCCGGGGCGTAAAGATTCCCCGACACAATCAGAAAAAGGCCCTCGACATTATTTTGAAATCAAAGGCTGACAAAAAAATCGATTTGGGACGAAGCTCAGTTCTTTCGACCGGCGATTCCAGAATTTTTGCCATCAGTTCCGGCTTTGGTCTGGACGCAATCGTTGGAACAGGCCTCAACCAGGCAAAAATCAAGAAGATTCTGAACTGGATGCATCTCGGAGCTTTGGGCTATGTGGTTTTGACGGTGCAAACTCTTTTTACGATGAAGACTTATTCAGTCTCCCTCAAATTTGATGACGATGAGCCCCTTTCTTTCAACAAACTGATTTTCCTGGCGGCAATGAATTTTAAGGCTGAGGGCGGCGGGGTTCCAATGTGTCCCAAGGCCAAGGGTGATGACGGACTGCTTTCAATCTGCATGGCTGCGGGCGTTCCGAAAGTCCTTACCTTCCTCTTGTTCCCCCTTTTGTGTATGGGGCTTCACGGCCGGTCAAAGGGCTTTTACCTGCGTAACTGCAAAAAGCTGGTTCTTGAATCGGATTCAAAAAGCATCCTTCACACGGACGGTGAACTTGTAGGTAACGTGGACAGGGTTCAGTTTGAAGTCCTGCCACAAAAACTGACTATGCTGATATAAAAGAAAGCCGCACGGTTTCGTGCGGCTTTTTCATGCTATTTTATTTCATTAATTCTGCGTACTTCTGAGCAAGTCTCTTTGACTTAACGGCTGCCAGACCGCAGTAGTTTGCCGGATTTTCGAAGAATGTTGCCGGATTTTCGATTCCGAGCTTTTCTAGCTGGGCTGTGATTTTTGCAAATGCTTCTTCGTGAGTCTTGAGGACTTCAAAGAATGTCTTGCCTGTTTTTTCGGCTTCAAGAGTGATTTTGCGGATAACTTCGTGACCGTCGTTTACGCCAGCCTCGCCGAGCAAGATGTATGCCGGTTCTGCAAGAACGCCGCCCTTGACCTTTCCGCCTGCACCCTGCAGGTTCTTTGCCATTCCTTCCTTGTCTGCCTGCAATCCCTTAACGACTGAGTTCATGCGGGCAACTGCCATTGTAAAGCCTGAAACATAGTCAGAAATGAAGCGCTGGCTTGCTGAGTTTGTGAGGTCTCGCTGGTGCTCTGAAATCTGGTCCATGTAGAAAGTGATTACGCGAGGACACATTGCCTTCCACAAAGATTTTACGTGCTCGCTGTTCCATGGATTTCGCTTCTGTGGCATTGTTGAAGAACCAACCTGTGTTGAAGCGAAGTATTCGAATACCTCACCGATTTCGCTTCTCTGCAAGTTGCGGAGGTCGTCTGCGAGGTTTGCGATGATTCCGAATGCGACGTTCATCTCCAAAAGGAGGCGGAGGACGTGCTCTGGCTCAACGAGCTGGTTTGAATATTCAGAAGGCTTGAGACCCAGGAATTCTGTGTAGATTCGCTCGAGTTCCTCAGGATCCTTTACAATCATTGAAGGACCGTTGTAAGAACCTACAGGACCGGCCAGTTTTCCAACCAGATCATTTGAAAGTTCTTCGATGCGGAGGATTGATTTTCCCAGGCGGGCTACGAATTCTGCGATGCTCCAGCCGAAAGTGATTGGAACTGCGTGCTGACCGTGTGTTCGGCCAACCTGTGGAGTTGCGCATTCACGCTCTGCGATTTCACAAAGATATTTTTCGAGTTGTTTGAGTTCTGGAAGAACGACATTTTTTGTGACATCTCTCATTCGGCAGCTCAAGGCTGTGTCCAAAATATCGACCGAAGTTGCTCCCAGGTGAATGAGAGGTCCGATTTCGGCATTTACTTTTGTTTTCATGACATTAACGAGAGCGCGGATGTTGTGCTTTGTCTTTTCTTCTTCGGCATAAACTTCTTCCGGGTCAATGTTTGCTGCAACATCGTCCAAAGTTTTTGCAAGTTCGTCAGTCAATTTGCCGCGAACCTTAAGATGTGCCTTAACAAGAGCCGCCTCACAGCGTGCACAAGAGCGGATTGAAGCCTGCTCAGAAATGTACTGTGAAAGTCCGTCAAAAGCCGCTTTCTCAGAAAGGGAATAGCGGTGGTCGATACAAGAGAGATTCTCAAAAATGTTACGTGTTTCCATGTATAGAATTATAGCGAAATGAAGGGAAAGTTGAAAGATGAATTTTTATGTACCGAAGCAAAGGACCCACTTTCCGGTGTAATCGTTCGATGAACTTGTGCCAAGATAGAGTTTTTCCCAGGTCATTTCATAGTATAAACCGGCCCACAGGTGAGCGGATTTTTTGCGTGTCTTTGAAGGGGTCAGAAGTTCGCCACCGTAGCGGACAATGAGCTTGTGGTTTGAGTAGCGGACGTCGTTGTCTTCGCCGTAAATTGTCTGCCTCATGTTGATGTGCTGGTAGGTTACCTGGGATTTTATGCGTATGTATCTGAAAAAGTCCAGGCAAAGGCTGTATTTAAGGTAGGGACTTGATAAGTCGAAACCCGTGACCGATGAACTTGAAGTGTGCTGGCTGTCATGAATCTGCGAATTTGAATTATAGGAAAGAAAATATGCCGGAACGAAGAAGAATTCTGTTATTGAGTCTATGTATTTGATGATTGGAACTTTGACGACGATGTTGAAGGCCGGACCAACCATAAAATATCTTGTGTTGTTTTCTGAAAGCTGGAAGCCGTTTTCGGTATAGTTCTGATATGAGCCGCCGTTGGTGTTTGAATGTGACTGGGAAAGATAAAAGCCTATGTCGACTTCTGTGAAGACTGATTTTGCCCTTATGTCAGGATTTCCGAAAAAGAGGACGACAGGAAAAGGGGTAAAGGACACTGATCGGACTTCGCTTGTGCTGACCGTTTCGCCGTTGTTTACGAAGGTCATGTAGTGGTCGTATTCTCCCCGGACGCTTGATGAAAGAATGTAGTTCCAGTCGTACCATACTGAACCGAAGACAAGACTTCCGTGCCTGTGGGGCTCTGCGCCGAAATCGATTCTGAGGGGATATTTGTCGTCAAGCACGTCTTTAAGGAAGGTTATTGCATTAAAAGTCGGATTTTTGGGGACAAGGATTTCTTCGCTCTTTTGCTCGGATTGTGCTTCGCCTGGGGCTTTTGCTTCTTCTGAAAAAATTGGAAAGAGAGTGAGAAAAAAGGTCAGTAAAGTAATGAAAAATATTTTTACATAATGAAGAAGCATGAAAACATTCTATCACATTTTTTTATTGCGCAACAGAATAAAATTAAATAATCCGGATTAATTTTTTTGAAAAAATTTTTAAAAACATATAGACCATACTGCGTATTTGTTTTATATTCACTTTTACATCATTAGTATTTTTTGGTGAAACATTGATTTAGGTGGTATTTCATGTTCAATCGTGAGGACTACATTTCTGATTCAGAATGGAATCGGTTCTTAGAGTTTTCAAAAGATTTGGAGACTCCCAATGTTGTAATTAATCTCAAACAGATTAAATACAATTTCATCAAACTCCGCGATTCTTTCCCTTATGCACACATCTATTATGCAGTCAAGTCGAATCCGGGGGAGCCAGTGCTCAAAATGCTTGCAGAGCTTGGTTCAAATTTCGACATTGCTTCACGATATGAGCTGGACAAAATCCTTGCTCTTGGAGTAACGGGCGACAGACTTTCTTACGGAAACACAATCAAAAAAGCACGGGACATTAAGTATTTTTATGACAACGGTGTCCGTATGTTCGCCACTGATTCAAAGGACGACCTCAAGGCAATCGCCGAGAACGCTCCTGGAAGCCGTATTTATGTCCGCATGTTAATGGAAAATACTCAGAGTGCTGACTGGCCTTTGAGCCGCAAATTCGGCTGTCATCCTGACATGGCTTACGATTTGCTGGTTATGGCCCGCGATTTGGGTCTCACTCCTTACGGTGTTTCATTCCATGTCGGCAGCCAGCAGCGCGATATTGGTGCCTGGAACGACGCAATTGCAAAGGCTTCTTATTTGTTCTCATCTCTCGAAGAAGAAGAGGGCATCCGTCTTTCAATGATTAACATGGGCGGCGGTTTCCCAGCCCACTACATTCAGCCGACAAACGAACTTGAAACTTATGCTTCGGAAATCACACGCTATCTCCACGATGACTTTGGCGATGAAATTCCGATGATTATCCTGGAGCCGGGCCGTTCCCTCGTAGGCGACTGCGGTATCCTCACAAGCGAAGTAATCCTCGTAAGCCGCAAGAACAATACAGCCTTGCAGCGCTGGGTCTATCAGGACTCAGGAAAATTCAATGGCCTTATCGAAACTCTCGACGAAGCAATGAAATATCCTGTCATCTCATCAAAAGACGGTCCTGGAGTTAAAAAAGGCGAGGTAATTCTTGCAGGCCCGACCTGTGACAGTGCGGACATCATGTACGAAGATTTCAAGTACAAGCTGCCTCTCTCGCTTAAAGCCGGCGACAAGCTCTACTGGCTCACAACCGGAGCCTACACCAGCACCTACGCCAGCGTAGAGTTCAACGGCTTCCCACCGATAAAAACCTACTTTATGTAAAATCTAAACTGCCTGCTTGTGCGGGCGTTTTTTTTTTGCATATTTTGACTTATTATGATAAAATTGATGCAACTTTCTTCAATAAAACGTGTCAAATTAAATGAAGCTAATGCCCAGCCAGGGCTATTTATGAGGTTTTTGAAAAATGAATTTTTATGCAGACTATGTCGAAGGCGGTAAAGTTTACACAAATTACGAGGACTTAAAAAAGAATTTTAAAATCAAAGTTCCTGAGAATTTCAATTTTTCTTATGACATTATTGACCGATACGAGGAACTGGAGCCAAACAAGCGTGCTCTGGTATGGTGTGATGATACTGGCGCTGAAAAGGTTTTCACTTTTGCTGACATTGCCCGCGAATCACGCAGAACGGCAAACTATCTTGTTTCAAAGGGAATCAAAAAAGGCGATGCAGTCCTTCTTATTTTGCGCCGCCGCTACGAATTCTGGTTCTTTATTACGGCCCTGCACCGAATCGGAGCTGTTGCCGTTCCTGCAACAAACCAGCTCTTGCAGAAAGATTTGGAGTACCGCACAAATGCAGCCCAGATCAAAATGATTGTCTCTTACGATGACACGATTCAGGACGAAATCGAAAAGGCTATGCCGGCTTCTCCAAGCGTAAAATCTCTGGTAACGGTTCAGAGCGACCGCGAAGGCTGGATTTCATACTCAAAGGAAATTTCTTCTTTCGGCACGGATTTTCCTCGCCCGCAGGGAGAACTTGCCACCCACAACGATGACATAATGCTTCTTTACTTTACTTCGGGCACTTCCGGCTATCCGAAGATGGTTCAGCACAACTTTGCATATCCTCTTGGCCACATCGTTACGGCAAAATACTGGCAGAATGTAATCGATGACGGGCTCCACCTTACTGTTGCTGAGACAGGCTGGGCAAAATCAGTCTGGGGCAAGCTTTACGGTCAGTGGATTTGCGGTTCGGCAGTCTTTGCCTACGACATGATTCAATTCAAGCCGGGCGTCATGCTCAAAAAAATCGAGCAGTACAAGGTCACGACTTTCTGTGCGCCGCCAACTGTCTACAATTATCTTGTCCGCGCTGACATCAACAAATACGATCTTTCATCACTCAAATATCTTGTTACGGCAGGTGAAGCCCTCAATCCTGAGGTTTACAAAAAAGTCTACGACGCTACAGGCCTTAAAATGTTCGAGGCTTACGGTCAGACTGAGGCAACCGTTATGGCAGGCAACTTCCCTGGCATGGAGCCAAAACCGGGCTCAATGGGAAAACCGGCTCCAGGCTACGACATTACAATCGTTCGTCCTGACGGAACAAAATGTGATCCAAAAGAACCTGGCGTAATCGTCGTAAATCTTGAAAACGGCCGTCCTTTTGGTCTTTTCACAGGCTACTATCACGACGAAGAAAAAACAAAGTCAGTCTTTGAGAACAATAAATACCTGACAGGCGACACCGCATATTACGACGAAGACGGCTATATCTGGTTTATCGGCCGCAACGACGACGTAATCAAAAGTTCAGGCTACCGTGTTTCTCCATTTGAAATCGAAAGCATCTTGCAGCAGCACCCGGCTGTCCTTGAATGTGCCGTAACAGGCGTTCCAGACCCAAGACGAGGCCAGGCAATCAAAGCCACAATCGTACTCACAAAACTCTACGAGGCAAGCGAGCAGCTCCGCATTTCAATCCTCGACTGGATGAAGGAAAAAACCGCAAGCTACAAGCATCCTCGCATCATCGAGTTCGTAAGCGCCCTGCCGAAGACAATCTCCGGCAAAATCCGAAGAGTAGAAATCAGGGAAAACGACCAAAAAAAGGATTAAAAGTCTATTCCTTTTAAGAAGCGTTCCTGGAATTCCGGGATTCCGGCCAGGTTAATCTGGATTGCTTTTTTGGCAAGAGAACGAGCCTTGTCGCGCAGAACGTTTGAGAAGAGGAGGGCGCTTGCTCCTGAGAGGGCGGCGTTCCCCAGATGAATCGTGCGTTTTTCAAGCTGTGGCGGCAAAAGGCCGATTGTAGTTGCTTCATCAAGATTGATTTTTGAACCAAATCCACCCGCAATGCAGAATACAGGTGTTTCGCTTGTATGCTCAAGCAGAAATTCCAGGCCTGTTTTGACAGCAGATTTTGCCAGCTGCAGATTGCGGATGTCCTGCTGGGAAAGATAGACGGCTGGCGTAAGCTCGATGCAGTAAGTTCCGTCACCCAGCTTTGACTTTTCGCGAAGAATAATTCCGTTTTTATCGATGTATTTATTTTTGAGCATGACGGCTGCCGCACTGATTAAACCCGAGCCGCACAAGCCGCGCGCATTTTTATCTCCGATTGTGTGACATTCCAGCTGATCGTGGATGTAAATGATTTTGTCGATTGCACCTTCGATTGATGGCATACCGCAGCTGATGTTTGCGCCCTCAAAGGCAGGACCAGAGGCAGCGGATGTACAGAGAATTCTGCCGGCCTTTTCCGGTGAATCAGGGACGTAAAGGCAGAGCTCGCTGTTTGTTCCGATATCGGCCAGAAGGAGAGGCGCCTTGACTTTTGATTCCCAGGGCCTCAGCGTAGAAGGATCGTTCTTGGTGCCCGGAATCGGGAAGCCGGCTGCAATCATGGAACATACGGCGTCGGCACCGATAAAGGCTCCGATACAAGGCGGAATATAAACTTCTGTCTGAGGAGGAATTATGCTTGATTCAAATATTTTGATTAATTCCGGTGTGGGATTGTCCAGGCTCACGCAATGAGAATAGGTTGTGCCATTTCGTAACTTTTCCCAGGTGGTGTTGACGTCAAAAAGGCTTGCAGGAGTAAAAGGAGCTGCAGCCATATTGCTGACAGAAGTATTGCACAGGAAGGAGAGCATGGTCGTGTTTCCTGTGATTACGATTGAAGTGACTTTTGGCTGGAAACCTCGCGGAAGTTTTGCAGCCGCTTCCATTACAGCCTGAGTGAACATTTTTTCGAGCTGGCTGATGATGCAATAGTGAAGGGCTGAAGGACCGCTTTCGACAACAGCTGAAGAGCCTGTCAGTGGCGGACGGATTGCAAATGCGATGCGGCGGATAATGTCGTAGCCGTAGCGAACCTGATTGTTTTTTTCTGCAACTGTTACGAGGTGCTTGCGGTGTAAAAGAGACCAGACGCTGACGGCAATGGTTGTAGTTCCAATGTCTACTGCGATTCCAATTTCTGCTGGTGAGGTTTTTGGCTCAAGTTCTTCTGGAATTTCTGGCATTCGACCTTCTGTAACAATCTGCATATATCAATCCTGGAAAATATTTTTACCTGATATTAGAATACACCTAAATTTATGAATATTCAATAAAAAATTATACTGAATGGAAAAATTTACTTGTGGCGTGTCAACTTAAGTGAAACGCAGATGATGTTGTCACGCGAACCGCCCCTCGGCATGCTTTTGAGGCTGGCTGCAAGAAGGGGACCGTAAGAATTCAAGTGGTATGAAAAGTCATAGCCGAAGACAAATTTGAAGCCGTTTCCCCATTTTGTGCTGAGCTTTTCGTCGTAGTCATCAAGTTCGATAAAGTCAGTCCTGCGTCCGAGAGCGTAATCGATAGAAAAGAACAGCCCTCCGAGATTTGGGTATGCCCTGAATCCTGCGAGAAAAGAATAGTCTGCCAGATAAATGTGGTTTGAGCCCTTCCATCTGAAGTCAAAAACCGCGTCATTACCGAGGGAGAAAATAAGAAAATCGTTCATGGGAAAAAGAATAGCCGCGTCCAGACAGAGAATTGACTGGTTGGTATCGCCAAGAATCCTGTTCCTTTCTTTTGTGCTTGAGTCTCCGTAAAAAACATAGCCTGTGCCGATGCCAAACTCAAAACCAGGGTTTGCAAAGGTGGGGAGAGTGAAAAATGCAAGAATCAGCGGCAAAATCAAAAATTTTTTCATGAGTTAATTATCGGCGTAAAATCAGTCTGGATTTAGGAATTGGATGGAATCTTCCATCTAGCCTGTAACATTTACCTTTCCGTTACTTGAGTCAAAAATCCTCTGCTTAAATCCTTCAAAGTCTGTGGCGGCAATCTCGCCCTTAATCGATATGACTTCTCCAAAATCTTCCGCAGTCTTGTAGAGGGTAAAGCCTTCAAAAATCTTTTTTACGACCTGATACTGCTGATAATCACAGGAAAGTGAAAAAGTTGATTTTTCTATCAGTTCCTCAAATTCTGCGGTCGCAAGGACGTTTTTTACTCCGTCTCCGTAAGCGTGTACGAGTCCGCCTGTTCCCAAAAGGGTTCCGCCAAACCAGCGTGTAATCGTCACCAGAAGGTTTGTGGCACCGCTTCCCTTGAGCACGTCCAGCATTGGCCTGCCTGCTGTTCCGCCCGGCTCCCCATCATCGCTCATTCCCATAATTTCAGCATTCTTTCCGCAGATAAAAGCGTGGCAGACATGCGTGGCATCGGCATATTTCTGTTTTTGAGCCTTAATCTTTTCGCGTACCTCAGCCTGAGACGAAATTGGAAAAAGTTCTGAAAGAAAACGAGAGCCCTTAATTGTTTCTTCTGTGGAAAAATAGTCTTTTGGTATTTTCATAAGTTTGCTTTTCGGGAAAATTATACAAAATTATGGGGCAAAATAAAAGCGAAGAATTACAAGATTTGAAAACTCTATAGATTTTATAAAATGTAAACTGTAAAATAGAAGTGAACAAGGTAAAATATGACAAAAGACGAGCTTTTAATAGAATCTTTGGTGATAATCCAAAAACAAGTAAAAGAAGAATTGTCAGCCGAAACTGGCGATGATGAAATCAGCAAGGAAATTCGTGAAGAATATGAGGATGTGCTGGAACTTTTGGGATATCTTGTTCCCAAAATCAAGGGAATTGAATCGCTTTATCAGGAACTCGAAGAAGATGAATTTGCATTCATAATGGAATGTCTCGAAAACTATCAGGACAATTTTATAATTGACGGAACTAATCCCCAAAAACTAAAAGAGGATGAAGAAAAATATTCCCTTCTCAGCGATATGATGTTTGAATTGTACGATTCTGATGAAGAGGAAGAGGACGAGGATTCTTAAGGGGCGTTGCGGGGTGTCCCCGCAGAAGGGGTAGCGACCAACGAAGTGGGCGCGTAGGGGAAGGCTTTCCCCCTATAATTGCTAATCACTCACTGCTAATTGCTAATTTCTCATTCCTGATTTCTTCGTACATCACAGGAACTGTCAGGTAAATCCGAATCATCGCGGTGTACATATTGATGAAATAAATCATATCGATGATGAAAGTGAGAATCGAAAGCCCGGAATTTTTGCTTTCCGGGATAAAATTAACTAGAATTGCCAGAAAAATCGCGATGAAAAGCTGCTTTCCGCCTGCCCGGAGCGCAAAAAGAATAAGCTTGAACACATTTTTGTGCATCATTTGCCAGCTTTTTTTGAAAAGTTTTGGAATACTCATCGACGGATTGTCAAAATGAAGCTGGAACACGAAAACAAAGCGAATCAGAACGAAAAGTCCAAGAATAAAAAGCACGGCAAGGAAAATTGCGACAAAAAGAAGCATGTCTATTGCCATTGTCGATATGACTTCCGGCTGGTCAGCAATTTGACCTGCATCTTGAAGCGAAGAAATATCGGGCATCGAAAAGACAAAATCCGGATTAATTTTTTGGAAAATAAATTTTGTGGCGAATCTGGAAATCAGCGCAAGAATGGCAATTAAACCACCAAAAGCACCGATAATTTTGCCCGCAGGATTGAGCCTGCGGAATCCGATAAAAATAAAGCCCAGGTTTGTGTATTCACGGCGGGTCATTTTTAAAAGCATTACGGCGAAACCGAACTGAAAAGTGAGCCAGACGCTGATTGCAAGAAAAGCGAACAGTAGTGTTTGTATTTTTACAACGGCAGGACTTGCTCCATTAGCCGCAAGACGCATTACCGGAGACAGAATTGCAAAGGAGGTAATCGTTTCAAGAATTGATATTAGAAAAAGGGCATACATGATTTTACCCAAATACTGGGAAGAAATCTGGTTCAGTTTGAGCATAAGATGTTTTATGTCTGTCATTTATTAATCCGTCCTAACAGCTTTCATGTGTTTTTTATTTTCGTACATAGTCATGTCGGCTCGCTTGAAGACACTTTCAACTCCTGTATCAATTGCCGGGTCGTAAGTTGCGATTCCTGCCGCTGCTGAAACCCTTTCCCATTCATTTTCTGCCTTCTGGCTTTCATAAAGTGCTGATTTGAAAGAGGTTAAAAGTGAATCAGCGTTATCGAAATCAGAATTTTCCAGAATTACGACAAATTCATCTCCGCCGATTCGGAAAACCGGCGAGTGGGCAAAAATCAGGCAGACTATCCTGCAGAGTTTTTTATAGCGGTGTTTCCCTGCTCGTGCCCATAGGTATCGTTGATATGCTTGAGAAAGTTCAAGTCTATCATGCAAATACCGAATCTTGCGTTGCCATTTGCAATGTTTTTTTCCAGTCGCTTTACTTCATTATCATAGGCCGTTTTGTTTCTGATTCCAGTAAGTGCATCCCTGTTCGCTAGAATATTCATGGCCTCAGCATTTTTCTTCGCATCATAAAGTTCCCTTGTCGTTTTAAGGAGATTGTGCATGTAAACGTCAAGGTCGTGAATCATTGATGAAACCTGTTCTCCAAGTGAGGCAATTTCATCTTCGCCCCAGACACCTTTCTTGATGTTTTCTGCTATTTCCGGGTCTTTATTTTCAGCATAAGATTTGACACCATTCTGCAGCGTCGAAATCCTCAAAATATAGAATTTATTTATGCAGAAAAGAAGAAGAATCATGCTCAGAAACAGAATGATTGCCATGATTCCCATCTGTCTGAGGGAATTTCTGAATATTTCCCTGTTTGCATCGGCGACTTCAACCTCTGCTCCGATAATTCCAAGCTGCTTTCCGTTCACTGAAAAAGGATAATAGCACGAATAGTCATGTCCGTAATCATTATCCCAGACTCCAAAATCATCGGGGCGTTTGCCTGTGTCCCATGCTTTCCAGAGAACAGGATGCTCGCTGCGTTTTACCTCGGCCTTCCGTCCCAAAAGAATGTAGTCCCTTCCGTTTTTTGTTTCCTTTTTTCGGATTCCGTCAAACATATAGAAAATATGCTCCGGTTCTTCATCTGGAATAAGGTAATATGTGTAGGCAAGGTTAAAAGTGTGGCAGGTGTTTTCAAAGGCAAGCAGAAAGAATTCGTAGTTGTAGAGGGCATAGGCAAGCTGAACATCTTCATCAAGTTCTGAAAAATCTATTGTCGTTCCAAGAATCTTACCAGGATACTTTTCTGCAAAAAGTCTGTTGTAGGTGTCCAGTGTTTCTTTCAGAGATGAAAAATGATAGGGAACCAGAAATTTATCTTTGTTTTTGATGTAGAATTCCTGAAGAAAAGAAAACTCCATATTCCCCGTCGTCATAATATCAGCAAGGTGTTCAGCAACAAGCTGAAGGTTTTCAAGTTTTTGAGTACGGTAAACACTCATCTGATTTTTGTAGGTCGCAACTCCCGTAAGTGCCAGCGTTCCGATAATAAAAAGCAGAAAAATAAGAGCAAATTTAAAAATAAGGCTTTTAGTCCTCTTTACCATAAAGACACACTCCTATTTCTCCATTATAAATTACAAAAACTGAATTAGGAAGGGCTGAACGTATTTTTTTGCGCTTTTTACAATCCTAGTTCCAGCTGAACTCCGTCAACTTTGATGCTTTCAACCTCATGCGCCGAAAGACGCACACCCAGGGTCTTGAGGCCTTTTTCTTCAAAGTCCTGAGCCTTGAATTTTTCCTCAGTGATTTTGACCCGCGGCTTTTTTACATAGTTCAGCGTGAATGTGAACTTTTCGCGAGTGTCGATGTGAAGAATTTCCATTCCGTCCGGGGCAAGGAAGTAATCGCGGTTCATAATCCAGCTCAGGATTCGGCAGCGTTTGATTGAAGCAAAACCTGTGGCCGGGTCGCGGAAAATGACCGTGAAAAGCACTTTCGGGAGTTTTTCCTTGTCTGCAATGTCGCAGAACCACATTCCCTTGTCGATGAAGAGTTTGTCCGGGACATCGGTGATTGCGTACATTCCGTTTTTGCGCACGCAGATGATTCGGTCGTACGGAGAGACTTTCTTGATTTCAGTTCCGCCAGAGACATTGATTCCGAGGTAGCCCTTTTCGTCGTAGCGAAGGCTCTGGTCGGCTTTTGCGACTTCACGAACGTCCGTTGCGTTGAATTTCTTGATTTGAGTGTGGCGCTCAAGTTCCTTTGCCGGGAATTTTGCAATCATTCCCTCAAGATAGTCGATTGCGCAGCCGGTAAGGTTCTTGAGTTTCTTTGCGATTTCCTTTAACTTCGCGTTGATTTCCTTTACTTCGGCACGGTTTTTGTTGATGTCGTAAAGTGAGATTCTTCGGATTGGAATCGTGAGCAGGTGGTCAACGTCTTCTTTTGTAATCGGACGGATAAGCTCGTCCTTGAACGGAACGAAGCCGTCCACAACAGCCTTGACAACTGCTTCCTGAGTCTTCATTTCCTCGATTTTCTTGTAAATGCGCTCTTCGATGAAGATTCGCTCGAGGGTGCGCAGGTGGAGCTTGTCTGTGAGCTGACCTTTTTCAAATTCAAGCTCGTCTTTTATGATTCCGGTGAGTTTTCCCGCGTAATACTTGATGATTTCGGTTGCCGTCATTGCGACAGGCATGTTGTCCTTGATTACGAGCATCTGGCAGGAAATTGATTTTTCACAGTCAGTGTAGGCGTAAAGGGAATCGATTACGTCTTTTGAATAAACTCCGCGCGGAAGCTTGATTTCGATTTCGCAGTAGTCGGTAGAATAGTCCTCGACCGAACTGATTTTGATTTTGCCCGCCTTGTAGGCTGCGTCGATTGATTCCAGAAGCGATTTTGAGTCAGTATCAAGCGGAAGTTCGGTGATGATGATCCTCTTTTCGTCGGAAGTGTCGAACTTTGCGCGCGAAATGATTTTGCCGTTTCCGTCATTGTAGTTTGAAACGTCGATTAAGCCGCCGGTTGGTGCGTCAGGATAAATCTGAAACTTTTCGCCCTTGAGGCACTTGATTTCAGCATCCAGAACTTCTTTGATATTATATGGAAGAATCTTAGTGCTCATGCCGACCGCAATTCCCTCTGCACCCATGATGAGGGCTACAGGAATCTTTGTGCGGTAAACTTCCGGCTCTGTGCTTCGGCCGTCGTAGTTTGGAATATAGTGAGTGATTGCAGGATTTGTGACGAAAAATTCCTTTGCAAGCGGATTGATGCGACACTCAATGTATCGCCCTGCAGCCGCCGTAGCACCAGTAATCAGGTTTCCGAAGTTTCCCTGCTTTTCAAGGAAGATGCTTATCCACTTGAATTTAGGTTCTTTCTGCGCGAAAAGGCCCTTGTTCGCCATCGTGACGACAGCACCGTAAATTGAAGCATCACCGTGCGGATGATAGCGCATGGTCTGACCGACGACATTTGCAACCTTCTGGAAGCGTCCGTCGTCCATCTCAAAAAGCGTGTGAATGATTCGCCGCTGAACAGGCTTAAGTCCGTCCTCAAGGTCAGGAATAGCCCTGTCGCGGATAACATACGAAGCGTATTCAATAAAGTTCTTGTCGAATAAATTTTTTACAAATGCCATTTTCTTTCCTTACACATTACACATCAATCTCAGCATTACTCAGCAAATGTTCCTCGATGAACTTCCTTCGTTCCGGGGTGTTTTTGCCCATGTAGAAGGAGAGGAGCTGCGGGATGATTTTGAGCTGGCTTACTTCTACCGGCGTGAGGTGCATTGTTTCCGGGGCGATGAACTGCTCGAATTCTTCCGGGTTGATTTCACCAAGACCTTTGAATCGGTTGACTTCACAGCCTTTGCCGAGTTTTTTCTGTGCGGCGTCGCGTTCTGCCTCACTGTAGCAGTAGATGTTTTCCTTTTTATTTCGTACGCGGAAAAGCGGGGTTTCGAGGATGAAGACCCTGCCGCTTGTGACCAGTTCCTCAAAGTAGCCGAGAAAGAATGTGAGTACGAGGTTCCTGATGTGGAAGCCGTCGTTATCGGCATCGGTTGCGATTACGATTTTTGAGTATTTGAGGTTTTCTACGCTGTTTTCGATTCCCAAAGCCATCATCAGCTGGTAAAGCTCGTCGTTCTTGTAGATGTCGCTCTGCTTTTTGCCGTACATGTTTTCCGGCTTACCGCGAAGGGAGAAGATTGCCTGATAGTCGGCGTTTCGTGAGTGCGTCATCGTGCCCGAAGCAGAATCACCCTCGGTAATGAAAATCATTGAATTCTCGCCTTTCTTGCCGTCCTGGACAAAGTAGCGGCAGTCCTTGAGCTTTGGAATGCGGATGCTGACTTTCTTGGCGTTTTCCTTCGCCTGCTTTTTGACGCTCGAAAGCTCTGTGCGGAGTTTTTCGTTTGCCTCGATTTTTGCCTTGAGCCTTTCCGCTGCCTTCGGGTTCTTATGGAGCCAGTTGTCCAGGCCTGACTGAACTTCGCCTACAATCCATGCGCGGATGTCAGTGTTTCCGAGCTTGTTCTTTGTCTGGCTTTCAAAAACCGGATCCTTTACCTTTACGAGAACAGCCGCCGTGATTCCTTCGCGGATGTCTTCTGATTTATATGATGACTGGAAGAAGTCGTTTACGCCCTTGATGAAGCCTTCCTTGAATGCCGCAAGGTGCGTTCCGCCGTCAGATGTGTACTGGCCGTTTACGAATGAAAAATAATTTTCGCCGTATGCGTTTGTGTGGGTGAAGGCGAACTGAAGGTGCTCGCCTGTGTAAGAGCCGATCGGGTAGATTGTCTCGGATTCAAGTTCCTTTGTAAGAAGGTCCAAAAGTCCGTTTTCGCTTGCAAAGTCCTGGCCGTTGAGGCGGAGTGTGAGGCCTGAATTGAGGTAGGCATAGTTCCACATGCGCTTTTCGACATATTCCATGTTGAAGGAATATTTTCCGAAAATCTTTACGTCAGGAACGAATTCAAAATATGTGCCGTTCTTTGTGCCGGGCTTTACGGCTCCCGATTTGTTTGACTGAAGCTTTCCTTCGGCGAAGATTGCCTCTACGCATTTTCCGTCACGGATGGAGATTACGCGGAAATATGAAGAGAGGGCGTTTACAGCCTTTGTACCGACACCGTTCATTCCGACTGAGAACTGGAATACATCGTCGTTGTATTTACCGCCCGTGTTGATCTCTGAAACACAGTCGATTACCTTTCCGAGCGGGATTCCTCGTCCGTAGTCGCGGACTTTTACGCGGTTTTCCTTGATTTCAACGTCGATTTTGCTTCCGAATCCCATGATGAATTCGTCGATTGAGTTGTCGATTATTTCCTTGAGAAGAATGTAGATGCCGTCGTTCTGGTTTGAGCCGTCGCCGAGCCGTCCGATGTACATTCCGCTCCTCAAGCGGATGTGCTCAAGCGCGTCGAGATGACGGATTTTGTCGTCAGAATAGTCAGCTGCAGTTACTTCCTTTTTTTCAATACCGGCGTTCGGGTCAGCCTTTTTTGCAGCCGCGAGTTTTGCCTCAGCCTCGGCAGTCGCTTTTTTGTCTGCTGCCCGCTCTTCTACGGCATTTGACGGAGCCGCCACCTTTTTTGTTTTTGCGACAGTCTTTGCGTTGTCCCATGCACGGAAAGTTCCGGTTTCGTCAATTCCTGCGACAGGCTTTTTAGCGGCAGTTTTCTTTGCTGTGCTTGATGCCGCTTCTTTTTTTGATTCTTCTTTTGCCGCAACTTTTTTGCCTGCTGCCGGCGTTTTCTTTTCTGTTGCCTTTGCAGTAGTTTTAGTAGCTGCCGTCTTTGTGGCTGCTTTTTTTGGTTCTGCTGCTTTTACAGTTGTTTTTGCTGTAGATTTTTTTTCAGACGATGATTTAACAGCTGCCTTTTTTGCAGTTGTATCCTTCTCTTCTTTTTTAATTCCACCCATAAGGAATAATTATATAGTAGAATTTTTAACTAGTCAATTTTTTCAGACCTTTCTTGATTTGTGCAATTCTTTTCTATTATAATGTTTTTTATGTCTAAAGCACTTTTGATTTCTTTTTTAGTTTCGATGGTTCCTTTGATTGAGCTTCGCGGCGCAATTCCCGTGGGCGTGGGGATTTTTGCCGCTCAGAATATCGAAATGACTCCGTTTTCGCTCGTCCTTCTTTTTGTAACTTGCATGATCGGAAACATGCTCCCTGTCCCGGTCATTTTCCTTTTTGCCAGAAAATTCCTTGAATGGGGACAGAATCAAAAACTCATCGGCGGAATCTGCCGTTTCTTCCTCGAAAAAGGTCATCGCGGCGGAGCAAAATTGCAGGAAAAGGCGGGCCGGGGCTTGTATTTCGCACTCTTTTTGTTCGTAGGAATACCTTTGCCAGGCACTGGAGCTTGGACAGGCACTCTTGCGGCAAGTCTTCTCGATATGAACTGGAAAAAGACCTGCATTGCAGTTATCGCAGGAGTTCTTCTTGCAGGAATTATCATGATGACCTTAAGCTTTGGAGTTGCTACGGTAGCTGTTTAATGTAATTACGGCATTTTTTTTAGCAGTTTGCCATAATTCTTGCCATTTCAAAGACAGCCTTTTTTTCAGACTCATTGAGCTTAACAAAGTTTTTTGCAAGTTCTGCAATCATGGTATCATCTTCGCTTGTCGATTCCACAGGCAGTTCGTTGTCGATAAGGCATTCATAGCTTACGGAAAATATTTTTGCTACTGCGCGAATTACAGAAAGCGGAGGTTCCTGCTCCATATTTTCATATTTTATGAGTGCCTGTCTTGATATTCCAAGTTCTTCTGCAAGTTTTACCTGAGTATATCTGTTTTGCTCGCGAAGTTTCTTGATAACTGATTCCATTAATTTTTCTCCGAAGTTTCTTTCTGATTGCCGGCAATATTTTCTATCCGTTCGCGACCAACCTGAGCAAGCCACATTTTGAAAGGCTCTGCTTTTTTTGAGGGAACTGATTGGATTATTCGTAAAAGCTGTTCTGTATTTGCTACATCCGTAAGACGCATTTTGCCGTCAGCAGATTTCATTTTCAACTGGTTACAATTTGTAACCGGTTCAAACCCCTCGGATTTTAAGCGTGCTTTTAAGACTTTCCAATAGTTTCTGGCTGTTTGATAGTCAATACTTTCCGTAAGAACACCGACAACATCAACAACAGAGAAATACCATTCTTCTTCCTCTTCATTCCACGCGGTACGAATTGAAGTGCTTTCAAACGCCTTTGTAATCTGACCTTCCATATTTGATATTATAGGGACCTTTGTTTTATAAGTCAATAAAAATATACAATTGTGTTTATAATTTTCTACATAATTTTACAAGTTCCTCTTGCTATAGATTCTGCGTGTCAAAAAATTATATAATTATGATATGTCACGAGAAATTGAATTAAAAGTTCCGCTCACGCAGGAACAGTTTGAAAAAATCCAAGAAATCCTCAGCGGGAAAAAGGGTCTTCCGGCATTCAATTTTCATTCTTTTGAGCATATTCTCAAATCTGACGAATACTTTTCGCGCTATCACAACCACGAAGAGCGGATTAAAAACAAGGAACTTCGCGTAATCCGTATCCGCACCGAAAAAACTGACGGCGGCGTGGAAAAATCATATTTCTGCATAAAGCAAAAAACAATTGAAAACGGCGTTGAGTTTAATTCCGAAAAGGAGACTTTTATTGAAGACGCGGATGTCCTGCGCTCATTTTTTGAGGCAAGCGGCTTCATCAAGTGGTTCGAAAAGAAAAAGGATGCGGTCGGCGTACTGTGTTCGCTGGATTCTTCCGGTTTTGAGGCTCATCTGGAGCTTGAGAAAGTAAATTCTCTTCTATATATAGAGATCGAATACACAAAAGAAGACTTGCCTGCCGACGAAGTCCGCTCCAATCTCGAAAAAATCCTGCTCGCTTTGGGCGTTGACCCCAAAAAGCGCGACTCCCGTTCCTGGGCAGAGATTTTGAGTTAGAAATTACAGCAGTTCCGTCAAATTCTTGCAGTTTACGTCACAGAGTTTAAGAATCCTTTCCCAGTCCGTAAGCGGCGGCTCTGTCAGTTCTTCATTACTTGCATCATAGACCGCGCAGACTTTGAATCCTGCCTTTTTTGCCGTTCGGATTGCGTGAAGGGCATCCTCGAAAACCAGAGATTCTTCCGGCTTTGCACCGCATCGCCTTGCACTTTCCTCAAAAATCAGGGGCTGGGATTTTGACGTGTTCAAATCCAAGCATGTGATTATGTGACTGAAATATTTTTCGCAGTCCAGTCTTTTCATGCAGGCAAGGACGCAGGATCGCTCGGTGGCAGTTGCAAGAACGCATGGAATTTTCCTTTCATTCAGTTCCCTAAGAAAATCTTCCGCTCCCTCTTTGAGTTGCAGGCTTTCAGCGTAGAATTTCATTATCAGCTTTTCTACTTCGATTCCGATTTCTTCAACAGTCTTTTCAACACCATAATCTGAAATAAAATATTCCGCCGTTTCAACCATGTTGAGCCTTTTTACATTGTCCCAAAGATCTTCCCTCGGTGTCTTTCCGATGCTCATAAGATATTTATCTGCAATTGTGTGCCACATGGTCATTGAGTCCAGAATTGTTCCGTCCATGTCGAATACGGCGCATTTGATTCCGTCTAAAATTGATTTTTTCATGATGCAGAGTATAGCAGAAAACACCTGCGAAGGCACGAGGGCTTTCACTATTCCGTTATTTTTTTGGTAAAAATCCTGCCGCAACACTAATCCTCGAACCAGTTTTCAATCTGCAGCTCGCTTACTTCCTGAATTGCGGTAAAGTGCCTTGTGTTCCGTGTAACAAGCACCATGTGGTTTGCGAGCGCGATTGCGGCTATCATGCTGTCAGAGAATGGGGCAGGCTTTCCAATTTTTTCTGCCTTCGCACGAATTTCGGCATGAATTCTGCAGGCTTTTTCTGAGTAAGTTTTTACCTTGAAATTCTCCAATACATCATCTTCTATGTATTTGCCAAGATAAGTTTTTTCGATGCCATCTGCCATTTTGTGATAGCCATATAGCAGTTCATGCAATGCAGGAGCGCAGATTGCACAGTCAGAGTTATGTTCGGCAATTTTCTTTATTACATTAAAATCTGGATTGCGTTTTATTATTTCGGAAACTATATTAGAATCCAGAAGGTAATGAGCTTCTTCTTCATCATAATCTTGCATCAGTCAAAAACTCCTTTGAAAACATCATCTTCCCAGCTCGTGCCTTTGGTGGAATGGTCGCGAACATCAAAAATCCTGTCGATGTCATCATCGCTTAAAAGCTCTGCGGTTTTTCTGCGGAATTCTGCGGCACGGTCTAGAATGTTGCCCTTTTTTCGGCCTGCGATAAGTCTGTTGTATTCATTTATTGAAAGAAGAACGCCAACGGTTTGATTCCTGCGGGAAATAAAAACAGGACCTGATTCTTCTGCCTGATGCATAAAAAGCGGAAGTTTGTTTTTTGCTTCATAAATTGGAACTGTATTCATGGCATTCTCCTTGATTAAAGCTTTCTAGGTAAATTATATGGTGAGATAGCTATGAAGTCAAGTTGAAATAGCTATGAAATTTTGAGTTGAGGATAGATTTGACTTTTAACTTTAATAAAAATTGAATTTTTCATAAAAATATTATAACCTATTTAAAATATTTGTGTTTTTTAAATAGGAAAATTACAAAAATGATTGAAGTATCTCATGTCTCTAAACGATTCGGGGAATTCAAGGCTGTCGATGACGTAAGCTTTTCTATTCCAACCGGTCAGATTGTAGGTCTTTTGGGCCCTAACGGTGCGGGAAAGTCCACCACCATGCGTATGATTACTGGCTTCTTTAAGCCAAGTGCCGGTACGATTTTGATTGACGGCCTCGACATCGAAAAAAATCCTGTCGAAGCAAAGCAGAAAATCGGTTACATGCCGGAATCGGCTCCGCTTTATGCCGATATGATTGTCGAAGAATACCTTCGCTATGTCGCCCTCATGCAGAATCAGAACCCGGACGAAAAAATTCCAAAGCTCTGTGAGGAATGCGGACTCAAGGAAGTCATGCACAAAAACATTTCCGAGCTTTCCCGCGGTTACAAGCAGCGTGTAGGTCTTGCACACTCACTCATGAATGACCCGGAAATCCTTATTCTTGACGAACCAACTTCAGGTCTTGACCCTAACCAGATTGAAGACGTACGAAACTTAATCCGCGAAATCGGAAAAACCCGCACGGTTATCATTTCGACACATATTTTGAGCGAAGTTGAAATGCTCTGCGGCCGCGTAATCATCATTTCAAAGGGCAAGGTCGTAGCAGACAGCCCTACAGCCGAACTCCGCGAGCGATACGGTCACGCAGAAACTGTATTCATCCAGATTGACGGCGTGGCTGAGGAAGAAGCAAAAGAATCAATTTCTTCTATTAATACGGTAGATTCCTGCACTCTCACTCAGGGAGACAGAATTGAGTCGGCTCCAAACGCCCTTTCATTCCTTGTCAGTGCAAAAGACGGAGGCGAAATAAGACCGGATCTTTTCCGCCTGTGCGCAGAGAAAAACTGGACTATCTACGAACTTTCAGTCCGCAAGAACAGCCTCGAAGACATCTTCCACGGCTTAACGATTGAAAATTAGGAGTTTAATTATGGATAAGAAATCGAATCCTTCCATTATCATATTCAAGCGTGAAATCCGCGCTTACTTTACAAGTCCTATTGCTTACATTGTTACGGGGCTTTTCCTTTTGGCTTCGGGATTTTTGTTTTTCAATACATTCTTCCTGAATAATCGTGCCGAGCTCAGACAGTTCTTCGGTCTTCTGCCGATTGTGCTTTCTTTCTTCATTCCGGCCCTTACAATGCGTATGCTAGCCGAAGAAAAGCGAAGCGGTTCCTATGAGACTCTGCTTACACTTCCTGTCACCGAGCTTGAGATTGTAACAGGCAAATTCCTTGCGGCTTTTGTCTCTGGTGCAGTCCTTCTCCTTCCGACTCTTTTCTATGCAGTTACTTGCTTTGTCTTCGGTAAGCCTGATTGCGGTCCGATGATTGGCGGATATCTCGGCGCCCTCTTTTTGATTGCATCTTTCTCTGCAATCGGTCTTTTTGCATCAAGCCTTACAAAGAATCAGATTATCGCCTTTTTCATTGCTCTTGCAATCTGCATCGTATTCACTTTGATTTCTGCCTTCTTGATTTTCATGCCGGCTTCAGTCGTTGCTTTCTTTGATTTTTTCTCTGCATCAAGCCACTTTGAGTCAATTTCCCGTGGAATCATCGACTTGCGTGATTTGCTTTATTTTGCTTCACTCACGGCACTTTTCTTTGTCCTGACCGTTGAGTCACTGAAGTCAACAGGGGAGGCCCGTTAATCATCATGAAAAAATTCATCAATTACTTAATAAGTCCGAAAAGCGACATCTTTCTCTTCGTTCTGCTTTTGATTCTTGCAAACCTTGTCGTTTCACTCGCATATTTCCGAATCGACCTCACTTCTCCAAAGTCATATTCACTTTCAAAGGGAAGCGCACAGGTCGTAAAGACTCTTGAAGAGCCTCTTTCAGTCAAAGTATTCTTCTCTGACAACCTCAACGCACCATACTCAAGCGTCTATCAGTACATTAAGGATATTCTCGTTGAGTACAAGTCATCTGCCAACGACAATTTCAGCTACGAATTCGTGGACATGAAAAAGCCTGAAAATGAAAAGCTTGCCCGCACTTACGGCTTGAACCAGATTCAGATTCAGGAACTTAAAAACAACGAAGTCGGAATGAAGCGCGTATGGATGGGAATCGTCCTTCTTTACGCCGACCGAATTGAAATTCTTGATGCCCTCACCTCAACAGACGGCCTTGAATACCGCGTCACGACAACAATTTCAAACATGGTTTCAACGACAAGTGCTCTCGCAGGCCTTGCCGGTGACGTAAAGCTCACTCTTTATGCGACAAAACGCCTCGCTGATTTCAAAATCGTCGGATTCAACCAGATGGAAGATGAAATCCGCAAAGCTTTCAACGAAGTCAACAAAAAGAACAAGAACCGAATCTCTTTTGCTTCAATTGACCCGAGCCCGGCTGAGATTCCAGAGCTCGTCGAAAAATACGGAATCCAGAGCCTCAACTGGAATGATCCGAATCTTGGAAGCGGAACTGGTGCCATCGGTCTCGTTCTTGAATACGGCGAAAAATCAAGTCTCTTCCCTGTAAAAATGACCCGCGACTTCTTCGGCCGCAATATGATTACGGGGCTTGACGATTTGACTGTCCAGATCGAAGAAAGCCTCAAGTCAATCGTTTCAAAATCTCAGGAAATCGGTTACATCACAGGTCACGGTGAGCTTGAACTGAACGAAGAGTCTCAGTACGGTCAGCCTTCACAGTCAGTTTTCGCAAGACTTGTTTCAGACCGCTACACTCTCAAGGAAATCAAACTCTCAGAGGAAGATATTCCGCAGAAATATGCAAGCGTAATCATCAACGGTCCGAAGAGTTCTTTCACAGACGAGGAGCTTTACAAAATCGACCAGTATGTTTTGAAGGGCGGAAACCTTCTGGTCTTCGTTGACCCGTTTGAGGAACAGCAGGCAAATCCTTATTCTCAGCCGACTTACACACCGATTAACACAGGTCTCGAAAAAAATCTTGAAAAATACGGTCTTTCTGTAGGCAAAAAATACGTCTATGACTTGAACTGTTTCAGCCAGTCAGACCGCCAGTATGGTAAAATGCAGTTCTACATCGCTCCTATGATGCAGAAAAATACTCTCGACCAGAAGAGCCCGATTACAAAGAATTTGGGCTATGTCATTTTCTTCCAGAATGCACCGATTGACATCACGGCCGCAAAGGACAATTCAAACGCCAAGGTCACGGTTCTTGCTAAATCTTCAAAAGAATCTTGGACTGTTGACTCAAACATCAGCCCTGACCCCCGCTTCATTTCCATTCCAAGCGACAAGTCAACAATGGCAAGCGAAAATCTTGCGGTTTTGGTTGAGGGAAAATTCTCTTCAGCATTCTCTGGCAAACCAAAGAGCGAAAAGGATGATGAGAAAAAATCGGATTCAGCTGACAACTCAATTTCTTCAAATGAGCACGTTGCAAAATCCCTTCAGAATTCAAAAATCATCGTAATCGGAAGCTCAATCCTGGGTGGCGCCCGCATTCCTTTGTTCAGCAACGCCCAGCTTCTAGACGAGGAAGGAAAACAGCCTGTATCAATGTTCGTCCGCAATGCCGTAGATTACCTCAACGGCGAGGAAGACTTGTGTACGATGCGCACAAAGGGTCTGTCTTTGAACACCCTCACTGTAAAAAGCGCGGCTGCTTCAACATTTGCAAAATACTTCAACGAAATCGGTCTTGTCGTAATCGTAGCCCTTGCAGGTCTTTTAGTGCTCCTTAAAATCAAGGCAAAGAAGCGTGCAATCCGTGAGCGATACAATCCGAATGATTCGAGAGTGGAGAAATAAAAATGATTAAGAATAAACTGATGCTTAGAAAAGCAATACTCGCTGGCGGTGTCGTTTTGCTGGCTTTGATCTACATTTTGCAGTTGATTGCCGGAAGCCGTTCAAGCGTAAAGGATTTCGTGATTGACAAGACTTTCGACACGATTGAGATTTCTTCTTCTGAAAATGGCAGCGTGAACCTCAAGCGTTACGGCGATTTCTGGAAAGTAAACGACGAGGAAGCTGATTCTGCCAAGGCAAAGTCAATTTCAGACTCCCTTATTTCAATTAAAACTTTGAGCGTGATTTCAAAGTCGGCAAGTGAAGACGCAATCGAGCGATACGGATTCACTGACTCACAGAAAATCACTGTAAAAGTCAGCGACAACAGCAAGGAATATTTGAATCTTGAAATCGGAAAAGATGCGGCTGGCGGTCAGCAGAACTACATCCGCGTAAACGGTAAGAGCGAAATCTATCTTGCCAGCGGTGCTTTGAGACAGAAGTGTGCTGTTAAGGCCGAAGAACTTAAAAAGCCGGTCGAAGAGCCAAAGCCTGAAGAAGCTCCTGCAGAAACAGCCGCTCCGGAAGTTGCACCAAGCGTATAAAAAATTTGATTTGTTATAGCCGATTAACAAAAAATTCATTATATTATTAGTAAATATGTCTTTACCGGGCTTTTGCCCGGTAATCTTTTAGGAGTTGTAAAATGGCAAAAAAACTTACGCCAATGACATTGCTTTGTGGTTATCTCGGTGCGGGAAAAACTACATTGCTCAATAAAGTTCTTAACAATCAGGAAGGCTACAAGGTAGCCGTCATCGTAAATGACATCGGCGAGGTCAATGTTGATGCCAAACTCATTGCTGACGGAGCAAAAATCACTGATACAAGCGACATCGTTCCTCTTACAAACGGCTGTATCTGTTGTACCCTCAAAAGCCAGCTTGCTCAGAATATCGAAAACCTTATCAAGACAGGCAAATACGATTACATCATGATTGAGGCTTCCGGCGTTTGTGAGCCAATGCCAATCGCTCAGGAACTTGAGCTGATTAAAAACGGCAAGCTCGACAATGTTGTAGGCGTTGTTGACGCAGCCCGCCTTGTTGACGAATTTGCAGGCGGCGACAAGCTTCTTGCAAAAGATAAAATCGGCGAGGAAGACATTGAGTCTCTTCTCGTTCAGCAGATTGAGTTCTGCTCAACCCTCGTAATCAACAAAAAAGACCTGGTAACAGAAGACCAGTTCAAGAAAGTCCGAAAGGTAATCGAAGTCCTTCACCCAGGCGTTAAAATCATCGAGACAAGCCACGGCGATGTTCCTGTTTCAGACATCCTTGCTACAGGCAGCTTTGACTTTGAGGGTGTTTACGCAAGCGCAGGCTGGTGTAAGCAACTCGAAGAAGGCGAGATTGACGACGACGATGATGATGAAGATGAACACGAGCATCATCACCATGATCACGATCATCCAGAGCACGGTGAGGAAGGTCATGTTTGTGACGAGCACTGTGAACACCATCATGACCATGACGACGATCATGATGAGCACGAACATCATCATCACCATCACCACGAGCACCGTCACGAGGGCGAGAGCGAGGATGAATACGGAATCGGAACATTCATCTACTACCGCCGAAAGCCTTTTGACCGCCAGAAGCTCGATGAATATGCAAACAAATGGCCACGCAACATCATCCGCTGCAAGGGCTTGCTCTGGTTCAGTGATGAGGAAGAAATGGCATACGTCTTTGAGACTTCAGGCCGCCAGATTCAGGCCGGATACTCAGGCCAGTGGATTGCATGTGCTCCTAAAAAAGAGCAGGAAGCAATTCTCGCCTCAAATCCTGAAATCAAAAAGGAATGGGACGAAAAGGTTGGCGACCGCATGGTAAAACTCTGCATCATCGGTCAGAACCTTGACAAAAAAGCAATTTCAGCAGAACTTGATGCCTGCCTGGCATAAAAAAATCCCCGCAACCGCGGGGATTTTTCTTGTATAAGCTAATAGATTTTACTATTATGCATTTTCTCTTGCTAACTTTGAAATCTCGTCTGCCATTTTATCAAGCGGAACCTGCTTCTGAACACCGCCGAGCTCGTATGCGACTTTTGGCATGCCGTAAACGATTGCTGTAGCTTCGTCCTGGCCGAGAGTCCAAGCACCCTGCTTGCGCATTTCTGCAAGCTCAACAGCACCGTCTTTACCCATGCCCGTCATGATTACGCCGAGAGCGTGGTTCTGATAGACTTTTGCGACTGACTCAAAGAGAACGTCGGCAGAAGGTCTGTGGCCGTTTCTCTGAGGCTCCTGAGAAAGTCGGAGCATTTTTTTGCCGAAATTTGTCTGCTCGACATAAATATGATAGTTGCCCGGAGCGATGTAAATTGTACCGCCTTCGATCGGTTCGTTGTCTTCGGCCTCTTTTACATTGAGGGCGCAGATTTTATTGAGCGAGTTTGCAAATTCCTTTGTGAAGCCCGCTGGCATGTGCTGAACGACGAGAACCGGCTGCTTTAAGTGAGGGTCAATCATCTTGAATACATCACGGAGGGCGTTAGGTCCGCCGGTAGAAATACCGATTGCAATGACTTCGATTTTGCCAGGCTTTCGCAGGGCTTCGATTACGGCAGGAGCTTTTGGCGTTGTTGAAGAAGCAAAAGCAGAGGCTGCATTCTGGGAAGCCTTGTCCTTGCTGCTTGAAAGGAATTCCTGAGCCTTTTCCTTGCCCATTGCAGTAGCAAGCTTGCGTTCTACAAGACGGTCTGAGCCGAGGTTTGAGAAGAATTCGCTTGTCCTTACCTGCTTGCCGTGACGGCGGGCATAAGAGCCACCGTAAGAAGAAATAAGCTCGATGAGCCTGTCAGAAACAGAGCTGATGTCTGCAGAAATAGAGCCGTTTGGCTTTGTAATGAAGTCCGCAGCTCCAAGTTCGAGACATTCGATAGTAACTGCGGCACCCTTTTCAGCGATGCTGGAAAGGATGATGACAGGGATATCGACTTTATTCTGTTTACGCCAGCGCAAGAATTCTACGCCGGTCATTTCTGGCATTTCAATATCGAGGACGATTACATCCGGCTTGAAAAGGGCCAGCTTGTCGACGAGAAATTTGCCGTTCATTGCCTTGCCGGCTACAGTTAAACCTTCCGTTTCATCGATTACTCTGGAAATAAGATTGCGCATGAGCGCTGAGTCATCACAAATTGCAACAGAAATATCTTCCATGTTAAATCCTCCCTAATAAAAAAACAGTCTGCAAAGAAAGCAATGCAGACTCTGAAAATTGATATAGACCGCTGGTTATGAGTGTTTTTGATACAAACAAGCCCAATCAGTTTTCAGGAACTCAAATTTCGTGTCCATGCCGAACAGACTTTCCGAGTGTCCGATGAACAAATATGAATTTGGAGCCATAGAATTCCAGAAGCGGTCTATTACGTTCTTTTGAGCCGGCTCGTCAAAATAGATAAGAACGTTCCGGCAGAAAACGACATCAAGGTTTCTTGCACCTGAATCGTTGCGCAGGTTATGGTAGTCGAATTTGATAGTCTGCATAAGCTCAGGTTTTACCTGATAACCACGGTCATTCTTGATGAAGAAGCGGTCCAGATATTTTTGCGGAATACCAGTGATTCGAGCTTCCGGATAGAAGCCTGCCTGACCAGTCATGAGACACTTGAGTGAAATGTCCGAAGCAGTAATCTGGAATTTGTAGGGTGGAGGAAGAACATCCGCAAGAATCATGGCGATTGTGTAGGGTTCCTCACCTGTTGAACAGCCAGCACTCCAAATTTTGATTGTAGTATCGCCGGTTTTCTTTTTATTCTCGATTACATGTGGAATTACATAATTTACAAGCGCATCGAAATGTGGCTGGTTACGGAAGAATCGGGTAAGGTTGGTCGTAACAGAGTCGAGCATGATTTTCATCTCTTCTTTGTTAGACATGACGAGTCGATAGTATTCTTCGATAGAGTCCAGCTGCTTTTCGCGTAGTTTTTCCTTCAAGCGGCTGTCGAGGATTGAACGGTTCGTAGCCGAGAAGGTGATTCCGCTTTCGTCATAAATGACTTTTCGGAACATATCAAATTCTGCATCTGTTAATAAGTCTGCCATAATCTATATTATACACCCTTGTTTTTGAATTGTAAATAAAATTAAATTTATATTGAAAAAGAACTTGTAAAATTCTTTCCGTTGAAACAAACAAATATTATATGGTAGAATCTTATTACAGGTAATGAAAAAGTCTTATTCCTTTCTATTAATAGCTGCAATTTTTTTCTCCGCTTCATGCTCACTAAATTACTTGAACAGCGAAAATTCCGAAGCATCAATTCCGGAATTCTGCTTTAAGAACGCAAGTTATACAAAATATGAGGCCAGCAAAAAAAACGTTTCCTTAAAGGCAGAGCAGCTGGAGCAGTACAAAAGTGACAATGCGGTCTTTGCCAAAAATGCAGTTTTCGAAACTTATGACTCGGAAGGAAAGGAAGATACCGGCGGTTCCTGTCAGCTGATTGCGGCCAACACCAAAAAGGAAATTTACACCCTCTACGGTGACATTCAGCTCCGTCTTCCCAAGCAGGACATGGAGATTGAAGCCGATTCCCTCAATTTCAACAAAAAAACTGAGCAGATTACCAGCGGCAAGAGCAGTGAAGTCCGCCTCAAAAAAAATGATATGACAATGCAGGGCTATGGTTTCAGCGCCAGCGGAGTCAGCAAGTCTTTTTCATTTGTCGATACCGTTTCCGGCACGATAATTACCGGGGATGATGAGCCTGCCGCAAAAACCGAAGACACTCCTTTAGAAAACGAGGCTGAAAGTGAAGGGTAATTCCAATTTTTTTAGATTCATTGTAAGCCTCTTTCTTTTTTCTTTTGGCGCTCATGCCTTTAGTGAGGAAATAAAATTTCAGGCTGATTCCATGACCGGAGTTTCCGGCAGCAAGACTGATGAAACGAAACTTGTCGGCCATGCCTTCGTAAAAACATCCGTAATGGAAATAAAAGCTGATTCAATCTCCCTTGACGGTGAGGATTTCCGCTACATAACCGCCGAAGGAAGCGTCGAAGGTAAAAATACCGAAACAAAAATGGACTTTACCTGCGGCCGCCTGCGCTATGACCGCCAGACCAAGCTTGCCCGCCTTGAGGATTCAGTCCACATGCTGGATATTGAAAACGAAGTCAGCATCGATGCCCAGATTATTGAGTACAATCAGGATAAAGAGCTCGCAACCATGCAGATTGGCGTCACCATCAAGCAGAAGGACAACACCTGTACGGCGGCTTTTGCAATTTACCGAAAGACGGCCCAGATGCTTGAAATGAGCGGAAATCCAAAAATCGTTCAGGGGGCGGATACTTTCCGTGCCCAGGAGATTATTCTTAACCTTGATTCTCAGGAAATCACCTTGTCCGGTCGTGTAAGCGGAACCGTAACCGATTCAAAGAAAGAAGAAAAGAAGCCTGAAAGTCAAAAAGACCCTGACGAAAGCGGTGATGAAAAGTCAGATCTTGAAGGAAAGCCTGAACTTCCGGCAATTACGGATATCCTCAACAGTGATGCCGCCGAAAAGGAAAGCCAGAAGGATGACGAAGAAAAGGCCGAAAAGAAGGAAGAGCCTGTAAAATCAGAAAAGACTGAAAAGTCTGATGGAGAAAAGTCATGAGCGATATTGAAATTGAAAATGGCGAATTAGAAAGTGAGAATACAGAAGGGGGCAGCCGCCCCCTCGCTCCAAACGCTGAAGCGTTTTCCGCTACCCCCTCTACAGGGGACACCCCCGTACCCCCATCAGCAGATGATTCTTCTTCGCTCCATACGCTTCGGGTCAGTTCTCTTTATAAATCATTCGGCAAAAAAAAGGTCGTGCAGGGCGTTGATTTTCAGATGCACACGGGTGAGGTTTTGGGCCTGCTTGGACCAAACGGAGCCGGAAAAACGACAAGTTTCTATATGATTGTCGGCTTTTACAAGCCGACTTCCGGTGAAATCTTTTTGGACAGCAAGCGAATCACACCGCTTCCAATGTACAAGCGGGCTCAGCTGGGAATTTCTTATCTTCCCCAGGAGCCGAGCGTTTTCAAAAAACTGACTGTCGAAGAAAACATCTGGTCAATCCTGGAGACCCGTCCGGACTTAACCAGGGCCGAAAAAAAACAAAAACTTGAAGAATTAATAGAAGAATTCGCAATCGGCCGCATACGAAAGCAGCTGGCTTACACCCTTTCAGGCGGCGAGCGCCGAAGAACGGAAATTGCCCGCTCTCTTGCCATTGAGCCGAAATTCCTTTTGCTGGACGAGCCCTTCGCCGGAATCGACCCGATTGCCGTAGCCGACATCAAGGGCATGATAAAACTTCTGGCAAACCGTGGAATCGGCGTTTTAATCACAGACCACAACGTCCGCGACACCCTTGAAATCACCGACCGTGCAATCATAGTAAGCACCGGCCAGATCTTAATCCAAGGCACCCGCCAGGAAATCATCGACAGCCCTGTAGCCCGCGAAATCTACCTGGGAGAGTCATTTCATATGTAGGGAGCGACGGCTGAAAGCCGGCAAAACTCACAAGGTGAGTTTTGAGCGAGTCTCGGAAAAATCTGTGATTTTTCCGCGTAAAGGAGCGATTACTGTGCGCAAAAAAAATGCCTCGCATGGATGCGGGGCATTTTTTTATCATTTAGCGAGCGTATTCTATAATTCGTGTTTCGCGAATCATTGTCAGCTTTATGCGGCCCGGATAGCGGATATCCGTTTCGATCTGCTTTGCAATTTTTTGTGCAAGCTCTTTGACTTCGTTGTCCGGAATCTTTTCGTTGTTAACGAGGATTCGAAGCTCGCGGCCTGCCTGAATTGCATAGGCCTTTTCAACACCGTTGAACTTCTCGGCTGTTTCCTCGAGGTTCTCAAGACGCTTGACGTAGTTGTCAACAGTCTCGCGGCGTGCACCCGGTCGGGCTGCGGAAATTGCGTCTGCAATCTGAACGATGACAGCCTCAATTGTTGTTGCCTCAACATCGTTGTGGTGTGCGGCAATCGCATTGATGACTTTTGCGTCTTCGCCCATTTTGCGGGCCATTTCAGCACCAACCTCTGCGTGGTTCTGGTCTGAATCGTTTTCCGCTCCCTTACCGATATCGTGGAGAAGGGCAGCACGTTTAGCAAGCTCCTTGTTTGCTCCGATTTCGGCTGCAAGCAAAGAAGCGATTTCTGCAACTTCCTTTGAGTGAGTGAGTACGTTCTGACCGTAGCTTGTGCGGAAGTAGAGCCTTCCCAAAGCCCGGACTCCGTCCTGACTCATGTTGTGGATTCCCAGGTCGAAGAGAACCTTTTCGCCCTCTTCGTAAATCTTCTGCTGAATCTCACGAGTGACCTTTTGAACGATTTCCTCGATGCGGGCCGGATGGATGCGACCGTCCGTAACAAGGCGTTCAAGTGACTGTTTGGCAATTTCCTTGCGAACAGGGTCAAAGCAGCTGATTACAACAGCCTCTGGTGTGTCGTCGATAATGATGTCGACACCAGTAAGTGTTTCAAGGGCACGGATGTTGCGGCCCTCACGACCGATGATTCGGCCTTTCATTTCATCGCCCGGTAAAGAAACTGTGGTGACTGTTAAATCTCCTGTTGTTTCTGTTGCGATTCGCTGGATTGTGGAAATAAGAATTTCCTGAGCTTTCTTTTCGGCTGAAAGCTGGGCATCCTGCTCAATTTTGTTTAAGAGAGCCTGTGCGTCGTGGCGAGCATCGTTTTCTAGATTTTTGATTATTAAATCTTTGGCTTCCTGGGCAGAAAGACCTGAAATCCGCTCTAATTCCTTGCGGTACTGCTCTTCCTGGGTGCGAAGCTGCTCTTCACGTTTTTTCATAGCATTGGCACGGTCTGCGAATTCGAGCTCTTTTTTGTCAAATTCTTCGGCACGCTTGTCAATCAGCTCTTCTTTTTTACTTACACGCGCTTCGTATCGCTGAACCTCAGCGCGTCGTTCACGATCTTCCCGTTCCTGCTGTTTTCGTTCACGAATGATTTGATCTTTTGCTTCAAGCAAAATTTCTTTTTTCTGTGCTTCTGCTTCCTTTATTGCATCCTGTCTTAAGCGTTCAGCTTTTTGTTCTGACGCAGATAGTTGAAATCTGGCATAACACCATCGAATAATCCATCCAAGAACGATTCCTGCAACCGGGAGACCAATGAACATAATCAAATTCTTGTCCATTTTAGACTTCCCCTAGTTTATGAAATCAGTTCTTCTATAATACTACATCAAATCGTAGTTGTCAAATATAGTTTTTGGGGGCGTTACGGGGTGTCCCCGTAGAGGGGGTGGCGGAAAACGCAGAGCGTTTGTAGCCAGGGGGAGACTTCCCCCTACTGATTTTATACTTCACTTTTTCCCTAAAATCTGATTTAATTTAGACCGACAATCTAGTATGCGGAATTCACTCTGTGGTTCCGGTGAGTTTTATTATGGCAAATTCTTATGAAAAACCTGATTTCTGGTCTCGCAAGGCATTTTCGGAGGGCTATCCGGCCCGATCCGTGTATAAACTGCAGGAAATTGACCAGAAATTCGGCATGATTAAGAAAAATTACAAGGTTCTTGATTTGGGTGCGGCTCCGGGAAGCTGGACAACTTTTTTGCTCCGTGAAATGGAAGGCAGTGGTAAGGTCGTTTCTTGCGATTTGAATCCTCTTTCCAAGAGCGTAAAGGGCGATAATCTTGTCTTCATTCAGGGCGACTTGCAGCAAAAAGAAATTTTTGACCAGATCAAGGCGGAAGGTCCTTTTGACCTTGTGGTTTGTGACGCAGCCCCGCTCACAACAGGAAACCGTGTCGTTGATACAGCCCGCTCCCAGGGTCTTGTAAAAATGGCAATCTGGTATGCGGAGACGATGCTCAAAACTGGTGGTAATTTTGCCGTCAAGATTTTCCAGAATGGGGATCAGCAGGCTTTGCTTAAAAAAATGCGTGAAGTTTTCACGAGTGCAAAGGGCTTCAAGCCTCAGGCATGTCGCTCAGAGTCTTTTGAAACATACTTGATTGGGTTGGGTAAAAAATGAAAAAAGTTTTTTGGGGAGTCAGGAATACAATCAAAAAAATGTCGGTCAGAAACGCGGCCCAGTGTTTTTTTGTCACCTTTGGTGTCTGCACCCTTGTTTTGACCGGAACTATGGTTTTTGCAAATCATACTTCAAAATCTGAGAATAACGGTCAGGGCGGTTTTGAAAGCCCGACTATCCCTGTTACGGAAGAAGTCCTGGACGGAATCGCCGAAGCTGAGGCCCAGGGCGGTGAATCAGGCGCAATTAACGCTGCTTTTGAAGATACTTATAAACTTTCATACTTTGCATATCGGGTTCGTTCAGGCGACATGATCGGCCGCATTGCAGAACAGTTTGACATCACTTCTGATACAATTATTTCAGTAAACAATATCCGGAATTCAAGGCTCTTGCAGATTGGCGATTACCTCAAAATCCCGACCATGCCGGGAATCCTTTACAATGTAAAAAAAGACGGCGAGACGATTGATTCTATCGCCCAGAAATACAAGGTTGACGCGGTAAAATGCTCAGCCGTAAATCATATCGAAATCGACAGTGCAATTTCTGCCGGCTCTACTATTTTCGTTCCTGATGCTGAGCTCGACTGGGTTACACGCCAGGAAATCAACGGCGACCTCTTCCGAAAGCCAATCCGTGCCCGCTGGTACAAATCTTCAAGCTTCGGCTGGCGTGCAAGTCCTTTCACTGGTGCCCGTTCTTATCACTCAGGCGTTGACATGGCTTGTCCTACAGGCACAAGTATTTACGCAGCCCTTCCTGGAAAGGTTACTGCAACCGGCTACAACTCAACTTACGGAAACTACGTTATCATCGCCCATCACTCAGGCTACAAGACACTTTACGGTCACATGAGCGCAATTCTTTGTCACAAAGGAAATTACGTCACTCAGGATACAAGAATCGGCCGAGTCGGAAGCACGGGCATGAGTACAGGCCCTCACCTGCATTTCACGGTATTCAAGAATAATAAACAGGTTAATCCAGAAAATCTCTGGAACTAAAACTTTATTGGCTTATACAAAAAGGCGTGCTCCCATCGGGAACCTGCCCCAACCCTCGCAGTGAGCGAAGCTCAGGCGGGATTGTGTCAGAACCCCGATTCCGCACGCCTTTTTGCATTTGTCGGATATATGTTTTACTTCCAGAACTTTGAGGATTTCTTCATAAAGAAATCCATGTTTGTTGCGACGAAGATTGTGCAGTAGGCTGTGATTATCAGGCCAAAGTTTATGTTCATGATTATTGCGAAAATTGAGCTTTCGCTTTTGTTCAGGAAAATTCCGGTAAAGACAATCATCAAAATCATCAGTATGCCGGAGATAATCCATTTTGCCATTGAGACAGGCTTTATCGGGATGCTTTCAATCATATCCTTGATTGGCCTTGAGCGGATTGGCTCGCTTGCGTAGCGTTCTGCCAGAGTGAGGTAGCGTGCCTGGGAGCGGCATTTTTTGCAGGCAAGGAAGTGGAGAGTCACTCCGAGCGGAATTCTTTCGTATTTGTCGAGGGCGAGAAATTTGTCCATGTTTTTTTCACAAGCTTCATTCTTCATAGTAGCTCCTTAATTTTTCGCGCAGGATTTTTTTTGCACGGAAAATGTGTGACTTTATCGTATTGATTCCTTCTCCGGTGATTTTGCTGATTTCAGCATGGGAATTGTCATAAAAAAAGTAGAGTTCCACGCAGATTTTGAATTTTTCTGGCAAATCTTTGACCGCCTCGCGAACTGCCAGCACGGTGATTTTCCGAATCTGGTTCTTTTCGGGCGTAAGTCCTGCATCCTCGATGTTTTCTTCGTCTGAAATCGGAAGGTATTCTTTTCTCCTGCTCTTTGCGTTTACCGCCGTGTTGTAGGCAATCGCCGTGAGCCAGGTCGGAAAGGAAGAATCGCCTTTGAAGGAAGCAAGATTTGTGTATGCCTTTAGAAAAACTTCCTGCTCAAAATCTTCTGTGTCCGCCTCGTTCTTAAAGAAACTCATTCCCAAAGCCCGAACCCGCTTTTTATAGCATGAAAGCAGCTTTGAAAATGCCTTTGAGTCACCTGATAATGTAGCTTTAATCAACGCATTGTCGCGTTTTTTAATTATCAGCTGATCGAGAGTCATTCTTCCAGTCGTAAAGCCTGTAGAACAAAAGAAGACAGATTCCGACAGTGAGTGGAATCAGTCCGCCCAAAATTGAAGGAGAGAGACCTGTAAAAACAGTGAAGAAAAATGAAAGCATGGCACCGATTCCAGTGAGCAAGAGCCCGGAAAGGAGGGTGGCTGCCTTATAATTGAAATTCCTCTGTGTCTTTTCGCCGGACTGGATTTTCTGCTTGTTCTCGTGGTGAATCCACAAAAGCGCAAAGAAAATAACCGTGCCGCCGATGAAAATGCCCACGATTGGAATAAGCGAGATTATTACTTGTGCTGCAGGCGATGTGATGTGTTCCATTTTTATGACTCCTTACTGAATTAGACACTGACTTTTTTGTTAAGTTGCATCTAGTCCAAAAAAAGATAGTCGTTGAAGTAGATTCCGCTGATTTTACCCAGAACCAGACTTTCGTTTATCTGGGCCTTGAGTTCATTTTTTATGCTGTCCTCGCCCAGTTTCAAAAGTTCGGCCTTCGTATGATTTGAGAAGAAATTTACGAACATCAGTTTTATGCTCTGATGCTTGCGGTCAAGCTCTTCGTAAAAGGCCTGGTCTGTGCCGTCGAACTCGAACCATGGAATCAGGACGATTACGCTCTTTTCAGCATTTTCGTCCTCTTTGCTGAATACCCGGATTTGCCCGATGTTGTTGAAAGCCGTTTTTGAAGCGGAAATAGACTTTGGCGATGGATCTTCCTTTCTTAAGCCGACTCCGGGATGGGCATTCTTTGTGCAGACGGCAATAGCCGTAACCGCCGTAATGAAAAGAAGAATGACGCTGGCCAGTAAAAGAAGAATTTTATTCAAATTACGCATGATTTTCCTCCAAAGTCCTGATTTTTACAGTTTTCCGTTCTCGGCTTTCGATTTTAGGCTTACCAGTCCGCACCGAATTTCTTTTTGAAGCCGGATTTTTCTGGCTCAGGCTGAACTTTTGCCACCTGCTCCGGATTTTCCGCGTGGGGAGCAAGAAGATTTGAAAGGCGGGGATTCTTTTTAAGCTCGCCTCCCTTGATTTTGATGTGGATTCCGTCGTCGAGCCAGTTTTCCTCAAGAATGATGCCGGTCTTACGCGCTTCACTCAGAAGGCTCTGCCTGTCCATCGGAATTGTGTAAGAAAGTTCCTCGCCCAAAAGCTCGTCGCAGATTTTTGCCGAAAGTTCCTCAAAGCCCTCGTGAGTTTTTGCGCTGATTTTTATTGCGTCCGGGAAGAGGCTTGTCATTTTTGCAAGTTGAGTCGGATTGTCAGCCAGCTTGTCGATTTTGTTCAGCACGATGATTCGCGGAGTGTTCTCGGCTCCGATTTCCTCAAGGACTTTAACGACCGTGTTGTACTGGAATTCTGCCTTTTCGTCACTAGAATCAAGGACCAGAAGAATGAGGTTGGCCCTCTGAGCTTCTTCCAGAGTTGATTTGAAGGCATTGACCAGGGAGTGGGGCAGGTTTGAGATGAATCCTACCGTGTCAGTGAGAAGGATGTTTGCCGCAAAGCCCTTTTCATCTTCGCTTGTTTTAATGGAAGATTTGAGCTGTAATTTGCGGGTCGTCGGGTCCAGGGTGGCAAATAGCTTGTCCTCAACAAAAACGTCTGCTCCTGTAAGAGCGTTCAAAAGCGAAGATTTTCCTGCGTTCGTGTAGCCTGCAAGCGCGCAGCAGGGAAGGGGGATTTTCTCGCGGCGTTTCCGCTGAGTTTCTCGGTCACGGACGACCTGTTCAAGTTCCCTTTTAAGCTGCTGGATTTTTTCGCGGATTTTTCGGATGTCGAGTTCCAGCTGAGTTTCGCCTGAACCCTTTGCACCGAAGTTTCCGCCCCTCTGTCGGGCCATGTCGCCGTAAGAGTGGGCAAGGCGGGGACGGGCGTATTCGAGCTGGGCAAGCTGAACCTGAAGAACGGCTTCCTTTGTCTGTGCCCTTTGTGCAAAAATGCGCAAAATCACTTCCTGTCGGTCAATTACCGGAATCTTTGCCAGTTTTTCCCAGTTACGCTGCTTTCGCGGAGAAATTTCAAAGTCAAAAATTATTAAATCACATTCAAGTTCTTTTGAGAGGGCTGCAATTTCCTCGGCCTTACCCTTGCCAAATCCATAGACCGGGTTCTGCTCCATGCGGTTTAAAATGACCGAGCGCGCAATCTCATAGCCAAGTGTTTTTACGAGGCCGCAAAGCTCGGAAATGTCTGCGTCCGGCGCACCAACGAGCAAGGCGCGAATCTTTTTATTCTCTTCTTCTTCGAGATTTATCAAATCCATGGTCAATATTTAATCACAGATTACGGCTCATGTACACAGATTCTCGAAAAAATCTAGCTTTCAGTTTTCCTTTCTTTAATGTTGATTTTCTATTGAATTTAGCCGAAAATATATAAAAGTATGTCTTCCGGCCAGAAGGTCGCTTTCAGTCTTCTTATTTCAGTTCTTGCATTTTGTGCATTTACGGTTGTCGCTTTTTCGGGACTTTTTGATATTCTCGAAGTGAATTTTTATCAGCCGATAGTACAGGAAATCAAGCAAAAGAAAATCGAGGAGATTGCCGCGGCACAAAACGAATATTTCGAAACTCTCATGAAGCGTTTTGACGCATTTTCCCTTGCTCCATCCGTCAAAACATATATGGATTCACATCCAAGCGATGCTTCCGCAAAAAATCGCGAGACCCTGCGCTCCCAGCTGGTCACTTCAACTCCTGCACTTACTGGAATCCGTATTATCGGTGAGAACGGCAGGAATTTATTTTACTCAACATTTCCTTCTGACAAAATTTCAGGTAGCAAAGGCATTTCCTACCGCAACTACGACACTTCCGGTGAAATTGATTATGATTCTGTCAGTTCCAGAAAGCTTGCGGACGGTTCTTCTCCGGCTGACAAAAAATGCCGCATCATAAAAGACGGAAATGCCAGCCAGATAATATTTTCCTTTCCTTTTTATAACTCTGAAAATGAATATTCTGGAAGTATTTTGTTCTATTGTGACCCGGTAAATTTCAGTCACTTTTTGTATAACCGAAACCTCATTGACATAAAGGGCTTTGCAAGTCTTCTTACGGAACTTCCTCAGGCAGGAAAGACCTTTGCCGGCTTCGGAGGCTTTGTTTTCGGCCTTCCTAATTACGGTCAGTCGTCAATCCGCCAGGAAATCCTAAAAAAATGGCGGGCCGGCGGTGAAAACTTCTGGAAAATAAACGCGGACGACAATTCTGATTCAAATATTCTTGATGAATCAAAAAATAATTCCCTCTGTGCCTTCTCATATAAGAGTCCCCGCGAAGATTTGGGCTTCATTACCTTTCTTTACGACGAAAGTGAGCTGAAATTTCCGCCCTATATTCGAATTTTGCTTCTTGCCACGGCCTTTGTCACACTTTATCTTGCGATTTTCCTGATTTTGAGCTTTAAGCATGATGACATCGTCGTGATTCGTGACAAAATCCGCCGCTATGAGAATGAATTTTTCATCAGTTACCAGAAAATGGGCGACGAAAAAAGTGAGGCCTATCTTGCCGAGCAGAAACCTGTACTCGAAAGGCGTATTTTAAAATCCCTGGGCAAAAAAGGCGAAAAACACGCCGCCGAATTCAAGTCGATTTTTGAAAGCTACTGGCAGGAAATGCTGGCCTCATTTGGTGAAAATCCCCTCCGTGCAATCGGTGGAGCCATGCCTGCCGCCGCAATTGATGCCGATGAACTCAAAAAAATAGTCCGCTCGTCGCTTGAAGACATCCTTGAAAATGGAAAAATCCAGATTAACGCGGTCCAGGTCAAGGAAGCGTCACATGAAGCAGCAAGCCAGCCGAAAAATATCAGCAATGAGCAATTAGCAATCAGTAAGGATGAGGCCGCGGAGCCGGAAGAACTTGAAGAAGTTGAAGCACTCGATGATGTAGAAGAAATTGAATCAGTTGAAGAAATAGAAGATGCAGAAAGCGTTGAAGAAGTAGCGGAAGCAGAGGATGTGGAAGAGCTTTCTGATGTTGAAGAAGTTGCGGACGCTGAACCAGCCGAGCCGGAAGAACTGGATGAAGTCGAGGCACTTGATGAAGTTGAAGATGTCGAATCAGTCGAAGAAATAGAAGACGCCGAAGCCGTTGAAGATGTAGAAGATGTTGAATCAGTTGAAGAAATAGAAGATGCAGAAAGCGTTGAAGAAGTAGCGGAAGCTGAACCTGCCGAACCGGAAGAGCTTGAAGATGTTGAAGCACTCGATGATGCAGAAGAAGCTGAATCCGTAGAAGAAATCGAGGAAGCGGAAGTTGTAGAAGAAGTTTCAGAAGCAGAGGATGTGGAAGAACTTTCTGATGTCGAAGAAGTAACGGATGCTGAACCAGACGAGCCGGAAGAACTTGAAGACGTTGAGACACTTGATGAAGTTGAAGAAATAGAAGACGCCGAAGCCGTTGAAGAAGTAGAAGACGCAGAAAGCGTTGAAGAAATACCAGAGGCAGAGGATGTGGAAGAACTTTCTGATGTCGAAGAAGTAGCGGATGCTGAACCAGACGAGCCGGAAGAACTTGAAGACGTTGAGACACTTGATGAAGTTGAAGATGTCGAATCAGTCGAAGAAATAGAAGAAGCGGAAGCACTCGAAGACTTAGATGAAGCCGAACCCGCTGAGCTTGATGATGCCGAGGAAGTTGAAGCCCTTGAAGAAGTTCCAGAGACCGAAGCCGCTGATACCGAAGCCCGGATAAGCGAGGAGCTGGAGCCAATCACTGATTTTAACGAAGAACTTCGCTTTGGTGACGGCCGCTCCGAGATTGACGATTCTACGCCGACAAAATTCTCTACTGTAACCGAAGAAGACTTGAAGCATAAATTCGAGGAAGAGCTTGAAATGCTCCCTGAAGTCTCTGAGAAGGAAGAGAGGGACGTCGACATGGCGAAAACTCTGGCCGCCCTTCCTGAACGGGCTCCCCGCTGGACGGATAATGACGATGTCGAGCTTGATTCTTCTGGTTTGAGCCGAAAACTGTCTGCTTCTGAAATGCACGACATTGAAAAGCTTAAGGAAGTCGCCCTGGCAATTGATGCGTCGGACAACGAACTTGAAGAGCTTGAAGTTTTTGATCCGACGCAGAAAAAAGATGATACCGAAACTCTGGACGCTGATTTTTATCTTCCTCACTTGATGGATAATAACGTTGATCCGGACGATGACATTTATAAAGACGAGTCTCTGCTTGAAAAAATTGAATTTGGCGTTCCAACTTCAGAAATTTTCTTTGAGGAAACTGACGATTCCGTTGCGGATAATTTTGTAGCGGCGCCGGTTGATTATTCTTTCCTCGATGAAGACGATTCTGATGAAAAAATGTATGAGGAAGAGGCCCAGACTGACATAACGGAAAGCGGTCATTTCTTTGAGAACGTCGAACTGCTGAACCTTGAAAAGAGGGCTGAGGAAAACGCGGACGATAGCGCCGAGCTGCTTGAAGAGCTGGAAGCAGACGAACTTGAAGCTGAGGAAGTTGAAGCAGAGGCAATTGAGCTGGAAGAACTGGAAGCTGAAGAACTTGAACCAGAGGAAATTGAAGCCGAAGAACTTGAGCCTGAGACTCTGGAAGAAGTCGCCGATCAGAAAAATGAAAAAATTGACGAAATAAATGAAGAATTCCTAAATGATTCAGATGAAAATGCCGACAATCAAGATTACCCGGCAATTGAGGAACTTGATGATGATTCCGATGTCGAAGATCTTGAAGAACTGGAGAAAAATATGCCTTTTATGTTTACACAATTCGCTTCAAATTCAAATACTCAGCTTGCAGAGCTTGTAGATATCCCTGATGCTATCGTACAGGATTCTGACGGTACTTTCCATGTAACAGAAATGCCAAAGTCTGATTCAAGAATCTCTTTGAACATGGAATTTAAAAGACTCGTTGATTCAATTCTTTACTAGGAATTATTGATGAATAAAAATCTGCTTATTCTCAGTGCGGTTTATCTTGTTTTTGCAATTCCCATGTCTTTTATGGATGCCAGGAAATTCCGTATTTCCCTGCCCAGTCTTGCTTTCGGGGCAATTTGCATTCTTGGCACGAGATTCGGCCTCTTTTCCGGGGCTTTTATTCCGCTCTTGAAGAATATGGCTTTTGCCCTGGCAACATCTTTTTTGATTTATTTTTCGACCCGCGTGCTTACAGCCGGGGGCCTGGGCTTCGGTGATCTGTTTTTTGGGATTTTTTCTGCCTTGTATACAGGTTTTTATATGAACATAATTGCCACGGTCTTTGCGGCCCTGCTTGGCGTGCTTTATTATTTGTTTTTGGCCGCAATCCAGAAATTTAAAAAACAGCAGATTGTGCACAGACCGATTTTTGCGATACCCTTCGTACCATTTATTACTGCCGGTTCTGTGCTTTCAATGCTGCTCTTTTGGGTAATTGCCTAATCCTAAGCGCCGTTTCCGACCAGCCCCTGCATGAGCTGAACTACCAGATAAATCTTTTTGTAGACGTTTACGCCCAGTTCCTTGATTGGAGTTTCGGCGAATCGTTCAAGTTCCTTCCAGTTTGTCATTAATTCAGGACGCTGTTTCTGATAATCCTCGATAAGAAGCTTTGTTGTCTTTGCAAAGAGAATCAGCTGTCTTGTTGCGCTCACAATATATTCACGGGCGATTGCGTTGTTGTCGCGCAAGGTTGTCCTGATGATGTTTGCAGCCTCTTTGTCTCGGTCTGCGCGAGGGAGCAAAGTTTTGAGCTTTTTGCCGTATTCACCTTCTTCTTCGGAAAGTGCCTTGTCAAAGAGGGTGATTTTTTCTGAGTATTCAAGAATTGCATTGTATGCGTCGCTCATTTCAGCCGTGAGAGGTGAAGTTGCCCATTTTCCGCGGACAAGAACCAGGTCTGCGTACTGCCTTACATCTCGTTTTACATATTCAAGAAGGAAAGCTTTGAGGTAATTGAGTGGTTTTGTGTATTCGAAGCCACCCAGATTCTTTTTGAGGAAGTAGGCGCTCTGCTCATCAGTGTAGTGCTGGAGGGCAGAAATATCTGTGGTGCCGAAAATCTGCTTGAGAAGACCGTCGGCCTTTGAATTCTTTTGTGCGTTTTCGATTTTTTTGAGGGTTGTCTGAGCTTCATTCTTGATTTTGTCGATGAAGCCTTCGACAATCTGCTCCCGTTTTTCTTCGTATTTAACTTCGTAAAGCGGATTTTTTGTGCTGAGCTGGATAATCATTTCAAAAACGCGGGAAGTGCGGATTTGATTGAGGCGGGCCAGGATTTTTGCCAGCTGACCAGCCTTGATTGGTTCGTTGCCGCCCCTCATTGCTTTTAACAGCTGGAGGACGCTGGTCCAGTCTTCGCCGATTGGAAGAGTGTAGAGGACTGTAAGGAAGTCCTTGAGGTCTTCTGCGATGTATGAGGCATCAATCGGGTTGAATTTTGGTGTTTTGGTAAATTCGTTTTCGCGGATTGTTGAGTCAAATTTTTTGAGGATAAAGTAATAGTCGAAAGTACAGAATGATTTGAAAAGAAGGATCTTCTGGTAAAGACCGTCAATCATTTGAATCTTTGCCTGATCGAATTCGCCTGTGAAAGCTGAAATGTCTGCCTTTACTTTTTCCTTGAGCTGGGCAAACTGCATCTTCTTTGAATTTTCAACGATTGCCTCTTCTGAAAGTTCTTCCACCAGAGCCTTTTGTGCTTCTGACAGACCGAAGTTTATTGAGACATCCTTGTAGTAGTTTGGATTGGGCTGGCTGTTGAATAAAACCTGACAGCTTGAAAGGGCCTTGTATAAATCAAAAAAGAATTTACCCATGACCGGAAGGGCCTGATCTGAACCCGGCTTGTAAAATTTGAAATGAGTTTTTGAGAGTGTTTTAGCAATATTCTTGAGCTGCTTCTTTTTTGCCGCGTCAACGTCTTTGCCGCCAATCAGCGTATCGAGCAATTTATGAAATATAGATTCCTTATTTGACATACTTTAAATATGCTAAATAAACGCTATAAAGTCAAATGCTTTATGTGATTTTCAGCAACTTTATAGAAGATACTTGACTGTTTTAATGACAAACATATTTTTTTTTGCTATGATTTTAATATTCTTAAAAAATGGGAGCCCATGCTTTCATGGGCTTGGAGGATTTTTATGAAAAAAATTTTGGGTGCAGCATTCGCAGCTTTATTGCTCGGCTCGAATTTGTTTGCTTACAACCCGCCTGCAGGAGGCCAGAACGTTCTTCGTCTTACAGAACCTCAGCTTTTGACAGGCGCGCATTCTGCTGCTGGTGGTGGTATCTTTGGTGTCACACCCGCTTCTATCGTCAACAATCCTGCTCTCACAGCCTGGGAGCAGCGAATCACTCTGGATGTAGCCGGAACTTTGTTCATCAATTCTAATACAGATGATCCTTACGGCGGCCATTCCCTCGGTGAAGGTTTTCAGGGAGCTCTCCTTATTCCTTCACGCTGGTGTGTTTCAACACTTCTTTTCCAGGGCGTTTGGACACAGGCTTTCGACATGCCGATCGGCGATTCCCTCAACTTTACAGGCGGTCTTGCAAAAGACATCACTGATCAGGTTTCAGTTGGCATGAACGCAAATTTCGGTCTTCTTTATGGCGACTGGGTTGATTCTGACTGGACTGCAAACCTCGCTTTTGGCGCTTACTACAATCACGGCGACCTTGCTTTCATGCAGAACGTCCGCTTTGGTGTGGCAATGACAAACCTCGGTAAAGTTTATTCAAAAAGCGATAAAACTTTGGGAATTAAAACTGCAAAGGCAATCAGAGACAATGACATGAGTTCTTCTGAGGAATCAACTCCATGGCCAGGAATCTGTACAATCCGCACAGGTTTCGCAGCTACAATGCTCCGCACTGACATCATGGACCTCGGAGTTTCTTTGGATTTGTCTTATCCATTCTTCCAGGATTTCGTTGCTGACTTAGGTCTTCAGCTTCAGTTCTGGGATTCAATCAAAGTTTCTTCTTCATGGGAATTTGATGCCCAGGAATTTGCCAACGGCTCAAAGAACATCATGCCGTCAGTCGGCGTAAGCTTCAAATTCATTTTCAATTCTTCACAGGGCTCTTACCTGTCTAACAAGGGCTGGGATCAGAGCGACATGACTGTTTCAGGCGCATGGAAGCAGATGTACAAAAACGTTAATGCCGTGAGCGCTGGTGCTGTATTGAACCTCGGTCTTGCAGATACAAAGGCTCCGGAAATCACAATGTGGGGGGATCAGTAAGATGAAAAAATCTTTAGTTACATTGGCGGCTCTTGCCCTCGTTTCTGCTTTTGCATTCGCAGAAAAGGGAACTGTCTACATCTCTCCAAACAACGATGGTAAACAGGATGTTCTGGACGTTCCGGTAAAAATTAAGGACAGACGATATGTAAAGGACTGGTCCCTCATCATCGAAAATGAAAAAGGTCAGGTTGTCCGCACAATCGGAAACAAGGAAAAGCGCGAGACTCGAATCACTTTCAAGACTTTCTGGAAAGCACTTTTCACTCCAAAATCAGGCGTTACAATTCCATCTTCAATCATGTGGAATGGTGTAATGGATGACGGTGAAGTAGCTCCTGATGGAAATTACTTCTATTATATGACTGCTACTGATGACAACGGCAACTCTGCCACAACAAAAAAACTTGCAGTAGTAGTTGATAATACTCCGCCAGAGATTGATTTGACTCAGCCTTCAAACAACGAAAAAATCTTCGGCGAGGGTGCAAAACCTGTTCTCGCTGTTAAGCAGACTGGTTCTGAGGAAGACGAATGGAACGCTGTTTTTGCTGATTCAACAGGCAAGGTCGTCCGCTCATACAAATGGACTACAAGCGCTCCTTTGAGCTTTGAATGGAACGGTGCCGACGACAAGGGCGCACCTCTTCCAGACGGCGTATACTCATACAAAATTTCTGCAACTGACCGTGCCGGCAACGTTTCGGCTCCTGCAGCAATTTCAAACATCATCTATTCTGCTGACAAACCTGCAACAAACATTTCAATCGCAGGAAGCAAATTCTTCTCACCAAACGGCAACGGAATCAACGACACTATTTCTTTCAATGTTAAGATTCCTGTTCCAGATGCAAAATCAGTCAACAAGCTCAACGAATGGGCTGTAAAAATCACTGATGCAAAAGGAAATACCGTTAAGACATTCGCAGGAAAATCAAATCCTCCGGACCGCATTACATTCGACGGCAAAACAGATTCTGGATCAGACGCTCCAGAAGGCCTTTATCAGGCTGTCGTAACTGCAAAATACTCAAACGGTTTCGAACCTGACGTAGTAAAATCTCCGGAATTCACTTTGGATAAAACTCCACCGGTTGCAAAAATCAAGCAGTCTAGCCCGACATTCTCACCGGATGGCGACGGCAACCTGGACACAATGGTCATCACACAGGACATCGCTGCTGATTCTGGCTCACCTGTAGAAAACTGGACTGGTAAAATCATCGATTCAGAAGGAAAGACAATCCGTGAGTTTGATTTCGGTGCTTTTGCTCCTGACACAGTTGTTTGGGACGGTCTCGATTCTTCTTCATCACTTGCAGCAGACGGAAAATACAAATACGTGCTTTCTGCAACTGATTTGGCCGGAAACTCTTCTGAAACCCTTATCAATGAAATCACTCTTGATACAAGCAAAACTGAACTCCTGCTTGCAGTTGCTCCGACAGCATTCAATCCGGCTGGCGCAGACAAGTCTAAGTCTTCTGTAAAGCTCACACCTGTCGTAAAGGCTGGAAGCTCAATCAACGAGTACACAGTTGAAATCAAAAATGCTTCAGGTGAAACAGTATGGACTCAGAGCGGCTCTTCACTTCCTGCATCAATCACATGGAACGGCCTTGCTTCAAGCGGCTCACGCTGTGATGACGGCAAATACGTAGCAAGCCTTGCAACAAAATCTACAAACGGTAGCGAGGCAAAGACTTCTACACAGGCATTCATCATTGATACTGTAGCTCCGAGCGTCAAGCTTTCAAGCCCGTACACATTGTTCTCTCCTGACGGTGACGGCAAAAAGGATATTCTTAAGATTGCAGCTGAAACTTCAAGCGAAGAAAAATGGACTGCAAACATCCTCGACTCAAAGAACGAAGTTGTCCGCTCATACACATGGCAGGGCAAGGTTCCTTCAAGCGTAGAATGGAACGGTACAGATGCTTCTGGCAACAAGGTTGCAGACGGCACATACAAAATCGTATTCGCTTCTGAGGATGCAGCCGGCAACAAGGGTAGTGCAGAAATCGCAAACATCACAGTTGATAACCGCGAGGCAAAGGCTTACCTCACTGTTGAGCATGACGCATTCAGCCCGAACGGAGACGGCTTCCTCGAAACTCAGAAACTTTCCCTCCGCCCGTCACTCAAAGACGGTGTTGAATCATGGAGCGTTTCAATCGTAACTCCAGAAGGCAAGACTGTTAAATCTTGGTCAGACAAAGATCAGAAAGACATGCCTGCTGAAATCACATGGGACGGACTTGGTTCAGACGGAAAAGTCGTAGAGGGCGCATTTGTAGCAAACCTCAAGATGACTTATGCAAAGGGTAACGAAGTTGATGTTAATTCTTCATTGTTCATCTGCTCTGTAACTCCACCTCAGCTCACAGTCAAAACTGCTCCTCAGTACTTCTCTCCTGATAACGATGGTGAGAACGACGACCTCTACATTCAGCTTAAGGGCAATGACGTAGTTCCTCTCAAGAGCTGGTCATTCCAGATTAAGGACCCGAACAACAAGCCGTTCTGGTCAACAAGCGGAAAATCTTCTATTACAGAACGAATCATTTGGGACGGTCGCGGTAAGAACGGTGAATTGGTTCAGTCTGCTATGGATTATCCTTACACATTCACTGTAACTGACACACTTGGCATGACAAGCACAGTCGAGGGCAAAATCGAGATTGATATTCTTGTTATCCGTGTCGGCGACGTACTCAAAATGGCAGTTCCTTCTATTATCTTCCGTCAGGATGCAGCTGACTTCGGTGTTCAGGTTGTTGACGGTAACGGCAAGGTTACAAAACCTGGAATCACAGAGGCACAGGCTAAGAACAACGAGCGAATCCTCAAACGAATTGCTCAGATTCTTAACAAGTTCAAGAACTACACTGTCACTGTTGAAGGTCACGCAAACTCTGTTACTGGAACCGAAGAAGAGGAAACAACTAACAAGCACGGTCTCGCACTTGAGCCACTTTCTAAAGAACGAGCAGAATTCGTTCGCGAAAAACTCAAGAAATACGGCGTTGACGGCGGTCGCTTGAGCGCTGTTGGTCGCGGTGGCCGTCAGCCGGTCGCTGCCCGCGGTGACAAAGACAATGCATGGAAGAACAGACGAGTTGAATTCATCCTCAAAAAATAATCTTCCTGCAGAACTTGCAGAAAAATTAATCGGGCTGGCTTGCAAATACGAGTCAGCCGATTTTCTCAAAAAAGACCCGTCTCAGTTCATGCACCGCTACAAGGATTTGCGTGAGTCTGAGGCGGTCGCTTTTATAGCGGCGAATCTTGCTTTTGGCCGCCGTGAACAGATTCTTGCTCATGTAGAGCAAATCCTGAATGAGGCCGGTCCTTCTCCCTGCGACTGGATTCTTTGCCAAAAATACAAAGATTTTTTTCCGGAAAACGAAATTTCCTTCTACCGCATGTATACCAATACTGACATGCGCCTTTTCTTTGACGGCTTGCGCTCGATTCTTGAGGAAAATGACACGATCGGATCTTTTTTCAAAAGAAAATGGAGTGAGGCAGGTGAGGGAGTCTTCCTTCATCAGGTGATTGCTTCGGCTTTTCCTGCTGAATGTAAGCTGCTACCTCATTCAAAAGATTCTGCTGCCAAAAAGGTTAACATGCTGCTCCGCTGGCTTGTGAGGGATAATTCTCCTGTGGATTTGGGATTCTGGACCTGGTTCAGCAAAAAAGACCTTCTCATGCCCCTGGACACTCATGTGATGCAGCAGTCAAACGAGCTGGGCTTAATCAATTCAAAGTCCGCAAACCTGAAAACAGCCATTGAGCTGACAAAAAAAGTCGCCGAGATTTTTCCCAGCGACCCTGTAAAGGCAGATTTTGCTCTTTTTGGCTTAGGCGTTAATTCCTAAACATTGAATTCGATTGTGCTTCCAACTACGGCTTTTTCTGCGTAGATTGAAGACCTTCCGCGGTATGGGTTCATCAGATTCATATTGTTGAGTTGATTTTTGATTTTGCCCATCTGGTTCTGCAAAAGGTTGCGGTTGCGCTCGTTTTGAGCCAGAACCTGCTTCTGGAGATTTGCCAGGTCAAGCTGCAGCTGCTCTACGCTCGCATTGTCTGCCACCGGAACGCCCGGCATGATTGCCTGATACATTCCCTGCATAGGGACAATGACTTTCTGCAGGCTTGCAAGATTTTTGACAATCTGATTCTCAAGCTCTGCGTGGGCGGCAATCGAGTCACCGTCTTCCATTTCGATTCTTCCTTCCTGACTTTCAAGAACTGCCAGATATTCCTGAAATTTGTTTCTCTGCTGTTCAAGAAGTTTGCGGAATCTTTTGAGAATTGCAATTCTTTCGTCCAATTCTTCTTTAGAAAGCTCTTTTGCCATAATTTTTTCCTTAAAAATGCACTAGCCCGTAATGTTGAGCGTTCTCTGTGCCTGTGGAACTGAATCTGCCGCCGTATTTGCTGCCGCAGCTTCCCATGCAGAACCAAGCTGTTTAATCATTGTCAGAATTTGACCGAGCTTTTCATTGTCCTGATTGATGTTGACGTTCATGAGTTCCTTGTTGAAAAAAACGTAGAGGGACATAAGGTTTTGTGAAATCTGACCGCCTTTGTCCATATCCAGAGAAACTTGAAGTTCGTTGATGATTTCCTGCGCCTTCATGATGTGTTTACCGAAGTCTTCGATTTTTGAGGCAGGAAGTTTTCCGTCTGACCCAAAGCAGCCCTGTGCCGCTGTAAGTTCCCGCTCTGCTCCCTGATAGAGCATTACGACGAGTTTGCCCTGACTTGCAGTTTTGACAGCGGTTGTTTGATAAGCTGCATAAGGATTTCCAAATGCCATGTTTCCCTCCCGAAAAACAGATATTCTTTATTATTTTCGGATGCTGAGGCCTAGAGTTTAGATTTTTCTCTTCTCTAAACAGGCTTTTTTCGTTATATTAATAATAGTAGAATTTTTATAATTGAGAAATATAATGGCAGATAATAACGAAACAAAAAAAGACGACGAGAAAAAATTTGATAAAGATCCTTACAATTTTTTCAAATTAGATCCTGAAAACGGGGATGATGATATGAACCGCAATAAAAAGCCCTTCAAATTCCCCTTTTTCACGCTGATGGTGGCCGTTGTGCTCGCCCTTGCATTCGTGAACATGTTCCTTTTGCAAAAGCCGAGCGACGAGCCTATTGATTATTCAGAATTTGTTCAGCTGATTAAAGACGGCAAGATTGTCAGGGTTGATTTCCAGGAGTCTGATTTTATCGGCTACGGCCCGGAACTTTATCCTTCTGCTTCGGATGATTCTGAATCTTCTGCTTTGCGAAGCCTTCCTTTTATGCGAAAGCAGCTTCAGTCCCAGCTTTCAAACCGAAAGCATTACCGCACTGTGGGCTATCTTGGTCTTTCCGAAAATCTTTTGAGCCTTCTTGACGAGCGGGAAATTCCATACAAATTTGTCCGCAAGCAGACCAACATTTTAATCCAGATTCTCATTAACATTTTGCCTTTCCTCATCTTGCTGGCAATCTATTTCTTTATGTTCCGGAAGATGACCGGTGGAATGGGCGGACTGGGCTCAGTCTTTGGCGGCGGAAACCGCAACAAGGCAGTTGACGAGGGCAAGGTTAAAACCCGCTTTGCCGACGTCGCCGGTGTTGATGAGGCAAAAGACGAACTTGTCGAGGTCGTTGATTTCCTTAAATCCCCCAAAAAATACACTGACATCGGTGGTAAGATTCCAAAAGGCGTCCTTCTCGTAGGACCACCGGGAACAGGTAAGACTTTGCTTGCCCGGGCTGTAGCCGGTGAGGCCGGAGTTCCATTCTTCCGCATTTCCGGTTCTGATTTTGTCGAGATGTTCGTTGGCGTTGGTGCCAGCCGTGTCCGCGATTTGTTCAAGCAGGCCCGCGAAAAGGCTCCTTGTATCATTTTTATTGATGAAATCGATGCAATCGGTAAGAGCCGAATGAACGGATTTTCAAGCAATGACGAGCGTGAGCAGACCCTCAACCAGCTTCTGGTCGAAATGGACGGCTTTGACAACGAAAAGGGCTTGATTATTCTTGCCGCTACAAACCGTGCCGACATCCTTGACCCGGCTTTGCTCCGTCCTGGCCGCTTTGACCGCCAGGTTCCTGTTGAGAGACCGGATGTAAAGGGCCGCGAGGAAATCCTTAAGATTCACGCTAAGCCGGTTAAACTTGCAGACGATGTTGATTTTGAGTCAATCGCGCATGGAACTACAGGTTTTGCGGGTGCTGATCTGGCAAACGTCGTCAATGAGGCAGCCCTGCTTGCAGTCCGCAACGGTCATGAAAAGGTTTCGATGGCTGATTTCAACGAAGCAATTGATAAGGTCAGCATCGGTCTCAAAAAGAAGTCCCGCAAGGACAATGAAAAGGAAATGAAACTGGTAGCGGTTCATGAGACTGGCCACGCTCTTGTTGCGGCCTTCACTCCTGACCACACGCCTGTAAATAAAATCACTGTCGTTCCTCGTTCTCATGGAGTCGGTGGATTCACTCAGTTCCGTGAAGAAAAGGAAGAAAAGCACTTTATGACCCGCAAGGACATGCTCAACGATGTTGACAGTGCTCTTGGTGGACGTGCTGCCGAAGAAATCATTCTCGGTGACATTTCAACAGGTGCTTCAAACGACATCGCTCAGGCAACAGACATCATCAAGCGCATGATTACTGATTACGGCATGAGCGACAAGTTCAAGAATATGACTTTGGGCAAGGGTGTTCTCGGCGGTCATGGCGGTGAGCCAAACCTCGTCCGCGAATTCAGTGAAGAGACCCAGAATTTCATCGATGAAGAAATTTCACGGATTATGAACGAGCGCTACGAGCATGTTCTTTCCTTGCTCCGTTCAAAGAAAGACTTGCTTGAATATATCTCTAAGCGTCTTATTGAAATCGAAACAATGGATGCAAAAGAATTCAACGAGATTATCAAGGCTCACGAACACTGCGAAGATTTGACTGCAACAGCCGGTCAGGCAGAAAATCCTGCTGTAGAAGAGGAAGGTGCAAAAGAATGAAAAAATCTCTTTTGATATGCATAGTTTCATTTGCTTTAAGCGCATCTGCTTTTGCCCAGGGCATCCTTACGGCATCTTCTTTCTTTAAGTCTGTTTCAGAAGTTTACGCCACAATCAAGGATTATGAGGCTGAGGTTGAAATCAAGGCTTCAAAAAGCACGATGAGCGGTCATCTTTCATACAAATACCCCAATCTTCTCCGTATTGATTTTACAAATCCAGAAGAGCAGGTAATTTGTTTTAACGGCGACCTGCTTACGATTTATCTTCCTGGAAGTGCGGCAATCCTCAATCAGTCCGTTGACAATTCAAACAATAACGGAGCAAATCTTGCTACAGCCCAGGGACTTTCCCTCTTGGGCCGTTATTATTCTCCAGCCTATGAAACTGGTCAGGAAGCGGTTCCTCTTGAAGAGGGCAGCGATGAAATGGTCGTTAATCTTATTCTTCGCCGCCGAAACATGAGCGAGGCTTTTTCTACAATCAAAATGTCTGTTTCGCCTGACACAATGTTAATCCGTAGAATCGAAGCCGTGACTCCGCAGAATGAGACTTTCTCCTTCGACTTTAAAAATTACAAATTGAATTCTGGAATCTCTGATCAGAGATTTATTTATGATCCGCCTACATCGGCGAACAATTACAATAATTTCTTGTTTTCGGAGTAATTAAAAATGGAAAGCTACGGCGAACTTTTAAAAAAAGCACGAGAAGCAAAAGGCATAGAACTCGAAATCATTGCGCGGGAAACTTCCATCACTCAGGAATATCTTGAGGCTTTGGAAAATGAAGAAAACGGCGTTTTCCCAGGAGAGCCATATCTTGTTGGCTTCTTAAAGAATTACGCGGATTATCTTGAGGTTGATACCAATCATGTCCTCACCCTCTATCACGCAAAGAAAATTCAGGAAAGTCCGCCGCCACTGGCTCTTACTGCACGCGAAAAACCTAGATTTTTAATTCCTCTGATTGTTACTCTTTGCGTCCTTCTTGTGGCCGGAGCCGCAGTAACCCTTACTTTCGTTTTAAAGGCTAAATTTGCCAAAAATGAGGATTCAGTGGCACTTTCAAGGACAAATGAGTTTAAAAAATACGAGCTGACTGAAAAGCCTTTCACAGGCCGCCTCTTTAAAAGCGACCAGCTTATCATGGGAAGTGACAAGGGCAATATTTTCCTCACTGTTGCAGAAACTGAGGGCATCTTCGGACTTGAAACACCGGCCGGAATGCAGTATGTAGAGCTTTCAGAGGAACTTGAAATTGATGTTGACGGAAATTCAATTCCTGAGCTCATCGTTTACGTTTCTGACGTTTCTCAAAAGAATGTTGACCGTGGTGCTGAAGTCAAAATCATGCTTAAAAACTCTTCAAACGTTGCGGTCGCTTCTCCAGATGAAAATCAGATTCCAAATGCCGAAGATTTGCCGAAGGAACAGGCCCGCACGGAGATTTTCTCAGACACAAGGGCTTATCCTTTCACTGTTAATGCAAGTTTCCGTGGCGGTTGTCTCTTCCGCTATCGACCGGACCGAAAAGAAACAATCGAAGACTATTTTGCCAGCGGCGATGTTCTCAGCATGACGGCCAGCAACGGCATAAGAATGTGGATTTCAAACGGAAATGCCGTAAAACTTCAGATTGTCGCAAACTCAAAGACTTATGATCTGGCTGTTCCAAGAGCGGGTGAAGTAATTGCCCAGGACATCAAATGGATTAAAGACACCGACGGCCGCTACAAAGTCGTAATCGTGGATATTGAATAGAATGAAATTTTTTATTGACCAGCACGGTTGTGCAAAAAATCAGGTTGACGGTGAGCTTATCATCAGCCTTCTCAAAAAACAGGACTGGGAGCAGACTTTCGAGCCTGCCGAGGCTGATTTAATCGTCGTAAACTCATGCGGATTTATTGAATCTGCCAAAACTGAAAGCATCAACGCTGTAATGAGTGCCCGACAGATGTACCCCAAAGCCAAAATCCTGCTGGCTGGCTGTCTTGCCGAGCGCTATGCCAAGGACCTCAAGGATGATTTACTGGAAGCCGACGGATTTTTCGGAAACGGCGACCTGAGCCAGATTTACAAGGTAATCGAACCCTTGATGAAGGACGAGAGGCCTGTTCTTGTGCCTGAGCAGAAGGGCGTTTGCTGCGGCGACCGCAATCTTCTTCTTTCGTTTAAGGGCACGGCTTTTGTAAAAATTACCGAGGGCTGCAATAACCGCTGTTCTTTCTGCGCGATTCCTATCATCCGCGGAAATTTACGCAGCCGCAAAGCCACAGAAATCATAGAGGAAATCAAAGACCTGGTATCAAAGGGCGTATATGAAATCAACCTTATTGGTCAGGATCTGGCGGCCTATGGCACTGGAGCCGAAGACGACTGTTTTGGTGACGGAAGAACATTCCTGCCAAACGGTACGCCGGGAAGCGAAGTAGGTGAAAGCCCCAGTACCCTCGGCGAATCAGGGCTTGCTCGCCTTATCCGCATGATTTCTCAGATTGAGGGAACTTTTGCAGTCCGCCTTTTGTACATTCATCCGGATCACTTTAACGAAGACATTCTCCCGCTAATGAAGGTTGATTCACGCTTCCTTCATTATTTTGACATTCCTTTCCAGAACGGTGACGATGCAATCATTAAAGCCATGAACCGGGTTGGTTCTGCTCAAAAATACAAGGCCCTGATTGCAAAAATCCGCGAGACTTTCCCGGATGCCGCAATCCGCACAACCTTCATGGCAGGCTTCCCTGGCGAAACGGAAGAATCTTTCGAAAATACAAAGGCCTTTTTGCGTGAGACAGCAACAGACTGGAGCGGCTGTTTTTCTTATTCAAAGGAAGACGATACGCCGGCCTATTCTTTCAAAAAGCAGGTTCCTCACAAAACCGCAGAGAGGAGGGCAACTGAGCTTGTTGAGATTCAGGCCCAGATTACCCGCGAGCGCCTCAAGGCCAGAGTCGGTATTGAAACAGACATTTTGATTGAGGAAGTTCTTTCTCAAAGCGAGGAAAATCCAGATGAAGGACTGGCTATCGGCCGCGCATGGTTCCAGGCTCCAGAAGTTGACGGAAGCGTAGTAGTCCGCTACGACCGAAGCTCTGATAGCGAAAAAAATGCCGTGCAGTCAGGCAGGCTTGTCCGGGTAAAAATCATTTCAAGCGGTGACGTTGACTTGAACGGTGACTTCGTCTGCGATTCTCCGCTGAATGAAAAAATCTCAAAGTCAGACGCAATTTCTTTCGCTCAGGAAATTTAATAAATTTTTGCAAATTCTCCAAATTTTTCTTTAATTTTTTTGAAAAAATCTTTAATTTACGTTAAAATATAACGTATTGGAGAATTTAAGAAATAATGAAAAAAAGTTTTCTGGTATGCCTTGCGTCTTGTATTTTAGTTGCAGAGGCTTTTTCTCTTGATTTTGCTTTCCGTATTTCACCGAACATGCTTTTTCCAAGCGAGGAAAATCTCGGAAAGGGCTTCGGCGGCATGGTAAATGCTGATTTGGACCTCTTCAACTTCATTACCATTGGTCTTGAGGGCGGTTATGCTTCCATAAAAGAAGAATCCCTTGATAAAAATTACAGCATTTTTATGGGCGGTGCGAGTGCCGGCCTTTACTATTATCCCTTTTCACGTCTTTATCTGAGTGCAAATGCTTCTTACGGAGTCCATAGCACTTCAATTGATGCTCCAAGCGTTAAAGGCAGCGGCCGTGGCTCATACTGGCGGGGGTATGGAGAAATGGGCTTCCGCTTTACTCCGGGCCTTCTTCTTCTTGCATCGGCTGGCTACGATTCTTTCAGCATGGGAGATTCTTCGCTTTTCTCAACTCCTTTTGCAGGTCTTGGCGCAAAATTCAATTTTTCAACCAGAAGTACAAGTTCTTCCGACAACTTCTGGGTTTCTTTCGATCAGGATTCCCAGCTTTATCCGGCTTATTCCACAATGTACAAGCAGGTTCCCCTGGGCTACGCAACAATCCGCAATGTCAGTTCTGCTGAGGTCAGGGACGTTCACATCGCTTTCCGTGCAGGCAAATACACTTCCGCTGAAAAGGAATGCGCGGTCTTCTCCCGGCTCAACAGCTACAAGGGAGTCGAAATCCCGATCTATGCTGATTTTGGCCCGGAAATCCTTCGTTACACAGAAAACGGAAAAATCAACGGCGAGCTTGTAATTTCATACAGTTTCCTTGGCAAAAAGATGACCGAAGTTCAGAATATTCTTCTTGACGTCTGCCACAGAAACAGCTTCCTATGGAATGATCCTGCAGCCCTTTCCTGCTTCATCGATAATGGTGCCCCGGAAATTCTTGAGGCGGCAAAATATATCGCAGGGGCTGAAATCCTCAACTTAAAACCGGGCATGAATTCTCCTTTCCAGTACGCTGCGGCAATCATGGAAGGCCTGCGTCTTGCCGGTATCGTTTATTCTGAAGACACAGTTTCTCCTTACAAGCAATACCGCAACAGCATGGACGTGGATTCAGTTCAGTATCCCTTGCAGACCCTCGCTCTTTTGAGCGGCGACTATGATGATTTGGGCATTCTTGTCTGCTCTTGTCTGGAGAGCTTCGGAATCGGCACAGGTTTCATTGCCCTGGAAGATGACTTTATCGTTCTTGTTGATACAGGAATCGCTCCCTCAAAGAAAAAGAACCAGTTCACGGGCAGCGACGTAATTTCTGACGAAAACACAAGCTGGCTTGGCTTGAGCATGGCGAATTTCGGCAAGGGCTTTACCCAGGCCCGTCTTGCGGCATCCAAAAAACTTAAGTCAGTTCAAAAGGATTATGAGGCTATCGGTGATTTCAACGAAACCGGCGAAGTCACTGAGCTTCCTTATGAAATTGTTGACGTTCATGCGGCATGGGCCTACTATCCGCCGGTTACTTTCTCCGGTTACCGCGGTTCATACAAAAATCCTGGCAAGGATTCAATTATCAAGGCTGTAAACGAAGCAACTTCTTACTATATTAATAACGATTTGACTGAGCTTATCAAAAAATTCCGCTCTTCAGGCGATACAAAAAAACTTGCTGACACTTATGTGCGGGCTGGCATGTACAACGAAGCCCTTGCAGAGTATTCAAAACTCAGCACTCTTTCTGCAATGAACAACATGGGCATGGTTTATTCGGCACAAAAAGCTTACAAGTCAGCATTGGGAATGTACAACAAAGTTCTTGCAAAAGACCCAAATAACAGATCGGCCCTTGCAGGTTCCAAAAAAATCAAGGCGCTCATCGGAGAGTAAAAATGAAGAGATTTGCGGCGCTTTTCCTTGTTGTTTTCTTTTCTCTTCCATTGTTTTGTCTTGATTTTGAAGTCGCTCTTATGCCTCAGTTTGACTTGCACACAGAAGGTGATTTTGACAATTCTGTTTCCGGAACGATTTCTTTTGACTTTTATCCGATTACCATCCGCGGTCGCGACAAGATTGGATTTGGATTGCAGGCTGGCGCGGCAGGAATAAAGGCCCAGACTTTGGACACCACTCCGCTTTACTACGGTGATTTGGCTCTCACTTATCTTTGCCGTTTGCATGACAGGTTTGCGGCGGGCGGTCAGTTTTATGGTGGAATGTGGCAGTTCCCGGCAGTTGAGTCAAAAGGCACAAAAGCAATGAACGGAAGTCTTTTTGGTGGGCGTGTTTTTGCTGATTTTTATGCTTTCCCAGAACTTAAACTTGGAGCTTTCGCGGGATACAGTGATTTTCGTTTTTCTCCCAAAGATTTTGCTACCAGATTCGATGTGGGCTTGAGCGTCAAATATAGTTTCAGCAGAGGTATTCTTTCTACTGGCGGCGTTGAGCTTGATGACCATGAAGTTCAGCCGATTTTCCCAGTTTTCTACAGTTATTACAACGAAAATTCTTTCGGTTCCCTTGCATTTTATAACGGCGAGGAAAACAGAATCCGGGACGTCACTGTTTCAGTCCTTATCCCTGAATACATGCAGAATCCAAAGGTCTGTGCTGAATATGAAAGCATTGAGCGCAACGAATATTTTTCTGCGGAACTCACGGCCTTTATCAACGAGACAATTCTTGAATCCCTCATGGTTCACAAAACCGAAGGAAAAGTCATTATTTCCTACACATCGCTTGGAAAACGAGTAACAAGCGAGCAGATTCTTGACTTTACGGCCCTCAATCGAAATGCCATGAGCTGGGAAGATGACCAGAGGGCGGCGGCTTTCGTCAGCAGTCATGACGGTGCGGCAAACAAAATCTCTAAGCTTGCAAAATCAATCATCATCAAAAATCCTCAGAACGAGGCAACTCAGAATATTTCCATCGCAAAGGGAATCTTCGCTACCCTCAAGGCCTATGGAATAAGCTATGTAAAGGATCCGACAAGTCCATTTTCATCGAGCGAAACCCAGGACGTCGACTTCCTTCAGTTCCCTTACCAGACCCTCTTGTATTCCGGCGGTGACTGTGACGACCTTTCAATCCTCAACTGCGCTATTTTTGAGTCAATCGGAATTTCAACCGCTTTCATCACGATTCCGGGCCACATTTTCATGGCTTTTGATTCCGGCATTGATCCCAAAAAGGCAGCTGAAGTTTTAAAGGATGGCCGCTACGTAATTCAGGGCGGAAAGGCATGGATTCCGCTTGAAGCTACAATTTCTCAGGAAAATTTTGAAATCTCGCGGGCAGCGGGTTATAATCAATGGAAGAGTGCAAGTAAAAAGGGCGAGGCAAAGCTTTATCCTATGAGCGATGCCTGGCAATTATATAAGGCGGTGAGTGTTCCTGAGTCTGACACTGACATCGAGCTCCCATCTGTCGAACGAATATTAAGATATCTCAAATAAGGAGGAGATTTATGAAAAAATCTATGGTTTTGGCGGGCGCATTGCTCGCATTCGCAGCTTTTTTTGCTTCTGCAAAAGATTATGAGGTAAAAAGCTTTTCCGGCAAGGTAACTTATTCTGAGTCAGAAAATGGCAAGGCTATTCCTGTAAAAGCCGGCATGACTGTAAGCGATGAAACAATCGTTAGCCTGGGTACAAATTCAAAGCTCGTTCTCACAGCCGACGGAAAGGACATCACTCTCCGCACCCCGAAAAAGGGAACTGTCGCAGAGCAGATTAATGCAAAGCTCGGAATGTCTGGTTCCGTATCAAAAAAGGGCAAGGGCACTGCAACTGCTGCTTCTCGTGCATCTGATGTAATGGCAGAAGGCGAGCTTGATGACTAAGCGAAAAGTTTTTTCTTTTCTCCTTCCGATTCTGAGTGTCGGGGTAAGCGCCCTGCTTTTGCTCACAACTCTCGACGCAAAGCTTTCTGATTTATTTCAGAGGGTTTTGCCGGCTACGGAGATCCGGAATGATGTAATAATGGTTGGAATCGATGACTATACGATTGAAAATATAGCGGCCTTTCCATTGCCCCGTAATATCTACGCTGATTGTCTTTCCGTTATGGAAGAAATGGGGGCTGAGTCAGTTGTATTCGATTTGACTTTTACTGACAAGGCGCCTGTCAGCGTTGACGATAATTTCCAGCCCTTCTGGCCTGATGATGTACTGGAATTGTCACTCAAGAAAAGCAAAATCACTTACCTTAGCTTTGTTCTTGACAATAAATCTGATATTGATGATGAAGCCAAAGGCCTGATGGAAGAAAAGGGAGCCATTAAAAATCTTGAGGAAAAGGGAGATACTTCAACTCAGGAATTTACGGGCGTAACTCCCTCTATTTCTGATTTCGTTAAGTATTCGGCAGCGGTCGGAAACGTGTCTACCGACCCGGACAAGGACAATTCCTACCGCAGGGTAAATGCAGTCGCAAAATATGACGGCCAGTACTATGGTCATCTTACCCTTCCTGCCGTTCTTAAAAGACTGGGAAATCCTAAAGTCATCGTCGAAAATCGGAAAATTACGCTTGAAAATGTCGAAATCGGCGGTACTATAAAAAATCTTGTGATTCCCCGCGGAAACGACGGCAAGTTTATCCTCAAATATCCGAAAATGCAGTTCAACGACTACAACTACATTTCCCTTTACGACATTTATCGGGTTGCCCTCTTGCGCATGTATATGCAGGAAGACGGCGAGGAAAACTACATTGAAGAATATACAAACCTCTACAATGACTTGAAATCACGGCTGGCTTCGGCAATCTGTATTATCGGAACCTGTGCCTCAAGCACTGCTGATTACGGCGTAAATCAGTATGAAGCCCATTATCCTCTTCCTGGCGTTCACTACACTGTAGCAAATCAGATCCTCAACGGAGATTTTGTCGGTGAAGCCCCGGTCTGGATTTCGCTTCTGTACGCCCTGATTTTTGCCCTGATCATCATTTTCGTTACTAATTTGATGAAGTCAACTTCGGGCAAAATCCTTCTCGGCCTGCTCGTTATTTGTGCATCTTCTTTAATCCAGCTTTTAGTCTTCCGTTCGACAAGAATTTATGTCGGTCAGGCAGTTCCGCTTTTTTCTTCACTCTTGACTTACATTGCAACTCTTGTAATCGGCTTCCTTACGGCTTCAAAAGACAAAAAATTCATCACGAATGCATTCAGTCAGTGTCTTTCAAAAGATGTTGTAAATCAGATTGTTGCAAATCCTGACAGCTTTAAATTGGGTGGCGAAAATCGCGAGATGACGGCAATCTTCACTGACATTCAGAAGTTCTCTTCTTTCTCAGAGCTTCTTACGGCCAGCCAGCTGGTTGCCCTTCTTAATTACTACCTCACTGAAATGAGCGACATTATCATGGAAGAAGGCGGCACGATTGATAAGTACGAGGGAGATGCAATCATCGCTCTTGTAGGTGCCCCTCTTAAAATGGAAGACCATGCGAAAAGGGCTGTTAAGGCTGCCCTCAAAATGAAGCAGGTCGAAAAGCTCATGAATGCAAAAATCAAGGAAGTTGCAGCCCTGCCAAAAGCTCCTGGAATGGACGAAAACCTCTATTCGGCTTTTAAAATCATGGTCGAAAACAAAAAGGAGATTTTCACCCGAATAGGAATTAACTCTGGCGAGATGATTGCCGGTTACATGGGCAGTGAAAACAAAAAGAACTACACCATGATGGGCAACAACGTAAACCTCGCCAGCCGTCTTGAGGGCGTAAACAAGCAGTATTCAACTTTCGGTATTCTTGTGAGCGAGGCAACTTACAGGCAGCTTGGTCAGGAAATTCTCTGCCGCCGTCTGGACAAAGTTCAGGTAGTGAACGTAAACACACCGCTCACCCTTTACGAACCTCTTACCCTGAAAAGCAATTCAAACGAACACCTGCTTAAGTATCTGGAAGTCTGGGAAAGCGCAATGCAGAATTTTGACCATGAGGACTATGCCTCAGCCCTTGAAAAGTTCAAGAGCCTGAGCCAGACAAATCCTCATGACAATGTTGCATCATATTATGTGAAGCTGCTTGAAAGCTTCTTCGTAAAGGGCCGCTTCCCTAAGGAAGAGGATGATTTCGGCGTGGCATATAATTCCGCGCTTAAATGCTTCCGCCTTTTGAGCAAGTAAAATAATTTCCCGGCTAAAAGATGCCGGGATTTTTTTTTCACTAAGTGGAATTCCAGGGGCTTTTTTGTTATAATAGGCTTATGTCACTTGAAGACGACATTCTTTCTGGCATAAATTCTTCTCAGACGGGCCAGCTTTCTGACCGGGCTAAGGAATATCTTTCAGTTCTGAATCCCCAGCAGCATGAGGCTGTCGTTCATGAGGGAAGCCCGCTTTTGATTCTGGCGGGAGCCGGTTCCGGTAAAACCCGCGTAATTACAACTAAAATTGCCTATCTCATCGGTGAAAAGAACGTAAATCCTTATTCGATTCTGGCCGTTACCTTTACCAAAAAGGCTGCAAATGAAATGCATGAGCGTGCGGTTGGCCTTGAACCCAGGGCTGCAGAAGCTCAAATCCGCACATTCCATTCCTTTGGAGCATGGTTTCTTCGCGTTTATGCCGAGGAAGCCGGTGTTGATCCGAACTTTACCGTTTATGACGACGATGATGTCGTTTCTTTGATTCAGAAGGTCGAGCCAAAACTCACCAAAAAAGAGGCGGCCCAGTATGCAAGAAAAATCGCGCTTGCAAAAGATTACTGCCTCAAGCCAGACAGCCCGGAGCTCCTTACTCGTGAGGCTTTTTTGAATCCGAGTGACTTTCCTCAGATGTATGAGGCTTACGAAAAAAGGCTCAGGGCGACCGGAAATGTTGATTTCGGTGATTTGATTTTGCTTCCATATCTTGCCCTTGAGGAAAATGCCGCCCTTCGAGAAAAAATGTACCGCCGTTTCCGCGTGATTATGGTCGATGAGTATCAGGACTCGAATGTGGCTCAGTTCAAGCTGCTCGAGGCCCTTTCCGGCCTGAATGAGGGCAGCGGCACTTACGTCTGTGTAGTCGGTGATGATGACCAGTCGATTTACAAATTCCGTGGAGCTGAAATCCAGAATATCCTCAATTTCCCCAAGATTTTTGAAGGAACTAAAATAGTCCGCCTGGAAAGCAATTACCGTTCGACTCAGGAAATTCTTTCCCTTGCAGACAATGTGATTAAGAACAATCACGGACGCCTTGGAAAGACCCTTCGTGCTGAGCGGGGCAGCGGGAAAACTCCTGTGCTGGCGTTTATGTCGAATAGTAAATTCGCATGGTCTCGTTCTCAGCTTGAATATGAAGTTGAAAGGCTTAAAAAAGCTGGACGAGAAAATGAAGCTGAAAATTTACGTTTAAGTTTCTATTACGGAGATGAGGCGGTATTCTGTAAGGACTTGATTACTTTAACACATGAAAAGGGAACGCCTTACAGTGACTGGGCTATCGTTTATCGTACAAATGCACAGTCTAGAGAGTTCGAAGGAATTTTTATTGAAAAAAAGATTCCTTATGTCATCGTCGGCTCGCTGAAATTCTTTGAGCGCGAGGAAGTTAAGGATTTGATTGCATGGCTTGAGCTTGTTGCCAACCATAAAAATGAAATCGCCTTCCACCGAATCATAAACAAACCGGCGCGTGGAATCGGAAACAAGACTCAGGACGCGATAGTGCTTGCTTCTCAGACTGAGCACCAATTAATAGAAGAAAGCGGCGAAATTAAGCAGAATTTTGAGGCTAATGACATAATCGCAGCCTGCCGCTACAAAATGAAGGGCTTTTCTGCAAAGGTGAGGGGCGAGCTTTCTAAGTTCATTGAGATTTTTGACGAGATTGATTCCATGTTCACCGAGGACACAACGGCTGGCGGCGAGCTTGCAAGCCAGCTTGTTGAAGGAGAATCAAGCAATGAGCTTAAAAAAAGAGAAAGCCGCAAAACTCTGGCTGAGCTTATCGAAAAAATCGCGAAAAAATCAGGCCTTGCCCAGTATTATGAGGAGCGGGACAAGGACGAGCACACTTTCCGCGTGGAGAACATTCAGGAGCTTGCAAACTCTGCTGTTCCTTATCCTCTTGCACGCCAGGGACTTTTGGATTTTCTCGACAACATTCAGCTTGACCGCACCCTTTCAAATGAGGACGAGGATATCGCAGAAGATGCAGTCACTTTGATTACCCTCCACAACACGAAGGGCCTGGAATTCAACCGGGTCGTCATGACAGGCATGGAGGAGGGCGTTTTCCCGCGGAACGGAGACGACGAGGAAGAAATGGAGGAAGAGCGCCGTCTTTGCTATGTCGGAATTACCCGGGCAAAGAACGAGCTTTATCTTACCAGCTGTGCCGTGCGCCGAATGTACGGACATATCGAGTACATGAAATGCAGTCCCTTCCTGCTTGAAATGGGGCGCGAGGGCGTAAAGGCAATCGGTCAGCTCCCTTCACGCTACCGGGGAAGTTCATTTCACGGCGGAGATTACGGGGAGCGTGGCCTGAGCCATCCTGATGTTGAAGCCGACCCGATCAAAAGAAAATATTGCCGCGGAGCAAAAGTCTTTCACGACGATTACGGCTACGGCATCATTGCAAATTCCCAGACCAACGAGGAAGGGGAGTACGCAATTACGGTCAGTTTTGAAAACAGCGGAGTCAAGCGCTTCATTCCAAAGTATCAGGAAAGCCAGCTGATGATAGTGAGGGAGTAATATGAAAAGATGCTTTTTTTCTTTTATTTTGATTTTTTCTCTTTTGTGTGGATTTATTTCGGCTGAGGATGTGATTTCTTCCTACACCCGGCAGAAGGTTGAGGATTTTGTAACTTACCGTGTTACCCTCAAAAGTGTGGAGCATGAGGCCGCCTACAAAGAAATCGATAATCTTAAAAAAGCGGCCCTTGCTGAACTTCCCCTGCACGCAAAGGATTTTGAGCAGGAGAAATGTCTTCTTGAAAGCCTTTACTTTGCCGAATATTACGAGCATGCCCTGAATGCCAGCGGAAACCAAAAGGAACTTCGTGCTGAAATGAAGCGCCTGATGAAAAATAATTTTGCCTGCATTGATGCGCGCAAAAAAGAGCAGATTTGTGAATGGATGTACCAGCTTTCCGGGGATGTCACCGCCTATTATATGACCCGCTCTGTGGCCGCAACTTTTTTATACGGAATGAGGGTCAAGGGTTTTTATGAAAAAGCCCTTTTGGTCAACAAAAATCGTGCGATTTCCCATGTCTGTCTCGGAAACTGGTGCTTCTATGCTCCGTCCCTCTTTGGCGGCGGCAAGGGAAAGGCCCTGCGTCATTTTGAGAATGCAGAAAAGTGCGTTGTAATTCCCGGAGAAAAATATCTTGTTTACATTGCCATGTCTCAGATTCATTTCGAGAACAAAAAATACAATCTTGCCAGTGAATATCTTGAAAAGGCCATAGCCCTTGATTTGGGACGAAAAGACCTGGACTTAATCGCCCGTTGCAACAAAAAAGGCTTCTCATATTTTCAGTACCTGCGAAACCGTTCCGGCGTAGACGAGGAAATGAGCGAAGAAGAAAAAGACGATGACGACAAATAATTAAACCATCCTGTTTTGGAAAAAATTCTGCTTGCACATTGCTCATTGCTCATTTTTTCAATATAATTATCTTTATGGCTACACATAAATCTGTTGACGAGACAACTCTTGAAAATCTCTTGTATCTTTCACGCCTGTCACCTTCAAGCACTGACATGGCTACTCTTAAAAAGCAAGTGGACGAAATTGTCGGCTACTTCGACATTCTTTCAAAATACGATGACTCAGAAAATCCTTACGACGCATATCCTTCAACTGAGGCCGAAAAACTTCGCGAGGACGAAATTGTAGCGGGCCTGGATATCCCGGATGTCAAAAAAGTCACCGACAAATTCATGGACGGCTACTTCCAGGTTCCAAAAGTTTTGGGCGAAGGGGCTTAAACTTATAAGTTAGGAATGAGGAAATTATGTACTACACAATAAAAGAAACTGTCGCCGCGTTGAAATCGGGCGAAACTACCAGTGAAAAATTAGTTCAGCAGTCAATCGACACTTTCGCTGCTGACCAGAAATCAGAAAAGCCGCTCAATGCTTTCCTTGAAATTTATGATGATGCGATTGAGCTTGCAAAGGCTTGTGATGCTGAGATTGCCGCTGCCAAAAAAGACGGAACAATCGATGCACTTTTTGAGAAAAAGCCTCTTTTGGGCATTCCTTTTGCAAACAAAGACAATATTTCCTGCAAAGGCCACAAACTCACCTGTTCAAGCAAAATCCTTGAGGGCTATGTCGCTCCTTATAGCGCAACAGTAATTGCCCGCCTTGCAGAAAAGGGCGCTATTCCGCTCGGCCGCTGCAATCAGGACGAATTCGCAATGGGTTCTTCTACAGAATATTCTGTTTACGGCCCGACACGCAACCCGATTAACCGCGACTATGTTTCAGGCGGTTCTTCTGGCGGTTCAACTGCTGCCGTTGCCGCAAATCAGGCTCTTTTTGCCCTTGGTACTGAAACTGGTGGTTCTGTCCGACTTCCTGCAAGCTACTGCGGCATTTACGGACTAAAACCGACCTACGGCGTTCTTTCACGATGGGGCGTTGTAGCTTACGGTTCTTCTTTGGACCAGGTCGGAATCCTCGGCCACACACCAGAGGACATTGCCCTTCCTCTCAGCCTCATGAGCGGAGTTGACTTCTACGACGATACAAGCGCTGATTTGCCGGACTCAGACAAGCTTGCAAATCTTTCCGCTTACAAAGATTTTTCTTCACTCAAAATTGCAGTTCCAAAGCAGTTCGAGGAAGCAAAAGGCCTTGATGCCGATGTTAAAAAGGTCTTCGAGGATACAAAAGCATGGTTTACAGGCAAGGGGGCAAAACTCGAAGTCGTTGACCTTCCAATCCTTGACGCTTCAATCGCCGCTTACTATGTAATCGCACTTTCTGAGGCCGCTTCAAACCTGAGCCGCTTCGACGGAATCCGCTATGGCCGCCGCGTTGACAATGGTGAAGGCTACGACAAGCTTTATGTTGACAGCCGAAGCGAAGGTTTTGGCCCGGAAGTAAAGCGCCGAATCATCATCGGAAACTACGTTCTTTCTGAGCAGTTCTCTGGCGACACATACAAAAAAGGCATGAGCGTTCGTGCCCGAATCCAGCGAGAAGTTGCGGCTCTGTTCGAAAACTACGACATCATCCTTTGTCCTGTTTGTCCGACACCTGCATTCAAGCTCGGTGAAAAATACGATGATCCGCTTGCAATGTATTTGAGCGACCTTTACACAGTATTCGTAAACCTTGCTCGAATTCCTTCAATTTCAGTTCCTGCCGGCTCAAACAAAGACGGAATGCCGGTCGGAATCCAGTTCGCTGGCAAAATGTTCAGCGAAGCAAAAATCCTGCAGCTTGCCCAGGCTTGGGAAGAAGATCACAAAGGCTGCGGAGTGCCGGTAAAATAAAAAACTTTGGAAAAAAAAGAGTTCAAGGGAAAAAGAAACCTTTTTTCTAAAGGTTGCTTTTTCCCTTTGAAATCCCGTGCATTGCCGCGCGGGATTTTTTTTATTGACGGCAAAATTTTCTCACCTTATAATTTTAATTAATGAAAAAATACATCATTTCTCTGGATCAGGGCACCACTTCTTCACGCGCCATTGTTTTTGATAAGAATCAGCAGATTGTAGGGATGGCCCAGCATGAACTCCCTCAGATTTATCCCAAGGAAGGCTGGGTTGAGCATGACCCGATGGAAATATACGCGACTCAGTACGGTGTCATGGTCGAAGCCCTCACGAAAAACAACATTTCGATTGATGAAATTGCGGCGATAGGAATCACCAACCAGCGAGAGACGACGATTCTCTGGGACAAGTCGACTGGAAAGCCTGTCTATAATGCGATTGTCTGGCAGTGCAGACGTACGGCTGAAATCTGCGAACAGCTTAAAAAAGACGGCTGGGAAGATTATATAAAAGAAGCGACCGGGCTTTTGATCGACGCTTATTTTTCTGCAACAAAAGTAAAATGGATTCTTGATAATGTCGGTGGATTGCGGGAGAGGTGTCGTCGCGGTGAAATTCTTTTCGGTACGGTGGACACCTGGCTCATGTGGAAGCTTTCTCAGGGCAAAATCCACGCTACCGATTATTCGAACGCTTCCCGCACGATGATGTTCAACATCAATACGCTGCAGTGGGACAAAAAAATCCTTGAAATCCTCGATATTCCTGAAAGCATGCTGCCTGAAGTCCATCCATCGAGCCATGTTTTTGGAAATGCCGACATTTTGAATAATGCCGTGCCGATTGCAGCTGTGGCCGGCGACCAGCAGGCAAGTCTTTTCGGTCAGGGGTGCTTTGAAAAGGGGCAGGCAAAAAACACTTACGGTACAGGCTGTTTTTTAATGATGAACACTGGAAGCAAGCCGTGCCGAAGCAAAAACAACCTTCTTACCTCGATTGCGGCAAGCACAAAAGAGAATTGCGTGCAGTATGTCCTTGAAGGAAGTATTTTTTCGGGCGGCTCTGTAGTCCAGTGGATGAAAGACGAGCTCCGTTTTTTTGACAGCAGTGCCGAATCCGAGCAGCACGCCTGTCAGGTGAATGATACCGGCGGAGTTTATGTAGTTCCTGCTTTTACCGGCATGGGCGCGCCTTACTGGGACATGTACGCCCGCGGCTGCATCATGGGAATTACGCGAGGAACAAAAAGTGCGCACATAATCCGTGCGGCACTTGAAAGCATTGCTTTTCAGACTCATGATTTGGTTGACTGCATGCAGAAAGACACGGATATCCAGCTTACGGAACTTAATGTTGACGGCGGAGCGAGCGGGAACAATTTCCTCATGCAGTTCCAAAGCGACATCCTTCAGATTCCTGTGCGTCGGCCTGAGATGAAGGAAATCACTTCGCTTGGAATCGCACAGCTTGCGGGCCTTGCAATCGGGCTCTTCAAAAACCTCGATGACATCCGTGCGTTAAAGCGGAATGTAACCGTTTTGAATCCCGAAATGGAAGAGAAAAAACGCGAAACTCTGCTTCAAGGGTGGAAAAAGGCCGTTTCCCGATGCAGGGACTGGGTTGAACACTAGAATTTAAGATTATAAAAGAGGCATAAAACCGAACATTCTTTGCCTCCATGTAAAGCCGATAACACGGAATTTTAATGGAAGAAAACATGAAAAAGGAAAAACTATATTTTGACAGCACGAACGGCTCAGACCGAATCTGCTATTTTAAATACACACCGGAGACAGCTCCCAAGGCAATTTTTCAGATGGTTCACGGAATGGCAGAATATGCCGGGCGGTATGATGAGCTTGCGGAACTTCTCTGCGCCCACGGATATGTCTGCTACATTCACGAGCATGTAGGTCACGGAAACACGGCAAAAGATGTCGAGCACCTCGGACTTTTCCTTGATGCGAATCAGTCGGTAACTCTTGTTGAAGACACGCACAAGATGAGCCTGATTGCAAAGGGCGAATATCCGTCGCTTTCCCTCAATCTTTTCGGGCACAGCATGGGAAGTTTCGTCGTGCGCCTTACGGTGGCAAAATACGGTTCTGATTACAATTCTCTTGTCGTGTGCGGAACCGGTGCAAAAGACCCGAAAGTGCCGATGGGGCTTTTTATCCTCAAAGTGCTGCGACTTTTCAAAGGAAAAGATTTTAAGAGCAAATTCATCGACAAATCCAGCTTTGGTCCGTACAACAAAAGATTTGAGCCTGCGCGAACTCCGCTGGACTGGCTTTCCGTGAGCAAGACAAATGTTGACAATTATATCGCAAGTCCATACTGCGGATTTTTATTCAGTCTTGACGGTTATAAAATGCTCATGGAAGTGAACCGTGAGGCAAACAAAGCCCGCACATTTGAAAAAACACCGGCCTCGCTCCCCATATTCCTGATTGCAGGCGGCGACGATCCGGTGGGGCATTGTGGCGAGGATATTCCCAAAGTCTGCGGCGAGTATAAAAAGGCTGGCGTGACAGACTGCACTTACAAACTGTACAAAGGATTCCGGCATGAAATTTTGTGCGATGATTGTGCGGCAGAAGTTCGTTCGGACATTCTGGATTTTGTTGAGAGGATAGAGAAATGAAAAAATCTTTCTTTGTTTTAACAGTTTTTATTTTGTCGGCTGTTTTCTTTTTTGGATGCTCGGATAATTCTGATGAAAAAAATGATACCGGGAAGGAAATCACCGAAATTACCGCAAATATTGATGAAGAAGTAAAGAATGTTTTTAATCTAACGAATTCTTTTCGTACAGGGAACGAAGCTTTTTACCTTAATGAAGATAATACGACGAAAACGAATCTGGTCGGACAGCTCGGAACGCTTACGCTAGACGAGGGCTTATGCAAGGCCGCCCAAATCCGCGCAAATGAGATTGTCTCAAAATTTTCACATACTCGCCCGAACGAAACGAGCTGTTTCACCGTCTTAAACGAGCTTTCGATTTCATATTCAGCTGTTGGAGAGAACATTGCTGCCGGTAACAAATCAGGTGAAAGAACTTTTCTTCAATGGAAGGAAGATAACAAAAAATACAGCGGACAAGGCCACAGACGGAACATGCTCGGAAAAAACTTCACCAGAATCGGAATTGCTTATGCTTATGATGCGAACAGCACTTACAAGTATTACTGGGCTATGATTCTGGCGAAATAAAATCTATGGAGTCGCGACTTTCAGTGCCCCATAATTCGGATTGAGTTTATATTCCACCTTTTTCTTAAAAGCGAGATATTCTAAATACTTGCGTGTCATTAGATTTTTGATGTAGCTTTCCATATACGCATAGTCGGGCATGTCTTCTGAATCAACAGGGAGAAGAATATTATCTTTCTTAAGTCTTTCATTATTGCGTTTGTAACCGAAACTGTATTTGCTTCTAATCAAATCTTGAGAAGAAACAACAAATAGCCCCGTAAACTTGTTTAGCCAATCAGCATACGCAAAGGTATTATCAGAAGTAGATATAAATTCCTCGGTTTTATAGATTGCATAACCTACAGAACCTTGTCCGTTTCGGATAAAGCCGATGCAATTTCCTTTTTGTTTCATCGTTTTTGCATCTTTTATGAATGTAAGGATTCCGTTGTTGCGGTTAGTCGCACCAAGATATGGTAGAGTTCCATTATTTTCATCTAAGTGATTAAGACCTTTTGATTTTCCTTGCTCGAATTTTTTGAAAATTTCAGAAATCTCAAACGGTTTCCATTCTTTTTCTTCCAGCTGTTCAACCGACTGCGAATTTGTCTTGCACTCATTCAGCCGTTTTGTGGCAAACTCACGGTATTCCTCAAGTTTCTGTTCCTCAACTTCTTTTATGTACTCTTCCATAAAATCATAGTCGATTTCGCCATTTGATGTTATAGGAAGAAGAACTTTTGTTCTGGAAAGTCTGCCTAAAGTTGCACCATTGCCACCCCAGTTAAATTTCCCCATTTGCAATTGAATTAACTTAGTAACAAAAAGAGCATTTTCCTTTTTGCAATTTTCATAGTTCAGAACTTGAATATTCTGACCTGTATAAAATTCGTGAGGCTGATAAAATACAGTCTGCGTATCCAAACCGATTGTAATACAATTTCCAGAATCTTTTTCAAAGCCTTCTTTCTGATTATCTGAAACAAAAAGATTTAAGCCATTTGAAATATCGCTTCTGGTAATGTATGGAACTTCTCCAATCTCTGAATTCAGTTTGTTTTTATCTATTCCGCTCGAAGTTGCTTCTATTTTGAAAACGCCATCTTCTCCAGAAATAAAAAACTCTCTCCATTCCCTGCTGTTCAGTTCACATTTAAAGTTTTTTTTTACATCAGAATCAGCGTTTTGCTCAAACAGATACTTTCTGCCCTGCATAATCATCGAAAATTCAAAAGTAAGATAATCGCCCACAGTCTTTTCAAAATCCTTGTCGGTCGGAATCTCGTCATTGAAATAATAAAAACTGTGCAACCATTCATCTTCTGCGGTAATCGTCGTTTTTACGCAGAACTTCGTTGGAGCATCTATGCGGTCAAACCACACGTCGAGTAAGTGTTGCTTTTTGTCCTTTGCACTCTCAGTTTCCAAAAGCCCAATGTGCGGAGCAACCTTGAATCCGTCATCCTCAAAATTCACGAACTTGCAAACTTTTTCTTTGTCGTGCGGAACTCCTGCTGTGAAAACAGCAATGCACGGAATTACACCGATTCCGTAAAAAGTATCTTTTTGAAGCATAATAGTGCCTTCAAGCGTGTGCTTTTTCAAAATCGACTCTTTTATCTGCTGTTCTTCTTTTGATTTTCCTGTCATTGAACTTTGTGGAACAATTACGGCACACCTTGAATTCGGCAAAAGCGAATCAAGCAAATGCTCCGTAAAAGCGATTTCGTAAAGGCTTGGGTCTTTTTTTGTTCCTTGCGAATACGGAGGATTCAACATTCCAACGGTCGCTCTAAAATCCGTTTGAAGTTGTTTTGGATTTTTTATCAGAAAATCATCACAATGCAGATTGCTTTTTCCATCGCCGCGCAAAATCATATTTGTTGTAGCAACCGTGAACATATCAGGGCGAATCTCGATTCCAAAAAGTTGATTTTTGCGGATGTGTTGTTTTTCAGCATCGCTTTCGGATTTTGAAAGCATTGCGTGAAGAGCCGCAACCAGAAAACCTCCAGTTCCGCAGCACGGGTCAAAAATCCTGTCCGTTGTCTTCAAATCTAGCAAGTCGCAGAAAAGTTCTGTAATGTGCCGTGGAGTCAAAACGATTCCCAATGTCTGACCACTGCCGCCAGAGTAACGCATAAACTCACCGTAGAAGCGACCAAGATAATCTTCTGCGGAACGAGTGAACTTTATGGATTTATAAAGCTTCTCGTCCAAAAATTTCGCAAAAAATTTCAATGGTGTTTCTCCTAGCGTAGCGTTTTTCTCATTCAATTTTGTGCTGTCTTTTATGATTGCAAATTGAGAAAGAATTTTGTCTATTTTTGTTACAGGAGATAAATCCGTTCTCTTAAAGCTTGACTCAATCGCATTGTAGATTTTCTGCCCGTCTGTTACAAAATTATCCGCATTCAAAGAATCAATGCTGAAATTGCCGTTATCGCGTTCACGTAGAGCAAGCAGAATTCCTGAAACCACAAGCGGCTTTTCTTCGTCTTTCATATTGCCGTAGTTTCGCAAATGCTCGTGCAAAATTTTTGCGTCCGCCAAAATCTCTTCCAGTTCTTTTTCTTTATCACTTGATTCATTCAAAACATCGCGAAGATAATACTCATCAATGTTCTTTTCATTGAACGAAATAAAAGATTCAACATCTTCAAGCTTGTCAAACAAATTTTCCCGGTCATCGATAAAAAGCGGTGTCATACGGTGATTTTTAGCATTTCCAGAAATACCAAATGCATAAACTTTTTTGTAAGTTGTGTTCTGAATCAAATGCTTTGCATAAAACAGTGCCCCGTTCACCGCAAAATCCGTTACGTCTTTTGTTTCAAGGCTAATGAGTTTGTTTGAATCATATTTTACGTGATTTTCGAGTTTTGCCTTATCTTCAATTACCAAAATAAAATCTTTTACAACACCAACATACTCAGGAAATCCGACTTTGCCAGTTCCGCGCTTGCTTGCAGTTTTTAACGCTTCATCTATTTCTTTTATCGAACTTCCCTGCGCGTCCAGCTCTATACCTGCTTCTTTCAATAAATCGTGAACCCACAAATCTGTCTGAACTTCTTTCTTTGCCATATAAAACCCTTGTATAATTTTTATTTACTTAATTTTAAAAAGTATAAATAAAATGTACCTACAAGTATATATTGTATTAACTTTATTATAATTAGTATATATGATTTGTATGTAGATTTTCTCTGTTCTGTATGAAAATAAAAAATATGCAGGATTTAGAGATAAGAAATCGAGTTGCAGAAAATATAAGGAGTATTCGCAAATCTAAAAAACTCACTCAGTTTCAGTTGGCAGAAAAAGCAAATTTGTCTGAGGGAACCATAAAAAGCATAGAACTGGCTCATTCTTATCCAGAAGAGAAAACTCTTTCCCAAATTACTGATGCTTTAGAAATCGATGTTGTGAAATTATTTATGCCAGCAAGTGATTCTTTTAAAGAGAATAAAGAAAATGCCGCGAAATTGAAATCAGCGATTGCAAGCGATGTACGAAATTATGTTAATGAGGTTTTGAAAGAGTTTGAATGAACTCACTGCGTTAAGGATTGTAGGGGCGGCGAAGCCGTTTCTGAGCGAAGCGAAGGAATGAAGCCGAATGGCGGAACCCCGAAAAGCCTGACCGCCGCTTGCCGGCGGTAACGCCCGGCTTGTAAAAAAAATCCCCAAAACCCACTACAACTTCCATTTGAAATTTGATATACTGTAGCTTGAATCACTTTTGGAGCGAAAAATGGCTATCGATAAATACGAAATTGTAATCGGCTGTGAGATTCATACGCAGCTTTTGACTAAAACTAAGGCTTTCTGTGCTTGTGAGAACCGTTATGGCGGAATGCCGAACACTCGAGTTTGCCCGGTTTGTTTGGGCTTGCCTGGTGCTATGCCTCGAATTTCTAAGGGGTATGTTGAGCTTGGTGCGGTTGCGGGGCTTGCTCTCAACTGTGACATTGCTCGTTTCACAAAATTTGACCGTAAGCACTATTTTTACCCTGACTTGACAAAGGGCTATCAGATTACGCAGTACGATGTTCCTTTGTGTACAGACGGCTATGTTGATTTGCCGCTTTCTCACTTCCCGAAAGACGAGCAGGTTGGCGGAGCAAAGCATCGTCCTGTAAATTTCAAGGGAGAGCCATGTATCATCGATAACAAATACCGCCGGGTTCGAATCGAGCGAATCCATCTTGAGGAAGACGTAGGTAAGTCTCTCCACTTGCAGGGCGCACATTCTTATATTGACTACAACCGTTCTGGCACTCCGTTGATTGAGATTGTCACAAAGCCGGATATGTCCAGCCCGGAAGAAGCCGCTCTCTTCATGCAGACTGTTCAGGAAATTCTTCGTTATGTAAAAGTTACTGCAGGTAACCTCGAAGAAGGAAACATGCGCTGCGACGCTAACATCAACCTCAATGTCTGGGAAGACGGTAAGCTTTATCATACTCCGATTTCCGAAATCAAGAACTTGAACAGCTTCAAGGCAATCCGCGAGGCATGTACATACGAGGCAAAACGCCAGCTCGAAGAATTCCAGAATGACCGCCAGGAGTTCAACGCAGGTTTCAAAGTTACGATGGGCTGGGACGAGGCAAAAGGTCAGACTGTCGTTCAGCGAACAAAGAACAGCTTCGTCGATTATCGTTTCACTACTGAGCCGGATATCAAGCCTTTCAGCGTAAACGAGGAGATTATCGAACGTGCAGAAGGCCGTGTCGGCGAGCTTCCAGAAGCAAAACGCACCCGATTCAAGAAGGATTATGGCCTTAGTGACTTTGATGTTGAGACTTTGACAAATACCCGCGAGCTTGCACTTTGGTTTGAGGAAGCTGCTGAGGGTGCAAAAGATGTCAAAAAAGTCGCAAACTGGATTTTGGCTGAGCTTCTTGCTGTCCTCAATGAAAAGAATATTACAATCAGCGAAGTCAACATTAAGCCTACTCACATCACGGAGCTTGTTAACGCCATTGCCGATAAAAAAATCACTTCGGCGCAGGGCAAAGAGGTCTTCGCAAAGATGCTCGAATCTGGCAAAATGCCTGCCGAAATCATCAAAGAAGAAGGCATGGAGAGTGTCAGCGACACTGGTGCAATCGAAGCAATCGTTGATCAGGTTATCGCCGATAATCCAAAGGCTGTCGCTGACTTCAAGGGCGGAAAGACAAATGTTGTCGGCTGGCTCATGGGGCAGGTGATGAAGGCTTCAAAGGGTAAGGCAAATCCTGGCGTTGCAACCAAGCTTGTCACAGAAAAGCTGGCAAAACTGTAAGTATATTTGAAAATGGCTTGAAAGGGCTTGTCGAAACAGGGAAAGGGCATGGATAATATAATCTATGTCCTTTTTTTTCGGAGAAACGAAAAATAATACTTGACAAATGGGGGGGGGTGACTGGTATAATTATATCAAGTAATATTTTATGGAGGTCAATATGAAAAAGATCCTTGGTATAATTATGTGTGTCACGCTCTCGCTGGGCTTCTTCTCGTGTAGTGACAGCAGTGATGATGGTGGAAGCAATTTGCCTTCTGCTACAGCGATAAGTGCAGATGTAGAGTCAAAAAATGCAGAAAAGGGTGGTTCTTATACAGAGACTCGTGAACTTGATTTGAGCAGCAATCCGTTGAGTGATGCGACTGTCGCAAAGTACAAAGAGGGGGATGATGTAACAGAATTTTTCCGCCAGAGCCGTGTTGATGCAAGCCGTGCCGCTGCAGATTCTGAGGATAAAGGTCTTGAAAATTTCAAGGCTATTCTTAAATCAATTACAAACATAAAAATCGAATTTGAAATTACCGCAACAACTCCTTCTGCAGACTGTTCTGTTATGATTACGGCAATTATTCCGCCGGAGGCTACGAAGAGCAAAAAGCCTTTTGTTCAGCTTGTAACTCAGGTAGAAGTTGGTAGTGGAGCTGGTAAATCAAGTATTGCACAAATTGAAGGTTTTTCAATTCCAACAGAGAATCTTAAAGGTCTCATTTTGAAAGGAAACAATGGCTCTGATGACGACGATGATGCAGTTTACTATGAATTTACCGAAGAAAATGGTGAGATTATCGTAAATGAGTATTATGTTCATACTGAGTACAGAAATGAAAAGCCTCATGCTACATATAAATACAATAAAATAACAGGCGAATTAAAGGAAATTGTAGATTCTGAACATGGTGATGCTATGTCTTCTGCAATGTCTTCTTTGGGTATGTCTTTGCATCTTGTTATGATTGATAATCAGTATTATATCTATAACATGGTGGTGTCTCGCTCTGCAGGTAAAGACTTGGATTCAACTTTCTCATGGAGCCTGGATATAAACGAAACCGTAAAAGGTGAAAATGAGAAAACAGGTGTTTCAATTCCAATGGCTATGGTGACAGGCGGAATGAGTGTTGAGATTAAAACAACAAGTGCAGGAGCCTTTACTGGCGCAATGGTATCAAATGCAAAATTTGCTTATACATCAGAATTCAAAAACGAAATGCTCAAAGCAATGGGGCTTGACATGAGTAATGTCCCTCCGCAGTATAAGGAAATTGCTGAAAAAGAAATGGCTGAAGCAAAAAAACAAATGGATGAGATGTATAAAGATATGTCGACTAGTGAAACTTCAGACATTACAGGCGTCTATGTGAATAATAAAGGTGTTTTGACGGTTAATGGCAAAACTGTAAGTACTTCAACAGGGCCTGACTACGATGATGAATCTGGAAAAATGCTCATCAAAACAAAAACCGATGTAGATGAGTTCTCAAATGGCAAAGCTTTCTATGACGGAACAAACCTCTACTTCGGAGAAAGTTTCGAGAAGGTCAGCAAATTGCCAGAAGTTGACCCGTATTCACATTATTGGTAATCTCCTCCTTTGATTTTTCACAGGCTGCCAGACGGAGTATTGCTTCAAAACTGGCAGCCTGTTTTTTTTCTTCTTTTAATATCTTTTATTTTTTGATATAATTCTTCTAAATGTTAGAATTTTTGAATCTTCCAAAAGAAATATATTCTCGCTTCGGCACAATCAAGCGTGCGCGCAAATGCTTTTTGTACACGGCAAAGGGCATCCGCCTTACCGACCTTTATCAGGAAGGCGGCCGGGCGCTTTTGGGCTGGGGCGGCTCTGTTTTTACCGTGCTCAAAAATGTCCTGGAGCGCGGAATCACGGGCTCATACTTCACTGACTTTTCTTCCCCATGCGGGCGCGAGAGAAGCCAGCTGGACAGGGCTGTTTCTGCTCTTTTTGGCGATGAGCGTGTCGCATTCACTTTTTCTGATAAGCAGGCTGCTCTTGAAATCGGTCTTCATTTTTCAATTCAGTCAACTTCGTTTTGGAAACCCTGGAATAACGCGAATGTAGATCCGCGTACAATTGACAGTATTGTTTTTGCTCCTCCCTTTCCCTGGACGAGTGACATCTATATTCTGGCTGTCAAAAAAGATGCGATAAAATTCCTTGCTCTCGACGAGGAAGGTCTTAAAGCTCAGATAGAAAAATTTGTTACAAGATACAAGGCCTATCCAGGCGAAAGTTTTCTTTCGGCTCCAATCTGTGCGGCTTTAACCCGCTCAATCTACGACCTGGTCAAAGCCCTGCAGGAGCGCGAGGAAAAGCACTGGTTCATCTACGACCAGATTATTTCAAAATACTGGGAGCGAAAAGGTCCTTATCTTTTCCCGAAAGTTCCTGAGTCAGAATATCAGGCTTTTGTCCTTCACTGTCTTGATTGCCACCTGGTAATCAGCCCGGACTACAATCAGCCTTCAATCGTGCCTTTCGGTGCTGATAAAGGGAACTTCGCTTTGCTTAAAAACAAACCCTTCGATTTTTAGGGAGCAGGGGATGAGCGAAAGTGAAATCATCTTCTTTATAATAAAACTTTTTCTCGGCGGAGTGATTGCCTTTCTTGCGATTATGCTCTGGAGCCGCACAAGGGATTTTTCCTGGATGTTCCTTGTTCTGGCGGCTGTTACCGGTTATTCTTCACTTGTCTTTGACCTGCTTTTAAAGCTTGGTTTCGTGACTTCCCGCCTCATCAATGTCCTCGGAAATGAAATTCCCCTTGTCCAGCTACTGCTTACAATCATTCCGAGTCTATTTGTGATTATTGCCTTTATCCTGATGCTGATAAAAACAGGGAAAAAATAATGACGACGACAGAATTCTGGAAATCTTATCTTAAAGCAACGAATCAAAAAGAAGAAAATGCCCTTTATTCAGGCGAGCTTGTTTTTGAGGATTCGGGCTTTACCGGGCAGACTCAGCTTTCTCTTGTCCTTTCCGGTGCAAAAACAGCCACTTTTACTCCCCTTGATGTCATTGAAATCAATTTGGAGCCGGTGCCATCGCGAGGGGAAGTTTACGTCGTGCTTGATTCAAAGGAAGAGCCTTGCTGCATTATCGAGCTGACTGACGTAAATATCGTTCCCCTCAATGAAATTCCCTGGGATTTGGCCCGCCGTGACGGTGAGAACGAAAATCTTTCTGACTGGCAGGATAAAATGCGTGAATATCTTGAGGACGAGGCTGACCTTTGCGGATTTGAAGCCCGCGAGGATTCAAAAATCGTCTGTGAAATCTTCAAAGTAATTTATAAAAAATAAGGAGGACTTATGTCTAATTCATCAGAACTTAGAATTCTTCCGGTGATTGCAAACATTTCGGTTGGAATCATGCTTGCTGTTGGCGGAATCTGGGCCTTGCAGGGCGGGGGAGACTTCGGCTGTCAGGCAATCAAAAGCATTTTCAGCGGAGACCTGAGGAAAATCCTCGTGCTGGTATTCGGTGGAATCGAGCTGCTTTCTGGAATTTTCATCATTCTCCAGCTTTTCATCGGAGACAGAATCGGAACTTTCAGCCGCATTCTCAAACTGATTGTAATTATCGTCTGGATTGCTGCGATTGTTCTTTCTGACTTCTTTGGTGCCAAAGGCCTTTTCAACAATGGAATCAATCACTTTTTGAGCTGGCTTTACACCTTCGCAACCCACCTGATTATTCTCGTGGCTCTTTTGATTACACGCTCTTAATTTTTATGCTTTTTATGCCGGATTTTTTCCGGCTGCAAAAAAAATCCCGCCGGAGTAAATCCAGCGGGTTCATTCAATTGAGTAAATTGAATTAGTTGGCTGCTTTTGGAGCGCCAGCATTTGCAGGAACTACAGAAATCTTCTTTGTAACGAAGCCTGAGCGGTAGCAACGAGTGCATACTGTCAAAGTCTCTGTACGTCCGAAATCTTCTGTCTTTACCTTGATGAGGTTTGGTCTCCAAGTGTGGCGTGTGTGGTTGTATGACTTACTAACTCGGTTGCCGTGCTGAGAGCCTTTTCCGCAAATATCACAAATTCTAGACATGATTGTACCTACCTAAAATTAAATACTAATTAAGTTCGAATATTATATGAAAATCGGGGATTAGTGTCAATAAGTAGGGAGAGGGATTTCAAAAAAATCAATTTAAATCGCCGGCAGGCTAAAAGCTCGCTTTGGGGATTTTAAGGGGCTGGCCCCTTAGGAGAGGGGGTAGCCCGTAACGAAGTATGGGCGCAGGGGGAGACTTCTCCCTTCCTTCATGATATAATTTTTTTATCTATGAAAAATCGTTTGAAGGTGTCTGTTGTTTTTCTGCTGCTGCTCTTGTTTATTCTTTCCTGTTTTTATTTTTTTTACCTGGTTTCGCTGGCCCTGGGCCGCAAAGATCTTTCGGCTACTAGCGCAAAATCCTGTCAGCATCATGTGCTGATTCTTGGTGAGTCCGAGGATGAAAACTTTTTGACCAGCATTTACAAGGGCGCCCAGTCTGTCAGTGGCGCTTACGACTGCGTGGTTGAGCTTTATGTACCCAAAACTTACTCATCTGACAAAAATTTACAGTCCCTCTTTAATTTCGCTTCTTTTATCAATCCTGACGGCATAATCATCTGTATTCCGGAAATGCCTGGAAACATTGAGCTGCCCCTTAACATTCAGGGAAAGCTGATTCCGCTTGTAACCCTGTCCCAGTATCACCCGGAACTTCCTCAAATTTCTTTCATCGGTACCAACTATTCTGAGCTGGGACGAAAGATTGCCCAGGAAAGCTCGGATTATCTTTCCGGCAGGGGGCGGATTGCCATCATCAACATTGCTGAGGACAGCGGCACCAATTACAGTACCCTCATGAACAGCCTTTCGAACGCCCTTTCCCTTCATTCTGACATAAAAACTTCCGTGCTCGACTTCAACACTTCCGGCAGCATCAGTTCCTCTGTTGCCGACATAAAAAAGCTGATCATGCAGGAATCTTTTGACCTTCTGGTCTGCCTCACGACCGAAGATACAATCAGAATCGCCCAGCTTGTCACGGAAATCCACAAGGATGGAAAAATCGGCATAATCGGTTTTGGTGACGGCGAGGTTCTTGAGACTTACCTCAGCAAGGGAACTGTGACCGAACTCCTTTCAATTGATTCTGAGAAAATCGGGCGTACTGCAATGAAGGAACTTTTTGAGTATATCAGGCGGGGCTACGCAAACAATTACATTGCGGCTGACGTAAAAGTCAGAAGGAGCGGCCAAAAATGAGAATTCCTTTCAAAGGCAAAAGTATCCGCTGGCGAATCATGTTCTGTGTAATTTCAGCGGTAGTCTTTATGACCCTCTATCTTCTGGTCATCATTTTTCTTAATCAGCGCATGATTGAGAGGCTGGGAGAATCCTATCAGACTAACACCCAGCTGACGGAAATTTCGACTCAGCTGGGAAACATGGAAAAATCGCTGGAAAACTACATAGCCTACCGCACTTTTGAAAGCATCGATTCCTTTTATCATTTTCAGGCGGCCAGCGAGGAATTGATTTACTGGTTTCCTGAGTCTCCATCGACGGACAAGGTTCTGCAAAAGGAATACGTCGTAAAACAGCTGATTATGACCTTGTATTCCTTTGGAAAATATGCGGTTGTGGCCCAGCGAGCAAACAATGAGTACAAGGCCCAGGACAGCTATAAAAAATGTCTCGTCTGCTATGATATGCTTCAGGGCCAGATTGAGGAATTGAACATCCTGCTCATGAGGCGAAATGCTGACGTTTACTCCGAAAACCGGGGACGGCTTCTTATCCTGACCCAGCTCAGTTGCGCCCTGCTTTTTGTCTTCTTTATATTGGTTTTCATCCTCGTTTATATGTCGGTCACGGCAATTACCAAGCCTCTTTCAGATATTTCTTCGGTTGCCCTTAGGATTGCCCAGAAGGATTTTGAAGTTCCTCTTTTCAATAACAATGATTCTACGGAAATCGGAACCATCTGCCGGGCTTTTGACCGCATGACAATCAGTATCCGTGAATACATCGACCAGATTTGGGAAAAGGCGGCCAAAGAAACCGAACTCCGCGAAAAGGAACTTGAAGCCAGGGAACTTTATGCGGCGGCTCAGCTGAGGGCCCTGCAGAATCAGATTAATCCCCACTTCCTTTTTAACACCCTCAACACCGGAGCCCAGCTTGCAATGATTGAGGGCGCGGACAAAACCTGCTATTTTATGGAGCAGGTCGCTGATTTCTTCCGCTACAACATAAGTCAGAAGGGGCAGGCTGCTACGATTGACGAAGAACTTGCCCTGATTGATAACTTTGTGTACATTATGAAAGTCAGGTTCGGAGAGAGGTTCGAATTCGTCAAGAATGTCTCGAACGAAAAACACCTGCAGCTCTTGCCGCGAATGATTTTGCAGCCTCTGGTTGAGAACTGCATCAAGCATGGCTATAACGGCACGAAAATCCGTGTGGAGCTTTCTGTTGAGCCTGAACTTTATATGACAAAAATTTCTGTATCTGACAACGGGTCTGGATTTGACCCGGAACTCAAAAAAACTCTGCTGAGCTTAAATCCGGAAGAAAAATCTGCTTCCGCTCAGTTTGATTCTGAAAAGCAGGTTTCTAAAAGTGCTGAAGGAAACGGAACCGGTCTTGTGAACGTAATTTCCAGACTCAGATTGTATTTCCACAGGTACGATGTATTTGATATTCTTGATAACGAGGGCGGCGGAACTAAATTTTTGCTGAGGATTCCAAATGTATAATATTTTACTGACTGATGATGAACAAATAATGGTAGATTCTCTCACTTTTATCCTGAATAAGAATTTTTCCGAGCAGGTAGGAATTTTTTCTGCAACCAGCGGCACTGAGGCTCTTGAAATCGTAGCAAAAAATCAGATTGACATCATCTTCATGGACATAAATATGCCGGGCCTTAACGGATTGGAAACCGTCCGCTACATAATGCATTCAAAGCCTGACACGGTGGTCATTATCCTTTCGGCTTTCGATGAATTTCAGTATGCCCAGGAAGCCGTAAGTCTGGGGGCTTTTAAATACCTGACCAAGCCTGTCAACCGAAATACCGTCATTGATACTGTTCGTGAGGCCATGTCTGCGGTCGATAAAAAGAGGGGCCAGCTTTCCACGGAAGTTGAGCTCCACAAAAAACTAGACTTAGTTTCGCCAATGGTTGAGAGTGATTTCATTTATTCAGCGGCTTTTGGCGGCGACAATGATGTTTCTGACTATTTTTCTTATTTTGAAATCGAAGACTGCGTCTGGTGCTTCTGCATCCTTGAAATTCCAAACGCGGAGAGCAAAAAACTTCTGGAAATTTACACAAAAATCCGCAACATCCTTACTCCCAAGGCCCACTGCATAATCGGCTCCTTCATGATGAACAGAATCGCCATTTTCTTTTATTTTCCGTCAAAAATGTACAAGAATGGCGACAGCTCTGTAATCAGCGAAAACATCAAGGCCTTGTACAACCTTCTTTCGATTCAGATAAAGTCTGGAATCAGGGCCGGGGTCAGCAAAATCGAACTTTCTCCGGCTGCGACAGGTTCCGCCTACAACAAGGCTCTTGAAATGCTGAACGCCGTCTCAGAGCAGGGCGGAATCATTTTCGCGGACGAATGGGTCGAGCATCAGGAAGAAAAAAAGGGTTCCGGCGAGATTGCAGAAAAGATTTTTGCCAGAATCAGGGCAGGCGATGCGGGCGGCCTGCAGGCTTTCATCGGAAAGTATTTTGAAGCCCTTCAAAAAAAGCATGACAACATCGATAAAATCAAGAATTCCCTCTTCGAACTTATCGTCAATGCCAGGAATATTGCCACTGAAGTTGACCCTTCCTATCACAATGAAGGTTTTGACAATGCCTTTTCGGTTTTGAGCAAGGAAAACGACATGGCCCGGCTGGAACTTTTTGTGCGTAACCTCTGCACAGAGTCTGCGGCCACAGTCCTTGAGGCTTCATTGCGGGCTTGCAATCCGATTATTGAAAAGGCCTCTGCCTTTATTTCAGAGCATCTTTCGGAAAATATTTCCCTTGAGGATACGGCCCAGGCTGTAAACGTAAGCGCTTTTTATTTGAGCAAGCTTTTTAAAGAAGAAAAGAACGTGAATTACGTCACTTACGTCTCGGATGCCAGAATGGAAAAGGCCCGCATGCTCTTAAAGGACAATTCCCTGAGCATAAAAGAAATCAGTGCGGCGGTCGGTTTTAATGACCAGAACTATTTCAGCCGCACTTTCAGAAATAAGTTCGGCATGACGCCAACGGAGTTCCGCGATGCAGCACAAAAATAAAAAGTCTTTTTTCTCATTATTTCTCCTAATTTTGATTACCTTCTGTTTTTTTTCATGCAGGCGAATGGAAATTTCTTCCCGGGATTCAGAAAAATCTTCCGGTGAGGCTCCAAAACTTTGCATAGGCTTTTCAATAGACACCCTTGCCCTGGAACGATGGCAGCGCGATCTGGATATTTTCATGAACCGGGTCAAGGAACTTGGGGCAGACGTAATCGTTCAGAATGCGGGAAACAGCGTAGACATTCAGAACAAGCAGCTTCTTTATTTGATGGAGAGGAAGGTTGATGCGGTTGTCGTGCTTGCAAAAAAACGTGATTCGCTGACTGACATTATCCAGAAAATCAAGGCCAAAGGAATTCCTGTGATTTCTTATGACCGCCTCATCACCGATGCAGACATAAGCATGTATATTTCCGTAAATACAGAGAGGGTAGGCGAGCTGATGGCAAAACGAATGCTTTCCCAGGAAGTCGGAACTGACTGGTACTGTATTCTTGGCCCGGAAGATGATTTCAACATGATTCTCCTGCAGCAGGGAATAAAATCTGCCATCCGTGATAAAAAAGTGAAGATTCGGGGAACTTACTACACTGAAGGCTGGAATTACGACCTTTCTTACCAGGAAGCCGTTAAAATCGTTACGGGAAGCAAAATTCCGGACGCAATCATCTGCGGAAACGACGCTCTTGCAGGCAGCGTGATTCAGGCGATTGCTGATTATTGCCCGGACAGGCATGTCGCTATTTGCGGTCAGGATGCTGATATTGCCGCCTGCCAGAACATTGTTCGGGGCCTCCAGTCCTTTACCGTTTACAAGCCGATTACCTCGCTTGCCGAGCAGGCCGCAGACTATGCAGTTCTTCTTGCAAAGGGCGAAAAAGTCGAAGACATTGTCCGAAGCGGAAAGACCATCAATAATGGTTTTGCTGAAATTCCGGTCGTCTGGCTTGAGCCAAAGATTGTCACTAAGGACACGATTGATTCCGTTGTTGTAGGCTCAGGCTTCCACACTCACGGTGAAATTTACAAGTAGCACAAATCTTAGTACAAAAAATTCTAGAAAGAATGGCAAGAAATTCTAGTTTTATATCGAAATTTAACACAAAATAGCAAAAATTTGAAAAAGATGGGCGAAAATCCTCCCTCTTGATAATGTAGAATTAAACCATCAAAACAAAAAGCGTCCACGGATTTTAATCCTGTTCGCTAAATTCTAATTATTTCATAAAGGGGGAAACCTATGAAAAAAATTATTGCTGTATTGCTTGCAGGCCTCATGCTCGCTCCGAGCGTATTTGCTGCAAAGAAAATCTCGAAGAAAACACCAATCGGTGTTTCAATGCCAACAAAAGACCTTCAGCGCTGGAATCAGGACGGTGCTAACATGAAGGCTCAGCTCGAAAAGGCTGGCTACAAAGTAGACCTTCAGTATGCTGCAAACGACATCCCAACACAGGTATCACAGGTTGAGAACATGATTACTGGTGGATGCAAAATCCTCGTAATTGCTGCTATCGATGGTTCTTCACTTTCAAACGTTCTTGAAACAGCACGCAAAAAGAAGGTTCAGGTTATCGCTTATGACCGCCTCATTATGGATTCAAAAGCAGTTTCTTACTATGCTACATTCGATAACTACAAAGTTGGTACAATCCAGGGTGACTACCTCGTTGACAAACTCGGCCTCAAGAGCCGCTCAGCTTCTGACCCAGTTTACATGGAGTTCTTCACAGGTGATCCAGGCGACAACAACATCAACTTCTTCTTTGGTGGCGCTATGGACGTTCTTAAACCATACCTCGACAAAGGCGTAATCGTTTGTCCTTCTGGCCAGACAGCAAAAGCTCAGGCTGCTACTCTCAACTGGTCAACAGAAGAGGCTCAGAAACGAATGGAGAACCTCATCACAGCTAACAAATACGGTCCAAAAGGCACAAAACTTGACGCTGTTTACTGTTCAAACGACTCAACAGCTAACGGTGTAACAAACGCTCTCCTTTCAGCTGGATATACAGCAGAGGACTTCCCAATCATTACTGGTCAGGACTGTGATATCATCGCTGTAAAGAACATGCTCAAAGGCACACAGGCTATGTCTATCTTCAAAGATACACGTACACTTGCTGCTAAAGTTGTTGAGATGGTTGACGCAATCATGAACGGTAAAAAACCAGTTGTAAATGATACAAAAACTTACAACAACGGTACAGGAATCATCCCATCATTCCTTTGTGAGCCAGTTTACGGTTCAAAAGACAACTACAAAGAATTGTTGATTGATTCTGGATATTACACAGAAGCTCAGCTCAAATAGTTGAACTAAAGTGACTTCGGGGCTGTCAAAACACAATTCTGGCAGCCCTTTTTTTTCAAATGATCAAAAACTAAAAAAAGAGGGGTTCCAATGGCTAAGACATTATTGGAAATGAAAAATATCACCAAGTTGTTTCCTGGCGTAAAGGCACTTGATAACGTAAATCTTACTGTTGAAGAAGGTGAGATTCACGCAATCTGTGGTGAAAACGGAGCCGGCAAATCAACCTTGATGAATGTTCTGAGTGGAATCTATCCATATGGAACATATAGCGGTGATATTGTTTACGATGGCGAAGTTTGTAAATTCCAGACGATTAAGGACAGCGAGGCAAAAGGAATAGTCATCATTCATCAGGAACTCGCACTTGTTCCTCTCCTGACGATCGGAGAGAACATGTTCCTCGGAAACGAACGGGGAAGCAAAGCAAAAATTAACTGGTCGGAGACATTTGACAAAGCCGATGAGCTTTTGAAAATGGTCGGCCTTAAAGATTCATCAAAAACTCTGATTAAAGACATTGGTGTCGGAAAACAGCAGCTTGTAGAAATTGCAAAAGCGCTTGGTAAGCATGTAAGGCTTCTTATTTTGGACGAGCCTACGGCATCATTGAATGAAATAGAATCAAAACACCTTCTTGACCTTATGCTTGAGTTCAAGAAGCAGGGAATGACTTCAATCATCATTTCACATAAGTTGAACGAAATCTCTTATGTAGCAGACAAGATTACAGTCATCCGTGACGGTACTTCCATCACTTCCCTTGATAAACAGAAAGATAGTTTTACAGAAGATACAATTATTTCGGCTATGGTAGGACGAAGCCTTACCGACCGATTCCCAAAACGTGAGCCACATATCGGCGACGTTTGTTTCGAAGTCAAAGACTGGTGCGTAGATCATCCTGTATTTGACGGAATTAAAGTCTGTGACCACATCAACTTCAACCTGCGAAAGGGCGAGGTTCTTGGAATTTCAGGACTTATGGGCGCTGGCCGAACAGAGCTTGCAATGAGCCTCTTTGGCCGTTCTTATGGAACCAACATCCGCGGTCACATTTACATGAACGGAAAGGAAGTTTCATTCCCTAACGTTAAGTCTGCAATCAAAGCCGGACTTGCCTATGTAACCGAAGACCGAAAGGGTAACGGTTTGATTCTTACCGAGTCAATCTGTAAGAACACAACTGCCGCAAAACCGGAAAAGATTTCAAAGCACTGGGTAATCGACTTCGACAAGGAGCGACAGTATTCAGAGCACATGGCTGTAGAAATGCACACTAAATGTGCGACAGTCATGGAAAATGTCGGAAACCTTTCTGGCGGAAACATGCAGAAGGTCCTTCTTGGAAAGTGGCTTTTTGCTGAACCGGACATCCTGATTCTGGATGAACCGACCCGTGGTATTGACGTTGGTGCAAAGTATGAAATTTACTGTGTCATCAACCGAATGGTAGCAGAAGGAAAATCTGTAATCATGATTTCTTCTGAGATGCCTGAAATTTTGGGCATGTGCGACCGAATCTACGTCATGAACGAAGGCCGCATGGTTGCCGAAATGGACGGACGAAGTGCAACTCAGGAAAAGATTATGACAGAAATCATCAATTCTGGTAAAAGCGACAATTTAGGAAAAAATGGAGACTAGTATGGAAAACACAAATAAGTTAACCTCATCCTTGAAAGCTGTTTTCAAGGGTAACACAATGATTTTCGTCCTTGTAGGCGTAATGCTTCTTTTTGAAGTTTTGATCGGCATTAAAACAGAGGGTGTTGCCTCTTTGTTTGCTCCGGCAAATATCACAAACATTATCCGCCAGAATGCTTATGTAGTTATTCTTGCTACAGGTATGCTTCTTTGTATCTTGACCGGTGGTAACATCGATTTGTCTGTCGGCTCTGTAGTAGCCCTAGTTGGTGCTCTTGCAGGTGTCTTCATTGTAAATCTGGGAATGCCTATCTGGCTTGCAATCTGTCTTTGTCTTATCATTGGTACATTGATCGGTGCTTTCCACGGCTTCTTCATCGCTTTCGTTCACATTCCGCCATTCATTACGACTTTGGCCGGTATGCTTCTCTGGCGCGGTGTTGCGACAATCGTTCTTGACGGTAAACCAATCGCTCCGTTCCCACAGAAATATCTGAACCTTTTCGAAAGCTTCCTTCCAAACGCAGGTGAGCTTACAGAAGCAAATGAACTTGAGGTTTTCGGTGAAATCGTAGACAAACACGTTTTGATTATCACAATGATCATAACATTGATTTGTGTAATCGCTTACATCGCAATGGAAATTGTCAGCCGCCAGAAGAAAATTAGAAACGGCTACACAGTTTCTTCAAAGAGCTCTTTCATTGCAAAGATTGCCCTTCTTTCTGTAGTAATCGTGCTCTTGGGACAGTTCCTTGCCCGTGACCGTGGTCTTCCAGTAATCCTTATCCTGCTCGGTGTCATCATCGCAGCTTATGGTTACTTCACACAGAATACAGTTCCTGGCCGCTACCTCTACGCAATCGGTGGTAACGAAAAGGCAGCCCGACTTTCTGGTGTAAACACAAACAAAGTAATGTTCTTTGCTTACACAAACATGGGCTTCATTTCAGCAGTTGCAGCTCTTGTTACAATCGCACGATTGAACTCAGCTCAGCCAACAGCTGGTCAGAACTACGAAATGGACGCTATCGCTTCCTGCTTCATTGGTGGTGCTTCGGCTTACGGTGGAACAGGTACAGTTTCTGGTGCCGTAGTTGGTGCTATCTTCATGGGTGTATTGAACAATGGTATGTCAATCCTCGGTGTTGATATGAACTGGCAGCGTGCCGTTAAAGGTTTGGTCCTTTTGCTCGCAGTACTCTTTGATGTAATGTCAAAGAAGAAGAAGAGCGGGAAATAAAAGGAAGATTTAAGCTGATTTCAGCTGCGGCTTCCAAAACAATTTTTTCATGTTGGGGTTCCCGGGTGGGAACCCCTTTTTTGTCACTCAAAAGATTGCCGGGGCACGCCCGGCAATGACAATAAGATGTCATTAGTCATTATCAGGCTTGACCCGATAATCTTACTGCTATTTTCCCTGCAAGTTTGGGATTACGAATTTTGCTTCGTCACCGGAATTTGCAGTAAAGGTTAGGAGTTTTGTTTCAGCATCAGTTGCAACGCTTCCAACCTTGATGTTCTTAGCAACATACAGGCCTTTTTCTGTAATGAAAGTAAGGCTTGTAACTTCTTTTCCGACAAGAGCGTGCTGAGGATAATAATCTTTGTCTTTCGGTGCTTTGAATCCAATCTGGCTTTTGCCCCAGAAGATGTTGCTCAAAGTTGTAAGACCGTAAGATTTTCCTTCTGCGCTTGTTGCGACGATTGCTTTCAATGCACTTAAAACCTGTTCACTCGTTCCTGCATCCGTAATTTTTTCGGCTTTGTCTGCCTCATCGCTGAAAGTGAGCTTTGTCACCTTGCCGGCGTTATTTGGATCATCTACATAAATTGTGATTGCCGGAGAGAAGTCGTGGTGAGCTTCACCGGCGGCAATCGTGACGTAAAGATTTTTGATTTCTTTTGCCTCGCCCACGATTTTACCTGCAGAAACTTTTCCGTCAATGACAGAAAGTTCTTTGTAATAAGCCGGCTCGTCTTTAAGAAGATAGTAGCTGTAATCAGCACTTTGGAAGAGATTCTGTTTTCCTTTGTAGCGGATTGTGCTTGCCCCTCGTCCCGTGGTCGTGATTTCAAATGAGGCTGTGTCATCGGTGATTTTATTTCCTGTGAGAGAAGAAAGTGAAGCTTTTGCAATCTTTACAGGATAGGTGATACCGCGTGTTGTTGCTTCTGATGCTGTGGTCTGTGTGTGGTAAGTTCCATAAGACATGTTCCCTGCTGCCGCTTTTGTTGTTGCAGAGCTGTATGCGTCAAATTCGATGGCCTCTTCCTTAAAGAAGGTTTCAAAAGGAATGTTTACGAGTGCGTAAGAATATTCTGCCATATCTGCAAGGTTTTCCTCGACGAACAGTTTGATTACATTCTCAATCATTTCAGAATCTGCGTCGTTGGGAATACCTGCTGCAAGCCAGAAGGCATATTCACCGCTCAATGCTGACTGAAGGTCGTTGATGTTTGAGCCGTAGCGGAATTCGATGTGGTATGTTTTTTCCGGTGTATCCGGGCAGAGAAGGAGGTATTTGTACTCTCCGGCATTTTCTTCTTTTGCCTTGTAAACCGCACAGTCGAAGCTTGTTGACTGGCCTTCTTTAAACATTGACGGGAAGAGGGCGTGCCAGTCGTCGTTTTTTCCCATGTGTGATATTCCCAGATATTCGTAAGTGTAGGTGTTTGTTCCCTCGCTTAAGCTGTATTTTCCATCTGAGGTTACTGCGAAAGTGAGCAGGCTGTTTTCCGGGTGCAGCTCGCAGTTAAAAAGACCAGCCGCTTTCTGCTCTGCACTGAGATTTTTTCCGTAAGTCGGGCCACTGATTGAGGATTTGAGCATTTTTGCCGTTGCTTCGGCTGCTTCACTTCCGATAAGGGGAGTGATGTATTTGAGCCATGTTGAGTCATATTCTGATTTCAAGATTGTTGGTGCAAAAAGACCTTTGTAAGTGCGGCTTTTTCCTGGACCTGCGAGGTCTTTAAATGCTGTCTCGGTGATTTTTACGGATTTTGTTGATTCAAGGACAGAATTGATTCCTGTGATGAGGATTTTTGCCTCGCTGTCTTTTGAATCTTTTGATGAAAGCACTTTTTCTGCTTTTTCAAGATTTGATTTGAGGGAAGAGAGGGAAGAGTCGGCTTCAAGATAGGCGTTTGCCTTGATGATTGCTTCGTTTAAGTCACTGATGCTGGAAGATGTAAGCTGATCAAGGTCCTGACTTGTTTTTTTGTCATCATCATCATCGCTGGAGCATGATGTGAAACCGAATGAAGCCGCAAGCAGTAAGGCTGTTAATGCGGCTGAAAGAACTTTTAATTTTTTCATAAAAACTCCTTTTTTTGAAATATTAGCACTTGCTAACGGGAGTGAATTTATTCTAATATATGTAATATGTCAATTACTTTCTTTGAAAATTATTTAAAATTATTGAAAAATAACTTATCTTTTGCTAATTTTTTGTATATGAAAAAGTTTCTTGCCTCTTCTTTGAGTTTTATGCTTTTTTCTGTCTTTCTTTCTTCATGCAGGCAGAGTAAATCCTTCGATACTTTCAATTCGATGAACACATATATGACCGTGCAGGTCTTTTCGTCAAATGCAAATAAGGGAGAGAAAGCCTGTTCTGCCGTAAAAGAAGAGATACTGAATCTTGAGAGGATTCTTTCAACTACAATCGAGGAAAGTGATGTCTATAAAATCAACCATTCATCTCTCAAAGCGACTTTGGCCCACAAGCCTGTTCAGGAACTTCTTGATTTTTCATCAATTATGTACGGGAAAACTCAGGGCCTTTTCAATCCGGCTCTTTATCCCCTGATACGGGAATGGGGCTTTACCAGCGAAGAATACAAAATCCCTGAGCAGAAACGCATAGATCAGCTTCTTTTGCTGACGGATTTTTCAAAAATTTCAATGCTTCCATCAGAATCAGCAGAAATGCCGGTCTCAGTTTTTGCAGAAGAGGGGATGCAGATTGATTTCGGAGCTATTGCCAAGGGATATGCGGCTGACATGGCAGTAAAAGTTCTTGCTGAGCATGGAATAAAATCAGCGTTACTGGACTTGGGCGGAAATATTCAGGCTCTTGGAAAAAAGCCGGACGGCTCCCTCTGGACTGTCGGGGTAAAATGTCCCTGGGACACGGAAAAAGTCGCCTGTGCCCTTAAAATCGAGTCAAAAGCCGTTGTTACCAGCGGCGGTTATGAGCGTTTTTTCACTGGCGAGGACGGAAAGACTTACATCCATATTTTTGACCCCAGAAGCGGAAGGCCTGCCGAAAGTGATTTGGATAGCGTTACGATAGTCTGCCCGAAAGGAATCTATGCCGACGCCCTCAGCACTTCGCTTTTTGTCATGGGAAGGAATGCCGCCCTTGATTTTTGGAAGTCCCTGGGCGATTTTGATTTTATATTGATTACTAAAGAGCGTGAAATTCTTTATTCTAAAGGACTTTCTTCCTATATAAAGCTTATTTTCCCGTTTGAAAAGGTTACCCTGGTGGAAGACTGAAATCCTCTTCAGTTCAGGCTTTCCTTTGCCCTCTGAAAAATGTTTCCCTTGGCCTTTATGAATTTGTCGCTCATGCCCTTATAGTAAAGCAGGGTCAGGGCCAGGATTGAATCTTTTGGCGGGCGGAGTGAAACCGCGCACTGGCTTAAGGCACTGACAGCCGAAAGTCTCAGGGATTTTTGAAGGGCACTTACGAAGGCTCCCTCAGTTACGGAAACGTTCCATATTTTGAAAAGGACTTTTCCCTCCGGCACGAGAATTGTAGAAATCAGTATGAAAATCCAGAGTGAAATGTGGGGAAGAAGGAGGATCTTTCGCTTGCAGAATTTTTGTGCGGCAAGGCTTAAGACAAGGGCGGTTGCAAGAATGGCTATGTTCTTTATGAAAAAAATGGAAGCGGCTGCAAAAAGAATTGCCAGGGCAAGAAGAATCTGAAGGAATGCCGACTTTTGATTCTGACTTTCAACTGCTTGCTCGATGTCGATTTTAGCAAAAGATGTTTTTTCTGAATCCTGGAATTTTAAGCTGAAAAAGGCCGTGAGGATGCCGCTTGCCGTATTGAAAATCAGTATGGGGCCGAATAAGGCAAAAGTTCCGCTTCCAAGATAAAGGGCGCAGCATAAAATCTGGACCAGGGCGCTTATTCCGGCTCCGAAAACTGAAATTCCGTAGACTGAAAGTAATTTTTCACCGCTTTTGCGGTTAAGGCCAGAAAGCAGGTACATGAAAATGCCGCTTGAAATGCTCTGGGCCAGGGAAATAATGAAAAAGGGCGAAAATAGGGTTCCGCTCATGAGGGAGGCCGCAATCGCTTTAATCAGGCAGAGAAGGGCAAAGGGGGCGAATGGAATTTTCAGGGCCATTAAGACCGCTATGTTTCCAAGACCCAGCCTGAAAAATGGGACTGTCCTCGGAAGAATCATTTCGATGTAGGAAAAAAGAAGGGTAAGGGCTGCAAAATAGGCTACAGTTTTTTTATTTTGTGAGGGCATCGAATTCTCCTTCTTCATCTTCCAGAGTGATGATTACATTGTTGGGAAGGCAGACAAGGGGTGAATCCCAGCCCTGATGCACGCAGATTTTGTTGGGGCAGGGAGAGTCGATTATGCGGATTCTACCATCCTTGATTTCGAATGTCGTGATTCCTATTGCTCCCTGAACCTTGTAAATGCCGTTTGCCTTTGCAGAATACTCATATTCACTGTCGTCAGCGCGGACATGGACTTTTGCTCCCCTGCGGAAAAGATTTTTGGCCGTAAGAAAGGCGCCGAGGGCTGTAAATAGAAAAATAAATGCAAAATCCAGCGGACGAAGACGTTTCATGAAAAGAATTATACAGACTTGCTCTTTTTCTGCCTATGGGAAAATCAGGGGCAGAACTTCGATTCAGAATCTTATTCGAAGCAGCCGTGAATGAGATTGTAGGCGACGCTTCCGGGGCCTGGAACCTTTGGAAGTTTGTTCCACTTAAACCAGCGGGCTTCAGTTAATTCTTCTTCCTGAATTTTAATCTCGCCGCTTTCGTATTCGGCACGGAAGGCGAGCATGAGCTGGTCCGGGAAAGGCCATGACTGGCTTCCGACGTAGCGGATATTCTTGACTTTAATGCCGGTTTCCTCAAGGACTTCACGGTGGACGGCATTTTCGATTGTCTCGCCCATTTCGACGAAGCCTGCAATGCATGAATAAACTCCGTCATTTCGCTTTTTGTGGCGGGCAAGAAGGATTTCATCGCCCTTGTTTATCAGCGTGATGATTGCCGGTTCGAGCTGAGGAAAAAACTGTTTTTTACAGTGGCTGCATGTGCGGGCCGTGAAATAGAGGTCGTCGATTAAAGGGGCACCGCATTTTGAGCAGAATCTTTTGTCCTGCTTGAAATTTAAAAGCCCACGCGCTCTGGCGGCAAGACCTGCAAGCTCAGCTCCGGAAATATTTTTTGTTTCGTCGGTTATGCTTATAAAGTCGTTGATTCTTTCGATGCCCTGCATTTTATGGAAAAAATCGCGCAGGGGGATATCAGTGCAACCCGCTGGATTTGGGGTGTCCTTTTCGAGAAGCAGTGCAGAATATCCATATTCAAGTTCAGCGAACCAGTCTTCGGCAACGTTCATTTCGAAACATTTGCGAACGACTGCATCATCAGGCAAAGATTCTCCCTGTAAAATGATGGAATTACCCCTGAAAACAAAGTGAATCTCGCAGAATACGTTCATCTGATTAGAAATCATCGGCATAAGATTATTATAAGCCCGAAGTTTCAAAAAAGAAAGTCTTTTTAATTCACTATTTTTTTGTTTTATGCTATTCTCTTTTCACGAGGTATCTATGAAAGTTGCTATTTTCTTCGGTTCAAAATCTGACACAGAGACAATGAAAAAGGCTGCCGACGTTCTCCGCGAATTCGGCGTTGATTATAAGGCATACATCCTTTCGGCTCATCGTGCCGGAGCTCTTCTTCACGAAACAGTCAAGCAGGTTGAAAAAGACGGCTGTGAGGTCATTATCGCAGGTGCAGGCCTTGCTGCGGCTCTTCCGGGAGTAATCGCAGGTGCTACTACTTTGCCTGTAATCGGTGTTCCTCTTGAATGTGTAAATCCTGGAAAATCAAACGGATTGGGCGGAATGGATGCACTTCTTTCTATAGTACAGATGCCTCCTCAGATTCCTGTTGCTACCGTCGGAATCAATTCTTCTAAAAATGCGGCATATCTTGCCGTTCAGATTCTTTCTATTAAATATCCGGAACTTAAAGAAAAGCTTCTTGCATTCCGCAAAAAACTTGCTGACGATGCAGCTGCAAGCGGTCTTGATGTAGAACTTTAGGTTATTGTTTGCATTTGCGAAAAACAGGAAAATATCTTATGAGTGACAAAGATTTTTTTGATTCAGAAGATGACAAATTTCATGATGAGTGCGGTGTAGTCGGAATTTTTCAGGCTTCAAAAACTTCAACCGATTCAAACGGAAAGGAAGTTCAGGAGCCCTATTCAGCAAAGCACTTTAATGCTGTTCAGCAGGTTTATTACGCCTTGTATGCCCTTCAGCACCGCGGTCAGGACAGTGCCGGTATCGCTGTCAGTGACGGAAGTGAAATGCGGGTTCACAAAGGCATGGGTGCTGTTTCCGAAGTCTTCAAGTCTGAGCATCTTGAAAATCTCAAGGGCCGTCTTGCTGTAGGCCATGTCCGATATGCCACGGCTGGCAGCTGTACTATTGAAAACGCCCAGCCTATGGTTCAGACTTCAAAGCTCGGTACTATTGCCGTAGCCCACAACGGTCAGCTCACAAATTACGAGCAGCTTCGTGAAATGCTTGAGGACGCAGGCTGTACCTTCCAGTCAAGCAGTGACACTGAGGTTATTGTCAAACTGATTGCCCGCTCATACAAAAAAGGCCTGGAGCGAGCCCTTACCGATACAATCCAGATGATAAAAGGCTCTTTTGCCCTCACAGTCATGACCGACAAATGCCTGATTGGTGCCCGTGATCCTAACGGAATCCGCCCACTCTGCCTTGGACAGACTGAAAAAGGCTGGATTTTAGCAAGCGAGTCCTGTGCAATCGACGCCGTCAACGGCACTTTTGTTCGCGACATCAATCCTGGTGAAATCGTAATCATAAATGACGATGGCGTTCTTTCCTTTGAATTCGGAGAACGCACTTCAAAACGCACTTGTATTTTCGAATATGTATATTTTGCCCGCCCTGACAGTGTAATCGACGGAATCCCTGTTCAGCAGGCCCGCTATGCACTTGGAGCCCAGCTTGCTCGTGAAAGCGGAGTTGCCGCCGATGTCGTTGTTGGAGTTCCAGACAGCGGTTTGGGAGCTGCTGTAGGCTATGCAAAAGAATCAGGCATTCCTTACGCTACAGGAATCATCAAGAACAAATATATCGGCCGCACCTTCATCGCCCCGACTCAAAAAGAGCGTGAAAACATGGTTTTCGTAAAGCTCAATGCGGTTCCATGCGATGTCAAAGGCAAGCGGGTCATTATCATCGACGACTCAATCGTCCGCGGCACAACGTCAAAGCGCCTGGTACAGATTTTGAGGCGGGCAGGGGCAACCGAAGTCCATTTCCGCATTTCTTCGCCTCCTGTAAAATTCCCATGCTACTTTGGAATCAACACCCCGAAACGCAGCGAGCTGATTTCCGCCCAGTATGACACTGAGGCAATCCGCAAGATGATTGGAGCCGATTCCCTTGCTTTCCTTTCGCCGGAGGGCTTAATGGAAGCATGCAGGGGAGTCAATCCTGAAAGCTACGGTTTCTGCAAGGGCTGCTTCACTGGTGAATATCCAATCGCTTGCCCGGAGAATGAATAATCTGATATAATAGGCAATCAAATTTCCTTTTGGAGTAAAAAATGGCAGTAAATTACAAAGATTCTGGCGTTGATGTTGAAGAAGGCTATAATGCCGTCAACGAGTACAAAGTTCATGCAAAAAGAACCCGAATTCCGGGCCTGCTCACTGATTTGGGCAGTTTCAACGGCATGTTCGAGATTCCAAAAGGACTTAAAAATCCTGTAATGGTTTCTGGAACTGACGGTGTCGGTACAAAACTTGACATTGCTTTCCAGCTTAAAAAATATGATACAGTCGGCATTGACTGTGTTGCCATGAGCGTAAATGACATTCTCTGCTCAGGCGTTCAGACTTCTTTCTTCCTTGACTACGTTGCATGCGGCAAGCTTGATGCAAAAGTTGCAGGCGAGCTTGTAAAGGGCGTTGCAGACGGCTGTGTTGACACTGGCTGTGCCCTTCTCGGCGGTGAAACTGCTGAAATGCCTGGCTTCTATGACGAAGGCAAATACGACCTCGCTGGTTTCGGCGTTGGCGTTGGCGAAAAAGAAAAGATGATTACCGGCACAAAAATCGAGGCTGGTGACGTTCTCATCGGTCTTTCTTCAACAGGCTGTCACTCAAACGGCTTCTCTCTGGTACGCAAGCTTGTTTCTGATTTCGACACACCATTCGAGGGCAAGACAATCGGTGAAGTTCTCCTTACACCAACCCGCATTTACGTTCGCCCGGTAATGGACGTTCTCGGAGCATTCGGTGACAGCATCCACGGCATGGTTCACATCACAGGCGGCGGTTTCTACGAAAACGTTCCTCGCATGTACGCAAAGGGCAAGAACCTTGTTTCTGTAATCAAAAAGGATTCATGGCCAAAGCCTGCAATCTTTGATGAGCTTATCCGGCGGGGGGCAGATTCAGAAGGAGTCTGGGGCACATTCAACATGGGTATCGGCTTCATCCTCGCTGTAAAGGCAAGCGATGCAGACGCAATCGTCGCCCGCTTCAACGAAAAGGCCGCAGCTTTTGAGACAGAGCCATACAAAAAGGCCGGTGCCACACCACTCAAGGCTTACAAAATCGGTCATGTAGAAGCTGCAACAAAAGACCTCGGTGACGACCTCAAGGGCAGCCACGAGGCAACAAAACTTATATAAAAACTGAGAAATTCCGACAATAAAGTATGAAAAAAGTTTTCTACGTTTTCTCTCTAATCTTTGCTGTCGGAATTTCTTCTTTATTATTCTTTACCAGTTCAGATCAAAAAATCTCCCTTTATTTACAGAAATTTATGCCGGAGCGCAAGCCATCGCTTCCTCTTGTCCTTGTTCCCCTTTCAGATTCTGATTTTATGGATGATTTTGACCCTCTTTCAGCTCAATCCAAAGAAAATATCCGTATTCTTGCCCGTGAGCTTGGCTGTAAGGACGTCCTTTTTGATGCTGATGACAAAAATTCCTTCGTTTACATCGATTCCATGGTTGAAAAAGTTAAGGCCGGAGTCGAAAAAAAAGCTCCCCTGATGAATTTTAAAATCGTTTTCCCTTCAAAAGACCTTTCGGGTGCCGATACAAAAACTCCCCCTGCCTTTAAGAACATCAATTCCAAAAATCTTCCATATTCATGCCATTTAGTCGCCAAAAAAGAGGGAAAATATTACGCAAATCAGGCTTTTTCTCAGGTACTCGCTCTGACAGGCTCTCCCATGATCAGCCTTTCTGACTCGGCCCTGCTCTTGAAAAATCTTTCCCTGCGTGACGGTTCTTCCTTGACCTCATTAAAAATTAGGCGCCTCTCTGACGGCTCGGTTCTTTTAAAATATCCCGGAAAATCATGGAAAGACTACGATAATGTCCCATTTTTCAAATTCTACAAGCTCTACATGCTTGAAAATGAACTCAAGGAAAAACTGACTTCTATGTCTGCCCAGGGCTTTTTCTGTGAGCTTAAGTCCGAAAGTCCCCTCGATGTCCTGAATTCCGCCCTCAGAGCCAGAAATTCCCGCAACGAAAACGAATATATCTTCTATAAAAAGAAGTTTTTTGTGCTGATGTCGGCTTTTCTTTCTGGAAATCAGGAGCGTGCCCTTTGCGAAGCCAGCAGCAGCGAGGAAAACCTTAATTCCATCAAGGAGTCCTTTGATTCCTGCCGCAAGCTTTTTTCAGAAATTGAGACTCTGCGCGTAAAACTTTCTGATTCGATTCAGAATTCCTTCTGCCTTTTTGCTATTTGCTCTGATTCCCAGACTGATTTTATTTCCACGCCTTTTGACCGGCATTTTCCGGCATCCCTTTTATCCTATGTGCTTATGAACATGGTTCTTGCCAGGGATTTTATCTTTTTCTGCCCGAAGTTGATTTCACTTGCCCTTGCCCTGATTTTCTGCCTTCTTTTTGCCTTTGCCGCCTATAGAATCAGGAAAAATCTTCTGATGATTGCATTCTCCCTTTTTTCTATTCTTTTCCTCTTGGCTGCAGTCATTTTTGTCCTTATTCAGTTTTCTCTTTTTACCGGACTTTCTGTTCCCCTTGCATCAGGACTTATCCTCGCCATCCTTTTGAACCAGCGGCAATTTAAAGAGTCAAAGGAAAAATCTCTTGCTCTTTCTCAGGCTTTTTCCCAGCCGCTTCCGCCAGTATTATTGAAGAAAATTAAAGCTCATCCTTTTGAATCCATGATTTCCGGCGAAAAAATTGAGCTTTCCCTGCTTTCTTCTTCAATTCGTGCCCTTGATTCCCTGAAATCCCTGCTCAATGAAGGTCAGTTTGTGGCTTTCATGAACTATTACTTCGAAAAAATTTCTTCTGCAAGCCTGAAATTCGATGGAATTATTGAGTCTTACCGGGATGACCAGCTTATTTCTGTCTTCGGGGCTCCTGTTTTTGATGAAAAGCACTGCGATTCTGCCGTAAATGCGGCCCGTGAGATGAAAAATCTTGATGAAGTAATGAATTCGGAAATAAGAAATTTCTCAAAATTTCCTAAGCCAGATGGAATGAATGATGATTTGTACACGGCTTTTTTCATTCTGGACCACAATTGCATAAAGATTCAAACTGATGTGGGAATCTGGTCTGGCCAGGCTTTTTGTGCCTGCATGGGTTCTGATTCCAGAAAATCTTACCGGATTGCAGACTCATCATGGAAAAATGCCCTTGAATTGAAGAATTTTAGTGCAAAAATAGAGGCTTCTGGTATAATTATTGATGAAAATACTGCTGATTCCGTAAAAAATGACTACATTTTGCGTAATATTTGCAGCTTTGACGATGAAAATCCCCAGCCTGTCTGCGAGGTTCTCGATTCCCTTGCTGCTGATGATGACAAGCTCTGGAACTATGCCAACTACTGGAATCAGGCCGTAGCCCTGGCTGAAAAGGGTGAAAAGTCTAAGGCTCTTGCAATTTTTCTTAAGCTTGCTGAAGGCCGGCCAAATGATAAGATTGCGAGGTATTCTATAAAACAGTTAAATATGGTAGAATAGGGGAATGAATATCACTGTTTTAGTAAGTGGCGGTGGCACAAATCTTCAGGCTTTAATTGATTATCAGAACTCTCATGCCGACTGCCCCTATCGGATCAAGCTCGTTATTTCTAACACTAAGAATGCTTATGCTTTGGAACGGGCTAAAAATGCGGGAATTCCTGTTGAGGTTAGGAGTCCTTTTTCTGTTCTCGGAAAAGAAAAGGCACAGTCGGCTTCCCGTGATGAGAAACGAATCGCAATCAGCGATGCGATTCTGGATTTGTGCCGTGAGTACGAAATTGATGCAATCGTTCTTGCGGGTTATCTTTCTGTTCTTGGTGGTAAAATCATCGGGGAATATTCCGGTAAAATCATCAATCTTCATCCGGCCCTTCTGCCAAAATTCGGCGGGGTAGGAATGTGGGGCCACAATGTTCATGAGGCAGTTCTTGCGGCTGGCGAAAAAGAAAGCGGCTGCACTGTTCATCTCGTGGATTCTGGCTGTGATACCGGCAAAATTCTTGTTCAAAAAAAGGTTCCTGTTCTCCCAGATGATACACCTGATTCTCTTTATGCCCGAATTGCCCCGGAAGAGCATAAAGCGATGGTTGAAGGCGTATGTCTGCTCGCTAAAATGCTCGCCTAGTCATTGCTGAAAATAGTCTTTTTTCTGTCAATTATGGATTATTGGATGTAGAAAAGAAAATTGCTTCCATAATATTAAAATAATCTTTCTTTTTTACTTGACTTTGGAAAACTAACTGTTAAAATAGAATATATGAGTGATTATCTTGACGCGACTAACGAAGAATTGTTAAAGGACTACTTCTCTGAGTCTGAAATGATGGTCGACAACCTCGAGAGCAATATTCTTGCAATCGAGAACGATCCTAATAACCATGACGCTATCGATGAAATCTTCCGTGCGGCACATACTCTCAAAGGCAATTCAGCAACTGTTGAATTCAGTGAGATTGCACATTTTGCACACACCATGGAAGATTTGCTCGACGAAGTACGTTCTGACAAAATTAAAGTTACAGAAGATATTGTTGATACGCTTTTGACTGCTCTTGATGTCATCAAAGCCATGCTTGAGGAGCGCAAAAATGGTTCCGTATATGGCGAAAGCGTAGATGAAATTACTGAAAAAATCCGTGGAATGATTGCTGGTGGTGGCGGACAACCCAAAGCTGCGGCATCTGCTCCAAAGGCGGCTCCTGCAGCATCTCCTGCTCCGGCGCCAGCTTCTTCTGGAAGTGCTCCAACGGTCAATCTTTCAGAGTATGAGCTTGTTGAGCTCAAGCAGGGCTGTGAGCCTGGTCAGCAGCTTTGGTCTGTAACCGTTACATTTGATGAAAGCAACCCTATGAATTCCGTTGGCGGTATTCAGGTATTTGCTGCCCTCAAGGCATGTGGTACAGTCCTCAAAACCATTCCAGATTTCGATGCCCTTTATGAGGACGAATTCCATAAAGACGTAGTATATTTTGTTGCTACTAATAATACTGCTGAACAGCTGGAAGATACTGCTTTCCTCGATGATGTTACATTGAGTGTTGATGCACAGAATCTTGATAACGCTGTCGCAAGTGATTCTGGTGCTTCAGAAGTTGCAGCCGCAGCTCCGGCTCCGGCTCCTGCCGCTCCACAGCCGGCTCCTGTTGCCGAGGCTCCAAAAGCAGCAGAGCCTGCACCTCAGCCAGCCGCTGCCGCACCGGCCGCAGATGCTCCAAAAAAAGAAGCTCCAAAACCGGCTGCCAAAACAGCTCCTGCTACAGGACACGCACAGCAGAGCACTATCCTCCGCGTAGACTCAAAGCGAGTTGACAACCTCATGAACCTCGTTTCTGAGACTGTCATCACAAAGGCTTCTTTCAACCAGAGCCAGCAGCAGTTTGCGGACATGCTCATTCAGTTCCAGAATCTCGATTCTTCTTACAAAGAAAAGATCCGCCGCATGTTCGAGCAGCTCCCTCAGTATCTCGAAGAAATTCAGAACGGAGTTGCTGTTAAGGACATCAAGGCAAACATTACAAACGATTTCGGCGACATCGCTACATTCTTCGATGCTTTCGAAAATCGTTTCAAGGATTTGAATTCCAAATTCCATTCTTCTACCCAGAACCTGGGCCGTATCACAGGCGAGCTGCAGGAAGGCATCATGAAAATCCGAATGGTTCCTATCAGTCAGGTTTTCGACCGCTTCCCTCGTGTCGTCCGCGATTTGCAGAAGGATTTGGGCAAAAAGGTTAATTTGATTCTTGAAGGTGAAGACACAGAACTTGATAAGACTGTAGTTGACGACCTCATGGATCCGATCATGCACTGTGTCCGAAACTCTGTTGACCACGGTATTGAATCTCCGGAAGTCCGCAAAAATGCGGGCAAAAACGAGACTGGTACAGTTCTCCTCAAGGCTGCCAACGAAGGCAACAGCATCGTAATCGATGTAGTTGATGATGGCGGCGGAATCAATGCTGAAAAGGTTAAAAAGAAGGCTATTGATAAGGGCCTCATTCATCCAAGCAAAGTTCTTTCCGACCAGGAAGCAGCTCAGCTTATTTTCTTGCCGGGCTTCTCGACTGCCGAAAAGATTACCAACGTTTCTGGTCGTGGCGTAGGTCTCGATGTCGTTAAAACGATGATTGAAAAGCTCAACGGTACGATTCAGGTAACAAGTGAGCACGGTAAGGGCTCTAAGTTCTCTATCCGCCTGCCGCTTACATTGGCTATCATTCAGGGCTTGCTGGTTCGTGTTGGCCGCGAAGTTTATTCAATTCCAATCGCATCGGTTATCGAGAGTGTTCGTGTTAAAAAATCTGAAATCAACACAATCGACAACCACGAGGTATTGAATGTCCGAAACGAAGTAATCAGTGTTCTTCGCTTGAGCCGGCTCTTCAATATCCGTACCAACGAGGACGGTGACTATTGCTTCGTCGTAATCGTAGGTTCTCAGGACAAGAAAATTGGTGTCATGGTTGACAACCTTATCGGCGAGGAAGATGTCGTAATCAAACCTTTGCGCGATCAGTTTACACAGTCACCTGGAATTTCCGGTGCTTCAATTTTGGGAGACGGTTCTGTTTCACTTATTATTGATGTCACTCAGTTGCTTGAACTTGGCGTCCGCCAGGAAATTCAGGCCCGCCAGGAAAACAGCATAGAGGACTAAGGAGAAGATTCATGGAAAATACAACAGAAAAGCCTTCTATCAACTCCGTTCTTAAAGAGAGCTTGGGTAATATTCAGAATATCGCAGGTGCTGATGCTGCAGAGACTCCAAAACAGGACAACATGGTTGTCGTTGACTATAAAATGGTCACATTCTCTCTTGCTGGCAAGGATTATGCTATTGATATTATGAAGGTCAAGGAAATTGCAAAGGCAGGTCGCTTCACTTATGTTCCGAACGCTTTGCCATTTGTCCTTGGTGTTTATAACCTTCGTGGTGATATTATTCCGATTATTGACTTGCGATTGTTCTTCAACATCGATATGCCGGAGCGTGAGTATGATGCCCTTGAGAATATGCTTATTGTCTCAATCGGTGAGCTCACTTTTGGTATCGTAGTTGATGAAATCGACAAGGTAGTCGGAATTCAAAAATCAACAATCAACCCTCCGCATCCTTTGTTTGGTGACATTAACATCAAATACATTCAGGGTGTAGTTGAGGTAAACAACCGCCTTTACGTTCTTCTTGATATTGATAAAATTTTCGGTTCAAAGGCTGATAACAAGGCTTCCGAAGATGCTGTCATGAAGGAAATGGCTGCAAGGGTAGCTGCATCTCCTGCTGGAGCTGCAAAAAAACAGGCTGCTCCGGCTCCAAAAAAGGAAGAGCGGGTTGATTATTCCTTCGTAGTTGATTCTTTGGCTTCAATGCGAAAATTCACTGCTTCCATGCTTAACGACAAATGGATGCAGGTTCGTTACAAGGAATGGGAAGGAGAGCGTGGAAAGGGAAAAACACAGCTTCAGACACCAGCTGATGCAGATATTTTCCTTAAAAAGTTCTTCTCACCTTTCAATGGTTCTTGGTGGGATAAAGCCTATGCTGATTCAGTATTTAAGGCTTTGCCTGACAATACCGCAAAACAGATTGTCGTTTGGAATCCGGGTTGTGGAAAGGGTTGCGAAACTTATTCTTTGGCCTGTATTCTTCGAAAGCGTTATCCTGAAGCAAAAGTGAGAATCTATGCTCATGAAGTTGATTTGCTCAGTATCTCTAACGCACCTTTGCTTGCAGTTCCTGCCGATGTTGCCAATGATTGGTACGCACCGTATATTACAAAAAAAGCTAACGGGGATTTCACATTTATTCCTGAGATTCGCGATAGTATTTTGTTTGAATATCACGACTGCGCAAACACCAATAACTTGCCAACTTGCGATATAATCTTCGCTAGGGATGTACTATCGTTCTTGCCAGAGCCTAGTCAGCAGACTATTGTTTCTGAGTTCTATGAAAAACTCAAGGGAAACGGCGTTGTTATGCTTGGTCAGAATGAATCTCTTGAAGAGAATCCAAAGTGGTCAACAACAAAAGTTGGAACAATAACTATTTTTGGAAAGAAATAGCCAATAATAAAGGAGTAAAAACTCATGAGAGTAGAGTACATTAATCCATTTGTAGAAACTTCATATCAGATTTTGAAAGAAGTGCTTGGTGGTGCAACCGTTACACGCGGTGATTTGTATCTCAAATCTACCGCAATGCCTGTAATGGGTGTTGCTGCCCTCGTAGGTCTTGCTGGTGATGTTGAAGGTCGTGTTCTTTTTGACATGACTTTTGAGACAGCTTTGAACATTGCTTCTGCAATGAACGGTGAGACTCTCACAAAATTTGATGAGCTTGCAAAAGCTACAATCAGTGAGCTTGCTAACCTCATCACAGCTCAGGCAGTTACAAAATTGCACGAGCTTGGATTCAAATTTGACCTTACTCCACCGGCTCTTTTTGCTGGTGAAAAGATGGAAATTGCTGCTCTTGGTGGCGGTAATACAAACAGTGTAGAGGCTCTCATCGTTCCTCTCATCACTGAGTGTGGTAAAATTGAAGTTAACGTCGCAATTCGCGAACGCGTATAATAAGGAGTGCTAAAATGAAAACAAAACAGGATTTTCCTTCAATTAACGAGCGTCCGCCAGAGGGCATGAATGCTGACGGCTCAAAAATCCGAGTGCTCGTTGTCGACGACTCAATGTTCGTTGCTAAACAGCTTGGTCAGATTCTCACAAGTGAAGGTTATGAGGTCGTAGCTACAGCTGTTGACGGTAAAGACGGCGTTGATAAATATAAAGAGTTGTGCCCGAATATCGATTTGGTAACAATGGATATTACTATGCCTCGCATGGACGGTATCACAGCTCTTGAGCAGATTGTTGCATTCGACAAAAATGCCCGCGTTGTCATGGTTTCAGCTCTTGGTAAAGAGGAATTGGTTAAAAAATCACTTCTTCTCGGTGCAAAGAACTACATCGTAAAACCTCTTGACCGCAAAAAGGTTCTTGAGCGAATTTCTGCTGCTCTCAAATAGTCTGTAAATCCGGAATACAAAATATTCTGGCTTTGATTTAGGGTTTGATAAAATCCTAAACTTGAATGGTCAGGGCTGTGCTTAAATCCTGCTTTGACCGCTCGAATTTTGTTTTTACATTTTTTCTCTCAGCGCGTAGCATTAAAACATATAGCAAGTGTTTTATTCGCTGCGCGTTTTTTTTATATTTCAAACAGTTTTTCCAGAAATTCTATAATGCTTTTTTTTTGTTTGTCTTAGCTGCCTTGCTTTATAGTATTTTTTTTTGGATTCTGATATAATCTTTGGCATGTTTCAAGTTCGTGTTAAGGCTGATTTTGCGGCGGCTCACTTTTTGCGTGATTATCACGGAAAGTGCGAGAACCTGCACGGCCACAATTACAAGGTTTATGCCCATGTTCAGGGAAAAAATCTCGACGAGGGCGGAATGCTCCTTGATTTTACGGAGCTGAAAAAGGCATTAAAGGCTGTTTGTGATAAAATTGACCACACAAATTTGAACGACATCGCTTTTTTTGAGCAGAATCCAAGTGCGGAGCGAATCGCAATGTACATCTATGAAGGAATTATCGAATTGATTCCAGGTTTAAAGAAAACAGATGGCGAGAGCGCGTATTTATACGCAATTGATGTCTTTGAGACGGATAATAATAGGGCACGATATCTGCCTGATTAAGCGGGCTAGAGATTGGAGTGGCGGCGTCAGCCGTTCTGAAACGACCGTAAGGGAGTGGAAGAATGAAGCGGTAAGCGGAACCACGCAAAGCTCGACGGCGTCAGCCGTAGCCCCATGGAGATTTTTATGAAAGAGATTTCGATTCTTGATTCTACTTTACGGGATGGTTCTCAGGGCGAGGGCATTTCTTACTCGGTACAGGATAAAATTAATATCGTTAAGGCTCTTGATGAACTTGGCGTGAGCTATATTGAGGCTGGAAATCCAGGTTCGAACCCAAAAGACATGGAATTTTTCGCTGAGGCAAAAAAACTTAAGCTTGAGCATTCCAAGATTGTCGCTTTCGGTTCAACCCGCCGCAAGGGAATTAAGTGCGCAGAGGATGCCAATTTGCAGAGCCTTCTGGCCGCTGACACTGATGTCGTCTGTATTTTTGGAAAAACCTGGGATTTTCAGGTTACGGACATCATTCATGCTACTCTCGAAGAAAACCTTGAGATGATTCGTGAGACGGTCGAGTTTCTGGTTGCCCATAAAAAGGAAGTTATTTTTGATGCCGAGCACTTCTTTACCGGCTATAACGAAAATGCCGAATATGCGATGAAATGTCTTGAGGCTGCTGCCAGTGGCGGGGCAAAGATTTTGTGTCTGTGTGAGACAAAAGGTGGCATGCTCCCGATGCAGTGCTACAACATGACAAAAGATGTGACAGCCCGATTTGGAAAAATTGCCGCGATTGGCGTACATACCCACAATGATTCTGGCTGTGCGGTCGCAAACTCTTTGCTTGCGGTTGAGGCTGGGGCGACTCACGTTCAGGGCGTTTTGCTCGGATTTGGTGAGCGCACTGGAAACGCAAATCTTTCTTCTATTATTGCTGACTTACAGCTCAAAATGGACTGCTCTTGTATTCCTGCTGAAAACATGCAGAACCTTACTCCAATCTGTAAGAGGGTTGCTGAGATTACGAACATTGCCCTTGAGGCCGGAATGCCTTATGTCGGTTCGAGTGCCTTTGCCCACAAGGCCGGAATGCACATCGATGCGGTCATTAAAAATCCTTTTGCCTACGAGCATGTCACTCCGGAGAGCGTCGGAAATGAGCGCGTCTTCCTCATGAGTGAGGTTGCCGGCAAGAGTATGATTGTCGAAAAAGTTCAGAAATTCGATAAAACCCTTACAAAATCAAGTCCGATTGTCGCTGAAATTGTCAACCGGGTTAAGGAACTGGAGCATCAGGGCTATCAGTTTGAGGGTGCGGACGCAAGCTTTGAGATTCTTGTCCGAAAAGCCATCGGAAAGTACCAGCCATTCTACAATCTTCATTATTACAAGACCAGCGGTGAGTTCCCTCGCTTTGCCGATGATCAGAGCGCATTCGCCCAGTTTAAGATTGATGTTGATGGAAAGGTCGTCGTGACTGCCGGTGACGGTGACGGTCCTGTAAATGCTCTTGACGTTGCCATGCGAAAGGCTTTGGAGCAGTTCTATCCGAATGTGGCTCAGATACACCTTACTGACTATAAAGTCCGTGTCCTTGACGGAAAGGGAGCAACGGCCAGCCGGGTTCGCGTTTTGATTGAGTCCAGCGACGGCGATGAGCACTGGGCAACGATGGGCGTTTCAAGCGACGTAATCGAAGCTTCATATATCGCGCTTGTGGATTCGTTTGAGTACAAGCTGATTAAGGACTTGGAGCGAAAATTCGGAAAATTGATGTAATAAAATCCGTGAAAATTCGGGACAGTGGGCTCTCCGCTCATTGTCCCTTTTTTTTCTTGCCGCTTGAAACTTTTTTTATTATCTTTTGTTTATATTTAAAAAGAATTTTAGAGGCCTTATTTTGAATATAGATGCACTTGCTTATGAAGCTGTTCCTGACAGGGAGCTTCCTATAGCTGTAAAACAGGATTTGCTCAGCAGTCCTGATAATTTTTATAAAATGGCGTTCGAGTTCCAGCAGATTATGATGGTTTACGAGAGCGCTATCAAGCAGATAGAGACGAAGTTAGACATTCTTAATAAAGAAAACAAGGTTTCCGGCCGGCGGAATCCAATCGAAACTGTAAAATCCCGCGTAAAATCGCCGCAGAGCATTGCGGGTAAGCTTGAAAAGCGGAATTTACCTGTTACATTTGAGTCAATGGTCGAAAATCTTCACGATATTGCGGGCGTGCGTGTAATCTGCCCGTATATTTCCGACATTTATTCCGTCCGCGATATGCTCTTAAAGCAGCCGGACATCACCCTTCTCGAAGAAAAGGACTACATCAAAAATCCGAAGGAGTCCGGCTACCGAAGCCTGCACCTGGTGATTGAGGTTCCGGTTTATCTTTCACAGGCTACTCATAATGTTAAGGTTGAGATTCAGCTGCGTACTATTGCAATGGATTTTTGGGCCTGTCTGGAGCATGAACTTCATTACAAGACGAACACGAATGTGCCTGAAAGCGTGAGAAGGGAGCTTTTCCGCGTGGCAGAGACGATTGCGATGACGGACAGGGAGATGGAAGAAATCGCGATCGAGCTTCAGAATCTGGATTAAGGATTAACGTGATAAAACAAAAAGCGGTCTTCCAGCGAGAACGCGCCACAAAACACGCGGTGAACAAGTTCAAGCGTGTTTTTGTCGCAACCTCGCTTCCGGCCGCTTTTTGGATTTATCGGCTTGATTTAATTCAGGTTCTGAAGGTCTGGGTAGGAAAAAGGGGAAAGGTCTTTCCCCTGCGTCACATAGGGAACGACGGCGTTAGCCGGCAAAACCTGTGAGACAGGTTTTGAGTGAGTCTCCGAAGAGCTGTGCTCTGAAGTCATTGTGCCGCACCCCTTTCTGCGGGCTCAGACGCCGCCCGCAACGCCTGCTGTAATTTCGTGGCTTTTCAGCAATTTCCCTTCAATCGTATAAAGTTCAATTTTCACCTTTTCTCCCTCAATTTCCAGTATGCCGCATGTCTTACCTTCTTCGCATTTGGGGAGGGAGATTGAACCGGGGTTGAAGTAGTAGAGGCCGTTTTCTTCTTCCATTAGTGTGACATGGGTGTGGCCTGAGAGGACTATTGTGCCTTTGGGGAGCCATGAGGAAAGTTCTTCGCGTGTGTAGAGGTGGCCGTGATGGATGAAAATCCGGCGGATTCCGTTTGGGGCGGGAAGGGCTAGACTTGTGTAGGCGTTCAGGCAGGGGAAGTTCAGCATCATCTGGTCTACTTCTGAGTCGCAGTTTCCGCGCACGCAGATGATTTTTTCCTTGCGTGCGTTTAAAAGCTCTGCTGTTTTTTTTGTGTCCCAGCCTTCGGGAAGGGGATTCCTGGGGCCGTGATTGAGGTAGTCACCGCAGAGGATGATTGCATCACAGTCTTTTTCAAAAGTGTCGAGGGCCGTTTGCAGGCAGAGCGCGCTTCCGTGAATGTCTGATAAAATCAAGAATTTCATATCTACTCCAAAAAAAATGCCCCTGCTGGGGCATTATGACTTTTTTACGCTACATGCGGTCCAAATATGGAACGAGAACCAGACCCATTGCTTCTTTGAGCACTCTGAGCGTTGCCTTTGCGAGTGCGAGGCGGGCTTCTTTGAGCTCTTTTGTCTCTGCGCTCATAATCGGGCACTGCTGGTAGAATTTTGAGAAGAGTTTTGCGATGTCGTAGATGTAGTTTGCCATGATTGACGAGTCTTTGGCTGTTGCGGCTCTTGCTATGGTCTCCGGGTACTCGCCAAGGCGTTTTACCAGATCCCATTCTTCGCCTGCTTTGAGAAGTTTTGCTGCGTTCTCAGGACTTGCCGGGCTTGTTCCTTCGTCTGCGGCCTTTCGCAGGATTGAAGCGATTCGTGCTCCCATGTACTGCAAATATGGGCCTGTGTTTCCGTTGAAGCTCAATGATTCTTCCGGATTGAAAACCATGTCTTTTATCGGGCTGACCTGAAGGAGATAGTAGTGGAGGGCGGCGAGTGCGACTTTTTCTGCCACCTCGTCTGCGTTTCCTACTTCTTCTTCGCGGCCTTTTTCTTTGATTGCTTTGAGTGCGTCTGCGTGGAGCGAGTCAATCAAATCGTCTGCGTCAACGACTGTGCCTTCGCGGCTCTTCATTCGGCCGTTCGGAAGGTTTACCAGGCCGTAAGCGAGGTGATAGAGCTTATTCGACCAGTCGAAGCCGAGTTTTTTGAGGATGTAGAAGAGGACTTTGAAGTGGAAGTTCTGCTCGGTTGCAACGACATAAACCAGCTCGTTGAAAGCCCAGTCGTCGTGGCGGCTGATTGCAGTTCCGATATCCTGTGTGATGTAAACTGATGTTCCGTCTTTTCTAAGCAAAACCTTTTCGTGGTCTTCGCCGTCTCTGCCTTTTCCGACAACCTCTGTTACGTCAACGCGAACGCTTCCGTCCTCTGCCTTGAAGAATACGCCTTTTTCCAATCCTTTCTGAATTTCGTCCTTTCCTTTGAGATAGGTTTCGCTTTCAAAGTAGAATTTGTCGAAGCTGACTCCCGTGCGGTCGTAAGTTTCTTTTACGCCGTTGAAAGTCCAGTCGTTCATTGTCTGCCAGAGCTTTCGGGTTTCCTCATCGCCTGCTTCCCATTTTCGAAGCATTTCTTCGGCCATTTCCTGTGCCTCAGGGTGAGCTGTCTCAGGTTTGTCCTTTTCGCCCTTCAAGTAGCGGTCGAACTCAACATAGCACTGACCTACAAAGTGGTCTCCCTTCATTCCCAGGTTTTCCGGTGTGTCGCCCTTTGCCTCGTGGAAGAGCTTGTATGCCAGCATTGACTTACAGATGTGGATTCCGCGGTTATTGATGAGGTCAACCTTGCAGACTTCGGCACCTGCTTTTTTGAGAATGCGTGAAACTGATTCACCGAGGGCATCGTTTCGCATGTGTCCCAGGTGAAGAGGCTTGTTTGTGTTTGGGGAAGAGAACTCAATCATGATTTTGCTTCCGGCCAGGTGTGGCTTTCCGTCGTTGTCGAGAGTTCCGAAAGATTCGCCTTCGCTTTCGATTTTTGAGAGGATTGATTTTACAGCTCCGGCCTTGTCCATTTTGAGGTTTACATAAGGGCCTACTGCAAGAACTTCGCCCAATTCAGCTGCCTTGCTTCCGATTTTTGCAAGAACTTCCTGTGCAATCTGAGGCGGAGCGATTCGGAGGGCTTTTGCGAACATGAACATTGGGGATCCGATGTCGCCCATTTCAGGATTTGGAGAAGGCTGAACGACGATTTTTTCTGCTGCGACAGCTTCTGCTTCGAGATTCTTTTCTTTTATGATTTCGTTAACTGCGTCTGCGATAAGTGATTTGAATTGTGATTTTGTGTCTGCCATGAGGTCTATTTTATAGAAAAAAGTGAGGGCTAGCAAGACGAATTCTCATGTCCTTATTTTCTTTCCCATGCTGATTTTTTTCTGATTTTCCTTTACAATCCCTGCCAAGGAGTTTTACTTTGCTCTCGAATCTGTTTTTTACTTTGAATGCGGTTTTGCCGATTGTACTTATAATTGCGGTCGGTTATTTTTTGAAGAGAATCCGTCTTCTTGACGAGAAATTTTTCCCTCTGCTCAACAAACTTTGCTTCCGCTGCTGTCTTCCATGTCTTTTGTTTTTCAACGTTTACAATGTGGAGAATCTTTTTGAAATCACCCAGTACGGTGCCATCAGTCTCTTTGCAATTCTTTCAACTTTGCTTTTCTTTTTTCTGTCTGTTTTTATTGTCAGGCTTACGGTTCGTGATGACAGGCAGAAGGCCGTTATGGTTCAGTGTACTTTCCGCTCAAATTATGCGATTATCGGAATTTCTCTGGCCATGTCCATTTCTTCCGGGGATGCAAGACCTGTGGTTGCGGCTTCAATCCTTTCTTCGGTCTCAATTCCGACTTTCAACGTGCTTGCGATAATTGCCCTTTCACTTTTTGTCAGCGAAAATGGCAAAAAAGTCAGTCTGCTTTCCGTTCTCAAAAAAATCGCTACAAATCCCCTGATTCTTGGCGTTTTTTCTGGTATCGTCTGCCTTTCTGTCCGCTACATCATTCCTGTGGCACCGGACGGAAGCAAATATTTTACAATCAAACAGAATCTTCCTTTTATTTACAAGACCATTTCCATGTTGGCTCAGTCCGCAAGTCCCGTCGCTCTTCTGGCTTTGGGCGGTAATTTCACTTTCAGTGCGGTTGCCCGGCTCAAATACAAAATTATTGCCGGTGTTATTGCAAGAACCGTCATCTGTCCCCTGGTCTGTCTTTCAGCGGCCTATGCACTTGGCTTCCGTTCCCTTGAATTTCCGGCCCTGATAGCCCTATTCGGCACGCCTCTTGCTGTTTCAACGGTTCCAATGACTGCCGAAATGGGAAGTGATGCGGAACTTGCCGGTCAGCTTGTTGTCTGGACTACTCTGGTCAGCGCATTTTCTCTTTTTGCAATCATCTTTACCTGCGCTCAGCTGGGCCTTCTCCCTAATTGAAACTACACTTAATTCCGTGCTAAAATACAAAAATTATGGAACATAATATGATTACATCAGCTTCGGGATGGCGAAAGGTTTTCGCAATTTCGGGCGATGAAAATGACAATACATCACAAATCAGCGAAAACGACTCTATCCTTTCCGGGATTGCAGCCGAAGTTTTTGCAGACTATATAATAGAAAAAAAAGCTTCCCCGGTCGTAATTTTGGGCCAGGACACAAGGCCAACCGGCAGGGCAATCTGTCAGGCCATGCTCAAAGTCCTCGTTGCCAAAAATATCCGCGTCAATTATCCGGGAATCATTGCGGCTCCTGAGATTATGGCTTACGGCAAGTCGGCTTCTGGTTTCATCTACATTTCGGCAAGCCACAACCCCATCGGTCACAACGGAATCAAATTTGGTCTTGATGACGGCGGAGTTTTGAACGGCACTGAAAATGCCAAACTGGTAAAGGCCCTCAATGAAAAATGTGCTTCTCCTTCAGAAATCGAGCGGATCAAGGCAATTTTGAGCGAGCACAAGTCTGCCAAAAATGCAAATTCCCCGGAAGAAGCCCGCGACCAGGCAAACGAAGTAATTGCTAGAAGTCAAAAGTCAAAGGTTGATGCAAAGTCGGCTTACATGGCTTTTTCAAAAGAAGTTATTTCTGCTACAGGCGACAAAGCCGGTCAGGAAGTGCTTTTCTCAAAAATAAAGCAGAGCATTTCCGAAAATCCGCTGGGAATCATTGCCGACATGAACGGTTCTGCCCGCACCCTTTCAATTGACAAGACTGTCTTCAAGGATGCAGGAATTTCTTATTACGGAATCAATGACGAGCCTGGGAGAATCGTACATGCGATTATCCCTGAGCCGGAAAATCTTGTCTGGGCTGCTTCCGAAATGGAGAGGCTTCAAAAAGAAGGTCATTCAGAAGTCAAGCTGGGCTATATGCCTGACTGTGACGGAGACCGCGGAAACATCGTTTTCTGGAACGAAAAGACCGGCAAGGCTGAAGTCCTCAAGGCACAGGAAGTTTTCGCCCTTTCAGTCCTCTCAGAGCTTTCTTACATGAAATATCTTGATGAGGTTTCTGGCAGCAACTATGGCAAAAATCTTGCGGTTGCGGCAAACTGTCCTACATCAATGCGCATTGACGAAGTTACTAAGGCTTTCGGAGCAAGTCTTTTCCGTGCGGAAGTAGGCGAGGCAAACGTCGTAAATCTGGCCCGCAAAAAGCGGGATGAAGGATTCACGGTTCGCATTCTTGGCGAAGGAAGCAACGGCGGCAACATCACTCATCCGGCAGCTGTCCGTGACCCGCTCAACACAATCTTTGCCCTGGTCAAGCTTCTGGTTCTTCGTGATTCAGAAGAGGGCGGCAAAAAAATCAAGGGTCTCTTCCACATCTGGTGTGATTCTCAGAATCTCCCATATAACAACGATTTCACTCTTCTTGATGTGATTGAAACCCTTCCTGTTTACACGACAACCGGCGTTGCAGAAGAGAGGGCAATCCTCAAAATCAAAACGACTGACCATTCAGTCTTAAAGGCAAATTTCCAGAAGATTTTTGAAGAGGAATGGAATTGCAAAAAATCTCAACTTTCTTCAAAATATGGAATTGAAGCTTACGAAGCAATCGGTACAAACGGCACCGAAGAAAACCGTAAGCTTACTGACTATTCAAAAAACGGCAAAGGCGGCTTAAAAATCCTCTTTACCGGCAAAGATAAATTACCTCTCGCCTACATTTGGATGAGGGGCAGTGGCACCGAGCCTGTATTCCGGGTTCTGTGTGATGTAAAAGGCAACAATTCGGCTGAGGAACATGAACTTCTCGATTGGGAGCGAAGCATGATTCTAAAGGCAGATAATTTATAGGAGAAAATCATGGAAAAAGCAGAAATTCTTGAACGTGCTAAAAAGTACATTGCAGAAGAAAAAGACGAGCGATTCAGAAAAGAAGTAGAAGAGCTTGTCGCTAAGGCTGATGACAAAGATGCTCTTGCTGAGCTCGAAGACCGATTCTATCAGACACTTGAATTCGGTACAGGTGGTCTTCGTGGTGTAATGGGCGGCGGAACAAACCGCATGAACACTCTCGAAATCAACCTCGCAACTCAGGGCCTTGCAAACTACGTTCTTAAAGCTTTCCCTGAGAAGGCAAAAGACGGCACTTTGAGCGCAGTTGTAGCATATGACTCACGCAAAAACTCAGACATATTCGCTGAGGCAACAGCCCTCATTCTCGCTGCAAACGGAATCAAAGCTTACCTCTTCACAGGTCTCCGACCAACTCCAGAGCTTTCTTTCGCAATCCGCACTCTCAAAGCTCAGACTGGTGTTGTAGTAACAGCTTCTCACAACCCGCCACAGTACAACGGCTACAAGGCTTACTGGGACAACGGTGCTCAGGTTATCGAGCCTCATGACGTCGGCATCATCAATGAAGTAAATGCCGTAAAAGAAGTAAAGACAATCTCTAAAGAAGATGCAATCAAATCAGGCAAGCTCGTCCTCATCGACAAAGAAATCGACGAGAAATTCTGGGCTATGTGTAAGGCTCAGCTCTTCCGCCCGGAGCTTATCAAAGAAAAGGCTTCTTCTGTTAAAATCGTTTACACACCTCTCCACGGAACAGGTGCAATGCACGTTGAAAAGGTTCTCGGTGAGCTCGGGCTCAAAGTTATCACAGTTCCAGAGCAGCGTGATCCAAACGGCGCATTCCCAACAGTTGAAAAACCAAACCCAGAGGAAGCTCCTGCACTCAAAATGGCAGTCGCTCTTGGCGAAAAAGAAAAGGCTGACTGTGTAATGGCAACTGACCCGGATGCAGACCGCTTCGGTACAGCATTCCCAGGCAAAGACGGAAAATTCGTTCTCGTTTCTGGAAACCAGATGGGCGCCCTTCTCTGTGAGTACGTTCTTCTTTCACGCAAAGAATTGGGAAAATTGCCTGCAAACGGTGCCGCTATCCGCTCAATCGTTACATCTCCATTCTGTGACTACATCTGTAAAAAATACGGCGTAAAAATGCACGAATGCTTGACCGGCTTCAAATGGATTGCCGCTGTCGAGGACGAATTTGAGAAAGACGGAAGCGAGACTTACGTTTACGGTCTTGAAGAGAGCTACGGCTACAAAGTTGAAAAAGAAGTTATGGACAAAGACGGTGTTTCTGCCGCTGCAATGTGTGCTGAAATGACTTTGTACTGGGCTTCAAAAGGCAAGTCAATCCTTGAGCACCTGGACGATATGTTCTGCGAATACGGTTACTTCGAGGACCGCGCTATTTCTCAGTACTTTCCGGGAAGTGCCGGAAAAGAAGTTATGGCTGGCATCATGACAAAACTCCGCACAGAGGGCCTCAAAACTTTGGGCGGCAAGAAAGTTCTTGAAATCAAAGACATCGGAAATTCAGTTTCTTACAATCCTGAAAATCCTTCTGCAAAAACTGCAATCAAGCTTCCGAAGTCAAACGTTCTCCAGTTCCTGCTTGAAGGCGGCACAATCGTTTCTGCACGTCCTTCTGGAACAGAGCCAAAAATCAAGTTCTACATCAACGCCCGCACAGACGTTTCTGCAGGTCTTGACAAGGCAAAGGCTGAGAGCGCAGCTGTATGCAACGCAATCGAAGCTGACATCAAATCAGTTCTTGAAAACGCATAATCAAATTGCTTCTATTAGACTAGCTGGATAAGCAAAAAAAATGGGTTCCCGTCGGGAACGCGTCATCAAACACCGCAGTGAGCAAGCTCATAGTGAGCGGCCCTGCATTGCAGGGCAAAAACTCACGAGGTGAGTTTTTAGCGAGTCTCCCGAAGAGCTGTGCTCGTAGGGGCGAGTTCGTGCCGCAACCCCGACTCCACCCATTTTTTTAGTTTTATCTGATGTTTTAAAGAAACTGAGATTACGCGTTCTCAACTTTCAACTTTCAACTTCCAATTTATATGAAATCACACTTACATTTACTTAATGATTACCGGCGGATGAACCGGCTTTTGAATAGCGGGGCGGTTTTTTGCGCGCTTGATACAGAAACTACCGGACTTAAGCCTGCTGAAGACAGAATTATTGAGATTGGAGCCGTTAAATTTGATAAGTCTGGCGTGCTCGGAACTTTTTCCGCTCTTGTTAATCCCCGGATTTTAATTCCGCATTTTTGTCAGGAACTTACTGGAATCACGAACAAAATGGTCTATGGCCAGAAGGAATTTCATGAGCTTGCGGGCGATTTTCTTTCTTTTTTGGGCGAGGACTCAATTATCGTGGCTCATAATGCTCAGTTTGATTTGCGGTTCGTGAATGCAGAGCTGGAACGAATGAATCATGCCCCCCTTTTGAACAAAGCAATTGATACCCTGAGATTTTCACGCTGGGCTTTCCCGGAAAATGGGCACTGGACTTTGCAGCATCTTGCATCTCAGTTTGGAATTGAAGTGAAGTCCGCTCACCGGGCTACGGATGATGCCCGCGTATGCATGGAAGTGTTTTTTAAGTGCATCGAGGGCAGCCTGGACAGGCAGAAGAGCATTTAGCTATTTCTTTGCCCTGGCTTTATTTAGGATTTCGCGGTAGAGGTCGTAATCAACCATGGAACCTTCTTTGATGACTTGTGAACAGGCTTCTTGCCATGGGGTAATATCGCTTACGTTTGTGAGGGTTACGCCTTCTTTGAGCAGGGCATCTTCTACACGCTTTTCTTCGGTTTGTGAGAGTTTACGGCAGAATTCTGATGCATATTTTCCTGCCTCAATTAAAATCTTCTGCTGATTTTCTGAAAGTGAATCCCAGCATTCCTGTGTGATGATTGTTTCCATGACGCCGAGGGTGTGTCCGTCAAGAATCATGTAGGGGGCTACGGCATAAAAATGATTTGCCAGATAATTTGCGATTGGTTGCTCGGCCGCATCGATTACGCCTGTTTGAAGTGCCGGAAGCAAGTCGGCGTAGTTTACAGGAACAGAAGTTGCGCCCAATCCCTCTAACATTCCCTGCATTGCTTTGTCATTTGTGCCACGTACTTTAAGATTTTTGAAATCTTCCACCCCAGAAATCTTTTTGGTTGAGAAAAAATGCCTGAACCCCTCTTCGCCAAAGAAAAGACCTTTGAGACCAAGACCAATTTCAAGTGGTTCATCGAGAATTTTTTGAGCTGAATCGGAATTTACGAAACGCCAGAAATGCTCCTTGCTTGAAAATGTGAACGGAACTGAAAGAAGAGAAGATTTTTTGCAGCCGTACATTGCCATGTTAACGGCGGACATTCGATGGATATGAATTGTAGAATTAGGCTTGAGCATGAGTGCCATGACTGAATCAACGTCGCCCAGAATGCCTGAGCAGTGCAGGTCAATTTTGATTTTGCCTCCAGAAAGTTCCTCAACTTTTTCTTTGAAAGCCTGGTCTGTTTGGCCTGCGATTGTCCCGGCCGGGTTGACTTCGGCCATAACGAGGGTAACTTCTTTTTCATTTGCGGAATCCGCAGTTTTTTTATTGCATGAAAGGGCTGAGAAAATTAATGTGGTCGTTAAAAGACAAAAGCCGATTTTTTTAAGCATGGGCTCTCCTATTCCTTCTTATAAAAAAGAAAATTATCAACCTTTATATTATGACCTCATTTTCCTTATTTTTCAATCCTGTTTTAATTATTTTTCTTTAAAAATAGGGGAGAAATTCGGCTTAGCACCTTGATTCAGATTGATACTTTTGCTAATATATTCTTCACTGTTTAGGTACCCTCTAAATAGTGACTTTGAAAAATCAAGCAACTTATTCTTCGCGGCTAACTTAGAATCTGCCTTGATTAAAAAATTTTTAGGAGCATTAAAATGGCTACACGACGCAATCCTCGTTTTAAGGAATGTCGACGACTTGGTGTTAACGTTTGCGGACACCCAAAGGCAATGGACAGGGCTGGTGCACCAGCATTCAAGAAGACAAAGAAATCTTCTGACTACGCTTTGCACTTGATCGAAAAACAGAAAGTAAAGGCTTACTACAACATCCTCGAAAAACAGCTTCGCCGATATTTCGAAAAAGCTGCTAAATCAAAGGAAATGACAGGTGTTGCTCTCTTGGTTTCTCTCGAGACTCGCCTCGACAACCTCGTTTACCGCTTGGGATTCGCTTCTTCAATCCGCATGGCTCGCCAGATGGTAAGCCACAAACACATTGAAGTTGACGGAAAAGTAATCAACATCCCTTCTTACGCAGTAAAAGTAGGCTCAACAATTTCTTTGGTTGAGAAAATGCGCAAGAGCGAGCAGTTCAAGGCTACATACCTTGCAAACAACAAGGCTAAACTTGACTACCTCGAGCGTGACGACGACAACTTCTCAGGTAAGTTGGCTCGCCTCCCACTCCGCTCAGAAATCCCAGTTCAGATCAACGACCAGATGGTTGTCGAATACTACAGCAAATAGTAGTTTCTGAATGGTACGAAGCCGCTCCAATCGGGGCGGTTTTTTGTTTTTAAAGCACAGTTTCCACGGATTTACACAGAATTTTTTCTTGCCGATTTCACTTTTTTTCCTTATTTTGAAATTGATAGTTAAAAATGGAGGTAATGTTTTATGAATTACGAGCAGTTTACCTTAAAGACACAGGACGCTTTGCAGGCGGCTTCGGCCCTTGCCCAGCAGAATGACCATTCAGAAATCGGCCTTCCTCATCTTCTTGTCGCCATGCTGGAGCAAAAAGATGGAATCACTTCCCCGATTGTAGAAAGAATCGGAGTTCAGAAAGAAAACCTTCTTGAAGCGGCAAAAAATCTGCTGAATACATATCCTCGCGTCACAGGCAATGTCCAGATGCAGCTTTCAGGCGAGGCTCAGAAAGTTCTTGCAAAGGCTGAAAAGGAAATGTCTGCCTTAAAAGACCAGTTCCTTTCGGTTGAGCATATCCTTCTTGCAATGGCTCAGAGCGACGGCAGGACAGGCCAGCTTCTTAATCAGTACGGAGTTACACGCCAGACAATTCTTGAGGCTTTAAAATCAGTCCGGGGAAATCAGAAAGTTGACTCAAACGACCCTGAAAGCAAAATGCAGGCCCTTGAAAAATACTGCACCGATTTGACAGCCCGCGCCCGCCAGGACAAAATTGACCCTGTAATCGGCCGTGACGAAGAAATCCGCCGGGTAATGCAGGTTCTTGTGCGACGAACAAAGAACAATCCGGTTTTGATTGGTGAGCCTGGTGTCGGTAAGACGGCAATCGTCGAAGGACTTGCCCGCCGAATCGCCCAGGGAGACGTTCCTGAATCCCTCAAAAACAAGCGTCTTCTTTCACTTGATATGGGAAGCCTTGTCGCCGGAGCAAAATTCCGGGGTGAGTTTGAGGAAAGACTTAAGGCTGTAATCACAGAAGTTACAAAATCAGAAGGACAGATAATTCTCTTTATCGATGAACTTCACACGATTGTGGGAGCCGGAGCAAGTGAGGGCAGCATGGATGCAAGCAATCTGCTCAAGCCGGCCCTTGCCCGTGGTGAACTCAAGGCAATCGGAGCTACAACCTTAAACGAATACAGAAAATACATCGAAAAAGATGCCGCACTGGAACGTCGTTTCCAGCAGGTCTATTGTGCAGAGCCTAACGTCGAGGACACGATTGCGATTTTGCGTGGCCTGCGTGACAAATACGAGATTCATCACGGAGTTAAAATCAATGACGAAGCCCTGGTCGCAGCCGCAACGCTGAGCAACCGCTACATCACTAACAGATTTTTGCCGGATAAGGCGATTGACCTTGTTGACGAAGCCGCAAGCCGATTAAAGATGGAAATTGAGAGCGAGCCGACTGAGCTTGACCAGCTTGAAAGAAAAATCCTCCAGCTTCAGATTGAAAAGCAGTCTCTTTCCAAGGAAGACGATGCCGCATCCAAAGAGCGCTTGCAGAAACTTGAAAAGGAACTTGCCGAAGTGACAGCCAGCCGCGATTCAATGAGGTTACAGTGGCAGAACGAAAAGGCAGAAATCAACCGGAGCCGCGAGCTTAAGGAGCAGCTTGAAGCCGCCCGCTTTGAGGAAGAAAAATACACCCGAGAGGGAGACTTCAACAAGGCCGCCGAGCTTAAATACGGAAAAATCCCGGCTCTTGAAAAGGAACTTGCAGAGGCTCAGAAAGCAGACGAGGCCCGCCATTCAAAAGAAGACAACGGCGTTTCGGATTCACTTTTGAGGCAGGAAGTCACTGAAGAAGACATTGCCCGCGTTGTAAGCACATGGACTGGAATTCCGATTGCAAAAATGCTCACGAGCGAAAAGCAGAAATACGTCCAGCTTGAATCAGTCCTTCATAAGAGGGTAATCGGTCAGGACGAAGCCGTTTCTGTCGTAAGCGATGCAATCAGGCGAAACCGGGCTGGCCTCAACGACCCCAACAGACCACTGGGAAGCTTTATGTTCATCGGACCTACAGGCGTTGGAAAGACTGAGCTTGCAAAAACTCTTGCCGACTTCCTCTTTAACGACGAAAAGGCCCTCACCCGAATCGATATGTCTGAATACATGGAAAAATTCAGCGTGACCCGCCTGATTGGAGCTCCACCGGGATATGTGGGCTATGACGAGGGCGGTCAGCTTACAGAAGCAGTTCGCCGAAGGCCTTACAGCGTAATCCTCTTTGATGAAGTCGAAAAGGCTCACCCGGATGTATTCAACGTGCTCCTGCAGGTGCTTGATGACGGCCGACTGACTGACGGACAGGGCAGGGTGGTTGACTTCAAGAACACAATCATCATCATGACCAGCAACCTTGCAAGCGATTTGATTCTTGATGCTGACTCTGCTGAAAAGATGGCAGCCCTTCGTCCGGCGGTAGATTCTCTTTTGAAAAAGACTTTCCGTCCTGAGTTCTTGAACCGAATCGACGAAATCGTAATGTTCGCTCGTCTTTCAAAAGACTGCATCGGCGGAATCGTTAAGAATCAGCTGGAGCGAGTAAAAGCCCGCCTGGCTGACCGAAGAATCAGCCTTGAATTTGACCAGAGCGCAATCGACTTTTTGAGCGAGGCAGGCTATGACCCGGCATTCGGTGCCCGACCGGTTAAGCGTGCCGTTCAGACTTACGTTGAAAATCCTCTGGCGAAGGAAATACTGGCCGGAAAATTCGGCGAGGACTCAAAAATCTTGGTAAAAGCTGAATCAGGACTGTTAAAATTTTCTTAATTAAACATTAAAATTTCCTTGACATGAGAGCCTCTTGTTCTTAAAATAGATTTAAGATATTTAGGTTTTCATAGGAGGAAATTATGAAAAGATTTTTAGCTGCTCTTATTGGAACTCTTACATTGATGCTCGCTGTCAGCTGTACAACATTTCATCCTGTCGCCATTAATGGTGACATCGGTTCCAAGAGAGGCGAAAGCACCGGCCATATTATCTGCGGTCTGATTTTCATTGGACAGGGCGATATTTTGGACGCTGCTAAGAACGGTGGAATCACACACGTCTCTACTGTAGATATCCGTACAACAAACATTATGGGCGGTATTTACATTAGAAACACAACAATCGTTTCCGGAGAGTAAGTCCATCCGGGAATTTCCAAAAGGCCGAAAAGGGAAACCTGAGTAGGCTTTTTTATTTAAACTTTTTTGAATTTTTCAGAACCTATGAGAAAGTTTTTTGTTTTATTTGCTTCACTTCTCCTTATGATTTCGCTTCTTTCCTGTAAATCAGGGAAAAAGCCGGATATTTCTGGAACATGGGAAGCAGACATTATGCTCAAATCAGATCTTGCCGAACCATCAACCACCGGCGATATTGTCAAGGCATTTTTGTATACAAAACAGAATATTGTCCTCACTTTTTCAGAGCGCGGCCGTTTCAGCAAAAAGGTCCTGCAGGAAGTTGACCGGGTTGAGTTCATCAGCTCTTCCGAAGATGTCGAGGCCGCCAAGGAATATTTTTCCAGATACTGCAACAAGGATCTTGTTTTTAGCGGTGAATATGAGCAGAAAAGTTCCATCATAGTTTTTGAAGTTTCAAAAGTTCAGAGCACCGGAGAAGAAGTCGTCAGCTACGATGAATATTTTGCGAAAGATCCGTCGATTGGCGCTGATAACTACTGCGAAAATTACGAAATGAAGGATGGCGACCTTATTTTGAACGGCGTAAAATTTAAAAAAATCGAAAGAAAGGAATAAGATTGCCGTGACCTTCGGGCTTGACCCGATAATCTTTTTTCTATATTTTCTAATCACAAATGAAAAAATTCTTCCTGGCTTTTTTTATTTTTGCCGGTTTTTCTTCGCTTTCCTTTGCCCGGGTGGGGCTTGGCGGAGCATTTTCTTACAGCCTTTCCGCTGATTCTCACGAAATGGTCTCTTTTTCTGCAAGAAGTGACGAGTCTCCCTGGTGCCTTTTTTTTAATTCCCAGCTCAAAGAAAACACAATCACGCTTTTTCTGGACGACTGGTTTATAAATGAAAGACTTGCCCGGCATCTGGATTATTTTGTCCTCTGGGGAATGAGTTACGGGGCCACTTTTGAAGCCGACAAGACTGTTTTTGCGATGGGCTGCCGTTTTGGTGCCGGATTTGACATGTTTTTCTTTAACAGGCGGCTTGAATTTTTTGGTCAGGCTGTCTGGAATCCATATTTCGGGGCTTCAAAGGAAGATGGCTCCTGTTCGCTCCTTTTCAGACCGGTGAATTTCCCATGCACGGCTGGTCTCAGGCTTTGGTTTTAATCAGAATTTGTATTATTGAAAAAAAACTCCATTGATTGTAAAATAATAGAATATGTTCGATGTAAAGGATTCTGATTTTTTTGATGTAGAAGAAGAGGATTTTGACACAATCCTTGCTTCCGATATAAATTTTCGCGGCACAATTCGATTTACCAAGCCTTTTATGATTCGCGGTACTGTCACAGGTGCAATTGATGCCACAAGTGATTTGGTTGTTGACACAAATGCCGTGGTAACAGCCGGAATCAATGCTTCACGAGTGCTTGTCCGAGGCAAGGTCGAGGGCGACATTACTGCAAAAGACCTTGTTTTTGTTACAGCCACTGGTTCTGTCAGCGGCGATATTATCTCAAAAGAAGTCGTGCTTGAGCCTGGCGCTCATTTCAGCGGAAAGTGCACGATGACAGGAGAGTAATTTTATGAAAAAGTTCATCTTTCTTTTAGCATTTGTTTTTTCTTTTGCGGCTATTTCTGCCCAGTCAAAGCCAGATGCCCTTGTCTTGTACCGCAACGGCAATTATCCGGAGTCAATCAAAATCTGTGAGCAGGAAATCTTAATCAATCCCCGCAATATCGATTCTTATTGTGTCCTCTGCTGGTCTCTGGTTCGAAACCGCCAGTATGCCGAAGCTGAAGTCCGTGCCACCGAAGCCCGCAAAATCGCTCCGGGTGACGTCCGACTCATGGAAGTTTTGGGTGAGGCCAAGTACTATCAGGGCAAAAACGGCGAGGCTCTTGAAATGTTCCGCACATACATTGCGAGCGCTCCTTCAAATGCAGCCCGAATCGGAAATGCTTACTATTATATGGGTGAAATTTACATCCGTCAGGGCAAATATCAGCATGCCGACATTTCAATGACAACCGCAGTTTACACAGAGCCGCTTGTTGATTTGTGGTGGACCCGCTGCGGATATGCGCGTGAAATGGCAGGAAGCTATGCCTCAGCCCTCGACGCATATTCAAAGGCAATCGAACTCAACGCTTCACAGGCTGACGCTGCTCGTGGCAAAGAGCGTGTAGCTGCCCGCCTGCGCTAAGATGTCATTATCGGGGCAGTCCGATAATCTTAAAATTATGAACAAAACAATTCATTTTGAAACATTGGGCTGCCGTCTCAATCAGGTTGAGAGCGAAGGTGCAGCCCGCTTTTTTACAGACTCAGATTTTTCCGTCACCATGGAGCCCTTTACGGCCAGGTCTTTTGATGAGAGCGTTGTCCTTTGCGTGGTAAACACCTGCACTGTCACAGCCAAAGCCGAGCAGAAGGCAAGAAGAATCATCCGAATGCTTTTAAAATGCTGTCCGAATTCTGCCGTCGCCGTCACTGGCTGTTACGCCCAGCTTGATCAAAAAGAAATCATGGCGATTGACGAAAGGGTCTGCGTTCTCGGAGGCCAGCACAAGGGAAGCCTTGCTGATTTGCCGTCCTTCCTCAAAAAAATCCTCGAGGAAAATCCATCCATCACAGGACTTGAAATCTCTCAGAAAATCCAGAAAATCTTCGACAAGGAAAACAATTCTTCTGAGCAGAACGTGATTACTTCGCCTTTCCGCCTTGCAACAGAAACTTTCATAAATCATTCGCGTTCCTCGCTCAAAATTCAGGACGGCTGCAACTGCGTCTGCACTTACTGCCGAATTCGTCTTGCCCGCGGAAAATCCGTTTCCCTCGATGCAAAGGAAGTCATTGAGAGGGTGCAGAAGCTTGAAGGGGCGGGGCAGAGTGAGGTGGTCATTACGACCGTAAACATTTCCCAGTATTCAAGTGAATATAATGGAAGAAAAGTGCGTTTTGCCGAGCTTTTGGAGCTCATCCTGCAGAATACGCAGAAAATCGGTGTCCGCATTTCAAGCCTTTACCCGGAAATCGTCGATGAAAAACTGGCTTCAATTCTTGAAAATCCGAGAGTGCGGCCTTATTTCCATATTTCCGTTCAGAGCGGTAGTGATTCAGTCCTTGCGCGCATGAAACGCCCTTATAAAATCGAAGCTGTTTACCGTGCCACGGAACTTTTGCGAAAAGCAAAGAAGAATCCTTTCATCGCCTGTGACATTATCGCCGGCTTCCCTGGTGAAAGTGACGAAGATTTTGACCTGACCCTCAAGATGCTTAAAGAATGTGGCTTTACCTTTGTCCACGCCTTTCCCTTCAGTCCCCGTCCTGGAACAGAAGCCTTTAAAATGCGCCCGATGGTTCCAAACTATATTACTGACAAAAGGATTGCTGCCCTCGAAGAATTCAACAAAAACTCAAAGACTGAATACATCAATTCCTTTGTCGGCCAGAGTCTTCCTGCCGTGTGCGAGACAGTCCACCGGGCGAAAATCTTCAAGGACCGGGTGATTATCCATGCCGTGACCGAAAATTTTCTCCACTGTCAGCTAAATTTTTCGACAAAAGACTCCAACCTGCCTGCTGCGGGAAGTGAAATCAGCGTAAAAATCCTGAGACCCCTCCAGGAAGCCGAAAAAACTGGAGAAAGTGACACGCTTGCTGTCTTCGCGTGAGGGATAGTAGCGGCGCGAAGCGTTGCCGTAAGGCAATGAAACCGCGGATAGCCCGACTCGACGAAAAGACAGATTAATTGTTTTTTTATAGTGCGCCAGGGATGGCGCGTTGTAAAAAGCAGGAAAAATCCGTAACAACTCGAAGAGTTGTCGTAACGACATGAATGTCGAGGCACGCCCCCTCTATTTTCTATTTTTTTGCAATCTGATATAATTACTATGTATGGAAACAAAAAATTCTCCTCACGGAACAATCACTGATAACAATCACGCGGCTCTTTGGCACGGGCGTTTTGCAGAGGGACCGGATGCTGCCGCCGTTGAATTTGAAACTTCTATTCATGTTGATGAGCGCATGGCTTTGGACGACATTCACGGTTCTCAGGCCCACGCCGCAATGCTTGCAAAGCAGGGTATCATCAGCGTGGAGGAGAACAGGGCGATTCAGGAAGGTCTTTCTTCTATAGAAAAGGATTTGTCTTCGGGAGCTCTTTCAATCGACTATTCTGCCGAGGACATCCACTCCTTTGTTGAGGCAACTTTGACTGACAGAATCGGCGACCCTGGTCGTAAGCTTCACACTGGCCGAAGCCGCAATGACCAGATTGCTCTTGACGAGAGGCTTTACCTTCGTCGTGTAATTCCTGACTTGCAGAAGGCTATCGTCTCGCTCATTAAAACTCTTACGAATATCGCAGAAAATCATAAATCTTCGCTTTTGACCGGCTACACCCACATGCAGCACGCTCAGCCGGGTTCTCTTGCCCAGCATTTGTGCGCCTGGGCCTTCATGCTCATGCGTGACGTTGAGCGTCTTTCGGATTCATTGAAGCGCGTTTCTCTTTCTCCGCTCGGTAGCGGGGCTTTGATGGGAAGTACTCTGCCTCTTGACCGCGAGGCTGTTGCAAAGGAACTTGGTTTTGAGGGGGCGACATACAATTCCCTTGATTCTGTTTCTGACCGCGACTACTGCATTGAGTTCACTTCGGATTTTGCGATTTTGCAGCAGCATTTGAGCCGCATGTGCGAGGAAGTTGTCCTGTGGTCTACTACTGAATTTGGCTTCATCAATCTTAGCGAAAAATGGTCTACCGGCTCTTCAATCATGCCGCAGAAAAAGAATCCTGACTTTGCTGAATTGATCCGCGGCCGCACCGGTAAGGTTTACGGCGATTTAATCAATCTTCTTGTAATGATGAAAGGGCTTCCTCTCGCTTACGACCGCGACATGCAGGAAGACAAGGCTCCTCTTTTTGAGGCTCTGGACTGCGTTCAGGGAAACGTAATCGTTTTTGAGGCCATGATTGCTTCGGCTGAGTGGAACCTTCCAAAAATGGAAGAAAGTTGCTTCGGCGGTTTTGCCAATGCTACTGATGTGGCAGACTACCTGGTGCGAAAGGGCATGCCTTTCCGAGTGGCTCACGGTGTTTCTGCAAAATGCGTTCGTCTTGCTATTGATTCTGGTCTTTCTGCAATCGAGGATTTGAAGCTTGAGGACATGAAAAAGATTTCTGACTTAATCGAAGAGGATATTTTTGACTGCATCACGCCACGTGCCTGCATGGAAGGCCGAAAAACAATAGGCGGTCCTGGTGCAATCGACAGGCAGATTGAAGTCTTGAAGTCTTTCTGCGGAAAATTTTAAATAAACCACGAGTGGTTAAAAATAAAGAGGTAAATTATGAAAATTACAAAAGTTTTGATGGGTGCTTTGGCTGCACTTATGGTAGTTGGAATGGCTTCTTGTTCAAAATCCAGCAATGAATTCGTTCTTGGTCTTGATGATTCTTTCCCACCGATGGGATTCCGCGATGACAGCAATGAAATCGTAGGCTACGACATCGACCTTGCAAAAGAAGTTGCAAACCGTCTCGGACTCAAATTCCGTGCTCAGCCAATTTCATGGTCTGCAAAAGAGCAGGAACTTAACACTGGAAAAATCGACTGTATCTGGAACGGTCTTTCAATCACTCCGGAGCGTCTTGAAGCACTCGCTTTCACAAAGCCTTACCTCAACAATGCGCAGGTTGTAATCGTTCGCGCAGATGGCGGAATCAAAAATCTTGCTGATTTGAGCGGAAAAGTTCTCGGCGTTCAGGCAGGAAGCTCTGCAGCTGACGCAATCGACGAAAATCCTGCTTTCAAATCAAGCCTCAAGGCAATCGTTGACTTCAACGACAACATCATGGCTTTGAACGACCTCGAAATCGGCGGTCTTGACGGCGTTGCAATGGACAGCGTTGTTGCAGAATACAGCCTTAAGGTTACCGGCAAGCCTTTCACAATCCTTGCTGACAGCCTTGCTCCTGAGCAGTACGGAATCGCATTCAAAAAAGACAACACTGAATTGCGCGACAAGGTTCAGAAAGCCCTCGAAGACATGGCAGCCGACGGTACAGTAGCTAAAATCAGCGAAAAATGGTTCGGTTCTGACATCTCGATTATCGGAAAATAAAAATTCCTCACTTTTCTGGAGCGTTTTGAAATGACTAAAATTATCCTTCCCATGCTTGGAGCATCTGTTGTCTCGATTGAGGTGTTTTTCCTTACGCTCCTTTTTTCCGTGCCGCTTGGTTTTCCTCTTGCGGCCGGCCGAATGTCGCATTTCAAGCCGCTTTCATATCTTGTGAACGCTTTTCTGCTTGTTATCCGCGGCACTCCGCTCATTTTACAGCTGATTGCGGTCTATTTCTTTCCGGCTTATCTTTTTAAGCTTTCTTACGACCGTTTTGTGGCTGCAATAATTGCCCTTTCAGTCAACTATGCCTGCTATTTTGCGGAAATTTACCGTGGCGGCATTCAGTCGATTGCAAAAGGTCAGTATGAGGCGGCAAAAGTCCTGGGCTACACAAAAATGCAGACTTTCTTCCGCATCGTTCTTCCACAGGTCGTAAAAAGAATTGTTCCTGCAATGGGAAACGAGGTAATCACTCTCGTAAAGGACACGGCCCTTGTTTCTGTCCTTGGAATTGCAGAACTTTTCCGAACTGCACAGACGACTTCAAGCCGTCTTTTTTCAACTACGCCGATTCTTATCGCAGGCGTTTTCTACTTCATCATGAACTGGGTTGTTTCAGCCGGCTTCATCGTTATTGAAAAAAAACTGGATTATTATAAGTAAAATGGCAATCATCAGCGTAAAAAACATCAAAAAAACTTTCTCTGACAATGTTCCTGTTCTCAAGGATATTTCATTCGACGTTGAGCAGGGAGAAATCTTGGGAATCATCGGGCCGAGCGGAAGCGGAAAGTCTACCATGCTCCGCTGCATCGCCCAGCTTGAAAGCGTTGATGACGGCTCGATTTTCGTCTGCGGCCAGCCGATTGTCCAGAACGGTAAATACGCTGATAAAAAAGAATTGCGCAAAATCGGATTGAATCTGGGCTTTGTCTTCCAGAATTTCAATCTTTTCCCTCACATGAGCGTCTTGCAGAATATCGTTGATGCCCAGGTGCATGTCCTTAAAACTCCGAAAGACGAGGCTATTGCCGTTGCCCGAAAACTCCTTGCCGACGTGGGCCTTTCAGAAAAGGAAAATGCCTATCCCTGCGAGCTTTCAGGCGGTCAGCAGCAGCGGGTTTCGATTGCCCGAAGCCTTGCCCTAAAGCCGAAAGTTCTTCTTTTTGACGAGCCGACCAGTGCCCTCGACCCTGAGCTTACCGGTGAAATCCTTGCAGTCATCAAAAAACTCGCCGACGAGAAAATGACCATGATTGTCGTAACTCACGAAATGTCATTTGCCCGCGATATTTCCGACAAAATCATTTTTATGGCGGACGGAGTAATCGTAGAGCAGGGCGAGCCAAAATCCCTCATCTCAAATCCCCAGACAGACAGACTCCGAGATTTCTTGAAGAGATTCAATCATAGGGAGACGGTCGCCGGAGGCGAAAAAACTTGTGAGACAAGTTTTTAGTCGAGTCTCGGAAAAATCTGTGATTTTTCCGTAATATACCTTAACTTCCATTTTTTACATGCCGATATTCATAGTATGAATAGTTTTACACGGTCAGTTGATTTATTATCTCGTGCTATGGATGTTAACAGCCTCCGCTATCAGGTTTCTGCAAACAACATTGCGAATGCAGAAGTTCCTAACTACAAGCGTCAGGTTGTTGATTTTGAAAGCGAACTCAAGCGTGCCTTTGACTCAGAAAAAGACACTGAGCACAAAATGCAGCTTACCCGCACCAATGACGCACACTTCCAGCTTGACATGCCTGTAGACTTTCGCAGTGTTGAACCACGCCGTGTGACTGACTGGGAAAGCACTGCAAATGCAAACGGAAACAATGTTGACCCTGAATTCGAAGCTATGAACATCATGAAAATTCAGCTCAACTACCGTCTTCTGGCACAGCTCGAAAATTTCGAGTTCAGCCAGGTTAAAACTGCAATGAAGAGATAGGAGATAGGTTATGGGAATGTTTACTTCTATTAATATAGCTGCTACAGGCATGAGCGTTGAACGGCTCCGCACTGATGTCATTTCTAACAACATCGCCAACGCAAGCACTACACGAACTCCTGAGGGCGGTGCTTTCAAAAAATCTTCTGTCGTAATTGAGCCGATTGCATCTGCACATCCGACCTGGAGAAGCCCCTTTGTTTCGGCTGATCAGGATAATGGTCCTGGAAAAGGCGTTCGCGTCCGTGAAATCGTAAAGAGCACTGAGCAGGGACGTCTTGTATATGATCCGACAAATCCGGATGCAATTCAGTCTGGCCCAAATAAAGGCTATGTTGAGTATCCGAACGTAAATATCGTAAATGAAATGGTTGACTTGATTTCGGCAAGCCGGGCTTACGAGGCAAACTCAACCGTAATTCAGGGTGCAAAAGACATGTTCTCTAGCGCACTGGAGATTGGACGGGGCTAAAGTCCTTGTCATAATGGAATTTTTGGTATAAAATTTTAGAGGGTGGATATTTATGAATGTTACAATGCCAAGTCTGTCTCAGGTTGAGATGATCAGAACAAATCCGGCTCATGCCGGCTCTGCGAAGCTTTCTTCAATTCTTCCAGGTTCAGAAAATTCAAATTCAATTCAGAACGAAAAAAATATGGGCACTTTCGAGTCTTATCTCGTAAATGCTGTTTCTGCAATGAATAACCAGCAGCTTGACGTCGGCCGTGTTCAGGAAAAACTCATAACTGATCCTGATTCTGTCGATATTCATGATGTAACCACTGCTATGGCAAAAGCTCAGATGTCTTTGAGCCTGGCTCAGACTGTCATTGACCGTCTTGTTACAGGCTGGAACGAGCTTTCAACTAACAGATAGTTGGAATTTATAATCTTCTTTTCAGATTCTGAAAAGTGTGGTATTCTAAGAAGATATTTATTTTATAAATATCTTCTTGAAATATTGTTGTTCGTTCACGGGAGGGGTAGATGAACGACTGGCTTAAAAATACGACTGCCAAGTTAAAAAGTTTATGGGCTGCATGGAAGCCCGTTCAAAAAGCAATCGCCGCGGGAATTCTTGTCGCGGTTATTGTCGTTTTAGTGCTTGTTTTCAAAGGTTCTTCAAAACCTACAACAATTCCGCTTTTTAATACGCCTATCACGGATTCAAATGCCCGTGCAGATATCGCGTATCGTCTTGATCAGGAAAACATCAAGTACACTCTTAATGAAACAACCGGTCTCATTTATGTCGATGACGAAGTAACTGCCCGCCGTGCAAAGGCGATTCTTGTTGCTGAGGATTTGATTCCTAACCGTGTTGACGTTTTCAGCCAGATGCTTGACGTTACAAACTGGTCTACGACTGATTTCGAGCGTGAAAAGAACGATTTGCGCCGTGTTACAAATCAGGTAAAGCAGCATATCGAATCCCTCGACGATATTGCAAGTGCAGACGTTGTAATCACTCCGGGGCAGAATTCAATTTATGAGAGCCAGCGGGTTCCTGCGACAGCTTCCGTTACTTTGAGATTCAAAAACGGTTCTGTAATGGAGCATGACCGCAAGCGCATTCAGGGCATTCAGCGCCTTATCCTCCGCTCGGTTTCAGGCCTCACAGAAGACAATATCGTAATTTCAAATACAGCAGGTGACATCCTCAATGATTTTGCTGGCATGGCAGAAATTGACCGTCTCAGCCTCATTGAGCGCACCGAAAAATTCAAGCTCAAGCTCGCTAGTGAAAAGCGTGCAAAGGTAATCGGCTCACTTCAGAGCATTTACGGCGAAGACCGAGTCCGCGACCTCGACGTAAACGTTGACATGGATACATCAAAGGTTTCAAGCGACAAGACAATCCACACTCCAATCATGATTACGGAGCAGGATCCGTCAAAGCCTTACGATACAACTGAAAAACGCGATTATCTTCCTATTTCAACTCAGACTGTAACAAAAGAATGGACTGGTACGGGCTACAATCCGGAAGGTCCTGCCGGCGTTGAGGGCCAGAATCCTCCGGTTTATTCCGACATGTCTAACGTAATCGGCAAGTCAACCGAAACAGGCGTAATTCAGAACAACGTCGTTAACGTTGAGCATCGCACGGAAGAGCGCATGCCTGCCGTTGACCGAATCACGGTTTCTGTCAACATCGACGGTAACTGGGAGAAAATCACTGACGGTGCGGGAAATCCTGTATTCGTCACAGAGAAAAATCTTGACGCATTGAAGTCACAGTATCCTGACTGGGAAGATCAGGTTAAATACCGCTTCGCACTCGGTCACATCCTTCGAATTTACAGTCCTCTTTCTTCTGATGAACTTGAGCAGACTGCAAACTACCTTCAGGGTGCAATCGGATATGATGCCAGCCGAAATTACCGCGTCGTAGTAACAAACATTAAATTCAACCGCCAGAACGAGCAGGATCTTGAAGATGCCGCAATTATCCGCGCACAGCAGACTAGAAAGACAATCATGCTCGTATTGATTGGCGTTGTCGTTATTCTCATTGCATTCATCGTATTCAGAATGATCAGCCGTGAGCTTGAACGCCGCCGACGTCTTCGCGAAGAAGAACTTTTGCGCCGTCAGCAGGCAGAACGCGAAAAGGCTCTCTGGGATGCAAAACAGGAAGGCATGGAAGTTACTATGTCTGTCGAAGAGCGCAAGCGTGCCGAACTTCAGGAAAATGCAATTGCAATGGCAAAAGAGCATCCTGAGGATGTCGCAATGCTCATCAGAACTTGGATGATGGAGGAGTAGAAAATGTCTGACTCAAAAGCAGCTGCCAAGCCTGGTAAAAAGGGCGGGGCAAAAGATTATAAGAATCTCACCGGCCGACAGAAGGCTGCCATCTTCCTCGTTTCGCTCGGTTCTGACGTTTCCTCAGAAATCATGAAGCACCTTCGTGAGGATGAGGTTGAAACATTAACATTTGAAATCGCTCGATTGGAGACAGTCGATTCTGACTTTAAGGATCAGGTTCTTGAAGAATTCCAGGAGCTCATGGCGGCTCAGAACTTTATCACCACCGGTGGTATCGATTATGCCCGCGAATTGCTCGAAAAATCTTTGGGAAGCCAGAAGGCAATCGACATCATCAACCGTCTTACAAGTTCTTTGCAGGTTCGTCCGTTCGACTTTATCCGCCGTACAGACCCTGCCCACTTGCTCAACTTCATTCAGCAGGAATATCCGCAGACAATTGCCTTGATTCTTGCTTACCTGGAACCTGGAAAGGCTGCCGTTATTTTGCAGAACCTTCCGCCGGAAATCCAGCCTGAAGTTTCAAAACGACTTGCAACAATGGACCGTACATCTCCTGACGTTTTGCGTGAGGTTGAACGAGTTCTTGAGAAAAAACTTTCTACATTGTCAAGCGAAGACTACACTGCTGCTGGTGGTGTTGAGTCTATCGTTGAAATCCTCAACCTTGTTGACCGTTCTTCTGAAAAGGCAATCATCGAATCCCTCGAAGAAGAAGATCCGGATTTGGCAGAGGAAATCAAAAAGCGAATGTTCGTCTTCGAAGATATCGTTATGCTCGACGACCGTGCTATTCAGAAGGTACTGCGCGAAGTCGATACTCAGGAGCTTTCAAAGGCTCTCAAATCAGTCGATACCGAAGTTCAGGACAAGATTTTCCGAAACATGTCAAAACGTGCGGCTTCAATGCTCAAGGAAGACATGGAATTCATGGGACCTGTCCGCTTGAAGGACGTCGAAGAAGCACAGCAGAAAATCGTTTCTACTATCCGCCGACTCGAAGATGCGGGTGAAATCGTCATTGCACGAAGCGGTGAGGACGAATTGGTCGTTTAATAAAGGGGTTTATTCATGGCAAGAAATTTATTTCAGCAGACATTATTCCAACCTGGTCAGTTAAAGCCGAAAGAGGGCGAATTCAAGCTCCAGCTTGTCCATGAATTTGCTCCGCCTGTAGAAGAAGTTGTTGAGGAAGTAGTTCCTGAATACACAGGTCCTACAGCCGATGACCTGCGCCGTGAAGCTGAGGCATTTAAGGCTCAGTGGGAGCAGGAAAAGCAGCAGATGTTTGCAGACGCTCAGGCAAAGGCTGACGAAATCGTCAAAAGGGCAGAAGATGCCGCATTTGCTGAGGTCAAAAGACAGACAAATCAGGCACAAATCGTAAAAAATGAAGCCGAGCAGAATGCGGCTGAAATAATCAAAAAAGCTCAGGAAGAAGCAAGCCGGATTATCGAAGAGGCCAGGGCTGAGCAGGAAGCCCTCAAAAAGAGCGGATATTCAGAAGGCTTGAACAAGGGCCGCGAAGAAGGTTTTGGCGAAGGTCAGGGCGAAGTTGAGCGACTGATTGAGCGCACCCACAAAATTCTTGAGGGCGTAATGAGCCGCCGCGAAGAGATTTTGAGCGAGACCGAGCAGCAGATTGTTGAGCTTGTAATCCTCATGACCAGAAAGGTTGTTAAAATCATTTCAGAAAATCAGAAGTCTGTCGTAATGGCAAATATTTTGCAGGCCCTCAAAAAGGTTAAGGGGCGTGGCGACGTTACAATCCGCGTAAACCTTGCAGACGTCAAGCTTACGAGCGAGCATACCCAGGACTTCATCAAGCAGGTTGAGAACGTCAAGGGAATCACAGTGCTTGAGGATTCAACAGTTGACAGGGGCGGCTGTATCGTTGAGACTGACTTCGGTGCCATCGATGCCCGAATCCAGAGCCAGCTGAGCGAACTTGAGTCAGCAATCCTGGATATTTCTCCGGTTAAGACTATCACTAAAAACGAGCCGATGCCGGTTTCTGAAGGTTAAAAAGATTCACTGGGTGGGGGAAAATGGAGTCTTTTTTCAACAAATACTTAAACACGGTCAAACACACTGAGACCATTCTCTATACAGGGCATGTAACTGCCGTAAAGGGGCTCGTTATTGAAAGTAACGGCCCTCGTTCCGTTATCGGTGAAATCTGTACGATTAAAATTCCTTCCCGAAATAAAGAAGTTCTTGCCGAGGTAATGGGCTTTGAGGGAAACACTGTAAAACTCATGCCTTATTCCGACACGACGGGAATCGAAATCGGCTGTGAAATCATCGCAAGCGGCCACATTCTTCAGGTTCCGGTCGGAAAGAATCTTCTGGGCCGCGTTCTTGATGCTACGGGAACTCCAATCGACGGAAAAGGTTCCCTCGATGTAACTGAATATTACCCGGTTCTGGCTTCTCCGCCTGATCCGATTACACGTCTTCCAATCAATAAACGCATTTCAACCGGTGTACGCTGCATCGATTCTCTTCTTACATGCGGAAAAGGTCAGCGTCTGGGTATTTTTGCGGGTTCTGGTGTCGGAAAATCTACTTTGCTTTCAATGATTGCCCGAAATACTAACGCAGACATCAACGTAATCGGTCTGATTGGTGAGCGTAACCGTGAGGTTAATGACTTCATCGAGCGCGATTTGGGACCGGAAGGCATGAAGCGGTCGGTAATCGTCGTTGCTACAAGCGATACTCCTTCAATCTGCCGACTTCGTGCTGCTTATGTCACAACTGCAATCGCAGAATATTTCCGTGACCAGGGTAAGGACGTCATGCTCATGATGGACAACATGACCCGATTTGCCCATGCCCAGCGAGAAATCGGCCTTTCAACAGGTGAGGCTCCTGCCCAGCGGGGATATCCGCCTAGCGTTTTTGACTTGATTCCAAAGCTTCTCGAAAGAACCGGTACAAACGATAAGGGTTCAATCACTGCTTTCTATAATGTTCTTGTTGACGGCGATGACATGGACGAGCCAATCACAGATAAAGTCCGCGGTACCTTGGACGGACACATCGTTTTAAGCCGCTCTTTGGCCCAGCAGAGGCATTACCCGGCAATTGACGTGCTCAAGTCAATCAGCCGTCTTGCCCGCCGTGTCTCTGGGCGTGAGACCCTTAAAGCCGTTAATAAAATCAGCCGTCTTGTTGCAATCTACGAGGATAACCGGGACATGATTTCTGCCGGCGTTTATCAGAAGGGAGCCAACGCTGAAATCGACCTTTCAATCGACAAGCACGAGGCCATCGAAGAATTCTTGTGTCAGGAAGAAGACGAGCACTGCTCAATCGACGACACTTTGCAGAAACTTTCTGCCCTTGCTGAAATCGAAATCCCGGACGAGGAATATGTCGAGCAGCCGGCTCTTGGTCGAAAAACCGTAGCCCAGCTTGTTCATGAGCATAAGGAAGAAAACGTCACTGACGCCAATGCAAAGGCCAGCGGTGCATTCGAGTCAAATCTTCCTGAGCAGATTTCCGCGATTTCTGATGTTGCGGACAAGCTCTAGCCTATGAAGCGCTTTAATTTTTCCTTGCAGAAAGTTTTGGATTTTCGCGAGTTTGAGAAAAAACAGGCTGAGGCTGAGCTTGGAAAGGCCGTAGCCGAAGAAACGAAAATCCAGAATACTCTTGATATGATTGCCCAGGCTCATGCTTCGACTGTTCGAACGGCAGATGAAACGAAAGACGTGGGCGGACTGATGGCGGCACAAAATTATTTCCGCCTTTTGAATCAGCAGAAAGAAGAAGCCCTGATGAATCTCGCCCAGGCCCAGGTCATTACCGAAGAAAAGCGTGAGGCTATGCGTGAGGCGATGAAAAACTGCAAGGTTCTGGAAAATCTCCGCGACAAAAGAAAATCCGCATGGAAAAAGGAAAACCTCAAGGCCGAAGAAAACGAAATTGACGATATCGTTACGGCAAAGTGGAATTAGGCTTTTCTTGAAATTTTCCCCTCTTTTGAATTATAATTCTTTAAGGATTTACAGATGAAAGAACGCTCAGAACGCCTTAAAGCAATAAAGAAATTAATCAAAAATAACCGTATCGAAAGCCAGGATGAACTTTTGCGTGAGCTTACAAAAGAAGGCTTCGACGTAACTCAGGCAACCCTTTCCCGGGACCTCAAGCTTTTAAAAGTCGGCAAGGTAAGTGACGGTCATGCAGGCTATGTTTACACCCTTCAGAGTGATGAAGACCGGGGTGAGAGCGAGCAGATTTTTGTTCAGGACTTTTTGCGCGGCTATGTGAGCATCGACTGGAATGCAACTACTGTCGTAATCAAAACTTTCGGCGGCCATGCTGATGCCGTTGCAAATGCCCTTGACTGCCTCAATCTCGATGAAATCCTTGGAACTGTAGCCGGTGACAGCTGTGTTTTTGCGGCTTTGCGTGCTGGCGTGAGCGGTGAAGACTTCATGAAGACTCTCAAAAAGCACATTCCGGATCTGGAAGAAGATTTATAGAAATATTCTTAAAATTTTTAAATTTTTCTCGCTTTATAGAAAAAGCTGGAGTATAATTCTTGTATGGGAAATATTACTTTAACTTTTACTGATGGTAGAAAAATCGATGTTCCAGCCCGACTTCGTGGCAAAGACATTTTAGACAAGCTTCCTCCTCATGAGGGAACTATTATCGCTCTCAAAGTAAATTATAAGGTCGTCTCTTTGTGCCGTCCGCTTCGTGTTTCAAGCCGGATTGAAGGCGTTTACCTTGGCACGAAAGAAGCAGCTTATGTTTACAGGCGTTCGTTATCTTTTGTACTCGCTGCAGCGGCTCACAATCTTTTCCCCAAGACAAGGCTTTTGATCGGCCACAGTTTGGGCTACAGCTATTATTACACATTGGACCGTGAAAATCCGATTACAAAAGAAGAAGTTGATTCGCTCAAAGCCGAAATGCGCAGAATCATTGAAAAAGATATTCCTATCAACACAAGGCACATTTCTTTTTCCGAGGCTATGGATGCTTTCAACAGCCTCAGCATGCCGGAAACTGCCAAGCAACTTCAGTACCGCTGCCGTGACAGTGTTCTTGTAAACGCATTTGATGATGATACTGTCAAATTCTGCGACGTTTATTTTGGTTCGCTCGTTGATTCTACGGGCATACTCAAAGTGTTCGAACTCCAGCCTTATGATGAGGGATTCCTTCTCCGCTTCCCGGAGGCAAAAAGTCCTGACACCGTGGCTCCTTTTGAAGACTCGCCAAAAATTTTCGAAATTTTCAAGCGCTACAAAAAGTGGGGCAAGCTGGTCAATGTTTCGACAAGCGCTTCCCTCAACGAAATTGTATCACGCAAGAAAATCAATGAATTCATCGACATCTGTGAGACTTATCAGGCTCAGAACTATGCAAAAGTTGCCCAGCAGATTGCTGATAGGGGCAATGTAAAGGTCGTATTGATTGCAGGTCCCTCTTCTTCGGGTAAAACAACTTCCGCATTCAAAATGGCCCTTCACCTGCGTTCAATCGGCTACACTCCAAAGACAATCAGTCTGGACTGCTACTATGTAGGCCGGGACCGCAATCCAAAGGACGAAAACGGCAACTATGATTACGAGTGTCTTGAGGCCCTGGACATTGAGCTTTTGAACCAGAATCTTCTTGATTTATTCGCAGGCAAGGAAGTTGAGATTCCTTCATACAACTTCGATTTGGGACAGCGTTATTACACAGGCAACAATAAAATGACTTTGGGACCGAGCGACATCCTCATTCTCGAAGGAATTCACGGCCTCAATGACAGGCTCACCCCTCTCATCAAGCCTGAGTACAAGTTCAAGATTTATCTTTCGGCCCTCACTCAGCTAAACTTTGACGAGCACAACCGAATTCCAACCAGCGACAACCGCCTTATCCGCCGAATCGTTCGTGACGCAAATTTCCGCGGCAAGCCGGCTTCGGCTACAATCAGCATGTGGGACAGCGTTCAGCGTGGTGAAAAGCTTCATATCTTCCCATACCAGAACTCTGCCGATGCGGTTTTGAATACGGCCCTGGACTATGAGCTTCCGGTTCTCAAGATTTATGCTGAGCCTAAGCTGCGCGCAGTTCGTCCTGATCAGAGCGAGTACACCGAGGCCTGCCGCCTGATAAACTTCCTCTCGCACTTCAACGCGATTTCATCGGATTATGTTCCAAAACAGTCAATAATCCGTGAATTCATCGGTGGAAGTTCATTCAAATACTAGTTCAGTTCCACATAAGTCTTTCCAAAGCCGCCGTCTTCCGGTCGGGCGTAGTAGAAAGACTTTACTCCCGGGTAGTTCGAGAGATAATCTTGAACTGCCTGCTGGAGGATTCCGTTTCCCTTTCCATGAATTACGCTGAAACTCTTGAAATTCGTCATGGCGCAGAGGTCCAGTTGCTTTTGCAGCGCATGTACGGCTTCTTCTTCGCGCATTCCGAGCAGGCGAAGCTCAAATACCGGGCTTCCGTTTCCGCTGTCGCTGCTGAGTTCAACGCTGTAATCTGCTGAAGTTAAATTTGCCGGTGCAATCAGTTCCATGTCCTTTTGCTTTATGTTCATGCGGATTGAGCCCAGCTGGACCAGCCAGACTCCCTTTTTCTCTTCATGCAAGAGAGTTCCCCTGCTGCGGGTTTTTCCGACAAGAACTTCCGCTCCTTCTGCAAATTCGTATTTGATTTTCGGAGCATTCTTTTTGCGCGGGGCAAGATTGAAGACTTCTTCGTCTGTGTAGGTTGCCTTTGCCGTGGCCAGTGCTTCCTTGTTGCTGAGGCGTTTTTTAGTCTTTTTATTTGATGATGCTGAATGGCTTGCGGCAGAGCTGATTTTTATGCCGTTTTCAGCGATTTTTGTCTCGTTTTCGATTCTTTCGGTAAGAAGCTTTTCTTCTTCTTCGAGCCTTTCCTTTTCTTCCTCAAGCTCAAGTTCCTGAAGCTCGACGTCTTCGGTCAAATCATTGATGAACTTGCGCATTTTGAGGGTCTTTTCGCGGGTGATTTCTCCCTCACGAAGCTCGCGCACAAGATTTTCAAGGGATTTCCTGGTTTCGCGCAAAAATCTTGATTCAGCACGGCTTTCACGTTCTTTAAGTTCATTTTCCTTCTGTCGGAGCTTGAGGTCTTTCTGCTCCTGCTTGAGAAGTTTTTCCTTCTGGCGGTTTTCTAGGCATGCGAATTCCTTTTCGCGGCGGTCAAGTTCCGCGTGCTTTTGGGTGAGGCCGCGGATCAATGATGAAACGTCCGCCTGCTGATTCGTGATGTAGGATTTTGCCTTTGAGACGATTGCGCCCGGCAGGCCTGAGCGTTTTGCAATGTCCAGGGCATGGCTTTCACCCGGAACACCCATGACGAGATGATATGTCGGAGCCAGGGAATTTGAGTCGAATTCAGCGCTGGCATTTACGCAGTACTGGTTGGTGTAGCCGTAATTTTTTAGGCTTCCGTGATGAGTGGTGACGAGGACAAAGGCTTTTTTTTCAATCAGGGTGTCGAGACAGGCCATTGCAATCGCGCCTCCTTCCTGGGGGTCAGTTCCGCCGCCAAATTCATCGAGAAGAACGAGGGAATTTGAGTCAGCGTGCTTTACGGCAGCCGCGATGTTCTTCATGTGGGCTGAGAAAGTTGAAAGCGAGTTGTCGATTGACTGGTCATCGCCTATGTCTGCAAAAATCGCATTGAAAATCGGGAGCCGGGTTCCGTCCGCAGCTGGAATCGGAAAGCCTGACTGGTTGAGCATTGAAAGAAGGGCGAAAGTCTTGAGCGTTACTGTCTTTCCGCCTGTGTTCGGACCTGTGATGATGAGGATGTTTTTGTTGGAAAGCCACTTGATGTCAATCGGAACGGCCTTGTCACCCAAAAGGGGATGGCGGGCCTGGATTAAAAGCGGCGGGTTTTCGCTGTCGTTCTGGGCGCAGGTGAGGGCGTAGTTGCAAAGATTTTCAGCACCCCAGCGGGCAGAAGCGTAAGTCACATCAAAGAGAGTCATGACTTTGAGGGCAGACTTAAGGTCGTCGTAAAGAGGGTGGAGAAGGGCTGTCGTCTCGGTGAAAATTTTCCGTGTTTCCTGGGCCAGATGAGCTTCTTCCTGTAAAAGTTCGTTGTTTTTGCGGACGACTTCCTCAGGCTCGATAAAAAGAGTCTGGCCCGAAGCTGAAACTTCGTGAACGATGCCGGAAATTCTGTTCCTTTGGTTTGCCTTTACCGCAAGAACTTGTCTGTCAGCGCGGAAGGCCGGAACATTGCTTTCGAGGACTGAATTGAGGGTTGTGTCGCTGGTGTATTTTTTGAGGGCAGCCTTGATTTCGCCGTTAATCTGAGCGATTTTGGCCCGGATTTCCCGGAGGACAGGCAGATCCTTTAAATTTCCGTCCTTGTCGATGATTCTGGAGATTGTGTTAAGAGTCTGTTCAAGAGTGGAATATGGAAGAGTTTCTGCCGTGTCCAGAAGATTTTTAAGCCCCAGCTCCGAAGAAGAAGTTTTGACCGAGGAATACAAATCCAGGGCCGAGGAAGCAAACTGCCAGAGAGAATAAAGCTGCTCCTGCTCCAGAGTCGTTCCCTGAGCCTGCAAGAACTTTATGAAAGAGGCGATTTCTCCCCATGAGTGCAGGCGGACAGGATTCTTTGAAAGAAGGGCCTTCTGCCACTGTGAGGAAAGCGTTTTGAGAGAGTTGATTTCGTCAACTTTTTCCTGAGTGAGTGGTTCCCGCTTCAAAAGAGAAGCCTTTCCTTCCTCACTGACGCAAAAGCCTGCGATAGTGTCGCGGATTCTATAGTAGTCTAGCTGTTCGAGTGTTTTTCTGTGCATAATTATAAAAAATTCTGATGGGTACGCTGAATCTAGTCGTCCCAGTTGCCTGTCTGGATTTCTTCGCGGATTCGCTGCCAGCTTTCAAAACGCTCTTCGGTGATTACGCCTGCTTCTACGGCTTCCAGGATTTTGCAGCCTGGCTCGGAATCGTGCTTGCAGTTGGTGCCGAATTTGCATTTGCCGATCAGAGGTTCGAATTCGCGGAAATAAAGGGCAAGGTCGTCTGCGGCAATATCGTTGAGGACAAAGCGGCGGACTCCCGGCGTGTCGATAATCGAAGCGTATGCGTTCTGTACTCCGCCCACAATCGACTCGTTAAGATGAATATGCATGAGGGTGCCTTTTGTGGTGGTGTGGGAGCCCTTTCCGTATTTGCGGCTGAGGCTTCCTGTTTTGAGGACGCAGGTGTTGTCCAGTACGTTCACGAGGGAAGATTTGCCAACTCCCGACTGACCGACAAGGGCGCTGAGCTTTCCGGTGATTAGTTCTGCCAGCTCCGTGAGTCCTTCGCCTGACTTTGCTGAAATGCGCAGGACTTTATAGCCGAGTTCTTCCCAGATTGAAAGCCGGTTCTGAAAATCGGGTTCCTGTGCTTCGGGAAGGTCGTATTTGTTTACAAGAATAATCGGCGTGAGGTTCTGATATTCTGCCTGAACAAGCTCACGGTCGATGAAGCGGGGCCGGAATTCCGGTTCGGCCGGGGTTGTGACCAGAATGATATAGTCCAAATTTGCTGCCAGAAGCTGAGGTGCCCGCCCCTTTACATTCCAGCGGATAAAAGCATTGCTGCGGGGAACTAGAGAAAGAATCTGTCCCTTTTCGTCCTGTGAATCTTCAATTTCGATTTGTACCCGGTCGCCTGGAGCCAGTGGATTGTAATAGCGGGTGTCGAGCTTGAGCCTTTTGCTTTTAAAAGAACAATTCCGTATTATGGAATTGCCGTCGTCATCCTTATCGTCACATTCGATTTCAAAAACGTTATTGCTGCCGCTTAAAACGGTGCCTTCTAGTTGAACCATATTCTTATATTGTAAGCGAGAAAGGAAGAATTTGCAAGGAAAATGAAAAAAGCAAAAAAAATTAAAAAATCTTTCATTTTCTATTGACACAAATTCGAAATCCCTATATATTTATTCTCACATCGCAACGCGATGCATTCCCCGATTGTGTAATGGTAGCACCTCAGATTCTGGTTCTGATCGTGGGGGTTCGAATCCTCCTTGGGGAACTAAGGCTGGCTTGAAAGTCAGCTTTTTTTTCTAGCTTTAAGCTTGGCCGCTTCGAATATCGGTTTAGTTCGCCGCCCTCTCAAGGCGGAGAGACGGGTTCGACTCCCGTAGTGGCTATCAACATCCTGTCTTGACAAGTTTTTGTAAGCAAAAACTTGCGGCCAACTGGCTTTATGCCACATCCGTGTGGCAGTTATATTTGATGTTAAAAGATTTCCCTGCTCTTTGTGCAGGGATTTTTTATTTCGTTTCTTTATAATGTGGCTTAATATGAACAACAAATCATCTTTCTTAAACGGTTTGGCGGCTGGAGTGCCGATCGGGCTGGGCTATTTTGCGGTTGCTTTTTCACTTGGAATTGTGGCTCGCAGGGCGGGGCTTTCTCCATTTCAGGGCTTTATTTCAAGTTTTTTGAACCGTGCTTCTGCAGGAGAATATGCCCTTTACACTGCGGCTGAGCAGCTGGCCACTTATATCGAAGTTGCTCTGATTATTTTCGTGGTAAATGCCCGCTACATGCTCATGAGCTGTGCTTTGAGCCAGCGTTTTTCAGAAGATACTCCTTTTATCCATCGTTTTCTGGTTGCTTTTGGAATTACTGACGAAATTTTCGGAATATCAATCGCTCAGAAGGGCTTTTTGAATCCCTTCTATACTTACGGTGCCCTTCTTGTTGCGGCTCCGCTTTGGAGTGCAGGTACTGCCTGTGGAATCATTGCGGGAAACATTCTTCCGGTTTCGGTTGTTAATGCCCTTTCCGTCGCCCTTTACGGCATGTTCCTTGCAATAATCATTCCGCCTGCAAAAAAGAACATGACTATTGCCTCTGCTGTTGCGGTAAGCTTTGTCTTGAGCTGGGCCTTTTCAGTCCTTCCTTACATCAAAAATCTTTCTGGCGGCAACAGGACTATCATCCTTACTGTTGCAATTTCGGCTGTCCTGGCTTATTTGAAGCCTGTGGAAACTGAGGAGTAAAATCATGCGTGGAAACATTTGGATTTACATTTTAACTGGTTTCGTAGTTTCTTATTTGATTCGCGTGCTTCCGCTTACTCTTATCCGAAGGCAGATTAAAAATCAGTTTATCCGCTCATTTCTATATTACGTTCCCTATGTCACTCTTGCCGTAATGACTTTCCCGGCCATTGTCGAGGCAACTTCTTCTCCGATTGCAGGTCTGGCTTCTCTTATTGTGGGCGTTCTCCTTGCTTTCTTTGGAGTCGGACTTTTCCCGGTTGCCATTGCCTGCTGCGTAGTGGCCTTTGTTGCGGAATTCGCCGTAAATTTGCTATAATGTCTTTGTGAGCAATATTATCGATAATAAAACCATACATTCTGTCCAGGGTGAAAAGATTGTAATTCAGGGTGCCCGCGAGCATAACCTTAAAAATATCAGCGTAGAGATTCCGCGTCACAAACTTGTCGTCATTTCGGGTCTTTCAGGCTCGGGTAAATCCAGCCTTGCTTTCGACACTCTCTTTGCCGAAGGACAGAGGCGCTACATGGAAAGCCTTTCTTCCTATGCACGGCAGTTTTTGGGCAGCATGGACAAGCCTGATGTTGATTTAATCGAAGGCCTTTCTCCGGCAATTTCAATCGAACAGAAAACGACTCACAACAATCCGCGCTCAACTGTGGGCACGGTCACAGAAATTTACGACTATTACAGGCTCCTTTTTGCAAGAATTGGTCACGCTCATTGTCCAAACTGCGGCCGCGAGATTAAGGAGCAGAGCGAAGATCAGATTATAGACACGATTCTGGGCTGGGGCGAGGGAACTCGTCTCACGATTCTCGCTCCGGTAATCCGCGGAAAAAAGGGCGAGCATCAGAAAATCATCGAGGATGCCCAGAAGTCTGGCTTTGTCCGCGCCCGCATCGACGGTCTCATGGTAGAGCTGGATGATACAATAAAGCTGGACAAGCAGAAAAAACATACTATAGAAATCGTAGTCGACCGAATCGCCATCAAAGATGATTCCCGAAAGCGACTTGCTGAATCGGTTGAGGCGGCTTTACAGGCTGCAAACGGCGTCGTTATTGTCCTTCGCCGCGTAAATGATGATTCTGAAAAGGGCTATCATGAAGAGGAAGTATTTTTCAGCCAGAAAAATGCCTGCCCTGACTGCGGAATTTCTGTTCCAGAGCTTCAGCCTCGTCTTTTTTCTTTCAACAATCCCTTTGGTGCCTGCCCTGAATGTACAGGTATCGGCGAAAAAATGGAATGGGATGCAAAAAAAATCCTTCCTGACGACTCACTTTCCTTTAACGAAGGTGCCCTGCCGTTCTACAATCCTGACAGCGAGTGGAATAAGTCTCTTTTTGGCGCTGTAGCCGAGACAGGCGGATTTACCCTCGACACTCCTCTTAAAGATTTGAGCGAAAGTCAGCGCGAATTCTTGTGGAAGGGTGACGACACAAAAATCATGCACTGGATTTACCGCAAGCAGAGCGGGGAGGGCTTTTCTGAGTACAAGAGACCCTGGATTGGAATCTGGGCTGACATGAAAAGACGTCACAACGAGGCCTGGGGCGAAAGCCAGCGGGTCCGTATGGAAGAGCGTTTTATGTCGGTTTCTGAGTGTACCTGCTGTCACGGAAAGAGGCTGCGTCCTGAGTCACTCGGCGTTACTGTCGGTGGAAAGAACATTATCGACCTTTGCGCTCTCAGCGTAATCGAAAGCCTTGATTTTATCGAAAAACTTGAACTTACCGAAACTGAAAAGCTCATTTCAGTTCAGATTATAAAGGAAATTAAAGCCCGCCTCACTTTCCTAAAGAATGTCGGCCTTGACTACCTCACTTTGGAGCGGTCTGCCGGCACTTTGTCTGGCGGCGAGGCTCAGCGAATCCGTCTTGCAACACAGATTGGCTCTGGCTTGACCGGCGTAATGTACATTCTTGACGAGCCTTCAATCGGACTTCATCAGAGGGATAACGAAAGACTCATCGACACACTCACATACCTCCGCGACCTTAAAAACACTGTAATCGTTGTTGAGCATGACGAGCAGACTTTGCGGACTGCCGACTGGCTCGTTGACATCGGTCCCGGGGCAGGCGTTCACGGCGGAAACGTAATCGCTTCTGGCACTCCGGCTCAGGTCATGGAAGTTTCTGAAAGCCTTACAGGTCAGTACCTCAAGGGCACTCTTTTCATGCCGATCCCGAAAGAAAGGCGGAAGGGTAACGGAAAATTCATTTCAATTAAGGGTGTCCGCGAGCATAACTTAAAGAACGTGAGCGTAGACATTCCTCTCGGAACCTTTACCTGTATCACGGGCGTTTCAGGCAGCGGAAAATCCACCCTGCTCAGCGATGTTTTCTATCCGGTCGTTTCAAACACCCTGATGAAAACTGACTATAAGGCAGGCGAGCATGATTCAATCGAAGGAATCGAAAATATCGACAAGGTAATCAACATAGACCAGTCTCCGATCGGACGCACTCCGCGAAGTAATCCGGTCACTTATGTCGGCGTTTTTGACTCAATCCGGGAACTTTATGCTTCTCTTCCAGACTCAAAGGCTCGCGGCTACAAGTCAGGCCGCTTCAGTTTTAACGTGAAGGGCGGTCGCTGCGAAAACTGTCAGGGTGCGGGTACAATCACAATCGAAATGAACTTTTTGCCGGACGTTTTCATTCAGTGTGATGTCTGTCACGGACACCGCTTTAATCAGGAGACCCTGGACGTTCGCTACAAGGGAAAGAACATTTCAGACGTACTCAACATGACAATTGAAGAGGCGGCAGACTTTTTCAACGCGATTCCTCATATCTCACGAAAGCTTGAGACTTTAAAGAGCGTAGGTCTTGGCTACATTCAGCTCGGCCAGTCAGCCCTTACGCTTTCTGGCGGCGAGGCTCAGCGTGTCAAACTGGCGACGGAACTTGCCCGTCCTTCAACTGGCAAAACTCTCTATATTTTGGATGAACCGACCACCGGCCTTCACTTTGCGGACGTTAAAGTCCTCATGGAAGTAATCCAGCGGCTCGTAGACAAAGGAAACAGCGTGGTGATGATTGAGCACAACCTTGACGTTATTGCCCAGGCTGACTACATAATCGACTTGGGCCCGGACGGCGGAAACAAGGGCGGCACAATCGTAGACACCGGCACCCCGGAAGAAGTTGCCAAGAGATGGCAGGAGACCGGCAGCTACACAGGCAAGTTCATCGAGGACACCTTGAAGCACGGTCACAGGGAAGAATAATAAGACCGCAGAATTTCACAGCTGTGTCATCTGTGGTTAGTTAATATATGAAAAAAGTTTTTTTGCTTGCAGTTTTGATTTTCTCACTTTTTGCTTCATTACCGCTTTTTGCGGCAGACGGCGAAAAATCCGTCATTTCAATTGACCAGGCGCAGAAAGTTGAGAATACAAAAGATGCCGTGAGCGGTGACGACTGCATTGTCCTTACTGGAAACGTCAAAATTTCCGTGACACGCGGCAGCACGAAAACAACAATCAGCGCGGAAAAAATCAATTATAATCGTGTCACCGAAATGCTTTTCGCGGAGGGTGATGTTTCCCTTGCTCAGACCGGCGGTTCTGCTGGCGGCGAGACAATTACCGCTTCCAGCCTGCTTTTTAACACGGCGACTCTTGAGGGCGTTTTTGACAACGGCCGGGCTGTTCAGACATCGAGCGATGCAATCAACCTTCCTTCGGGCTCAACCCTTATCGTTGCTTCGGAAGTTTTTGGCCGTGACTCGGGCGGAACGATTTCCTTCAAATCAGGCGAACTTACTTTCTGTGATGACGAAAATCCTCACTGGCGCATCAAGGCTACCAGAATCTGGCTCTTGCCCGGCGGTGAATTTGCCTTCCTCAATGCAAGGCTTTTCGTCGGTCATGTCCCCCTTCTGTATCTTCCGGCCTTTTACTACCCTAAGGACGAGCTTCTTTTTAACCCGACTTTTGGCTTCCGTCAGCGCGAAGGCTATTACATCAATACAACGACTTACCTTTATGGAAGAAAGGGCTCTGACGTGCTCAGTTCAGCCGACATTAATTCCAAGCTCAACTCTTCCTCTTCAAGTTCTTCTTCTGAGGACGATAAAATCAACTTCTTCAGCTTCATGAATACTGGTGCCATGAAGGAGCAGAGGCGGGAAGGTCTTGTCCTTCACAATCTTGATGATGATTATTCAGGAGACACGTCAAAATATTTCAAAGTTATGGCCGACTATTACGCAAATATGGGTACCATGGTCGGTTTTGACGGCGTTTTTGCTCCCGGCACGGTTGTCACAAGCCTTGCAACCAATTTTGAAATCGGTTTTTCGAACACAATTTTCAGGAACAATTCGATTTATCTTCCCAAAAATGCTGGCGGTGAAATCATCGAGGATAAATCAAATTTCATGGGCCAGGAATTTCCTTTCCGCTATCAGGCCAATTTGAAGTTCACGATTGCCAAGCCATTTTCACTCACTTTCAGCATGCCGATTTATTCGGATCCTTATTTTAACTACGATTTTAACACCCGGGCCGAGACCATGGACTGGATTGACTTCGCCATGAGCGGCGGCGGTGCTTCATCATCAAAAGACGAACTGACAGTCAGCGAGACCTCGTCCTTTACCTGGGGCATCAACGGCTCTTATTCAGTAAAGGTGCCTGACTGGCTGAATCCTTATATTTCAACGCTTTCCCTTTCAAGTTTCAGTTCTTCGATTGTCTATTCGTCAAAGGCTCATGAAAAGCTCAAGGAGGATGAGAGGGCCCAGAAAGATTCGTCATGGACAAGCTACACTCCTGAGCGAAAATTCTATTATCCGTCGCAAATTACTCCATTTAAAGTCAGCGGAAGACTGGCGGGAACTCTTGTTCAGGTTCCCAATACAAAAACTAAAAAATCTACGGCCGCTTCCGTGAGCCTTACTCCGCCAGGAGAACTGGATGACTCGGAAAAAACGGCCGATGAAAAGGAGTCTTCTGATTCCAAAGATGCCAAAAATAGCGAAGAGAGCGAAACTGAAGAGACGATTTTCTCTGAAAGCTATCTTCCTTCGCTTGACGTTCCTTCTTTTTCAGTTAAAACGATGAATGGAATCTCTTATTCTTTGGGCTATTCTATTTCTCCTGATTTTACGTCGCAGTTTTCATATTCTTCCGTAATTCTTAAGACCCCGGAAGATTTTGACTGGAATGACATGCAGTCGACTTATATTCAGGTAAAGTCTCCGACGGTTCTTACCAATAAAATCGGCTACCGGGACAACTTTATTTCCCTTACTGATACCTTTACCTTCAGCCCTGTCTATCAGTCGCACCCATATTTGAAAATCACGCAGACTTCTTCGGAAGGCGGCTATACCAGTGATTCTGCAAAGTCGGTCGAAAAATCTGACTATACGGCGCGAAAAATGGATTTGACTGATGTGAATGCCCTTTCTTTCCGTCCTTTTGGCTATACGGAGCATTTTGCTGACACATCCCTTACCTGGAACACGACGATTAAAATGATCCGCACGGATTTTACCGGAACTGCAGATGATCCTGAGTGGGATTATAAGACTGCTGATTTGACTGATGAAGACTGTCTCACTGTTCATAACCTGAATCTGGTTCTTGGTGCCAAGGAGCTGGACAAGAGAGTCTATCAGACCCTTTCTCTGACTACGACCCTGCCGCCCCAGGTTGATTCTTACAGCGGAACCCTGACTCTGGGCTTCCCTTACACGGTTTTTACGGTTGGAAGCGGCGTAAAGCAGAAAAGCAAGGATGATGACACTTGGGTAAAAGATGATTTGAGTCAGTCCCTGACCCTTGATTTATTTTCCAGCAAGTTAAAGCTTTCAGAAAACTATGTCTATGATTTTGAGGAATCTGAGAGCGAATCCTTGAAATTCTCCCTGTCTGGTTTCGGGGCCCAGGCTGCCTACACGGCTTCCTATGTCTCAGGCTATGATTTCAAGTCCGGAAAGGGCTGGGTTATAAATAATAACGGCGAAAAGGAATTCCAGCCTTATCAGTTTACCCTTTCATATTCGAGCAGCTCAAAGACCTTCAAGCACCTGGGCGACCGTATTTCCTGGTCTCCATCCCTGTCGACAAGCGCAGTTTATGATTTCGTTCGTCCGACCAACAGCTATTTTAAATTTACTCCGGCACTCACATTTAAGGTTAATAATTTCCTTGATATTAAATTCAGCGCAGAGACGAAAAACAGCATTATTTACCGTTATTTCTGTTCTGATGATGATTTCCAGAAATATTATGGCGGCCGCGGTGAACGCAGCATCATGCAGGATATTCTTGATTCCTTCCGCTTTGATGATGAGCAAAAGCGCAGGGAAAGTGCCTTTAAATTGCAGACTCTAAAAATTGATGTAACCCACGACCTGGATGACTGGGATTTGAACTGCTCATTCAGCATTAAGCCTCGTCTCTTGACTCCAAGCTCGACAGGCTATGCCGGAGACGGAAAAACTTCTTACTACGATTTCAGCCCATATTTTTCAATCAGTGTTGCATGGCGGCCTCTTGCCAGCATGAAGACACAGATCGTCGATGAGTACGGAGAATGGAAACTTAACCCGTAGGTTCAGTTTTCATTCACTAACGAGCCGCAGGCGGTTCGGGTGAATGGAAATTAAATCCTTAATTTTACATTGAATGACACTTCTTTTAAATGAGTGAAATAAATTTAAAGTTCACTAAAAATGATTACGATAATTAAAAATTAATAAAAATGACGGTATAGTGCATAAAGTTGACGGTTTTTTAATCCGATTATAAAAATACCTTAAATAATCTTAAGGACCGGTTATTTAAGCCTATTAAAAAAAATTGGAGTAAAAAAATTGCATTTCCTATGTTCTGGTAAATGTAAAAAAGTTTTTGAAATGTTATATCGGAGAGTTTATAACGGAGGTGACAAGTTTAGTTTCTTCGAAGATGGTCTGAGTCTTATTCGAGAGGTCCTTAACGAAAAGAATGAGATTTCTATAATTTTCATGGACTACGACTTGTACAAAGGGTTTACGGATGTCATTTATGATATCCTCAGATCAAAAAATCTGAAGATACCGATAATTCTGATCGGCGATCCAAAAAGAAAATGTTCGGAAAGAATGAATTTTTGGCTCGCCATTAATGAATTTCAGTATGACATTCAGACTTTACACCTGATGACACCTTTATTCAAAAAAATTACGGAAGCGCTGGAATGTACAGAAATTAAAAAGTTGATTTTTGAAACTGAAAAGAGCGGCGATATTCCTTCAATGGAATTATCACCTCCCGTAAAGACGGCAAGAAAGAATGTCCTGGAACCTTTCAGAAAGGACGCCAATTTACCGCCGTCAATTTACAATCTTCTTGCTTTCCTCTTCAAGCGACGTTGCCATGAGGTTTCTGTCGATGAAATCGCAAGATATATGAACATAAATGGCAGTGATGAAAAGTCACGGAAAAATGCCGTTTATGCTTATATAGCAAAGCTGAGAAAGTGCATCGACGGCAATCCAAGATGTTCGCTTGAAGTTCTCCGGACGAGAAGGGGCTACTATAAGCTGGTCGTGCAGTGAGGAAAGTCTGGGCTCAAAAAAAAATGCCCTTCTGATAAAAGGGCATCCTCTTGATTAGCAGCCGAAACCTACTTGATTCTGGCTTTGATGAACTCCATCTTGAGTTCTTTCATTGCCTCTGTCAGTGAGACCTTGTAGATGTGGGGGTTGAGGATTCGCTTGTATGAGCCGTCGAAACTTTCCAGCTGCTTCTGCATTGTCTCGCGTGCCTTGCGCAAGGTTTCAGCCTCGCTCTTCTTTTCGCCGATTCGCTTTCCGCCCTCGACGACTTTTTTGAGCATTGGCTCGACTTTAGCCGCGTTGAAAACAAACTGCCTGTAATCAATCATCGGGTGATAGTAGCGGTATTCCTTGCCTTCTTCGATGACTTCATCTTTGCGGGCAATGATGTCTGCCTTTGCGTTGCCTTCTGCGTCGTAAAGGCGGAATACGTTTTTGATTCCAGGATTTGTGTTCTTTTCAGGATTGTCGCTGAACTTCATGGCAGGCTGCATCTGGTCAGTTTTTTCGTCGTGTCTTGCTCCCAGCTTGTAAACGCCGGTAAAGCTTGCCTCGTTGCCGCCAGTTACCATGTGGGTTCCGACGCCCCATGAGTCAATCGGAGTGTTCTGCTGAACCAGAGTCTCGATGATTTCTTCGGTGAGCTCGTTTGAAACGCAGATTTTTGCCTGGGGGAAGCCGGCCTTATCAAGTTCCCTGCGGACTTCGCGGGTCAGATAAGAAATGTCTCCTGAATCAAGCCTGACTCCGAAGTTATAGCCTTTTTCAACAAGCTCACGTCCTGCGATAATGGCATTTTTGACGCCTGATTTGAGGGTGTCGTAAGTGTCAATCAGGAAGACTGCGTTGGTCGGATAGATTTTTGCGTAAGCCCGGAAAGCCTCAAGCTCGCTCGGAAAAGCCATGATCCATGAGTGGGCCATAGTTCCCATGACGGGAATGCCGTAGATTTTGCCGGCCAGTGTGTTGCTCGTTCCGGCTGCTCCGCCGATAAAGCTTGCCCTTGTAGCGCTCATGCCGCCGTCAGGTCCCTGTGCCCGCCTGAGGCCGAATTCCATGATTCCGCCTTTTTTGCTTGCCAGCCAGACTCTGGCTGTTTTTGTGGCGATAAGGCTCTGGAAGTTGATGATGTTGAGGATAAGGGCCTCGACAATCTGAGCCTCGATCAAGTTTGCGTGAATCCTTACAATCGGTTCCTGAGGGAAGATGATTGAGCCTTCCTCAAAAGCGTACATGTCGCCGTTAAAGCGGAAATCCTTGAGGAATTCCAAAAATCCTTCCTCAAAAATTTTCTGTGAGCGAAGGTATTCAATGTCATCCTCTCCAAATGAGAAGTCTGTAATTGCGTCAATAAGATTTTCAAGGCCTGCAAAAACTGAAAATCCTCCGTTAAAAGGCTGTCTGCGGAAAAACATGTCGAAAACGACTGCGTGATTCATGTTGTTCTTCCAGTAGCCCTGAGCCATTGTCAGTTCATAAAAGTCAGTAAAAAGTGCATTGTTTATGATTGGATTTTTCATATCGTAACTCCACTAAAATTGTAACGAATTTTATAAATTACTTCCACTTGTCAGCGGCCAGCTCCATTTGCTAGCTCCACTCGCTGGGCCTTTTGTTGTATTTGTATGTGTACCTTGCACCGAGGTATCTTCCGATAAAGCGGGACATGAAGGCCGTGAATTTCCATTTTTTTGCCCACAAAATGATTCTCTTGCCCTTTTTTGCTTTTTTGAGGCAGTGGGCTACAACCGCAACAGGATCTTTTCCGTGCAAGACTTCTTTCCTGGCTCCGTTTGATGCCACGTTTGCAAAATCCGTGGAAACCGAGCCCGGGCAGAGGGCGCTGACCTTGATGCCTTTGTCCTTGAGTTCAGCCGCAAGTGCCACGGAGAAAGAAAGTACATAAGCCTTGGTCGCAGCGTAAACCGCAAAATTTCCCAGAGGCAGAAAAGCCGCCAGAGAAGCCACGTTAATAATAGAAGAATTTTTGTGCAGATAAGGCAGGGCCGCACCGCAAAGGCCTGTGAGGGAAGTGCAGTTGAGATCGATCATTTCAAGTTCTTTTTCAAGCGGAGTTGTCGCAAATTCTCCGTAAGTGCCGAAGCCCGCGTTGTTTACGAGCAGGTCAATCTCAAATGCGCCGGAAATCTTTTCGGTCGCAAGGAAAGTCTTGAAAAGTGCGACTCCCTCTTTTCCGGACAGGTTCATGGGCACGCATTTAATTTGCGGCAGCCCGGCCTTTTTATCAATTTCTTCCTTTACGGAATCGAGTTTTTCTTTATTTCGTGCAAAAAGCCAGATTTCAGAGCTTTCTGTGTCATTTGCAATCTGTCGGGCAAATTCTGCTCCCATTCCGGAACTTGCCCCTGTAATAATCGTAATTTTTCGCATAAAAAAGATTATAACATAATTTTTGCGCGAATCAACTTACTCCTGGCTATCCGCCGTTTCATTCACCGTCATAACTGCCGGTGAACGGCTTCGCCGCGGCTACTATCCAGCGCGTTAATTTTCTATTAAAATCAAGCTATGAAGAAATCAATCTCTGTCATCTGTGTAATCTGTCTTTTTCTTGTTTCCTGCACTAAAAAGCCCAGCCCTCAGGAGATTGAGGCTCAGAAAAAACTTGCCGAAGAGCAGCGCCTCCAGAAAATCGAGCTGGCTAAGGAAAATGCCCTTTCAGAATATGCCTCATCCCTTTCTGACGACGTTAAAATCTCCCAGCTTTTTCTTGTGAATATCGAGGGAAATCAAAAATATCATTCAGTCGAAAAAACTTCAGGCGGAAAAGCCCTTGTGCCGGGCGGAGTCCTGCTTTTTTCTTACAACATTTCAAAAGATCCGCTGGAAACTTACGAATTCATCAAGTCTATCCGGGATTTTTACATTGAAAACCAAAATCCTCCTCCTTTTGTCGCCGTTGATCAGGAGGGCGGGGACGTCAACCGATTGCGTGGCCTTACAAGCGTCCTCTGGGGGCAGAAAAAAGTCGCCCAGTCTTTTTCACCGCAGGGAGCGGCTTCCCTTTATTCAGCCCAGGCCCGGCAGATGCGCAACCTCGGCTTTCATTTGAATCTTGCTCCGGTTGTCGAAGTCGAAAATGAATCAAACAGGGATTTTCTGGACACCCGCACTTTCGGAAATCTTGAAAATGTCCTTTTATATGGAAGAATTGCGGTCGATTCTTACGAAAAAAACGGAATTGCCGTCGTATTAAAGCATTTCCCGGGCAATTCAAGCGTTGATCCCCATGTCGGACTTCCGAAAATCACTTTCGACCAAAGCGAGCGCGACTCTTATTTCAAGCCTTTTGAGGAACTCCTTGTTGATTCGTCTGCACTTTTGATGAGCCATGCGATTATGAAGCAAAAAAATGCGGAAAATCCTGAAAAATACGATATGCCGGCCTGCTTTTCAAAATACTGGATTTCTGACTGTGTCCGCGGTGACTTCGCTTTTAAGGGACTGGTCTTTTCAGATGACATTTTCATGGGGGCCCTTGCAAAAAACGGCTATCCGCCCCATGAAGCTGCCGTAAAAGCAATTGCCGCCGGAGTTGATGTCATCATGCTTTCCGAAAAACGATTCGGTCATGTCGCAGAAATCTTGCTGGAAAAGTCAAAGGAAGACGAAAATTTTGCAAGGGAACTGGACCGAGCCGTAAAAAACGTAATCCGCTATAAAATCAAGGCCGGAATTCTTGTCATGGAAGAAAATGAGGGGGCAGTGGAGGCTGACCAAATGACAGTTCCGTCTTTCTCCGTTAAAATAAATCCTGATTATAAGGAATTTGACTTAAAGAAATTCGACGAAGATTACAAAGCCGGTATGGATGCATACAATCAGTAAAGAATCCGCTGCGATTTATCAGAATATGAGGAAAATATGAAACAGAAGGACAGAAATAAAAAACTTGCTGGCAGCGAGGGCTTTGAGGCCTACTATTCAAATCTCTTCGGCCAGCGCTGGCAGTCAATAAAGGAAGCCTTTGCCCTCGAAAGCGATTATGCCGAATGGAAGGCCGGCGGAGAAAAATCTTACTTCCTCGACTCAGGTTCAGTCCGGGCCGCAGTTTCCCTTCCTTTGGAAAATGCCGTGGACATCCTTGACCTCTGTGCGGCTCCCGGCGGAAAAACCCTTGTCCTTGCCTCAAACATGTCCCCGGATGCGAATCTTCTTTCAAACGAACGTTCTCCGGAACGCAAAAACCGTCTGGCAAATACCGTAAAAGATTGCCTGCCCCTGGAAATTCAGGAGAGGGTGACCGTAATCTGCAAGGACGGTGCCCAGATGTGCCTCAAGAACGAAGAAAAATTCGATGCGATTTTGCTCGATGCCCCCTGTTCTTCTGAGCGTCATGTTCTTGCTGACCCCAAGTATCTTTCTGAATGGTCTCCTTCCCGAATCAAAACTCTTTCAATGGCTCAGTGGGCCCTTCTTTCTTCTGCATGGCGCATGCTCAGACCAAATGGTTATCTTCTATATTCCACCTGCGCCCTTTCCCCGGACGAAAACGACAATGTCGTGGCAAAATTACTGAAAAAATTTGATGACGCTAAGGTCCTGAAGCCGAAGATTTCCTTGAACTACAAGAACTTCACTGAATCTGATCTTCCTGAATACGAAAAGACAGAATTCGGAGCTCATGTCCTTCCCGATAAGGCTGCTGGCGCCGGTCCCCTCTATTTTTCTTTGTTGCAGAAAATCCCTTTGAGTCACTAGACATACTCTTAAATATTTTGATATACTCTAAAGACATATTTGCAGTAGTGTTTTTTATGAACACAAGGAGGAATGTTGGCAGATACAAAAGGTTTACGAATCAACGAACAGATTCGTGTACGAGAGGTCAGGCTTGTTGACGAAGAGGGCGGAAAGAACGGGATTGTTCCCACTCGGGAGGCTCTTGAACTTGCAAAAGAACGCGATCTTGACCTTGTAGAAGTTTCGCCAAACGCAAATCCGCCGGTTTGTAAAATTCTTAACTACGGTAAGTATCGGTTCGAGCAGGAAAAAAGGCTCCGAGATTCCCGCAAGGCCCAGAAAGCCCTTAAGCTCAAGGAAATCCGCATGCAGCCAAAAATTGGTTCAGGCGATCTTGATACTAAGGCAAAACATGTTCAGGAATTCTTGGACGAAGGCGATAAGGTTAAGGTTACAATCCGCTTCCGCGGTCGTGAGCTTGCCCATACCGAACTCGGCTATGACGTTCTGAACGAAGTATTGAAAAGGTTGACCGAAGGTTCATACACCATCGAGAAGCCTGCCGCAATGGAAGGGCGATTTATGTCAATGACATTAAATGCCAAGGCCAAATAACCTAAAGTCCAAAATCTCCCAGGTGGAGTACTTTAGTTAATTAAAGAGGTGGCAAAAATGCCAAAAATGAAGACAAAGAAAGCCGCAGCTAAAAGATTCTCTTTTACTGCAACAGGCAAAGTTAAGTACAAGAAGATGAACCTTCGTCATATTTTGACTAAGAAATCAGCAAAACGCAAGATGCATCTTCGCCACGCAGGTATCCTTTCTGAGGATTCTTCAAAAGTTATCCGCAGCCAGCTGCTTCCGTACGGTAATTAATTTTAAAGGTTATAAGGAGTAAAGAATGTCTAGAGCAATAGATGGAACAAAACGCAATAACCGCCGTGCAAAAATCCTCAAGCTTGCAAGCGGTTTCACAGGACGCCGTGGAACAAACTATAAGGCAGCAAAAGACGCAGTTGTAAAGGCTCTCCGCCATGCATACGTTGACCGCCGCGACCGCAAAGGCGACTTCCGCCAGTTGTGGATTGCACGTATCAACGCTGCAGTTCGTGAGGAAGGTCTTTCATACTCACGCTTCATCAACGGTCTCACAAAAGCAGGTATTTCACTCAACCGCAAGGCTTTGTCAAACCTCGCTATCGAAGACCCAGCAGCTTTCAAAGCAGTCGTAGAGGCTGCAAAAAAAGCTCTCGAAGCATAAATGACATGCCGGATTTGGGTATATCCTGAGTTTGGCATATCTAATCGGAGTACAATATGATTTCATTCGATCAAGTTCTGTTGTTAGAAGAAAGAGTTGAGAGCGCTGTTAAGAAAATCGAACAGCTTAATGCGGAAAACGCTGCTTTGCGGGCAAAAGTTGCAGAGCTTTCAAACGCGCTTAACGCAAAATCGGAGCAGTTCTCATCTTTCCAGTCTGACCAGAGCAAGATCGAAGAAGGAATCCTTAAGGCTTTGAGCCGTCTCAATGCCGTGGAGAATGTCGTTCTTCAGGCCAGCGGGGCGGCTCAAAGTATTTCCCAGCCTTCATCACAAAATTCTTCAGAGACAGCTCCTGTTCAGCAGGCAGCGCCTGTAGCAGCCCCGGCAGCTGTAGAAGAAAGTCCTGTGGCAGCTCAGCCGCAGAATTCGGTTCAAGTGCAAAATTCTGAGCCGTCATTTGACAGCATGAAGCCTTCAGAACCTCTTTCTGAAAGGGTAGAAGAACCTGTCGAAAATCCTCTTCCAATTCCAGAAGAAATCGAAGTTCCTGTTTCTCAGAGCCCTCAGGTTCAACCTCAGGTTATGTCTCAGCAGCTTTCAGAGCCAGTTCCTGTACCAGAGTCAATAACTCCGGAAGTCGGTTTTGAATTCGGTGAAACAGATTCCTCTGCCGAGCCTCAGCTTAACTCAGCAGATCAGGGTGCTTTCCAGAAGCCTTTAGAGGCTCAGAATCCACCTTCACAGCCAATGTTTGATATTTTCTAGTCTATGGGAGCCCTTCAGATTGACGTCTTCAATTCGCCTTTTGTAATTCAGGTGAACGAAGATGATGAGTATCTCCAAAAACTTCTCTGGTACTATAAAAAAATCCTTGAGCGCATCGAACGTAACGGTGCATTAAAAAATCCAGTTCAAATTTCAGCACTCGCAGGCATTATGCTTTGCGATGAGCTTTATAAAGAAAAATCAAAAGCCCAGCTTTCAAAAGGCGATGGTGGGGATGCTTCCGGTCTTCTTGCTGATTCCGAAGAAAGCAATGAAGCTGAACGTCTCGCCAAAATGATGATTGAGCGAATCGATAAGGCTCTGGAATCCTAGATGTTAAAATTTTCCGTCTGGGTTGATGCAGATTCTTTTCCGGCCAAAGCCCGCGATTTTCTTGTATCTCATGCTCTTTCCAAAGAAGTCTCCGTTAATTTTGTCGCAAATCACGAAATAAAATCCCCGGATCCAAGAGTTAAAATGGTAATCTGTCAAAAAGAGCATAATGCTGCTGACGATTACATTTTTGAAAACGCCGCTGAAAATGACATTATCGTAACCCGGGATATTCTCTTTGCGGCCCGCCTTGTTGAAAAAAATATTTCCGTAATGAATGACAGGGGAGTGCTTTTTTCAAAAGACAATATTGAAGATAAGCTCCGTGAGCGTGAATTCAGCCTGAATATGGCTCAGATTGGCCTTGGCGGTAATAAGGGAAACTATTACGGAGACAAGGAATTTAAGAAATTTGCCACTCTTTTTGAGACGGAACTTCAAAAGCACATAATCGCCGATATTTACAATGTAAAACGCCGGTGATTTACGCACCTCTTTTAAAATCCTGAAAACTTTTATTTTTTACCCATTCTTTCGTATGCGGCGTTAATCGAGATGATTCGGTCTTTTACCTCGAGGAAGGCCAGAACTAGAGAAGGGTCGAACTGTTTGCCCGAAAGGTTCTGAATTTCGATGAAAGCGTCGTCGATTGACCATGCTTCCTTGTATACGCGGGCGTGTGAAAGTGCGTCGAATACGTCTGCGATTGCGACAATTCGTGCTGAAAGTGGAATTTCCTCGCCTTTTATTGGCGTGATTTCGCCGATCGGCTTGCCGATTTCGTAGCTGATGTAATCAATTTTTCCAGGATAGCCTTTTTCGCTTCCGTCCCACCATTCGTGATGATGAAGGGCTACGTCGCGTGACATTTCATCGATTTCTGACTCTGGCTCTGTGAAGAGCTGGGCGCCAACGCAGGTGTGGCCCATCATGATTGAACGCTCTTCCGGAGTGAATCTTCCAGGACCCGGTTTTTTCAAAATTACGTCGGAAATACCTACTTTGCCCAGATCGTGGCATTTTGCTGCGATTTTGAGGGCGTCGCGATATTTCATGCGCTCTTCTTTTGGAACATTGTGATTGACGGCCCACTGGTCGTAAATTTCAAGAGAAAAGTCTGAAACCCGCTCTACATGGGTGCCGGTCTCTTTCGGATCCCTGAATTCGGCCATTCGCTGCATGCGTTTGATCATGTTGCTGGTGAGATATGTGTGCTCAAGAGCCTGTGTTACGCTCGAAGCGAACTGCTTTATGAATTCTACTGATTCTTCGCTGAAAGGAACTACTTTTTCGTTCTCATCCTTTGCGTTGATAATCTGAAGTACGCCCAAAGTGTGTCCGCTGCTCGTAATCAGTGGAACTGTGAGCATGGAAACTGTTTTGTAGCCGGTTGATATGTCCGGAGCGCTGTTGAATTTATACGGTGTGTTTTTATCGATATTGTAGGCGTCCGGGATATTGAGTGTTGTACCTGTGCAGGCGCAATAACCTGAAATTGAAGTTTTTGTTATAGGTACAGTGAAGTAGACGTATGGATATTTTGCTTTTGCGTGTTCTGTTTTCTGAAGTGTATCAGTCTGAGAATATTTAATTCGGAGAAGTTTGTCTTTAAATGCGTTTTCTTCATCGGCGTAGCTTGTTGCCGGTACTCCAGACGGCTGTTTGTCTTCAATTACGTAAATAGAACCTGCGTCTGCGTTGGCGATTGCCCTCGCTTCTGTCAGGATGCGTTCCAACAAAACGTCGGTATCGCGAATCTCGTTGAGGAGTTTTTCAGTTTCAAAAACCTTTTTCAGTTTTTCTGCATTTAATTCAAGTGACATCTTTTTAGACCCTAATAGAGAATTATAGTTGAATTGTTCTATTTAGTCTAGAAAATTCAATTCTTTTAAAGACGTAAATCCTGGTGCTGCATGGGGTAAAAAAATTGATGAAAAAACAGAAAAAAAAGTGAAAAAAAATTCAAAAAAGTGTTGACAGAAAAAGTAGTGCGTGATATATTCATTCTCACCCGCTGACAACAAGCGGCGGGCACTAAGTTCTTTGAACGGCATATCAGTGAAGGAAAGAAAAGACAAGATCTTGTCTTTTCTTTCCTTCACTGATATGCCGTTCAAAGAACTTAGTGCCCGCCGCTTGTTGTCAGCGGGTGAGAATGAATATATCACGCACTACTTTTTCTGTCAACACTTTTTTGAATTTTTTTTCACTTTTTTTATTTATTTTTTTTTGGCAGGAAAAACACGTCATAAGGCATAAAAAAAACCGCACCTTCATGAAGGTGCGGCTCAAAAGCTAACTGTTTCTTTTCACAATATAGTCTCTTTGTCCTATGTTTCGCAAATGCGACTCAACGGACTGAAGTTTTGAATCCGGAACTTTTTTTATCACGACACGGATGGCGGAACTTGTCTTTTGAAAATATACATTTTCAAAGCCTTCCCGAAGCAGATTCTGGGCCAGACGGTTTGCATTCTCCCGGCTTGAAAACGAAGCAACCTGAACATCCCAGAAATCAGCAGGACCGTTCGAGGAAGTTTTATAAGAAACCTTCTCAAGAGATTTTTTCGGCTGCTCTTTTGCAAGATTCGATGCGCCGGCACTTTTATCGAGAATTTCAATTCTGACGCTTGCTGTACCTGTTTTTATCATGCCGAGTTTTTGCGCCGCAGCTTTTGAAACATCAATTTCACGACCTTTGACAAAAGGCCCGCGGTCATTTACACGAACGTCAACACTTTTATTGTTTTTGAGATTCGTAACTCGGAGGACAGTACCGAAAGGAAGGGTTTTATGGGCACAGGTCATGGCGTACATATTGAAAGTTTCACCATTTGCTGTTTTTCGGCCATGATACTTTTCAGCATAATAAGAAGCCTGAACATTTGATTTGTAAACGCTGGCAAATGAAAATGACGACAGGGCAAATAAAAATAATACGAAAAATGTTTCTGTTTTCATATTATGTTTATCGGATAATTTTAAGATGGGATTAATGGAAGAAAATTAAAAGAGAATTAAAGTCGGGTATGGCGGATTCGAACCGTCGACCTCTACGTCCCGAACGTAGCGCGCTACCAGCTGCGCTAATACCCGAAAAAAAATAAAAGCCCGCTCAAAATTAAGCGGGCTTTTTGACGGGAGCGAAGGGGCTCGAACCCTCGATCTCCGGCGTGACAGGCCAGCGCGATAACCAGCTTCGCTACGCCCCCAGTCGATGTTCAGAACTATATCAAAAAACATCGGGTAATGTCAATAGTCATTGCACATTTTTCTGCAAATTTTGTAATTTTTTTAGCCGCGAGGGGCTTTTGCCGGGTCAATCGGCTGTCCGTTCTGGAATACCATGAGCGAAATCTGAGATTTTCCAGTGTATGTATCGATTCCGGCGGTACCGATTTCTGAGCTGTAATTGATGTAGTCGCCTTTTGAGACGTCAATTGAGCCCAGACCAGTGTAGGCATAGATGTGACCAGTTTTACTCTGAATGAAAACAACGTTTCCAAAACCACGGTATGAGCCTGAGAACATTACGGTTCCGGCACGAATGGCTTTGACTTCCTCGTCTTTTTTTGCCGCCATGCTGACTCCGCCTACTTTTCCGTTGATGTAGACGATATTTTCTGTCTTAACTGGCCAGACCAGCGAAGAATCAGCCTTTTTGTTCGAATAATTGTGAGGATCGTTTGCCTTTAAATCCGGAACTTTTTCCGCACTTGTCTTCGTATTTTTAGAATCTTTTGCAGGAGCAGGCTGACTTTTTGTGCTTGCGACTGAAGTTCCTGACTGAAGGGGCTTTGAGCCTCCCGGAACCTTGATTTTCTGTCCAACTTTAAGCGCGGCGTCATTTCCAACTCCGTTGAGTTTCTGTAAGTCTGCGACGGAAATTCCGTGTTTTTTTGAGATTCCAAACCAGGTCTCGCCTTTTTGAACGATGTAAGTTCCGTCGGAATTTGAAGGAGTCTTAGAAGTTGACGAAGGAGCCGCCGTTACTGAAGATGCAGGAGGATTTGTGCTTGCAGAGGCAGTCTTTGCCGCCTGAGCAGGTGCAGCAACTGTAGCTGAAGAGCTGGAAGAAACAGCTGAAGAATCAGGGATTTTTATTTTCTGTCCGACTTTAATTCCGTTATCAGAAAAACCGTTTGCTTCCTGAATTGCGGTCACGGAAAGACCATATTTCTTGCTGATTGAATACAATGTGTCACCTGTCTGAACCTCATGTATCGTATCAGAATAAAGGTAAGAGAGAGCAGATAAAATCAAAATAGAAAAAGCAAGTTTAAAAACAGAACGTTTCATATCTTAAAAATTTTCGGCAGAAAAGATAAAAGATTTAAGAAAAAATGTCGCAGATTTTGACGGGGGCTCAGGGACTTTTTCTCCCCTCCCCGCCATTTACTAATCTTCCATGAGGGACCAGAAAAGCTGCATTGCGTCGATTCCGTTGATTTTCATGCTGGAAGAATAGCTTTTAAGGATATTGTCCCTGCCGCCCGTAAGCTGCTTGCTTGTAATCCCGAATTTTATTGAACTTTCGGCCTCAAGGAAGGCGCTTAAATGGTCTGCCAGCCTGACAAGTTTGCCGTCAACCGGAGAATGAACGTCAGAATTATAATTGTCACAAAGTTCTTCGTAAGAAACAACCTGAGAGCTCTGCTGGCCGTCAAGTTCGGTGACAAGAATCCTGTTCTGGAATTCATCGTTCGTAAAGTAAAGTATTTCATCGACATAGAAAGAATCCATGAGGGGAACAAGCTCTGAACGGACAAGCTCATCCTCAATCTGCTTTACGATTCCCGGAAGCTCGTTGGTCGCCTGCTTTACCGGGGAAATTATGTCGCGGGTGACAGATTCGGGCAAATCATGGAAAAGTCCGCAGAAAAAATCATTGAAAAGACGTTTCGGGCAGGGCTTATCCTGACTGTCGCGCAAAAGCAGAAGGGTTATCACGGCTACGAAAAAGCAGTGGCCGAGGACATTTGTGCGCGGAACCCTAGGAGTGCGGTTCCATCTTGTCTGAAAGCGGAGCTGCTCGATTTTCATGATGAGCTGGAAGGGCTGTTCCCTGTTGACCAGCATCTTTACGCCTTTTAAATCTGTGTATTCCTGAAGATTGTTGCGGAGCTGCCAGTGAATCGGATCAATGCGCTCCTTTTCATTAACCGGAGCAATCATTTCAAGCTCGCGGAGGGAAGAAAATTTATGGGCTGCCTCAAAAACCCGCTCAGTCAGGGTAAATTCTTTTTTATCGAGATCTGCCTCAGAATCAAGATAGGCAGAAAAACGGGCAAGCAGGTCCTGATCCGAAATCATTCCCTGGAATTTTGAAAAAACCCACTCGTTGAGTTTTTTATATTCTGAAGGATACTTTTCGCGAATCATCTGCTGAACAGGTGATTTTATGTCGCACAGGGCAATTTTTTTGAGCAGGTCGAACAAAGATGCATAAATCATCCACTCCCAGTCTATCCTGTGCCCCTGAGATTCTTCATATTTTGCGATAATATAAGCAGCTACCATTTTTTCGGCAGCCTTGTCCATTTCAACCAAGTCGAAGGGACGAACAAGATCGTTCCATCTCTGGATGGAAAATCCTTCGAAAATTTTGAGAATAAATTTTTTGTCCAGCATTATTTTGCGATTCCTTTCTTTTGGTCAGCCTCGACCTTCTGCTTCCAGACGCCGGCCTTCTTTTTGATTTCTTCGGCAGCTTCGGCCTCGCCCAGTGCAATTGCGACTCGACGGCCGCCTGAAAGGAAGAGGATTGCATTGCGCATGTCGTCAATTCGGTGGGTGGCAAGCTCGTACTTGTCGCGGTAGGCCGTAGCCGACTGGTCATAAAGTTTGCGGATTAAGCGGATATAAAGGACGGAATTGTCGTAATCTGGAGAGTTGGGGTCAAAATAATCCTTGCAGGCCTTTTTGAGGTCAAGAAGATTCTTTGAAACTGTGGCAAAACGCCCCTGAAGCTCAACGAAAGACATCTTCCATTTTGAATTGTCGCCAAAAGCATCGATGAGAAGGGAAATTGCAAGGCCAAGCTTGCGGACGAGGTTGAAGCGCTTGTCAATTGGAGCCTCTGAAATGGCAGCAAGCTTATCTTCCATGTCAGACTGCAGGGCATCTATGACATTGGATACGACTTCCTCAAGATAGATGATTGCCTTGTAGAGCATTTTACGGGCATCGTTCAAGGCATCGTTATCCTTTGTGTTTACAAGCTCCACTGTGAGGTTATTTATCATAATGTAATAAGTTGCACAACCTATCATCTCATCGCAGAGATTGAGTTTCTTATAAGCCGCACCAGCGGGATTTGCTTCGATTGAGGCCAGAATTTCCTTTTCACGCTCGAAAGCCTCTTTAATCATTCGTTTGTATGGCTCGCACTTGATTTCGCAAAGTTCGCGATTCTCATTCAATACTCTTGCCATTACACCGCCTCCCCAAATTTTGAAAGCATAGAACGGGCATGTTCCAGGGATTCGGAACTTGCTGCGTCACCAGAAAGCATTCGGGCAATCTCAGAAACCCGCTCCTCTCCCGTAATCGGACGGACATGAGTCTGGGTCGCACCGTTGTTTACAGATTTTTCTATCTTAATTTGATTATCGGCATAAACTGCGATGCTGGCAAGATGAGTAATACACAAAACCTGACGATTTTTTGCTAGTTTTTTAAGATGACTGCCTACCCCGACCGCAACTTCACCGCCAATTCCAGTGTCAATCTCGTCGAAAATCATTGTACCCACGGTTGACTCGCCGGATTCGTCCGACTGGCAGAGAATTGTCTTGAGGGAAAGCATGACACGGCTCAGCTCACCGCCGGACGCGATTTTTGCAAGAGGCTGAAGTGGCTGGCCCGGGTTTGCGCTGATAAGGAATTCAATGTCATCGATTCCGTAAGGACCACATTTCTGGGTAACGTCATTGCCTGATTTTTCGGCTACATTAACTGAGAAGCGGGTGCCTTTCATGCCAAGATTTGACAGGACCTGAACGACTCCCCCTGCCATTTTTTCGGCGGCAGTCTTTCGAAGCTGGGAGATTGCCTTTGCCTCAAGATAGACTTTTTTGCCCAGCTCGGCGATTTCTTTTTCAAGCTTTTCTTTTTTGTCAGAACTGTTGTCGAGCTCATCCAGAGTCTTCTGGGCCTTTTCAAAATATGCAAGGACTTCAGAAAGGGGAGCTGAGACAGAAGAAGCGTATTTCTTTTTGAGGTTGTAAATTAAAGTCTGCCTTTCCTGAACCTGGGCAAGCCGCTCCGGATCAAAGACAAGGCTCTGGGCGTAAGATTTATATTCTTCGGCTATGTCAGAAATTTCGTAGAAAGCACTTTCCAGCCGGTCAGTAAGTTTCTGCAGAGATTTGTCGGAAGAAGAAGCGCTGTCTGCAAGGGCACGGAGACGCTTGAGGGTTGAGACCACTGCCCCGCCCTCGCCGCTTGAAAGAGCACCGTTAATCTGCTCGACATCGGAATAGAGTTTTTCGAAAGAAGAAAGTTTTGTTTCCTCGTCGTCAAGTTCGACATCTTCGTTGGGCTTTAACTTAGCCTCGCTGATTTCCTTGACTGCAAAATTCAGCAGATCGATTCTCTGGGCACGGTCGCGGTCATCGCTGTTAAGTTCGTCCAGAATTTTTCGCTTGCCTACAAGTTCTGAATAAAGCGAAGTGAAATTTGCGACACGTTCAGTAAGGCCTGCATAAGAATCTAGGAATTTTCTGTGCTCGCTGACTTTCATGAGGGACTGGTGCTCGTGCTGGCCGTGAATATCGATTAAAAAGGAACTGAATTCGGCTAAATCTGCACGGGTAACCGGAGTGCTTCCAATCCAGGCTCCTGACTTGCCGTTTTCGCGGATTACACGACGCAAAAGCACACGGTCATCTTCGATTTCGATGCCGTGAAGTGAAAGCCATTCCCAGGCATTAGCTGGCTCAGCCGGGTTTTCATCATCAGCTGAAAGCTCGCGGACAAAAGAAGGAGCCTTGCCCAGATAAAAAGAGCCTGTCACGACAGATTCATGGGCACCAGAGCGGATCTGCTCCACTCCGGCCTTTCCTCCGAGCAGGAAAGTAAGCGCACCGATTAAAAGAGACTTTCCGGCACCAGTTTCACCGGAAAGAACTGTAAAGCCGCCATTGAATTCGACATTCGCAGCATCAATGAGGGCAAAATCTTTAATTGAAAGATCTTCAAGCATGTTGAGGACCTCCTGACCAGTTCAATTTTGAGCGGAGCGCATTGTAAAATTTTTCTTTCGTGCAGCCGATGAGTTTTGCTTTTTTTTCGTGCTGACAAACCCTTATTACGTCACCGACATGCAAATCCACAGGAATCTGACCGTCAACGCTGATTACAACATCCGAAACTCTTGACGGCAGGATCTTAATTTCGAGCTCTCCCTTGGGACTTAAAACCAGAGGACGGCTCGAAAGTGAGAATGCGTTCATTAATGTTAGGACCATTGAATCCAAATCAGGGTCGATGATAGGACCGCCCGCGCTCGCAGAATAGGCGGTTGACCCGGTTGCCGTTGAAACAATGATTCCGTCAGACTTTATTTCACCAAGAGGCACTTTATCGTAAAGGACATTGAAAGTAATCATGTGTCCCGCAGTTTTACCGCAAATCACGATGTCATTCAGACCGGTTGCGCTGAGCCTGCGGTTCTGACCGCGAATCAAATCAGCCTGAAGCAGACTTCTCTCGTCCACGACAGCCTTTCCGGCCAGAAAATCATCAAGCTCACGCTTCCATTCATCACGCTGAACGCTCGCAATAAAACCGAAAGAACCAAAATTAATCGGAAAAACAGGAATTCCGAGCGGAGCACAGCCCCGGGCCGCAAAGAGAACCGTGCCGTCCCCGCCCATCGTAATTACAAAATCATAACCATAAAAAGGATACTGCTCAGAATATCCATTGAAAAGAAAGACATCGGCTGTCAATCCAAGCGACTGAAGATAGGCCTGAATTTGGCCGCCGAGAGATTTTGATTCTTCTTTAAAACTGTTTACTACGATAAGTGACTTTTTTACATTCATAAAATTTCGTTACGGCAATGTCCCCAGCACCTTTGCAATTTTTGTGGCCGATTCAGAACCAAGCCGCGGATACAAAGGAAAAAGCACACAGCGAAGGAAGAGAGACTTAGCATGAATATACTTAGACTGCTCCTCTTCGCCAAGAAGTGAAATCACCGAGGCATCAAAAGCAGGGCGGATTTCAATTTCCTTGCGGGAAGCGTATTGCTTTGCATCCTTGAAACTTCCGTTGAGCACAACCGGGAAAGACCAGATTGTGGAAGGATTTTCTTCACTGCGCGCAAAAGTTTTGTTTTTACCGCTTGCAAGAGACTTTTTGAAAATATCATAAAGAGACTTGCGGATTTCTTCGTTGCGGTTGAATTCCTTGAGCTGAATAAAGCCCAGTGCGCTGTTCATGTCCGGAAGGATATCCGTTTCAGGTGCTTCATCGGTGACTTTTTTGAGGACAATCCATTCACGCCTTTTGGGAGCAATAAGAACCGCCCCGCCACCAGCAGTGACAGTGTCATTTGCCTCAAGACCTAGAATCGAATAAAGACCCATCATTCCAGCCTTTTTCTGCAAGTCTTCCGGCTTAGCCTGACCTTCTTCCGAAGCGGAAAAATTGTATACCGAACCGACAGAGTGAGAAATATCTTCGATTACAGGAACTCCTGTGGCAAGAATCTGCTCAAGGTCTGGCAAAATTCCCATGCTTTCGTGAAGGAGAAGAAGCCTTCCGCCATTTTTAAGGCCTTCCTGAACGGCTTCGACTGAAATAAGCCCGTCATCCTCGCTTACATCCAGCACAAGCGGATTATAACCAAGATTTTTGACGGCAGCATAGTGCCAGGCAGGTGCAAGGGCTGAAATCATGACAGAAGCACCCGGCTGCAAATCCAAAGCTTTTACAACATAAGAAAATGCAATTGCAGGGCTTCGGAATGCAACTGCTCCGTCACAGCCGGTAAATTCCTTTACCGTCTGGATAAGTTTGGTGTTCAGCTCGCCTGGTCCGAGTTTTTCATCGACCATGCAAGTCAGAACAGCATCCATTTCTTTTCTGCGAATAGTAGAACTGAAAGTTTGAATCATTATTCTTCGTCACTCGCTTCGCCAGGATCAAGGATTTTTTGAAGTTCCTTGGCGTTGAACAAGCGGCGCATGTCGAGCATGATAAGGTATTTATCATCCTGACGGATAACGCCATGAATATACTCAGTTCCGATACCGCTAATCATCTGTGGCGGATCCTTGATGTCAGCCGTGTCAATCGCAACAACGCGTGCAATTCGGTCAATAATAATGCCGATACGGTTGTTTTCAATGTTGAGGATGATGAATCCGCCTTCGAATTCCTCGTCACCATCAGCAACGGCAATTTTCTGAATCTGAAAACGCTTGTGAAGGTTGATTACAGGAATAATTTCGCTTCGGAGATTGAAAATTCCCTCAACATAGAATGGGGCATTAGGAATAGGACGAACTTTCGTTACCTTTACAATTTCCTTTACATCCATGATGTCCACACCGTAGATTTCTCCGCCGAGTTGAAATGTAACCAACTGAATCTGTGTGTTTTCTGCCATATTACCCCCTAGATTATTCGCCAAGAAGCTTTTTTGCTTCCAAGAATTCTGAAATACCAACTGCGACCTTTTTTGCCTCACGCATTGCAAGGACTACAGTTGCAGGCTTATGAACGACATCGCCGCCAGCAAAAATTCCACGCCGGGTTGTCATGCCATAAGGCTTTTGCTTTGTTACAACATAGCCGCCTTCATCAACATCAATTCCCTCGGTTGAGCTTACGATGCGGGCTGCCGGTCGGGAACCGATTGCGATAAGGATTTTATTTGCCGGAAGAATGACTTCGCCATTTGGACTCTGACATTTGAGGCCGGTGACAATACCATTTTCACCGACATATTCAATTGGAGCATGCTCCCATTTGAAATCAACGCCATCACTGATTGCACCGTCATACTCAGCTTTTGCAGCACGCATAAATTCGACTGTCTTGCGGTATGCAACAGTTACAGATTTTGCCTTCATGCGGATTGCGGTGCGGCAGGCATCCATAGCCACGTTACCGGCTCCGATGACGACAACATTGTCTCCTTCTTCGATTGGAACTTCTGATTTATCAACGTTTCCGTCCTGATACAGGCGAACCATGCGGAGAAGATAATTTGACTGAATGATACCCCTCAGATCACCGCCAGGAATATCAAGTGATTTTGCAAGAGCCGTTCCTGTGCCGATGAAAATAGCATCAAAGCCGTTTTTGAAGAGCTCATCGACTGTGATGTCAGTGCCAATCATTGTGTTTGTTACGAACTGAACGCCAAGATCAGCGATTTTTTTGGTTGTGTTGCGGACAACATCTTTTGGAAGGCGGAATTCCGGGATTCCATATAGAAGGACTCCGCCCGGCTCGCTTTCACCCTCGTAAACAACAACTTCGTAGCCTTTGCGGGCCAGATCGCCTGCAACAGTAAGACCTGCAGGACCAGAACCGATGACGGCAACCTTTCCGCCGATTTTTTCAATCTTCTTTTCGCGGTTGAGATTCATTTCCGTGTCAAAATCTGCGATGAAACGCTCGATCATGCCGATTTTGATACCCTTGCCGGCTTTTGAAAGCACACAATGACCCTCGCACTGATTTTCATGGGGACAAACACGCCCACAAATAGCAGGGAGATTGCTTCGCTGAGCTATAATGCTGCGAGCCTCACCGAAATTTCCTAATGAAACCGCATGATTAAAAGCAGGGATGTCATTTTCAATCGGACAACCTGTTCTGCACATGGGCTTGGGACAATTCAAGCAACGGCGAGCTTCAGATATAGCTTCTTGCATTGTGTAGCCCTTGATTTCTTCTTCCATAAATGATTTTAACCTCTTAAAAAAAAATACCAGCCCTTATAGTATAACGATAGATTCAGTAAATTGCAAACTAATTAAAGAAAATCTTAATATTTTCCTAAAAAATTCAATTTACTCAATCCACTATAAAAAGCGTGATGGAAAAAACCCGCTTTATGCCGAGTTTTTTGAGTTCTCTGGCGCAGGCCTCGATTGTTGAACCTGTTGTCAGGACGTCATCGGCAAGGACGACGGCTTCTGGCAGGTGGGGAAACTTTCGCCTTAGCCATTTTTCCTTTCGAAGCCGATAAGATGAGCTGATTCCCTCAATCCGCTGGATTCGGTCAAGCTTTTTCTGCTGAGTGTGGGTCAGCCTTTCCAAAAGCGGGAGTATTTTGACATTCCAGCCTTTTCTGAGGTAAAAGCAAAGCTCGTCAATCTGGTCCCAGCCACGCTCACGGATTTTTCCCTTCCGCGGAGGAACCGGAACAACCGCAAGGGCCAGCCCGGTTTCCTTTTCCAGGGACTTTAACTTCCGGTGGAAAAGAGCCGCGAAATAAGGAGAAAGACTGCGCTTATCCTCAAGTTTCCAGGCAAAAAGCAGGGATTTTTTCCATAACTGATAGCAATGAAGCGAAAAAGCTCCGTCAAGGCTTTGAAGGGCCGGGTTTTCGCGGCAGTGGCTGCAGATTCCGATTTCGCTGATAAGCTCGCGGCCGCAAACAGAACAGGTCTCCTTAAATCCGAGAGAATCCAGTTTGGGCAGGCAGCTTTTACAAAGAGGAATGCGCAAAGTCCGTCTTGAGCAGCACAGGCATTTTTCTCCGCCCAGAAAGAGTGAGACTATATTCTGAACGAATGTCATGAGCACAAAAGACAGGGCAAAAGTCCGGCTTTCAAATCTGAAGAAGTTTTCCCTTTTCACCATCACATATTAATTGTCAAAAAAATTCGATTTTCGGCAATGCAAATGGAAAAAAGTCAGAAAAATCCAAAAAAAATTTATCTTCCGCTCAAAGATTTCTTCCAGCGAGCAATCAAATCCAGGGCCTGGCGCGGAGTCATGTCGTCGGGGTCACAGCTCAGGATTTCATCAAGAACCAGCTCCTCGTCTGAGAAAAGGCCTGGCATGGTGACGGATTTCTGGAGAGTTTTTTCGGTCTCTGCTGTTTGCACGGTGACTACATTCTCGACATTTACGCCTGTTCCAGTTCCGTCCTGGGATGTTGAATGAAGGCTCTGGAGAATCTCATTTGCACGGCGGATTACGCTCTGAGGAAGGCCCGCAAGGGATGCTACGTGGATTCCGTAAGAATTTTCACTTGCTCCGACCTTGATTTTTCGCAGGAAAGTAACTTTGTCATTTTCTTCGCTGACTTCCATGCACAAAAGCTGGAGGCGCGGATGATTCAGGCGGGTAAGCTCATGATAGTGAGTTGCAAAAAGAGTCTTGCATTTGAGCGCGTTCAGAAGATACTCCGAGACAGCCCAGGCGATTGAAAGCCCGTCCTCGGTGCTCGTTCCACGGCCAACTTCATCCATAATGACAAATGATTTTTCTGTGGCGGTTCGCAGAATGTAAGCCGTTTCGGTCATTTCGACGAGGAAGGTTGACTCACCGCGGGCAAGGTTGTCGCTTGCACCTACGCGGCAGAAAATGCGGTCAACCACGCCGATATGAGCCTCACGAGCAGGAACGAAAGAGCCAATCTGAGCAAGGAGCGCAATCAAAGCGTTCTGGCGCAGATAAGTTGACTTACCAGCCATGTTGGGACCTGTGATTAAGCCAAAATACGGCTGGTAACTGTCATTTTCAGCTGAGATTTCAATGTCATTCGGAACAAATTCTCCGCCCGGAAGATGAAGCTCAACGACCGGATGACGGCCTGAGCGCACGGTAAATTCCTTTGAGTTATCGACAAGAGGCTTTACCCAGCCGTGCAGGATTGCGGCATTTGCAAGGGCAGCTGTAACGTCAGCGTAGGCGATTTCCTTTGCGCTCTGAAGAAGATAGTTTGTCTGCTCGGCGATTTTTGAGCGCACTTCAAGGAAGAGAGCCTTTTCTGTTTCGATGATTTTAAGGCTGGCCTCGTTGATCTGCTTTTCGATTTCCTGAAGCCGGGGCGTCGTATAGCGGTCTGCATTTGTGAGGGCCCGTCTGAGGATAAAATGAGGGGGAACCTGACTTGCCTTTCCCCTGGTGATTTCGATGTAATAGCCTGAAAGTGAATTGCTTCGGATTCGAAGGTTTGCAATTCCGCTCGAAGCCTTTTCTTCCTCGGCGTAATCCTCAAGAATTTTATTGACATTGTCGTGAATCCGGCGGTATTCGTCCAGTTCGCTTGACCAGCCCCCTTTTATGATTCTTCCTTCGTCTAGGGCTGTCGCCGGATCTTCAAGGATTGAGTCAAAAATCAGTTTTGAAATGTTCTGGGCGATAGTTTTATCTGTCTGTGTGAAGCCGAAGTCGTCCAGCTGCTCGCGCACTTTGAGCCATGATTCAAGGCTTAACCTGAGTGCCTGCAAATCCTTGGCGTGGGCTCGTTCCATTGCAACCCGGCCTGCAAGACGCTCGACATCAAGAATGTCAGCAAAAATCTCGCGCACATATTCAAGGAGGTTGCGGTTATTCACAAAAAGCTCGACATGACTCTGGCGGTTCTGGATTTCCTCGACATTTGTGAGGGGGTACAAAAGCCAGTTTCTCATCATTCTCTTGCCCATTGCCGTCTGAGTGTGGGAAAGGCATTCCAAAAGCGAGAACTGGGAAGTGCCGTCACGGAGATTCTGAACGATTTCAAGATTTCGGCGGGAAGAGTCGTCCATAATCACGAACTGACTGTCCCGGTAGATTTTGATTCCGGTTACATGGGGAGAATTTGAAGTCGTCGTTTTCTGAAGGTAATCCAGCAAAAATCCTGCAGGTGCCACTTCTGGAGAAGATTCATTGAGAGAAAAGCTCTGCAAATTTGCCGTCTTAAACTGGGTGCAAAGGCGTTTGTATGAAAGGGCTGAGTCAAAATTCCAGTCAGGATAATAAGAGACTGCAATCCGCTCATTCTGCTCGAGTGAGGCCTGGATTATTTCGTTTTTCTCAAGATTCTGCGGAAGAAGAAGCTCGCGCGGATGACAGCGGTCAAGTTCCTTGGCGAAATTTTCTTCCATGTCCTTTTCGTACCAGCTGGTCGCAAAAAAGTCCGAGGTGGTGACATCGATGTATGCAAAGCCGACCTTGCCTTTCTGGGCTACGACACAGGCCAAAAAGTTGTTTGATCCGCCCTCAAGATATTCACTTTCAAGGGCTGTACCCGGTGTGATTACCTCGATGACCTTTCGCTCGGTGAGTGTCTTGCCGTTCGGTTCCCCGATCTGCTCACAGATTGCGATTCTCTTGCCGCATCTTAAAAGGCGGGCAATATAGATTTTAACCGCATGGAAAGGAATTCCGCACATGGGGGCAGAGCCGCGGTGAGTGAGGGTGAGATTCAAAAGGCGTGAGACTTCAATCGCGTCATTGTTGAACATCTCGTAAAAATCGCCCAGACGGTAAAAAAGAATCTCGTCCTTGTGCTGGTCTTTAATGGAAAGATATTGAATCATCATCGGAGTGAGTTCAGCTGACTCACTCCGGTTCTGTACTGTTCCGGCTACAATCGTGTCCTTGCTTCTAGCCATTTTACAGTCCCAGCTCGGAAATTACTTTATCAGTAACGTCAACGGAAGAACTGTACCACAAGATTGCATTATTCTGCTGAAGGGAAAGAATCATGCTGAAGCCTTCGTTTTCGGCAACACGTTCAATCACAGAGTAAAGCTTTTTATAGAAGGAATCTGAATTCTGAAGGTTGTTTTTCATGGATTCAAGTTCGATATTCTTTGCATTTGTGTATTCGGTGAGGGCATCAGTTTTTTTGATGATGTCAGCATCCAGCTTGCTTGCCTGAGCCTCGTTTCCAGATGAAATCGACTCAGACTTCTGCTGCTTGAGTTTTTGAATTTCCTCGGTGCGCTTGACTATTTCCCGCTGGAATTCAGATTTTTTGTTTTCATAATTGCGGACAGGTGCAGAATTGCGGAAATAAGCCTGATAAACTTTTGCCGTATCAACTACGCCAAATCGCGTAATCTGCTGGGAAAATGCAGCTCCGCTCAAAGCAAATGTTAAAATTGCAAGAATCGAAATCTTCTTTAAATTCATAATTGCTCTCCAATTATTTATTTGTGATATTAAATGAAAGTACGAACTTCCAGTTTTTGTCCCATTCCAAGTTTTTGTCCTCATCGAACCTGAATGTATTTGCAAAGAGCAGGCGCAACGGGAACTGAGGAATTGTAAAGCGCAGGCCAGGACCTGTACTACAATAGAAGTCAGAAAGGCTGATGTCCTGAAGCTGGTCAGGTTCCTTTGTAATAACAGCCGCATCACCAAAGAAGTCAACAGCAAGGATTCCAGGAATAAGAGGCATTCGAAGCTCAAGGATGTTGCTCCACATAGCCTTTCCGCGAACCTTATTGTAAATTGAAGTCCATCCGCGGGCGTTAAACATACCGTCGATGTAGAGGCGGCTTGAATCTCCGATACCGCTTCCAGGTTTCGGGAACTGCAATGACAGGCCTGAATAAGCCATGAAGATAAGCTTGAAGTCCCATGTCTCGGTAATAGGCAGCTTGAGCAGGGTAAAGTATTTCTCAAGCTTTGTATCTGTTCGCAGGAAGAATTCTGTTTCCAAAGGTGTAAGACCGTACCAGGTGAATCTCTGGCTTGCGAACCAGCCTTTTGAAGGATCGTAGTTAATATCGCGGTCATCGATTGAGACAGCCGTCCAGACTGAGTTCTGCCAGCCCCATGTGTTGGCGTAATCGCTTACAGCACTGTCAACTGGAGTCCAGATGTCTTCGTCGTAAACGTTGTTTTTAAGGCTGCCGTTAATACCGCCCGACCATGAAATGATGGCAAAATCAGGAGTCCAGCGGCGGCCGAGAGAGAAGCCTGAAGACCACTTCCACTGCTCATAGTTCATGTAGTATGAGTCATCATCGATTAAGCCGTTTCGGTCAACTTTATTGCGCAATGAGGCAAGGCTTGCATGAGAAATTTCCGTGCTGATAGAAGTTGAAATCGGCAGATCATTAAACCAGTTCGAACCGTAGCTCAAGCCCAGAGTCTGATTTGAAGTTGAGATGGTAGAATTTGCGCTCAAAGAACGGCCTGTACCGCGTACATTCGAATCCTGCCATTTTACAAAGAGGGCAAAAGGAAGTGAATCCGGGTCTGAGACTCCACTGAAAGTAACGCCGAATTCGATTGAAGTCGTTGACTGCTCTTCAACTGAGACAATGAGGTCAACGAGGTTTTCTTCTGAACCTGGAACTACATCAGGAACAACGGCGCTGAAATACTGCAGGTTGTAGAGGTTTCGCAAACCGCTGGTAACTTTAGCCTTTGAGAAGATATCTCCGGATTCAATCGGAATCTCACGGCGGATAACATGGTCTTTTGTTTTTGTATTTCCCTTGATGATGACATTCTCAACATGGGAACGGACATTCTCAGTGATTATAAATTGGAAGAAAATTGTTTTTTTCTCAGGATCTTTCTGAGGCATCTGCTGGAAGTGGTTTGCAGTGTAGCCGTTTTCGTAGTACAAATCAGCAACGGCCATGCAGCCCTCACTGAATTTCGTCTGGTTGAAGATTGAGCCCTTTCGAAGCTTGATTTTTGACTGCAATTCCTCATCATCAAATATGTGGTTGCCAACGAAGGAAATGCCCTCGTAAGTGTACTGGGAACCTTCGGTGATCACGAAAGTGATTGTAAGCTCGTCCCTGTTCTTTTTTTCGTTGAATTCTGTGGAAAGAGGAACATCAACAATTGAAACATCGATGTAGCCCTCATTTGCATAATATGAAAGGATAGCCTGCTTATCAGCCTCAAGCATTGATTCCTGGAAGGCACCCTTGTTGAGGATACCGACTTCCTTTAACTTGAGCTTCTTTTTGAGGGTTTTTGAAGAAATTACCTTGTTGCCAGAAAAATTAATATGGGCAATAACCGTAGAGCGGCCTTCATTGATGGTGTATGTGATTTCTACGCCCTTATCAGTTTCTTTGACAGAAGACCTTACAGTGGCATTCGTAAATCCCTTTTCAAGATAGTGGTCACGGATTGCGCGCTCGTCTACAGAAATCTTTGAAGGAACATAAATGTCCTTTTCTTTTGATGAAAGGGCTTCCTTGATTTCTGTGGTACGGATCTGCTTGTTTCCCAGAATGCGGATTTTGGCGACTGAAGGCTTTTCCTTTACAGAGAAGATGATTGAGACAGTGCTTCTCTTTACGTCACCCGGGAGGGCCTGAGGGTTGATGTCCTCGAACAAATCCATGGCATAGATGCGGTCCATCATGTCACCGAAAAGCTCGTCAGAAAACTTTTTGCCGTAATAGCTTGAAACGACGCCGTCAAGTTCCTTGCTGCTGACGCTTTTGAGGCCCTTGAAAGATACGGACTTGATTACAGCCCCGTAATACCATGTATCATCACTTGCAGCCTCTGTGGCCGCTGCCGATTCTTGAGCAAAAAATTTTACAGGTGTAAAAAGACAAAACAAAGAAACAAACAATGCGGCAATACGCACTCGAATAGACATAAAACTTTTCCTTATTAAAAAGCAAATTTCCAGGACAGTGTCATTGATGTTGACGGAACCCAAGTGTTCAAAAGTCCTTTTTGAAGCGAATCAATGTCCGGCGCAACTCCGAGACGAATATTTACGAACGGAGAAGTCATCTCAAAACCAAGTTCTGGCTGGAAAACGACGCCGTTAACCGAAGTGCCATTATCGATTTTGTTTTCGTCATAAGACCAATGAAGCATGGAGTCAACATATATTGAACTTCCAAAGTATTTACCCATATAAACAGTTGAATTGTCGATAAAGTTACCAACTGAAAGCTGCTTATTATTGGTGTTTTCGTCCATGCTCAATTTCAATGAATTCTGCACGACATTGGTTCGAATGGAAAATATATCAAAATTCAGCAATTCACGCAATGTATTCTCAACACGGCGCATGACCGTTGACTGAAGGAAGAAGTCGCCGCCCGAACCAAGGATGTCAGACATGCCGCTTGAATCAGCAGAAATTACCTGTCCGAGAAGCTGCATGATTTCACGCTCGGACTTTGCCGGGTTTGCGGAGAAGGTCGGATTAAAGCTGCTGACCGGCTGATTGTTTGCAGAAAGAATAATCGTGACCATGTTTCCATTTTCATCACGCTCTCGGGTTTCAGCGCGCAAAGTTACCTTAGGATCAATTGAATCCTGGGTCTCGTTGAATACGATTCTACCCTCTTTCATATAGAAGTTTCTGTTCAGCCAGGCAATCTCACCGCCACGCAGGGTGATGTCGCTCTTGAATTCCAGGTCGCCCGTATATGAGTCAAAATAAATCGACAGCGGAGTTCCAGGGGCAACTACACCTCGAAGGAAAGGATTGAAGAGAAGCTGAACTTTCTGACCGACGATAATGTCAAAATCAACGTTTACGTTAATGTCACTCTTGTCCTGGGTTGGAACGGATGCAAGAATATTGTCCAGAGAGAACTGATTCTGCAGGGAAGTCGCGACAATCTCTACGTCGGTATTATCAGCGATAACGAAGCCGGAAATACTGACGTCATTCGGCAGGGTGTAGGCCAGATCGAGGTTTCCGCTGGCAAGTCCCTTGGCATGAATGAATGGGAATGACAAATCAAGCGGAACCTTGCGGTTATCATCTATATTAATCTTTAATTCCAGAGAATTCGGAAGCCAGCGGTTGAATTCCATTCTATATTCTACCGTTGCAAGACCTTTGCCCAAAGTAACCAGAGTCGGCGGAACGACTGCCTCTCCATGTCCAACCGTCATTATGACTTTATCAGCATGGAGATAGTTTTTCGAGATAAACGGAATCACGAAATTCGGATGGGCAACGCTGAAGGCTCCGGTAAATTCCGGGTCAGTGGTAAGGCCTGAAATTCGAACGGCACCGGTGAGCAGGCCTGAGTTAAAGCTTACGAAAGGAATTTCAACCTCTGAGCAGATAAAGCGCATGTCGGCTACGATTCCGGTCAAATCAAGGTTGAGGTTATTCTGGCTGACCTTTCCGTTAAGATTGAACTGTATCGGGCTTTTCTTTCCGGCAATGGCAGAAATCATTCCGTCGGTCGTGTAAGAAGCCTTAAAGCCGTTCTCGACATCAGTCATCAGGTCAAAGCGGCCGGGACTGTGGACAGCCATTATGTTCAAAGGGAAGTCACTGGCAATAAAATCACCGGTAACTTTTGGAGAGCGCAGATTTATTGAATAATAGTCAGGCAGGCCGAATTTTTTCTCCGGCGCAGAACCGTCAAGCCTGATTTCAAAAGGAGCATGCAGGGTCTTTCCCGCAAGGTTTGCATCAATCGTAAAGGAGGCGTTTCCGTTAAAGAGGGCTGGATTGAAGAAGGCGTTTATGTCAGAAACTTTCAAAACCGACCAGTCGCAGTTCAAGTCAGCGATATGGGCACCTGTATCGTCATAAATAAAAGAACCGCTCGTAACAAGAGGATAGCCGTAAAGAAGGATCGACGATCGGTGGAGGATGACTGAAACAAAAGGATTGCTGACAGTTCCGCTCGCTGAAAGTTCGGCTGAAATCGTGTTCTCAGGATTCTGGAAGGTCATAAGCCTTGCAGAAGGGAAAGCCTCCACCGATGCATCAAGAGAAATGTAGAAATCATTCATGATGGCGTCAAGAGAGAAAGGAAGCTGGCCCGGATTAGCCAGATCAGCGGAAAGAGTAAGCTTTTCGTTTGAAATCGGACTCTGGGCGTTAAGGGAAGCGTGAATTGAATCAAAAATTCCATCATTCAGGTTCCAGACAAAAGTTCCTGAGCCGTCAAGTGACGAAACTGAATCAGAATATGCGAGCGTGTTGAGGACAAATCCGTATTTACTGAGGGAGCCTGAAAGAGCCAGGTAAGGACTGAACTGCAGGTAGGCCGAAGGTTCCTCAATCTCAAGGCTTACGACATCGACGTCAAATCCGCTCTCACGGTTCCAGTGAAGAATCGAACTTGTCGTAGCCGCAAAGACATATTTTCCCACGCCAAAAGGAAGACGGTTGAACTGCAGGGTTGCACCAATCTGCTCGTCGATTGAAACGACCGCGTCAAAATCATAATCACCGGAAATCGAAATCCAGTCCGGGGTGACGTTTCCAAAGAAGCGGTATGGCACGGAATTTACAGTCAAATCGCTGACGAAAGAGAATTCTGTCAGGGTGTCGGCGAAATCCAAAGAAATTTCTGCATGTGCGGACTGATGGCCGAAGAGCAGGTCAAACTGACTTATCTGGAAAGTCTGCTTTGAGCCGTCAATGGCAAAACGCAAAAGCTCAAGGTCCTTCTCGGTGTTAGCAAAAAGATTTTCAGGAGCATTCAGGGTAAATTCCTTGAAGTCGGTAGAAAAATATGCTTCCGTCGTGCAGATATAAGGCCTCAGGCTCTTTGATACAGCCGCAAGACTCTCCGCATTTTCCTGGGGCAGGAAGAAGGCAAGGGTATCAACGATACTGTCAGCAAAGACATTGGAGACGATTACATTGGCCTGAAGAAATTTCTGCTTATCGGTCAAAAGACTGCCCTCAATCTGGACACGGCCGATTTCCTCATAATCAGGATGGGCGAAGTCCAAAAGCTCGAATTCGAAGTCGACGGACTTTTCGCCAGGCAGGGCCGTAAACTGGACACCGGTAAAGCTTTTTTCGTTCATGAAAATCTGGGGAGAAACACAGGTAAAGCCGTTTCGGTAAGGGTCGACATAGACTTCCGTCGAAATGATTCCGCCGTTTTTGAGGGCCAGGTAATTGAGATTGAAAAGGCCCGAAGGCTGTAATTTCTTGAAGTCGAAGGAGCCTGCAAAATCAGCATCAACAAAAGAACCCTTTGCAGCAAGTTTTTTAACATCCAGCTTTTCCTTGTTTCCCTGGCATTTCAGGGCCAGGCTCATGCCCTCTCCAATCAGTTTTTTGGAAAGGCCGATGGAAATGTCCGAAGAATAAGACAAGTCATCCGCACTGACTTTTCCTGAGACAGAGCCTGAAATTACGCTTCCGTCGATTTTTTGAATCATTGGATTTTTCCGCCGGATTGAAAGCAGCTTGAGGGGGTTAAAGCGGTCAAAGTCGCCGGAAAAGGAAAGGCTTGAATCATCAAAATCATAGCAGGCATAGAGGGAGAATGGCAGAACCGTGCGCATGGTACGGATTTCAGTCTTTTTGTCCGAGTAATTGACCAGCATGTCCAGTCGCGAAAGGGAATAATCCGCCCCGCTTGAGCCAGAGAGGGTCAGAAGGGCCGAACTGCCTTCAAAATTCGGGAAGAAAGTTCCTGAAACAGAAAAACCGCAGGCAAAAGACGACCATTTTCCGTTGGTCTTGAAAAGCCCGGTCTTGTAGGACAGCTTGCCGGAAGTGTTGATTCCGATTCCGTCCGAGAAATTAAAGTCCTTGAGGTTCAAGGTTTTGAGGGTCGCAAGCAGGTCATTCTGAGAATCCGTGTAGTGGAGCGAAAGATTTTTTATAATCACGTCCAGAGGAATGTCAATTTCCTTGTCATCGACGGAAAGCTTAGTGTTCTTTTCAAGAGCCAGCAGGTCTTCTGCATCAGTTTCTTTTTCTGCCTTTCCGGATTTTCGTTTTTCGAGCAGATTTTTGATTTTTTCAACGAAGTCAGAATCCTTGACTGAGTCATATTCCAGGGCTACGCCGTTGAGGGTGAGGCTTTTGAGGGCTACCTTTGGATTTTTTGAGAAAAAGCCTGAAACGTTATATGAAAGCGAGGCCCTCTTGATTCCGGCGATTTTATTTCTTGTTGAAACCTCGTAAATCGAAATGTTTTTGAAATTGATTCCGATAAAAATTGACGGTGAAAGAGACTGATATGAAAAAGCAAGTCCTGTTTCGTCCTGGAGCTTCTGGGAAAGCTGATTTTCGAAGGCCTGCAGAGACTCCTGAATGCGCAGATAGGTCGGACGTACAAGAGCGAGTACCGCAATGAGGAGAAAAATGAATATAGCACTTCCGAGGCTGACGCCAAGATTTTTGGACTTCATCGTTAAAAATTCAGAGACTTCTTCTCTTCAAATATCGGCATATAATAAAGTAGCAATTAGAAATTAGCAATGCGGAATAAATTAAAAAACTCTCATCTTTGATATTTAAAATCTGTGCGTTCTGTGGTAATCTTAGCAAGTTTCAAAAGGTGATATTATGATTTTAAAAAATTTTATTGTTTTTGAAGGAATAGACGGAGCCGGAACAAGCACTCAGATTAAAATCCTGCAGAAGCGAAAGGATGCAGAAAGATTTTTCTTTACGACCGAACCGACTGACAGCGAGACCGGAAAATTCTTACGGAAAATGCTCAAAGGCGATGTAGAACTCGACCCACGAACAAGCGCATTTTTGTTCGCCGCTGACAGGAACGAGCACCTTTACGGAAAGGGGGGCACAAACTGCGGCGTCATCGAGCAGGCCCAGAAAGGCAAAATCGTCGTAAGCGACCGCTATTTATTTTCAAGCCTGACTTACCAGAGCGTAACCTGCGGAGACGAGCTTCCCCGCCGCTTAAACGAAAGTTTTCCCCTTCCGGAGATTTTATTTTTCTTCGACATCAATCCTGAAATCTCCTTGAAGCGGGTTTTGGGCCGTGGCGAAACTGAAATTTACGAAAAGCTGGACTTTCAGAAGGCAACGGCTGAGCGTTACAGGGCCGTAATCGACGAGTACGAAAAAATGAATACAGGCATGAAGATTGTCCACCTGGACGCAAGCCAGCCTGTCGAAAAAGTTGCGGATTTAATAAATCAGCACATCTTGCCGATACTGTAAGAGATGAAAAAGATTTTTTCCGCCATTTTTCTGGCTTTTTTTGCATTTTTCTCGATTTTGCCGGGCTATTCCTACATGGTCAAATTCAAAGAGGACTATTACAAGCTCTTTCACGTCCACTACCAGCAGTATCCCGACGACTGCATTGAAAACATTTACTGGCTGGAGCAGGCCGTCAAGGCAGATTTCTGCAATCCGCTGTATGCTCCTGTAAAAATCAATGATGAGAAAGACTGGGAAAAATACCGCTATCTCTTTATGATGCATATAAATCTAAAACTGATTGAGCAGCATGTAAGGCTGGGCCGGGTTTACGACAAGCAGGTGGCTCATTTTTACGATGCCCCCTGGCGGGATGCCTACATAGAAAACCTGAACAAGGCAAAGACCTGCTACGAGGCTGGGCTTTACTACTGGCGTGAGGCAAAACTCTGGGCCGAAAAGGCAAACGTGGGCAAATTCAAATTCCTGATTCTGCAGGACATTCAGAACTGGGAAGACGAGCGGGAAAGGATAGGGACAGGCAAGCTTGACTACGAAAAAATCCTCAACCGCGAACTTGCAAGAGTCAACAAAGTGATTGAAGAATTTGAAAAAATGAACAAAGACTATTAAAAAAAGGAACCGAGGAAATTATGACATTTGAAGAAAAAGACATTATTTATCCGCCCCTGCATCCTGGTACTGACAGAACTTTTATCCGCTTTTATGACGGCGAACTTGATTTGAACTCGATTTTTTATGCCGGAGAAAAGGATTCACTTCCCCAGCGCATTTTCGTGACTGACACATCTGTAGCAGCCCTTCCGGTAATGCATTCATTTATAGATTTTTTCCGGGGCGAGGATTTTTCTCATCCCAAGATTGAGGCAGGATTCACCGGCAAGCGCGGAAAAGACGTTCTTTTGATTCTCGGAGCCGGAGAGACTTTCAAAACAATCGAAAGCGTACTTGCAATCGTAAAGGCAGCCCTGGACAATAACGGCCAGCGCTCGGCAGTTTTCGTCGGAATCGGTGGCGGCGTCATCACGGACATGACGGCTTTTGCGGCTTCAATCTTCAAGCGGGGCGCCCACTGTGAGCTTGTTCCGACAACCCTTCTTTCAATGGTCGATGCGGCTGTCGGCGGCAAGACAGGCTGTGATTTTGATTCATACAAAAACATGATAGGCTCTTTCTTCCCGGCCCAGAAAATCCACATCTGCCCCAGCTTTATCGAAAGCCTTTCAGAGCGAGAATACCGCTCAGGCATGGCAGAACTTGTAAAGACAGCCCTTCTCTACGAACCTGAATTTTTCGAGCGGATTGAAAAAAATCCGGAAGCTTTGAATGACCGCAAGGGCGCTCTCATCAAAGAGGGAATCAGAATCTGCGTAAACGCAAAGGCAAAGGTCGTTGAGCAGGATTTGACCGAAAAGAACATCCGCATGCAGCTGAACCTGGGCCACACTTTCGGCCACGCCCTTGAATCAATGTCAGGACTTGGAGTTGTAGCTCACGGTGACGGAGTTGCCTGGGGAATGGCAAGGGCCGCAGACCTTTCCCAGAGACTCGGGCTCTGCACAAAAGAATATGCAAAGCGCGTAAAAAACTTCCTCGCATCTTTTGGCTGGGAAACGGAGCCTGTTCACCCGGCAATGAAGGAAAAGTACGCAAGTGACGAAGAAATCGCCAAAGTTCTTGTGAACGCAATGAAAAAGGACAAGAAGAATTCTTCGGACAGAATCCGCTTCATTTTGCAGGAAAATATCGGGGAAACGGTAATCACCGAAGTTCCGGAAGAGGACATTCTTGCTGTACTGAAATAAACAGTCGTCCTTATTTCACTCATTTAAAATGAGTTTATTTCTCAAGTTTTGCTCGTTCTCACTCTGTACCAAATTAAAAAATTCTCATTCATAATGGGAGAATGAATGAAAATCAGGCCAATTTTATTCAAAACATGAAGTATTACAGAAGGCGGGCTAGCTTGTCTCAGGCTCAGCTGGCAGAATACTGCGACGTCTCTAACGGAACAATCGGAAATATCGAATGTGGCGTGACAAAACCTTCTTTTGACCTGATTTTTGCGATTGCAAAGGCACTTTCGATTAATGCGGCGGACCTTTTCAAGGATTCCCTCAAAGAGACAAAACTTTCATCTTCACAGGTTGAAATCGTAAGCGAGACGGTAAATTCAGCGGTTAATGAGGCAGTCACAAAGGCGCTGAAGGATTTGCGCTTCCGTATCGAACATTAACGGACATCCATGTCCTGACAAGTTTTTGACAAGCAAAAACTTGCGGGTCAACTGGCTTTGTGCCGCCTCCATGCGGCAATTTTCTATTCCAAGAAATTTTCGATCTTAGTTCGGACGGATTCGTCTGGGATCAGGCTGGCTGTGCTGAGGACTTTGGCTTTTTTCATCATGGCTTTGGCTTCGTCCTCGCTGATGCCTCGGCTCTGCATGTAGAAAAGCTCGTCGGCTCCAAGCCTGCCCAGGGTGGCTCCGTGGGTGCCGGCTACGTTTTCTTCGTCGCAGAGAATCATCGGGATTGACTTATTGATTGCGGTGCGGCTCATGAGGAGAGTTTCTTCCTGCTCGTCACCTGTCGCGTCGGTACAGCCCCGCTTAAAATCTATTGTTCCGCGGTAAGTTTTTAATGCGGAATCCCCGACAACGCCCTTCACAATCATCTTTGTATCAGATTTTGCGCCGTGATGGTTTACAAGATAGTTCATGTCGAGAATCTGACCATTTTCAGTGATGTAGGCCGTGTCGCTCTTGAATTTTGACTCGTAGCCATTAAGTTCGTTTTTGACCTGAGCGTAGACTTTGCTTCCGCCAAGCTCAATCTGAGTCACTTCGATTTTTGCGCCGTCGTCACACACGCCTTCAGTGTCGTCAATCTGAACGTAATTTTCGCCCAAAAGCTGAACCTTTACGAGATGGATTTTTGAGTAAGGCTTTGCGACCAGCTTTGTTTTGACGGAAGAAAAACCGCCAGCCTTTCGATCCGATGTATAATCCAAAATCACAGTGATTTCTGCATTTTCTTCTGCAGTAATGACTTGCTCGTGCTCGTAGCGCTTTCCGTCCTCAAAGACAAGGGGAAGGCTGACGATTTCGCCCTTTTTGCTGGCGGTGATTTCCTTTTTTTCGCTGATGATTTCAGAAGCTGCCTCAACTTCAAGGGATGCCCGGTTCATTTTGAGCCAGTTCCAGGTGAGGCAAGGGATTTTATTTATTTCGCTATATTTTAATGTTTCTGCCATAATTTCTAATTCCTAACTGCGAATTACAGACTTCCTTTCATCTCAAGACGAATCAGGTTGTTCATCTCAACGGCGTATTCAAGCGGAAGCTCCTTTGAGACAGGATTTGCAAAACCTGAGACAATCATGGTCCTTGCCTCTTCCTCGCTGATTCCCCGGCTCATCAAATAGAAGACCGCGTCGTTTGAGATTCGGCCGATTTTTGCCTCGTGACCTACGTCGCAGTCATCAGTGTGGATGTCCATTGCAGGAACTGTGTCGCTTCGGGAAATATTGTCCAGCATCAAACTTTCGCATGAAACGCTGGCCTTGCTGCCTGTTGCTTCCTTTCCGATGTAGATTGCGCTTCGGTATGTTGAAATGCCGCCTGATTTTGAAAGAGACTTTGTCGTGATTACGCTTGTTGTGTTCGGCGCGATGTGAACCATTTTGGCGCCTGTATCAAGGTTCTGACCGGCACCTGCAAATGTAACGCCAGTAAATTCAGCGCGCGCTCCACGACCAATCAAGTCACTCTGAGGATAAAGATATGAAATGTGGCTTCCGAATGAGCCTGAAACCCACTCGATTGAGCCGCCCTCTTCAACCCTGGCACGCTTGGTGTTGAGGTTGTACATGTTCTTTGACCAGTTTTCGACCGTTGAATAGCGAAGGTGAGCTCCCTTTTTGACATAAAGCTCAACGCAACCTGCATGAAGGTTTGCGACGTTATATTTTGGAGCAGAACAGCCTTCGATAAAGTGCAAGTCCGCTCCCTCGTCAACGATAATCAGGGTGTGCTCGAACTGACCGGCTCCCTTTGCATTTAAGCGGAAATAAGACTGAAGGGGAATCTCGACCTTTACGTTCTTTGGAACATAAACGAATGAACCGCCTGACCAGACAGCCCCGTGAAGAGCAGCGAATTTGTGGTCATTTGGCTTTACCAGCTGCATGAAGTGCTCTTTTACCATGTCAGCGTAAGGACCGCGAAGAGAACTTTCAAAGTCAGTGTAGATTACGCCCTGCTTTGCAACTTCATCCTGCAAATTGTGGTAGACAAGCTCCGAGTCATACTGAGCTCCGACTCCGGCAAGGGAGGTGCGCTCAGCCTCAGGAATACCGAGCTTTTCAAAAGTGTCTTTAATGTCGTCAGGAACGTCTTCCCACTTACCCTGCATTTTTGTGTTGGGGCGGACGTATGTTGCGATTTCGTCGATGTTAAGCCCGGAAATGTCCGGTCCCCACTCAGGAACGCGAAGCTCGTTGTAGATTTTGAGGGCGTTCTGGCGGAATTCACGCATCCAGTCAGGGTCGTTTTTGTCGTCAGAAAGTTTTGATACGATTTCTGCCGTAAGACCTGCCTTGTTGCGGTAAAAGCCCTTTTCCTCGTAGCGGAAGTCGTAGGGAGAAGAATCTATGCTCTTTATGTTGTCTTTTTCGTTTTCCATAATTATTTTATAAACTGTTCAAATCCGTTTTCGTTAATCTGCTCTACGAGCGAACCGTCGCCCTCTTTTATGATTTTGCCTTTTACGAGGACATGAGTTTTATCAACGTGAAGGCTTTCGAGAATTTTTGTCGAGTGAGTGATGATGATGAGGGCTCCGTTCATGCGCTTCTGATATTCTTCGATGCCTTTTGAAACCGTGCGGACTGCATCAACGTCAAGGCCAGAATCTGTTTCGTCGAGGATTGCAAGTTTTGGGCTGAGCATCAAAAGCTGAAGGATTTCGCTCTTTTTACGCTCACCGCCTGAAAATCCTACGTTCAAGTCGCGGCTGGCATAGCTTTCGTCCATATTGAGGAGCTTCATCGTCTCCTTAAGCTGCTTTTGGAACTGGAAAAGCTTAACCCGCTCGCCGGTCTTCTGCTGCAAGGCCGTGCGGATGAAAGATTCAAGTGAAATGCCCGGAACTTCAAGAGGCTGCTGGAAGCTCAAAAAAATGCCCTTTGCAGCACGCTTGTCAGCTCCCATCTCGGTGATGTCCTCGCCGTCAAAGAAAATCTTTCCGTCACTAACGGTATAACGCGGATTTCCCATGATTGTATAGCCCAGGGTCGATTTTCCCGCGCCGTTTGGTCCCATGAGGACATGAGTTTCGCCTGGATTGACGGTCAGAGAAATGCCGTCAAGCACATGCTTTTTTTCTATATCAACATTAAGGTTCTGAATTTCAAGTAAATTAGCCATGACAGAAATATAGCGAATTTTTGCCGTTTAGACAATGAAAAAGAGGTAATAACCTAGTATTTTTATGGGAAAATCAAAAGACCATTAAACTTATCGCTCTTTTTACCCTCTTCTGATATACTTCTTTCATGAAATTTACGCGCTTTATTTCCTTTTTTCTTATTTTTCTTCTACTTAGTCAGTCTGCATTTTCACTTGGCAAAAAAGACAAAGACTCAGACACCTCAGAAAATACCAGCAGCAAAGAAGAAAAGATTCCAAAAGAGGTCATCACGATTGACCTGCTGCTCGACACCAAAAAGCCCAATCCGCAAAATCATTTCAACTGGAAGTCTTCCGCAAAAACATCGGGCACGACAAGTTCTTCCAGCTCCACAAATTCAGAAAAATCCTACAAAGACTATTTCGACGCCCTTTCCGGAGCTTCAAAAGTCCACAGTACAAAATATTTCCGAGAAGCCACACTTGATTCAAGCAAAAAAAATCTCCGCACGCCAAAAGGATTGAGAAACCTCTGCCTTTACGCCGTTGCAAATCCGGAAAGCCTTTCAAAAGACAATTTTCTTGTAAACCAGGAAGGCAAAAAAGTGACTATTACATTCAGTCATCGGGAAAATTCCTACAAAATCGAAAGCGATGAAAACGGCATCATTAACGTTCCCCAGGGATTTTTTATAAAAATCAAGGAAAAGCCGGCCGAAAAACCAGAAAAAGAAGTAAAAACTGAAGAAAAGAAGGATGAAGCAGAAGCCGTCACTGAAGAAGCAAAGCCCGAAGAAGTCCAGACGGAATTCCAAAAAGACCAGCCACTTGATTCACTGACCGCAATTTTCAAGGGCAAACTGACTGCAAACCTCACAAACGAGGGAATCCTTACGCTAAAAGGAAAGATTAAAGTTGAAAAGCGGGAAGAAGATAAAGAATCAAAATAAATTGTAAAAAATAGACTCCCAGCGGGAACAGTTACAAAGACGAATAAACAGCAAAGACCTACGGAGTCTGGGTTCGTCCCTGCCTCCGTATGTCTTTGCTAGTTTATTACAACTTATTACAGTTTTTCAGCGATTTTATCGATGAACTGCCAGCTGTCTACAACTTCTTTTGCAGGTGGGTTTGCAAGTCGTGCAAGGTCGCCTGTCATTGTTCCCTCTTCAATTGTGTCGAGGGTTGCTTTTTCGAGACGTTTTGCAAAATCAGCAAGCTCAGGAGTGTTGTCGAGCTCAGCCCGCTTTGCAAGTGCTCCAGTCCATGCGAAAATCAATGCTACAGGGTTTGTAGAAGTCTTTTCGCCCTTCTGGTAGCGGTAGTAGTGCTTCTGGACTGTACCGTGGCTTGCCTCGTACTCGTATTTTCCGTCCGGGCTTACGAGAACTGAAGTCATCATGGCCAAAGAACCACATGCAGAAGCGATCATGTCGCTCATGACGTCACCGTCGTAGTTTTTACATGCCCAGAGCATTCCGCCCTCGCTCTTCATGATTCGTGCTACAGCATCGTCAATCAGAGTGTAGAAATATTCAAGGCCGGCTTTGTCAAACTTCTCTTTGTATTCAGAATCAAAAACGCGCTGGAAGATTTCCTTGAAGTTGCCGTCGTAAGTCTTTGAGATTGTGTCCTTTGTGCCCAGCCATACGCTGATTTTCTGATCGAGGGCGTATGTGAAGCAGCAGCGGGCAAAGCTTTCGATTGATTTGTCGAGGTTGTGGATTCCCTGAATGATTCCAGGTCCCTTCATTTCCATGATAGTTTTGCGGATTTCTTTTCCATCCTCGCCGGTGAAGACAAGCTCTGCCTTTCCTGCGCAAGGAGTTTTAATCTCGCAGTTTTTGTAAACGTCGCCGTAAGCGTGTCGTCCGAGGACAATAGGCTTTTTCCAGCTTGTGACGTTGCACTGAACGTTCTTAACGAAAATAGGTGCACGGAAAACAGTGCCGTCAAGCTCGCCACGGATGATTCCGTTCGGGCTCGGGGTAAGCTGCTTAAGGTTGTATTCTTTTACACGGGCTGCGTTTGACGTGATTGTAGCGCATTTTACGCCAACGCCAAGACGTTTGATGGCAGCAGCACTTTCATATGTGACTTTGTCGTCAGTATCATCGCGGTGCTTCAAGCCCAAATCATAATATTCGGTTTTCAAATCGACGAAAGGCTCAAGAAGTTTTTCTTTGATAACCGCCCACAGAACTCTAGTCATTTCATCGCCGTCAAGTTCGGCGATTGCGTTTTTCATCTGAATTTTTGCCATAATGCGAGAATTATATAAAAAATGCATTAAAATGTATAGAAAGGCTTTAAATTTTTAGCTTTTAAGTTTATATTTATTGTAATTTAAGAATTTATAATACAGCTTATGTTATTATAAGTTGAAAAGACTTAAGAATTGTAATTTTTTACGATTTTTATCAAAATTTTTGGAGGTATTTATGCGAGTATTATTGGTTGAAGACGAAGAAGGTCTCTCTCAGGCATTGGTTGAAATTTTCAAGAAAAACCGAATCAGCATTGATGCTGTTCTCGACGGCAAAGAAGGTCTCAAATATGCAGAATCAGGAATCTACGATGTTCTCGTTCTTGACATCATGCTTCCTGGAGTTGACGGAATTTCTATCCTCAAAACTCTCCGTGAAAATCACAACAATGTTCCTGTCATTTTCCTCACAGCAAAAGATGACGTTACTGACAAAATCACAGGTCTTGACGCAGGTGCCGATGACTACCTCACAAAACCTTTCTCAAGCGACGAGCTTCTTGCACGCGTAAGGGCACTTTCACGCCGCAAGGGTGAGTTAAAAGAAGATTCAGTCACATTCGGTGACCTTACACTCAACAAAAAGAACTGCGAGCTTCAGTCTTCAACAGGCGAAGCAATCAAACTTTCCCTCAAGGAATATCAGATTCTCGACCTTTTGTTCGAAAATCCACACCAGATCATCACAAAAGAGCAGCTCATCGAAAAAATCTGGGGCGGCGATTCAAATGCAGAATACAACAACGTTGAGGTTTACATCTCATTCATCCGAAAGAAGATTGAGAACCTCAAGGTAGGCATCCGAATCCGCACTGCACGAGGAATCGGTTACTCTCTCGAAGACGAGACCCGTTAATAATAATTCCGTTCCGGAGGGAGCCTATGCAGGTCATTAAACAGCTCAAAGTCAAATTTGTTTATTCGATGATTTTTATCGAAATGTTTGTTTTCGCCACAATTTTGCTTACGCTCAACGTAACAATCACAAGGCGGGAATCAAACGAGACAAAAGAGTTTCTTGTATTTCTTGCAAATAATAACGGTCATAGTCCGCGGCCAAGGCTGTTTAATGATAAAATGATCCCCCGGCAAAAGCAGAACGAGCTTCTGATGGACATCGATGCGACTTCTTCGGCAAGCAGGGAGCGACCGGAAGATTTCCTTCATACAATCACTGATGTTTTCCGAATCGAAAGGACAAGTCAGGCCAACCTGCGTAATTATTTTTCCGTCAAAGTCAATTCAGACAATTCCATCATGGAGCTCATTCAGGACTTCCCTTTAAACTACACGAACGACGAAATCAATCACCTCGTCAAGGAAATCCGCAAAAGCGGCAAAAAGCACGGCTCACTGAGCGGTGTCAGCTTTTACATCCGCGATCTCAGGGGCAACCAGCAGCTTATCTGTATGGTCAACCGCAACTCCGAGCTTAAGACACTGAGCAAACTTTATACTTACTCTACCCTGCTTTATCTTTTCAGTATAATTGTTTCAGTCTTAATTTCAATTCCTATCTCAAATTACATGATTCGTCCTGCCGAAGACGCCTTTATCAAGCAGAAGCAGTTCATCGCAGACGCAAGTCATGAGCTTAAAACCCCGATTGCCGTAATCGGAGCAAACATTGACGTTCTTGAAAGCGAAATCAAGGGCAACAAGTGGCTTGATTACATCAAGACTGAAAACAAGCGCATGGGCGAACTTGTCAGGGATTTGCTTTACCTTGCCAAAAATGATGCTGGAAGGAACGAACTCACTTTCTGCGATTTCGACTTTTCAAATGCGGTCGAAAATTCAGTCCTTCCTTTTGAGGTCGTCGCTTTTGAAGCAGGTAAAACCCTCGAATTTGACATCGAAAAAGGTCTCACATGTAACGGTGACGAAAAATCACTCAAACAGATTTTCATCATTCTCGTGGACAATGCCCTCAAAAATTCAGAAGAAGGGGCTCACATCACTGTCAGGGCCTACGCTGAAGGTCAGAAAATCATTTACAAGGTCCGAAATACAGGTGCCGGAATCCCAAAAGAAGAGCTTGAAAAAATCTTCCTCCGCTTCTACCGCTCAGATTCATCACGAGTCCGAAAGACAGGCGGCTGCGGCTTAGGTCTTGCAATCGCACGGGCAATCGCTACAGACCACGACGGTACCCTAATAGCCGAAAGTGAACTTGGAGAGTGGGCAGAATTCACTCTGGCCATACCCAAAAAACGATAAAACTGATAAAATACAATTATGGAAACAAAAGAACTTTATCGCGAAATTTTAAACGAACACAATATAAATCCAAGTCACAAGACCGAAATGACCGGCGAAACACTCAGCTTGCAGGGAGTAAACCCCAGCTGCGGTGACAACATCACACTCAAATTAAAAGTTGAGGACGGAAATGTAAAGGACGGCGCTTTTTCAGGTTCAGGCTGTGCCATCTCTCAGGCCAGCTGCGACATGATGCTTGATTTAATCATAGGCAAAAGCGAAGAAGAAGCCCTCCGCCTCTGCGAAATCTTTATGGGCATGATTCAGGGAACCGTCACCGAAGAGCAGATTGAGGAACTCGACGAAGCAAGCGCCCTCCGCCAAATCCAACACATGCCTGCCCGCGTAAAATGTGCAGAACTGGGCTGGCGTACAATGAAGGAAATGCTGGGTCTCAAAAAAGATTCTGCAAGCGCATCAGCTGCCCACCCGGACTGCAAAATATCGTAATTGTACTGATATACGGCACTTTTATTCAAAACTCAGCTTTTCTCCCGCCTTTTCTCTTCCAAAGTCCATTCACTTTGTGATATAATCCTCTATCTTAATTTTTAATCGAGGAAATACCATGGCTATTACTTGGGAAAATCTTGACAAACTTTCTTCTTACAAAAAACTCCAGTCGCTCAAAAATGCTGTGAGCGTCAAAAAAGAGCTTTCAGACGCAAATGCTGCTGAAAGGGTCAAAAAATATTCAGTTCCAATGGGAGCAGGTCTTACTTACAACTACGCTGCAAAACAGGTCGATGACAAAGTTCTCGCAGTCCTCAAAGAGCTTGCAGCTGAAGCTCAGCTTACAGAAAAATTTGCTGCAACATACAACGGTGAAGTAATCAACACAGGTGAGAAGCGCATGGTATTGCACCACCTCTGCCGCGGTCAGCTCGGAAACAACGTCATGGCTGACGGAGCAAACAAACGCGACTTCTACATCAACGAGCAGAAACGCATCGCTGATTTCGCAGAGAAAGTTCACTCTGGAGCAATCGTAAACGCAAAGGGCGAAAAATTCACTACAGTCGTTCAGATTGGTATCGGTGGTTCTGATTTGGGCCCACGCGCTATGTACCTCGCTTTGGAAAACTGGGCAAAGGCTACTGGCACATTCAAAATGGAAGCAAAATTCATTTCGAACGTTGACCCTGACGACGCAACAGCAGTCCTCAAATCAACTGATTTGGCTCACTCAATCTTCATTCTTGTTTCAAAATCAGGAACAACACTTGAGACACTCACAAACGAATCATTCGTAAAGGACGCCCTCAAAAAAGCAGGTCTTGAGCCGTCTAAGCACATGATCGCAGTTACTTCTGAGACTTCTCCACTGGCTCACAACCCGGACTATCTCGAAGCATTCTACATGGATGACTACATCGGCGGCCGCTATTCTTCTACATCAGGAGTAGGCGGAGCTGTTCTTTCACTCGCATTCGGCGCAAAAGTATTCGACGACTTCCTCAAGGGAGCCGCTGAAGAAGACAAACTCGCTACAAACGAAGACATCCTCAAAAACCCGGCTCTCTTGGACGCCCTCATCGGAATCTACGAGCGCAACGTTCAGAATTATCCTGCAACAGCCGTTCTTCCATACTCACAGGCTTTGAGCCGCTTCCCTGCACACTTGCAGCAGCTCGACATGGAATCAAACGGAAAGAGCGTAAACCGCTTCGGTGACGCAATCGACTACGTTACAGGCCCGGTAATCTTCGGTGAGCCAGGCACAAACGGCCAGCACTCATTCTACCAGCTCCTTCACCAGGGAACAGACATCATTCCTCTCCAGTTCATCGCATTCAAAGAGAACCAGGCTGGAAACGATGTTGTAATCGAAGACTCAACAAGCCAGACAAAGCTCGGTGCAAACGTTACTGCCCAGATCATGGCATTCGCTTGCGGTAAAGCAGACTCTGACCCTAACAAATCTTTCGCAGGTGAGCGACCATCAAGCCTCATCTACGCAAAACAGCTCACACCAAGCGTACTCGGTGCCCTTCTCGCTCACTTCGAGAACAAGGTAATGTTCCAGGGCTTCGTATGGAACATCAACAGCTTCGACCAGGAAGGCGTTCAGCTGGGCAAAAAGCTCGCAAAGACAGTTCTCTCTGGAAAAGCCGATGGTGCATTAAAGGCTTATACTGAATTGTTAGACCTTTAATGCTGCACAGGATGTGCAGAAAAAGCAAAGAGAGAATTTTCTGCAAGAAAATTCTCGTACGAATCAGGAAATCCAAGGATGGATTTCCTGTTCGAAGCCTATACAGAGCTTTTGGACTTGTAAGATTTAAACCACAGATGAATACAGATTTTGTGTTTAGTCTATGAAAATGATTAACCCCAGTCAGTTTTTTTTGACTGGGGTTATTTTTTTTACAGCTTGAAAAGCTCCCGGATATTTCGGTCAACCTGAACGCTCAGCTCGCTCATCATCATTCCGCGGGCCTGGGCTACGAAAGAGTAGCAGTGCTCAATCAGAACAGGTGTGTTAATCTGACCGCGGAAAGGAACCGGGGCAAGATATGGCGAATCCGTTTCCATTAAAAGACGATCGCCAGGTACAAAGCGGAGCAGCTCCTGCATTTCTTCCATTTTGGCTTTTTTGGTGTAGGTTACGCCACCGCCAAAGGCAATATGCCAGCCCAAGTCTAAGAATTTGCGGGCTTCTTTCTTTCCGTAAGAATAACAGTGAATGATTCCCTTGTGATAGCCCATGTTCTTTAAGCAGTCAAGGGTGTCATCAAAGGCATCGCGGCTGTGGACGATTACAGGAAGGTCCATTTTGCGGGCCAGGTCAATCTGCATCTGGAAAAGCTCTTTTTCACCCTCGTAAACGCTCTGGTCAAAGTCACTCTCGCAACGACCGTCAACTCCGCTCGGGTTCCAGTGATGGTCAAGGCCGCACTCACCGATTGCAACAAGATGAGATTTATCCATAAAGGTCTCGATTGAGTCTTCCAGTTTTTTCATGGACTCATTTCGATTTTTGATTTCGTCTACATCAGGCCAGATTCCCGCAGAATAATAAATCATCTCGCTTGCGGCATCCCGAAGCCCCGGTTGCATTTTGGCGAAAGTCTCCTGAAACTGAACGTGGCGGCGGAGCAAATCATCGCATTTCGTTCCGATATCAAGGCCGAAAAATGTATTTCTTTCGACGAGCTGGCTTAAAATCTCGACTCCATCCAGTCCGTCTTCAATTAAATGATGAAAATGAAAATGTGTATCGCTGAACATGGCTTCATTCTATCGGATTTACAAAATCTTTGCAAAGTTAATGAAAAAGGGGCAGAAAGCCACAGAAAAATGGGCTGAAATCTTGAAAAACAGGCCGATTTTGTGATATAATCTTTGAGTTATTTATGGAAACACAAATAACGATGCCAGGATGGTGGAATAGGTAGACACAAGGGACTTAAAATCCCTCGACAGCTAATACCGTCGTGCCGGTTCGATTCCGGTTCCTGGCACATTTTCCGCTTCAAAGACAAGCATGAAAAAACTTTTTGCTGCTTTTTTGATACTTATCAGTTTTTATACTCCGCTTTCATCTTTCGGCGATTTCGACAAGGCAATTGAAGATTCACAGGAAGAAAAAGAATCCTCAGGCGAAGAAAAAAAATCCAAATCATCATCTTCTTCTTCATTTCATGATGATGCCGAGACTTCCCTCGCAGAGTTTTTTATAGAAATTTTCGCCTACCTCTGGCTTTTCAATGCAGAGGCAAGATACTGTCCATATCCCTATTCTTCGCCAGGCTCAAAATACCTGGTTTACAATGACTTCATTTCCCTTGAAGCCGAAAATGCGGAGTCCTATAATTCCCCAAACAGATACTGGAGATTCTCGCTGGACACGTCCGCCTTCTGGCTCAAGGACCTTGCAATCGGCAACGAAACGAAATTCAACTGCATGTTTTACCCATTAATCGGAATATACGCAGAAAACGCAATTTTTTATGACCATGTAAGCGGTGACGGAAACATGGGAAACGTCCACCTCGGAATTAACCTGCCGGTATTTCAGTTCAACCCTCTGAGCTTATACTGCAAGCTGGGCTGGACAAAATGGTACAATGACGTTACGCCAATCCTCAAGGACAGTGCATTTTTCATGGGCTTTGAGTTTAAGTCCTACCCCTTCAAGCCCCTTGCCCTAAAATGGGACCTGGGCTGGCAGTTTTATGCAAATGATGTCTTTGTTTATGATTCAGACCTGCAGCTGGGAATAATGATTGACCGCTTTGAGATTTTTTCCGGCTGGAAGTATTTTGAAACAGGGACGGAAGATGTCGATTCCACTCACTGGCACGGAGTCAGCGGTGGAATCAGGATTCACTTTTAGTTCTATTTTACCTGGCTGAAGAGACCCGCCATTTCGTTGCGCCAGCTGCCCCTTTCAGCATCCCTGGCTTCCCATTCGATTGTCTTACGGATTGTAAAATGCTTTTGATCGTGGGGATTTGCAAAATGAAGCAGGGCAAATTTTCCCTGGCCGATATAGGCAATCTTTTCGTTCATGCCTGGCTTTTCACTTTCATTTAGTTTTGAAATAACACAGTCAAAATGAACAGGATTATCGCTTCCCTTGTTTGAGATTGCATTTGCCAGATCTTCGATGGCCTCACCGCAAATTTCACAGGTGACGACATGTTCTTTGAATGCTTTGATTGCGATTCTGCTTTCTTCGATTTCTTTCTGACTTACTGAATTTAAAAGACGGCGTCGTTCCTGCCTGCGCTCGTAAGCACCGCTTCCACGACTTTCATGATTCTTTTCGGCCCGCTCAGCCCTGTCATTAAAACGAGCTTCCTGTGATTTCTGGCGCTCATTTTTTTCGTTATTATTGTCGCGGTTGTTCCAGTTTCGGTTTCTTCCGCCACGTCGTCGGTCATTTCGACTCATGCCTTCTCCTCATTAACTGCTGCTCGCTGTCCTCAACAATTTTACGGCTCAAAACCTGCGCGATTCTTTGAACAGCGTAGTCTATGTAATCTGCATCGTGAATTTTTTTGCGCAGTTCCATAACGCGAGGTGAGAATGTTCCGTCTAATACGACTGATTTAGAAGAAGTCATACGAACTCCGTAAAAGCATTTGGAATATGATAAACAGGCGGCAGATTAGGCATGTCAATGACGATAACATCAAATCTGATTTTGCTGCTATTATATTCTCGATGTTTTACGAGAAAAAAATTAGCCGTTTTAATAATTTTTCTCTGTTTTCTAATATCAAGTTCGTGTGCAAGTGTTTCTGCATCGCCAGAGGGCAAGGCCTTAACTTCCACAAAAACCAGAACATCATCCTTTTGCGCTATTATATCAATTTCCCCGCTTCTTGTCCGAAAATTTCGCTCAATTATGCGATAAGATTCACTCAGCAAAAAAGCAGCTGCCTTATCTTCTCCGGAATTTCCTTTAGAACGGGTCGATTCCTTCAAAACTCCTCACTCCTAAGCCAAAAAGACTTTTTACAGTTCTTCGACTTCTTCCAGGTCTTCAAGCATGTAAAGTGAGTCGGAAGTGGGTTCCTTGCCGTCTGTGACAAGATGCCCGTAAGTCAGAAGATATTCAATATTCCAGCGCTGGATTGCATTTATATGATAATTTTTTAAAGCCTTTTCTTCGCCAAGGAACATATTCTCTCCATCATCAAAGAAAACTGGTGCGGAAAAGCGCATGCCAAGTTTGAGTTCCTTGCAGTCGATTTTAGTGAATTTTTTATCGGACATAATAAGCTCTCCTATAAAAAGCCGCTGGCCTTATTCTTTTATTATATATCTAAGAATTCGCTTCGTCTAGCTTTATTACAAAGGCAAAAATCGTTGCGATTGCAGAATAAGTTGACTCAGGGATGAATGAACCGACGCTCTGCAAAGAAAGGACATTGGCCATTTCAGCATTTTCAACCACGGGGACTTCATTTTCTTCCGCTATTTCGACCAGTCTCTGGGCAACAGAGCCTTTTGCCTTGGCGCTGATGTAGGGAGCCTCCGCCCATTCAGGATAACGGAGGGCGACGGCAGAAAAGATTTCTTCTTCCATATTACACGCTCCCATCTAAAAGCGATAATTTCTCATCGCTAGAACAAAAGCCACTGAGGGATGCAAAATCTTCCATCTCGACCGGTATTTTTTTATTGAACATCGATGAAAGAAGCTGGCAGAGCCGGGATTTTTTTGACTCCGAAAACTCTGAATCTGAAGCGAACTTCACTGAAGCGACTTCAGCATTTTTATAGTATAGCACGAAAACATGACTTTTCGAGGAATTATTCAAATCAATCACAACTTTTTCAAGCCTGGAAAGCTCTGAATCAAAAAGAAGGCGGATATGTCCAGAATAAGAGCGGAAATTCCATTCAAAGGGAAGCAAAATCCAGTGTCTGAGGGGCGGCTCTTTCCGGGCCCCTGAAAGAACAGTGTTAAAGGCCGTGAGTAAGCCCGCCCTGGAAGCAGAAGAAGCCTCATCAACCTGAGAAAAATATGACTTTACATTAGAAGCAGAAAATTTTGCGCCGCCAAAAACCTTTCCCTTTCCGCCATGATTTTCTTTCGCATCTTGATTTTTGTCTTTTTGCCGGTCTTTAGAAGAATCCGGATTGCGACCGATTACAGCCTGAACCCGCTCACTGCTTGATTTTATGCCCTTTTCTTCAAGGAGAAGGGCTATTTGACTTTTCTCTTCTTTGGACTCTGAATCTCCGGCTTCCTTGAGGGCCTTTTTAGCTGAGTCAGCGTCGATTTTAATCCCAATCTGCTGCATGAACTGTAGGATTTTAAAGCTTTCGGCATTTGGCTCAAATCCAAGCGAAGACAAAAAATTTGCAAGCTGGGGCGGGATTTCAGGAGAGGCGGTCTTTGAGTCTGCAATTCCGCCAAATTTCTGCAGGATTTCAGAAGAAGAGCTTTCCTTTACAAGCGCAAGCTGGACGCTGCCGTTTTTAATGCTGACTCTGGCCGAAAAGACGCTGCCTGCCTGCAAGGGGCTCTGGGATTTTACGTTGATTTTTTGACCTGCAAGAGAGACGGAATAGGAGCCGTCGGTGTTTCTTGCAAGCACCCGGCCGCTAACGACAGAACCGCTGTGCAAAACAGAAGCATTACGAAGATTTTGAGAAAGATCCCCCTGAATAACGGAAACGTTCTGTAAAACCATAATCAAAAAAAATCCCCGACACTAAAAGTACCGGGGAAATGTTAAGCGAAATTAAACTTAAGCTTTTGCTACTGAGTGCTCTGCAGCTTCCTCAGCCTTAACCTCAGCTTTGAGAGCAGCTTCTTTCTCTGCTGCAGCTTTAGAGAGGTCGCGAGACCACTTGAGGTACTCAACAGCTGGCTGACCGATAAGTTCCTTAACTTTAGCAGCCTTACCGATCTTGTCGCGTACGTAGTAGAGCTTAGAGCGGCGAACTTTGCCTGGGCGAACGATTTCTACGTTTACAACGCGTGGGCTGTAAACTGGGAAGATACGCTCAACACCAACGCCGTAAGAAATCTTGCGGACTGTGAAAGTCTTGCGAACGCCTTCGTTCTTGATACAGATAACGAGTCCTTCGAAAATCTGGATTCGTTTTGTTTTACCTTCGATAATCTCAAAGTGAACTTTTACAGTATCACCAACTCTGAAATTAAGAGAAGTCTCATCTTTCTGCTGTTCTTCAATAGTCTTGATAAGATCCATTGTTATTTTCTCCTGTTCTTGCGGACATGCTTTAGAGAAACTTGTTCCGCGATTTCCTCAATCATCTTTTCGGCTTCTGTAGTGAGCAAGCCCTGCATTCTTGCGCTGGCGATTAAATCAGGCCGGTTTGCAAGAGTTTTCTGGAGTCGCTTTTTCAGCCGCCACTTTCGGATAAGCTCATGGTTGCCCGAAGTAAGAACTTCCGGCACTGTCAGGTCCTTGTATACAGCCGGGTGCGTATACTGAGGATATTCCAAAAGTCCGTCAGAATAACTTTCTTCGTCAAGGCTTTCTGGAGTGATTACATTCTCGACCAATCTGTAGACTGAATCTACTATGACCGTTGCAGCAAGTTCTCCGCTTGACATGACATAATCCCCGATGGAGATTTCGTCATCGACATACAAATCGATTATTCTTTGGTCAATACCTTCGTATCTTCCACAGACCAATACGATTTCGTCCTTCTGACTAAGTTCCAGCGCTTTTTTCTGTGTAAAAGGCTTTCCTGAAGGTGTGACGTAAATCACATGCTTTTTGTAGGCCTTTACGCTGTCAAGCGCCCTGCCGAGTGGTTCCGCCATTAAAAGCTGCCCCGCTCCGCCCCCGTACGGCTTGTCATCACATGTCTTGTGTCTATCAAAGGCAAAATCCCTGATATTCACTAAATCGTAGGCAATAATTCCCTTTTCAACCGCCTTCGCCATGATTGAGGCTTCAAAAAAAGCGCGCGGAATCTCAGGAAATAAGGTCAGCACAGTAAATTTCATGGAATTACTCCAGAATCCAGAGGTGCATCAACTGGATTATCTTGTTTTTGACATCAACCTTACCTATGAACCGGTCTTTGAGCGGCACATAGACCGTGCGAACCTTTCCATTGGAATCGTATTTGATGCTGTCACTAAGACAATCACAATCCTCGGCCAGGTGAACTTCTAACAGGTTCCCAGAACCGCCTTCCATTACGTCTGTGATTGTACCCACCTTTATGGGTGCAGATTTAACTGCCAATCCGTCTTTACCCTCGTAAACGAGAGCACAATTTTTTAAGTCTTCAACATACCACTCGTTCTTGTTTAGAGGACAAGCGTTCTTGCGTGGCACGATAATTTCCCATTTGTTGAACTTTTGAGCCAGTTCAGGATTATCGATTCCGACAAGTTTCATGTACAAGTCACGGCCGCCGACTTCCGCGTATTCAACCGAAAAGGATTTTTGTTCCCCGGTCTTGCCGTTTCTTAAAGCTACTTCTTTCATTTTGGTGAAGTGCTCATATTCACCGGAAGTGCTTTCTACTTTAAATTCGCCCGAAATGCCGTGAGAGCCACGAACGAAGCCAACGATAAAAACGTCGTTTTGATTAGATTTTTCCACAGTTCAATTAGTCCAGTATGTCAAGGCTATAATGCTTGCCATCTCTACTGGCTGATGCACTCAATACTGTGCGCAACGCTTTAGCAATACGGCCGTATTTGCCGATAACCTTACCAATATCGCCTTGGGCTACACGAAGTTCCAAAACAGGGCCTCGCTCACCTTCAGTTTCATTCACCGAGACTGCACTGGGATCATCGACCAATGATTTTGCAATGTATTCAATCAGGTCTTTTTCCATTCCCCGTTACTCCCGTTAAATTATTTTTTGTTAAGGTTCTTTTTGCTGAAAAGCTTTTTGACTGTTTCTGTTGGCTGAGCACCAACGCTAATCCAATACTTTGCACGCTCTTCGTTAACAGTGAACTGGTTTTCTCCTTCCTGAGTTACAGGCTGGTAAGTACCAATTTCTTCGATTGTCGTGCCATCACGTGGTTTGCGTGAATCCTGTACGACGATTCGGTAGCAAGGACGTTTTGCTGCACCGAACTTCTTAAGTCTGATTTTGACCACAATATTCCTCCATAATAGAATTGTGAAATAATAATATATCTTTTTTGGAAAGAATAATCAATATATGGAGCCCTTTACGGAATGAAAAAAAAATTATTCCTTTTTCCTTTAAATAGAGTTAAAATTGTGTTATAATTCATTTTATCGCATATAGTAGGAGTCCTCAATCAGTTCAATGAAAAACTCAACACCATTTTGTGTAAAACGCTATAAGTCTCTTCTTTTTGCAGCTGCAATCGAACAAATTGTCGCAGTCTTAGTTGTTGCTTCCGATTCAATTATCAGCGGTCTTATTTTAAATGAAGCGGCCGTTGCGGCACTTACCGTTGTAAATCCAATTTTTCTTACGCTCACATTTCTCTCAATGGTAGTAACTTACGGAACAGAAATACTTTTTCCGTATGAAGTTGGAAAGATGAATCTCAAAAAAGCAAATGAATATTTCAGCCAGAGCTGTATTGTTTCTGTAATTTTGGGAGTCTTATTTTTTACGCTGGTTTCGCTTTTCAAGGATGTATTTTTTAGCTATATGAAAATAGACGGCGAAGTGCTTGAATATGCGGACACCTATCTTTCAATGGTCAAGTGGGCATATCTGATTGCACCTATTGCTGACACCATGGGTTCGATGATTTATGTTGACGGCGATGAATTAATCAGCACAATTTCGAACGCATACCTTATCATTGGCAATATCGGTGCATCGATCACTTTAACCTTCTTCTTGGGCATCAAAGGCGTGGCGATGGGAACGCTGATCGGATATATAGGAAGCAGTTTAATCAATTTCTGTCATTTCTTCCGAAAAAATTGTACGCTGCGTTTTGCATGGCATTTCAGTTTTAAGGATTTGCTTCATGTCTCAAAATTCAGTATCGTGGACTCGCTTGTTTTTGTTCTGACTGGCATTATTTCACTGTTCGTTCAAAAAATAATCCTCGAAAATTACGGAGAAACCTTTATTCCTGTTTTCTCTGTATTTATTACTGTAATAGAGCTTACCTTTGTTTTTGACTGCGTAGGTTCCGCAAACTCCCCTATTTTGAGCGTATTCCGTGGCGAAAACAATTCTAAAGGTCTAAAACAAATCTTCAATTCATCATTAAAGACAGCAATTGTGCTTGGTGCAATCTTAATGCTCATTGTTTTCTTTGCCGCACCATTGTTCCCTGTATTGTACGGAATTGAAACCCCAGAAGTTTATGAAATGGCTGTAAAAGCGATCCGAATCGGCTGTCCTTCAATGATTGCGCTCTCACTGCTTTTTGTAATCACTTCTTACTATCTGAGTATCGAGAAAATCGGGCTGAGCATTTTTATCACACTTTTAAAAGACTGCATTCCAACGCTTTTATGTATTTTAATTTTTTCTAAGTTCATGGGGCTTTCTGGAATCTGGTTTGGCTTTGCACTGGGACCATGGATTGCACTTGCAATTTCTATATTATTCGTTAAACTCGCATACAAAAATCAGGATTTTCCTTATCTGATTAAGAATCACGATGCAAATATTTTCAGCTGGAGCTTTTATATAGAAGACAGTGAAGTTGTAAAAGTCCGAGATGCGGCAGATAAAGTTTTAACCGAGCATAATATAAACCCAAAATCAAAAAACAAGATTCTTGTGCTTATCGAAGAAGCACTGATGCTCATAAAAGACAAAAACCCCGGCAAAAAGGTTTATGCTGAGTGCACCATAATGCTGGAGGACAAAATAAAGATCGTCTTCCGCGATGATGGAGAAATTTTTGACATGACTGATACCGACTGCGAGATTTCTTCGTTCCGAGGATTTTTTGTTTCAAGTCTTATGGAGCATTACTCTGACAAGGCAAATCTCACGACCACAAGCTATGACCGCAACGTGTTCCGAGAAACCATCATTCATACTTAATCAACAAAATTCTGCAGGTGCTTGTTGAATCTTTCTACAAACTTCTCAATCTGCTCTTTTGTGTACAGATTTTCTGCATATTCCACAAGACTAAAAAGCTTGCCGTCTTCTTCAAACATTTCGATTTCCAGGACTACAGGAGCTGGATGCGCAAGCTCAATCTCTTCTGGCTCAATTCCGCTATTCTTAAAATATGGGAAAATGTCAAAAACATGCTTCTGATAAATAATTTCTGCTGAATAAGAATCAAAATCTGGATCAGAATCAAAAAACAAATCTAAATATTCTGAGTAATAAATGCCTTTTTCAATTTGTGCGTTAATCTCTGCAATCAGCTTTTCTTTAGTATCAAGTTTTTCAAAATCCGCAAACACAGGGAGATTTTTTATAAAACAGCCTATGGAATCCGAATATTTTGCTTCCTTATGATTGTCATAAGTCCAGCTGAAACAGACTTTCTTTTCGCCTGTAATCTCGGATAAAGCAAGAAGCGCACAGGCAATGCTAAGAGCATTCCGTGACGTCGAAAATTTTTTTTCAGCTTTTTCAAGTTCGCTTGTTGTTACGCCTGTTTCAAAAACCGGACAACAAGATGTTCCAAAAGTCTTTGAATGGTCATAGCTGAGGATGTCGCACCATTTTTCATTTCTTTTTAGAGAATCATAATAATGACGCGCTTCTTTATATTCTGGAGAATTCTCGGTATCAGAAATGCTCTGTAAATATGAATAAAAATAGTCTTCTTCGAGTTCTTCACCGGAATATGCGGAAACGACCTGTGGGAAGAATATTCCAAGAGAATATCCGTCACCGATAGCATGGTGAATCTCAAAAAATAAATAAATGCTTTTTTCTGTCACAAAAACCTTAGGGCGGAAAAGCGTCTCTTCAAAAATCGCAAATGCTTTTCCTGGCTTTTGCCTGAGCTCTTCAAGTTCCTCTTCCGTAAGATTTACAAGCTCCGTCTTTTTTGTAAGTTCCGGGTGATATGAAATAAAGAACTCGTCTTCATTGTTTTTTGAGAATACAGAAGAGAAAACAGGATGGGAAGCAACGACCTTGTCCGCGGCAGCCCTTAGTTTTTCTGAATTATATTTTTCCCCGAAATCACAGATGAAAAACTCATTGTAAACACTGCGCTCATCAGATTTGGAAAGTTCTTCTTCAAGCATAAATTTCTGCGCTGTCGTAACTTTATATGTCTTTTTACGACATTCAGATTCGAATTGTTTTAAATTCTGGCAGTCTTTTCGGAATCGGACAGATTCGGCAATTTTCTCAACGGTTCTTCCGCGATATATGTCTGAAGTCGAAAGCACAATTCCATGATTTTCAAGCTCCATAATCAGTTCAAGTGCACCAAGCGACGATCCTCCGAGCTTAAAAAAATCATCATGACTTCCTATATTTCGCTCCCCAAGTTCAAGAACTTTTTTGAAAGCATTGCAGACAATCGATTCTGTTTCAGTCTCAGAGTTTTTATATTCTTCTGTCTCAAAAGTGATTTCCATATTTTTTAATGCAAGCTTATCGATTTTGCCGTTTTGATTTACTGGCATACTTTCAAGCTGCACAAAAACCTGTGGAATCATGTATGGTGGCAGAGTTTTTGAAAGTTCTTTTTGCAGCAAACCTGTGCTGATTTTTTTATCCGAAACCACAAATGCCGCAAGAAAATCACCGCTGTTCTTTTTTTTAAGGATAACCTTTGCCTTTTCTATGCCGGAAATATTCAGCAAGGCCTTTTCTATTTCGGGGAGTTCCACACGCTGGCCGTTAAATTTTACCATTTCATCGGCTCTTCCACAGATTATAATCTCACCGTTTTCTGTCCAATATGCCAAATCACCTGTTTTGTAAACTTTTTTGCCGTTAAGACTTATAAGATTTCTGGAAGTTTCTTCCGGGAGATTGAGATAACTTCTGAAAGTGATCGGACCTGACATAACAAGCTCGCCTTTTTGATTTACACCAAGTTCTTTTCCATCTTCGTCGAGAATATATGCCTTACAGAAAAATGGAGAACCATTAGAAAATACTTCTGTATCTTTTGAAACGATTTTGTATACGGCAATCGCATCTAATTCCGTTGCCCCGTATCCGTAAACAATTCTCAGCTGAGGCTGCTTTTCAAACATTTTTTTTGCGTCATCAAATAAAAGCGGCTCCCCACCAGTTCCAAGATGCATTACATATTTGAGCTGTTCTCCAGAAGCATAAGCAAAGTACAATTTGAAAAACGACGGGATTCCGATTATGGTATTCACTTTATACTGGTACATTTGCTCCGAGAACTTTTTCAAATCTTTTAGATCGCCTTCAAGAGATAAATGCAAACCTAGTCCTGAATATACAGCTCCAAAAAGTCCTGTATAAAACAAAACAAAGGTAATAGGGGCTATATCATCAATGACAAGAGTTCCTGGTATCAATGTCTCAAGAAAAGTTTCCCGGCTTCCTTCGGTAAAGACAGAGCGATGCTCAATCAGAACGCCCTTTGGATTTCCTGTTGAACCTGAGGTATAAAGACACATTGCAAGATTTGTTGAAGTGACCTGAATACGATACTGACTAAGATTTTCTTTTTCTGCCAGTGAAAGAAGTTCTTCCACTGTAACAATTTTATATGAAGCATCTTCAAGATCACATTTTTCCTGTCTGATTTTTTCGCTTGTAATCAGAAGGGGGCTTTTGGAATCCTTCATGCTGTATTTGATTCTTTCGGCCGGAATTTCTGGAGTTTGCGGAATAAAAGCTGCCCCAGTCTTTAAAATTCCAAAAATAACGGCCGGAACATAAAAAGAGCGGTTCAATACAAAAAGAACGAGGCTTTCCTTTGTAATCTGCGGGCAGATTTTATGCAAAGCCGCTGCAATTTTATCCGACTGCTCATCGAGCATTTTATACGAATAGATTTTATCGTCACAAATTATGGCAGTGCTTTCGGGTTTTGTTCTGGCATATTCAGAAAGTTTATCCTGCACTGAAACAAAATTTTTATCTGGATTAAAATTTTCAATTTCTTCTCTGGTCATTGTCTTATGCCTCTGATTCATTTTTTAAATATTCAAGAATTACATTCAGTCCTTTTTCTATGTCCCTGTGGTTTAAAAGAAGATTTATCCTGAAGCAGAATCGTTTGCTGGTGTCAAAATCCTGCATTATACCAGGGAAGACAAAATATCCTGATTTTTTCATTAAATCCTTCATGGAATTAACAAAAACTTCATCATCAATAGGCCAGTCCAGAAAAATCATCGCATAATGCCCCGCAATTTCCGAAGAAACATGAGCAAAATTATATTTCTGGATAACTTCTCTGACAATTTTAAGATTTTTCTGATAATAATCCTTGTAAAAAGCCAGACAGTCGTCAAAATTCTTTGTGATAAAATGAGAAGCTCCCTGCTGGCAGGAATAGTTAAGAGAACCACCGTAGTAATCCTGAATATCATCGATTTCATCATAGAATTTTTGATGCACTACGGTTGCTGAAAATTTTATTCCCTGCAGCCCCAGCGTTTTATGAGGACTGTAAATATAAATAAGATTTTCCTGCATACCAAATTTGCGGGCAAGCTCCATTCCGTTCATGCATAAAGATTCATCAAAAATAACGACTTTTCCGGCATCCAAAATCTTTTGAATTTCTTTTATCACATGATCTTTAAAATAGATACTCATAGAATTGATTGGAGAAGTAAACCAAAAGGCTTGGCACCCCGAATCTAAAAGTCTTTGGGCATCAAATTTTTCATTAATGTCTTCCTCATAATCATCAAAAATAGTGTACGGAACCTTAAAATCTTTGCAGCACACTTCAACTGTAAAATATGCCGGGCGAATAATACCGACACTCATATTTTGTCTCGAAAGAAATGCAATTACTGATGAGATTGCAATGGTACTTTGTGTCAGTGGATCAATTCTTAATTTTTGGCAATCAGCTTCGGAAAAACCAAATTTTAATGCAATCGGCTTTTCCGTGCCATCGGGTAAATAATAGTGATAATCAAAAAGATCCTGCGCTGTATCATATTTTAGGATTCTGCGTACTCCAGACTGATATTCGCTTCCTGTATTCCAGTATGACAAATTAACAGGCCGAGTCTCCAAAGGAAAAGATTCCTGGGAATCTTGCAGAGCCATTTCAATTTCATAATCAGTCATAGATTTCCTCGTAGTTTTTATATGTGTAATTTTTTATTTGCCTTAATCCGTCAGTTTTGTTGTAAAAAGCAATGGACGGAAAATTTATTCCGTTAAAATAATTTTGTTGTGCAAAAGAATAAGACCCCATATCACCAAAGACAATTTTGTCTCCGGGCTTTAAAGGCTCTTCAAATTCGTATGTGCCGAAAAGGTCCCCGGAAAGGCAGCTGTTCCCGGCAAGAATATAAGAATATTTTGACAAATGATGGCTTTCACAAGTTTGAGGGAAAACCACTGGCAGCTTGTAATAATTCTTGAGCACGTCCAGCGCATGACAGGAAATTGAAGTGTCCAGAATGGCAATATCCTTTTTGTTATGAACGATATCCAGAACAGTCGTGATCAAAAATCCGGCATCCATCACCAGATATTCACATGGCTCAATATAGGTTTTTAAATGATATTTATTTTGCAGGATATCAAGATTTTTTTGGAAAAAAGAAAAATCGAAATCATCTTCGGTTAAAGCCTGACCACCGCCAAGATTTATCCAAGAAATATCATGAAAATACGGCGAAAATTTTTCGATTGTTGCAGAAAGCAGGCTGTTGAAATCTTTGCCAGAGCTTCCGCAAAGGGCATGGACATGAAAACCTGAAATCTTATTCATGATTTTTGAGTCGATTTCATCCATGTCAGTTTTTTTGACACCGAACCGTGAAAATGGCGCGCAGGGATTATAAACATCTTCTTTTACGGCAGAAATTTCCGGGTTCAGCCGAAGACCAAATTCATTTTTTGAAGTGGCAAGCTGGCTAAAAATTTCTGCCTGACCAGGTGAGTTTAAGACAATATGATCGCAGACAGAAAGAATTTCCTGGGCATCTTCAGCCTTGTATGCAGGCGTGTGAATATGATTTTCCTTCCCCAGATGTGAACCAAGTTTTGCTTCAAAAAGGCCGGAGGCAGAAGTTCCACAGATGAATGGCGAGATATAAGGAAATGCCTTTACCAGCGGGAAGCCCTTCATCGCCATTAAAAGAGAAAGATTTACCTTGTCCGTCTGCGCTTTCACTTGCTGAAAGTTTTGAGAAAGCCTGTCTGTGTCAATTAAATAACAAGGCGTTTTAATTGAAGCAAAGTCTAAGTTTGTCATCTCAACAAGTTTGTTCCTACATTACTTTATACAGCTGCCGTATTGCCTGCTCATTCGGAATTACGATACTGCGAAGAAGTTTATCCATAATTATTGGCGCAAGCTGCATTGCCTTTTCGGCACCAGAACCACAGACAAGTGCTACATTGAACGCATAAAGAAGACCGATTTTCTGATAATATTCTTTGAGCTTTTCTGGATCCGAAATGCCTGTGTATTTTGAAAAGAACATATTTCCGGCCTTGAGGATTTCATCGGCTGGCATACCAACAGAAGTTTCGATAGTACCTTTATTATCTGACGACGGTGCGGAAATCATATCACGATAAATAGAAACTAAATCACAGATTGCAGGCCCGACAGTTACTTCTGGCATATCGATAAGAAGAAGCTCTCCGTCCTGCAGCATAATGTTTCCAGGATGAAGGTCATTGTGGGTGACAGTATCAGTTTCTGGAATTTCATCGATAATACTGTGACAGAGCGCAATTTCTTCAGGAGTACACCACTTACTGAGGTTATCAGCAAAACGATGGTAAACGTCCTGAACCCTGGAGAATTTTCCGGCTGGAACATGAGTTGAATGAAGCGTCTTTGCAAGCGCAACATACTTGTCTACATATTCCTCGAATTTTTCTGGCTGATTGTGCATTGCATGTCCAAGAGTGTCACTTTTGAGCATCTCAAAAACAAGGCCGAAGCAATCACCACATTTTACGACATCATAAGCAATGACAGAAGGGATTCCATTTACAAAGGCGGTTTGTGCATAATCCCGCTCGCGCTGAATCTGCTCGAAGCTCATCCAGGGTTTGTAGACTTTTACAATCGTGTCCTCGTCTATTCGGTAAATTGTTCCGTTTCCGCCTTGACCAATAACAGGGCGGTTTTCAATATCAATCTTGCGAAGTGCTTTCTGAACATCCAGCATTTCCGTAAAACCCGTAGTCTCAAATATTTCGTAAACTTCAGGCTTCACGTTCTGAACGCAGATTTTTTCACTTCTTGTCTTCTGCAATTTAAGCAATATACGAAGACCAGCCGAAGAAATGTAATCCAGATTTCCGGCATCAAGGACAAGTTTATTCTCTCCGCTTTTGCCTGCAAGTTCTAATAATTCCTGTTCTGTAGCGGGTGCATTCGAGCTGTCAATTCGGCCTTCGAGAAAAATTGTATAAATTCCATTTTCTGTATTTACTTTCGACACATAATCTCCTATTTTACCAGCTCGCGTTCAAGCGCACTGACCGTAAAGAATTTTGGATCAACATCTTTGTCGTAAACAACATCCTTAATCTCATACACGGTTTTATGCTTTGTCTGAACATTTGTCATTGTCATTTTCTTTGTAGTCCAGTACCCGCTTATCTGAGAAATATCCTCACAAACAAGTTCTTTCTGAAGATTATTTTTGCGGTCATAGAATTCGCCCTTATATGTGACATAGTTGTCTTTTCCAATCCAATAAACCCGCTTGCTTACCTTTGCCTTTGCGTCTTTGGCCATATATTCCAAAATCCAGCAGGCCACACCATTCACGCTTTCCTCGCCAAGCACTTTTACACTGTCTTTTGCAAGGCTTCGCTTTCCGAGATCATCATAAGTAAAATCAGTTCCCTGAAAATCATCATCCTTGTTTGAGCCGGAAACACGACGAACCTTTTTCATCGCAGGAAGATAGAGCCAGCTGTCGCTGTCAACGGCAGTTCCGTCAGCTTTATCCGGGTATTCAAAAGAAAGATAACTGACTCCGGCCACATCTTTCGGAGTTTTGAAGACCAGAACGCTTTTGTCTGTTGTTCCTTCTTCCATTGCATAGGAAGCGATTTCCCTTGCACGAGTTTTTCCGCTCTTGTCTATGAGCGTGATGACCGCCGTAAACGAACTTGTTTTTCCATCCGGCAAATCGTGTACTTTGCGGGCAATTTCATCTGCATTCTGTGCAAAAGAAGCAGTTCCTGCAACAAACAAACCAACAAACGCAATAGTTTTTAGAATTTTCATAATATCCTCCTTTAGAATGTATGCGTCCAACTAAGTGCGAAACGGTAGAAATACCATTCACATCCTATTTTTTTCATAAAAAGCTCATCCTCTTTTTCTTCGGGCTGAGTTTCAAAATTCCTGCGAGTAGAGAAAGCAAACAAACAGAAAAGCTCATCTTTTTCGGTTAAGTCAAATTGCAAAACAGGAGCAATTGTGTGTGTTACAAAATTACCGCAATATTTTTTATTGAATTGACCGTAATCACTGCCATCAAAATGCCCCTCTGCTGTATACATAAGGCCGGCTATCGAAAGAACGAGCGGCATCTGGTAGCCCAGAAGTCCGTTAACCTCATATTGTGCACCAGGGGCTTTGTTTTTGGTACATTGCCATTCAAAAATATCGTGTCTATCTATTCCTGCAATTCCAGAATACAAAGCCTTAAACGAAGCAAGCATTAAAACATGATTCCAGTCACCGGGAATAAGCTCGCCTGTATCAAACATAAGACTTGCTTCTCCCCAGAATTCATAATATGGATGACTGAATGTTGAAAGTGTCTCGTATTTCTTTTTTTCTTTATCAAGTTTACAAAGGCCTTCAAAGTCGGAAAAATTCCAGCCCAGGCCAACGGTTCCGCCTGCTTTTACGGTAAAAAACGGCAAAGGCTGGAATCCAACGCTAAACTGAGGGCAGACAGAAACAGGCGAAAGCTCACAACCGCCTGATAAAACTACATTTGCATCAGAAAGAAGCCAGTGTTCGCCAAGAGGCGTGTCAATCTGATATTCCGCCGTAAAGGTCGTGCAGAACTCTATGCTGTCGAATGCGCTTTGTTATCGGTGCAAAATGCGTTTCCCTACGGCCAGCCTTAAAGTCTGACTGCGGGTAATATGCCGCATCCGTAGTTATAGACAAAGTAAGCGGAGATTTTTTTTCTTCTTCCTGTGCATGAATCGCTATTAGGGAATATGAGAAAATAACGGCAAACAAAAACTTAATTTTTGTATTTTTCATTTGAAGCCCGCTTATAAATCAAAATTAATTCTCAGTTTCTTTTCCGAAAGGTTTTACTACATAAAGAAGAGCCGGCGTTATTGTGTAATCTGCCAGAAGAGCACCCGCAAGACCTGTAACAGAAAGCACTCCGATTACGCACAAATAATGGATCGGACTGAATATATAAACCGAAAAAATCGAGCACAAAATAAACGTTGTCATGAACATCGATTTTCCTATTTCTCGGAAAGAAGCACGCATTGCACCAAGATAGGTTCCGTGTTTTTCGAGTCCATATTTCAAATGAGTTGTTAAGTGGATGGTGTCATCAACGGCAATTCCAAGGATGATAGGCATGACAGTCATCGTGACAAAATCTAGAGACAGTGCAAAAAGCCCCATCACTCCGCCAACAAGAATTACAGGAACAACATTCGGAATCATTCCGATAAGACCTGTTCTGATACTAGAGAAAGCAAGTATAAGCATGATGGCAATCACAATGAATGAGAACATAAATGATTTAAGCTCGCCACGAACCATCCGACTGGACATCTCGGCGTATTCAATCATGTCACCGATTATGCAGCATTTTGCCCCAGGGAAAAGTTCTTCGAATTTTTCATTGATTGCCCGAACATCAGCAATCGCAAGCTCACTTTCAAAATTCGACATATCAACGTTCACGCTTGCGATTCGGAATTCATCGTCCATCACCTCAGTAAAATCTTTATTCATATCTATAGAAGAAAGTTCCAGAAGCTGGGCAAGAACATAATCCTCATGAGGCACGGTAAAGTATTCTTCTCGCCCCTCATTCAACGCACGGTTCATTTCCTTTAAGATTGCAGTTACGGATGACACATGAGGTTTTTCTCCAGATTTTTTTGTAAGGTTCAAAGTGCCCAAGAAATCTTCGAATTGCTCCAAAGCCTGCATTTTCTCCGGCTGTTTGAAAGAATCAATATCATCGTAAGCTATCATCGTGCAGTAGCTGTATCTTGAGCCAATTTGCTTGGAAATGATTTCCTTTTCTTCTATCATGTGAGGAAGTTTTGTTCCCGACATTTCAATCATATCGATTTTGATTGCAATTTTAAAAATAAAGGGGATACAAAGGGCAACAATTGCTGTAGTAATCACGATAACAGGCCATCGCTTGCTTTTTACAGTCTCTGCCCATTTTTCAAAACACAAATCAATCTTACCGGCTCCTTTTTCAGCGACATCAGAAGCTTTTGGAAGGCGATTTTTGCCAAATGAGAAACAAATCGGAATCAGGACTGCGACATAGGCATAAACCGCAAGAACAACAAGAGCCGCCGTTTTTCCCATCCATGAAATTGGCTTCATATCAACAAAAATAAAACTGACCAAAGAAGCGACCGTAGTGAGAACAGTAAAGAACACTGACCAGCCACTTTCCTCAACCGTCTTTACTGCCGATTCAATGCGATTTCCAGTCTGCCGGAAATGCAGCTTGAACATGTTTATATAATGGATGGAATATCCAATTGAAAGCGCAATTCCCAAAAGAACAGGAAGAGTTACAAGAGATAAATCAGCCTTTTCGCCAAAATATGACATTGCTCCCATGACAGTCGCAATCGCACCGATTGTAGTAAGAGATGGAATTATGACACCAAACGGAGTGCGAACGAACACAATCAAAAAGACAATCATCACCGCAAATGCAAGAAGTACGCGAAGAATTGCATCAGGAATCTCATACATATCTTCCATTGCATCAGAGTACGGCATTCCGCTTCCATAAAGCTTATACTTATCAGATTTGAATTCATCGCTGCTAAGAATTTCGTAGAGAGCCTCGCCGACAGCAGTTGAATCATCATCGGCATTCTCAAAAGGGAGAAGAGTCAAACTAATCCACGTTTCCCTTCCGTCCTCGCTCACAAGATTATTAATAAGCGAATTGGTCTTTTCTGTGCCACGGAGAATGAAGGCCTTTTTTGCGGCAAGTTCTTCCTTATCAGAAGGAATGCCCTGCTCATAAGGCTTAACGACTTCGAACCCCTCTTCGTTTCCGACAGGAATATCCACCTCAATCAGAGATGTAAGCTTATCGGCAAACGGGATCTCCATCATGCGCTCACCAAGCCGGTCTATTACGGTAAGAATTTCCTCGGAGAATACATCGTCTGCTTCAAGGAGAACTGCAACATTCGAAATATTTCCGAAGGTAGACTGATACAAATCTTTATCCTGCTTTATTTTGTCAGCATTGCCATACCAGCCTTCACTTCCATTCGCAATTTCGAATTTTGAAAGTCCTAAACAACACACAATCGTGAGAATCAAAAAAACAACGAGAACAGGGAGACGGTATTTTATCTGAGCCCTGCCGATTTTTCCAAAAAATTTATTTATTGTAGAAACTGTCATAACTCCTCCAAAAATTAGAACGAAATTTTGCCTTTGAGTGTAACACAACTCAAATCACGGTAGATTCCATACATTCCTTTTTTGTTATCACGGCCTTCAAGGTAAAAATCTCCGATAAGGCTCACTGTTATTGAATCAGTCAGGCTGTAATCGGCTTCTGGTTCAATAAATGATGAATAATCACACAAATCAAGCTCGCTATGCACGGATAAAGAAAGTAATTCATTTAAAAGCGATTTTGACAATGTGAGCGTGGCCTGATGAACATAGCGTTTTCGGTCGAGTTCTTTGACACTGCCAGCAGCATAATCCGCCACATACTGTGCCATGATAGACCAGCCGGCACCTGCATCCCAGTCAAACCCCAGTAAGCCGACAATCTGATTTCTTTTTAGGGCAGAATCAACTTTTGAACCAGAGAGCATACACTCTTCCTGATATTCTTCAGTCGTCTGTATATATCTTCCAGGGAAAAATGCTGTTTCAAGACGGAATACAAAAGCCCCGAAAGGAATTGCCGCATCAGCACCAAACATTAAAAGCCGCTTGTAAGACCCACTAATATTTATACCAGAAATATCTAAGTCTTCAGATTCGCCGGTAAAATCAGGCTGGTATTCAAAGAATGGAGTGTCTTCCCAGCCATAAAATCCGTAAAAGGAAAGGTCGAATTTTGAAAAATACGAGCTGAGACGAACCGCATACTCGCTGTTTGAAAGTTTTTTCTCCGGAAGCTCAAATTCTTCCCAGCTTTTTGGATAACGAATCTCATAATCATCATAAGATTTTGGGAAGAAGACAGGATTAAGAGGATTTCCTTTTGCAAGAGGAAGGGTGCTCGGCGTAAAAAATGGAATCCAATAAGCATCAAGCTGCATTGAATTCTGTATGAAAGAAAGACGGAGAGCATCAATTCCCAGGCGGCTTTCCTTATAATCTGCCGCAATCAATGAAGAAGAATCCTGCGGACACAGGATATCGGCGATTTGAATTGAATCAGCCTTGCCCCATGCCGCAATCTGTCTGCCAGCCCTGATTGCATAAAAACCACCATTGTAATCAAAATAGGCTTCTTTTAGCTTGAAAGCAAAGGTTCCATCATTAGAAACCAAAGATTCCGTTCCGTTCGGCGATTGTCCGGCAAGTGCATCATACACAAGCTGAGAATTGACAAATAATGTGCTGTCATCTGTGTATGACTTTATCGTGCTGTCAAAAACAGTCGTTCCGACAAGAAAATGCCCCTTGTTTTCATGAGTGGACGGAAGGCCGGCACCTGCCTGGGCAGTCAAATTCCCGGAAAAAGAAATTTCCTGAGCAGAAAGTGACCCAAAAAAAGATATTGCAAATAATGCTGAAGAAAAAAATCGAACTTTATTCATGAACGCCTACCACTATATATATACTATAATAAGCCATGAACACGAATAAATCAATATAATTTTAAGAGAATCTTATGTATATTTAAACGGACTTGTCACCGTCATTGTTTCGCCTGAGACCGGGTGAGGAAAAGTGAGGCTTTCGGCATGAAGCATGATTCTCTCATAATCCAAACCTCCATAAAGACTGTCACCAAGAATCGGAATGCCCAAGGATGCAAGGTGCACGCGGATTTGGTGAGTGCGTCCAGTTAACGGAGAGCACTTTAATAGGAGAAAAGTGTATTTTGAGCCGGCCGGAGCAAAGTCTGGTAATGATTCCGGGTCAATTTCCTTCAAAACTTCAAAATCGGTACGAGATGAAAGCCCGCCATTTTTTTCGCTGACCTTTCCCCACTTCGCCGCCTGCCCTTTGGGGCTGATTCTGCCCATCGGAAAATCAACGGTGATTTTTTTGCCGACCGGGAATTTTGTGGATTCGGAAGATTTTACTGCGACAACGGCATTGTAGACTTTTCGGGCTGTGTGGCTTTCAAACATTTCGTGGCAAGCCGCATTCACGGAGCGGGTTTTGGTGAATAAAATAACGCCGCTCGTATCACGGTCGAGGCGGTGCATGATTCCAAGATACGGCGGATTTTTTGCGTTCGGGTGCTCAATTTTCTGCCGCTCAAACAAAAACCGAACGATTGCCGCATGAAGATTGTCGCGGCTTCCGACCATTCCTGCTTCGGTCGGAAAATGCGTAGGTTTATTCACTACGATTATATTTTCGTCCTCAAAAAGAATATCTTTGGGAGTAAGCTCATAGTTTATATCATCGGGCTGCTTCTCAAAAAAGAGCTTTTCTTCATCGATAAGAACAGAAACTTCACTCCCAGCCCGAAGATTGAAGCCAGGAAGCCGAATCTGTCGCCCGCCCACGCTCACGCTTCCGGCAACAATCAGGCGGCGTATTTTAGAATTAGAAACCTCCGTCCCCAAAAGATGCGGAAGCTGCAAGCGGAGAAATTCATTAAGAGAAACTGATTTTTGAGCGACAAGACAAAATGTTTTCATAAGGAAAGTGGTAGGGTATGTAGCCCCGAAGTAGCCGCAGGCTATGAGCGTGAGCGAAGGGCGAAACACCCGCCCGCCAAAGGCGGGACCGCCCCAATTGCTAATTGCTACTTGCTACTTGCAAACTCCTAATTTCTAACTCCTAACTCCTAACTTTTAATACCCCAACTCTTCGCCGACGAGGACAATCTTGATTCTGCCCTTGTTTTTACAGATGCGGGTCTTTACAAAGATTGCGCAAATGTCCTGTTCGTTGGCAAGCTTGAGGCGCTTTGCGTTCAACGGAGCTGCGATTTTTAGGGCGCGGCTTTCAAGGTCAGCTTCGGTCGGAACGATTTTGTTGATTCCAACTAAGGCGACAACTGAAGCCGGGCCGAATGTGATTGCAGCTACACGGTTTCCGTTTCCGTCGATGTTGTATAGAACTCCGTCCTCGCTTACGGCATTGAAGCTTGTGAGGAAGGTGTCTGCAAAGAAAGCCTTGCGCATGAGTTCAGTTCGCTCTTCCGGGGATTTCGCTGTGTCACGGTCGATTACCTTGTAGTTGCCGCTTTTTACGCTGGCCAAAAGGCCTGATTCTTCGACAGAAACAGAGCCGCCCCAAGAAACTGTACTTCCTTCCGGGATAAAAGCAAGAGCCTTTTCGACAGCCTCAGCCTTATTTGCGGCAAAAACTGCCTCAAATCCGCGTTTTTTAAGGTTTTCGATAATTTTATCTGTATCCATGCTCTATCCTATTTTGAAAATTTCTTTTTGAGGACGATCATTGTTCCTACGAGAAGAACTGCACCTACAATCCATGAGATGATTCCGCTTGCGAAAATGCCGAGGGACTGAGTGAAGCCTGCGACGATGTATGTTAGGAATGAAACGCCTGCAACTGTGAGTGCATAAGGGAGCTGGGTTGAGACATGGCTTACATGCTCACACTGGGCGCCCGCACTTGCCATGATTGTAGTGTCGGAAATCGGTGAACAGTGGTCTCCGGCAACGGCACCAGCCATACAAGCTGAAATCGAAATGATTCGCAAGGGGTCTCCGCTTCCCGGGAAAACCGCGATACAGATTGGAATGAGGATTCCGAATGTACCCCAAGAAGTTCCTGTTGCGAATGCAAGGAATCCTGCAATCACGAAGATGATGGCCGGCAGGAAATTCTGCAAGCCTTTTGCGCTTCCTTCTACGAGACCTGCGACATATTTTGAAGCATCCAGAGAATCAGTCATTGCCTTGAGGGTCCAAGCCAGAGTAAGAATCAAGATGGCCGGAACCATTGCCTTGAATCCGTTTGGAATGCAGGCCATGCAGTCCTTGAAAGAAAGGACGCGGCGAATCTGATAAAGGACAATAGTAAGAATCAGGGCTGCGAATGAACCGAGTACAAGACCTACAGAAGCATCGCTGTTTGCAAAGGCATCAACGAAATTTTTGTGGTCTTCGCCGCTTGCAAAGAATCCGCCTGTGTAAATCATGCCGACAGTACAAAGAACGATAAGGCTTACAATCGGGAATACAAGGTCAAAAACCTTTCCGCGGGTCGTAACTTCTTCATCGGTGTCGTCAATCATGTCATTGCGGCTGTTTTCAAATTTTGCCATGGCTCCGAATTCAAAATTCATGCAGATTAAAAGGAACATCATGCCGATTGTGAAGAAAGCGTAGAAGTTGAAAGGAATTGCCTTGCAGAAAAGAGCAAGACCGTTCTCTCCTTCACTTACGAAGCCAGCGACTGCGGCTGCCCATGAAGAAATCGGTGCAATGATACAGACAGGAGCGGCTGTTGCATCGATAAGGTAAGCGAGCTTTTCGCGTGAAACCTTGTATTTTTTGGTAATCGGGCGCATGACCGAACCGACTGTGAGACAGTTGAAGTAGTCGTCGATGAAGATGAGTACACCGAGACAGACTGTTGCTAGCTGGGCGCCAAGCTTTGACTTGATGTGCTTTTTTGCCCATTCGCCGAAAGCTGCTGAACCGCCCGCATTATTCATGAGGGCTACCATTGTTCCAAGGACAACAAGGAAGACGAGAATGCCGACATTCCATGCGCTTGAAAGCTGCTTAATCATGCCGTCAGAAAAGACATGAGTGAAAAAGCCAGTGAAACCAGAGCCCGCGTCAATAGCAAAGAAGGCTCCGCCAATTAAAATACCGATAAAGAGTGAAGAATAAACTTCTTTTGTGATGAGTGCCAGCGCAATAGCCACGATTGGAGGCACAAGAGAAAAGAATGTTCCAGTCATTTTTTACTTTCCTTCCTTTGAGAGAGATGTGAAGTCTGTTTTGAGCGGATTTTCAACACCGTCGTTCTCAAGTTTTTCGATTACAGCGATAGCGTAATTCAATTTGTCCAATGCATCTGCCGCACAGTATGTTTTCATCTGTTTGAGAGCATCAATTACAGTTTTATTTGTCATAATGACACCTCCTTACTTTTTATAACTTTTAAAGAGTAACACAGTTTTTGAAATATGGGAACCTCTAAAAATTCACCCAGCATCGAACTTTATGCCCAGAGGCTATCTCACGCCATTCAGGGATTTGGTTCTTGCATTTTTCGCAGGCTTGTGGACAGCGGTGGGCAAAAGGACAGCCGTGCAGGCTTTCGAGGGTAGTTTTTACTTCGCCGTTTGAGTTTGAGGCAGAATTGTCGCTTCCAGAGAAAAGAAGCTTTGTGTATGGATGGGCGGCACTTTTGTAGAGGTCTGAGGCAGGAGCCTCCTCAACCAGAAGTCCCCGGTACATTACGCCGATTGTGTCGCAGAAGTAGCAGGAAACACGTAAATCATGTGCAATAAATAGAAAGGAAATGCCCCGCTTTTCGCGGATGTCCTGCAAGAGGTTTAAAATCTGGCTCTGAACCGAAACATCGAGGGCACTGACAACCTCATCGCAGAACATGACTTGTGGCTTCATAATAAGGGCACGGGCGATTGAGATTCGCTGTCTCTGACCGCCTGAAAATTCACTGGGCCGTTTTTCCAGGTCCAGCGGGTCAAGGCCGACTTCTTCCATGATTTGAGAAGCCTCTTCGTAAGCGATTTTCTTGCCCGGCCAGATTGATGAATATTTGTAGCTGGCGGTAAGGATATTGAAAACCGTCATGCGGGGATTGAGTGAGCGGGATGGATCCTGGAAGACATACTTGATTTTTTCACGGTAGTCGCGCAACTGCTTACGGTTAAATAGAAGAACATTGCTTTTTTCCTGCCCTTCTGCCCGATAATAAATCGCACCGCCGTCTGCCTTGTACATCCTCACCAACATTCGGGCCGAGGTCGTTTTGCCACAGCCGGATTCACCGACAAGACCGTAAGTTTTGCCCCGCTCGATTCCGAAAGACACGTCATTTACCGCGTAAACGAAGCGGTCGTTTTTGGCAAAAAATCCTGCGTCTAGTGTGAACTTTTTTGTTAAATGGTCAGCTTGGATTATATAATCAGACATACGATTATTATAATGGCTACTTCGTCATAAACGCAATTGCACCATCCCAGTTTTCAGGCGGATTTGCAATAAATTCCTCACATCTAGAAAGCATGAGCTTTGCGGCCTTGTCACCGTTCACAATGGCAAGGGCCTTTTCGAAGTAATTTTTGGCCAGATTCCAGATTCCCTGCTTGTACAAGTCCATGCCCTTCAAATATGCATCCTTGTAATCGAAGGGAAATTCTTCCGCGCTACGGTCAACCGCATAAATCGGAACGGCATTTTTTTTGCCCTTTACGCGAACGTCGTCCAGATGGCGGAAGCAGAATGAATCTTCGCCCGCATCCTCAAGAACGCTCTGGCTGACCAGAATCTGGGTTCCGTAAGTTTTTGTAAGTCCCTCAAGTCGGCTGGCAAGGTTTACGTTGTCACCGATGACTGAATAATCGGTTTTGTCCTTGGAACCGATTGAGCCTACGATTACGTCTCCGTAGTGGATTCCAATTCCGATGTTGAACTGCATTCCGTCCGGGAGAACCAGGTCGCCGATTTCAATAGTTGAAAGGGCTTCCCGCATTTCATAAGCCGCGCTGACTGCCCGGTGACAGTTGTCCTCGTAGCTTACAGGAGTTCCGAACTCAGCCATAATCGCGTCACCGATAAATTTGTCGATTGTGCCGCCGTGCTTTTTGATTATGTCTACCATGGTAGAGAAATAGCGGTTAAGGAAGGCAACCAGAACATCCGGCTTGTTCTTTTCACTGATGTTGGTAAATGAGCGGATGTCGCTGAAAAGGATTGCAACGGCACGGGTTTCGCCTACGCCGATTTTTTCATCGCTGGTATCTGCCTGCAAAACGAGGCTGTCGATAATCTGCTCAGGAACAAAGCGGCTGAAAGCCCGTCGGATTCGCTTTTCGAAAAAGATTTTTTCCTTGACGATAAGGGCCTTGCTGAAAATGTCGCCTACACTTTTTACGCAGAAACCGAAGAATTCCTGCTTTTCGCTGGTAATATTGCCTTCTGAGACGATATGGATGCTTCCAAAATATCCGTTTCCGTCGACTGTCTTGAGGCTGTCATTTTCATAGCTTGAAAGCTGGACCTTTCCGCTGAAGAACCTGTCCAGAGCATTCCTCTTTTCAAGGCATTTGGGCGTGATTTTTGCCGCATTGCAGTCAGGCTGAATTTTCTCAAAATCAGAGGAACAGACATTGATGAAGTCCGCAATATCCTTTTCACCCAGATTTTCAGAGCAGACATAATAGCCATGGGGTCCGTCATTTTCTACGATATACATGCAGGCAATCGGCACCTCGCAGACTTCCGCAATCAAAAGGAGCATGGACTTAACCATTTCCTCAATGTTCTCAAGATTTATAATCAGGTGCACGAGATTTGCGTAAAGGGCGTTTTTATAGGAAGTTTTTGCCAGAAGTTTCGCACTCTGCAGGAATAAATATGAATCATCGATATTTTTCTTGAGCTGGGAAAGTGACCCCTTATCCAGTCTCTGCCCCGAAAGCTGGGCAAGCTCATCGACATTGAGGACGAGGGTTTTCTGGTCCAGGCGGACAAATGAAGTCGCCCCGCTGTCTTTTGCAAAATCTTCGTCCAGCGGACTCGGAAAACTCGCGTACATTCCGATTGTCAAATCCTTAAAGCACTTCATCGAACGCACGATACGGACGATTTCAAATCCGTTCGGATTCTGGATGTCACAGTTGACCAGAAAAAGGTCGCAGGGATTTTCAAACAAGGCGTAAATTGCAGCCTTACCGTCATTAACAAACTGAATCGTATAGTCATCGCTGTCCAGAGTTGTCGTAAAGAGTTTCTGCAATGTAACCGAAGTTTCAAGTATAAGAAGTTTTTTGCTCATCTTTCTTTCCCCTCTTTAATCCTTTATAAGACTCTTGATTGTGCTTATAAGCTTGCTTCGCTCAAAGTCACTCTTGGCGATAATGGCATTTGCACCCAGCCGTTCAAATTCCGCAAGAACATCAGGACTCTGGTCAGCAGAGACGATTACGACAGGCACTTCCTTGTACTGCTCAAGACGACGCAGGTTATCAAGAAGGACCAGACCGGTCATTCGAGGCATGTCTTTGTCCGACATTACAAGGTCATACTGCTTGGCCTTGGCCTTTTCAAGACCGTCAATTCCGTCAACAGCCGCATCAACAGCAAAGCCCGCACCTTCAAGAATGGAGCGCTCAATCTGGCGTGTGGTATCAGAATCATCAACAATAAGAATATGCTGGACTCGCTTTTTAGATGCCGCCTCGTATTTCTTTATGTCGTAGCCGCGGAGAGACTTGAATTTCTTGAGGATGTCAGGAACATGAAGAATCGGAACGATGTCATAGTGCTCGTCAAAGACAATTCCCTGAAGAATCGAAAAATTCTTAAAGGCATCAGGCAGGGGTTTTACGACCAGGGAAACGAACTGCTGGACCTGCTCAACGACAATACCGATTCGCTGCTCCATGTATTCGGCGATGAGGATTGAATCGGCATCCTGATTTTTATTGCCCTTCTGCTCGTCAAAAAGCGATGAAAGCGAGAAGCATGGGATAAGCTGGCCTTCAAGGCGGATGTAGCTCTGGTTCTGAAGGGTGATGTACTCGTTCTTTTTTCGGTAAATGATGTCAACGATATGCTGGGACGGAATGAGATATTTTTCTTCGTTGGAATAAACGAAAAGTCCCTGCAAGGTAGAAAGAGAAAGAGGGAAATGCAGGATAAATGAAGTTCCCTTGCCTGCCGTACTTTCAATTTTGATTCTTCCCTTGATTTTTTCGACTGTCGCCCAGACCACGTCAAGACCAACGCCCCGGCCTGAAAGTTCAGTAACCTTGTCCTTTGTAGAAAAGCCTGACTGAAAGAGGAACTGGGAAAGTTCACGGTCGCTCATGTTTTTGATTTCTTCCGTGCGCTCAGGATAGACTTTTGTCGCCTTTTCCCGGATTTTTTCGTAATCAAGACCCCGGCCGTCATCGCTGATTTTAAGCTCAATGTGCTTTGTCTCGCGTACACAGCTGATTGTGATTGTTCCCTGCTTGTCCTTGCCAGCCTTTTTTCGGTCTTCCGGGCTTTCAATTCCGTGATCAAGGGCGTTTCTCACAAGGTGCATGAGGATGTCGCCAAGTTCTTCGAGGATTACCTTATCGATTGCAATGTCTGTCGAAGGGATGTCACATTTTACGTCCTTTCCAAGATTCATGCTTTCGAGGGCAATTGTATTTTCGAGCGGCTTTAAGACTATGCTGATTGGAAGCATGCGCAGGTCGAAAACCTGCTCCTGAACGCTGAAAATGGAAGTTTCCAGGGCGTAAATGTCGCTTTCAAACTGCTTGCGGATTTTTGCCAGGTCGTGGTTGCCAGTGGCTTCCTCAAATTTCTGAAGTTCGTCCAGCTGATGCTTAAGATGGAATTCCCGCGTAATCATCGTATCGAAGGCCGTGATGATGTCGTTTACGCGAGAAAGCTTGATTCGGATTGACTGGATTTCACTTACAGGCTCGTTGAATTCGTCCTCATCATCTTCCTCAAGATTCTCACCCTTCTCACGCTTGATTTCATTTATGAAGGAATCTATATCGATAAGCTCGCCGGCTGCGATTTTATCACAGTACTGCAGGTAAGACTCGATGTCCTTTTCATCCGTGCCCTTTTTCACTATTGATGCAACGCACTCTTCGATTTTGTCTGCAACCGCATATACAAGCTTTACAAGACGGTCTGTATTCTTGATTTTACCGTCCTTTACGCTTTTATAGATGTCTTCTACCGAATGAGAAAGTTTTTCAACCGTAGGAAAGCCGAGCATTCTCGAATTTCCCTTGATTGTGTGGAGGCTTCTTAAAAGACTTGAAAGTGCATCCGAATCACTCTGAGAGTTTTTGAGGGTCATTATATCTTTTCGAGCCGATTCCAGAAGTTCCTTGACTTCCGAAACATAGCTTTCGATTATATCAGACGAGACTTTAGCCATTTGACTTTACCTCCCTTGTTTTTTTCCGAAAATAGAAAACACTTCCGTCCATGATTTTTTCCAGTGATGGCGGAAGAACATTTGAATCAAACTGCGCGATTTCGCTCATTGAAACAAAAAGGATTCCTCCGTCAGCAAGACACTTTTCTGCAATTGAATTTAAAATCCTTCTGCGGAGATCCTGACTGAAATATATGAAGACATTTCTGATGAAGATGATATTCTGATTTTTAGGCAGGTTTACGTCTCCCATAGGCGTGTCGATTTTTGACAGATTTATCTCCCTGGTCTGAATGCAGGACTTGATTTCATCCGAGAAAGCGATTTTTCCCTCATCAGTTCTGTAAGGCAGGAGAAGATTTTTATAGGTAAAGCCATCGACAGAGCGGATTGAAGATTCCCAGAAAACACCCTTGTTGCAGTGGTCCAGAACCTCTGAATTGATGTCACTGGCAGTAACCAAAGCCTTTATGCCGCAGCATTTTGCCAGCACGGCAAGGGAATAGGCTTCCTCACCATAAGAACAGGCGGCGCTCCAGATTTTTATGGGAGCCGTACCGAACATGGCCTTCCACATAGGAAAGTAGCGCTCCTTTAAAAGGGCAAACTGCTTTTCTTCCCGGAAGAAATATGTTTCATTTACAGTGCTTTCATTTATGAATTCTGTAAAGAGATTTTTGTCAGAAAGAAGCTTCAACTTGTATTCCGCAACAGTAATATTTTTTTCAGCCAGTTTCTTTTCGATATAAGTCTGAATTCCTGCACGGTGACTTGAACGCGGAATGATTCCTGTTCCGACTGTCAAAAGAGAAATGAAATAGTCTGTTTCTTCCTGTGTTAGTGCAATCTTTTTCTCTTGAATCATTTTTTCACCAATTCCAAAATTCGATTTGAAATATCACCGCGCGGTAAAATTTCCTTAGCTCCGCCCGCTTCAATCGCAGCGGCAGGCATTCCAAAGACAGTACATGTGGACTTATCCTCAACGATGGTCCATCCGCCCTTATCGCAGATAACCTTGCAACCGTCCGCACCGTCCATGCCCATTCCGGTCAAAAGAACCGCCAGGCAGGATTGTTTATAAAATTGCGCCGCACTTCTAAATAGCTTGTTGACGGCCGGCCTCAAAAATCGTTCGGGTTCCTCGTCGGACAAATGCAGGACAGGCGTTCCGTTAGACTTTGCGTAATCAATCACAAGATGCCTGTCAGCAGGAGCCATGTAAACGTGAGCCGGCTTGGCTTCTTCACCGTCCTTTGCGATTGTAACATGGATGTTATGGCACTCTCCGGACAGCCACATGGCAAGATTTTCATCAGCACCGACTTCAACATGCTGGGCGTAAAGAACTGGGAGAGGAAAATTCTTTCCAAGACCTTTGAGAACCTGGGAAACCGCAGAAGGACCGCCGGTTGAAGCTCCGATGCAAAGAATCTTAAAGGAAGCGTCACTTGAAGAAGTATCGCTGCCGGATGCACATTTTCGCGGGGCCTGGGAAATTATCTTTGAGAGGCGCTCTGAAACAGAGTCAAAAAATGATGGATCGTAGCTGTTGAGCTTTGGCTTCAGCATTGACTCAGAAACGTTGAGGGACTTGGATTTAATGAGTTCTTCATCACTTCCGGCCAGAAAAAGAATAGGAAGCTGATTTGACATCGCAAATTTTTTAAAATCCTCGAAAATTATGGATTCAGTTAAGTCAAAGCCGCAGATTATGACGTCAGGCTCATTCTGCTGAATGCTTAATGCAAGCTGTCTTGAATTTGGAACAGAGGCAATTATCTGTAGACCGGAATATTTCTGCAAATTCTGCTCGAAAATGGCACGAACTACAGCAGAAGTGTCCGCAATTATGATTTTCATTTTTATAATCCTACCTTTTTAATTAAACCGACAGCAAAGAATTTCTTCAGCAAGTTGTCGGGAGATATTAAAATTTGCTTTTTTCCAGTCAAACCTATTGCGCACACACCACATTCATTCTGCCTTTCCCGGATGCTCGATGGAATCAAATGCAAATTCTTTATGTCGATGATTTTACTTGATACTGAGCTGTTCACTGAGACGGCAAGATTTCCGCTGGCAGGAAAAGCTGTTTCGGTAAAATCCTCAATCATTTTCTGAACGTCAGCCGCAAAGTTCTGCTTTTTCATGACAAGAACTACATTGCAGTCTTCAAGTGACTTGCAGTCAAATTCCTTTTCAAGAAGATGACCGATGTGAATATGAGGTAAAGTCTCGCGGTTAAATACGATGTTCTGTACGTTTTTTTCGACGTCAAGATAGATGCCGAAAATTACATACTTACTTTGAATGAGAAAATCTATCGTGTCATATGCAATGCATGTAAAATGATTATGCGCTTCCAAGATCTTTCCTTATGAGTAACTCAAATGCGTTGGTATTCAGTGCCGGAATTTCATCTCCGCCGTAAACAAGGGTGCCCAAGAAAAAGCCTTCCTCATTGTTGCCGGGGATAATGTTCAGGTCACCTTCCTCTATATCCGTAAAGAACAAAATATCTGAAATATGCAGCGAAAGCTGGTCGTCGTTGCGCTTGAAAATCAGGAACAAAGGTTCGTCCGGAGCCTTGCTGTCCTCTTCTCCGATGAGGGCGCAGGGATTTATGACCGTGAAAGGATCGCCACGCCGGTTCAAAACTCCCTCAATGTAAGCTGGCATGAAGGGAAGCTTATAGACGGCAACATCACGGATGATTTCAAGAACGTCGCTGGAACGTACTGCATATTTTTTCTTTGCAATCGAGAAAATCAGCCATGTAGTCATCTTTTTTTCTTCGACGACTTCAGTCTTGGCCTCATTTTCCCTTGCAATCTGTTCAATTATGTCTTCGTTCATGATTATTCCTCCAGTTCCGCCCTAGCTACGGAATTTTTACTGTTACTAAGCTCAGTTGCGATTGTCTTTACGTTCTGCGATGCCTTGGAAATGTGCTCGGTCGCAACAGTAAAGTTCTCAACACCGGCCGCAATCTGCTTTAATGTTGTAAGCATCTGCTCGCTTGCAATCGCCTGCTGCTGGATAATCGTCGTAATGTCACTGGCGCTGTTAGCCGTAACTTCTGACGCATTTTTAATGCTGGTAAAGCGCTCCTCAAGGCTCTTCGCGCTGTCTACACCTTCCTGAATCTTTTCGGTTCCGGTTTCACTGGCAATAATCAGGCTGTCGGAAGACTGCTGGATTTCAGTAATCCTTTCCTTGATTTCTTTTGTGCCGTCAATGATTCCGTCTGCAAGGCGGCGGATTTCAGTCGCTACAATATGGAAGTTGCGGCCTGCCTCACCCGCACTGGAAGCCTCAAGTTCCGCGTTAAAGGCGATGATTTTTGCCTGGTCTGCTACGGCATTGATGAGGGTAACGATATCCCAGATGTTTTCGATTTTATCCCCCAGGGCCTTGATTCCGTTGATTGTGTTAAGGTTTGTAGCGGCAATTTCCTGCAGCTGACGGACGTTTTCTTCTATATAATTGACGCCTTCGGCTACATCGCTGTTGGTCTTTGAGGCTACATCCGAGACATTTTTGATTTTTTGGGAAATATCCTCGCTGAGTGCCGTATTGTCTTCCATGGTGGCGACAATTTCCTTTACCGCCGTACTCTGATCCTGAGCCGTAGCCGCGTTTTCTTTTGAAGAGACTGAAAGGTTCTGAGTTTCAGCTACAAGGCTTTGACTTGCCAGCCGGGTTTTCTGCATCATGCCGTGAAGTTTGGCGATGAAGATTACAAAAATAGAAAAAACAAGCTGGATTGCAATTATAACCACAAGGAAGGCTGAAATGCCGCCCTGTTTTCCGGATTTTACGGGAGCCGTAATAAAAAGATACCAGCCGTAACTCGGAAGATAGCGGATAACACCAAGTTCCTGCGAACTTACCTTGATATTATAAAGGCCAATGCTTCCACTTTCGCCGGCAGTTCTTTTTGCAGTCTCTATGAGGGAATTAAAATCTGGAATCTGATTGTAAAGCTCGTCAATATGAACTTTATCAACCAGAGTTTTTTTATCCATTGCACCGGTAACTTCTTTATTGCCGTTAAAGAAATACATTGTAAAGCCTTCGCCCAGCATGTCAAAACAGTTTTTTATAAAGTTGTCCAGCTCGATTCCGGTTCCGGCCATGCCAATCGGCTTGCCCTTTTCATCACGGACGACGACGTTGAGCCAAAGACAGGTCATGCCAATCTCAGCGTTGTAGTTGATATTGAAATTATAGACATCCGTCTCGTAAAGAGTCATTTTGTACCAGTAATCGCTGGGATTTTCAGGATCAAGATTGTATGAGAATTTCATTCCGTTCCAGAATTCCTTGTCAATGTCGTTTGCCCAGAAAATCATGTGGGAAGAAAATGAATCGCTGAAACTCTGGAATTCAGCCATTGCCCGCCTGCGATTGTCTTTATCAGAAGGATCCTTAAAGAATTGGACGATTGCAGGTGACGTAGAGAGTTTTTCTACAAGGGCAATCTCCGGCTTAAGGTATCCTTCCATGAGGATTGCCTTCTGACTGACTTCTTCACGAAGTTTCTGGTTCAAATTTCTGATTGCCGTCTGATTGGAAATCATTTTGTAAACAATACCAAGAAGAATTGCAACAAGCAGAATGACTGCAACAGAAATCGAGAAAGTCTTACTAAGGTATGAATTTTTATTTATTTCCATACTAAGTCTCCATTATTTGTTCAAGTCCTCTGCAATCGACTTGAGGGTTTCTGATGCAACAGAGATATGTGTAGTCGCAGAACTGAAATTTTCAACGCCAGAAGCAATCTGCTTGAGGGTCAGAAGAATCTGTTCGCTCGCAATCGTCTGCTGCTGGATAATCGTAGTGATTGAGCCGGCGCTGTCAGCCGTGATTTCAGAAGCATTTTTGATGCTTGAGAAGCGTTCCTCAAGATTTTTGGCATTAGCAACGCCTTCCTGAATCTTTTCGGTTCCGCTTTCGCTGGCAAGAATAAGGCTGTCAGAAGACTGCTGGATTTCCGTGATTTTTGACTTGATTTCCTTTGTGCCGTCGATGATTCCGTCTGCAAGGCGGCGGATTTCAGTAGCTACGATATGGAAGTTTCGTCCTGCGGCACCGGCCGTAGAAGCCTCAAGCTCAGCATTGAAAGCGATGATTTTTGCCTGGTCTGCAACCGAGTTGATGAGGGTAACGATATCCCAGATGTTTTCAATTTTGTCGCCGAGATTTTTGATTCCGTTAATTGTAGACTGATTGGCCTGAGCAATTTCATGAAGCTGGCGGACATTTTCTTCAAGATATGAAACGCCCTCCGTAACGTCGCTGCTGGTCTTTGTTGCAACCCCCGAAACGTCCTTGATTTTCTGGGAAATGTCTTCGGAAAGGGCCGTATTGTCTTCCATTGTGGCGACAATTTCCTTGATGGCCGCGTTCTGATCCTGAGCGGTTGCGGCGTTTTCCTTTGATGAAACGGCAAGGCTCTGGGTCTCTTCGATAAGACGGCGGCTGGCTTCCTGTTCCTTTGACCTCATGCGGCTGATAATAAAGGCCGTGATTGCCATGATGACAATAAAGAGAACCGTAAATGCAGAGATAAGCAGGATTTTTGTTGCATGAGAGAAGGAATTTACGTCCTTTACGCTTTTTCCGAGGACATAATACCAGCCCGTCAGAGGAATGGGCGAAACCCTGAATACATAATTAACGTTATTGAATTTTCCATAAACAAAATCATCACCGGCCATAAGAAGGTTTTCACCAAGGTCATGGTATTTTCCGCCCTCTACAGTCTTAATGTTTTCATCAGGCGAGTATGTTCCGTGCATGAAAAAATCACCGTCCGGAGAAAGAATGAATGACATATCGAGGTCATCATTTTTAATTTCACCGACGAAATTCTGCAAATCGACAATAGGGAAATCGAAAGCTACGACACCGTCAATTTCATCATCCTTATAGACTGCCCGGGAAATAGTTACGACAAGAGAATCAGTCAGTTTATTGTTGTAAACAGGTGAATAGAAAATTTCTCCGCCATACTCAAGGGCACCGGTATACCAGTTTTCTTCCGTCGCATCGTAGCCCTCTGGAACTTCAATATTTTGACTGGTGAAAAGAGATCCGTCTGTCCTGCAGCCGTAAAAGCCAGGAAACTCAGGGTAAATCTGAGAGACATCTTCGAAAATCACTGAATTTTTTGAGTCACTTTCATAGAAACCGTTGCTAAAGAGAAATGCAAGAGCCTCAGTTACTTTTGAAGGCGGCGTAAGAGTCTTTTCAAAACTCAGGACACATTCCCTCATGTTTGAGAACATGAGCCTGTATGCCTGCTGCTCAGTAAAGTTTGAAACAAGTCCTGCAAGAATTATCGCGGTAATAACAAAAAAAACTGCGACTGGAGTACCAATAAGGAGCATAGACCTCTTTACGAAAGTCATCTCAAAACCTTTTTTTTCGCCTTCATTGTTAAAATTTTTTATCATATCTTTTACCTGACCTTATAATAAATCTGCAATCTTCCGGACATTTTCCGATGAAGAAGAAATGCTTGATGTGAATTCCGAAAAGTTTTCAATTCCTTCCGCAATCTGTTTGAGGGTAATAAAAATCTGCTCGCTCGAACTTGAAAGCTGACTGACATGCTCGAGGATTTCATGAGTGCTGGCAGCCGTATTATCAGATGACTGCATGATGCTTTCAAAATCCTTTTCAAGACTTTTTGCACCTGTATAGCCGGAATTAATCTGTTCAGTTCCCCTTTCACCATCCAAAATCAAAGAATCTGAAGCTTTCTGAATCTCACTGATTCTCTCCTTGATTTCCTTGATGCTGTCGATGATGTTGTCTGAAAGACGGCGGATTTCAGTCGCTACAATATGGAAGTTTTTACCGGCTTCACCAGAACTGGCCGCCTCAAGTTCCGCATTGAAGGCGATGATTTTTGTCTGGTCTGCAACGACATTGATAATGGAAACGATGTCCCAGATGCTGTTGATTTTTTTGTTGAGCTCGCGGATTCCTTCAATGGTGAGCCGGTTGGTATTTTTAATCTCAAGAAGCTCATTGACGTTTTTCTGAAGGACTTCCCTGCCCGAAAGAACCGCATCCCGTGATTTTTCTGCAAGACTGGTAACGTGCTTGACCTTTTCGCTGATATTTCCGGCAAGTTCCGTAGAATCCTGCATGGTGGCGACGATTTCCTTTACGGCAGTAGACTGGTTGTGGCTGGTTTCCGCCGATTCTTTTGTAGCAGAAACAAGATTCTGGGTTTCCTTGAGCAAGTTTGAACTTATGTGCTTTTCAGTTTTCTGAATTTTTCTGATGATTAAATAATATGTGCCGAAACATATGAGACCGTCCAGCACAGCGCCAATAAGACAATATAGAAGATATTTGTTGAAATTGCCTTCGCCCGGATTTTTAATAAGATTAATCGGAACGGTAATCATGTTCATAATGGAAATGTAAACGCAGCTTCCGATGGCAATATTGAGGTTTCGTGAAAGATTTTCGTTTACCTGAATACCGATTTCGCGCATTTGACTCGTCATGAGGATACGCTTGACCAGGAAAACAATTAAAGTGTAGCACAAAAAACCGATGCCGACGCTCTGGAGTTCAATAATAAGGAAGACAAGAGGCTCAAAAGGCGCAATTCCCTTTATTGATTCAATTATCGCAGTAGAACCGGCACCAAGAAGAAAGCCGATTGCGTCTCCGGCAGCAATGGCGATGTCAAATTTTTTGTAGCAGCTCATGCACTCGGCTACATCAGATTCTGTTATGGAAGATTTGTCCCTTCTTCCCTTTTTGATTATTGATTCAAAGCGGGTAAGAATAGGGTACTCTACAATAGCACAGCCCAGAATCAGGAAAAATGAAATTGAAACCGTTGGAATGCATTCAAAAACTATTGCAGAAGGCCTCTCATATATGAATCCATAATGAAAAACGCGGAGAGTAAAGATTCCCAGATACGTTGTTGAAAAAATCAATGTTAAAAAAATTTTAAAAACATTCATATTTTATAATTATCCCTCATTTTAAGGAAAAATCAAGTTAAATTTTAAGAGAAATTTAATAAAAAAGTTTGCGTTATCTGACTTTTACAGTTAAAATTAAGGCTATGAAACAAGATATTGCAGTAACTTATAATCCCATTTTGCCCAATGCGGTAGACGAAATTTGTTCTAAACTTCCTCTGGCTGATTCATATATCGCAATCATTTTCTTTGCATCTGTGAATTATGATTTTCAAGACTTGTCTTCAAAGCTCAAGGAGCGCTATCCCAATTCTGAGGTCATCGGCTGCTCTACTTCCGGAGAAATACTAAAGGGCGACGGCTTTGTTCAGCACTCGATTGTCGTAACGGCCCTTTCCTGCAGCCGCACATGGGTTTCAGGCGTACTCATAAATAACGTAGAAAAATTCAACATCTTCGGCGTAAAAACAGTTGAAGATGCAGCCAGAAAAATCGGCATAAATCCAGGCTCTCCTGACTGTCACAAGGACGCCTTTGCCCTAACTTTTGTAAACGGTCTTTGCAATGCAGAAGAAACTTTAACGGCACTCTTTTACGCAATCATCAAAAACGAAGACTTTATTCTTGCAGGCGGAAGTGCCGGAGACGATTTGCAGTTCAAAAAAACCTATGTCTCATACAACGGCAATGTTGCAACAGAAGGAGCCGTAATTCTTTTTGTTCGTACCCAGTGTAAATTCGACATCCGAAAGGAAAATCTCTTCACGCCAATCGGAAAACTCATGAAAATCACCGAAGCTGACATCCACACCCGGAAAATCATAAGCATTGATGGTGAAGTTCCTCTAAAACGCTATGCAGAACTGCTTGGAATCGGCGAAAACGAAGTAAATAATGCCCAGTTGGTTTATCCATTTGGCCGCAGACTCTACGGTGACATGTACATTTCTTCAATCGCGGGCTTTAACGACGACGGCACGATGAACATGTACTGTAAGGTCGCTGCCGGTGCCTTTGTTGAGCTTCTCAAAGAAGGGGAAATATCAAAAATAGCAGAAGAAACCTGCAAATCAATCAGCGAAGTTATTCCCAAGCCGGGTGCCGTAATTCTTGTAAACTGCATCCTGCGCACGATTTACTTCAATCAAAAGTCTCTGGTCAAGGAAGTCCTGGAAAGGTTCGACCGCTACTTCCCAAAATACTGCGGATTTTCAAGTTACGGCGAGCAATTCGGACGTTTCAACTGCAACCAGACCCTTGTAAGCATCGTGATTGGAGAGTAGCCTCAAAGGCCAGCCGGCTCCTCTTACATTTTACCTTTATAGAGTTCGACCATTTCCTTCATGCGCTCGGCAGGTTTTATAAGCTCGCTCATTGACTCACCCTTGTTGAGGGTGTCGATGATTGCGGCGACGTAACGGTTCATACCGACAGAATAATACCATGGCCGCTCAAGAAGCTCAGGCTTTTGGTAAACGAGATTGGTCGTGAAAACGCGGTCAAAAATGCCCTCTGAATAGGCCTTGTCAAACTGGTCCAGTCCGTTCGTGAAAAGACCGAAAGTTGCGAACATAAAGACCCGGGCAGCACCTCGGTCCTTGAGCTGCTTAGCGACGTCAATCATGCTGCCGCCTGAGGAAATCATGTCGTCAACGACAATAACATCCTTGCCCTCGACCGACTCGCCGCAGAAATCATGGGCGATAATAGGGTTCATGCCGTTTACAATAGTGCTGTAGTCACGGCGCTTGTAGAACATTCCGATGTTTACGCCGAAAATCGAAGCCATGAAGACAACACGCTGGGTCGCGCCCTCGTCCGGCGAAATGAACATCATATGGTCGCTGTCAATTTTCAAATCCTCGTACTCTGTCAAAAGAGCCTGGGTAAACTGCAGGGCCGGAGAAACGTCCTCAAAACCGCTGAAGGGAATCGAATTCTGAACGCGGGGATCATGGGCATCAAATGTGATTATGTCGTGAACGCCCATGTTTTCAAGCTCACGGAGCATCATGGCACAGTCCAAAGACTCGCGGCCAGTGCGGCGGTGCTGGCGGCTTTCATACAAAAAAGGCATGATTACGGTGATTCGGCCGGCCTTTCCGTTGCAGGCGGCAATAACCCGCTTTAAGTCCTGAAAGTGGTCATCGGGAGACATGCGGTTGATGTAGCCGTCCATTTTGTAGGTGACGGAAGGATTACAGACATCAACAAGAATATAAATATCCCGGTCACGCACCGATTCCTTGACAAGACCTTTTGCCTCGCCGCTTCCAAAACGGGGGCAAGAAGATGGAATCAAAAAATGTCCGCCATGCCGCCAGAGCGAAAGAATTTCGTCAATTTTCTGGCCTGCATTTTGAGCAGATTCAAGTGCGATGATACCAAGTTTATTCATTATTGATTCTCCTGTTTTTTTGGGCGTAACGGCTACGCCGTCGGGCTTTCCGCGGTTCCGGCTTTCGCCTTCATTCCTACGCTTTGCTTCGGAACGGCTTCGCCGCCGCTACTATCCCTTACGCATTTTATGGCATTCGCTTCCAGCATTACGACATTCTTCTTTTGCAAAAGAACACCGCGGCTCAAAAGGACAGCCCGGCTCCGGGTGGGCAGGGTCTGTTACGCGGCCTGGAATTGAAAGCAGTTTTTGGCTTGTATAATGAGTGCCGAATTTCGGACTTGATGCAAGAAGTGCCTGTGTGTAAGGATGGCGGGCATGATTCATGATTTGCTCGCTAGTGCCGCTTTCCATGATTAAGCCGCCGTACATTACGATGATTTTATCGCAAAGGCTTGCAACCAGATCAATGTTGTGGCTGATGAAGATAATAGAAAGATTTCGCGTTTTTCGCAAGTTTGCGAGCAGGCCTACAATCTGAGCCTGAATCGTAACGTCAAGGGCGGTGGTCGGTTCGTCCGCAATCAAAAGCTCGCAGCCCTGTGCAAGGGAAAGCGCGATTCCGATTCGCTGAAGCTGTCCGCCTGAAAACTGGTGGGGAAAATTCTTGAGGCGGCTTGCAGGATCAGGAAGCCCCACTTCATCAAGAAGCTCAATGGCCTTTTTGTAAGCCTCTTCTTTGGTGATTTTCGGGTCAGAGTTACGGAAAGTTTCAAGGAAAACTGAGCCGATGTTCTGAAGCGGGTCAAATGAGCGGCCAGGCTCCTGAAAGATAAGCCCGATTTTCTTTCCGCGGTAAGTCCGCATTTCTTTTTGACTGAGCGAAGTAAGCTCCACACCGTCAAAGAAGATTTTTCCTTCGACAGTGGCGTTTGACGGATGAAGAGCCGGAATTGCAGTTGTAGTGACGGATTTTCCTGAGCCTGATTCGCCGACGATTCCCAAAATTTCACCGCGGTTCATGCTGAATGAAACGCCGCGCACGGATTTTATCACGGTCTGACTTGCACCACGGAGAACGGTGAATGACACGCGGAGATTTTCAACAGAAAGGAACGGTGTTCCGGCACTGACGGTAGAGCACCGCATGGATTTGTGTTTCGATGCGCTAGGGGCTGTAGCACCGCACGAAGTGCGTTCCGGAGCAGCTTGCTGCGCAGGAATGGAGCGGGAGCGGAAGTGCGAAAGACCCGACCTGCTGAAAGCAGGGAGCGCCCCCTTTTTCTTCCATGTCTTAAATACGACGTGGTATGGGTCGAAGTAGTCGCGGAGTGCGTCGCCCAGGAAATTGAATGCCAGCGTGACGGCAAGGAGAAGATAGACCGGCGTAAGGAGCCAGGGGAAATTCTTGAGGTTAGACAGGGTTGAAATGTCGCGGTTGATGAGGCTTCCCCAGCTTACGGCAGGGTCGGCGATTCCAAGGCCCAAATATGAAAGCGTGGTCTCGCTCATGATGAAGAGCGGAATTGCGAGCGTGGTCGAGACTATCAGAAGGCTTGTGATTTGCGGAATTATGTGCGCGAAGATGATGACCGTTGAAGGAATGCCCTCAAGGCCTGCGTCGAGGACGAATTCTTCCCTCTTGATTGCGTGGACCATGCCTCGTAAAGTGCGCGCGGTGCCCGGCCAGCCGACGAGTGAGAGAATCACCGTGATTATCATGTAGCTCGTGCCGGAGTCCATCTTGCTGTTGAGCAGGGAACGCAAAAAGAGAATCAGGTAAAGCCCCGGAATCAGCATGAAAAACTCGGAAAAGCGCATGACCGCCCAGTCAGTTTTGCCGCCGTAATAGCCTGCAAGTCCGCCGAGAAGGATTGCCAGCACCAGCGAAATTGCGCTGGCCACAAAACCGATTGTCAGGGAAATCCGGCTTCCGTAAACCATGCGGGAAAAAAGGTCTCGTCCCAGGTTGTCGGCTCCAAAGAGGAAGACCGGATAAAGTTCGCCTGTGCGCGGGTCCGGCTTGGTGCCGAAAAGATGCCTCTCGGATGGAATCAGCCCGAAGAGCTTATATGGCTCGCCTTTCACAAAGAAAGAGATTTTGTGGTGAAATTCCTTTCCCTTGACCTTTGCGTAGCGCCAGGTAATCGGGTTTAGGACGCGGTATTCGCGGGCAACGATTCCCTGCCGGGTGATTTCAATGTTTGAAGGATGGAAAGTGTCTTCCTCAAAAGTGCGCGTCGGCGTGTATGGAGAAATGAAGGGTGCAAAAATCATGAAAAGATAAAGAAGCACAAGAACAGCGACAGAGATTATTGCGAGAGGTCGGGTTTTTAGATATTGGAAGAGACGGTTCATTTTATCCTTCCTTTCCGTATCGGATTCTCGGGTCAACGACGGCAAGCAGAATGTCGCTGATTGTCATGCCGGCTAGGACTAGCGCGCTGATGAACATGTTGTTAGCAAGAACGAGATTAACGTCCTGCTGCATTACGGCGTCGTACATGAGGCGGCCGATTCCCGGATATGAGAAGATGATTTCAAGGACGAGGGAGCCTGAAAAAAGGCCTGCAAGCAGGTTTGCGCTTCCTGTGATGTATGGATTAAGAGTGTTGCGGAAAGCGTGATTGAGGTAGACCCGCCTTTCTGAGATTCCGCGGGCACGCAGTGCCATGATGTAAGGCATTCCCATCTGGTCAAGCATGGTGCTTCGGATCATGCGCATTGTGCCTCCGATTCCGCCGAGGAAAGAGGCGAACAATGGAAGAAAAATATGATATGTATAACTGAAGACGAATTTTGCGGGAGCTTCGCCAATCGGAAAATCAGGATAAGCGGTGACAGGGAAAAGGCCCGAAACCGAAGCGAAAAGCTGAAGGAGAATCAGAAGAAGAATTCCCGGAAAAGCGTGGAAAAAGAGGGCAAAGAAAGTTGCCGCGAGGTCTATGCGGGTTCCTGCCTTGCTCGAAAAATAAACTCCGAGCAGAAAAGAAAATATCGTTATGAAAACAAGTGAAATCAGATTAAGGACAAGGGAATTGACAATCCGGCTTTTTATAAGGAAGGAAACAGGTGCTTTTGAAATCAAGGAAACGCCCAAATCGTGGTGAACGATAACCCGCTCAAGCCACATGAAATACTGAACGGTAAAGGGCTTATCAAGGCCCATTTCAGCGCGCATTTTGGCGACCTGCTCTTCAGAAAAGACATTGTCCTTATTGGCGCCACCGGCTCCACGGCTTTCGGTCTGGCTCATAAGCTGCTGCTGCATCATCTGGTCAACGATGTCGCCCGGAGCAAGTGCCATGAGTGCGAACAAAGCCCAGCCCAAAATAAAGAGAATCACAAGCATCGTTATGATTCTGGAAGTGATAAAGGAAAGCAGAGGGAACTTGGACCTCCATGTCCTGACAAGAATTTTTAGTCCGTAAAACGGTCTAAAAATTCTTGCGGTCAACTTGCTTTTGCCCACCTCCATGTGGGCATCTTCTGTAACTCCCAACTCCTCACTCCTCATTCCTAACTCCTAACTTTCCAGCGGTGCGCAGACGATTTTTTCGACCATTGCAGGGATTTTTGACAGTTCTTCCTTGGAAAGTCCTGCCGTTTCAATCGGATCGTGGATTATGAGTTTGACCTGCTGGCCTTTTTTGACCTTTTTCTGACCTTCGTAAATGCGCCAGGTGCCGTCAATCGTAACAGGAACAATTGGTGCCCCCGACATGAATGCGAGCTTGAAGCTTCCTGCCTTGAATTCGTGGTGAGGTCCGCCCTTGCTGCGGGTGCCTTCCGGGAAAATTACCTGAGAGTAGCCCTTTTTGACTCCTTCTGCCGCATCGTGAATTGCCTGAATTGACTTGCGGGGACTTTTGCGCTCGATAAAGGTACACTGAAGAAGCTTCATCCAGTCGGCAAGGAGGGGGATTTTACCCAGCTCAGCCTTTGCGACGAAGGTCATCGGCTTGTTGATGAAGCCAAAAAGGAGCGGAATGTCCATGTTTCCCTGATGATTGCCGATGAAAACGACAGCCCGGTCCTGAGGAATTTTTTCGGAACCCGTAACTTCGACTTTTGAGCGGGTAACAGTCGTAAAAACATATTGAGCCCACTGAGGAACAACGCCAAAAACAACTTTGTCGCGGTTTTCGATGTCGCCGGCCTTGTCATATTTGAGTGCGAGGCGGCGGAGTTTATTTTTTGACAGCATGTAAAATGCGATTCTGATAAATGAAATAATTGTTGTAAACATTCTTCTATTTTACTCCCAAATTTATTTTAAATAAAGATATCCTGTTTCGGCACCGTTCATGTTGTCGTAATAAACGTTGGTCATGTCCCAGCGGTTCTGAAGACCGAAGAAAGAGCGCGAGCGAATCAGATAGATGACCGGGCACTGCTCAAGGAAAATCTGCTGGTATTCGTCCCAGTAGGGCTTTGCCTTTTCGTAGTCGACTATGCACTTTGCACTGTGGTAAAGCTCGTCCACCCTGGCTTCCCATTCTGTAGCAGGAGATTTTTGAAGGGGATTCCAAAGATGCAGGTTTCCGTCACTCACCCAGACATTGCTTCCCTGGGTCGGGAAGAGAGAGCCGCCGCCAAAGCCAATCAGGATTGTCTGCCAGTCGTAGCTTGACATGAGCTGCTCGACCAGTTTCTGGAAGTCCGTCGGGCGAGTAGTGACGATAATTCCTTCCTTTTTACATTCGTCGGTGATAATCTGGGCTATGTCCGAGAAAATCGGGGATCCGCCGTTGATTGTAAGGTCAAATTCAACCTTACGCCCCTTTTCGTCGTATAAAAATCCGTCCTCATGCTTTGAAAAGCCCGCCTCTTCAAGCAGTTTTTTTGCATGTGCGTGGGAATATCTGTACTGAAGGATTATGTTCTCGTCGTAATATTTGTTTGCTTCCGGGAAAAAAGAATATTTGGGCTCGCCAAGCCCACGGTAAGTCTGAGAAATGATTCTCTCACGGTTCAAAAGACAGCTCATCGCCTGGCGGAATTCCTTTTTGCAGAACCAGTCGTAATAAGGCTCGTCCTTGTTTTTTGGATTCTGATTGAAAGACCAGAAGGAAGCGTTCATTGAGCCGTCCGCATTGAAAACCGTGTAGCCCGCTTTTTCCTGATTTTCATTAAGAGTGCCGTCGGAAGAAAGTGCGTTTTTTGCGGCAGAGACTGCTTCCTCGACCTGCTCAGGCGTAAAGGAATAATCCTCAAGTTTCCCCTGTTTAAATAGAAGATAACCGGTGTTATGATCTCCAACAATCTGCACTACCCGCTCTTCAGGATAGTAATGGCTTTCTCCATTTGCGTCTTTATCCCAGAAATCAGGATTCCGCTTGTACAAAAGCCTCTGCCCCGGAACATATTCAACAAGGAAGTAAGGGCCGCAGCTTGGAATTTCCTTAGGATCTGTCGCCACGGTAAAAAGTTTTTTGACGGCGTCGGCTCCGCCAGAGTCCTTTGCCGCCTTGTAAAGGAACATCGGGCCGAAATCCATGTTCGTATGAAGGACAGGCTCTGCTACAATCTGAGGAAAATGGAAGACAAAGCTCTTTTCGTCGATTTTTTCGATTGTGATGCGCTCGCTTTTTCCGTCTTCCATTGGCATGAACTGAGAATTGTAGGCAGAAGAACCGCATTCCTCGTCGCCCTGAATTTCATCGTACCAGAAGACAATGTCATCGCTAGTGACTTTTACCCGAGGCTTTGAATTGCCGTAAAAAGACCAGTAAACATCATCTTTAATCGTATAAATCAAATCAAGTTTATTTTCTTCTTCGTAAATCTTAACCTCAAAATCCGCAATAAGCCCCTTCCACTTGCGCTCGACCAAATCATAGTCCACAAGATACTGCACCATGGGCGAAAGAACACCGCTCGTCTCGCCGTCTTTTTCGGCAACAAGCATATTGAAGCTTTTTGGGTCGCCAGTAATCATGGTGTTGTAAGTTCCGCCTTTTTTTCCAGCCTCAAAGTGATTTGTAAGGTTCGGTCTGTGCACGGTTTTTTCAATCAAATCATTTGAAACAGAAGCACGGGCAGCCTCGATTTCAGAAAGTGACATTTCAGGATATCGCGTACAGGAAAAAAATAAGCAAAGACTGCCCAGACAGGCAAAGATTTTTAAGATTCGGATGAAAGCGGATAACGACGGATTTTTCATGAATTCAGTATAGCATATCAGTCGATTTTTTTCACTTAATGATGTATAATTTTTAGGCGGTATAAAATGGGAATCTATCTGAATCCTGATAATGCAAATTTCAAGGAAACTCTTTCACGAAAAATCTATGTAGATAAAACAATGATGATTTCCGTTCTAAACGAATTCATGAAGACCGACAACAAGTATCTTTGTATTTCGCGCCCACGCAGATTTGGAAAAACTATTGCAGCAAACATGATATCTGCTTATTTTTCAAAAGGCTGCGATTTCCGGGAATTATTTGCACCCTACAAAATCGCCAAAGATCAGAGTTTTGAAAGCAACTGGTGAAAAATTCGTAATTATCATGGATGAGTACGACGTTCTTGTTCGCGAAAATGTCGATAAAAAGCTTTTTAATCAGTATTTAGATTTACTTAACGGTCTATTTAAAAGCGATACAGTTCGCCCGGCCATTGCTCTTGCCTATCTGACAGGAATTTTGCCGGTGATACGCGATAAAATTCAGTCAAAGCTGAATAATTTTGAAGAATGCCAGAGATGGTACGACGGCTACAGCCAGCGTAATTTTGAAATCTATAATCCTGAATCAGTCGTTAAATCCATAATGAGAAATGATTTTGCAAGTTATTGGAGCAAAACTTCAAGTTACGAAGTTATTACTGACAGAATTAGTGCAAATTTTGAAGGGACAAAGGATTATGTTGTCCGAATGCTTTCTGGCGAAAGTGCTATGCAGTGACCAACAAAATCGTACAGGCATCAAAGGAATGACGACAGGAAAAGGTTTCGCGGACGTAGTATTTATTCCCTTTGTACCCAATTTACCTGCGATGATAATAGAACTGAAACGCAATGGTACCGCAGAAAGCGCCTTAAATCAAATCAAAGAAAAAAAATATTTTGACAGTCTTTCTGCATATACCGGTGATTTGCTTTTTGTCGGAATCAATTATGACGAATATACAAAAACACACGAATGCAGAATTGAACAGTTTGTAAAATAAAAGATTTGTCCCACTAATTGATTTTTCTTTCTTATTAAACACTCTCATTTGCTTTACACATGAGTCAAAACGGAACTTTTTGTAAAAAATTCCGAGCAACTGCCCTCTCGGCAGAAATCACTTTCGGAGCATGGTTGCGCGCTTTGGCAGCACCAGTAGCTAGCGACGGAAAAGACACAGTTACAGCAGCAGGTAACTCTTGGGGTTATGGTGCTCGTACAGCTCGTCTTAACGTTAATGGAAAATCTGAGGACGGTACTGCAGGTTTCAGCATGGGTATCTACAACGATGTATCTATGAGCCTTTCAGCAGGTGACGAGGCAAATCTCTGGATTAAGCCACTCGACATCGTAAAAGTTTCATACGGTAAATATGACAACAACACACTTCGTGGCGACCTTTGCTATGGTTCATGGAACTGGCTCCGTCCAACATCATCATGGATTGCAGAAGACGAAGGCCTCTTGATGAGCGGTAACGGTGCTACAGGTCTCATGGCAGAAATTACTCCTATGGAGAACCTCTACATCCAGGCTTTGGTCCCAATCACAACAACTCAGACAAAAGCTGATGAAACATACAAGAATCTCCGTGGTGGTTTTGCTTACACAATTCCAGGTACAGCTAAAATCAAGGCTCAGTACATTGGTAAGGGCAAAGGTTCTGTAGATGCTGAAGATGCAACTTCTGCGTACTATGAGTTTATGAGACAGCGTATTGTGACAACAGACGATGCTGATACTGCTAAAAACAAAACAAAAGCAGACGGAGAATATGAGGGTTGGACCTATCATGCAGCGAAAGATGCCGTTAAAAAGGCTGACGGAAACAGCGATTGCACTTTTGAAGCAGAAGTTGACGTTCTCGCTGTAGAGAACCTCTTCCTCGGCCTTGGCATCCAGTACAACAACATCAAAGATGCAGACAAATCCGCCAAAATCGACAACCAGATGAAAATTGCTCTCGGTGCTACATACCAGGTTAATGATGACCTCAAACTTTCTGCAAGCGGTGCATTCTTTACATATTACAAAACTAAGGATGTTAAGACAGATTCTCGCTTCCAGGCTGGTGCAGGCGTAGACTACAACCTTGGTGATGGTCTCTCAGCAAACGCTGACTTCCGCTACCTCTCAAAATTTGGTATCGATGGAGAAAAAGCTGACAACACAGACAGCATCGCTTTCTCTGCTGGTATCCAGAAGGGCTTCTCTAACGGCTACATCGGAGTTGCTTTCCAGGGACAGACAAACAGCGGTACATTCGCTAACAACGTTATCACTGGAGCAACAAACGATGACGGCAAATACAAGAACTTCGTATGGGCTATCCCAATTGCTCTCTCAGTTTGGTTCTAATCTAAGCTGATTCAGCTGAACGCCGTGTAAATCACGGCAGTTTCCCCGCTCACAAGGCGGGGATTTTTTTGCACCCCGGGAACCTTGAAAAACAAATCAAAAGCCATAATCGCAAATAAACAGCCCGCAAACAGAAAACTTCCATGTTTGCGGGCTGCTTATATTTATATAGATACAATATATTTAAAAAAAATACTACCTGCTAACTCCAATCTGTTCGCTCGCAAGTTCTTCTTTAAGAGCAATTACTTGTTCCAGCGGGAGATTGCAACATCGAGCGATTTTTTCAGGTGAATCACCTTCTTTGAGAAAGTTTTTCGCATTTGCGATGGCATTTTCTATGCGGCCATCGTTTCGGAGTGTTTCGTCATAAGATTCCTGATCGAACTCTGTATAAATGTCATCCAAAATCTTCATGCGCTTCTCCCGGAAAAATCCTTCCAGGAAGTCGCTTTTGATTGCGAAGTCAACTGCTTCGTTAACCGTGCTGTCAAATGTCATCCCTTGTGAAAGGTTTTCCTTCACTTGATTTATCTATCCGCCAATTTCCTTTCAAATTGACGGATAGATTTTGTGTTAATTTGTGACAACAACCGTCTCGTGCGAAAGTTCCTCTTTGAGTGCAATTACTTGCTCCAGCGGGAGAGAGACAGCTTGAGAAATTTGGTCTAGTGAACCAAGATTCATCCGAAGTAAATTCTTCGCATTTGCGATGGCAGTTTCTCGTGCACCGATTTTGATTCCCTCTATGCGGCCATCGTTTCGGAGTGTCTCGTCATAAGATTCTTGATCGAACTCTGTATAAATGTCATCCAAAATCTTCATGCGCTTCTCCCGGAAAAATCCTTCCAGGAAGTCGCTTTTGATTGCGAAGTCAACTGCTTCGTTAACCGCGCTGTCAAATGTCATCCCTTGTGAAAGGTTTTCCTTCACTTGATTTACAAACTCACAATAATAATACAACGGCTCACAGTTTTTTGAAAGACTTTCGTTGTGATTTTTGTTTATATTTATCACTGTCGCCGTCCATTCAAATTTTGCGATATCCTTGTCGCGACAAGAATTTTCTTGTGGGCTTTCTGTTATATTTGCAAATTTGCCAGATTCAATAAACGCATCAGAAAGTTTATATTCCACAATATCCGATTGTTCTTTATCGCCGTTGTAGAACACTATGAACTGCGGAGCCGGAATTTTAACGAGCACGCTGCCGTAGAGATTTTTCTTGTGCTTGTCGATGTACTGCTGATACAGCTGAGAGAAATACAACAGTCCTCTGAGCGGCATATTTGGATTTACCGTGCTCTGATGCTCGTACAAGCACATCTGTGAATGAATCAGGAAGGACAAATCATTTTTCATCGAGACGTAAATAACATCATCGAGAGTGGTGATTTCCAAGTCTTCAATGTTAGTGTGATTCTTCCCGCTGAGCGCGTTATACAAGGACAAAAGCCATCTTTTGCTTCGGTCATCCTTGCCTCCGAAAATCGTGCGGAACAAGGTGTCTCGGTAAGTACGTTTAGGCTCTCGCTTCCGCACCGACCTAAAGTGATTTTTCTTTTTGTTTCGAATTCGCTTTTTCATGAATTCCTCCAGACAAATAAGATTTGAGAAGAATCAGAAAACTTAGCGCGGCCGTCACAAAGTCTTCTTCAAGTTCCCATACCTATTTATTTCCTTTAAAAGTGCGTTTTCGGCAATGCAAATTCAAATTTGTCAGAAAAATCCAAAAAAAATCTCCGCCCAGCCGTGTAACCCCGTAGTTCTGGAGCGAACGAATGTGAGCGGAAGAATGAGCGTTAGCGAAGGGTGGAAGGGCGCAAGCAGGTAAAGTTTGCGTAAAAAAAATCTGCTCAATCTGAACGATGCGCGATGAATTAGAAAATAGGGAGAGTCTCTGCCGGATGATGCAGTCGTTCGCAAGTGTTTTGAAATGAACGTTGCCGAAGACTGGTTCGCTGAACTTGAATATGGATCTTCTGCGCTTCTTCTCGAAAAGGACACGCCCAATCCGGCGGGCTGTATTGATATGCCTTTGCGTGATTTCTTCCATAAAATGAAGGGAATTGAGAGAATCAATGATTTCATAAGCATAACTGATGAAACAAACAATATTTTCCGCAACTGGAACCAGCAATCATCACTTTGATAAATAAAGACGATGAAATTCTTCTTGCGCGGCACAAAAAACGGAATGACGGAGTTTATTCTTGTATTGCAGGTTTCGTCGAGATGGGAGAGACAATCGAAAACGCTGTTCATCGGGAAGTTCTTGAAGAAACTGGCATAAAAATCAAGAACATCCGATATGTAGGCAGTCAGTCATGGCCATTTCCTGATCAGCTAATGCTAGCATTCCGTGCCGAATATGATAGCGGCGAAATCAAAATCCAAGAGGACGAACTCACGGATGTACAATGGTTTAATTGGAAAAAACTACCAAAAGTCCCGGGGCCTGGTAGCGTGGCATACAATTTGATTCACGGGATGTTTGAGTAGGTCTGTTTTTCGGACGGAACGAGAAGATTCAGAGCCTGTTTGAAAGCAGTCTTGTCTATTTATTTTTCATTAAAAAGCCGCAGAACTTCTTCCATTGATAGGCTCGTGCCTGTTGATACCTGCTGAGGAGAGAGCCCCATTTTTATTAAACGCTTTGCGGTACATATTATATTGCTTCGTGCTTTTCAACTTATCGTCGACATTATTCTGCACCTTCTCCACAGACGGAAAAAGGATAAAGAGTAAAAAAAATAGCTCCACCCTGTCTCGCACACAGAGTGAAGCGAAGTCCATAAGGACTTAAAGCATAAAATCTTGTGGGGCAAGACGCTTGTCGCGGGTGCTCCTTTATTTTTTAATTTCAGTCAAGTTTTTTACTTATTTTTGGATTCTATTTTAGCTTATTCAGGATGCTTTTCTTACGAATTTTTTTCTCTAAACAAATAATAGATTCATATTATGTAATAAAAACAAAACCCCCGCTCAGATTTTGAGCAGGGGCAGTTCATTTAGCTAGTTGTCAGCCTAGATTAGAACCAGTACTCGAATTTAACTGGGATTTCCCAAGAGAATTTGTCCTGAGCACCTTTGTCGTTTGGCTTGAGAGCGTAACGTCCGCCTTTGTTTGTAGATCCTTCGAATGCTACACCGATGAGGCCGTTAGAGAATCCTTTTGTTGCACCAAGACCGAGTGTGAAATGATCAGCTTTTGCATCTGCATCAGAATTCTTTCCACAGTAAACACCGTTTGCATAGCGTGCATCTGCAAAGAGGGCAATTCCACCATCGAGAGCATAATCAACACCTACACCAGCGAGGAAACCGAAACCGTTGAAGAGGTCTTTTGTAGCTTTCTTTCCAAAGTCTTTTGCATCAAATTCATTGATTTTTGTTCCAACGACTGCATGAACAGCAAGCTGCTCATTTACGCTGTATTTACCATAAGCATTAGCTTTGATTGGTTTAGTGTTGAGTGTTGGAATTACGACACCCAAAGCGGCATAAAGATTTTCAACTGATGTGAGCTCGAATGCTGCTGCGATTTCAACCCAAGTCTTAACGTCTTTACCGTCCTTATCGCGGTTATAGATTTTTGATTCACTGAATGAAGTACCAGCCTTTTCAAGAGCGGCAACGCGATCTTTTCCCAAAAGGTCTTCCATAATAGCTTTTTCTGTAGTAGTTCCATTGTTGAGTTTCAAACCAGCTTTAGCAGTACCAACACTGTCGATTTTGTAAGCAAATACGACAGCAGAGCTGAGCCATGCATCAGTCAAAGAACCTGATACATATGGATCAGATTCTGCCGTTCCGTCATCTTTTGTTACAACATCTGCAGAATGAGCTCCAGTAAGATCAAGTGGAAGGTGGAAACCTACAGAAAGAGCCTCGTTTGGTGTGAAGTAAGCGTTAACACCTGTTGTTTTGTCAAGATAGTCATCAAAGATGAATCCTTCACCAACACCGTCAACACAAGCGAATCGGTCCCAGTTCCACAAACCGTAAGCCGCATCACTTCTCAAGAAGTTGTCATCATGCTTACCAACAGAAAGGCGGAGTGATTCAATTGGTTTTACCCAAATGTAAGCGTTATCACCCTGATTAATACCTTCAGCATTTCCATGAATGTCAAGTTTGAATCCAACGTTGTCGGAATTGCCAGCAACAGCAAGTCCTGTTCGTGGAGCTGCTCCACCCCATGACTGATGAACATCAGTTACGATTGTTTCATAGTACTTGGTGTTACCTTTGTCATCTTTGCCATTCTCATATGCTGCGTTTGCTGCTGTTACCCAGAGAGCGCGTCCCCAAGAACCGAAAGTGATTTCTGCCGAGAGGGCAGTTGCTCAATTTTTGACAGTTTTAACCAAAAAACACCCTCTAAAATCAGAAAAATCCAAATTGAGAAAAAGAGAATCCGAAGAAATTTGGTGTACTAAAGTTTAATAATTAACATCAAATATATCTTTTTTTTGGATTTTTCTGACTTTTTTCGTTCTGGACTGCCGAAAACGCACTTTTAAAGACAATTAATATGTGTAAGAAAAAAGAGCTTACACATATTAATCAAAAGGAGTTTTTATGGCAAAAACTACATTACGACCTTCACCAACGGCGCTTTTGAGCCCCCTTTGTGACTTTTCCTTCAAGGCTATGTTCACGGCTGACACGAAGGAATCAAACGCGGCTCTGAAGGATTTTATCTCAACCATTCTTAACCGCGAAGTGCAGGAAGTCCAGCTTATGCCGAATGAACCGCTCGTTCAGATTGCAAGGCTTCTCAGCACATCCAATATGAAGGGCGATGAGTGGACAACTCCGCCAGCCTACCAGATTTCAGTCCTAAATTTCGAGTTTGACAAAGATGACAGTTCGCCGCTTTCGTGGTACAATATGCGAGGAAGGGCTTATGAACGCAAAATCATCTCTATGCACAATCAGCGAGGACGAAATCAACTGGGCAAGGCAGAATTCAATCTTCAAGGCCCAGCGCGACTACAATACCGGCATGCACAATGCAGAAAGGCGCGGATACAATAAAGGTGTAAGTGCGGGCATGGCAGCCGGTGAACGACGAAACGCAATTAAAAACGCGAAGAATGCCCTTTCCATGGGGCTTTCCCCGGAGCAGACTGCACAGATCACTTCCCTGCCACTGGAGCAAGTTCTTACTCTAAAAGAAGAACTTGAAAAGCAGAAAGAAACGGCTGTTCAGTAAAATAATTTGAATTTAACACATTATACTTTTATGGAGGATTCAATATATGACAATGGAACCACAAAGACCTTATGATTTTAACACAGTCAAAGAATTTAATGCCATCGAGAATGCGAGGAACTATCTCTTAGAAACTAATTTACCTGTAGAGATTATTGCAAAATACTGTTCTCTTCCACTCGACCAGGTGATTGAACTAAAGGAAGAAGTAAAAAAGTACTCGTGCCAAAGGATTTCAAAACCTTTGATTTTTCCAAGAAGAAAATAAAATATTACGCCCGGCGTGCAGATTTCTCTGCACGCTGTTTTTTTCAGTCATATCGGGCAGAAAAACAGAAAGAGACCGAGTGTCTGGCTCAAAATAAAATAATAAAATTCTTATAAATTCACGTTTTTCCATTCTGCATTGCCGAAAATCGAATTTTTTTTGCAATTAATATGCAGGAGGAAAAAAGTGGGAACTTCTTTGAAAACTATTGACCCCAAGATGCTTGAACGGATTCAGGCACTGCGTCTAATTGATGATGATTTCATGACCGTAGTGTTTGACGGAGACAAGAAACTCACCCAATTTCTGCTCAGAATCCTGCTCGAGCGAGACGATCTTTTTGTAAAAAGCGTGATGACACAGAAGGAAAAACGTAACCTTTATGGACGTTCGGTAAAGCTGGACATACTTGCTGTTGATTCCAACGGCAAAAATTACGACGTTGAAGTTCAGAGGGCTGATGAAGGTGCTTCGCCAAGACGTGTACGCTATAATCAGGCGATGCTCGACAGTCACACACTTAAAAAGATGCAGAAATTCACGGATTTACCGGAATTATACATCATTTTCATCACGGAGAATGATTATTACGGTTTAGGATTTCCATATTACGCAGTCGAAAAAAGGATAAAAAAAGCCGATTTGCCTTTTGATGACGGCTGTAATATAATTTATGTTAACGGCAGCTATCGTGGTGATGACCCGCTCGGAAAACTTATGCACGATTTTTGCACGCCGGATGCGGATGAGATGAATTATAGTGAGATTGCAGAAAGAGTTCGCTATCACAAACAACAGGATGGAGGAAAGAAAAATATGTGTAGAATTATCGAAGAATACGGAGACGAACGGGAGGCTGAGGGCAGGCAAAAGACAGCCATCGCCAATGCGAAGAATATGTTAAACGATGCTGTCCCTGTAGAACACATAGCAAAATGGACTTCACTCCCACTTGAGCAGGTGCTGGCTCTTAAAAAAGAACTTGAACAGCAGGAAGAAACAGCCTTTTAGTAAAAAATGGTCTAAAAGAAATCGTTGTAGAAGCCGCATCTTTTATATTTTGGAAAACAGAAAACTCCATTAAGAGTTACGGATTTTTACAAAATTTCTAAGATTTTATTTGACAAATCCCGATATGGATATTATAGTGAACCTATCACTAAATTTGTTCATAAAAAAAGGAGGTATATTTTTATGAAAAAGTTAATCGCTGTATCAGCGGTAGCAGCATTGGCAGCAACTGCCCTCTCGGCAGAAGTTACATTTGGCGCTTGGGGACGTGCCCTTTGGGTTACAGCTGCAAACGCTTACTCAACAGCAGAGGACAAAGATGTTGTTGTAACAGACGTTCACCAGTCATGGGGTGAGGATGCTCCACGTGTAGGTGTTAATGCTTCTGGCAATAGCGACAACGTTGGCTTTAGCGTTGACTACCATGCAAATGGTGCTGGTGGAAACTTCCCTGGCGACAACTGTCTCATCTGGGTTAAACCAATCGAGCAGGTTAAATTGACTGTTGGTAAAATCGACCAGAACGAGCTCCGTGGTGACGCTTGCTTCGGTTTGTGGAACTGGGACCGAATCGGTGCAGCTGGTATGGGCAATGCAAGAGGCAATGACAGCGAAGGTTGGACATTCGCTGACTACCTTGATGCAGACGGTGCAGGTGTAAGCATTTCTGTTTACCCAGTTGAAGGCCTCACACTTGGTGCTGGTCTCCCAACAAAACTCAACAACTCTGACGGAAAATGGGACAATGGTGCTGGTACAGAATACGGAAAAGGTTCTGGACGCCCACTCGAAGAAGTTTTAGGAAAAAAAGCAGCTTACGTTGGTGCTTACAAAATCGAAGGTGTAGGTACAATCAAAGCTGCTTTGAAAATGCAAGCTGACGGAACAGACAAAGACGGAAAAGCTAAAGAAAAATGGCAGACAATCGCTGCTGCATTCGACTTGACTTCTGTTGAGAATCTCTTTGTTTCTGTCGGTGCTACAATCCCAACTCTTAACTCACAGGCTACTGGTGTTAACGCTTATGCTCGCTATGGTGTAAACGAAGCACTCACAGCTCATTTGATCGTTGGTACAAAAATTGGTCAGAAGGATGCTAAAAAATCTGCTGAAGAAGGCGAATTCAAAACAGGTCTTGGATTCCTCGCTGGTGTAGGTATTGACTACAACCTCGAAGGTGGTCTCGCACTCTTCGCTGATGTTCGCTATGCAAACAACATCTTCGCTTCTGGCACATCTGCTGACAAGAGCGACAACCTCGTTCTCGGCGCTGGTGTAACAAAGGGCTTCTCTAACGGTCTCGTTGGTGTAGCATTCGAAGGTTCAACAAACGGCCGTGGCCGCTACCTCTGCAACCCAACAAAAGACCCAGCATTCATGTGGGAAATCCCAGTTCGCTTCGAGTACTGGTTCTAAGCAACCTGCTTCTTGTGCATAACATAAGAAGTTGCTAACTAACTTCCCCTGCTCCTAAAGAGTGGGGGATTTTTATTTTAAACTAGAGTTTATTTTTCTTGGCTCTGACAGTTAAGTGAAGTATAGTATTTAAAAGGAAGTGCAGCACGGCAATGTGGCTGAACCTCCGTAAGCTAAATTTTGAAAAGCCTACGTAATAATGGCTCAGATACGTAGTCTTTCTTTTTTATCTACTTGCTTTTATCTCTTTTTTTTGCGAGAGCCTTGATGATATCAAGAACTAACGATGCAACCAAAACAAAAAAGGTCTGTGCCCTTCAATAACACAGACCTTTCGCTTTTACTTTTATCTTGTTGTTTATTACTCAGCTTCTTCGTAAGAATCAGGTTCGGCAGATTCTGTGGGGATTGGAGCGTTGAGGGCGTCTATGCTCTCGTCGGAAAGGAAGTCTGTTAATTTTTCAATCTGCGCCCTTGTGAAGTAGTATTTCTGGTCAACAGACTGTGGCGGACGATTTGAGCCAAGGTCTTCGTTGAGGTTTGGCGAGCGCACCACGTAAATGCAGAAATATGGAGATTTGCCAAGGAATTTGTAGCCGAAATAGGCCTTTGGCTTGGAATAACTTGTCATCATTGACTCGGCAATTCCAAATTCCTCATAAGCACCGACCTGTCCGTATGCGCGCTCGGATTTTTTCATTTTTTTGTCGAGCTTTTTGTTATCGAAGTCTTCAAAATACTGATTAGCGGCTTTGATAAGCGCGTTTCGTTCGTTTGTTGCAAGGAAACATGCATAGCTTGATGTGTCGTAGCGAACCAAAAAACCTGCCAAATCAGTCTGCGGTTTATGAATGAATGTACAGAGGCGTTTTTTGCCCTTCTTCAAATAAACATTTGTAGAATCATACTTTTCGAATTTTTTGAATTCAAAAAGCTTCTCCATGAAGGACCTGTCGCCACTTCCTTTGATTTTTGACTTGCTGTACGGATCAGAGTCAATTTTTTGTGATGATGATTTTTTGGCTGTAAGGGGAATTGCGGTAGCTTCGGTTTCGTCGCCATAAGAATCTATGTCGTCTGAGTCAACCTTTGTGCTTCCGCAAGATAAAAGAAGTGCAAGCATCATTGTGCCTGCAATAGAAACCACTGTCTTTTTCATTTTTAACTCCTAATTTAGATATGTTCTATATTATAGTAAAATAAAGAAAAAGCACAGTGGTTACGGCTAATCAGAAAAAGTCTGACTAGAAGTTGTAGCGGACACCTGCTGAAGCTGAGTGTTTAGCCTGGTCAGTATCTGTGCTGATCAAAGCTGAAGCAGTTGCAGTTGCCTTGTCACTAGCCTTGAATGTAACAGCTGGAGAAATTGTTACGTAAGTGTCTTTTTTGTCGTTTGAGCTGAGATAGAGAGAAGCCTCAGCAGAAACTTTGAGCAAAGAGTTTACGTCATAAGAAGCAGCTGGTGTGATTTCGATTTCATGCTCGCCGTCACAAAGATTGATGTATGAATATGCACCAAGGAGAACCTTTTCGATTCCTGTGTATTCAGCCCATGCAACGATCATTGTTGTAGCATTGTCACCGTTTGCTTTTTTAGTAGCGTCTGTAGAGTCATAGAAAAGCTCACCGACCAGAGTAAGATTCTCAATTGCTTTCAAACCAACAGATCCGTAGTAGTAACCTGCGAGGGCTGCACCACCAGTTACAAAGCCCAAAGCATGATCATATTTTGCGCTGAATCCAAGAACTTTTTCGTCAAATTTAATGTCGCCTTCAAGAGCCTTTCCGTCTTTTACTTTGCTGTCGTTATCTGAATATTTGTCTGCGAACTTGTCTGTAGCCTGAGCTGCAAGAGTAAGACCTGCAAGAACTTTTGGAACAACTACAACGCGGAAACCTTTTCCACCGTCAATACCTGTATCTTCCCAACCGCCAGTTTTTGTGAATCGGTCAGAAATAACACCAGCTTCTGCGATAACCTGTCCGTCAAGAAGGTTTGCGTAAGCCATAGCCCATTTTACGTTCTTCTCAGCGAAGAAATCCAAGCTGCTTTTGCGAACAGTTTTAGTTTTTCGCGGAGGGACTGCTTCTTCAGCAGTTTCATATGTAGGATCAACCTGATAGCGGAATGTAAGTCCACCGAATGCCTTTGTATAATCAATGTTTACACGAAGACGAGTACCGCCGCCAAAATAGCCGCCCTGCATCCATTTGTTTGTTGAATATACAGAACTGTCAAATGTGTCTGTCATGCCAGCACGAAGATATCCCGTTACTGACAAACCTTCTGAGCCTTCTGCAAAAGCTGCAAATGAAAGCAATGCAGCAGCAACCAAGCTTGCAATAATCTTTTTCATAAAGACCACCTTTTTTAAAGTTAATTAGCAAACGCTAAGCATTTACTCATTTAAATTTAGTGTATAGCCAGAATGGTGTCAATCAACTTTTGGTCTTTTTTCACGTTTTATGTAATTATTTGCACTTTCTTTCGGTTTTCAATACATTAACGCAAACAAAGCCCCTTTTGCTCACTTAGTGCAGTAAAAGGGGCTCCGATGGACTTAGTCAACATTCATTAGAAGTGATATTTCCAATAAAGAGGCACAGCAATTGCCCAGTCCTTGTCATGCATTGCGACATCGAATTCTGCACCGACTGTGTTGTGTTCATTTACATCGTAATCAAGTGCGAATGCGCCCATTGTAAGGCTTTTTTCTGTTTCATTTTCGTCAGCAAGGTCAACGAGGATTTTTCCTGTTGCAGTTGCGCTGAGATTCTCTACGATTCCGAATGAGATTGCGGCTGCTGAGTAGAAGTCATAAGCGTGATATCCGTCTTTTTTGTAGCCAAGATTGTAAGCCATTTCTGCTGTGACTGAGAATTTCTCCATCTCAAATGAAGCATAAGCGCTCAAAAGATCCTTGTAGTAAACACAAGATTCAAGTCCGCCAACGGAAATAAGATCTTCGTCGCCGATAACAGGCAATACTGCCTCTGAGTGAGCAAAACCGGCACCGATTGTGAGCGGCTCAACTTTGCCGAAGAGTTTTGGAAGGTTTACATAAGCGCCAATCTGTCGCTCATCGCTGTCTGCTGCGTCCTGAACAGAAGCACCAAGCTGGAAAAGCTCGTGATCATAGATTGCACCGAAACCGATGTTGAAATTTTCCTGCTCGTCGTCTTCTTTCTTGCCGTTGAGCCAGTTGATGTCACCTTTATCCTCGCTGCCGTCAAATGTGAAAGGAGCTGTAAGAGCAAGGCGGAGATTTTCAATCGGGAAGACAGATACTGTAAAACCGTCAGAACCGATGTTTGCTGCGTTTACATTGTCATCATAAATAGGAAGTGCTGAACCGTCAGCATAAATACCTGTGTGCAAGCCGAGGGCAAGCTTATCGACAGGGCGGAATTCTACATACCAGTCATTAACTTTACCCTGGAGACCGAAATGCTTGTCATCATAATCATCGAGGGTGACAGTTGCCTTTACCATTGCATCAACTTTTTCAGAAGTGACTTCTGCCTGCATTCTTTCCTTGATGCCAGGGAAATCTTTTTTAGTCTCATCTGCCTCACCGTCGTGCTGAAGGATTGCATCCTCTTCGTACAATTTGTTGTAGAAAGAAAGTTTGAGGTCATCTGCAAAGGCAAGACTTGAAGCCATGGCAATTGCGGCTAAAGTTACAATAGTTTTTTTCATATAAACCACCTTTTTTGTATTTTCATTAGCTTTTGCTAACTTATTATATGCGAGCAACTTTAGTTAGTTTTATCTATTTTGTCAACCGCTTTCACAGGCATTTTTTGCATTTTATGCGTTTTTTTGCTATACTTTCCCGCATGGCTACAATTTATTTCACGCGTCACGGAGAGACTTTTACAAACACCAAAAAACTTGTATGCGGCGCAAGGGAAGTCGAACTTACTGAAAATGGCCACGAGCAGGCCGTCGCACTTGGAAAGGAACTAAAATCAAAAATCGAAAGCGGAGAAATTAAAATCGACAGGATTTTTTACTCTCCCCTTTCCCGGGCAAAACTTACAGCCCTTCACATTTCTGAAATCACGGGAATCCCGGCAGAGGAAGAAGCCCTATTAATAGAAAGAAATTTCGGTTCATTTGAAGATAAAAGCAGGGAAGCCCCGGAATTCCGCGCCGCCCTCAAAACTTTTGCCATGTCTTACGGAAGGGAATCCGGCGGCGAGTCAAACATGAGGTGCGCCCAGAGAATCTACAATCTTCTGGATAAGCTCACGGAAAAATCAAAGAAGACAGGCGAAACTTATCTGCTGGTAGCCCATAACGGTCTTGCCCGCGTGGTAAATTCATATTTCTACGACATGACGAACGAAGAATTCGGGGCTTTCGGAATCACGAACTGTCAGTTGCTGGAGTATGAATTTTAAACCACAGATTACACAGATGTCACAGATTATGTATAAGGCATAAGAAAAACATTCGTATAAACACGAAAAATTCATGATTAACAAAACAAAAAATCTGTGGTAATCTGTGTTCATCTGTGGATAACTATAAAAGGAGTTAAAAATATGAAAGGATTTGAAATCGGGCAGGAAGTTGAGACTACGGTCGTTCAAATTTCTAATGACACGGTTTTTATTGATTTGGGGCTTAAGAGCGAAGGATTTGTTGACAAAGCAGAATTTATCGATTCAGACGGAAAATGCACAGTAAACGAAGGCGATAAAATCAAAGTCTATTTTGTTTCATCAAACCGGGACGAGCTTCACTTCACTACCCGCTTGAAGGGCGAAAATGCTGACACAAACGTGCTTGAATCGGCTTTCAATTCAGGACTGCCGGTTGAGGGCAATGTCACAGCCGAAATCAAAGGCGGATTCGAAGTAAAAATCGGAACAAGCCGCGCATTCTGTCCATACTCTCAGATGGGCTACAAAAATCGCCTGGAGCCAGCTGAATACGTTGGCCGCAACCTCACATTCATCATCACTGAGTTCAAGAACGAAGGCAAGAACATAATCGTCTCTAACCGCAAGGTCGAGGAAGAGGCAGAAGTCAACAAAGTCAATTCTCTTGCAGAAAAACTGACTGTAGGCTCAGTCGTAACAGGCGAAGTAAAGTCTTTGCAGAGCTACGGCGCATTCATCGACTTGAACGGATTCCAGGCACTTCTTCCAATCTCAGAGATTTCTCACGCACGCGTAAACGATGTTTCAGAAGTTCTGAGCGTTGGCCAGAAAATCGAAGCAAAAATCATCAAGGCTGAATGGAATACATCTAAACCTGAGCGTTCAAAAGTTTCCTTGAGCATGAAAGAACTTGAAAAAGATCCGTGGGATGAAGTTTCTTCTATTAATATTGGCGACAAATTCACAGGCAAAATCGCAAGAATCGCGGCATTCGGCTTGTTCGTAAACCTCAAGCCAGGAATTGACGGCCTCGTTCACGTAAGCCTTTTGCGCGACGTAAACGACAAAACAAACCTCGCAAAGAAGTTCAAGGTCGGTGACACAATGGAAGTCGTCGTACAGAAAATCGATGCAGGCGAAAAGAGAATCAGCCTTGCCCCGGCTGGTGAAAGCGACGAGGAAGAAGACGACGCAAGCGCATACATGAGCGCCCACGCAAACGATGACGATGGAGATACATACAATCCATTCGCAGCTTTGCTAAAAAAATAAATTTAGATTGCCACACGGATTCAACTTTCCTACGGAAAGTCAAAAAACATTACTGAAATTGCGTAGCAATTTCGAATCTGTGTGGCAATATAAAACTCTTACGCCTTGAAATCATCCACTCCGGCCAAGTCCAATGTGCTGAACAAGTCATCAATCGTCTCACGGCGGCGGATTTCTTTTACAGAGCCGTCTTCGCGCAAAAGAAGCTCGCCACAACGCAATTTTCCGTTGTAGTTGAAGCCCATTGCCCGGCCGTGTGCGCCCGCGTCGTGGATAATCACTAAATCTCCCATGTCGATTTTTGGAAGTTCGCGCTGAACGGCGAATTTATCGCAGTTTTCGCAGAGAGAGCCGACTACATCGTAAACGTGGTCGCGCGGAGCGTTTTCTTTGCCTGAGACCGTGACCTCGTGATATGAGCCGTACATTCCAGGTCGCATCAAGTCTGCCATGCAGCTGTCAAGACCGATATACTCGCGGTAAATGTGCTTTTCGTGGATTGCTTTGGCTACAAGCCAGCCGTATGGGCCTGTAATCGGGCGACCACATTCCCAGTAAATTTCGAGCGGGTCGAGACCTGCTGGAACTATAACGCGGTCGTATTCCGCGCGGATTCCTTTGGCAACCTCATCATAATCAACGGCCTTCTGCTCCGGCTTGTACGGGATTCCCAAACCACCGCCCAAGTCAACGAATTCAATCCGGACACCGAGCTTTTCTTTGACCTCTGCCGCAAGCTCAAACACGAGCTTTGCTGTGTCAACGAAGAAATTCGGGTTCAGTTCGTTTGAAGCAACCATTGTGTGAAGACCGAAGTGCTGAACACCCTCTTCCTTGCAGATTTTGTATGCTTCGAACATCTGATCGCGTGTGAGACCGTATTTTGCTTCTTCCGGCTTTCCGATGATTGAGTTGCAGCCGTGTTTGGCCGGGCCCGGATTGTATCGGAAGCAGATTGTGTCAGGAAGCTTTCCGCCCAATGCGTTTTTTAAGAAAGAAATATGAGTGATGTCGTCGAGGTTGATGATGTTTCCGTTTGCGAAAGCGTATTTGTATTCGTTGGCAGGAGTTTCGTTCGATGTGAACATGACGTGCTTGCCTTTGATTCCGCTCATTGAAGAAAGCATGAGCTCCGGCAGGCTTGAACAGTCCGCACCACAGCCCTCACTTGCCAAAACCTTCAATATATATGGGTTTGGGCAGGCTTTTACGGCATAATACTCGCGGAATACCGGGAAAATAGAAAAAGCCTTGGTGAAGCGGCGCATGTTCTCGCGGATTGCCTTTTCGTCGTACAAATAGAACGGAGTCGGAAATTGTTCCGTCAGTTTTACCAAATCATCGTGGTTTAATGGAAAAGTCTTCATAAAAAATCCTCTTGGGCGTTCCCCTAGCCTTCGCAGCACAAGTGCTCGAGGCTAGGGTCGGGTGTTCCGCACTTCCGCTTTCGCTTCATTGCTTCACTTCGTTACGCAACTCTGGTGCTCCACCCCCTAACGCTGGGCTATTATACATTTTTCTTGAGTTTTTGGAAATATACCGGATAATGACGAGTCAAAAACCTCTTTGCACTTCAATTTATTTTAATTCTTCTTGTTTTTTTTAAATATAGGATTATAATTATATTTAGATTGTTTTAACAATCTTTTCGTCATGACAAAGAAATTTTATATAAACACTAACATCGAGCGAATTTTCTCTTTTGCAATATCGCTGCTTATCATTCTTGTCCTTAACATAATCCTTGCAAACACGCTTCTCAAAAAAATTCAGGAAAATGTACGGGCTACGATTATTGACAATTGCGATGATCAAATCGAAGATTATGCTCTGGCCGTCAATTCAAAATTAAAGCAGCTCGAATCCCGACTTGATATTTTTTATGCCAAAATCGCTTACAGGGATTATTCCACAAATGAAATCCGCAAATTTCTTCAGAATGAACGCGATAAAATCAATCCGCCGTTTGACAATATCGCCTATGCAGACAAAAATGGCAACAGCTGGAACGTCTTCGACGAAGAATACGACGTTTCTGACCGCAAATATTATCAAAAGATAATTTCAGGTGAAACAAAGTTTTATGTAAGCAATATCCTTGAATCAAGAAGCAACGGCAAATCATGCACAATATTCGCAAGGTCAGTTTACAACAATAAAACCGAGATTGTCGGAGTCCTTTTTGCGACATGTCCATTAAACGAACTGTCAAGTTATTTTGATGAAATCAAGCGAAGCGAAAGCACGAGATTCATAATCAGGGATGAAAACAAGCGGATTATTTCTCACTACAATAAAAAATGGATAGGCTGGGTTTATTCTCCTTATAAATACTCCGATACAGTTCTGCGCACCTCAAACGGGGAATTTCATGTAAAAGACTCAATCACAACAGATGGTGAGCCGGCTTATATCTTTTACAAAGAAATCGACAGCGCACCATGGACAATCGGCTACACTGTTCCCAAAACTGAATTCACAAATGTCATAAAGCGGCAGAAAGCTTATCACAATTTTATCATCGAAATCATCGTCGTCACGCTTTCACTTATTCTCATGCTAGAAATCTGGATCCACAGAATTTTAGAACGGCACCAGATTATTTCGACACACATTGATGCAATCACGCACCTTTGGGTACGAAGCTATTTCGAAAAAGAAGCAAACAAACTCTTAAAACGCTACTCAAACGCAAAATTTCTTCTTATAGAAAGCGACATCCGCGGTTTTAAATTCATAAATCAGAACTACGGCGAGAACCAGGCAAACAAGATGCTTCTTCAGTTCTCAAAATTGCTTTACGAAAATACAAATCACTATGACGGAATTTTATGCCGTGGCTACGCGGATCATTTTTTCATCCTCATCAAGATTACTTCCGTGCACAAAGCCATGCATTATTTCAAAAAGGATTTGAAGATAATTACAGAAAAGTCTAAACAGGCCAGCATTCCTTTCATTCCAAAATTCGGTCTTTCGTTCTATCTTCCAAACATAAAAGATGAAATTCAGGGCATTCAGCTTTTGATTACACGGGCAAGCTTTGCAAAAAGCACAATCAAGGAAAACGCCCTCCAGCAATTTGCAATTTACGATGACAGGCTGCTACAAAAGTCAAAGAATGAAAATTTCATCGAAACCCACATGGAAGCGGCCCTCGCGAACAACGAATTTTTCGTCATGTACCAGCCAAAGGTTGACCTTCAGAGCGAAAAAGTCGTCGGAGCAGAAGCCCTTGTCCGCTGGCAGAGTCCTGTTTTGGGTTACATGCCGCCGAATTCCTTCGTGCCGCTGTTTGAGCGCAACAACTTCATCGTAAAGCTTGACTTTTATGTTTATGAGCAGGTTTTCAAATTCATCCGCAAGTGCATGGATAACAAGGAACCGACTGTCCCAATTTCAGTAAATGTCAGCCGCAACCACGACAAGCCGGATAAATTCGTACATTCATTTATCGCCCTGCTCAAAAAATACGACATTTCTCCTACCCTCATCGAAGTCGAGCTTTTGGAGCGGGCCACACTGGACAAAAACCTTCTCCGCGACATCACGATTATGCTTCAAAAAGAAGGACTTAGGGTCGCCATGGACGATTTTGGTTCCGGAGAATCTTCGCTCAACATGCTCTCGACAATTCCGGTCAACATCCTCAAATTCGACCGTTCCTTCCTCTTTGCAAACGACTCAGAAAACGGCCGTCTGGACGCGACATCAGAGAGTTTTATCGAAACTCTGGTCGGTCTGGGCAAAAACCTCAAAAAAGAGACGATTTTCGAAGGCGTCGAAACAGAGGAACAGCGTGACTTCCTTAAGAAAATCAAGTGCGATCAGGTTCAGGGCTATTTCTACTCAAAGCCACTCAGAGAAGATGACTTCATGGAGTTCTTGAAAAAGCATCGTTAAAAGACTAAAATTAATGCTATGAAACCAACATTACTTGTACTTGCGGCTGGAATGGGTAGCCGCTATGGCGGAGTTAAACAGATTGACTCCGTAGGAAAGAACGGTGAGTGTCTTTTGGACTTCGCCGCTTATGATGCAAAAAAATGCGGATTCGGTAAAATCGTTTACATCATCCGAAAGGACATCGAAAAGGACTTCCGCGAGCGGCTTTTTGACCGCGTTGCACGCAACTTTAACGCAGAATATGTTTTCCAGACTCCGACAGCACTTCTCAACGAAGAAGAGCAGCAGACAGCAGCTAAGGCTGAGCGCAAAAAGCCTTGGGGTACAATCCATGCAGTCCTCTGTGCAAAAGAAGCAATTCACGAGCCTTTTGCCGTAATCAACGCAGATGACTATTACGGTCGCGCTGCCTTTGAGACTCTTGGAAATTACCTTTCTTCAATCGACAATGACTGCACTGAGCATGCCATGGTAGGCTACATCCTGGGCAACACAATGAGCCGAAACGGTTCTGTAAGCCGCGGTGTCGCTTCTACAGAGGGCGGCTACCTCAAGTCAATCGTTGAGAACACAAAAATCTATTACACCGGCGAGCACTTCGAAGGTAACGAAATCATTTCCGAGCTTGACGGCAAAAACATCTCAATGACTGGCAAAGAAACAGTAAGCATGAACCTCTTCGGATTCTCGCCAAAGGCATTCGAGCGTTTTGAAAAATACTGGGACAACTTTAAGGCAACAAAGCTGTCTGATCCAAAGGCAGAAGCCCTTCTCCCTGTTGCGGCAAGCGACATCATCAAAAACGGCGAAGGAAGAATCAAAGTCTTCACAAGCGATGAAAGCTGGTTTGGCATGACCTATCCAGAGGACAAACAGGTAGTAAAAGACGAAATCGCAAAGAAAATCGCAAGCGGCTACTACCCGGAAAAATTGTGGGATAAATAATGATTAAATTAAATCCTATCCGTTCGGATAAAGTATGGGGCTATGAGGACTGGATTGCTTCTACTCATGCAGACGGATGCCAGAGCGAATTCAAACAACTTGCAGGAGACTATCCTCTTCTCGTCAAAGTTATACAAGCAAATGACACGCTTTCGGTGCAGGTACATCCTGATGATGAAGATGCCAAGCGGCTTGAAGGCGAGAATGAGCGGGGCAAAACCGAATGCTGGTACGTGCTCAGCGCAGAGCCTGGAGCAAGCTTAGTCTACGGGCTCAAAGGAAATCCCGGCAAGGAAGAACTTCGCGAATCAATCAAGGCAAATTCTCTTGAAAGCCATCTTGACCGTGTTGAAGTCAAAAAAGGCGACTTTATTTTCATTCCGTCGGGAACGGTGCACGCAATCGGCGGTGGATTGAGATTGCTCGAAGTCCAGCAGAGCTGCAATATCACTTACAGGCTTTATGACTGGGGCAGGCCGCGCGAAGTCCACATCGAAAAAGGCGTTGAAGTCATCAAAAATGAAAAAAAGCAAAAAATTTCCCCGCTCGGCGAAGAATTTGAATGCAAGTATTTTGCGCTCAAAAAAGAGCCGTTAAAAGGTGGATATTCGTTTTTGGTCTCCCCTTCTTCAAAACTGGTGGAACTTGTGTTTATCTCTGGCGGAGAAGGCACAATACGTGCAACAGCAAAAGACGGCTCAAAAACAGAACATTCTTTCAAAGCCGAAGAAATCTTTGCCGTGCTTCCGGGCGAAAAAATCACGCTTGAAGGAAAAGGCGAAGTAATTCGAATACAGTCAAAATAATAGCTAAGGTGTTTTTCTTAAATTTTTCTTTAAATAATCAAAAAACTGTTTTATAATAGTTTCATGTATTGGAAAAATTTTGAAAAACACTTTTTTTTCACAGAATCATTTAGCAAACTCTTGTTCGCCCATACAATTCTTCGGGCTATATGGATGAAGTTTGCCCCGAAAAATTTAATAAAAAGTTCTATATCACAATATCTCGCAAAAATTGCCCATGTTGGCTTCAGTGGTCTTTATTCTCACCGAAGACAGCATGGGATTTTTTATACTAAACAGCAGTTTTATGTCGTACATCACATTCAGGAGGTATTTTCCATGAAAAAACAGGCAATTACCGCAGTTGCAACGCTTATTTTCATTGCGATTGCGACTATTTCTTGCAGCAGCCAGATTTCCGATTCAAAAGGGGATGAAAAAGAACTTTCCGTGTCGAATGTCCTGTTCAATTCTGTTTCACGCTCGCTCACGGCGGACATCACGGCAGAAGATGGAGCAGAAGTCACTCTGGAATGCAACGGAAAAACAGAAAAAGCTATAGTGGCAGATAAAAAAATTGAAGTCGTGCTTGTTGAGCCTTTTCACGACGGAATAAAGGGCGGTTCCACATATGACGTGAACATTTCTTCGGAAGGCTACAATGGAACGCAAACTGAAATTGCATATTGGCCCAAAGAAGAGCTTAGACTTTCTTGCACAGACGAACAGAACGTTTTTATTGGCGGAGCAAAAAATTTTATACAGCCGGAATTTATGCTCAAAAATTACGATGAAAGCAAGGTCACGACAAAAATATGGTTCAAAATCTTACTGACCAAAGGATATGAAACAAAAGAGACAAGAACAGAAATAACAAGTACAGACACCTCAACATGGAATTTCTCTGACATGATGGACTTTCTTTCTGACAGCAATAACATCGGAAAAACAATCGAAGTTCATTTTCAGATAACACCGAACGCTCCAAAGGACGCGGAAAATCTGGCAAGTTCTGGATATGTGGTACTAAACTGCAAAAAAGATGTACTTGCAAACTGCGCAAACATCGTAAACAATTATGGAAAATTTGAGGTGAGACTTTTCGCAGAAGAGCCAAGTACCCTGACAACTGATATTGAAACTGCGGGCGGAATTGTCGACTACCAGTGGCAAATTTCTGACAACACTGAGTATACTGATGAACCTAATTTCACTGATATTCCTGGAGCATACGGAAAATCATTCTCGCTCACAAAAGAAAATGAGGCTACAGTTCTCGGAAAAACATTGCGCGTAAAAATAAGCCAGACTTTTGAAGGAAATACGCATGAAATCATTTCTGAGACATACCCTGTTTTTCACTGCGTAAAAACAGCAGAACTTTACTATGACGACATCCTTTCCAAAGGTCAAAAATTCGACACGACCAAAATCAAAGGAACTCTGACCGATGAGCTTGGGAACACATACAGCGCAAGCGATTTTGACTGGGCAGAAATCTCTGAATTGAGCGAAAAAAATGAGTACACGGCCGGGGAAGCAAAAGATTTTCTGTTAACCTCCTCTAAAAATAATTTTTATGATTCAGTGCAGTCAGTTTTTGCAAATGTACAATTCACACTCACAGAAGCAGAGCTCCCACAACTTTCGACAGAGACAAGCTCAATCGAAATCGGAAAAGTTGAATTCACGACAATCAACAAAAATCTTGAAATCTCATTCAACGGAGGGGCTACTTACAGAGATTTCCCAGAAAATGAGTTTGCTGCAAAAACAGGCGAAAAACTTTACATAAGAAAAAGAGCAAACGGAACACCAGGATGTGCGGGCTACGTGAGGGAAAGCAAGCCGCTTGTAATTACCGTTGCAGAAGAAAACATCGGCAAGAAAGCAAAAGGAAACAGCGTAATCCAGGAACTTGAAGCGATCGGTCTCACACTCAAAAAAACTAACAAAGACGGAATTACAACTATCACACCGGTTCTTAGCTTTACGGAAGATATTTATGAATATGAATACACATGGCTCATCGATAACAACGCAGCCCTTTCTTGGAACGGAGTCACAACGAACGATAATAATGAGCTCATAATCGACACTTCAAAGTTCGGAAAAGATGCATACCAGATTTTCTGCAAAGTTCGGATCTATATTCAAGGAACCCAGGACCACATCGATATTATAAGCGCTTCTGCCCAGACAAGTCTTGTGGTGCAATAAGGAACTGCACATACGCGTGAGCGACAACGCCGCTAACGCGGAGTTTTTAAGGAGGACAACATGAAAATTAAACGATTTTTTGAAATAACAACATTTTTTGTGGCACTTTCAGTTTTTGCCGGATGTTCAAACATAATTGAGCGAGAAGAAGAAAACGTTCCCGAAAAACCAGCTTCAAACCAAACGGGAGAACGTGTTACGCTCAAAGTTGGCATTGACAAGGAAGCTGTTCGCACTGCCCTACCACAAGTAGAGCTTGAAGAAATCTCATATATCAATCTTTCTTATAATGCAGCTGGAAGCACGGGCAAAGATTCTAGTGAAGTCACGCTTGTCGGCTCCTGGGAAAGTGTCTCTGAAATGGAAAAGGCAGAGCTTCCATTTATGGCAGGGAAATACACTTTTACCCTTGTTGCTGTAAGCGACAACATGATTTTCAGGGAAGAAAAAACATACACTATCAAAGTCGGGCCAAATAATCTGAAATTTACACCGAAGCTCGAAGTTTTTGACAACTCAGAACCTTACGGAAGGGGAAATTTAAGCGTATCAGTTCTCTTTAATGACGAAGGAATTGGTCTCGTTACAGGCGGCTTGTATTCTCTTGAAGGAGTCTCAATTCCTGGCTATGCAGATCAAAAACTTACTATAGAAGAAGGAGGAAAATCCGTCTACACTAAAAATAACGTGTCCAGCGGGAACTATCTCTTAATCTTCAAATTTTATGCGGACACCGAAAAAAAACTGCTCCGTGGCACTTACCGCGAATACTGCTCAATCGTAAACAGAAAGACGAGCACAAGCGAATGTGTCGTTGATACGATGGGTAGTCTTTTCACGATTCATTACAACTTGAACGGAGGTGCATTTGCAAACGGTCTTACGACAGCTGGCAACTACACGCGGCAATCTGCAACAATCATTCTTCCGCAAAACAGCGAGACGGCGACAATCATCTCAAAGGCAAACTGTACATTCGGAGGCTGGTATGACAACGCCGAATTTAGTGGAAATGCTGTGACAGAACTTCCAGACGGAAGCACAGGAAACAAAATATTCTATGCCCGCTGGTTCGAAAACACAAAAATTATTTTTGACACAAACGCAACGGATGCAAAAATCAGTAAAACAGAACAATCCGTTATGAAAGGAGTGGAAACCAATCTTCTTTCGGCATCTTCACTTGGACTAAGCAACAACAAAGGGCGATTTTTGGGCTGGGCAAGAGACTCAAAAGCAACCAAAGCCGAATATTCTGATGGCGGAGCAATCTGCGTAACAGAAAACAACATCACTCTCTATGCCATCTGGAGCGTCGCAAAAATCAATCCACATAGCGAATCAGATACCACCGATACTGATGGCGACGGACTCAGCGACTGGGATGAAATTAACAAATACTTCACAGACCCTGCAAATTCAGACACAGACGGCGACGGTTGGAGTGACAGTCTTGAAGTGAACGGCCTTTACAACGCTGACTACAATTCATTCAATCCGCTCATAGCAGACACTCCACAGCTGGAAATCAAGATGACCAGAAAGCCTGGCATCGCCTACAAATATACGATTTCGAACACTGACAGCGTAACCGAAAGCCAGACCATAAACGACGGAGTAACCGGAAGCGAATCATCAACAAACTCAAATACAAAGACTCACAATGAAACGCACGCGTGGAGCACGGAACTCGGCATCAGCATCTCACACGAATGGGGAAAAGGGGGCGCAGGCATACACTACAAAAATGTGACAACCGGAAGCTTTAAGACAGCATACAGCGGAAATGTCGCAAACGGTGACAGCTACACCTATTCAAAATCAGCAAGCGAGGGCTGGTCAAAAAGCTGGAGCAACGGAAAATCTACATCAAGTTCCAAAAACAAGAGCGTAAGCGGCGGAGTAGTCACCATTCCCGTAAAATTCAAGAACCCAAGCAATATTGCATACACGGTGAACAATGTCATCGTAGCATTGTACCGCATACCGAACAACAATGCCGCTTCACGCATTTTCGTAAAGAACCTCACCCTTTCGAGCGAAAAAGCGTTTACAATTGAGCCTCGAAGTGAAAGCGGAGAATTTGAGCTTATTGCCGATTTGGGGATTGCACAGACAGAGGAACTTTTAAAATGGTCAACAGGATTTGAAATTGAAGTTTCAGGCTACAAAATCACCTTGCAGAAAGATGGCAAGAATGCAAATGATTTCACGGAGGCGCTTACCGAAGTCAAAGCGAAAACGGCTGCCATTTACATTGACTGGGGTGCCACAAGCGGACGAGCGGCAAGAACTTTCAACGCATCAGTAAAAAATCAGTACAACACCGGGGCGATGAGCATAGACGAACTCTACACAAAGCCGAGCCTGGATTACATTTTCCATACCATACTTCACTATGAAAAAGGAAAGGACTACACTCTGAACGAAAACGGTTGTCTTGACAAATTCTTTGGCATACAGAACCAAATAGCAAACGGCTCTTACACAGACGGCTCATGGTTTATTCTGCACAAATACACGGAGAACGGTCAGCGATATCAAGCTATGTACGCCCCGTACACGCAAAGCATTGATGAAGGCTGGTCTTTCGAAGACATAAAAGTGAGCGCCGGGGATGAAATTTCTATCTTCTACAGCGTGGACAAAGACGGCGACGGGGTTCCTTTGCGCGAAGAACAAATCTACGGAACCAGCGACGACAAAACTGACGATGACGGTGACGGACTGAGCGACTATGAGGAAATCTACGGCTGGTACAAGAGCGGAATCGGGCTTAATTCTAAGTATTCTGAGAACTTCAAAGTGCACACGAGCCCTATTTTGCCCGACACGGACGGCGATGGACTTTTGGACTTCTCAACGACCACCGGCGAACGCGATGAAGACCCGCTCGTTCCAAAACAAAAAAACGACACAAGTCTGGGAACATGCAAGTTCTCAAAAATCAATGCGAACGAAGGCTTCACAACTTTCTCATTCGATTCAAACGGGAATTATACTATCGAAGGTTGCAATGAATATGTCTGGCTCGACATTCAGCCAAAACTCGCATTCTCCACAATCAAATACAGCCTTAATTCTGGCGGTCCTTACCAGGATTTCGACAAAACGACCACAATTCCCATGAAGACAGAAGAGAAGTCAGTTCCACTGGATGTGGGAACGAACCGTATCTATATACTTTGCACAGCCCCTGATGAAGTTACGACAAAAGAATACACGATTACGTTAAAATCAGTTTTCCGTACGATGAAAAATTTTGCCGTAACAATTCCTCAGTTTGCAGAGGACGACCTGACATTCACATGGAATTCCTACGCAGATGAACGAGCGAAGTCAGCGGACGGTGGTTACATTCTGTGTGGCATAAAAGACTCTGTCAAATCGAAAAATCTCACGCTGGCAAACATAGCGCAGTCAGAAAAATCCATAAAAGACATAAAAGATAAGGAAGAATTTTTCCTGGCTCTTGATGCTGACACTCTTTCGAGCGGACGTTATAAACTTTCAGGCTTAAAACAAAGCACAAAATACACATTCTTCTTGTTCGCATATGCACACAGTGGCAAATCTGAATCATTCACGTCCACCGTTCTTGCCACAAAAGAGTTGACGACGGCAAAATCAAAAACAGGTACTCTCACTTTCTACGCGCAATATATGGAAAATGTTAAGAGCCGTGACGGTGGTTATAGTCCTCAGTATTATGTGAAAGCCGATTCTGGAGATGACCAGCTAAAAGTCGGTGATATTTCTATGTCTGGAAATTCTGACACACCTACATTCAGAATTGGAAAGGATGACTTTTATTGTTTCGGCAAAACTGAAATGCACCGAGACACACGGCCAGAATTATACGGAGCTTGCATGAAGAAATTTACAGGAACTTACGACCGCACCAAAAATTATAGCTTCAAAATGAATTTTCATTTCTACGAGTACGACCACTCTTCGTCAGATGATGACCTTGGTACTGTTACTGTATCATATGAGTACGACAAGAACTCCGACAAATGGAGAGTATATTGGGCAAATCACAATGTTGGAAATCACGACCATTATATTTCATGGAATGAAACGCCTTTTGAATCTACCATTGAGAGAAATGATACGGATGACGGTCATGTAAGAATGTACTTCGCTCTCCGCTGGTGGGATGAATAAATCTAAGGCACAATTAAAGCTTTAGGCATGAAACTCACCTGAACCAGGCTTTCATCGTGTCCGTGATTTTGACCAGCTCTTCTTCCGTTATGATGTAAGGAACCATTCCGTAAATGTAGCGGACGAAGGGCCGGGCAAAAACTCCGCGCCCATAGGCGAATTCCGTAAAGCCTTTGATTGTCTGGCTTTCCTTTACTTCAATGCAGAAACAGCCACCCATCACGCGGATTTCTTTTATGCGCTCATCTTCAAAGCCCAGGAGTTCCCTTTTTGCAATTTCTTCTATTTTTTTGATTTTCTGGATGTAATTTTCCCGCTCAAAGATTTCGATTGATTTTAATGCAAGGGAACAGGCTATCGGGTTCCCCATGAAGGTCGGGCCGTGCATGAAAGCAAGACTCTGCTCGTCTCCGTAAAATCCGTCAAAAATCTTTTTGTTTGTCGCAGTGAGGGCGTGGCCGATGTAGCCGCCTGTGAGGGCTTTTCCAAGAACAAGGATGTCCGGCAAAACCAAATCCGAGACGAAGCGGTTTCCTGTGCGTCCAAAACCTGTGGCAACTTCGTCAAAAATCAGCACAACATCGTATTTGTCGCACAGTTCGCGGGCTTTTTTCAAAAATGAAATGTCGTACATGCGGAATCCGCCCGCTCCCTGTAAAAGCGGCTCCACGATAAAGCAGATTGCGTCTTCGCCGAAAGCAAAAAAAGTCTTTTCAAGGTCTTCGATGTTGGTCGGAATGTGAATCACATCGGGATTTTTTGGAAAGGCCGCGTGATAGTCTTCGTCATCGCCCACGGCCATGGTCATGAATGTGTCTCCGTGATAGGCATTTTTGAGAGAGAAGATTTTCTTTCGCTTAGAGCCGCGGTTTTTGTTGAACTGAAATGCCATTTTGAGGGCAACTTCCACGCCCACGCTTCCTGAATCAGAAAAAAAGTAGTAGTTAAGGTCGCCGGGAAGATAAGATTCAAGTTTTTCAGAGAGTTTTTCCACGCTTTCGTGAGCGAGCCCGGCAAGCATACAGTGGGAAAACCTGTCAATCTGCTCTTTCATAGCCTCGTTCAGCTCAGGATTTTTGTAGCCGTGAATCATGCACCACCATGAGGAAATCGAGTCAATCAGTTTTTTGTCCTGAGTCTGTAAATAAACGCCCTGGGCATCAATGACTTTGTAAGGCGTTTTGAGGGTTTTCATCTGGGCGTAAGGATACCAAATCATAGTTTTCTCCAAAGTTCTGAAATTATTTTTGCGCAGTCTCTGATTTCTTTTTCTGAATGTGCAGCCGTGACTGTAAGGCGGATTCTTGAAGTTCCCTCCGGCACCGAAGGCGGTCTGATTGCAGAAAGAAGGATTCCGTTTTTGAGGCACTCGCTGGAAAAAAGCAGGGCTTTTTCTGTTTCTCCAAGAACAATCGGAATTATCGGCGTTGTGCCTTTGACAAGCGGAAGGCCCGCATCTTCAAGAAGATTTCGCATGAGCCTTGTGTTGAAGTTCAGTTTTTCGACCAGAGATTTTCCGTTCGTTTTCAAAAGATTTAAGGCTTCGTTTGCGGATGCTGCCACCGATGGAGGAAGTGCCGTTGAAAAGATAAAGGGACGGGATTTATTTCTAAGATAGTCGCAGATTAGTTTTGAAGAAGCCGCATAGCCTCCCTCTGCCGCCAGAGCCTTGCTCAAAGTTCCAATCTGAATGTCAATTCCGCACGATTTTCCGTCAAGTCCGTAATATTCGGCAGTTCCGTGACCTTTTTCGCCGATTACTCCAAGCGCATGGGCATCGTCAATAATCAGGCAGAAATTGTATTTTGCTTTTAATTCAAGAAGGGCCGGAAGGTTCACAATATCACCGTCCATGCTGAAAACCCCGTCAGAGACGACAAAAATCTGAAAGCTATCCGGGATTCCTAGCCCCGCCAGAAGTCTTTCAAGGTCATTCATGTCGTTGTGCCTGTAGACCAGAACTTTTGCCCCGCTGATTCTGCATCCGTCGATAATCGAAGCATGGTTCAGCTGGTCAGAAAAAATCACGCTTTTTTTGTCGGCAAGGGCATATAAAACGCCCAGATTTGTCATGTAACCGGTGTTAAAAACAAGGGCATCTTCGCATCCTTTAAAATCCGCAAGATTTTTCTCAAGAAGTGAAAGCTCAAATGAAGAGCCGCTTGTAAGACGCGAGCCGGTGGAGCTACTTCCAAAGGCAAGGGCAGACTTTCCCGCTTCAATCACGCTTTTTTCGTGGGTAAGGCCAAGATAGTTGTTTGAAGAAAAAACGGTGTATTCTTTATTGTTTTCGTCCACAGCCTTTGTCGCCGAAAGCATGCGAAAGTCTTTCACCTTGCGGAGATTTTTGTTTTCTTCTATTAAATCGAGCGCATTTTTGATTTCAGAGATTTTCATTTGTAAAGCCCACTTAAAGTTTCAAAGTCGATGTCGAGATTTTGCTCCCCAGCCTTCACGCAAGCCAAAGTTTTTAGCCCGGTGAGCCTTTCGCACATGAAGATGTTGTCTTCTTCCATTATGTTTCCGGGATGGAAGTGATTGAAAATCATTCCTTTGATTCCGAGATTTTTTGATTCCATGTAGCGGACTGTGAGGACAAGGGAATTTATCGTTCCAAGCCCCGCATCCGCAACGATTATGGAGTTCAGATTGAGGGAAGAAATTATGTCTTCAAGAAAAATTGTTTTTCGGCTGCCACTTTTATCAAAATCAATCGGGCACAAGATTCCGCCGCTTCCTTCAACCGTAAGAAAATCAAACTGATTCTGCAAAGAAAGAAAATTCTTTTTTACGACATCAAGATTCACGGGATTTCCTTCGATTCTGGATGCCAGGTGAGGAGAATAAGCATTTTCGTAGACAAAGGGGCACATTGATTCAAGCCCCTGGCCGATTTTTGCCTTTTCTTTTACGAATTTTGCGTCGCCCGGAATCAAAGATCCGTCGCTTTCACGTTCGTTTCCGCTCATGGCTGCCTTGAAGTAGCCGGATTTTGCTTTTTCGGAAAGTTTTTTTACAATCAGGGCTGAGACAAAGGTTTTTCCAATATCAGTTCCTGTTCCTGTGATGAATAAATTCTTGCTCATACTTCCACCAGCACAACTTGATTTTGTAAATAGTCAATGTAAGAATCCAAATCAATCGGAAGGCGCACAAAAAAGACACGGCCGCCGACATAATCTCCCAAATCCTTCATGACAGAAATTCTTGTGTAGCCGAATTTTGGAGAAGCGACATAGCCTGTAACATAATTCGGATCGTCTGACCAGCAAAGCTCTGCAACAGCACCTTTTGCGTTCACCACTTTTGAAGCCAAAACAAGAGCTTCACGCGCATGTTCGCCTGCCATATTCAGCTCGGAAAGTTTTTTTTCGTATTCGTCTTTGTCGGCAACATCCATGTTTGAGCAGCGCACACCCCTCATTCCAAAGCTGTCGAGCCGTTCGCCAGAATCTGCATCAAGGACAATTGCTCCCCGCATGGAGTCGGAAAGGCTTTCAAGGGCCTCAAAGGCATTTTTTACGGCGGTTTCTGAGACACCGATTCTTAAAAGCTCGGACTTTGCAAAAGACCTTCCTTCTGATTTTGATGAAGTTTTTTTTGAAGTGATTTTTAAAAGCGGAACTCTGACAGCCTCGTTTTCGTTTACTTCCTGAACTTTTATGTTGATGAAATCTGCCTTTCCCCGCTCGTGATTCCTTGCCCTCTCCAAAAGAGATGAAACTGTTTTTTCTACATCACAAGATTTTACAATCCGCTCGGCTCCTGAAATATGCTTTCCGCCGACACCGTTTTTTCCGCCCAGACTTGAGCGCATTTTTATGCTGAACACAGTTGCCCCTAAGATTTTTTTAAATTATAGGAAGATGAAAGGGAATTGTCAACTTATAAACTATATTTTTGGTTTACATTTATAATTCATACGATTCTAATTTGTTGACTAACTATGCTTCATGCGATTTTTCATATTCCATATTTGAACTAACAATATTTGAATTAACAATTGTCTAAATCACAGTTTTTTATTAAAATATTCTCACTTTTACCTAAGAAAACGAGGTTCAAAAATGGTTAAATTGCGCGGTGCATTTACAGCTATGATCACACCGATGAACCAAGATGGTTCGGTGGATTACGAAGGTTTCAGAAAGAATGTTATCTTCCAGCTTGAGCAGGGCATTGACGGTCTTGTTCCGCTCGGAACTACAGCTGAAACTCCCACATTGGACGAGACTCCAGGCTCAGAAGAAGACAAACTCATTGAGATTGTCATGGAAGAAGTCAAATCATTCGAGAAAAAATCTGGCAAAAAAATTCCAGTCGTTCTCGGAGCGGGAAGCAACAACACTAAAGATGCAGTCAAATACTGCGAGCGCGCAAAAAAAGCTGGGGCAGACGCAGCACTGGTCGTCACTCCATACTACAACAAACCATCAAAAGAAGGCATTTTCCGCCACTTTGAGGCAGTTTCAAAGGTAGGAATTCCTATCGTTGTTTATAATATTCAGGGCCGAACAGGCACTAACATCACGACCGACACTTTGGCTCGAATTGCCGAATTGCCGAACATCGTTGGTGTCAAGGAAGCAAGCGGCAACATCAATCAGATGATGGACGTTATCGCACAGATTAAGTCAAAGAAGCCTGATTTCGCCGTTTTGAGCGGTGACGACGGCCTCACTTTGCCGTTGATTGCAATGGGCGGAGACGGAATCATTTCCGTTGTTTCAAATCTCGCTCCTGCAATTGTGGCAGAGCTTGCAAACAAAGCTTTGGACGGAGACATCGCGGCAGCTCGCAAGATTCACTACCGCCTGGCACCGTTCTTCAAGGCAGCTTTCGTTGACGGTAACCCGACTTCAATCAAATACGCAATGAACGTCAAGGGAATGGCAGCAGGTCCTTGCCGTCTGCCTTTGGTTGACGTAACAGACGATGCAAAGAAAGTAATCGAAAAAGCACTCAAAGAGTGTGATTTGTAATCCATGTAAAAAAGCAGGAGAAATTATTATGGCAGACAAGATTAATGTTGGTGTTTTGGGCGCAACTGGTATGGTTGGCCAGCGCTATATTAAGCTTTTGGAAGATCATCCGTGGTTCAAGGTAACTTATGTTGCAGCTAGCCCTCGCTCAGCAGGAAAGGCTTACAAAGAGGCTGTCGCTAACCGCTGGCTCATCGGCGCAAACATTCCTTGCGACGTAAAAGATTTGATCGTTCAGGACGCAAACGATCCGAAAGCCGCTCTCGGCAAGTGCCGTTTCGTTTTCTCAGCTCTCGAAATGGGAAAGGACGAAATCAAAGCTTTGGAAGCAGCTTATGCAGCAGAAGGAATCCCGGTCGTTTCTAACGCAAGCGCAAACCGCTGGACAGAAGACGTTCCAATGCTCATCCCTGAAATCAACTACTCACATCTCGATGTAATCGCTGAGCAGAAAAAACATCATGGCTGGGACAAGGGCTTCGTTGCAGTAAAACCAAACTGCTCTTTGCAGACATACATGATGCCTCTCTACGCTTTGCAGCAGGCAGGCTATCCTGTTAAGCGCATGATCGTTACAACTTTGCAGGCAGTTTCTGGCGCTGGTTACCCGGGCGTTCCATCATTCGACATGATTGACAACATCGTTCCATATATCGGCGGTGAGGAAGAAAAGACTGAAAAAGAATGTCTCAAGATTTTGGGAAGCGTTAAAGACGGAAAGATTGAGAATGCGGCAGGTCCGATTGTTTCTTCAACATGTACACGCGTTCCTGTAATCGACGGACACACAGCAAGCGTAAACCTTGAGTTCGACTTGCCGGAAGACAAAAAGCCAAGCCTTGAGGAAGTCCTCAAAGTATGGGAAAACTTCAAGTCTCTTCCACAGGAGCTCAAATTGCCAAGTGCACCGGAGCATCCTATCGTTTACCGCGAAGAAGAGAACCGTCCGCAGCCAAACCGTGACCGTGACACAGAAAAAGGCATGGCATGTGTTCTCGGCCGACTCCGCAAGTGCAACGTATTCGACATCAAGTTCGTAGCCCTGAGCCACAACACAAAACGTGGTGCAGCATTGGGCGGCATCTTGAACGCAGAGCTCTTGAAAGCTAAGGGCTTCTTTGACTAAAAAAAAATGTCGGGCTAGAGCCCGACATTTTTTTACTTGTTGACAGCAACAATCGTTTCAAGAGCGACTTTCATCATGTTGGTGAAGGTCGTTTGTCTTTCTTCGGCTGTTGTGGCGCCTCCGAGCAGGATGTGGTCGCTTACAGTCATGATTGCCATGGCCCGCCTTTTGTATTCAGCGGCGAGAGTGAAAAGCTCTGCACTTTCCATTTCGATTCCAAGAACGCCGTATTCAGCCCACTTCTTCCAGTTTTCATTTTTATCGTAGAAAAAGTCACTTGAAGCCACAGAACCGACGCAGTAGCGGATTCCCATTTCTCCGGCAACCTTGTCAGCAGCCTTTACAAGCTCGAATGAAGCCGTTGGAGCAAAGTGCATGTTGCCAAAGCGCTGGTTGAGCAGGCAGGAATCAGAACATGCTGAATTGACGAGGATTGTGTCGCGGAGCTGAGTTTTTTCGCTGACAGCGCCACAAGTGCCAACGCGGATTGCAGTCTGTACATTGTAGAACTTAAAAAGCTCGGTTGCATAGATTGAAAGCGAAGGCTGTCCCATGCCTGTTCCCTGAACGCTTACAGGAACACCCTTGTAAGTGCCGGTAAAGCCGAACATGCCGCGTACTTCATTGTAGCACTTGGCATTCTCAAGAAAATTTTCTGCGATGAATTTTGCCCGCAAAGGGTCGCCCGGAAGCAAGACATTTGGAGCGATTGCGCCCTCTGGCGCGTTGATATGTGTACTCATGCTTTAATTATAGCATGCTTTCCTTAAAAAGCGAGTAAAAATCAACAGAAAATGGCGCCGAAAAGAGCCCCAGCCGCAACCAGAAAGACCGGATGAATCTTGGTCCTGAATAAAACCGAAAGACAGAGGCAATAGAAAATCGCGCTGACTCCGTAAATCTGAAGGTTTTCGTTCCAGGTCGAAGGAGAAGAAAGCAAAAATCCCTCGCGGACGACAAAAAGCGCAATTATAATGATTCTTGCGGCTGCAACGGCGATTACCCCGGAAACGGCAGGACGGAGGGTTGAAAAGGCAGCCTTTACGCCCTTCTTTTCTGCAAAGCTTCCGAAGAATTTTGCAATCAGAACGATACAAATCAGGGAAGGAAGGACTTCGCCCAGAGTTGAGAAAAATCCGCCCCAGACACCGTAGAGCTCAGTTCCGATGTAAGTGGCAATATTGATTCCAATCGGGCCCGGCGTACTTTCAGAAATCGCGACCATGTTGAAGAAAAAGGCGTCGTCAATCAGGTGGAACTGGTCTACAAGAACCTGCTGCATGACGGTGATTGCAACCTGACCGCCGCCGATTGTAATCAGGCCGACGTAAAAGAAAACTGCAATGAGGCAGAAAAGTCCGATTCCACTCTGGTCCTGAATCTGAGAAATCATAAAATCTATCATTTTCTAAACTCCCCGCGGCAGGCAGCTATAATCACGCCAAGGATTGCGCTTCCGAAAATTATATAAACAGTACTGACCTTGAAAATAAAAATCAGCACGAAGGAAAGGACGAGAAGAATAAATCCGAAGAGGTTTTTAACGGATTTTTTTGAGAAAGTGTAGACGGCGTTTGTAAGGATTGCCGCAACTGCGACGTTGATTCCAGTGAGGGCCTTTTTTACCCAGGTAATTTCACTGAAATTCGAAATGAATTTTGCAATCAGCGTGATGATGATGATCGAAGGAAAGACCATACCGAAAGTTGCGATGCAGCCGCCAAGAAGACCGGCCTTTTTATAGCCGACGAAAGTGGCGACATTGACCGCGATGATTCCCGGAGTGCTCTGCCCTATGGCAAAATAATCCAGAAGTTCATCGCCAGTCACCCAGCCGCGTTTTTCGCTAAGCTCCCGCTCTAGAATCGGAAGCATGGCAATTCCACCGCCAAAAGTACAGATTCCGACCTTAAAAAAGACCGAAAAAAGTTCCCATAAGATTTTCAGTTTTTTATCTTGCATAGAGTACGCTCAAGTTTTTAAGCCATTGGGCCGCTTTTTCAGCCTTAGCTCCCTCAATAAGACTTTTGTCTGCCCGCCAGGCCCAGTTTTTGCCGCTTGTGCTTGGAGTATTCATTCTGGCATTTGTTCCGATGCAGTAGACGTCCTGAAGAGGAATTACGGCTATGTCAGCAATGCTTGAAAGAGCAGATTTTACGAACATTTTTGTAAGTTTTTTGCTCCTTACTAGTTTTTTTGCACCTTCAACAGTATTTTTCTCGCCAGTAAGATAATCTGCAATCAAAACAAGGCTTTCGTCATCAAGAGACTCAAAGAGGCCCTGTGAAGTGTCATTGTCGTGAGTGCCTGTATAAGCCACGCAATTTGTCGCCTCATAATTGTGGGGCAGGAAGACGTTTTTGAGGCCGCCGGCCTTCCATTCATTCTTGTCGAAGGCAAACTGAAGAACTTTCATGCCTGGAAGTTTTGCCTCGTCACGAAGGGCACGGACTTCTTCAGTGATGATTCCCAAATCCTCGGCAATCAGCGGAAGCTCGCCCAGCTCTTTTTTAATAGCATCGAAAAGCTCGATTCCAGGGCCCTTCTCCCATTTTCCTGTCTCAGCTGTAAGGCTTCCGAACGGAACAGACCAGTATGACTCAAATCCACGGAAATGATCGATTCTGACATAGTCGACCAAAGAAAGCATTTTTTTAACGCGGGCAATCCACCATGCGTAACCGTCTTTTTTCATGGCCTTCCAGTCATAAAGAGGATTTCCCCAAAGCTGACCTGTGGCAGAGAAATAATCAGGCGGAACACCAGCCACGCCGGTAAATTTGCCGTCTTTTCCAATCTGGAATAATTTTTGGTTAGCCCAGACGTCGCTTGAATCTGCGGCAACAAAAATCGGAACATCGCCGACAATCTCAATCCCCTTTGAGCGGGCATATTCGTGAACGCAAGCCCACTGTTTTGCCGCAAAGAACTGAATTACTTCGGTCTGTAAAAAGTCCTCGGTATGCTCGTTAATCCATTTTTCGACGGCCTTTTCATCGTGCTTTGAAAGATTTTTCTCCCAGTAGACGTTCCAGGTTCCGTTTACGGCGCATTTTTCTTCTTCGGCCTGTTTTGCAGCCTTTGCATCGTAGAAAGACTTGATGCTCATGAAAGCCGCATAATCGCGCAGCCAGTACTGATTTTCACGGCAGAAGGTGAAGAATTCCATCTTTGTGTTTGGATCAAAATTATCAGAAGCAGAGACATCAGGATTTGTAATCAGCTCAAGGAAATATTTTGCAATTTCTTTGAGGGCATGGCTTTTCCACCAGACGACAGAGCCAAAATCAACGTCGCCCTTAGTCTTTATATAGGAAGGCTTTTTTGTCAGTTTTGGACTTGCCCAGCCACGAGCGACTAAATCTTCAAAATCAATAAGAAGAGGATTGAGGGCAAAAGTAGAAAATGACTGATAAGGGCTGTCACCGTAGCCTGTAGGGCCAAGCGGTAAAAGCTGCCAGATTTTCATTCCGGCCTTTTCCAAAAAATCAACAAAAGCAAAAGCCGACTTTCCGAAGGTGCCAATCCCGGCACTTCCCGGTAAACTAGTCGGATGCATTAAAATTCCAGCTTTTCTCATATAACTCTCCTTAATCCATAACACATTTTACAATAACTCTGTCCGGCCGGCTGCCTTGAGCTGCTCGACCACTTTCTTTACATCCTGAACTTTATTTTTGTCACAGACAAGAATGGCGTCAGGAGTTTCAATTACAACCACATTATCAAGACCAATTGTCGCTACGAGGCGGCCACTTGAATATGTGATGCAGTTTTTTGAGTCAACATTGATTTGATCTCCGATGCTGATGTTGCCATTTGAATCAGCTTCGTGCAGGACTCCCATCATGTCAAAACTTCCGACATCGTTCCAGCCGAATTCTCCGGGAACGACATAGACATCATCAGCCTTTTCCATGATACCGTAGTCAATTGAAATGCTGGTAATCTTAGGATAAAGCGCTTCAATCACTTTGAGTTCGTCGGCCGTATTCATGGCATTGCCGATTTTCTGAAGGTCAGCATAGATGTCAGGCAGGAAGCGCTCGAAATTTTTAAGGATTGTACTTGCCTTCCAGATGAACATTCCGCTGTTCCATGCGTATTCACCGCTGTCTACATATTTCTGGGCGGTTGCCTGGTCAGGCTTTTCCTTGAATTCGAGAACTTTAAGGACATTTTCGCCTGATTTCTGGAATTTGATGTAGCCGTAGCCGGTTGCGGCAAAAGTCGGCGTGATTCCAACAGTGACCAGGGCGTCCTTTTCTTCGGCAGCCTTTACTGCAATTCCCAAAATTCGGGTGAATTCTGCCTCATTTTTGATGTAAGCGTCACTCGGAGTGATTACCATGATTCCGTCGCCGTACTTTTTGATGATTTCCATTGCGGCATAACCGATACAGGCGGCTGTGTTTCGGGCACTTGGCTCCGAGAGGATATGATTTTTATGAATGCGGCCATTTGTAGCCTCAAGCATTTTTGCAACCTGAGTTTTATTTGTAACGATGAAAATATCGTCCTTGTCAGCGGTTTTTGAAAGGCGGTCAATGGCTTCGTTTACCATTAAATCCTTGCCGCTCAAATTGAGAAGCTGCTTAGGCCTAGCCTGTCTTGAAAGCGGCCAGAATCTTGTTCCACCGCCACCTGCCATAATAACGCCATAAGTTTTCATAATTGCTCCTATATTACGCCTCCCCACGGAATTTTTACATTCTCGCAGAGAGTCTTGTATTCAGCTATCTCCCTTTCATCAGCCTTTGTGACAAAGAAAGTGAGATTTTTAATAGAAGATTTGCCCTCTCCGACCCTGTCTGATGGGCAAGAGGCTTCCTTTTCTTCGTGAATTTTCCGGATTGCCTGATTTGCAACTCCGTCACGACTGTCGACCACGGTAATTCCACTGCCGCAGGCCTTTCTCATTTCCTGGGCGATGTGGGTAAAATGGGTGCAGCCCAAAATCACCGCGTCACATCCGTTTTTCTTGAAAAAATTAGCCGCTTCCTTTACGGCTTCGAGTCTTTCTTCTTCGCTCGCCTTGAAATAATTTTTTTCGATGAAATCAATCAGTTTGGGATCGGCCCGGTTAAAGACCTGACAGTCTTCTGCAAATTCCTGGACGAGCTTTTTGCAATAGGGATGATTCACGGTTGCCGTAGTTGCCAGAAGACCGATTTTTTTATTTTTGGTGACAGAGGCTGCCACTTTGATTGCAGGAACAGTGCCTATTATAGGAAGATTTGTAAAGCGATGGCGCAGGGAATCCAGGGCCGTGACGGAAATCGTATTGCATGCCACAACAATTGCCCGGGGCTTCCATAAATCAATTATCTTCTGGATTGCCTCTGAAGCACAATCCGTTACTTGCTGGCCGGACTTTTCGCCATAAGGAAAATGCTCCGTGTCGCCGAGATATACGCACCTTGCGGACGGCAATTTTTCGTGAAGAGAAAGCATATATGGAATTCCGCCTGTTCCACTGTCAAGGAAGGCAAAGTCCACGGAATCATTCATAGATATATTTTAATCTTTTATGCTAAATCTTGCAATGACACCCTTTTTTTATAGCAGATTTTACGCTACAATATTTATATGTATTCATTTTCAAGATGCAGGGAGCCCGGGTGCGCTCACTTTGCTGTTTCTGACATCGACAATAACGGCAATCTTATCGAAAGTGCTGATTTTTGTTATGCCCACACAGCTGACAAAGATGCCCTGCAAAAAAAAATTTATTCATACATAGAAAGTCATGACAAAATCGTAGGACTCAATGCCAGCGGCCTCACTTTCGCCAACATCGACCTCACAAACAAGCGTTTTTATGGCTGTGATTTTTCAAACTGCCTTTTTTCCGGAATTAAAACTTCAGGCATGAGGATAAGGCTTACCAATTTTTCATATTCCGTTTTCGCAGACTGCAACTTTTTGAAAAGCAACGTCCTCTTTTCTTCATACGCAGGCGCCAAATTCAGTCATGTAATTTTCACGGGAAGTGACATGGTTCAGAATAATTTCTGCGGCATCTCATCCTTCCAGTCTTCCTTTGACGACTCAGACTTATACAGCTCATATTTCATCAACGCCAAACTGATTGACACTTCTTTCCGCAACTGCAACATCAAGGAAACTGTTTTTTACGAAATCACCCAGCAAAACGTTTCTTTCCGCCAGTCAAACACCAATGCGGCAATTTTCGACAAACGTGGAAGCGCCTTGTTTACAGGTCTTCGGGAACTCGACGTACCTCAGGGCGTTCAGAAGGGGCCTAGCTTATGAAAATCTATCATCACCTCGACTTTGCAAAGCTCACAAACTGCTATCTCGTTGTAAATGAAGTCACAAAAGAGGCTTTGATTATCGACCCCTGCAAAATTTCAAATGCCTTAATTGCCCAGATCGAGCAGGATAAATACAATCTCGTTGCGGTTTTAATCACCCACAAGCACACAAATCATTACCGGGGACTAAAAACCCTGCGTAAGATTTATGATTTTACGGTTTATGCGGCTGATAACGAACTTGCAAGCGGAATGAATATTTTAAAAGACGAGGGTGTCAAAAAGATTGCAGGCCTCAATGTAGAATATTTTTCGCTGCCTGGCCACAGTGCGGATTCAATGGTCTACAAAATCGGCAGCGTTCTCTTTACAGGCGACGTAATTTTTGCGGGCACAATCGGCTCAAGCTCATGCTCTTACACCAAAAAACACCTGTGCAAGGGAATAACATCAAAAATCCTGTCGCTGAATGACGACACAGTAATCATGCCGGGCCATGGCCCAATGACTTCAGTTGGTGCCGAAAAAGAATTCAATCTCGATTTGAGCGCACAGGCTTTAATGTAAAGCTGCTTCTAGCGGGAAATAAGCCAGACCCGGCCGGCATTTAAATTCCAGCGGTCGCTAACGTATTCATCGAGCAGGCGGGCGGCTCCGTCAAATCCGCTGGCTCCGGTCTCGATTATATAATCAGCCTCGCGTTTTGCAAGCTGCTGGGAATGTTCCCTCTTTGCCATGTCCACGAAATATGAGGCCGTGACTGTAACAGGCCTTTGAAGCATGTAGGCCATGAATTCGTTTTTCATAAGATAATCGTCATTGACATCATAATTGAGGCTTGGAGTGACCTGGAAATAGCGCCTTAGGTAAGCCAGAGTCTGAGGGTCAATCGTGTAGTAAATCGAAGCCACGGTATTGCGGAATTCTTCGTCAATGAAGAAGATGCCGTGCCAGCCTTCGTGGGCGATGAAAGTGGTGCGGAGATAATCAGGCGATTCCTGGGAAATCGAAATTACAGCCCCGCTACCTGCCATTACCTGACCAGACTCAGCAATCTGAATCACGCCGTTGTAAGCAAGGATTTCCTTGAGCAAAAGTTCCTTTTCGTTAAGGGGGAAGTCCTCGATTCTGGCCTTTTCAAAAAATCTTGCCAGATCATCAGCCTTGTAGTCATGTGCATTGTAGCCGTGCTTGCCGTTCAGTTCCGAATCAGAAAGAAGGCGACCCCTGAAACCTGCCTTTTCTACAAAGAAAGCAAGGCGGCGGAAAAAATCATCCTGAACTGCATAAGTCGAAATGTCAAAAAAGAGGACTCCCGGAAACCTGTCCCACTCAAAAAGCTCGTAGTCATTGCCCCGCCAGGTGTTGCGGGACCATTTCATAATCAGGCCGGGATCAACTTTAATCGGAACCAGGACGTTCTTGCGGCCGTGAGCAAAAGTGAGCAGATTGTTGTCCGAAGCCGTAAGCAGGACTGACCAGGGATACTGTTCCTCGTCAGGATATGTCACAACCGAGAAAGGAGTTTTGAGGGCTGCGGTTGGGATTTCCACCGGCTCCTCGTTACGCCTGATGTAAAGGACTTCACCGCCAAAAGCCAGTTTCTGACTGCCGCTTGTGTCCCGGAATTTTACGGTGATTTTTGGCATGAGGCCCTCGCGGGTGTTGATTGAATTGAAAGCAAGGGAAGCACCCCGGAAATCGTCAGTTCCGTTATTGACTCCGCCGTTTGGTGCAAAAGCAAAGAGAGGAAGGTCACCGGAAAAATCATGGCCGACAAAGGCCCGGGTAATCTGGGCAGAATCAACAGAAATCTTTGAAGCCGACTTTATGAAAAATCCCTGGGGAACCTGCTTGTTCTTTTCAAAACAGAAAGCGAGGGCAAAAGAAGAGCCGTTGTATTTTTGAAGATGATCCGTAACTACCGGAAGAGAATTGACTTCTTCGCTCTTCTCATGATAATCGTAGAAAAATCCGAAAGAAAGGGTACCCTGAATATCAAGGCTTGAAGTGCGGACTTTTAAAGGGGTGAGCTGAATCAAAAGAGAGGCGTCGCCGTTGGCATCAAAAAAATTCTCAATCGCTCCCCTCTGATCAGAAGTGAAGGCAAAATATCTTACACCCCGGGAAGAAGATTCAAGGACCTCAGAAGGATAAAAATCAGGAATATCGAGAACAAAGGAAGATTTATGGCTGCATGAAAAAAGAAGGGGGATTATGCAGGCACATAGAAGAGAAATCGCTTTTTTTGAAAAATCACGAAAAATCATATCTTAAATCTATCACAAAAAATAAATTTAAACTATCATATTAAAGACAATTGAAAGTGGAAAATTTAAAATTGAAAAGTCAAATCGTAATTTTTCCTAATCCCAATCAGCTCATTTTACTCAGAAAAATTCAAAAGGAACTTTGCCAGGAAGGTGACTCGGTTCTGCCCCTCTACCCTATCTGCCTTAAATGCAAGGAATTAAAGGGCCTTAACGACAAAATCACAAAAAGTGATGTTCAAGGCTTTTATATAGAAGAAAAGAAAATCTGTCTTTCGGTCGCTCTTGAAATCAACGGAAAAGAAGCAAAAGGCTACCTGGAACTGTGCGAAAGCAGCGAAGAAAACAAGCATCAAATCCGCTTCGATATTCCATTCACAAAAATCAGCCCCTTCAGGATTGTTGAAATGAAAAGCCAGGAAAGTGAAAAGGGGCTTGAATGGAAAGTAAGCCGCGAAAAGTGGGTAAAGATTTTATAAACAAGAAGAAGTTTGAGCTTCCGGTCAGAGTTTTCTGAAAAACTTGAATCAATAAATTTACATCACCTGAAGGACTTCGGGCTGCTTGACATGAATGTCGGTGCGGCTTATGGCAAAGACGATAAAGGCTGCCAGCACAAAGAAAATGCCCACCATGCAGGCCTGGCTTGAAGGAGTGACGTCAAATTCAAAGCGCCTTGAAAAATATGGAGTCAGTAAAAAACCAGCCACGCTGCTTGCAATCGGGAAGAAAAGGGAAATCAAACCCAGAATTCCGGTCAAAATGCGGGGAAAGCCAATACGGATTATGTTGTTTTCCTGCAGGGGAAGATTTTTTTTGTTGAGCACCTGAAAGCTCTTGCCGTCCTTTGCGCAGTGAATGTTATTGCAGGCCAGGCAGGCATCTGAAATCAGAGAGACAACTTCGATTTTTTGACCGTCAATTGCCTTGACGATAGCAAAATCACGCATCACTTCCCTCGTTCTTAAAATCGTTCTCACCCAGCTGAATGTTCTTCATCTGCTCGACGCACATCTGATAGCCGGCTTTGTTCCCCAGCTCATCGTAAGTGTCGCGAAGATTGAAAAGCGCGTCGTAGTAGTAGGAATTGATTGTAACGGCGTTTTCAAAAGCCTCGCAGGCCATGGGAAAATCATTCTGATTGAAGTAAATTACACCGACTGTGTTCCAGATATGGGCATTCTGACTGTTTTTTGCCAGTCCTTCAAGGCAGTAAGCCATTGCTTCCTCGTTACAGCCCTGATTGAAGCAAACAAGTGCCAGAGTTTCAAGGATTTCATCGTCATCGTCAGCGATTTCGTGGGCCCGCAAAAGAGCCTGCTTGGCATCAGTCAAGTTGCCGGCGTCACGGTAAGTGATTCCCAGATTGTACCAGAGAAGATGATTGAAGCGCTCAATCGAAATCGCACGCTTGAGACAGGCAATAGCCTCGAAATACTGACCGTGTTCTGCAAACTCAATAGCCTGAGTGTTCAGTGTTGCTACATTCTCTACCATAACAGCCCCCGGATCAGGCCTTGCTCTGAAGCAAATCGAAAAGCTCTTTTATGAGAAGAGCAGCCTTTGACTGGGAATCGCCGAAAAGTCCTGCAAGTGCATTTGCATTCTCGCTGATGATTTTTTTGCCCTGATTTTTAGCTTCTTCGACAGCCCCGCTCTGACTGAGGATTGAAATTGCATCTTCAACGGCAGGTGAATCAATCCCCTCAGCCCTGGCCTGTGAAAAGAGAGAAGCCAGTTTAGCCGCATCGTCAGGAGATTTTTCCAGATGAATGAGGACAGGAAGACTTTTTTTGCCCTCAACGATGTCATCACCGCGCTTTTTGCCGGGATTTCCGGTCGTGAGATTGATTACGTCATCGATAATCTGAAAACCGGTGCCGACGTCCTGGGCATAGCTTCCGGCCTTTTCAATCAGCTCCGGCTCTGCTCCACCGGCAAGAACACCAAGCTTGACGGCAAGGCGGGAAAGTGTGCCGGTTTTGTTTCGGACCATTGCCGTGTACTCTGCGACGGAAGGAATTAAATCAGGATTTCGGTGCCAGAGGATGTCCATGGCCTGACCTAAATGCAGGCGGCGGAGTTCCAGCAGGAAAAGCTCATAAAGACGAAGCTTTTCTGAATCAGAAATTTTAAGATTTTTAATGCAGGTGCTTGCCTCAAAATAAAGCCATGAACCCGCATTCAGGGCGACATCAAGGCCGTAACTGATGTGGGCAGCTGGCTTTCCCCGGCGGGTGTCGGCACAATCTTCGATATCGTCGTGAATCAAACTTGCTGTGTGGGCAAATTCTACGAGAGGCGTGATATTGTAGGCATTTTCAAGGGAAGTTTTTTTCTCAGCCTCTGATTTTTTTGAAGAAGCAAGTTCCGCACAGAGGACAAGGAGTAAAGGCCGCCATCTTTTTCCGCCCAAGTCAATGAGACTTTTGCAGGGGTCAAGCAGGTTTGAAAGATGAGACTGGCTGACACAGGAATCAATTGCTCCAAAAGAAAGTGAGCGCCAGTCATCATTAACCTGGTGGGGAAGATATGTATTTAAAACGCCCTCAATTTTTTGAAGGCGTTCAGAAAATTCTTTGTTCATACTATAAGTATAGCACAAAATTGTGCTAAAAGCAAAAGCTAGTTTTTCCTGCGGCGGAAAATCTGCATTGCAATCAAAATGCCGAGCAGAATCACGCCGAAAATGTCTGTTGCCGGATGAGGGTCAATACAACACAAGCCCGCTGCAAGGAAGCAGAGTCGCTCAAGGGCAGACATGGATTTTTTCACTTTTTCAGAGACATTGAAGTTATTCAAGAATCCCGTGCGGGCAAAAGCGTAACCTTCAAGACCGACTGAAATTCCGAACATGCCGAGCAAGGCAGTTACCGTGATTCCAAGGATTGAAAGGGCATTTGCACCAATCATGAGCATTGCCGGATTGTAAATGAACATGTATGGAACGATAAAAGCTCCGATTGCCAGCTTGGTCGCGTTGACAGCCGTACGCATAGGGCGGGCTTTTGCGATTGCGGCTCCGGCAATTGCGGCAAGAGCTACAGGAGGCGTAACGTCGGCGATGATTCCGAAATAGAACGCGAACATGTGGGCTGGCAAAAGCTGCTCCGGAGTAGGAGATACCTGACCATAAACACAGTTTACGATTGCACCAGCAGTGATTGTCGAAGTAATCAAATAGTTTGCTGTTGTTGGCGCACCCATTCCCAATATAATAGAAGAAATCATTGTGAGAAGAAGGGTGATGAAAAGCTTACCGTGGGCAAGAACGACAAGACCTGCACCGAGCTTTAAGCCCAGGCCAGTCAAAGTTACTACACCAATGATGATTCCTGCCATTCCACAGGCAATCGCAACGCTGATAATTCCGCGGGCTGCCGCACAAAGAACCTGAACCAAATCATGAAGCGTAAAGCGGGGTTTATTTCCCTTGGCAACGTCAACAAAAGAAACGGCGATTGCAATCACGATAATTGAAATAATTCCCATGAGGGCTGAATATGTCGCAGTTTTTCCAGAGCAGAGGAAGAAAATGATTACAGCCAGAGGAAGAATCATGTAACCGCGAGAAAGGAAAAGAGGAAGGAAGCGAGGGATATCTTCTTTTGGAAGACCTTTGAGACCGAGTTTGTGGGCCTCAAGGTGAACCGTGATGAAGATTCCTGCAAAATAAAGCAAAGCTGGGATAATCGCAGCCTTAACTACAGTGATGTAAGGAAGACCTACGCTTTCTGCCATCAAAAAGGCAGCCGCACCCATAATAGGAGGCATGAGCTGACCGCCGGTAGAAGCCGCAGCCTCAACAGCACCGGCAAATTCTCCCCGGTAGCCCAGACGCTTCATCATCGGGATTGTGAATGAGCCTGAACCGACAGTGTTTGAAACAGAAGAGCCGGAAACTGTACCCAGAAGTGCAGAAGAAAGGACGGCTACTTTTGCAGGACCGCCGCTTGCACCGCCAGCGATGGCATTACAAGAGTCAATGAAGAACTGGCCGATTCCAGTTTTTTCAAGAAAGGCACCGAAAAGAATAAATAAGAAGATAAAGGTTGAACATGCTCCGATTGGAGTGCCCATGATTCCCTCGGTGGTGTAATACAAGTGGCTTACGACTCGGGTAAGCTTGTAACCGCGGTGATTGAGGAAGCCAGGAAGATATTTTCCGATAAAAGCATAAAGAATGAAGGAACCGGCGATAATCATAATCGGCAGACCGACGATTCGGCGGCAACTTTCAAACAAAATGATGATTCCGACGATACCGACTGCAATATCAAGAGGTGTGTAGGCACCGGCACGGCGGACAATCTGCTCAAAATTGACGATGTAATAAGACCAGCAGCCCGCTCCGATAAAGGCAAGGACTACATCATAAAGAGGAAGGGTATCTTTGGGCATGGACTTTGCGGCAGGAAAAAGCAGGAATGCAAGGAACTGCACGAAAGCAAGGTGGCTGGCCCTGACAATCTGGGCTGGAATACGGCCGCTCAATGTGGCATAAAGCTGAAAAATACAAAAAGCGATTGAAACAAGAACCGTGATGTACTGGCGCCAGCACTTATGCTCACGGTAAGCCTGTTCCCTGTCCAGATTCTGCATGAGATTCTTCATCTCGTCTTCGTTTGTAGTAGGAAGCAAACTTTCTACAAGAGGGCTTTCCTTGGTATTTTCAATCTCGTCACTCATTTTTGTCCTCCAATCTTTTTTGTAATTAAATAATTTAAAATCGAAACCCCTTTGATCTCAAAAACAAGGCTCGTCTGGGCTTTGAAAAAATCTTTCAGGAAAAATTCGTTTTGCTCATTAAAAGACATGCCTTCCATCGCATCTTTTCCAAAGGCAATGGAATGTTCGGCAATTACGCCAACAGCCATTACAAGATTGGGCAGGCGCCTGTTTAAGCCGCTGATTACATATCCTTTGTCAGTGCAGTGGAATTCTGCTCCGCAAGTATCGTAAGGCTCAGGAATTCCGGCTCCGTAAGAAACGAATTCCGTCATAAAAAGTTCCAGACCGCCGTCACTTGCCGGAAGATAAAAATCATGCACACGCCCTTTATTTACAGAATGCGTATAGCTGATTACGAAGCCTGAATCGGCCCCGCTGCGCGAAAAAATTCTTTCTGAAAAGTTCTTTCGATTTGAAATTGACAGTACCCGCACTAATGGAAGATTTAAAACCAGAAGTGCGAATACAGCCAAAAAAATTATTTTTTTCATAATTTAACGCCGCCCCGCCGTGTAGCCCCGTAGTTGCTTAGTGAGCGTAGCGAACTATGCAATGAGCGCTAGCGAAGGGCGGAAGGGCGGCAGCCAGCTGATTCGGCGCAATATTAATCTAATACACCGATTTCCTTGAAGTATTTTGCAGCACCTGGATGGAAGGGAACAGAAATACCTGTTACGGCTGCTTTTGCAGAAACTTCCTTTCCTTTTGCGTGAGCAGCACCAAGCTCGCCGAGGTTTTCGAACAAAGCTTTTGTCATTTCGTAAACTGTGTTCTCGTCCAAAGTTGCGCTTACTGCAAGAGTTGCCTTGATTGCAAGGGCTTCTGTGTCAACGTCTGTGCCTTTGTATGTGCCGGCTGGAATTACAGTCTTTGTGTAGAATGAATATTTGTTGCAGATTGAATCAGCCTCTGCTCCGTTTACAGGAATGAGGACGAGACCGGCTGTGAAAGCAAGCTCCTGCAAGGCTGCGTTTGGAACACCAGCTGTGATGAAACATGCGTCGAGAGTGCCGTTCTGAAGACCTTCAGCAGACTCTTTGAAAGAAAGGTTGTTCTTTTTGATGTCGTCGAATGTGATTCCGTAGCCTTCGAGAATCTGTTTTGCGTTGAATTCTACGCCTGAACCTGCATCACCGACAGAAACGCGTTTTCCGTGCAAGTCGCCGATTGATTTGATTCCGCTTGATTTTGAAGCTGCAATCTGAACAACTTCTGGATACAAAGTGCCGATTGAAGCAAGGTTTGGAAGCTTCTGGCCCTGGAACATGTCTGATCCGCGGTAAGCGTAGTCCATTACGTCGTTCTGAACTGTTGCGAACTCTGCGTCACCTTTTGAAATGAGGCGGAGGTTTTCAGCAGAAGCACCGGTAGCCTGAGCTGTAACGTTCATATTTGCGATTTTTGTGTTCCAGATGTTGGCAATGGCACCGCCAAATGGATAATAAGTACCAGATGTACCGCCGGTAGCAAGGATGTAATTTTTTTTGTCATTACAAGATGTGAGAGCAAGCAGGGCTCCGAGCACAGATGCAAGAATAACGATTTTTTTCATAGTTTTCCCCTTATTTTAATAAGATATTATATTCTAATAAAAAACAGACTTATTTTCAATAAATTGCGGCCAGACCTTCTATAGATTTAGTGGATTTTCTTTTCTCAAAGTGGTAAACTAATTCATTATGAAAACAGAACTAATCAAAGACATCCTTACTTCTAAGCCGGACGGACGAATCGTTACCGTCTGTGGATGGGTTCGCACTATGCGCGACTCTAAGAACCTGGTCTTCATTCAGGTAAACGACGGAAGCTGTTTCGCAAACATTCAGCTCACTTTTGACCGCACAAATCCTTCTAATCCAAATAATGCAAACGAAATCGAAAACGCTCTCTCAAATATCTCAACTGGCGCTTCACTCAAGGCAACAGGAAAGCTGATTGAATCACAGGGCGCAGGTCAGGCAGTCGAAGTCAATCTTGAGACTCTCGAAGTTTTGGGAAAATGTCCTTCTGACTACCCGATTCAGAAAAAAGCCGCAACAATGGAATTTTTGCGTGAAAACGCACATCTCCGCGGCCGCACAAACACATTCGGCGCTGTATTCCGAATGCGAAGCCAGATGGCTTATGCAGTCCACACTTTCTTCCAGGAGCGCGGTTTCTTCTATATTAATACACCGGAAATCACAGGAAGCGACTGTGAGGGTGCTGGCGAAATGTTCCAGGTAACAACCTTGAGCCTGGAAAAACTCGCAGAAGTTGCAATCGAAAAGGGCGCTGCCGGCATGAAAAAGGAAGATGCCGCAAAACTCGTAAACTACGGCAAGGACTTCTTCGGAAAGCCTGTTTCACTCACAGTTTCAGGTCAGCTTGAAGCAGAAACCCTGGCAACTTCACTCGGACGAGTCTACACATTCGGACCTACTTTCCGTGCAGAAAATTCAAACACAACACGCCACCTCGCAGAGTTCTGGATGTGTGAGCCTGAAATGGCCTTCTTCGACCTCAACGACGACATGGACATTCAGGAAGAATTCATCAAATACCTTCTCAACTGGGCCCTCACAAAATGCTCAGAGGACATGGAATTCTTCAACAAGCGAATCCAGCCGGGCGTAATCGACACACTCAAGCACGTTGTAGAAACACCTTTCAAGCGCGTTTCATACACAGAGGCAGTTGCCGAGCTCGAAAAACACGCAGACGAATTTGAATTCAAGCCATACTGGGGCTGTGACCTTGCAACAGAGCACGAGCGCTATCTGACAGAAAAAATCTACAAATGCCCTGTAATGGTCTACAACTACCCGAAAGAAATCAAAGCCTTCTACATGAAGCTCAACGACGACGGAAAAACAGTAAAGGCTGTCGACGTTCTGGTTCCAGGCCTTGGCGAAATCATCGGAGGAAGCGAGCGTGAGGAAAGCTACGACAAGCTTCTCGCCCGCATCAATGAACTGGGACTCAAGCCTGAGGACTACAGCTGGTATCTCGACCTCCGCAAGTTCGGTACAGTTCCTCACTCAGGATTCGGTTTGGGATTCGAGCGCCTGCTTCTTTATGTAACAGGAATGCAGAACATCCGCGACGTAATTCCATATCCACGAGCACCAAAACTTGCAGATTTCTAGGATGGCATGAGCAGGCAGAATCCTCGCAAAGTCACATTCATTACGTTCTCACAGAGTATTTTTCTTACGACGAAATACTTTTTGCAGAATCGCCTCTTGTCCTTTGCGGGGTCTTGCGCCTTCAGCTTCCTCTTTTCCGTAATCCCCCTTTTTATCATGGTGATTATGGTTCTGGTGAGGTTTTTGCACGCCTCACCAAAAACGATTTCAACGATTATTTCCGCCATTCCGGCCCTCGAAAATTATTTAAATTCAGACTTCGTAATTCAGTCAGTGCAGTCAATCAGAACGGTCAGTTCTTTTGAAATCATCGCGGGCATCTTCATCATCTGGATGGCAAGGCGTTTTTTTGCATCAATTTTTGACTCCATGCAGAATATTTTCCACACTCAGGTCAAACGCAAGGCGCTTTTCAATCAAATTCTTACTTTTGGTACTGAAATCATCATCGTTCTCATTTCGTCAGCAGTTTTTTTCGTCTATATTTCACTTCAGACAATCGCATCATTCGAATTTATCAGGGAAATTCCCCAGCTTGATTTTTTATATTACGACATTCTTTCCGGCAAACTGATTAAATTCCTGCCAAACTTTTTGATTTTTCTGGTCGTCACAGTCCTTTTCAGGTCAGCTTCGGGCACAAAGCCTTCCCTCATTCTATGTACGTCAATCAGTCTGCTCTGCACCACTTCCTTCTGGATTTTCCGAATCATAATGCACTTTTTCCTCAACGTAAGCCGTTATGATTTGATTTACGGCGTTTTGGGCAACGTAATCATTCTTTTCATGGACATTTTCTTCTTCTTCGTTTTCTTCCTTGTCTTTGCCCAGTTCATCTACGTCGTTCAGTTTTTCGACGAGCTTCTCTTGGGCGAGCTTTATCTTCTTCCTGATATCGAGCAGACAGGTCTTGGAGCTGAAATCAAGAGGGCTTTTTTCATCCGGCCTGATTTTTTGATTGCGACCAACCAGTCCAACGTCTTCTCATACAAGCCGGGAGAAATTATCTTCAACAAGGACGACAACGACAGTTTTGCCTACTACATCATCAACGGCAGCGTAAAGCTCATTCCCGAAATCGAAGTTCCAGAAGTCAACGTGCTCATTCACCGCGGAGAATTCTTCGGCGAAACCTCATGTCTTCTCGATCAGAGCCGGACTTTCACTGCCATGGCGGTCCTTTCAACTAAAATCATCAAAATTGACAGCGAAAGGTTCAGGTTTTTAGTCCACCAGAATCCGGAAGCAGCCAAAAAACTCTTAAAGCAGATCAGTCCTTTCTTTTAAAATCTAACTGCCCTCTGTGTACTCTGTGCGGAATTTTTGCTATACTGTCTGCATCATTTGGAGAAAATATGAATCGTTCTAAAATTGTCGTTCTTGACTTTGGTTCGCAATATGCTCACTTGATTGCGAAGCGTTTCCGTGCTTTAGGTTTTTATTCTGAAATCGCCCTTCCTTCTGCTGATTTAAGCGTTTTTGAAGGTGCCAAGGGCGTTGTTTTTTCAGGAGGACCTGCTTCAGTTTATGATGAAAAGACACCTGACTTCAATTCAGAGATTTTGAACCTCGACATTCCGATTTTGGGGCTTTGCTACGGACACTACATCGTCCAGCTGGGCTACAATGGAAAGGTCGGTAAGGCTGATGTCGGCGAATTTGGCTTTGCAGAACTCAATTTCAGCAGCGGAATGAACGGTTCTTCTGCAAAATGTCCGCTTTTTAAGGGAATCGAAGGAAGCCAGCAGGTTTGGATGAGCCACCAGGACGGTGTTTTACAAATGGGAGAAGGATTTGAGGCCGTTGGAAGCACAAAAGACTGTCCTTTCGCAGCAACTCAGAATCTTTCCAAAAAGCGATTCAGCCTCCAGTTCCACTGTGAGGTAAAAGACACTCCATGCGGCAATGAGATTTTCAAAAACTTTGCAGAATATTGCGGCATGACGACAAACTGGGACGAAGATACAGTCCTCGCCCACATCCTCGATACAATCAAAAAAGACGCAAGAGACAAGAACGTTCTTCTCTTCCTTTCAGGCGGAGTTGACTCAACAGTAGCCTTTGCCCTTTTGAACAAGGCACTCGGTCAGGAGCGCGTTCTCGGTCTTCATATCGACAACGGCTTCATGAGAAAGAACGAATCAAAGAGCGTTGCCGAGGCTTACAAAAAATTCGGCTTCAACAACTTCATCGTTGAGGATGCAAGCGAAAGCTTCCTCGGCGCAATTTCAGGCCTCACTGACCCGCAGAAAAAGCGCATGGCTGTCGGCGAAAACTTCATCACCGTAAGGGACCGGGTTGTAGCAGCCCAGAAACTCAACGAGGATGACTGGATGCTGGCTCAGGGAACCCTTTATCCTGATATCATCGAGTCGGGCGGAACAAAAAACAGCCACACAATCAAGACACATCACAACCGCGTTGACGGAATTCAAAAGCTCATCGCAAAGGGTCTCATCATCGAGCCTCTCAAGGACTTGTACAAGGACGAAGTTCGCGCCATGGGCAAAAAACTCGGTCTTGACGACCAGCTGGTAATGCGACATCCATTCCCAGGTCCTGGACTTTCAATCAACGTGCTCTGCTCGGACGGCTCTTTCACCGATAAGGACAAGGAAGAGCTGGCAAAGGCCCAGGAAGAACTCAACAAAGTCAAAATCGACCAGTTCTGTGCTGACTGTACTGCTTCAATGAGCCGTTCAGTCCTGCCAGTACGCTCAGTCGGCGTTCAGGGTGACTTCCGCACTTACCGCTTCCCGGCCTGCCTCACTTTCAAAAGCGAGGGCGAGGGCTTCTATCACATTCCTCACATCCGTGAAAAGGTCGAGGGAGCTTCTTCATCAATCACAAACGGAGCAGCATACCTTAACCGCACTGTAATCAAATTGTATCAAAAGCCGGGCCTCAAGGACGAGGATTTAAAACTTCAGGAAGGTTATTGTGACCGCCGTCGTCTGGATCAGCTGCGCGAAGTCGACAACATCGTCCTGACAGAGCTTCACAGCAGGAATCTCTACAACTCAATCTTCCAGCACCTCACGATTGACCTGCCTTACGCATCAACAAAGGAAAACGCCAGCTTCGTTCTGCGCCCTGTCTGCTCGGAAGACGTAATGACAGCCCGCTTTGCATGGTTCCCGATGGATGTTTTCAAGGAAATCGTCAGAAAAATTGCAGAACTTCCATTCGTTGACGCCCTCTACTTCGACGCAACAAACAAACCGCCGGCAACATTCGGCTGGGAATAATTCGAACAGAAATTACATCCCTGTAATTTCTGTTCGTACGAGAATTTTCTAACGAAAATTCTCTCTTGTCTCTATTCCCCGCATCCATGCGGGGATTTTTTTTGTTTATTTTTTTTGTGGATTTTTTTACAGTTCTATTGTAAAATGTTTAATATAGATTTAAGGGAGTCCACATATGGCAGACGCAGATAAATCAATTTATGGCCGCAAAGTTTTTTTTGTTGGCGCAAACGCAACTTTCGAATCTCAGGTTGTTGAACGTCTCCGGCTCATGGAATATGAAGTTTACGCAATCAATGACTATCGAAAGGCAAAACCATACCTCCGCAAAAATGCAGATTCAATCTGTTTTTGTATAGCCGAAGCACAGCTTACCCTCAAAGGCTGGCACAATTTCATCAAATCTTTTGAAAATGAAAATGTTTTCCAGCCCCTGGATATGGGCGTCATTCTCCAGCCTCTCCCTGACGAGAAAAAGACAAATTTCATATCAGACTTGCAGCTTGATGCAGGCGTTTTTACCCATACTGCTGATTTGGAAACGCTTTTCCACGAAATTGTAAAGGCAATGGATGCCAAAAACGCCAAGGGTATGCGAAAATACATCCGTGCAAACTGTCTTACAGAGCCTCAGGCTGATTTGCTCTGGCTCAAAGACAACCGCATGTTCAAGCTCAAGATTATCGATATAAGCGCTGTTGGTATTGCAGCCAAGCTTTCACCGGGTCAGGCAAATGCGGTCTTTATCAATCAGGTTATCGAAGGTGTCACCCTCAACCTCAAAAACGTTCAGGTTGGAGTTGACATCAAAATCTCAGCAATCAAGGACGCGGGAGAGTTCCTTTTGGTCGTAATCATGTTCACCACCACCACCCTGCCGGAAGCAATCAACAAGATTCGCGGCTATATCGGTGAAAATCTGAATGAAACCCTGCGGGCATCAGTCAGAAACAGCGATCTGGACAGAACCGATTACGAAAAATTAGATGTTTAATTTTAGACGGGCATAAAAAAAGAGTACCTCCAAAAATTGTCTCCAACTTTTGGGGTTCACTTCAAATCCTTCAGCCACTCTTTTTTATTTAGAAAGCGTAATCTTCAAGATTCTCTTCGCCGTCTACGATAATCCACTGAGCCGCGTCCTGTCTTGAAATCGGCTCAAAGTATTTTTTGTAGGCTGCGATGACCTGATTAAGCTCAACGGCATTTACCTGATCGGCCCGGCCAAGATATGCGCTTTCAGAGTCGTAATACTCCAGGCTTGAAACAACGCTTGAAGTAAGACCGGAAGCAGTCTGAGCTGAGCTGAAGATTGTCGTAATGTATTTGTTCTTGTACTGGTCAAGTTTTTTGGCCATGTCTTTTTCATTGAATGAGTTGATTGCCTCATAAACAAGATTCTTCAGATTCTTCTTTTCGCTTGCCTTATAAATTGAAATCACGCCGAGCAGTTCCTTTCCGCCGATAACGCCGGAATTAATCGAGTAAACGGCTCCAGCCTTTTCGCGAACCTGAGAGAAAAAGAGGTCATCAATATACATTGAAGCAAGGGCAAAAGGAATGTAGTCAGCCGCCCCCCTGTTCGGGCACTCAAACAAGCCTGCGATATATCCTGTATTTCCAGCCTGCTCGTTTCCGACCCGGACTGTATTCAGCATTACAGGAATTTTCGGTATTTTTGGAGCTGAATAAGCCTTTCGTGGAATCTGGCCGATTCCAGAATCAAGCTCTGAAGTGAGGCTTTCGATTAAATCCTGGCTGAAATTTCCGACGATTACAATCTTAATGCGGAAAGCGTTCAAAAGGCTCTGATGAATGCCCTTTACCATTGTAAGATTGATGTTGGGATAAGATTCCTCAGTTACAGAAGTTGCGGTTCCGTATGGATGGTCAGCAAAGGCTGCCTTTGTGATTGCAAGCCCCAGAGCTCCGGCCGGATCAGCTTTTTTGGCCGCAATTTCAGAAGAAATCTCCTTCATTTTCTGGTCAAAATCAGACTCAAGGAAAGCCGGCTTTGTAATGCAGTCCTGGAGAATCGAAAGAACCTGAGCCAGGTCACGCTGAATGCAGATAAAGCCCGCTGTTGAAAAATCCTTGCCCGATGATGAGGTGAGGGAAAAACTTTTTTCATATTCGAGCTTTTGAATCTCTGAATATGGATATTTTTCTGAACCACGCAGGGCCAGATCCAATGCAATCTCTTCGATGCCGCTCAGGCTTTTATCGATTGTGCTTGTGCCGCCCTCGAAAATCACGCGGCAAACAATGATTTTACTGCCGCGATTCTGCTTGAAAATCACAGGAACGCCGTTTGAAAGCTGTTTTCGGGTAAAATCTTCGACACTTCCGAGATTTGAATCAGCAAGGTTTTTAGTAGAACCGCAGGAAACAAAAAGCCCCGCAGCAAAAAGTGAAATCAGAAATAAAACTGAAACAAAAATATTTTTTTTGAAAGTCATTTTTTTATTAATCAACCGCATTTTTTCCCCACTTATTTCTGCCAGAATGCATTTTCTGCTGTAATTTCTTCATATCCGTGATTCAGGAAGGCTTTTTTATAATTCTTCCAGACACCAGGACTTACAGAGACCACAAGGGCTCCGTTTTTGTTTTGAATGTACTTTTGAATAAAATTGACGACGTCATCTTCGCTGACTTTGGCAATATTCTTGTCATAAGAGAAGAAGTAATCAGAACCGCAGCTGGACCAGAAAAATGAAAGGGAAGAAAGTATTGTCTTGGCGCTTTCAAGCTCGTATATCCTTGAATCCTCAAGCTGCTGAATTACGAAAGAAATGCTTTTATCCTTGAAAAACTTGTCCTTGTTTGCCATGGCCGGAATTGCCTTTCTTTTGAGGACTGAAAGGAATAAATCTGACTTTTCGACAGGTGACAGATTACTGGTTCGAACGGTCTCGATGCTTCCAAAGCCAAAATTTGAATCCTCGACAGGAGGCTCATTTGAAACATTGAGCATGGCGGCATAGAATCCGATTAATCCACTGGCACGCCTTGTAGGATAAGAAGCACCGATATAATTACTTTCCGGAATACACAAGGCCTCTTCTGAAACAAAAGTAGCTGCGAAAACTCCATTTGGGTCTCCGGCAAGCTTAGTCCATACGTCTGCGGCATAGGTGTCAGCCGCGTCGATTTGACCGTCCGGACCGCGAAGATAATAACCGACCTGAATCATGGCATCGTCTGCCCCTGCATTTACGAAAACCAGTTTTTTATCACGCAGGAGCGGAGTTTTTGTCTCTGGCTCTTCAAATTCTACAGGTTCATCAGGATTCTTCCAGTCAGAATAGATTTCCTTTACATACTGAAAGACTTCGTCATGCTCGACATTGCCACCGACGAAAATTGCTGAATTTGACGGAATGTAATAGTTCTTTTGAATCTCACGGAGGGTTTCCGGAGTGGCGCTCTTTATTACAGCAGGATCACCTGAAGGACTGAGCCTCCACGGGCTTTTTGGAAACATGGTCTTGAACAAGGCAGCGGAACGGATATGAGCAGGGTCAGTAAAGTCAGCATTGATTTCTGAAAGTACGACAGCCTTTTCGTTCTCAAGCTCAGATTCATCCAGTTTGGGAGTACGGATAGCATAAGACCAGAATTCCAGACCGCGGCGGACCAAAGAAGAAGGAATTGTAAAATAGTAATTTACCCGGTCAACGCCAGTCGTGCCGTTCTCGTCAATCCGCCCCATTTCATTGGCAGCATCTGTAAAGGCATCCTGGTCTGCATATCTTTCGTTTCCCTTGAACATCATGTGCTCATAAAGGTGAAAAAGACCTGCATTCTGGGGAGTTTGTGTGACGGCTCCCGCACGGACTGCAATTTCGATGTAAGCCAGTGGTGCGGAATCATTCTCCGCGACAAATAATTCCAGACCGTTATCAAGTTTATATCGATAAAGCCCCGGAATATCCGTTGATTCTGCAAAAACAAATGTTAAGACAGAAGTCAGAAAAATTAATGAAATTGTTTTTTTTAAATTCGTGAACATATGAAGCCATTATAACATAGATTCAAAAAAAAGCCACAGATTTAGAATGACAGGAATTATTAAAAAAAGTCCTTACCGGAAAAACCGATAAGGACTTTACTCAAGACGCTAGCCTGATAATTTTATTGGTTGAGGGCGGAAATTACGGCTGCAACACCGGCTTTTCCTACGTTTGATGACTTACCGACACCCCATTTTGACTTGCCGTCTTCCATTGTAATCTGGACGTAAGCAACTGCGTAAGTATCACTTCCCTGACCGACAGAGTGCTCATGGAAGGCCGTGATGTTGAAGGCAGGAACCGGAGTTCCGGCGAGGGCTGAAACGAATGAGTCGAGAGGACCGTTTCCCTTGCCGCCGATTGAGAATTTTACGCCGTTGTAGTTGACGACACCGCGGGTTGAAACATGCTCGCTTTCATCGTGTCCCTCAAGCTGAGTTGAGGCAAGGTCAAGCACTTCGAGAGGCCTTTTTTTGCCCAGCCACTGTTCCTCGAAGAATTTGAGGATTTCTTCCGGCTGAAGCTCACGCTGGGCGGCATCGCTTTTTGCCTTGATGAGGTCACCGATTGCAGGCTGCATTGCCTTTGGAATTGCGTAACCGTAGTTGTGCTCGAGGATAAAGCTTGCACCGCCCTTTCCGCTCTGAGAGTTGATTCGGATGATGCCCTCGTACTTTCGGCCGATGTCATGCGGATCGATAAGAAGATAAGGAACATCCCAGATTGCATCTTCAGGCATTTTTGCACGGGCAGCAAAGCCCTTTGCGATTGCGTCCTGGTGACCGCCAGAAAGAGCAGTATAAGCAAGACCGCCTGCGTATGGTGAACGGGGATTGATTTCCATTTTGGTGTATTCCTGGTAAGCATCGGCTATGTCCGGCAGGTTTGAGAAATCAAGCTCAGGGTCTACGCCCTCTGAGAACATGTTGAGGGCAACAGTAACGATGTCCAGGTTTCCTGTGCGCTCACCGTTTCCAAAGAGACAGCCTTCGACACGGTCAGCACCGGCCAGAAGACCGAGCTCACAAGAAGCAACGCCGGTTCCGCGGTCATTGTGGCAGTGGGTTGAAATAATCACGCAGTCACGGTGAGAGATTTTTGATGCGAAATATTCGATTGAGTCTGCATAGACGTTCGGAGTGTAGCACTCAACTGTTGTAGGCAGGTTGAAGATGATTTTATTTTCTTTTGACCAGCCCCACTCGTTTCCGACAGCCTCACAGATTTCGATTGCGTAGTCGATTTCAGTCATTGAATAGCTTTCAGGAGAATATTCGAGACGGATTTTTTTGCGGTCTTCCTCGCTTAAATCCTTCATGCATTCCTTGATGCACTTTACGCCGTCAACGGCAATCTTGATAATTTCTTCCTTGCTCTTGTTGAAAGTGTATTTTCGCTGGGCAGGAGAAGTTGAGTTATATATATGGAAGATAACGCTCGGAGCGCCCTTGATGCATTCCATTGTACGCTTTACGAGCTTTTCGCGGGCCTGACAGAGAACCTGAATCGTAACGTCACTTGGGATGCGGTTTTCGTCGATGAGTCGGCGGATAAAGTCGTATTCTGTGTCGCTGGCTGACGGGAAGCCGATCTCGACCTCTTTAAAACCAAGTTTTACAAGGAGTTCAAAAAAAGCAAGTTTGGTTTCAATACCCATTGGGTCAATCAAGGCCTGATTTCCGTCACGAAGGTCTACAGAACACCAGATCGGTGCCTTTGTGATTCGTTTTGACGGCCAGGTGCGGTTCTCAATTGGAATCGCAGGAAATGCTTTGTACTTTTTTGCGTTCATTTTTAAAACTCCTTAAATAAAAAAAGCCCTATTGCCAAAAGCAACAGGGCTGTAATTTGTGAAATTATAACAATACCACCACGCTTTTGAGCTATTTTGAGAGAAAATCAAACAAAAGTAGTAGTGATAGTGTTTTCATAACTCTAGTATGCTTATTTGCTCGATTTTAGTCAAGTCTTAAGATTGTCAAAAATCGTGCTGACACATTTCTCAAAATTCTGCATGTTTTCGCGCATATCCATAATGAATTCATTGTCCGTAATGCTTCCAAGAACTGCATTCATTTCGCGGGCGTTATTGAAGGTCTGCATTCGGAATTCATCGTCAAAGTCCTTCATTCTGGAAATCAAAGTTTCATCAAAAGTCTTTACGTTGGCGATTTTTGAATCTGCGGCGATATCCTCATAAATTTCCTTGTTGAATTCAGAAATCGGCCTTGTATAGAGTTTTTCGAGCAAATTCAGGGCATAGGCGACCTTGTAGTCATCATACTGCTCCTGACATTCCCTGTAATAGGCATGAATTTCTTCCCAGCTATTGATGCTTTCTTCTTTTATATAGTCAAAGAGCTGGTCCAGACGCTTTCGCGGAATAATCTGACCGCCGACATTAACCCACTCTGAGAAAAGAGGCATTTCAGAAATCTCTTTAATATCGCTTGGAGAAAGACCAGCCTTGCCATTGCGCTGACAGTATTCACAGAGAGTGCGGACGGCAAAAAATTTGACTATCTGGCGATAAGAGCGGTAAGCCTTGACCGGCTTGATGATAATGGCACCGTATTTTTTCTGAGCCTTTTTTTCGTGCAGGGTAAAACTTGCATCCGGATTTTGATGAAGGTAATTCTTTGCAACCTGATAAAGTTCTTCCTTGTTCTCTGCAGCCAGAGCCTCTTCGTTTTTCAACTCAAGAAGATAATCAGCCGTAAGCTCAATGATCCGTCTGAGTCCGTATTCAACTTCCTGAATCGTGTCCGGAGCGAGAGGGTCAGTTTCGATGGTCTGAACTTTAACAAGCCTCTTGTCACGCTTTTCAAATTTTGCCTTGTTGCGGGCGACGGCATACATGTTGTACATGAACCAGTAAGCCGGAATAATCGTGATTGGCTGGCAGGGGCCGTTACTTGCAACCAGAGAGAAGGGATACATAATGTTCAGCTCGTTCTGATAGCTTCCCTTTGAAATGAGGGTAAAGCTTGCAAAGCGGGAGTTGTGCTTAAAATCAGAACAAAGTCCCGGCCAGAATCCACGGCCTGCATACATCTCACCGTCTGCGGCACGGGAATTGTGGTTGGAACCGATTGTTGCCCCGGAAGCGATGTTGCTCTGTCCGCCGACAATCGATGCGATGAGGAATGAAGAATTATGGTGCTGCTCATGGAATGGGAAAATCAGGTTATTCAAGATTTCACAGCAGGAAACCGTTGAATTGTCACCCAAAATTGAATTGAGCAGGCGGGCACCGTATTTAAGCTGGCAGTTGCGGCCGATTACGAAACGGACTGCTACAGCCTGATAGAAAGCCTTTGAACCCGGATTCATGATTCCGTTTACAAGTTCTACGCCCTCGCCAATCTGACTTGGTTCTTCCTCTGTTGAAAGAATCGTGATGTTTTTGAGTTTGAAGGCACCCTTGATATAGGCGGCATCACAGATTTTGGCATCCTTGAGCAGGGTGGTATTTTTAATGATTACATCGTTGCCTGTAATACCGTAAGTGTTAAGCTCATGGGGAAACTGATTGTCCGTAATTTCCAGAAGCCGCCTCTGAAGCCGAATGTCATCACGGTATTTTGCCCAGATGTAGGCGTCGGCGGGAATCATATTCTCAAAAGCAAGGACAGCACGACCGTCATTTTCATTGCCGACACCAATCCATACCCGGTTTGATTCCTTTTCACCCTCTTTTAGAATGCCGTTTCCGAATTTTGAGTGGCAGGTGCAGCTCATCTCATCGATATTGAAGAGAATGTTGCGGTCACCGATTTTGTAGTTTGAAAGATAATGAACGTTGCGGACGACACAGTCATCGCCAATTACGACATTTTCAAAATAAGAATCATAAAGACCTTCTTTAAGGGCAAGGTCGTGGTATTTTAGAGTGCGGTCAGAAAGCTTTCCAATTACAAGAAATCCCTGAATCTCACAGCATGAAATGAGGCTGGGATCAAATTCATTTTCATCAACCCAGATGTTTTTCCATGAAGAGTCTGAATTTTTATTACAAGAACGCAAAATTTTGATTTCTTCCGGAGTAAGCTGTCTTTTTCCTGTCAAATATTCCGTATAAAACTGAGGCAGAAGTGAAGAATTCTGCACATTGCTGACTTGTACCATGATAATATTATAAACAATTGCTTTAAAAGAGGATAGATGGATAAATCAAAAAAAGATGTTATAATATTCTCATGTCTTCTATAAATATTTCACCGGCTTTGATTTTAATTGTTTTTCTTTCTATTATAATTCTCTTCCTTATCGGGATGCTGGTGCGCCTGGCAGCATCGCACTCGAATTCGGGGCTTTCTGAGATTCAGCAGAAGCTGGGGGCGCTGGAAAATTCGGCTTTGCAGATGCAGAAAATCGCGCAGGAAGTCACTTCGCTTAATTCGCTTCTGCATGCGCCAAAACTCCGGGGCAACTTCGGTGAATATCTTCTATATAATCTGCTCAAAGACACGCTTCCGCCAAAAAACTACGCACAGCAGTTCCAGTTCTCGGACGGAGCGGCAGTTGATGCGGTCATAAAGCTGGGAAAGAACATAATTCCGGTAGATTCAAAATTCCCGCTTGAAAGTTTTGAGCGATACATTTCCTCACAAGACTCAGAATCAAAAAAGAAGGCAAAGGCAGAGTTCACCCGCTCGGTAAAGGCAAGGATTGACGAGATTTCAAAAAAATACATCCGCCCCCAGGAAAACACTTTCGACTTTGCCCTCATGTACATTCCAAGCGAGAGCGTCTACTACGAAATCCTCACAAACGACAGCAAAAAAGGCTACGAACTTTTTGACTACGCCATGAAAAGCCGGGTAATTCCAGTCTCCCCGAACACCTTCTACGCCTACCTGATGTCAATCGTCTACGGCTTAAAGGGAATGAAAATCGAAGAGCAGGCAGAGTCAATAATCAAAAAAATCAGCGGGATTCAAAAGAATTTCACAGGCTTTACAGAAGAACTGACCACCCTAGGAAAGCACCTCTCCAACGCCAGCGCCAAATTCAGTGAAGTAAATGAAAAAGCCCAGCAGATTGAAAATCAGCTAGGCTCCTTAACAAACGATTGACCCCAATGCGATTCGAACGCACGACCTTCCGCTTAGGAGGCGGATGCTCTATCCAGCTGAGCTACGGGATCGATTTATTTGATACCGTAGCCACAAATGCGATTCGAACGAACGACCTTTCAATTAGGTAAAACGCGAAAGCGTTTTTGATGCTCTATCCAGCTGAGCTACGGGATCGATTTATCTGATACCGTAGCCCCAATGCGATTCGAACGAACGACCTTTCAATTAGGTAAAACGCGAAAGCGTTTTTGATGCTCTATCCAGCTGAGCTACGGGATCGATTTAGATTATCTATTCTATCAAAAAACTTAAAGAATCTCAACCAGTCCGCACACATCCTCGGCACCGCTTACAAGAATGCCGCCCATGCCAAGCTCTATCGCAAGGGAAAGGTCGATGTCATAACGGTCACCGATTGAAATGCAGTCCGTGTATTCGATTTTTGAACCGAGGGCCGCTTCCGCATATTCAACCGCCTTGTCAAGAATCTTTTTTGAAGGCTTGCTTGCCATGCAGGTGTCGAGGCCGACAATTTCCGGGAAGAATTCAGAGATTCCGATTACTTCCAGGGTTTTTCGCGCAGGCTCAACAGGATTGTTGGTCACGCAAATCATGTAGAATTTTTTTGAAAGCTCAGTAAGGGCCGCGATAAGATTTTCGTCACGGTGGAGGTAATCAGCCGGATTAAAAAGAGTCTTGCGCCACTCGATGCTTGTCTCGATTGAAACTCCGAAACTTGTAAAAAGATTTCCGAGGGAAATTTTCTTGCCGTCATGGTCAGCCGCCCACTTCCGCCTGAAGTCGGCAATCATGTTCCGCGCGCCCTCAACAGAATAGCCGTTGAGCTTAGCCCAGTGGCGGATCTGGCAGTCAATCTGCTCATGAGCATATTCCGGGCAGGTGTAAAGAGTTGCATCTATGTCAAAAATCAGGACTTTGGGATTTGACGGAAGATTGTAGACTTGCATAAAACTCACGCTCCTAAAATGGCAAAAACTGCCTCAAGGATATCATCATAATCACCCAGGGCGACTCTTGCAAGAATCAGGTCACCGATAAGCTCAGCGTCGGCAATCGGCATTTTAAGGATTTTAAGCCCGCTCGCCTCTTCCTTCTGTCTGACAAGCTCATCATTCAAAGCCTGGCCGCCGGTAATCGTCATGAAGTCAGGAAAATACTCGCCGTTAGAAAGGGCCGCCTCACGAAGAAGATTAATTCCGCGGGCAAGGTCATTACCTAAGTAAGAAAGATTCCACATTCCGCTCACTACGCTGGGCATTGTCCTTAAATCCGGGGCGGAAACCGGCTTTGACGTACACAGGTTCAGGCCTTCGCTTGTTCCGGCTCGGTCGCAGAGTTTTCCTGGAAGGACGGTGCCTGTTCCAATCAGGGCAACCACAAAATCAGGAGCACCCGCAAAGACAAAAGTTCCCTCCAAAAGACCAGTCTCAAGGGCTGCTTCCCCGCTCACCTTGCCCGCAAATGCACCTGAATTTACGAAAGGCGGGATTTTCTTGATTTCGGACTGAGAAAAACCGCAGGATAAAAGTTCTGACTCAGTCCAGTAGGCGGTCAAAAAACGCTCTTCAGGAAGGATTGAAAGAGCCTGCCCCGTAAGCTTATAAAGAAGATATTCCGGAGAACCAAAAAGATGCTCCGTCTTCTGCCAGCTTTCGGGAAAACGCTCGCGGAAGCCCTGAAATCTTGGAATGAAAAGTGATTTTGTATTAAGAGAAGATTCGTAAGGCTCGCTGTAAAGGAAAGTCCTCCCATCGTCAGAAATGACCGTGGGACCGTTACCGCTCACGCAGATTGCCTCGATTGCACAGTCAGGATTTTTTCCCCGCAGCTCTGAAAGGGCATTCTTTAAGGCAGGAAGATAAAAACTTGCGGAATTTGAGCCGGCAAAGGCTGATTCCGGGAAAGCCTGCCTTGAAACAAAAAACTTCCCCGCTGACCTGAGATTGTCCGGCAGCAAAGCCGCCTTCAGCGAGGAAGTTCCGATATCAATACAAAGGATTGTGTCAGTCATTTATATACAAAAAAAGCACCGCACGGATGCGGTGTTAAAGCAAGGAGAGAATTTTCTACAAGAAAATTCTCGTACGAATCCAAAAATCCATGGAAGGATTTTTGGTTCGAATTATTCTGACTTTTCGGCCTTGTCAGTGTCTTTTTTAATCAGCTTGTCGATAATCGTGCGGTTATCGAGAAGGTCACTGAGGCTCTGGTCGTGGTGAACGCGTGTGATTACGTTTGCGAAGAGGCCAGTAACGTTTGTGCTGATGAACCATTCCTTGTCCTTCAAATCAGGATGGTAGACTGCGTTTGTACCGATTACGCGGTAGAAGAGGCCGTCTTTATATGCCTGGTCGAAAAGCTCAACTGCATTGCCTGTGAAGAATGGAAGGGAAATTGCGGCGATGACTTTGGTAGCTCCGTTGTTGTGAAGGAATTCCATAGCCTTGAGCAATGTACCGCCTGTACCAAGCATATCGTCTGCGAGGAAGGCAACTTTGCCCTGAACGTCGCCAAGAAGCTTAACGCTCTTGATATTTGTATTTTTTGCGTCCTGAGTAACCACAGAATAATCGCGCTCCTTGTAAATCATTGCAAGAGGCACTTTGAGACCTGTGGCGTAGAATTTGTTTCGGTCGATAGCACCAGTATCCGGGGAAACGACTACCAAATCCTCTTTGTTAGGACCTGTAAGGTTAACGACTTTTGCAAGCTCACGGATAATCTGATATGAAGCGTGCAGGTTGTCGAGATAAGCTGTATTAAATGCATTTACGATTTCGCGTGAATGGATGTCGAGTGTGATGACGCGTGTGACATTCTTCATTTCGTAGATGTGGCACAAGAGGGCTGCGGTAAGACCTTCGCGGCTCTTCTTTTTGTGCTGACGACTGTACGGGAATGAAGGTAAAACAAGCGTGATTGACTTTGCACCTGCCTGCTGTACGGCATCGATTGTGACAAGCAAAGTCATTACATGGTCGTTTACTGAGAAAGTAACCATGTTTTTTCCGCCATTCATTGGAATTGGCGAATGATTTTCGGCATCCTGAAAAATGTAGATGTCTTTACCGCGAACGCATTCAAGCAACTCTGCTTTGACTTCGCCGTTCGCAAACCAAGTGAACTGCGTGTTGATTTTGAATACCGGCGGACGATATTTATCCGTTGAACCACGCACAACCAGATCGGAAGTAGCAAGGTCGTTACGGAAATTGATGTCCTGAACCAGTTTGTCCTTTTCGAGATTGTATCTCTTTGAGATAACATCGCTTTTCAAAGCGAAACGATGTTTATACATGTGGCGGAGATGAGCGATTACTTCATCGGCAAATACAGCACCACCCGGACAAGCAACAACACCAAGATTAGTCGGTTCTGAATATGGCATTTAAGGCTCCCTATAAATTGGATTCTTTTATTTTAGCCTTTTAGCCCAGCATGGTCAAGAAAGGCGTGTAAAGACATGAAAATATTAGCATATTTCGCAGATGTTACGGACACACCCCTGATGGGGTGACCTTTATCTAAAAGCGTCTTTCTGCTACAATTTCTTCCATGAAAATGACTTTGATGGGCACGGGAACAAGCCACGGCGTTCCTGTAATCGCCTGCTCCTGTGAAGTCTGCAAATCTACGGACGAACACGACAAGCGGCTAAGGTGCTGTGCCCTCCTCGAGCATGAAGGCAAAAAGTTCCTCATTGATGTCGGGCCGGATTTCCGCACCCAGGCACTCAAATTCAATTTATGCAGTCTTGATGCCGTTTTCATCACTCACTCACACGCTGACCACCTTCACGGAATTGACGACCTGCGCATTTTCAGCCACAAGAATTCCGCCGCAATGTGTAAGGACAGCGTAATCAAAAGCAAATACCCGGAAACTTCCGGCGAAGGCCTTCCGGTCTATACGAGCGAGCGCACAAAGGGCTACATCCACGAGCGCTTTCCATATATTTTCGTTGACCATGAAAAGGGCGGCGGCATTCCCAAGCTCAACTTAATCGGCATGGACTCAAACAGCTCTGAAAATCCCCTCAATCTCTGCGGACTCAAAGTAGTTCCAATCCCCATGCTCCACGGAAACCACCACACAATCGGCTTCGTTTTCACCAGCACAGGATCAGACGGCTCGCCTCATTCAATCGCCTACCTCACCGACTGCAACTTCATCAGTGAGGAATCTCTTGCCGAAGTCAAAAAGGCAGGAGGCCAGATTGAGCATCTTGTGATTGACGCACTGCGCGAGCGGGAACATTCAAGCCACTGTAATTTCTTGCAGGCAATGGGCTATGCAGAGCAGATCGGGGCAAGACACACATGGTTCACCCACCTCACTCATGACAAAAAGCACGGGCAGATTCAAAGCTACATAAATGACCACCTGGCGGAATTTCCAAATCTTTCGCAGATTGTCAAAAATGGCGGCAGCGTTTCTCCTTCATACGACGGTCTAATTCTTCAGGCATAAAGAAAAAGCATCCTGCCCCTATTCTTGCACAAAACCGCTAAAAACAGCATAATTTTACATTATGTTCAAACCACAGCTTATTAGCTCTCTCAAAGGCTACAACGGCAAAACTTTTGTTTCTGACCTCATCGCAGGTCTTATCGTAGGCATTGTCGCACTTCCGCTGGCAATCGCATTCGCAATCGCTTCAGGCGTAAACCCGGCGGCAGGCTTATTCACCGCTATCATCGCAGGCTTCTGTATCTCTGCTTTCGGCGGTTCGGCTGTCCAGATCGGCGGACCGACAGGCGCTTTCGCAGTCATCGTTTACGGAGTCGTCGCCCAGTTCGGATTGAGCGGTCTTGCAACGGCAACCGTCATGGCCGGCATCCTCTTGATTCTGCTCGGCGCATTTAAAATGGGCGGTCTGGTCAAGTTTATTCCATATACAATCGTCACAGGCTTCACGGCCGGAATCGCAGTTACAATCGCAACAGGTCAGATCGGTGACTTCTTCGGTCTCGTACCGGATTTCTCAAAACCAATGCTGATTCTCGGCGAAGAATACTCAAAAATGCCGGGCGATTTCCTTCCAAAAATCATCGTTTACATCAAGTCGGCTTCAACAGTCAACGTGTATTCATTCGTGATGGCGGCAATCTGTCTGGCTTTCATTTTCATCTGGTCTAAATTTGTCAAAAAGATTCCTGGCAGCTTCATCGTTTTGATTCTTGCTACAGTGGCTTCAATCCTTCTCGACAAATTCTGCGGCCTCAAAACAGACACAATCGGCTTCTTCGCAGACGGAAGGGAGCATTTCGTTATCCCGAACACACTTCCGGCTCCACAGCTGCCGGATTTCTCAATCACGACAATCAGAACCCTCTTCCCGACAGCAGTTTCAATCGCAGTCCTCGCCGCAATCGAGTCACTTTTGAGCGCAGTAGTCGCTGACGGTATGACTGGCGGTAAGCACGACTCGAACACAGAGCTTATCGGTCAGGGAATCGCAAACATCGCGTCGCCATTATTCGGTGGAATCCCGGCAACAGGAGCCATCGCCCGCACAGCAACAAACATCAAGAACGGCGGAAAAACTCCGGTCGCAGGAATTATTCACGCGCTCACACTTCTTTTGATTCTTCTTTTCTTCGGAAAATACGCTTCATACATTCCGATGGCAGCCCTTGCGGCAGTCCTCATCAACGTAGCATGGAACATGGCAGGCTTCCCTGCAATCCGCGCACTTCTTCACGGACAGAAATCGGACATCACAGTTTTCGCAGTTACTTTCCTTATTACTGTTTTCGTAGATTTGACGGTCGCAATCGAATTCGGACTCGGACTTGCAGCATTCTTCTTCATTAAAAAGATGATTGATTTGTCAGAAGTTCAGAACAAGCGCGAAGCCCTCATTTCAGGAATCCACGCAGCAGACATGCCGGAAGAAAAGCTCGACCTGCCGGAAGGAGCAATGGTCTACGAAATCGACGGACCTCTCTTCTTCGGTACAGTCCGAAAATTTGAAATCGCAATGGAGCGTGCAGGAATGGCTGGCGTAAGCTACAAAGTCCTTATCCTCCGCATGAGGAACACAATCTACCTCGATGCAGGCGGAATCAAAGCCCTCGAGCAGGCAAAAGCCCTTTGTGATAAAAAAGGAATTACAATCGTTATTTCAGGAATCCATACACAGCCTTACGTTCTTCTTGAAAAGACCGGCATGGCAGAAAAACTTGGAAAAGAAAACATCCACGACCATATCAATGGTGCTCTGGAGCGCGCAAGAGAGATTCTCAAGTAAGATTATATAAAAGCAAAAGGGGGTGAGAAAGATTTTCTCACCCCTTATTTTTTATTTTACTCCGTAGATTTCGTAATATTTGTCGATTTCAGCCTTGATTTTATCGGTAATCAATTTTTTGTCACCATTTGTGTAAAGCGCATCAACGACCTCGCTCATGCTTACGATTGCACGAGCCGGGAAGCCGTATTTTTCTGAAATCACGTCGAGGGCAGCCTTGTCAGAGTCAGGAGCCTTTTCCATGCGGTTGAGGCTTACGATTTCACCGACGATTTTGATTCCGCCCTCAGTTGTTTCCTGAGCCTTGATTTTCGGGTAAGTTTCTTCGATTGATTTGCCGCTTGTGGTAACGTCTTCGATGATTACAACTCGGTCCCCGTCCTTGATTTTATAGCCCAGCAAAGCGCCCTTGTCAGCACCGTGGTCTTTTTCTTCCTTGCGGTCACAGCAGTATTTGATTTCCTTGCCGTAAAGCTCAGAGTAAGCAACAGCCGTTACGACAGCGAGAGGGATTCCCTTGTAGGCAGGTCCGAAGAAAACATCAATGTCGTCTCCAAAGTTGTCGTGAATTGCCTTTGCGTAATATTCACCAAGCCTTTTGAGCTGGCTTCCTGTAACATAAGCTCCGGCATTCATAAAGAATGGTGACTGCCTGCCGCTTTTGAGCGTAAAGCTTCCGAATTTCAAAACATTGCATTCGACCATAAAGTCGATAAATTCTTTTTTGTACTGTTCCATGAAAAAAATTATATCGAAAAATTTAAAAATAAAAAAGCAACCTGCATGAGCTTAGATTAGAAGAAAGTGCTCACACAGATTGCAAACAAGGAGGAAAAGTTCAGGATGAAATCCTATTCACAAAAAGATTATGCGAACGGATTCTCGCCTTTATACAAAACGCCTTTAGGCTGATTGTATCCGATTTCATCTGCTTCAACACCGATGTACTTGAATACCTCGTAGAGTGCCTTGCCAAAGTGGCCGAATGCAACTGCACCATGGTGAGGGAAGTTCTTTTCGATGAGTACGTGACGATAGAAGCGGCCCATTTCCGGGATAGCGAAAATACCAATGCCACCGAATGAACGTGTAGCAACCGGGAGGACTTCACCCTGTGCAATGTAAGCGCGGAGGATGTTGTCAGAAGTTGACTGCAGGCGGTAGAAAGTGATTGGTCCCGGTGCGATGTCTCCTTCCAAAGTTCCGTTTGTAACTTCAACTGGAAGAGCACGAGCCATAATCAGCTGATACTTCATTTCGCAGAATGAAAGCTTTGTAGAAGCTGTGTTTCCGCAGTGGAAGCCCATGAATGTATCTTTGATTGTGTAAGTTCCGTGCTTACCCTTGATGTCTTCATCATAGATGTCCTGTGGAACAGTGTTGTTGATGTCGAGCAATGTAACTGTGTCGTCAGAAACAACAGTACCGATGAACTCAGAGAGACATCCATAGATATCAACTTCGCAAGATACAGGAATACCCATCTTTGTGAGACGGCTGTTTACATAGCAAGGAACGAATCCGAACTGTGTCTGGAATGCAGGCCAGCATTTGCCAGCAATTGCAACGAACTCGCGGTATCCTTTGTGAGCTTCAACCCAGTCAAGGAGAGTAAGTTCGTACTGAGCGAGTTTTTCAAGAATCTCAGGCTTTTTGTTTCCAGCGCCAAGCTCTTTTTCCATATCTGCAACAACGTCTTTAATACGAGCGTCGCCAGCATGCTTGTTGAATGACTCGAACAAGTCAAGCTCAGAGTTCTCTTCGATTTCAACACCGATGTTGTAAAGCTGTTTGATTGGTGCGTTACAAGCAAGGAAGTTGAGAGGACGTGGTCCGAAAGAAATAATCTTGAGGTGATTCAAAGCATAAACAGCCTTTGCGATTGGTGCAAATTCATGAATCATGTCTGCACACTGCTCAGCAGTTCCAACAGGATACTCTGGGATATAAGCCTTGATGTTGCGGAGCTTGAGGTTGTAAGAAGCGTTGAGCATACCACAGTAAGCGTCGCCTCGTCCCTGGATAAGTCCACCGTCTTTAGAGGTCTCTTCTGCAGCAGCACAGAACATCTTCGGGCCATCAAAGTGCTTAGCAAGCAAAGTCTCAGAAATCTCTGGGCCGAAGTTTCCGAGGTAAACACAAAGTGCGTTACAGCCGGCTTTCTTGATGTCTTCCAATGCCTGGCACATGTGGATTTCGCTTTCTACGATACATACAGGGCATTCGTAAATTTCATCTGCACCATACTTTTTTGTATATGCAGCAACAAGAGCCTTTCTGCGGTTTACAGCGAGAGACTCTGGGAAACAGTCGCGGCTGACAGCTACGATACCGATTTTGATTTTTGGTTTGTTGTTAATCATTTTATACCTCTTATAAAAAATTTATTTTTTATAAATGTCGATGTTCTTTCCGAACAATCCGACAAATGCGCCCTGTTTTGCCTCGTTTGAATCCGGGTGAGCAATGAGCCACTTGTTGCGTGCCCACAAAAGCTTGTCCTCGAAATCAACTTCCTTAATGGCAGGTTTTTCTGTGTTTGTGTCCTTTGGAAGAACAATGATTACACGGAAACCTTCCTTAGAAACTTCGCCATTTTTAACTGCATTACATGGTGCGTAGTGCAAAGTTGTTTCATAAACCTGTACGACTGTTCCCTTCGGAACATAGAAAGCTTCGACGAGGTTTGTGTCGAGTTTTCCCTTTTTAACAGACTGAAGAGGTGCAAGCAGAAGAACCATGTCGTTTGAAGGAATGTTAAGTTCTGAACCTCGGTGCCATTCAAGACAGTTGAGCTTTGTGTTGTAGCCGTTGCAGTAGCCAATCTGAATTGGCATTCCGCCGTAAGCATTGTCGCTCAGCTCTTTTGCAATTGGAAGGCTTTCCAATCCAGCATCGCCCGGCTCATAAATGACAGCATTGTCAGGCTTTTTTGTAGTGTCGTCAAGTTTTTTGAGAAGGTCACTTACATCATAACCTGTAAGAACCTTTCCGTACTTGGCGAACGCTTTTGAAAAAACGCTTTTTATTTTCATTTTTTGTACCTCCAATTTTAAGCCTGACTAGATTTTAGCCAGTTTTGCGTAACTCTCTTTGAGTGCAGGATAAAGTTCTGTGTACATCTTGTAGAACTTTTCGTATTCTGCAGAATTAGCCGCAATCGGATTCTGAGCAGGATTTGTCTTGATGACCTGCTTGCATGCTTCCTGAACAGAAGAGTAAACGCCGGTACCGACAGAAGCAAGAATTGCAACACCGAGAGCAGGACCTTCCTTGCTTACTACAGTCTTTACAGGACATCCGTAAACATCAGCAAGCATCTGCCGCCAGAGAGGGCTTGTTCCACCGCCACCGCAGGCAAGCATGTCGTTGATTTTTACGCCCATTCCGCGCAAGACTTCAACTGAGTCACGCTGACTGTAAACAACACCTTCCATTACTGCACGGAGCATGTGCTGACGAGTGTGCATTGCAGAAAGACCGATGAAAGCGCCACGGCAGTTCGGGTCCAGGTGAGGTGTGCGCTCGCCCATCAAATATGGAAGATAAAGAAGGCGGTCAGCTCCGATTGGGATTCGTTCTGCCTGCTTGTCCATAATATAGTAAGGATCCTTATCCAGTCCTTTTGCAACAATAATTTCGTCTGAGCAGAAATTGTCGCGGAACCACTTGAGTGAAAGACCTGCGGCCTGAGTTACGCCCATTACATGCCATGCGCCAGGAACAGCACAGCAGAATGTATGTACTCGGCCTTTCGGGTCGATTGAAAGCTTATCTGTGTGGGCAAAAACTACGCCGCTTGTACCCAAAGTTGTAAATGCGATTCCGTCCTGAACTGTGCCTGTACCGACAGCAGCCGCAGCATTATCGCCAGCTCCACCAACGACCGGAGTGCCAGCCGGAACACCACAAAGCTCAGCAGCCTGAGCAGAAACCTTTCCTGTAACTTCAGGTGACTCGTAAACTTTTGCAAGGAGAGATTTGTCAATTCCGAGTTTTGAAAGGACTTCATCAGACCAGCATCGGTTAGGGACATCCAAAAGCTGCATACCGCTTGCATCGCTCACCTCAGTGGCAAATTCGCCCGTGAGCATATATCTAACATAGTCTTTTGGCAAGAGAATATGAGCACATTTTTCGTAAACTTCAGGCTCATTGTTTCGAACCCAGAGGATTTTACTAGCAGTAAAGCCTGTGAGGGCCGGGTTTGCAGTCAATTCAATGAGGCGGCTTGCTCCGACCTTGCTTGTAATTTCATCACATTCTGCGGCTGTTCTCTGGTCACACCAGATGATTGAGCGGCGAAGAACATTGCCGGCTTTGTCGAGCATTACAAGACCGTGCATCTGTCCTGAAATACCAATACCCTTGATGTCCTTTGGATTGATTCCACTTTTGGAAATCACTTCCTTCATGCTGCCACAAGCGGCATGCCACCAGTCTTCCGGAGCCTGCTCTGCCCAGCCGTTCTGAGGCTGATAGAGAGGATATTCGATTGTTTTTGAGGCAATCGGTTGCCCATCAGTCGAAAACAAAACGGTCTTAGTTCCGCTTGTCCCCAAATCTACGCCAATTACGTATTCCATTATTTATTCTCCTATAAAACTCCGCGTTAGCGACGTTGCACTGAATCACGTTCCATAAACTCACATGGTATGTGAATCATTTTGTTCGGAACAGGCACTCCAACCACATGCTGAAGCAAAAGATCCGCAGCAAGATTTGCAATAGACTCTGAATCCTGACGGAAAGTAGTCAGCCTTGGATTCGTGTATTCCGATATATAATCATCATCAAACCCCACGATAGATAAATCATCCGGGATTTTTATTTTATGCTCATGAACATAGTCTAAGATCCCCAAAGCAAGAAGATCTGAAACCGCAAAAACAGCCGTCATGTCAGGATGGCGATTGTAAAGTTTTTCAAAACCTTTCTGACCGGCTTTTACATTCCAATCCTCGCAGTCCTCGCAAAAATCCTTGTCGATTGGAATATTGTGCTCGCTCAAATACTGGAAGAACCCTTCCTGCCGTTCCTTTGAAGCATAAAAAAAGCTGTCATTTGGTGCTCCCAAAAAACCAATCTTTTTATGCCCCATGGAAACAAGATATTCAGCGGCTTTGTAACCAGCCTTTTTATTGTCTGAAATTATCGTGCAGATTCCAGGTATAACCGCATTTGTAGAAATACAAGGAATGCCGACCTTTCCTAAATCCTCAAGTTCCTCGCTAAATCGGGACTCAGCATTTATAATAGCAATGCCTTCTACCGAGCGAAACGCAGCGTGCGCCCGGTAGGACATTTTTGTGTGACATGACAAGAATATGATATCGTAACCTGCAGCCTCAACATTTTCCTTGAATTTATTCAATACAACGGAAAATACCGGATGACTGAAACCTCTCTGCATACCTGGATCATCATAGATAACCCCAATGAGGTATGTTCGTTTTGTGGCAAGACTTCTTGCGGCACTGTTAGGCTCATACCCCATTTCATGAGCTTTTTTGAGAATGAATTCCCGGGTCTTCTCAGAAAGATGCCCAGTTCCATTCAAAGCTTTTGATACTGTTGGTGCAGAGACTCCAGTTGCATTCGCGATATCATAAATCGTTATCATTTTGATTCCCTGTCGAATCCCGTATAATCAAAATACTCAAAATCAGCAGGCTTTTTATAGAATTCTGTATCTACACAGAACATTCCAACAAAGGCTCCCGTGAATCCCATTCCACAGAATTCGTCAGAAAGTTTTGCAGGCTCACAGATTGGCCGGATTTTTCGGAAATTCTTTCCATCCTGAGACCAAGAGAACCATCCTTTATTGTGATCAACTTCAAGACGCATCCAAACAGGACCTTTCTCAAGTTCAATTTCCATGCCCTGCTGCCATGACTCAAAGCCAAGCTGAGGAGGCATGATTGTATTGACCTGAAGGATTTTTCCTCTTGTTTCGCTATAACCAACAGTCAAAAGATATTGCGTTTCCTCGTCATAGCGGTAAACCATACCTGCATACTGCTGGAAATAGTCAGGCTCAAAGTCGATTTTTGTCTCTGCGACAAATTTGAAGTCAGTCTGGCGGCGACAGAAAATGCTCTGCTCATAGAATGACCATGGTGACTGACCGCCGTACATTCTAAGCCAGCCCGGTCTCTCTGTTACAGAATAGCGTCCATCTGCAGGAGTGCGCAAGGTTTTGAAATCAACAGGAATACCCTTTTCAAAGGTATAATGATTTTTGCCCCAGCCAGGTGCAGACTGAATTCCATCGTTGTCTGCGCTAACAGGAACGTCAACATAGTCCGGCGGAACATTATCAAGAGTGCCGTCTGGCTCTTTTACATATGGCCAGTCATCTTTCCATTCGATTTCAGCCAAAGCAGTCTCTCGGCCGAGGACACAATCTTCTTTGCCAGGAAGCGGTCGACCGCAAAGGTAAACAAGATAAGTGCGTTTTCCATCGATAGAAGAACACCAGCTTCCGTGACCTGCCTTATGAATCGTAATCTCATCGTCGTGTCCCCATCCTGAAATCAGAGGATTCTGAGGATGAACTTCATAAGGGCCAGTAACAGACTTAGAACGGCCTACAGTAAGAGCATGTTTGTAATCAGTGCCACCTTCTGCAGCAGCAATGTAATACCATCCGTTGCGTTTGTACAAATGCGGACCTTCAACGCCACCGATATCAGTTCCCTTGAAAATCTTGTAACGCTCTTTGCCCAAAGTTTTTGTTTTCGGGTCATATTCACGCATTACGATTCCAGAGAACTGACGGTAACCAGTCTCGCGGAAATCCCATTCCATGTTGATGTACCAGTGTTTTCCGTCATCATCATGGAACATGGAAGCGTCAAATCCGCTTGCATTAAGGAAAACAGGATCTGACCAAGGACCTTCGATTGAAGGAGCTGTAGTCAGGAAATTCGGACAATCTTTGTGTGGTCCGGCATTCCAGTTACGGACATTTGTGTAAATCAGCCAGAAAAGACCGTCTGAATAAGAAAGGCATGGTGCCCAAATTCCGCAAGAAAATTTTTCGCCGTTCATATCAAGGAGGCGTTTTTCGCTCAACGGGGAAGGAACACTTGTCCAGTGAACCAAATCTTTTGAGCGGCTGATCTCAACTCCAGGATACCATTCAAAAGTTGAATTCGCGATGAAATACTCTCCGTTGGCCATGCAGATTGAAGGATCTGCATGAAAGCCTGTAAGAATCGGATTTGTAACACGAACCGTTTTCTGATTTTCCATAATTTTTATTCCTTAACAGAACCCATTGTCAAACCGCTGATGATATAGCGTGACATAAATGCATAGAAAATAATGATTGGGATCAACGAAACTGCGATACCCAAGTAAATTCCGCCGTATTCTGTTCGGTAAATATCACCACGAAGCATCTGAACGAGCATCGGGAGTGTATATTTTTCGGTACTAGAGAGCAATACGAACGGAGTCATGAAGTTGTTCCATGAACCAACGAAAGCGAAGATTGCCTGAGTAGCAAGAGCCGGTTTAAGAACCGGAAGAATGATACCGTTGAAGATACCAAATTCACTTGCACCGTCAATACGGGCAGCCTCGATAAGTTCGAATGAAAGAACTGAATCCATGTATTGCTTCATGAACAATACAGTTCCTGCAGAAGCAATGCTAGGAATAATCAAAGGAATGTAGCTGTTCATGAGATGTGCTTTTGACATGAACTGTACGAAACCGATGAATGAAAGCGAAGCCGGAAGCATGATGAGCATCATGATAAGGTTCCAGAGAATCTTTCGAGCCTTGAAACGATAAACATGGATACCATAAGCAACCAATGATGAAAAATAAACGCTCAACATTGTTACCAATATTGAAATTGTAAGACTGTTCTTAAATCCGACCGCAAGTTTAAAACCTCGGCCAGTAAGGACTTTCCAGTTTGCCATAGCGTAAACGCTTGGGAACAAAGAAATTCCTTCGTTAATTTCCGCAGTTGAACGTGTAGCATTAATGAGCATGAGCCAAATAGGAACTACAGCAATAAGTGCGAAAACAATCATGAAAGCATAAATTACAAGCTGTTGTGTAAATTTTTCCTGCTGATAATTTTTCATTTTCCTACTCCTTTTTTGTAGCTTTTCGGAGCACGCTCTTTAATCATGTAATTAATTCCAAGCGCAAGAATAATCGTAATAACGAACATGCCGATAGAAATTGCGGCCGCATAAGAATAATCGTTACGCCCCTGGAAAGCAATGTTATACATATAGATAGCCGTGGTTCTGATCTTGTAGTCCGGGCCACCATGCATATCAGTAAGAAGGAATGGAATATCGAACATCTGCATACCACCAACCATTGATGTAATAAGCAGATAGAACATCATCGGACGGAGCAGAGGAACAGTGATTTTCCATGTACACTGCCATTCATTAGCACCGTCGATAACAGCAGATTCATACAATGAAGGAGAAATTGCAGTAATAGCAGCCATGAGCAAAATCAAGGTCTGACCACACCACATCCACCACTGAATGAAAGCAACAATGATTCGAGACGAAGGAACACTTCGGAAGAACTGGAAGGCCTCCGAAACGATACCAATATTCAAGAGCAACTGATTAACAGGGCCGACTGGATATGCAAACAAACTGCGGAACAAAATTGCGACAGAAGTAGCTGTCAAAAGGTTAGGCATATAGAACAAAGCCCTGAACAAATTCTTTCCGCGTAGATTAAATTTCGTATTTGTAAGCCAAACAGCAAAAAGTAAGGCAAGTCCAAGCTGAGGAGCGAAGTTCAATCCCCAGATAATAAATGTGTTTACAACCGCACCCCAAAAGTAAGGATCCGAAACCAACTTTGCAAAGTTTGCAACACCGATAATATTATAACTCGTCTTAAGACCGCGAAGATCACCAAAAGACAAAAGGAAGGTATAAATTGTCGGCCATAAATTAAAAATCAAGAAAATAATGACAAAAGGAAGCGTGAAAATATATCCATATTTATTCAGTCTTTTTTGTACATCAGATTTAACCATTTTTTCCCCCAAGTACATGCAAATAGGCAATAAAAAGGGGAGTGTTTCTGAAAACGCCCTGAATTCACACGATTACAGAAATACACTCCCCTTTTACGGTATTAGTGTACAGTCAGACTAATATCCCATTGTTGAAGAAACCTGGTCTTTGAAGTCTTTCAAAGCCTGTTCCTTTGTTTTTTCGCCGTTTGCATAAGCAGCTGTTGCTTCGTTGAACAAAGCCTCAATCTGCTGGTCTGTACCCTGAATCAAGCTACCATCGATACCTTTAGCCATTTCACAGAACTCTTTGTAGTGGTTCTGTCCAGCAAGGTATGGATCAGAGAAGCTGTCTTTGAGGGCGTTCTGAACGTTCAAGTTACCAACTGTATCGCCAGAAGATTTAGCATATGCTGTAAGGAATGTGTCGTCTGTTGCGAGATATTTGATCATCTCTTTAGCAGCGTTTGGATTCTTTGTGTTCTTGTAAGCAGCGATCCAAGTACCGCCCCAGTAGTAGTTAGCTGGTCCAGCACACATAGCCCAGTCGCCTGCTGTATCTGGTGAGTTCTGTTTGAGAACGTAGTGGAGACCCCATGTTGGGAGGAGGTAGCAGAATACTTCTACTGGATTTCCTTTTTCATCTTTGAGAGTTCCCTTCATACCAGCGAACCAACCTTCTGACCACTGACCAACGCGGCCGTCGAGGTTCTCGTCATGGAGTGTCTTACACATATCCATGAACTGCTCCATAGCTGGATCTACAACGAGTTTGTCGTTTACTACCCATGGCTGTTTGCGAGCGCCTTTGTATGGCATGAACATATCGCCTGAAGAAGAAACGATGTCACATTTTCCGTTTGATTTCTCTTTGAGGAGTTTTGCTGTCTCTACGAATTTTTTGAGGTCAGAAACATATTTCTGAACTTCTACTGGATCGTCTGTTCCGAGGTAAGCTTTTGCAAGGCTTCGGCGGTAGAACAATGCACCAGGACATACCTGCCATGCCATACCGTAAACGTGACCATTGTAAGTACCTATTTTCATAGGATAGTCAGCCATTTTGCCTTTAACCTCTTCGTAAACATCATCAAGTGGGAGAAGAAGGTCAGACTCGATATATTTGCGAACGAAAGCGTTCTCCAATGCGAATACGTCTGGTGTACCAGAACCACTCTGAAGAACAGGGTCAAGTTTGTTAGGGAACTGATCAGTTGGTGTCATTGAATACTCAACTGTCATATCTGGATGAGCAGGTTTGTAATAATTGTTAATCATTCCTTCCAACTCATCTGTGAAAGACCAGACTACCAGGTTTTTGCTAGCGTCTTTCTTTGCAGCAGAAGTGTCACCGCCCTTCTTTTCGCAGCCTGTAGAAACCAATGCTGCAGCACAGAGCACTGCACCCAAAATCAAATTACTTTTTTTCATATTTCCTCCTAAATGTTTGAAAAAAAAGTGTGTGTGTATGGTATACGGCGGCCAGAATCTTAGGAAATATAGGCAACCGCTTACCTATGTTTTTTAGATTACTCCCCTTTAATTCTTTTGTCAAGAAAAAATTTTAAAAATCTGTTAGTTTAAAAAGTAGAACAGTTTTTTACGAATTTTTGATTGCCAGGCCGTCTTTAAATGCATTTCCAACGATGTCGCCGATCACGCGGTAAACATGGAAGGAAGCGTCATACATAATCGGCTGCAGCTTGCCCAAATCGATTTTTCCGTCGGTGAGGACAGATTCATCAGCCTGCTGGGCGACAATCTTTCCGCGCAGGTATTCCCTCTCCTCGTTCCACTCAGTAACCTCACATTCAAGGGTTACAGGATATTCTTCTATAATAGGAGCATTGACATGGGCACTCTTGTGGACATGAACTCCGGCCTTTTCGATTTTGTTGACATTATTGCCGCTCTCGACTCCGAAATAATCAGAAATCTGCATTGTATTTTTTGTGGCAAAGGCAACCGTGAAAGCTCCGGTCTTCTTGAGGTTTTCTGTCGTTTTGTGCTTTGCAAGATAGAGGGTAATCTCACCGTAGTCTGACTGGATTCCCCAGGCTGCGTTCATTGCGTTGGGCACTCCATTTTCATCATAAGTTCCGATGATAAAAACGCCTTCCGGCACAATCACTGCTTTTTCTGAATCAAATTCCATAATTTTCCTCCATGCGCTAATTAAAGCACAGTTTCTTCTGGAATTCAAACGAAAAGTTTCTTTGACATTTACGCGGTTCGGGTGTGTTACGTTGCATTTCTTACACTATTATCTTTATATTATTTCACTTTACGCAATATAGATGTATCACTATAATAAATCCGTAATTTAATTCATTTTAATGGAGTAAAATATGGAAAAGACAATCGCTTTGATTCCTGGCGATGGAATCGGCCCTGATGTTGTTGCTGAGGCAGTTAAAGTTCTTGATGCAGTAGCAAAAAAATATGGTCACAAGTGGAATTATACAAACGTTCTTGCAGGAGGAGCCGCAATCGACAAATTCGGTCATCCGCTCCCACAGGATCAGCTCGATATCTGTCTTAAATCAGACGCAGCCCTGCTCGGTGCAGTCGGCGGTCCAAAATGGGACAACCTTCCTTCTGAAATCCGCCCGGAAAAGGCCTTGCTCGGAATGCGTGGCGGCATGAAGGTTTTCGCAAACCTCCGGCCGGCTGTAATGTGGAAGCAGCTTAAGGATGCCTGCCCTCTCAAAGACGAAATCGTCGGCGAAGGCCTTGATATCCTCATCGTCCGCGAGCTTACAGGAGGCATCTACTTCGGTGAACGCGGAACAAGCGCAGACGGAAACACAGCCTGGGACACAGAAAAATACACACGCCCAGAAATCGAGCGAATCGTCCGCATGGGCTTTGAATACGCAATGAACCGCCAGAAAAGACTCTGCGTTGTAGACAAGGCAAACATCCTCAACTCTTCACAGCTCTGGCGCCGTGTTGCAGAAGACGTTAAAAAAGATTATCCGGAAGTTCAGCTTTCTTACCTCTACATCGACAACGCTTCAATGCAGATGGTTCGAAACCCACGCCAGTTCGACGTAATCGCAACAAGCAACATGTTCGGTGACATCCTTTCTGACGAAGCAAGCCAGATTACAGGTTCAATCGGTATGCTGGCTTCTGCATCTTTGGGTGACGGAACAGGCCCAGGCCTCTACGAGCCAATCCACGGTTCAGCTCCGGACATCGCAGGAAAAGACCTTGCTAACCCACTGGCAACAATCCTTTCTGCAGCAATGCTCCTCCGCTACAGCTTCAAGCTTGAGACAGAAGCTAAGGCAATCGAAAATGCAGTCAACGCAGTTCTCGATGACGGATACCGCACAGGTGACATCGCAGGAAGCCACCTCGATGAGGTAAAGGCAGCAGGTAAGCTCGTCGGCACAAAGAAGATGGGCGAACTCGTTGTAGAATATTTGAATAAATAATTCGCTTATTTATATTAAAAAACGCCGGACTTTTCTTGTACAAGTGAATGCAAAAGTCCGGCGTTTTTTATATTTTTTTAAGATTACTTTACTTGTTATATCTCAGATTTTCTTATAAAATATTAATTTATGGAAAAGCGAGATTCTTTTGAGCGCATGGTCACGGGAATTTCTGACGAAGAAAGACAGAGCATTCTTGATCAGATGAAACCCGACACAAATTTCATAGCGGCTTCGATTCAGCCGGCTGATGAAAAATTTGACGACAATACAGAACCTCTGGAAATCAAAATCAAAAATGAATCTGTCCTGCTCCGTTTTTTCATCTGGCTCAAATCAATTCTTTCAAACACCACCCAGAATACAATCTACAACGAATATAAGCTTTCTGAAATCGCCCACAACATCCAGCGGAATTTCCCGGAAGTCGTAAATTACAAGCAGAGCCTCCTGCTCACAAATTTTTACCAGCAGCTCACCGAATTAAAGGCCTGCGCGGATTTTTTCCGGCCATATTTGAATTCCCTCGAAGACAGCGACGGCTCATTTTATGTTTTCCTCAGTTCCTTTGTAATGAGCGCGGTAACGGCAGAAATCACGACAAACGTTGACCCTTACTCAAACCCGGTAACGCCGGAAATCAGGCCGGACACACGAAGCAACCTTTTGCGCCGGCTCGACGACATTTTTGAGAATATTCCTGCAAACGAAAAAAAACAGATGTACGACGCCGCCAAGGCCACTGAATGGATGCGGCAGTTTGTTAAAATTCCTTTTGCCCGGCTTCTTTTGCAGTTCTCGCAGATTTCCTCAACAGAATTCATCTGTCCTTTCGGTCAGATTGAGGCGGACCTCGATTCCTTTGCCCAAATCATGTGCAGTTCGATTGTAATTCCCGATGAATTTCTTGAGGCACTTTATCTTTTTGCAATCCGCAATTCCAAACATCTGAACGACGAGAATACTGGCCGTGACGCCGGAGACTTTTTGAGCAAGGCACACTCGAGTCTGGGTCTTTTGCAGATGTTCGTAACCAGCATTCCCCTCCGCTCAATCTCCCGCCTCATTCATGCTGATTCCCAGTGGCGGATAAATACATTTTCCGGCGGCGAAGACTGGTTCGTCAAATACAAAAACACATGGAAGAAAATTTTTGACCAGAAGTGGGCTGCATGGGAAAGCGACTGTAAAAAGGAAGCCCTTCTATCAAGCCTCAAAGTCAATTTCGAACTGGATACCTTCCCCCTTTTCCCTCAGCGACCTTGGGACAGTCTTTGGGGCGGCATAGATTTTACTTACGAAACAACCCTGGGCTTCCTCAACTGGTTCATGCGAGAGGGTTTTTCTGTCTGCGAGCTTGATTTAAAGACCCTTCTCGTCCAGGGCTCATTCAACAAAAAAGAAAACTACAATCTCTTCTCGGAAAGTTTCGGTGCCATGATCCAGCTTTCGATTTCGTTCCAGGAACTTGAGCGAAAGCTTTCTTTCCACGGAGAACTCGGCGCGATTTTCAATAAAATTCACGAGGAAGGATCTCGCACCCTTCAGGCCCAGACAAAAGTCGACCAGATGATGCGTGAAATCGAGAGCGATGTCCGAAGCCTTATCCATCGCTTCTGTGACAACGCGAGGGCAATCAATCAGATTCTCTCAGGAATTCTCGGGCTTTCAAAAGACAGCCGCTTTGATACGGTTTCAAACCTGAACAAGATGAAGGACAAGAACAACGAACCTTTCATAAAGAAAATCGAAGCTTCTCAGAAGATGATTGAAAGCGCCCTTAATTTCGTTATTGACCTGGAAAACCTCGATAAAAAGAAGGCCAAAAATTAAATCCTGTGGCAGCCGGCCGGAATTAAGTTTATGATAAATACCATCTCCATCAAAAAAGAACTTGAAAGCTCAAATTCTCAGGAAAGCAAATATTTTTCATTTTTCTTCTATTATAATGGCATTCCTCTGGAATCTACTGAAAAGGAAAGTCACGCCCTTTGGGGAATGACTCTTTTAAAGGCAGGTTCGATGAGGTTTCGCTGGAATGAGACAAATGAAAATAGGACGGAAAGCCTCAAGAAAATTTTCCCGGATAAAAAAATCACGCCGCTTGAACTGATTCACTCAAAGACCGTCTTCGAGGCAAAAGATGAAGGCGACACAGAGAAGCTGCAGGGAGATGGAATCGTAACAAAAAATCCCCTTTTAATTCCAACAGTCACTGTCGCTGACTGCCTTCCGATTTTTTTATACGACCACGAAAAAAAAGCAATCGGCGCCTTTCACTCAGGCTGGAAGGGAACAGGAATCGTCGGAGCCGGTGTCGAAAAAATGATTGAATTGTACGGCTCAAAGAGGGAGAATATTTCCGCCGCAATAGGCCCCCACATCGGAGACTGCTGCTATTTTGTTGATCAGGAGCGGGCGGAATATTTTGTAAAGAATTTCGGCAAAAAATGCGTGACGAAGGCAGGAGACAAATTCATGCTCTCGCTGACTGAGGCAAATCTTTCCGTCCTCAAAAATGCCGGTATAAAGGAAGAAAATATCGTGGTTGCCCGGGACTGCACCTGCTGCACGAAATTTGAAAACGGAGAGAACATCTTCGGCTCATTCCGAAGACAGGCCGCCTTTCTCCCGCCAGAAGTTGACGCTGACACAAGAAGCAGAAGCATGACGGTACAGGCAGCCTTTGTAACGCTCAATTAGTCATTGACCTATTTTTTAATTAACTTATATTCGTTGTATGCCAGAATGAAGGGACCGACACCTTTGGCGTCATCTTTTACGACTGGCTCGCTCAAATAGTAGGCAACGCTTCCGTCACGTCGCCTGTTGTTTTCAGGGCCAAGTCCTGCAACCAGACAGATTCCGTCCAGACTCAAAACGCCGTCCTCTGTTTTAAGGTATTTCTGACAGATTCCCTCAAAGGCTTTGATTCCAGCCTCTTTATACTTTTCTGCATTCGGGGCGTCCGACAAGATTCCAGTACGCAGGCCTTTCAAAAGCGAGTAAGCGAAGATTGAAGTTCCCGAAGTCTCAAGATAATTGCCTTCTGCATCTGGCAGGGCCGGCAGCTGATACCACATTCCGCTCTGATCCTGAACCCGGAGCATTGCATCCTGCAAATCGATAAACATTGCCTTCAAGTGATTCCAGTTGTCGCTGCCCTTGTCCGGGGCGTGGTTCAAAGTGTCGAGCATTGCCATGCTGAACCATCCGAGAGCGCGAAGCCAGTAGTTCTGGCAGAGACCGGTATTTTTATCACACCAGAAAGCAGACTTTGAGCTGTCGAAACAGTGATAATAAAGTCCGTCGGCAGGATTTTTCATCAGCTTTTCAACATTAAAGAACTGACTGTAAATGTCGTCCTTGTTTTTGCCGCCGTTAAAGCTTGCATCGTATTCCATGTAAAAAGGCAGGCCCATGTAAAGCCCGTCGAGCCAGACCTGATTTGGATAAATCGCCTTGTGCCAGAAATTGCCTTCCTTTGTGCGGGGCTGGTCTTTTACCTGCTCAAAAAGTTTATCGAGGGCAAGCCTGTATTTTTCTTTTTTAGTGAGCGAATAAAGGGGGAAAAGATTTTTTCCGCCATTGATTGAGTCGATATTCCATTCTTCTTTTTTAAAGCCGTCGATGCTTCCGTCGTCGCTGATGCGGAAGTCCTCGTAATAATCAGCAAATTTGAGGTATTTTTCATCTTTGCTGGTGTCGTAAAGTTCAAGCAGGGCCATAATCATGCAGCCGTCGATGTAATCCCAGCCGGACTTTTTGCCAGCCCTGGCCTTTTCGATGTTCCATACAGGAATTTCGGCGGTTGATTTAGTCATCAAATCTTCGATATATTGGTCAATAACTTTTGTATTCACTTTATGGCTCCTGCTGCTTTTATTGCTGGTCTCAATTCTGTGGCATCCCAAAATGCAACCAGAAAGCAAAAATAATGATAAAATGCGTCTAATCATTTCGATTATAATGATACCAAAAAGACTTTGAGAAATTAAGGGAAAATTCCAAGCAAACATAGGAATTTAACGAATCAATTTTTATTTTTCCGGAAAAAAAAACGGCCCACCATGCCGGAAGCACAGTGAGCCGGAAGAAAAATCTGAGCAAAGCCCTATTTTTTCAAGATAAGGAATGATTTTGCAGGAACAGAACCTGGCAATGTAGTGCTTTCGGTTGGGGTACCGCTTGTGACATCAACTGCCTTGCTGTAGCCGTTTGTCTCGATTGAAACATCAGCGTCTGTTGCGTTGAAGTAGACGAGGAAGTCGCCGGTATTGTATTTTGTTACACCTTTTGTGCCCTTGTATGTTTCTGCAACAGGACTGTCATTAGCACCAAATGCCTGTGGATTTGCCTTGCGGAGAGCAATCAATCCCTTGTAAGTCTTGTAGACATCAGAATAAGTTTCTGCCATGCCCAAATCAATCTGATTGATTTTATCACTTGAAGCATAGCTGTTTTCATTTCCCTGTTTTGTACGCAGGAATTCCTGTCCGCCGTTGATGAACGGAGTTCCCTGAGAAAGGAAGATGTAAGCGGCAGCAAGTTTATTCTGTGCTTTTACGGCATTAAGGCCTGCACCACCGATTGCAGCAAACAAATCACCGGAATATGAACTTTTGCCAAGATAAGAAATAGCAAGTTTATCAAACAGAGTATAATTATCGTGACATTCTACATAATGCAAAGAAAGTCCTTTCTTGCCTGTTCCGTTTCGCTTGTTAGTTCCTGGCTCACCACAAAGACCTGCAATAATTCCAGAATCAGCATATTTACCCTGAACCTGACCAGTTCCGAAGCCGCCGAATTCCTTTCCCTTGATTGCATCACGGAAATCATCATCAAATGCAGCTATGCCGTAACCATCTTTGCTTGTATTAACAGCAGCAACAGCACCATCTTCAACTTCCGAAGAACCACCAGTCCAAGGCTCACCGTAAACCATTACATTTTTATCAATTGAGTAAAGGGCATTGTAAATATCCTTCATAGTTGACTGTTCGAGACAGCCCATAAGGTCAAAACGGAAACCGTTGATGTGGTAATCTTTCATCCAGTGCTTCAATGATTCAACAACGTAATAGTTTACCATTTTGTGATCTGTTGCAATCTCATTTCCACAGCCAGAACCATTAGCATAATTTCCCTGAGAATCAAAGCGATAGAAATACTCAGGAACAGTCATGTCATACAAAGAACCGTTACCGACTCCGCTTGTGTGATTGTAGACAACATCCATATTTACTGCGATACCTGCATCATGGAAAGCCTTAATCATTTTTCGCATCTGGATTACAGAATCAGTTCCATCTTTTTCTGTGCCGTAGTTTGTGTAGCGTCCTTCAGGAACATTATAATGGTAAGGATTGTAACCCCAGTTATAGTTAGAGTCAGCATTTGTCTCTGCATAATCAAACATTGGAAGAATCTGAACGTGAGTAATGCCCAAATCTTTCAAATGCTTTGCGAATGCACCAGTATCTTTTAAGGCTTCTGTAATGTCGTCAAATTTTCCAAGGCTGCTTTTTGCAAATGCCCTAGACCAGTCGCGGATATGCATCTCATAAATTACAGCGTCTGTATAAGATTTTGTTTCTGTACCGGACTTTCCAAACGGGTTGACATAAGTCTCTTCCCAGTCAGCAGGTTTTGCAGAAGCATCATCAATGCTGCAAATCTGGCTTGCAACGCTGTCTCCGCTTGCAATATAACTCCAGATATCAGCGACATCTTTTTCAACATCATTGTTTGTAATTCGGAATTTATAATATTTGTAAGATGCAACATTTACATTTTTTACGGTCCAGAATCCGTTTCCGTCAAGATCCATTTTTACAGGATCTGTTGAAGGCTTTGAAAGTTCGCTTGCGTTTGCGAACAAAAGAAGTTCAACTTTAGAAGCAATAGGTGCCCATGTTTTAAATGAAGCACTTGTTCCGGTCAGAGTAAGACCGAGAGCAAGATCAGAAGCAGCCAATGAAGAAACGGCATTTTTTCCAAACCACTTTTCTACCAGAGAACTTGAAACACCGACTGAAAGCTTGTCAGTATTTCCTTCTGAATCAGTAACTTCAATTGTATATGGTGCAGAAGTTGCATAGCTTGATTTTAAGCTGGCTGAAAGGGTAATTGTTTTGTTTTCTGAATCATACGACTTAACAGAAACAGGGCTTCCATTTTTATCCGTAAGTTTTACAGTTTTTTCGCTCAAAACTATGCCATTGCAAGAGAGGGTAATTACATTATTTCCTGTAATAGTCGCATTGCTTGTTCCTACAGGTTCTTTTGTAAATGAAGAATCCAAATACACGGTTCCACTTCCTTTTTTGAAGTATATCTGATTGTATTTCTTAGGGAAATAGAAAAATACGTCTGACTCACCAGAATATTTTGTATTTCCATCCCTGCTCTTTACAATCAATCCTACTATAGATGCAGGATCTGCCAGTTTTATGTCAACACAAGAAAATCCGCCGTTACTGTGGTCGAAAGGAATTCCTCCATCACTCCAGCTGGTACATTTTGCCGATTCAGAAGAATCAATGTCCTTCCATGCCCAAAGATAATAGCTTCCAGAGCCTTCCATGTTTACCCGAAGATAGCCCGCAGGAATTTCAGCCGATGCACTTGGCAATGACGGAGAGCTGCCTGAATCATCGTCGTCATCATTGCTTTTACAGGCAACGAAATTGAAAATGAGGGCACTAAGAGCCAGGAACATGGCACAATTTTTCAGTAGTTTTTTCATATTTCCTCCTATTTATTTTCAGTTTTAATTAACTGCTATTCCAAAATGATTGAAGCATCAAGTTCATCAATAACCTTAGGAGTTTTATCTAAGATTATCTTGTTAATCTCATCTTCTGAGAGAGATTCTTTATTCAATGAACTTCCTGTTTCTTCAAAACTTAAGCTTGTGGCGTATTTGTACTGTTCAGGTTTTCCTACAATCATTCCCCTTGGATTTCCCATATCGAAATCATAAGTATTGATGTAGAATTTATATCCTGAAAGATTTGCCGGATTTCCAATCGCATTTGCTGGAATCGTAAACCATATCATGCCAGGGACATCCTGCCATTCAGTTCCGGCAGCAATTTCGTTTTTCAAATACTTGTTCCATGTAGATTTTAGTTTTGCAAGACCTTCTGTGTTTGTGATATTTTTCCAATCGACAACAGGATTATTTGAAGGTGTTGGAGTAACAGCTTTTCCCAGAGAATCTTTACCAGCTCCATCACAGGAATAGAATGCCTGTCCCCATCCGTTACACTGATACATATAATCCCACTTACCAAAATTCTCAGGCAGTTTATAATCATAATTTGGATGATATTCGCAACCGGTATTATCATCACCATCAGAAATAAATAAATGGAAGATTACATGATCAAAATAGTTTGACGTAGGATTCCAGGTATTTGAAAGCGTATTCATCATTACACCGAGCCTGATATTATTTCCGGCACGATATACATCCACTCCCATTATGTCCATTTGATGAATAAATGATGTATCTGTTGGCAAAGCGACCTTTCCGCGTGCAATTCCAACTCCATTGTCATCCAAAACACCGTCTTTTATTCTCTTTACAAAAACATAAGGCCTGCTGAAATCAAAACTTTCCTTTTCTGAATAGTAATATCCACCTTCAGAAATAAGCAGAAGCTGAACTTCAATTTTGCCAGTGTTAAAAGAATCTGTTTTTAGATTTATTGAGAATTCCTCATTTGCGTTAACGTTTGTTTCTACAGCAGCAGAATAATCTCCGTCAATTACAGCTTTTACCAGACCAGCCTTTGTTGCTTTTCCTTTTATTTCAAGAGAATTTCCTGAGACTGTATTTTCAGGAAGAGAAGTAATTTTTACAACTCCAGATGAATCAGCTACAGAAGAATTAGTTTTCTCCAAAAGATAAATCGCACAGCTATGACCAGGAATTATTGCCTCGGCCTCTTTGTTTTTACCAATATTGATAACAGAAGCAAGTTCTGAGGCAGACGGACAGGCAGAAACTTCAGAAATAATTTTGTATTCTTCGCCGGCAGCAAGCAGAGAGCATGTATTTGAAAGTACCTGGGCTACACCAGATGTGTTCATTATATAGATTGCCTTGTTTTTTGCACTTCCATCGACAGCTTTTCCTTCAGAATCAGTCTGCTGAATAACATAGGCAAAAAGACCTGCGCCAGAACTTGTATCCGCCAGAATTTCAAGACGATTTGAACGGAATACAGCATTTTCCTTGCGCATTGCAATGAGATTCTGGAAATATTTGAACCATTCACCATCTGTACCAAAATAATCCTGACTCTGAACCTGACCGGCAGATTTATAACTTCCAGCGAACATTCCGGCCCTGTCATCACCGTCAAAGCCCTGTTCAACTCCGTAATAAAGCTGAGGAATTCCTGGAATAGTGAATATAATTCCGTAGGCAGCCTTTACGAGCTCAGGTGTTCCATACATAATTTTTCCAAAACGCTCTGTGTCGTGATTATCAATCCAGGTTACAAGACGGTCTGGATTCTGGTAATAAACATTTGAATCCTTTTTATAGCGATTCATGAGGACTTTTGAAATTGCATCTGTTCTACTGCCACCGCTGATTGTGTCAGTAATAGCAAACCTCAGCGGGAAGTAAATCATGCCATCTATTCGTTTTTGCCCTATTTCGCTTCTTGTGTATCCACTTACAAGTTTTTCATCGCTTGACCAGGCTTCGCCAAAATTAATAAAGTCCTTTTTACCTTTTGTTGCAGCATAGGGGCGGATTCCAAGATTTCCTGTTTCTGTTGAATTTATGAAATCTTCAAAAAAATCTTCCTCAACATACATAACTGTATCAATTCGGTAGCCATCGATTCCTGCTTTGTCAATCCAATAACGGAATGATCCACGCAAAAGATTTCGCACGACAGGGTTATCAGTTGCAATATCATCAAGATTGCTTGACTGCCATGTATATCGCTGGGCTGGATTGGTAAAATCTGTAATCGTAGAGTTAAAATGATAGAATGAGCAGTTCTCAAATTCATCTTCCGTCAAATTTGCAATATCATTGAAAGCCCATGGAAGCTGCTCCGGATGATTTAAAGGAACAGAATCTGCATTTAATTTAAAATCACTTGTATTGCCTGAAGCGATTTTTTCTTTTGTAAACTGAACATTATCCGAGATTTTCTGATAGTCACCGGTATGATTTACTACAATATCCTGGATAACGGCGATTCCTCGCTTATGAGCCTCGTCAACCAATGTCTGATAGTCTTCGAGTGTTCCAAAATGTTCGTCTACCTTTGTAAAATCACTTGCCCAATATCCATGATAACCGTGATAGTTTCCCTCTGCGACCTGATTTTTTACAGGTGGTGTAATCCAGATTGCGGTGCAACCAAGTTCTTTAATATAATCAAGTTTTTGAGTGATGCCGGCAAGGTCTCCACCGTTATAGCCAGAAACAGGCTGTCCGGGAAGGACTTTAGACTCATCATAGGCATTTCCATTTTGATCCGTAAGACCAGTTAATTTATCGTTTTCACGGTTTCCATTCGCAAATCTGTCGGTTACAAGAAAGTAAATAACCTGATTCTGCCAATCCGGGGATTCAAGATTTGTGCCGGAAAAATCCGTGTTAGATTCCAAATCAAAATCAAAGCATGTCATTGCATAGCGCTTTGTTCCGTCTTTTTTTACCGCCATTGCGCGGATAATACAATCATCTTCTATTTCAAAACTTTTTTCATATAAAATCGAATTTTCTGTAGGCTTAGAATTTTTTACGGCTGTCTGCCAGGCCCTTTCATTCCATTTTCCATTGTCATCGTAAGTCTTTTTTGTGATTGTATAATAAATTTTTTCCGTATCATCACAAGAAATACTGACACTTTGTTTTTCTTTATAAAAACCTCCAATAGGACTAAAACTTGGTATTACTTTTGCTACAGAAGGAGCTTCGGAAGGAGAATCCTCATCACTATTGCCACATGAAGCAAAGAAAAGAACAAGTGCCGAGACCGATAAAATACCTTTTATTAACTTTTTCATATATTCTCTCATGTATGCTAAAAAAACAGGGGCAGAATCTTGATGAATCCTAGCCCCTGCTTTTTAATCAGAATTTCAAAACTTATTGTTTTGCAACAAGTTTAGCACACCATTTTCCAGCAGCATTTCTGTAGATATAAAGTTTATCTCCAGCTGCGGCTGTAACTTTTGCGTTTCCATCAGAACCACATTCAGTTTCTGAAGATGTGACAGTTGCACCAAAGAATACTTCTGTTCCATAATCCCATGTTGGAGCAGTTTTTACTTTGAATTCACAGTCAGTTGCAGCTTCTTTGAATTCATAGTAAGCCCCTGTGGCATCTCCAGGAAGAAGACCTGTAGTTGCAAAATTCCAGCTGTTCATTCCACCTGCAATATAGAGAGCGTAACTTCCGCCAACTACTGCACACTGAATGTCATCAGGATCGCTTGCATCCAAGATGAGTGTATATGTTGAATCTTTTTCCAGACCAGAAATCTTACAATTGCTATTGTTGTCTTCATTAGATTCAAATCCACCGTTTACTGTAAGTGCAGTACCTGTATAAATATTGTCATTATCAGAAGTCCAGTTATCTACTTTCTTAATCTTGAACTCGACTTCAGCATCAGGAGCTGTAAATTGATAAGTAGCGATGTTCTTTCCCTTGATGTAAACAGGCATTCGGGCAAAGCTCCAGTCATTCATTCCACCTGCAACAAATGCCTTGTAAGAAGCATATTCAACAGTAAGTTTTGGAGCACTTCCTTTAGTATCAAGCAAAAGATTGTATGGTTCGCCGGCTTCAACAGCAGCAGAAATTACTTTTGGAGCAGCTTTTGTCAAAGTAACAGCTGTATCAACACTTACACTTGATGTTGATGCACCATAAACTTCACCGTCATACAAAACCTGGAAATCAAGTTTTGTTCCTGATACAGCTTTAATAACATATTTGTAGCTTCCTTTTTCAAGAAGATCCATCTGTGCCATTTCGCCATTTACAGAAACAAAAGCTGTTTTAGGAGCTTCACCTTTTAGAATTGAAACATTCAAGAAACCTGAATCAGGTGCAACTATAACTGTATAATCTGTACCAACTTCTGTTTCAATTGTAGCATTTGACATTCCGCCACCATGATAGAGTTTTTTTGCAGTTTTTCCATCAAGTTCTGCAGAAGTATAAGCCGCACAGTTACTTCCACCAGCTTCAGTCATTCGATAAGCAGTAGACCAGTTTCCATCGCTTGTTGCAATAGCGAACTGAGTTTCAGTAGCAGCAGCACTGAAAGTTACGACATATTTACCAGCATTATTACCTGTTCCGTTCTGAAGTGGAGTTGAACCCCATCCATTCATGTTGCCGCGCAGGAACAATTCCGACATGTTAATTTCTTCAGAATCATGCAAATCACCCGAACAACCGATAAGGCTGAGTGCGAGCAATCCTGCTGCAAGTAATGAAAGTATTTTTTTCATTTTTTATCTCCTTAAAACTTCGCTTTAGAATTCCCAGCGGACTCCGCCACGAATTGCTGCATAACCATCGAAATAATCAACAGCATCAATACCACCAACGCCTTTTCCATCCCAGCGGTCGCTTACGTTTGCACCGTTGAGAGCAAGACCGTCCTGTCCATCGCCAAATTTTTTGTACGGATCCATATTGTAAACGAACTGAGCATAGAGAATTGGAGACTTAACACGCTTAATCTGTTTTGCTACACCAAGAGCAAAACCAAATTTTGTATTCTCGTCTTTATTGTATCCGTCTGCAGCATCTGTGCTCTTAACTGTTTTGAGACCGAATGCTGCGCTTACCTTGAAGTCCATTGGAAGAGTTACCTGTGCAACCAAAGTATTGAACAAGCGAACTGCATTTGCATTATCCAAACCATAATAGATATTCATCTGCTTGATTACGTCAGAGAAGTCTGACCATTCCACTGTAAGTCCTGCATTGTTGAACAAGAACTGGCTGTCAGAAGCTTCATATTTGTTTGTTTTTCCAGCTTCTTTTGCAATATCGTCATAGTTCAAAGCATTGTATTTGAGGCCGGCATTCAATGTAAGGCTGATATCATCGGTGAGGTAGTAAGCGATTGTAGGCTCATACTTCATTTTTGCACCACTCTTTACGCCAAACAATGGATCCATTTCGCTTGAACAACGATCTTTATACCATGCACCCCAGGCAGCTTCTGAATAATACTTTCTAACAAGATCAGAATCAGCAGCAAGATGTTTAAGAGGAAGAGCAGCTGTTGCATCGAGAGCGATGTAAAGTGCGTCATCCAAAAGATTTGCATAACCTGAGAAACCGATGTTCTGGCTGTTAAGAACACCCAAAGTGTTTGAAAGATCGAATGTGCCGTCATCATGGTTTTCACGGAGGAAGAGCATTGAAGCTTCAGCACCACGCATACGGTAATCAAGAGTTACACCCCAGAGTTTTTCTTCTGCATCGTAGCTCAACTTTGCTTCTGCAGCCATGTTGTTGGCACCGTTATCACCAGAGCGGTAGAATACGTCTGTTGAATAGCCTGTGTAATCAGCAACACCACCGCCATTCGGGTTGTCTCGAAGGTTCATTACAGCAATTTCATCACTTGTTTTCTGATGTGTAGCAAAGAGTCCCTGAGCAGCAAATGTGAGGGAACCTGTACCAACATTGAGTTTTTCCTTCAAACCGAAGATGAAGTCGCGTTCAACAGACTCTTCAAAGAGTACGTCGCTGTCAAACATGCCGTTTGACTGGAAATCAAATGTGAAGCCGAGGTCCATAAGTTCTGCACCGAACCAGCCGATGTAGCCGTATTTTGTACCCTTTCGGTCTGCACTCTTATTTGGAACAAAACCTGCGTCAAGTTTAATTCCTTTATCAGCAAAGAGATCCTGAGCTTTTGCACCAGTGCTGAATGATGCGAATCCGCCTACATGCTGATAGCCTGCATCCCAGTTACCATCAATTGTAGTCCAAAGGATTTTTGTTCGTTTGTCCTGTTTAGCATAGTTGAAACCTGTGCTGTAGTTAACCCATGGTGTTTCAAAACCGAATTTCAAGTGGCCGAGATAAGGATTTGTACCAGGTCCCTGGTCATCTGATTTCTGGTTGTCTGTAGCATTTGAAAGCCATGCAGCCGGGCTTGAAGCAAGTCCGCTTGCTGACTGACGGAATGTTTTCTTTTCATTGCCAAAAGAATCTTTTGAATAAAGTTTAATTGGCTTGTTATGATTTTTATCAATTGTAAGTGTGTCATCAAGCTCAGTTTCTGCAACAGCAAGTTCAACATAAACTGGCATTTCAGGTGTTACGTTGCCGCTGAATTTAGCGTAGCTCTTTGCACCTACAGTCACACTGTCAAGATCCATGCCCTTTTTAGATTTATCATTTGCACCCTGTGTGAGGTATTTTGCCTGTGAACCAAGCATTGTCCAGGTCATGAATTTAATATTTGCTTTTTTAGCGTTGGAATCGTTTCCACCACCAACAAGAGAATCAAGCTCAGCCATAGCATTCTTGCCGCCAAAGCCGTCATCAACTGAGTCCGGAGCTTTCAAATCAGTAGTCCAGTTGCCATCAACAATGAACTTATACTTTACAGTTGTTCCTTTTGGGAATTTCTTCACGATGGTGAATCCTTTATCACCCTTTTCCATTGATAATGCCCCGTTCTGCCAGTCGGTGAAATCACCAGCAAGAAGAACTTCCGTAGCACGAGGGTTTCCGTAGAAGAATGTAGCTTCAACAGAACCGTCGTCCAGTTTTTTGGCTGTAATGTCTGCGAAAAGAAGTGCAGAACAAGTTGCCAAGACTGAGATGAAAGTCAAAACTTTTTTCATCTTTTCCTCCAAAATAAAATTAGCAAATAAGAAAATGATTCCGGTAAAATGGAATCGTTTCCAACTGCATTTTTCCTAATGTTACGACATAAAAAAAACTTATTCAAAATTTTTTTGCGAAATTTTACTAAAAAGTTCCTTTTGTCATAATTTTGGAGAAAATGGACACTTTCAGCCAAAAAAACGTTTTCGGACGAAAAAATCAGGGAAAATCTGTCAAAATTTCACAAAAGTGAAAATTGTATGAAAGTGACAAAAAAATTATAACAAAAGGAACTTTCTCAAAAAAAATCAGAAAATTCTTTTGACTGAATATAATAAAAAGGTCTATAGTGAAAACAGAAAGAAAGCATAGCCTCCTTTGTGTTTATTTCGCGGGGGATAGCAGTGCCTATATTGTTTATCCCCCAAATTTTTTTTGCCTTGCATTGGAAACGATTCCAATGCAAAAAAATCTTTCCGGACTGTGTTTCTTTCTATATAAAACAGGAAATGACGGCAGTTTGCCGTAAGAATATAGGAGGATTAAAAAATGAAAAAAATTGTATGTGCTGCTGTAGCTCTTGCTATGCTCGCTCCAATCAACATGTTTGCTGCGAGAAAGGAACGCTCAAAGAAGTCTTCGGGAAAAGTCACTCTCAAAGTTTGGGAATCAGACGATTCAGCAAGAAAATATGTTGAATGGGCTGCAAAAGAGTTCATGAAAACTCATAAAAATGTAAAAATTGAGTACGAGCACGTTGAATCAACAGACGCACGCGCAAAAATCGAGCTTGACGGACCTGCAGGAGTTGGTGCAGACGTTTTCGTTGCTCCACACGACCACATTGGTGCTTTGGTAAACGGCGGACATGTTGCAGAGAACACAAACAAAGACTATCTCTCACAGTTCGTAAACGCCGCACAGGTTGCAGCAAAATATAACGGCAAAACTTACGGATATCCAATCGGAATCGAAACATACGCTCTCTTCTATAACAAGGACTTGCTCCCTACACCACCAAAAACATGGGATGAAGTCATCGCTTATGCAAAAAAATTCAACAACGATGCTGAACGCAAATACGCTTTGGTTTGGCCGGTTGCAGACGGTTACTTCGACTACATGTTCATGAGCTCTTACGGTGCACAGCTTTTCGGACCAAACGGAAATGACCGCAAACAGCACAACATCAACAGCCCTGAGGCTATCAAAGGTCTTCAGTACTTCCAGTCACTCCGCAAACAGATTCTTAACGTTCCATCAGCTGATATGACAGGCGACTTCTGTGATTCTTCATTCACACAGGGAAAAGCAGCTATGTTCATCACTGGTCCATGGAAGATTGAGGCATTCTCTCGCCTCGGCTTGAACTACGGTATCGCTCCACTTCCTGCATTCCCAGGAATGTCTCAGCCAGCAACTTCATTCTCTGGTGTACGTCTTGCATTCGTAAGCTCATACACAGAGCATCCTGCTGAAGCAGCTGAATTCGCAGACTTCCTCACACAGAAAGCTAACCTTGAGAAACGATTTGCCCTCACAAAACAGATTCCTCCACGCAAAGACATCACAACAAACGATCCTTTGAGCAACGGAATCCTCGAGCAGACAAAATATGCTATCCCAATGCCAACAATCCCACAGATGAACACATACTGGTCAGCCATGGGTGCAGCTTACGCTGGAATCTGGGACGGCGACGATGTTGCTACAGATTTGAATGGTGCTGCTGCCGCAATGGACAGTGCTAAATAAAATTAAAAAATAACATATTTCAAAGCCAGAACATCAACTTTCTTCTATATAATTGGTGCTCTGGCTTATTTGTAATTGTACAGGGAGTGAACCATGACCACTACGAATACAGTTAATGAGAATCAATCAATTGACCCAAAACTTCCACAGAAGGCTATGCGCGCTTCCTGTTGCTATATGGGACTTGGGCAGTTCGCAGTATTAAGGCAGCGTCTCCGCGGTATGCTGCTGATGCTGTTCGAGGCATACATTCTTATTGATATAGTTTTAGGACTTTTTGACATATACATTCCGGGCGACTTCTTTGACTCGATTTACTATGAAGGCGATAATTTCCTTCTTCGCGCTTTAAACGGAATGCTTTTCTTTTTCCTGGATTTTGTAAATCTTGTTTTTTGTAACAATACAATTATCGGCGGTTTGACAGGCCTTTTCACTTTGGGTGATCCGCATCCTGAACTTCCGGTAAACGAACGTGACCATTCAATCTTCATGATGATTAACGGTCTTATCGTTGTAATTCTTTTGGCAATATTTATTTTCTTGTATATTTCAACAATCTTTAATGCCCGCAAGGACGGTGAAAAGATTGTCGCCAAAAATAGATTCCCAACAAGACAGCAGACACGAAATGACATCGCTCAGAACTCATTCCCAATCATGGGTATCGCTCCGGCTGTCATTCTCATGGCTTTTTTCACTGTTGTTCCGCTCTTGTTCTCTGCTTTGGTAGCTTTCACAAACTACTCTTCTCCAGACCACATTCCGCCTAACAATCTTGTTGACTGGGTTGGCTTTGAAAATTTCAAGACTATGTTCTCATCTTCTTCAGCAACAGGCAACGGCGAATGGTTCAAGGCTTTCGGTCATGTAGCAAGCTGGACTCTTATCTGGGCGGTTTTCGCAACATTCACATGTTTCTTCGTAGGCTTCTTCTTCTCTGTAGTTCTTTTGGACAAGAGAATCAAGCTTCCTCAGATTTACAGAACTGTTTTCATCCTTCCATATGCCATTCCACAGATGCTTTCCCTCTTTGTCTGGGCAAACCTCTTGAACGGCACAATGGGTCCGATCAACGTAATGCTCAATTCAATCGGCATCAAGGCTATTCCATGGCTTTCTGATCCTTTCCTGGCAAAAGTTACCCTTATTCTTGTAAACATCTGGATTGGCTTCCCTTATTCAATGATTCTCGTCACCAGTTCCATGACTGCAATTTCAAAATCTCTTTATGAAGCAGCAGGAATCGACGGTGCAAGCCGCTGGCAGCAGTTCAAGTCAATCACGCTTCCAATGGTCATGTATCAGCTCAAGCCAAACCTCATCATGCAGTTTGCAGGCAACATCAACAGTTTCGGTGCAATTTTCTTCCTTACAGGCGGCGGTCCTTCACTCAAAACTGGTACCGGCACAGACATCCTCAACCTCAGTATCGCAACACAGGCAGGAAGCACGGACAACTTGATTACATGGATTTACAAACTCACTATGAACTCAAACCAGTACAATATCGCTTCGGTTCTTTCGATTCTCGTCTTCGTCGTACTGGTTCCGTTCGGATTGTATAACTTTATGCGCACTAAATCATTTAAGGAAGGTGAATTATAATGAACAGCAGATTCAAATTAAGCGGAAGCGGTCTTTCACTTTCGCTCTTAAAAATCATTTTGATTATCCAGGTTTTACTGATTATTTACCCGATTGCCTTTACAGTCAGTGCATCCTTCATCCGGGAAAATTCTTTGTCAGCAGTCGGAACGATTCCTTTTTCAAAGCCTTTCTCACTCATGCAGTTTAAGAGGCTTTTTTCTGAGACAAACTACGGCCACTGGTATCTTAATACCCTCAAAGTTGCCTGCATGAACACTGTCATCACGGTTTTTGTATGCAGCTTTACCGGCTACATCTTCTCCCGCTTCTGGTTCCCATTCAAAAAGACCGTCATGGCTTCCATGCTCGTTCTTCAGATGTTCCCAAGCTTCATCGGAATGGTCGCAACTTACGTCATTTTGTGGAAAATCAACGCCCTCAACACTCTCTGGGGCCTGGTTCTCGTTTATGCAACCGGAAGTATTCCTTACAACGCATGGCTCATGAAGGGCTACTTCGACACAGTTTCAAAGGACATTGCAGAAGCAGCTTACATCGACGGTGCAACTCCATTTACGGCTTTTATCCGCGTAGTTGTTCCGACAGCCCGACCTCAGATTGTCTTCCTTGCGCTCACAAGTTTTACAGGACCATGGATGGACTATATCTTCCCTCGTTTGGTTTTGCGAAGTGACGAAAAGAAAACTCTTGCTGTAGGTCTGTTCGACTTGATTAACGGCCGCTCAAACGATAACTTCACAATGTTCGCAGCGGGTGCGCTTTTGGTAGCAATTCCGTTCATCATATTCTTCGTGAAAGGCCAGAAATCATTGCTTATGTCTCTCGCAGGTACTGGAGGCAAGGAATAATGAAAAAATCTCTTCTATATAAAAGCTATGCAGCCGGACTATTTTCGGCACTGGCCCTCTCTTTTTTGAGCTGTGGCAGCACTTCTGTGGCAAAGGGAGTTGAACCTTTAAGCCGCAGGGCAAATGGTGCAAGACAGGGCGTTTATTACAGTCTTTTCGTCCGTTCTTTCGCTGACTCAAACGGCGACGGAATCGGTGACTTTAACGGAATTACGGCAAAACTTGACTACCTGAACGACGGTGATGACAGCACTACAAATGACCTGGGCATCACAGGAATCTGGCTTTTGCCGATTTATCCGACACAAACTTATCACGGTTACGATGTTGATGATTACTATGGCGTTAATCCGGAATACGGCACCATGGAAGACTTTGAGCGCCTTATTCAGGAATGCAAAAAGCGCGGAATTTCAGTAATTCTTGACATGACATGCAACCACTCTTCAACTTTTACTGACTGGTTCACAGCTAGTCGGGATCCTTCTGATCCACATCACGACTGGTACCGCTGGATTACGGCAGAAGACAAAAAATACAACATCAATCAGCAGATGTGGGGCCACAAGGTCTGGAATGAAGACCGAAAATTCAAAGGCAACTATTATGCAGGTCTTTTCGGCCCACACATGCCTGACTACAACCTTGACTCCCCTGCCCTTCGCGAAGAATTCAAGAAAGTCATGAAATTCTGGCTGGACAAGGGCGTTGCGGGCTTCCGTTACGACGCGGCAGGCCACATCTACAACAGCGCAAAGACTCCGGCCGGCACAAATTCCACAGAACAGGCTATTGCATGGTGGAAGGAAATTACGGACTACAACAAGAGCATCAATCCTGACACATACAATGTAGGCGAAGTCTGGGAAAACAACACAATCCGCTCTCAGTATCTTGCGGGACTTGGCTCAGACTTCCATTTTGACATGGGAACGCGTATTATCGACACGATTCGCTACGGTGACGACGGCAACAACACCTTCGCCAACGGAATGCAGGCGGATTACAAGCGCATGGCCCAGTCAAATCCTGACTATCTGGACGCCCCCTTCCTTTCAAACCACGACCAGCCAAGAGCTGCAGGCCTTTTGAAAGGCGATGTTGAAATGTGCAAGGCAGCTGCAAGCCTCTACATGTTCACTGAGGGCATTCCATTTGTTTATTACGGCGAAGAAATCGGCATGAGAAGCGGCACGGATGATCCTTCAAAAAGAACTCCAATGCTCTGGAAAGGCACAAATTCCGATGGAAAGCCAAAGGACAGGCTTCAGACAAGCTGGAGTGAGTCACGCTACAACGTCAAGACAATTCCAGTTTCTGAGCAGGAAAAGGATCCGGAATCACTTCTCCAGCACTACAAAAAGATTATCCGCGTAAAGACAGCTCATCCGGCCCTTTACGAGGGAAAATTCACGGCTGTTGGAACCGGAAGCGACAAAGTTTCATCATGGCAGATGAAGTCTGCTGAAGAAACTGCATTCGTTATGGTCAATGTATCAGGCGAGGACGTAAATGTTGAGATTCCAAAAGACTATCAGGGATTTAAGGCAGCCTTTGAATCATATGCAGAGGGAACTGTAATCACTGGTAACGAAGCTTCAATCTCAGCAATTACAATTCCAGCTTATTCAACAGTAATTCTTTCAAGCGGAGAGTTTTAAGGCTGGGATTTAGTAAAAATCCCTAATCTCCTGCAATTTTAATCCCCGGAAGATTCTTCACTTTCTTCCGGGTGATTTTTTTCCCAAAGGTAATCAGGATCGATGATAATCTCCTTTGCCTTTGCCGGGTCAAAAGTTCTGTATTTTGATGGCGTAATTCCCTTGTAACGCCGGAAAGTCTTGGTAAAATAACTGAAATCATTAAAACCGCATTCCATGGCAATCTCAAGCAGCTTTTCGTTTGTCTCACGCAGAAGAGTGCAGGCACGGTTGATTCTGAACCAGTTGAGGTATTCGATCGGAGTGTGACCTGTATTTTCCTTGAAGAGACGGCAGAAATACTTGGGCGAAAGGGCTACGGCCTCTGCCATATCCTGGAGATTTAAGTCCTTGTTGTAGTTTTTACGGATAAAATTGAGGACGTTGCTGATCTGATCAGTGCGGGTTTCCTTGGCACGCGACAAATTGAGATTTTTTTCGCTGTAAAGCCGCTTCTTCTTTAAAAGACCGAAGAAAATGAGCATCCAGCCGACAGCAATAAGGCCTGTTTCTTCATCCTTGTGCTTGACGGCCTCAAAAATCTTGCTGGCGGCGTCGAGGATTTCCGTATGCTTTTCAGGAATATAATTATCGAGAATAATGCTTTCGTTTAAAATATCAGTAAAGAAAATGTCCGGGCTATAGCTGTGAAGACGGAGAAGGTCTATCTCGAAAACAATCGACTCATAAAGAGCCATGCCCTTGTCCTGAGCGTCGCCGTGAACTAAATCGGCAGGCACCAGACAGAGGTCATTTTTTTCCAGTTTTATGGTTTTGTCCTCAATGAAAATATTATAATTGCCCGCGATGACATGAATCAGCTCAAACTCGCTGTGCCAGTGCAAAGGCAAATCATAATGAGGATTTGTAGTGTCACAAAGGCTGTATTGGACAGGAAAAACAACTGTACCACGCTGAAAAGTCTCTCTATATGCTTGATTCTTCGTAACTATAGGTGCATTTTCCATAAAATTCAGTATAGCAACCAACATTTGAAATTGCAAATTCTTTTATAAGATTCTCTTAAAAATTAGAATCTGCTTATTTTATGATTGCGATAAAGGCTCCTGGCGGAAGAAGGTTTCCGTCGACATTTCTCGAAAGAAGAATGCTCTCCTCTTTTGGCAAAAATTCACCTTTGAGGGTAAAAGGAAGCCTGCCAAAATTGAAAATGCAGTCAATAGTCTCTCCGGAAAACTCATCAAACTTTCGAAGGATTACAAGGCGGTGCTTTCCGCTCAAGTCCGTGCTCAGATACTGGAAGGAGAATTTATCGCTCCTTAAAGCCGCATGCTTTCTTCTGAGGCGCACAAGTGAACGCATGAATGAGTGGGCCTCTGCAAATTTTCCGGCCTCAATTTCCTTCCATGGCATACAGCGCCTGCAGTCCGGGTCTTTTCCTCCTGGAAGAAGGATTTCCGTGCCGTAATACATGCAGGCAGAACCCGGCAAGGTTAGGATAAGGGCAAACTGAAGCAGGGTCATGTCTACGTTTCCGTCATTCTTTGTGATGAGCCTTATCGTATCATGGCTGTCCATCTGGTTGATTAAAACCCGCTCGGTCTGCCTTGCATACTGGGTAAGGCACTGATTGAGTGACTCTTCAAGGAAACGCACGCTCTTTTCTGGATTTGATGCAAAATGATCAATCGCAGTCCTCAAGGGATAGTTGATTACGGAATCGAATTCATCGCCGCGAAGCCAGGGCTGGGAGTTGTTCCATATTTCACCGACAATGAAAAAATCAGGCTTAATCTTCTGGAGACGTTCCCTGAGCTCCCTGCAGAAAGCGTGGGAAATCTCGTTGGCTACATCAAGGCGGATTGCATCAATGTCATATTTTTTGACCCATGTTTCACAAACCGAGCAGAAATAATCCCTGACTTCCGGATTATTCGTATTCAACTTGGGCATCCGGTCAGAAAATGCAAATGAGTAATAGAATCCCTTGGCCGCATTATCGCAGGGCTTTGGAAGGAAATTATAGTCGTTGACCATGAACCAGCTGGCATAGCGGGACTTCTCCCTCTTCTGAATGAGGTCCTGCCAGGCAAAGAATTCCCAGCCTGAATGATTGAAAACTCCGTCAAGCATGACGTGCATTGAATGGCGGTGGGCCTCTTTTACCATATGAATCAAGTCTTCTTCGCTTCCAAAATCGGGATCTATCTGAAGATAGTCCTTGGTGTCATATTTGTGCTGGGAAACAGAAAGGTTTATAGGATTGAGGTAAAGGCCGTTGATGCCCAAATCTTCGAGATAGTCGAGTTTTTCTGTAATTCCGGCAATATTTCCGCCATAGCGCTCTTCATTGGTAACGGCGTGGTCAGAAGCTGCCCAGGGAAGATAATCTTCTTTGGCTGATGATGAGCTGCGGCAGAAGCGGGCTGGGAAAATCTGATACCAGACGGTGTTCTCGGCCCAGGAAGCGGGCTTGATTATGTCGGCTTCGTTCATCCACGGGAACATGAAGGGACTTGCGTTTTTCTGTAAGTCAGTCTGCCCCTCGGAATAAAATCCGTCCTCAAAGAAAAACTTTTTTTCATCACATGAATGAATCTCGAAAAAGTATTTGCATCTCTTAAAAAATGGCCTGACTGAAACGCTCCAAAAAATTGAATCAGAAAGACGCTTGATATCTTCCATGGGAACCCTGGTTTTCTGCCATTCCCAGTCCTTTCCGTCAAATTTGAAGTCAAAAGGGTCGCCAAAAATCAAAAAAACGGCAGTTATGTCATTTCCGGTCTGAATGCTCAACTGAAGTTCATCTTTATTGAGCGGATAACAAAATTTATCGTAAGAATAATGCTGGACAGCGGAAGTGTTCATCGTTTTCTCCAAATCTTTAAGTACTGATTGTAGTATAAGTCTCTTTTACAGAAAGACGGTATGAGAAAAAACACTATTTTATATGACAATAGTATGAAAATATCTAAATTAACATTAAAAAACTATTGTTGCTATTGACAGTATTCATTGACAGTTGAAAGTCAGCGTGATAAAATATTTGTCACAATTAATATAAAATAAGGAAAAGTCTTATGAAAAACAAAATGCTTTGGGTTGGTTCTGTAATCATCCTTATTCTTTCTGTTATTTGTTTCGTTGTTTTCGGAGTAGGCACAGAGTTGATCCGTGCAGTTACAGGCGAAGGCAATGGAATTTCTTTCGGAAAATACAACGGCAAGGATATCGTTCTTGCCCCAGGTACTGATTTTGCAAACGCAGTTCAGAACTACACAAACTACTATCAGCGACAGGGTCAGGAGCTTGACCAGTCTGCATATTTCTACATTTACAGCTACGCTTTCAACAACGCAGTTCAGTCTGCAGCTTACAAAGACGCTGTAAAAAAATCTGGTTACAAACCAAGCGCTGCAGAAATCTCACGAGTAATGCTTCCATATTTCCTCAATGCAGACGGAAAATATGATCCAAAACTCTACAGCCAGATTTCAAACGCTGACAAAGAGTCACTCAAGAGCGACATTTCAAAACAGCTCGTATGGCAGCGTTTCAGCGATGACAACTTCGGTTCATCAAAAAAATTGGGCGACTATGAGTTCTTCGGACTCAAATCAAGCGAAAAGGAAACAAGCTTCCTCGCTTCACTCAACGAAGAAAAACGCTCATTCGACACAGTTTCATTCGACAAGGCAGCTTACCCGGAGTCAGAAATCAAAAAGTTTGGCTCAGACAACCTCGACCTTTTCACAAGCTATTCTCTTTCAATGATTACAGTTAAAGAAGAGGCTCAGGCTAAAAAGCTCGCAGGTCAGCTTGCAAACAACGAAATCACATTTGACGATGCAGTTTCTGAGTATTCAGAAAAATATTACACAGACGGCAACGGCAAAGTTAAAGAGAATTTCGCATATCAGGTTAAAGAGAACCTCGCAAACACAGAAGACTTCTCAAAAATCGATTCACTTGCAAAAGACGCTTTGAGCGAAGTAATCAAAACAAACAACGGATATTCAATCTACAAATGCACAGGCGACAAAACAGCCGCTAACATCGAAGATTCAGCAACTGTTGATGCAGTTAAGAAATACATCACAACAAACGAATCAAAGAAGATTGAAGATTACTTCATCGCAAAAGCAAACGACTTCGTTGCAAAAGCAAAGGCAGACGGTTTTGAATCAGCTGCAAAGGCTTCAGATGTTGAAGTAGTTTCGATTCCTGCATTCCCGCTCAACTACGGCAATGCTTCAATCGCAGACACACTCAACTCTTCAGAAGCAAAGGCTTACGCCAGCGCAAGCACAAACGAAGACTTCCTCAAAAAAGCATTCACAATGAAGCTCAACGACATTTCTGAGCCAATGGTAATGAACAACTACGTTACAGTATTCCAGCTCAAAGGCATCCAGAATGACAAGGCAACAGAAGACAGCACTTCAAAAGTTAAAATCGAAGTTATTGACTATGACCAGTCTGGCGCACAGTCAGCTCTTCTTTCAAGTTCAAAAGTTGAGAACAATGTAGCTGACGTTTACTTCAACAAATTCCTTTCTAAATAAAGGGAGTAAAATTTGGAATTAAACATTCCTCAGAAGCCCTGCCTGGTTCAAACCGCGCAGGGCTTTTCTGTTTCTTATCAGAACCGCTTTCTCTATTCAAAATACGCTCCCAGCCGTGCAATTGACGGAGCAATCGCTTCCCTTTCAATTTTGCCCGGTACTCTGATTCTAGCCCTCTCCCCTGCCCTCTGGCTTGGTCTTGATAAGCTTCTCGAAAAACTCCCGGAAGATTCCTTTATTTTGGGAATTGAGGCGGACAGGAATCTTCATGAATTTGCAGAAAAGCAGCTTGAAAAAATAAAGAAAGACCAGGCCGGCGAGTCAGACAATGGTGCATTGGAAAAACTATCCAGAATCGTCCTTCTTCCATTTGAGCAGAATGATTATATCGTAAATATTTTAAGCGGCGAAACATCTTCAGAAAATATCGGATTACCCCACCTTTCAACCTTCCGCCGGGCAATTCCAATTGAAATGAGCGCAGGTACACAGTTTTCAAAGGAAAAATACTTTCAGCTGGCAAGCCTTGCCCAAAATACAATCGCTTCATTCTGGAAGAACAGAATTACACTCACCAGGCTTGGAAGGCTTTATTCACGAAATCTTTTCAAAAATCTGGCGAATATTCCAAACGCAGTCGATTTTAAAAAGCTCATGGGCAAAATCACCAGACCGATTTTTGTCTTTGGAGCAGGAGAAAGCATAGAGGAAAGTCTTTCAAAAATTCCAAAAGTCCTGCTCGAAAAATGCTTTGTGATTGCCGTTGATGCGGCCTCCACTTCTCTCAAGGCATACGGAATCAAAATCGATGCCCTGGTCGCACTTGAAGGCCAGCTTGCAATCGAAAAGGCCTATATCGGAGGCTCAGCAAAGTCTTCACTTATAATAGCCGACATCACTTCCCGAAAGCAGATCACGCGCCACACAGAGAAGGCTGTCACCTATATCGCTTCAAAATACACGGATTCCACTTTTTTTAAGGCTCTTTCCCAAAAAGACTTTTTCCCGCCTGTAGTCCCGCCTCTTGGCTCAGTGGGGCTTTCTGCGGTCTATATTGCCCTTCTTTTGCGTGAAAACCAGAACCTGCCGGTATTTGTAAGCGGACTGGACTTTTCTTTCTCGCTTGGCCGCACCCACGCCAAAAACACACCGGCCCACATAGCAAGGCTGGCAACCTCAAACAGATTTAATCCGGTCGAAAACTATGCCGCAGCCTTCCGCACCGGAGCAAGGCAAATCATCGGCAAAAACAATATTCCTGTTTTTACGGACACGGCTCTCGAGGGTTACGCAAAAAGCTTCGCCGATGCCTTTGCAACAAGTCCAAATCTTTACGACGCCGGAAAGCAGGGAATTCCGCTCAGTATACAGGAAATCAATTCTGACAAAGTAAAAGCCTATTTAGAAACTCTACAGGATTCACAAACAGAGACGTCTCTATCTTCATTGCTTAAGTCCGCCACAAATGACGGGAAAGACAAACCCCAAACCGTCCTGGAATATCTTGAGGACGAAGAAAAAGCACTCAACCGCATAAAGGAACTTTTGATGTTCGGAAAAGACGTTGCCAGCTGCTCATGCTCCCTGGACGATGAGCTTGAAAAGCTGATTGCACAGCGAGAATACCTCTTTCTGCACTTCCCCGACGGCTATAAATGCAAAACCTCCGACCTGAGCTTTTTAAAGCGGGTCAGAGGTCAGATAGACTTCTTCTTAAAAGATATAAAGCAGGGAGTTACTACTCTTCTTTCTCTTTAAGGACTGCCAGGAAGGCTGTCTGAGGAAGCTCTACGTTACCAATCATCTTCATGCGCTTTTTACCTTCCTTCTGCTTTTCGAGAAGCTTTCGCTTTCGGGTGACGTCACCACCGTAACACTTGGCAAGAACGTCCTTTCGCACTGGATTTACGGTCTCTCGCGCGATAATCTGGCTTCCGATTGCTCCCTGAATTGCAATTTTGAACTGCTGGCGTGAAATCTCACCCTTAAGACGCTCGCACACTTTTTTAGCACGAACGGCAGCTTCAGGCTTGTAGGCCAGCTGGCTCAGGGCATCGACAGGCTTTCCGTTCAAGAGGATGTCAACCTTTACCAAGTCAGTCTGCTGATAGTCAGTGATTTCGTAGTCGAAAGATGCGTAACCGCGGCTGTAGCTTTTGAGCTTGTCATAGAAATCAAAAAGGACCTCGGCAAGCGGCATTTCGTATGTGAGCTCGACTCGCTTTTCGTCAAGGTAAGTCATGTTCTTTTGAACGCCGCGCTTTTCAGTACAGAGATTCATGATTGCGCCGATGTAATCCGTAGGCGTGATAATCGTTGCCTTAATGTATGGCTCCCAGGCTTCCTGGATTTTTGTCTCAGGGAACTCGGTCGGATTATCGATAATCTGCTCGGTGCCGTTGGTCATCTTAATTTTGTACTGAACGCTTGGCGCCGTAAAGATAACCGCCTGGTCATAGTCACGCTCCAGACGCTCCTGAATGATTTCCAGGTGCAAAAGTCCCAAAAAGCCGCAGCGGAATCCGTTTCCAAGGGCAAGGGAATTGTCCTTTTCGTAAATCAATGAAGCATCGTTGAGCTTGAGCTTTTCCATGCTTTCCTTGAGCTCTTCGTAGTCGTTTGAATCAATCGGGTAAATTGAAGAAAATACGACAGGCTTAACGTCCTTAAAGCCGCCAAGTGGCTCAGCAGCCGGGTCAGTTGCCAGAGTTACGGTATCGCCGACACGGACATCGCTTACAGTCTTAACGCCTGCGATAATATAGCCTACGTCGCCTGCCTCAAGATACGGAGTTTCCTCGTAGTTGATTTTGAAAATGCCGATCTGGTCAACCTTGTAGTCGGTATTGTTTGACATGAAGCGGATAATATCGCCTTTTTTAATGCGTCCTTCCTTAACACGGATATGAATGATGACACCGCGGTATTCGTCATAGTGGCAGTCAAAAATCAAAGCCTGAGCCTTGCCGTTAGGATCACCGTTCGGAGCCGGGAATTTTGTAACAATTGCTTCCATCAAATCGTCAATGCCCTCGCCTGTCTTTGCGCTGACAGGAACTGCATCTTCTGAATCAAGACCAAGGTCGTGGTCAATCTGCTTTTTGATTCTAGGCAAATCAGCGCTAGGAAGGTCAATCTTATTGATTACAGGAACAATCGTTAAATCCTGCTCCATTGCCATGTAAAGGTTAGAGACGGTCTGGCTTTCAACGCCCTGAGAAGCGTCAATCAAAAGAAGGGCTCCCTCACATGAAGCGATGGCCCGGCTGACTTCATAAGAAAAATCGACATGGCCCGGAGTGTCAACGAAATTAAGCTCGTAGTCGTTTCCGTCTTTGGCGTGATAAGGAATTGTGACGGCCTGACTTTTAATTGTGATTCCGCGTTCCCGTTCAATATCCATGTTGTCGAGAATCTGATTCATCATCTGGCGGTCATCAATAATCTTCGCTTTCTGAATCAAGCGGTCTGCAAGTGTAGATTTTCCGTGGTCAATATGCGCAACGATACAAAAATTGCGCTTAAATTTCATTTCTGTCATTGTATTATAATTCTATAGGAAATCGCGATTTGGAGCAATCCGCCCCAGGCTATGGGACGGAGAGAGAAAGGACTAGAAATAGTAAGGACTGTCAAGCTGGGCGCCGATTGCCATTACTCCGTCGAGATAGCCTTTCTTGCGGTTTTTTGCATAAATTTCAGCATAAATCACAGAATTTTCTTCAAGGAGCCTGATGTTTCTGATTTCAACAGGGTCGTTTTCTGAAAAGCCTGATTCATCTGCGACAGAGCCTTTTAAAATCTGCTCGATTGAATACTTCCTGCTGTTTGAGGTTGAGACATGAACCAACTGCATTCCAAAAATCGGCAGGAAAGCCTTTGCGATTATATCGCCCTTGTAAATATTGTAGCCTGGATTTTCCGGGCGGACAGCGAGGTATATGTCGCTTTCCAGAAATTCTTCCTCACCACGGCGATATTTTACCCTGATGATTGATTTTGCGGCGCTTTTCATGAGGATATTCTGCATGTCCTCAAGGGTAGCAACATTCTGACCGTCAACCTGAGTAATCAAATCACCGGGAATGATTCTTGCCCTGCTTGCACTGCTGCCCGGGAAGACGTACTGAACTTCAAGACCGGCATCCTTTCCAAGTTCCTTTTTTGTATGGCCGTAGCAGCCGAACCAGGGATGAGAAACCTTTCCGCCTGCAAAAAGGGCCGGGAGCAGGCTCTTTAAATATTCAACTGGAATTGCAAAATTCAAGCCCTCAAACTGCAGCATACCCGCAAAAACAACGGCCTGAACATTACCGTTGGCATCGATACAAGGTCCGCCGGAATTTCCCTGATTGACAGCCGCATCAATCTGCATTACGGAACCCAGGGTAAAGAGCTTTCGGTCTGTGGCACTGACAATTCCACTTGTAAGGGTGCGCTCAAGGCCTACAGGAGAACCGATCGCATAGATTTTATCGCCTGCATCCAGATCCGAGCTTGAGCCCAGACTGAAGACATAAGGCGCGTCAACTTCGGTTTTGATTAAGGCAAGGTCAACTTCCGGGTCGTAGCCGATTACCTTGGCAGGAATGCGGGTGTCAGAGTCTTCGGCCAGCTTAATGTAGAGGCGGGAAAAAGACTCGCTCTTTTTATCAACCAGATCAGCGATAACGTGGTGATTTGTAACGATATAGCCGTCTTTTGAAATGAAAAAACCGGAACCGATTACGCGGTCAGCAAAACCCATTCCCCGCTCGACTTTGATTCCCTTGTCAACCCAGATTGTAACCGTGCCGTTTATATATGAAGAAACTTTTTTGGCAGCACTTGATTTTTCGCCGTTTAAGCCGGGAACATTCTTTTTTGAAAGGGAAGCCAGGTCCGCAGGTGACTTAGAAAGTTTTGCAAGGGCCGGAGAAGAAAGGGTTTCCAGAGATTTTGCGATTCTGAGGGCATTATACCAGTCTTTCTTTTCGACAGCCTCATTGTATTCTTCGAGAACCATTTCCTCACACTGGGAAATAGTCTCGCCGTCTTTCAAAAGATAAGCCCGCCAGAGAGCCTGAACCTTGTTCTTTTCAAGCAAATCAAAAATGCGCTTTTTTTCCTCGTTGCGGGCATCTTCCTGAGTGTAGTCTATTTCTGAATAAACATTGTCCGGGTCACGAACCGATGAACATGATAAAAAGCTAAAAAGGATTAAAAAGAGAAATAAATTTTTAATTTTGAACATATTTTTCATAACTCACAAACGGGTTTAGGAGAAGGTGGGAAAACTTTCCCCATTTTTAGACTGTCAGCTCCTAATTATCCTTTATTTCCATTCCGAAAATCATTTTTTCGATACGGACAGCAAGAAAACGCTTTTTAGAGGATTTTTCACCGCCTTCTACAATAATAGAAACACCTTGCTCACCGATTTGGTTAACATTTTCTATGATTTTTTCTTCATCTGCCTGAGAAGAGCTTTGCGCTATCCAGTAGAAATTCTTTGAAAGCCCCTTTGTGACAGAAAGAATTTCGTTCCCCTTTTGAACAGATACCGGAATTCCGTCTTCAGAATAAACCGTGACCAGAGAATCCGTGAGCGGCTGATGGAATTTTGCCTCTTCACGAAGCTTTCCGTCTATAGATGAAGGATGTTTTACATACTGAACGTCCCACTTGCCGTCGCCGTTTGTATCCCAGCTGGAAATTTTACCCGGAATCTTTGCTCCCTCATTGGCAGGAAGATATTCTTCGGTAAAATCAGGAACTGTATCCCGGTTTCGGTCAACGGTGATTTTCTTGACGTAGAAACCTGTGCCAAGAGCCGGTGAACCGAAAAGATTGGTCATAATCTGCATTTCATCATTGGTTGAAATGAATTTCTCACTTCCGTCGTTTGAAAAGCCGTAATATTCAGAAGTCTCAAAAAGTCCGTCGCCGTCAACGTCGAGCTTGCGGGAAACCGGGATTCCATTTTCAAACTGAGCCATGGCGTAAATCTTGTCGCCGACAGAATAGCTTGCAAGCTGGGCGACACCGTTCAAAAGGCTGACCTGAATTACAGCCCCTTCCCGCTCCCTTGAAGGAATTGAATAGCTCAAGGCCGCCTTAAGCAGATCCGAGCCGGAAACAGAATTTTCGTTTGGAGCTGAAAGCACCGGAATGTAAAAATCGTAGGCAAGGGACTGGAAAATCGATTTATCGGCCTCAACCACAAAAGGTGTCCATGACAGGGTTTCGGCAATCAGGGCAAAACGCAGGTCCGCATGATTGACGTCCATTTTATAGGTGGCAGCCGCAATGTATGGCCAGGCAGAATACTCAAGTTCAAGGGCGTTTTCCGCCAGGGAAATCTTTAACGGGACGCCGAAGTCACAGTTTGCAGTCCATTCGTAATCATCATCCTGATTTTCGTCAAAAACAATTGACTCAGGACGGCCTCGCTTGTAGAGCACCGTAAGATTTGGCAGCAGGTCACCGTCAACATCAATCGTAATTCTTCCATTATATGAATTAAGATACTCGGCAAATTCTTTTTTGGCTTCGTCTGATTTGAGAAGCGAGGCAAAATCCTCAAGAATTGAAAGGCTGACTCCCTTATCCGAAAACTGATAGAAATAATCCAGGGCCGCATCTTCTTCAAGAAGACCGTTTTTAAGGGCCTCAAGAGCGTAGAGAGGTGACTTCAATCGCTTTGAATTAAAAGCCTTGAGCATACGGATTTTTTTGGAATCGCTTGCGGCAAAAATTGCAGCATAAACCTCAAGATCGCTTCGGGCATTCTTGTAAAGAGGAATCATGAGGGCAAAGGCGTCTGCAAGAGAACGGGCGTCATCCGAGACGGTCTTTGACTGGCGGAGAATCTGATATTCGTGGGTATAAAAAAGCTCGGCAAAGCGGGAATCAGCCGGATAAACACGACGGGCTGCATCAAGGCGGGAACGGGCTTTTTTGACGCTCTCTTCATCGCCAAGACAATAATATGATTTTGCCCGAATATACTCGGCATCAGCAGAATAAACAAAAGGATCTGAATCAAGCACTGAAAGTGACTGGGTAAACTGGCGGGTCGTAGAAAGAATGTCGGAATATAAAATCCGAGCTCCGTCCCGGTTGTAATCCACCCACTCGGCTTCGGTAAGGGCCGTAACAACAAGTGGCAGGATTTTGGACTTTTTTTCGCCCAGATTCATTTGAGAAACGGCACGAAGATACCAGAGGTCGGCGATTTTATCATCGTAGGCAAGGCCCATTTTTGCATTGGACTCAGCATCATTCCAAAGTTTTTCGGAAGCGAACTGCTTGGCAAGCTGAAGATAGCGAACTGCAGTGCGGCGATTGGCCACAGAAGCAGAGCTTGAAAGATTCTGAGCATTTAATGCCACCAAAGAAACAGACGATAAAACAAGAAATAAAGAAACCGCTTTTTTTAACATTAAAAAATTCCTTACTTATTATTTTACTATACTTTAGCTTATTCTACAATCCAATTTTTAAAAGCGAGGTGAAAAGCAAGAAGGGCTTTCAAAGAGTTTTTTGAGGGAGAAGAAAGATTTTCAAGGACAAGAATCCTGTCGCGCTGATTTTTAGGAATTTTCCAGTCGGTAAAGATGTCGGACAGCAATTTTGATTTTCCGTCAGAAGTCTGGATTTCATCCCCGGCAAGGGGACTTCTCACAAGAAGAGGCAGGCTGACAGGAAAAGAAATTTTCTCCCCATCATCATTTTTTTCAACAGAAAGAAGAATTGACTGAGAATCCGGGGATTTCTGGGCCCTTACCAGAAGATTTTCTATTTCGAAAGAATCTCCGGCTTCTTTAAGAATGAAAGAAAAACCGCTTTCAATATACGAACCTTCATTTTCCAGAGATTTTTCGCACTCAAGAATTTCAATCACAAGATTATCAGAATCAAGGGAAAGAAGGACTTTATCAAAAGATATTTTCTGAGTCTTTTCTTCCTTCCAGGTCAGGATTTTTTCAAAAACCCGGAAAGGAAAGCGGGAACCGAAGCCCAGCTGATTGAGGGAATCAAAAAAGATCCGCCTTTGAAGGGCTGGCTCAAGCGAATAAAAGGCACGCCTGTCAATTTTTAAGGAAGAATTTCCCCGCAATGCTGATTTTGGCTCCACTCCCTCAGATACGGACTTTACGAGAGAGCCCTTTTTACTTTCAATTTCACTGGCAAAGTAATTTTCATCAGCCCGGGATTTTTTGCCGCCCAAAAGAACGGCCTTTTGCCAGCCTGGAAAATTTTCGTCAAGCAAGGGAACAAGGATATTTCGTACCCGGTTTCTAAGGTAATGGGTATCAGAGTTTGTGGCGTCCGTCCGCCATGACTGATTTTTTAGGGAAAGATAGCTTTCAATCTCGGAGCGGGAAATTTCAAGCATGGGGCGGATATATTTTCCCCTCACATATTCGATTCCGCCCATTCCTTCACAGCCACTCCCCTGCAAAAAACGCATCAATAAGGTTTCGCACTGGTCGTTCTGATTGTGGGCCAGGCAGAGGGCCAGAAGATTTTCATTTTGAATAAAAGACTCGAAGGCCTCGTAACGGAGCTTTCTGGCCAGACCTTCCACGCTTTCGGAAGATTTTTTTGCAAGACCTTCGATTTTTCCATGCTCGATTTTTTCGATATAAAGCCTGATGCCGAGTTTCCCGCATAAATTCCTTACAAAATCAACATCCCCGCCGCTCTCCTCTTCCGAACGGATTCCATGATCAAGCGTAATTACGCGAAGAAAGGAAGAATCAAAAATTGAAGCCAGGGATAGCAAAAGAGAGATTGAATCTGCACCGCCAGAGACGGCAATTCCAAGCGGAGATTTTTCTGAAATGGCAGCAGCTTCAATTCCACAGGATTTTAATCCGTCGAGAACTTTCTTTTCAAATTTTGTCGCATCAAGCATAAAAAAAAGCTTATAAACAAAAAAATCCCCCTTTTGGAGGGGGATCTGATTAAATCACGCGATTAGCGAGCTGGTGCTACGCTTACGAGTGAATCCTCTGCGTTTGTGAGGACTGTTACTTTGTCGCCCAAGTTCATATCTTTTACGCGGAATACGTCGCCGATATTAACTCCAGAAACATCGATAACAACACGAACTGGAAGATCCTTTGGCAAAGCCTTAACTTTTACCTCAGGAACATGTTTTACCATGAAGCCGCCCTTGAGAACGCCAGCTGGTGTGCCCTGATACTGGATTTTGTATGTGCGTACAACCGGTTTTTTGTTTGAAACTGCGAAGAAGTCAGCATGAAGAACTTCGTCTTTGATGATGTTGTACTCTGTGTCGCGGATGAAAGCATCGTATTTTTTACCTTCTACATCGAGAGTAACTAGAGTTGTAGCTGTGATTGAACGCCAAGCTTTGTTGAACTGAACTGAGTCAACTGTGACAGATGTTGCTTTTCCAGCCTCATCATAAACAACAGCAGGAATACGACCTGTTGCGCGAATAGCTTTTGCAGCTTTTTTGCCTGTTTCTGAGCGAACTTTTGCTTCGATAACAAACTGATCCATTTAAGAACTCCTAAAATTTTTATGGAAAAGCCTGCACGAAGCAAACAAGTAGAATAAGATTAGAATCTTGCACCCCATCGTTCGTCACGCCAGAGCTTTCCAAAGTATATGCTGGGCCGACAGGATTCGAACCTGTGGAATGATGGCACCAAAAGCCATTGTCTTACCGCTTGACGACGGCCCAATAAATGAGGAATAAATCTTAACTTATAAACGAATTAAAGTCAATTAGTCTTCCGTGCCCGACTCATCAAAATGGCCTGCATTGTATTCAGAGAGAATTTTATCCTGCAAAGCATTTCTGAAATCAGCACTGATTGGATGAGCAACATCCTTGTAATCACCATTAGCAGTTTTGCGGCTTGGCATGGCGATAAAAAGACCTGACTGTCCCTCAATGACCTTTACATTATGAACAACAAAGCAATTATCAAAAGTTACAGTGACGTAAGCCTTCAACTTTCCTTCGGCAGTTACTTTTCGAATTCGTAATTCAGTGACTTCCATTTTTACAAAATCCCTTTTACATTAAATTTTTATGTGCCTGACAACTAATGTACCAAAACACATTTCCATTTTTTCTGACATTCCAGAGCGGCCTGCTTTGCGCATGACTCTGACTCAAAAACGCCAAAAACTGTAGCACCTGACCCGGACATATCTGCCCAGTCAGCTCCACATTCTAAAATATCATGAATGGCCTGGCCAATCAAAGGATATTTTTCGATAAGAACTGGAGTGAAGGAATTTGCAAACTCCCAAGCATCAACTGAACCGTAATAGAAACGCCTCAACTCCATGAATTCAGGACAAGAAACTTCTTTTCCTGATTCATAAGCCTCATCAACCAAAGAATACGCCTCCGCGGTGGAAGAATGAATTCCTGGAAAAATCAGCAAAAAACTTAGGTCTGTTCTGGGTTCAATTGGCTCGACAATCTCTCCTCGTCCAGAAACTAAGGCACATCCACGACCTTTTTCAAAAAATCCTGAATGCAAGAAGAAAAAAACATCGCTTCCGACCTGTTCTGCAACGGAGTCTGCCAAAGAATGAGTGAGCGGGATACCGGCTAAATCAGAAAGTGCCTTTAACAGGGATGCCCCGTCAGAAGAACCACCTCCCAAGCCGCCACCAGCGGGCAAAACTTTGTGAAGCTCCACATCGATGCCGAAATCAATGCCTGTTATGTTACGAAAAGCTGTATAAGTCTTCGTAAGAGTATTTTCCAAGGGGAGCCTCATTTGAGCGCAGGTTATGTTACATTCCGCTTTTGAAATGCGATGAACCTTAAGCTCGTCCGCTAAATCAACTGTCTGAAAAATACTTTCGATGTTATGAAAGCCGTCTGCCCGCTTTTTCAAGACTTTTAGTCCGATATTCACTTTTGCAGGAGCTTTGACTGACACATCAGAAAACATAGCTAATCTAGTATACCAATAGGTTTCTAAAAGTCAAGCATTTTTTGTACTTATTCAGAGAAACAAATAATAGAGAAATTAGAGAAAAATTTTCATAACTTATTGACAGAATAGCATTATAAATTTACACTTTTGTGTCTTTGACAAGGAATCAATATGCTGATTAACGATGAAATGAATGATGTTAAGGTTATGGCTCTTGGTTTTTCATATACAGATGAAATTGATGAAAGCTATGTAGATTCAGGTGATGAAGAAGATTTCGATTCGCTTGACGACAACACCCTCAACAAGTTTGACGATGACATCTATGACGACTCTCTAGATGAAGACGATGTAAACGTAAGCTACGATTCCGAACCAGAAGATTATAACGACGAACTGTCAGAAGATTATTCAGACGAAGAATAGTAAAACAATCTTTTTTGATTTATAAATTTACCCCACATTTGCAAGTGCCAGGCACCGCTGTGGGGCATTTTTATCATTATCTCAGTTTCTTTCCATTGTGCCAGAGCTTCTCAAGCTCATAGAATTCACGGGCATCAGCACTCATAAGATGTACTACAACCGGACCGATGTCAATCAAGTTCCAGTCATCGCCGGAAACAGCCTTGTTGTGAGTAACATGGATTTCCATCTCGTTTTCTTTTACATAGTCCTTAATCTGCTTTGCAAGTCCCTGCCAGTGTGCAGAACTGTGAACAGTAGCGATGACGAAAAAATCAGTCCATGAGTTCAATTCTGAAACATCAATAACGCTTACGTCATCAGCCTTTGAGTCTTCAAGAATCTGTGCAATTTCAAGAGCTTCTTCTTGTGCAGTTTTCATATTATCTCCTATTTCTTAACATATCGTCCGTCAAAATCTTTTCCAAGAATAATAGTAAAGTCAACATTGGAAGCCGCGGTAGTGCTGTCAGCATCCAAAGAGACAGACTCTTCGACGATATTTGAACAATGAATAAAATCACCGAGACTTTTTGCAATCTCAGCGTTTCCAATATGATTTATGATTACAGTTTTTTCGTAATCATTAGAATCAGCATTTCCAGTAGTGAGAATATCATAGCCCGCACTTTGAAGCAATGCCATGGTATTCCTTGCCAGACCCTGTACCGTCGTTCCATTCTGAATTTCAAGTACATAGGTTCGGTTTACGTTTGCGTTATCAAGCGAAATCAGTGAGTTTGAAACCTGCTTGAAAACGTCTTTTATGAGCTGGCCGTCATAATACGGGAAAAGAAGAGTTTTTCCGTCGACAACTCGCTTAGATCCGGTAATTGTCTGCGGAGTCAAATGCTCAGAATCAACCTGAGAAATAATGCTTACAAGCCGGTGAAATTCCTTGTCATCAAGATTTGAGTCCATGCGCTTGCTTATCGCGGCAAACGATTTTTTGTCGCGGATGATTTTTTCGTTTCGAGAAAGAGCCGCAAAGAAAGCAAGGATTACATTCTGACGCCGCTCGATTAAATCTTCCTCGTTTTCGTCACTTCTCTCATAATTCAGATAGCTCTGGATTTTATCTCCGTCAAGGGAAACGACACCGCTCGGCAAGAGCCACCTGTCCCCCTCATCATTTTTGGCATCGATTGGAGAAGGAATAAAAACCTTCATGCCGCCAAGCATATCCGTAAGCTGGCCGAATTTGGTAAGGTTCAAATTGATGTAAAAAGGAATACTCTGGCCGACAAGCTTTTCGATTTCTGATTTGTAAGAGTCAATACCCTTTTCAAGGTAAACGGACTCAATGCTGTCTACGCGCCCCAGGCTGGAAAAAATAGCGCCGGTATTCTCAAGGATGTTAATCAGAGCTCCCCTTTGAGACACCGGATAATAGATAAAAACATCGGTAAAAAGCACGCGGTTTTTATCTTCCATTACGACAAGAGTCTTGATAACGCGGTCAGTCTTGAGGTTTTCGTCAACCGTACTGACACGAAGGGAAAGGGCAAGCCCGACGGTAACACTGATAAGAATCACAAAAATCAGGAGAAGAAGGAATGCGCCTTTATTGGAATTCGGATTGTTGATTTTCATAGCTTACTCAGCAGACTCCTTCTTCAATTTTTCGTACAAGGCAAATGATTCAGGAGCAACGGTTTTTCCCTTTTTCTCAAGATATTCGATGTTTTCTTCAAGAACGGCAAGAACTATTCCGTGGCAGGAAAGAGACATGAGATTAGCCCGGTACTGGTCAGTTGACTGAGGCCGGCCAGGCTCAATTTTATCTGCAACAAAAAGCAAAAGCGCCAGGTCACAGGAATCTACCGAACCGAAAGTGTGGTTTGCAATCGCATCGATAATCTCAGGGTCGGTCACACCGAACATTTCCTGAATACGAACGGCTGCAGCCCTTCCATGAAGCAAAAAAGGCATCTCCTGCTCCATTTTTGTGATTGGCCGGCCGTCTTTACTGGCAAGCTCGAAGAGCTCTTCATCGCTGACGTCCTTGCACATGTCGTGGGCAATGCCTGCAAGCCAGCCCTTTTCTTCTGAAAGACCGTAATTTTTGCACAAGTCGGCAAGCATCTGGGCCGTGCGCTGGGAATGGGCAAAACGAGTTTCTTTTACGACGCTTTTTGTATATTCGGAAATTTTGTTAAACAATTCACCTTGCATAAAGATTCCTTTCTATAATATATTCAAAAACACGCTCGCTTACAAGATAACGCCATGCGCCGTCTTCCGCGATTTTCTGCCGGATTTCTGAAGAAGAAAGCTCAATCCGCGGATTTTCTACAATTTTATGAGGAAAGGGAAAATTCTCCCTGCTCACACCCTTCAAGGGATTCTTACCGTATTTTTCAGTGGGAGAATTCTGGAATTCAGCCTTCAAGCCAGAATCTTTGGGCCTCAGGGCAAGAATCAAATCAGCTTTTTGGGCAAGTTCTTCAGCCCTGTACCATTTGTCGTAATCAGCGATTAAATCCTCACCCATGATAAGCCCTATTTTGCCGTCAAGAAGCGAAGCATATTTTTGCTCAAGGAAGCAGATTGTGTCGTAAGTATAGGAAACCCCGCCCCTCTCTATCTCGCACGGCTCAGCCACAAAACGCTGGTCCCCGGAAACTGCAAGTTCCGTCATTTTTAGACGGTCAGACGCGGCAAGCTCACAGGAAAGTTCTTTGTGAGGGGGATTTGCCGTGGGAACGAAAAGAATTTTATCGTAGCCGAGATTTTTACAAACCGAGTCAGCGAGTATCAAATGCCCCACATGAATCGGATTGAAACTTCCGCCGAGCATGGCAATTTTCACGATTCATACTCCGACTTTTCTGAACCTGGCAGCTGCTCTTCCATAAATTCATCAACTGAGCGAGACTCCATAAATGAAGAAGCCTTTACCTTTGCCTCAGTCTTTTTTTCCTTCCATGATGAAAGCTCGCCGACAAGACCAAGAATTGCGATTCGGACATCGTTCAGGCCCTTGTGAGCCGCAACTGAAACCGGAATAACCTTTGTCTCAGGCTCAGTCTTTTTGATTTCCTCAGCGATTTTTGCAGCGTTTTCAGCCGCTCCCTCAATATCGATTTTGTTACAGAGAACGATATGAGGCTTGTTGAGAAGATCTTTTGAGAATCCTTCAAGCTCGCCACAGAGAGTTTTATAAGCGGTCATGCAGTTTTCGTCAGAACAGTCAATCATGAACAAAAGACCGGCCGTGCGCGAAATATGCTTTAAGAAGCGGATTCCAAGACCTGCACCCTCGCTGGCACCCTCGATGATTCCAGGAATATCAGCGATGATGACATCCTGCTCGCTGTCAGCACGCAAAACGCCAAGATTCGGAATTTTTGTGGTAAAAGGATAAGGAGCGATTTTTGGCCGTGCGTTAGTAAATGCATCCAGCAAAGAAGACTTACCTGCGTTCGGGAAGCCGACCAAGCCGATATCAGCCATAATGCTCAGCTCAAGGAGCAATTTACGGTATTCGCCCGGCTGGCCTTTGTTGGCCGTTCGCGGAGCCTGATTGGTTGAAGACTTAAAGTGAACGTTACCCCAGCCGCCGTTACCGCCTTTGAGGAAAACAAACTGCTCGTCTTCGCTCTCGGTTGTAAATTCCTTGATGAGTTCTTTTGTCTCAGCATCACGGATAGCTGTTCCAGGCGGAACTGCGATAACGATATCCTCTCCGTCCTTTCCGTATTTATTCCAGCCCATGCCGTCGCCGCCGTTCTTGGCTTTAAAGAAGCGCTTGAAACGGATGTTTGCGAGAGTCTTTACATTTCTCTTTACACAGAAGATAACATCGCCGCCCTTGCCGCCGTCACCACCGTTGGGACCGCCCATAGGCACATACTTTTCGCGGCGGAATGATACACATCCGTTGCCGCCCTTTCCTGACGTTACTTCAATTATTGCTTCATCAGCAAATTGTTTCATTTACAAATTCCTTATAAAAAAAACCCGGAGACAGAAAACTGAATCCGGGCTTTCATCAATTAAGTCGAAACTTATGCCTGAACAGGAACTACAGATGCGTATTTTCTGTTCATGCGCTCGTGGAATTTAACATTTCCGTCTGCTGTTGCAAACAAGCTGTCGTCTCCGGCACGTTTAACATTGTCGCCAGGGAAGATTTTTGTTCCACGCTGTTTAACGATGATTGAGCCTGCGGTTACGAATTCTCCGCCGTAAGCTTTAACACCCAAGTATTTAGGATTTGACTGTCGGCCGTTTTTTGCGCCGCTACCACCTTTACTTCGTCCCATTTTATTCCTCCGTAAGAATTACATTCTCAGGAAATTCTTTTGTAAGAGCTAAAATACCAGTTCTTAAAAAATCTCCGATACATTTAAGCTGGGCTTCCGTTTCCGGACTCTCAGTTTTGGCCTCAACGCTGAAGGAAAGTGCTCCCCGCGATGAAGCATCAGCAATCAAAAAAACATCTTCATTATGTGAAAGAACCTGCATTGCCGTGCGGATTAGAATTGTAATTGCCGCACAAACTATGTCAGTACCTTTCTTAGAAAAATCTGCGTGCCCGTTAGCTTGACATTTTTTTATCACGCCATTTTTGCCATAAGAAAGTGTTATGGAAGTCATCTATTAAAGAGTGATGTCCTTAACACGAATGTTTGTGTATTCCTGTCTGTGACCGATCAAGCGGTGATAGTCTTTCTTGCTCTTGTATTTGAAAACAAGAACTTTTTTGTCGCGGATGCTGTTTTCAACAACTGCGCTGACTTTTGCGCCTTTAACAAACGGTGTTCCTACAGAAATTTTGTCACCGTCGCTAACCAAAAGAACTGAGTCGATGTCAATTGCTGCACCTTCTTCAGCATCGATTTTGTCGACCTGAATAAGGGCATCTTTCTCAGCCTTGTACTGTTTGCCTTTGTATTCAAAAAGTGCGTACATGTAAAACCTCTTAATCGCCGCAAAGTGTAACGGAACTCTAACGACTAAAAATAAAATATAAGTACGAGATTATATCATTTATTACGAATTATGGTCAATACAAGGAATTAGCTTTTTTTGAAACCAGAAAATAAAAAAGCCACACGTTCTTAATCCGTGTGGCAAAAATCTCAGCAGTGTCAGAGAAGGAGGAAACTCTGACATTGCTTTTTAGTTCAATTTGTATCGTCCGGTGGAAATCGTGTGTCCGTCGTTGTAAACATCGAACCAGATTTCCTTGTTGCGGCTCAAGTCAAGGGCCTCGTAGAATTCCTTAAGGTTTGTGACTTTCTTGTCGTTGACAGCCGTAATTACATCACCGTTCTGGATTCGAAGGGCAGCTGCAGGAGACTTTTCAAGCACGTTGGTTACAGCAACGCCCTTTACCTTGTCATCAAGCTTGAGGCTCTCACGCAGTTTTTTAGTAAGTGGAGAAGCGATGAAGCCAGGCCAGAGTTTTGCATTGTCATTTGAAACGGCTTCAGTTCTTTCCTCAATCTTTACGGTGAGGGTGATTTTGCTTCCGCCACGGAGAACTACGAATTCAGCATTCTTGTCGGCAGGAAGGTAGGCAACCTCGCGGATAAGCTCGCTCTGGCTGTTTACGTTCTTGCCGTTAATCTGAATGATGTAGTCACCGGCCTGCATTCCGCCTTTTGCGGCAGGAGAATTGATGAAGACCTGAGATGCAAATGCACCCTTCTGACCTTTTACGCCAAGTTCCTTTTTATATTCATCAGTAACGTCAACAAGGGAAATGCCCAGCCAGCCGTAAGTGATTTTGCCCTTTGAAATGAAGTCGTCGATTGCCTTTTTGACAGAATTGATTGGAAGGGCAAAGCCGAGACCTACGCTTCCGCCTGAGCCTGAGGCAATCCAAGTGTTGATTCCGATTACCTCGCCGTAGATGTTTACGAGAGGGCCGCCAGAGTTTCCCTGGTTGATTGCGGCATCAGTCTGAATGAAGTCGTTCATGTTGCCGATCTGGTCGCCGCTTCGGCCTGTAGCGCTTACGATTCCCTGTGTGACTGACTGACGGTAGCCCAAAGGAGCACCCATTGCCAGACAGATGTCACCGGTCTGAACCTTGTCAGAATCGCCGAGGGTAGCTACTACTACATTCTCAGCATTTTTTGCATCGAAAGAAACAAGGGCTATGTCCTGGCGAGCGTCCGCACCGACCAGTTTTCCTTCAAATTCCTGTCCGTCATTGAGCTTTACAGTGATGTTTGTCGCCTTGCCTGCAACATGATTGTTTGTAAGGACATAGACAGTATCGCCGGTGCGCCTTACGATTACGCCGGAACCGAGACCTTTCTGCTCGTATTCACGTTTTCGTCCGCGTGACTCCGGATCACGTTCGCCCTCTCCGTTTGGATTTCCAAAGAAGAAGTCAAAAGGCCAGCCGTCAAAAGAGAATGGATTTGCAGGAGCTTCTTTTTTTTCTGTTACATCGATTTCAACGACAGATGGCAAGACTCCTGAAGAAATTGAGCGGAAAGAACTCTGCAAGGCTTCGATTACTTTGAGTGAATCTGCCGGAATTGTAACTGCAGGTTTTGAAGTGTCGGCAAAAGCCGTTGCCGCACTGCCCTGAACCTGAACCCGAGTGCATGAAAGGGAAAGGGCAGCAAATGCCAGGGCACAAGCCGCCGTTCCAGCCAAAAGACCTTTAGTGATTTTTTTCATATTTTTGCCTCCGAAAAGGATTATTTTTAGTAAAATCCTGTGATTTTCGATATCTAATAATATAATCCCGGAAGCAAAAATTAGTTACAGAAAATTTAGCAAACCAGATCGTCGCAGGCGGTCAGGACTTCCGTGTGGTCATGAAAGACTGCAACCGTGTGTTCTTCGTGGCAGCTCCACTTTCCGTCAGCGGTAAGGACTGTCCAGCCGTCGCTTGCAAGGTCAACGTCACCTGTTCCCAGGTTAATCATCGGCTCAATTGCCAGAACCATGCCTGCTTGAATGCGAGGATTCGGGCCGCCTTCCGGAAGGTTTGGAATGCTCGGATCCTCATGGACATCAAGGCCGACACCGTGACCGCAGTATTCGTAGACAACGCCGTAGCCATATCGTTCGTGAGCGACATCATAGACGGCATTTGAAATGTCACGGATTCTGTTTCCTGCAACACAGGCTGCGATTCCTGCCGCAAGGCTCTCGCGGGTAGCCTGAACAAGCCGGCGGATTGACGGTTTTACATCACCGACCATAACAGTATGGGTAGAATCCGAAATATAGCCGTCCAAATCAATTCCGATGTCGAGGGAAACGATGTCGCCGTCGTGGATAATTCTTTTTCGTGATGGAATTCCGTGGATTACCTCGTTATTGATACTGATGCAGGCAGCGCCCGGAAAATCCTCTTTGTACCAGGCTGGTTTTCCACCAACGCCTTTAATAAATTTCTTTACGAGGTCATCAACGTCCTTTGTGCTCATACCTGGATGCACCTGCGGAACTACCTCGCGGAACAAATCTGCCAGAGCATGGCAAGACTGCCTGATTCCTTCAATTTCCTTTTCATTCTTCAAACGAATCATAAAATCTATATCTCCTTGACATTTTCTTCTATTTTACTAACCTCAAGGCTTCTTCTTCGCAAATTCTTGCCGTAGCCTCGTCGCCCAGCCGCCTGTAAGCCGAAGCCATCTTGCGCAGGAAATTTGCATCGCTATTCTTACCGAAACCAAGTTCCAGAGCCCGCTCCCAGCAGTCCAGTGCCAGCTCGTCGGGGATTTTGCCTTCAAGATGATTTTTGAGCACGTTGGCGGCTAGTTCCATCACTTCGGGGAAAAAGAGTCTGAAATAATGATAGCTGTACTCCATGCGGATAATCTGCTCCAGCAGGATGAAGGCATCGTAATATTCCTGGCGGAGAACAAGTTCCTCACAGAGAATAAAACCGTAGTCCATAAAATCTTCGCGGGTAAACCACTTTGCAAGACGGAATCCAGCATGATTCATGCTCATCCGCTTGAACTCGGCAACCGCGTCATCCTCACGATTATGCATGAGGTCAAAAAAAATCAGCTTGGAACGGCTTTCTTCATCATTTCGCTTTAAAAGCCATGCCCGGTAATCAAAAGAATTTACCGACCGGTTGTAATGACCGCCCGCCCTGCGGGTAAAATAAGATTCATCAAAAAGGGAGCGCTGCTTGGCATCGGACAAAATCTCATAAGCCTTGACCAGCTGGCGGAATTCTTCCGTGGTCGCCGTATCCTGAGAAGCGTCGGGATGTAAGAGTTTCGCCTTCTGACGGTATGCCCGCTTGATTTCTGCCGCCGTGGCATCATGACGAACACCGAGAATCTTATAACAGTCTTCCAAAGCACCTATATAATAAAACTTTTTGCTTTTTTATACAAATGGAAATTCTTATATTACCGTGAATACGACTTCCAGGTTAGGAAGGTCAATTTTTCCGGCTTTTAGCTGCACTGTGCCGTTCAAGTCAACCGGGGCTTCACCGCCAATCGTAGTTTCCATTCCAAACTGACTGATGAAATACAGGGCACGGCCAGGCTGCTTGTCAACGCAAATCGCCTCACCCTGCCAGTCAGGATGCTGCAAGAGATAAACAAGGGTCCAGTGAGTGCGGCTGTTGCGCTCGGCCTTTTTGGAAGCCTGCATTGCGGCGTCTCCCTCGCTCATCCTCATAAGCATAGTGTCCTTATCGATTAGAGCCTCACCCTTCAAGAAGGCACGGAGCTGCTCATGACCGAGAAGATCGCCATAACGGCGGAGCGGAGAAGTCACCTGAGAATACATTCCAACTCCAAGACCTGCATGGCTGGCCGGAGTAATGTTCACATTTCTCTTTCTCATGCATTTTCTGAGACGGAACTGCCCCGCAAGCCCTTCCGGGATATCCTTCGGCACTTCAGGAACGTCCTGTGAAATGAACGGGAAAGGAATATTGTTCTTGAAGGCAAATTTTGCAGCACCCTCGCCCGCTAAAACCATTGCCTCACGGACTACCTCACCGCTTTCATATCGGGGCACGTCTTCAAAAGTCACTTCTTTTGTCTCAGGCTCGACCGTGATATGGACTTCAGGAATTGAGATATTAACCGCCCCAGCCTTGCACCTTCGCTCAAAATTACGTCGTGCGATTTCAAAAAGAGGCTTTAATTCAGGACTTTCCTTTAACTCATCGGCTTTTTTGTATGAGAGCCGCTTAACGTCAACAATCGTGCGCAAAACCTCACAGTCTTTCAGGTCCCCGTTTTCATTAAGCTTAATCTTAAAACTCAAAGCCCGGCTTTCCTGGCGCAGTCCCAAGGCATAGTCTTCAAGGCAATCTTCACTCAGCATTCGGGCAGCCCCTTCAGGAAGATAAAGAGTCGCTCCCCTTCCCCTGGCAACCTTGTCGATTTCAGAATCAGGAGTAACAAAACAGGCCGGATCCGCAATATGAACCCACAAAAACTCTCCGTCAAAGGCAATCGCATCATCCGGGTCAGTTGACCACTCGCTGTCTATCGCATAGGAAAGGCCCGGCACGCGGACACGCTCTTCTTCCGGCGGAAGGCCAAGGGAGACATTCGCACTTTTTGCACTGAGCCCCAGGCGGACAGGATAGGGGTTTCTCGTAATATCCCAGATTTTTGTATCGAGAAGAAGCTTATGGGCCTTTTCCGGCAGTTCCTTAAAGCCGGCATCCTTCATCGTCTTGCTTTTATCGGTTGTTCCCAGGGCAAGAGCTTCAACGTCCCCCATGAATTTTGAATCCTCTGGAAGGAGATTTTTTGCCTTGAGGCGCTCAATAAAGGCAGCACGGATTTCTTCGGCATGTTCTTTTTCAAAAGCCTTGTTTTTAAGTTCGGTGATTTTTTCGGCAGAACGGGGAATAAAGAATATCTGATTATCGCGAAGGATTTCTTCAAATTCGTAGGAAGATTTGAGGGCTGAATAAATGCCCCACGACTCGTTGGCATTAAGCTCACCACGAAGAAGGTCTGCCATATCAGAAAAAGTCTGCTCAAGAGCGGCCGTCTCTTCATCACTCAGCAAAAGTTCGTGGATTTCTGCAATCTGGCTTTTTACGTCGCTCTTTTCTGCACAGGCACATTCAGCAAAATCAAGGAGGGCGTCGATGGAAGAAGCCTCTCCATCACACAAAAGAATTACATCCTTTTCGCGGACTTTCTGGCTGGCATAAACGGCCTTTTTACCGCTGGCCGTAGCACGGGACACGCACCATGAAACAAGAAATTTATCACCATCCCGCTCACCGACAAGAGCAGGCAGATTTTTATAGATTACGACAGAATTTTTCTTCATGGCAAGATTTTAACAGATTTTTTGCAAAGAGTACACTCAAACAAAAACATGCCGCTATCGCGACAGCCACAAACAGAGTGTTTTTGTTCGGCTGCTTTATAAAAAAAAGCCCCGAGTCTTGCCTTGAAAAACAGGACTAGGGGCTTATAAAAATCAGTAGTTCATTTCCGCGGAAAAATCATAGATTTTTCCGAGACTCGCCTACAAACTCACCTCGTGAGTTTGTTCGCTAACGCGACCGGCTCCCTACCACTTCTTCTCGATCTCTGGTTCACAGATGTTGATTTCTGTTTCGAGGTCGAAGAATTTTGCACGTGCCATATCTGGTGTGAAGTTGATGGTGTCGCCGAGCTGAACAACAACTTCTGGAGAAACTTTAGCTACGATGTTTGCATCGCGAACCTGTACGAATACGTGTGTTTCTGCACCGAGTGGCTCTTTGTTTGTAACTTTAACCTGCATGTTGTTCTCTGCAGCTGGAGCTGCCTGATACTGCAAGTCCTCTGGGCGGATACCGAATGTAACTTCTTTTCCGACATATGCTTTGAGGTGTTTCTGCTGATCCTCTGTTGGGATAAGAGTGAATGCACCTTCGTTTGCTACGACTTTTCCATCTTTCTCTTCAATCTTGAGTTTGAAGAAGTTCATTGGTGGTGTACCGATGAAGCCTGCAACGAATTTGTTGATTGGGTGGTTGTAGAGATACAATGGCTCACCAATCTGCTGGATTCGTTTTTCTGACATAACAACAATTTTTGTACCCATTGTCATAGCTTCAACCTGGTCGTGAGTAACGTAAATCATTGTTGCCTGGAGGCGGTGATGGAGAGAAGCGATCTCACCACGCATTGTAACGCGGAGTTTAGCGTCGAGGTTAGAAAGAGGCTCGTCGAACAAGAATACTTTTGGAGAACGAACGATTGCACGTCCTACAGCAACACGCTGGCGCTGACCACCAGAAAGTGCCTTTGGTTTGCGGTCAAGGTACTGTGTGAGGTCGAGCATTTTTGCAGCTTCTTCGACTTTGCGCTGAATTTCGATTTTTGGCTCTTTGCGGATTTTGAGACCGAATGCCATGTTGTCAAATACGGTCATGTGTGGGTAAAGAGCGTAGTTCTGGAATACCATTGCGATATTGCGGTCTTTTGGCGGAACGTCGTTCATGAGCTCACCGTCGATAAGAAGCTCACCGTCAGTGATGTCTTCAAGACCAGCAACCATGCGGAGAGTTGTTGATTTACCGCATCCAGATGGACCTACGAATACACAGAATTCGCGGTCTTCGATTGTTACATTTGACTTCTCAACAGCAAGAACGTTGCCGTCATAGATTTTTGTAACGCCTTTAAGTTCTACTTTTGCCATTTTTTCCTCCTGTGGCATAAAGGGATTATTTTTATATGTCCATTTTAAGCGACATTCAAAAGGAAATCAAGCAAAAATTTTAGATTTTGCCGTTAAATTTTATAAATGAAGCAGACTCTTAACAAAAGGCTCGCAAAGGACAAAAATCACGCTGAAGAGCACGGCCGGCAGGTAATTTGCAGTCTTCACTTTTTTCAAGCCCATAAGGTTTATACCAATCAGGATAATCAAAGCACCGCCGCTACCGGTCAGTTCGGCAAGCATCTGCTCGCTCACATAAGGGGCAATCAAAACTGAAAGCAGGGTGAGCGCTCCCTGATAAATAAAAATCGAAATCACAGAAAAAGCAGTACCCACGCCCATCGCAACGGCAAAACCAATCGAAATAAATCCGTCAAGAATCGATTTAAGGAAGATAATTGAATAATCGTGCTCGATTCCAGCCTTAAAGCTGCCCACAATAGCCATGGCACCCACGCAAAAGAGCACGGACGCATTCAAAAAGGCATAGGCGAAGTTTTTCTTGGGTTTCCCATCACTAAAAGAGGATGGAAGCGGCTCAAGCTCAGCTTGAGCCGAGACTCGCTCAAAACCTGCGTGCTTGCCCCGAGAATCCTTCATGAAAATTTTTTCCAGAAATTTGCCAAAGGCGAGGATTTTGCCGTCTATGTCCAGAAGGGTGCCGACGATTCCGCCCAGAATCAGGGCCAGGGCCAGGTAAACGACGTTCTGATATTTAAACGACATCTGTACGCCCATTACAAAGGAAACAAGGCCGCAGGCAAGCTGAATTGAATCAGTGACTTTCTGAGGAATCTTTTTCGCAAACAAAAGGCCGACAAAGCAGCCAATCAAAATCGTGGCACAATTAACAAACACGGCAATCATTTTTTTTATCTCCAAAGAAAGAAGTGCAAGTTGTGCTCCCAGCAAGAACCGCCCCTGCAACTCGTGCGGAGAACCATGCGACATCCATGTCGCGACAAGTTTTTTGACAAGCAAAAAACTTGCGGTCAACTGGCTTTTTGCCGCATCCGTGCGGCGATTTACGAGAACGCACAGTTGTACACCGATAAATTAAAAAGGCTTCCAATTCGGAAGCCTTTTAGTAAGTGCGGAGAACCTGACTTGAACAGGCACAGCTTGCGCCACTAGCACCTCAAGCTAGCGTGTCTACCAATTCCACCATCCCCGCAACTGATGTAATAGATAATATACAAAACGCTAAAAAGTGTCAATAGTAAAAAAAGAAATTTTGCAAAAAAAATGAAAAAATTTTTCAGTTTTAAATCCGCGTGACAAGAAGGTCCTGATGCAAGTCTTGAAATCCAAAATCTTCTATTATAAAATTAACTGAACATGAACCTTAATTATCGAATTGTTGACAATGACATTTTTGAGTCTTACATGGCAATGGAAGGCTGGGACAATTTTCCTCTTCTCAAGTCTTACACCGAAAACGGTGAATTCGGCTATCTTTTAAAAGACAGCGATTACATGATTTTCGACTTCAAGCCTTCCAACGACTTTCTAAAGGCTGTCTGCATCTACAAGCTGCTGGGCGACCTTCTCATTATCGATCTTTTCGAAGTCAACAAAAATTACAGGGGGCTGGGAATCGGCACCGCTGCAATGGAAAGGCTCATGCTTGAAACCGGAGCCAAAAAAGTCACGCTGGCAGCAAAAGACACCAACGCAGAAATTTTCTGGACTTCAATCGGAATGCAAAAAATCGACGAGCAGACTTTTGAATTCTCTTAAAGCCCCGCGCGGGGATCAGACTTCCTTTATTCGGCAATGATAATCCTGTTCTTAAAGAAGTCCTTTACAGCACCCCTGATTTCATCAGGCCGCTTGCTCTTTAAAATGTAACCTTCAGGCTTCAAGTGCATTACGCTCATTACGCTTTCCCTGTCACTCTTGGCCGTCAGGAAAATTACCGGCAGGTTTCTAATGTTCTTGTCGGTGCGGATTTTTGTCAAAACCATAGGTCCGTCCATTTCAGGCATTTTGTAATCAAGAAGAACAAGGTCAACAGGGTGCATGTCCAGAAACTGAATCGCCGCCTTGCCCGAATTTACCAGAGAAACCTCAAAATCATCGTTCAGCCAGTTTTTGATGCTTCGGAGCATAATCGGCTCGTCATCAACAACGAGAACCCTCTTTTTCTCAACCTCGTTTTTTTCGATGTATTCAAGAAGCTGAGTCATGTCAAACAGGTAGCCGGGAAAGCGGACCGAAGGAATCTTATTGAAATATTTATCCTCTTCGATTCCAAATGAAAAGGAAGCGCCGATAAAATAGACGAAAAATCCGTACTTTTTCTGAGCCTCACCAAGACTATGGATGATATTAAAATCCATTTCCTCAGAAAGACAGACGATGAAATGCTTTCTTCTGTCACCTTCACCGAAAGCAACTCCGACATTATCCGGGATAGTCAGGCGGACAGCACAGTCAGGATTTGCCTCTTCGAATTTCTGGATAAAATTTTTTACCAGCAGGCGGGAATCATCACCAATAACGAAAATTTCCTTTTCTTTTTCCTTTTCAACTTCATTTTCCATAAATCACTCCTTACTTTTCTGTCTGAAGAAATTCTTTTAAGGCTATAAAATCTACATTATCCACCAAGCCGCGGATTTTTGCATATTTTTCGCTAAAACCATCTGGGATTTTGCATTTTTCAAGTTCTTCCATAACGGCATCAAGTCCGTCGATGTCAAAACTTTCCGCGCATTCCCCGATTTTTTCCAACTTCTCAGTAAAATCCTGCTCCGAGATTTCAGTCTTTTCACCGTCATCCTCATCAAGGAAAATCTGACGAATTTTTTCTTTTAAGGCTAGATAATCATTCATGAGGGGCTTATGTTCTTTCTGAATTTCCTCAAATTCTCCGCTGTCAGCACAGTTTTCCAGATGCTCGGCCCGCCCCGAAATCTCATTTGCCCCAATCAGGCGGGAAGTGCTTTTCAAAGCATGGATTTTTATTCCGTAGTTCGCCCAGTCCTCTGCCTCAAAAAACTGCTGCAGTTCCAGGGCCTTTTCGTCCGCCGAAGTGCAGTATTGTTTAAGCGATAACTCCAAAGTTTCCGGGGTTCCGCAATTTGCAAGGGCAGACTCAAATTCTATTTCCGAGATTGAAGAGACTTTTTCAACAATATGATTCTCGACCGGTGCGATTGATTCTTCCGGCTCCACAGACTCAAGATATTCCGGAGGCAGGTACTTTTTAATCATCTCCTCAAGCTTTGAAGGCTCAACCGGCTTTGAAAGATAATCCGAAAATCCCTCATCAAGATACATCTGCCTTACGCCGGAGATTGCATTTGCCGTAAGCGCTATGCAAGCCTTGCCCCTGCACAGATTTGATTCGAGTTTCTCCATTTCATGAAGGGTTTCGATTCCGTCCATTTCAGGCATTCGGTGGTCAATGAAAAGAATGTCGTATGTTTCCTGCTGGACTTTCTGCAGGGCTTCCCTTCCGCTGAGAGCCGTATCAATCTGGATTCCGGTCTTTTTAAGCAGGCCCTTTACGACCTCAAGATTCATTTCCGTGTCATCGACGAAAAGCAGTTTTGCCCTTGGAGCGTGGAGTTTTTCCTTGTACTTTGACACAAGAAGGGCGTTCTTTTTATAAGCCTCATTGACGTCGCCGACCTCTTCCCAGTCAAGAACTTCCTGCACGACGACAAAGCTGAAGTCAGAGCCCTTGCCGTATTCACTTTGGACTTCGAGCTTTGTTCCCATCATGCTGAGGATTCGGGTGACGATGCTCATGCCAAGCCCCGTACCTTCGATTGTCCTGTTCTTTTCTTCTTCAATACGCTCAAATGGCGAGCAGAGTTTTTCCATGTCGGCTTTTTTGATTCCGATTCCCGTGTCCTTTACGCTGACTTTTAAGGCTATGCTCTTTTCATCAAGCTTTTCGTAACCCAGGCTGAAGGTGACGCTGCCCTCGTTCGTGTATTTTACGGCATTCGTGAGAAGATTGAGGATGCACTGCTTGAGCCTTACGCTGTCACCCAGAAGGATTTTTGGCAGGCTGTGATCGGCGTTTATAATCAGGTCAAGGTTCTTTCTTTTTGCCCTTTCTGAAATCATGTTGACCAAATCGACTACAATGGAAGAAACGTCGTATTTTTCCGGCAGAATTTCCATCTTTCCGGCTTCGATTTTTGAGAAGTCAAGGATTTCATTTACGATTTCAAGCAGGTTCGTTCCTGCGATTTTTATGTTAGCGGCGTAACCAAGAATCGACGAGTCTTCCGCCTCACGGAGAATCATTTCGTCCATTCCGAGGACCGCGTTAATCGGAGTGCGGATTTCGTGGCTCATGTTTGCAAGGAAAGCACTTTTTGCCTGACTTGCCGCCGCATTCTTTTCTGCAGCGAACTTGAGCCGGTCTCGCTCAGTCTGAAGCTGGTCACGCTCCTTCTTTTCGGCATCGATGTATTCAACTGCCCAGAGGACGTGGTTCAGGCTTCCGTCATCCTGCCTGTCCATGGCGATAAAGCGGCCCCGGCACCATTTTCCACCGGCACCAAGAAATTCCTGGGCAACCGTGATTCTTTCTTTTAATCGCTCGTTAATCGTATCAAGATTTACGAAGGGAAGCAGGGTATCCCAGGAAGTCTCGTCCGAAGTCTGCTTCATTACCTCAGGCAGAACTTCCTTTGCATTTCCAATCGAACGCCTGATTACGTCTCCGATGTCCTTGCGGCTGTGGATTTCAGTAAAAGTGTCGTTCTTCAGGTCAATTTCGTGGATGGAAAGGTACATGCTGGCCAAGAATTCGCTCTTGCTCTGGCTTTCAGAAATTGCCGCTTCCTTTTCTTCCCTTTCCCGCACAGTCTGCTCGCGGATATAGCTGATGTATTCCTTCATCTGAGTGGTCATTTTACGGATATTGTCCGCGAGGATTCCGATTTCATTTTTTGACTCATAGGGAATATTGCTGTAGAGTTCGCCCCGGCTCAGCTTAAAAGTCGCTTCCGTCAGGATCTGAATAGGATGAATGATTTTTTCTGAGGCTACGGCCACGGCAAACCAGGTCAAGGCAAGAACAATCAGAAGAATCACCAGGTAAAAGACTAACTGATTGATGCGGCTGGCGGTTATCATAGAATGAGGAATGGCAATTACAAGGGACATGCCGTTTTCCAGCTTTTTAAGAAGCCCGATGTGACGGCTGCGGTTCCAGACAAATTCGCTCAGGGAATCAGATTTTTCGTTCTTCAGCAAATCAAAAATGAAATTCAGATTTGCCGACTGTTCAACAGAATTTTTGAGAAGGTGGGAGCGGTTTGAATAGATGAGGTTGCGTTCGCTTCCGATAAGAAGGGCCAGAGAATTTTCGACAGGCAGGGTTTCAACCATGTCTTTGAGGACGGCAAGCTTTAAGTCCATTCCGACGACGCCCAGCAATTCTCCGTTTTTATAAATGGGGGCGACATAGGAAATCATCTGGACGTCTATGTTTTTGTTCTCATAGGGATTGGTCCAGACAGGTCTTCTTGCCCAGATAGGCGTGTAGTACCAGCCAACGTGCTCCTTGTCATTGGGTAAAAATTTACTCAAATCAGTGTTACGAACCCTTACAAAGCCAGTTTTTTTGTTTCCCATGTAGAAAAATCCACTTTCAGGGCCAAAACGCTCGGCTTCCATCCTGAAAAAGAGGGAGACGACTCCCTTGGGATTTCCCGGATAGGCGGTCATTTTCCTGCCCAGAGTGGCCATGTATTCTTCTTCGTATTTGGGGTCTTTTAAAATCCTCTCTTCGTCAATTGACTCAAGAATATAACCGGAGGCCACTTTTACGGCATCCTCAACGTCAGAAAAATTCTTGTCGAGCTCATTCTGTTTTTTTTCGGCCATAAGAATGACAGACTGGGAAATGCCCTTCCTGAAATTTGAGTCGTTGTAAAAGAAACTGAAACCCGCCGTCAGCAAAAAAGTCAGGATTTCAAGAGCAAAAACACCTGCGAAAGTCTTGGCTTTAAGCGAATAATGGCCTTTGTTTATCATACTTCCCGCTTAACTCCATTTCCACCGGCTGTTTTTACGGCATAGCAGAGCTGAACCGCCCTGTGATAATTCGTCTTGATACTCTGAGAAAGATCTACCGCAACGACTCCAACTGAAACCGAAACATCAAGGTTATCCTTTACAAGCGAGCAGAATTCATTGAATTTTATTTCCGCCTCATCAGAAAGAACCTCATAAAAAATTACAAATTCATCGCCGCTCCAGCGGAACATGATTCCCTTGTCACCGATGATATCCTTTGCATATTTGACGACGCCGAGAATTACCTCATCACCGTCTTTTGTCTCATTTTCGACCTTGAATTTATCAATATCGAACATGACCAGAGACTTGTAGCGGGTTGTATTGAAAATTCCCAGCTCACCAAATGATTCCTTGAGGTAATTGCGGTTGGGAAGGCCGGTCAGAGAATCTTCGATAGTCTGTGGCTTCTGGAACCTGTGGGAAGGAATGTCCTTCTGCCCCCACAAATCCGCAATCAAAATCAAAAGAAGAAGGAGATAAAGCGTGATGACAAGGAAGGTGATTCCAATCCGTTTTTCACCGCTTCCAATGTCATGGACAACAAGATACCAGCCCAAATCAGCCATGTAACGGGTCATGCGGAAGCCGCCAAAGCTCTGGGGCGTGTAAACGAATTCCTTTTCGGTCGCATTGTCTGCAATAGCTTCGGAAATATAGGCATTCTTTATGTTGCTGGAGTCGGTATCAACCTGAACCAGGCCCTCTGCATCTATCAGATTGATTTTAAGGCCGTATTCTGACTCAGCATCGGAAAGCAACTTCTGCAAGTCATCCATAAAAACGCCGATGCCGCACACGCCGACCAGTTTTCCGTCTGAATCTTCGACGCGGGCATTAACAAAAACAGTCCAGCGGTAGTCGTAAACTTCATCGCGGTCGGTCTCAAGACGAAGGTCCTGGCCGGAATCGAGGAAAAGCTGGAACCAGCTGTCATAAGGGTCCCTCTGGGGATTTATGATTTTTGCGATTCCGCTTGAAGTGTAGTATCTGCGGGTTTTCTCCGAGATAACGAATGCGACCAGATAGCCGAACTTTTTTCTGATGGAAGCGAGGTAATCAGCAAGCAGGTCTTCCATCTGGTCTTCGGACATATTTTCTTCTGATTTTAAGGCGTTTAACAGGAAAGTGTCAGCCGACATGTACTGGGAAATAACAAAAGGCTTGCCGATGGCAGCGTAAAGAGAATCGTGAAAATGATTTGCAATAAGGTCTGTTTTTTGGGTATCACGCCTTGCACTGCGCAAAATCGAAGGTGTCAGTAAAGAAATAACTAAGGCAGACGCAAAAACCAGGATTGTTATTACCAGCTTTTTGGACAAAAGGACCTCCCCCCTGAATCTTTAAATAGTATTATAACATGATATATTAAAATTTGGAAATTTTTTAAGATTTTTTTACGATTTTTCTTTTCAGAATAATTAAAGGCATGTTATAATTTAACAATACTGTAAAACAGCAATATGCGCCCAAGGGAGCAAGCTATGTACTATGCAAGCATCGGAATTATTGCACTGCTGATACATGTCATCATTAATTATGATGTGCTGGTTAAAACAAAAACAAAAGATCTTACCTCATCGCAGAAAGCGTATAAAGTCTTTCTGCACGGCGTCGAGGCATATTATGTCGTCGACATTTTCTGGGAAGTATTTTTTAATTTGCAAATTCTGCCCCTCATTTTTATTGAGACATCAATTTATTTTGTAGTAATGGGATTCTCAGTTTTATTGTGGACTAAGTATGTGACTGTCTACATTAACGAAAAAAGCCGCTTCATGACTATTTTCAAGTATGGCGGCCAGTTTTTCTTTATTTCGCAGGTAGTCATCCTTATTTTAAATTTCTTCTGGCCTATTGCCTTCTGGCTCACCCCGGACGGCTCCTATCACACAGGAACAGCAAGAAGCGTAAATCTGGGCTTCCAGTTTATCTTGTTTCTGGCCACTTCAATCCGCATGCTTTTTGTCACGCTGAAAATACACAACCAGGCAAAGCAGCGGCATCTTGCAATCGCATTTTTTGGAATTGCAATGGACCTTTTCGTTGTCCTGCAGAGTCTTTACCCCCTCATGCCCTTTTATTCAATCGGCTACATGCTGGGCACCTGCCTCATCCACACATTCGTTCTCGAGGATGAAAAGGAAGCAAGGCGAATGGAACTCGCAAAGCTTCGTCTGGTTGAAAGGATTCAGGAAGCAGAACTGGGAAGCGCAAGGCAGATGGCTTATCAGGATCCTCTCACGGAAGTCAAAAACAAGAACGCCTACATGGAAGACATCATTGGAATTGAAAGGCGGCTAGAGGACAGGCTTCTGGACTATTTTGCCCTTGTGGTATTCGATGTAAACGGCTTAAAGGATATCAACGACACCAAGGGCCACGCTGAAGGAGACAAATACATCAAGTCCGGTGCAATGCTGATCAGCAGTATATTCAGGAATAGTCCGATTTACAGGATTGGCGGAGACGAATTTGTCGCTTTCCTCAAGTGCGAGGATTACAAAAATAAAGAAAAGCTGATTGAAGAATTCAACAGTCAGGTAGAAAGGAACTTAAAGGAAGGCAAGGTTGTAGTTTCCTGCGGCTACGCAGAATTCAACCCGCAGACAGACAAAAAATACCAGAACATCTTCGAGCGTGCAGACAAAAACATGTACGAGCGCAAGAAGGAATTAAAGGAAAAGCTATAAAACTGAATTTTCTGCTTATAACAAAAACGGTCAGAATCGAGTCTGACCGTTTTTTTGTTATAGACCGTAAATTCGATTTAGTATGCTGAATCCAGGCCGCCTACTTTCTGCTGGAAGTGAGCGAACTCCATGCTGAATGAAGCGCGTCCCTGTGTTACAGAACGAAGGTTTGTTGAGAATCCGAACATTTTTGCCATTGGCGCGATACAGTGAACGATTTCACCGCTGGCTTTTGAGTCCTGGCCCTGAATCATGCCGCCACGCTGAGTAATCTGGCTGATTGCGTCACCGACGAACTCAAGTGGACAAGAAATGTCTACGTTCATGACAGGCTCAAGAATCTGAGGTACAGCCTTTTCTGCGGCCTCATCAAAAGCCTGGGCAGCACATGCAGTGAAGGCAAATGGCGTGCCTGTAAGCTCGTTGTAGTCGATTTTTGTGACCGTAACGCCGATATCAGCACAAGGATAGCCGTATTTGATTCCAGAAGAGAATGAGTTCTCGATTCCGCTCTTGATTGCATCGTAAATTTCTTCCGGAATTTCCGCACTGTGGGCTTCGCAGGAATATGTGTTGCCGCCCCCCTGCTCGTTGCGGCGGATTTTGATTGTAAGGCCTGCGGCGTTGTCCTTGCCGGCAAGGTTCTTTTCCCAAGTAGAAGAAACTTCGGCTTCGTTTGTGACAGACTCGCGGTAAGTTACCTGTGGGGCACCTACGTTTGCCTTTACGCCGAAATCGTCCTTCATGCGGGTTACGAGAACGTCGAGGTGAAGCTCACCCATACCCGAAATAATCAGCTGCCCTGTTTCCGCATCCTCGTGGCTTGTGAATGTAGGATCCTCGCGGCTCATGATTGCAAGAGTTTCAACAAGCTTGTCCTTGTCGCTCAAAGTTTCAGGCTCGATAGCGATTGAAATTACAGGCTCAGGGAATTTGAGGCTTTCAAGAAGGATTGGCATTCCCTCGCTGCCCAAAGTGTCGCCAGTCTGAGAGATTTTGAGGCCTACGAAAACTGCGATGTCACCGGCCTGAACAGAGTCCATCTGCTCCATGTGGTTTGCATTTACGCGGAGGATTCGGTTGATTCGCTCACGCTTTTTCTTTCCTACGTTGAGAGCCTGGCTTCCTGCAGTGAATTTGCCCGAATAAACACGGACAAAGGCAAGTGCGCCCATTTCGCGGTCCTGCTGGATTTTGAAAACAAGGCCGAGAGGCATTTTCTTTTCGTCGCAAGGAATCTCGACAGGCTCTTCCTTGTCTTTTTTTACGTGAAGGCCCTTTGCAGGAGGAACGTCTGTAGGACATGGGAGATAGTCGATTACGGCATCAATCAAAGGCTGAACGCCCTTGTTACGGCGGGCCGTACCACAGAGGCATGGAACCAGAGTACGGTTGATTGTGAGGGTGCGGAGAGCCTTTTTGAGCTGCTCGTTTGTGATTTGGCCGCCCTCAAGATAAATCATTCCAAGCTCATCGTCGTTTGAAGCGACTGCATCGATGAGTTTTGCCCGCCATTCTTCGGCGAGGTCCTTGTACTGGTCAGAAATGTCTGATTCTGTGAAAGTTTCGCCCTCATCTTCTTCATTCCAGCGGATTTCCTTCATTGTAAGAAGGTCGATTACGCCGTCAAAATCTTCGCCCTGTCCCATCGGAACCTGAAGGGCAACTGTTGTAACGCCGAATTTTTCGTGAACGTCGTTGATTGAATAGAAGAAATCAGCACCGATTCGGTCCATTTTGTTTACGAAGCAAAGGCGGGGAACAGAGAATTCGTCGGCCTGCTTCCAGACAGTCTCAGTCTGTGGCTGAACGCCGTCAACGGCACAGATTACGGCAACGGCACCGTCCAAAACGCGCAAAGAACGCTCAACCTCGGCAGTAAAGTCTACATGGCCCGGAGTGTCGATAATATTGATTGTGTAGCCCTTCCAGTCGGTGGTGATTGCGGCAGAAGCGATTGTGATTCCGCGCTCCTGCTCCTGTTTCATGAAGTCCATTGTTGCCGCACCGTCGTCAATTTCGCCGATACGGTGAATTTTACCGGTATAATAAAGGATACGTTCTGTAGTTGTGGTTTTTCCTGCATCGATATGCGCCATGATTCCAATGTTGCGCATCTTCTGTAAGTTAAGTGCCATAATTTACTCCAATCAAAAAAAAAGGAACATCCGGGCAGATGTTCCTTATGTGAGCTATGATGGATTCGAACCATCGACAGCCGCCTTAAAAGGGCGGTGCTCTACCTACTGAGCTAATAGCCCAACTCCAACAAAGAAACTTTAATGAGCTATGATGGATTCGAACCATCGACAGCCGCCTTAAAAGGGCGGTGCTCTACCTACTGAGCTAATAGCCCATGTGTTCATTGCTGAATGAATAGGATATTATATCAAAAAGAATTTTTAGTCAATAGATAAGCAATGAAATTTGCAAAAAAATAGGAGCCAGGACTATTTCCTGACTCCTTAGCAAATATTTTTTATCAATCAGGCTAATCTGCCGCATGGACGCGGCACAAAGCAAGTTGACCGCAAGTTTTCATTTATGAAAACTTGTCAAGGCATGGATGCCTATCGTTTGAGTGAAAGTACAGTCTCAAGCAGTGTATCTGCTGTTGTGATTGTCTTTGCGTTTGACTGGAAGCCGCGCTGTGTAACAATCATGTCTGTGAACTGCTCGGTCAAGTCAACGTTTGACATTTCCAATGCACCTGCCAAGAGGCTTCCTGCACCAGCGATGCCAGACTCGTTGATTTTTGCCTCGCCAGAGTTGTTGCTCTTAACGTATGTGTTGTCACCGGCTTTCTCAAGACCATTCTGGTTTGCGAAAGTTGCAAGGGCAATCTGTCCGAGTGTGCGGTTTGTGCCGTTTGAGTAAACGCCAGTGATTTTACCTGTTGAGTCAATCTTGAAGTTCTCAAGATAGCCCATTGTGTAGCCGTCCTGATAGAAAGCTTTTGTTGAAGAAGCTGAAGCGCTCTGTGTTACAGTGTTGATCATGCTTCCGATTGTTCCCAGGTTGATGTTCATTGTCTGGCGGTATGGATTTCCGTCTGCATCAGCATTTGAATCAGGAACTGTGTAAGAAGCCTGGAGGATGATTTCTCCGTCCGGGTTAGAAGCATTTCCTGCTGAATCTGTTACAGAAGCCAAAGTTCCGTTGTTGTCGAAAGTTACAGTGAATGTATTTTCAACGCCGTCTGTTGTTCCCAAGCCTACGCGAGTCTGTGTGAAGTCTGCATTGTCCGGGTCAACGAGAACAGAAGCTGTCCACTGGTTCGGGTTTCCACGAACGCGTGAGAAGTTTACGTTAAGAAGATGCTCGTTTCCGAATGAGTCGTATACTTTGAATTCTGTGTTCCATGTACCTTTGGCAATGTCTGCCTCAGTCGGGTTTTCTGGAATCTCAGGTGTGTTTTTGTTCAAGTTACATGCGAAGTTGATGTTCTGAGTTGCTTTTGCAGGATCTTTTGAACCTACAGGGATTGTAAGGTCTGTTGGTGTTGCAGCAGACTGAACGATCATCTCGCCGTTGAGTTCACGAGCCATCCAGCCCTGAACGCGCATACCGTTAGCCGGGTTTACGAGTGTTCCGTTCTGGTCGAGTGAGAATGCACCTGCACGAGTGTAATATGTTTTCTCGCCGCTTTTCTCGATGAAGAAACCGTTGCCCTGAATTGCAATATCAGTTGAGATTCCTGTTGACTGCAAGTTTCCCTGTGTGAATACAGTGTCGATTGCAGCAACTGTCATACCCAAGCCGACTTCTTTAGGGTTAACACCGCCCTTCTCTTCGGTTGGTTTTGCGGCTCCCTGGAGCTGCTGGCTGATCATGTCCTGAAAGTTGACACGACCGCGTTTGAAACCAGTTGTGTTTACGTTGGCAATGTTGTTGCCGATTACATCCATTCGTGTCTGATGATTCTGCAAACCAGAAACGCCAGAATAAAGTGATCTCATCATATCGCTACCCTCTTTTTATATACTTTAGAAACCGTAGACGGTCTTGATTTTATTCATATCGTAGAACATACCGTTCACCTGAACCTGCGGGGTGTTTCCTCGTGTGGCTGCCTCAACAACACCAGTAGTTGCCTGTTCTGCTCCCAAATCAATCTGAACCGTTCGTCCAAGAAGGCTCTGTGCCTCGCTTGAATTGAACATAGCTGTCATTCTTTCGAAGTTCTGGCTCATGTTTGTCATCTGCTCGAGAGATGAGAACTGTGCCATCTGCGCGATGAATTCAGTGTTCTCCATCGGGCTTGTCGGATCCTGGTTAGTCATCTGAGCCATGAGGAGCTTGAGGAAGTCGTCCTTGCCAAGTTCCTTGCTTGCGACTCTGCCCTGGCGAAGCTCTGCGTCGAGTTTCTTGTTGAATCCGTTTACAACATTGTCGACCTTGAACTTGTCCTGAGCGCTCATCGTTGTGTTGATGTTAGTTGCAGTCATTTCCATTTTTTACCCCACAAGTAGCGTCATCCGCTACACTTCAAATATCGGCATCGAAAACCGCTACTTTAGAAGATTACGCAACAATATTGATGCCATAAGCATTGTCTACGTAAGAATCTGCGGCAGCTTCGGATGCCAGAGACCTTGGCGTTACGAATTCGCCGTAGCTTTTCTGTGCGAAGAGCTGCTTATTCTGGTTTTCGCCCTGGGCAAAGCCCTGCTGATTCGACTGGTTGTTTGAGAAATTCAGGTCAAAGCTGCCGGTTTCGAATCCGCTTTCGGTGAAAGCCTGCTTGAGGGAAGGAAGACTCTCCTTGAAAGCTTCCATAGCCTCTTTTGTGTTAACCATAATCTGGGCAGAAAGATTTTTGTCGTCGAGGTTGAGCGAGATTTTTACATTGCCCAAGCCCTCCGGCCTCAAAATCAAGTTGATCGAGCCCTGATTGTTGTCTTTAAGGACGATATTTCCAGCCTTTACGAAGTCAGGAGCATTTTCCTGAACGGCATTTGAAAGCATTGCCTGGAAGTTAGATCCGGATGCCCCGGCCGTCTGTGCTGAAGAAGAAGTGATGTTCTGCTCAGCCTTTGCCGCAAGCTCCATGGTCATCTGGATATTGCCGTCAGCCTGCTTCTGCATTGAAAGATTGATTTCCTTTTTCTCAGCAGCCTTCTGAACGATTTTGTCCGAAGCGATTTTTGACTCACTTTCATCAAGCAAGTGATGAGTCCTCAAATCGTGAACTGAAATTTTTGAATCAGACTTCTTTTCATTTGAAGCGATTTTTCTGTCATCTAGAGCCAGCTCACTTTTTACCGCCCCCCTTGCCACAGGTTCGGCATTTTCAACGGCCTCAAGGAAAAGTTTCGGATCGCTTACAGCAAGATTCTGCGCGATTTCAAGTTTTTCTTCCTCAGATTCCTCGCCAGGAATGAATTCAACTGCGGCGTCAATGAGGGCGGAGAAATCTTCGTTAGAAATGTCTTCGTTCTCAGCATCTTTCGATGAAGCGACAAGCCATGCAAGCATTTTGTCGTCAATCTCAGGATTTTCAGCAAGTCCTTCAAGAGACTCGATCGAAGCTTCATTTTCATTTTTTGCTGAAATTGTCCGGATTCTGTAATTTTCCGAAAGATTCATGCCGTGAGCAGAAAGGATTTGACCGTCTTCGTTAGTCTTAGCGAGATTTTTTAAATTTTCTTCACTTTTTTCTTCGTCGGAAGATTTTCTCTGGGTCAGTTTTTCAGATTTCTCATTCTTCTCAGAAACTTTCTCTTCGTTTTTATCAGAAATTTTTGAAGAATCGGCATTTTCGTCATTTCTTGCAATTTTTTCTGATTCAACTGCAGCTTTCTCTTCTGTTTTTTCACTTTTTACAGATTCTGAAGCTGAGTCGGCCTTTCTTGCATCACGAAGCAAATCCGCAAAAGAAGCTTTTTCGCTGGAAGAAGTTCTCTGACTCTGTGAAAGCTCCTGCGCGAAATCAGCCTGAGAAGCCTGGGTCTGTACTTGAGAAATTGAAAGTATATTCATGCTTTGTCTCCCGTAAAACCGAAAGCCTGCGCCCACTAGCCACCCACGCAAACTTTTTGATTTCTACCCTTCTATCATCGGAATTTCCGGGAAATTGTTAAGGAAAGATTTGATATAAATGTAAGTTTTATAAAAAGAAGCTGATTTTAATCCAGACTTTCAGGCTTGTTTGCCATTTTTCGCTGGATTGTCGCAGCCCTGTCAGCTGGCATGTTCATGAGCCAAACTGAAGAAAGCGAAGTCTGCTTGCTTGCAGCCGCCATTTCGTCAGCCTTGCGGAGAATATCGATAATATCCTGATCGTCATGAGAAAGAAGTTCTTCGACGGCAGTTTTTGGAGGCATACTGTTTAAATAGGAAGCAATTGTCTCGATATTGACATTTCGGTCATCATATTTTTTGACCTGATTGTTGAAGGTCTTTTCACGCTCGTCCTGTGAATTCTTTCGGTCTTCAAGTTCCTTTGCGATTGCCTCGTTCTGCTCTTCGACCTTTTTAATGTCACCCTCGCGCTTGTCAAGTTCCTGAGTGCGGATGTCGAGGGCTTCGATTCTTTTTGCAAGCCGGTCCTCGTCCAAGTCGGCCGTGAGCGGTTTTGAAGTCGTTGCAGTTACCGAAGTCTGAGGCGCAAGGCCAAATAATTTATAGACAGGAGCAAAAACCTTTTTGGCATGAATTACACCAAGGTAGTCAAACCACAAAAGACCGCCCAAAACGAGAATTATGATCAAAATAAGAAGAAAGATTGATTTTCCGATACCACCGTTTCCACGAGCCATTTTTTATCCCCACAGAAAAAAAGATTTTCGCTTATATTATCGGAATTATATCACAAAAGTTAAGGATTACGAAACAGCCCGCATGGCTTCAATCAACTCTTTTGAAAGAAAAACTTTTTCGATTCCAAATGAATGAAGGTTCTCGTTCCAGTTGATTGAAACGCAGACGCCCGTCTTACCCTTGCGGAAAGAATTTTTGTTTTTTTCGAAAAGCGAAGTGACTGCAATTTTGTGAGCTTTATCAAGCTGCCTGGCAAAACCCTCAACCAAAAAGCAGGCGACAAATTCTTTGAGAACTTCGGACTGGAACACGTTGATCTTGTGCTTTGTGTCAATCTTCATGCCCGAAAGCGCGCCGAACAAAAATGAATCCAACTTGATGTATGCCTTTGCCCTGCCGAATTTGGCCTCGTAAATGAAATCATTGTCAGTAACTGAATCAAAAAAATCGTTGATGTTCTGATGATCCAGCGACGTAATTGTAAGCTTACGGATTTTTGGCTCACCGAATTTCTTGCGGAGAGAAAGTTTGAAATATTTATAGACGTTCTTGCAAACCTCGCGGAGCTCAGAAAGCTGCTGCTCGCTGAGGAAAGAATCTACCTTATATTCCTTTTTTTCGACCTTCTGTTCAGGAGCCGCTGATGATACCAGCCCCAAAAGTTTATCTACTTCATCCTGTGAAAGTGCTACCTTTTCATTTGCCATATTTATATTGTACAATAGATTAAGCTAAATTTAAAGAAGAATCGAGGATAAAGCATGAAAAAGGCAAAAGAAAAGAAAGACAGGAAAATCGAAAAAGAAGCAAAGATTTTAAATCTCCTCACAAAATCAGTCTGCAAAATTCTTACGAAAATAATCCTGATTTTAGCCCTGCTTGCAGCTCTCTTCTTCGGCGGAAAATTCAGCTGGCAAAAGCTTGGTGAAATAAAGACCGAAAAATCCTCTGCCATCGTATTCCGGGAACTCGAAAAATGCGCGGAACTGGTCACAGTCAAAAACACCTATTCCGACATAATCTCCATCAAAAAGACCAGAATCGCGGGCTTCGCAAAGACCTTCAGCATAGTAAAATATTCAGGCGTAATCCGGGGCGGCATTTCAGACATATCAAAATCTCAGGTCAAAGTCTCTGACCGTGGCAGGAGCGTAAAAGTAATCCTCCCGGCCCTCGAAGTCCTGTCAAACGACATTTCAAGCATCGAAGTCTTCGACGAAAGCAAAAGCATTTTTGTATCAATTTCAATCAAAGAGATAATGGAAGAAATCAGGCACAACCAGGACACGGCATCAATTCAGATTTTGGAAACAGGATTTTTAAAAGAAGGCGAATCACAGACAATAAAAATAATCGAATCAATCCTCTACGCCGCAGGATTCAAGGAAGTCGAAGTAAGATTTCAGAGATAAGAACAAAAAAATAACCACAGATGACACGCATTAAAAACTGTGCACATCTGTGGTTTATTTATTTAGCGGATACCGCTATATGGTGGGGTGCTATCGCAACCCACCATATGTTGCGATGAATACACCGGCTGCCATTGCGGTTCCGATAACGCCTGATACGTTTGGACCCATAGCGTTCATGAGGAGGAAGTTTGATGGATCTTCTGACTGACCAACCTTGTTTGCAACACGGGCTGCCATTGGAACTGCTGATACACCAGCTGAACCGATGAGCGGATTGATTTTCTTTCCTTTTGGAAGGAAGAGGTTCATGACTTTTGCCATGCACAAACCGCCGGCTGTAGCTACAGCGAATGCGATCAAACCAAGAACGATGATACCAACAGACTCACCCTTGATGATTTTCTCTGGAGTCATCTGTGAACCTACGCCCAAAGAAAGAACGATTGAAACGATGTTCATCAATTCATTTTCCATTGTCTTAGAAAGACGCTGAGCAGCACCAGACTCCTTTACGAAGTTACCGAATGCGAGCATACCGATAAGTGGAGCTGCAGGAGGCAACAAGAGGATTGTAAGGATCAAGAGCATGAGAGGGAACAAAACCTTCTCCATTTTTGGAACAGCGCGTGGGTTTGGCATCTTGATAAGGCGCTCTTTCTTAGATGTAAGGAGCTTCATGATTGGAGGCTGAATCATCGGAACGAGAGCCATGTAAGAGTAAGCTGCAACGGCGATTACACCCATCAACTCTGGAGCAAGTTTACCAGAAACGTAGATTGATGTCGGGCCGTCTGCACCACCGATGATACCGATGGCACAAGCCTGCATAATGTTGTAGTTGAGGCCGAAGAGGTTCATAACTGCAACGCCGAACAATGTGAAGAATACACCAAACTGAGCAGCACCACCGAGGATAGCTGTTTTTGGGTTAGCAATGAGCGGACCGAAGTCTGTCATGGCACCAATACCCATGAAGATGAGCATCGGGAAGAACTCGTTGCCTACACCAGCGTGATAGATGATTGCGAGCATACCGTCCGGCAAGTCACCCATTTTAGCACCAACGATGTTTACGAGAATTGTACCGAATCCGATTGGAATCAGAAGAAGTGGCTCAAATCCTTTACCTACAGCGAGATAAACGATAAGGAAGCCGACAGCGATCATGATGAGTGACTGCCAGCCAGGAGCTGTACCCCAGTCGATTTCTTTAGCTTCTTCAACAGGAGCCTTGAACTCAGCCTTTGGAGCTTCTCTTTTCTGGTTCAAAATCTGATAGATACCAGTTGATTTACCGATATTCTGGACGAATTTGAGCGGGTCGATGTTGTGCTCTTCGCCCCATTTCTCAGTTCCCTTGATTACGCGGTTAAGACCGTGGCCAGACTCAACTTCTACAGCAGCAACAGGAGCTGTTACCTCTGTTGAATCAGAAGCTGTCTGAGCGAGAACTTTAGAGCCTGTGCTTACAACGAAAGCAATTGCCATGATGGCAAGAGTAACGCCGAAGACCTTTTTCTTAAAGTTGTTGTTCAAATCAATCATTTCTATTCAATCCTCTTATTACTGAACAGAAGCAACAGCCTGACCTGCTGTTACCTGTGAGCCTGTTGGAGCTGTGAAGTGGATTTTACCAGCTGCACCAGCCTTGATTTCAAGTTCCATCTTCATAGATTCGATGATTACGACTGTTGTGTCAGCCTGAACGGAAGCACCCTCTGCAACTGCATATTTGAGGAGTGTACCAGCAACAGGAGCGTTAACAGGTTTTCCACCAGCTGGAGCTGCGGCTGCCGGAGCTGCACTTGCTGCAGGGGCTGCGGCTGGAGCTGGAGCTGCCTTAACAACACCGCCGATAGTAGCGATTGTCTGACCAGCTGTAATCTGTGTTCCTGTTGGAACTGTGTATGTGATTGTACCGTCGTCAGAAGCTTTAACCTCAAGCTCCATCTTCATTGATTCAACGATGATGATTGTCTGACCTTTTGTAACTTTTGTTCCGTTAGCGAAGCACTGTTTGAGGAGAGTACCAGCAACAGGAGCCTTAACGTCTACGCCACCAACTGAAACTGGAGCTGCTGCAGGAGCTGCAGATGCTGCACCGAATGTAACGTTGTATGGAGTTCCGTCAACTGTAACTGTGTCGCCGTTAGACTGAACGTTGTAGCTTGTTCCGTTAACTGTAACTGTGTATGAACCGTTGCCAGAAGCTGCTTTTGGAGCCTCTTTAACACCGAATGTTTTCTCTGCATCAACAGGACCGTTTGCACGAGTCTCGAAGAATTTTGTAGCTACTTTCGGGAACATAGCGTATGTGAGGACGTCCTCTACAGAGCCGTTGCCACCGTTTGCCTTTGCCTCTTCGACCATTTTGTCCCATTCCGGTTCAATTTTGTCTGCCGGGCGGCAAGTGATAGCTTCGTCCATTTTGTTCTGCTCGAGAGCCTTTTTAACGAGGTCTGCGTTTGGAGCAGCTGGCAATTTACCGTATTTTCCAACGAGAAGGTCACGGAACTCACCTGTCATGCGCTCGTAGCGTCCGAAGAGTACGTTGAATACAGCCTGTGTACCAACGATCTGTGATGTTGGTGTAACAAGTGGAACGTATCCGACGTCTTTCTGAACGAGTGGGAGCTCTGCGAGAACCTGGTCGATTTTGTCAGAAGCGCCCTGCTGTTTGAGCTGGCTTTCGAGGTTAGAGAGCATGCCGCCTGGAACCTGTGATTTGAGGATTCGTGTATCTGCACCGAGGAATTTAGACTCGAGTGAAGCATAGTGCTTGCGGATATCGCGGAAGTAAGCAGCGATTTCGAGCAAAGCAGAAATGTCGAGGCCTGTGTCGAAGTCTGTACCTTTGAGCATCTCAACAACAGTTTCTGTTGGTGAGTGAGAAGTACCCATAGCCATAGCAGAAATTGCTGTATCGAGAACGTCAGCACCAGCCTCAGCAGCCTTGAGGAGAGTTGCAACTGAAAGACCAGTTGTAGCGTGAGAGTGAATCTCAACAGGAAGGTCAACCTTAGATTTGATTGCCTTTACGAGATCATAAGCCTCGAATGGCTTGAGCAAACCAGACATATCTTTGATACAGATAGAGTCTGCACCGAAGTCAGCGTATGTTTTTGCCAAGTCAGCATAGATTTCTTTTGTGTGATATGGAGTTGTAGCGTATGAAATAGCCATCTGAACGTGCTTTCCAGTAGCTTTTGCAGCTTTTGTAGCGCGCTCGAGGTTGCGTGGGTCGTTACAAGCATCGAAGATTCGGAATACGTCAACGCCGTTTTTAGAAGCGTACTCAACGAACTTGTCAACAACATCGTCTGCATAGTGGCGGTATCCGAGAAGGTTCTGACCGCGCAAGAGCATCATGATTTTTGTGTTTGGCATTGCAGCGTGCAATTTGCGGAGGCGCTCCCATGGATCTTCGTTAAGGAAGCGGATACAAGAGTCATAAGTTGCTCCACCCCAAGCCTCAGCAGCCCAGTAACCGATTTTGTCAATTTTTGGAGCGATTGGCAGCATATCTGCCAAAGTCATACGAGTAGCGTGAAGAGACTGTGTAGCATCACGCAAAACAAGTTCAGAAATACCAATTTTCTTTGCCATTTTTTATCCCCTATTAGTTCTTTTCGTGCAATGCAGTTGCGATAGCAGCAACGATTGCTTTTTGGTCTACAGCGGCAGCCGGTGCTGACGCAACATCTGCTTTCGGTTCCTCTTTGTCAAGACCTGCAGCATGAACGAAAATACGAAGCCCGTTCATACAGACAATCATGATGACCAGGAAGCTGAAAACAACACACATACCAAGCAGAGTAAGGATAATACTCTGGTTAAGCATTTCAGCGATTGTCATAATTCCTCCAACGGATATGATTACGTAAAAATAGAATTTGGATATAATTATAGAAGATTTAAGAGAGTTCTTCAATGTGACTAAAGGGGAATTTGAAAATAAATTTTATTCAAGGAGGGAGAAGTCTCTCCCTCGCTACAAAGCCTGCGGCTTTTCCGCTACCCTCTCTCCTGGGGCTGCCGCCTAATCCAGAATATCGATAAACTTGAATTCTTTTACGTCAAAAAGACCTTTGTCGGTGATTTTGATTTCAGGAATTACGGGCAGGGCCATAAAGCAGAGGGTAGAAACAGGCTCAATCTCGCGGTTAATTCCAAGAATTTCAAAAGCCGCCTGGTTGATTTTTGCAAGTTTTTCCTGAACCCAGTCAGCATCCCTGTCGCTCATAAGTCCTGCGACCGGAAGCTCAAGTCTTTCAATCACCTTGTTTTTTGAGACAAGAACAATTCCGCCCTTCTGCTCGATAAGGGCCTTTACGGCAGTTTCCATCTGGGCATCATCAGTTCCGACACAGATAATATTATGGGAATCATGGGCTATGGTAATTGCAATCGCACCATCTTTGATTCCGTAATTTTTCAAAAGCCCAAGTCCGATATTTCCGCTTTTGTGGTGACGCTCAATCACGGCGATTTTTGAAATATCCTTTTCCGGGTCGTGAAGAAAATTTCCTTCCTCGTCTGTAGTCACTTCTTCAATCGAATTTTTAGTGACTATGCTGCCAGGGCTTATTTCAATCACATGAACCCTGCACTTTGATTTTTTATCTGCAAGATGAACGGTCAGTCTTTCCCTTGAAAAACCTGCAACTTTTACGCTTCCGCTCACATCAGAAATTGAAGCCCGCTTTACTTCCTTAAGATATTTTCCGTCTTCTGCAACAAGCTCGCCTTGGATGAATACTTTTTTTGCCTCAAAATTCTTTAAATCCCCCACAAGCACAATGTCCGCCCTCAAGCCCGGCGCAAGGGCACCGCGGTCATAAAGGCGGTAACACTCAGCGGCGTTAAGGCTTCCCATCTGAATTGCAGTTATCGGGTCGATACCTTTGGAAACGCATAGCTTCAGGTGATTGTTGATGTCCCCTTTTATGTGGAAGGTCACCGGCTGGCGGTCATCGGAGCATAGCAGGAGGCGGCGGGAATTTTCTTTTGTTATTCCCGGAATCAGGTTTTCAAGATCATGGCAGGCAGAACCGTCTCGAAGCTCGACGTACATTCCATTTTGCAAGGATTCCTGCATCTCCTGAATTGTCGAACATTCATGGTCAGTTTTTACGCCGCAGCTGATATAAGCCTGCCGGTCCAGGCCGACCACTCCCGGGGCATGACCATCGATTATCTTATTGTATTTTTTTGCAAGCAGAATCTTATTCAGAACTTCATCATCACAATTCAAAACTCCCGGATAATTCATCAGCTCACCAAGTCCAAGTACATCGGGATTGTTTATGACCTTTTCGATTTCCTCCGAGTTTAAAACTGCGCCGGAATCTTCAAAAGGGGTTGCCGGAACGCAGGAAGGAACCATGAATTTTATGTCCAGGGCTGTATTTTTGGCGGCTTCCATCATGTAGAAAAAGCCCTTCAAGCCACAGACGTTTGTAATTTCGTGGGGATCTGCAATAACCGTCGTGGTTCCAAGAGGGACTGCCATCCGTCCGAATTCCTCAGGCGTAACAAATGATGATTCAATATGGATATGACTTTCGATTAAGCCTGGAATTGCGTAAGCTCCTGCCGCATCGATTTCTGATTTTCCTGAGTAGCTTCCGATTCCTGCAATGACTCCGTCCCTAATGGCTATGTCTGCCTTGATTATCTGGGAAGAAAACACGTTTACGACATGGCAGTTTTTAATGACCAGATCGGCTTTTTCTTCGCCTTTTGCGGATTTGATAATGTCAGTCAATGAGGCTTTATCCAAAACAACTTCCTTCTATTAATTACATAATTCTACTATGGATGAGGAATAATTCAATAAAAAAAGAAAGGATAAAAAAAAAGGAAAAGGGAATTTTATAAGATAAATTCAATTTTTTATTTGACTTTTCAAAATTCTCATTTAGAATTAAATAATCTTATTTTTCCAGGAGGTACTAAAATGGAAAATATTAAGGGAACTCAGACCGAAAAAAATTTACAGACAGCTTTCGCAGGTGAATCTCAGGCCCGCAACAAATACACTTACTACGCAAGCAAAGCACGCAAAGACGGATTCGAGCAGATCGCAGACATTTTTGAGGAAACAGCACGCAACGAAAAGGAACACGCAAAAATCTGGTTCAAGCTGCTCCACAACGGAGAAGTTCCGTCAACAGTTGACAACTTAAAGGATGCGGCAGACGGCGAAAACTACGAATGGACTGACATGTACGCAGGATTTGCAAAAACGGCAGCCGAAGAAGGCTTCCCACGCATCGCAAAACTTTTTGAAATGGTCGGTGCCATCGAAAAAGAGCACGAAGAGCGCTACCGAAAACTGCTCGACAATGTAACGGGTGAAAAGGTATTCAGCAAGGACGGCGATGTAATCTGGCAGTGCGCAAACTGCGGTCACATCGTAGTCGGCAAAAAAGCTCCGGGCGCATGTCCTGTTTGTATGCATCCACAGAGCTTCTTTGAAGTTAAAAAGAATAACTACTGATTTTAGATTTTACCAGCCGCTTGCCTCTGCAGGCGGTTGTTTTTTTTATTAATATATAGAAGAAATTTTTATGGAATTTGCCCTTGGAGCATCTTTGGCGAAAGATTCAGCATAATTCTGAGCCGGAACCGGTGGGTTTTCCATATCATTTTTTAACTTGCAATACATGTGGATTATAAAGCATGTTATCTGGCTGATACAAAAGCCGCCAAGCAGCAGCAAAATAAACAAAAAAGCTGACCTTGACTGCAGGTAAAATTTACTGCCGAGTAACATTGCAATTACTCCGAAAAAATACGAAAGAAATGCCTTAAAGCTCATTTTTTAATAGTACCTCTATCAGTTTTTTTCATTATACGTTTCTGTATTTAGAATACTCTTAAAAAGATGATTTATAAGTTCTTTCTCATTTTTTCTCAGAAAAAGCATATTTATCGCTCTTCTCGGAAGAAACTGATACCCAAAGCGGCAGGTCCCTGATTCTCCTTTTTGAAATGCAGGCCCATCAAGACAAGCACGACGACCGTAGCAATGTAAGGAATCATGTCCAAAAGCTGACCCGGGATAATGTGACCGAAAATCGGAACAGACTGGCACTTTAAGGCAAGGGAACTCAGGGCACCGAAAGCCCAGGCGCAAAAAATCGCCTTTAAAGGACTCCAGGTACAGAAGATTACGAAGGCGACTGAAATCCAGCCTGCACCAGCCGTAATGTTCTCCTGCCACTGACCGACAAAGGCAAGGGAGAGATAGGCTCCGCCAAGACCGCACAAAAATCCGCCCACCAGAACATGAATGTATTTATAGAGAGTGACATTTATTCCGGAAGCATCGGCAGCCGCTGGATTTTCACCGATTGCCCGGATGTTCAGGCCCCAGCGGGTGTAGCGGTAATAAGCCCAGAGGATAAAGGCAAAAAGAAGGGAAATCCAGACGTAAATCCCCTGCTCAAAAAGCATTTTTCCAAAAAGAGGAATTTTTGAAAGGCCGGGAATTGAAATGGCAGAAAATGCACTTTTAATAGAAGATTTTAACGGAGAAGCCGCAAGATATTTTCCCATGAAGCTTGCGACACCAGTTCCAAAAGTTGTAAGGACAAGGCCTGTGACAATCTGATTGCCGCGAAGGGTAATCGTGATGAAGGCGTAAATAAAGGCTCCGGCACTACCCGCAAGACCTGCAAAAAGAACTGAAAGCAGGGGATTTCCGATTGTGCTTCCGGCAAGATATCCGAAAGCCGCGCCCAAGAGCATCATTCCTTCAGTACCCAGGTTTGTCTGGCCAGATTTTTCAAAAAGAATTCCGCCCAGGATTCCGTAAAGAATGTGGGTTCCTGTCTGAACGGCAACCTGCAAAAACAAGGCAATAGCTAAAATCATTTTCCGCTCCCCTTTTTCTCAAATACAAAACGATAGCGCACAAAGAATTCACTTCCCAGAACGAAGAAAATGATGATTGTCTGAATAATCGTGCCCATGCTGGCAGGAACTCCCATTGAAGTCTGCAGATAGCTTCCGCCCTGCAAAAGGACACTGAATACAAATGAAACAAGAAGTGAAATCAGAGGATCAAGCTGGCTGAGCCAGGTTGTGATGACGGCAGTAAAGCCCATTCCGTTGGACATGTTATCCGTGAGGGAATGTTCGATTGCGCTGGCCTGAATCATTCCTGCAAGGGCACAGAGACCGCCTGAAAGAACTACGGCGATTACAATCGTGCGGCTCACGTTGATTCCTGCATAACGGGCTGTGTCAAAACTTTCGCCGATGACCGAAACTTCGTATCCGAACTTAGTTTTCTTCAATAAAAAGTACATGGCCACTACAAGAAAGACTGCAATCAGCCAGCCGATGTGGATTCCGAAAAGATTTGGAAGAACCGCATTATCTGAAAAATTGATGATTTTTGGTGAACCGCCGCCATGAGGGTCACGCCATGGAAGATAGCTGTACTTGAGGTAACTTACCCATTTTTGAGCCACATAGTTGAGCATGAGGGTGACCAGGGTTTCACTTGTTCCCCACTTGATTTTGAGGGCTGCCGGAATCAGGGCAAAGATGCCGCCTGCAATAAGGGCAAAAATAGCCATTACAGGAAGGAGAATTACCGCCGGAGCATTTGGAAAAAGCATGAAAGCCCAGGTTGCCGCAAAAGCTCCCATGTAGAACTGACCTTCAGCCCCGATATTCCAGAATTTCATTTTGAAGGCTACACAACAGCCCAGCGAAAGGATTGTGAGCGGAACAGCCTTGTAAACGACCTGCTTGAAACGGTAGAAAGTGCCAAAACAGCCCGAAAAAATATTCGCATAAACCTTGAAGGGGTTAAGCCCCATAAAGACAAGTACCAGCATGGAGCAGACGATTGCCGAAAAAACAGCAGCCGTGCGGACGAGGACTTTCTGCTTTTGAGAAAGCGATTTCTGCATTGCGATTCTAAGCATTTCCATCCTCCTTTTCCGCTGGAACTGATTTTCCCATCATCATCAGGCCGATATTTTCCTTTGACGTTTGCTCCGGGTTGACTATGCCCTTGATTGAACCGTCGTGAATTACCATAAGGCGGTCACAGAGGGCGCAGAGCTGGTCTATGTCCTCGCCAATCAAAAGGATTGCCACGCCCTTCTTTTTCTGCTCGTTGAGCATGTTGATTATGTTGTTTGTAGCTCCCACGTCGAGGCCGCGGAAAGGATAGGCTACAATCAGGAATTTCGGGTGCATTTCAAGCTCACGGCCCAGCAAAACCTTCTGGATATTGCCGCCGGAAAGCTGGCGTACCGGATTATGGATTGAAGGAGTTGAAATTGCGTAGCGTTCAACAATGTCCGTTGCAAGCTCGCTGCCCTTCTTGCGGTCAAGGAAGAAATGAGATTCTTCGGAATAAGAGCGCATCATTACGTTTTCGGTGATGTCGAGGCCGGCTGCAAGACCCATTCCAAGCCTGTCTTCCGGAACGAAATTCATGCGGACACCGAGCTTTTTGATTTCGATTGGTGAAAGCTTGAGCAAATTCTGGTTCTGGAAGATTGCCTCGCCGTTTTCAACACGAAGAAGGCCTGTCAGGCTTTCGCAAAGTTCCTTCTGACCGGAACCGACGATTCCTGCAACACCCAGAATTTCACCGCCATAAAGGTCGAAGTTGAGGTTGTCCAGGGATTTTTTGCCGTAGGCGTTTTTGCTGGAAAGATTTTTAACCACAAGAACAGGATTCTGGCTTCTTCCGGCCGCTACACGGGTAACCTTGTAGTCAAATTTGCCGCCAAGCATGAGGCGGGCAAGAGATTTTTCGGTGCATGAGCTGGTTTCGACCAGGCCAGCGTTTTCGCCCTTTCGCATGACGGCAACCCGGTCAGAAATTTCCATGACTTCGTTGAGCTTGTGAGTGATTATGATGATTGAACAGCCGTTTTCCTTCATACGGCGCAGGACTGCAAAAAGCTTTTCTGTTTCCTGAGGAGTAAGGACGGCTGTGGGTTCGTCAAGGATTAAAATTCTTGCACCCTGGTATAAAATCTTAATGATTTCGACGGTCTGCTTTTCTGAGACCGACATTTCGTAAAGTTTGCGGTTCAAATCGATTGAGAAGCCGAATTTATTTTGAATCTCATTGATTTTTTCGAAGAGAACCTGCTTTTTGACAAAGAAACCGGCTGCTTTTTCGCCCAAAGTGATGTTTTCAAGGGCGCTCATGACCTCAACAAGCTTGAAATGCTGATGGACCATGCCGACTCCGGCAGAAATTGCATCCTGAGGAGACTTGAATTCAACCTTTTTACCGTCAATGAAAATTTCACCGCTTTCCGGTGCGTAAATTCCTGCCAGCTGATTAACAAAAGTGCTTTTTCCGCTGCCGTTTTCACCCAAAAGGGCAAGGATTTCGCCTTTTCTTAATTCAAGAGAAATGTCGTTATTGGCTAGAGTTGAGCCAAATGTTTTTGTGAGATTGCGTACTTCCAGTGCGTTCATTTTCTTACGGAAGATCTGAGTCGGGAAAGAACAGCTTCGGGTTTAAGCGGTTTTACAATAAAATTCTTGGCTCCAAGGGCGATTGCCTTGCGGACTACAGATGTGTTGTCGTTGGCAGTTACCATGACTACATGTGCGTCCTTATCAAAAGCAAGAATCTGCTCTAAAGTGGTGATTCCATCCATTTTGGGCATGGTAATATCAAGAGTGACCAAATCGATGTCAGGATATTTTTCTTTATAGACTTTGATTAAATCCTCACCGTTATGAAGGACGTCAACAACAAGGAAGCCGTCATCAGTGAGCATTTTTGAGATTTGCTTCGTAATAAAGGGAGCGTCATCCGCAACCAGGACATGACCTTTTGAGCCGTCTGTCCTCAGTCCGTCTTCTTTTCTATCATAACCCATGCACCTATTTTATCATACTTAGAAAAGTTTGCATAGGAAAAGAAAAGAAAAAAACTCCCAGCTGGAATCCAATAGTGAATCAGCCGGGAGCCTTATCTCATTAAATACTGCCTTTATCAGGATTAAACCTTAAAAGGCGGGAATTTTTACTGAGGAATAACGCCGTTAACGCCTTTAACGAACCAAGTCATGTTCCATACTTCGTCGTCAGTCATTACAGCACCTGCAGGAACTTTTTCTGTACCGTTCTGGTCATAAATCGGACCTGCGAAGATTTTGAGTGAGCCGTTCTCGATTGATGTGCGGGCAACTGCAACTTCTTCAGCTGTTCCCGGTGCAACGAGGTTAGAAAGTGGAGCCAGGTCAACCATGCCTGAGTTCAAGCCTTCCCAGTATTTGCGGCTCTGCCATGTACCAGCAAGAATCTGCTCAACGTCATCTTTTACGAAAGTAGCCCAGTGGAAAATCGGAGCTGTGAGGTATGCTTTAGGAGCAGCGCTTGGAGTCGGAACGTTGTAACCGATTGCAAATGCGCCTTTTTCTTCTGCTGCAACCTGTGGAGCTGTTGTGTCCTGGTGCTGCTCGATAACGTCACATCCGCGGTTAAGGAGCTCAAGAGCGCCCTGCTTTTCTTTTGTCGGGTCGAACCAAGTGTTTGTCCAAACTACGTCAATTGTAGCATCAGGGTTTACAGCCTGAACACCACGGGCAAAACCGTTGATACCACGGATACACTCAGAAATTGGGAAAGCGGCTACATAACCGATTTTGTTTGACTTTGTTTTGAGACCGGCAACGATACCAGCGAGATAGCGGGCCTCATACATTTTTCCGAAATATGTTGAAACGTTTTCTGCTGTTTTGAAACCAGAGCAGTGACCGAATTTAACATTTGGGAAATCTTTTGCTACGTTAATAGTAGAATCCATGAAACCGAATGAAGTTGTGTAGATTACATTACAGCCGGCGTCAATCAAATCGCGGATTGCTTTTTCACAATCTGAATTTTCAGGAACATTCTCCTTATACATGGTCTGAATTCCCATGTCAACAAGGGCGAGACGGCTCTGATCCTGAGCTTCTGTATAACCGTGATCAGTAATTGAACCGATGTAAACAAAACCAACCATGATGTTTTCTTTTGTGATTGTTGATTTTGAATCCTTCTCTTTGCAGCCAGTGAGCAAAAGCCCAGCTGCAAGCACAGCCATTGCAATTTTTGCAAGTCTTTTCATGTTTTTCTCCATAATATTGGTTAATATTATTTACGGAATTCGATTCCGTTTGAATCCATTTTTTCGATAATCGCAAGACTTTCGACTTTGATTCCGGCCTTACGAAGCTGGTCGCCACCATTCTGGAAGCCTTTTTCAATCGCACAAGCAGCACCGACAACCTCAGCCCCGGCACCCTTACAGATTTCAATCAGGCCTTTGAGCGCGTTTCCGTTGGCAAGGAAATCATCTGCAAGCAGGATTTTATCGCCAGGCAAAATATATTTTTTTGAAACAACGACATTGTAGTACTGGTCGTGGGTAAAGCTGTAAATTTTTGAAGAATAGACTTCTTCGTTTACATTGCTTGACTGATGCTTCTTTGCAAAAACGAGCGGAACTTCAAGAGCACGTGCAAGGCTGGCTCCGATTGCAATTCCGCTCGATTCAATGGTAAGAACTTTTGTGATTTTTGAGCCGCTGAAGCGATTTTTCCATTCCTGGGCCAGCTGGTCCAAAAAAGCTACATCAATCTGATGGTTTAAAAAGTTCGAGACTTTAAGGATTTTTCCGCCGATTACCTCTCCATCAGAGAGGATTCTATCTTCAAGTAGTTTCATAGTTTAAGCACAAATTACCCTGATTTAGAATAAATCTCCCATACCGTAGAGCTTACCCTTTGACAGGGAACCGTCTGCAAGTTTGGCAGACAATTTTTCGAGGGCAACAACGCTTCCCAATGCAAAACCTTCACGGCTTCTTGCCCGGTGAGTAAGTTCGATTGAGTCAGCAGGAGAATCAAAGAAAACAGTGTGAGTGCCAGGAACAAAGCCAACTCGTGTTGAAGAAACATGAAGTTCGTTTGCCTTTGGTCGCTCATGAAAGGCGTCGAAAACCATTTCTGTCTTTGATTTGTTGCCATTCATTACGCGGCGGGCGATTTCAAGTGCTGTTCCCGAAGGAGAATCTGCCTTCTGGTTGTGGTGAGCTTCCCAGACTGCGACATCGTATTCAGAATATTCTGCCATGAGGCGGGCTGCTTCCTCAACGATTTTATAGAACATGTTTACGCCGATTGAAAAGTTTGAAGAGCGCATTACGGCATTGTTTGAAGCAGCGCAGAGTTTTTCGATTTCGTCCTCGGATTTTGCCCAGCCGGTTGTGCCGCATACGATTGGCAAGCCAAGAGGAATGAGGGTCTTGAGGTTTCCGATAACAGAAGACGGGTGAGAAAATTCAATAATTCCCTCAGCACCGCTGTTTTTTACAGCCTCAGCAAGAGCCTTGCCGTCACCAGCTGCTACAAGATTTGTGGCATCTTTTGCCATAATATCGATTGTGGCTACGACTTCATGACCTTTTGCCTTGGCAGAAGATTCAATCATGTGGCCCATTTTTCCATATCCAACAAGAGCGATTTTCATACAAACTCCAAAAAATGCAAAGAATTTCAAAAATTATATAAAAAATGCACGATTTAGAATAGAGATTTTTTATTTTAAATTTAAAATATTATTTACAACTTCATCAAACAAGGCGTCGTAAAGGGTTTCCATGTCGCTGTTAGCCTTTTTTATCGTAACGCTCTGTCTTCTGGCAAGGGACAGCATTACGCGATAACCCAAAATCGGCTCTTTTTCGCAAAGTTCCTTAAAGCGTTTGCCGGTGATTTCGCAAGTCCTGCAGTCCGTTGAGGCGACAACAGTAGCACCGCGCTTATCCGTACCGATTAAGGCAGCCTCGCCAAAGAAGATTCCCATGTCGGCGCTGAGGTCTGCAAGAGCAATGCGGTCTCCAATCATAGTATTACGGAAAACCTTAACGCTGCCGGAAGTGAGGATGTAAAAGCTTTCGCCCCTCTCACCCTCTTTTATGATTTCTTCTCCGGCACTGAAAGTATGCAGCTTAAGCTCGGAATAAACCATTCTGAGAATGCGCATGTCGTTTTCATTGTCTTTCTTAAAATCCGCGAAAAGCTGAATCTTCAAAAGCTTAGGTAAAACTTCTTCAAATACGTCCAGGTTTTCTGCCATTTTATGCCTCCGCCTCTGATTCAGTCTTAAGTTTTTTGCCTTTTACAAAAATCGCCTTTGTGTGCGGCTGAATTACGAAATCGTCCGCAGGAACGAAAATCGGGTCGTTACTTTTGAGGGTTTTGACTTTTCTGAGGTTGTCAACGACTTTTTTAACGTCAGGATTTTTCTGGGCTTCACGAAGGGCATCCTTGCGGCGCATGTAGAAATTTCCCGTGTTCTGCAAAAGTCCGATTAAAACTGAACCTGTGGCAATAAAACTGCGCAGTTCCCCGTAAGTTTTTCCGATATAAGATGCCGGAATGTCTTCGATAAGAATTCCAGAATCAGCGTCGTCACCGATAAGCTCTCGGATAACGTTTGAATATCCCATGCCGCTTGAAGCCGTGGCAAGAAGACTGTGCTCATACTCGCTTGTAAGGATGATTTCGTCACAGTGGGCCATTTCCAGGTGATTCTTGAATTTTGAATCGTGGAGTTCGGCCGCAATATAAAGCTTTGGATTGAGGTTTTTCATCGTGAGGGCAGCAAGAACGGTACGGCTGTCCATTTCCATCGTGGAATAATTTTTTGAATGGTCAGTAATTATAAGGACCCGGCCGGCGTCTTTAATGAGGGCCCGTCTCAAAGTCTCCTCTTCGCTGAAATCGCCGGCAACATACTGCAAATCCTTAAAACGAGGCTGGTTCCTTATCTGCTCGATGTTTGCAGAATCTGTATCATTAATAAGAACTATCATGTCAGGAGAGAGGTCGGGATTTGACCGCAGGACAGTATCAAGGATTCTATCGAAACCTTCCCTGTAGCCGCAAAGCAGGAAATGACCTTTGAGATTTTTCATTTTTTTCAACCCCCTGTTTTTTTTCATTTGCATATCCATGAACATGGAAGCGATTTTACCGGTGAGAGTGCTGAATACTAAGATTCCAGTGATGAGAATGATGAAGCTGCATGCCCGGCCTACTGGTGTGACGACACAAATGTCATAGTAGCCGGCGACAAATGCAATGAGGAAATTCCAGAAACTGTCGGTGTAACTTTCCATCGAAACACCGGCCTCATAACGATAGACGACGTCAATGAGAATCGTCATGAGGGCAATGAAAGCCACGACCAGATAAGTGACCGGGCTTTTCAAGATAAAGAGCAGATTCCGTCTTAAATTACGAAAAAAAGTCTTTTTCACTAGAACAAGGCCTTGTGCAGGATGCTGACGACATCATTAACCTGAGAATCATCAACGAGCATAGAGATGTTTACCTTGCTTGCACCCTGAGAAATCATCTGAACGTTGATGCCTGACTTGTTGAGCGCAGTAAATGCATCTTCAAGGATTGAGCTGGAATGGCTTGCATCACAAATCAATGTGACGATTGCCTTGTCCTTTGTAGCCTTAACCTCAGCGATTCGGCCGATGTCCTCGAGCAGGCCTGTCAAATCAGCCTTTGTGTTTACTGTGAGGGAAACTGAAACTTCTGAAGTTGCGATTACGTCGATTGAAATGTTCCATTTGAGGAACTGATTGAAGATGTGAGCCAAAAATCCGCAGGCATTGAGCATACGGCTTGACTGGATATCGATAAGGGTTACGTTCTTTACGTTTGTGATTGCAGTTACGCGCGGAGTTGCCCCGGAATGCTTTTCAACGATTACTGAACCGTCGCTCTTGATATTGTAGCTGTTCTTTACGCGGACCGGAGTGCCGGTCTTGCGGCAAGGAATCATGCTGCGTGGGTGAAGAACCTGAGCACCGAACATTGCAAGCTCCTGTGCTTCTTCGTAAGTTACTTCTGGAACAGTGCGGGCTTCCTTTACGATTCGAGGATCTGTAGTGAGGATTCCGTCAACGTCCTTCCATGTCTGGATTTCGTCAGCCCTCATTGCCGCACCAATCATTGTTGCAGACAAGTCCGAGCCGCCGCGTCCGAGAGTCGTGATGATTCCCTTTGAGTCTTTTGCGATAAAGCCTGTAACGATAGGGATTTCTGTCTGCTTGCCGTTTTTGTAGTCATTCAAGTGCTTTGGAATGTTGTCCCATACTTCGTCAAGAAGCTCGGCAGACATGTAGTTTGAGTCAGAAACCATGCCGATGTCCCAGGCATCGTAGAATTTTGCAGGTGTTCCCTGTTTTGAAAGATAAGCGGCCATCATGCGGACGCTCATTCGCTCACCAAATGAAACGAGATAGTCACGAGTGCGTTTTGTAAGCTCGTGGAGCATTGAAATACCGGTAAGGAGAGTGTTAAGCTCTGTCAAAAGCTCCTGGATTGCAGGAACGTCGATTTCAAGTTCCTTTGCTGTGTCAAGATGAAGTTTTTCGACTTTGGCGATGTCAACCTTGCCGTTAACAGCCATGTCAGCCGCATCAAGAAGATGGTCTGTTGTGTCTCCCATGGCGCTCAAAACAACGACCGGGCGAGACTCCTTATAAGCCTGAATAATAGAAGCAACATGTCGGATTCTCTCCGCATTGGCAACTGAACTTCCGCCGAATTTCATAACTATCATAATCGTGACCTCTTAAAAGACTTTTCTGTAGATAGAAACATTTTAGCGAAAGTCACGATTTGATACAATATTAAAAATTTTCAACTTCCTTCAAAGTCGGCAGGGCTGGAATCGCACCACGGCGGGTTACGCAGATTGAAGCCACTGTGTTGGCAAAATTCAAGTCCGCCTCAAGATTTTCCTTTGTAAAGGCAAGGGGATTTTCGCGGCGGGTAAGGCGGTAGAGCATGCCGCCTGTAAAGCTGTCTCCGGCACCGGTTGTGTCCACAACCTTTACGTCCTTACAGCCGACCGTTCCTGAAATCACTGAGCCGTCAAGAGTTCGGGCTGCGTAGTAAACGCCCTTTGCTCCCAGGGTAATCATGGCAAGGGAAGGTCCCAGTGAAAGAATCTTTTTTCCGCCCTCTTCCGCGCTTATGTCCTTTCCAAAAAGAAGGGCCAGCTCTTCATCGCTCACCTTTACGGTGTCTGCAAGGGGGAAGAGGCTCTTCATCAAATCAATGGCGTCACTCCTGCCCTTCCAGAGGTTTGCCCGCCAGTTCGGGTCATAGGAAATAAGTCCGCCGGCTTTTTTTGTGATTTCGATTGCGGCCAGGGTTGCGGATTTTGCAGGCTCATCAGTGAGGGAAAGGGAGCCGATGTGCAGGAATCTTGCATTTTCAAGCATGGACCTGTCCAGGTCTTCAGGACGAATCTGTGTGTCAGCGCCTGGATTACGGCAGAAGCTGAAATGCCGCTCGCCGTTCGGGTCAAGACTTACGAAAGCAAGGGTCGTGTGCTGGCTTTCACTGTAGCGCATTCCGCTTGTGTCAACATTGATTTCCTCAAGGACACGGCGGACGTCCTCGCCAAAGGAATCCCTGCCTGTCATGCCGATAAAGGCACCCTTTCCGCCGAGTTTTGAGACGGCAGATACGCAGTTTGCAGGAGCTCCGCCCGGATTTTCTTCATAAAGTTTTTTTCCGTCAGCATTTGTACCTGCGAAAGTAAAGTCAATAAGTATTTCACCGAGTGCCACGACATCGTATTTTTTCATTTCAGTCCTCCATCAATGCAAGAAGTTTTTCGTAAGTCAAATCCCCCGTTGTTGCAAGGCGTAAGTCTGCCTGGGGGAGTTTGACCGTCGTTTCGATTCCCACGGATTTCATGCCAGCCTTTCTGATTGCGCTGACTCCGGCTTCAGCGTCTTCGACTCCGACACAGTCACTGTACCAGGCAGAGGCCTTTTCCGCCGCCTCAAGGAAGAGGTCAGGTTCAGGCTTTGCTTTCTGAACGCGGCCTGCATCTGCAACAGCCGTAAAATATTCAGTCAGGCCAAGTCTTTCAAGAATCTTCGGGGCGTTTTTGCTGCTTGATGCAAGGGCGGCTGGGACAGAGTGAGCTTTCAAGTCTTCCAGAAGTTTTTTGATTCCCGGGAGTATGTCTTTTTCAGTCAGTGTCGAAAGGGATTCCTTGTAAATCTCGTTTTTCTTGGTGCACCAGGAAGCCTTTTTCTCTTCGCTCCAGTCTGCTCCGTTTTCAGAAAGAATGACCTCAAGCGATTCTTCCCGGGAAATTCCCAGCAGCTTTTTATTCATGTTTTCGTCAAACTTAAGTCCTTCTTCTTCCGCCATTTTCTTCCATGCCGCAAAATGAAGTGGAGCCGTGTTGGTGATTACTCCGTCAAGGTCAAAAAGAACGGCAGAAAGTTTTGGATTCAGGCTGAAAGTCCTTTTTTCACCAGCTTTAAGTAAGAATTTTTCATTTCTGTGGCAAAGATCAAGAGGGACAGATGAATCACGGAGGGAATAGACCGCCTCGTTTTGAGTGAGGCTAATGTCCAGAATTGCCCCGCGGATTGCAAGCGAGAAGGAAAGTTTTTTCCATTCTTTTGGAAGCTGGGGATTGAAAGAATATTCTCCGCCGTAATCCTTGAATCCCGCAAATCCGTAGACCACGCTCATCCAGCTTCCGGCCATGCAGGCAGTGTGGATTCCGTCGCGGCTGTTTCCGTTCACGTCATCAATGTCCATGCGGACTGTCTTGTTGAAGTAGTCGAGAGCCTTTGCCCGATCTCCGCTTTCACAGGCCATTATGCTCATGATGCAGTGAGAAAGGGATGAATCTCCCGTGGTGTATTTTTCGTAAAAGTTAAAATTCCTGATTTTTTCGGCGAGCGTGAACCTTCTGCTGAGCAAAAATTGTGCCAATACAAGATCCGGCTGTTTTAAAACCCGGTGGCGGTAAATCACCAGAGGATGATAATGAAGGAGAAGAGGATAGTTTTTCTTTGGCGTATTCTCAAAATCCCAGTCAGCCTTTGCCATAAAGCTGTCATCCTGGGGATAAATGCCTGCTTCCTTGTCAAATGGAATGTACATGTTTTCGGCGATGTGCTTCCATTCAGATTTTTCGCTTTCTGATGCGAATTTTCCGGCCCGTCTTGCAGAAATTTCAAGATTTTCCCGGGCCATGAGGTTTGTGAAGGCGTTGTTGTTTACGATTGCCGTGTATTCGTCAGGACCGGTAACGTCATTGATGCAGAATTTTCCGTCCTTGTAGCTCTCAAAACTTCCCAGTGAAGCCCACATTCTTGCAGTCTCAGCCGCCATTTCTCCGGCCAGCTTTTCGTCAAAACCGAAATCAGACTGCTCTCCATGAGCGTTGAGATAGCGGTTGAGGGCAAAGATTATGTCCGCATTGATGTGGTACTGGGCGCTTCCTGCCGGGAAGTAGGCACTTGTTTCCTCGCCGGAAATCGTTCGCCAGGGATAAAGAGCTCCCTTTACGCTCATGACTTTTGCCCTCTCCCTGGCCTTGTCCAGAATCGAAGCGCGGTATTCAAGAAGTTTTTTCGCAACGAGTGGCGAAGTATATGTAAAGACAGGACAGACATAGCTTTCCGTATCCCAGAAGAAGTGTCCTTCGTAACCTTCAGATGTAAGTCCTTTTGCCGCAATGCTGACCTTTCCGTTACGGCCGGCCGACTGCAAAAGATGGAAGAGATTGAACCTGAGCGCATCCTCGCATGAAGATTTTCCTTTTGAGGCAGCGAATTCATTTTCTTCTATATTAATGTCTGCGATTTTCCAGAAGGAAGAAAGGAAGTCAGCCTGCTCTTTTTTGATTTTTTCAAAGCCAAGGGATGCAAAATCAGAACAGGTTTTCAAAGTGCGTTCGTGGAGTTTTTCAAGACTTTCATCGTCCTCTTTTGAATGACAGTAGGCGATGAATTTTAAGAGTGTAAAAGATTTTCCGGCTTCAAGGGTAAATGTTGACGAGCATGAAGGAATGAAGAGGGAAATATTTGAAAATACCGGAGAAGAAGTGTGCTGCCAGCGTTCTTCCTTTCCGTCAAGCTCAAGAAGACTGATTACGCCTCCGCTCAAAAGTAGACCGGAATTCTGGGTGTGGGAAATAAATGACATTTCCTTTCCAAAGGGATAAGTCTGGTCAATGACAAGAGGCTGGTGGCGGAATTTTGCTCCAATCCGGGGGTCGTCCTCTGCAAGAATATTGCCGGTTTCGATATCAAGGCATGATGAAACAGAAATTTTTTCGGCTTCAGAAGACTTGTTGGTAACGGTATAGCGGATTGCGGCACAGTCTTCATGGGTAAAGGAGACAAGCCGCTCGCTCACCAGGGAAATCGAACTTTTGCCCTTGAAATTCCAGTCAGTGCGGCGGGTGAGGATTCCTTTTTCTTCATCAAGCTCAAGCTTAAAATCAGTAACATTGCAGCCTTCGTCGAACATGTTGAATTTGTGGCCGTCGACGCAAAGCTCAATCCGCTTGGGATCAGGAAGATTCAGGATTGTCTCATGATTTTTGGCATAACCGTAAGCCGTCTCGCCGTAAATGATGGGCTCAGAGTCATAAAATCCGTTTATGTAAGTTCCCTTGTGGGAAGTTCCGGTCTTTTCCTCAGTATCTCCGCGGAAGCCGAGATTTCCGTTGCCGGTAGTAAAAAGAGTCTCATTGCGGGCGGTATCGTTGCCGCCGAATTTATTTGTAGAAAAAGTCATAAAATCACCTCTTGCAATTTTCAACTTTCAATTTCTCAGTTTTCTATTTTCTCTTTGAGCCAGCGTACTTCATACGGCGCGAGCAGCTGTTTCTGATGATTCCAGAAATTGCGGCCTGTCAGCAAGTCGGTGCTGTTTTCGCTCCATGCGTCAATCATGAATTCTGCCGGGCTGTCACTGAAATTTGCCACAACATGAATCGTTCCACGGCGGAATGCAAAGACGTGGCTGTCCTGAATGTCGTAGAAGAAAATATCGCTTCCGCCCAAGCCGGGCTCCTCTTTTCTAAGGGCAATCACTTTCTTTACAAAATCCGCGACGATTTTCTGAGACTTACATTCAGATTTTCCGCTCCAGTCAGTCTTGATTCTGTGAACCCAGCGGGAATCTTCTTTTTTGCTTGCGACCTTACGGTATGAGTAATCATTGAAGACGGCTTTTTCGTCCCCGGCGTACAAAAGCGGCACTCCAGGCAGGGCAAACTGAACCGCATACATCATCTTCATGCGACTGATTGCCATGCGGCGAAGTTCCTCGTTGTTGAGATTTTCCGCCTGTTCAAGACCTGCAAGGCTTGCCATCGTGCCGCAGATACGGCAGTCACCTGTAGTCGGATTAAGCTGGAAGGGCTCGCCGCTTGCAAAGGTTCCCTCGAATCGCCCCGTAAAGAAGCGGTTGAGGAATTTTCTGTGGTCAAATCCGTTGATTCCAAGCCATCCTGCATCCTCGTCGCTGAAAGTCCAGCCAATGTCGTCATGGCAGCGGATGTAATTTACCCATGCACAGTTTTTCGGAACGCTCCAGCGGTTTTTGAGTGAAACCGAAAGGAGCCTTGTGTCGCGGGTTGCAACAGTTGACCAGAAAAGGGCCATCTGAAGTGGATTGTAGCTTAAATGACATTCCGAGCCATTGATGTATTTGATTACTTCGTCAGGATGAACGATTGCCTCGCTCTTAAACTGTAAGCTAGGACATGCAATAGAGGCAACATACTGAAAGGCCTGAATTACCGTGTGGGCTTTTGGCAGGCTCTCACAGACAGTGCCCTTCTCCTTCCAGACGAAAGCAAGAGCGTCAAGACGGAGCACGTCAACTCCGAGATTTGCGATAAAAAGCATTTCCTCGCACATTGCAAGGAAAACTTCCGGATTGGAATAATTTAGATCCCACTGAAATGAATTGAAAGTCGTCCAGACCCATTCGTCACTTTCCTTGAGATAGGTAAAAGAGCCGCGGCGGACAGTCGGAAAAATCTCGCGCAAAGTTGCATTCCAGCTGTCAACCTCGCTCTTTTCCTTGTACATATAATAGAAAGACTTGAACTTAGGATCGCCTTTTCTCGCCTTTTTTGCCCACTCATGCTCATCGCTGGTGTGATTGAAAACAAAGTCAAGCACAAGCCGGATTCCGTTTTTATGGAACTCAGCGGCAACGGCCTTTAAGTCTTCGATTGTACCGAGGCGGGGCTGGACTTTTCTGTATGAAGAAATCGCATAGCCGCCGTCATTTTCACCTTTCGGGCAGTCAAAAAGAGGCATGAGATGAACATAATTGACTCCCAAATCCTTGAGGTAAGGAATTTTTTCAATAAGGCCGAGAAGATTGTCTGCAAAGAGATCGACATAAAGCATCATGCCCACGGTCTTCTGATTCAAATACCATGGAGTGCCGTTTTCAGAGCTCAGGGCATCTTCATCTGCTTCAAAAAGATAGCCGGACTTTCGCTCAGCGGCAGCCTTTTTCATAATCGCTTCAAGCCGGGCCAAAATCTGATAGAAATCCCATCGAGAGCCATACAATTCGTACAATCGAGCCGTCAAAGCCGGCATATTAAGTTCAAGTTGTTTCTGATACATAAGCTTAGCCCTTTACCGAACCAGCCAAAAGTCCGCGAACGAAGAACTTCTGCAATCCAAGGAAGACGCAGAGCGGCAGAATCATTGAAATGAAGGCACCGGCCGTAAGCAAGTGCCAGTCTGTACCGCGGGTTCCCGCCATGTTCATAAGGCGGACCGTTACGACCTGGAGTTTCTGGCCCGCACCCGAAAGGAAGACCAAAGAAACCAGCATGTCGTTCCAAACCCAGATGAACTGGAAAATTGCAAAGGATGCGATTGCCGGAGCCGAGAGAGGCAGAATCAGGCGGACAAAAGTCGTAAAGTGGCTCGAACCGTCGATGAAAGCCGATTCCAGAATTGAGCGCGGAAGGCTTGAGATATAGTTATACATCATGTAGGTCGCAAGAGGAAGGCCAAAGCCTGTGTGGGCCAGCCAGATTCCCAGATAGCTTCCGTTGAGGCCGATTTTATTGTAGTCACGGAGAATCGGAATCAAAGAAATCTGCAAGGGAACGACCAGAAGCGCGATAATCGTAGCAAACATGATGTTCCTGCCCTTAAATGAAAGCCAGGCAAATCCGTAAGCAGCGGCCGCCGCAATCAAAATCGGGATGATTACAGAAGGAAGAGTAACCGTGATTGAAGAAAGGAAGGCCGAAAGCATTGTCGCACCGCGGACAGTTGAAGTTCCGCTCGCATTTCCTACGCTGAAACGCTGGCCAAAAAGAACCTGATTGTAGTTGTCGAGCGTGAAATTCTTGAAGTCAGCGAAAGCCTTCCACCAGCCTGTTGATGAAGCCGCGTCAGATGTTCTGAAAGAAGTGACGAGGATTCCGAAAGTCGGAACAGTCCACAAAATACAGAAAATGATGAGGACAATCGTAATGATAAGTGTCGGCACCGTCCTTTTTGCCTTGTTGTCAAGCTGTTTCATTTGAAAGCCTCCTTATTGTGGAATTCCTTGAGGTTGTAGTAGATTACAGGACTTACGCCGATCAAAATCAGGATTGCAATTGCCGAACCGCGTCCGTAATTCTGGAAAGTGAACATCTGCTTGTACTGCTGGCTTGCGAGAACTTCCGTACCGAACATTCCGTTTGTCATAGAATAAACGATATCGAAGCACTTTAAAGCCGCAAGAAGAATGGTTGTACTGACGCTGATGATTGAAGCCTTGATGTTAGGAATTACAATCTTTACCAGCGTAGTGAATTCATTTGCACCGTCAATGCGGGCAGCCTCAAGCATTTCCTCAGGGACAGCCTTTAAAGCGGCCGAAAGAACGACCAGGGCAAAGCCTGTCTGAAGCCAGACGAAAATTGCGATAAGGAAGAAATTGTTCCATGGAGCCTTGCCCAGCCAGTTCTGCGGGTTGCCGCCGAGTGAAGTTACAATCGCGTTCAAAAGACCAATCTGCTCAGCCCCGCCGAATTTTGCGGCATACATGAATTTGAAGATAACGCCCGCACCGACGAGGGAAATAGACATCGGAAGGAAGATGAAAGTTTTTGTACCCTTTTCGATGTAGCTTCGCTCAGCAAGGATTGCAACGACAAGACCGATGAAAACACTGAATCCTGTTCCGCATACAAGCCAGATCAATGTATTTCTGATTGAAACAAGCATTGAGCGGTCACTGAAAAGGAATTTATAGTTATCAAACCAGACGAAATGCGTTGAAGTCTTATCCATGAAGCTTAAAAGCAGCGAACGCAAAGTCGGAAGAAGAAGATACCAGCCCATAATCAGCACGGCAGGCCCGATAAAGATGTATGGAACGATTTTATTGTAAACCTTAGTCGGGAAAATCTGTGCAAGAAGGTTGAGCGAATAAAAAATCAGAATGACGGAAGAGACACCCCAGACAATCGCAACAAGCGTAGTAGGAACCTGAGGAAGTACATTGGCCTTCAAAAGCGAAAATCCGCTTCCAGCCACAATCACCGTAGCGATAACAACCAGCGCAGTCTTAACAATGTCAGAAAGCGAAGCATAGCTTTTAAGCGTTCGTGTTTCAGCCATAAAAATCTCCTATTTATACACCGAAAACAATTGTCGGGACTAAGCCCGACAATCATTTTACTGAGGCCAAGTCTCGTCGATTACTTTAAGACAAGTCTTTGCGTCTTCTGCCTTTGTTACATAGTTGACCATTCCGGTCCAGAATGAGCCTGAACCAACTTCAGTCGGCATGAGGTCAGAAGCGTCGAAGCGGAATACGCTTGCATTTACAAGAACCCTTGCGATTTCGCGCTCAAGACTGTTTCCGTAGTCGTTGAAGTTCTGGTTCTTGTGTGGGAACAGGGCACCGCCGATTCTAGCCCATGGAGCGCAGGCATCCCAGGTTGTGAGGAACTTCATGAATTCCTTTACACCAGGCTTGTCTGTGAATGCTACGAACTGGTCGCCGCCACCGAGAACAGGAGTTCCCCATCTTTCATCAACACCAGGAAGCGCGAATACGCCGACATTCTCTTCAAGATTGTCCTGAATTTCCTGCTGCATGAATCCTGTGATGAAGTTACCCTGACGGTTCATCATCGCTTTAGGAGGATTTTCGAACAAAGGCTTAATGCTGTCGCCATAGTTCATTGAAACGATGTTTGCAGAACCGCCATAAACATATTTGTCATTGAGGAAGATTTCACCACAGTATTCAAGTGCTTTCTCAACAGCAGGATCATTGAATTTAATCTCATGGTTTACCCATTTGTCATAAACATCAGGGCCGGCTGTGCGGAGCATCAAGTCCTCGAGCCAGTCTGTTCCAGGCCAACCTGTAGCGGCAGCAGATTCAAATCCGACTGTCCAAGGAGTAACGCCGTCAGCAACCATTTTATCTTCGAGGGCACGAAGCTCTTCCCATGTCTTAGGAATTGAATATCCGCGTTTTGCCCACTCTTTTTTGTTGTACCAAACGAAACTCTTTGCATTTACGCGATGGAAAATTCCGTAAGTCTGACCTTTATAAGAACCAAGTTCCTTCCAGACGGCAGCATAGTTTGAATCAATTGCAGCAACTACCTCAGGATCAAGAGGCTTGAGCCAGCCTGCATCAGCAAAGCGCTTCATTGTTCCCGGCTGTGGAATTGCGGCGATGTCAGGAGGTGTGTTTGCCTGAGTCTCAACCTGAATCTGAACCTCGAAATCAGGACTTCCTTCATAAGTTACATGGAACTGAGGATTCTGCTCGTTGAAAATCTTTACGATTTCCTGGAATCGTGCCTCTTCCTCTCCACGGAATGCACCTTCGATACGAATGGTGTTGTCTTCAGGTTTTGCAGCAGCCTGTTTTTTATCATTGCAGCCTGTAAGACCAAGCATTGCAATCGCAGCACAAGCGGCAGAAATCTTTGCCACTCTTCCAAAATTAACGTTTTTTTTCATAAAGCCCCCTTTATCAGCTTGCTGAAATAAAATGAATATAAAAGCCGACCTATCTGCCGGTTGTTTCCCTTTCAATCACGGAAAGCGGTACCTTCATGACCACTCCGCCGCGGTTTCCGTCCTTAATCCGATCCAGAATCAGGCGGACAGCCATTCTTCCTGACTCCTCAAGATTCTGGTTGACCGAAGTAAGGCCAATGTACTCCGCAATATCGATGTTATCGAAGCCAATCACGCGAATCTGCCGTGGAATCGAAATTCCCTTGATAAAGGCGATTCTGATAAGACGGGCCGCAATCACATCACTGGAACAGAAAATACCATCAGGCAAATCTTCCTGCTCCAGAAATTTCGTAATTCCTAAATCAAGGTTGCCCTCAGAAAAATCTCCGAGCCAGATATGATTTTCCGGAATCACGATACCGTTGTTTGCGCAATAAAACTTGAATCCGCGAAGCCGTTCTTCAGTAGCATTGACCGCATACTCAAACATTGACTTTTCGCCGATGAATCCAGGCTTTTTGCAGCCTTTTTCACACAAAAACTGAGCTGCCTTTTGCCCGCCCTGAAGGTTGTGAACGACCACGCAGTCAAAATCCTCGTACTCATTCTCAACAAAGCAGACCGGGAAGCTGGCTCCCCTAAGCAAATCCAAAAGATCAGGCGGAAGATTGACACAAAGAAGAATCAGTCCGTCGACCCGCTGAGTATTTACAAGCATCTGAACATAATTTGACAGGTCTTCCATGGTATCAATTGAATAGACGACCAGCTCATAATGTTCCGCGCTCAAAACAGCCGCAATTCCGCGAAGACGCTCCATAAAAGACGGCTGAGTAAAGAAAGGCGCAACCACTCCGATTTTCCGGTATGAACTGCGGGCCTTGGCAACTGCATCAGCCTTTGGAACGAAATTCAGCTCCGAAATCGCGGTCTGAATCCTCTCCCGCTTTTCCTGGGCCACACGGTCAGGCGCATTCAAAAAACGAGAGACTGTTGCCGAACTGACCCCAGCCAGTCTTGCAACATCATAAATTGTACTTTGCTTTGAAACTGCTTTCATAAAACTGGTTACATTATAAAACAAAAAAATAATCTGTCAAGCGACAGACTATGAAAAAAGCAGAATTTTCATGCAATTTTAAATAATTTCTCGATTTCCGGCATTTTTACGACCAGGACATTACAGCCTGCACTGCCGATGATTTCTGACTTGGTGTTTGAAACTTTATCATAGCGGACTGAATTTCGTCCTCCGTCTTTGGCAGGCTCCCTTCCGCCCACAAGAATCAAATCCGCCCCAAAATCCTCGGCAGACTTAATCAGTTCAGACCAGATTGCACCCTTTTTCAGTTCGGTTTTGATTTTTACGTCTTTTTCCTTGGCAAGATTTTCAAGATAAGAAAGATAGCGCCTTCCGTCTTCCTCAAGACATTTTTCATAGTCAACGCTTTCTTCCTCGATAAAGATTTTGCTCATGGTAAGCTGCCTGAGGGTCGAAGTGTCCACGACATAAATCGCCTTAAGCTCACACTTGTACTGCTTTGAGAGAAGAATCCCATACATAGCCGCATGGATAGAAGATTCAGAGCCATTCACCGCAACAACAATTTTCTGAAACAAAGGCTTTATCATCGCTTCCCCCAAAGGCGCTTTTACTTTCCCTTACGATTTTTCAAACTCTTTAGGACGAATGTGTTTTCCCTTTCCCGCTCTTCAAGAACACTTTCGATGTAAGTCTTGGTCTCGCGGTCCTGGGGAATAATCATCTTGTCGAGCGCATTTACACGCCTCTGAGTTTTTTTGACTTCGTTTGCAAGCCGCCATGCAATCGTTCGGATTGAAGCCATCTCAGTCAAAAGAGAAAGAAGCTTGAAGAACTCAGTCATTACTTTATCGGAATCAGCGTAAGTTCCCATAAAAGAATAAAATAACTGCTGCTTGGGCAAAGCCACCTCAACCGAATTAAAGCTCATTCCGCCCGCAACGACGCTCTTTTCCTTGATGTCGTACTCGTAGTGAACGGCCTTTGCAATTCGCTCGGTCTGGTCGCCGCCAACGGTCATCAGCATGTTTTTGAGGGCCGGATAAGCCTGAGAAATAGCCTTGTCCAGCTCCCGCTCCAGCAGTTTGACTTTCTCGACCATGCGCATTAGTTCCATGACAAGAATCTCACGCTTCTGCTCAAGCAAGTCATATCCGTCAACTGCAACAGCAAGCTGTTCCTTTATAGCGAGAAGATTAGATTTAGTCGGTGCAATGTTAAGCTTTGCCATCTACTCCTCGTCTTTCGGGTAATATTTCTCGATAAGTTCAGGTTTGATTCGGTAAAGCTCGTTCTTCGGCAGGATTTTCAAAAGCTTCCAGCCCAGGTCCAGAGTTTCTTCAATGCTTCGGTTTTCGTATTCGCCCTGTGTGAAGAATTTTGTTTCCAGAGCCTCACCAAATTTGAGGTACATGCGGTCAACTTCGCCCAATTCTTCCTCACCGATGATTGCGGCAAGGTTTCGGATTGACTTTACCTTTGAGTAAGCCGCAAAAAGCTGGCTTGCTACGGCAGAATGGTCATCGCGGGTCATGCCCTCACCGATACCGTCCTTCATGAGTCGAGAAAGTGAAGGCAAGCCTGAAACCGGCGGATAAACGCCCTTCTGGCTCAACTCACGGTCAAGAACGATCTGTCCCTCAGTGATGTAGCCTGTAAGGTCAGGAATCGGGTGTGAAATATCATCGTTAGGCATTGTAAGGATTGGAATCTGAGTGATTGAACCCGTACTGCCCTTGATTTTACCTGCGCGCTCGTAAAGTTCTGCCAAATCCGAATACAAGTAGCCCGGATAGCCTTTTCGGCCAGGAACTTCGCCTCGGGTTGTGGAAATTTCTCGCAAAGCCTCACAGTAGTTGGTCATATCGGTCATAACGACCAGAACGTGCATGTTTTTTTCATAAGCAAGATACTCAGCGGCAGTCAAAGCACAGCGCGGAGTGATGATTCGTTCGATTGAAGGAGCGTCAGCAAGTGACTGGAACATAACGACCTTTGAAAGAACGCCAGATTCCTCGAAAGAATGGATGAAGAACTGAGCCTGGTCGTACTTGATGCCCATGCCCGCAAAAACCATTACGAACTGCTCATCGCTGCTGCGGATTTTTGCCTGACGGATAATCTGAGCGGCAAGGCGGTTGTGAGGAAGACCGTTTCCAGAGAAAATCGGGAGCTTCTGGCCGCGGATCAAAGTGTTCATGCCGTCAATTGAAGAAATTCCAGTCTGAATGAAGTCACGAGGATAAACTCGCGCAAAAGGATTGATCGGCATGCCGTTTACGTCAACTTTCTTGCTTGAGACAATCGGCGGAAGACCATCAATCGGCTCACCAAGACCGTTGAAAATTCGTCCGAGCAGACCATCGCCGACACGAAGCTCCATCGGCTCCTCAAGGAACTCAACAGTGGTTTCGTGCAAGTCAAGGCCGGTAGTAGAGCCGAAAACCTGAACAATCGCAATATCTTCGTTCAAGTCAATGACACGGCCAGTCTTTTTTTCGCCGTTTCGGTCACGGACAGAGACAATTTCATTGTAAAAAATGTTCTCGCTGCGTTTTACGACAATAATAGGTCCATCAACGCTAGAGACTCCTTTGTATTCGATACCTTTCATTTGCTATCTCCAAAAGGGGAGAAGCCTCTCCCCTACGCCACACTTCGTTGTGTCGTACCCCACTCTACGGGGATACCCCGTAACGCCCCTTTACCGGCGGTTAACTACATACTGTCGTTCCAGATTACCCATCTGCTCTTCGAGACGGCCTTCTACTTCCTTCATCTGCTCCAGCTTGTCGTTTGGAACCGATGACTTTAAGCGGACGATTTCGTCTTTTATTGAAAGCGATGTTACTGTCGGAAGCGGAGCGCCAGCCTTGATTACGGCAAGGGCCCGCTTGTAGTAAGTCATCATCAGCATGAGGATTGCAATCTGCTTTTCCGGAACTGAGTAAACGTCAACTGCATCGAAAGCGCTCTGCTGCAGGAAGCCGTTTTTAATCATGTCGGCTACAGTAAGAACGATTCGCTTTTCATCCGGGAGGGCGTCAGGCCCGATCAGGCGGACAATCTGCTGCAACCTCTGCTCTTCTTTGAGAAGCTCCAGGGCTGAAAGACGGACTTCTGCCCAGGCCGGGTCGAGTTTATCCCACCATTCACGGATTTCTTCGGCATATTCAGAATAGCTTTCAATCCAGCCGATTGCAGGATAGTGTCGTGCGTTTGCAAGCTCGCGGTCAAGGGCCCAGAAACAGCGGATGAATCGCTTTGTATGCTGGGTAACAGGCTCAGAAAAGTCACCTCCCGGTGGTGAAACAGCACCGATAACGGAAACAGAACCTTCTTCGCCGCAAAGTGCATTTACGCGGCCGGCGCGCTCGTAGAACTCTGCCAATCGTGTAGGCAGATAAGCCGGGAAGCCTTCTTCGGCAGGCATTTCTTCCATTCGGCCTGAAAGCTCACGCAAAGCCTCTGCCCAGCGGGATGTTGAGTCAGCCATGATTGCAACGTGCATTCCCATGTCGCGGTAATATTCTGCAAGAGTAATTCCCGAATAAAGGGAAACTTCACGAGCCGCAACAGGCATGTTTGAAGTATTTGCAATGAGAATGGTTCGCTCCATGAGGGAACGGCCTGTTCTCGGGTCAATCAAAGTCGGGAATTCAGTGAGAACGTCTGTCATTTCGTTGCCGCGCTCACCGCATCCAATGTATACGATTAAGTCAGCATCACACCATTTTGCAATAGCGTGCTGAGTCATTGTCTTACCTGTACCGAAACCGCCAGGAATTGCAGCCGTGCCGCCCTTTGAAAGCGGGAAGAATACGTCGATTACACGCTGACCGGTAACAAGCGGCTGGCTTACTTCAAGTTTCTGAGCGTATGGGCGTGGATTTCGGAGCGGCCAGTAGTGAGACAGCTTGATTTCCTCGTCCAAATCAGTAGTTCCGATTACTTCATCAACAGTGTAGTCGCCCTCGCCCTTGAAAGATTTGAGGGTCTTGCCCTTTACAGTTGGCGGAACCATGATTTTATGGCGGATAGACTCGGTTTCCTGAACATAGCCCAGGACCATTCCAGCCGAAATTGCCATTCCTTCAGAAACGCCCTCGGCTACAGTCATCTTCCATTTCTTTTCGACATCGATCGGTTCAGTTCGCTCACCAGGAACAAGGAAAGCTCCTGATTTTTCGAACATATTTTTAAGAGGACGCTGGATTCCGTCGTAAATTGTTCCGACAAGGCCAGGTCCCAGGCGCAGAGAAAGAGGCCGGCCGTTACAAACGACTTCCTCGCCAATCTTCATGCCTGTGTCGTCTTCGTAAACCTGAATTGTGGCTTTTCCTTCATTCTGGCGGATAATTTCGCCAATGATTTTCTTTTCACCGACATCGACTACATCATAAAGACCGCAGCCTTCCAATCCTTCGGCATAAACAATCGGGCCGGAGATTCTTGTGATTTTACCTTTAATTACGCTCATTCAGGCAACCTCCCGCCGAACAATTTTTCTGCCAGCTCCATGCTGTATTTGTCTTTGATTTCGCGGACAAGCTGGTCGATTGTAGCACGGACTTTTACGAATCCGTCATCAGAAGAAAGGATGATTCCTTCGTGGAAAGCATTTCCAAGGGCTTCTTCCTCGCCAGACCGCTCAAAAGAAACTTCCTCGACTTTTCCGAGATTTTTAACGGATTTTTCGAGAAGTTTTTTTGCATCGGAAACTTTAAATCCGAATACAAGGGCATTTACCTTCTTTAAAAGCAAGCTTTCAGGCAAATGCTCCAATTTATGTTCTATAAGGGCAAGTCTTTTTGACTCCCCGAGATTTTCGAGATATTCATTAAATGCCTTTGAAACGGCATCACTGTAAAACGAAACAAGGAAACGGCCTTTTTCAAGAGGCAAAGCCTCATTCACGCTTCTTTCGGCCTGTGCATATTTTGCAGAGTAGTAAGATTCCTTCTGGGCTTTTGCCTCATTTACACGGCGTTCAACATCAGAAAGAATTGCTTTTGCTTCTTCTTCTGCCCGTGCGAAAATCTTCTCAGCCTTTTTGCGCGCATCAGCTTCAATTTCTTTATCAAGTATTTCAGTAGAGCGTAACTCTTCCATTATTTTTCCCTAAACCGAGATGCCTACCGCTTCACGAATCGCGTCTGTGAGGGATTTTTTGCCCTCCATGTGGCCGTGAATGCCAGGAATCTCAACAATCAGCGGATACTGACTGCCCTTCTGCCATGCGAGGACTTCATCTTCAATCATGGCAGACACGTCTTCAGTCAGAATCAAAATTTTCGGTCGCTCACCGACAGGGACACTTTCTGTGCCGCCAAGCCCGGTGACACGACGGAAAGCGTCCAATGCCTCAGTGCGGTTGAGCGCAACTGTACCGTCAACACCAACCAATTTGAAGCCGAGAATAATTTCTCTTTCTGCGATGACAAAATATTCCATATATTTACAGAATGATGATAAGCAAAGCTACAAGGAATCCCCAGAGACAGATACCTTCAGCAAGACCTACGAACGGAAGAGCCTTACCAGAAAGCTCAGCGTTTTCGCTCATTGCGCCCATTGCGGCAGCACCAATTTTGCCTACAGCCATACCACCTGCGAGACATGCAATACCAACAGCGAGACCAGCAGCGATGTACTTGATTGTAGAAGAATCTTTTGCTGGCTGTGCAGCAGCTTCAGTCTGTGCAACCTGAGTTGTCTGAGCAGGCTGTTTGTCAGAAGCTTCCTGAGCGACAGTTCCAAAAAGAGCGAATCCTGTAAGAAGAGCCGCAACCATAAGAATTTTTTTGTTCATAATAAAACCTCACTATATATTTTCAAAAATTTCAATTTTTGAAAAGTTTCCATTAAATTCGCGCTCAGCGAAGGCTGGGCGTCAGCAGCATTTGAAAACTAACAGAGTTTGCAAATGCTGCTAATAATCAAACGAGAAAGGCTTAAACTCCCTGCCCGTTTCATTGAAGAATTTAGAGAAGAATTCATAGTACTGCAATCGGATAACCTGAATTGCAACAATCATTCCCTCAAGAACTACAACAATCGCATTTCCGACCAGCATGACGCCAAGATAAGCAGGCCCTGCCATTTCAGAAAGCGTAAGGATGATAAATCCCAAAACCGCATGAGCCAGACCAAAGGCACCGACTCGGATGAAGCTGATTGAATTTGACATGTAGCTGATCAGAGTTTCCAAAAGCTCTACGACACCTTCAATTACAGCTGCAAAAAGACCGTTTTCAAGGACAGGTTTTTCGTGCTCCATAATCCGGTGGATAGGCTCGGAGAACATGGTAACAAAAAGAGTGACTCCGATTACGATTCCGTCGGTCAAATCAACAGAATGTCCTGAAAGAACGATGCGGATTACCATGACGACGACATACCAGAAGAATACGGCGCCTGAAAGTCCGTTTTTGCCGAAGAGGGCTTTTGGAACTTTGTGCAGGATAATGTTGTTGATGATGTTAAGCACAAGACCTACAGAATTGATGATGAAGCCGACTCCGACTGTTGCGCCGAAGAACATGAACATTGTTTTAATTGAATGTGCGCTTCCGTCCGGCATGAGGTGGAGGATAGGAGCATGAGGCTCGCCAAAAAGACCTGTGATTGCAAGTGAAAGAGGACGCAAAACTTCCTCGTTGCCAAAGAATTCGCCGGTAAGCAGACCCATAATCATGCTGGAGGTACCGATTGCCATGAAGATTGGCGCGAATTTGTTCCAGCCGCCAACCTTGATGACCTTAAAGCCCATGAGCAGGCCCATCAAGAGGAAGATAAAGCCCTGGCCTGCATCGCCGAACATGATTCCGAAAAGAATCGTAAAGAAAAGTGCGACAAAAGGAGTAGGATCGATTGCTCCGTAAACAGGTGAGCCGTAGCTGAAAATCATGCGCTCAAAGGCACCGACCAGCTTGCCGTGCTTGAGGCGGACAGGAACCTGCTCCGTGCCGTTAATGACAGAAGGAACTTCAAAAGGATTGTAAACGCGGATTGCGATTCGTCCTTCAGTGAGCTTGTCCATTTCCTTCATCATTGAATGGCATGAATCGGAAGGAATCCAGCCGGTGATTCGGTAAACAAGGCTGGTTGACTCCAGGTTATTCTGAACGTCAACAATCTGAGCCGCAATTGCAAATGAAGCCAGCAAAGTCCTGAGGGACTCAGCGTGAGTCTGAGCCAGGTTGCGCTTTTCTTCTTCGATATATTCAACTGCCTTTTGTGAGTCTGCAAGCTTTGACTCAAGACCTGCAAGAACTTCATCCGGCACGCCTTTAAAGTCTGAAGGAATCTCAAAAGGAACAAAGCCGAATTTTTTGAGCTCGGTGTCGAGTGAGAAGCGGGCCTTTTTTGAACTTGCGGCCATGATTTTTGATTTGTCATCACCAAGCGGAACGATAATTGCCCGGTTACCTACGGCCGCATCAATTTCGTCGAATTTTTCCGGGTCAATTTTGCCGATTTTGAGGGAGAGAAAAGAAAGATGGTCAAGTTCTGAGAAAGGAACCTTGAGGTTTTTGAAAGACTCAGCCTCTTCCTTTGACTCTTTTACGCGCTTAAGCTCATCGCTGGCTACGACCTGGCGTTTTTTAAGTTCCTCGACGTTTGAAAGGAACTTTTCTGCGAGTGTAATCTCATTTTCACCAGCCTGCTTTGATGAAGCGATTAAAGCAGCATCAATATCTTCTACATTCAAGAAAGAGCGCGCATCCTGCAAGCGGACAAATAAATCTCTTTCTGGATTTTTTGCCTCACCTGAGCGTGAAGCATCCGAAACTTTTGATGAGTCACTTTTATGATTCTGGAACTGAAAATTACCCTTTTTTCCAAGAAATTCAAGGACCGGACGAATGTCATTTTTCATGATCATAAGTTCGACAAGGTTCATTGGTGTCGTTCTAGCCATTTTGCTCCCCTATACTCCCGCAGAAAATTGAGCGTTAAGCCCAGCTACTTCCATTACCTTTTCGCTCTCAACTCCGAGACGCAAGCCTTCTGCCACAGTGCGGATACAATCAAGTTCGTACTGTTTGATTCTGAACCATGCGACAAAACTCGTGACGCTCATGGGGTCTTTATGGAAGAAATGTGTATAATTCTTTGCGAGATAATGTTTGAGGGAACGTTCAATCCAGCAAGGATCAAGTTCCCAGACAAGGCCTTCTTCGTGAGGATTTAAAAATCTGGCGTACTTCCAGCCCTTCCAGTCGTCATAAGAAGAAACGTCCTTATTAAGGATTGCAAGTGCATCCCTGGCAAGCTCGTCATCTTTATTCCTGCCCTCTTTGGCAAAAACGAGCTGCTCCATAATTTCTTCTGCAGTAAAATGATAATAGACTTTGAGGCGGAGAACCCAGAGAATATTTTTGAAAGAAATTTCCATTTTGTAAAGCTGCTCAAGATTGGCCCTGTCGCTGCCCCTCAATGAAGAAACGGCCTTCCAGAGCGCCAGAATGCGGGCTTTATCAGATTCTGAATCAGAAATTTCTGAATTTTCATATTCGTAAAAAGAAAGAATTTCGGAAAGGATTGGAGACGGCTTGTCAAATTCGGCAAGCAGGCTTTTGTAAAGGCTGATGAAATTTTCGGCTGCCTTTACTTCGATTTCCTTGGCAAGCATAACTTCGGGAACACTTGGGATTTCACTGTCAAAAAGAAGGGTGTAAAGTTCACGCAGAGATTGGACGGCAAAAAGCTTGTTTGCATTCGCACCGACGAATGATTTTGAGAGAAGACCGCTTGCCCTGGCGTAAACATAACTTGAAGCCGCTGACTTGTCCAAATTGCCCATAACGCATTCCTTTAAGCCAGCAGAACTGAATCAAGATACGAGTTGAAAGCAGCTTTATCCTGAGGAGAAGCCGTAATTTTTGATTTGTATTCGGAGATTTTCTGCTCTTTGCCAGACTGAAGGGTGGCAATTTTGCTGTTGAAAGAGCTTTCCTGTGAAGTGACTATTTGCTCGTACTGAGCCTTGAATTCGGAATCTGCCTGAGCCTTTGCCTGAGCGATTTTTTTATCGGCATCTTCCTGAGCTTTTAACGTCATGGCCGAAGCCTTTTGCTCCATTTCCAAAAGATGTGCAATTGTGTTTACTTCTTTTTCTGCCATGATTCACCTCGAAAAAGTACGATGTATTATTCTATCAAAGATTCTTCGGATGTGCAAATAAAATTGTAAATTTCTGAAGTTGATTTTAAGGAAAGTAGATTTTTGACAAAATCAGGAATCTGCAAAACGGATGCCAGCTGTTTTAGAATCTGAATATGATGATTTGGATCGTTATCGGGGCCGATAATCATGAAAACGACATGAACAGGAGCCTTGTCCAAAGAATCATAATCTATTCCATCATGAGAAATGCCGATTGCACCAATTGAATCTTTAATAGAAGGAATTAGAGCGTGAGGAATGCCGACCGAATGCATGATTCCGGTGGTCATTTTCGACTCACGCTCATTAAGGACATTAAGGGCTTCGTTTTTATCAAAGCCCGGATAATTAGAATGAATGGTTTCAACAAGTTCCTCAAAAAGCTCGTCTTTTTCCGTGCTGGAAAAATCCATTACAATAGTATTTTTTGGAAAAACCTGTCCTAAAACCACATCATTCTCCAAGATTTAAATTTTGAATTACTGTGCAGCTGACTCAGTAGCAGGAGCAATTTCTGCACTTTCAGCAGGAGCTGCTTCTTTCTCTGATTCATTCCACCATTTTCCGTCTGATTCTTTTGGAAGAGTAGACTCAGCGGCAGCTTCAACTTTACCAGCGGCCTCTGCAGCAGAAAGCAGGTCAGCATCTGTAGAATCAGATTTTGTAGGAAGCATTTTTGCGATTGCAAAAGTGACGACAAAGAAAAGGACGACGAAAACAACAGTTGCCTTTGTGAGAACCGAAGCCGAATGAGAACCGAAAGCAGCAGAGTTTCCACCACCAAGCAATCCACCCATTCCGCTGTTGTCCTGATCCTGAACGAGGACAAGAAGAACAAGAAGAACACAAATAATTACGAATGCAACTAAGAGCACGCCTTTAATGATAGAATCCATTTTTTTCTCCAACGAATGAATACAATTTGAAATAAGTAGAGATAATTTTATAGAAAAGAAGGATTGTAGTCAAGCGAGGAGCAGGCGTTGCGGGCGGCGACTGAGCCCGCAGAGAGGGGTGCGATGCAACAAAGTGCAGCGCAGGGGAGAGACCTCTCCCCTATTTTGACATAGATTCAAAAAAATCGTAGAATAGAACATCGCAAACAATTTTAAGGAGATTCCTATGGCACGAACAAAGTATGTAGCCGGTAACTGGAAAATGAACATGGACAAGGCTGGGGCAGTCGCTCTTGCTCAGGGTTTGGTTGAGAGCCTCAAAGGCCTCAATGCTAAATACATGATTGCACCACCTTTCGTATATCTTGATGCTGTATCACAGGTTGTAAAAGGCTCAAACATCATCTTGGGCGCACAGAACATGACTGTAACAGACAACGGTGCTCACACAGGAGCAATCTCTTGGGCAATGCTCAAAGACCTCGGCGTTGAGACTGTTATCCTTGGTCACTCAGAGCGCCGCGACGAGTTCAACGAGAGCGACAAGCTCATCAACGAAAAAGTTCACAAGGCTTTGGACAACGGTCTCGACGTAGTTCTCTGTATCGGTGAGCTTTACTCACAGCGCGTAGCTGGCGTTACAAACCAGATTTGTGAAAACCAGGTTAAAGAGGGATTCGCTGGCGTTAAAGAAGATCAGCTCTCTCACATTTCTATCGCTTACGAGCCGGTTTGGGCTATCGGAACTGGTAAAACAGCTACTCCAGCAGAAGCTCAGGAAGTACACGCTTTCGTACGCAACGTAATCAAAGGCCTCTACAGCCAGAAAGCAGCTGACGAAATCAAGATTCTCTACGGCGGTTCAATGAACGACGGCAACGCAGAAGAATTGCTCGCTCAGCCGGACATCGACGGTGGCTTGATCGGCGGCGCTTCACTCAAAGTTGACAAGTTCACAACAATCTGTAAATTTGCAAGCAAATAATAAGCGTTAAGCACAAAAAAAATCCTGCTCGAATGAGCAGGATTTTTTTTGTGCCTCAGGCTTTGTCTACTTCGTAGCAAGAATGCGTCGCACGCTTACGCGTGCTTAGCAATTTTGTCTACTTCGTAGCCAAAATTGCAATACCTGGGAGTGTTTTTCCTTCGAGGAATTCGAGGGAAGCACCGCCACCTGTTGAAACGTGGCTCATTTTGTCTGCGAGGTGGAATTTGTTAACGGCTGCAACTGAATCACCGCCACCAACAACTGTCATAGCACCACGGCCTGTAGCGTCTGCAACGAGCTGAGCTACTGTAGCTGTACCCTTTGCGAATGCGTCGAACTCGAATACGCCGACCGGTCCGTTCCATACAACTGATTTAGCTGTAGAAAGAACTTCTGTATAGAGGGCGATTGTTTTTGGACCAACGTCCATTGCCATGAGATTGTCAGGAATATCTACGCCGTCAACTGCAACTGGAGTTGCGTTAGCGTCGAATTTGTCTGCTGCAACATGGTCAACTGGGAGAACGATTTTAACGCCTTTTGCAGCTGCATCTGCGAGCAATTTTTTAGCTGTGTCGATGAAGTCATCCTCAACCAATGAGATACCAACTTTGTGGCCCTGTGCTTTGAGGAATGTGTAAGCCATACCGCCGCCGATAACGAGGGCAGAAGCGTTTTTCAAGAGGCTCTCCAAAACAGCGATTTTTGAAGAAACTTTTGCACCACCGATGATTGCTACCTGTGGTTTTGGTGGGTTTTCTACCATTGGCTGGATGTATTTAACTTCTTTTTCCATGAGGAAGCCGCCAACTGATGGAACCGGCATGAATTTAGAGATAGAAGCTGTAGAAGCCTGATCGCGGTGAGCTGTACCGAAAGCATCGTTTACGAAGATGTCGCCGTAAGAAGCGAGCTCTTTTGCCATAACGTCGCGCTCAGCTGCGTCTTTTGAAGTCTCTTCTTTATGGAAGCGAACGTTCTCGAGCATTGCAACTGCCCCCTCTGGGAGAGCGTCGATTGCTGATTTCTGACCGAGTGCATCAGGAAGGAATGTAACCTCTTTGCCGAGTTTTTTTGCAAAATACTCAACAACCGGCTTCATGCGGTTTTTGCCGTTGATGAATTTCTCTGCGTCTTCAGAAGTCCATGTTTTTCCAGCCTTTTCAGCCTTCTCCTGAGCCTTTTTAACATCCTTTTTAGGATCGCCGAGGTGGCTCATCAAAACGAGAGAACGTGGTTTCTGCTCGAGGATATACTGGATTGTAGGGAGAGCTGCCATGATACGAGTATCATCCTGAACAACGCCTTCCTTCATAGGAACGTTGAAATCTACGCGCATGATGATGCGTTTGCCTTTAAGATCAACATCTTTAACAGTTTTAATCATTTGTAAAACTCCTTTAAGAAAGTTATTGTGCAATTTTACATCGTTTTTTATACAAATTCAATCACACGGAGAGTGTAATCTGTACTTAAATTTCTTTATAATTGAGCTATGTTCAATCCAGAAGAAATTATTTTTGCGGTGACGACGGCATGCAACCTGCACTGCCCCCACTGTTTTGTAAACCGAAATCCTTTTAACCTCAAGGCCGAAGATGCGGTGAATTTTCTCAAAAGCGTCAATGATTCGCCGGATTCTTCTATAGAAAAGGTGGGATTTTCGGGCGGAGAGCCTTTTTTGAGGCCGGATTTTTTGTGCCAGGTGATAAAAGCTGCTATCGACATGGATTTTATGTTCGACAGAATCATGACCAACGGCGACTGGTGGAAAAACGAAGAAGATTTGCGCACTACATTGCAGAAAGTCTACGATGCAGGCTACGACGGAAAAATCGGTCTGAGCTACGACACTTTCCACGCCCAGAGCGAAGAGCGGATTGCAAGCTTCATTCAGACCGTTTGGGATATTTTTGGAAGCGATGCGGTTGAAATCCAAAGCGTAAAAAGTGAGGGAGAAAGCGGTTCAGGTACAACTCAAATGCTCAAATCTCTTGCAAAAAAATTGAATCTTTCTTACGAGGAAGAGATTTCAAAATCCGGGCTGGGAATCGCGACTCTTTCTGACGGAGAGCATTTTTTGCCGGCCTATATTCAGACAGAAAGCTATCAGGCTGGTGACATTCGGGCCTGGAAGGACAAGAGCTGGTTCAAGGACCAGCACTGTGCTGAAATGGGGCAGATTCTTTTCGTGCACGCGACAGGCGACATAGCTCCCTGCTGCGGCTTTGCGAACGAGAACAAGCCCCTCTTTATCGGAAAAATCACGGACACCTTTGACGACGTGCTCAAAAATGCCGGGCAGAGCAGGATGATAAAAATCTGCTACGAGGAAGGACTTTCATCGCAGATAAAAATCTTAAAGGAACTGGGAAAGCTGCCGGAAGGTAAGACCTGTGACATCTGCACCTTCTGCGACCTTCTTTGCAAGACGGAGATTATTTAATCTTTCCCAGACTTTCGTTAAATTCAATGCCGCTTACTTCCTTTTCGGCACCGAATTCGATTCCGTCCTCAAGGTTCATTATTTCGTTTTCTACGCAGCCCAGGACGGCGTCGAAGTCAGGGGAGTCGAGCCTTACGTCAAGGATGGGGCTGCGCTTTTTGTTTTTGTAGGCTTCAGAATATTTGGCGGCAAGATGCGGCGTGTTTTTGCGCTGGTTGTAGAGGTTCCAGAGGAAGCGGGCTGCAATCAGGCGAGTGACGGAAGTTTCTTTGGTGACGGCGTTTTCTGCATCAAGAGACTTTGAAACCGGATTTAGAAGGCCACTGCCTGCTATTTTTTTGTACAGGTCCTTTTCAGAAAGCTCCTTGCCGGCCGTGTAATTGTAAAGCAGGTCAGGATTTTGATTTGTAAGCAGAATCATCTGTAGGACGGAAAGTTTTTCAAGTGAAAGAAGCCCCTTCCCTCCTTCGGCAGAACGCAGCTGCCAGCTTTTATCACGGAGGCCGCCATAAAAACGGCGGTAAAAGGGCTCAAGAGAAAGGAAAGCCTCGTCAAAAGAAGCCAGGGCCTTGGCGTAATCACAGGAAGAATAGCTGATCAAAGCCTTTTCCAGAACAAGAAGGGACTTGTCCGAAAACTGCTTCGTTTTTTCGTCAAAATTCTTTTCGATTCCAAGGCGGCGGGCAAGAATCAGGGCGCGGGCATCACCCTTAAAGGCTGAGGAAGACGATTCATAATATTTTTTTGCCAGTGATTTTTTGCCCAGGTCAAAGGCAAGACAGCCGGAAAGGGCATAAAGGCGGGCAAGAAAGGCATTTTTCAATGCAGGATTTTCACTAGTCTTTTCCATGTCGGAAAGCAAAAGTTCGGCCTTTCGAAGAAGATTTTTATCCTTAATGGACTCGTCGGCCTCAAAATAAGCCGAATCGATTTCACTGAAACGGCTCTCAAAGGCAGAAATCTCAGCATTTCCAGCAATATTATCAAGTGCAATATCATCCTGCATCGAAGCACAAGAAGCCAAGAGCAGGAAACAAAAGCAAAGAAGGAGCCAAAAGGGGCGTTGCGGGTAGGGAGCGACCTCCCCCTCCTGTAGTTTAATCTTCAATTTTAGGTTTTCAACTTTCATTTTCTTACCTGGTTCTCCATGCCGTCAGTTTTTTGTCGATTGTAAGGGCGAGACACTCGCTCACTTTGTCACCGTTAACGTCCGCAAAGACCGGCTTGCCCCAGCCTGCCAGCGGATAGCCCGAAAGCAGCTCCAGATTTTCGTTGAAGCCGTAAATCACGTTTGCATCCGCGCAGACAAAGAGGCTTTCCCGGCCGTTGTTTTCAGTATCACGCAGACAGATGAATCCGTGCCTTGCGCTTGAATTCGGAATCTGAACAGTGAGAATAGAGCCGTCCAGAGAAATGCGGTACAAAAGGGCATCGCTTGAAAGGGCGTAGAAATATTTTTCGCTTGCGACAAGGTTGGTCATGAAAACGCCGCCCAGCCTTAGCGGGAAGCCGTCAATCTGCTCACCGTCCTTTGAATCGGCGCGCCAGATATTCAATTCTCCGGCCTGGGTGATGATTCCCACATAAATTTTGGAAGAATTCTTGAGGATTGCAGGTGACCCCAGGGCAATTCCCGGAATTTCAAAAGGATTTTCAAGATTAACGCACTTTTCGCCCTCAAAATAATAAATTTTTCCCAGAAAGCCCTTGCTGTAAATCGCAAAAGCCCTGCCGTCAGAAAGAGCGACCGGCTCAGACTTTGCCGAAAGGCCGGGAATTTCTATCGTGACTAAAGATGCATCCGGCTTTACGATAAAGACAGTGCCCAAGTCAGAAACGAGGACAAGATTTTCGCCTGAACTGCAAGGCCTGCATGAAATATTTTCCCCCAGCATGAGGGGAAAGCGGCCGACAGCTTCAAGGGCAGGATTCAGGAGGGAGACGACTCCGTGGGAAGAGACGCTCCAGACCGTGCCGCCGTTTTTAGGCTTAGAGCTTGCTACGATTTCGATTTTGTCGGAATCTTCTTTTGAAGCAATCTGCATGCTGGAAAGGTCAAGGGCTTTTAATGAAGTCTGGCCCTCAACCCAGTAAAGGTGCTTTGGATTTTTGCCGGAATCAACCTGCAGGTTCAAGGGAGAAGCCTTCTGCTCAAGTGAAAGCGGGAAGCCCGGAACCGAATAGAGGCTGCCTGATTTTCGGGCACAGGCATGGAGATTTATTTCAAGGACGTCTTTTTCGATACGCACGTCAAAGCGGCCCATCGTGTACAATTTTAAAACCTGGGAAAGAGCCTCGTTACTCCGCAAAAAGAAGGGAACGCTGCGCTCAAGGTTATAGAAAAGGGAAATTGACGTGTCATTCTTCAGGTCTTTTGAAACTTCGGAATAAGTCTTGCTTTTTATCAGGGATTTTCCTGAGTGGGCATTGGTGTAAACGGCAGAAAGACATTCTGCGCTCTCAGAAAAATAGATTGTTCCATCCAGAACCATAAAATATGGCGACGGCATGTTGACTCCGACAATACCCAGCATCCAGTTTAGGAATGACGGAAATTCAAGTTTTGAGAGGCGGACTCCGCCCAAAATCAGGGAATTGTCATCTTTTATAAGGATTGAAGAAAGGAGCTTGTTGAAGACAGACTGGCGGGCTTTTTCATCCTTAATCTGAATGGCAAAAACCGGGTCGTTCTGGTTTTCAATGCCAAAGACAGCAAATTCATCCCCCATCCATGAAAAAAGAAATTCATTTAAATCCATGGAAAGAAGGGTTTTGCACCAGTCATCGCAATTTTTCCAGTATTCATCAGGATTTTTTACGTCGGGAATGAAAGGCAGGACGGCATCTTTAAGTTCTTCAAGAGTGCCGGCATTCAAAACCGTGTAATACTGGGTAATGTCAGAAAAGCGGGTTATTATGGAAGGAACGCTAGATTTTTTGGCAAGAATCGGAGCCAGGGGAGCAGCATCCTCAGACTCGCTGGTTACCGGAAGCCTGCATTTGAGGGAAAGGTCTGAATCAGTGATGTTAAAGGAAACCACGCTCAGCGAGTCAGATGCAATCAGATTTGACATTGAAGAGAGAATTGGATTGCCGCCGGTTACAGAATGCATGAGGGAGCTGGCGTCGGCAACAATCCTAAGCTCGCCCTTTTTTCCTGAACGGAAGAGCTTTTTCTGGGCTGGAGTGTATGTGGTGTCATTTTCAACCAGACTTGCCGTAAGAAGATGCTCGAAAGAATCAGAAGCAATCAAAAGATTTTTAACGGATTTCAAATAAAGGGTAAGGTCTGGAGTTTTGTAGACAAAGTAAGAAGTCTGCTCGTTTGTTTCGTAGGAAAGATTTTTAAGGAATTCGTTTTGGGAGTCAGAAAGGCTAAGCTTGGGGTACATGTAGGAGCCCACCCGGCTTGCAAGGGAAAAAATGCCCAGATTGAGGACTGCGACGAAATGGGAATCACTGCCTATTTTTGAGCCGTCGCCGTAAACTGCAAAGTCAACCTGGCGGGAAGCCGCAAACTTCACGAATCCGTTATCGCGCAAATCAGACGAACGGAAATCCATAAAGGGCTTTCGGAGCGAAGAATACTCAGGCGATGAAAGGAAAAGATCGGCCGCCTGCAAATCAAAAAGCGGGTTCACCGTGTCAAAGGCGGAATCTGTATGGATATAAAGCGAATAGTTTCGCGGAATTGAAGAAAGCGCGGATTTTCTGTCAAAAGCACAGTAAGCAAGGGCTGCGGCAAGCAGAAGAAGGATTGTAAGAATAACCGATATAATAGAAAGAAAAATGCGGGCAAGGAGTTTTTTCATGCCCTAATTTTCAGATAATGCAGGGATTTTGTCAATGTAAAAAAAAGGGCTTCCAAAAAGGAAGCCCGGTTAATGATTTTAGATTTACTCTTTTACAGCACCAAGAGAAACACCCTTGATGATGAATCGTGAAAGACAGAGGTAAACAATCATAAGAGGAACGATAGCGATACAGATTGTCATGTAAACCTGTCCCATATCGAACTTCTGGTAGTCAGCACTTCGGAGCTGAGCAATCATGATAGGAATAGTCTTCTTTTCCTTGCTTGAAATTACAAGGGCAGGAACGAAGTAGTTATTCCAAGAGCTTACGAATGAGAAGATTGCCTGAACAGCGAGAGCCGGCTTCATCATGTAAAGTACGATTCGGTTGAAGATTGCAACCTCGTGACAACCGTCGATTCGAGCTGCCTCAACGATTGAGTAAGGAAGCGTTGACTGCATTGCCTGATACATATAGAAGAAAACGACTGGGGCTGCGATTGCCGGAATGTAGAGGGCTGCAAGTGTGTCCATGAGGCCGAAAGCATCGAGCAACTTCAAGAAACCAAGTGTAGAACACTGGGTAGGAATCATCATGATCATCATGATCAACTTCAAAGATGCATCCTTAAGCTTGAAATTGTACATGTAAATGCCGTAAGCAGTCATTGTTGAGAAGTATGTTGTGAGAAGAGCACACATTGATGAAACAAAGACGCTGTTGAACAAAGCCCTTACAATCGGAGTATTGTCGTTTGACATGAGGTTTTTGAGGTTCTGTCCGAAAGCAAGACCTGGAAGAGCCGAGAAGCCCTTCTGAATTTCTGAGTGAAGGCGTGTAGCATTGACAAGAAGAACAAAGAACGGGAACAAAGAGAATACTACGAGCGCGATAAGAATGAAATAAATGATATATCGTGTTAATGTTTTCATTTTTTAGCTCCTGTCATGCTGCGGTATTTGCTCATAGTCATAGTGTAGACTGAGAAGCTGAGGACACTTGTGATGATGAATGTTACTACAGAAACAGCACCAGCCATACCGTAGTTCTTGCTGGCAAGGTGTTTGTTGAGGTACATGATGAGGGTCATGCTTGTGCGGTCAGGAGTACCTTCACCGTTTGTCAAAATCTGAGGAACATCGAACATCTGAATACCACCGATAAGAGATGTAATCAAAACGTAGATGAAGATTGGCATGAGCAATGGCATTGTGATTCGGAAGAATGTCTGAACCGGGTTTGCACCGTCGATGCGGGCAGCCTCGTAAATGCTTGTGTCGATACTCATGATACCAGCCATGAGCATGATTGTTGTGTTACCATACCACATGAGGAAGTTCATGATTGCGACGAGAGCGCGGGTCCAGCCGGCTTCTGCCAGGAAGCGTACATTTTCAGTGAAGAGGCCTGATTTAACGAGAATGCTGTTTACAGGACCGTTTGTACTGAACAATGTGAAGAAGAGCATTGCGAAAGCCGAAGCCATGATAAGGTTTGGCATGTAGATAACTGTTTTGAGGAATTGCTGGAAGCGGATTTTAAGGTCAGTGCTTGTGAACCAAATTGAAAGCAGCAATGAAACCACAATCTGAGGAATAAAGCCCGCAATCCACATAACAAATGTATTACCGATATAACGGAGAATGTCACTCTCAAAAATCGATTTGAAGTTTTCAAGACCGATGAAATCAGGTCCGATTGTCATCAAACCTACACGATAGTTCTCATAGAGACTGTTTACGAAGGTCGAAATGAGAGGAATCAATGAGAAGATTGTAAAGATGATAAAGAATGGAGCAATGAAGAAATAGCCCCATTTGTTGTAATCAACTTTTTTTGTCTTTTTTACCTTTGTTTTTTCTTCTTTTTTAGATGCCATATTTTTTTGACCTCGCAGATTTGAATTCATAGCAGAATGAAGAATCTGTGGGATTCTCACAAGCTGCAGCCAACAAAACAATTTTTTTCATGTTTCCCCCTTATTTAAAGAGAAATCTACAACGTTGTAGATTTTACATACAGTATATATGAAGATTTACGTTTGTCAAGTTTTTTTAAAATCTGTGCTTTTAAAAAATTGAAAAACGTTGTACACTTTTAGACGGGGGCTAAGCATGGGTATCAAAGACGAACTTACCGAAACCGAATTCAAAAACCGAGAGTATCTCATAAATCATATTCCCTATGACAGCGAGATGGCTTTTTTCCAGAGCATAAAAAACGGTGATATGGAAGAAATGCACCGTCTTTTCAAGCCTCTCTGCGTCGAAGGATTCGGCAAGCTCAGTGACAATCCTCTCCGCAATTTAAAATATCACCTCATCATTACAGTAGCCATGATTACCCGCTACGTCATTGAGGCCGGTCTTGAAATGGAAGCCGCCTACAACCTCAGCGACATCTACATCCGAAAGATTGACACCTGCAACAACGTGGAGAGCATAAACGAAATCCACAAGGAACTCTGCGAAAACTATGTAAAGCGAATGCAGGGAGTCAAAAAACAGCGTCTTTATTCACGTCCCATCACGCAATGTATTGATTATATTTATGACAATTTGCACAATAAGATATCCCTTGAGGATTTGGCTCAGGTTTCAGGATTAAGCACTTCGTATGTATCAAAACTCTTTCATAGCGAAGTTGGAATCACGATTGCCCAGTATATCCAGAGCAAAAAAATCGAGGTGGCAAAAAATCTGCTTATTTTTAGTGACTACACAACTACGGACATAGCGAATTACCTTCAGTTCAGTTCTGAAAGCTACTTCATAAACGTATTCAGGAAAAACTGCGGGATTACTCCAAAGAAATACCGTGTCTTGCATTTCCGTACGAAGTTCACCGCTGAAGATAACAAATCCTAATTCCTTTTTCCAAGAGGAGAATTTAATTTTATGGACAAATTCGAAATTCTGCGTAAGGCTGCGGCTCAGGGCGTCGTTCTTCTGAGAAACGAAAAAAACACCCTCCCCTTCGAGCCTTCTGATAATGTAGCCGTTTTCGGCAGATGTCAGGTCGATTACTACAAAAGCGGAACAGGTTCCGGCGGTTCAGTCCACGTTCCTTTTTCAGTCAATTTTGTTTCAGGCATGGAAACCCTCAAAAAAGAAGGCTTCCCTCTTCCACAGCTTAACGAAGAGCTTTTAAAAGTCTATTCGGACTGGCTCAAGGAACATCCTTTTGATGCCGGTAAAGGCGCCTGGGCAGCAGAACCATGGAGTCAGGTTGAAATGGAGCTGGGCGACTCTCTGGTTAAAGAGGCCGCTTCAAAATCAAACAAGGCCGTCTTCATCGTTGGCCGAACGGCAGGCGAAGACCAGGACAACAGCGCAGAGGCAGGAAGCTTCCTTCTCACTCAAATCGAGCGCAAAAACATCGAGCTTATCTGCACCCACTTTGAAAAGGTCGCAATCGTATTCAACACCTCAAACATCATGGACCTTTCATGGATTGACGAGTCGGTCTTCAAGTCTCACATCACGGCAGTTCTTTTCTCATGGCATGGCGGCATGATGGGCGGTCAGGGACTGGCAGACGTTCTCTGCGGCAAGGTTAATCCTTCAGGAAAGCTCCCGGACTCAATCGCTTACAAAATCGAAGACTATCCTTCATCAAAAAACTTCGGACACAAGGATTTCCTTCTCTACGAGGAAGATATTTACGTCGGCTACAGATATTTCACGACTTTCGCAAAGAGCAAGGTTCAGTTCCCCTTCGGATTCGGACTTTCCTACACGACTTTTGAAGTTTCAGGCGAATCTTACTCATTCTCTGACTCAAAAATCACTGTTCGCGCAAAAGTAACAAACACAGGCTCAAAAAGCGGCCGCGAAGTCCTTCAGGTTTATGCAGAGTGTCCTCAGGGTAAACTGGGAAAGGCTAGCCGCGTCCTCTGTGCATTCGCAAAAACAAAGGAGCTTGCTCCAAAAGAAAGTCAGGAGCTTGAGCTTTCATTCCCGGTCAGCCGCTTTGCTTCTTACGATGACTCAGGAGTTACGGGCTTTGCCTACAGCTACGTTCTCGAAGAAGGAGACTACAATTTCTGGGCTGGAAGTGACTGTTTCTCATGCAAAAAAGTTCCGGCTGTATCAGGCGCTTTCTCAGTCGAAAAGACTTATGCCCTTGAGACTTTGAGCCAGTGTTGTGCTCCGAACCGCGAATTTATGCGAATCAAACCTGGAAAAGTCAATTCTGACGGCTTATTTATAGAAGAAAAAGAAACAGTTCCTCTTTCAAAAGTCGACATTGCAAAAAGAATCAGGGAAAGCACTCCGGCTGAAATTCCTGCAACTAAGTCCAGCGTAACATTCAGCGACGTAATTGCAGACAAGAGCCGCATTGACGAATTCATCGGCACCCTTTCAGACGTTGAGCTTATGACTTTAGTCCGCGGAGAGGGCATGATGAGCCGCAAGGTAACGGCTGGAATCGCATCTGCTTTCGGCGGCTTAAGCGACTCTCTTCACGACAAAAAGGTTCCGGCTGTCGGCTGTTCTGACGGTCCTTCCGGAATCCGCATGGACAACGGCACAAAGGCAATCCTTCTTCCAATCGGAACTTCCCTCGCCTCTTCATGGGATTCAGCTCTTGTCGAAGAAGTTTACGAAGTCCTGGGCAACGAAATGAAGGAAAACAAAATCGACGTTCTTCTTGGACCTGGCTGCAACATCCACAGAAACCCTCTCAATGGAAGAAACTTTGAATATTACTCAGAAGATCCTCTTATTTCAGGAATTATGACTTCTGCGGCATGCAAGGGTCTTGCAAAAACAGGCGCAATCGCCACAATCAAGCACTTTGCCCTCAACAATCAGGAAAAGAATCGCCGCAACGTTGACTCTGTCGCTTCTGAACGCGCAATCCGCGAAATCTACCTCAAGCCTTTTGAAATCGCAATCAAGGAAGGTAACGCCCGCTCCGTAATGACAGCCTACAACACGGTAAACGGCTTCAAGGCAGCTTCTTACTTCGATTTGAACAATTCAATTCTCCGCGGAGAATGGGGATTTACCGGCCTTGTAATGACTGACTGGTGGGCAACAATGAACGACTGCGTAAAGGGCGGCGAGGCAGACGGCTACAAGTTCAGCGAAATGCTCAAGGCCCGCAATGACATTTACATGGTCTGCGTAAACGACACGGCTGACAAGGGCGGCTTCGGTGACAATCTCGAAGAATCGCTCAAAAAGGGCTCGCTCTCAAAGGCCCAGCTCCAGCTCTGCGCAAAGGACATTCTGCTTTTCATCACAGAAACATTTGCCGCAAAAGCTCCGCTCAGACCACTCCGTAACGAAGTCTTCGTCGAAAGCGACATCAATTCGGCTCCGGAAGGCGCAAACCTTATTTCAGGCCGTCCTGCCTTTGCCGAAGACCTGGCTTCAGTCGTCTACTTCAAGATTGAAAAGGGCGGCGAATACAGGATTTATGGCTCATTCAGAAAGGATGGCGGTGACACCCTTTCTCAGTCAATCACAAACGTCCTCGTCAACGACAAGGCGATTGGCTCATTTGAGTGCCGCAGCACGGACGGCAAGAAATCATTTGCGGTTGCGGCATTTGTCAACCTCAAGCCGGGCATTTACAAGGTTCAGCTCGAGCATACAAAGCCTGGAATCGAAGTCATGGAGCTTGGTTTCTGGCAGGACATGGAGTCTCCAATCACCACGCATTTCTTTGAGAAATTTGAAAAAGAGCGTGAGGAGCGGGAGAAAAATAAATAGCGCCGGAGTTTTAAGTTAGTTTTTTTACAAGAATATTGCTTAATTCTTTTAAATGCGTTATTTTATATCTATAAATTTTGTATTCTTTATTTTAAGGAGATAAAAATGGCAGTAAAAGTTGCTATTAACGGTTTCGGCCGTATTGGTCGTTTGGCATTCCGCCAGATGTTCGGTGCAGAAGGTTATGAGGTTGTCGCTATCAACGATTTGACAAGCCCAAAAATGCTCGCTCACCTCTTGAAGTACGATACAGCACAGGGTGGATACGCTGGCCGCATCGGTGAAGGAAAACACACAGTTGAGTCACATGACGGTGAAGGCGAAGACAACTACATCGTTGTTGACGGAAAGAAAATCGTTATCTACAAGATTCCAAATGCAGCTGAACTTCCATGGGGAAAAATCGGCGTAGACGTAGTTCTCGAGTGTACAGGTTTCTACACATCAAAAGAGAAGGCTCAGGCTCACATCACTGCTGGTGCTAAAAAGGTTGTAATCTCAGCTCCAGCTGGAAACGACCTCCCAACAATCGTTTACAACGTAAACCACAAAACTCTCAAGAAGGGCGACAATGTTATCTCTGCTGCTTCTTGTACAACAAACTGCTTGGCTCCGATGGCAAAAGCTCTCAACGACGCTTTCCCAATCCAGTCAGGTATCATGGCTACAATCCACGCTTATACTGGTGACCAGATGATTCTCGACGGTCCACAGCGCAAGGGTGATCTCCGCCGCTCACGAGCTGGTGCTCAGAACATCGTTCCAAACTCAACAGGTGCTGCAAAGGCTATCGGTCTTGTAATCCCAGAGTTGAACGGAAAACTCATTGGTTCTGCACAGCGTGTTCCAGTTCCAACAGGATCTACAACAATCCTCACAGCAGTTGTTAAAGGCAACGATGTAACAAAAGAAGCTATCAACGCTGCTATGAAAAAAGCATCTGACCCAGAGACATTCGGATACAACGAGGACGAAATCGTTTCTTCTGACGTTATCGGAATGCGCTACGGCTCACTCTTCGATGCTACTCAGACAATGGTAACAAAGATTGCTGACGGTCTCTTCGAGGTTCAGGTTGTTTCTTGGTACGATAACGAGAACAGCTACACATCTCAGATGGTTCGCACTATCAAATATTTCTCTGAGAACTGCTAAGTTAACGTTCTTTTAGAATGAAAAAAGTCCGCTCCGGCGGACTTTTTTTTGCTGTTCTCGTTATCGTTCTACTTTACAATTCGCTTTACGCGCTTTCCGATTGATGTTAGTACTTCGTAGGAGATTGTGCCGCCGGTTTTGGCCAGGTCGTCGGCGGTGGTTAGGGCTCCGCTTTCTTCGGGGCCGAAGATAATTGCCTTGTCCCAGAGGTGGACTTCGGGGTTGTCTTTGCCTATGTTTACCATGCACTGGTCCATGCAGATTCTGCCGCAGACCGGATATTTTTTGCCGTTGATGGTGACTTCAAGGCCTGGAGAAAAGCGCCTTAAAAGTCCGTCGGCGTAACCTACTGGCAGGACGGCTATGTCTGTTTCATCCTCGCAGAAATATGTCCTTCCGTAAGAGACTGACTTTCCCTTGGGGAAATGCCTGATTGCGACAATCTGTGTTTCAAGGGCCATGACGGGCTTGATGTCAAAGTCCTCGTGCCTGGACTGCAAATATTCCTTTGTTATCTGGTCGGGGTAGTAGCCGTATGTAATGATTCCGGGCCGAACCATGTCAAAGTACATGTCGTGATTGTTCATGATTGCGGCGCTGTTTCCGATGCTGCATATTCCGGGATTGATTCCCTTTGCCTGAACATTTTCGACGGCACGGCAGAATTCCTCATACTGAAGGTGGGTAAAATTCTGGCATTCAGTGGTAACGCTGTCGCTTTCACAGAAGTGGCTTGCCATGCCCTTTAGATGAAGGTGGGCGCTCTGCTCAATCAGCTTGGCTTCGTTTCCTGCTTCATCAGGATAGCAGCCGATTCTTCCCATTCCGGTGTCAACTGCAAGAAAGACCGGGAATTTTTCATCTTTTTTGAAAAACTTGTCCGCCGCTTCTGAAAGGGCTGAAATATAGTCTTCTCCGAAAGTGAAGGGAGTAAGGCTATATGAAAAGAGGGAATCAAATTCTTCCGGCACGCAGAGGCTGAGGACGATTATGTTTTCCGTGATTCCGTCTTCACGAAGTTCAATTCCTTCATCGACTGTTGCAACGGCAAAATAATTGATTCCGCCAACTTCGTGAGCTGTTTTTGCCGTGAGGACTGCACTGTGACCATAGGAATCTGCCTTTACTGCCACGCAGATTTCTGTCTTTGGTCGGACATGACGGCGAATCTGCTCCAGATTATATTTGAGGTTATCCTTATAAATTACTGCTTTTGTACAACGCATAGTGCCCCCTAGTTCTGTAAGAAAGTTTCCGGAATATCCGTAATCAGCATGTGCCCAGGCGCGTGGGTGATGCAGAAGTCTGGCTTTGAGTTCATGACTACGCTTTGTGGCGTTACTCCGCAGCACCAGAAGACCGGAACTTCGCCCTCTTTTATTGTGCTCGCCTCTCCGAAATCAGGCTTTGAGATGTCCTTTATGCCGATAAACTCCGGGGAGCCGATATGAATTGGAGCGCCGTGGACTTTTGGAACCCGTGCTGTAATCGTCGTTGCCTTTACAATCTGACTGTAGTGAATCGGCCTCATTGAAACGACCATTTTTCCGCTGAAAATGCCTGCCGGATTCGTGTCGATGTTTGTAAGGTACATTGGAACGTTGTGATTTTCAGAAATATTCCTTACGTCGATTCCGGCTTCAATCAGGGGAGCCTCAAAAGAAAAGCTGCAGCCGATAACGAAGGTCACAAGGTCATCCCGCCAGAAGCTGCTTACGTCACTATATTCGCCTGCAAGCCCGCCGTTTTTCCAAACTCTGTACTTGGGCACGTCGGTCGCAATATCACAGTTTGAGGCAGAAGTTTTCAAAAATCTTGAGCCCTCGTCGCTGACTTCGAGAAGGGGGCAGGACTGCTGGTTTCTCTGGCAGAAAAGCAGAAAATCGTATGCGTATTTTTTTGGAAGGATGCAGAGGTTTGCCTGAGCAAAGCCCGCGCACATTCCCGATGTCTGACCTGTAATTTTTTCTTCGCGGATTAACTTCCGCACTTCTTTAGGCGTGATGTCTTTATATGGATTTGTATTCATTTTGCTACCTCTTAAAAAGATTCCGGCAAAAGCCCGGAATTGCTCTTGATTGTAAACTTCACTTTTGTGCCCGGCAGGGCCTGCGCAAGAGCGCACATCGACTTTCGTGTGACGGCCGCGATTTTTGCATAGCCGCCTGTTGTCTGCCTGTCACTTGCCATTACGACCGGAAGCCCGGACGAAGTTATCTGGACAGAGCCGAAGGGAATGGCATCTGAAATGATGTCAGTTTTTCCGCATTCAAGGCTTTGGCCTGAAAAACGGATTCCCATTCTGTCGCTTTCGGGAAGGACGGTAAAGACACTTTCCTGAAATTTTCTGACCGCTTCCTCTGAAAAAGAAGAATACTGGCTTCCCTTCGTGCAGGAAAGGACAAGAACTTCGTTTTCTTCTATTGAATTGCTTTCAATCGGTGCAGGATTTTCGCCAATTCCTTTTTTGCAGGAAAAATCCCCGATTGCAAGCTCATCGCCTGCTTCAAGCTTACGGCCAAAATATCCGCCGCTTTTGCTTTTTAAATTTGTAGAGTGGCTTCCAAAAAGCTCAGGGACCAGGATTCCGCCCTTAAAGCACAGGTATGAGCGCAGGCCTTTCATGACAAAGCCGCACTTTAATATGCTTCCTTTTTCCGCATGATATTTTTGATTCATCTGAACTGGCTTTTCATCCAGAGTCGCCTGGCAGATTCCGCCTGTAATGACGAAGTCACAGCCGCTGGTAAATTGAATGGTCGGAGCAAGGAGAGTCGCTTCGAGGCAGGCGGCATTTTCATCATTGCCGAGGATTTTGTTTCCTATCTGATAGCTTTCAAAGTCCATTACTCCGCCCTGGCCTATTCCCAGGTGCTGGAAGCCGAACCTTCCCTTGTCCTGAACGGTGGTGCACATTCCCCCTTCGAGGATTTTTATTCCGCCCGTGCAGACATATCTTTGAAGGGAACTTGAAGCCTGACCGCCACTTTTCCCCTGCCCCGGAATTTTCGAATCAGAAGAAGAGCTTTGCTTTTCTGCAATCCTGTCAAATTCCTCCCGCGAAACCGGGACAAAGCGGATTGAGTCTCCGGCTTCGTAAAGGCAGGCAGGATTTCTCGTCTGATCAAAGACTTTGAGCGGGGTACGGCCGATAATACGCCAGCCGCCAGGAGAATCACTGGGATAAAGGCCGGCCTGTTTTCCGCCGATTGCAACGCTTCCGGCAGGAATCTTGGTGCGGGGGCTTTCAAGGCGGGGTGTTTCAAGCCTTTCGTCCATTCCGCCCAGATATGGAAATCCCGGCAAAAAGCCCAGCATGTAAATCAGATAGTCTCTTGATGAATGCAGGGCGATTATTTCTTCTTTTGAAAGGCCTGTATGTTTTGAAACATCCGCCAAATCAGGAGCAAATTCTTCGTCCTCATAGCAGACTGGAATTTCAACAAGTTTTCCGCCCTTTTTTGATGATGATGCGCCCTTGTCAGTTTTTTCAATCACTTCTCCGATTAGTTTCAGGACAAAATCCTGCCTGATTTCATCGGGATTAAAGTAGACGGTTACGGCACAGTAAGTCGGCACTATTTCGATTATTTCCGGCACATCACATGTGTAGGCCTTTAAGTTTTCGACAAAGTCCGTAATCCGCTCATTGATTTCGCCGCAAATTTTCTGCGGAAACTGAATTTGAATTGAATCTTCACTGGAAACAAGCACGCTGACATCATTCATCTGTGAATTATCATCCTCCAAGGTATGCTTTCTGAACTTCCGGGTTTGCCCTCAGCTCGTCGCTTGTGCCTTCCGCAATGATTTCGCCAGTGCGCAAGACATATCCGCGGTCCGCAAAATCAAGGGCGACTTTCGCGTTCTGCTCGACGACAAGAAGAGTCATCTTTTTCTGAACGTTAAGCCTCTTGAGGGCGCGGAACATTTCAAACATCAGCTTAGGAGCAAGGCCCATACTCGGTTCATCAAGCATAATAAAAGGACAGTCCGTCATCAATGCCCTTCCGACTGCAAGCATCTGCTGCTCACCGCCCGAAAGAAGCTCGCTCCTCTGCTTGCGGCGCTCGTAAAGGCGGGGGAACAAATCATAAACCAGGTCATACTGCTGCATGATGTTCATTTCATTCCATTTTTCCTTCTGTCGTGCATAGCAGGCCATCTGAAGGTTCTCTTCAACGGTCAGGTTTCCGAAAATATGCCGGCCTTCAGGGACAAGACACATCATCCTGTCCTGAATCAACGTGTGGGGCTCAAGCTTTAAAATGCTCTTTCCCTCGTAGAGAACGTCTCCGCTTCGGACTGTCGGAGCTTCCGGTTTTGAAAGGCGGGAAAGGGTCAGCAGGGTCGAAGTTTTTCCGGCTCCGTTTGCCCCGATTAAAGTGACGATTTCGCCTTTGTCCACATTAAAATTTATTCCGTGCAGGGCTTCGATGTTTCCATAGCCCACAACCAAATCTTTTACTTCAAGCAACATGTTTTTTCCTCCTAGCTCTTTTTTGAGAGGCTTGGATACGCATTCTTAATATCGATGTCAGAATTTCCAAGGTAGGCTTCGATGACCGCCGGATTTTTCTGAATTTCCTCAGGCGTGCCTTCCGCAAGTTCCTTTCCGAAATTGATTACCTTTATCCGGTTAGCAAGAGTGTTTACGACCTGCATCTGGTGTTCAATCATCCAGATTGTGATTCCGAAAGTATCGTGAATCCAGCGGATGTAGCTGATAAGTCCGTCGAGGTCGGATGTTGAAAGGCCGGCTGCAGGCTCATCAAGCATCAAAAGCTTAGGCTCAAGACTGAGTGCCCGCGCGATTTCTACACGCCTTTGAATGCCGTAAGGAAGATTTTTCGGATAATCCAATGCCGTGTCTGCAAGCGAGAACTTTTCCAAAAGTTCCCAGGCCTTTTTGTGGATTTCAGCTTCCCTATCCTTGTATTTTTTTGTACGAAGGAAAACATCTTTCAGGGTGAAGCCCATTCTTGAGTGCTGGGCTATGCAGATGTTGTCCAAAACAGTCATGTCGCTCCAGAGGCGGATGTTCTGGAAAGTGCGGCCAATCTGAAGGTCGGCGATTTTGTGGGGACGAAGACCGTTAAGTCTTGTTCCGTCAAAAACGATGTCGCCCTCAGACGGAACGTAAAATCCGCTTACAAGGTTGAAGACTGTTGTCTTTCCTGCTCCGTTCGGTCCGATTAAAGCGTTGATTGAACCTTTTTCTATCTCAACGTTGATGTCAGTAAGAGCCTGAAGACCTCCGAACCTGTGCGTAAGGTGCTCGATTTTCAATAAAGTTTCGCTCATGCTGCCCCTCCTTCCCTTTGAGCCTGAGGCCGGATTTGATTTTTATTTGCCGGGAAAAGTTTTTTGAGCCACGGGAATACCTGAGGGAGTTCCTTTGAGCCCATGATTCCTTCAGGATGGAATTCCATAATCAGGATGAGGATTAAAGGAATGATTACCCACTTCCAGATCTGGGCCGGGCGCAGAAGTTCCAGAAGAATCGTAAAGACGATTGCCGAAAGAACTGAACCGCTCAGAGAGCCCATGCCGCCTAAGAATACCATTACAAGGGATTCCGTTGACTTCATGATTCCGAAGCTTGAAGGGTTGATGAATCCCAGCAGGTGGGCAAAAAGACCGCCCGCAATGCCTGCAAGGAAGGAGCTGAAAGTAAAGGCAATCAGCTTCATGTTGTTTGTATTGACCGACATGATTTCAGCTGAAATTTCATCGTAGCGGACTGCCGAAATGCCTTTTCCCAGAGTTGAATTCATGAGGTAATATATAGAAAGAACTGAAAGGACTGCAAAGACAAGCCCCCAGATTAAAATCCAAGGAACATCGATTACATCCGCCATGCTGTTCATTACGCTTTTCATTCCCATGAGGCCGCGGCTGGCACCGACCAGAGGGATGTTGTTTATCGCCGTCGTGACGATGAAGTTTGCCGCAACCGTAATGATTGCAAGATAGTCGTCACGGGTTTTGAAAGAAGGAATCGCAACGATAAGGCTGACGAGCATTGCCGCAAGTCCGCCGATCAAAATTGAAATCGGGAATCCGACAAGAGCAAGTCCTTCAGGAAGGAGAGCCTGCCCCGTAATTGAGTTTCCGTCCTTGAAAAGAATTAGCGAGACGACAGAAGAAACGTAGGCGCCTGTTGCCATGAATCCGCCGTGACCGCAGCTGAATTCTCCCATATAGCCGTTTACGATGTTGAGGCTGGCCGACATGATTATATTGATGCAGATTGTTACGATGATTGTCTGAATGTAGTTGTTGATGATTCCGAATTTTGCAAGCAGGGTTACAAGCAGAATCGAAGCAATCGTCGTGACAGGCATGATGAATTTTCTTTGCTTTGGAGAAGGATTGAATCTTGAATCAATCCGGCTGTTTAAATTTTCTAACCACTTCATATCCAGTCCTCCTTAAATTTTTGTGCTCTTTGCAACGCCGAAGAATCCTGTAGGCTTAATCGTAAGGATAACCAGAAGGATTACGAAGGAAACCAGGTCCTTGTAGCTTGACGGCAGGAAAGCCGTAACGAAGATTTCGATGAATCCCAGCAGGAAGCCGCCGATGAAAGCGCCCTTGATGTCACCGATTCCGCCGACGACCGCCGCTATAAAGGCCTTCCAGCCGATAATCATACCCATGTAAGGGTCCATGACAGGATAGCTCATGCCGAAAAGGATTCCGGCAACCGCCGCAAGGGCTGAACCTAATGCAAAGGTAAAGGTGATTACTGTATTTACAGGGATTCCCATCAGTGGAATCGCGAATTTATCATAGGAAATGGCACGCATACTCATGCCAAGTGTTGTTTTCTGAACTATAAACTGAAGCAGGGCAAAGATGACGATTGCACTGACAATTACAAGAACCTTAAGGCTTGTGATTGTGACCGGTCCGATATTCCAGACGTGCTTTGCAAGGATGTCCGGGAAACTTCTCGCAGAAGCTCCAAAAACTGCAAGGTTTCCGTTTTCAAGAATGAAGCCAATCATCAGTGCCGTAATTACTACATAAAGCCTGTTCGCTCCTTTTGCACGCAGGGGCTTGTAGGCAAGTTTTTCGATTCCGACACCAAGCAGGGCTGTAAGCGCCATCGTACATACAAGAGTGATTACAAAAAGGGGAACTCCCGTAAGTCCCGCAAAATGTGCTGATAAAAAGGCTACCAGAAAGAATGCGATGTATGTGGATGTCATGAAGATGTCACCGTGCGCAAAGTTTACGAGGCGCAAAACTCCATATACAAGACAGTAGCCGAGGGCAATCATTGAATAAAAGCTGCCCCATTGAAGTGCATTAAAAAAGTTCTGTATGAAAAAAGTCATTTGGTGACCCTCCTTTTTGAAATAGAAGGGGCTTTTGCCAGGTAAATCTTTTTCAAAAGCCCCTCATGCTTTTTTTCAGTAACTACGGCTGCAGGCTCTTTACGAACTCGAATTCACCTTCTTTTGTTACACGGACGATTACGGCATCCTTGAGAGGGTCTCCCTCTGGATTGAACTTCATGTTTCCAGTGATTCCCTCAAAGCTCTTGATTCTTCCGAGTGCATCCTTGATTGCGACTCGGTCTTTTTTGAGATTGCCGGTAAGTCCGCAGTCCTGGATTGCCTGAAGGACTATGTAAGCCGCATCATATGTGAGGGCTGCAACGTCATCAGGAACATAGCCGTATTTCTGCTGGTATTTTTCGATGAAAGCCTTTGTCTTGCCAGTAGCGCCCTTTGCCGCATAGTGAGTCGTGAAGTAGTCGCCCTCTACGGCACCCTTTGAAAGCGGGAAGAGGTCAGCTGAACCCCATGAGTCTGAACCCATTACAGGCTTTTTCCAGCCCAGGTCTTTTGCCTGAGAAGTGATAAGGCCGACGTGGTTGTAGTAAACCGGAAGGTAAAGGAAGTCTGCGCCCGAGTTTACGACTTTTGTAAGCTGTACGCTGAAGTCCTGGTCTTTCTGGCCGAATGACTCGTAAACCACGACCTTACCGTATTTTGCTTCCCACTCGCCCTTGAAAAGCTCGGCAAGTGTTTTTGAATAGTCGTCCTCAAGGTTGTAGATGATTGCGACGTTCTTTGAGCCGAACTGCTCGCTGGCAAATTTTGCGCCTACAGGAGCCTGAAAAGGATCGAGGAAGCAGGCACGGAAACAGAACGGTCTGTTTTTTGTAACGCTTGGGTTTGTTGACCAAGGAGCAATCATCGGAACTCGGGCATCATTGTAGATTTCACCGGCCGGGATTGAGCGGCCTGAACCTTCAGGTCCGATTGAAGCAAGGACTTTATCAATGTCTATAAGCTTGTTTGCGGCGTTGATTGCAGAGTCAGCCTTGAGTTCGTTATCAACATAAACGAATTCGAGCTTGATTTTTTCGCCTTTAACGTCAAGTCCGCCGACAGAGTTGACTTCTTCCTTTACGATTTCCCCGGCATATTTTGCACTCTCGCCGACTTTCGGAGAATCACCGGTAAGAGGAATGTTAAAACCAATTTTGATTGTCTTAGGCTTTTTAGCGGCAAAGCCATTTGAAAGTGCCATCAAAGCAATAAGTCCAATGGCAAGAGTTTTGTTGAGTCTAATCATAGCGGGCTCCTTGTTTTTTTTACAGAAAGCCCTGAGAAAGTTTCCAAGCTTCAACAAGACTTTCTGCATATAAATTAAAAGGGCTGTACAGCTCTTTTTTTATACACACGCAACGTCTTTGTTGACTTGGTTGTATATCTTAAAGTACATCGTGCATGATGTTTTTAATTGCCTTAAATCTATCAGAATCAAAAAAAATGTTCAATAATTCTTCTGGAACCTTTAATGATACTTTTGTCTACCTGATAAAAGATTTTTACCTTCCCATGGGCTCGACGGAGATGTTTTCTTCCCTGAGCCGGCTTAGGATTGCCGAAACGAATTTTAGAGCCTTTGGATTGTCTCCGTGCACGCAGATTGAATCCGGCTCCACAGAAATTTCCTTTCCTGTAATAGCCTTTACCTTTCCCAAGCGGATCATGCTGATTATGCGCTCAATCGCCTCTTCCTCGCTTTCAATCATGGCACCGGGCTTTGTGCGGGCGACAAGAGAGCCGTCTTCCTCGTAGGCACGGTCAGCGAAGACTTCCTTTTTGAATGGAAGGCCGACCTTTTCCGCCGCAAGAAGCATCTGACTTCCGCTAAGACCTAAAAGAATCAGGGAATCGTCGTATCCGGCTATGGCTTCTGCAATTGCAAGCGCCATTTTCTCGTCCTTTGCCGCCATATTGTACATGGCTCCGTGAGGCTTTACATGTTGCATTTTGATTTTGTTTGACCGGCAGAAAGCGTCCAGGGCACCGAGCTGATAGACAATCATTGCCTTAAGCTCGGCAGGACTTACGTTCATGTTCCTTCTGCCGAATCCGACTAAATCAGGAAAACCGGGATGGGCTCCCACGGCAACAGAATTATTTTTTGCAAGGAGAACTGTCTTTTCCATTACAAGAGGGTCTGAGGCGTGAAAACCGCAGGCAATGTTGGCAGAGGAAATGAATTTTATGACTTCCTCATCAAGCCCGATTTTGTAATTTCCGAAACTTTCTCCCAAATCGCAGTTCAAATCAATTTTCATGGCAATATGTCCTAAACTAAACCGCCTCTCTGAGCGAATTTATTATTTCTTCCTCGACGTTCATCTCAAAACCGTCAACGCTGACAGTCCTTTCCTTGCGGACTCCGTCCACGCTGCCAATGCTCACGGTCTGCCTTATGTATTCATAGACATCCGCAAATTTCATGAGGACATGCCTGCCGCTCAGTTTTTCAAGATAAGCGGTAATCGCGTAGGCTCCCCAGTTGGAAACGGTTGCAATCACAAGAAGGTCAGTCTTTACAACACAGGGAACAAGGGAAAGTTTTTCTGAAACGATGGAAGCGACATTTCCCATGCCGATTTCGTTTCCGCCGTCCCCCACTCCGATTGTCGGGATGTGGCCGTAAGCAAGCTCAAAAAGGATGTCGATTTTGGCAGTCCTGTCGGCAATGCTCACGCCTCGCATGTTGGCATAGTCATTATTGCTGTTCTTTCCGCACCTTTCAATGCTTATAAGTCCGACCGGCTGGTATTTTTTAAGAAGTCCCCTGCACCAGTCTTCGTCTCCGTCAAAAGGCATGTAGACGGCTTCAATATCCCTGCACTCAAAAAAGCCCTTGGTGTAGGAATCAGTGATTACGACGGGATTATAGCCCAGCTTTTTAAGGGCAAGGGCCAGAAAAATGGTTCCGGCAGGTCCGTCCGTTTCTGCAAAGCCCGCGACAAAAAATCCGGTTGCAAGAAAGACGGTTCCCTTTTCCCATGAAAGAATCATTTCGGCTGCGGCTTTTGCATATTCTCCCTTCATCTTTGTGCGAAGGATATCCATTCCCCTTGCCGAATGACGCAAAACAATGTCTTCAATTTTTCCCATAGCTGATATCTCCTTAAAAAAAGAAATACCGTACATGCAAAAGCGGGAAAGCTACTTCTTATAATAATGTTCGCGCATCTTTACTATCGCATCTTCAAGTTTCTGCTCTTTGATGAGCCTGTAGATTTCTTCGTGCTGCGAAAAAACCTTCCTCAGTTCCTCAATGTTGTTGTCGGAATAGTAAGTTGAAATAAAGCCCAGAATGGTCTGCTTGCCGTCATATTCTGAAATCAGCATTTTGTTGCCTACGCCCTCAATTATGCAGCGCTCGAACAAATATGTCGTTTCCATGTATCCGAGGGAATTCCCGCTGTCCAGCATTCTACGCTGATTTTCAAGCTGTTCTCCCATTTTCTGAATCACCGCTTCCATCCTTCCGTTTCTGTAGCAGAATCTGTATGCGGCGACTACCATGAAGAAAACAACCTGAAGGATTTCATTCACGGTTTCCCTGTCCGGAGATATGACGAAAAATCCGTTGTTCTGTCTGTATTCAATCAAGCCTTCCTTTACAAGAAGATTGATGCTTTCCCTGATTGGAGTATTACTGACACCAAGTTTCCGGCTGAGGTCGTCCAGGTTTATGTTCTGCCCCTGGCTGAATTCCTGAGATAAAATTCCAGCTTTTATATAATCATAAACCTGATCCCTAAGATTAACTTTTTTGATTAATCCAGCCATAATGACCTCCAGTGGCTCTAAAAACTATGGAGCAATTATAATACAGCATGTACGAAAGTTCTATATAACGTCCGGTCTGACTCCAGTTTCCTTTTCAAAATCATCGACAACGGCAACCTGAAGTTTTTTCAAAAGCTCCCCTGCCTTGCCGCCGACTTTCTTTCCGTCAATTTCATAAGCCGGAAGACCAAGAGTGCCAGCCGAAGTGATGAAAACCTCGTCCGCATCAAAAAGCTCGTCCAGCGTAAAAGGCCTTTCCTCGTAAGGAATTCCAAGCCGCTTGCAGACTTCAAGATAATGACGTCGGGTAACGCCCGGAAGAATCAGTTCATCGAGAGGCGGAGTGATGAAAGTTCCGTCCTTCAGGATATTGACGTTCGTGTGGGCACATTCAGTGACACGGTTTCCCCGGTGGAAAACGACTTCCTTGGCACCGCATTCATAGGCTTTCTGACTTCCAAGAACGCTTGGCAGAAGGTTCAAAGTCTTTATGTTGCAGTGGAAAAATCTTGTGTCTTCCATAGTGATTAATTTACAGGGATTCCTTAAATCCGTGATTTTTGATTCAGTGATATTGATAATAAGGTTTGGCTTGCAGTCAGGAAAAAGATGATTTCTTGGAGCCGTTCCCCTAGTACATTCCCAGTAAACAAAACATACTCCGTCTGAATCCATTGCATCGACGCATTTCTGCAACTCGGCAATGAGTTCTTCCTTTGTCAGCGTAAAGGGAATCTGGACATATTTGAGTGAATTAAAAAACCGCTCGACGTGCCAGTCAATTTCAAATAGTTTGCGGTTCGCACTGTAAGTCGCATCGTAAACTCCGTCACCAAAGTACATAGCCCTGTCCAAAAAGGGAACTGTCATTTCTTCCTGCAGTCCCATTTTTCCATTGTAGTAACCGACATTTTTCATGACTTAATCCTTATACATACATCATGCACGATGTTTTTATATAAAATGTTTTACTACCTTTTATTTTTTTGCACAATCTACTTTTACTGATTTTGAATGCACCTAAAGTTCTAGCAGTAACGCCATTCGGCGCCGTCTTCGCCCATGAAGACTTTGACAGTGCTGTTTTCCATGAAGGAATTGTCGAAAAAGGACTGGATGTTCATTGCGGCCCCGGAAAGGAGCTCGTCTGGATTGTATGAAAGTTCTATGCGGCTTTCCTCGCCCTCTCCGAAACAGCGCGAAAATGCACCGTTCAGGCGGACGACATTATTTACGACTTCAAAAAGCTGGGGCTTGTTCTTTTCTTCGTATTTGAATTTGAGGAAGGCAAGCTGCATCTTTTCGATTTCGGCGTGCTTGGCGCTTTCCGGCTTCCAGTTGGAACGAAGGGAGCAGTTGTTGAGGTTCTGCCACTCGGCAAAGTCCTGGAAGAATTTTGACGGAGTCATTTTTAAAGGAGCAAGAACCGCAAGGAACCATGTGACCGCCCGGCCATAGCTGTAGAAAGTGGAAGCGGCAAAGGCAGTTTCCTTGGTCATCTTTATGTCCTGAGTCGAAAAAGTTGCAGTCGGCTTGGGCATTTTAATCGAAGAATCACCGCCATTTAACGGGTCAATCTGAGGAAAATCGATGTGGTTGGGGTAAAGGGAAAGGGCAAAATCAAGCCTGTCACGGAAGGACTTTACAGAATCCCCCGGCTGACAGGCAAAATTCATGTCAAAACCGAAGACTAGGCCCAGAGTGTTGAGCATGTCAGCCCGGCGTGAATAGAATTTTTTGTCAAAAAGATAGGAATTGCCCTTGCTCAGGCCCTCAAGTGGGATTTCAAGGGTACAGTAAAGTTCAGCACAAGCCTTGCAGACGTCCAGATCGAGCACAGAAGCTGAGACAGGCAGGGTAAGGAAAACATCGCCCGCCTTTTCACGGAAGACCTGCAGAAAGTGAAGCAGCTTGCCCTTGTGGGAAAGAATAGCCTCGTCCTGCAAGGTGAATTCAGTAACTCCGCGCCTGCCAAAAGAAGAAAGAGAAGATTCAAGACTTGAAGAAGAAAACTTTACTGTATCAGCCATATTACAGAAGGTGAATTCCGTTCTTTTCGCAAGTTCCCCTCATTTCGTCAGGCCACATTGAAACCTGAATTTCGCCGATGTGGGCTTTTCGAAGGAAGAACATGCAGAGACGGCTCTGACCGATACCGCCGCCCATTGTGAATGAAAGTTCGCCGTTCAAAAGACGCTTGTGGAATTCGAGGCTTGCGCGCTCAGGACATCCGCGCTCTTCAAGCTGAAGCTTGAGGCTTTCCGGGCTTACACGGATACCCATTGAAGAAAGCTCAAATGACTGTTTCAAAACCGGGTTCCAAACGAGAAGGTCGCCGTTCAAGCCCTTGTGACCGTCGCCTGAGTCAGAAATCCAGTCGTCATAGTCAGGAGCTCGTCCATCGTGGATTGTTCCGTCAGGGAGCTTGCCGCCGATACCGATGAGGAAGACTGCTCCGTATTCTTCACAGATTTTTGTCTCGCGCTCTTTCGGAGTTAAATCAGGATAGCGTTTCTGAAGGTCGTCAGCATAAACAAACTGAACGTTCTCCGGCAAAATCGGCTTAATCTGCTCGTAGCGGTCGTAGATGAAGAATTCAGTGCGTTTGAGACAAGCATAAATCTTGCGTACGGCAGACTTGAGGTATTCGATTGTGCGGTCAGCTTTATTGATGCACTCACACCAGTCCCACTGGTCAACGTAAAGCGAGTGAATGTTGTCCAAATCTTCGTCAGCACGGATAGCGTTCATATCGGTGTAAATTCCGAATCCTGCAGGAAGCTTCATTTCTGAAACCTTGACACGCTTCCATTTTGCCAGCGAGTGAACGATTTCCATCTGAGCGTCACCCATGTCCTTAACAGGGAATTTTACAGCCCGCTCAACGCCGTTCAAATCATCGTTCAAGCCCTTGCCGCTCTGAACAAAAAGCGGAGCCGTGACTCGTGTAAGATTGAGTGCTGTTGAAAGCTGAGTCTGGAAAAAATCTTTTATCATGACGATTGCATGCTCAGTTTCTTTTTCACCAAGCAGCGACTTATAATCTTTTGGAATCTGTACTGTAGCCATTTTAATCCTCTTTTTTTGTATTCTAATATAATAGCTAAAAGACCAGCTTTTTTCTATACTATAGATATGTCAAAAAAACGAAAAAATAAAAGAAAGATAAATCAAAAATCTTACTGCATACTTTTCATCCTCGCCCTCATATTCTTCGCAGCCCTTACCGTTTGGCATTATAAAAACGACCCCAAATTCCGCTCAGAAGCAGACGAAACTGTCGCCCTTGTTACCGAAAAGGCAGAAGAAGCCATCTCGGAGACAAAGCAATTAATAGAAGAAAAAATCAGCGAAAAATCTTCTGAAGAAAAAAAATCGCCTGCTCCCAAAAAGTCCGCCCCCGCAAAAAAACTTGTCGCACTCCCGGAAAAGCTTGAGATTCCAGTCTGCACAGGAAAAGGAGCCAAAACTGACCATGAAATCCGAAAATTTGAAAACTACACCCTCTGCTACCGTGAAAGCTACGAGCAGGCAGAATGGAGCGCCTACTGCCTAACAGAAGATGAACTTGTAAAAAACGCCAAACGAAGCGACGACTTCCGTGCCGACCCGGAAATCACTACAGGCTCAGCTACTCCCGCCGACTACAAAAAGTCCGGCTACGACCGCGGACACCTTTCCCCTGCGGCAGATTTTGCATTCAGCGAAAAAGCAATGAGCGAAACTTTTTACATGAGCAACATGAGCCCGCAGAAAGGAAGCCTAAACCGCGGACTCTGGAAGGATTTGGAAAGCCAGGTGAGGCTCTGGGCAGCAAATTTCGGCCGGGTCTACGTTGTCTCAGGCCCGGTTCTGGAAAAGCCGGCATCAGAATACAAGACAATCGGAGAAAATCAGGTTGTGGTGCCGGAGTTTTACTACAAAGTGATTCTGGCCCCGCTCTACGCAGACGAAAATGACAAGGCAAGCCCGGAAGATGCCCAAAGCGTGCTTGCAATGGCCTACATTTTCCCCAACGAAAAATGCGAAGGCTCTCTCGATGACTATCAGGTGACGGTCGATGAAGTGGAAAGCCGCACCGGGCTGGACTTTTTCTCGATGCTGGAAGATAAAGTGGAAAATGAGATTGAAAGACAAATTAAGCGCTAATTTTTTTCTTGCAACGATATGCACAAATTTGTATAATTATGAATATATTTTCACGAAAATTGCATAAATATACACAAATATGCAAAGGAGCACGCTATGACAGAATCAGAAAGTTTGTTTATCGGCAGATTGTCCGTTCTTGCGGAACGAAATGACCCAATCGACAAAAGCCTTTACGACAAATACGATGTCAAACGCGGTCTCCGAAACAAAAACGGCACCGGTGTTCTCGTCGGACTTACCAGCATCGGTGATGTAGTCGGTTACGAAGTTCAGGACGACAAAAAAATCGCGATTCCTGGCCGCCTCGTCTACCGCGGCTACAATGTTGAAGATTTGATTAAGGACGCCGAGGCCAACAATCAGTTCGGCTACGAGCAGTGCGTTTATCTTCTATTATTTGGTGAGCTTCCAACACAGTCTGAGCTGGATCATTTCAAGGAATATCTGGGTTCTCTCCGCCAGCTTCCTGACAACTTCACTGAGGACATGATCATGAAGGCTCCTTCTGCCGACATCATGAACAAACTTGCCCGCGGTGTCCTTGCTTCTTATTCTTACGACTCAAACCCGGAAGACCGCTCGCTCTCAAATGTTTTGCGCCAGTGCATCGAGCTTACTTCACGATTCTCAACACTCACTGCCTACGCTTATCAGGCAAAGCGCCGCTACTACGACGGAAAATCAATGTACATCCACAATCCGCTCCCGGAGCTTTCAACAGCCGAGAATTTCCTTCGCCTCATCCGAAACAACAAGGCTTTCACAGACGAAGAAGCAAAACTTCTCGACCTGGCCCTGATTCTTCACGCTGAGCACGGTGGCGGTAACAACTCTTCCCTCACTGTTCATGTAGTTTCTTCCGCTGATACGGACACATATTCTGCAATCGGTGCGGCAGTCGGCTCACTCAAAGGACGCCGTCACGGTGGTGCCAACATTCAGGTTTCCGCAATGATGGACGACATCAAGGAAAACGTAAAAGACTGGTCAAGCGAAACCGAAGTAAAGCGCTACCTTGAAAAAATTGCCAACAAAGAGGCTTTCAACCGCACAGGCCTTATTTACGGTATGGGTCACGCCGTCTACACAATCAACGACCCGCGAGCTACAATCCTGCGTGACAGGGCTGCAAAACTCGCTCACGAAAAGGGCCTCGACGAAGAATATAATCTTTACAAGATGGTCGAAAAATTCAGTCCGGATATTCTCTACGAAAAGCACGGCGACGGCAAAAAAATCTGTGCAAACGTCGATTTGTACTCAGGCTTCGTCTATTCCATGCTCAACATTCCTCAGGAACTTTTCACCCCGATTTTCGCAATTTCCCGAATCGCAGGCTGGAGTGCCCACCGAATCGAGGAAATCGTCGCAGGCGGAAAGATTTACCGTCCGGCATACAAGAATATTTCTGCAGAACGCGCATACGTTCCGATTGAGAAAAGATAAGCAATGGATAGAATCGATAAAATCTTGTCTCATCACGGATTCGGCTCACGAAAAGACGTCAAGAAGCTGCTCCGTGACGAGCTTGTCAGCGTAAACGGCAAATTTGTTTACGATCCGGGCTTTCAGATTGACATTTCAAAGGACGAAGTTGTCGTAGACGGAGAAAGAATCCGCCTCCAGCACGACGTCTACATCATGATGAACAAGTGCCAGGACGTAGTCTGCGCCAACAAGGACGGCGAGCACCGCACAGTCTTTGACCTTCTCGACGAATCCCTGCGCCATAAATTCCTGGGCGGGGACCTTCACTGCATGGGCCGCCTCGACATCGACACCGAAGGACTTCTGATTCTCACGACCGACGGGCAGCTTACCCACAGACTGCTCGCACCAAAGACTCACGCTCCCAAAACATACGCCGTGGGTCTGCGGGACAGCCTGACCGAAGAAGAAAAGGCAAAATACACAGAAAAGTTTTCGAAAGGCTTCTGGATTGACCGCGAAGGAAGCGAAAACGGTTTTGATGCAGAACCGGCAGAAATTCAATTCACAATGAGCAATGAAGAAAACAACAAATCCGCCGCACGGATGCGGCAAAAAGCAAATGAAACCGCGAATCGCGAAAGCGAGTCGTCACGACAGGATGTCGTAATTGACTGCTTACTTACGATTTACGAGGGAAAATTTCACCAGGTAAAGCGCATGTTCGCCCAGCTGGGAAATGAAGTCGTGTACTTAAAGCGAGTAAAGATGGGGCAGCTGGAGCTTGATCCGGCCATTCCCCTCGGCGGCTACAGGGAACTTACCGAAGAGGAAATTGAGCTTTTAAGCAAGTAAGAAAATTCATGCTCTCCGTGATTTTACGGAGAGTTTTTTTTATAATTTTTTTTCTTGCAAAGTGCAAGCATATATGCTATCATTCAATCATGAGAGTGGTATTAGACACTTGCGTAATTTTTCAGGCATTGTATTCTCAGAGCGGGGCATCACACGCCATTCTTCAAATGGTTCGAAACGGCGATTTGCAAATTGTCATTTCCACACCGGTGTTTGTAGAATATTGCGATGTCTGCTTACGAAAAAGCTCACTGGAACTCTTCGAGCTCACCGAAGAAGATGTCTGGGATGTGCTTAATTTCATCGCCTACATAAGTGTCAAAATTGATATTAAGTATCTCCTGCGGCCAAATCTGCAGGACGAAGGTGACAATCTCATAATGGAGCTGGCTTTTGCATCCGATTCCCGCTATTTAATCACCAAAAACGTGAGGGATTTCACTTGCAACAGCGACCTTCATTTTGACGGAGTAACGGTAATCACGCCCGCAGATTTCATGCAAAAGGTCATCAGGGGCAAAAGTAAATAAGGGGGGCTTTATGGCAGTTTCAAAATTTGAGTCAGCAGAAAAGACAAGCGTTCTCACTATCAGGGTTCCACATGAACTTAAAGAGCGCATAGAGTTTATGGCCGAACAGCAGGGAGTTTCAATCAACCAGTTTGCACTTTACGCCTTTACCAAGCAGCTTTCCGAAATCGAAAATTCCGAATATTTCCAGCAGTTCATCAAAAATAAAACCCGACAAGACTTGCTGGCCGGGTTTGACAGGGCTATGGGTAAGGTTAAATTTCGGGCTCAAAACGAAGACTGGGACTCGCTCAAAATTGCGGATTCTACTTCCGATTCGCCGGAAGAGCAGCAGCGCATACAAAAGGCACTCGAGGGCAGCAAACGCAATCCAAATGTGACTTTCGAGATAAAGCGCACTTAGCCAGCTTTTCTGCCCAAAGGTCTTTTAAAAGCCGCTGCTTTTAAGCCTTATTTTTCGTCAATCACTTTGCAGATTGCTTCGTAAAGCTCATCGAACTCGGTGAAGGCAGGAATGTTCGGGCAGTCGGCTTTGATTTTGTCCGTTGTGCGGAAGAGAAAGCCGGCTTTGCTTGCCTGAATCATGCCAAGGTCGTTGAAGCTGTCACCAGAAGCGATTGTCTCAAAGCCGATTGACTGCAGGGCCTTTACGGTTGTGAGCTTAGATTTTTCGCAGCGCATTTTGTGGCGAACGATAAAGCCGTTTGAATCAACTTCGAGGGAGTTACAGAAAATTGTAGGCATGCCCATTTTTTTCATGAGAGGGGCTGCAAATTCCTCAAAAGTGTCGCTCAAAATGATTGTCTGGCACTTTGCGCGGAGCTTGTCCATGAATTCCTTGGCACCAGGGAGAGGAGCAATTTTTGCGATTGTGTTCTGAATGTCCTTGAGGGTGAGTCCGTGCTCTTTCAAGATATTGATTCGGAACTGCATGAGCTTGTCGTAGTCAGGCTCATCACGAGTGGTGCGTTTAAGTTCTGGGATTCCGCTTTCTTCAGCAAAAGCAATCCAGATTTCCGGAACCAAAACGCCTTCCATATCCAAACATGTAACGTACATAAAATCTCCTCAAATGAAAAGAGAACATTCTGAAATCAACTTTTCATTCAATTACTTGTTTCTTTTTATAGAATTATTGATTTATTTTATCAAAAAACTTGAAATTGTAAAATACTGAGTTAAAATTTTTATTGATAAATAAATTCGGGCCGGCTATGGAACCCCTTTAGTTGCTTCGCGTAGTGAAGCAATGAGCGTTAGCGTAAGGGTGGAACAGCCGCAGCAAGTTGATTGCCCTATATAAAATTTTATACACTTCTATTTTTTTTCTCACCAGTGTGCAAAAATTTATACGCATGAAATAATTTTTTATAACATTTTTTACACTTCCCTATTTTTATTTTTCTCAGCAACACTTTTTTTCTAATTTCTATTTCTTTATATTATATAGAGTTACATTTTTCTTTCTCTTTTTTTGCTTTTTATTTTTAAACTTGGCACGGTTCATGCTTACACTTTTATGGATTTAAGATAGACAGGAGTTGATTATGAAAATGTATGAGATGTATTTGAAACAGATTCAGAGATACCCTCTTTTAAGCCTCGAAAGTGAGCGGGAGCTTGCAGTTAAAATCTCTGAAGGAGACAAAAAGGCCATAAGCTGCCTCGTAAATTCAAATCTTCGTCTCGTTGTCAGCATTGCGAATAAATTCAAGAAGACATACAAGGTTTCCGTAATGGATTTGATTCAGGAAGGAAATATGGGACTCATGGCGGCAGCCGAAAAATTCTCACCGGACTACGAAAACCGCTTCTCGACATATGCCTATCCATGGATTTTGCAGTACATGCTCCGTTTTCTTCATAACAAAACGGCAATCATTTCAATTCCCCAGCGCAAGGAAGAAGTTCTGCGCCGGATTTCGACAATCCAGAACGAGTACAGGGAAGTTACCGGCAAAAAAGCAAGCAAAAAGGATCTCGCACGCTCACTCGGAATCTCAGAAACTGAACTCAACAACGCACTTGACTGTCTTTACACATGCACAAGCCTGGACTCACAATGCAAGGAAGACGGCACCGTGACAGTCGGCGAGCTTATCCCGGATTTTACCTACGACCCGGAGCGCAATTTCTTCATCGAAATCGCAAAAAGCAACATCAAGCAGCTGGTTTCGGAACTTTCTGAAAAGGAACGATTTGTAATTTCCGGTCGCTATAATTTTGACGGACTGGTTCACGCACCGACATTGCGGGAAATCGGCCAGTCACTGGGAGTTTCAGCAGAAACCATCCGCCAGACAGAAATAAAGGCCCTGCAGAAAATCAAGAAAGCCCTGAACGAAAAGACACTGGAATTGTATACGGCATAAAATTTTTCAAAAGCGCATAGAATAGAATTCAAAAAAGCACTAAAATAGAAAAGTTCTATGCCTAAAAAAACAGTTCCAGCAAAAAAACGAAAGACATCACGTACTCGGGCAAAAAAGCCAAAGGTCAAGCTTGCAAAAAACAAAGTCGCGCTCTTTTCGGGACTAGTGTGCTTAATCTGTGTGCTTGCGATTGGCCTCAGCGTCCTTCTGAATCAGGGCGAAAAGCAAAATCTTCCCAAAACAGAAGTTCTTGCAAAGGCTGAACCGGCTGCAAAATCAGAAAAAACAGTCGAAAAGACAAGGCCTGAAGTAAAGGCAGAAAAAGCAAAGACTCAGGAAAAGAAAGCGGCTCCAAAAAAGGAAGCGAATACTCCAAAAGAAGAAAAAAAGACTCAAAAAACGCCTGCAAAAAAGGCAGATTCTCAGAAGAATACAGTCGTAAAGGAAAAATCTGCGCCGACAATTCAGCCCCTTCAGACTCAGCCGGTAAGGCAGCAGGAAGAAAAAACTGTAGAAAAGAAAAATAATAAGGCTGAAAAAAAGAACTCTTCTTCCCAGCCAAAAATCATCACAAAGGAAATGAAAGAAAGTTCTGCCGTAAAGACTCTTCCTTCAAACCACACTTCTCAGGCAGGAAATATTCAGCCGCAAAAAAATAGCGGGGCGCAGATTGCATCTGTTATGCCACCCAAAGAGCAGGAGACTATTCAGCAGAACGTTCCCCGAAACCGCTTCGACATTCCTCCGGCTGCAAAGGGAGCGACAATCGTAATCGTAATTGATGATGCAGGCCGCAGCGTTGAGAACACCAGGCGATACGCATCCCTCCCCTTCCCGATTACAATCGCGGTTTTGCCGAAACTGCTCCAGTCGAGGGCCTGTGCTGACGCCGTTCGCGCCGCAGGAAAGGAAGTGATTTTGCATCAGCCCATGCAGTCGATGAACCTGAATCTTGATCCGGGGCCTGGAAAAATCACGGCGGACATGAATTCTTATCAGATTGCTTCTATTATAAAGGAAAATCTTGCCGAGCTTGGACCGGGCGTTCGCGGAATGAACAACCACGAAGGCTCCCTCATAACGGCAAATGAAATAAAAATCGGTGCGGTTCTTGAAGTTTGTGCCGAAAAAGGAATATACTTTTTTGACTCGCGGACAACGGCCGAAACAAAGGCTCCGCAGGCCGCACTTGAACGGGACATGACGATTTTTGAAAAAGCAGGCCCTTATCTGGACAATGACATAGACAGGGCAAAAATGCTTGAAAGGATGAGGGAAACACTGGCCTATGCAAACAGGCACGGAAAGGCCCTCGTAATCGGTCATGTGGACAAAAGCGTAAAGATTCTCCCCGACCTTCTCGCGGAGATGTACCCTGAAATGAAAGCGGCTGGCTACAGATTCGCCACGCCAAGTATGTTGAGATAAAGAGGAAGAGACATGAAAGTTCTTGGTATTGAATCAAGCTGTGATGAGACAGCATGTGCAATTGTTGAAGACGGAAAAAAGATTATCTCGAATGTTGTGGCGACACAAATTCCTTTCCATCAGGTTTACAAGGGAGTCGTGCCGGAAATTGCAAGTCGAAAGCACGCTGAATGGATTTTGCCGGTTGTACGACAGGCTTTGACCGAAGCAAACATGACTCTCGACCAGGTTGACGCTATTGCCGCCACAAACAGACCGGGCTTAATGGGAAGTCTTTTGGTCGGCCTCACTTTCGGAAAGACACTTGCATGGGCCACAAACAAGCCTTTTATCGCAATCAACCACATGCTCGGGCACATTTATGCGGCTCATCTTGCAAACGATATCGAATATCCTTACCTTGGTCTGCTTGTCTCAGGCGGCCACTCAATCATCGCAAAAGTCAACGGCTTTGATGACCTTGAAGTTTTGGGAACTACCATTGATGACAGCGTTGGCGAGGCTTTTGATAAGGTTGCAAAATTCTACGGACTTGGTTATCCGGGCGGAGTAATAATCGACAAGCTCGCTCAGGCAGGCGACCCGAAATCATTCGCTTTCCCGGTTCCAAAACTCGACAAGCGTGAAAACAACCGCTACGACGTTTCATTCTCAGGGCTCAAGACAGCCGTAATCCATCAGGCAGACATGTTCCTAAAACCGGGCTACGAAAAGACAAACGAAAATATCTGCGCGGCTTTCCAGGAAACAGCCTGCAAAACGCTCACTTCGCGTCTTTTCCGAGCAGTTGAGGACACAGGAATAAAAACAGTTGTTGCAGGCGGTGGCGTTGCGGCAAACTCAAGACTTCGTGCAATCCTCGCTGAACGCACCGACATCAAGTGCATCTTCCCGCCGTTAAAGCTCTGCGGTGACAACGGAGCCATGATTGCAGGAGTAGCCTACCACTTCTTAAAGCGAGGCGACACAAGCGGACTAGACACAACAGCATGCGCGCGCATTCCGCAATTCAAGCGGGGACTAGCTAACCTCGAAGCATTTGGGCGAAGATAGTCCCGCTTAAATTGCTACGGCGGCAAGAACGCTGGCCGCCGCGCAATTCAAACGCGGGCTAGCGAATTTGGAAGCTTTTGGCAGAAGATAGGCTTGACAAAAATCTTAAAAAGGTATTAAATAATCCACATGAATCGCAACACTTCTTATGCGACAGAAAAATCTTTCTCTAGCCAGTTCGCTTCTTTTACGAAGGCTTACTCTTATTATGGCTATTTTTATTTTTCTCGTGTCCGCAGTGGAAGTCAAACGCCGTGTTTTAATGCGTAAAGTTGCGAAATTACTTGGCAATTATAAGGACTTCCACAAAAGGAAGTCCTTTTTTTATGTCCAAGATTCCGAAACGCGTTCGGAATTACACACAAGGAGAATAAAATGATTGTTGTTTTGAAAAACGGTGCTGAAAAGCAGAAGATTGAAGAGTTAAAAAAGAACCTCAATGAAAAGGGGCTTGAAATCCATGAGTCAAAGGGAAAAGACGTCACCCTCTGGGGTCTTGTTGGCGACACAAGCCGAATCACTCCAGAAGAACTGTTGGCAAACGATATTGTCGAGAGCGCTCAGCGGGTAAAAGCTCCCTACAAGCAGGCCAGCCGCAGCTTCCATCCGGAGGACACGGTTATTGATGTAAAGGGAAATAAAATCGGCGACGGTAAAATCTGTTCGATTATGGCAGGTCCTTGCTCAGTCGAGACAGAAGAGCAGATTATCGAAGTCGCAAAGGCTGTAAAAGCCAGCGGTGCAAGATTCTTGCGAGGCGGTGCATTCAAGCCGAGAACTTCTCCCTACTCTTTCCAGGGTCTGGGAGCCGAAGGTCTTGAACTTCTCAAAATCGCACGCAAAGAAACAGGACTTCCAATCGTAACCGAGCTTATGGCAATCAACCAGATTCCGCTTTTCGAGGACGTTGACATCATTCAGATTGGTGCACGCAACATGCAGAACTTCGACCTTCTCAAAGAGGTCGGCAAACTCAAGAATCCGATTCTCCTTAAAAGAGGCCTTAGCGCAACCGTAAAAGAATTCTTGATGAGCGCGGAATATATCATGGCGAGCGGAAACGAGAACGTAATTCTTTGCGAGCGGGGAATCCGAACATTCGACAACTACACCAGAAACTGCCTTGACCTCAGCATCGTTCCATACTTAAAGAAAGAAACTCACCTTCCAGTAATCATCGACCCAAGCCACGCATGTGGAATCCGTTGGATGGTTCCGACTCTCGCAAAGGCGGCGGTTGCCGTTGGTGCCGACGGTCTTATCATCGAAGTGCACAACAACCCGGAAAAGGCACTTTGCGACGGCGAGCAGAGCCTGACTCCTGCCCAGTTCGACGACTTGATGAAGGTGCTAGGTAAATACGCAGCCGTTGAAGGAAGGACAGTATAAAAGCGGGCGTTGCGGGCGGCGTCTGAGCCCGCTAGAAGGGGGTGCGGCACAACATCGTGTGACGCAGGGGGAAGACATTCCCCCTCCCATTGTTTCCCCCTTGATTGCACATTGCAAAAGGCTCGCTGCCGATTTTAGATTGAGTAGTTTCCTTCCGGCTCCATCATTCCGTTTTCGATGAGAATTTCTTCAAGTCGTTCCTGTGTGATTGGAGTTGGAATTGTGAAGTTTGTGTTTTCATCGATTGCCTGAGCCAAATCACGGTAAACCTGTGCCTGAGAGCTGTCCGGGGCATACTCAATTACAGTCTTCTTGCGGATTTCTGCCTGCTGAACGATGTTGTTTCGAGGAACAAAGTAAATGAGCTGAGTGTTGAGCTCTTTTGTGAAAGCACGGAGCAAATCAAGCTCGCGGTCTACGTTTCGGCTGTTACAGATGATTCCGCCCAATCGGACGTCACCGCGCTCTGCATAGCGGGCAATACCTTTACAGATGTTGTTTGCAGCGTACAAAGCCATCATTTCGCCTGAAGCAACGATGTAGATTTCCTGAGCCTTGCCCTCACGGATTGGCATAGCAAAACCACCACAGACAACGTCACCCAATACGTCGTAGAAAACATAATCCAAATCTTCTGTATAAGCACCCAGGTTTTCAAGCATAGAAATAGAAGTGATGATACCGCGTCCTGCACAACCAACGCCTGGCTCCGGTCCGCCTGACTCTACGCAGCGAACGCCCTTGAATCCGACTTTCTGCAAGTCATCGAGCTGAATTTCTGTCTTGTTGTCACGGATTGTGTCCAAAACAGTTTTCTGATGAAGACCACCAAGAAGAAGTCGTGTTGAATCAGCTTTAGGGTCACAGCCAACAACCAAAACTTTTTTTCCAAGTTCAAGCAATCCTGCTGTCAAATTCTGTGTGGTTGTTGATTTTCCAATTCCACCCTTTCCGTAAATAGCTATCTGCCGAAGTTTTTTTGCCATTTTTGCACCTCTTTATTTTATTTTTCTATTACCTATTGCAAAACTAGGTTTATTGCATTATTATGATATTAACCTACTGTGTCAATAGGTATCGAGCGGGAAAATCGCAGATTAACATCATGTTAAGGAATCTTTAAAGATAGGAATATAAGCTATGTTAAAAATTTCAACTAAAGGACAGTATGCATTACTCATCATGACGGAACTTGCAGAGCAGAATCAGGAAAGCTACATTCCTCTCAAACTGCTCTCGCACAGGCACAACCTTTCCTCAAAATATCTGGAGCAGATTCTGATTCAACTGAGCAAATCAGGGCTTGTAACAGGCTTAAGGGGAAATAACGGCGGCTACAAGCTGACCCGCCAGCCGGAATCATACACGGTCGGAGAAATTTTGCGTGCAATGGAAGGAGATTTGAATCCTAGAACAATCTCGGACACGCCGACAGTCAGTTCTGTGGGAAACGATGATTTCTGGGATGAGTTCAACACGGTAATAAACAACTTCGTTGACTCAAACACTCTGGAACAAATTGCAGAGAAAAACCGTCAGTTCAACGGATACGATTATTGCATATAACATCTGTGTATATCTGTGTGAATCTGTGGTTAAAATTTAGGAGAATATTATGAACATCGACACCATTTGCGTTACGGGAAAATCAGGCTACGAGCCCTGCGATAAGACTGGCGCAATAGCTCTTCCAATTTATCAGTCGGCAACATTTGCACATCCGGCTCTTGGTCAGTCAACCGGCTACGATTACTCGCGCTTAAAAAATCCGACCCGCGACTATCTTGAAAAACTGGTCGCTTCGCTTGATCAGGCAGAATTTGGCTTTGCCTACAACTGCGGACTTGCGGCAATCACGGCCCTTTTCGATGCGATTATCCTCAATAAAAAGGAAGGAGAGAGACTTCATGTAATCTGCTCGGACGATCTTTACGGCGGAACTGAGCGATTTTTGAACTCAATCGGAAAAAAGCTGGGCTTCGACACGACTTTCACCGACACGACTGAGGTCGAAAACCTGAAAAAAGCCGCTGAGCCAAACACAAAAATCATCTTCATTGAAACGCCAGGCAATCCCCTGATGAAAATCACTGACATCAAAAAGACGGCGGACTATGCCCACTCAATCGGTGCGATTTTAATCGTTGACAACACCTTCCTCACGCCCTACCTACAGCAGCCTCTTTTGCTCGGTGCGGACGTCGTCGTTCAGAGCGGCACAAAATTCCTCTGCGGCCACAACGACACACTCGCAGGCTTTGTCACGACAAACGACAAAAATCTTGCAGAAAAACTTGAAATCATAACAAAGACAACAGGCTCAGCCCTGCCTCCATTTGACAGCTACATGCTGGTTCGCGGAATCAAAACCCTTTCCGTCAGGCTCGACCGCCAGTGCCAGAACGCGCTTAAAATCGTCGAGGCTCTTAAGAAAAATCCCCGCGTAAAAGGAATCCTCTTCCCTGGAATTAAAGAAAGCAAGGGCTACGAGATTTCAAAAAGTCAGGCCAGCGGATTTGGCAGCATGATTTCATTTTATGTTGACAGCAAGGAGACTGTAGAAAGAGTCTTGAAAAACGTAAAAATCATTCACTTTGCGGAAAGCTTAGGCGGAATCGACACTCTGATTACCTACCCGGCCACCCAGACTCACGTTGACGTGCCAGAGGAAGAGCGCAATGCACGCGGAATCACGGACACTCTTCTCCGGCTGAGCGTGGGCATTGAAAACGCGGATGATTTGATAGAAGATTTAAGCCAGGCCTTGCAGTCAGACTTTTAAAGCAAGTCCTTCTTCTCGAAAAAGTAAAAATCTACTTTCGTACAGATTAAGCATCTACTCAAAGCTTGTGAAAAACAGTAATATAGGCCTTTATAAAATTTGGAGGACTTCAAATGAAAAAATATTTTGGTCTAATTTTATCTTTGTTTTTCATTTCAGCTGTTTCTGCATGGGGCAAGCCTCGTGGAGAAGTAACAATTCTTTACACAAATGATGTTCACACTTACATCGCAAACACTGTAAAGGATAAAGAAGGCAAGAAAGTACCAGGTCTTTCTTACGGTTCAATCGTCGCACTCCGCGATGACCTCAAGGCTCAGGGAAAAGAGGTCGCTCTTGTTGATGCAGGTGACCACATTCAGGGAACTGCTTATGGCGCAATGGACAAGGGAGCAGGCATCGTCAAAATCATGAATGCCGCAAAATATGATGCCGCAACAATCGGTAACCATGAATTCGACTATGGTACAAAAAGACTTTTCGAAATCATCAAGGAAGCAAAATATCCTTATCTTTCATGCAACTTTCTTCTGGCAAAAAACAACAAGCCTGTAACAGATGCATACAAAATCCTCAAATTCGGAAAAACAAAAGTTGCTTTCATCGGAATCATGACTCCAGAGACTTACACAAAATCAACTCCTGTATATTTTATGGACGAAGCACGAACAAAATTCATCTATAAAATTGGTGCTGGCGATGACGGAAAAGAACTTTACAGCATGGTTCAGAAAGCAATCGATGCAGTTTCTAAAAAAGCTGATTATATCGTCGCTCTCGGCCATCTTGGTGACGATCCTGCTTCATCTCCATGGACAAGCGTTGATGTAATCGAAAACACTCACGGTCTCGATGCCTTTATCGACGCTCACTCACACTCAACAGTTCCAGAAAAATTCGTAAAGGACTCAAGCGGAAAAGATGTTCTTCTCTCACAGACAGGATATTATTTCGCAGCAATCGGTAAACTTACACTTTCTGACAAGGGCGCTTCTTCCGAGCTTATCAAAAGCTATGACAGAAGTGACGAGAAAATTTCAGCCATCGTAAAAGACCTGGTATCAACAGTTGACGGTAAATTGAACGAAGAAATCGCGCTTTCTGATGTCCCTCTTTACATCAACGAGCCGGAAAATCCAAAATCCCGCCTTATCCGAAAGCAGGAAACAAACCTGGGCGACCTCGTTGCAGACGCCGCTTACTACTATTTCAACGAAGTCGAGCAGCTTAAATGCGACATGTCAATCGCAAACGGCGGTGGAATCCGGGCAGATTTGCCGGCCGGTTCATACTCTTACAATTCCGCAAAAAAAGTTCAGCCATTCGGAAACGTAATGTGTCTCGTTGAGCTTACAGGTCAGGAAATTCTTGATGCACTCGAATTCGGAGCAAGAAATGTCGGAACAGGCGAAAACGGAGGCTTCCTGCATGTAGCTGGAATCAAATTCACAATCGACACTTCAATTCCAAACACAATCAAAACTTCAGCTGAAGGACTTTGGACTAGCGCACCAACAGAATATCGCGTAAGAGACATCCAGGTTTACAACAAAGAGACTGCTTCTTACGAGCCAATCGACCTCGCCAAAACTTACACATTAGGCGGCATGAACTACACACTGCGTAACATGGGTGACGGATTTGCAATGCTCGCAAACACAAAACTCGTAAAGGACTATGTCAGTGAAGATTATCTGATGACTTCTGCCTATGTAAAATCATTTGCAAAAGGTGAAGACGGAATAACACACATCTCAACAGCAAACAGTCCTCTCTCTTCTTACAAAAATTACCTTCTTGATTACGAAAATCCGAACGGTTCAGGCCGAATCACTATCAAATAAAATCCCTTAAAATATGGAGGCTCCCTGCTCACCTAATGGTGAGCAGGTCGGGCTTTTTTCGAGCACTTTAGTTATCGTGCTCGTTTCACTTACGCGCTAACCGCGCTCCATTCCTACGCTCCCAAAGGTCGCTCCGGAACACACTTCGTGTGGTGCTCCAATCCCTAGCCCTTGTATAATTTTTTGGGATATATTAGAATATTATTACCTACTATTTTAATAGGTTTATTAAATCAAAAAAAACAGGAGAGCAAAAAATGTCTTACGATTTCAACAAAATTACTGACCGAAAAAATACTAACGCCATCAAATACGACCTTGCCGTAGCCCGAGGAAAGCCAGCCGATGTACTTTCGCTTTGGGTGGCCGACATGGATTTTCCTACTTCGCCGGCAATTCTTGAAGCCCTGCAGGCAAGGGTTCAGCACGGAATTTTCGGTTATTCCGTTCCAGGCGAAGATTTTTACGAGTCTGTCAAAAAATGGCAGAAGGAAGAGCATGATTTTGAGATTACCCGCCACTGGGTCGTAACGACTCCGGGCGTTGTTTTTGCCATTGCCTGTGCAATCAAGGCTTTTACCCTTGAGGGCGAGGCGGTCATAATTCAGACTCCGGTTTACTACCCTTTTAAGAACATGATTCTTGCCAACAAGCGCAAGCTAGTAACTTCCTCACTTTTTGAAAAAGACGGAAAATGGCAGATTGATTTTGAGGATTTTGAAAGGAAAATCGTAGAAAATGATGTCAAACTTTTTATTCTTTGCAGCCCCCACAATCCTGTGGGAAGGGTCTGGACACGCGAAGAACTGACCCGGCTTTCAGAAATCTGTCTCAGGCACAATGTTCTTGTTTTTGCGGACGAGATTCACAATGATTTCGTATTTGAAGGACACAAGCATACGGTCTTTTCAACGATTTCAAAGGAAGCCGCATGGAATTCAGTAATTTCGACTTCTGCCAGCAAGACTTTTAACCTGGCAGGACTTCAGTTCTCCGTCAATTTCATCCAGAATCCTGCCCTCAAAAAGAAATTCCACGACGAACGCGATAAAACGGGCTACGACGAGCCAAGCCTCATGGGCTTCACGGCGACTCAGGCCGCTTATGAAAAGGGAAAAGAATGGCTTTTAGAGCTGAAAAAACATCTGGCATCGAATCTTGATTTTGTCCGAACTTTTGTAAAGGAAAAACTGCCAAAGGCAAGGCTGATTGAGCCGGAAGGAACTTATCTTTTGTGGCTGGACTTTTCTGGATACGGCTACTCAGACTCCGAGCTTGACGACATCATCGTAAACAAGGCAAAGGTCTGGCTGGACCGCGGAACGATGTTTGGTCTTGAAGGCGAAGGCTATCAGCGAATCAACATCGCAACTCCGCGGGCCCTTCTTCAGGAAGCGTTGGAAAGAATATCAAAAGCACTTCAATAAAAAACCAAATGCCGAGTTTTACACTTGCCGGACAGTGCAAAACTCGGCATTTTTTCTTTAAATTTTTCTTTTAGCTATTGACTTAGTAGGCTAATAACGATATATTCTAAGTATTCCTAGTAACCTACTAGGTAATTATGAAAATAAAAATTGCTAAAAAGGAGAATTTGATGGCAGAAAACGTACTTTTTAAGGAATATAACACGGACGATTATGTGACATTCGCGGAGCAGACTGCTTCCTGGATTAAAACGACAAAAAAATTCGGCACGTTCGGCTCACGCTGGAATCAAAGCCCGGATTCAAAAGAAGATTTTACGGACTATCCGATGCTTACACCAAAATCCCTTTACGGCGGTTCAGCTGGTGTCGGTCTTTTCTACCTTCGCTTGTACCAGGCTACAAAAAAAGAAGAATATCTTGAAGAAGCAAAATCAGCTGCAAAAGAAATCATCGAAACTGATGAAGGAGCTGCTTTTTATGAGCGCACATTGAATGCAAAGGCAAGCGGCGCTTCAAAACTCGTTCATGTAAAAAACATGCCGGGCTGGGCAGCAGGCTACTACAACGGCCCGACAGGAAGCGCTTACCTCGTCCTCAAGCTTTTTGAGCTTACAGGCGATGAATCTTACAAAAATTATGTGATTAAAGTTGCCGACGACCTTCTTGCGGCGGCAAAAAAATCTGATTCAGGAATTTACTGGAGCGAGCAGAATGATTTGTGCGGAGACGCAGGATTTGTCACATATCTTTCAGCGATTTACAAAATTACCGGCGACAAAAAATATCTTGATTCAGCTGTAAGTTTCGGCGATTTCCTTTTGAGCAAGGGAAAGCCTGCCCCACGCGGCGGAACTTACTGGAATGTCGTTGATTTGACAATCATCGATTTCCCGAAAGATGTTTTCTGGGTAAACAGCGCGCACGGAACAAGCGGAGTCGGCTGGATTTTTGCAATTCTTTACAATCTTTCAAAAGAAGAAAGATTCTTGAACGCGGCAAAAGAAGCTGCCAAATATATAGAAGGAATTGCAGTTGGTGACGAAAATGCAGTCCTCGTGCCTTACCTCGACAGCCTTGAGCGCGGCCCTTCAACTGAGTTCTACTATCTGAGCACATGTCACGGTCCAGCAGGAACTTCACTTCTGTTCCATCTGCTCTATAAAATCACAAGCGACAAGCACTATCTGGACTGGGTTTTGCGCCTAAGCCGGGGAATCATCAAGGCTGGTGCACCGGAAATTTTCAGCCGCGGTTACTGGCAGAGTCAGGCATTGTGCTGCGGAACTCCGGGCTTACTTGAGCACTTTGTTTCAGTCTACAAGCTCACGAAAAATCCGGAATTCCTGGAATATGCAAAGAGAGCGGCAAAAACCGTGGTCGGACAGTCATTCGTTGCGGATGCAGACGGCGACATCTATCACCAGAAATCGGTACGAAGATGGAGCGGAGCATGGTGGCGCACAATTCCAACCGACGTCCACTCTTACACCGGCCTTTACATCGGAAGCGCAGGAAACGCATGGTCGCTTCTTTCACTTGCCGCAGCAGAAAAAAATGAAAGCCTGATCGAGCTTATCGAATATAACAATTTTAACTAAAAAACACCGCTAACACGGAATTTTATAAGGAGAATAGAACTATGGCAAAAATTTATGATTCAATCACAGAACTCGTCGGAGACACACCTCTTGTCCATCTTCACCGCTACGAAAAATCCGAAAACCTTGAGGCAAACATCCTCGGCAAATTCGAATATTTCAATCCATCTGGAAGCGTAAAAGACCGAGCAGCCCTCAACATCATCGAGGAAGCAGAAAAACGCGGCGACATCAAGCCGGGAATGACATTGATTGACTACACGAGCGGCAACACGGGAATTGGTGAGGCAACTTTCGCAAACGCCAAGGGCTACAAATTCGTTGCAGTCATTCAGCCTCAGGTTTCAGTTGAGCGCTCACAGATTTTAAAGGCTTTGGGAGCAGAACTTTTGCAGGTAACAGATGTTCCGGGCTTTGCTGAAATGCTCAAGACAGGACTTTCGCTTGCAGGTCTTTACAAAGTTATGAACGATTTTGCAAAGGCAAACGGCTGGTATTACTTGAATCAGTGCGGCGACCGTGCCAATTCCGAAGCTCACATCAAAGGAACAGGCCCGGAAATCTGGGAAGCAACAGGCGGCAAGGTTGATTATGTCGTTCAGCTCGTCGGAACAGGCGGAACACTTTCAGGACTCACGGAATTTTTCCGCAAAAAGAACCCGAATGTAAAGATTATCGGTGCTCAGCCGGCTCCACAGTCGCTCAAAAACCCGGAATTCCCGGAGCGCAACACAATCGACGGCGTTCTGAAGTTCAACGGAGTGCCGGACGACAAAGTGCCTGAGCTTTTCAAGATTTTCGATACAAAATATGACGAATGTTTTGATGTAGTGGCAGAAGACGCTTACGAAACAGGCCGGAAACTTGTAAAAAACGAGGGATTCTTTGTAGGTCAGTCAGCAGGAGCAGCCTTGTGGACGGCAACGCAGATTGCAAAACGCCCCGAAGCAAAAGGCAAGAACATAGTAGTGATTCTAGCCGACAACGCCTTCAAATATCTTTCAACAAATATGTATAAATAAGAAAAAAGGCTGTCCGTTTGGGCAGCCTTTTCATTTTAGTAAATCATGGTTCCGATACCGCGGTCTGAGAACATCTCAATCAAAAGCGAGTGCGGTACGCGGCCGTCGATGATGTGGGTACGAGGAACGCCGCCCTTTCTTGCCATTACGCAGCACTCGATTTTTGGAATCATGCCGCCTGAGATTGTGCCGTCGTCGTAAAACTTCTGCACATCCTCAAGGTGAATGCGCTGAATCAAAGACTTCGGATCGTTTACATCGCGGAGAACGCCAGCAACGTTTGTGAGCTGAACGAATTTTTCGGCTCCAAGCGCGATTGCAATTTTTGCGGCAGCAGTGTCTGCATTGATGTTGTAGCGGCTCATGTCGCCCTGCTCGCCCAAAGCAACTGTTGAAACGACAGGAATAAAGCCCTTGTCCAAAAGTGATTGAACGATTTCCGGGTGAACTTCGGTTACTTCACCTACAAAGCCCAGGTCAGCTCCGTCCTTGTCGATTTTTTTTGCACGGAGCAAGCCTGAATCAACGCCTGAAAGACCGACAGCCTTGCCACCCTCCTGCAAAAGAATGCCGACGATGTCCTTGTTCAGCTTTCCGGTAAGAACCATCTGAACGATTTCCATTGTCTCGGCATCAGTGTAGCGCAGGCCGTTGATGAATTTTGATTCCTTGCCGACACGCTCAAGCATGTGGTTGATTTCAGGACCGCCGCCGTGAACGAGCACGACTTTGATTCCGATTGTATTCAAAAGAACGATGTCCTTCATTACGGCAGCCTTAAGCTCTTCGTTGAGCATGGCATTTCCACCGTATTTTACAACGACAGTTTTTCCAACCCAGTGGCGGAAATAAGGCAAAGCCTGAACCAAAACGTTAGACCAGTGCTCATTATCCAGGCGCGGGTCGATTTTTCCTTTAATTTCTGTATTCTCTGACATAATTTTCTCCTGATTCCTACTAAGTTCGGTAGTCTCCGTTGATTTTAACGTAGTCGTATGTGAGGTCGCAGCCCCATGCGGTGCCTTTAGCCGAACCGTCTTCAAGCTCTACGAGAATGTCAACAGCTTCTTCGGTGAGGATTTTCTTTGCCAGGTCTTCGTCGAAATTGAGCGGAACTCCGTGGTCAAAGACTTTGATTGAATTTTCCTTGCCGCCGTTCTGACTTCCGTCCTCAAAGTAGCGTTTTGCACCCTCACGGCTGAGGAATGAAACAGAAGTTTTTTCCGGTGTGAAGAAGAAGCCTGAATAGCCCATTGCATCAAGGATTCGGCCCCAGTTGGCGTCTGCTCCGAAGAAAGCAGCCTTTACGAGATTTGAGCAGATTACAGCCTTTGCAAGACCGCGCGCATTTTCTACAGTGTCAGCTCCGACTACATTACAGGTAACGAGGCGGCTTGCTCCCTCACCGTCAGCAGCGATTTTCTTTGCCATCTGAGTGTTGAGGGCGTTCAAAGCCTCGACGAAAGCGTCGAAGTCAGCTCCCTCAGAAGTGATTTCAGCGTTGCCAGCCATTCCGTTTGCGAGAATGAGAAGGGAATCGTTTGTAGAAGTGTCGCCGTCGATTGAAACGCAGTTATATGTTCCGGCTGCAGAAATTCTCAAGGCCTTTTCGAGCATTTGTGAAGAAATTGCACAGTCAGTCGTGATAAAGCCCAGCATTGTTCCCAAATTGATATGGATCATGCCGCTTCCCTTTGCCATTGTTCCCATGCGGACACTTTTTCCGCCAATCACAGTTTCAAGGGCAACTTCCTTGTACTGGGTGTCAGTCGTCATGATAGCGATTCGGGCTTCCTTGTGGCCTTCTTTTGAAAGACCGTCTGCCAGCTTGTCCAAGCCATTAAGGATTTTATCAACCGGAAGCTGCTGACCGATTACACCAGTTGAAAGAACGAGAACGTCGTCGGAATTGATGTTCATTTTTGCAGCGACTGCGACAGCTTCCTTGTTTGCGTTGTCATAGCCTTCTTTGCCTGTGCAGGCATTTGCGTTTCCTGAGTTGGCGATTACAGCCTGAGCCTTGCCGTTTGCGATATGGTCACGGGTAAGTTTAACGCATTCTGCCTTTACCCGGTTCTGTGTGAATACGCCTGCTGCATTGCAGACCTTTTCGCTGAAAATAAGAGCCGTGTCGTTAGTCGTTCGGCTTGATTTGATTTTGTTCAAAACACCGTTTGCAGTGAATCCCTGGGCTGCAGTAACGCCGCCGTCAATGAAATTACAAGAAAATGCCATAATTTTCTCCTGTATGCAAAGAAAATGAATATTTATGCAAATTTATTACATAAATATTCAATAATTATATGAAAATACGAAAGAATATGCAATCTTTTTTCTTGTTAATTTTTCAATGGACTTCTATAAAGTGGAACAAAAAACATCATCTTTTTTGATTTTTTCCCAATCGAAGACGCTCAAAGCCTCTTCAAGCGATAAACTTTCTTCTTTTTCGATACAGCCACACAAAAAAAGGATTTTTCCAATCAATTGTTCACCGGAAAAGTTCTCGCGAAGGAAGCCCATGTCCGTGTCCTTGTCACGCTTGGAAAGACGGCGGCCGTCAGCACTCAGCAAAAGAGGAAGATGAAAAAATTGCGGAAGCTGATGAAAATCAAGTTTTTCATAAAGATAAAGCTGATTGAAGGTCGAAGAAATCAAATCACGCCCGCGTACAACCTGATCAACGCCCATGAGAGCATCATCCACGACGACGGCAAGCTGATATGAAAAGTTTCCGTCAGAACGGCGGATTACAAAGTCGCCAAGGTCGCGGGAAAGCTGGCAGACCTGATTGCCGTAATGTCCGTCAGAAAATGAGCAGGATTTTTCCTCAACTATGATTCTTTTTGCAGGAAGCCGCTTATTATATAGAAGAGATTTTTCTGATTCTGAAAGATTGCGGCATTTTCCTGAATATACAGGGCTTCCGTCGCTTGCATGAGGAGCGGAAGCTGAAAACAAATCGGCACGACTGCAGAAACAGTCATAGACAAGCCCCTTTTCGCAAAGCAAGTCAAAGGCATTTATATAGAAGGAATCGCGGTTGGACTGATAAAACTCGCCGGAAAGTCCGCCTGAGGCTTCTGAAAAATTGTCCCATTTAAGGCCGAGCCAAAGCAAGTCCTCAAGGAGCTGGGCGGAATATTCTTTTTTGCAGCGCTGGCGGTCAAGGTCTTCGATGCGTAAAATCCACTCACCGCCACCCTTTTTTGCAGAAAGATAGGAAAGCAGGGCTGAATACACGTTTCCCAGGTGCATCCGCCCGCTTGGAGAAGGAGCAAAACGTCCGCGCATTATTGATTCTCTTATTTGCTGGAAGAACCGTGGACTTTCTCAACTTCGTCAAAGAATTTCGAGCCACCCTTTCCGTTTCCACGCCTTGGTCCCAGGACTTTTGACTGAACTTCGCCGGTTTTCTTCATTGAAGTTGCAACGCCCTTGCCCGGTGTTGAAAGACGGTTGTAGTTTATCTCATACATGACAGGATTTGATTCGCTGAAGTGGAAAATTTTGCTTGAAAGTCCCAAAAAAGTGAAGATTGCCGCAATCACGAGCAAAATGGAAATGTTCTTGACGGTCTGAACGATTTTTGTTTCATCGATAGTAATGGTCATTTTATCCCCCTAAAACCAAACACCAAAACATCATTGCCTAAACGCAACGAAACCTTATTATTTATTTTCGGAAGGTTTTCAGTACTTCTTTATTTTTCGTTTCCATTATAGAATATTCCCACAATGTTTCCACCACTTCCACAAGAAAAAGCCGCAAAGATTCTCGAAAAATTGATTCAATCGCTGGAAAAAGGCGAGCTAGTTCTGGCACAAGTTGCCCGCGTAAGCGAGGAACGCAAAAATCAGGGCGTGATGCTGGGAGCCCTTGTCTGCAAGGACAAAAATGGTGACGAAATAAACCTTGTGACCAACTCAGGGAACGCGAAAGAAATTAGAAATGTGCAATCAGCAACCAACAATGAAAAGGACGGAAATCCTAACGCTGACACCAAGTTTTTTCAACTTTCAAATTTCAACTTTCAATTCGTAAGCCCGATTGTTTCCAGTGAAGAGATTGAAGAAGCGCTTTCTGAAAATGATGCGGAGATTCATGAAATCACGAAGAGACTGAAAAGTGGAAGCGAGTTGATTCGTGGGGGCAGCAAAAATGCTGAGAAGTCCTATGAAGATTTACGGAAGCTGCGCGAAAAACTTTGTGCCCAATCGCTTGAAAAAGTCCACGCGCTTTACAAATTTCACTGCATTGATGGGAAGGTTCGTACACTCAAAGAGATTTGTGCCAACTACAACGGTGGAAAACTGCCCCCAACCGGAACCGGCGACTGCTGCGCACCAAAATTATTTGATTATGCCTTTGCGCATGAATTGATGCCGATTTCACTTGCAGAAACGACTTATACTGCTCCAAGCGGGAGGGATTGTAGCACCGCCGAAGGCGTACCGCGTGCGGTATGGAGCGAAAGCGGAAGTGCGGAAAGCCCGACGGCGAAGCCGGACCGCCCAGATTTTCAACTTACTCCCCCTTGTGACGAGCGCTGCGGGATTCTCCTTCCTGCAATACTGGGACTCCGGATTTTGTACCGGGACGACTCAATCTGCGTGGTGAACAAACAGTCCGGGCTTTTGAGCGTTCCCGGCCGCGGAGAGGACAAACAGGACTGCATCGAATCGCGGTTCAAACGGCTTTTCGGCGACAAGGTTGAAATCGTTCAGACTGCCGTCCACCGGCTCGACATGGAAACCAGCGGCGTGATGATTCTTGCCTTTACGAAGGAAGCCCACCGCACCATGATGCGTCAGTTTGAGGCAAAGGAAGTCCAAAAAGAATACGTCGCCCTGCTTGACGACATTCTCCCCAAAATGGGAATCGCCCCCCACGGCAAGATGGAGCTTTTTTTCCGTCTCGACGTAGACAACCGCCCCCACCAGATTTGGGATGCAGAAAATGGCAAAAGCGCGGTCACGGAATGGCAGATTTTGGGAGTGGAACGCTACCACGCCCCTGACGGATTCCCGCGAAACGCAACCAGGGTACTTTTCATGCCTCACACGGGACGAACCCACCAGCTGCGTCTTGCAAGCGCGGACTCTCACGGTTTTGGATGCCCGATTATCGGCGACACTCTCTACGGTCACTGTGACGAGGGCGAGCGGCTCATGCTCCACGCAAGAAAAATCACCTTCACTCACCCGGTCACAGGCGAGCGCATGACGATTGAATGTCAGCCCGAATTTTAGTTTTTCTTGATTTCACTCACGAAGAGGCCGGAAATCGTCAGCAGGGCACCAATGGCTCCCATTAAAGAGATTTTTTCTCCCAGCGCGAAGAAGGCAAAAACAATCGTTACGACAGGAATCAGGTAAATGCCGACTGTTGCACGAACGGTTCCCAGCTTTTCGCAGGCGATGTTCCATGCTGCAAAACAGAATGCGCTTGCACCCAGGCCCAAAAAGCAGAGGTTAAGCCAGTTGAGCGGGTTTGAAAATCGCTTGAGGTTAAAGGCGGAGTCAAAAAACACTGAAATATTGTTCTGAATCTGTAAGCCTTCTCCTGCCGGAAGTGCGGCGCCAAAGCGAAGGAGGGAGAAAATTCCAATAGGCAGCATGAAGACCACCGCCCAGAAGAAAATACGACGGGTTACCTGAATAGAATCGAGGCGCAGGGAATTGATTTTTGACACACAGATTGAATAAAGGCCCCAGCACAGAGCTGAACAGAGGGCAAGAACGTCGCCTTTTGGATTGAGGTGGAATTCAACAACGCCGTTAAAGCTTACGAGTGCAATTCCGAATATGGCAAGAAGGAAGCCGATGTTGAAATACATTGTGAGGTGGCGTTCCTTCAAAAAAATCTGGGCGAAAATCGCCGTAAAAATCGGGCAGATTGAAACGATGATGCTTACGTTTGAAGCGGAAGTATAGGAAATTGCCATGTTCTCCATGAACTGGTAAGCGGTAACGCCAGAAAATCCCGCCAGCATGAAATAAAGTTCCTGCTTGCGTTCAGAAAGATGGAGCCTGCGTGGCCGTAAAATCCACAAGCCTGCATAGGCAAGCAAAAAACGGAGCACAAGGATTTCATAAGATGAAAAGGAGCGTAGAAGATATTTTGTAGAAACAAAAGTGATTCCCCAGATAAAGATAGAAACAGTAGCGAAGAAAAGTCCAGAAAGTGGAAAATTATTTTTCATGGGAAAGATTGTAGCAGAAAGGAAAACAAGTTAAAAGCGAAAAAAAACTCCCGGTCACTTCTCAGCACCGGGAGCCTTCAGATTTTTAAATCACTGATTACAGATTGTCTGAAATTGTAACGCCAATTGCAGCAGCTGTTTCTTTGTTGTATGTGAAATCGAATTTTTCGAGGTATTCGATTGGCATGTCAGCCGGGTTAGCTCCGTCCTTGAGGACTTTAACAGCCTGTTTTGCTGTGAGTTTTCCAAGCTCGTAGTAGTTGATTCCGTATGTTGCCAATGCACCTGAAACAACCATTCCCTCTTCGCCACCGATTACAGGAAGTTTTGCGTTGTTTGCAACCATTGCTACGTTTGCGATACCAGCTGCAAGCATGTTATCTGTCGGAACATAGAATGCATCAACTTTGCCAACAAGGCTCTGTGTTACCTGCTGGATTTCGTTTGAGTTTGAAACTGAACCTTCGATATATTCAAGGCCGTTTGCAGCACAAGCTTCCTTTGCGATGTTAATCTGGAAGATTGAGTTTGCTTCGCTTGAGCAGTAAAGAAGACCGACTTTTTTTGCCTCTGGAACAATCTTTTTGAGAAGAGCAATCTGAGCGGCAACAGGAGTGAGGTCAGATGTACCAGAAACGTTTGTCTCCGGCTTTTTGTTTGATTTTACGAGTTTTGCAGTTTCCGGGTCTGTAACGGCTGTTACAAGAATAGGGATTTTTTTTGTGAGGTTTGCGACAGCCTGTGCAGCCGGTGTTGCGATTGCGAAAATCAAGTTGTCTTTGTCGTTTACGAATTTGTTTGCGATTGTGACGCAGTTTGCCTGCTCGCCCTGAGCGTTCTGATAATCAATAGTGATGTTCTCACCATTTACATAGCCAGCCTCAGCCAAGCCGTCAACGAAGCCCTGATAGCTTTTGTCGAGAGCCGGATGCTCAACAAGCTGGATTACACCGATTTTAATTTTGCTGTCTTTTTCGTTGCAGCCAGTCAAAAGGCAAGCAACAGCAAGAATTGTAGCAGCAGCAGAAAGAAGTTTTTTCATCATATTCTCCTTGTTTTAAATGAATAATTCAGTTTATACCTTTACAGAAATTCTATCAATAGAATCAGTTTCAGAATAAAAAAAATTGCCACAAGGATGTGGCAGAGAGCAGTTGACCGCGAGAATTTCCGTCAAGAAATTCTCGTCAGCACATGGATGCGGCTATTTCCAGGGGAACAAGAAACTTTTCCAGTTTCGAGGGCCCAGGCTTTCCTTGTCATCGGCAATCAATTCGTCCCAAGGCACTTCATTTCGGCGGTCACGGTCTTTTTCAAAATCAGGTTCCTGCTCGACCATTTTTTCAATCCAGTCATATTTATATAGACGGAGGCGGAGGGCATTTGTTGATGAAAGAAGAATTCCGTTCAGGCCCGGCATGAGCATGAAGAATATGCATGAAAAACCGAAAAGCACAATATTATAGATGAAAACTTCAACTGAAAATCCGACGTTATCATAGAAAATAATGAAGGATTTTTTGAGGCATTTTTTGAATCCGTTGTTGCCCTGCAAAAAATAAAGCGGAATGAACCACTGAAGGGCAATCAGGGAAATCAGGACAAACCAGCCCAAAAGAGCCGTGAGGACAAGCCCGACGTAGCTTCCAGAGCTGAGATAAAGTGAAACATAGTAAGAAATTGCGTAGCGCGCAATCAAAAGCCCTGCGGAAAGCATGACGCCAAAGGCAAATCCGATTTTCCAGACCGACTTAATTGCCGAGAAGAAAAGCCCGAATGAGCCTGAGCAAAAATCTGCCAGTTTCGCGGCATTTGCTCCCCATGCGAAAAGTGCGGTCATAACAATTCCCGAAACCAGCACAATCGCAAGATTTGGAAGATAAGGATTTATCTCAGCTGAATATCGGACCGCAAGGAACGAGCCAACAAGCAGAGCAATCATAATGATATTTGAGACGATAAGAAAGAAAAAATTATCCCAGCCGTCGCAAAAATTTTTTTTCAAAAAGAATTTGAACATATTTTCTCCAAGGTAAAATCATGCGGGGGAAGTCTCCCCCTACGGTCACACTTCGTTGTGCCCTACCCTCTCTGCGGGAGTACCCGCAACGCCCCTTTTAGAACAAACCGCTGATGTTGCCGTCGTCATCGATGTCAATGTTGAGGGCGGCAGGAAGCTTTGGAAGGCCTGGCATTGTCATGATTTCACCGGCAAGTGCTACGACGAAGCCTGCTCCTGAGTAAAGCTGAACGTCGCGTACCGGGAAGATGTAATCTTTTGGAGCGCCCATGAGTTTCGGGTCGTGGCTGATTGAGTTCTGAGTCTTTGCAACGCAGACAGGCAAATCCTTGTAGCCCTGTTCCTCAAAGTCACGGAGTTTTTTGAGGGCAGCCGGTGCGATGTCAACATCCTTTGCGCGGTAAATTTCTTTTGCGAGGATTTTGATTTTGTCAACGAAAGAAAGGTTTGCAGGATAAAGATAATTGAATTTTGCTTTTCCTGAATCAGCGACCTCGGCAACAACTTTTGCAAGCTCTGTGGCACCTTCGCCGCCTTTGCCCCAGCCTTCGCAGAGAACAGCCTTTGCACCTTTGGCCTCACAAAGTTTTTCGAGAAGTGCAATTTCTTCGTCTGTATCAGTGATGAATTTGTTTACTGCTACAACGGCCGGAACTCCGAATTTTGCGATATTTTCGATGTGAACAGCGAGGTTTTCAAATCCTGCCTGCAAGGCTCCTACGCTTGGAGTTGAAAGATCAGCCTTCGCCATGCCACCATGCATTTTAAGGGCGCGGACTGTGGCAACGATTACGACTACATCCGGGGAAATGCCTGCAGCCCGGCACTTGATATCCATGAATTTTTCTGCACCCAGGTCAGCCGCAAAGCCAGCTTCTGTTACGACATAATCGCCTGTTGCAAGGGCACAAATCGTTGCGTTTACGGAGTTTGTTCCCTGAGCGATGTTTGCGAAAGGTCCGCCGTGAACGAAAACAGGATTTTTTTCCAGAGTCTGAACGAGGTTTGGCTTGATTGCGTCCTTCAAAAGAACTGCGATTGAGCCTGTGCATTTGAGTTCGCCGAATTTTACAGGGCGCTTGTCAAAAGTCTTAGCGACCGTGATGTTGTCGATTCTGTTTTTGAGGTCAGAAATTGATGTTGAAAGACAGATGATTGCCATGAGCTCACTTGCAACGGTGATACAGAAGTGGTCTTCGCGCGGCATTCCGTCTGCGATTCCGCCCATTCCGACTACGATGTTGCGGAGTTCGCGGTCATTCAAGTCAACGCATCGTTTCCATGAAATTGTGCGCGGGTCGATTCCAAGCTGGTTGCCCTGCTTGATGTGGTTGTCGATGAGGGCTGCAATCAGGTTGTTTGCGATTGAGATTGCGTGAATGTCGCCAGTAAAGTGAAGGTTGATGTCTTCCATCGGGACAATCTGGGCATAGCCGCCGCCACAAGCACCGCCTTTTACGCCGAAGCAAGGGCCGAGTGAAGGTTCGCGGAGGGCGATAACGGCTTTTTTGCCGATTTTATTGAGTCCGTCGCCGAGTGCGATTGAGACAGTTGATTTTCCCTCACCGGCAGGAGTCGGTGTGAGTGCAGTAGTCAAAATCAATTTGCCGCGGTTTTTAGGCTCGCTTGCCTTTTTCTGCAGGGCACGAAGCTCTTCCATCGTGAGCTTTGCCTTGTATTTTCCGTACATTTCAAGATTTTCTTCGGTGATTCCGATTTTCTGTGCAACTTCCGTGATTGGAATCATCTTGTTTTTCTGTGCAATTTCAATATCTGTCATTTTTACACCTCTTCCTTGTAATTTGCTCCGATTTTATTCATCACATCATAAAAATGCGGGAAACTTACTGCACAGCATTCCGCATCGTTGACGATGATTTTTTCATCTTTTGATAGGCCAAGCCCCAGACAAGCCAGAGACATTGCCATGCGGTGGTCGTCGTAGCTTTCGCAGATTCCGCCGTGCATCTTGAAAGCCGGATTTGGAGAACCGTCCTTTAAGACTGGCGAATGGCCGTGAATTATCAAAGAATCTTCACGCTCTTCGATTTCCGCACCAAGTTTTGTAAGCTCAACATTAAGCACTTTGAGGCGGTCAGTTTCCTTGCGCCGGCAGACAGCGGCATCCTCAATAACCACAGTTCCTTCAGTAAAGCAGGCAATTGCAGAAAGGGCACAAACCGCATCCGGAAAACCAGAAATTTTGACATGAAGCTCGCCGTTTGGCAGATTCTCAGTTGAAAGGCGGCCGATTCCGTCTTTTGAGCATTTTCCGCCGCAAACAGTCAGAGTTTCTTCATCTTTCTTCCATATAATATCACCGCCGATTGACTGCAGAATCTCGACGATTGCATCATCACCCTGAGTTCCGCTCGAATCCACGTTTTCAATCGTGATTTTACTGTCCGTGATGAGGGCTGCAATCAGAGGGAAAGCAACTCCTTCCCAGTCACTTGGAATCGTAACGTCAAAGCCCTTGAAAGATTTGCATGGAGTGACTTCAATATTTTTAAAATCCTCGGAAACTGAACAGTCAACGCCCACTTTTTCAAGCCATTTCTGAGTCATTGTGAGGTATGGAGTTTCTTTTGGATTTGAAAGTTCGATTTTGATTGGATTTTCAGTGAGGATTCCAGCAAACATGAGGCCGGAAATATACTGACTTGAAATTTCGCCGGGAGTACGGACAGTGCCGCCTTTTTTGATGGAGCCAGTAATTACCAGAGGACAGCCGTTTGCTCCAGGTCGTGTTACAAAAGATTTTGCCCCAAGCTGATTGAGGACATCAACGACGTGAAGGACAGGCCGCTTTCGGATGCTGGCGTCACCTGTAAATACCGAAGTGCCCTCAAAACAGGCCGCAACCGGTGTCAAAAAATACAAAAGGGAGCCGGAATCACCGACATTTACTACATCGTCTGGAAGATGAAGATTTTTGCCAGCTCCATCAACAATCCATTCCGTGCCCGGCTCACCCTCAGTAGAAAGATTGAGGTCGATTTTTGAACCGATGAGGGGAACTGCCGCCGCAGTTGAAAGACAGTCTGCACTTGGCAGGGGATTTTTGATATGAGAAGTGCCTTCTGCAATTGTAGCCAGCAAAAGCGCACGGATTGTATGAGACTTTGAACCGGGAACAGTGATTGCGCCCGACAATCTGCTTTTTGAAACAATGATGTTCATGGATAGAATTATAACATATTTGTGAAGTAAAAAAAAGTCGTTGACAATTGTGTGAGTGATTGGAGTGGCTGCGAAGCAGTTCCGCAGCGAAGCGAAGGAATGGAGTGCGGTTAGCACGGAACCACGGAAAGCACGACCGCCGCTGTTAAGCGGCGGTCACACCCTAATAATTAGAAATCAACTTCTGTGTCGTAGTAACAGCACTTGAGAAGTTTTTCCATTTCTTCCTGAGTTGGCTGGCGTGGGTTAGAGCCAGTACAAGCATCGGCAATTGCATTCTTTGCGATTTCTGGCAGGCGTTTCAAGAAGATGTCCTCTGGAACGAAGCCTTTTTCGCAAGGATAACTGTCTGCGCCGTAAGTTCCGATTGAGTGAGGAATCTTAAGGTCGTCGTTCATGCCGCGAAGATACTTGATGAGGTTAGCGATTTTTTCTTTCTCAGAAGAGCCGCCCAATCCCATGAAGTCAGCGATAACAGCGTAGCGTTTTGCAGCAGTTGGGTCTTTTGCGTTGAAAGCGATGACTTTTGGCAGGTACATTGCGTTTGCAGCACCGTGAATGATGTGAGCGTGCAAGCCGCCGACATCCTCAAATGCAGCACCTGTTTTGTGAGCCATTGAGTGAACGATACCGAGCAAAGCGTTTGAGAAAGCCATACCAGCCAGACACTGTGCGTCGTGCATTCGGTCGCGGGCAGCCATGTCGCCGTTGTATGATTTTACCAAATCAGCCTGAATCATTTTGATTGCGTGGAGTGCGAGCGGATCTGTGTAGTTGCAGTTTGCAGTTGAAACATAAGCTTCGATTGCGTGAGTGATTGCGTCCATACCAGTGTGAGCAACGAGCTTCTGAGGCATTGTCTCTGCAAGCTCTGGGTCAACGATTGCTACATCAGGAGTGATTTCGAAATCTGCGATTGGATATTTGATACCTTTGTCGTAGTCAGTGATGATTGAGAATGCTGTAACTTCTGTAGCAGTACCAGAAGTTGAAGAAACAGCACAGAAATGAGCCTTTTTGCGAAGCTCTGGAATGCCGAATACCTTGCACATATCCTCGAAAGTGCTGTCCGGGTATTCGTATTTAATCCACATAGCCTTTGCAGCATCGATTGGAGAACCGCCGCCAATAGCAACAATCCAGTCAGGCTGGAATTCGAGCATCTTTTTTGCACCGTTCATAACGGTTGTTACAGATGGATCTGGCTCGATTCCGTCGATGAGCATAACTTCCATTCCGGCTTCTTTAAGATACTTTTCGGCACGGTCAAGGAACCCGAATTTTTTCATAGAACCGCCACCAACACAAATGACAGCCTTCTTACCTTTGAGTGATTTGAGTGCCTCAAGCGCTCCCTTTCCGTGATACAAGTCACGAGGCAAAGTAAATCTTTGCACAATGTACCTCCTTTTTGTAATACAGACTTATTCTTTAACTATTAAGTCATCAATTAGTATAATTCAGCAATCGGTTGCCGTCAAATTTTATTTTTTTTTGCAGCGCGTTCGAAAGAGAGCAGGCACCACACCACATTTAATCACCTCAGATTTTGCAGCCCATGCCCCGGAATCTTCTCGCCTTTTTTGTTCTCCAGGCGTTTCTTAATTGAATAGAAATCCAAGTTTTTTCCGATAACAACCAGGCAATTCCGCGACGATTCTTCCGCACCTTCGATAAAATATTTGTCACCTGCAAAATCCACGCGCAAAAGCTCGCCAGCGCATTTAACAGTTCCCTTGATTCGCACTATTTTTCCGTAGCGGGAACGAATCAAATTTTCCATGAAGGCGACAAGCCTGCCAGCCGAAGGAATTTCGGAGTCCTCAATGCTAAGGCTTTCAAATTCCGTTCCCAGTTCAGCCTCAGACAGTCCATCCTCGCTCTGTGGCGGAATCTCAACCGAGCCGTCGAGATTTTTTCTGAAAAGCCCCTGCCAGAATTCCTCGCCCTGATAAGCGTAGTGGGTCTGGATAATATTCGCACAGGGATTCAGTTCTTTTATTTTGGAGACGGTTTCTTCAAGTGCCAGTGAATCCAAATGCAAATCGCACTTTGAAAGGACGACAGTGCCCGCAAATTTTATGTGGTCGCGGTACAAGTCACCGTAATTTTTAATGCAGTTGGCAAAAGCAGAAGGATCAACCACAGTGACAGGTGAAAGAAGGGAAATCTGCTCGTATTCGATTTTCTGAATGTTGGCGATTACTTTTGAAAGATAGCCCACGCCCGTAGGCTCAACGATAAGGAAATCAGGGTTCAGCGTGTTTGAAATAGTAAGAATGTCCATCGCAAAGTCGGACTTACCTGTACAGCAGATGCATTTTTCGGTCTGCTCCCACACGCTCAAATCAGTCTGATTTTTAAGAATGTCCTCGTCAATGTTCACCGCCGCATAATCATTTTCAAGAACGGCGATTTTTTTGTCAATTTTGTTTGAAAGAGTTTTGATAAAAGTGGTCTTCCCTGCACCAAGAAAGCCAGACACAACAAGTATTTTCATATTTTTAAATAAAGGAAACGCCGGGCATAAAGCCCGGCATTAGATTTTAGTCAGAAATTTTTACGACTGGTTTAATCAAGTCGGCTGGTTTGTCCTTCATGAGCATGAGGGCGTCTTCAACCTTCTCAAAGCCTTCGAAGCGGTGTGTGATAAGATGTTTTACATTGAGCTTACCACATTCTACGAGGCTCGCGAGCTTCTGCAATCGCAAGCGTCCGCCTGGCATAAGACCGCCGACAATCTGCTTGTGGCCCATGCCGCAACCCCACTCTACGCGAGGAATTGTTACGAAGTCGCCGGAACCGAGATAGTTTACGTTACCAATCTTTCCGCCCGGTTTGAGAGCCTTAATCATAGCCTCGAATGACTCAACGCCACCGCCTGCAACTACAACTTTATCTACACCAGCGCCTTTTGTAAGCTCCATAACTTGCTGGTCAATCGGGCCTTCTTTGTAGCTGATGAAATCTGTAGCACCGTATTTTTTTGCAGCTTCACGGCAAGCAGGGCGAGTACCAACACAAATAATGCGGGAAGCACCGCGCAAGTTTGCACCTGCAACAGACATAAGGCCAACAGGACCAATTCCGTTTACGAGGACAGTATCACCAAACTGAACGTCTGCAAGCTCAACGCCGTGGAATCCAGTTGGAACCATATCCGAAAGCATACATGCTTCTTCTGGAGAAATTGAATCAGGAAGGAATGCAAGGTTTGCATCGGCATCATTTACATGGAAATATTCACCGAAAACACCGTCCTTAAAGTTTGAGAACTTCCATCCGGCCAACATTCCAGTTGAATGCATTGGGTATCCGGCCTGAGCTTCAAGAGAAGACCAGTCAGGAGTAATTGCAGCAACCATTACCCTGTCACCAACCTTGAAGTCCTTTACAAGTGAACCGACCTCAGCGACAACACCACAGCCCTCGTGACCGAGAATCATGTTGTGGCGGTCTCCCAAAGCTCCTTCCCAGACAGTGTGAATGTCAGACGTACATGGAGAGAGAGCCAAAGGCTTTACGATTGCATCAAGAGGCCCGCAAACAGGACGTTCTTTCTCAATCCAACCAGCTTTACCAATGCCGAGCATTGCAAATCCTTTCATAAATACACTCCTTTTAAAATTGTATACTTTATAAAAATAGTATAAGTCAGCAATCGGTTGCCGTCAAATTTTTTTGTTAGGAATGAACTTTCACGTCCTCAAGCCTAAATTCATAGCGGCGTAGCCCCGGCTGAAAATTTCATTGATTGTTGATTCAGAAGTTCTGACACTTTGCTCAGAGGCAAACCTAACGATTTGGCAATTATTTCTTCCGATACTCCATTTGCATAAAAGTTTATTGCCGCCTCAATAGTTTTTTGGGCAGCACCTTCTAGAATACCTTCTCTCTTTGCGGCTCGTGTTAAATCTCTGTCGTGTAAGTTCATAGCGGCGTAATCCCTCCTGGATTTTTCGTTGTAGTTTGCCCAAGGATCTCAGAAACTTTGTTCAAAGGCAAATCCAGCGATTTTGAGATTATTTCCTGGGAGATACCATTTGCATACAAATTTCTAGCTGCTTGAAATTTTGCTTCTGCAGCTCCCTGTATAATTCCCTCTTTTTTAGCGGCTCGTGTTAAATCTCTGTCGTGTAAGTTCATAGCGGCGTAATCCCTCCTGAAGATCTCATTATCCTTGATTTTCTCAACCAAAGCTGAAAGTCGGTTCGAGAAATCGTCCTTCCCTGGTTCGTTCGTGTGGATGAAGTGTAGAAACGATCTGATTCGCTCGTCCACTTCTTTTTCGTATGCACTTGCATTATAAATGAGCTTGAGGGATTTGTCATTTAAATTTACGAGAGGATTTTCTTCGCAGATGTTCCTGAATGTGTAGCATGGAAGTCCGTAAAAGTTTTTGTTTTCGTCTTTGAACGGATCATGCTTACAAATGAATAGAATGTAACTATCTTTCAACTCAGAATAGTCTTGACCTTTCATTAGACTGTCCATGTCAATCATGCTCTGATAATATCGAGTGCGTTTTCCCAGTGCTTCCTGCGGGTAAGATTGCAGCTCAACATCGATGATTTTATCAGTGTCCTTGATGTAAACGTCGAGCCGAACGCCTTTTGTGGTGTAGTAGGGGGCGATTGTCTTTTCAAGTTCGGGGTATTCGACATGATTCACGCGGATGTGAAGTAACCTTTCGACGAGTTCTGCGCAAATATCCGGATCACGTAAGACCGCCTGAAACATGCCGTCGTCTGTGAATGTGAGTTCGTCAACTGGCTTTGGGTGGAAAATAGATTCTGTCATAAAAGTCTTCCTTGTTCAGTGAGATAAAGACACGACTGTGCCTTAGTCCAACTGCCAGTTTCAGAAGACTTGTGGTAAATACCGTGCAGAGAGCGAAAGGAAGATGGTTCAATAAACTGGGACAATAGGTTTGATCTGCAACCTTTACGATATGAAAGATAGTGAAGAATTTAGCGAAAGTCAAGGGAAATAAAAGGGCGTGTCCCCCGCCTTTGGCGGGGGCCGGCTTTTTCTGGTTCCGCTATCGCTTCATTCTTAGTTCGGTAAAACCGAACGTCGAACGCTTCGCGCCCCTACAATCCCTCACGCAACAATAGTTTTGGACAGCCAAAATCATTTTTTTTCCTCCGTGTCTAAATCTTATGTCGAGTTTTATCATTTCCCCCCGACATAAGTATAGCTAGTCTCTCCATCTGTGCATTTGATTTCTTTTACCGTAGCAGGGAAAATATTATAACCTTTTTTTATGCTCCCCCACTGCTCTTTTGTGCCTGCAAAGTTGATTTCTGTAAGATTTTCACACTCGTCAAATGCATAATTGCCTATTTCAGTTACGCCTGCAGGAATCGTAATACTTTTGAGATTCGAGCATTCACAAAATGCCCTCTCCCCGATAGTTGTGCACTTACTTCCTTCTGCAAAGTCGACAACCTCAAGGCTATTACAATCTTCGAATGCAGACATACCTATTTCAGTTACGCCTGCAGGAATCGTAATACTTTTGAGATTCGAGCATCCATAAAATGCATTCGTCCCGATAACTGTGCACTTACTTCCTTCTGCAAAGTCGACAACCTCAAGGCTATTACAATCTTCGAATGCAGCCTCGCCTATTTCACTTACGCCTGCAGGAATCGTAATGCTTTTGAGATTCGAGCATTTAGAAAATGCCCCCTCCCCGATAGTTGTGCACTTACTTCCTTCTGCAAAGTCGACAACCTCAAGGCTATTACACCCCTCGAATGCCTCCACGCCTATTTCAATTACGCCTGCAGGAATCGTAATGCTTTTGAGATTCGAGCAGTCACAAAATGCCCCCTTCCCGATAGCTGTGCACTTACTTCCTTTTGCAAAGTCGACAACCTCAAGGTTATCACAACCAGCGAATACCCAATCGACTATTTCAGTTACGCCTGCCGGAATCGTAATGCTTTTGAGATTCGAGCATTCACAAAATGCCCACTTCCCGATACTTGTGCACTTACTTTCTTCTGCAAAGTCGACAACCTCAAGGCTATTACAACCCTCGAATGCCTCCACGCCTATTTCAATTACGCCTGCAGGAATCGTAATGCTTTTGAGATTCGAGCATCTATAAAATGCATCAATACCTATTCCTGTAACATTCGCAGGGACTTCAAAAGATGTAATATCTGTACCTTGCAGTGCACCTTGAAGTATGGCTGTCACCGTATCAGGAAGCTTTAGACCTGTCAGACAGCCAAAATCTGCATCCCTCCAATCCGAGCTATCGCCCCTTAAACTCCTAAAACTAAATGCATAAGTCGGAAGATAAGAAATACCTGTTTCGGTAAGGTCAAGCTCAATCTTCATTCCGTTATATTCTCCACTATCACTGGTAGAGGAGCTCTTCATAAAGCCTTCAAGAACACTGGTAATTTGAGCAAATGCGTTACTTGTATATTTATACTCCATGTTACGCGAAGACTCATTATAAACACTGGCATCTTTCATCCAGTTTTCACCGAGCGGATCGAGGGGGATTTTGTCCGTGATTTTTACTGTAACGGATTTTAGTCCGGCTTCATTTGCAGCTGCAAGTTGCTCACCCAACGTATCAAGAGTAGAAATATCATCTATGACAAGCAGGCTGTCTTCTTCGAATTTCGCATAGAATGTCTTGTCGCCTTTTGTTCCCTGCTCTATGTAGTAAACAGGTTCGCCTTCATAGTTTTCGTTAACATACCAGCCGATGAATTTGTGGAATGGCCATTTCATGTCGTCTTTCGAAGGAAGAATCAATGGATAATGTCTTGTATAACGACTTTGTGAAAACTTATGCTTAGGACAATTTTCCGGCAACACATAGCTTACTGTGTAATCAGTATTCAAATCGTCCAAGCTTATCTCTGCAAAAGTCTTGCAGAATGGGGCGATGCGGACGAGTTTCTGATATACGTTAATAAGCCGGGAAGTTTCAACCTCACGAACCTCTGGCGTGATTTCAGATACCAAAATAAAGAGAACGTAATCACCTGGTTCAAGACCTGTCTTACTGTACAATTCTTTGAATGTCTCATCGGTGCTGGCTTCGCTATGTCTGTAAGCATAAACATAACCACTATCATCTTCACCCATGTTAGTCTTAGTGAACTCCTGAAAGTCCATAAGTTTTACTCTAATGTCAGAAACATAGTCTTTCTTTTCAAATTTGAAATAGACTTCGAGGCTGCCCGTAGCACTATCGTCTGAAACGTATTTTGCGGCAAAGTTGAGAGTGTTGTTGCCCAAGTGCATTGTCTGGGTAAGTTTTGCACTCTCGCAGAGAATAGAGCCGCCTTCGCCAGAACTTTTATAAAGGAGAAGCTCAAAGTCATAAGTTGCAATGTCAACGATAATATCCGTAGTGGCTTTCATCTGTGAGATTGCAGTTTGTGATTCTGAGCTTGTCCACACACGGTAAACATCAAATCCATCTGACGGATCTGCGGTTCTTTTTGGGTCATCCTCAACTTTTTTTGCACGGAGCACAACCTCTGTGATTTTATCTTCCGTGAGGTCGCTTGGAAGCAGGGTGGCAGAACGCAGGCCGCTTTCAATATTTACGATAACCAGGGCTTTTCCCTGTGTTTCACTCAGATTCTGTGTTTCGTCTCCTGTGGCAATGTCGCCGCAGGAAATCAGAGCCGCCGCAAGGGCAAACGAGCCGAGCAGGGCAAATATTTTTTTTGTCAGTTTTCTCATTTTTCATCTCCTCGTGTTAGTGTTACTCTACAGCAGGCTTTTTTACAGTGAAGTAGCCTGGAGCATCCGTGCCGCCATCTACGCGGGCGTAGGTTACGTCTTGTGGATTCTTTTCACTGTATGCAGTTCCAGAACCACCGGCAAGTTTTTCACAATTTTTGAACATTTCGGTGCTGTCTAAAAGGTTAATAGAAGAGCTCCAGTCTGTTTCCTCTTTAACGTAGATTGTGGTAAGAGCGCCACAGCCAGCGAACATAAAGGGCATATCTGTAACATTTGACGTGTCAAACTTGCTCAAATCAAGGCTGGTCAGGGCAGAACAACTATTGAACATTCCGACCATATCTGTAACCTTTTTCGTGTCAAAGCTGCTTAAATCAAGGCTGGTCAGGGCAGAACAGACAGCGAACATTTCGGTCATGTTCGTTACATTTGGCGTTTTAAAGCTGCTCAAATCAAGGCTTTCCAGGGCAGAACAGAAAGAGAACATACAGTTCATATCACTAACCTTTGACGTGTCAAAGCTGCTCAAATCAAGGCTTTCCAAGGCAGAACAGCCAGAGAACATAAAGCTCATACCTGTAACCTTTGACGTGTCAAACTTGCTCAAATCAAGGATTTCCAGGGCAGAACAGCAAGAGAACATATCGCTCATATCTGTAACATTTGACGTGTCAAAGCTGCTCAAATCAAGACTGGTCAGGGAGTTACAGCCAGCGAACATTCCGACCATAGATGTAACATTTGACGTGTCAAAATCAGAAAGTTCGATTTCTTTGATGTTAAACAAGTTGGCAAAAAACGCATCTGACATTTCCGGCATTTCCAAGACAAGCCATTTTGGAAGATAATAGAAGAGTGTTCTTGATTTTTCGTCATACCAGAGAGGGCAGTTTTTCTCATCATCAAAGTAAGCAAGTTTGATTTCCCCGGCAGGAGGCTGCGGGCTTTTCGTAAAATATTCCACATTTTTGCTGGCACTGACATCAAGTTCGGAAAGAACTGCATCAATTGAACTGATACTTACTTTAACAATCCCCTTCCACTGTGCGTAAAGCGTAATATCCTCTGTAGCCGGAATCTTATCGTCCACTTTGTAAGAAGTTCCGCTTCCATCTGCCTTTGTATTCCAGCATACCAGTTCGTAGCCTTTTCTAATAAAAATACCTTCATCCAACCGGAAGTCATCAAAAGTGTAAAGATAAGTTGTTTTTGTTTTTGCAGTTAAGTCACCTGTGCCGTCAGCATTTTCAACAAAAGTAACTTTTACGACTTTAATGTCCTCAAGTAGATCATGTTCTGCAGCATAAACTTTTCCATCAGCATCCTTTGCAATCACTGTGATGTAAAAATTCATCCTACCAATGTCGAGCTTTTTGGATATTTTGAATTGGTTTGGCTTGCCTCCAGTCAGTTCATTACCCTTTGTATATTCCGAGCCCCCTAAATACCACTGATAGCTATCAAAACCTTCCTCTGCCGTAAATATTCCAGTTTCCTTGTCAAATGTGAGCTTGATGTCACCAGAAAGCTCCACTTTTCCAAGCGCAAGCTCGATTGGCGAGATTCTTTCTTTTCCGTCATAGTCAAGGTCTACTGAGCCATCAGTACACTCGATTTTTGTTGCAGGAACATTCTGGTGCCAGTCTGAGCCTCGTTCAACTTCTGCCCACTCTTTTGCAGTGCCGTCATATTCGAAGCTTTCAAGAGAAGTACAGTCTTTAAATGCAGATGCTCCGATTTTTGTTACTTTTGCAGGGATTTTGATTTCTGAAAGTGCAGAGCAGCCTTTAAATACAGATGATTCGATTTCAGTTACGCCAGCAGGGATTGTGAATTCTGAAAGGAAAGTGCAGCCTTCAAAAAGAGAAGATTCAATACTTGTTATGCCTTCCGGGAGAACAACCTTTACGTTTTTGAGGTTTGCGCCTTTGGCTTCAAGGAGTTTTGTCTTGAGCTCACCATTTTTGACTTGTTCGGCTGTAACGTAGATTCCGCCAAGCCATTTTGCTTTGAGCGTAATGTTTCCTACTGTGCCTTTTTTGATTTCCGTAATTTCTTCGCCGTTACCGTCAACCCAGCCGTCAAAAGTGTCTCCGGCTTTTTTTGCATCCGGGAGGCTGATTTTGTCTGAGTAGCGAGTGTATGAGCCTGGAATTGTGCCCTGCAAAGTGCCTTCGCCGAGTTCAAGGTCAATCGTGTAAATTTCCTCAAGCTCGCTGATTTTGTCAGTTGATGAGCTTGTAAGACCCTTTGTGATTCCCGCATATTCCCGCCATTCGCCGAGCTTTAATGTTTTTGCCTCGTCGCCAAAAAGGCTGAATGTGAGAAGGTAGTTTCCAGAAGGAATGTCCTTTGCGGCAAATGAAACAGAGCCTGATTCTTCTCCACCCTTGAATTCTGTTTTTCCGGTGACTTTTGGGTCTTCCTTGTTTGTAAGTTTTGCTTCAACGGCTTTTACGCTTACCGGCAAACTGAGGGTGATTTCAAGATTTCCCTTGCCTTCTGCAGAAAGTGCGCTGAGTGAGAGCGTGAAAGTAAGTGTGTTCTTTCCGCTTTGAATTGTTTTTGCGCAGCTGCCCTGCCATGTTGCTCCGCCTTTTACGGCTGAGAGAGTGAAGCTGTAGCCTGCTCCTTCTGTTACAGGAATGCTTGCTTCTTTCATTTTTGTCCAGGCTGTTAAAGTTTCGTCTGTAGCCCAGGTTTCTTTTACGGCAAGAACATTTTCGTCTTCCGCAGTTCCTGTGAGCGTGAATTGCTCAAATTCATCTTCTTTTGTTACGTTCGGCAAAGCTGAGCGAGAGATGTCTTTTACGCCGACTTTGATGTATGCTGGCTGAGAAGAGTCTTCTTCAGAACCGCTGTTGAACATTGAGCACGAAGCAAGTGCCAGTGCCGTAATGGCCGCAAGTGCCGATAATATTTTTCTTTTCATTTATCTTCTCCCTTTTTTAGTTCCGGTCTGTTACATTTTTCACCAGGATATTTGCGCTGTACGGAATGCCATTTTTTATCGCAAGGAGCGAAACCGGATATTTGGCGTCCCTTGTAAGGCTTTTTCGTGTTAGAGTGAGAATTCTTCCGTCTTCACTAACTTTCGCACCATCGAACTCAGTGACTTTTTTGCCATCGTCGATGAGCCATGTGTAGCCGGTGAAGCCATCTTCTGCAGTGAGCGTGATTGTGGTATCAGTTACAGCAGGTTCAACAATGATTTTTGAGTTTGGATCGATTGTGATTTCAAAGCTGCCTGCTGTTACCGAAGGTTCTGGTTCCTCTGGCTCAGGATTCTCTGGCTCAGGTTTTTCTGGGTCAGGATTTGGCTTCTCAGGGTCAGGATTCTCCGGCTCATCTGTTTTTGGGTCTTCCTTAGGATCGTCCTGGTTCGGATTCTCTGGATTTGGATTTTCCTGCGGGTCATCTTGTTTTGGGTCAGTGTTCGGGTCTTCCGGCTTGTTCGGATTGTCAGGATTTGGCTTCTCCGGATCAGGATTTTCCGGCTCGTCAGTTTTCGGGTCTTCCTTCGGATCGTCCTGGTTCGGATTCTCTGGTTTTGGGTCTTCTTTCGGGTCATCCGTTTTCGGCTCTTCTGGATTCTCGGCTGGCTTTTCTGGCTCAGTCTTTTTGACTTCCAGCTTTTCTTCTGGATTGTCATTGTTTGTGAGAGTTCCAGTGCTCAAATCACCAGTGTATGTTTTTGTTTCGGTGGTTCCGTCTTCCTTTTTTGTTTCGATTTTGACGGTTGTTGTAGTTTTTCCGTCTTTATCTGTTGTCGCAGTGATTTCCGTAGTTGTGCCGTCATCCTGCTTGATTGTGATGACGCCTTCCTTGCTTATCTCTCCGACTTCTTTTGTTGTACCATCTTCTTTTTTTACTGTGACTTTGCCATTTTCCACAGTGTAAGTCGTTTCGCCGATTGTGTAGGTTCCTTCGGCTTTTTTCTGAACGTCGGTAATTTCTTCTGCTGGTGGTGTGAGTGGATTGTCATCGCTTCCGCCGCCCGAATCAGAACTGCATGAAGTGAATGCAAACAGAAATGCTGTTGCCGCAAAAAGCGCGACAAACTTGCGAACCAGAGACAAAAATGCTCCCGGTCGTGCCATCTTCGGACGGAATGATTCCGTCATGCTCAAGCTTGTATCGAGCATCTTCCCATTACTTTTCATTTTTACTCCTCCAAATGAAACTTTTTATATAAAAAAGACCGCCGGCTATGCCTCAAACGAAGCAAAACCAAGCGGACTTGTTTTTACGAGAGAAGAAATTTTTTGTGTGATTGATTTTAGAAAATAAGAAAGATTTGGCCTTATCGCAAATCGGATTATATGGAAGATTTTGGGCATGGCAAGCCCAGTGTGACAATTATTTTTAAATAAAACTTTCTCCATACTGAAGATTATAACGCGCTTTTTCATAAATTCAATAATTTTTTTTATTTATAGAGATTTTTCGTTATTTTCTACCCATTATTTTAATTTTGTGTTATCTTATGGTAAGGATGGGAATTTTATGGGATTTGATATTTCGACCAATAAGACAGAAACAGATCCAGCAGTTTTGATTGAACAGTTCTTCAAGACTTTCGGCAATTTTTCTGAAGAAGAAAAAAATCGTTTTACGTTCGCCTGGGACTTTCTCTGCGAAAAAACAAATGACATCAAGCGCACCTGCGGTCTTCCATATTATCTCCATCCAATCCGTGTTGCGGCAATTCTGGCACAAGGTCAGCTTGATATTGACACCGTCATTTCCGGTCTTTTGCACTCAATTTTCGAAGTCGAAGGAATTTCTCACGATGAAGTAAAAGCCAAGTTCGGCGACACTGTTTACAAAATCGTCAAAGACACTTCAAAAATCACCGGAATGAAAATCAACGCCACCACGATTCAGCAGGCTGATTCAATCCGAAAAATGCTCTTTGCCATGATTGACGACGTGCGCGTTATCCTCGTAAAACTTGCAGACCGCCTCGACCGAATGCGCAACCTCAAGAATATCGAAGAAAAAAAGCAGAGGCTCGTTGCAGCGGAAGTCATCGACATCTGGGCTCCGCTGGCTGACAGGCTGGGTATGCAGAGCGTCAAAAACGAGTTGGAAGACCTGAGCCTCAAATACTCAAACCCAAATGTTTTCCAGCAGATTAAGGCTATCGTCGCCACCAAAAAGGACGAGCGGGCAACTTATCTTGAAAAGGCTGTAAACGCAATCTATAAATCTGCGGAAAAGGTCGGAATCAATGTAAGCATTTCGAGCCGTGCCAAGCACTTTTACTCAATCTACAAAAAGATGCAGAAGCGAAACGTTCCGGCCTCATCACTTTATGACCTTCTGGCCCTCCGCGTAATCTGCGACACAAATGCAGAATGTTACACGCTGATCGGAATCGTTCACGGCCTCTGGAAACCGATGGACGGCCGTTTCAAAGACTATATCGCCATGCCAAAGTCAAACGGCTACCAGTCCCTTCATACCACGGTCGTCTGTGAGGGAAAGCCGCTTGAAATCCAGATCCGCACCCGGGACATGCACAATATGGCCGAGCACGGTGTCGCATCTCACTGGCTCTACAAAAAGGGCATGAACCACGACAAGGTTGACGTCAATTCTCTTGGAATTTTCAACCAGCTGCAGAACCTAAAAAAAGAAAACCTCAGCGACGAAACTTTCTTTGCAGAACTCAAGGGCGAACTTCTGGGCGATGAAATTTACGTCTTCACGCCAAAAGGCGACGTAGTTCATCTGCCGCAAGGAAGCTGCGCAATCGACTTTGCCTATCACGTTCACTCAGGAGTCGGCGAAAAAATCGTCGGTGCAAAGGCAGACGGCAAAATCATTCCGATTACTCAAGCCCTGCAGAATACACAGATTATCGAAATCATCACAAATCCTCAGGCTCACCCCACCGAAAATCAGCTCAAGGTAGTCAAAACCAGCAAGGCCCGCCAGAGAATCCATTCATGGCTGCTTGCAAACGACCCGACCTTCGAGGACAAGGCTGCGGCAGAACAGAGGGCCAGGGATTTGGACGCCCAGAACGAGAGAAGCCGGGCAATTCAGGAAGAAAAGCGCAAGCACCGCTCTGCCAAGGGCGAAAATCCTGAACTTGCGGAACGAAGCAAATACACGGGCAAAATCATCGTCGAGGGCACCAAAAACGTTGAGTTCAATTTTGCAGGCTGCTGTAATCCTCAGCCGGGCGACCCAATCGTAGCCTACACCAACAAAAAAGGCCTCCGCATCCACAAGGCAACCTGCCTCACCTTCCAGCGAATTCAGAACATCGAAAAGCGCATGGTCAATGTCGAGTGGGAAAAGAAATAATTAGAAATCAGCAGAAGAAATTGCTAATTAAACTTAACGATTTCAGTGTGCACCTGCTGGCTCACTTCATTCACGGTGACAATTGCACACTGTTTTTCTGCCCTGTGAGTAAACCTTAAAGAGCCGATTACATCCTCGCGGAATTTCTCGAAGTCAAAGCCATAGTCAGAATGAGCGTGGCCCTCGTAAACCTGCCTCACATTGCTTTTTGCAAAATAGGTTAAAATCGTGTTGCGCTCCAGGGTATTCTGAATGAGCATGAACATATCGCTGCCGCCGGCGTAAATCGGATAGTGGGAAAAGGCGATTTTTGGGCGAGGATCATCCCCGGCCTTTTTTTTAAAATCGGCCAGCTGCTTTGTGCCCAGGCTTCCGTTCGCGCTGTCGAGGAAATAATACGAAAATCCAGGCCAAGAATCTTTTGAATCAGCATCGATGTTGAGGATATAGCTTGAAGTGTGGGGATAAATCAGCTCCATGAAGTGGGACTGGCCCTTGTGGTAAAGGTCGTGATTTCCCAAAATAGAGTAGACTTTGAAGGCACTTGAAGGCTCATTTTCAAAAGAAAGATATTTTCCGGCAAGAGCCCTTATTTTTTCTTCAAAGCGAAGGTATTCCTTAAACTGCTCTTCCTTTCCGCCGTCAGCCGTATCCCCCAGATTCACTGCAAAGCGGGGAATCTTAGTCAAATCCTTGTCCTCGCCCTCAGAATATTTTTTGAACCAGTCGTCAAGCCATGCCAAAAAAGCCCCCTCATCCAATTCTTCCCTTTCCGAGCCGAAATGAGAATCCGTAAAGACAAGAAAACTGTAGGTCGAAGAAACTTGAAGTTTTTGAGAGGACAAATCCAGAGTCCCGAGATTTTTCATGGAAGGAGAACGCTCGTCAACGTCATCCTCGGCGAACTGGCCCCAGAAAAATCCATAGGCAGAACAGGAAGCCAGAAAAAGGAGCAATAAAAAACTAAGGGAAAGTGAGGCAAGCTTTTTCAAAATGTGTACCTCGCAGAAAGTTTAAAAATCAGACTGTCAACGTAGGGAGAAGTGGCATAACCGTCCGCAATCCGCATGGAAATGTCGCCGCCAAAGCGAAGGCCTGAATCAAGATTGACGGCCGCCCCGAGTTTGTAGTGAGGCGAGCAAAAAAGTGGGTAAGAATAGAAATCGTTGAGGGCGTGCTCGAAGTAAATTTCAAATCCGTTCTGCCAGATTTTATCGACCAGAAAACCGGCCTCAGGGTAATCGTCATAAATCCAGGGAACGTAAGAAGAAAGGGCGTCTATTTTCGTGGCTTTTCCGCCATATCCGCCATAAAAAGTGATGGTCGTGCCTGACTTGCTCTGATAGCGGAAAGTCGTGTTAAAAAGATAGTCGTGCTCGGAAGAAATGTCCTTGTAGCGCTGAAAATGGTATCTGCCGCCACAGCCCAAAGCAATCCGGGCCGTCTCAAAATACCAGTTGGCAAAGGGAAACCAAAGCTGGCCCCCGAAAGTCAGGTCAAAAGAATCTTCGTAAGCCTGAAAGCCGGCCAGCCCCTCCCACCAGTGGGAAAGAAGAGCGACTTCCGAGGAAAAAAGCCTGTTATACTGCTCGATTCCCCGGCTGGTCGTGGAAGCAAGGTCAAAGCTGATGAATTTTGTAAGCCTTCCGTCGTTGAATTCAGCGAATGAAAGAGAAGAAACCAGTGTAAAAATAAATACAAAAAGTTTTTTCTTCATTTTGGCGCAAAAATCTCTAGCGGCTGCCCTTCCACCCTTCGCTAACGCTCATTGCTTCACTATGTTCCGCAACTTCGGGGTTCCACGGCATGGCGGGCTTAACTATCTGCCATAATCGCGTATCTCGCCCTCTACATATTCCGGGTCTTTGACTCGGACCAGGGTGTTTTCTTCGACCGGAACCCCTGTGTAGATTGCACAGTCGTGGTCGGCGTTTACCCAGTCCAGCTTTTCACCGGTCTTCGGGTTGATAAAGTCGTACTCGCTGCCAGAAACCTTTCGGCCCAGCACAGAAGGTGAAACAAACTCAAGCTCAGTGCCTGCATCGACTCTGTTCAGGGCATCGTAAGGATAAACCTTCCAGCCCTCTCGCTTTTCTACAGTCTTGATGACCTTTTCCGGATGCTGCTCAAGGTCACGCAAAACGGCCTCGCGGGCGTTCGGGTGCATTGCAGCAAGCTCAGCCTGGCGGTCTGCGACAAGTTTCTGTCCTGCCGCAAGGATTTTCTCACATTCTTGGTCTGAATATGGATTTCCCATGGCGGCCGCAAGCAGATATGGAGAATCACTTGCACCGATTGTTGTTTTGTCTGCGTCTCCGCGGTTGTAATAGAAGCCTGTCGTAGCCTCGCGGTGGGCAACGTCGTCAAGGGATGCGATGAAAGGAGCGGCTTCTTCTGCGGAAATTTTTCCTTCAAGGGCATCGAGTGCCTTTCGGTAGGCGCGGGCAACCATGGCAACGTAGTAAGTTGACTTCATGCGGCCCTCAACCTTGATTGCATCGACTCCGGCCTTTTTCATGTCGGCCAGATGGTCAATCATGCAGAGGTCTTTTGAAGAAAGGATTGCCGTAAAATCATCGCCCTCAAAAACCGGGAAGAACTCGCCCGGTCTCTGTCTTTCCTGCAAACGTAAAATTCCTGACTGGGCAATTTCTTTGGCAGCCTCAGCAGAAATCTTTCCGCCCTCAAGATTGAGCTTGCTCTTTTCTACGCCCAAGTCGTATTCCCATCTGCAAGAGTGAGAGCAGAAGCCTGACTGAGCCGAACGGCCTGTAAGATAGGCGCTCATGAGGCAGCGGCCTGAATAAGCGATGCACATTGCTCCGTGGGCAAAGCACTCAAGCTCCATCTCCGGGCAGGCGTCTTTAATTTCGCGGATTTCATCGAGGGAAACTTCGCGGCCAAGAACGACACGCTTAAAGCCCAGAGAATGATACATTTTGACGGCTTCTTTATTCATGCAGGAAGCCTGGGTCGAAAGATGCAGATGAGTGCCCGGGAATTCCTTCTGCAAAATGGGCACCATGCCCAAATCCTGAACGATGAATGCATCAATCGGGTACTGCTTGAAATAGTCGAGGTTCTGCATGAACATCTTGAGGTCATGATTGTGGAAAGCGATGTTCAATGCACAGAAAAGCCTCTTCTGAGGATATTTCTTTTTAAGTTCGATTACACGCTTGTACTCGTCTTCGTAAAAATTGTCGGCCTTGATACGGAGTGAAAATCTTTTGAGACCGATGTAAGCCGTGTCTGCTCCGTAAGCATAAGCGTAGCTGAGTTTATCAATATTACCTGCAGGACAAACCAATTCCATAATTAACTCCTTTCAAGTTCGAGCTGAATTTCGTGGACACTTTCGTTAGAGTGGTCTTTCGTCGTAATCAGCTGACCGATTCTCTCCACCGCAAGATGTGCCAGATAGAGATTTTCGTCTGCCAGCTGGAACATTGGCGGCATCTTCTTCCATACGTCGAGCTTGCATGTGCCGCCGGAATTTTTGAGCATGTCGCTGAAAACAACGGCATCATCGTAGAATATTTCCTTTTCGCCCATCTGAATGAAAACAGGCGGAAAATTTTCAAGCTGTTCTTTTGTGGCCTTGAGCGGCGAAACCAGAGGATTGCTCCAGTTTTCCTGATATGTGTAGTGCTCGCTTGCAAGGCGGACTGAATCAGCCGTAAAAATCTCATCGCTCACCTTTTTGCTGGTGAACATGTCGTTTTTCTCAGAAAAATCAAGCCAGGGACTGAAAAGAACAACCTGACGGATAGCCTCGCGGTACTTTCCCTGAAGACCGTAAATCAAGCCCAGGGCAATTGAAGCGCCGCTGGTGTCAGCCATGATTAGGATTTCAGGAACCTTGGTAAAATCCTCGCTGTCAGTGCTCATTGAAAGGGCCGTTTCCGTCTCAATAAAGACCGACTGGAAAACCTGCTTAATGTCATCCAGGCTGGCCGGGAATGGATGAGAGGGAGCAAGCCTGAACTCAGGAAGAAAAGTCCTGCTCGATGTGGCGTTTGCAAGAGCCGCAACAAAAGGCCTGTAAGAAGCCCTTGACCCGCCGACAAAACTTCCGCCGTGAACATAAATCAGGACTCGGTTTGAGGCGTACATTTCAGGTACGATCATGTCGCACTTTATGCCCTGGAAGGATTTTTCCTCAAGCTCAACATTGTTGGGCAAAAATACGGAAGAAAAAGTTTCATCAAAACGAAGCCTGAAATCGTTTATGTCAATTTTGGGAGAAAGATACAGACTCTTAAGCTTTTTAATGGCAGCTCTTCTATCGTTATTCATAAATAAAGTATAGTAAAAAAAAGAAAAACTTGCTACACTAGGCCCTATATCAAAAGAAAGTGAGGTCATCATGCCAATTAAGATTCAATCAGATTTGCCAGCACGCAGCATTCTTGAAAATGAGAATATCTTCGTGATGACCGAAAACCGTGCGGCCAGCCAGGATATCCGTCCTCTCAAAATCGCAATCGTCAACCTCATGCCCACCAAAGAGGCAACAGAGACCCAGCTTTTGCGCCTGCTCGGAAACACGCCGCTTCAAATCGATATTTCTCTCGTTCGCATGGAAGAGCACGAATCAACCCACGTTTCAGGCGAGCATCTTGAAAAATTTTACATTCCTTCAAGCGAGCTTTTCCGTCACAAATACGACGGCATGATTATCACGGGCGCCCCTGTCGAGCAGATGCCTTTTGAGCAGGTTGATTACTGGGAAGAGCTCTGCAAAATCATGGACTACGCAAAGAAAAACGTCTTTTCTACCCTTTACATCTGCTGGGGTGCACAGGCGGGTCTTTACCACAACTACGGAATTCAAAAGCAGGGCCTGCCCAAAAAACTCTTTGGAATTTTGCCGAATCACCGCACTGTAAAGGCAGATCCTCTCATGAGGGGTTTTGACGACGTTTTCCCGGTTCCAACCAGCCGACACACCACTGTTGACCGAAAATACATCGAAGCCAAGGATGACCTTGTAATTCTCGCAGAAAATTCAGAAGGTGAGGTCACACTGTCAAAATCAAAGGACAACCGCTCAATCTTCATGATGGGCCACCTGGAATACGACACGGAAACTCTTTCCCACGAATACTGGCGGGACAGAAACAAAAACCTTCCGATAGATTTGCCGGAAAATTACTTTCCTGAGGACAACTGCACCCGCTCGCCGATAAACACCTGGCGAAGCACGGCGCACCTCTTCTACTCAAACTGGCTCAACTACTACGTCTACCAAGAGACCCCATACGACTTCCAGTAATATCGGCTAAGCTCAAATCATGCTTCCAGCAAGAACCGTCCCTTAGGAATCCACGGTTGTGCGAATTTGGAAATTGGACTCGCTGCGCTCGCCCGCACAAAGTGGATTCAGGGCCGAACCTTGCTTCCGCATGATTTGCACTTTATCGGCTTTTAAGAAGTCGCTATGCGTTCTGATTAATAATTTCGAATCATAATCGTTAACTCGTGCTTGTTGTAATTCAAGTGCACGATTTTGGAATTGGGGATTGCGGCGAAGTCGGCGATTAGCGGCCAGTTGATTGCGCCCTGCATTTTGATTGTGCAGATAATGTTTTTGGCACGGCCAGATTCACGCCATGTTTTAATCCATTCAAAAAGACGCTCCGGGTAGCAGATTACGTCGCTCAAAAGCCAGTCGAGTTTTTCGCACTGCAAAGACTCGCATACTTCCTCTGGTTTTAAAGTAAAGGCGTCGTGAGCCATGAATTTTACATGCGGGTCAGACATCAATGACGGAGCAAGTTCTGCCCTGTCAACTGCAAGGACGTCCGCTCCCAGCTGACGGAGAACCCAGGTCCAGCCGCCCGGACAGGCACCGGCTTCAAAGCACTTGTCGCCCTCTTTCGGGAAATCCACGCCGAAAAAACAGTGATAAAGGGAAAGGCTTTCCTGAATTTTAAGATAGGCCCGGCTGGGCGGATTTTCATGGTCTTCCTCAAACTGAAGGCTGCCGGCCGGAAGAGGCGAATTTGTTTGAGCCGAAGCAATAAGAGTCTTGTCGTCAAGCAAAGTGTAAAGGCCGATCGGGCTGTTTGGGATATTCACAGGGAATTTTCGCACTTTTAAATTGATGTAGGGAAGCTTGTCCTGAATCAAGGCTGCCCGGCGGAAAAGCTGGTACTGGTAAGGAGCCCAGTTTCGCTGGATATTTTTGAGTTCGCCTGCGGCCTCGCCGATTGAGTCAAAGTGAAGCAAAAAAGGCTGGGCCATGACGGTCCTTGCCCAGTAAGGCAGGCTGCCCCCATCTTCATTTAAGGAATCAATGCTGAAATCAGGACAGTAAAGAAGATCCCCGTACCAGACGGCAGAACCTTGAGAAGCAAATGACTTTCCGCTGATTGTTGCAGACTCGACGATTTTTCCGTAGCCGAAGCGGTCAGCAAGTTCAGAGGCCAGAAGATTTTTCATTTCGGGAAAGGCAAGAAAAGCCACTCCCTGCAGTTTCTCGATTTTTGTCATTTTTGAGACTTCCTGATTTGAGATTTATATGAACAAAGATTCTGTGTCGTAGGAAATAATGCCTGTGTCGTCTTCGGAATTCAAGTCTTCCTTGAGCATTTTGATGTACTTTTCGAGACGGGCTGTGTCCTTTGAGTGGAGAATATAAAAGCCGATTGAAGTTTTTCCGTCTTCAAAATTTGACCACATGGGCCGGGCAATCAATTCCAGAGGCTCGGCGCTTATTCTTGAAAGACGGATCTGAACGTTATATTCCTTTTCGGCATCGACATCACAGGGAGCATTGAATTCTGCCTTAAATCCCTCTTTGCTGATGTCTGTCAGAACGCCACTGACGATACACAGTTCGCTGCAATTAATTCGGGCGAAATCGTCAAAACGCTCTGATTGTCTGTTTTTTTTCATAACCTGATTATTATGAAGAAAAGCTGAGAAAGTTTCAATCATAGGAAAATGACTGAAAAATCCCAGCGTCAGCCCTACTTCACGACCATGACCTTTCGGGTTTCATCAATTCCGCTGCCTGAGACGCGGATGAAATAAAGACCTCGGGCAACAGGCTTTCCGGCACCGTTTTTGCCGTCCCAGTAGAAGTAGTGTGTGCCCGATTTGACTGAGCCTTTTGAAAGCCGCTTGATTATGTTTCCGTCCAGGGTCATGACGAAGACGTTCAGGTTTCCGTCATTCTTCATGTTCACTTCGATTGCTGTCTTTTCGCCTAACGCAGCATTGATTACGTTGTTGAGGATTGTGACTCCGCCCCTCTGCCTTGTTAAGTCTCTTGTCGTGAATGACCACAAGTCCAGATATGAGAAGTCACCGGCTGAAATCCGCTCTTTTGGCATTCGGAAGGTGTAAAGAGGAATGCGCGGAGTTCTTGTGTCGCCGTCATGGTTGATTTGGATTACGTTTCCGCTTGAATCCAGAATCTTAAAGAAGAACTGATATTCCTTTCCGGCTTCAATATTGAAATCCTCGTTTCTCCAGGTCATGTTCTTCAAAATGTCAGAACCTTCGACGTCAGCAAAAAGCGGCGGAGATGGCAAAGATGCCGAAAGCGGAGAAGGATTATAGCTGAGGGAGAAGGCTTCGAAATGATTATCCAGCCAGATTCGCCAGTCTCCTTCCGTAAGAAGATTGTACTTGCTGCCTTTCCATTCCGGGCGGATGTTTGCCTTTTCGTCATAAACAAGGGCAAGGGCCTCACCGTTCTTCAGGGCTGATTTTCCCTTGTCATCCTCAGAATCAAAGAATTCAAACTGGAAGACGATATCCCTTCCTGAGCGCAGGCGGTTGTAATTCTCACCGTCCTCGCTGAAATCATGAACCGCATAGTCGCTTGACTCTGGCGCAAGGCCCTGGCCGTAAATTTCATGTTCATCCCAGCCGTCATCATCAGTATTGTCAGAGTAGGCGTAAAGCATGTTCACCGCATTGATTGCAAAATCGCTGAGGGCATGGCAGGTGTGAACCGGAACAGGATTGCCCAGCTTATCCTGAATGTAGGAAGCAGTAACGTCTCCAAAGAGGGTTGCCGTTCCTTCTCCCAAATCATTGATGCGGATCCAGATTTTTTCGACGTCATCAAGGGAAATCTTTCGGTCGAGGGTAAAGAGAATGGCCGTATAATCCATGTTTCCGACGGCAAGCTCAGCAGAAAGAATTGAAATCGCCTTGTCACCGTCAGGAGCCGAAGTCGTATCAACATTGTCTTCCTCTGAGTAAACGAATTCCAGGTTGGAAGCGATTTTTTCAAGAACCGAAGGAAGTTCACCTCCCAGCTCGCTGAGGTAAGTTCCCTTGTAGGCCAGAGGCTTGGTGAAGACTGCGTAAATTTTATTTTCACCAACCGGAGAAATCGTCATCGTAAATGACGGCGGAGTAATATCGATTGTGTGGAGGATTTTTTTATCGGAGCCTGAATCAGTATGAAGCAGGCGGTTTCCGGCCAAATCCGTGATGAATGATTTTTTCGGCTCATAAGTTACCGTAAATGTCGTTCGGATAGGGAGCTTTGAGTCATTTGTGTTGATTGTAAGTCCCAGATAAGGCTGGTCGTTGTCGGTAAATGTCTCGGAAAGTGTCTCACCTCGGAAAATAGGACTCTTTACATGCTGGGAAATGTCTCTTTCTGCAAAAGGACGGAAGTCAGACTCAAAGTCATCGAGAGAATATTTGTATCTAAAGGCAGAAATTGCACCGTCAAGTGAGCTTCGCCTGATTCCACCGTGGGTCATGGCAGCTGACTGAGGGATTGCCCGGCTACCACCGGCACTTTCAGGAGCCTCAAAGCCAGGAATTACGTTGCTTCCGGAAGAAGACCAGCCTTTTCGGGCAGCCCACTTATAGAGGTCGTCAGCGGAATAATTCTGAGTGTTGTCAAAGAGGTGCATTTCAATCGTGTCGATATAGGCGTTGGTGTTTGAATTAACCGTTCCCAGCATTTCGTACTGCCTGTAGTCGCTGTCGCCATAATTCCAGCTTACGTTTGGATCAGAGTCGTTAAAGTTGGTGACGTAGGCGGCAAAAACCGGGTGACTGCAATCCCAGTCGCCGTAAAGAGAAGACGGTGAAGAAGATGCCCGGTCGTTGACTGAAAGTGAGCGGGAAGAATTGTTTTCATCAAAGATATTTTTGACAGGCTGGCCCTCAGAATCTACTGCAAGGTCAGTGATGAATTTATTTGCCAGAGGAATGACCTGACCGGCCGGGCTTGTGCTTGAATCGATGTAGCCAATCCAGTTGTGGAATTCCGCTCCGTCCAGAGAGAGAGGATTTTCTTCGTCAACATAGCCTGCGACAGAAATCCTTACCCGGCTTGGGAAGATTTGCTCTTCATCCCCGGCATTTTTTGAGAATTTTCGGTAAAGGGCATGAGCCTTGTTGGTGTCCGAATTGAATGAATATGAGCCTGCCGAACCTGATTTGTAGCCGGACGTAAGCTCGCCCTTTTCGATTGAAACGAAGCCTGCAAGAGTCAGGCCTCCGGAGCCAGAGTTATTTGTGATTGCACCGCCGTGTTTTTCAGCAGAGTTAAATTCCGTCTGGGCCTGCTGATTCTGATTCTGCTCGACCGCCCCAGCCATAAGGTTTCCGATGTCCACTGGCTCAGAATACCTGAGTTCGATAAAGTTGTGGGAATCATAGAATTTCTGAGAATCAGCCGTACCGGTATTTGTTGAGTGAAGTTCCTGGCCGGTAAAAAGGTCAACCAGAACCGGGCGAGCCCTGTCGACTGTGGCAAAAATCGGAGCATCAGAATAGTCAGCATAATTTTCGCTCCACTGGCCGATTCCGTAATTGCGGCACATAGTTTTTCCGTCTGCCGCAAAGAAAAGTCCTTCAAACAAAGACAGGTCTGTCGTTCTGTTGCGGTGGATTCCACTCCTGTCAGTGCTGTCCTCGCTTCCTGCAGAAGATGCGGTCGCGTCAGTGTTCCAATTGTTTGCGGCGGAAGAAACCTTGAGGTAAAGCGGAGTGAAAGCCGGAATGTCAGTAAGGGCAAGACTTGATTCCGAAAGAGGGAGAGAGCAGTCAGTTCCGTCGGATTCCGTGTAGAATTTTCCGTCAAAGGCAAGGGATTTTCCGTTGTAGAAGATTCCGCCCTTTTCCAGAGAAGAAACAAGCGCGATTGTGCTTGAAACTTCGCCCTTTGAGTTTTCCAGAGCCATGTCAAAAGTCAGGCAGATGACAGAATCCGAGACTGAGTGTGCCCCGCTGATTTGAGGAAGCTCAAACTGGAAACCAGTATTTCCGCTCTTATCAGTGACATTCTGAGCCTTTGCGGCCGTAACGAAAGCCGAGCCTTCCGGGGAAGAAGCCGAACAATTTGAGATTTCAGAATTAAAGGCAACTGCGTAAGGAAGTCCCCACTGTCTTTCGGTGACGTCGCTGCTTGAATTGAAGATTGGATTTGAAGCCGCCTGATTTGGAATTACAAAAGAAGCGCCAGACAAATCAAGTCCGTTGGCGTAGAAATTTCCTGAAAGAATGACCTGACTTCCGCTTGTCAAGAATTCTGACTTGAAGCCCAAAGATGCAGATGCCGGCTTGTAGGCCAGAGAATCATAGCCGAAGTAAGCGAATCTTGAATCAGAGCCGGAATAGCGCGGGTCATCAGGGCTGTAGGTCGGACCAAAGAGAATCAGGTCTTTTCCAGAGAGCTTGACTGCCCCGGAAGTGATTTTTCCTGAATAGCCGCAGAAGATTTTCTGCCATGTTATATCAGAAGAAAGCGTGAGGGAAGCCTCTGTATCCATGTCCACGAAAAGGTCAGAGGCAAAGGTCAGGCTGCCGGAAGCAGTTCCCACAGTCCGTGAATTCTGACCGTCCAGAAGAATATACTTCTTTTTTGAAAGGAGGCTTACGTCAGCAAAGGAAATGACGTTGCCCTTGAGGTTTACGATTTCTTCAGAAATAAGATTTCCGCCGAATTCAGCATTTCCGTAAACAAGAAGTGAAGCAAGAGGATTTACAAGTCCGCAAGTTTTTTCAAATTTTACGCTGGTGAGTGAAGTTTCGTTTCCAATTGAAAGGGCTCGGGGCGAATCCGAAGAATCAGAATCGAGGTCGCCGGTGAAAATCACGGAATTTGAGCCGCAGTCAATCTTTACGTTCTGAGTGAGAAGGGTTCTTGCAAATTTTGCCGAAGAAGACAGGATTGAGCCTGCAAGTTTTGTGTCGCCCGCCGTGTGTTCAAGTGTGTTTGCAAAAACGCAGGCAGAGTCTTCTTTTGTTCCCAGGATTACGTTTCCGCTCGTTCCAAAAGTGACGGCTTCAGTAATTTCGCAGGCAGAATCAAAAAGAATTGCAAAATTGGTGTTTTCAGCGTTTGTCAGGGAAAGGGCCTTGAGCTTTTCTGCAAATTCAATGCTTCCGGCTGCGACACTAGCATCGTCCAAAGAGAATGAAAGACCTTCTATATTCGAGGTGAATTTCTTGCCGCTTCCTTCCTGGACAATCTTTACGCTTCCAAGGTTTGAAGGAGAAGAAATCAAGCCGGCTGAGCCGTCATCATTGTTTGCACTGGCGTATTTTCTTCCGTCATCAAAAGTTACCGAGCCGAGAGTGAGGCTCTGGCTGTTGTGCAGGTAGCTTCCGTAAACGGTAAAGTTCCGCCGGACGACAAGACCAGAGCCGTTTGTGGCATTTATTCCGCCCGGAACCGTCAGATCAAAGAAGACGCCGGAAATCGTAATCGGAGTAGCCGAGAGACTTACATTCTTTTTGTTGAAGATGATTTGGTCGGCCTTGCTGCCAGAAATGCTTCCGGCAAGCAGGAGACTTCCGCCCTCGCTGCCAGAATCCCAAACGCAGGAACCATTGTTTTCGATTGCAGAAACCTTTTGAACGGCGGTCGCAAGATTTACGCCGGTCTGAGTGAAGCTTGCCCCCTCGTCGATAATCAGTTTTCCGGCATCAAAAGCAACATTCTTAAATGTAAGGGCAGTTCCAGACTTTAGGGTAAGGGCTTTTGTGCTGTCAGTATGCTTGAAAGAGGCGTTGGAATCAAAGTCAAAGAGGGGAACCGTGATTGCAAGGTCACAGTTTGCAGAAAGAGGACTCTTGAATTTCGCAGACTTATCCGAAGTAATGCTCAGTTCGGAAGCAGAATCAAATTTCACACCAGCTCCAGCAGTAAAAATCACGTCAGCCAGCAAAGTCAGGTTCTTTTTGTAAGTCTGAGAAAGAGCCGTCGTGACGTTTCCGCCCAAAGAAGCCGGACTTTCGAAAGTGAGGGCAGAATTTTCATTTCCGCTCAAGATGTCCGAGCCGAAAGATAGACGTGAATCAGCCGCATTGAAAACAATTCCCGCATTGAGGGTGACTTTTCCTTCGTAATCCTGAGTATCAGCAGTCGTGACGTTTCCGTTGAGAACGACGTCGCTTTTAATAGTCAATTTTGAAGAATCAACGGCTCCGGTCAGGCTAAGAGGACTTGTATCACTCTTCTGACCTTTTAGCGTGACATTTCCAGCCCCGCTAATCTGTACGTCACCGGCAAAAGTGTTATCCCCGGTGAGTTCAAGAGACTTTCCTGCTCCGTTTGAAATCAAAGTTTCTCCAGAAACCGAAATCGCCCCGGAAATCTGACCGCTAGAGCCGTCCGTAAATTCAAGAAGGGAGAACTTGTCGCCAAAATTCGGGGATACGCGAAGACCAAAATCACCGTAATATTCAAAAAGACCCGTAAGGAAAGAATTTGAGTCCAAAGGAAGCTGGGCAATTCCAATAGCTCCGTCAGAAGTAATAACTTCCGTACCCACAAGCCGGATTCTTCCTTTGTTTACCAGCGTGTTCAAAGTGAGCTGGAAGCCGTTAAAGTCAAAGACCGCCCCCGAAGCAATTGTAAGACAGCTTGCAAGACTTTCATTTCTGTCAGGGCTTCCGTCACCGTCATCATCAAGGGCAAAATCTTTACTTCCCTTGTCGAGATACAAATCGCCGCTCAGAACCGGATAATTTCCGCCAGCCAGCTGGTTAATCTTTACATCAGCATAGCGCCCCGGAACAGATTTAGGGCTCCAGTTTTCACTTCTATTCCATTCATGAGGATAAGCAGAATCCAAAGCCGTCCAGACATATTCATGCCCCGCGAAAATCCAGTTGGTGTTGCCAGTTCCGTCTGTGTTGTAACCGTTTTTTGCATAAACGATGACAGGATTTGCAGAATCAGTAAAATTCGAATTAGTGATGACCGCATGAGCAATCGAATGATTAAGTCCACCCGCAGCAGGAGAAATCATCCACTCCCCGCTTCCAGTCAGGTTGATTTTGCTTGCATCAGAGCCGTGAATCGTTAATTGGGAGACGGTCTGAGTCGTGTTGGGGGTGAAAGTCAGTGTGCTGCCCGGAGTTTTACAAATAAAATCCGCAAAAGTATTGCTGCCTGAAAGAGTTATGTCCTCACAGAATGAAGCGGCTTTAGCGAAAGTGTTGTGTCCCAGAAGATTTATTGCGCTTCCCGTAAAAGTTGCATTTTCCGCAAAAGCGACATTATTTCCGTCTACCGTTGAGTAAGCCCCGGAAAATTTAACAGGGGAACTTACATCCTGCGTAAATTTAACCGAGCTTTGGACTTCAAGGGAATCACAGACCACGGAAGCCAGTCGCAGGTTGCCGTCGCTGTTGAGAATGATGTTTCCGCCGGAAAGAGCAGGACTTACAGAAGAGTCGCCGATTGCAAGAGGATTTGCAAAAACATTTTCACCCTTCAGATAAAGCGCGTTTCCGCTTCCGTTTAAAATTGAAGCTGAGCCTGTGACAGTAAATTTCCTGACTGAATCCGCAGAAGCTCCGTAAAATTCATTCTTTCCGAATTTTAGGTTAACCGCACTGATGTCAGAATCCATTGCAAATGGACCGAGAATATTCAGATTTTCATAGACATTTCCCCAGACAAAGGCAGAAGTCGTTCCCGCGGCCTCGGCATAATACTCAACGGTGCTTCCAGAGCCGTTTTCTACGCTTGAATCAATCTGACCGCTTGCGCCGTAAAGCCTGACAGTGCCCTTGTTCACAAAATCCTTCGTTGCATTATCAGAATCGTCAGCAGAGACAGTAAAGCCTTTCAAATCAATCGCAGCACCATCCTTTACGGCAAGATTTTTCATGGTTACTGCATTTTCGAGAATCAAGTCTTTATTTCCGCTCGCTGTTTCAATGAAAATCGAATTCCTTTTTTTGTCATAGGTCGGCCATTTTCGTACTGGATAAAGGTTTCCGGCATCGTTCCTGTGCTTCCAGTTTGCGCTTGCCTCCCATTTTGAGCCGTCAGTGCCGGAGCCGCCAATCCAGTAATAGTTTCTTGAAAACCAGTTCAAAGTAGAATCTTCTGCCCCTTCATCAATTGTAGGAGCCCAGGCGTGAACAATGTCATATTTTGATTTTGAATAGGAAATATCAGTGTAAACAAAATCGGGAGCGGTAAGAGCCTTGCCCTTTTCGGAAGGGAAATTGAGAATCCACCAAGTTCCGCTTTGATTGTCATCAATCACGAGAGAAGATGCCGCTGTCGTAAGGTGAACTTTTCCGGTGGCAGTTCCTATCGAAGAGAATGAATCCGTAATAGTCTGTTCCTTGTTTGCGGCAAATTTTGCAGTAATGCCTGCACCATTGAATTTTAGTGATGCGAAGGTGTTTTCATCAGCAAATGTTGCGGTTGAACCAGCACCAATAAACGAAGCTGTATCGAATGTATTTGATGCCGCAAATGTCACAGTTGAAGATGCACCAGTGAATGCTGCATTGTTGAAAGTATTTGATGCAGAAAAAGTGATTTTTGCACCAGTTGAGCGTACATCATAAAAAACGTTCTTGCCGGAAACTGTCGAATCCGCACCCGAGAAGGTGACAGTTCCAGCAGACGCATTAAATCCGCCTGTTTCATTATTGTTCGTCAGGTTGCCGGTAATTGTAAAGTTCGAAGCTGTCGTTATTGAAGAACCTGAGCTAATTTCAAGATTTGCGAATTGTGCATTTGCAGGCTCAGCTGCGACATCAATTGTCTGTTCGGAAGAGCCTGCAAAAATAATGGATCCTGCTGAATTGGATTTCAAAGAGCAGGCTGTTGCAACAAATAAATCACCTTTTAAGGTTAAAGCGTTGTTTACCAGCAGGGAACCAAATTGAGATGAAGAGAAATCATTCTGCATGATATTAAGATTTTTTGCGACACTGATTTTATCATCAATTTTAACATCAGTTCCTGTTATCTTCAGATTCACATAGTCATCCTGCGTAGTTGATGAAAATTTTGTAACCGTCTGGCTTGTAGTTCCAGAATATTCGACAGTTCCTCCATTTAAAACATCATTAATTGGAGTTGTACCATTCGTGATTCTTGCATTTCCTGCATAAGATATTATGCCATAATTAGTAAGACTAGAACTTACTTTCAAAACAACCGAAGAAAGTGTTAAAACAGCGTTGTGGGGAGAAGCATTTTCCGTACCGACAGAAAGCGTAGCAATTTCGTAAGCAGAAGCAGGGCCGTCAAGTTTCGGGTAGTTTGAGACAGTTATACTATCCGGGATAACAACAGCAACGCCGACTGTATTTTCTGAGACAGCCCCTGGAACAATTCCTACATCCCAGTTTGACTTTTCCCCCCAAGAATTATCTGTCGTACCCTGCCATATAAACTCAAATTCATAACCCAAATCCCAGCCATTCTTGAAGAGAGCAGCATAAGCCATTTTTTCAGGATCTGATGTTGCAGCAGGAAGACTTGTATTAACCATGCCGGAATATGCCTTGTGAGAGCCGGTCTTTACATCAGTTCCTTCCTTTATGACAAGGTCCGCACCGATTGAAAGGTAGTCCGCCGTAAAATCAGCTGGCGCAACAATAATCGTGCCGTTTCCGCTGATTTCGATTTGGTTTGACTCACCAGTTCCCTTGATTTCAAGTTTTTTCCCGCTTGCATCAATAGTTCCGTCGTTCGCCACGTTTCCGCTGATTTTTATATCGTGCCCACAGGTCAGGCTCTTGCCGGATTCAATCGAAATGTTAGCATTCAAATTGATTAGGGAAGCCGCCGTTCTGGTAATTGTTGAATCGTCAGTTACATTAATAGAAGAAAGCGGAGTTTCACTTCCAACATCTTCCTCAAATTCAATGTTTCCGCCTGCAAGGGAAAGACTCTTTTCACCGTTTATAGATTTATCAAATATTATTGAAGCACCGCTGGTGCCAATTATCGCATCATTTGCAAGCGTAACAGGACTTCCGAAATGAGCCGAACCTGTAATTTTAGCAGTTTCTGAGTCAGTTCCGAAAGAAATTCCATCACCTGCCACAACAGTATAGTCAGTAGCCACGCCAATTGTTCCGCTGATTATAAGATTTTTGTAGGCAAGATTCTCAATTTCTTTGACAGTGCCGCTTCCGCCTCCCTTGTAATGCCATGTTCCCTGCTCATCAACTTTGCCTGCCGGAAGACTTACAGTTTCAGTACCTTTTAAAATGACAGTTCCGCTGTTTACAAAAGCATTCGAAATATCAAAAGTTGAACCTTCAGGAAGCTCATCACAAATTCCAGTCACCTCAAAATTATTTCCGTTCAAATCAAGTGAACAGCCAGCCGGAATAGTTATGTGCCCGATTGTAACAGCCTTAGTAAGCACAGGCTGATTTGTAACAGACTCTGCATAAGTTACAATTCCAGACGAATCAGGAACAACCCCGATTTCCCAGTTTGCAGGAAGATGAAAATTTGTTGGTTCTGTTGAATCTGTTCCAGTCCATTTGTAAATAATGCCCTCAAATTTCCAGCCATGAGGATTGATTACTGAATAATTAGTGCCATCTGCCTCAGATTTCTTTGCAAGGAAGGCTCCTGCTTTTACGGTTGTATCATTGTCAGAAATTTCAACATCTTTTCCAATCAGAAGATATTGTCCGATAAAATGCTCAGAATCAGAACCGGCTGTTACGAATTTTCCACTTCCTGCAAGTTTGACTTTGGCACCTTCAGAGCCGTTTAGAGTCAATTTATTGCTTACAATCTGTTTTTCTGAAGTTTCCAAATTAATAGAAATTTCGCTTGTAGCTGCTGATTCCGGTTCGCAAGTTAGGTTTATAAAATTGTTCGAATTTTTAAAATCTACATCTTTATTGATTACTACATCAACAAAATCTATTGTATTTCCGGTGATTTCTGATTTTTCTGAACCGCCTTTAAAAGTAACAGTTTTTTCATCTACATCAAAAGTACCGTTATTTTTTACATTTCCACTGATTGTAATGTTATTATCAAGTTTAACTTTCTTTTCGGAATCAATCTCTATATTGGTAATTATGTTTGTTTCCGCAGGGTTAAGCGAAAGTTTACCGTCAGTCCCGGTAAACACAAGCAATGAAGTTGAATTTATTTTACCAGAAGAGGTAAGATTTGCCGTTTTTATCGTACCGCCGTTAAAAATATCAGTTGCAGAAATTGTATTTGCTACTGAAAGCAGCGCTGTCTGCCAGTTATTAAGTTCTGTCATACCGGAAATAGATTCATTAACTGTTATTGTGCCGGCACGATTTTCAAGAGTTAAAACACCAGTAATAGATTTTGTTACACTGACTGTTCCATAATTTGTAAAGAGTTTTGCATATTTAATATCATTACCAACAGTTAATTCTCCGCCAGTGGCTATCGTTACTTTTGCGTCATTTGCGCCTGTATCAAAAGGCGCACTTCCCGCACCAAAATCATTTCCAACAGAAATAGTTCCGTTTACAGTAAGCTCATTTGCAGGATCTGAACTTCCACCGCATCCACGATAATCATTTTTTACATCCAATGTCTTTCCTGCATTGACAACAACTTTTGTTCCTGCCCGCTGATAAAAATTTCCTGCACAAGTGACATTTGCATCAACGACAAACTTTTCATCTATCCCACTGCTTGAAGCACAAATATCTACAGATTCATCTCCACGATTTCCCTTTAAGGAACCGCTTCCTGTAAAAGTTGCTGTATACGAAGAAGATGGCATATATTCACTTTTAGTAATTTTCATTTTACATTCATCAGCAACAGTTACTTCACCATTCAAATCAATATTAACATTTCCGCCAAAATAAAAGTGGTATAATTTCATTCCTTCTTTTGTTTTGAAAGTATGAGCTGTTGAAGTTGTGTTAGTTGAAGTTGTGTTATAAAAGAAAATTGTCGCACCGTGGCCATCAGAGCCATTATGCTCAAATTCCTTACATCCTGAAAAATCAACATCTCCGTCTATAAAATATGTTCCAGCAGAGGCAGCATGGAATTTTTCATCACCCACCTCTTCTATTGTAAAGTCTCCTTTGAAAATTACATTATTTGTCTCATCGGGTAAGGTTACATTAGCAAGTTTTACAGCCTCAGAAGAATTATTATTGATTTTTCCAGTCCCGGACACAGTCAGTTTTTTAACGGTATTTGTTGTACCAGCAAAATTAATTGTGCCTGAAGCAAGTGATAGTTCACCTGTGCCGGAATATCCACCGTTGAGTTCAAGGCTAAAATTTCCCAGGTTTATTTTTCCGCTATTTTCACAATTTCCAGAAAGTTTATAAGTGTTTCCGCCCAAAAAAGAAATTATACCATTGTTTATAAATTTTCCATCAATAAAAAAAGTATTCCATGATACTACATCAACTCCAGTTTCAATTTGTAAATCTCCCTCAATAATTAGACTGCCTGTTTGAAACCTTACCCCTCCATTCTTTACATGAATAGAACCTACTTTACTATCATTCGCACAATTAAACCAAAATGCACCTTTGCTGTTTTCATTAATTACAATTTGTTCATTATTATGCGTAATGGAAGTTATCCTAACACCTTTATAATCAGTAGATTCAGCATTGTTTTGTAAATATATTGTCCAGTTTTCTGATTCACTTCCAATCTGAAAATCTTTTATTTCGCTTACATTTTCACCAAACACCGCTGTCTCATTATCAGCATGACCAGGATAATCTCCATTCGGAACATGACCAGAGCCATCTGCATTTGGAGCCCAGTTACCGCTTGTTGTCCATTCTGAATCACCTGCATTTCCAGTCCAGTAGTATGTATCTGTTGCAATCGGGGTTGGAACTGTGTGGCCGTTATGGTTTACTAAATTTGAATTTACAGTAACGAAAGCTTCGGAAGTTCCTCCCGGAGTATTAAAACTTCCTGTTCCATCTCCTGTTACGCTCAGTCGTCCGCTCTGACTAGAACTTGTATTATCTAACGTGGATGTAATATTAACACTTACATCATTTGTAATCCTTATAACTGAATTAGTTGATGAACTGGTTAAATGCACAGTACCTGTTGAAAAACTTCCCTTTGTCGCTGAAGAAGAACTGTCAGTTATGATAAAAGTCAATGCAGATGTGGCCGAACCAGAAGCACCGTCATCTCCGACATGTCCTAAAGCCATTGTATTAGCAATCAGATTGTGTCCGTTTAAATCAATAGTTACGGATGTTCCATTTTTGGTATCAATGTTCAAAGCTTCGAGCTTAACATCCTCTGTTAATTTTATAGTATATGAGACTGCCTCACCTTCATTTGTATTTATAAAAACAGAGTCATTTGCATCATCTGTAGTTGAAGTACATGGCCAATCATCAGCATTTTTCCATTGATTATCAGTCTTATCTTCATATTGCCATGAATTTCCATTCTGCCAGAAACCGTCCGCAATTCTAGTCCAACGAAACTTACTGGCTTCAGCTCCCCACGCGCCACAAACCACCAGCCCCAGCAGCACAAGCATCACGCAAATCTTTCTCATTCTCATCATCCTCTCCTAGCGCACCCTGAATTTGAATATTGCGGCAAAGCTGTCATCTTCTTCGTCTATTGGGTTTCCGATTACGAGAACCTGATGAAGTTTTGAATCCGAGAAATCTGCATATGTTACTGTCAGACTGTTTCCTGTTTCGGCCTGTTTTGTGCCGTCAATTGTCCAATCGTATCTTTCAAATCCTGGCGCTGCCACGAAAATCATTCCTTCCGGGGTAAATTCTACGTCTACTTCAGGCGGAAGACTGCCGACTATGCTTCCCCGGGCCTTCCATTTTGCAACCATTGTAATTTCTTCGGTTGACCAGTTCGCCGGCGTGATGGCACCCGGCTCCCAGCCCATAAAGAAATATCCTTTTCGGGATGGCGTGCTGTAGGAATAATATGGCAAATCCTCAAAAGTGATTGTAACGCTTGCAAATGGCTCGTCGTCACCTTCATTCAAGTCAAAATTGACCACCCGGCTCTCGACATTCCAGTTTGCGTAAATCGTCGTGTCCTGCTTTATCGGACTTGCAAAATCAAAGGGCTCCGTCCTCTCTTCGTCCTTGAACCAGCCGTCGAAAGTGTAGCCCAGCCTGCCCGGATCTTCCGGCCTGCTTGCATTTCCTTCATGACTGACCCACTGACTTTCAATCGGACTTCCGTCAGCAGTATCGAAAATTACCTGCCAGTTTATTATATCCCAAAGCGCGTAAAGTTTTTTGTCTTCGCTGAACCAGTTTCCGCCGTTGATTTCTTCTTCCGGGGCATAATAGACTCCGCTTCCGTCAGGCTCCGTGTTCCAGCCGATGAAATAATATCCCTCGCGAGTGAATTTGTTTTCGCTCAAAGATTTTGGAAGGTCACGGCCCCTGAATTCCTGCTCTTCCATTGTACCGATTCCGCCGTTGGCCTCAAAAGTGACTTTTCTTACAAGTTCCTTCCACTGGGCATAAAGATTGATAATCGTTTCTGCTTCCACTTTTTCAGAAAGAACCTGGCCGTCCGCATAATCTTGTCCGCTTCCGTCCACTTCAGTATTCCAGCCGGTAAATTCAAATCCCCAGTATTCAAAAGGATTTACCATGAGTGACTGAGCCTGGCCCCATTCAAAATACTGTGTATAAACCTCTTCGCCGCTTTCCGACCTGTTGCTGTGGAAATGCACGAAATATGGAAGCCACTGATACTGAATCATCAGAGTCATGTCTTCGTTGGGATAATCTTCTGCCGTAAAGACGTGGCCCGGCTCGTACCAGCCTGTATAATGGACTCCGCCGCTTTCGTCAGTATGGAATGAATGATAGCCACCGATTTTTTTGCCTTCCGGTGGTGTAAATGCCGCGACCATGGCCTCGTAATCAGGAAGGGAAGAACCCAGCGTGATTTTGACTTTTTCCATTGAACCGCTGCCCTCGCCTGCATCAAAAGAAACGACGACAAGATTTTTGAGCCAGAGGGCGTAGAGCTTTATGTTTCCGCCATCTTCGGATGTGAGGTTAAAGACGTCTTCACCGTCAAGATATGTAGGATATTTTGGGTCCTGGTCCGGACTTTTTCCCCAGCCGGCAAAAGCATTTTTCTGATATTTAAAGGGATTTTTATTGAGGACATTGGCTTCATCGTAAGTGAAATTTGCCTGAGTCTGCTCGCCGTTTCCTGCTGAGTCCACACCGCCATTTCCGTAGAAGGTAACAGAATAGTTAATCGGCTCCCATTCATTGACGACAAAGGCCGCAGGAACAGAAAGAACCAGCATTTTTTTGACCGTTCCGTCTGAATTCATTTCGAATTTTTCGTCAGACTCCGTAAAGTCCTTTTTGCCAGTCATTGGATTTTTGAAATAAGACCAGCCCTTGATTTTGTAGCCGGTTTTGCGCCCCTTAAAGCCAGCCGACTCTTCATTGGGGAAGTCTTTTTGAGAGACCGTTTTGCCAATCGGGAAGGACAAGTCCACGCAGAAAAATTCTCCTTCCTCCGGGTCAGAAGAATAGAAGGTATATTTTGAAGAATAATCGTTTTCGATGTCTTCGGTATAGTCAGATTTATTTTCACAGGACAAAAAGAGGAGGGAAAGGATTAAAATCAGAGAAAAAACTGAGAATTTTCCGGCAGACCGTACATTCATTTTCCGCACCTCCTTTTTATTAATTTAAAATCTTATTCCTGCACAGGCGTAAGGCGTAACCATTCCAAAAGCAGAAGAACCTGCAAAAACGTGCTTGTAATCAGCCCCGACTTCAAAGACAATGAATTTCAAGGCATTACAGAAAATTGACAGGTTTCCGGCCGCAAGAGGATAATAATAGGTCGCGTCATCCGAAGCAGTTCTCGCCAGATAAGAGGAAGAATAAGAAATGCTTTTCTGGAGCATGTTTATTCCAGCCCCGCCCTTTAACTGCAAATACATGGCAGGCACAAGCTTTTGCTGCCATACAATTTTCGCATCAAACACATTAGAAATCAACTCAGCAGCCAAGAAATTCGTCTCATGCGTGAATTTTTGATTGAAATAGCAGACTTCCAGGCCGATTTTCCGAGATTCAGTCTTTTTGGGAAGATACATGGCTCGGACATTCAAAGCCGGTGAAAATGACTCATCATAGGACTCCTTGAAAGACTCGTCATAGAGCCTCATCGTAAGTCCAAGTCCGCCCTCAAGAATAAAATCCTTCCACTGGTAGCCGTTTTTTTTCTTTTCAAGCTTGCGGCGGCGTTTTTCTTCTTCCTTAGCCCTCTTTGCCTCTTCCTTGGCACGCTTTTCTTCCTCGGCCCGGGCGATTTCCGCAAGTCTTTCGGCTTCTTCGGCAGCCCGCTCAGCTTCAAGCCTCTCTTCTTCGGCCCGCTTTTCCGCTTCAAGCCTCTCTTCTTCGGCCCGTTTTTCGGCTTCGAGCCGGTCAGCTTCGGCCTTTTCCTTGTCCAGATCGTGCAGGGCAATCGCCTTTTCGATTTCAGCACTGAGTTTTTCTTCCATTTCACGGCGGACTTTTTCCTCAGTTTCCTTTACGGCTTCTTCACGAATCAGGGCAACCTCAACATCGGTGAACATTTTTTCGCCATCGACAACGATTATATCAGAGAGCGAAGAAAGTCCGCTTGGATTTGTGACACGAAGACGCCAGTTTCCAGGAGGTACGTTCTTAAAATCAAGATGAGAAATGCTGTCAGTTTCAGAACTGCTCTGCCCCATGTTCATTTTATCCGACGCGCTGATAATTCCGTTCAAGGATTCATTCACCAGCTCGAATTTTGAATTTTTGTTCACGTCAGCGATGTCTACAGAAATTCCAATTGAACCGCCGTCTTTTGGAACCTGCAATTTTCTTTCTATTTTATTGATTTTTGGTTTGCTTGCCTTAAAAACTTCAAAATTCGTCCATGCTGAAAGGCTTGCTTCCTTGCCCAAAAAGTCGTAGGCATGAACCCGGTAACGGTAGCGGGCAGGAGGCAGGGAAAGTTCAGCAGATGTTTTTTCAGTCGTAATAATCTCTTTTTTTCCGGTATTAAGATTTTCAAGCTCGACCTTGTATTCCAGGGCATTTGCGTTTGACTTCCACTCAATTTTCTGAGGAAAGGCTTCCTGTGAAGCAAGCGGGAATGCCAGAATGAGAAGAATTATTGAAAGAAAAAGGCGAATCAGGTTTCTGGTCTTAGTTTCCATACATTTTCCCCGGCTGGATGCCTTCAACTTTGGTCGGTGCGGCAAAATCAATCCTGAAAGAACTGACGGCAGCAGGTCCCTTTTGCTCAAGGTAGCCGTCCCTTGCGTAAGAATATGGAGTTACCGCCCATTCAAATTTTCCGACTTCGAAAATTGCCAGATTTTTGATTCTGACGTTTGAAGCCTTGGTATTTTTTTCGCTGTAAATGACTTTTCTTCCGCCGGAAGAATCCACTTTATATAGGAGGAAATTATATGCCGTTGCCCCGGTGACTTCCTTCCAGCTGAATTCAATCGCCCGGTTCTTTTTAAGATATTCGCCGTCAATAACAAAATTTCGGGCAGGAAATTCAAGACTAGGGCTTGCCAGTTCCGGTGTCGTTTCAATCACAAAACGCAGGCTCTTTGAATCGAGTGGAATTCCGGTCATGGTTGAGGCGGCAATTTTCCATGAATAAGTGCCCTCGGTAAGCCGGTTGAGTGAAAGGGTATTTTTTGTCGTATCGATTGTATTCACGACTTTATATGAGCCGTCTTTCTGCAGCTTCGAAAGGATGAATTTGTAGCCCTTTGCCTTGTCCTTGCCGGAAAGCCAGCTGAAAATCACCGGGTTTCTGAGGGCTGTGAGTCCTGCAATTCGAGTGCCGTTAGACGGTGACTGAGCCAGAATCGTTGAAGGAGCCCGGACAGAGAAATTCCTTTCGTTGGCAACGGAAATTCTTGTCGCACTGGCAATCGCCTGGACAGAGCAGGTGTAACTTCCGTCCTCAAGAACGAAGCTGGCACTTGTGTCGCGGACATTTTCCTTTTGCTTTATGAGATTGCCCTTTGAATCACAAATTTTGACTGTATAATACTCAGCATCAGGAACGTCTTTCCATGAAACTGAAACCGGGGCATAGTTGTAAATCATCAGCTCCTGATTCTGGGCCGGAGAAAGAATTTCAGGCGGAGTCAGCTCCGAAAGAACCGTGAAAGTCCTGCTTGGAGTGAGCCCCGTAAGGCCGCCGTTTTCATCGCGCACGCCGACCCGCCACCAGTAATTTCCGGCCGGAAGATTCATGTTGTCCAGAACTGTTGCCGAAGTCGTCCTTTCAATCTGAATTGTAGTGAAGCTTGGGCTTGAAGAGATTTGAAGGACTGTAGCCTTTGCTTTTGAAGAATACTCGTCCGAAAGCTTCCACATAAAGGCCGTGCTGGTAATTTTTGGTCCCTCAATAGAAACATTTTCCGGCGGATAGAGCAGCTTGTTATCTTGTGGAACATACCGCGTTACCCTGAACGAACGGATTTCTGACTCAGGATTTTTGTCCTCAGCGTCGCCAGATTTCCTCAAAACCTTCCAGTAATAGGTTCCGTCACGCAGCTGGTCCGGAGAAAATTCCCTCACAAAGCGGGTCTCAGAAGTATTTACTGAATAAACGACGTTGTTAAAATCATAGTCGCGGGCAATTGAAAGCTCGTAGTCAGCATCCTTAAGCTCGCTCTTCCAGATAAAATTTGTCGGAACATTTTCCTTGTAAAAAATCTGGGTCTTATCAGCAGGGGCCGCAAGTTCCGGTCTTCGAATCTGCAGGCTCTTTACGACTTTAAATGGCTGGGCCTGGCTTGCCCCGGCATAGCCCAGATTATTGATTGAATAGTATGGCGTGACCTGCCACCAGTAGTCTCCGTCCTCAAGTGAATCAAGGGCTAAGAAATTTCCGCTGACTTCGCTGTCAGAAACGATTGTGCGCATGTCGGCCGTTGAAGAGATCAAAAGCCTGTAGCGCTCGGCGTATTCGTTTCCGCTCCATCTGAATGAAATTCGGGGAAGACTATTCCTGTAGCGGAAGGAAGCCGCGCTGGCCGGAGAGATTCCTTCGATTGGCTCAAGCTTTTCGACTGTGAGTTTGCCTGTGACCGGGGCCGTCTTAGTTTTTTCAGAAAAGAGCCGCCAGAAAAGAATTCCGTTCTGAACCCGGACTTCCGCGCTCGAAGAATTTGAAATTTCCCGGCTGGTCACGATTTTCGTAAAATCCCGGGAATATGAAGTCTGAATCGTAACTCCCTCGCCGTCCATTGACTTCCATTCGAAGCGGACAGGAAGAAGTTCATCTTTCGTGTTGAGGATTTTCAGTTCTTTTGGCGGATAAATTACCGTAACTGCATTTTTCTGGATTTCCCTGCCCCTCTCAACGTTGACCGATTCTCCAAAGGCAAGGTCGGCTGTCTGGCCGCTTTCGGTCACGACCTGGGCACTTCCGCTTTTTACCTCGACATTGTGGATTCCGTTTTCTGAATCTGATTTTGCCGCCAGTGAAGAACCCGCCCCCACGTTTACCCGCGAGCCGTCGTCAAGTTTTAGCGCGATTCCAGACCGGGCCGTAGTCGAGTCAATCTGAATGTCACCGCCGGAAATTGAAAGCTCAACTCCGCCGTTTGCATTCAAATCAACCTTAATCATGGTATTTTCGCCCAAATCGATGACCGTGCCATCACTTAGCATGAGGACAGCTTCTGCAAGATCAGCCGTTCGGATTGTGTCGCCGTAATAGAGTTTTGTTCCGGTGGCAATGCGTTCCCAGACAACGCGGTCGTCAAATTTGCGCTGGGCAACGTTGTGCTTGAATGAGATTGTTCCGATTTCAACTTTGTCACCACGGACTGTGAATGAGTTCAAATCCTGCCAGAAAAGATACGCGAAAAAACCTGCGGTCGAAAGGCAGAAGCTGACTACAAAAAAATCACGGAGCAGCGACTTGAATTTTATTCTCTTCCGCATCCAGATTTACCTTTTCAAAATCAGGAGTATCAATTCCCAGCAGTTCCCTCACTTCCTTCAAGTTTTTGGGGCCTGCAGGTCCAACCGCTCTCTCACAATCAAGGTCAACTTCATATTCTTCCTTCTCTGTCGAGAAGAATTTGGCTATATCGAAGTTCGGCATATTGACTACGCCGTAAAAATGCTGTTTTCCCTTTCCCTTGACTTCAAATTCAACCGGGATTTTTTCGACGACAATCTCATTGTAAATGTTGGCTGGTTTGATGATGAAATTGTTTTCCTCGCAGCGAATGAAGTCTTTTTTGAGGATGTCGTAAGTGTCCTGTGTAATCAGAATGTCAGTTCCGCAGGGTTTATTTGAGGCTTCGGCACGGCTGGCAAAGTTTACCGAGTCGCCGATTGAAGTAAATTCCATTTTGTCAAAGGAGCCCATGAAGCCGACTGTCGCCCTGCCAGAATTCAAGCCAGCACCAATCCTGATGTGGGGCTTGTACTTTGCAAGAGGGTCATTTTTGTGAGCTTCGGTAAAGGCAGCCGCATCCTTGTTGTATTTCATCAGTGAATAGCGCATTGCGATACAGCAGGTAACGGCAGAAAGGGCGTCCGCCTTAACGTATTCTCGGTGGGCCTCTTCCATCGTGAGCCTTGTCACTGAATTTTCATTCATTTTTTCCCAGTCCAGGCTGTCCGTACGCAAAACGCCCCAGACGGCCATAATTGCATCACCCTCAAATTTATCAACGATGCCGCCGGTTTTGTTGATGCAGGTGACCATGCGGCTCATGTAGTCGTTCAAGAAGCCGATGATTTCAGCCGCACTGTGCTCGCCGAAGCGGTTTTTGAAGCCGTCAGAAATTGCAGTAAAGCCGCGGATGTCGCTGAAGAAAATAGTAATGTCCTTAAGATGAGGATCAAAGTCGATTTTTTTAGTGATTACTGCCTTTGTTACGCCCTTGTTCGTGAGGCGGGAAACCATGTTCAAAATCTCCCGCTCGTTTTTGGTACTTCTCTCAAGGACACCGATTTCGTCCTTGCGCTTGAGCTTGAGGTCGTCAAAAAGCTCTGTGTTGAAATTTCCCTTGTTGACTTCGTTGACGACTTCGGTCAGGGCCTTCAATGGCTTGCTCAGGGATTTTGCGAAGAAGTAGATTATGAGGATTGCAAGGGCCACGACCGCAAACATGATGCAGATGTTACGATAAGTGATTCGCTTTACGCCCTCAAGGATTACGGAAGTCTTTACGACAGTGATTACGCCGCCGGTTCCGATTCCCAGTTTGTGGAAAGCTCCGATGTATTCGTCACCGTTTTCATCTTTATACGGAATCTGACCGTTGCTGCTTGGGCTTGAAAGCATTTCCTGAACGATTTTGAGGGAACTCAAATCAACGCCCGAATTCATTTTTTCAAGGTCACTGTGAATCAAGGCGATTCCGTCATTGTTGACGAAGAAAGACTGGTTTATGCTGCCCGAAGCAAAACTTTCGCCGATTCCTTCCGTTGAATAAAGGAAGGTGACAAATCCATCGCCGGAAGAAGAAGTTGCGGGGCAGAAAATCGAAATAAGCGGAGAATTAAAGAATGGAGTCGCATTTAAAATCTCGAAGGAGCCGTTTCTGGCCTTTTCGCCGCTTTCACTTTCCTGCTGAATGTAAGAAAGCACGTTTTCCTTTTCAATTTCGTGGGTGACGAGGAATTTGTTGCTGGCAAGTAAAATTCCCCGGTCAGCAGCGCGGGAATAATAAACAGCGACTATATCCCGATTCCGGTCAAAGAAGAGCTTTTCAATTTCCTTGGCGCTGTCGTCATCCTTTACGGCCCCGGTCATCAAGTCCAGGAACATCGTTACGCTTGAAACAGCAGAGTTGATTCGGTTTTCAGTGTCGCTTGCCGTGCGGCTGTTGATTGCAAGGTTGTTTTCCTCGGCATTTGAGCGGGTGTCCTGAGTTACGAAGAAAGAAACAGCATAGGTTACGCCGCCGACTGCCACAATCAAAAGGAAGGAAATGATTACGACCAGCTTAACGCCAATCGGATGCTTTACCCTGGCCGCCTTTTGCTCTTTGCTTCTTTCCTTGTCCTCGAACTTTTGAAGCAGCTGGACCGCATTTTTTTCAAGCCTTAATGAACGCCTGTCATCAGCAAGGAATTTCTTGATTTCATCACTGCGGCGGGGAACAAAGGCATCCGGCTCAGCAAAGTCAAAGTCGTCACCGCCAATGATTTTTACCGGCTCTGAAGGTTTTTCTGGCTGTGCAAGGCTTTCCGGCTCTTCAAATTTTTCCGGCAAGGGACTGAGTTTTGAGACTAGCGTGATTTTATCACCATCGATGGAAAGCTTAGTGACATTTGGGTTCACACGGACAAAGCTGCCCTGACTTTCATCGATTTTTGGAGAATTCTTTTTTTTCGCAGGAACAAAGTCCCCGTAGTCCAAAGTTTTTTCTGCTGCCGTCAATTTACGAGTCCCATAAAATTCTAAAAGATATTCTCTATATTATCGACAAAAAAAGCCGGTATCTCTACCGACTTTTTAAAAGTAATTTTAAAATTTTGTTGAGACTTACAGGACGCTTTTAAGGAACTGCTGAAGTCTTTCGCTTTTCGGGTTTCCAAAAATCTGGTCAGGGCTGCCTTCTTCGACAATTGAACCGCTTTCCATGAAAAGAACTCGGTTGGCAACTTCGCGGGCAAAACCCATTTCGTGGGTTACGACAATCATCGTCATGCCCTCTTTTGCAAGCTCCTGCATTACGCTAAGAACTTCGCCTACTAGCTCCGGATCAAGGGCACTGGTCGGCTCGTCAAAAAGCATGATTTTCGGCTCCATTGCAAGGGCGCGGGCAATTGCAACACGCTGCTGCTGACCGCCTGAAAGACGGCTCGGATATTCATCGGCCTTGTCGGCAAGACCAACTCGCGCAAGAAGTTCCATCGCACGAGCCTTTGCGTCTGCCTTGCTCACTTTTTTAACGTGAACAGGCGCAATCATTACGTTCTGCAAAACTGTTTTATGAGGGAAGAGATTGAATCTCTGGAAAACCATTCCCATTTCAAGAAGGACCTGAGCCCGCTCTTTTTTGGGCATTTTGAAAACGTGATTCCCGTTTGCGTACTCGTCCAAAAGATTGTCATCAACAAAAATCTTTCCGCTGCTGAACTTTTCAAGACCATTCAAAGTGCGGAGGAAAGTTGATTTACCGGCGCCAGAAGGTCCGATAATGCAAACTACTTCCTTGGGTTGAACTTCAAGCGAAACGCCCTTAAGAACATGAAGGTCGCCAAAAGAAACATCGATATTTTCAGTTTTAATAATGCTCATTTTTGCTCCCCCACCTTATTCATAAACGCTGAAACGCTTTTCTGTTCTATTGAATACAACCGAGAATACTGCGGTGATAATCAAGTACAAAATCATAGCAGGAACGTAAACAAGCTCGTTGCCTGAAGATGATGCGATGCTTCGTGTTACCTTTGTGATGTCTTCCAAAGCAATCAGGGAAACGAGGGATGCGTCCTTCAAGACCATGATGAACTCGTTACCGATTGCAGGAATAAGACGGCGGATAGACTGAGGCACGATAATGAGCCCCATTGTCTGCCAGTAGTTGAAACCAAGCGCATGACTTGCTTCCTTCTGGCCCTTGTCGATTGACTGAATCGCAGCGCGGATGTACTCAGCCATGTATGCTCCCGAATTGAGGCCGAAAGCAATGAAAGCGGCAAGGAATTTATTGCGCAAAGTAAGAACCGGGAAAATCTTCGGAAGACCGAAATACAGAAAATACAGCTGCATCAAAAGCGGTGTTCCCCGGAAGAAGAAAATATATGCGCCACAGATTTTTTTGAGGAATTTGTCCTTTGACATCTTTCCAAGCGAAAGGAAAAGTCCGATTACAATTCCTGCGGCAACAGAAGTAAGCGTGAGAAGAATTGTGATTTTTGCGCCGTCTAAAAGCGCCGGAATCCAGCCAATAATTTTCTGTAAAGCTGTCATTTTATATCCTATTTAACTGTGTCGCTCAAGTCAGAGCCGAAGATTTTGAGGTAAAGTTTTTTCAATGTACCGTCAGCCTTCATTTCATCGATTGCGGCATTTACCTTGTCCAAGAGAACTGAATTGCCCTTGCGGATTGCAACACCGAAATACTCGTCAGCATCACCAACCCATGTTGAAACGTAAGAAGGATCATCAGCATAATTTGCGAAAACAAGTGCGTCTGAAACAACAGCGTCACAGCGGCCAAGCTTAAGCTCGTCGTAAGCGTTGAGGACTTTGTCGAATTCAGCAGGAGTGAATTTGAGACCTGCCTTTGCCTGTTTTTCCATGAAGATGTCAGAAGTTGTCTCTGCCTGATATGCAACTGTTTTGCCCTCAAGCTCTTTTGGTGAAACTGGGCGGTATCCGCTTGCTGCATTTACAACGATTGTCTGACCGTTTCCAACGTATGGCTTTGAGAATTCCATTGACTCAAGGCGCTCTGGTGTGATTGTAGCGGCTGCGATAACGACATCATATTTGTTTGTCTCAAGACCTGCGAAAATTCCGTCCCATGCTGTATCGATGAACTCAACTTCAAGACCGAGTTTCTCAGACAAAGCCTTTCCGAACTCAACGTCGAAGCCCATCGGAGTTTTTCCGTCAGCGTCAAAATATTCCATTGGTGGGTAGCCGATTTCCATACCGACTTTGAACTTGCCCTTTTCAACAGTGAACTCACCAGCTTCTGCTTTTTTGTTGCAGCCCATGAGTGAAACTACCGAAGCCAAAACTGCGGCAACAATTGCGATTTTTTTCATATATAACTCCTATAAGTAATACAAAAGATAAAGGGGACTCCGTACGCCCAAACGCCGTCGTCCCCTGTGTAATAATTATACAAAATTTTCGTATATTTATGCAATAGTTTAAAGAATTAAACCAAGCATTTATCAGGCAGATTAATTCCCGCGGTTCGAGCTCAGCTCTCACCGAGACTCGCTAAAATCGCATCTCATGCGATTTTTTAACGCTCGCTACCCTTACCAACCAGACACATCCATTCGGCTTGAGCACACAATGTTTCTCCTACGTATGCTTTGCCGGCCTGGACTACCATGTTTTTGGTGCAGCGCTTGTTTGTTACTTCCATGCGGACTTTGTCGCCCGGGCGAACCTGGTGCTTGAACTTTACGTTGTTTACAGTTGCGAGGAAGAAGAGGCTTCCTTCGTCGAACTTTTTCTGCAAGCTCAAAGCAGCACCGCCGCCCTGTGCCATTGTCTCAATCAGGATGACGCCAGGAACGACAGGATACTCAGGGAAGTGTCCCTTGAAGAAGAAATCCTCGTCAGTAAAAGTTCGGTGGCAGACACATCCGTTCTCATCGTAGCTGTCGATTGAGTCTACGAAAAGGAAAGGCTTACGATGTGGCAAAAGCGATTCAATATCTGTAAATGGTTCCATAAAAGTCTCCCCTTAGTTTACTTTCTTGAAAACGAGACAGCCGTTGTGGCCGCCGAAACCGAAGTTTGCGCTCATCGCAACGTTTACTGGCATATCCAAGCCCTTGTTTGGAGTGTAGTCCAAGTCACAGCCGCCCTCTACGTCAACTTCGTCGAGGTTGATTGTAGCAGGGATGTATGAGTCTTCGATTGCCTTAACACAAATCATAGCCTCAAGTGAACCTGCGTTTCCGAGACAGTGACCTGTCATTGATTTTGTAGAAGAAATGTGGAGTTTTGGAGCAGCGTCACCGAAAGCGATGTGGAGCATTTTTGTCTCGCCAGAATCGTTCAATTTTGTTGAAGTTCCGTGAGCGTTGTAGTATGTAACTTCCTCTGGTTTAACGCCAGCGTCTTTCATTGCGATTGTCATACATTTTGCACCGCAAACTCCGTCCGGATTTGGAGCTGTGAGGTGGTATCCGTCAGAAGAAGCGCCGTAGCCTGCAACCTCTGCATAGATTTTTGCACCGCGTGCCTTTGCGTGCTCATATTCTTCGAGAACGAGGATTGTTGAGCCTTCGCCCATGATGAAGCCGTCGCGTTTTTTGTCGAAAGGTCGGCTTGCTTTTGTAGGATCGTCAGCGTATCCAGCAGAAAGAGCGTGGAGCATGCTGAATCCCAAGTTTGCGTAACCACACTGAGTTGACTCAGCACCACCAGCGAGGATTACATCGTAGCGGCCAGAGCGAACCTGGTCAAAAGCGTTACCGATTGCGTCTGTACCAGAAGCACATGCAGTAGCGATTGTGTGTGTAGCACCGTGCAAGCCGAATGCCATAGAAATGTTTCCTGCACCCTCGTTTGGAATGAGCATAGGAATTGTCATCGGAGACATGCGTGTCTGGTTAGACTCAAAGTAAGCCTTCATTGTGTTCTCTGTAACTTCGAGACCGCCGATACCAACACCCAGGTAAACTGCAGCGTCTTCGAGAACCTCAGCATTTCCCATCAATTTTGAATCTTCGAGAGCCATTTTAGCAGCTGCAACTGCGTACTGTGTGTACAAAGCCATTTTGCGTGCAGCAGAAGAATCCATATAGTCAGCAGCTTTGAAGTCTTTTACTTCAGCAGCATACTTTACCTTGAAATTTGCATTGTCATAATGTGTGATAGTGTTGATTCCGCTTTTTCCAGCTTTGATTCCAGCCCAAGTTGCATCAACAGAATTTCCCAAAGGTGAAATACATCCCAATCCAGTAACAACTACTCTTCTCATAATTTATTTTCTCCTAAAATTTTTTTGCTTTTTTAACAGCCCATACCGCCATCGACTCCGATGACCTGACCTGTGATGTATGTGCTCAAATCACTTGCGAGGAACAAGGCCGCATTTGCAATGTCCTCTGGCTTTCCGGCGCGCTTGAGTGGCAGGCCTTCAACCCACTGAGCCTTCATGTCGTCCTTGAGAACGGCAGTCATGTCAGTCTCGATGAATCCAGGTGCGATTGCATTTACGCGAACGCCACGGCTTCCGACTTCTTTTGCAAGAGCCTTTGAGTAAGCGATGATTCCGCCCTTAGATGCTGCATAGTTGACCTGACCGCCCTGTCCGTGAAGACCGACGATAGAAGCCATGTTGATGATTGAGCAGCTCTTGTCCTTTGCGCGGATCATGTTGCTTGAAACAATCTGGCTGATAAGGAATACGCTTGTGAGGTTTACGCGGAGAACGTCGTCCCAGTCATCTTTCTTCATGCGGAAAGAAAGACCGTCGCGTGTGATTCCGGCATTGTTTACGAGAACGTCGAATGTTCCGGCTTCAGCAAGGGCAGCCTTAACGACTTCTGTAACCTGCTCAGCGTTTCCGACATCAGCATAAATCTCGTGGAAAGCGACTCCGTTTTCAGAAGCGAGCTTTTCCAAATCTTCTTTAGCAGCGCTTGGCTTAGAGCACAAGCCCCAGACCTCAGCTCCGTTTTTAATGAAAGCCTCAACGATAGCCTTACCGATACCACGGCTTGAACCAGTTACAAGTGCTTTTTTATCTTTCAATAACATAATCTTCTCCTTTTTTACAGTGCGTTGATTCCATCAGCAGTATTAACTGATGTACAAGGCAAAGTTGCGCCGAGTTCTGTCTGTCCCCAGAGGCCTGAAAGAACTTTTCCAGGACCAACTTCGAGGATTACCCATTCATTGTCTTTGTCTTCGCCAATCATGTCAGCGAGAACTTTCTCTTCGTCTGTCCAGCGAACCGGGTGAGTCAGGTGGTCAACTGCGCTTGCCTTTGCAGGAGCTCCCTCAGTTACCTTTTTGCCTGTAACGTTTGAGAAAAGTGTGATTTTCGGGTCACAGAATGTGTATGGCTCCAAAGCAACCTTGAAATTGTCAGCGGCGCGCTGCATGAGAGGGCTGTGGAAAGGACCTGCAACTGCAAGGCGGACTGTTCGGCGGGCACCGGCAGCCTTTGCAGCTTCCTCAGCCTTTGTAAGACCGTCAGCAGTTCCTGAAATTACAGTCTGTTTAACGCTGTTGAGGTTTGCGGCATAAGCGCCTTCGATTCCATTTGCGATTTCTTCAACTTTCTCTGGTGGAAGACCGAGGATTGCGCTCATTCCAGGAGCATTTCCTGCGCTTTCTTCTGCAATCTGCTCGCAAACTTTCTGCATGATTGAACCACGCTCGCAAACAACTTTAATTACATCTTCAAAAGAAAGGATTCCAGCGGCATACAAAGCAGGGAATTCACCGAGAGAGAATCCCATTGCAGCACTTGGCTCGATTCCCTTAGATTTGAGGGCTGCCATAACTGCAAGACTAGCCGCAGTGATTGCAAGCTGGCTGTTATCGCTTCTGTTTAATTCTGTCTGCTCAGTTTCCCAGAGCAATTTCGGAATATCTTTTCCTGTAACTTTGGAAATCTCATCAATGACCTTGCGGGCTTCAGGGAAAGCCTCACAAACATCTTTAATCATTCCCTGAGCCTGTGCGCCCTGTCCCGGGAACAAAAATGCATACTTCTTAGCCATTTGCTTCTCCTTTCAATATGACAAAATTTCAAAAAATGTCATAATCAATAAGTTCATATTATAGGAATGTAAGAAAATATTCAAGTGTCAGAAGAGGGGGAAGTCTCCCCCTGCGCCTCATCTAAAGAATCGGCTACCCCTTCTACGGGGGGATCCCCCGTAACGCCCCCAAACATCAAATTCCCATTCTTAAAATTTTCTGCTATAATCTGCCCATGGAAATTTATGATGTAACAGATGAATTCATCGACGAGCGAAGTAAAAAAGCAAAAAAACTGGATAATCCACAAAAAAAATCCAAAGTAAAATTCATTTCAGAACTGGACGAAATCCCGGCGGCTTCTTTCTCTTCTAAAAAGGCAAAAAAATCCGCCAAAAAACAGAACTTTTTCCAGATTTTCAATTCTTTCTCCGCAGTTGAAAAAACTTTCGTACTCACCTCATTCGCAGTAATCGTGCTTGCAATTTTAAGCTATGCATTAATCAGCTATTCCGCAAGCTTCACACAGACTGAGAACTCAAAAGCCCTTTCCCCGGAGCAGGAAGTTGAGCTTTCCGCCCTTCTCAACGAACTTTACCCCCAGGAACGCACGGCAATCCTCAAAAATCTTCCATATTCTATGCCAAATACAAAGCTAGACGTCTGGGCCGGCTCGGCAATTCTTATCGATGCGTCAAACGGCTGCGTTCTTTTCGAAAAAAATGCCGATGCAGTCATTCCACCGGCTTCAATCGCCAAACTTTTCGTAATGTACATTGTCTTTAAGGATGCGGCAGAAGGAAAAATCTCCCTCGACGACGTTGTTCCCCTTCCGGAGCGAAGCTGGGCAATCAACATGCCAAAAGATGCTTCCCTCATGTTTTTGGGACAGGGGCAGATTGTCACCTTGCGTGAACTTTTAAAGGGACTTGCGGTTGCCTCAGGAAACGACGCAGCCCTGGCCGTAGCCGATTACATTTCGGGCAGCACAAAGGCTTTTGTCGAGCGCATGAACGAAGAATGTGCCGCCCTCGGACTGACCCACACCCACTTTGTTGAGCCAAGCGGCTACGACGAGCACAACCTGACAACAGCCCGGGAACTTGCCGCTTTCTGCTGCGAATACATCAGGCGCTTTCCTCAGTCGGTCGAAGAATTTCACTCAGCACCGAGCATCAAATATCCCATGGGTAAAAATCTCCCTTCATGGCAAAAAGACCGGGGAGACTCAACTGCAATTTATCAGAAAAACACCAACCCTCTTCTGGGATTAATGGAAGGCTGTGACGGAATCAAGACAGGCTTCATCTACGAAAGCCGCTACAATCTCGCCCTCACGGCAAAACGAAACGGAGTGCGCTATATTTCAGTCACGATGATGGGAACAGGAGTCGGCTCAAAACAGGGTAATGCCGGCAGGGTTCACGACGGCACGGAAATGATGGAATGGGCTTTCCAGAACTTCGCAGACTTTAATCCGGCCCAAAAGCTCCCGGAATTCTACGCGGTTCCGGCAATCGGCTCAAAGAACACAAACGGAAAATTCGTGCGGCTGGTTCCTGCCTGGAATAAGGCCCTCACAGTTCCTCATGTAAGAGGCAAGACAGCCCTCGAAGACGCCGCATGCATAGAAGCAAGAGAGGATATTCCAAGATTCATCTACGGCGGTGTCGAACAGGGAAAAGTCTACGGTCAGATTCAGTACAGGCTGGGAGACTTAGTCCTTGAGACAGTCCCTCTTGTAGCCGACCGCACCTACGAAAGAGCCAGCCTTCCCGGCCGAATCATTGGAGCCCTCGTAAGCTGGAGGCTTTAGATTCTGCTTGCTCTGTTTTGGAGCATAAGGTCTGCCAGAACAATCGCCGTCATCGCCTCGATAACAGGCACGATTCGCGGGCAAAGGCAGACGTCATGGCGGCCTTCAATCACAAGGTCGCAGTCGCTGTAAATGCCAGCTTCGTCCACGCTGATTGTCTTCTGGCTCTGGAAAATGCTCGGAACAGGCTTTACCGCAACGCGGAAGAAGAGGTCGTTACCGTTTGAAATACCGCCGATAATTCCACCGGCATTGTTGCTTTCAAAGCCGACCTTTCCGTCAGAGTCCACGCGCATATTGTCATTGTTTACGCTGCCAGTCAAATCCGCAGCACCAAAACCCGCACCGAATTCAATTCCCTTGACGGCTCCAACGCTCAAAATCGCCTTGGCAAGCTCTGCATCAAGCTTTCCGAAAACGGGCTCGCCCAGTCCGGCAGGAAGCCCCGAAACACGGCAGGCAATGATTCCGCCCGCACTGTCTTTGTTGGAACGGATTTCTTCGATTTTTTCGTTCATTTTGGCAGCGGCTTCATTGTCAGGAGCTCGCAAGGCATTCTGCTCAATCTCAGAAAAATCAACTTTGTTTATTGAAACGCCGGCTGCCCGCTCAGTGTAGGCAGTGATTTTGATGTCGCCCAAAGATTCGAGTACCTGAAGGGCAATGGCACCGGCAGCAACACGGGCCGCAGTCTCGCGACCGCTAGATCGTCCGCCTCCGCGATAGTCACGGAAACCATATTTTGAATAGAAAGAAAAATCAGCGTGTCCCGGACGGAAAGTCGTTGCCAAATTCCCGTAATCCTTTGAATGCTGGCTTGTGTTCTGAATCACGATTCCAATCGGAGTACCTTCGCTTTTACCTTCAAAAATGCCGCTCAAAATCTGAGCCTTGTCGTCTTCCTTGCGGGCTGTGACGGAAGCATTGTTCTTGCCGCCAAAACTCTGCCCAGGCTTTCGTCTGTCCAAAGCAGCCTGGATTCGTGCCTCGTCGATTTTGACTCCGGCAGGAACGCCGTCAACGATGCAGCCCAAACCTGCTCCGTGACTTTCGCCGAAGGTTGTTACTTTAAAAATTGTTCCGATTGTATTCTGTGCCATGGAAAAGATTATAACAGAATTAAAAAAAAGAAACCATGCTCTCAGAAGGAACACGGTTTCTTTTATAAGAATCAGTTAAAGTTAGCTCGTTCTATTTGTTTAAGGAATCCAGCATCTTCTGGGTGCTTAGCGTCCAGTATTCGCTTGCGCAATTGAAGCGGCCCTTGCTGTCAACAGTGAAAGTCAGATTGCCGTCGGCATTTTCGCCGATTGCTTTTGCGGGCTTAACTACGCCTTTTGCCAGCGGCGGAATCTGGGCCTTGATTGCCTTTGCGAAAAGACCTGCGATGACAAAGGCTCCCAGCTTGTTGTTGTGGGTGCTGTCGCCTTCGGACATGAGTTTTTGAGCCTCGGAATTGTCCTTTTTGTCGGCATAGGCTTTTTCGTACAGGGCCTTGGTCATTTCGAATGCGTCAATCAAAATCACCTTTTCTTCTTTTGCCAGCTGACGGACGGCCTCAACATAAGCGTTGTTCTCAGTGGTCTGAGTGCCTGTTCCTGTGTCGGTTGAGTCGTGGTGAGGGCGGATTTTTCCGTCAGAAGTGTAGTAAAGCCTTGAAACCGGAGTTACAAGAACAGGAGTTGCCCCAGCCTTTCTAGCCACTTCGATGAACTGCAAAAGATACCATTTGTAAGTTCCGCCGCAGTCATAAGAATAGAAAGTTTCGCCGTATTTGGCCTTGTAGTTAGCAGGAGTTTCGTCCTTTTTGCCCGGAACGACAGGATAAATGCCTTTTTTGTCTGGGCGGCCAAGAGGAACATAGCGCTCATCAAGGTAACCTGCGGCATTTGCACAGTCATTGTGACCGAACTGAATGAAAAGATAGTCGCCCTTTGAAATATTCACTTCGATTTTGTCCAGCAGGCCTTCGTTGATAAAGCTTCGGCTTGAGCGTCCGCCGTTGGCATAATCTTTTACGGAAACCGTGCCGTTAAAGTAAGCTGGCAGGAATTCGCCCCAGCCGCCTTCTTTTTGGATTTTGCCTTCAGTCCACATTCCAAGCGCGCTGTAATCCTTACAGGTTGAGTCCGAAGCGAGGAAAACATTTACCGCACCATTTACGCGGGCCCTGTCAGCGATTGCATTTGCAGGAATAGAAAATCCTTCGTTGATTTTTTTGTCGAGCTTGACCTCAATCGGCTTTGCACTGTCTCCGCTTCGAATCTGAGGAATGATGAGGCAGCGGATTGAACCGCCGGCATCCTCTGACTGAATCAGATAAGTTTTGTCGCCGTAGCCTGTAGTCTGCTTTACCAGGGTCGATTTTCCGTCCTTGTCCCGGTACCACTTGATGAGGGACATGTCATCGGCATCAGCAGTTCCGAGAGTATAATTGACTGTCATTGTGTGGCCCGGATAAACCAGATTAAGATCGTCATCGCTTGTAAAGACAGGCTTTTTTGCCTTGATTTTGGCAGGCTTTGGTTCAGTGTAGAATTCAGGCTTCCACTGACCCAGATAAACCTTCATGACGAAATCTTTTGTAATCTGAGGAATCGTGTCCTTTGTACGCTCGTCAGTTTTGACTGCATTTCCAGCCCAAGTCGTGTTAATCTCGCGGAATCTTGCATCTTCAGGCTTGTTTCCGCTCATGTCAGTCCAGCCGACCGGAGTGATTACGTCTTCTGAGCCGTAAACAGTGTTGACCCAGGCAACAGCGGCATCCTTTCCCCACGGACGGCCGAAATATCCGGCTGCATTAAAGGCATTTGAGTCATTTGAAATAAGACAGTTGAGGAAAAGATAGCCCTTGGCCTCAGCTTCTGTCCGGGCAGCAGTAATGTAGCCAGCGCTGGCCCTGTCAGAATAGCCCGCAAAACGAATCTCGCAGTTTTCAAAGACAAAATTACCGTCGCCGAAGATAAAATCAGTGTTTCCCTCGATAAAGCACTTTCTCAGATAGCCCTTGATTTTTGAACCGGTGTAGAAGGTGTCTTGACTTCCCAGGAATTTACAGTCGAAGAATTCTGCCTCGTCGCCCTCAACAAGAATCGCGCAAGAACGCTCGGTCGCAGCCTTTGAGCGCACATCAGAATTGAGCTTGCGGACGAAATCAAAGCCCTCGCACTCAACTCCATCGGCAATTTCCTCGTCAGTAACATATTTATTGAAAGAAGTTTCGAATGTGATGCCCTCGGCGTGGAAAGCCTTTGCCACGCTCTTGATGTAAGTTGCCCCGCCCCATTTTGCGACAGTTTTTTTGGCAAATTTGTCGTAGGCCAGGTCCTCGTTGTACCAGCCGTTTTCGTCAGCAGAATAATATTTGTAGCCGATTCCGTAGTACCAGGTGATTTTGACTTCTTTTGTCGGGTCAGCATTTTTGAGTGTGATGTAAGGAACGTCAACAATCAGCTGATTTCTGTAGACACCCGGAGTAATCATGATTGTGATTCGGTCGCGCTCCTGAAGGGGATTCATGGCCTTTGCCGCCGCAACAGCTTCTGCAACGCTAGGATACTGACCGCGTTTTGGTCCAACCCAGAGTTCTTTTTTGGGCGGGAGAGGACGGATTGTGTCCTGCTTGAGTGACATTTTAATATCTTTGATTACAGGAGCCTTTTCTACGACAATGTGATTGACCGTGCGGGCGATTGAAGTTTCACAGATTACCTCGTAAACGCCCTCGCGAAGCTCAACCGAGTAGTTTAAGGTTGAAACCCGGCCGTCATAGATGTAGCCGTCTGCAATATTCTTGAACTGAACTGACTTAGGGAATTCCTTGATTTCGCCGAAGAATTTTCCTGAAACGTCGTATGTTTTTCGGGCTGCAACAGTAATGTCCTTTTCAAAAGATGAGCTTCCCTCAAATGAAGAATCGCTTGTAATTTCGTAATCATTTATATCATAAAGACTTGCTGTGTAGAAAACGGAAGGTTCAATTTCACCGGAATAAGAATACTCACCGTTCTCGGCCTTGATGGAAAGTTCAACCGGCAGGGCCGAAGGATTTTTTTCCGGGGTAAGAAGGACTTTCGAGCCTGCTTTTGGAGCAAAGCCCATATTGAAACCGGAAATTTTGCCTGAAATCGGGAAGCTTGTCTGCTCGGCAATTGCAATGTCCTTTTTTAACTCTGATGAGGCCTTTGCATCGATTTCAAGGATTTTAGAGTCTTTTCTGACGCCATAGCCCTTGATTCCGCCCAGAGCCGCAACAAAAGAATAGCCTGCAGGAAGACCGACCGAGTAGCTCTTTCCGGAAATCTTTGCCTTGAATTCAAGATTTTTTTCGCGGAGGATGAATTTGAGCTCAGGCTCTCCGGCAGGAAGTGAAGAAAGGTTGCCGGAAACCTGAACGCCGCGCTCTCGCTTAACCCGGAAATAAACCGGCTTTCCTACGCTTGCATCGCAGTAGATTTTGTAAGAGCCTGAAGAAAGCGCGATATATGAATAAATTTTTGCCTCGTTTGTGATTGAATCGACTTCATCCTGAATGTCGTCACGCTCGCCCTCTTCGTCCAGTGAAGAAAAATGAATCTTTTCGTCGCCGCCGTTGCTTGTCTGGGCATAAAAAGTAACGAGGTCGCCAGCCCTGACATTCTCCAAAAGCAGGTAGCGCTTGTTTTCGCCGCCCTTGCCGTTGCAGTACCAGACACCGTTTGACTCGTAGCCGTCATCAAAAGTGGTGTGAACGTAGCTCTGTGAACCTGCATTTTTTGCCCCGGAATTGTAGGCACGGTCATTTTTATCAACTTTGAAAGTCAGATCGCCGAAAGTGTACTCACTTGGACCGGTAAATTTGCCGTCATCGCCAAGTTCTTCCAGGCCTTCAATGTCAGAAATTGCAATATGATTTTGCGCATCACTTTCTTCAACGCCGCCGAAGTCCCAGACATCAACAGTCCGAGTCTGTGCAGAAAGACCAAAAGATGCCACGAAAAAGAGCATCCCCAAAAACAAATTAGATAAAAACTTTTTCATATCCGAGTTCACCTCTGGAATTCATTTTACCACAGGATTTTTCGTAAATCAAAAAAAATAAAAGTGAGTTTGCAGGGCAAAGAAATTATGGGATGACAGTCCAAAAATGGCTCCCAGTCGTGAATTAATTTTCTATTTTATATTTCGGACGAGAGTGAATTCGTAGCCCAAATCCAAAAAATCTCCAATCAAGAGGGAAAGCTTTTCGTAAAGATAATCTGTGCGGGTTCCGGCAGAAAGACCGACATTTATCGGAATAATCATATTTGGTTCGGCGGCATCAACGTAAAGCTTGACCAGATCCTTTGCGCCCAAATACCACTTTTTGCCGTCAGCGGCCTTTTCCAGAGTGTAAGTGTCCAGGGCAAGACGGCCAGCCTCAACGTAACGGTAGCCGCTCGCCTCTCCGGCCTTTTTGATTTCACGGTTAGCCTTGTAGAAGGGAGCATGCCACATGAGGGAAAGTTCCCGGCCAGTCGCCGCGTAGAATTCATCCTCATTGCGGGCCAGTCCCCGGCGGATAAATTCTTCGTTTATGATAAAGCCCTTTTCGGTCAAATCAGCCGTTGAAAAATACATTGAGCAGCAGTCGTGTCCGCTTTCAATAATCTGCTTGCACTCCAGAGGATAGCGGCGGATAAATTCTCCGTTCAAAAAGAAAGTTGCCTTGATATTGTAGCCGGCCAGCACCGCAAGAATGTGGGTGAGTCCGTCAGCTGAATCCAGGGCATCGAAAACCAGGGCAATTTTTTTGCGCTCGTCGCCCGGCTTTACCGTCTCCGGGTAAACTGCGTATGAAGTGCCGCTGCCAGCAAAATTGCGGATATAAAGGGCGTTTTCAAAAAGCTTGTTATCCGTGAGGCCTGTGTAAACACGATATTTTGCATTCTGAACGGCGTAGACTGAAACCTCAGCCTTTTTCATGTACTCAAATGAAGTTCGGGTATCTTCCACGCTGGCCTGCCAGACATTTTTGAAGGAATCGTAGTCGTAGAAAGTGGCCTTGTTGCCTGCGCTCTGGGCACAGACTATATTCTCGGCATTGGGCTTCCAGAAAGCAGCCTGAGCCGCAGAAAGGAAGAGAACCCGGCCTGTATTTGCAAAGCGGTTGTTTTCTCCAAGCTTCCACTCGCGCACTGTGGATTCACCACCTATATATAGAAGAGAATTGCTTCCCCAGACATATGAGTAAACTGACTCACCGCCAAGACGCCCCAGTTCAAGCCAAGAACCCAAATCGTAGATGTAGGCAAGTTTTTGAGAAGCGAAGACAACCTTGCGCCCGTCAGGAGAAAGAAGGGGATGGGTTGCATTTTCGACCCGGTTGAGTTCCTTGAGTTCGTCAGAAAGCCTGTAAACCGTGGAATTGCGTTTTCCGTCCTCCAGGCCGATTAAATTGACCCAGAGAACCTGGCTGCCGTCGGTACAGAAAAAGACGTCGTAGTCAACAGGAGAGCCCTTGATGTCCTTGAAGGGCTTTGAATAAACGCTTGTAAGATAAGAAGATGCCGTTCCATTAACCCGGTAGCTTGAAATCACTGAATTTGAATTGATTGTGACAATCTGATTTATGAACGGGTTGACCCAGAATTTGTCCTTGCGGCCGTCGAATCCAAGCGGAAGGCGGCCGATTACGATTCCGATTCCGACCATCTGGGAATAAAGGGTGCGGGTGTAAAGTTCCTTGGCGCTGATTTTATAGACTAAATCCCGGTTGATGTAGATGAGGTATTTTGAAGAAGCCCAGGTGACGCAGTTGATTGTGCCCTCGCCTATCTTGCGGAATTCTTCGTCCATCTGAACCTTTTGATAAACTGCCTTTGGGTCGCCGAAGTAAAGGTTTCCCGCCTTTTCGTAGACAAAGACGCTTCCGTCTCCAGCCCATTTTGCAGGAACCTCATCAAAATCGAAGTCGCACTTATCGTTGAGAAGGAATTCTTCGAGAGTGGACATGTTTTTAAGGTAGAGCTTTCCGGTCGCGGCATCAGTTTTTTTGACAAAGCAGGCCCATTTTCCGTCCGGGCTCACAGCCTGGGGCAGCATGGCCTTTGCATCGGCAGGAATTGAATCTTCACGGCTGATCCAGCTTAAAGTGGAATCGGCAACAGAATATCGGGCTGAGCCATAGCGGTTTCGAACTTGCAGGACAGAGCCGCCCGCCAGCATTTCCATGCGCTCAGGAAAGCAGGTGATTATTTTGGTGGCTTCAGTCTTTGTGGCATCAGCAAGAAAAAGCGTTTTATAGGGAATGGTTCCGCCCAGATTGTGACTGACTGTAAACAAAAACTTGCTGTCTGCATTTATCTGGGGATTTTCAAATTTGACTTGTGCGTGTAAGGAAGTGAGCAATGAGCAATTAGCAAGGAGAAATGAAAAAATAAAAAAGATTCGCTTCGTCCAATTACTCATTGTTAATTGCTAATTCCTAATTCATTTAACCCTTTTTCAATTTCGGCGATTTTGCTTTCGATTTTTTTGATGCGGGAATTCCTGTCGTTGGCCTGCTTTACCTCAAGCTGAGCGAATACATTTTCGAGAACAGAAGCATCACTTGGCTCAACGTTTTCTTTACCGCACCAGGGGCAGTAATGGAATTCACGTTCGATTGTCTTTCCACAATTGTTACAGACGCATACAAAATCCATAAAAACCTCTTCCATATTTTAACACCACTTTAGCGTTTCAGCAATGTTAATGGGTCCACGAGGTTTCCATTTTTGTAAACCGTAAAATGAAGGTGAGGGCCTGTTGAATATCCTGTCGAACCGACGAGACCGATTTTCGTGCTCTGGTCAACAGCCTGTCCTTTTTTAGCCAGAGTCTGAGACATGTGGCCGTAAAGTGTCTGATAACCGCCGCCATGATTGATGATTATGTAGTTTCCGAAGATATTTGACCAGCCGACGTAAGCTACACGACCGCTCATTGCAGCGCGAATCGGAGTTCCTGTAGGACAAGCCATGTCAATTCCAGTGTGATTTGAAGCAACGCCTGTAAAGGGGTCAGAACGCGGACCGAATCTTGATGTGAGCCGCCATGCAGCCTTAATCGGATATGAGAAAAGTTCGCCCATAGCCTTTCTGAGCTGGTTTGTGTCCATTTTTGCGCCTGGAATGAAAAGAGCCATGTCCTTTGCAAGTGTGTCGCTTGAAAGGTCGTTTGCATCCAGGATTTCCTCAACGCTGACATGATATTTTACTGAAAGAGAATTGAGTGAGTCTCCGGCCTGAACCTTGTAGACAAGTCCGTCAGTCGAAGGAATCCTCAGTTTCTGACCTGAACGGAGAGTACGCACGTTTGAAATGTCATTGACTGCAATCAGGGTCGAAATGTTTGAAAGACCAAATTTTCGGGAAATCGTGCTGATTGAGTCTCCGGCCTTTACGGTATAATTCTGGAAAGTGACCTTTTCGCCGATTCCAACGCTGGCAGCCGTAAGAATCGAGCCGTCCTCAGAAAGAACGTTGCCGTTTTCATCAACATTGTCAGCCAGAGTGTCGTACATGGCAAAGCGGGACATGGCACCGCTCAAAGCCTCGTATTCATAATCAGAATTTGAGTCAAAAACGATTGAAGTCGTGTGATTGTCAACAAAAGAAAGAAGATTGAAAACCGTATATGGCACAATCAGGTGAAATGCAAAGAGAACGAAAATTGAGAGAATCTTGGAAATTCCAGCGACGGTAAACTGCCTTTCAGTTTTTGAATAGGCCTTGTCCAGTGCGACCACGATTTCAGGAGACTTATGCACAGGATTTTTTTTCTGAACCTTTGAAATTCGGGGAAGAGTAAAATTTGAGCTAGAATAACTTTTTTTAACGGCCGCCGAAGAGCCAACGAAACTAATTATCTCCATAAGTCTTTTATCGGAAGAAAAAAAGTAGTAAATTAGAAGTAAATTGAAAGTTGAAAGCTGAAAATGGAAAATTTACCCGAAAGAATTCATTTTTCAAAATCAAATAAAATTCTCTGTCTCATTGTCTGTCTGGGGCTTATCCTGGGCCTGCTGCTCAAGCTCTTTGTCTTTGAAATCCTCACGGTTTCAGGCGAATCAATGTATCCGGCCATCAAAGACGGAGAGAGGCTTTTCGTCTCAAAATGCGCTTACGGAATCGCCCAGCCCTACGGAGAAAAACTTTTGCTCCAGTGGAAGGGGCCTGAGCGCGGGGATGTGGTCATCTATCTGTATAACAATAAAATAGTTGTAAAAAGATGTATCGCTCTCGGTGGAGATAAACTAGAAATTTTAAGCAATAGCGATTATAATTATATTTTAAAGGCAGGAGATTTTTCGATTCCTTTGAGTCAGATTCAATATCTCAAGCTCAAAGATTCTGCCAGCGTGCCTCAGGGCTACATTCTCGCAATCGGTGACAATCACGAAGTTTCGGTCGATTCCCGCACTTACGGATTCGTCTCTGAGCGAAATATTCTTGGAAAGGTTTTATGCAAGTAAACGGCTACATCAAAAAAGGCCCTCTCATTTTTCTGATTGTCTGTGCAGTCCTCTTGTCAGCTTATGTCATCGTTGAATACGGATTTTTTGCTTTCACTGAGCCGCCAGCCCCTCTCACGGAGCTCACCGAAGTTCAGCGCGGTTCAATTCTGGACAGGAACGGAAAGGCTCTGGCTGTTCCGGCTGCCTTCTACGACTTTGGAGCCTCGCCCCAGTCAATCAAGAACAAGGAAAATTTCGCGGAAGTCATCGCACCAATCATCAACGAAAGCGAATCTTCAATCCTCGCCCTTATTTCAAAATCAGAAAATTCATCATTCACATACATCAAAAAAAATATAGACTCAAACACTTACGCAGAATTACGCAAGGCCTGCAGCCACAACGGTTTTTCTTCAGTCGTAAAATTCGACAAGCTGCAGGGCCGCGTTTACCCGGAAAACGAACTTGCAAGCCAGCTGATTGGTTTTGTCGGCAAGGAAGGCAAAGGTCTGGCCGGAATCGAATATTCCATGGAAGACACCCTCTTTCCACCGCAAACTGATGGAGAATCCGTCGTCCAGGGCAAGAACATCTATCTCACAATCGACGCAAACTTGCAGTCAAATCTCGAAAAAATCGCCCATGAGGCAATGGAAGACACTCAGGCTGAGTCAATGATGCTGATTGCGGCCGAAGCAAAAACCGGCGAAGTCCTTTCTTACATCAGCCTGCCTTCCGCCAACCTCAATGACTTTTCAAGCGCATCAAAAACAGAGCTTAAAAACAAGCCTGCCAGCGACAGCTACGAGCCGGGCTCAGTCTTCAAGATTTTCTCGGTTGCTTCATTCATTGACACTGGCTCAATCACCACAAAAGACATTTTCCTCTGCGACGGCATTTTCTCAAAAAAGACCGGCCGTGAGACAATCAGAATCACCTGTCTCGACCACCACGGATGGGAAACTGCCCGCGAGGCCCTCAAATATTCCTGCAACGATGCACTGGCCCAGATGAGCGAAAAGATTGACTCAGAGCCCTTCCTTGCAAAACTCCACCAGCTCGGATTCGGTGAAAAGCCGGGCACGGAAATATCCGGCGAAACTCCGGGAGTTCTGCGCAACCCGAACGATCGCCTCTGGTCAGCCCGCTCAAAGCCAACAATCGCAATCGGTCAGGAAATCACTGTAAGTGCCCTGCAGATGGTTCAGGCGGCAACGGCAATCGCAAACAACGGCGTGCCGGTTCAGCTCAGCTTCGTCAATAAAATCACGGATTTCGAGGGCAAGGAAGAATTTGTTCACACGCCTATTCTCCGAGACAGGGTTTTCCAAAAATCAACAACTGACTACATCCTCGAATGCATGGAAACAGTCGCAACAAGCGGAACCGGCCACAGGGCAGACCTCAAGGACGTTTCTTTGGGCGTAAAAACCGGTACGGCTCAAATGGCAGACCCCAACACAGGCGCCTACTCAACAACAGACTTCGTTTCCAACTGTATGGCCATTTTCCCGATTGAAAACCCGGAAATCATTCTCTACATCGTAATCGAAAAGGCAAAGGGAGAAACTTACGCAGGCCGAATCGTAGCCCCGGTAATCGCAAAGGCAGCCGACGTCATCATCGACCATCTGGGAATGGCACGAGGCAAGGCTTCAAGCCTCGCTCACCCGGGCTCAGTCTCAATCGCTGGCACCAAGCCAATCGTCCTCGAAGGAACCGTGCCAGACTTCCACGGAGTCTCAAAAAGACAGCTGCTCCCCCTTCTCAATTACAGGAACATTAGGATAAAAATCAACGGCGACGGCTGGGTCAAGAATCAGGAGCCGCCGGCAGGAACGCCAATCACGGAGAACATGGAAATTGAACTCTATCTGGAATAAAAATCTTCGTCTCTTCATGGGCCGCTTCCCCAATCTGGCAAAAATGTTCTCCCTTCAAAGCGAAGCTGACATTCCGGACGACATTCCAGATCACCTTATCGCACCGATTGAAATCCTTCCGTCCAAATCAAACTGCCCCACGGCAAAAGAGGGCGGAAAATTCCTTCACTCAGCCTACAATCCCCTTCGTGAGGCGGAACAGGCGGCAAAAACGGCAAAGTCCTCGCTGACCGAAGTTTATTCTGCGGCATTTTTCTCCTGCGGACTTGGCTATGCCCCGATTTCATACGCAAACCTTTACCCAAATGACACGATTATAATAGTCGAATCAGATCCGCGATATTTTTTTACGGCACTTTCCCTCGTCGACTGGGAGCCTCTTTTTAAACACGCGAATTTCATCATTGCGCTGGGAACAGGAATCGACAGCGTTGTAAGCCTGATTGAGCATACAGCAGGATTAAAGCACACGGCGATTTGTGAAAATGCAGCCCAGAGCCAGCACGCAGCCGACTACTTTCAGGCCCTCCGCTCGCTGATTGAGCGCAACAAGCGCAAGGTCGAAATAAACGCATCCACCCTCGAAAAGTTCTCAAAGCTCTGGCTAAAAAACACCTGCCGGAACCTGCATTTTCTTGCAGAGACAGACGGCGTAAATATTTACAAAGATTCTTGCCCAAAAGATTTACCGTGCGTAATTCTAGCGGCTGGTCCAACTCTCGAAGAAGCCCTGCCCCATCTTGCAGAACTAAAAAAGCGGTCAATTTTAATCGCCGTGGACACAGCTTTGCGAGCCTGTCTAAGGGCAGGAGTAGAGCCGGATTTTGTGATTCTCGCCGACCCTCAATATTACGCTTACAGACACATCGCGGGCCTCAAAAGCCCTTCCAGCATTCTGATTACAGAAAGCGCGGCTTATCCCGCAGTTTTTCGCTTTGAGTGCAAAAAAATCGTCATGTGCGCCTCGCTTTTCCCGCTGGGTCAGTACATCGAAAAGCAAATCGGCAGCAAGGGAGAACTTGTAGCAGGCGGCTCAGTCTCAACGACAGCCTGGGATTTTGCCCGCTTTATCGGAGCAAAAGAAATTTTCTGCGCAGGCCTCGATTTGGGATACCCGGGTTTTCAGACACACATCAAAGGCTCCACTTTTGAAGAAGCGATTCACACAAAATCCACGCGTCTTTTAACCGCCGAAAAACAAGGCTCCCAGATTCTCTTCGGAGCAGGCATGAGCCAGGAATCAGACTACGAAGGACGGCCAATTCTGACCGACAGCAAAATGAAGATGTTCGCCTGGTGGTTCGAAAGCAAGCAGGAAGAATTCAAAGACTCAATAAAAAGCTACACTCTCTCAAATAAATCACTCAAAATCCCGGGATTCCAGATCGCAAGCATGGACACAATTCTTTCCCGCCCTGAAAAATCCGAGCAAAAAAAGGAATTTCTGAACAGCAAGGGGGGTACGGGGGTAAATACCCCTGTAGAAAGGGTAGGGAGCGACGGCGGAGCCGGCAAAACCTGTGAGACAGGTTTTGAGCGAGTCTCGGCGAAGGCTGTGCCTGAGCCGCGGAAAACTTCAACTTCAAACTCATTCTTCACCACTGCCCTCTCAAACCTCAAATCCGGTCTCGAAGAACTTTACGCCACCGCCAAAAAAGGCTTCCGGCTCGCTGATGACGGCATAAAATCCGCTGTGCCCCAAAAAGCCCTGCCTGAGCTTGAAAAAATCGACGCAAAAATCCTCCACTCCGAGTACAAGGAAATCGCATCTCTGGTCTTTCCAAGCGAAAAACGCCTTTCTGAACTTTTCCAAAATCTCCCGCCTCTGGCAGACGAAATCAAGTCATCCCTGCAAAAATCCCGCCTGATTTACAAGGAACTGATGAACAGCGTGGCCCAATACCAGAATCTTCTGGGCTAAAAGCACCTTTTCCCTTTTCAATTTTCATTTTTTTTCCTAAAGTTCCCCTGACAAATATCCGAAAATATTATTGTACCGTGCAGTACAGGATGTGTTCGTCCGCTGTCAAAAGAACGTAACATCCAGACACCCTGTGCCGCGAAAAATGAAGGCTCCTTGTAGCTGTGAAATGCAAGTGAGCAACATTTTCGGTCTCCATGATTTTGAAAGACAAAGAGCGTGTAAGGCTTTTTGTCTTTTTTTTCGCCGGATTTTTACCTTTCTCCATTTTAATTCAAGTTTTTCACATTTTCTGCCGATATTATAGCTGGAGATTTCTATGACTTCGTTTAATGTAGCAGAATTATCGGATGGGCAACGCTTTGGCGCTCCGCTTATCCTCGACAAACATTTTATAGTTCTCGACCAAAATATCGGTTTCAGCAAAGCCCTTCAGGGACGTCTCGTTGAATGGGGCTTCAAAACCCTTTATTCTGAATCCGCTGAAGTAATCGATACAAAGCCAAAAGTAGTTGTAAACACAGACGCACCCTCAGCTCCACCGGCAGAATTTGAAAATGTTGACCTCGACCTTCTGGACACACTGAACGACGAATACAAGGACAAGTCAAACGCCCTCAACGCAAAACTCAAGGAAACTCTCTCAAAAATAAATCTCGAAATCAAGAATAATCCAAATAAAAACCGCATGGAAAACGTTCTGACAGTCTATAACGAATTTATGGATTACACCCAGCACGTTTTCACCCGCTACGTCACTCACAAGGAAATGAAAATCGGCGAGCTTTCCGAGTCAATCTCGCTGCTCATCGAATTCGTCAAGGCAAACAAAAAATATCTTCTCCGCATTCAGCCTAGCGAAGAGCACAAGCTGGACAAAAACTTCCTTACAAGCCACTGTCTGCGCTCGACAATTCTTTCGATTGTAATTGCATTGCAGATCAACATGCCTATGCAGAAGCTGATTGACCTTGGTGTTGCGGCAATAATTCACGAAATCGGCCAGATTAAACTTCCGCCCCAGCTTTACCTCACGAACAAGGCCCTTTCACCACAGGCAAGAAATCTTCTGGCAACCCACACGGTCCTGGGCTTCAATATCGTCAAGGAACTCGAATTCCCGCTTCCGATTCAGGTTGCAGTTTTGGAGCACCACGAACGCGAAAACGGCCAGGGTTATCCGCGACGACTTACAGGCAACAAGATTTCGGCTTACGGCAAGATTCTTTCGGTCGCATGCAGCTACGAGGCAATTACTTCTCCGCGTCACTACAAGGAAGCGCGCTCACTTTACGAGGCTACAATCGAGCTTCTTATGAACAAAGACAAGCGCTATGACGACGTTGTAATCAAAGCCTTGGTTACGGCAGTTTCCCTCTTCCCGATTGGAACTTACGTTTATCTCTCAAACGGAAAAATCGCCCAGGTTGCAGAAAGCAATCCGTCGGATCCAAGATTACCGATTGTTGAGCTGGTCGGCGAAAAGAATGAAAGCGGAAATCCAAAAACGATTATCACAGACAACGACAAGAATAAGATTGTCCGCGTCCTCAACAAAGACGAGCTCAAAGGCGTCCAGGCTTATATTAATTGAAAAATTGTCTTATTTTATCAGCTTCTTCGTAGAACTGTTCGTCAAGACGCGGCGGATTTTTTGTGAAGTAGAGGATTTGCTGGAGTTCGTCCAGACTTCTGGCTCCCCAGACTGGGACTACGTTTTCAAAAGGCAGGAAATAGCCCAGGGCGAGCGGCAGGTTCGTTACTACGCCGCCACACAAAGGCTGCATCGCGATAAAGCCAATGTCCTTTTCGTAAAATCTTCGTGTGAGTTCTTCCACACTCTCAGGACAAAGCATGTTAAAGGGGAACTGAATCGTCTCCCAGCCCGCATCAGAATAAAGGACACGCTCGGCGACATCCATGGAATCCGTTACGATGCCGAAATGCCTCACGACACCCGAAGACTTTAATTCAATCAGTTTTTCGATTATTTCAGTGCCGTCATTGATTTTGGGAAGGTTTTCAGGATTTTCGAGCTGGTAAAGGTCGATGTAAGAAGTGCCGAGATTGCGAAGGCTTACATCAATATCAATTGCAAGCTCGCCACCATTGCGGGGAGAGCTTTTTGTAGCGATAAATACGTTTTCACGCACATCGCTCAAGGCCTTGCCAAGACGACGTTCGCTTTCCGGTGCCTTAGTTGAAGTATCGAAAAAGTTCACGCCGTCTTCATAGGCCATGCGAATCATCTGGAATGCTGTCTCCGGGTCGTCAATTCCCCCGATTCCCTGCGCACCAAACGCCGTCCGAGAAACAAGAAGATTTGACTTACCCAAAGCGATATAGTCCATAGATTAGCGATTTACGGGCTTGTATTCCTTGATTGCTTTTGTGAGAAATGCGTGGAGATCTTCAATCTTTACGCGCTCCTGCTCCATGCTGTCGCGGAATCGGACTGTAACTGTGCCGAAGTTGTTGTTTACAGAGCCGTCGTCGTTCTTTTCGTTGATTGTGTCGTAGTCAACAGTAACGCAGAACGGTGTTCCGACTTCATCCTGGCGGCGGTAGCGTTTACCAACTGTTCCGCTCAAATCGTAGTCAGTTACGAAGTCTTCCTTGAGGGCGTGCTGGATTTCCTTAGCTTTCTCAGCAAGACCATCTTTCTTCATCAATGGAAGAACTGCAACTGTGATTGGAGCCAATTTCGGATGCAGGTGAAGGACAGTTCGGTAGTCTTCTTTTCCGTCCTTGCCGACGTTTTCTTCTTCGTATGCTTCACAGAGGAACATGAGGAAGTTGCGGTTGAGACCTGCAGAAGTTTCGATTACGTAAGGAATGAACTTTTTGTTTCCGTCTTCCTGATCGATATAGCTCATGTCCTTTTTAGAATATTCCTGATGCTGGCTCAAGTCGAAGTCTGTGCGAGAGTGGATGCCCTCAACCTCTTCGAAGCCAATCGGGAAGTTGTATGTAACGTCGTAAGCGTCTTTTGCGTAGTGAGCGAGCTTGTCGTGGTGGTGCCACTTGAGGTTCTTTTCTGCGATACCGTACTTGAGGTAGAAATTCCAGCGGTCTTTTCTCCATCGCTCGAAAGTCTCGTCCTCTGTTCCAGGCTTACAGAAATATTCCATTTCCATCTGCTCGAATTCGCAGGTACGGAAAATGAAGTTCTTGAAAATAATCTCGTTTCGGAATGATTTACCAACCTGAGCAACGCCAAAAGGAACTTTCATGCGGTTTGACTGAACGATGCTCTTGAAATCTGTGAAGATACCCTGACAAGTCTCCGGGCGGAGATAGATAAGGTGTGATTCATCTGCGATTGGGCCCTGATATGTCTTGAACATGAGGTTGAATTCGCGGACAGCTGTATATTTGCGGTTCTCGCTTTTACATGTAGGACAGTTGATGTTGGCATCGATATATGCCTTCATTTCTTCGTGAGTCATTGTATCAACTGGTTTTCCAGGATCTTTGTCCGGATTTGCGGCAACGAAATCTTCGATCAATTTATCTGCGCGGTGGCGGGCCTGACACTCAAGACAGTCAACCATCGGATCTGAGAAGTGGTCAACGTGACCAGAAGCCTTCCATGTTGTGTGATGCTGGAAAATTGCGGAATCAAGACCAACAACATCATCATGGAGCTGGGTCATTTCCTTCCACCATGCGTTCTGAATATTGCGTTTGAAATCAACACCGAGCGGGCCGTAATCCCATGCACCAGCCTGTCCTCCGTAAATCTCGGAAGCCTGATATACAAAACCGCGTCGCTTACAGAGTGAAATGATTTTGTCCAAAGTACATGCGTGTGGATCAGCCACAACCTTTTCATTTTTTGCCATTTTTAATTCTCCTTTCATCCACCCCTGGCGTGGAGCAGACGGATAAAAAATAATTAAGGAGATTTTATCAAATTTTGAAGATTTCTACAATTAGAAAAATCGGGGCGTAGCGGGGCCGCAAAGCAGGTAAACTTGCCCCGCTGAAGGGGGTGTGTGAGCAATGCCGGAAGCAAAGCTTCCAGAGTGCGAACCAGGGGGAAGGCTTTCCCCCTTTAATTGATAAACTCGAAGTGCTGCCAGTCTTTTACGCCCTTCCAGTCGCCGCCCCATTCAAAACCCCGGCTTGTAAAAAGCTTGTAGGCCAGGTCATTGTGGTCAATCTTATATGGAAAATTTTTGCTGCGGTCAAGATAAGGCGCACCGTTAAGAGGCTCAATGCTGGGCTTGCCCTTCACAAGCTTGTAGTAGGGATTGTAGAGAGGATTGATGTCAATCGCCAGCCCCGCTCCGTGCATTGATACAGTCGTCGTGTGGGAAATAAAGCGGAAATTGAAGCAGGAAGAATTGTTGTCGCTCATGCTTCTTTCGTCGTCCGCATCATACTCGTCCACAAGACGCATTTTTTCGATTGGATAGCCGGCCGCATACAAGTCCTTGAAAATCCCCAGAAGAAGGTCCGCGATTTTAACGTTGCAGACAAGCTCGCCCTCTTTTGTCGCTCCGTCCAAAGTCTTGTGGAGTACATGAAGATAGCGGAGCTCCGAGCGCGGAATTGTGCAGTCAGCCTTAAAAGACTTTCCCTGCATACGGGCAAAAAGTTCATCAGATATTTCAATTATATAGAAAGAAGATTCAAGTTCGTCGTTCAAATCCATCTCAATTTTCTCCCCAACAGGATATTTCCCCTGAGCAAAGCAAAGCCCCGAAAGAAAAAAAGCCAGCAAAACAAATATTTTTTTCATTTTCCAAATGATTATAGCAAAAAAACTAAAAATCATCCGATTTTTTTTGGAATTTTCTGACTTTTTTCGATTTGGACTGCCGAAAACTCACTTTTAAAGACAATTAATATGTGTAAGAAAAAAGAGCTTACACACATTAATCCAAAGGAGTTCGTATGAAAAAGAAAACAAAGGCAATCAAGAAGAATCGAACGAAAATGCAGGAGAAGATGGCTAAAATAAAATCAACTACCCTGCCGGGCATTGACGCAACGAAAAGAACATTTCGTGACACTCTCTTCCGATCGATTTACAGCGGAAAAGATGACAGAAGTAAGCGCTGGCTTCTCTCGCTTTACAACGCACTTAGCGACAAAAACTACACCGACATTTCAGCTCTAGAAATCACCACGATTGACGACGTCATTTACGTCACCATGAAGAATGACTTATCCTTCCTGATAAACTCGGAGATGCACCTCTTTGAGCAGCAGTCCACGGTCAATCCCAACATGCCGCTCAGAGGGCTGATTTACTTCTCCCAGCTTTATCAGAAGGAAGTCGCCAAACGGAATCTGGATATTTTCGGACGGACTAGAATCAAGATACCTTCCCCAAAATTTGTCGTCTTCTACAACGGAAAGCAGGAACAAGACGACATCGTAAAATACAGGCTTTCCGAATTATTTGAGCTCAAAGATGAGAGCAGAGAGTTCGAATGGACGGCAACCGTAATCAACATCAACAAAAATCACAACGAAAGTCTTCAAAAAAAGTGCGAGTCGTTGTATCATTACTGTGTCTTCGTTGACCGCGTAAAGGCGAACCTCGACAAGAGAATGAAACCGGAAGACGCAATCAACGAGGCCGTGGACTTTGCCATCAAGGGCAATTTTCTAGACGGATATTTCAAGGAGCAGCGGATGAACATTGTCGGAAACCTTCTCACAGAATTCAATCAGGAAGACTATGACCGCAACCGCCGTGCCGAAGGATTTGAAGACGGCGTGGAGTATGGTGAACGACAAGCTACCATTTCCAACGCGAAGAACTTGCTCAAACTCAACAAACTTTCTGCTGAAGAAATTGCCGACTGTTGTTCCTTGCCATTGGAACAGGTGCTGGCGCTCAAGGACGAAATCTTAATTATGCATTAACAAAAAACTCTCCTGCGACTATGCGCAGGAGGGCTATTTCAAGGAGCAGCGGATGAACATTGTCGGAAACCTTCTCACAGAATTCAATCAGGAAGACTATGACCGTAACCGCCGTGCCGAGGGCTTTGAAGATGGCGTTGAGTATGGCAAGGAAGCTGCCTCCATTGAAAACGCGAAGAATTTGCTAAAACTCGGAGTTACTGCGGAAACTGTATCACAAGGCTGTTCACTTCCTCTGGAGCAAGTACTTGCATTAAAAGAAGAACTTAACCGCGAACCGGCCACCGCAAAATAAATTTTCCAAAAACAAAACTTCTATCAAAGCAAAAAAAGCAGCCCCAGCCACGAAATTGTGACAACTGGGGCTGAACTTTTTATTTCCTACTTGCGATTCTGTTGACACTAAAGGCTATCCTTCACCACATCAATCTGCCAATTTTTTTTTGGATTTTTCTGACTTTTTCTGTTTTACATTGCCGAAAATCGAATTTTTTTGGAAATAAATATATATGAGAATTAGAAGAACATTTGTGATCGGCCGCACACGGATTCTTTCTTTCTCAAATACACTTTTATGGGAGTTTCTATGACAGAAAGCATTTTCAAACCAAAACCTGTTGACGAATTGACTTTTATGGACGATGGCATGTTCCAGGAAGTCTTGCGGAATCCGGAGATTTGCGCGGAGCTTGTTGAGCGGCTTCTGCACATACAAGTAAACCACATCGAATACCCTGAGTTGGAAAAGACAATCGCACCGTATTACACAACGAAGGGAGTCCGGCTAGACGTGTATCTAAAGGACACGGACAAAATCATAGATGTAGAGATGCAATCCTACCCGCAGGACGCACTTGGCAAACGCACCCGCTATTACCAGTCGATGATAGACATGGACAGTCTCATGAAGGGGCAGGATTATTCAGAGTTGAAAGACAGTTACATCCTCTTCATCTGCAAACGCGACCCGTTCAAAGACGAGCAGAAAAAGTATTACGGCCTCCCATGTTACACGTTCAAAAACACATGTTTGGAGAATCCGGCAGTAAATTTGAATGACAAATCCTTGAAGGTCATCTATAATGCAAGTGCATACAGTGAAGAAAAAGACGAGCAGGTTAGAACTTTTCTTCACTTCATCCACACGAACGAGCCAGGAGAAGACGACTTTACAAACCGTCTGTCCTCGCTGGTTGAGCAGATAAAGGACAACGAAAAATTCAGGAGGGATTACGCCGCTATGAATTTACATGACAGGGATATAACCAGGGCTGCAAAACAGGAAGGTCTCCGGCAAGGGCTTGCGCAAGGTGCACAACAGAAGGCCGTTGAAGCGGCTAAGTAAAATATACCCCAAATGGTAGACACATTTAGAAGAAGGGATCCATAAAAGTAGACACTAAAATAAAAGGGAAAATCCCAAATAGTAGACACTTGGAAAATCCAGAAGATATAATGTATCTACACTGGAGGTGCTGCGATGCAAAGGAAATTCACCGCAGAAGAAAAAAAGAAACTTGAATCAAATCAATATACGCTAAAAGTTTCAAATTGTAAATTTTATCCTACAATTAAGTTCAAAGAAGAATTCTGGATACGATATCAGGCCGGAATTGCACCAAGAAAAATCATAAAAGACCTTGGTTATGATTTAGATTTATTTACCCAGAAACAAATAGACTGCATTGTTCAAAAAATAAAAAATCAGGCATTGTCAGGCACTGGTTTTACAGAAGGTGAAAACCATAATTACCGTACTGGTATAAAAAAGCCGGAAACAGATAATTCTCCCCAAACAATTTCACAGATGCAAGCTGAACTGTTGTACCTACGTCAGGAAGTTGAATTTTTAAAAAAAATTATTACAGCGGACAACTCAAAAAAGAAGCAATAATTTTGGAGACATCTTCAAATAAATTTGAGATTATCCATGATGTTGTATCACAGAAGAACAATAAACTGTCCGTAAAAATGTTATGTGAAATTGCCGGTGTATCGAGATCCGGATATTACAAATGGGTAATGTCAGAAGAGCAACGACAAAAGAAGGAGGAACTAGACCGAAAAGATTTTGAAATTATACTTTCAGCCTATAATCATCGGGGATATGACAAGGGGGCAAAAGGAATTCATATGTATTTACTACATCAAAATCCACCTGTTGTTATGAACCTGAAGAAAATACGCCGTCTGATGAACAAATACAACCTGTATTGTCCAATTAGAAAGGCGAATCCTTATAGAAGGATGGCTAAAGCATTAAAAACAAACAATGTTTCCCCGAATCTTGTAAACCGGGAGTTTACGAAATTCGGTCCCAGAAAAATACTTCTGACGGATATTACATATATTCCCTATAACGGAATATACTGCTATCTTTCAACCGTCATTGATGCTTTCACAAGGCAAGTTCTTTCGTATGTACTGAGCAGTTCACTTGAGGTAGACTTTGTTCTTGAAACCATTAATATTCTTGTTGACAGACATGGTATTTCTCTTACTACCGAAACATTGATACACAGTGACCAGGGATGCCATTATACCAGCTGCAGTTTTATTCAACTTCTTATTGATAAAAAGCTACGGCAGTCGATGTCCAGACGTGGTAACTGTTGGGATAACGCTCCTCAAGAAAGTTTTTTCGGTCACATGAAAGATGAGATAAATCTTTCTGACTGTAAAACTTTTGATGATGTAAAGAAAATAATTGATGACTGGATTGATTATTACAACACAGAACGTTATCAGTGGCAGTTGGCTAAACTTTCTCCAGATGAATACTACAAATATTTCACTACTGGTATCTATCCTCTAAAGAAAGAAAATCCTACTGATATTTGAAAATTTTCTTCGGATTTTTTAATCCCTTCTTCTTATGTGTCCTTGACAAGGGGTACAATTCAAAGAATCTCTTGAAAATGAAACTTCTTTCTACTGAGCAGATTGCACAGGCGGAAGGGCTTCCGCTTGAAACTGTACGAGAGTTACAGCAACAGTTTAAATGAAATGTTCAGGAGGGATTACGCTGCTATGAATTTACACGACAGGGATATAACACGTGCCGCAAGATGGTATCCGTCGGTTCTAACCTCGTAACAAAAATCGACATGCAGTATTATACTTCTCCCAGCGGTGTAAAATGCAAAAATCAAGAACAAAAGAAGAGAAACAGGAACTGTCACCCGGTATGACAGTACCAAAGCCCCCGTTTGACAGTACCATATCGCCGTTTGGTACTGTCATATCACCCGTTTGGTACTGTCAAATTCCGGCATAGACAAAAAAAACAGCCCGAAAAGCAGGGAGGCTTTCTGCTTTCCGGGCTTAAAAAATTACTCTCAGCCAATGTCGCTTGGCGTTATTTGCTCCGGAACAAGTCCGGCAATTTTTTTATTCCTCTCCACGGAGGAAGTCTACATAGAAATAATCTGAATTGATACCAATTGCGTATGGACTCTTTGTATTATTTCCAGTTTTTCCTCCCGCAGATACAACACCTTCATACGCATCAGTTACAACACTTAATTTATAATCTGTTGGCTCAGCATCTGACGGGTCAGAAATTGATTCAAAATGACCGTCTTCGATATAAGCAACCTTTGCGACACGTGCACTTCCCTGTGCCATATGTGTAATTACAGGCAGTGCTTCAAGTCCTGTCTTAGACTTATCGTTCAGAGTCATCTCACACCAAACACCGACATTGTCTGTAGAATCAACAACCGTTGTAATAGCAGGTTTGTCATATTTGTTAGCTTCAAAGTACATATAGTACAACGCACCCTTGTTATTCTTTGTACCCTGTGCCACAACATGCAAACCATTATTGTCATCCATTTCAACAGTTACATATCGTCCGAAATCACTGAGTCCGCTTGGACGAGTAATTTTATTGTCAGTCCAGCCACTAGCTGTTTTTGGAATAGAAGAATTGCCCACAGCAATATGTAAAGTTTTGTCTGTCTTATCATAATAAGCAACAACAGGCGTAGGAGCTGTTATTTCACCTTGAGCAACAGCCGTTGTTCTGTCATAAATAAGTGCAACATCGCTCCACATACCAGTGTCGTGTCCAGAACCCACTGAATCATTGCCAGCAATTACAGCATCAGACGGCCCGAATTCACCAATTTTGTAAGTCGGAGTTTTAGAATTTGCAGACATTTTGAAAGTTGCCCGCTGATAATTCTGCTTACTATCAGCAAAGTATGCAGGATAATCAACAGCTGCATACTTCAAACAATGAGTATATGCATCATAATAGGTGATATAAAAATGGTATAGCCCAGTTATAGAATCGTCTCCAAACTTTTCAGTTTCAGAAGAATACACTCCAACCATTTTTGGATTTCTGAACTGATCCATCATACTGTCATCACCCTGATACTCTATTGTTACACCCTGTTCATTATGCAAATTCTTATCAAGTTTATAACCGTCTCTGGTAATAGTAAGACCTGTTCCCCATGTCTCACCAAGCGAGCAACCATTTTCAAGGAATACATAGAACGGAATGTAAGCAGCTCTGTTCTTTGTGTCGGTAGCTTGGTTTGCAGTTTTTGGATTTACAGAAGGTGCATTCCAGACAAGGCAAACATCCGTATATTCTGTAGGAGTATAGAATGTACCAGTCGCAGCCCTACACATTGAGGTAGAAGCAGAAGTTCCCAAGAATGCATCATATACAACTTCATGTGTTGACCCCCAGAATCCGAACAATCGGTCTTGCTTTGAGTATGTATCATCAGGAAGTGAACCACCCCTAGTTTGCCAACCATCTTTCTCATATTTTACGAGAGTACCGCTTCTAGGATTGTCACTATTATCAAATTTTGTTCCCGTGTTCCATACCGCAATATACCTGTCGTCAGTCCAGAAGTTGGTTCCGGCATCGTTGGCACGCTTAAAGCCTCTGTCCATGTTGCCTTTGCCGTTGTCATCTGAAGCTACATAACCTTCTTCAATGTTGCAGCCGGCATTTTCATTCATGTTATTCTTTGTATAAGTCCAATTACCACCGGTAGGTTTTACCCATACACGGACATAACAAGAATTCTGAGGTGCAGTTACTTTAATCTTACCATTTTCAACCTTACTTACATCATCATCTTCAATAAACTTACCTTCATATGTATTTGGAGAAGAAATGAGAGCTTCATTTTCTGGTGTCGTACTGAATCCAATCCTGTATTCAAGATCTGTTGAGAAGTTCATTCCTTCAATATACATATCTTTTCCTGCCTGTACTGGGAATTTGCCCAACCTAGAGCGGGCTGCGCTGCTTTCTGTTGCAGGGTAAATGCTCTTGATGTATGGCACGAAATCCATTCTATAACGAGATGTATGAGCATCACAGACAGTCTGTACACTCGAATTGATACTAGAGTTTTTACCAGTAGGAATTGTACTTGCATCGTATGCAGTTACATAAACACTCTGGTCAGTCTTAATTCCGAACTTGGTCATGTTGATTTCAAGTTTCCATGCAACCTTATGACCTTTCTGGCTCGGCTCTGTAATTGTTTCAACTTTAGAAGAAATATAGTTATCAGGCCAAGGCCAGCCGTTTGTGCCAGCTTCTGTTGCATTCTCAGCAGTTTTCCAAGCACCAGAATCGTATTCAGCAATAGTATATGCTGTTCCGCTCGGGTCTCTTACCTCAATCTTCGACAATCGTGTCTCATCATAAGCAGTACCTTCAATGTATACAGTTCCAGAAACACCCGGTCTAACAGTTGTCTTGTTTTTGTCTGCTTCAGCGACAAGATCAATGTGTCCTTCCGGTGTTCCGTCTTCAGCATATACGAATGAGCCGTCTTCCTTGCTGTTCCAGTAGAACGGTGTGATGTCAGCTCTTGGTCTGACGTCATCCTTTACGTTGATTACTAACGGAATCTTGAGGAGTGCATAGAGGGAATCTTCACCCTGAGTTGTTTCAGGAGTTTTGTCCCAGATTGTGAATGCAAAGTATTTCTTAATCTTTGTATCGCCAACCCAGCTTTCATGAGTTTTCAAATCATCATTGTTAAGGACAAAGCCAAGATAACCGCGGTTGTTTGTTGGAACAGTGCCGTTCTTAACGAAGTAGCCGTTTGCATCAGTTGGAGTTCTTGAACCAAGGAATGAAGAAATATTTGTCGTTACAGGTGAAGCAGCAGTACTTCCACGGTCTGCAAGCTGAAGAGCTGCCAAACTTGAAGAGAATGACTTCAATGCCGTTCCCGTGGCTTGTGTGATTCCAACACTTTCAGCTTCCGCATCTTCAGGAGTCAAAGCCTCCGGTGAATTATCTGAAACGCTGTATGCATATCTAAGCTCTGCATCCTCACCGTTTCCACCGATGATTTCAGGCAATACGAGGAGTCTGTTTGAAACAACGAAGTTGCACTGGTTCTTTTTGAGTGTTGCCGTTGCCTGAATCTTTGAGTCTTTTGTGAGCGTTGAATAATATGCAAGCTCGCCGTATTCTGTTCCGTTTTCTGTGTATCGTTCAGAATTTGAATCAAGTTCAGGAACTTCCCCGTTGTCGAAGTCGAACAAATTGTTTCCGTTCAAGTCGGTTGCGAGGTAGACTCGTGCGATTCTCGGGCGGTTGTTCTGGATGCTTGTCTTGACGTAGCCTGAGTTTGAGTTACCCGCATCATCGAATACAACAATATGGATTTCTGCAGGACCGTCAGGAATATTGTCAGAGTGAATGCTTGCAGTCCACTTGTAAGTGCTTCCTGTCTGCTTAACCATTTCGACTAAGCCGTCACCGTCATCGTTTGAAACACCTGTCGGATCAGCAGAAGAGAATCCTTCGGCAATCTGGTGGTCAACGAGCATTGCATAGATGAATTCGGCTTCAGTGTATTTGTCTGAAACTTCGTCTGCAAGTGTCGCAACATCATCTGTAATTGACTTGATTCTGTGATATGCACCGCCAATCTTTACAAGTCCGAATGATGTAGCCCCAGTATTCCATGCAGCATTATTAATGAACTTATTAGTTCCTAAACGTGTAAATTTAACTGTACTTGTTGTAACTCCATCTGTCGTTGTGTTTGTGACTGTTACAGTCTTAACGAGTGCAGGCAAGCCTTCAGAGTTGATGTAGACTTCATCGGCAGTCTTTGAGGCTGCAAGTGTAATCATGTTGTCAGTTCCAAACATCGGGCTGTAGATCCGGTTTGTAGTATGGTGCGTTTCACTTGCGGCTTTCTTGAAGTAGAATGCGACGTAAGCAAGGCCAGAGCGGGCTTCTACAAGTTCATCACCGAATGTGTAAGAACCGTCTGAGTTTTCAACTACGTTGTTTCCTGTATCAATCTGCATTCCGTTGCTCTTCAAGCGGAGCGTATCTGCATGAGCAAGTTTGTCATCCGCAACGCCAGCTGTTCCAGCTTTTGTTTTATACAGGGCAGGAGCCGTGTTATCAATGAAGAATGAGAACGCGGTCGTAACGTCTGTGTGCTGGCCGTCGAACATTTCAAGCGTTGCGTAAACGTGACCTTCACTTGATGTTGTAATCGGGATAAGGATGGTGTATGTTTTTGTATCCCGACCATTTTCAACAAGACCTGTTATTGCGGTCAAAGTTGAATCCCCGGAATCGACGCCGCCATCAGAGATAGCAGAAATATAACCGCTTCCAGTCATGCTCGAGATTTCAAATCCCGTTACGCTTGAATCATCAGAAATTTCAGCCTTCAAGTACCAATTTGTAGCCTTTGTGCCAGAGAAGTACATTCCGGCCTCGTAAGACTTTTCAAATACAGGAGTTGCAGTCACAGAAGCAGGGGCAGAAGCAAATCCAACGATTGCCGCCGATTCAAGAACAGGAACTGTCTTATCAACTACGATTCGGTTTATACATGTTGCTGATGTACCGTTTGCATGAGCTTTTGAACTTGAAGTATCGTTTTCATCGAATGCTTCGACAGTGACACGGATTGCCTTGAGTTCATCTGTGCCAGTATTAATTTTTGCCGTATTGATAGAAGCCTTCCAGCTTGTAGTTCCGTCACAAACGATTGTGCTTCCTTCCACAGTTCCGCGGGTAACGGCACGGTTAGTATCACTTGAATCAGAAGAAAGATTTGAAATGTCGATTTCTTTCCATGTCGTAGAATCTGTAATTGAGTCACCGTCTTCAGTTGTGTACTCAAGTTTTGTAATCTTTACGGAAGCAACGCCTTCGTCATCTTCGGCTGTACCCATGAGGTTTACTTTGTTTCCTGTCTTAACCAATCCATTTACTGATTCAGCGTGTGAAGTAAGTTCGGCTTTTGGAATACCGCCGTCCGGGTAAACCCTGTAGTAGAACTTGGTAATACCTTTGCTACCGTTAGAATCTTCTGTATAGAAGAAAATCGGAACGTAAATCGTTGCGTCTGTTGTAGAGGCCTGTGCATAAGTGTACGGGTCTTCCGTTGTACCTGTTCCGCTTCGAGTTACGGCATATTCGAGTTTTCCAGCTGTTGAAGATTCTTTTGAAGCATAGTAAATCAAGCTTGTTTTGCCAGTTGTTGCATTGGTTTCTTCTGTGAATGAAGAGCTTTCAAACTTAATGTCGAATTCCGCATACATTGAAGATGCAACAGAAATATCTTTCCAACCAGAAACTGCAGCCAAATTAGTAACGGCAGTTTTTTCATCAGTCGTTCTGTCATTTTCATAAGTTGTTTGCTGTTCAGCAGTTGGAATGAGGTATTTGACGGTCTTGATTCCTGTAGAATCTGTTACGCTTCCAGGAATTGTGACTTTGCCTGTAATTCCAGTTTCTGTGTCATTATAGAAATTCTTGACCGTTGGTGCGACGTTATCAACAAAGATGTTGAATGTTTCAGAGCTCTTTCTGCCGGACTTATCAGTTACGGTTATTGTAATTGTATTATTACCTTCTGAAACCAATGTCTGGAATCCACCAGTAGTATCAATTACACCAATCTTATAGATGTAGTCAGTTGTTGCACCTTCTGGATCTATACGAGTTACTTTACCTTCATCCAAAGAAATAGTGCCGTTCGGAGCCTTAATCTCAACGTCACTGCCAACAGCAGCCATTTCTACATCTTCTTCTACAGTAAAGTAGATTGACATGAATTTTGAGGCTGGACCATAGCTTACCTTGCCTGTCGGTTGCCACGGCTCGGATGCAGCAGTATTAGGATATGCAGGGATTGCGTTTGCTTCTGTACTTGCGAAGTACAAAGCCGTAATTTTCGGGTCCTTCAAGTCAACCTTGAATGAAACGGCATCTGTATTCAACGCCTTTGGTGTTTTTTCCAAAATAACGTATGGCTCACCAGAAGAAGCAAAACTGTCTTTTGTTGTTTTTTTAGTCTCGAATGTTGTACCGGCTTTATCTGTTACAACGAAGAAAATATTGCGTTCGCCAGCTTCAAGTCCATCAATTCGCCAGTTTCCGCTGTTGAATGAAGTAAAGTCTTTAGGCTCGCCAGTTTCGCCGTCCTTATACTTAAATGAATCAGCATCAATTCCGTCGTCATCAGAGATTGTACCCATGATTGTTCCGGCAGAAATAATGTCACCGGCTTTATCAAGGCTTGTAATCTTGATAACAGGGCGGTCTGTGTCCTGGTCAACTGTGACAGTTACAGGAGCTGAATATCCGACGTTGCCAGCCTTATCAGTTGCCTTTGCACGGATGTAGTAAACAGTTTTGTCCGTGAGTTTTGACGTGTCAAAATTGCTTGCAGTGAACGTGTAGTTACCTGAGAGGTCAAAACCTGTCATCGTTGAAGAAGAAGCGTCTGTCCAGCTGAGGGTGTTCAAATCTTCAGGATCAGTTGCAGGTTTAACTACATACTGAATTGCAGTAATTGCTTTATCCGGCAGGATGTTTCCGTCCGTGATTTCACCGCTGAGGCTAATAATTCCGTTAATTTCAACATCTGTCGTTGATGAGTCAGCATCAGCCGGTGCTTTGAGAGTTACGCCTGGATTTGTCTTATCAACAATGATTGTTGCAACGCTTCGGTTAATTGTGTTTCCGTCGCCCGCCTTATCTTTTACAGTTGCATAGACTGCGAATGTGCCGGATTCAACATTGCTGAACAAGTTTGCGGCAACTTTTCCAGACCAAGTTTCTGCTTGTTCTGTGGCACCGGTCAAGTCTGCTTCAACGCTAGATGTTACCGAAGTTGTACCTACAGTTACGCTTGTAGTTTTATCAATTACGACCTCTGCGTCTGTTGAATTTTTTCCCTTACCTTCGACATAGAGAGTAACGGAATCAATTCCTGCCGCTGCATCAGAACAAAAACCTTTAAGCGTGATGTCGCCTTTTTTGAAGTTCGTAAGAATCTGGCTTGCAGAAAGGCCGTCGCTTGAACCTGCGATTTCTACAGTTACCTGGTCGCTGAGTTCAGGAACTGCCGTATCAACATTGATTGAGTAGCAGTTTACAACAGTATCTTCCGTGTCTGTAGAATTAGCCTTATAAGAGAATGTCTTTGTATCAACCGCAGCGTTTCCTACGTTATCAACGGCTACAAGAACGAGATAGTTGTTTCCTTCCTGGAATCCTGAAAGCAGGGTCTTGAAGTTGTAGGCTACAGTTACTTTTTCCTGTGTTGCAGAAGCCCCTGTTCCAACATTCTTCAAGATTGTCTGAGATGTTTTTTCTGTTGGGGCAAAGTAGCCGGTAGCTTTGTCCTGATAATTCTTCAAGAAGCCTGTCGTGCCAGTAATATCATCCACTGAAGGAGGTGTTTGTTTGAGCATGTAATAAATCATACTCAATCCGCTGCCAGTTTCTGCTTCATCAAAGTAACCGCGAATCATGATTGAGTTGGAATTTCCGTAAGTTCCCTTAGAATACTTAGCACCAACTTTTTCACTTCCGTATACCTGTTCGCCGATTCGGAACTGCAAATCCTTGCCAAGTGAATCTGTGTCGTGGATTCCGTTTGGAGCTGTTACATCTGGAGTAAGAACAATCTTGTAGTCAGAAACATTGTTTGCGGCGTCCGTGATACTGAGAGTCAATGTTGTTACAGCAGACAAAGTAGAGAAATCAAGATCATCAAAGTTGAAATCACCTTTTTCTGCATGTTTCAGTACGCTTGTACCATTCTTAAGTTCAACTCTTGCAACACCTTCGTTATCTGTCGCAACACCAGAAAGGGTGAACTTGTGGTCATCCGTGTTGTGGATGAAGTAATAAGGAACCGATTTTGCATCATCCCCTGTACCTTCGATTACTGTCTTTGACTTGTAAGCCGTATAATTTGGAGTCGTGTCTGCGAAGTTGTGGTTGTTAAGTTTTGGAGGCTTTTTATCAACGCGTACCGAGAACATCTTGATATTCAGGCTGCTGTTTCCGGCCTTATCGTAGTAATCCGCCCTAACTTCTCCAGTTTCGAAAGCTTTCTTGTTAATAACTGCTTTCCAGCCGGTGATTTTTGTAGTATCTGAAATTGAAGAAGCAGCTTTAAATGTAGACTCACCGTCTTTATCAGCTTTTTCAACCCACTTTTCAAGTCCATTTGATGAAGCCATTGTGTATTGAACTGAACCTGCAGTCCATGAAGTAGCTTCAGTTGTGAACGTGATATTTGAGGTATCTGCAATTACCTTCTTTTCAGTATCGGTAAGTACTTTAAGCTGCAATTTTTCAACATCTACACCAGAATCCGCATCAGAAATAAGTCCATAGAGAGTTACATTATTTTCACCGTTTGTGAGAATGTCACCCTTTACTTCCGCATTGATTGCTCCCATCTTGTAATAGAATCTTTCGAAGCGTGGCTGGGTCATATCGACTTTGATTTCGTAGCAGCCGGCAAGAGAAATTTCAGACGTCGTGCCATCCGGTGTATATTTATAAGTAACATTATCAAGTTCTGCGTTGCCAACTTTATCAACGGCAATGAGTACGAGATAGTTCTTTCCTTCCTTGAATCCAGGGATATTAGTCTTGAAGTTTGTCGGAATCACTTCCTGACCGATTGTTCTGCTTTCCTCAACTTCAAGTGGAGAGAAATAGCCGCTCTTCTTTCCTTCATAATCTTTCTTGAATTCATCGATGTCAGTAGCACTTGGAATAGAAGCGAAGGTCTTGTAATAAATCATGTTCAGACCGCTTCCATTTTCTGTAAAGTAACCGCGGATTTTGAGTGAGCTGTCTTTTCCGTAAGTTTCTGCTGACTGTCCGAGTCCTACATCGCTGACTTCGCCAACTTTAGAGTCTCCGATTCTGAAGTAATTGTCTACATTTCCTGTACTGTGCTTGCCTTCCGGAGCCTTTACATCAGGAGTGATGTGAATATTCTGCTCAAATACGTTGTTTGCAATATCAGTAATCTTGATTGTAACGTTTGAGTCTGCATCAAGGGCTGAAAGGTCAATTCCAGTCCACTTGAATTCACCTTTATCGGCATCTTTTGTGACTCCGCTTCCGGTAATAAGCTCAACTTTTGCAATTCCCTCGTTATCAGTAGCAACGCCTGAAAGCGAGAATGTATGTCCGTCACTGTTATTTACGTAGTAATGAGGAATCTTTGTATCAGAACCGGCAGGGAATGTATAATCCGCAGTCTTGTAAGCCGTATAGTCTATAATTTCTCCAGTCTTCTTTTCTGCCGTGAGAGTATGGTTTGAAATTTTTGGCTTTTCCTTATCCACTCGGATTGAGAACATCTTATAGTTCTTGTTGCCGTTTCCAGCATTATCGAAGTAATTTGTGCGGACTTCACCGGCCTTGAACCTGTCATTATCAATTACAGCCTTCCATCCGGTGATTTTTGTAGTATCTTCAATTGAAGCACCATCTTTGAATGTAGTAGCTGTTGCAGCGTCTGCTTTTTCAATCCACTTTTCAAATCCGGCTGTTGTATCAACATTTACGGTCTGCTGATTTTCGCCATCGACCTCTGTCCATGAAGTAGGCTCTGTCGTAAATGTAATGTTCTTGACTGTCTGTGTGTCAGCAAGAATTGATTTTGTCGTACCGTTAATTACATTGAGCACGAAATTATTTACGTCAACACCAGAAGCGGCGTCAGAAATAAGTCCGTAAAGAATTACGTCGTTTTCACCGTTTGTAAGGATGTTGCCGCTTACTTCACCCTTTACAGCGCCCATCTTATAGTAGTAATTTTCAAATACCGGAGCCGTCATATCGACTTTAATTGACGTGTATTCAATCTTCTCCGATTCGTTTCCTGCAAGGTCAACTGCGATGAGTGTGAGTTTGTGGGCATTTGCAGCTGAACATTCAGTAAAATCAGGAATAGTCGTCTTGTATGTGCTTATGCCGTTTTCTGTTACGGCCGTGAAGCTTCCTGAAGCACCTTTTGTTTTTACAGTTTTATCTTCATTGAGAATATCGCTGAATACAATTTGAGTTTTTCCGTCTTTCTCAACAGTGTTTACATCTGTGTCGAGCCAGTAGTAGACGTTTGAAATGCCGTTTGCCTCTTCAAATTCGCCGGAAAGGTTGAGGGCCTCGCTGTTGAACCAGGTCTTTTCAACATAAGCTTTTCCAGCCTCTGCATTAGAAGAAACGAAGACTTTTGATTTATCGTCCTTGAAGACAGGTGCCTTTGTATCAACCTTTACGCGCACATCGCTTGTATAAGACTGTTCGTATCGGTCAGTTGCAGTGTAAGAAAGGATGTACTCGCCGTCTGCAAGGTCCTTAATGTCTTCATCAGTCTCTGCCCAGATAAAGTTTCCGTCTTTGTCTTTAGTAATTTTTGCTGTAATGTCAACCGATTTTTTATCTTCAGCTTTTGCATCAAGCTTGTAAATAGAACGTGTAAGTGTAACGTTATCTTTTTCAGAAACAGTTCCGTTTGCGGCAAATGCTTTCTTCTGATATGAACCGGCGACAGGATTCTTAATCTCGACTGTCGGAGCTCCGTCATCAACGGCAACGTAGAATTTTCCGACTTTATTGGTTCTCCAGAGTTTGACCGTTTCGCTCAAATCATCTTTCAGTTTAGAGTCTGTTACTTCGATATAAACCTGATAGATTCCTTCTTTTGCAGGAAGCAGATAGTTCCATGTGAAAGAAGGTTTGCCGATTTGCTTTATAGAAGGATTCTCAAATCCGTCTGCTTCATAAAGTTTTCCGGCCTCATCGTAAAGCACGACTTTTGCACTGGCAATATTATCATCATCATCAAGGGCAATCTGGATTGTGTTGTTGTTCTTGATGTTGAAGAGGTTGTGGCTTGCAACAATGCTCTTTTTGTTTGCATCATTCTTTGCCTCTTCTTCAACGACGAGGAATGAATGTTCGACAATCTGGTCATCTTTTCCAGTTTTGTAAGAGAGTTCTGCGTTTGCAAATTTAATCTGAGGAATATCAGTTTCCTGGCAGATTATAATCGGCTTGTTGAAATTTACTTCCTCATTTTTGTCATTTTTATAGGTGACTGTGTTGTATTCTGTTGTAGAATAAGAAGTTGTGTTTCCACAGACATCGACAGCCGTAATTACAACTTCAATATTCTTCTTTTCTTTTGCAGTTTCCGTCCATTTTGTAGTGTCGAGGTCAATTGAACCGGAGTAAACTTTGCCAAGGCTGACAGGAGAGACTTTTTCTTCACCGTCTACAAGAACTTTATATGAAACTTCCTTGAGGTTGGTCTCTTCGATATTGAATTTTACAGTAATGTCGCCGTTTACATAATTTCTGATATTTTCTCCGGCTTCTGAATAGAAATTACTACCGCTGACATATGGAGTTACATTCGCAATCGAGACTTTAGGCATTGTCGAATCAACATGGACTGAAATTGTCTTTGACGTAGCATTGCGCGAAGATGATTCAGATGAAATGTCTACCGTATAGAAATAAGACTTTCCTTCGCCTTCGCTTGCAGAAATATCATTGTAATCAGCAAGTTTTGAAGGAGTGAATGTCCAGATTTTTGTTGAAGGGTCATAAGTCAATGATTCATCTGTAGAAGAATAGCCGCTTGTTTCATTATAAGTAAGGTCGACTGTATATCCGTCAGTCTTTCCTACGGCAATATTCTGTTTGTTTTCATCCTGAACGCGGAGATTAATAATCAATGCAGCGACTTTGAGTGTTGAGCCGTCCGGGAGAGATGTTTTACCACTGAATACAAGACCTTCTGTTGACTTCAAGTAAGACTGATTCTCAGGCTCTGTAATTATAAGGGTTGGAGCCTGACCTGCTTCATTTGCCTTAAATGCGTAGAGTGTGTTCTGAAGGAAGGCAACGTCGTCTTCGTCATAACCTGTAACAATGAATGCGTAGACCTTTCCAGAAATGTAAGCCTCTTTTGGAAGGACGCATGACAAGGTTTCTGTCTGAACAGAAGAACCGGAATCAGTAGAATTATCCTTGACGAGGACAATATCGAGTTTTTCGGCCTCTGCATACTTCATTACTTCATTGATGATTTCCTCTGATTTTTCAAGAACTTCTTCATAATGGAGTTTCTGGACTGCCGTAATCTTGCTTGCAACCTTGCTGACCCGCTCCAGGGCTTTTTCTGGAGTCAAGCCGTCAACAAGCACTGTCCAGACCTTGAGGTTTCCAGGAAGGATTGCCGTCTTATCAAGACCTGCATTAACGCTTACGACAACCGTGCTGTCGCTGAATGCTTCTTTATATGTGACGTTTCCGGCTATATCTTTAGATACTGAGAAGCCGTTTACGCTGTATGTCGGGTTTGCCATTGGATTGAGGGAGAAGCTGAGTTTGTTTGCATCCTTGTCCTCTGCCTCCGCACTTGTATCAACTACTACTTCTTTCAAGATTTTGAGGGCCGGCTCTGTCTTTTCATCAGCCGCGCGGGTTCCGTTCAAAAGAGTCATAAAGTCAGCTGCGCTAAGACCGTATCTGTTTCCGCTCTTAGAGCTCATGAGTGATTTATAAACTGAATCATAGAGATAGACTTTTGAAGTGATGTTTCCGCTTGTAGTGTTATCGCTTTCACCAGGATCTGTATATGATTTTGTATTGTCTTCTACCAGAACCGTACAATAGTATTTTTTAGTTCCGGCTGCATCATTGTCACCGTAAATCTGAGTATAACGCTCGTTCTGAACTGTTCTAGCAGTTCCGTCATTCTTATCAACATAATGAGAAGCAATTGTAACGCTTGTGCCGCCCGCCGTTGCAATGTCTTCTTCCTTATAATCACCGATTAAAGTTCCGTTCTCATCAAAAATTTTTGCGGTAAGGCTTGCGATTGTGTGGTCATCAGCAATTGTACCGTCAATTGTAAAGATTGAACCGTAAGCAGAAGCTTTTTTGCCCTGAGACTTGATTACGCCAGGATTTGAAGCTACAAAAACCGGAGCCGTGTTATCAAGGTCGAAAACTCGTGACGCATTACTTTTATGACCTGCGCCATCATGAACTTCCGCCGTGAACTGATAGTTTCCGTCAAGATAGTCGTATTTTTTATCTTTATCGTTGTAATTATTGATGCTGGCTTTCCAAGATTTTCCTTCATTTTCAATTGATGCAGGAACTGTGCCAACAACTTTTTTGGTCGTCGTGTCCGTAACGGTAACGATGATGCTCTTTACGCTCTTATCATCGTCACAATTACCGGCAAGAACAAAAGTGCCCCGAATATTAGCTCCCAGAGGCGGGTAAGTGATTTCGATTTTAGGTGCCTCCGTATCAACGGTTGAACCCAATCCGGAATCCTCACCACAAGCCGTTATCACAAAAGGAATAACAGCAAGTGACAAAACAAGAGCCTTTTTCCACACATTCAAGAACACTTTTTTCATAATTTCCCCTTTTTTACAGCGAAAACCTTTTCGTAATAGATTAAATTAGAGATTTTGGAGATTTTCAAATTATTTTAAGGATTTTAAGATAATTTGACCCGACTTGTGGCTGTTTTAAACAAGGCTAAAAGCCAGACGAAGTAATTAGCAGCAATAAATTCTTCGACTGGCTTTCAGGGGCCCTGCCTTAAACAGTTCCTGACCTGTAATTGTTTTTTTTACTGATTAGAATACGTTCACACGCAAACCGAATGAAATCTGTGGAACAAGACTCTTGATATCTTCTTCCGAAGAAACATCGGTTGGGATGAACCAAAGCTGACCTTCGGTGTAGAATGCGATTGTTCTGAACATCTTCTGTCTAGAGAAGGTGACTCGCGGGAATTCCAGCTGGAAGAGACCTGCAGAAAGAATCTGAGCCTTTCCTGAGCCGGATTCGTTGAATCGCGTGAAGTTAGCACCGACCGCAACATTCAAACTGAGCCATTCCCAGTCTGGACCAAAGTAGTATCTGAACGGCATATAGTAAACGTTTGCCAAAAGTTTGACACCCAATACATTGTCGCCACCATAACGCATGTTTGACTGGTCGAACAGGTCACGCTGTTGCTGAGTGAACTGTCCCCACTGAACCTGAAGCTTAACGTTGTCATCAAAGAATGTAAGACCTGCACCAACGTTGAACAATGTTGCTCCCCAGAACTGCCAGTCGAAGTACAATCCCTGGATGAAGCCTGGGATTTCGTACATAGCCTTGTCACCGCTTCGCAATGCAAGAGTGAGGCTCTTGAGTGCGATATCGTCTTTTGCGAGACCAGAGAATTCCATCTGCTGGTTGTAATGACCGCCGGCACCCGGAGAAATGAGCTTGATTGTAGGTTTAGTGCTATCAACCTGAACGATACAGCGTGTAACTGCAATCTCACCGTTCTTCATTGTGGCACGAACGAGCAGGAAGTGGTAGCCTTCTGCAATATCCTCGTTTTCAACACGGAATCGCCATTTGCCGCTTGAAGAAAGCTTTTTGAATGTCTTACCGTTGTCCAAAGAAAGCTCAACCTTGTCTACAACTTTTGCAGCAACTGCTTCCTTGAGTTCTTTTGGAGCACCCTTTGCGTTTGCACGGACAACCTCATCTTCATCATAAGAGTAACCAGAGTTACCAATGATGTAAGGTCGGTCGAATGCGAAGTCACCGTAAGTGAAGTTGTCAATTGTGATCCACGGACCTACAGCACTGTAGTTGAGGTACTGGGTATTAGAAACAATCTTTGAATTGTCTGCAAGGTAAGCCTCGACACGAATTGTGTGCTGGCCTTCCTGAATCATTGTCTGATCAAGTGTATATTTGAAGAATCCGCTCTCGCTGAGTTCTGTCTCTGCAACAGAATTTCCATCTACGAAGAGAGTGAGGCTCTGGATGTCTGTCTCGCTGACTGCAGTACCATAGATGTTGAATACGCCCTGGACGAATTCACCGTTGAGAGGATAGAGCAAGTCAACTTTAGCCTTTGGAGCCTTTTTGTTGAGCTGGATGTTTCGGCTGACGCGGGTGATGTTTTCTGCGGCATCAACACCTGTAAGCTCGATGTTATAGAATCCGTCCTCAAGGTTTGTGATGTCCATTGCCTGAGTGATGATTTCATCAGGCTTCAAGTCTGTGCGTGCCAGCTTAGAGTTTACAACCTTGCCGTCAAGTGAACGGATTGTAATGAAGAGTTTTGTAAGGTTGATGTTATCGATTGTCTGACCTGAGAGGAATACCATGCCGGTAGTCTTTGAGTCATCCAATGGAAGCATGAGCTCGATTTTTGGAGGCGTGTTATCAATGTTGATCAAAGAAGAATACAAGCCCTCGATTCCGTACCAGTCAACGACCTTCATGAAGACAACGTGTGTACCGTCTTCGATTACACGGGTGTCGAGCTCGTAGCTCCAGTTACACTGAGTCATTTCGTGACCGAAGTTGCCGACAGCCTCGTTGAATGAGTTTCCGTTATCTACAGAAATGTAAACTGCCTTGATACCGTTTTTATCAGTTGCGATACCAGTCATTTTGACTGTCTGTTTTACAGTTTCGCTGATTGGTGGTGTGAGGACAGCGCCCTTCGGCTCTTCAAGAGAAATGCGGAAGTTGCGTGTGAACTCAGGACCTTTTACGCCGTTAATGTCTTCTGCGTAAATTGTGATTGAGTGCTCGTTATCAGTGAAGTCAGTGAGTTTCTTCGGAATGATGAAGCTTGTTCCAATCTGATCAAGTGCCTCATAGCGGCCATTGTCGAATTTGTAGAAAATCTTTGGACCGGCAATGACTTCACCCAGCTCGTCCTTTGTGATTCCATCATCATCATAGATAACGCCTGAGAATTCGAAGTCACGGGTGATTACGGCATTTTCTTCCGGAACATGGACTTCTGCGATTGGCAGGTCGCTTACGTTGTCAATGATGAAGTTCCACTGCTTGATTTCAGTTGTGTTTCCAATTGCATCGACGAACTTGAAAGACATCAAATCATCGATAGGCTTATCTTTTGTACCGATGTGGGTTGTGACAAGCGGAGCAAGTGGAATGTCTGACGGTGTCGGAGTTGTTCCCTTTGCAGCAGGCGGGAAGTAGAGGACTTTGTCGAGTCGTCCGTTATCCTTTACCTTGAATGCAATGAGGTTGTCACCGTTTACGATGTCATCAGGACCAGGGAGAAGGACTTCAACCTCCGGAGCTGTTGAATCTTTATGAATTGCGACAGAGCGTACTGTTGATTTGCCTGTTGTGTCTGTAGCGCGGACATCGATTCCGATAAGTCCGTCATCACGGTTCTTGACGCCGACGTTTGCCGTGTACTGGCTTCCGCTGGCCTTCATTTCTGCCCATGACTCACCGCCGTCTGTAGAATACTCGACTTTTGCGATTCCATTGGCATCAGTAACATTTGCCGTGATACTTGTTCCTTCCTGTACCCAGAGGTGATTTGCAGGAGATACAATCTCAACCTTTGGAGCCTCTGTATCAACAACAAGATTTACGAGAGGAGAAGTGAATGATTTGCCGCTGCCGTCTTTTGCGGTAACAGCTACGTTCTTGTAAGTGCCGTCTTTGAGCGCCTTGATTTCAATTGATTTGCCTTCGTTTGCAAGCTCAATTGCGTTTGAAGAAACGCTTGCACTTACAGGACCTGAAATATTTGCATAGCCTGTAAATTCTTTGTCTGATTCGATTACATAAGCATTTACGTCATTGCTGTAGACTGCGTTTTCATTTGGAATCCAGATTACTTCACCAGTCTTCCAGCTGCTCTTCTTCTCTGGCTCCGGGCGAACTACGCAGAATGTAACTTTGCTGCTGCCCGAAGCAACTTTGCCGGCTATTGCCTTTACAGTCAAAGTTGTTACGCGAGAAGGAAGATTTTCAAGTTTTACGACATACTGACCGTCTACGAGAACAGCTTTGCCTGTCTGCTGAGCATCACCACCGATTTCGGCATCACCTTCAATCAAGTAGTTTACAGAAACTGATTTTTCAGCAGTCTCAACGTTGAATACGGCTACGACAGGGTCAGTTGACTTGCCATAAGGAATCTGGACGTTCATGCCGGCCTTGTATTCCTCGCCGTTAATGCTGACGATGTCAACGGCAACGCCTGAATTGTCCGAACCTTCGATAAGTTTGTCAGCCAGAGGAGCATCAAGCAAATCCTCATGGATGTAAGTCAAATCCTTGATATTGATGAGGGACTTTTTCTCAACAGTGCGGTCATAAATATCAGTTGCAGAAACCGTAATCTGAACAAGGCCCCAAGGAGCGTTTGAAAGCGGAATCTTTACGGAAATAGATTTTTCCGGTGCTTTTGGAGTGAATTCTTCTGAAGTAAAGACGTCATCGAAACCTGATTCAATTTTATAGCTGTAAGAAGCGATTCCGGCAGGACATGTTGCCGAAACTTCATAAACAGGATTTGATTCCGGGTGAACCAGAAGACCGTTTGTTACATCCTCAGCACCGATTTTTGGAGTTGCGAAGCTGATTTTCGGGCCCATTGAAGTGAATGTTGCCGTTACAGGATTGCCCCGTACACCATAAATATCAGTTGCAGTTACAGTGATTTTGTGGAGGCCAGCAGGAAGAGCCTCGTTTTCAATCTGAGCACAGAAGACGCCCTGAGACTCAAGAGTTACAGGTTCTGCGCCGTCAAGGCTGTATTCAATAGAAGCAACTCCGTCATCATCAGCTACGATACCGCGGACAAAGAGAGTGTCAGCAGCACCAGTGAGGACTGAGCCTTCTGCAGGATTCTGAATTGTTACTACTGGCTTGTCTGATTCCTGATTGATTGGAATTGTCTTTTTGAGGACAACAACGTTACCGGCAGTATCAACGGCAGTTACAGTGAAATCAACAGATTTGACGTTCATGCCGATTGTATTGATTTCCTTGCTCCAGTATGGGTTACCAGGAATAAGCTCGAAATCTTCGCTCTCGCCATTGAATGACCAAGAGAGCTTGTGGATACCGACCTTATCTTTTGCGAAACCGGCTACAACGAATTTACCGTTGCAAACTTCGTCCTCAGCAGGTGAAATGATTTTTACGTCTGGTTTGGTGTTATCAACGAAATAAAGGAATGAAGAAACACCGATAGAGCCCATTTTATCAACAGCCTTGAACCAGAGGATTGCAGGACCGTCTTTTGCGATTCGAGTATCGATAGGAACATCAAATGTTGCGCCGTCACGAGTTTTGTACTCAGAAATTTTTGTTTCGAGATATGTCTCACCGTTATCAAGAGAATAGTAAAGAGCTTTGATTCCGTTACCGTCGGTTACATCACCTTTGAGACTGATTTTGCCAGAAACGAGCTCACCAAGAGCATGATTCGTTACAGTTGTGACTGGCTTTCGGCGGTCAAGGTTCCATGTTACGAAAGCCTTTTTCTTTGGCTTTTCCTGAGAAGAAAGACCGTTAATATCAACGCCCCAGACTTCGATTGTATGAGGGCCTTCTGCAAGTTCATTAGTATCGAGATAATATGACCAGAATTCCTTACCTTCGGCTTTTACAGGCTCTCCGCCGTCAAGAATAAGCCAGACTTCAGCAACGCCGTCATCATCAACACAAGTACCGACAATGTTGAGGTTGCCAGGAACGCGCATGTTGTTGATAGGGTTTGTAATTCCGGAAATTGCATAGTCAGAATCCGGATCGATGAAGAGGTTATAAGGACCTGCGATTTCTGTGTTGCCGCCCTTATCCTTTGCTTCAACATAGATATTGTACTTTCCTTCTTTCTTTTCATTTATGTCGAAAGTTTCCTGCCAGCTGTCCATTTCTTCGACATCACGGTATTCTGCATCGCGTTTGCCAAGAGTAAATGCAGAAAAACAGCTAGCCCCCAAAATCAAACAAAAAATGCTTTTCTTAAGGCTTAATTTCATACTTTACTATCCTTATTCTTTTTTGTAATCTCTTAAATGTTAAAGCATGTGGAAATTTAAAGCAAATTCTATAAAAATTTTTTTTAAAATTTCACAAGATTCCTGTTTATAAAATCGGCAAAAAACTCCATTTTCTTTAAATTAATTCAATAGAGTTTTAAATGTCAGAAGGGGGCAATACAATGAATGACAAGATTTCTAGACTTCAGGAAATAATTGATGAATCTCATCGCATCGTGTTTTTTGGCGGTGCAGGAGTATCTACCGAAAGCGGCATCCCGGATTTCAGAAGTCAGGACGGCTTGTACCGGCAGGAATGGAAATATCCGCCGGAAACAATTATTTCCAGATCATTCTTTGATCGCAACCCAAAAGAATTTTACAGATTTTATCGTAAAAAACTGATTATAAAGGACGTAAAACCGAATATCACCCACTACAAGCTTGCTGAACTTGAAGCGGCTGGCAAACTAAGTGCTGTTGTCACACAAAATATCGACGGCCTGCACCAGTTGGCCGGAAGCAAAACTGTTTACGAACTTCATGGAAGCACTCTCCGAAACTTCTGCATGAAATGTAAAAAGAGTTACGATATAGATTTTATCGCAGCAAGTGAAAACTCGCAAGACACTCTCCCCCGTTGTGGATGCGGCGGACTTGTAAAACCGGACGTAGTTCTTTACGAGGAAAGCCTCAATGATGATGTCATTAACGGTGCCGTAGATGCGATTGCAAATGCGGACACACTGATTATTGGCGGCACTTCGCTGATTGTTTATCCTGCGGCCGGACTTATCCGCTACTTCCGCGGAAACAACATCGTTCTGATTAACAAAACAGCGACAACTGCGGACGCAAATGCCGACCTGGTCATTCACGATTCGCTGGGCAAGGTCTTCGAGCAGATTAAAGTGAATTAATCAGATAGGCCGGCTAAGGTTTGCCTTGCTCCCAAAGTTTCAAGCAGGGGGCTTTTAAAATCAGAAGTTTCCTGCCTGTTACGGACTGCGCGGATCAGCAGGTTCTTTGGAGTGGCACTTTCTTCTATAAATTCCAGTATCTGCACCTTGTAGCCCTTGCTTTCCAAAAGTTCAGCCCGGATGGCGTCGGTTACAAGGGCAGAAAAGCGTTCTTTAATAAGGCCGTATTTCAAAAGCGGTGCAAAAGGAGAATCAGTCTCTACAGATTTTGAAGAAAGCTGGCTGTTGATTTCGTGCTGGCAGCAGGGGACTGAGAGGATTGACTTTGCCTTGCGGCGGATTGCGTAGTCCAAGGCGTAGTCGGTGGCAGTATCGCAGGCGTGCAGGGTTACGATTATGTCAGGATGCTTTTCCTCGCCGAAAGATGCGATGTCCCCCACCGCAAATGAAAGATTCTTGAGTTCCAGTTTTTGAGCCAGAGTGTTGCAGTAGGCGATTACGTCTTTTTTGAGGTCGAGGCCGAAGATTTGAGCCGGGATTTTTTTGACCTGAGTAAGATAATACTGCACAGCAAAAGTGAGGTAGCTCTTTCCCGAACCAAAATCCACGATATTGAGCGGCGAATCTTCTGAAATAGGATTTTTCTCGCCCTCTCGCAGCCGGATTACATCATCCAGAACATCGTCCAGCATTTCAAGAAAGCGGTTAATCTGGCGGAACTTGTCATACTTAGCCTTAACGACTTTTCCCTCAGCCGTCATTACGCCCAGGTGTACAAGGAATGGAACCGGCGAGCCTTCCGCAAGAAGGTATTTCTTGATTTTGTTAGCACCTACCTCCACAGAAGAAATATTTCCCGAAGAAACATTACTAATCTGTGTTAATCTGTGTAAATCTGTGGATTCTTTTATTGGTTTTCTAATTTCAGTCTTCTTTCCCTTTTTGTTTGCAAGAATCGTGATTTCCTCGGATTCCGTACGCTGGACGCAATTTTTGAAAGTCGAGCCTGCATGAGCGGCGATAAATTCGTTAAGCTCAGCCTCGCTCATTTTTTTGTGAAAGACTTGCTTTGCCGTGTAAAACTCCGCGAAGTAATTTTCGTTCTTTGAGGCGGCAAGAGAAGCCGTGAGCAGCTTGATTTTTACGCGGATGTAATCCTCGCCCAAGATTTCAGAAATGTTTTTGACAGGTTTTGAAAATGTGGCAGATAAAATCATAAAAATCCTCTCTTGCTTTGCTTGCATTGCGCCCCGTGAAACTTTAAAATGTTTCACGAAACACTATATATTTTAATTTAAAAATGCGATAATATAAATATATGGGAAAGATTTTTGTTTTTGTTAATCAGAAGGGTGGCGTTGGCAAAACAACTTCCGCTATTAATATTGGTGCCTACATGGCTGAGCTTGGCAAAAAAGTTCTTCTCGTCGATTTCGACTCTCAGGGCAATATGTCTACAGGCGTTGGAATCACAAAAGACAAGCCATCAATTTACGAATTCATGGACGATGACTCGCTTGCAGAAAAAGCGATAAAACATACGGCAGTGGCAAACCTCGATGCAATCTGTGCGGACGAGGACCTGGCCGGTGCTGCCATTGAGTTTGCTGATGCGGATAAAGTTCCTGTCGAAAAGCGCGACTTCATCCTCAAAGAAACTCTTGAACCACTCAAAAGCATTTATGACTTTATTTTGATTGACTGCCCTCCTTCACTGGGAATTTTGACTACCAACGGTCTTACGGCCGCTGATGCAGTTCTTGTTCCTATGCAGTGTGAATATTTTGCCCTGGAAGGAATCACTCTTTTGCTGCAGACTGTCAAAAGGGTTCAGTCTACAACAAATCCAAATCTTACTATCGGCGGCATTTTCTTTACAATGTATGACAGCCGCACACGACTTGCCCAGGACGTCGTAAGAAACGTTCAGGCATATTTCAAGAATTTCGTTTTCAACACGATTATTCCACGAAACATCCGCCTTTCAGAAGCACCTTCTCACGGTCAGCCGATTTGTCTTTACGATCCAAACTGTGTCGGTGCAAAAAGCTACAAAAAACTTGCAGAAGAGGTAATCAGTCGTGGCTAAAAAATTCGGTCTTGGAGCAGGTGTTGACGCTCTCATGGTCAAAGCAGGTTTGAGTGCAGACGATTTTATGCCAAACCATGAGCCTCAGCAGAATTCAGAGCAGGCTTCCGCAAATTCTCAGGATATTGCAGCAGAACAAATGGCAGCGGCTCAGGCCGTAACAAAGGCGGTCGAAGCCGGAAATATTTCTCATGAGGTTGCGAGCGGCGAACATAAATTGCCGGCAGGAATCAACGTCGATGAAAACGGCCAGCTTTGGCTCAGCGTTGATTTGCTCAAGCCGAACCCTCACCAGCCACGAAAAGAGTTTGAAGAAGAAGCCCTCAACGAACTTGCAGAGTCAATCCGCGAGCACGGAATCTTGCAGGCAATTACGGTTGAAGACGCAGGCGACGGCACTTTCTATATTATTGCCGGTGAACGCCGAACCCGAGCCGCAAAAATTGCAAACCTCGCAGAAGTTCCAGTCCAGTTACGAAAATATTCTGACCAGAAAAAGCTTGAAATCGCCCTTATCGAAAATATTCAGCGAGAGGACTTAAATCCAATCGAAGAAGCCGAAGCTTACTACGAGCTCATGGAAATTTCTGGTTTGAGTCAGGAACAGGTCGCAGCCCGCGTTGGCAAAAACCGCTCGACAGTTGCAAACGCAGTCCGTCTTTTGAAATTGCCAGAAGACATGCGCACTTCCCTAGTTCAGGGACATATCACGGCCGGCCATGCGAGAGCCCTTCTTTCTGTGAAAGATCCGGCTGACATGCGAATCCTCTTTGCCAAAATCATAGGCACAGGAATGAGCGTCCGTGAAGCTGAAGAAATGGCCCGCTCCCTCAACGAAGGGGCAGGAAACGGCATCAAAAAGCCAAAAGAATCAAAAGATTCCAACAAAGACCCAAATCTCCTTGCATTGGAACAGCAGTTCATCGAAAAGCTGGGCACAAAAGTCCAGATCAAAGGAAACATGGAGCGAGGCAGCGTAGAAATCCAGTTCTTCACAAAAGACGACCTGAACAGAATTTATTATTTGATTTGCGGAGATAACTAATTAATCAGCAATGTGCGGTTAGCAGTTTAGTAATTTTACGGGACTTCGCGGGTCCCGTTTTTTTTTGTTTTCATGGCTCAAAAAAATTTAATCTATCTTAAATTTAAAACTTTTCAAATCCGGAAACATATATTAAAACGATTTTAAGGATTAAGAGATGGATCAGAATCAGGAAGGTTTCAGCCAGGTCGCAATTACGCTCATAAATCATTATGACTGCGTTCATTATGTAGATTTTGAAACAGGAAAATATACCAACCTCGTGCCTATAAAACTTTTTGAGACACTCGGAGTTCCGTTTCAGGGCGAAGATTTTTTCTCGGATTTCAGAAAGATTCTGACTAAGTGTATTCATCCGAATGATATTGAAATCCTGGAGCATCTGCTTGATAAAAATCTTATGAAAAAGCGCCTGTTAGAAAAAGATACAAATTTTCTGACTTTTCGTGCAATAAAAGAAGGAAAAGCTGTACATGTTCGACACTCAGAATTTCTATGCCCTGATAAAGTCCATGTAATCTGCTGTCTTGAGAATATCGAAGAAGAATTTCAGCAGGCAATGGCTCAAAAAAATCATCTTGAATCCGAAAAGCGTCTTGCTCGCTTCGATGAGATGACAGGAGTGCGGAACAAAAACGCATTTAAGGAATATTCAAATTCAATTAGCGAAAAATTACTAAAAAATCCCAAAAGTTATCAGTTCGCTCTTATTCTTTGCGACCTGAACGACCTCAAACTGCTTAATGATACGCGCGGACACAGTTTTGGAGATGAAGCAATCCAGAGAGCAAGCCGCATGATTTGCAATACTTTTACTCACAGTCCGGTGTTCAGAATCGGTGGCGACGAATTCGTTGTTGTTCTGAGAGGGCATGATTTTGAACACAGAGAGCATCTGCTCGAAGTCCTGAAAGACGAATCCTACAACAATAAAATTTCACGTTCCGGGCCTGTCATTGCCTGTGGCATTGCTGTTTATGATCCTGACACGGACAAAGACTTTTCCAGCGTATTAGACCGTGCCGACAAATCAATGTACGCAAACAAAAAAGAAATCAAAGCTCTGAACCTTACGCAAGGCTTCCGTAATATGGAAAAAATCGACCGGCCTATTACGTCAGAACGCAGGACTCTCTTGAATTCTTTGTTTGGAGCTTTATGCACAATCAGCGGCGGCGGCTATGTTTATCTGAATGACATGCGCTTTGACTATTCAAGATGGTCACTTTCTCTTGTTGATGATTTTGCTATGCCGTCAGAGTATATGTACCATGCAGATAAACTTTGGCAGGAAAAACTTCACCCGGATGATTTGAAAGCATATCTCGAAGCAATTAAAGCAGTTTTATGCGATAACGTGGATATGATTAAACCGCTCACTTACAGGGCCAAAAAGGCGGACGGAACTTATGTCGTTCTAACAACCAGAGGTTTTATTCTGAGCGACAACAATGGAAATCCAGATTATTTCGGTGGAATAATTCTTCCTGTTCAATAAGGTGTGCTATGTCTAGACATTTTTTTCAAGCTTAACAAATTCGCTTATTTTCCTTGCAACAATTTTTTTTTCCGGCTGTGCCACAAATTCGGCCGAACCAGATCAACTTCCCCCTTCTCATGAACACAGCATAGAACTTACGGATTCAAGGCACAGCGCAAGCCTTATCTTTTATACGATGAATAAAAACGAGGGATGTGCAGGATTATTGGTACGCCGCACATTCCCCGCATCATTTTTATTTCTTTGTCAGTGCGCCGTTCTCAAAAATCATGTTAGCTTTTTCAAGATAATCGGCCGGGATTGTGATTCCACAGTTTTTGGCCGCATCAAGGTCGAAGAGCAAATCGCTGTCGCTCGGGTCAGTCATAAATCGAACAGGGATATTCTCCGGTTTTTCGCCGTTCAGAATTTTAAGAACCATTTCACCAGTCGCGCGTCCTGCCTTGTAATAGTTGAAACCGCTGGCAATCACGCAGCCACCGTCCTGAGCGCCTGTTACATCGCCTGAGAAAATCGGTTTTTTAGCCTCGCCGAAAACTTCCTTTACAGAAGAAAGAGCGCTGAAAACAGTGTTGTCTGTGGTGAGATACAAGCCGTCAACACGATTGATGATTGCCTCTGCAGCCTGCTTTACTTCGCTTGAATTGGTGATTGCCTGTGTGACAAGTGAAAGTCCTGCCTGCTCGCAGCCTTTTTTTACAAGTTCCAGAGAAGAAACTGAATTTGCCTCGTTGCTTGTGTAAATATAGCCCAGAGTTTTGATTCCGGTCAGTTCTTTGAAGAGGGCTATGTGCTGCTCTGTAGGAATTGCGTCGCTCATGCCGGTGATGTTTCGCTCGCCGTGCTCAAGAGTTGAAACCAGGCCAGCTCCCAGAGGATCAGTAACAGTGCCGAAAACAACTGGAATGTCAGTGATTGTGTTTGCAAGTGCAAGTGCGACTGGAGTTGCGATACCGACGGCTACATCAACGCCCTCGTCACGGTATTTCATTGCAATCTGAGCTGCCGTGTTTGTGTCGCCGTTCGCATTCTGAAGGTCAAAAGTTGCGTTTACGCCGTTTTCATTGAGAACATCTACAATACCCTGCTCAACTGAGTCCAGTGCGATATGCTGAACGATTTTTGCGATTCCGATTTTGACAGATTTTTTGCCTTCAGCTGATTTTCCCTTGCAGCCTGTAAAGACAAAGAGTGCGAGTGCCATAGAAGCAAACGCGATTGATTTTGTGAGTTTCATTTTTTTCTCCATAGATAAAGATTTCTTTCACAAGTATGTTACTATAAAGAGAAACAAAATGTCAATAGCAATTGTAAATTTCCGTTTTTATCAGTAGAATCATTATATGATTCAAGGTATTCTCATCGAAGGTTTGATTTTCGGAATTATGGTTTTGGGCGTCTTCATGACATTCCGCGTCCTAAATTTTTGTGATATGACAGTTGACGGCTCCTTCCCGCTTGGAGCCTGTGTTCTTGCGGCCTGCCTCACACACGGCATTTCCCCGGCCCTTGCGCTCATGATTGTTTTTGTCGCCGGTATTCTTGCAGGTTTTTGTACCACAGTAATTTACACAAAGCTCCGCATCCCGGATCTTCTCGCCGGAATTTTGATGATGACCATGCTCTACTCGGTCAATCTGCGCGTCATGTCAAATCAGGCAAACGTGTCTTTCCTCAAAATTCCTACGATTTTTTCTTCTATTAAGCAGTTTATGAAAACAACTTTTCCTGCCGTCACTCCTGACTGGGGAATCGTCATCTTCCTCGTAATTTTCGTCGGAATTCTTCTCGTTCTTTTAAATTTATTCTTCTCAACTGACTTTGGCCTCACAATGGGTGCCCTGGGTTCAAACCCTCAGATGGTAATTTCACAGGGCGTAGACCCTCGTATCGTGCGCGGAGTCGGAATCTGCTTTGGCGACGGTCTTGCGGCCCTTTCCGGTGCCCTTTTTGCCATGTATTCAGGCTTTGCCGACGTCGGAAGCGGAAGCGGTGTCGTAGTCTCAGGACTTGCTTCCCTCATGCTGGGAGAATTCGTAATCCATTCAAACAAAATCGGCTGGCAGACATTCCGCGTAATTTTAGGCTCAATCATCTACCGTGCATTGATGTTCATTGCCCGAAGATACGGCTACAACATCGGAATGAACGCAAACGACCTCAAACTTATCACAGGCCTCATGATTATCCTCTGCCTTATTATAAGCAAGCAGGATGTGGTGGGCTGGTTCAAGGCACATCTCAAGAGACCGGAGGCAACAAATGCTTAAACTCGAAAATATTGGAATTACATTCAACGCAAACACGCCTGACGAAAACAAGGCGCTCACAAACATAAATCTCGACATAAAAAAAGGCGACTTCATCACGGTCATCGGCTCCAACGGTGCCGGTAAGTCCACCCTCTACAATATAATCGCGGGCACTTTAAAGCCGACTTCTGGAACAATCCTGCTCACAGGCGATGACGGAGTTCAAAAGAACATCACCGGTGACGCAGAATTCAAACGGGCCCGCTACATAGGCCGCATTTTCCAGAATCCCCTCCTGGGAACAGCCGGCAAAATGAGCCTTGAAGACAACATGATGATTTGCTACAAAAAAGGCTTCAAGGGGCTCAAGATTTCCCTCAACAACAAGATGCGTGACTTTTTCCGCAGCCAGCTCAAAGTCCTCAACATGGGCCTTGAAGACCGTCTCGGCGACAACGTTGACCAGTTCTCTGGCGGTCAGCGTCAGGCCCTCACCCTGCTCATGGCAGTTATGAGTAAGCCCAGCCTACTCCTTCTCGACGAGCACACGGCCGCCCTCGACCCGACTAACGCCGCCATCGTCATGGAGCTCACCCGCCGCTTTGCCCAGGAATACAATCTCACAGTCATGATGGTCACCCACAACATGCAGCACGCCCTGGACTACGGTAACCGCCTGATTATGATGAACAAGGGCGAAATTATTTCCGACATCAGCGGAGACGAAAAAAAACAGCTCACGATGGATTCAATCGTAGAGCTGTTCAAGAAAATCAAAGTTAACAACGATAACGTAATGTTAAACTAGAACAAGCGGCGGGCCTCAACATAGAAGCGTTTTTCACTCGCCTCGCCCATTGAGAAGGACTTGCGTGGAAGAACGCCCCGGCTTGCGATTGTCTGAAAGAATGAATCTTTTGCAATCGGCGGAAGAAGGATTGAAAGCGCGTTTTCCTTGTGACCGAGTTTTACGACATCTTCCGTTCCGTGAATGTAATCGATGTCATTCTTTTTGTCCTTTGAGTGAGCGTCGAGATATTCGTCAAGAACAGGCTGCAGGGCCGCAATCGCCAGATCAGTGATTGCAGTCTCCAAAACGCAGAGCTTTTCCTTGCCGCCAACGCTTGTGATAAAGCCGTAGCGGGCGCCCTTTGCATTTTTGTCAGCAACAAAGTCTTCAAGTTCTTTTTCCGAAGCGAAATTCTTGATTTCTCCGCCCAATTTTTCTTCTATATAAAGAATCAGACTTCCCGCATCCTGATTGAAAATTACGCGGTGAATAGGCTCAAAAGTAAGGCCCTCATCGTAAATGTTAACGACCTCAACCAGAGCATATCGGACAGGAGAATTAATCAAATCATCGCCAGAAAGAGTTTTCTTGTGCTCGTCCCAGACAGCCTTTGCAGTAGCCAGAGAGTGGTTTCCGTCTCCTACAGCAAAAAGGAAGCAGTTTCCATCTTTATCGGTACCAGCCTTGGCCAGAGCCGAAAGCGCGTTCTCCAAAAGGCTCTCAACCTCAGCCCCAGAAACCTTCCAGCCAGTGATATGGCCAGAGTTCAGCATCAGCTCGCCGTCGTAAATCGGATCAGATTTTTTTGCAATCGTGCCGGCACCGCCAACGAGCAGGTCCATTTCGTCATTTGCAAGAAGCATGATGTGAGGAAGCTCCAGTCCAGCCCCGGTTCGGATTTTCATTCTCGGAGGGATTCGCTCAGGAACAGTCGCCTCAGTCGCACGAATCAGAGCCTTGCTGCCCGGCTTCCACTCGTATTTTTCCAAATCAACGGCCAGAACAAGGCCCTTTCGAGTGCGACCGTATTCAGTCTTTCGCTCAATATAAATGCATTCCTCGCCTGCTGTAAAAGTGCTGGCATCAAGGTAGCTTTTCATCGTCTCGTGGATTTTTTTGATTCTCGCTTCCCCGCCACCATCGTTAAGGTAGACTTCCGGGAAAATCAAATTGAGCGTAGAAGGATTTGAGCCCGCCGCATCAGCAGCCTTTGCCCAATAATCCTTATCCTGAGTGTACTGGTCACAGGCAATCACCGACCAGGATTTTAAATCAACATTTTTTGGCAGCAGGATTTCAGGAATCTGCACACCGTAATTCTCAAAGTTTTTCATAATGCATGAATTATAGCACATAGAAAGGGGGAAGTCATCGCTTCGTCAGCGAGTTTTCTAGGACAAACTTCGAGTTTTTGACTAACGGGATATCCATAAATCATGCTCCCAGCAAGAACCGCCCCTTAGGAATCCACGGTTGTGCGAAATTGAAAATTGGACTCGCTGCGCTCGCCCGCACAAAGTGGATTCAGGGTCGAACCTTGCTTCAGCATGATTTACAATTTGCCGGCTATTTAAAACTCGAAGTATCCCCTTCTTATACAACGTTGCAAATTACGCAACATTATATCAAAAACATTGCACTTTACGCACTGTAGCTGCTCTATTATAATAATCTCAAATTAATTTAATAGAGGAACAAAATGGGTAACAACTATTTCAATTCTATTCCGTGGCGCGAGGCTCGCTTGCAGCTCGGACACTGCCGCTCAATGTCTAAAGAAGAATTCGCTGACGGCGTTAACGCTCTCAAAGGCAAAAAAATCGTAATCGTTGGTTGTGGTGCACAGGGCTTGAACCAGGGTCTCTGTCTCCGCGACTCAGGTTTGGACGTATCTTACGCTCTCCGCGAGGAAGCAATCGCTCAGAAACGCCAGTCTTGGAAGAACGCAACAGAAAACGGCTTCAAAGTCGGAACTTATGACGAATTGGTTCCAACAGCCGACCTCATCGGAAACCTCACTCCAGATAAGCAGCACTCAAACGTAATTTCAGAAGTTATGAAACGCATGAAGAAAGGCTCAGCTCTCTGGTATTCACACGGTTTCAACATGATTGAAGAGGGAATGCAGATTCGCCCGGATATCACAGTCGTAATGTGTGCTCCAAAAGGCCCAGGTACAGAAGTTTGGCACGAGTTCCAGCGTGGATTCGGTGTTCCTGATCTCATCGCAGTTCATCCTGTAAACGACCCGGAAGGAAAAGGCTGGGCTTATGCAAAAGCTCTCGCAGTCGGTATGGGCGGCTCAAAAGCAGGCGTTCTTGAATCATCATTCGTTGCAGAAGTAAAATCAGACCTCATGGGTGAGCAGACAATCCTCTGCGGTATGCTCCAGGCTGGTACAATCGTTTGCTACGACAAAATGGTAGCTGATGGAATCGCTCCTGAATATGCAACAAAACTCTTGATGCACGGTTGGAACGTAATTTCTGAGGCTCTCAAATGGGGCGGCATCACAAACATGATGGATCGTCTCTCAAACCCAGCAAAAATCAAGGCAAACGAACTTTCAAAAGAAATCAAAAAACTCCTTGCTCCACTCTATCAGAAGCACATGGACGACATCATTTCAGGCAAATTCTCATCAACAATGATGGAAGACTGGAAAGCTGGCGACAAAGACCTTCTCGCTTGGCGTGAAGAAACAGGTCGTCTTGCATTCGAAAAGACAGAAGAGTCAAAAGAAGAAATCACAGAACAGGAATACTTCGACAAGGGCATCCTCATGGTTGCAATGGTCAAAGCCGGCTGTGAGCTCGCATTCGAGACAATGGTTGATGCAGGAATCAAAGAGGAGAGCGCTTACTATGAGTCACTCCACGAAGTTCCGCTCATCGCAAACCTCATCGACCGCAAACGCCTCTACGAGATGAACCGCGTTATTTCCGACACAGCAGAATACGGATGCTACCTCTTCGCTCGCGTTGCCGCTCCAATGATGGCAAAAGACCTCATGCCAAAAGTAACAACAGAAGTTATCGGTAAAGGCTTGAGCAACAAAGACACAAGCGTAAACAACACAGAACTCGTTAACGTAAACGCAGAAATCCGCAACCACCCAATCGAGGTTGTAGGACGCAAACTCCGCGCATACATGACAGCAATGAAACCAGTTCTGTAGTATAAAAAATTAATGCCTAAGAGGTCCCAAAAGAAATGCAGGGCTTCTTAGGCATTTTTATTTGAATCGCTTATCTAAAAGACTTAAAATCCCAAAAAACAAAAAACTAGTTACCAGTAAAATTCCCGTAATAAATCACAGAATCAGACTTTTTTGAATGCATAGGACTTCCGTTCACAGCTTCCTGAGCGGGCTCATTATCATCCTTGTAGCGGGTCTTAACCGTCATTTCGGATTTTATTTTGTCCAAAGTCGGATTAAAAACAAGCAAAATCTCCCGAATAATGCTAAGGACATCATCATCAGCATCGTTAGTTTCCAAAAGGCGATTATAAAACTTATACATTTGAACGTAGGCGTGATTTAATCCAACATATTCTTCATTATAAACATCAACTCTAGACATACAATCTCCTATAGAAAATTATTCTAACGCAAGATTATACATTTTCAAGTAATTTTAAATCTTTTTATAAAAATAATGCGCAAGTCACCTGCAATCCCGGCTTTGCGCCCTTCCGCTGACCGCTCCATTCCTCCGCTACGCTCCGCGGGCACTCTCCTTGTCGTGCCCGTTCGAACGCCTTACGGCGGGGCTCCAATCCGGCGCGGACGCTTCACGACGTAGGGAAAGGATTCCCGTAACCAGGCAAAAAAAAATCCGCCCCCTGGGAAGGAGGCGGAATGCAGTTTAAAAAGAAAAAAGCCGGCGGCTTACGCGCCCGGAGCCCGGCTCCGGACGAGACTCGCTCAAAACGCTTCTCAAGCGTTTTGCCGGCTGCGCCGCCGCTCCCTTCCGCGGTTCGGTCCCGGCCCTCACCGAGACTCGCCTACAAACTCGTCCCACGAGTTTGTCCGCCTCCCGGCGGCCGGCTCCCTACCTGCTTTCCCCCGCAAAAAAAATCCGCCCCCCGGGAAGGAGGCGGAATGCGGTTTAAAAAGAAAAAAGCCGGCGGCTCCCTACTTTCCCCCGTATCGGAGTATCATCGGCGCAGGGGTGCTTGACTTCCGTGTTCGGAACGGGAACGGGTATATCCACCCCACCATGGCCACCGGCATGCGCGAAGGTCCCCTTGTCCCGGACGGAAATCGGGATGGCAAGTGTAAAGGCATAAGGGGGCTTGACTGAGAGCGTGACAGCGCGATCAGGTGCGAAAGCAGGTCTTAATGATCTGATGGTGCTGAGTGGAAGGGCCATCACTTAACGGACAAAAGGTACTCCGGGGATAACAGGCTGATTTTCCCCAAGAGTTCACATCGACGGGAAAGTTTGGCACCTCGATGTCGGCTCATCGCATCCTGGGGCTGGAGCAGGTCCCAAGGGTTTGGCTGTTCGCCAATTAAAGCGGTACGTGAGCTGGGTTCAGAACGTCGCGAGACAGTTCGGTCCCTATCTGTTATGGGCGCAGGATGAGTGAGAGGGTCTGCCTTTAGTACGAGAGGACCGAGGTGGACGGACCTCCGGTGTACCGGTTGTCACGCCAGTGGCATGTGCCGGGTAGCCGAGTCCGGAACGGATAACCGCTGAAAGCATCTAAGCGGGAAGCCGGCCTCAAGACCGCTCATCCCCGGGAGCACGGCTCCCCTGAAGACCCCCTGGAGACTACGGGGTTGATAGGCCGCAGGTGCAGGTACGGCGACGTACACAGCCGAGCGGTACTAATAGGTCGTGAGCCCTGGCCATATCCTCATTCCCGCCGTGATGAGGCGGAATCCTTCTTCCGGGAAAGTTCCTGACTGTTTAATTGCTGGTGTATAATATGCCGGTGGCCATGGTGGGGTGGATATACCCGTTCCCGTTCCGAACACGGAAGTCAAGCACCCCTGCGCCGATGATACTCCGATACGGGGGAAAGTAGGGAGCCGCCGGCTTTTTCTTTTTAAACCGAATTCCGTCTCCGCTCTGGGGGCGGATTTTTTTTTGCCTGGTTACGGGAATCCTTTCCCTACGTCGTGAAGCGTCCGCGCCGGATTGGAGCCCCGCCGTAAGGCGTTCGAACGGGCACGACAAGGAGAGTGCCCGCGGAGCGTAGCGGAGGAATGGAGCGGTCAGCGGAAGGGCGCAAAGCCGGGATTGCAGGTGACTCGCGCATTATTTAGATTTCTTCGATGTGATAGATGTAGTCCAGAGTTGAGAGGGCTTCGATTATTTCTTTGTGGGTTTTGTATTTTTTTAATTCCTGGCTGCTGATTGAAATTGATATTGAGTAAACGCTGAGGCCGGAATTTGCGTATGCCGGGTTCATTTCAATTGCATCGATTGTGAGGCCGAGTTTTCGGATTGTGGAGACGAAATTTTGTAGATTGAGGCTGTTTTTTAGCTCAAGGTGAATCTCGAAATGATTTGAGCGGTTTTTCAGGTAGAACTCGAGGTAGGGCAGTTTTGAGAGGCATATGAGCAGTGTGACGAAGGTTATGGCTGTTATTGTGTAAATGCCGGCGCCGATTGCAAGTCCGAGTATGCAGCTGCACCAAAGGGAGACGGCTGTTGTAAGGCCCATGATTTGGTTTCGGGAGCTGAAAAAGAGGGTTCTTGTTGCGATTCTGGCGGCTGAAATTATTGCCAGTGCTGATAAAATGAAGAGTTTTCCGTCGAAAAGACTGTTGAGGTATATGTCTATCAGCATTACGACCGTTCCTGAAAGGGTTACTATGATGAAGGTGCGGAAACCTGCGGAGTGCCTTTTGCTTGAGCGTTCCCAGCCGATCAGGGCCGAAAGAAAGAAGGACAGGAGAATTCGAAAGACTGTGGAACTTGCCGTTAACTGTATTGACCAGCTTCCGAGAAAATTTGCTATCGGGTCAGTAATCATTTTTTACTCCTCTTCCTGACGGGTTCCCTCAGGTTTTTCTTTTGAATTTCGCTCCTAAAACCCGTATTGCTTTGTTCTGCCGCTTCGGTGAAGGCTTCTTCGTCTTCGTTTATGGTGTGGACAGGAAGTTCTGTCTGTATTTTTTGAATCCGGTCAATTAAAAGCTCCAGCTGGGTCTTTTCCTTGCCGTCCGGCGTCTGTTCGCTGACTTCGACCAGGTCTTCCAGTTTGTTTGAGTAAGATTTTGACAGGTAGAGGGAAACTTTTGCACATGCAGGGCCGATTAGCTCGTAGAGGACGCTTGAAGCCAGGATGATTGTTTCCAGGGCATTTCCGACTTCGCCTTTGAGGGTGCGGGCACCGAGGGCCGCGAGACCGATTGCAACTCCAGCCTGTGGAACCAGGGCTAGGCCCAGATAAGTGCGGGTTTCCCTATTTTTTTTTGTGAGGACTGAGCCCAAAAAAGCTCCGCCGTATTTTCCGAAAATTCGTGTTATAAAGTAGAGGATTCCGATTAGAAGAAGTGAATAATCACCGATTGAGGAATTTGTGTTTACAAGGGCCGGGAGATTGAAACTCATGCCGGAGCGGACAAAGAACATGAGCAGGAAAGGCGGTGAGAAATAATTGAGCTGCTTGAAGAGTTTTTCGTCACCGCTCATGTTAAGGTAAACTGTTCCCATGGACATGCAGCCTAAAAGGGGAGAAATTTCAAAAATCGTACAGATTCCGCAGAAGGCAAAAAGAAGTGCGATTGAAATTATGAGGCGGTTGTCGCTGCTGCGGGTTTTGGGCTGAATCATGAGCTTTAGGATTATGCCGAAAATTACTCCGAGAAAAAGGACTGCCAGATTTATTGCCACAGGCGTAAATATTTTGGCCATTGAAAAAGCCTGGCCGCTGAAGGAGTTTAATGCGATTGAAATTGCCACGCTGTAGGCCAGCAGGCTTAAAATGTTGTCGATGGCTATGACCTGAAGCAGGGTTTCGACAAAATCTCCCTTGGCGCCTGTCTGCCTGATTGTCATCATTATTGAAGCCGGTGCCGTTGCCGAAGCCAGGGCTGCAAGTACGATGGAAAAGGCTAGATTGAGCCTGAGGATGAAGAAGGTGAGGATAAATACAAGGACTGAGGCCAGCAGGGCTTCAAAAAGCGCTATGCAGATTACCTTTGCTCCGTTTTTTTTGAGGATGTCGAATTTGAAAAACTGGCCTGTGCTGAAGGCTATGAAGGCGAGGGCAATGTCGGAAAGAAAGCTTGTTCCGCTTATGATTGATTTGGGCACGATGTTGAGGCAGTAGGGGCCGATTAAAATTCCGGCGACGATATAAGCCGTGACGTTTGGAAGCCTGAGCTTTTTGGTTATCCTTGTCATGAGGAAACCTGACATGAGAATCACGGAAATTGATATTATGGCTACTGAGACTGATGAATCTGCCTGGCTGCCACCGTAAAGCCACTGAATCATACTTATATTTTACAATATAAAATCCAGATTTGCAAAAAAAAATAAGGCCGCAGATTTTTCATCCACGGCCTTAGCTTATCTTTGATGATAAAGATTAGAGTTTTGCGATTACAATCTTTTTAACTTCAAAGTTGTATTTGTGTTCGTTGATTGTAAATGAAAGCTCTTCACCGACTTTGTGGTCGAGAATTGCGTTTCCGAACGGTGACATGTAAGAGATTACGCCGTTCTCTGGATCTGATTCCCAAGGTCCGAGAATTGTGTACTCTTCGTCTTTGCCACTTGCCTTGTCAAGCAATGTAACTTTTGTACCGAATGAAACGATTGAAGATGTTGCTGTAGTTGGATCGAATACAACTGCACGGGCAAGTTCTTCCTGGAGACGTTTGAGGTCGTTTCCGAGCTTGTGCTGTGCTTCTTTTGCAGCGATGTACTCTGCGTTCTCCTTCAAGTCGCCCTTTTCCTTTGCTTCTGCAACTTCCTTGGCGATTGCAGGAATGTCCACGTTCTGCATCTTTTCGACGAGAGCGCGTTTTTCTTCGAGTTTCTTTGATGTAACGAGCATTCCCTTTGGAGCAGAAGATTTTTCTTCTGTTGCGTGGAATTTGTAGTCCGGGTATTTCTCGAGAATCTTGTTGCGGAGCTGAGTTTTGATTACGCCGTCAAGCTCGCGGATATCATCGACAAGTGTGTACATGTGTGACATCTGCTCCATGTCGCAAGAGAGCATGAATGCCGCATACTTGTTGTTGTCCTTGTCGAAGAGCATTTTGCATGCGTTGTTGATGATTTTTTTGTTCTCTGTTGACTCAACGTGGTTGTCGATTTCACGGTAGCACTGAGAGATGATGTTGACGATTGCAATAAGCTGCTTCTGGAGTGAAACATTTGCTGCCTTGAACCAGTCCTCGTCGCTGCATTCGTCGAAGAGGAAGAGGATTACGTCGCGGTATGTGCGGAAATCTTCGAAAGAGTCTGTGACAAGCTTCTGAACCTTATCAACCTGGTCTGCATGGATGATTGATTCAAGAACCTCTTTTTTGAGGATAGCCGGGAACATCTTGATGTATTCGTCTTCCCAGTTTGGAAGCATTTTGACAGATTCAAGGAATGAAGCGCGGAGATTGCCTTTCTTTGAGCCCTTGAGGATTGTGTACATCTCTTTTGGCTTATCAAGCTCTCCGTAGAGCTGTGCGAATGTGTATTTGCACTGGAAGGCGAGGCTTGGGATTTCCTGGCCGACTTCCTTTACTACGAGATAAGAAGCGATAACCTGCTCGTCAACCTCGTTGAATGACTTGAGGAATCCTGTGAAATAGCTGAACATATCTGCAAGAAGCTCGCTTTCTTTGTCTGTTGTCTCGTCCTCGACAAATTTGTAGAGAATGTCGATGCGGGCGAAGAATGCTTTCTGTGCCTTGAACTCGTTTGAGTATTTCTCTTCTGGAGTGATTGCACGCTCGCGGACTGTGTATTCGTTGATATTGTTTGGATTTACGCCGAATGTTGAGTCTTCTTCGAGAAGTTTTTTGGCACCGCTGTTCCAGCTTGTCCATTCGCTTGTTGTGAGGATTGAAGGAACGAGCTCGGCCTTGATTTTCTTGAAGTCACAGCTGTTGTTGTAGCTTGTGATGATTGTCTTGAGGGCCCAGGCTTTGTTTGTCTTGATTTCTTTTGCCAATTCTTCTTTTGTCTTGAATTTTGAAGATTTTGAGCCGACTGTAGCTTTGATGACCCAGATGTGGTCTTTTGAGAGCGGCTGAAGGGCATTTACTGCCATTTTGAGGGAAATGTCTTTTTTGCCGTTCTTACCGAAGTTGATTGTGAGAGTATCGTTTTCAACCTTAAGGATGACACCAACGCCCCATGTGCGGTGATAAACGAAGTTGCGTGCGTCGAAAGCGATGTGTTTTTCGAAGTCAGAAATTGCCTCGAATACGTTTCGGTAGCTCTGGTTAAGGTCTGAAGAGCGGATGTATTCCTCGACGTGGCTGTGTTTTTCGTATTTCTGTGCGTAGCAGTCTGAAATCTCACGGCGAGCCCAAGGATCTTTTGGATCGATTGTAAGGTTGAGCTTGAGGATGTCGATTGCTGTATCCCACTTTTTGTTGTCTTTGTACCAGTTGTAAAGCTCCTGCATCATGAGGGCTGATTTGTCTGCGCTTATTGATTTTGCGATCTTGCGCTGTACAAGGAGGAAGAAGTCGATTTCTTCAGGGATTGCTGCAACGAGTTTTGACCAGATTTCGTTTGCAGAGTTGATGTTCTTGTTGTTTACATAGCGGAGAAGGGCTTTCTTGTAGAATTCGTTTGCCTTTTCTGCGTCATTTTCTGCTGCATAGTGGTCAGCGAGTTTTTTTGCGATTTCTGCCTCTGTAAGGTCTACTTTTACGATTCTTTCGTAAATTGACCACAATTCGGCATTGCCTTCCTGCTCGTAGTTTGCTGCGAGTGTGCGGAGGGCGAATTTATTTGATTTGTCATCAGAGAGGATCGTCTCACACATGTAAACGACGATAGGCTCTTTGTGATTGTTCTGGAAAATGTCAACGAGAGCTTCGAGTGAAGAGTTATCGAGAGAACCCTGCTTGAGGCCGAGCATTCCTGAAATGTAAAGGGCAGTGATGCTGTCTTTTGTGTGAGAAAGCTGCTCGTCACAAATTCCTTTGATTTCGCCTGCGCAGTTTTCACTTCTTGCCTTCTCGACGATTGCTGTCAGCTCAATCAGGTTGTTTTTTGTGTAATTGCTGATTGTTGCACGGGTCCAGGTGTCCTCTTTGAGTTTGGCCTGTACCAAATCCACGAGCTCTTTTGACATAATATACTCCTAAAAATTAAAAAAAGTTCTCTTTTAGCGGGATATACAAAACGGAAGATAGTTATTTTGTATACATTCGATAGATGTTTTCATCATGAACGCGGATCTGAAGAAGACAATCGTTGATTTTCTCCTTGCCTTCATTTGAGCGCGCATAATGGTCGATCAGCCAGAAATACATGTTTATAAGCCGAGGAATGAGAATTCGGGAATCATTTGACGGATCCTTGATTTCGTTTTCTTTGGCGAATATTTCCTGCCTGAGCCTGCCTGGCTCTTGAGCACGAAGCTCTCTTTTTACATTGAAAACTCCGTAAAGAACACCGTAAACAGGAATCCACTCCTGAAGAACGGCACCGATATAACCCTTTTCCTTTACCTGACGAATCAGGCAGCATATTAACTCTGAATCGAGGAAATCAATTTCGATGCGCTGGGCATCGATGAAAAATGCCTCCCGAAACAGGACTTTTGCGTTTTTGTCTTCGCCGCATAATGCGAAACAGTCTGCCATCTCAGCCAGGATTGCAGCAGATTGCGGGGCGATACGATATGCTTCGGTAAGAAGATTTAAGGCCTGCTCGTATTTGCCGAGCTTTTTGCAGCACAAGCCTTTCTTGCGGAACAAATCTGCTTTCTGGCTGGCCGTGCCTTCTTCTTTTGCATGTTCGTATGCGTTGAGCGCGAGCGAAAAAATGCCGCGCTGAAGGGCGTAAATTGTCTTCTGCTGGAAATTTTCTTTTTGTTCGTAATCCTGCTTGAAGCTCTTCCAGCGGGTAATCAGCCCGTCCCCCTGCTCGTATGCCTCCAGACGAGGAAGCCCCTGGACGAAATCGACCCAGTATGAGCAGCACCAGTGGGCAAAGTTGATTTCTGAATTGTCAAAGTTGTATCCGATTGCCTGCTCCAGCACTTCACGCGCCTGAGCCAGCATTCCTTCTTCGAGGAATTTATACGCCTTTGTTAATTCTTCATCAGTTTTAATTCCCATAGTGTACATAATTATTATTATAAAAATGGAGATTTTAGTCAATAAAAAGTTAAAAAAATACAAAAAAGTGGGGTAAAGTTTATAAAGCCTTTTACGCATTATGTCAATAGTTATTTAAGAAAATTTTATAAAAAAATTCCCATTTCTGAATGATTTTCTTCCATTACTCTAATTTTGTTTACAATATCCGCTTCTTTTGATATTATTTAATAGTATGAAAAAGACTTTGTTGGCTCCGTCTTTGCTTTCGGCGGATTTTTCGGATTTGTCTGGCGCAATCAAAAAGATTGAAAATGACGGCGGAAGCATCGTTCATATTGATGTTATGGACGGGGCTTTTGTTCCTCAGATTACTTATGGCCAGCCTGTAATAAAATCTATCCGTAAACTTACGGATTTGCCTTTTGATGTTCACCTTATGGTCGAAAAGCCTGAGCTCATGGTCGATTCTTTTGCCGAGGCCGGGGCTGACTGGATTACATTCCATTATGAGTCAACCGTTCACCTTGACCGTCTTATCCATCACATTCACGATCTTGGTAAAAAATGCGGTATTTCAATCGTTCCGTCCACACCGGTCTCTTTCCTTTCCCAGATTCTTCATCTTGTAGATCTGGTTCTCGTTATGAGCGTTAACCCGGGTTTTGGCGGCCAGTCTTTCATTCCTTATACGCTTGATAAAATCTCTGAACTCAAAAAAATCCGCGAAGAGCAGGGGCTTGATTTTAAGATCTCTGTTGACGGCGGAGTAAACGAAAAAAATTTCGCAGAAATTGCAGATGCGGGAGCAGACATCCTTGTTTCCGGTTCTTCATTTTTCAGCGGAAAGTTAAAATGGGAGAAGTAGCTTGCTGAAAAAGGTCCTTCTTCTTGCTTTTTTGTCGGTTTTCTCTCTCTTTGGCGCTTTTTCCCAGACTTCAGCAAAAGCCAAGTTGAATTCGTCTGACAGCGCAAATTTAAAGCAGGGGGCCGAAGCATACAAAAAAGAAGACTGGACCAGCGCGATTTTCTTTTTGCGCAAGGTAGTTGCCGTTCCAGGTTTTGCCAGCGACGAAAATCTCTTCATGCTCATAAAAAGTGAGATTTATGCAGGAGAATACCGTCAGGCTCAGAATGATTGCGAGAAATTCCTGGAGCAGTTCGCCTTTTCTCCCTATGCGGAATATGTTAAATATCAGAACGGACGGCTTCTTCATCTCCTTGCCCGGAACGAGGATGCGGTCCTTTCACTGAGCGATTTCTGTCATCAGCATTCAGAAAGCGAGCTTTATCCCCTTGCCATCTTCTGGATTGCCGAGAGCTTTTATGACGAATACAATTTTGAAAGCGCCCGCGGACTTTACGAGAGGGTTGTAAATGATTATCCTGCCTGTGAAAAGGCTCCCCAGGCCCAGTACAAGCTTGATTTGATTGAAAGACGGGCCCGCGAGGAAAAACTCCTTTACCTGCTCAAGGTAATCGGTGAGGAAAATCTTTCTACCCGTGAGGAATACGAGAGGCAGCTTCGGGTCTACGCCCTTGAGGATGAAAACGGCGTAAGGCGCTCACTTCTTGACGCTCAGGCCCGCATTGCAGAACTTGAGGCCCTGCTCGGTGACGGTCTTCCTGCTTATGAAGAGGGAATTACTGCTGCCACCGAAGAAAAGAGCCAGCCTGCCGAGCCCGAAAAATGCGAATACTCAAAAAATGATGAGTCATCATCCGGAGTTTCAAAGCCCAAAAATCCTACGGTTCATGTGATTCAGAACGTCAACGAGCCATCCTTCCGGGTCAAGCAGACAAAGACAGGTCAGGGAACTACGGCTTTAAAGAAAGCCGAGGATGCAGAAAAAAATGCTGATGTTCAGGCGTTAAAGCGTAAGGCAAAGCAACTTCAATATTTGCTGGAAGAGCAGTCGGATAAGTCGGAGGAAGCCGAAAAATGAAAAAATACTTTGCCCTTGTCCTTGTGGTTTCGCTTTTGCTTCCTGCTTTTGCAAAAAATTCCAAGAAATTTGATTTGCACGACGGATTTTTTGATGCGGATTATTGTCTTGAGACATATTACGTTCTTTCCGACAGCCTTATTCGCGTCGAGCTTTTTGGAAAATCCGGCACCTTTAATATTTACTGTCTCTCAACCGAAGAAAAGGAAAAGCCTCTGCTTTCTTCCTCAGATTTGAGCGACACCACAGGCTTCCTTCTCAAAGTCGACGAAACCCTTTACCGCCTCAATAAGGACAAGAGAGTTCATCGTGAGCTCAGGCATTTTGAGAACGGTGCCCAGCTGGTTTACACGACAGACGTCAACGTCCGCTTCATCATTGACTTTTCTTTCGAGGCTAGCCTTGAAGACCGGGCCGCTGACATCATAAAAGTCAGCACTTACGTCATAAATCTTTCAAATACACCCCATTATATCGGGCTTAAGGGAATTTTCGACACATCCTGCGGTGAAGTGTCCGCCGTTCATTTTACGACCGACGCCGGCTCAAGAATCCGCAACGAATGTGCCTTTACAAATAAAAACCTCGTAAAGGAGCGGGCTGTTCTTTCTTCTGACGGCATCGTTTCCTTTCAGTTTGTCCTCGACGGACGCATTGTTTCTCCTGTCGACTCGGTAATTTTTGCCAATATCGATGAATTGTACCGCATGAGCTGGGATCCCCTGATCAGAAAGGGGCGGGGCTTCACGAACAGCCGTTCTTACGATAACTCTGCCATTATGATAAAGTGGCCGGGCTTTACTTGTGCGGCTGATACAAAAACAGAAAATACCTTCTATATTGCGGTCGCTGACAAGGGCGAGTCTCCTCGAGGCCTCTTCCATGTTGACAAGCTGCCAAAAACAGACGGAGCAGAAGAGCAAAAAGAAGAGCCTGAGCCAAAAGCACCGAAATTTGACAAACGAAGCGGAGTAGATTTTATAATTCCGCCAATCAGGGACTATCAGCTCGATCCTGCCTATATTCAGGACTTAATCGACCGGATTGACGCCCTGCAGTCTTCTGACAATGTTGACCAAAAAACGGTTTCACGGCTTAATGCGGAACTTGATGCAATCCTTGAAAAGTTGAGGCGGCAGTAAAGAAATGAGTCATTCACCTCTTGAAAAAGCACATTCTCTGCTGCAGCGAAGAAAGTTTTCACATGCAATTTCTCTCCTTGAGTCAGGCAATAATCCTGAGTTCTACCGCGAAAGTTTTGATTATTTCCTTACGGCTGGAATCGCCTGCCTTTACCTTGGCGACACCGGCACTGCAAGCGCATATTTTCAGCGGGCCCGTCATATCCGCATGACCGACCCCACTTTGCTTTGTGCACAGGCCGTGATTTTTTTAATGCGTGGGTATACTGACAAGGCAATCAATTATTATGTCGATGTGCTTGATTATGACCCAAACAACAAAGTTGCTCTTGCCGCCATGGAATTTATCCGCACTCACGGAACTTACGAGGAAGTGATCAAGGCTGTTGATGCTGGTGAAATCAAGAGATTCTATCCTCCGCTTGGCATAAATCCAGACCTTATCAAAAGAATCGCACTCTCAGCACTTGCGGGTCTTGTCCTTGCCTTTCTGATTCTCAATTTCGGCAATTTTTCCCGGACTGCGCGTGGAATCCGCCTGCCTTCTTCCAGCGGAAGGGCTGATTTAAGTTCTCTCTTCCTTTCGGTTGATGAAATGGGTAATGCCCATAAGCAGGATTTGTCCGGAGGTGTCTGCAAGTATATCCTCACCGATTCCCAGATAAAAAAATCCTACGACCTGGCCATGTCAAATTTCCAGAATTACCGGGAAAATGCTTCTCAGGTCGAGATTAACCGGCTTTTAAATTCCAATGCCAGCGATTCAATCAAGGCAAAGGCCAACATGATTTCTACATATTTCAAGGAGCCAACTTTTGACTCTCTTTCTGATTATAACGATAATGTTGAGTACCTTGATGTCGCCAAGGAGCCGGAACTGTATCTGGGCTGCACGGTCGCCTGGTCTGGCCGCGTTTCAAATGCCGTCACCGAAAACGGCTCCTACCGCTGTGATCTGCTTGTCGGCTACGAAAACATGGAAAGGGTCGAGGGCTTTGTTCCCCTTTTCTTTGAGACGGCCCCTTATCCTGCGATTGACGGTGAGAGGCCTGTAAAGGTTCTGGCAAAAATTGAAGTTGAAAATGGCAAGATTTTGCTGAGGGGCAGGGCGGTTTATCAGCCTGTAAAGCGACCTAGTTAAAAAAAATGGAGATATTGGAGATTTTAACCTCCTTTTCTTCAATAAAATTTGTAAAATAATTGAGAATTTTCGGTCTGCATTGCCGAAAATCGAAAAATTCCGCCTATATAAAGGTGGGTGGGGAAAGAAAACATATAAGGTGGATTTATGGCAGAAAAGACACAGAATCAGCCGCCAGCAGACATGGCGGAAAAACTGAAGGCCCTGGAGGCTGCCCGATTGCAGATTGAAAAGCAGTTCGGTGCAGGTTCTTTGATTAAGCTCGGCGCGCAGACTGATTTGACGGGAGTTGACGTAATTCCTTCAGGCTCAATCCTGCTCGACGAGGCTTTGGGTGTCGGCGGATATCCCCGCGGACGAATCATCGAAATGTACGGTCCTGAAAGTTCAGGTAAGACGACCCTGGCTTTGCACGCAGTCGCTGAGGCTCAGAAAATGGGCGGAATCGCGGCTTTCATCGATGCAGAGCACGCTCTTGACCCTGTTTATGCAAAAAATCTCGGCGTTGACATCGACAACCTCTGGGTTTCCCAGCCGGACAACGGTGAACAGGCTCTTGAAATCACTGAAAACCTGGTCCGTTCCGGGGCAGTTGACATCATCGTAGTTGACTCAGTAGCAGCCCTTACTCCTCAAAAAGAAATCGAGGGTGACATGGGTGACAGCATGATGGGCTTACAGGCCCGCCTCATGAGCCAGGCTCTCCGAAAGCTCACCGCAATCGTCGGCAAGTCAAAGTGTATGATTATCTTCATCAACCAGATCCGAATGAAAATCGGAATCATGTTCGGTAATCCTGAGACTACAACCGGCGGTAACGCCCTCAAATTCTATTCGTCAGTCCGACTTGAAATCCGCCGTATCGAGTCAATCGAGGGCAAGGGTGAAGAGGACGCAATCGGAAACCGTGTCCGCGTAAAGGTCGTAAAGAACAAGGTTGCGCCACCATTCCGCAAGGTCGAGCTGGACATCTACTTCGGAAAAGGTATTTCTGCAACTGCTTCGCTTTTGGATTCAGCCGTCAAGCACGGAATCATCGACAAGCGCGGTGCATGGTATACCAGAGGTGATGAAAAGGTCGGTCAGGGTAAGGAAAACGCAATCAACTTCCTCAAGGAAAATCCTGATTACGCAAAACAGATTGAGGCTCAGATCCGCAACGAAGTTTTCCCAGGTCAGATTCTCCGCACCCGTGAGGGAACGGCAGTCTATCCTGAGCAGGAAAAAGCCGTAAACGATGCAAAAAAAGCCGCTGAAAAGGCTGCCAAGGATGCAGAAAAGGCCGCAAAAGCCGCAGCTAAGGCAGATGCTCCAGTTCCGGAGCCGGTTGTTCCTTCTGCAAGCGACGCCCTCTTTTAAATGATTACAGTTTTAGGTCTTGGTTCCAATAAGTCATTTGCTTCTCTTGATTCGCTTCACCTGCTTGCAAGAGCCTCTGCCTTATTGGAGCCGCTTTTTTCAGATTTCAGATTCTCTTCGGTCTACCGCACCAAGCCCATGTATGTCACCGATCAGTCGGATTTTTATAACATGGCTGTTTCGGGGCGCACTGAGCTTTCTCCTCATGAACTTCTTGCAAGGATTCATGAAATTGAGGAGCTTCTTGGCCGTGACCGTAAATCTGAAATCAGGAACGGCCCCCGCTCGGTCGACATTGACATTGAGCTTTACGGGAACGAAGAAATCAATTATTCCGATCCTTCTGATCCCATGAAAAATCTTGAAGTCCCGCATCCCAGACTTTGTGAAAGGGCGTTTGTTTTGATTCCACTTCTTGAAGTTTTGCCGCCAGATGCCGATATAGAAAAGAGAGATTTTTTGGAAAAGTCTCTGGCAAAAACCGGCAGTCAGGGAGCAGAAAAACTTCTTGATTCAGGAGAATTTGCCGGACTTATCGCGGAAACAGGGGCTCAATATGGAAGAAAAGACACTTGCACAGTCGCAGACGACAGAAAATCAGGCAGTAACTGAAGATGACGAGGAGCACAGCGGAAGGGAAAAACGCCGCTACAAGGTCGGAGAATTTGACGGTCCTCTTGATTTGCTCTGGGCTTTAATCCGTGACAACAAATTCAATATTTATGACATTCCTATCGCCGAAATCACCGAGCAGTTCCTTGAATATCTGGATTACGCTGCGGCTGTTGATTTGGGCGACCTCTCTGATTTCTACAAGTGGGCTGCCCGCCTCATTTACATCAAGTCCCGCATGATGCTTCCTGTTGAAGTTAAAATTGAGGATGACCTTGACTTTGACGATCCGCGCGAGGAACTTGTCGAGCACCTTATCGAATATCAGAAATTCAAAAAACTCTCAGACCTTATCGAAGCCAAGCAGGACGAAAATGACTGGAATTTTGAGCGCAATAAGGTTCAGAGACCCCTTCCTTTTGATGACGAAAATCTCTGGGAAAAAATCGACACATGGGACTTGCTTGAGCAGATGCAGAAAATCTTCAAGACCCTGATGAGCCAGTACACTGACCAGAAAATCCTCGATGTTTACGAAGAAATCTCGGTTAACGAAAAAATTACCCTGATGCGTGAGCTTCTTGAGAAAAAAAATGAGTGCATGTTTACGGATTTGCTTGTAAGAAAAGGAAATATCCTCGACGTAATCTGCGCTTTCATGGCGATTCTGGAGGCCGTAAAATTCAAAATGGCCGCAATCTACCAGAACCGCATGTTCGGCGACATCAAGATCTGCCGTTTTGATGCAGCCTAAACTTTTAGTGACATTGAAGAAAGTGCTCTGATTTATTATAATATTCTTTACTTATGGATATAAATCTTGAAAAAGAAGCTGGGCTTGTTGAGGCGGTTTTATTTTTGGAAAGCGAACCGCTCACTGTTGATGCTATTTCTGCCAGCACTCAGCTTTCTGTCGATGTCGTTAACGAATGTATTGAAATCTTAAAAGAAAAATACTCCGCTCCAAATTCAGGCGTGGAGCTTTCTGTGATTACTGGCGGATTTGCACTCACTCCCAAAAAAGAATACTGGGAAACCCTCAAGGAAAAATACGGAAACAAAAACGAGGGTAAGCTTTCCCGCTCTGCCCTGGAAGTCCTTTCGATTATTGCCTACAAGCAGCCTATAACCCGTGCTGAAATTGAGGCTTTGCGAGGCGTTTCTCCGGACAACATGATCCGTCTTTTGATTGAGCGCCAGCTTGTTAAGGAAGTAGGCCGCCGGGACACACCAGGCCGCCCTGTTGAATTCGGTACCACTAAAGAATTCCTGAAGTTCTTCCGCCTTAACTCAATTGCGGAGCTGCCTCAGCTTGATGAAACTGAAAATGAGAGGTTCGTACTTGCCCGATAATTCAAATTCAGCTGCAAATGAAGAAGTCCGATTGCAGGTTTTTCTCGCTCATTCCGGAGTTGCCAGCCGCCGTGCCTCAGAAAAAATCATTCTGGACGGTCGTGTTGCCGTAAACGGTGTCATTGTTACTGAACTTGGCACAAAGGTTAGCGGAAAGGACAAAATCACTGTCGATGGAAAGCCTGTGTTTCTTGAAGAACAGAAGCGTTACGTTCTTTTGAATAAGCCCCTTGGCTATGTCTGCACCCAGTCCGACGAAAAGGGCCGGCCCTGTGCGGTTGACTTGCTCCGTGAAAAATACAGCGAGCGCCTTTACAATGTGGGCCGACTGGATATGTTCAGTCACGGTGCCCTTATCTTTACGAATGACGGTGATTTCGCCGCAAAACTGAGCCATCCGAGCGCAGAAATCGAAAAGGAATACATCGTAGAAAGTTCTCTTCCCTTGCCCCGCTATCTTGCAGAAGATTTCAGGCGGGGAGTCCGTGTGGAAGGTGTCTTTTACAAGGCAAAGGATGTCCAGGAAGTCAATTCCCACAAAATGAGGGTCGTTCTCGTAGAAGGCAAAAACCGTGAAATCCGCCGGGTCTTTGAAAATGCCGGAGTAGCAATCCGAAACCTCTGTCGTGTCCGAATCGGAAGCGTAGAGCTTGCCGACCTTGGTCCAGGCGAATTCCGTGACTTAACGCCGGAAGAAGTATCAAATTTACTGAAATTATGTCGGAGTAAGATAAATTCAGACATTACATAAATTAAAGGAAGGTATTTTATGATAATCGCAATGGACGGACCTGCGGGAACCGGAAAATCTACAATCGCATCTTTGATTGCGAAAAAACTTGGAATCACTTACTTGAACAGCGGAAGTTTTTACCGCGCCCTTACAATGGCCCTCAATGACACTGATATTGAGCTGTCGGACGAAAAGGCCGTGCTTGATTTCTGCAAAAAGCAGAGCCTTGATTATGAGAATTCCCACCTCATTTTGAACGGTAAGGATGTTGAGTCCCACCTTCACGATGACGCGGTTTCTGCAAGGGTTGCCCAGGTTTCATCAATCGTTGAAATCCGCCACCTCGTAAACGAAAGAATGCGTGAGATTACAAACCACCTCGACATCATCTGCGAGGGACGTGACATGACTACGGTTGTATTCCCTAACGCTGACTATAAATTCTATCTCGACGCCTCGATTGACGTTCAGGCCCAGAGACGCTTTGATCAGGGCGTTTCAAACATGACTCTCGAAGAGGTTAAGGCCGCCATCATCAAGCGTGACGAGATTGACCGCAACAAAAAGGAAGGAGCCTTAAAGAGGGCTGAAGATGCCTTCTATATCGATACTTCCGCCTTGACTATTGACAAGGTTTGTGAGATAATATTAAGCAAAATTCAGAAATAAAGGTACAAGTATGGAACAGATGGAAGTGGAAAAGGATGAATCTCAGGAACAGGGTGCAATCCAGACACAATTAGAAGAGTCTCTCAAGGGCCTCAACATTGAAGATGGTCAGATTGTAGATGGAACTGTAATTCAGGTAGCTGATGGTTATGTGTTCATCGACATTGGATACAGAACCGAGGGTCGAATCCCTGTACAGGAATTCGGCAGCAAATTGCCAAATGACGGCGATAAAGTTACTGTAGTTGTTCTCCGCAAAGACGGCCGCAACGGTCCGGAGATTTCTTACACAAAAGCTCAGGCAAAGCAGCTTTGGAAAGATTTCCGCAAATATTTCGATGAAAAACTGCCAATCGAAGGTACAATCGAAAAAGAAGTTAAAGGCGGATTTGATGTAAATCTCGGTGGTGAAATCCACGCTTTCCTGCCAATCAGTCAGTCTGACAGCCAAAAGGTTGAGAATCCTTCTAAACTCATCGGAACTGTTTCTAAGTTCTACATTGAGCGCTTGTATTCAGATAACAAACAGAATGTTGTCGTCAACCGCCGCAAATATCTCGAAGAGCAGATCAACACAGAACGTGACAAGTTCTTCGCAGAAAAGCAGATTGGTGACACCGTAAAAGGTACTGTAAAATCATTCACAAGCTTCGGTGCATTCATCGACTTGGGTGGTTTCGACGGTCTTCTCCACATCAACGATATGTCTTGGGGACACGTTACACGTCCAAAAGACTTCGTAAAGAAAGGCCAGGAAGTTGAGCTTAAGGTTATCCGCCTCGAGCCAAATGAAAAACGAATCAACCTCTCCCTCAAGCATTTCTCAGAAGATCCTTGGGTACACTTCGAGGATAAATATCATGTTGATGACATCGTTGAGGGCACTGTTACAAAACTTACTGACTTCGGCGCATTTATCGAGCTTGAAGAGGGAATCGAGGGCTTGGCTCACATTTCTGAATTCAGCTGGACAAAGAAAGTCAACAAAGCTTCTGACATGGTAAAAATCGGCGACAAAATCAAATGTATGATTTTGGGCTACGATATTCCTGCTGGCCGCGTTTCACTCGGTCTCAAACAGGTTACAGCAAATCCTTGGGACACAATTTCTGACAAATATCCAGAAGGAACAAAAATCACTGGTAAAGTTGTAAAACTTACAAATGCTGGTGCTTTCATTCAGCTTGAGGACGGAATCGACGGCTTCCTCCACGCAGAAGACATTTCTTGGACAAAGAAAGTTAAACATGCTGGCAGCGAGCTCAAAGTTGATCAGGAAGTTGAGGTTGTTGTTCTTGAGGCAGATTCAGAGAATCACAGAATCCGCGTTGGAATCAAACAACTCACAGACAATCCTTGGAAAAAGTTCGCTGAGGAATACAAGGCTGGTTCTACACTCGAGGGCGAAATCACATCAATCACTGATTTTGGTGTATTCGTAAAAGCTCCTGATGGAATCGAAGGTCTTGTTAACAAGGCAAACTTGAGCGATGATCGTGACGTTCCTTATGAAGAGGCTGTCAAAAAATACAATGTCGGCGACAAAATCAATGTCTTCGTTGTTGATGTCAGCGTAGAAAAGGAAAAAGTTGCTTTCTCTGTTAAAGAGTACAAAAAAGCACAGGCTCGCAAAGAGATTTCACAGTACATGTCATCTGCAGAAAACGACGATGACGGTGCTTACACTCTCGGCGACATGATTAAATCTCAGAAAAACAACTAGTTTACTTCGATGAGTGACCTTAATTCGCTTTCGCTTGAACAGTTAAAAACACTCATCGAAATAAATGGTCGAATAAATTCAAATTATTCTGACATAAACGCATTGCTGGTTTATATCCTTGAATCGGCAATGCGTCTTGTTCATTGTGAATCATCTTCACTTCTTCTAAACAAGGAGAACGGTTCGCTCCGTTTCGTAGTTGCCCTTGGTCCAAAAGGTGCCGAGGCAAAAAACATTCCTGTCGCAAAGAATTCCATCGCCGGCTGGGTAGTCGAGAATAACAAATCCCTTATCTTGAATAATGTTGCTTCTGATCCTCGTTTTTCTACTACAGTTCAAGAGAAAACTGGCTATGTAAGCCGAAACATGCTTGCGATTCCAATGCGCGTAAAAGGAAAGTGTATCGGAGTTATCGAGCTTTTGAACAAGGCTGAGCAGCTCGCCTTTAACGACGATGATCTGGCTGTTCTTGAAAGTCTGGCTGATCAGGCTGCAATTGCTTACATCAACGCTGATTCATACCGTTCTGCAAAAGATAAAATTTCCGTCCTCAGTTCAAAAATTGAGAACGGTTCGGATTATCATCCCTTTGTTGCACGAAGTGCGGCAGTTCTTGATTTAATCCGTGTGATTGATGAAGTTGCAAAGACAAACACTACAATCCTTATTACAGGCGAGAGTGGTGTAGGCAAAGAGCTTTTTGCTGAGCAGCTTCATATCAAAGGTTCCCGCCGTGAAAAGCCTTTTGTCCGCGTAAACTGTGCGGCTCTTTCACCGGCCTTGCTTGAAAGCGAGCTTTTTGGTCATGTAAAGGGTGCTTTTACTGATGCCGTTACTGACAGAATCGGTCGTTTTGAGGCGAGTGACGGGGGCACAATCTTCCTTGATGAGATTGGTGAGCTTTCCCTTGACTTGCAGGCAAAACTCCTCCGGGTCTTGCAGGAACATAAATTTGAAAAAGTTGGATCTAACGAAACGATATCCGTTGATGTCCGCGTAGTTGCTGCAACAAACCGTAATCTTGAGCAGATGGTTCAGGACGGTAATTTCCGAAGTGATTTGTATTACCGCCTTAACGTCGTGCCGCTCAATATTCCGCCCTTGCGGGAGCGAAAGGATGACATCGAGCCACTGGCTTCCTTCTTCCTTGACAGGTTCAGCCGCGAAACCAAAAAGAATTTCACAGGTTTTTCTCAGGCTGCCCTGCGTACCTTGTATGACTATTACTGGCCTGGAAACGTCCGTGAGCTTGAAAACTCAATCGAACGGGCCTGCGTTCTTGGAAAACCGCCTATGGTTCAGGCCGAGGACTTACGGATTAATGCCCTGCCTTCTGCAGACTCAGCTTCTTCCGCCAGCAAGGAAATCTCTGATTTTGCCTCGGAAGTTTATGATGAAGATGATAAAACACTAAAAACAGCGATAAACAGATTTAAAGCTGCTTATATAACGAAGATTCTGAATGAAACGTCATGGAATCAGACTGAAGCTGGTAAAATACTCGGCATTCAAAGAACTTACGTTTCGCGATTGCTTAATGAGTTGAATATACGCTAAAATATAGCTAGGAGTAAAAAAATGATTGAAAAAACAGAAAAACAAACTATTGAAACTTCTTTGAACTCTGTTCTGGAAAAATCAAAAGGAATTGTTTTTGCGGTTGCCGCTGTTGTTGTTGTCGTAATTGTAGCAGTTGCAGTATTTGCTACTGTTCGTTCAAAGTCAATTGAGAAGGGGATTTCTCAGGTTGATTCTATCGCTTACAATCTCACAAATGAATCAAAAGATCTTTCTGAGACTGATATTGCTGCACGTCAGGACAAGGCCCTCGAGGAACTTGCAAAACTTTCTGACAAAAGCGGTGTTGTAGGTCTTCGTGCCAACATGCTCGCTGCTGAAATCAATTTCGCAAAAAAGAATTACGATCAGGCTCGCTCTGCATGGCTCAAGGCTATCCAGGCAAAGGGCAAGAACTACACAACTTCACTCTGCTACTACAATGCAGCAGTTTGCAGCGAAAACCTCAACGATTCAGAAAACGCAATCGCTTATTACAAGTCTGCTTCTGAGGACGAGGATTTCCTTCTTGTTGACCATGCTCTTTTCTCTCTCGCTCGTGTAAACGAAGATGCAAAAAAATATGATGATGCAAAAGCAGCTTATGAAAAGCTCAACGAATTGCATTCTTCATCAAGCTGGGCTCAGCTCGCAAAAACACGTCTCATTGCTTTGAAAAACGCAGGAAACATTCAGTAATAAAAGGTGCCGGCAGATGCAGAAGAATTTTCTTTTTCCGATTTTATGCATGATTGCCGGCATTTTTTTGTCCTCATGCGGTCTGGAAACTGTTTTAACTGTAAAGGAACCGACCGTTACCCGTAACGCGCCCCTCTACAGTACGGACGAATATACGAAATGGTATTTCAGTTTTATAACATCTGATGATGACGGGACAAATTTTCTCGGCACGGATGTTTATTACAAGATTTATAACAGCTCGTCAACTTTGAGCAGTGAGCGTTCTTCAATTCTTTCCGTAAATACAAGCACAAACTCTTCTGCCGCACCCACCCGAATGATAGAAACTTATTCCTATCAGCCTTTGGGAACGAGCAAGTCAATTGATTCTTCTGTCTTCTTTCCCCAGGTCAACCGTTCTGTCGTCTTCCGCCTTTTGACTTATGCAAATGCCGATGATTCTTCTGCTGATACGGATGAAAGATACATCGACCATGCCTGTGTCGGAATAAAAAACGAAGGCGACACTGTCTATAGCTATACAGATTATATTCCATTCAGAAACGGCAACCGTAAGTCTTTTGATTTTTTTGACAATAATGAAGATGATAAGGAAAAAAAGACCAGGGACGTTCTGCCTGAATATGGCGATGCGGACTATAAGTGTGCCGAAGCCGACAAGGATAAAACTTTTGATGAATATTACGTACAGATGTTCGCGGTTGGTGTTGCTTTAAATGACGAAACAGTTACTTCAAGCTACAGCCTTGTCCTCGATCTGGGCTCAGTTCCAATTAAGAAGGGCGAATAATTTAATCCTTTTTTACAAGCATTTTTCCTTTCCTTTGCTAGAATATTCCTTATACCAATCTACTACTTATAAGGAGTGTGCTTATGAAGATCAGGGAACTTTCTCAAACAATGTTCGTGCGTGGCGAAGATCAGGTTGCCCGCCTTGAGATGCTTGGTAAAAACCTTTCAGACAAAACGCTTTCCCAAAAAAGAAGGCTGCTTGACCTTATTGTTGGACGTTTTGGCGAGGAAGATATTGAGTCAATTCCAAGTGCCAAAATCGTCAAATACCTCTTTTCGCTTGACCTTTCCAGAAGCTCTTCATGGAAAAATCACTATCTTCAGGTATTTAAGGAATTGTATGGAGAATATGTCTGGAGGACAGGCCTTGAAATCCTTGTGCCCAATTTTCCGCGCTTTTCCAACAGTTCGAAAAAGGCTGACGTTTTTTCTACCGAAGAACTGAACCTCTTTTTTAACAGCGCACTTTGGGAGAACGAGGCTGAATTCCTTCTTTTTTATGTGACGGTGAACTGTGGCCTTAGAATGGGAGAGGCCAGGGGCTTGAAGGCCAAGCAGTTCAATTTCAGGAAACACATTCTTCTTGTGGACGGATTTATCCGCTTTGACGGCTCCAGGACGAATTTCAACAAGTCCGGCAGCATCCGGGAAAAGAAAATCCGGGTCGTGTTTTTGCCGACCGAGCTTGAAAGAAAGATAAAGTCCTATTTCAAGAGAAATGATTTTTCGCCCGAAGACTATATTTTTACGAAAAACGGCAAGCCTTTCCGGGCGGAATTCTGCGACCGGCTTTTTAAGAAAATGCTGGACAGGTCTTTGATTGAAGCCAAGGGGCGGAAACTGACTCCGCATTCACTCCGCTACACTTATGTCACAAGAATGAGGCGCTATCTGAACGGAGAGGTCGTCAGGCTTTTGGTGGGCCATACTTCCCAGGAAATGACCGACTATTACACCAAGCCTTTGATTGAGGACATGATAAAGCAGATTGCTGAAAGCAGGGAGGCGGCTGAAAAAATCTTTTCTTAGAATTTTCATGCTCAATCCGATTGCAAAAAGTCCTACAATCTGATATATTATTTGTCACGAGATTGTAGCTCAGTTGGATTAGAGCATCTGCCTTCTAAGCAGAGGGTCGCGTGTTCGAATCACGCCAGTCTCAGAAGCGGTTCATTTTTGAGCCGCTTTTTTTATGTCTTGAAAAAAAAGCCTAAGTTTGATTTAATAATAGAATAAAAAGGAGTTCTCGATGAAACTGTCTAATAAGTTTTTGGTTTTACTTGGTCTTTTTGCTTCAGCTTTCTTAATTTCCTGCGGGTCTACTGCAACAATGGAAAAATCACAGCCTGCAAAACCTGCTGAAAAAAAGCAATCAATGGGCAGTTCCGGGGGAATTTCAAGCCGTTCCGAGCTTAGCGTTGGTTCAATTAAGAGCCATGGGCTTGATAAGCTGCCAAAGCGCCTTACAGAAGCTCCAAAGTTCGATTTTACAGGCGATTCATTGCAGATTGAACTTGAGAATATGTATTACGACGGATTTGAGGTGATTGCCGACGATTCAGCTTCCGGCTCTTTTGGTCTCCGCCTCGAAAATGAGTCTTCTTGGGCTATCGCAGAGGTCAATTTCCCGGCTGGAACTTATCAGGGAATGGCCAGCGTTTATGCTCCTGACACAAAAAAATCACGCTTCAATGTTTACATCAACAAGGATTCTTACCTAGTTTACGGCTCAGAGCCTCCAATCGGCAAATATGAGCTTACAACCCGCTCTGTCGTAAGCTTTACCCTTGATCAGCCGACTACCGTTACCCTTAAAATTCAGCAGAATGATGTAAATAATCCTGCCAATAACGGCCAGAACGGCATGACTCTTGATTACGTCCTTTTCAAAAAAGTAAACTAAGCAATTAAATGGCCACCCGAATTTACCGATAATGGGTAAGGGGTGGTCATAGTGAAAAAGTTTTTCCTTCTTTCTTTTGTTTTTATCTCTTTTTTTAGTTTTCCTTCAAATCTTTTAGCCCAGAATCTGGATTCGCCAATTGAAAGCCCTGCACCTGAAGAAGAAGCGCTTTCTTTTAAGGAGATTTGGGGCTATGTCATGATTGGAGAAGAAAGCTGTTTTTCCAATGACTATCCGGTTACTGACGTGGGCTATTTTGTCAGCGCCGTGAGCAATTTTTCGGATTTCAGGCCTGTTCCCAAGCGGTCTGAGAAATTCCCGGATTTTAAAGGGCGTATTCATATCGTTTCCAGCGTGGATTCCAAGGCTCAGACCCATCTTCTTCTCGACCCGAAACTTCCCCTTCGCAATAAAATCATAAAGCAGCTGGTAAAGGAAGCCAAGGACTATGACGGCGTTCAGATTGACTGGGAACTTGTAATGAAGGAAGATGCCCACAATTTCTGGAATTTTTTGAAGCAGCTGAAAAAACGCCTGCACGGAAAAATGCTTACGGTTGCGATTCCTGCCAGAACGAGGACTCTGGAAAAAGACGCCTACAACTACGCTGAACTTTCAAAAATCGTGGACAGAATAATCGTAATGGCTTATGACGAGCACTGGTCTACGAGCTCGCCGGGCCCCATTGCTTCCCTTGCCTGGTGCAAGAGAATCGCTGATTACGCAAAGACTGTGATTCCCGAAGACAAACTTGTCATGGGCTGTCCTTTTTATGCCAGGGCCTGGAACAACGAGAGCGTGGGGCAAAAGGCCTACAGAATGTACCGCGTGGACAATGTAATAAAAGACGTTCAGGCTAAGGCCTTTAAAATTTCCGCCAACGGAGACTTAAGCTTTTCTTTCGACACGACGACCAGAGTTACAATGTTTTATGATACAGTCGAGTCCTCTGTTAAAAGATGCAGAAGCTACAGGGAAAACGACATTACCCGCCTTGCATTCTGGCGGGTAGGCCAGGAAAACACGGAATTCTGGGAGAGGCTGAAAATCGAGGGAGCGGATTAGAATCCCGGAACTTTGGGCGCTGTGAATTTCTTTTTCATCTGCTGGAGCAGGTCTATTGCCATGTCTGCGCTCACTTCTTTCTGGGGCTCGTGGTATTCTACCAGGTGCGGCGGAATTTCGTCCAAAAAGCGGCTGGGCTGGCTTTCTACAGAACTGTTCTGTCTGCGACGGCTGCGGCAGCTTGAAATAAGGAGCTTGTCGCGGGCCCTGGTAATTGCAACATAGAAAAGACGCCTTTCTTCTTCGACCGCCGCATCTCCGCCCTCATCAACGGCCCTTCCGTGAGGAATCAGGCCTTCTTCGGTTCCTGCAATGAATACGACCGGGAATTCCAGTCCCTTTGAAGCGTGAATGGTCATCAGGTTGACTTTGCCAAGGTTTTCGTCATCGTCAAGGTCGTCACGGCTTAAAAGGGTGATTCGGTTGAGGTAGTTGTAGAGAGTAGGCTCGCCTGATTCCGGGTTGTTTTCCCAGCGCTCGATTGAGCCGATCAAGCTTTCGATATTGAGCATCTTAAAGCGGGCTGCCTTTTCGGATTTTGGGTTTTCGCCAATCAGATAATCAAAATAACGGATGTTTTCGACCATCGTGCGCACTTTTTTTGCAAGTCCGTGGCCGCCCAGCATCGACTTGTTTCCTTCAATTATGTCAACAAAGGCCTTGAGGTTCTGTTTTGTTCCCTCAGAGAAAGATTCGTCGTCGAAGTCTGGATGAGAGGATTTTTCTGAAATCGTTCCTCCCTGCATGAATAAATCTGCCTCGTTGTCGCCCACTTCAAGCAGGGCGTTGATTGCTTCCCAGAGGGAGCAGGAAAGGTTCTTTGCGATTTCGTTGAGCTTTTCGATTGTAGCCCTTCCCAGGCCCCTTCGCGGTGTGTTTATGATTCGCAAGAGGTTTACGTCATCGTCGTGGTTTGAGATTACGCGCAGGTATGAGATTATGTCCTTGATTTCCTTTCGCTGGAAGAATGAAGTTCCGCCGCTCATGGTGTAGGGAATGTTTTCTGCAAGAAAGGCTTCTTCGATTGCGCGTGACTGGGTGTTTGCCCTCATGAGGACGCAGAAATCATCGTACTTGCGTTTTTCTGAAACACAGATTCCCTGAATCGTCTCAGTGATGAAAGCCGCTTCCGCAGTTTCGTTTTCCGGCATGTAGATTTCAATCGGCTTTCCGTCGCCCTTTCCGCTCCAGAGTTCCTTGTCCTTGCGGTTGGTGTTGTGCTTGATGACGCCGTTTGCAGCCGCAAGAATAGTGCCTGTCGAGCGGTAATTCTGCTCCAGACGGATTTCCTTTACGTCCTTGAAGTCTTTTTCAAAATTGATGATGTTCTGATAGTCGGCACCCCGCCATGAGTAAATAGACTGGTCATCGTCACCAACGACGGCGATATTGTTGTCTGCAAGAAGACGCATGAACTCGTACTGCTGGTGGCTTGTGTCCTGGAACTCGTCGACCATGATGTACTTGTAGCGTTCCTTGTACTTGGCTAAGATTTCCGGATGCTCTCGGAAAAGCTTAATCGGCAGGGTAATCAAATCGTCAAAATCAACCGCGTTGTAGAGCTTGAGTCCTTCCTGATAGCCTTCATAAAGGTCCTTGTACATTTCGTTTTCGATTGTCCACTGCTTGCGGCCAGTCTTGATGTCTGAAATCAAAATTCCAACCTGATAGACGTCGAGTGCGTCAGGGGAGTAGGCAAGTTCCCGGCCTGTTTCCTTAATCAAGGCATTGCGGTCAGTTTCGTCGTAGATTGAGAAATTTTCGCGGTAGCCCAGGGCTGAGATTTCCTGCCTTAAAATACGTACACCGAAAGCGTGGAATGTGGAGATTGTGAGAAGAGGCAGCTTTTTGCCCGTCAAATCCTTGATTCGCTCGCTCATTTCGCGGGCAGCCTTGTTTGTAAAGGTGAGGGCCAGAATCGCGCTCTGAGGAACGCCTGCATCAAGCATGTGAGCAATTCTGAATGTAATTACGCGTGTCTTTCCGCTGCCGGCCCCGGCAATAATCAGAATGGCGCCGTTGATTGTCATTACGGCTTCATACTGCTCGGGGTTCAGCTCGTTTTTAAGATCTGATAAGTCTGTCATGATAAATTTTAATCCAAAAGGAAGTTGTAGTCCGGTGCATTTCCAAATTCGTCTTCCTGCAGGAAGTCGTAAGATGAACTCATAGAAGAATCCATGCGGGAAGTGCCGTCAAGGTCAAATGTAAGCGGATTATTGTCCTTGATAATCAAGTCACTTGCAAAACCGGCCCTGTATAATTCCTGTTCGAGGCGGTAGAGGCCCAGAATCCTTCCTGCTGAGTTTCCAGAATGAACAGTGCAGAGTTCCGTCGGCTGAGTTCCGTCGAGGAAGGTGAGGGTGATTTTGTGGTCTTCGCAGTCTTCTGTTGGCAGGGCGCCTGATACAGAGCAGACTGTGACGTCAACCGTGCCTGTTGAAGGACGGACGAAATTCTTGTATGGAAGGCCTTCGTGTGCTTTCTGCATGAAGCTGGCCATTGCGTAACCTGCCAGAGTAGAACCAGTAAGCTGAAGGCCAAGTGACTGACCCGGTTTATCAAAGCCGAACCAGAAAATTGACGTGTAATATGGTGTAAAACATGCCGTCCATGCGTCTGCCCAGTTCTGGGTGGTTCCTGTCTTGCCGGCTGCCGGAATCGTGTATTTGCGGCCGCTTGAGTCACGGTAGGTGAATTTGGCACCGTTGCCTGTCGGACCTGCCAGAGTACCCGATTTGACTGTGTTTTCAAGCAGTTTTGTCATTGTATAGGCTGTCTGCGGAGAAATAATCTGGGATGCGGCACCTTTTGCCTGCTGCTTCTGCCTTACGTCCTTTTCAGGATTGAGGAAGACATTTCCGTTCTTGTCCTCGACATTTCTAATGGCGATTGGAACGACTTCCTTGCCGCCGTTAGCAAAGCAGGCGTAAGCGTGGGCAAGCTCGATCGGGCGGACTGAACATACGCCGAGGCCAATCGGATAGCCCGGAACAAAGCCACGGTTTGGAACTTCTTCCTTTGGAATGCCGAGAAGGTCGATTGCCCGGTTGATGGCTGTGTCAAAGCCGATTCCGTCAAGAATCTTGAGTGATGGAACGTTCATTGAGTGGGCCAGGGCGTACCAGAGTTCTACGTCGCCCTTCCATTCACCGCGGAAATTCTGAGGAATGTATGGCTTGCCGTCTGCCGTGTGGAAGACGACCGGAGTGTCTGAAATGATTGTGCTCGGAGTGAACTGCTGGGAATCAATTGCGGCGCTGTAATAAAGGGGCTTGAAAGATGAGCCCGGCTGCAATTTAGCCTGAACAGCTCGGATAAACTGGTTTTCGCCGTCGAATTTGCTTCCTCCGACCAGGGAAGTGATGTAGCCTGTTGAGTTTTCGATGGCAATCATCGTTCCTTCGATGACGTTCTTTCCGACATTGGATTTTGCTACGGCATTTGCCTTGTTTGCGATTCCGACTTTGAGTGAATCGACGCCACAGACCAGGGAGAGGACATCGACGATAGGATTTATTGTTTTTGTGTATGTCGAAAGGGCAAGAGCCTCGTTGCGCTGCTGGGAGACCTTGAGCTCGCCAAGATTGAAGGTGAGCGTGAGAAGCTCAGTCAGCGGTGTATAGATTTTGAAGGCCTCGTTCTGGCGCTCTGAACTTGAACGCTGGTAGCTGCGGTTTGCGTAAGCTATGTAGCGCTCCATCGTGTTCTGGGCCGCAATTTGATTTTTGAGGTTGAGGGTTGTGTTTACGGTAAAGCCGGAAGAATAAATGTCGTCCGTGCCGTAAATCATGTTTGAAAGCTCGCGGCGTACATATTCGGAGAACCAAGGGGCATTGTCATCGCGGGTGCGGATCTGGGTGTTTCCTGTTCGCGTGTAATCGAAATTTGCCCAGTATTCTTCAAATGATGAGTCTGACTGTTCCTGAGTGATGAGGCCGCTTTCGACCATGGCTGAAAGAACATATTTCTGCCTGTCCATTGCCCTGTTTGGGTACTCGAATGGATTGTAGTGGGCCGGGTTTGAAAGCTGAACTACGAGAATGGCTGCCTCGGCCGGTGTGATTTCCGTGGCACTGTGGCCGAAATAGTATTTGCTTGCGGCGTTGACACCGTATGTGCCGCCACCGAAGTAGATTTTGTTCAGATAAAGCTCAAGGATTTCGTTTTTGGAGAAGCGGCGCTCCATCTGGATTGCCCACCAGAGTTCCTTGAGTTTTCGCATGTAGGACATGTCGCGGCGGTCGCAATAGATGGTGCCTGCAATCTGCTGGGTGAGGGTAGAACCGCCTCCCAGTGAAAGGTGCAGGGCCTGACCGACTACGGCACGGAAAAGCGCCTTGATTGAGAAACCGTGATGGCTGTAGAAAATGCGGTCTTCGCGTGAGACGAGGGCGTCAATCATGTGCTGGGGAAGATGATTGATGCTGATGATTTCACGCTTTTCTTCGCTGGCAAGTTCAGTGATTAATTCGCCGTTGATGTCAAGAATCCTTGTGGGAAGAGCCGTGTCAAATTCAGTGAAGTTTTCGTTGTCGATTATGTATTTTGTATTTGAAAGGGCAAGACCAAGCGAAATTCCAAAAACGCCTGCAAAGAAAAAAAGCCCTGAAATCATTACGACAGTAAATTTGCTTAATTTTTGCATTTACATAGAATACAATTTATAGAAGATAATGTAAAGATTTGCCGGGATTTTGCTTAGTCAAAGAAAAGGGGCTGCCAATTGGCAGCCCCAATTGCCCATCAGGCAAGTCGGGCACCAATGGGTGGGAGGGGATAATTGCGTGCCCGACTTTTATATTATCGCTAGAATTTGCCGAAATCTTTAGTGGAATTGAAAAAGAATTTTAGTCTTCTTCGGAGATTGATGCGTCTACGTTGAGGTTGACTGAATATGTGCGGCCGTTCATTGCAGAGACAGTTTTTACGATTTCGTAGTCGCCCAGAATGAACTTGACCGTGTGCTCGCCCTGAGTGACGATTATCGGCTCAGATGAGACTTTAATCGGATTGCCGTCGAGGAAGACCTGAGTGTCCTTGGGGCAGAGAAGCTTTAAGAGAGGCTCGATTCCGCGGAGATTTACGGAAAGGGATGTGGTTTTTGCCTGCTCGATACGGAAGGTACGCAGTTCGTTGCGGTATGAGTCGCTGACAATGGAAAGATGATGCTCTCCTGTGGTAAGGATTTTGTGCTTGTAATCCTGAACCGGAAGGTCATCAATAAAGACTGAATATTGCTTTTCTTCGGAAGAGGGCGGATTGGTTGTCAGGGCCAGGGCTCCCTTGTTTTTGAGAACAGGTTTTGCCGTAATTTCAAGAATGGAATTTTCGAGAGACTCAGGAACACCCTTCATTACCATCATAAAGCGCAGGAAAATGCCTGGAAGGGCCGGCTGCACCGGTAACTTGACGGAATAGGGATTGTCCTTGATTGAAAAATCATTTGAGACAGGCGCGTAAATTGTGAGCGAGAAATTGCCCGGAATTGTAGCGACGTGAATGTGCTCTCCGTAATAGCTCTGGGTGTTTTCGCTTGGGCTTGGTTCCAGTCCTTCGTAAAGCATGTAGGCGACTGAATCCCGCCAGGTGACTAGGTCTTCCGGAATTTTGAGGTTAAGCTCGACTCCGCTGATGTATGTGAGGTCTTTGGGAAGGGTGACCCAGAGGGCATCGTTGATTCCGCTTTCGACCGTGATTTTTTCTGTGATTCCGTTGAAAGCGATTGGAATGAGTTTTCGGACGCGGAAATTCTCAGCATGGGCAGAAAGGCCTGCAAGAAAGAGCAAAGAGAAGATTATTGATTTCCTTGAAAAGCTGATTTTTGATTTTTTGCGTGAAAAATTCATAATTCCAATCAATATAAACAAGTATAGTACATGAAGAATTATTTTTCTATGGCAGGGAGAGGAAATTTGCTGAAATTTATCTAAAATTTTAGAACATTTTTGCCGGATCTTTTGGAGTTCCGTTTTCCCTGACTTCAAAATGCAGGTGGGGTCCGGTTGAAGCTCCTGTCGTGCCGACAAGACCTATGCATTCCCCGGTTGATACCGCTTGTCCTTTTTTTACGAGGATTTTTGAAAGGTGGGCGTAAAGGCTGGTCGTGTTTTTGTCATGGAGAAGGACGATGTAATTTCCGTAGATTTCGCTGTAGGCCGCTGTCTTGACCCTTCCGTGCTTGCAGGCGAAAACTTCCGTTCCGATCGGGGCTGCAAGGTCTATTCCTGCATGGAATTTCCATTTGCCTGAAATCGGGCTTGTTCTGTAGCCGAATTCTGACGTGATGATTTTTTTGCTCAGGGGCAGCTGCATTCCCGTGTCGTGGAAAAAGGCTATCTGGGTTGGTGAAAAGGTCAGTGAGGGAAGAAAGTAGAATTCCCGGTCGTCGATTTCAAAGACTTTCGTTTCCTCACTGATAAAAGAAGCAAATTCCTTTTGGAGAAGGATTTCAAGGGCTGACGAGGCATTTTTTGGAATGTAGAGTCCCTGCTGGACCGGCAGAATCAGCTGCATTCCTGGCTTTACGGCCTGGGGATTTGAAATTCTGTTTATTGTAGCGAGTGTTCCCTGGCCTGTCTGAAAGCGGGCGTAGAGTCCGTTGAAAGTGTCGAGATATTTGTCCGGATCTTTCGTGACGGTGTATCTATAGAAAAGATTTTTCGGCTTTTCCATGTTTTTTGTGCGGCTTTCGCTCATGTTTTTGATTTTGCTCTGGAGCTGCAGGTCTTTTTGGTATTGAAGCCAGATTTCGTTTTCCTGCCGGATTCTTTCGTTCTGTTCCCTGATTTCTTCGAGTTCTTCCAGCGAACTTGCCTTTCCCTCTGGCTTGGGAGACTGATTGCGGGGATTTTGAATCTGCGGAAAATCTTCTGAATACAGCGGAATGATTTTGGGGGCTTCTTCGCCTGTGTAAGGAATATCAGAAATTTCCTGAGACTGGATTTGCGGGGAGAAGAGGCTTATTAATATGAGAAGGGATGCGGGCTTGAATTTTCTCATTTTTACAGATTTTCTGATGAAAGTTCAGTGCTTTTGGATTTCAGGATTTTTGATGCAAGAATGAAGAGGGCAGTGGCGGCAAGTAAAATCAAAAGGGCGGGCAGCCTTGAGCCTTTGGTTACGAAAATGAAGGAAAATGAAAGGCCTGCCGCTAGAATCAGAAATTTTACCAGAAAAAAGACTGCGGCTTTCGCTCCATGTTTTTTGATTTGCTTTATGAAGATGAAAATTAAAAAGGCTGCGATAAGGAAAGTGACCGTAAAGGAATAGAAGGTTGAAAATGTGGTTGCGCAAAAATAAAGTGGGAAAATAAGAAGTGAAGATAAAAGCGCACATGCAAAAATCAGAAAAACAAACATGAAAATATTGTAAAGCAAGACTTCGAAAAAAAAAAGGGCTGCCCTAAAAATGAAGGACAGCCTTTGCAAAAATATTAAGAAAACTTATGCCTCGCTGATTGCGCTTGCAGGGCACTCAGATGCACATGTTCCGCAGCTAACGCATTTTCCTGCGTCGATTTCGCGGTGTCCGTTGTTCTCTGAGATTGCTCCGACCGGGCAGTCAGGTTCACAAGTTCCACAGTTTACACATACGCTTGGATCAATTTTCATTGCCATAATTAGTTACCTCTTAATTAAGATTTGTAAAAATATTGTAACATCGAAAAAATCAGAAAACAAGTGGGCAGAGTACGAATTGCTTATTGCTAACATCTGAAAATGATAAGAATATTTTTGCTGGAAAGAAAGTCTTCCCTGTGCTAGAATTGTTCTTTATGGAAAAGAATTCAGAAAACATCAAAAAAATCGCATCCATGATTGACCACACTAACCTCAATCCGTGTGCGACAAAAAAAGACATTGAAAAACTGTGCGAAGAGGCAAAAAAATTCGGCTTTGCCTCTGTCTGCGTTAATCCTTATTATGTTCCCCTTGCGGCGTCTTTGCTTGAAGGAAGCGAAGTTAAGGTCTGCACCGTTGTAGGCTTCCCTCTTGGTTCTGTCTCAATTGATGACAAGGCCAGCGAGGCAGGTCTTGTTGTTGACGAGGGCGCCCGTGAAGTCGATATGGTCGTTAACCTGGGCCTTGTAAAAGACGGTGACTGGGAAGACGTTTTTGAGGACATTTATGCAGTCCGCTGTGCAATCAATGACGTCGTTGTTCCGGGCGACCCGAAAATCATCCTCAAGGTAATTTTGGAAACCTGCTATCTTTCTGACGAAGAAATCGTAAAGTGCTGCGAGTGTGCGGAAAAGGCTGGGGCTGATTTCGTTAAGACTTCGACAGGCTTTGCAATCCTCAAAGGTGCAGACGGAAAGCTTTTGCCTAACGGAGCGACTGTTCACGCCGTTGAGCTCATGCGAAAGACTGTCGGCGACAGGCTTGGAGTAAAGGCAAGCGGCGGCGTCCACAACTGGGAAGAAGCCGTAGCCATGGCCAATGCCGGTGCAAGCCGAATCGGAGCCAGCGCAGGCGTTCAGATCGTCAGTTAATGCGTAATTTTTCAACTCCCGCCCTTATTCTTTCCGTGCAGATAAGCGGGGAAAGCAACCGGCGGGTTACTATTTTTTCTCCTTCCGAGGGAATCCATTTTGCTACTCTTTACGGCGGGCCCAAGTCTAAGCTTCGCTCGCTTGTATCGCCCATGAATTCGGGCGTGATTTATCTTTACCGCGATGAAGTCAAAAAGCAGACCAAAATCACTGACTTTGACGTCAAAAACTGTCATCTTTCATTCCGGGAAAATCTTTTTAAGACTTATGCGGCTTCCCTTGCAACGGAAATTTTAATTAAGACAAAGTGCGCGGGCTTTCCTGAGGAAGCCTGGAAAATCGTGAACGGCTTTCTGGACGGAATCGAGCTTTCAACTGAAGACGAAAGCCGTCTGGGGCTGATCCGCTTTTTGTGGCGCTATCTTGGGCTTTTGGGCGTGCGGCCTGACTCTGCTGTCTGCTGCAACTGCGGCTCATCCCTTCATGCCCAGAAATTTACGGAAGATTCACTTTCACAAAAATACATTTATTCGCCTTTTGAAAACGGCTTTTCTTGCCCTGACTGTGCCAGTCTTGAAAAAGGAAACATCCAGCTTTCAAAGTCCTCGATCACATATCTTGAGGCAATTTCTTCCCTTTCGCCAAAAGAGGTCAGAAAAATCACTGTCTCAGGAAAAAGTCTTTTGGAAATGAAAAACCTGGTGTATAATTTAATAGAGCAGAATTGCGGTTCTAAACTTAATTCATTGGAATCGGGAATAGGAATTTTATAAGTGGAGGTTCATTTATGGTAGATTACACAGAAGGCTCTGGAAAGCAGTATCATACTGGAGTAGGGCCAAATGATATCGGAAAATACGTGATTATGCCGGGCGATCCCAAGCGCTGCGCAAAAATTGCTGAGCATTTTGACAATGCCAGGCTTGTTGCTGACGTCCGCGAATATACAACTTACACAGGCACTCTCGAGGGCCTTCCTGTTTCGGTCACTTCAACTGGAATCGGTGGTCCTTCGGCTTCGATTGCGATTGAAGAGCTTTCAAAATGCGGTGCCCACACATTTATCCGCGTTGGAACCTGTGGCGGCATGCAGGAAGAAGTCATGGGCGGTGACATCGTAATTGCGACAGGAGCCGTCCGCATGGAAGGGACAAGCCGAGAGTTTGCTCCGATTGAGTATCCTGCCGTTGCAAACATTGAGTGCGTAAATGCCCTTATGAACGCGGCTTCAAAACTCGGAGTTCCAAACCACACTGGTGTCGTCCAGTGCAAGGATTCATTCTTCGGGCAGCATGAGCCAGAGGTTATGCCAGTGAGCTACGAGCTCGAAAATAAATGGCAGGCATGGCTGCGCATGGGCTGCCTTGCAAGCGAAATGGAAAGCGCGGCTTTGTTCATAGCAGGCCAGTTCCTGCGGGTGCGGGTAGGCTCATGCTTCCTCGTTGTGGCAAATCAGGAGCGCGCAAAAAAAGGCCTTCCGAACAAGCAGGCCCACGACACCGAGGCTGCAATCACCGTTGCGGTCGAAGCGTTGCGTGAATTGATATTGAAGGACAAAAAATCAGGGAAAATCTAAGGGCTAGGGTATGTAGCCCCGAAGTTGCCGGCTTGCTGGCAATGAGCGTGAGCGAAGGGCGGAAGGCCCGACCGCCGCTTGCGGCGGTAGCCCCCAATTTTTTACAATCTGATTCCTACGATAAGTCTGTCCTCGCCGTTTTCCTTGACGAGGGAGACTTTTACCGTGTAAGGCCTTGCTTCTCCGCCCATCATAATCCGGGCGTGATACATGTAAAGGCCTTTTTTTTCTATTGCATCCATGATGGTTTCTTTGTAAAAGTCTTTCTGGAAGGCTTCGATATCGTCGGGGTGGAGAACCTTTGCTGAATTATTGCGGGTAATTTCAAAAAAGTTTGTTCCGCCTTTTGGAAGATTTAGCTCTGAATAATCTTTTGAGGCACTGTATTCGGTAAATTCTTCGGTTTCTGGATTTACGACATACATGCAGATAAAATCGCCCGAAAGGGACATGAGCCGTGAGTAGATGATTTTTTCCTGCTGGGCCTGTTCCGCAATCTTTTTCTGCTTTACCTGTGAGTCAACGTTGCTCAATGCGATGATTAGGTTTTTGCCGCCGTTCATCCGCATCACTTTCATGTTTACGTATATGAGTTTGCCGTCTTTTGTGATGCGGTAGTCGATTGAAAATCTTCCCTGTTCGGTAAGTTCCTTTTTTATATTCTCGACTGTAAAGATGCTTGCGAACATTTCACGGTCTTCTTCGTAGACAACCTGATTGACGGTTTTCATTTCGCCGCCGAAGAAATTTTCGCCGTGCCTTTCTGATGTCATTATGTCTTCGCCAACGTTCGATGTGTATTCGATGTATTTGCCGGTAGCAATGTTGACGTAAAAAAGCTTGAAGTAATCGGATGCAAGGGCTTTTGCGATGTTCGCGTAAGTGATTCCTTCTTCTGGAGATTTTATTGAAAGAACGCAAACTGCAAGTGCTTTTGTCTTTTTGACATGGTTTGTGGCCAGGTGCCGGACAAAGAAATTTGCAGTGGAGCCGTCTGAAAGAATTTCGTCTGTGAATGTGTTTTTGCCGTCTTTTGCGACCTGCATTGTGACTTTGAAAAAGTGCGAGCCCTGACCTTGCTTGGCCGTCTGTATCGGAATCGGAGTTCCTTCGATTGTCATTCCAAAGCAACGTGCGAAAAAGTTGCGGTAAGACTGGTTTGTGCGGACAAAGCGTACGTAATCATCGTCGAGTTCGATAATCGCCATAGGCAGCGTGTTGAAAATGTTGTCAAAGTCCTTTTCGCTTCCGTTGCTGATTACAGAGAGGTCATGAAGGTTTATCTGACCAATTGTTTCGTAGTATTTTGTTTCTGCCGGATTTTCAAAGCCGATGGCGATTTTTGTATCGATTCGCTCGAGAATCTGCTCTAGGGAATTTGGCTTGCTGTAGAAAAATCCCTGAATTTTTGAGCAGCCGATTTCTTTAAGGAACTGAAGCTGTACTTCTGTTTCAACGCCTTCGCATACTGTATCAACTCCAATTGCAAATGCCAGCTTCATTAACTCCGAGAGAATGATTTTGCCGTTGTTCTTTTCGTCGAAGTGACGCATGAAACTCATGTCGAATTTGATGAGGTTGAATGGAATTTCTTTGAGAACATTAAGAGATGAATAGCCTGCGCCGAAATCGTCCATCCAGACCTGAAAGCCCAGTTCCTGGAAGCGGGCAATCTGCTTTATCATGAAGTCAAAGTCGCTGCCGATTACGCTTTCGGTGATTTCGATGTTGATTTTGCTTCGAGGAATGCCTGCGATGTCAACTCTCGTGCGGATTTCCTCAACGATGTCGCAAGATTCGAAATCTGAGCGAGAGAGGTTGATTGAATGTGAGACTACAGAAATTCCCTGAGACTCAAAGTATTTCATCTTTTCGAGAACGCGCTCAACCACGTAGAGGTCAATTTTGTAAATCAGATTTTCTTCTTCGAGAACGGGAATGAAATCTGCCGGGGAAAGGAAGCCTTTTATCGGGTCAATCCAGCGGGCAAGTGCTTCCTCGTCACAGACCTTGCCGTTTACGGCACGCACGATAGGCTGGTAGTAGACTGTAATCCATCGTTCGGAAATTGCCCGGTTGAGGTTTTCGATTATGTAGCGGTGAGTTTCTTCGGCTTTTCGTGTTGTCTGGTCGTAATATGCGACGCCTTCTTTGTTTTCGTTTTTGAGGGTGTCACATGCGAGTTTGGCGCGGTCACAGGCAACGTTGATGCTTACGTCTTCGGTCTGATACTGGTAGATGCCGATGTGGGGATAAATTCCTGCCGTTGTATTGAAGATTTTGCAGCGCTCCAAAAAGTCACGGAGATTTTCCTTTATTTTTGTGTCGTCTGCAATGACTGCAAAGTGAACGCCTCCAAGACGGCAGCAGTTTTCTGCGTCAAAATAAGAGGCCATGATTGATGCGAAAGACTGAAGGTACTGGTTGCCGTCTGCAAAGCCGTTTTTCTGGTTGAAGTCTTTCATGCCCTGCAGACTTAAAAAGAGGAGTGCCGGTTGACCATTGTTTTTTACTATACTTTCTTTACGGGCTGCTGAAATCTCGAAGAAATAAGTCATGTTGGGCAGCTTTGTAATGTAGTCGTAATAATTAGCATCCATGGAATTTATTATAACACGTTGTCTGCATAATACAAATTCTTTTTTATGTTATTTTAAACTTTCTGTCTGTGGTTTATATTTTTTTTGATTTATGATATTCTCTAGGCGGAAAAATCATGAAAAACTGGATTAAAAAGAGAATTTCGCGCGAGGATGTCAGCGCTTTATATGATAAATTCGGCGTGAATGCGCTCACGGCTTCAATTCTGGCCCGCCGTGGAATAACAGAAGGAGGGGACGTTCAGTTCTTTCTGGAAGATGACCTTCGCTTCATGCACAATCCCTTTCTTTTTGCCAACATGGAAGATGCAGTTGACAGAATTCTTCAGGCAAAGGATGAGGGCGAGAACGTTTTGATTTTCGGTGACCGTGACGTTGACGGAATCACTTCCACAGCCCTTCTTTATGACTGCCTCACTTCACTTGGAATCAACGTAAGCTGGCGGCTCCCCGGCGGAACTGACCCCTACGGCCTCAACAAAAATGCCGTCGACGAATTCGAGAAAAATTTCGGCTCCCTGGTAATTACAGTTGACTGCGGAATTTCCAATGTCGAGGAAATCGCCTACGCCACTCAAAAAGGCATGGACGTAATCGTAATCGACCACCACACGCCGCCTGAAGTTCTTCCAAGTCCTGCAATCATCGTAAATCCAAAGTGCGAGGATTCTGGCTATCCATTTAAAGACATTTCCGGCTGTGCCGTTGTTTACAAGGTCGTTTCGGCCCTGCGCTTTGCGGCAAGCGGGCTTTACAAGAACGAGGTCGCACTTTTAGCGGCAACAGCTTCTGCAAACGGCGATGAGTGCACGATTGAAGTCCTCAAATTGCAGAATCTTGTCGAAAAAGGCAGCCTAAAAGTTACTGTCCGCGCCGGAACTTCAATTTCCGACACCAGGCTGGTGGACTTTCTTCGCGGCCAGCAGATTTTTGTCTGGGATGAAAAGACAACGTCTTCTTTGCTTGCCCAGATTTTCGGAAGCGGGGCAGAGTTCAACTTTATGGACTTACGGGGCGAGGTTGCAAAAGTTTTCCCTTCGATGGCAGCAGAATCCCTTTCTTCCCTCAAGTCAAAGTCAAAACTGGCCCGCTACAACCCGGAGCAGAATTCAGAAATCAAAGGTTTCTTCAATATATTCGTCACTTTTGTAAACGCCCAGCTTTCAAAACAGTTCCCTTCTTATGCAAAGGCAAATGAGCGTGACTTACAGCTTGTGGCGCTTGCGGCTCTTGCGGACATCATGCCGCTCAAAAACGAAAACCGCATTTTCATCCGCCACGGAATCGCTTCAATGAACAAGGGAAATGCCCGCGAAGGCTTGCGTGAGCTTCTTTCAATGCAGGGCTTGCTCGGAAAACGGATTAACGCGACTGACTTGTCATGGAACATAAATCCTGCCCTGAATGCGACAGGCCGTCTGGGTCAGCCGGAAATCGGTCTGGAATTATTTTTGGAAAAAGACGCAGCTAAGCGCACTGAAATCGCCCAGAAAATCATTGCCATGAACAATGAGCGCAAGGCTCTGGGCTCAGAGGGCTGGAATTTTGCGGCACTTCAGGCCAAGGACAGCATTCAAAAATACGGCGGAAAACTCTGCGTTATTATCGATGATTCAGGCCAGCAGAAAATCAACCGGGGTGTTTCGGGCACGATTGCAGGCAAGCTGGTCAATCTCTACGACATTCCTTCGATGGCAATCACATTCGTTGACGAAAACGCAATCGGCTCAATGCGAAGCTGCAGGGGCTTTGAGGTCCTTTCCCTGCTGGACAAAATGGCTGATCTCTTTGTAAGTTACGGCGGTCACGCTTATGCGGCGGGCTTTACCTTCAAAAAAGACCGGCTGCCTGAATTCCTTGCGGCACTGGACAAATTTGCCCCTCAGATTGAGCTTTCAAATTCCGAAGCCGAGCAGATCAACATCGATGCTGAAATCCCCAACGATTACCTCAAGCCTGATTTGCTTACTATCGTTGATGATTTTGAGCCTTACGGAGAAGAAAACCGCGAGCTTACCTTTATGAGCCGCAACCTTCGTATTTGTGACGCGGCCGTCATCGGAAAGACCGAGCGCCAGCACCTTAAGCTCACGTTCGATTTGGGAAAGACCAAGTGGCCTGCGATGTTCTGGGGAGGAGCAGAAAGCCTTCACCGCGACTTTGACAAGGGTGATAATGTTGACGTTCTGTATCAGGTGGGGCGAAACTGCTATAACGGCGTGGAAACTCCCCAGCTGATTATCACGGATATTCGGAAAAGCCTGTAATAATTAGCAATTAGCAATGTGCAGTTAGCAGTAGGGCGTTCCCCTTCGGGGCGGGCTTTTCGCACTTCCGCGCTAACCGCGCTCCATACCGCAAGCGGTACTGCTTCGCAGGTGCTACAATCCCTAACGCTTAAAACTATGATGAGGAAAAATTATTGTCAGTTACAAATGAACAGCTTGTGAATCTTACAGCTCATATTTCTTATTTCAAAATGCCTACAAACCTGGGATTCATTCAGTTTGTTGATAGGGCTGGGGAGAAGTGCATTTATATCGTTGATTCCGGGAATGATGAGACAAACGGGGCCAGAATTCTTGATTTTATCCGCGAGAATTTTTCTGATTACAAACTCAAAGTAATCCTGAACACTCATTCCCATGCTGACCACTGCGGCGGCAATTCCTTTCTTGTGAGGAATAGCCGCTGCCAGGTCTGGGCTTCAAAGGGTGAGGCCTATCTCATGGAATTCCCTGACATTGAGACTCAGCTGGTCTGGGGCGGCACTCCGATTCATGACATTCGCTCAAAATATCTTCTTGCGGAAGCCTGTAAGGTTGACCGGGTTTTTGACGGAGAGGAAGAAATCGAGCTTCCTTGTAAAGAGGGCAAAATTTCCCTCAAAGTGATTTCTCTTCCGGGGCACTATCTTGATCAGGTGGGATTTTTGCTTACTGACACGGACGGAAAGAGCGTTCTTTTTGCAGGCGACGTCCTTTCAGGCAGGAATTCAATAAAAAAGCACTGGATTCAGTATCTGCTGGACGAAACAAAAACAAAAGACTCCCTTTTTAAAATTTCCAAGATTGACGCTGATTTTTACATTCCGGGGCACGGCGATATTGTTAGTGAAATCGAAGGAATTGCCGAACTCAACCTGCTTGCAATTCTTGAGACCGAGGACATGATTATTGACGAGCTGAAAAAGCCCAAAACGATGGAAGAACTTTTGAAAGCCGTAGCCGACCGGAGCAACATCACGCTGAAGACCAGCCAGTACTGCCTTATCGGAAGCACCCTCCGCTCCTATCTCAGCGGCTTGTACGAGGCTGGAAAAATTTCTTATGTAATCGAAGAAAATAAAATGATTTGGAAATCGATTTATTGACATAAAACGCATCTTCTTATAGAATATACTAATCACTTTAAGGGGTAGTTATATAATGATTTTTCCTTTGGAAAAGACCGTAAAGTTTAATGGTAACATTTATGAGGCCACAGTTGCAGCAAGCCACCGTGCTTATCAGCTGGCTATGGTTAAAGATGAGCGTATCGAAGAGAATGACGGAAAGGTCGTTTCCCTCGCCGCTAAACAGCTTTTCAATTCTGAGGTTCAGTACCGCCGGATTGAAGATAAATAAGGACAAAACAAACTGCCCTTGACGAAAGAGCTGTTTTTGTTGATAATAAATCTAAATCGAGACTAAGGAGTGCCATCGTGCCTTGTGGAAAAAAACGAAAGCGTCAGAAGATTGCAACACATAAGCGAAAGAAGATGCTTAGACGAAACCGACATAAGAGTAAGTAATAGTTTGACAGCGATTTAGCTAAAAAGCTATTCATTCTTTGTCAAAAGAGACCGCCAAAGTTTTATGACTTTCAGCGGTCTTTTTTTTATGGAGAACGATTACGATTCTTTCAAAAATTACATCTCCGTCTGACTTAAAAAAAGTTTCGGAAAAAGACTTGCCGAAGCTATGTGATGAAATACGAAAGCGGATAATCGAAACCGTCGCAAAAAACGGCGGTCATCTTGCCAGCAATCTGGGCGTGGTTGAGCTTACCCTGGCTCTTCACCGGGTTTTTGAAAGCCCGGAGGACGCGATTATCTTTGATGTAAGCCATCAGTGCTACACTCACAAACTTTTGACGGGGCGTTATAAAGATTTTTCTTCTCTCAGAAAGCACGGCGGCATTTCAGGCTTCACTCGCCGTGATGAAAGCCCTCATGATTATTTTGATAACGGTCATTCTTCCACTTCAATTTCCCAGGGGCTTGGTCTTCTTGCGGCCTGGGATAAAATCGAAGAAGAACAGAGGGCTTTAGGCCGTAAGCCAAAAAGCCGCAAGGTTGTCGTAGTCATCGGCGACGGAGCTTTAACTGGCGGTCTTGCTTACGAGGCTCTGGCCCATGCAGGTCAGCTTTCCAAAAACCTTATCATCGTTTTAAATGACAACCAGATGTCGATTTCTCCAAACAACGGTGCGATTTCGCGTTATTTAAGCTCGCTCACAATGACCGGCTTTTACCAGCGCTTCAGGTATTTCGTTGACGGCATCGTTGATAAAATCCCGAATTCAAAAAGCCACATCGGAAAATTCATTTACAGATTCAAGCGTGCCATTAAAGGCATGTTTTTGAGCAATAATTTCTTTGCGGACCTGGGCTTTGAGTATGTCGGTCCCCTTGACGGTCACAATATCAAGGAACTTGAAGACAATCTTCGTCGTGTACGCCGTCTTCCCAAGCCTGTTATCGTTCACATCCTCACCAAAAAGGGCAAGGGCTATTCTCCTGCCGAAAATGATCCTTCCAGCTTCCACGGTGTCGGTCCCTTCCAGATTTCAGACGGCAAGATGGAAAAATTCGACACCTTAAGCTTTACCGAGGCTTTCAATAACACCCTCATGGCTCTTGCCCAGAAAAACAATAAAATCATGGCCATTACGGCTGCCATGTCAAAGGGAACAGGCCTCGACACCTTTGCCCGCCATTACCCGGACCGCTTCTATGACGTTGGAATCGCCGAGGAACATGCGGTTACTTTTGCCGGCGGACTTGCCTGCGGCGGAATGATTCCAATTGTTGCGATTTATTCCACATTCATTCAGCGTGCGATTGACCAGATTATTCATGATGTAGCCCTTTCAAATCATCATGTAGTATTTATGTTTGACCGGGCCGGTGCCGTTCCCCAGGACGGTGAGACTCATCAGGGCATTTTTGACATAGCCTTGCTTCGTCCGGTTCCGAACATGACCATTCTTTCTCCTGCGACTGCCCTTGACTTGAGCCTCTGCCTCATGTGGGCTGTGAACGCCAAAAGACCTGTTGCAATCCGCTATCCAAAGCTTTCCTGCCCAAGCGAGCTTGCTCCATTTGAGGGCGAGTTAAAAGAGGGGCGGGGAGTCCTGCTTAAAAATTCTGACTTTGCTCCAAACCTCAGCCTTGATTTTGATGAATCTGCGGCTTCTGAGGGCTCTTCTGCCAAAAAAATGCTCTTAGTCTGCACTGGCGGCATTTTTGATGAAAGTTTGATTGCGGCCCGAAATCTTCTTCAGAAGGGAGTTAACACTGATATTTATTCCCTCCGCTTTATCAAGCCTTTCGACGAAAATTACTTCCTTTCTCTTGCAAAAAATTATGATGAAGTTGCCGTGATTGAGGATGGAGTTAAGACCGGCGGAGTGGGCGAGTACATTGAGAACCTTCTTTTTGAGCATGATTTCAAGAACGTAAAGGTTTTCGCTTTCCCGGAAAAATTCTTTGGCCAGGGAACTAGGGCTGAGGTCTTAAGTGATGCAGGTCTTTCTGCGCGAAAAATCGTGGCTAATCTTCTTGCCTAGTTAGTCTATCGGTGATAATCTCTTTTCATCATGAAAAGCCTGAATTTAAAAAATCGTACTATTACCACTGAATTGCCAGCCTTTGTTATGGGAATCGTGAATGCGACTCCTGATTCTTTTTTTGACAAAAGCCGAGGCGGTGTTGATGACGCCCTTCGCCTGATTGATGAAGGTGCTGACCTTCTTGACATTGGCGGTGAATCTACCCGGCCCGGAAGTGAATATGTTAGCGCAGAAGAAGAAATCCGCCGGGTCATTCCTGTCATTGAGGGAGTGCGTAAAGTTTCTGACATTCCGATTTCTGTCGATACCCGAAAATTTGAAGTCATGAAGGCTGCTTTTGAGGCCGGAGCCGATATCCTCAACGATATTTCTGCCCTTGAAGACGATGAAAGACTGGCTCCCTTCTGTGCTCAGGTAAAAATTCCCGTGATTTTGATGCACAAGCGGGGAAATCCTTCGACCATGCAGAAAAACACCGTCTATGAAAATGTTTTTGACGAAGTGAACGAATATCTTGAGGCCCGCGTGGAATTTGCCCTTGCAGCCGGAATTGAAGGCGGAAAAATCTGGCTGGACCCGGGAATCGGCTTCGGAAAGAATATGGATGACAATTTTGAGCTTATCCGCCGCTGCGGTGAATTTCTGGAAGGAAAATATCCCCTTCTCATGGCCCTTTCCCGCAAAACCTGTATCGGTCAGGCGACCGGCCGGGAAGTTGCAGACCGTCTTTCAGGCACTCTTGCGGCGGACTTGCTTTCGGTGGAGAGAGGGGCTTCAATGATCCGCGTGCACGACGTAAAGGAACATGTCGATACTCTTAAGATTCTGAGCCAGGTGAGCAAAAAATAATCTCTGTCAATCTGCCTTAATCTGTGGTTAAATTTTGCAATATAAGTTATAATATTTGGCGGAGCTATTTAATTGAACGCTTTTGACGGATTACAAACAGTTTGGAACCTTATTCGCCCTATTATCGATGTGGGCATCATGACTTTCCTGCTTTACAAGGCGTATCAGATTATCGTCAAGACAAACGCCATGCAGATTATCAAGGCAGGGATCATGGTCGCGCTTTTTTACGCCTTTGCCTTCCTCTTTAAGCTTTCAACCCTGCTTTGGATTTTGAACAAGCTCGCTCCTGGCTTTGCAATTGCCTTTGCAATCATCTTCCAGCCTGAGCTGCGCAAGGTTTTCCTTAAAATCGGTCAGAATGAACTTTTTACCTTTGGCAACCGCTCCCGCCACACTTATGTTGATACGGCAGTCGTTGCTGCTGAGACCCTTTCAAAACTCAAAAAAGGTATGCTTGTTGTCTTTACCCGCCACACCAGGCTTGATGACATCATCGAAACAGGTACAAAACTCAATGCTGATATTTCTTCGGCCCTTCTGGTCACGATTTTCGGTCATGAAACACCGCTTCATGACGCCGCCTGCATCGTTCAGAACGGAAAAATTCTGGCGGCCGGCTGTTTCCTTCCTTTGAGCGAGCAGTTTGACATCAGAAAGACTTTCGGAACCCGCCACCGGGCTGCCCTTGGTCTTGCCGAAACTACTGATGCCGTCGTACTTGTCGTTTCAGAAGAGACCGGCGCAATCAGTCTTGCTTACGACTCAAAACTTCACTACGACTTAAAGCCCAGCCTGGTCACAAAAATGCTGGAAAATCTGCTCGGAGTTTCTGCTGCCCAGCGCACAATAGAGGACACAATCGATGAAAGCAAAGCAAGTATTTGATAAACTGATTGAAAACTGGCATATCAAGGCGATTTGTTTTGTTATTGCTCTTTTTCTCTATGTGATTTACCAGAATCAGAGCGTTGACAGCAAGGTTTTCTCCGTTCCCCTCACGGTTGAGTCAAAAAACGGCTTCGTTTCAGTCGCACCCCATCCCCGCACTGTCGTCGTTTCTGCCCGGGGAAAGGGCGAGGAACTTGCCCAGGTCCGTGAAAGTGACCTAAAGGCTTATCTTGACTTGAATTACGTTTACAAAGACGGAGTCTATGATTTCCCTGTCCTGATTACTCTTTCGGATTCTGCCAGCATCCTCAATCCTCTTGAGCTTAAAGTTACGCCGGAAATTGTACGGCTCAGGGTTGAAGAAGAAGTCACTTCCTATGTTGATATCATTCCTTCTATAAGCGGCAAGGCTGCCTACGGTTATGATGTCAAAAAAGTTTCAGTTTCTCCAGACCAGATTGCAATCACAGGCCCAAAGACAATGATTGACAACTGCGAGCCCCTTAAAACTCTGAACGTCACGACAAACGGAGCAAAGAGAAGCTACACGGTCAAAACAAAGGTGGAGCAGAAAGGTCTTTTTATCAAGCATGATGACATCGAAGTCGCAGTAACTGTTGAAATCGAAGAACTTGAAGGAAGCAGGCAGTTCACGAAACTTCCTGTAAAAATCGTAAACCTTTCGCCGGAACTTGAAATCCGCGCCATGACTACTGATGTTACGGTTACCCTCAACGGTTCCCTTGCGGCCCTGGAAAATTATAAGCCGCCTGAGTCTTTCGTTACGGCAGACGTTTCTCATATTGCATCGGCCGGCACCTTCTATATCGATCTTGCTTATTCAGTGCCCAAGCGCTATTCACTTGCCGAGGGCTACACCAAAAATATTCCGATTACTTTCACTTTAAAGCAAAAATCTGCTCCTGAAAGCCCGGAAGAAGAAAAGGTTACTGTCCTTGAAAATGCCGGCAGCCTCGAAGAAAAGACGGAGAAGCTTAAATACCGATGATGTTTGGAGTTGGAACTGACATTGCCAAAGTTTCTCGTTTTGAAAAATGGGTAAAAAATCCTGAGATGATCAAAAGGTTTTTCAATGAATGTGAGATTGTCCAGGTCGAAGAAAGTCTGATTGAAAAAAGGCTTCACTTTCTTTGCGAGCATTATGCAGCCCGTTTCGCGGCCAAGGAAGCTTTTGCAAAGGCTCTTGGAACTGGCTTTGTGGGTCTTGAACTATCAGATTTTGGCATAAAAAAAGACGAAAATGGCAGGCCGGAATTCTTTTTCGGGTCAAAAACTGCCGATATAATAGAAGAAAAGTGTGGAAAAGGGTCAAAAACCTTCGTTTCCATTTCACATGAAAAAGAATATGCTGTATCATTTGTAGTAATAGAAAAGGGAGTGTAAGATGTACAGAAAATCTGCAAAAAAAGAAGAAGATCCTGATAAAAAGCCCAAACTTTCTTACTGGTCCAAGACCAAGTGTATCTGCCCGGTCTGTCAGCGTCCTTTTGAAAAGGAAGAAATGCTCACAGGCAGCGGACGAATGAACGCCGGTGACTTGACCGATGAGCTTCACAGAAAATACATTCCTTCTGAAAAATATGGTGCGGTTTATCCTTTGATTTATGCCGTTGGTGCCTGTCCGCGATGTCATGTTGCATTTTTGTGGAAGGACTTTGAGGACATCAAGGATCCTGCTTCAATCGATGCCCTTCGTGACGACGACGAAAACCGCAAAAAGAAGGTTGAGGCAATTTTCCCTCATTATGAGCTGACCCGCGAAAGAAATCTTTTGGACGGCGCTGCCATGTATTATCTGGCCCTTCTTTCCTATGAAAAGGTAGATTTGGCTTATGCTCCGACTTTCAAGCGCGCCATGATTTCCCTGCGCCTTGCCTGGATTTGCAATCATTTGAACGAAACAATTCCCGGCTACAACTATGATTACATTGCAAAACAGTTCTATCAGAAGGCAACTTTCTTCTATGAGCAGACCATGATTAATGAGATGAGCCGGGTTGAGTCATTTTCTCCGGTCAGCAACTTCGGTCCTGACATCGATAAAAACTACGGCTATGACGGCATGATTTACCTGATCGGCCTGCTCGAATTCAAATACGGCCAGACAGATGATCTGCCCCTGCGCTATAAAAAACTTGATGCGGCAAAAAGAGCCATTGCGCGTGGCTTTGGTTTGGGTAAGTCTTCAAAGGCAAAACCAGGCCCTCTTCTGGAGAACGCGCGAAACCTCTACGATAAAATCACGGACTTGATAAAAGAATCGAACACGATTGATTTCAGTGACGATGATGATGACGAAGAATAATTAGCAATTAGCATGAGAAATTAGCAATGAGAAATATTCTTCTTACAGTCTCCTATGACGGCACGGATTTCTGCGGCTGGCAGAGGCAGGACAAGAGTGATCTTGGAAAGCCCGTCCGAACCGTTCAGGGCGAAATCGAAGCTGCCCTTGAAAAACTGCACAAGCAGCCTGTAAAACTCACTGGCAGCGGACGAACTGATTCGGGCGTTCATGCCTTTGCCCAGACGGCCAATTTTTTTTCTCCGATAGACTCAATTCCTGCTGAGCGCTATGTCCCGGCACTAAACGCATTTTTGCCGGATGATATCCGCATTGTCGGCTCAAAGGAAGTGGACGAGGATTTTTCATCAAGATTTTCCGCCACAAGCCGCACTTACCGCTATTTTATCCACACCGGCAATCCTTTTGCCAGCGAAATGCGTTATGTCTGGCCCATTCACCACAAGCCGGACCTGGAAAAGCTCAACAAAATGGCGGGCTACTTGAGGGGCGAGCTTGACTGTGCTACTTTTGCGGCGGCCGGGGATGCAAGCCTTTCGACTTTCCGCTACATTGAGGACGCGCATTTTTATGCCGATCCAAAAAATCCGGAAGTCATTGTCTTTGAGATTACGGCAAACGCCTTTTTGTGGAAGATGGTCCGAAGCCTCACTGGCAGCCTGATTTTCTTTGAAAAGAGCAGAAGGGAGCCTGAATATTTCAAGGAAGTTTTGGATTCGCATGATCGCAGCAAGGCAGGTCCCACGGCTCCGCCAACAGGCCTCTTCCTCTACAGCGTAAGTTTTGAGGGCGAAAGGAGACACGTTTAATGACGAAAGACGAAAAGACTAAAATATACAATCTGCTCAAAGCCGCCTCGGATAATCTCTGCGGCTACTTTTCACCTGATTTTGCAGGCGATGTGCCTGAATTTTCAGATGATCCCGAAATCAGCAATGAGAAATCAGCAAGTAGCAATCAGGCTTCTTCTCAGCCGGAGCTTGCTTCGGATTCAACTCTTTCTCACATCAACAAGAAAATCTCTGAGTGCAAGAGGTGTGGCCTTTGTGCTGGCAGGCGTAATGTCGTTCCGGGAATGGGCGTTCCTAATCCCTTTGTGCTAGTAATAGGTGAGGGCCCCGGCGAGGAAGAGGACAAGCAGGGAAAGCCCTTCGTCGGGCCTGCCGGTCAGCTTCTGGACAAAATGCTGGGCGCAATCGGACTTTCCCGCGACAAAAACTGTTATATTGCAAACATCGTAAAGTGCCGTCCGCCTATGAACCGTAATCCCCTGCCGGAAGAAGCCGATGCCTGCCGGCCTTTCCTTGACGCCCAGATTGCGGCCTTAAAGCCAAAGGCGATTTTGTGTGCTGGCAGCGTTGCGGTCAAAAATCTCTTCCATACAAATGACGGCGTGATGAAGCTGCACGGTCAGGTTCTCGACTTCAAGGGAATTCCTGTCGTCACAACCTGGCACCCAAGCGCCCTTCTTCGTGCCCCGGAGAACAAGCGCCCGGCCTGGGAAGACCTCAAAGTCTTCAAGAACGTGCTTCTGGGAATCGAACCTGATTATTGTAAATGAAACGCTTCCTTCAGGTCGTATTGAATATTCCTCTCAACCAGTCCTTCACTTACCTTGACTTGGAAAATCCGGACGGAAAAAGCCGGGTGGGATTTCGTGCGGACTTGAAATTCGGAAACCGCCGCATGACGGGCTTTATCGTCGGCGAAAGTGAAAGCCTTCCTGCTGACTGTCCGGTTGAAGAGGCTAAAATCCGGCCCATTCTCAGACTTTTGGACGAAGAGCCTCTTTTTGACAGTGAAATTATTGAGCTTGCGAAGTGGATTTCCCATTATTATCTTTGCTCGGTGGGCGAGGCAATTTCCTCGATGCTGCCGGGCGGCCGTCGTGAAAGTGATGCGGGCGGTTTTTCTTTCCTTGAAGAGACTCCCGACACCAAGGCGCGCACTTTGAGTGACGAGCAGCAAAAAGCGGTGGAAGAGATTTTGGGAATTAGCAATGCAAAGGGGGAAGTCTCCCCCTCGGCTGCAATGGCTTCGCCATTTCCGCCTACCCCCTCTGCGGGAGTTACCAGCAACGCCCCAAACTTACATTATCTTTATGGTGCTACCGGCACTGGCAAGACCGAAGTTTTTATGCAGGTTTGCGAACGGCTTTTGGCGCAGGGAAAGGGCGTGATTTACCTTGTCCCGGAAATCGGACTTACTCCCCAGGTGACACAGGCTGTCGCTTCGCGATTTGGGAACACTGTTGCCGTCCTTCACTCAGGACTTACTCCCAGCCAGAAGCTTTCTGAGTGGCGTAGGATTTTGAACCGGGAAGCCCGCATTGTAATCGGAGCCAGGAGCGCAGTTTTTGCTCCCCTTCCAGACCTCGGCATGATTATAATCGACGAGGAACATGACGGCTCCTATAAATCCGGGAATACCCCCCGCTATCACGCAAGGCAAGTGGCAATGTACCGCTGTGCCAGAAAGCAGATTCCCCTTCTCATGGGAAGCGCGACTCCGAGCGTTGAAGCCTGGAATATGATGAAATCAGGCGGAATCCAAAGGCACGTCCTCACCCGGCGTCTTGCAGGCGGTGCCATGCCACAGGTCAAATGCGTAAACCTCACAGGGCTTTCCATCGACGGCGCGATTTCTCCTGTCTTACAGAAAGAAATTGAAGCAACTCTGGCCGAAAAGAGGCAGACAATACTTTTTTTGAACCGCCGCGGCTTTACTCACTTTTTCCGCTGCAATTCCTGCGGATTCGAGCTCAAGTGCAAGAACTGCTCGGTTTCGCTCACTTTTCACAAGGCCGAAAAACGCCTCCGCTGCCATTACTGCGGATATTCAGTTTCTCCGCCCCAATCCTGTCCTGAGTGCGGCTCCCTTGATGTGGGCTATTCTGGCTTCGGCACGGAATTCATCGAAAACGAAGTAAAGGCAAAATTCCCCAACGCCCGCATAGTCCGCGTGGACACGGATTCAGTTTCCCACAAGGGCGAGCTGACTGAAAAAATCGATGCCTTCAAAAAAGGCGAATACGACATCATGCTGGGCACCCAGATGGTTGCAAAGGGACTCAATTTCCCCAACCTCAAGCTGGTCGGCGTAATCCTTGCGGACACAGGCCTTCACATGCCGGATTTCCGTGCCGCAGAAAAAACTTTTGCCCTTATTACCCAGGTTTCGGGTAGGGCAGGCCGCTTTTTCCCCGACGGAAAGGTTTTGGTTCAGACTTATTGCCCGGATTCTGCCCCCATTGCCTATGCCGTGGCCGGAAAAACCGAGGAATTTTACGAAAGTGAAATCCAGACCCGGCAGATGCTTTCTTTCCCGCCCTTTGCAAGAATCTTGCGCATGGTTTTCCGCGCTCCATCTGAGGCGCAGGCCCTATCTGGAGCTAACGGAGCGGCTTCGATTCTCCATCAGATTTTGCGCAGCCTTTTAGCCAGACCCTCAAAATTCCAGGAATCTGCAAAATTCACTGAAATCTTAGGACCTGCCGAGTGTCCTCTTTCAAAAATCGCGGCCAATTACCGCCAGCAGATTATTTTACGCGGTCCTTCAGTCTCCCTTCTTCAGTACATGGCCCATACCTTTGCAGAAAATTACAAGGCTCCGGGTGAAGTTTATATTGAGTACGATGTTGACCCAGTATCGCTTCTTTAGGTAAAATTATAGACTATATGAAAATCGCGATGTTTACTGATGCATACTATCCTCGCATTAACGGCGTCACAGTTTCTGTTCATTCCTATGCAACCGAGCTTGTGAAATTTGGTCACACAGTCTGCATCGTTTGCCTCGAATATTCCGAAGAACAGCAGCGCAGTTCCTTTTTTGATGAAAAAGACAGCGATGAAAAGTCTCCCTTTAAGATTGTGCGTATACCCTCATGGTCATTCAGCGCAATTTCAAAAGAAGACCGGGTAGCCCGCTTTGACAAATGGCGGCGGGTCAAAAAGGCAATGAAGGAATTTCAGCCTGACGTAATCCATATAAATTCAGAATGGGTCATAGGCTATTTCGGCGCCCTTTATGCCCTTCATTATCACGTTCCCTTTGTCTTTACTTTTCATACGATGTGGGAAGATTACCTTGCAAATTATGTGAATTTTCTTCCAGATGCAAGTCTCCGCAGAATCGGCCGTTCTGTCGTAAAATTCTATCTCAAAAGGGCTGATTTGATTATTGCCCCCACCAAGAAAATTGCCTCGGTCGTTCATGATTATGGAATCCAAAAGCAAGTTGAGATTCTTCCGACAGGAATTCCAGACAGCCGGGAAAAGTATTCCCTCATCCGCCAGACGGCAATCGGCCTGCAGCTTTCAAAAAAATGTCCCCAGCTCAAGGGTAAAAAAATCCTGCTTTTCGTAGGCCGCATCGTAAAAGAAAAAAATCTTTCCTTCCTTTTCGATGTCCTTGAAAACGTGCAGAAAAAGCTGCCTAAAACAGCCCTGCTTTTTGTTGGCGGCGGTCCATATCTTGATGAATTAAAGTTGATTTCGGAGCAGAGAAAACTGTCAAAGTCAGTTGCTTTTGCAGGCTACATTCCTTCTGCTGATCTGCCTTATTTTTACAGACAGGCTCAGGTTTTTGTCTTTCCAAGCAAAACGGAAACTCAGGGACTTGTCACTGTTGAGGCCATGCTTTCGGGGCTTCCGGTTGTTGCAATCGGCGAGCTCGGCACTGTTGATGTCATGCAGGGAGACCACGGCGGTTTCATGGTTGGTGACGATGTCGGCCAGTTCAGCGATAAAGTCATCGAACTGCTTAAAAATCAGCAGCTGCGCAAAAAAAAGTCTCAGGAAGCACTGGAATGGGGCAAAAAATGGAAGATTTCAGCCCTTACCCCGCGTCTGGAAGAATGTTATGAGCGGGCAATGCTGATCCGGAAGGCAAAAGGTTAATAGAATCTTCCCCGCTAAAATAGGAGTTTTTTATGAAAAAGTTTTTCTTTTTATTGATTTCACTTTTCACTTTTCATTTTTCGATTTATGCCCGCGGAGAGCAGGAGCTTGTTCCTTGCGGACACTGGATTTATGATTCGATTCTTGCGATTTCACTTGATTCCGGCATCGTGAATTTTGCAGACTGCGCACCATATTCAATTCAGGAACTTAAAGTTTACCTTTCTGAAATTGATTATGATTCCCTGAGCGAAGCTTCAAAAGTTGAATACGACAAGATTTTCGAATATTTTGATGAGGAAACAAAACTTTCAATCGGCTATGACATTCTTTCAATCGGAATGGAGCCGAGCTTAAATATTTCGGGCTTCGGCAAGTCTTCTTCGGACATTGACTGGGTTTTTGACCGCTATTCAAGAAAGCCTCTTTTGGATGCACCTGCAACAATTACAGCCGGTGATTACGCCACCCTCAGCATGGACACTTATCTTGCCCAGAACCGGGGAATGACTTTGCACAATTACAATTATACAAACGTTCCCCTTGCTGCCGATCAGATTGACATTGAATTCCCGGACACTGGCTATTTTTCAACAGGCAAAATGCTGACTGAAAAAACTGGCTTCGGTTTTCAGCTCGGAAGCGGCTCCCGCTCAGTCGGAAAAACTCTGACAGGCTCAATGATCTGGTCTGACTACCTTACAGGCGTCGCCTATGGTCAGATGGAATTTTACAATCCTGTCTTCAAGTACACAGGCTCTGTTTCTCAGTTCAACGTAGACAAGTACCTCTACGCCCATCAGATTGACGTCCGTCTTTTCAAAAAACTTCAGGTCACTTTCCTTGAGGGGCTTTTGGTTTATGCGCCGATGGAGCTCCGTTTCATGAATCCCTGGACGGTTTTCCATGGCTTTGCGGCCTGGCGTGATTACGATTCTTCTGCCGATGATACTGAATCCCACACCTGTGACTATTTCGGCGTAAAATTTCAGTTTGCTCCGGTCAGAAACCTTCGCTTCTACGGACTTTTTGCAATGACTCAGTTCCAGACTCCATTTGAGACAAGCAATTTTGAGGAAGATTCCACTCCAAACGGACTTGGACTCCAGGGCGGCACTGACTTTTTCATTCCAGCCGCAGGGGGAAGATTCCGCTTCTCCATCGAAGGAAGCTGGGCAGACCCTTATCTTTACATAAAGGAAAGTCCAAACTGGTCAATGGTCCGCACCTACAGCGAAAACATCGGCGATTACTCAGTCTTTTACGAATGGCTGGGCTCTCCTTTCGGTCCGGACACGATTTCCGCAGAGTTGAAGATGGGCTATGAAGTTCCGTCAAAATGGTCTGTCGATTTGATTTATCTTTACATGGCCCGGGGCGAATATTCAGGCTCTTCTGTTTTCAATCCAGATGTTTGGGGCGGATCAAAACGTCCTGATGATGGAAAAGAACTTGGAGACAGAAGCCGGTCTGCTTACAGCTGGCCTTTCCCGGACACTTACGCGGGCGAGGAAAATCAGAGTTACCGAAAGAGCCTTCAGTCACTTGCAAGTCCGAGCGGTACTCCTGAATACGTAAACAGACTTTCTCTTCGTGCAAGCATCAAGCCGGCTGATTATCTGACCTTTGTCTTGCAGCCAAGTTATGTCATGATTTTCAACAGACACAATCAGCAGGGTGAAAATGTTAAGGGATTTGAAGTCGCAGCTGCCCTCAACTTGAATTTTATTAAATTTTAATAGGAAATCTGAATGAAAAAATTTTTCTATCTCTCTTGCGCCCTTTTTTTCTTTGCTAATCTTGCATTTTCTCAGACCAGCGTTGAAATTAACGATTCCTTCTATAATCAGGCCCAGGTCTGGGAACTCAGGGCTTTGACGAGCACCTTGCCCCAGCTCAGGCCTTATCCTGTGAACGTCATCAAGCGTATCCTCAACGATGTCATTGAAAATGGTTCTGAAAAGGATGTGGAAGTGGCAAAAGCTGAGTACGAGCGGATTTTTGAAAAGCCCTGGTCTCCGTATTTTAAGGCGACCGGCGGTGCAAAATTCAGCAAAAACAAATTTGACTCAGAATCCGAAAACAAGATAAACAAGGATTTTCACACTGAAATTGGAATCGGTGGCGATGCGGCCCTTCATGATTTGGTCTGCGTGGGCTACAAATTCGGCATTTACGGCCAGAAAAATGATTTTGCAGATCATTCTCCGCTTTACACAATTATGGAAGAAGACTCAATTTTTGACCCTGTTGATGCAGGTCCCCTTACGGCTTACCTCAACTGGAACATGAATCTTGCAGTCGGAAATGAATGGGTCTACGGAAGCGGCGGCATGAACCGTCTTGGTTTCGGAGTCTTTCATGGTGACGGACTTGCCTTGAATGATGCTGGCTATCATTCTGCCAACATCACTTTTAACACTACAAGCGAAAAATGGAGCTATGCTTCGGCCTATGAGACTATCGGCGTCACCAGAAACATGGGAAAAGAGGCTACAGACGGAAACAACTGGCTGGAATCTGGCAAGTATCTTGCTTTCCATGCCCTCAAATGGCACGCTTTTGAAAAATTCAACCTGACTTACTATGAAAACATTATTTTCGGCCCCTATAATAATCTTTCATACATTTCTCCGGCTCCCTACTATGCGGTTCAGAATATCGGCGGTGCCAACGACAATCTTCAGATGGGCCTGCTTTTTGAAATCAAGCCGGTCAAGGGCTTGAACTGGGCTACAGATTTTTTTGCTGACGACATTGAACTGAACGAGGTTTTAAAATTCAATTTTGACACAAAACTCCGCTTCGGCTTTCAGTCCGGCCTGATTTATGCTCCTGAAGATTCAGTATGCTCAAAAATTTCTTTCAATTATACTGCAATCATGCCTTATGTTTACGCCCACTGGCAGTATGATGACGCAAATTCAGGCGGCTTTACAGGAAAAACCTGGAACCGCCAGAATTACACGAACAGCGGAATCAACATCGGTTCTTCACTCGACCCGAACTCTGATAAAATTTCTTTGACAGCGACATTGAAGCCTTACAAGAATCTTTCGGTCAATCTTTTCGGCAATTTCATCCGCCATGCCAACGGTGCTGAAGATTTCTCGGATGATGAGGCGGCTGAATACATGCTTGCAAAAAGCGGAACTTACGCCACAAACGGAACCCTTTATATGAGCCAGATGTTTTCAAGACCGGACAAGGACAGCGGCGGTCATGTCGATTCAGCCTGGGAAAAACTCGGTTTCATGACCAGCGAGCACAAAATGTATGTGGCTCAGCTGGGAGCAAATGCCGAATACACTTTTGCCCGCACAAAATACGGCCGCTTCAGCCTCTGTGCAGGCTACACCTTCGAGTACATCAAAAATAACGGAGTGAACAATCACCTCTACCGGGGCGGCCTGGACTACACGGCAAATGACGACGGCACATTCTCAGCCGGTGGAAACACTTATTTGTCATGGGAAGATTTGAAAAAATCATCTTATGTGCAGAATGCAATTAAGGAAGCCCGGGAAAACTGGGCAAAGCAGCTTTACGACAGCGTAAACAACTACGTCAGCGTGTCGATGAAATACAGTTATTAATTAGCAATTTACGGAGCAAATTATGGAATATAGCAAATTTTATATCGGAAAAATCGGCGAGCTTATTTTAAAGGGCTCTAACATCAAGATATTTGAGAAGCAGCTTGTCCGCAATACCAAGGCTTACCTTAAAGATGTCAATGCCCGGGTTACCTTGCAGGCAGGCCGCCTTTATGTTGAATGTGACGAAGAGGCTCAGGAGAGGGTAGAATTTGCACTTTCTCACCTGATTGGAATCACCGGCTGGGCTGAGGCCGTCATTGTCGAAAAAAATATCGAGGCTATCAAGCAGGAAGTTTTGAATGAGGCCATTAAAGCCCGCGATGCCGGAGCAAAGACATTTAAGCTTGAGTCCCGCCGAAGCGACAAGTCTTTCCCTTATGACCATTACGGAATCTGCTCGGAAGGCTCAAGCCTTGCCTACAATCAGAAAATACTTGATGTCGATGTCAAAAATCCTGATGTCGTAATCATGGTCGAGGTTCGTGACCGCTGCTTCGTTTACTCAAACAGAACTAAAGGCCGCCGCGGATTGCCTGTTGGCGTGAGTGGAAAGGGACTTCTTCTTCTTTCTGGAGGCCTTGATTCCCCGGTTGCAGGCTACAGAATGCTGCGCCGCGGCATGACAATTGACTGCGTTTATTTCCACGCCTATCCATACACAAGTGATGAAGCCCGCGAAAAGGTCGAGCACCTTGCAGAAATCTTGAGCGGCTACGGACTTAGAATTCACATCAACACGATTCCCTTTACCGAAGTTCAGATGCAGATTAAAAAGAAGTCTCCTGAAAATTACACGACCCTCATGCTCCGCCTCTGCATGATGAAAGCCGCAAACATGCTGGCAGAGCGGATCGGGGCAAGCTGCCTGATTACGGGCGAAAGTCTCGGGCAGGTTGCAAGCCAGACAATCGAAAACATGAGCTGCACAGAAAGCATGGCCGAGTATCCTCTTTTAAGGCCTCTGGTCGGCACGGATAAGGAAGAAATCGTCGAAATCGCCAAGGAAATCGGAACTTACGAAACATCAATTCTGCCATACGAGGACTGCTGCGTTCTTTTCAGCCCCCGCCATCCTGTCCTTCGCTCAAGTGTTGAGGAAGCCCAGAGAATTTACAAGGAACTTGAGATTGACGATCTGGTCCGAGAAGCATTTGAAAAGCGCGAAATCAAACTTTACGAGGTCTAATTTCCCGGTAAAATCTTAAATATTCCGCACTTTTTAAAAATTTTTTTTGGATTTTTCTGACTTTCTTTCATTTGCATTGCCGAAAATCGAATTTTTTTGGCAATTAATATGTAGATGAAAGGAGGTAAAATATGAAAAAAAATTTCATCAACCAGTTTTTTGGTCTTGTTTTAATTTGTGCCGGAATCATTATTGCAGTCCTTGCTTTTGTGGCTCCTGTGTCATGCCGCCTGACGGAAGAGGGAATTGAAATCCTGCCCGCCGATACGACCGCTCCGGAAGTAGAAGACTTTTCTGTCACCGGAAGCAGAACTCTTTCCTTAGCCTGTTCCGAGAAAATTGTCCTCGACAAAATCTTCATCCATGAGCTTTCTGATGAAAGTTCTTTTGAGGACTCCCTTTTCCCTGGCTCTGACGAAGACAATGCTTTTGCCGTAGCCAATGTGATTTCCTACAGTGAGGACGGTAAAAGCGCTGAGGTGGAAGTTTCCGAGGATATGACTGTCGGCAAGTCCTATGTCTTTTCCGGGGTTGTTTATGACATTACGGGAAACAGCCTTGAATTCAGCCAGAAATTCCTGGGCTACAATGCAAATCCTGCCCGCCTTATCTTCAACGAAATCCGCACGACCTACAACAAGTCAAAATCAGCAGTCGAATTTATCGAATTCTATGTCTTAAAGTCCGGCAATTTGTTCGGTCTTGAATATGTCAGCAGCGCTAACGGTGAGGCAAAAAAATATTCTTTCCCGGCAATTGACGTAAAGAGGGGAGAATACATCACCCTGCACGGAAAAGTCCTCGAAGGCATGGAAGAAGATGCGGTGGACGAGCTTGACGATACTCTTTCCCTTTCAAAAGCCTTTGAAAGCTGTGATGAAGCCCGGGATTTATGGAGAAGGGGAGATGAAAAAATTGTCTCTAATACGGATGTTCTTATCCTCAGGGATTATCTTTCAAAAGAAATAAAAGACGCCGTTCTTTTAAGCCAGTCGGGCAAAAAAGCCTGGCCCAAAAAGGCAATGACCGAATATGCGGAAAAAGCCTTTTCCCTCGGAATATGGCCTGAAGGTTCCCTGCCTGAAAATGCAGTCTCCACGGATTCAATGACTTCTTCGATTTTCCGTTCAATTTCGCGCCAGAACGTTAAGAAAATTGCAGAAAGCTATTCCGATGAGGCATCTCTTCCCAAATATATCGCAAGTTACGCCTCTGACTGGATTGTCACCGACAAGCTTACCGAGAACAAGGTGACGGTTTCCGGTGCTACTCCAGGCTACGAGAACAGCTCGAATCCATATGGAGGAAAGTAGCTAGCAATTTGCCTTAAAGTGTGCTAATATAAAAGAATGTCTGAATTATTAGCACCTGCCGGCAATATCGAGGCACTTGATGCCGCTATCGGCGAAGGTGCGGACGCAGTTTATCTTGGTCTCAAAAGCTTTAATGCGCGTCTCCGCACCTCAAATTTTGCATGGAATCAGTTTGAAGCGGCTGTTTCTTCACTTCACCGCCAGAACAAAAAAATCTATGTCACAGTAAACACTGTAAGCGAAGAGCGTGATTTGGAGCGTCTCTATCGTTTCCTTTCTTATCTCAACAAAATCGGTCCTGACGGCCTTATCGTTCAGGACTTGGGCGTTATCCGCATGTGCCAGGAGTTTTTCCCGAATTTGGAGCTTCATGGTTCAACTCAGATGAACGTCGAGAGCGCAGCCGGAGTCAATCTCTTGAGCAAGGCTGGCCTCAAGCGGGTTGTCGTTGCACGCGAGCTTGGCCTGGAAGAAATCAAATACATCAAGTCTCACACAAATGCAGAGCTTGAAATTTTCGTACACGGCGCATTGTGCGTAAGTGAGTCGGGCCTCTGTCTCTTCTCAAGTTTCCTTGGTGGAAAGAGTGCCAACCGTGGCATGTGTACACAGGCCTGCCGTCGTTTTTATACTGTAGATTCTGAGAGCGATGGCGAAAAGCAGGGATATTATTTTTCTCCTTGTGACTTGCAGCTCATTGAACAGATCCCTGATTTAATGCAGCTTGGTGTAGAGTCTTTCAAAATCGAAGGCCGCATGAAGAGTGCAGAATACGTTGGTTCGGTCGTAGCGGCTTACCGTTACCTCATGGACAACTGGGAAAAGGACAAAAAAGGTTCTCTTGCAACTGCCAAGCGAATGCTTTCAACTGATTTTGCCCGTGCCAAAACATCTTACTGGTACAACTTCAAGACAAATGAAGAGGGCGTAGAAAAGGCCGGAAGCCTCATCCTCAATCCTGATCAGGCCGGCGGAACCGGAATTTACCTCGGAAAAATCTCTTTGTTCGAGCAGGCCAGCGACCAAGCCAAAGAAAAGGCCCGCGAAGCTGCAGGCCCGGACGCAAATCCTGAAGATTACAAGATTACAATGGTTCACCTTTCCGGCGGAAGCTATGACCCGGAAGTCGGAGACTCAATCCGCCTGCACCGCCAGGACGATTCTGGCCGCGTAAGCCACAAGGTCCGCACGGTCACAACAGACGAAAAGGGCCGCCGCTTTATTGATGTTCCTCTTGGCTTCAAGCGCGGTGATTCCGTTTATCTTTTGCAGACTAAGGCTATGTCCAAGCGCTATCCGAGGGTTCTTCCTTCTGACATAGGCAAGTACCGCCAGCAGCCGGGAGCCGAAGTCCTTCCAGTCTTGGATTTGACGCCTGTCGCCAAAAACGAGCTTTCTTATTTCCCTGAGGGCCTCTACATTCAGGTTTCTACGGTTTCCGATTTGTTCCAGGCAATCTCAAAGAATCCTGTCCGCGTGATTGTCGAGTTCAACTCAGAAACAAGATTTGATTTGCTCGAAAAAAAAACAAAGCTTCCTATTTCGAAAAAGCAGATAATCATTTCCCTTGACCCATATTGCCCGGCCTCAAAAGAAGAGCAGCTCGCTTCTGATTTGAACGCTCTTATCGAAGACGGCTACTCAACTTTCGTAGTAAACAATATCGGTCACATTTCCATGCTCCGCGGTAAAAAGGTCAACATGATTGGCGGACCTTACCTTTACACCTTCAACCGCTGGGCTGCATCTTGGTTTGAAAATCAGAATATCGGGGCCTTTATCACGCCTCTCGAAAATTCATGGGACAACCTCAAGATGACCTGGGAAGAAAATGTCCGCAGCAGGGTTCTTGTTACCGTTTATGCATATCCGGCTCTCTTCCGCATGCGTTTCCGCCTGCCAGAAAGCTACGACTTCCTTTACTTCAAGGACAAGGAAGAAACTCTTTTCAAAGTCAGCTCAACTGTTGACGGCTCTGTCGTCATGCCGGAAGCTCCATTCTCAATTGCCGACAAGGTTGACATGCTTAACAGCGACGGCTTCAAGCGAATTCTTCTTGACTTCTCCCGAACAAAGGTTACTCGTCAGGAACTCAAGATGATTTCTACCTCGATGATAAAAAAACAGCCGGTTCCTGAGTCATCGCGCTTCAACTGGAAGAACGGATTCTACAGCCTTGAAAAGATGGAAATCTACAAGGCCATGAACGAAAAAGCCGAAGCCGAAAAGCAGGCCGGAATCAGCCGCTCTCCTTCAAGGGGCAGGGGCCGGGCCGATGACCAGCGAAAAGGCGGTAAAGGCGGCCGCTCTAAAAAGTGGCATAAATAGCAAAGGCTAAAACAAGCACGGGCAGAGGAGTCTTTTATCTTGCTGTCGCGTGCTTATTTTTTAGCCCTTGATTTTTCTAAAAGACTGCTTCACCTCCATCTCCATCCAGGAATTCATTTTCGCCAGAATCAGACTGGGATTCAGCCATTACTCCTTTTGCCGCAAGTTCTGCTGCATTTTTAGCATCTTCGGCGTTTTCTTCAATTTTTGCCGGCTGAAAATCAATATGTTCTGCGACAATGAAAACTTTTGATAAGCTTTTTCCTTCCGGGGTTTTCCATCGCTCCTGTTTGAGACGTCCAACTACGCGAAGCCCGCGGCCTTTCGTTGCCATTCTTGCAATTCGGCTGCTGAAATTTTCGCCCCAGGCTTCTACGTCGAAAAAAGCGACCTCCGTCTGGAATTCACCATTCATGTCCTTGTAGCTGCGGTTTGTTGCGATTGGAACGGTGCAGACCCGAGTTCCCTTTGGAGTTGCCTTTACATGACAGTCACGGACAACCCTTCCTTCGATCAAGATTTGATTCATCTGGTTCATAATTTTTCTCCAAAATAAAAGATGTGCACAAGTCAGAGCCGGCCGAACTCCTTCTCATGCTGAACAAGAGATTTGCTTCTCTCTTTGTACACATATTTATTTCCAAAAAAAATCGATTTTCGGCAATGCAAATGATAAAAAGGCAGTAAGTTACAAAAGAAAGTCAGAATAGTTATAAAAAATTGGGGCAGAAAGACAAAAAAAATCCCGCCAAAAAAGCGGGATGTCTTCACTTACATCGGAATGTTTTTTACAAGCTTGACCATGTAGAGCTTTATGTACATCAAAAGCGCGTCATGCTCGCCGATTTTCTGAAGGCTTGGAGCCGTCATCAGGCTTTCGGCAAGGCTCTGGATTCGCTTGGTTGTAAATCCGTCAGTCTTCATCGTGCGCAAAGTCTTTCGGATGTAGTCGCGGATCAAAGAATTTACGTCCTCGGTAAGGTTGTTGTGAACGTCTTTGCCCAGGCGCTTGTTCCAGATGTGCTCGTAAGAATCAAGCTCGCGGTCAAGGGTTGAAGATGCAGGAACATAAGCCTGTTCTGCAGAACGAGCCGCATCGCGCAAAGCAACTTTTTTGCTGATGGTTGCGTTCTGTGCCAGCATAGCTGTTTCTTCGTCTTCCTTGCGCTTTGCAGATTCACTTTCGCGGTAAAGCTCTGCCTTTGTCTTTCGGGTTTTGTTGCGGTTTTTCTTTGGCGGCCTGAGCAGCATCTTTGCAATCCATGAGATGATTGGCAGGGAATACCAGAATGGAAGCATGATTTTTGCATCATTCAAAAGTTCCTGCCGGCTCATGAGAAGAATGTCGCTGTATGGCAAAAGCTGGCCGTTTACAAAAAGGCTGACCTTGCTTGTATCGTCACCGCCCGAAGCATCGTAACTGAGAAGGGGAAGGAATGAAGAGTGAAGAAGGGCGCTCAAAATCGGAGACTGGATTCGGATTTCCTTTTCAAGACGGTCTTCGAAAGCTCCCTGATCCTTCATTTCAGGCAAAAAGTCGAACTGCTTGAGAACTTCTGACCAGTGGGTTTTGATTGCATCAAGAACGGAAATGCGGGCATCAGTACAGAGCCTGAGAATCAAATGAAGAACCTTGCTCTTGAAGATGAAATAGCGCTTGTCATCATATGTCTTAAATACAAGGATTTCCGGCAATTCCTGAACCGGTGCTTCCTGAGTCTTTTTGTGGAGGTAGTCCTTGAGCTCTTCCTCTGTGTACTGGCCGAGAAGAGGAACGCCCTTGTTGTCAGTGAATTTTGTGATTTCTTCGAATGTGAAGTAGTAAGGCGGCTTGAGAAGGAGGCCTTCAAGAGTTTTGATGGCACCTTCGCGCTTGGCCTTTTCCTGGGCTTCGTTCTTGAAGTAATTTGCGCCAACCTCAGTGATGTAAACTGCCTGGAGGCATGACAAATCTTCCTGGGTGTAGTCCTTGATTTTTTCGTAATCCTGCTTGATAAAGAAACAGAGCTGGTTCCAGAGGTAGAAACTTTCGGTTGTCTGGCTCAATGTTTCGAGCGAGTGGTCTGGCCTGTCAACGAAAGCATTGAAGAAATTTTTGACAATCATTTCGCGGCCCGGGTTTGAGACCGTGAGTTTTTTAAGGAAGTAGTCATGGTGCTCTTCTTTTTTGAGCATGTTCTGGATTTTGCCGACTGCATCCTCAATCAAAGTGACGACTGAAACGGTTGACGGCAAAAGAATTGAAGGCGCGTTGTGGGGAAGTGAAAGACCGTAGAGCACCTTGTCGTTTAAATCCTGATGCTTCAAAAGGCGGCCGATAAGCTCAGCGGAATTTTCCTGAGTGACGATTCCTTTGGGCGTGCCTTTTGGCAAATCAGCTTCTGAAGGGAAGGGAAGTGACGGGTTTACGGAAATGTCCTTGTAACGCTCCGCAAATCTCTCGATATAATAAGGAATTACAATAATACCTTGTTTTTCGGGATTGGTGTTTGTAAGCATTATGAGCCTTGAGTCCACAAGTTTGTCAAGCTCAGTCTGTAGGGCGGGAACCGGGTCTTCGAGATAGCAGGCGAGTGATGGCTGCTCATCAAGGTGATGCTCAGAGTATCTTTTTAGATATTCACAGAAATCCTTATAATCAACAATTGCACTTTTTTGTCGTGATGCAAAAAACTTTAATAAAACTATAATACTGGTTGTGGTTGCCATATATTTATATTATCAGTAAATTATTATAAAATAAAGAGGAAAAATAAACTGAAAATTTAAAATTTATTTTTCAAAGGAGTCAAAAAATAATGCTTTCATCTAGAATGGAAAATCTGCATCCATATGTTCCTGGCGAGCAGCCAAAGGACAGAGTTTACATAAAGCTCAATGCCAATGAAAATCCTTACCCGCCGTCACCAAAAGTAAGCAAAGCCCTGCGCTCAGCAGTCAAAAATCATCCTGAAAAACTTGCTCTTTATCCTGACCCTGATTCAAACGAGCTTAAAGAAGCCATTGCCGATATGCTCAACAAGACTGGCGGAGTTTTGTGCCGTGCCAATCTCGAAAAAGGCAAGAAAAATGGAAGCGGTGCCACAGTCACTCCTAGTGAATTTGATAAAATTCCTTTCGTCGTTACACCTGAAATGATTTATGCAGGAAACGGCTCTGACGAGGTTTTGAGTTTTGTTTTTTACGCATTTTTTGACTCCGCTAAAAAACTCGTTCTTCCTGAGCATACTTATTCCTTCTATCCGGTTTACGGTGGTTTTTACAACATTCCGCTTGATAAAATCCCCCTCAAAGCCGACTGGACCCTCGATAAGGAAGCCATGCTTGATGCTGCCAAAAAAGAAAATTCCAGCATCATTTTTGCAAATCCGAATGCGCCTACCTCAATCGGTCTTACAAGGGATGAAGTCCGTGCCATGCTCAAGGCCGCTCCAAAAGATCAGGTTTTCGTAGTTGATGAGGCTTATGTCGATTTCGGCGGCGAAAGCTGCATTCCTCTCCTTGCAGAATTTCCGAACCTCGTGATTGTAAGGACTTCCTCAAAAAGTTTGTGCGGTGCTGGCCAGCGATTGGGATATCTCGTTGCAAATAAAGAACTTGTCCAGGCTGTTACAACCGTTAAAAATTCCCTCAATCACTTCCCGATTGATTTCCTTGCCCAGCAGGCAGGTATTGCGGCTTGCCGTGACGCAGGCTATTACGTCAAGGCGGCCCAGGCAGTTGCATTCGAGCGCGATGAGTTCATCGATTTTTTGCGCGAAAAAGGCTGGACTGTTCTCGACAGCCAGACAAATTTCGTATTCTGTAAAAAAGACGGCGTAAACGGTGATGCTGCCTACAAAAAAATCAAAGAAGAAGGAATTTTGGTCCGTCACTTCGCCACTCCTGGCATCGAAGAGTACCTCAGAATCACAATCGGCACTCACGAACAGATGCAGGCCTTGCGCGAAATAATGGAAGATATGTGAAGTTAGCAATTTGGAGGTTAATTATGAAATTTTTGGTTCTTTCTGATATACACGGAGATTTGGATAATCTCGATAAGCTGGATTCCCGCTTTAAGGAAGCTGATGCGGTTCTTTTTGGCGGAGATTTCGCTAAATTTGAGCATGAGGAAACTGGAAAGCCAGTGCTTGAAAAACTTTTGAGCAAGCACGAGAACATTTTTTCTGTTCTTGGAAACTGCGACAATCCGGAGTTCCTTTCTGATATTGAAAATGCCGATGTCTCTGTCGAGGGCGCCCTAGCTTTCCATGAAGGAATTGCAATCTGCGGAAGTGGCGGCGGCACAAAATTCACAGGCACAACTCCTTTCGAGCGTGATGAAGACGAGATTCTTTCTGATTACAATGTAGTCGAAAATTCCAGCGGTGAGTGTGCTGATGAGAACGGCCACTGGTCAAACCTTATCCTGATCATGCACAACCCGCCAAAAGACACTGCCTGTGATGCCCTTCCGAACGGAATCCACGTTGGCAGCGAAAAATTGCGCTCTTATATTGAAAAAAGAACGCCTTTTTTGGTCGTTACAGGCCATATCCACGAGAGCGCGGGCATTGAAAAGCTTTCTAATACAACAGTGATTAACCCGGGCTCGCTCGCCGAAGGAAAATACGGTTGGATCGAAGCCGAAAAGGATTCCGAAGGCAACTGGAGTGTAAAAAAAGCAGAACTTTTAAGCCTTTAATCTTGTTTTTCAAAAATACTGCATTAAAATAGTATTGATAGATATTACATCAATTGTCTATTTTAGTGCAGTTGACGTGATAGTTAAAAAGTTTACCCCAAAAGGAGTTCTCCTCTTATGAAAAAAGTTAATGTAAGCAAAAAAATCTTTCGTAACTTTCCATTTTCATTTTTCCACTTTTTGTATGTAATTACTATACTTTTGTTAGGGGGGGGGCTGCTAGTCTCCTGCAATAACATCCTTGAGGGGGGCGATTTCAAAGAACAGCTTGAAAAAGACATCGCCTACGCAAACGCAAAATCACTCGAAATCATTGTCCAGCCAAGAGAGGGGACTGGTTCTACAATTCCTTCTGGCAAGCAGACTGTCAAGCAGGGCTATCCGCTTGAAATCCGCTTTTCTGAGGCTGGCAGCTACAGTTTTATAAAATGGATTGCCGTTTCTCAGGAAGATGGATCAGAGCTTGAAGGAATTGTCTTTGACGATCCTAAATCTCCAAAAACGAACGTAACAGTCAATATTGACTCTGCTGACGTGCGAATCATTCCAGAGTGTTCCGAACGAATCGTAGTCACCGAAGCAAATCCTGGATATTCCGATGCCGGAGTAAGCCGCGACCGTGCAATTACAGTTACTTTTTCCAAAAAGCCTTCAAAATCAAGTTTCATTTTCAGCGAGAGCGAAATTCCTGCCGATGCAACCAATAAAAAGGCCGTTTTTGATGATGAAAAGAATGAAGTTCCGGGCGAATTCTGGGCTTACACTCTCGGCGGGCAGACTTACCTCAAAAATATTTCAATTACCAATTCCGACGGCATTTCACTTGCCGAGCATTTCTTGCAGCCGGAGCTTGACGGAAACATCCTCACAGTTCCAGTTGACAGATCAAATTCAATCGAAATCGAAAGCGGTTCAAGCCTTACAATTGTCGTCACAATTTCTGATGGCATATGCGATGACAATGGCGTTACTATGAACGGCGAAAAACAGTGGCGATACCGTGCAACAGAGGCGACAGACGAAAAGGCCACGCTCACTCTTTCATGTGAAAATGACGAAGGTTCTGTTTATCTGGCAGGCACCCGCGATTACAACATCAGCCAAAAGATAACACTTTCATTTACAGAAAATGCAGACTATCAGTTCCTGCGCTGGAATTATGACTCTAAAATCGTAAACATTGCCGAACCGGATAAAATCAACACGACGGCGATTGTCGTCGAAAAAACTGACGCTTCAGAAATCAAAGCTGTCTGTGCAAAAAGATTGCGAGTTTCTAGTTTCAGCCCGAAGATTGACGATAAAACACCAAGCGTAAGCAAAAATTCTTCTATTATAATCACATTTGACCATGACTTGCCGACTGATGCCGAAGGTTATGCCCAGCTTTCAAACATTTCGATTGCTGTGGGCGGCTCTCCTGTAAAATCAAGCTTCTTGGAGCCTGTAATAAACGGCAGTTCAGTCACTTTTGCGGCAGACAAAACAAATATGCTCGAGGTTCCGGGCGACCAGACAAAAACGGTTACAGTCTCAGTTCCTGCAGATTTCTTCTATAAAACTGATGACGGCGCAAAGGTCACTTTTGGTGGCAATGGTGAAGTCTTCAATTACAAAATCGACAGCACCACGCTTGAAAAAGCCGAAATCACTTTCGGGGCTGCCAAAGACTCTGGCGTAATCACACCGGCTACTGGCACTTATCATTATTCAATCGGAAGTGAAATCCCGCTCAGTTTTGCCCTTTCAGCCGGCTGGCAGTTCAATGGTTGGAGCGTAAGCGGGGCAGACCAGAACGTTGCCGACAAAATCAAAATTGCTGATGAAAAAGCCCTTTCAACAAAAATCTCTGTTTATGAAGCACTTCAAGGCGTTACTGTAACGGCAAAAACAAGTGAATGTCTTCGTGTCACTGAAACAAGCCCTTCAGAAAAAACAAATCCAAAAGATTCTTCTATTATAATTACATTCAACAAGCCTCTTGCCAAAGAATGTTCAGCACTTTTGGACAAAATTCGAGTCAGCTCAGACGGAAACAGCCTCGACAGCTATTACACAGACCGTTCCATCAGCGAAATTAGCGGAGATAACGGAGATTTTAAGCAAATCACAATCAAGAACACAAGCTATCTTTCTGTTCCTAAAAACAACACAAAAATCATAACAGTCACTGTGCCTTCTGATTTTTACTACAATGACGGGGACACAAAAATCAGCCTCGCCGAATATTCATTCAGCTTTACGATTGACCATACTACAGAGGCAAAGACTGGAATCACATATAAAGTTGTAAATGGTGAAGATGGTTCAAGTCTTTCTGCTGGAACTATAAACCGACCATCTTACGAAGAATACAATATTGGCGAAGAAGTAGAGCTTTCACTTGATTTGTATAGCGGCTACCAGTTCTATGGCTGGGATATTACGGATTCTTATGGCTATTCAGTTACAGACCAAATCAGCTATGTCAATTCAAATTCTTCTTATCTTGCACCAACTCTCAGCATAAATAAGCCAGCTGAAGGCATAACTGTCAGCGCAATCTGCTACAAACGTCCTACGATTAGCACTAGTAGCGTTGCACCGTACAGTTCAAATTCTGCGGAAGAGGTTGCAAAAAACACACCGATTGTCCTCACTTTTGACCATGCGATTTCTGATGAAACAAAAGATGAGATTATCGTAACTTATTCGGCAATCTCAAACTTCAATAAAGACTCTTATTTCTCAACATCAATCAGCACCGACAAAAAAACTGTCACACTCACTCCGATAAAAATGCTTCCTCTTGAACATGCCTACGAAACCGTGACCGTGACAGTTCCATGTCAGAAAGTCTATTATCTTGCTTCGGACGGAAGAACAAAAATCACCCCTGCAGATAAAGATTTCAGCTGGTCATACAGGGTAAACAGTTCGACATTGACCAAAACTGTAGTTCGATTTGCAACTAACGACGCTGCCGTAACTGGAAGACAGATTAATGCCGCCGGAACACTTCTTTCGAGTGGTACAAAGCAAGATATGAACGTAGAGCAGACTGTAAATCTCGAATTCCCTGTAGAAAGTGGATATAAATTTGCGGGCTGGAAGGTTGAATCTGCAACAACTGGCTACACTGTAGAGCCGGCAGGATATGTAACAAGCGGTACAATCACTGTAAAAAATGAAGACAAGTCTTACTTTACCCTTGTAATCGACGGCACAAATCCTGCAAAAGCCGTGATTACATCAAATGATGCAATTGGTAACGGAACGGACGGATATGGAATTACGGTGCTCGCAAAGGATGTTTTGCTGCCTGCAATTACTGAGCATACACCGTCTTCAGAAAATATAAATCCAAAAGACTCAACGATTACAATTACATTCAACAAGAATCTTGCCCCTTCATGTTCTGCGTCATTGGATTTGATAAAAATTACAATGAATGGAAATGATGTCAGCGGTTTCTTTGAAAAGCGTGAGTTGAAAAATAATGTCATCACTATCAAAAATACAAGTCTTCTGGACGTCACAGGAAGTGCAACCAAAAAAATTACGGTGACAGTTCCAGCAGTGTTCTATTATGAGCCAGAAGAAGGATTTAGGGCATATCTTTCTAAAGAAGAATCATTCGAGTACAAAATTGATTCAAGCACAGCGAATAAGACAAAAATCCGCTTCGATTCAAGCGAAAATTCCAAAAAATCACTCAAAGTAAACGAAGCCTCGACAAATGATGGCGGAATACTAGCATACAATAGGGGAGAGACAGTAAAACTTGAGTACGAAGTACCTGCGGGCTATAAATTTGCAGGCTGGAAGACAGTTTCACCTTCAAGTGATTACACAGTCAGCACTTCGGATTATGTAACAAGCGGAACAATCACTGTAAAAAACGGAGAGGACACATATTTAACTCTGAAAGTTGACTCAGATAATCCTGTAAAGGCAGTAGTTGAGACTATTGATGCTATTGAAGATTATGAGACGAGTGGCTATGGAATCAAAGTTCTGGCGAAGGATGTTGAAATGCCGGCTGTTACTTCTGTTACACCAGGGGATGGAATTCAAAAAACTGATGTAGCAATTAAATTGACATTTAATATGGCAATGGATGCTTCAAAACTTGTTTATGACACAGATAAAATTTCTATTACAAATGGCGCTAAGTCAATGAATGAACTTTTTGAAGCTCCTGTATTGAGTGAAAATCGAAAAGAACTGACTATTACACCAAAAGGACTTGCTTTAAAAGAGTATATAGATTCATTAAATGCTGCGGTTATGAATCTTACTGTATCTTTAGGAACAGGTATTACAATTACAAAAGACGGAGTAAGTATTCCGCTTTTACAAAATGAAAAATCAAGTTTTACAGTTTCTTATAAACCGGAAGTAGAACAAACTCCACCAACTAAAATTTCCTTTTTTGCTACAAGAAAAGAGTGTTCAATAGCAGGTGCTTCATCTATAGCTAGTGCTGATAAGTTTGTTTTGAAGCAAGTAAATAATATGACTAAGGCAGAAATTTTCCAGAATCGTACAAAAGGTACAGTATATCTTTACGGAAAGTATTCTGATTTAGACAGTGGTGTAAGCTCTGTAACAGTTACTCAAAGACTAACAAATAATACAACAAGAGGTATACCTGATGTTTCTGAGGAGACTACAACTGTATTTACAAAAACTACTAGTGGTGTTGAATTTAAGAATGAATCTGGAGGTATAACAACTTTCTGTATCCCTTATGAAATAACTGAAGAAGATGGAGCTATTCTTCTTAATGTTAGTGTAGCGGATGCTGTTGGAAATAAGGCAGAACCGACAGAAGTTTTTTCTGCTATAAAGAAAAGCGTTTTTTATATGGGAGAATATAATGGGGGGGACGGTAGTCCTTATAAGCTTTATAACAAATGTCTTGGAATAGATACTTCAGGCAATTATGATGGTGATCACGAATACAGAGTTGATTTTTCTACGTTTAAAAATGGTATAAATGACTTCATATTTAGTTTTGAAGATAGTCAACCTGCAATTTACGGTTCAAATATTTATGATAGTGATGCTGTTTGTCTAGGTTTTGACAATCTTACAATTCAAATGAAATATACTGATAAAAATAATAATCAAAAGATTGGTACCTTCACTGCAAACGGTGTGTCTTATGAACATCATTTAGTTTTAGACATAGATGGCTATTTATATGGAAGAACTATGGAGCTGATTATTACAGACGATATGGGAAATGTTGGAAGAAGAACATACTCATTCCCTGCTGAAACAGACTTCTTGTTTTTATTAGAAAAGCAGATTCCTTATCGGATTAATTATATTAACGTTGAATGTCCATCATCATATGTTGGGGCTGAATTTTCTTGTTGGGCATTTTTTAGATCTGGTGGAAACTATGCAACTGTAAATCAACCTATTTTTAGGGAAGAAATTGATTATTATCCAAATATTGAAATGAGGTATGATAAAACAGGTTGGGATGAAGGTGAAGATAGTTTTAATCTTGGAAAAACAAATACGCTTTCTAAGTCGTTAAAGAGTTTGAAGGAGGCTGCTTTACCAACAGTTACAGTTCCAAGTTCAAATAATTATTCTATTCAAAAAGGTAATTCTGATGAAATAAAAATCACACTAAATATAAATAAAAGTTCATGGAATACTTGTGATAAAATATTTATATTTAATAACGATGGTATAAAAGTTGATAAATCGCAAAATTGTTTGTATTTTACTGAAGGTTCAACAAGTATAACTTTCCCTTATTCTGCTATGAATGCTCATAAAAATGACATGTATTTTAGTATATATGGCGAAAAAAATAATTTACGTTCTTCTGCAACTACAATAAATATTCCAAAGGTTACAGCTACAGCATATGATACAGTAATGCCTACTATTAGGTTTAGATTTGATAATGAAGAGGTTCCTGATACTACAACTACCTCAATGAGGATTGCGAGTGAATATTCAGATTCTGTATATAGAGGTGAAACTTGTAGAATATATATAAAAGATGACTGGTCAGGTCCTAAAAGGGGTACATTTACTTTACCAGACGGTACAACTTATAATTTTAATTCAGCAAATTCTTATACAGTAGAAATTCCTTTCTGGAAATTGTTGAATGAATATAACACATTCAATTGTAGGTATGAAATATATGATAATAACAATAATAAAGCGGAAGGTGTGTGGTCACCTGTGATAGAAGACTGCTTTACTTGTTCTAACACAACACTAACTATTCCTGGTAGTCCACTTAACAGTTCATATTTCTATGTTGGACAAAATTCAGGTTCATGGTCAAAAAATGATAGTTTTATAGCTGATAATAGAAGAACAGAAAATCTTCCTGCTTCTAAATTTATAAAAGTTACAGGTTATCATTCATATGGATATCCAGGTAGTACTTTTAATGGTACAATATTTAAACCTCTTATCCACTACACAGGAAGTGCAAGCTCTGGAAAGTATGATTATATTTTACCAAATACAGAAAACTCAATTTTAATTGCGAGCGATGCCCCTGTATTTGCTCAGACTCTGGTTACAAATCTTCCTTACAGTGAATGCAGTAAGTGGACAGCAAAAGAGTGGGAAGCTTTCCATAAGCATGTAGGTGACAAATACATGGCATTCAGTTCAAGTGATCATAGCCCTCAGAAATACACAATTCCTGTAAGCGAGATTGAATCTGGTGAATGTTATTGTGTAGTTGTTCACTTTGCCGATAACAGTACATCTATGTCCGAGGTAAAGCAGAAGTAGTAATATTACAATAAATTTTCAATAGGAATCATGCCAAAACTTCTTGATGGAGCTGGCATGATTCCTGGAAATGTATCAGTCTTTCGCCAAATCGATAGATTGCCTGTCTTTGGCTAATCATGAGTTATATTTTCCAGATTCCAACCGAAAGTTTTTCCTTCACTTGATTTACCTATCCGTCAATCCTATTCAAAAAATTGACGGATAGATTTTGAGTTAGTTTGTTTCTGTAACCGGCTCGTGCGAAAGTTCTTCTTTAAGAGCAATTACTTGCTCCAGCGGGAGACTTGTACCTTGCGCAATTTGCTCTGGAGAACCAAGATTCATACGAAGAAAGTTCTTCGCATTTGCGATGGCAGTTTCTCGTGCACCGATTTGGATTCCTTCTATGCGACCATCGTTTCGGAGAGTCTCGTCATAAGATTCCTGATCGAACTCTGTATAAATGTCATCCAAAATCTTCATGCGCTTCTCCCGGAAAAATCCTTCCAGAAAGTCTCCTCTGATTGCGAAGTCAACTGCTTCATTAACCGCGCTGTCAAAAGTCATCCCTTGCGAAAGATTCTCCTTTACTTGATTTACAAACTCACAATAATAATACAACGGCTCACAGTTTTTTGAAAGGCTTTCATTGTGATTTTTGTTTATATTTATCACTGTCGCCGTCCATTCAAAATCTGTAGCAAATGTTTTACTGTCATTTGGAGCCTGTTCATCCTTAATGAACGCATCTGAGAGTTTGTATTTGATGATGTCCGCTTGTTTCGTATCGCCGTTATAGAACACAATGAACTGCGGAGCCGGAATCTTAACGAGCACGCTGCCGTAGAGATTTTTCTTGTGCTTGTCGATGTATTGCTGATACAGCTGAGAGAAATACAACAGCCCTCGGAGCGGCATATTTGGATTTACCGTACTCTGATGCTCGTACAAGCACATCTGTGAATGAATCAGGAACGACAAATCATTTTTCATCGAGACGTAAATAACATCCTCAAGCGTGGTGATTTCCAAGTCTTCAATGTTAGTGTGATTCTTCCCGCTGAGCGCATTGTAAAGCGAGAGAAGCCAGCGTTTGCTTCGTTCATCTTTGCCGCCGAAAATCGTGCGGAACAAGGTGTCCCGGTAAGTACGCTTCGGCTCTCGCTTCCGCACCGACCTAAACTGATTTTTCTTTTTGTTACGAATTCTCTTTTTCATGAATTCCTCCAGACAAATAGGATTTGAGAATCTGAAGAAGACACAGTGCGGCCGGTCACAAAGTCTTCTTCAAGTTCCCATACCTATTTATTTCCAAAAAAATTCGATTTTCGGCAATGTAAATGTAAAAAAGTCAGAAAATTACAAAAAAAATCTCCGCCCAGCCGTGGAGCAGTGGCGTTAGCCAGCCACTGGACTGAGCGTAGCGAGGGAAGCGGCCGAGGGTGACCGAGCTGCGGAAGGGCGCAAGGACATGGATTTGCGCCAAAAAAAATACTAGACAAAATGCATATTATCGCTATACTATAGAAAAAAAATATAATATGCATTTAAAAAAATTAAAAAAACTTATCCTTTTTACTCTTGCGGGGGGCTTTTTTGTCTCCTGCAGTCAAACCGTCGATTCAATGACGGAAGATTACAATTCAGTTTTTACTCTTACAAATTCTTCACAAGCTTCACAATCCGAAAATTCTAAAAATCCTTCAATTCACGACGCAGATTTTAATCAGGCGAATATGCTCACAGGTCCTTATACTGTACGCACTTACAGCACTCTTTGCCTCATCGCTCCTTCAGACGCGGAACGATACGAATGGACTGTGCTTCCCCTTCAAGGAAATGGTCTCAGCAAAGATTCTGCTTCTGTGACGATTTGCAAAAATCAGCAGCTTAATCTTTATCTTTCTGAATCTTCACTTCCTGTCTGGACTGAATATGCGCTGACGCTTACGGCTTATGCTGGTGATGGCAGTAAATACACCGACACAGCTACATTGTGGGTTGTGCCGGAATAAATAAAAAATGTATTTAAAAATAATGGAGGTTTTACCATGAAAAAAAGCTGGATAACATGTGTATCCCTGGTCGCAGCTGCTGCAGTCCTGATGTTTGCATCTTGCTCAAACATCTCTGAAGGGGACTCGGCAAGCTACTATTCAAAAAACGGAGCTTCGGCTAAGGCTGAGAAGACTCTCGTTGCAACAGTCAACGGAATTACAAGCATTGAGGCTGTTCAGTCTCAGGTTGCAAGCAGAACTGTTCTTCCTGAGCCTCAGGCAATCGACACCGGTCTTGTTTACGTACTCGAAGGAAAAAGCTCAATTGGTGGAAAGATTGACGCAAAGTCTGTGACCGTAAACGCAGGATCAGAAACTGGTACTGGTACTGTCACAATCAGCTTCCCGGACACATCAATCTGGGAACTTACGCTCACGGCATACAAAGATTCTGCTGTTGCAAGTGCTGCGACTCATGTTCAGGAAAAAGAATATTCTGCTCCGAATACTGCAAATGGTGCTGCTGCCGGAAGCACTGTTAAAAAATATGCCTATAACCCGGTTCTTACTGCTACAACAGAAGTAAGCCTTGTCGCAGGCAGCCCGAAAATTACATTCAACATGAACGTAAAAGGTCTTGAAACTCCCGGAACTGTTGCAATCGGTGCAAATCCAAGCGATGACTCAAAAAAGGCCGGATTCGTTTACACTGGAAAATCAGTTAAAATCACACACTACGAAATCGCTTTGTATGACCGCATTAGTGGTGCCGCAATCCTTAACAAAGCTGAACCATCGGTTGCTGCTACAACAGGTAAAGTTGAGGTAACTCCTACTGCTGGTAATGTAGATTTCAGTGCTGATAGCACATCTCTTGCAAATGTTGCACCCGGCGAGTATGTTCTTGGAGTTGCTTTCTATAATAATTATAACGAAGTTGACTATCAGGTTGGCTTCTGGTCTGATTACGTTGTTGTAGCTCCTGGACAGACGACTACATTCAGTGAGCTCATCACGGGTATTGATGAAAAACCAAAAGCTCCAGAAAACTTTACGGCAGAGCTTGTCGCAAACTCAGAAGTTAACGGAACCTTCCTTGCAAAACTCACATGGGAAGACAAGGCAACAAACGAGAACAACTACGAGATTGACTTGTACGAAGTCAATGATGATGCTGCTAAAACTGCACTCACTGTAGAGACAATTAAGACTGCAGCAAACGCAACTAAACTTGCAACTCTCGGTTTCTCTTCACACTATGATGCTGATACTGTAGAAAGTGACAAAATCGTTGACTTCAAGGACGGCTCACTCTACTATGGTGGCGGTTCTCTCTTCGCTTCAAGTGAGGAAGCTACACTCAAACTTGACACAGGAAAACTTTATGAAGTTGTAATTCGTGCTGTTAAGAGCGCGAACGACAAATCTGATGATGTAGCCCGTACAGCGACAGCTGATTTCACGGCAGCAAACCACATCAACCGCGTACGCATCTCATACATCACAGCACCATACACAATCAAAGTTGGCTCAAAGGAAGGCCAGCAGTACGTAACATATCATACGTTCAAGGGTGATGAGATTGCGCTCCTCGCAGATGCAAAAAATGGTTTCACTCTCTCTTATAAAGGCACTGATGTTCCTGCTGAAAACTTCAAGGGCTGGATTAGCGCGGCGGACGGAGAATCTTCTGTATCAGCTGCTACTTACAAGAACGTAAACGTACTTGCAGACATTGCGGTTGACTTTGCTGCAACTCTTAAAACATATTCTTACAGCACAGATGTAACTTCTGACTTTGTAGCACTCAAATCATTTACGAATTCTGCTGATTCAACAGGAACTGATGTAAATGTTACAGGAAATGTTGCAACTGTAAATGCAAAAGCCAATGAGCGTCTTAGTGTTTCAGCTGTTGATGCTGATTCAGAATATTCAGGTTACGTAATTGCAGTTGACGGATATTTGTACACTCAGGAACAAGCATGTACACTTTACCTCAGTCGTCTTGCAACAGGTACCCATAACATCCTCGTTGCCGGAGAAAAGGCTGATGGTTCGGGTAAAACAACTCTCTACTCATACAGCTTCACGCTCAAAGTAGAACGATAAAAATCTGATATAAAACCAAAAACGCATAAAATGCGGAATAAAAATCCAAAGATTGAGAATTTGAACTTGTTTCGGATATCAATTCTTTGGATTTTTTTTATTTTCCCAAATGAATTACTACTCCGGCACCGGCTTTTACTATAAATCCAAGACTTGAATCAAATTCACTTCCCGCATATATGGTCAGGGCTTTCCATTGGATTCCTGCCAGGGCATCTGCAAGGATGCAGTAGCTTGCTTTACTCGTGCGCCTGTATTTTAATTCGTTGTTGAAGAGCATGTTTCCGCCCAGGCCCAGCCGGCCCTCACAGAAGAAAAGAAGATTGTATTCCTTTATGTAGTGGCCTAAACCTGTCAGGGCATAAAGATGGGCACGGTAGAGCCAGGGATTGTTTAATTCTATTCCCTCGTAGCTTGTTGTATATGGATAATCACTTGCCGGAACTGCAAAAGAAAACTCTGCTCCGGCTCCGTAAAAGAAAGGAAGCTTTTTGTATGACTTCCATGCGGCGGAAAGTCCGAAAGAAGTGTGATAGTAGTCCTCATTTAAAGAGGTGACTAAAAAAGAAAGCTCCAGGGCATTCTTAAGGTTTTGAGTCTCCGCTCCGGCTTTATCTAGCTCCTTCTCTTCTGCCTGACTTTCCTGATTTGAGAAATATCCGTCTGCTTCTTCGCTGGTCTGGCTTAAAGGAATATCGGTTACAGGTTTTGCTTCCTTTTTGCCGGAATTTTTCTGTGAATTGATGAAGTCTTCCGGATTCTGCTGATTTTTTACAGCCTGAGAGTTGTCAGAAATATTCCAGCAGAGTAAAAGCCCCTTTTCAGTGCCCGCAAGCATTTTCTGGGAATTCGGGCTGAAAGCGAGTGAAGTTACCATGTCCTGATCCAAAGGAAGGGTGAAAAAGTGTCGTGTTCTTTTTGACTGAAGGCTGAAAATCTTTATTCCGCCGTTTTTTACCGCATAGGCAATTAATCTTCCGTCTGAACTGAATGAGGCGGTCTTTACAGGAAAATCAGAATCCCTGATTGTAAAAGATTCTCTTCCGTCTATTGAAGTGACTTCAAGGCTCTGGCTGTCAGACTGATAAAAAATGAATTTTCCGTCCCCAGAAATCCGCGGAGGAATTCCTGAATCCTTATAATAGGAAAAAATCCTTTCTCCTGAGCCGTCGTTTATATTTAAAATGTAAGCCTTTCCTTCCTCAGTACCTGCAAGAAGGGTTGAGCCGTCGTAGGATAAGTCAAAGGATGTTACAGGAGAAGCTGTTTTGACAAGCTTTTTTGATATGAACTGATTTGTAAGGCGGAGGGGAAAGTAAAGGGTTGCAACGTTGCCCTCGCCCGGCAAGATGACTGAAGTGTTGTCTCCTGCAAAGACAGCGTCATTCATGGGCTGTAAGTCGCTGCCGACTGCACGGATTGTGCCTGATGAGCCGACAATGTCCCGCATTACAACGATATTATCCTGACCCAGAGAGAGAAGACGGTTTCCGCCCTTGCTGAAGTGAACTTTTTTTACAGGCTTTGTGTGCTCCCGGTAAATTTCTATGATTTCGCCCGACTGGCTGTCCCAAAGGGCAATGCTGTTATTCCAGGCTGAGGCAAAGAATTTGCCGTCCTGACTCCATGCAACAGATGAAACTTCTTCGTCTGATTTTGCAATTATACAGTTTTGATTGATTTTTTCTTGTGAAAAGGAAAGACTTCCTGCCGCAAAAAAGAGGGCAGAAAATCCCAAAAGGCTTAAACGCCGAAAGAACATATTTTTAACTCCGTTTTTAGTATAGCACAAAAAACGGAAAAAATACTATAAATAGTCTTAATAAAAACTAAGTTGTATTATTTTACTGTCCGGGCAAAGCGGAAGCCCAGGTAGTTGTAGCACTCGTTTGGATCGTAGCTGTAGCGGTCGCCTGCGTATATGAAGGGAGTGTATTCGCTCCAGCTGCCACCCCGGCTTACACGCTCGCTGCCGGCTTCAATTCCTGTGGAACGCTCTCCCGGCTCTGTTTCAAGGTATCTTCCGCTCCAGTCCCAGACGAATTCAGTGACGTTGCCGCTCATGTCAAAAAGGCCCATGCCGTTTGGATTGCCGCTGGCTGCCTGTGGAGGGGCTTCCTCGCGGAAGGGAGTGCCTGCCGTGCCGACTTTGTGGGTGCCGTGGGAGTTGAATGATGTCCATGCAACTTCTTCTTCTGGGATTGAGTCGTCTTCCTTGCCGTATTTATCGACCTGACCGGATGCGAGGGAGCCTGACTGCATTCCTGAAACTGTTTTTCGGGCTGCGTATTCCCATTCTGATTCGCTTGGAAGACGGTAGCCGTCTGCCTGCCAGTCGCAGGTGCAGAGGTCGCAGCTTACGGTGTCCGTGGCGTCTTTGAGGACTTTGCCGTTGAGGATGTAGCAGGGAGTGAGGGCGTGGATTTCTGAAAATGCGTTGCACCAGATGATTGCGTCATACCAGGAAATCATTGTGACCGGCTGCTCGCAGTCTTCTGTCGGTTGGGCTCCGCGTTTGCCCCGGCTTCCTTCCTGACCCGGATTGATGAATTTGTAGCCAAGTGCCTCAGCGATTTCGCGGGTTTCGTACCAGAGCTCGTAAGTCGTTTCGTAGCGGTTGATTTCAAAAGGGGTAATCCAGCGCATGGCCGTGTAAGACTGGCTTCCGTCACCGATTACATAAACATCGTACTGGGCAGGCTCTTCTGGCCCAAGTCGGACTGGAGAAAGGGAGTTGAATTCCTGGGCTGCAAGGGAAAATCCCGCCATAAGCAAAATATATGTTACGAATAAAAATCTTTTCATATATAACTCCTTATACCAGGGGGCGTTACGGGGGCTTCCCCCGTAGAGTGGGTAGCGGCCAACGAAGTGGGCGCGAGGGAGAGGCTTCTCCCTTTTATTTTTTACGCTTCTTGTTTTTCTTGACTTTTTTGACAGGCCTGAGGTTCATGAAGATGTATGCAACGGCTCCGGAAATTATACAGAGGCCAGTGATGCAGAAGAAGCCGGCCCATGAATTTGACGTGCTCCATGGAAGGCGGATGTTCATGCCCCAGAAGCTTGTGATGAAGCTCATAATCATGAGGACCAGAGAAATTACCGTGAGTTTTTTCATGGTGACGTTCATGTTGTTGGAGATTACGTTTGCGAAAGCATCCATTACGCCCGTGGTGATTGAACTGTAGGTGTCGGCCATTTCCATAGCCTGTCGGTTATCGATTTCAACGTCGTCGAGCCATTCCTGATCGTCTGAGTCCAGCTTGAGGATGCGCGTGCGGCGGATTTTCTCGAGAAGAAGCTGGTTGGCCTTGAGTGACGTGGTGAAGTAGGTGAGCGACTTTTCGAGGTTGAGAAGCTGGATGAGCTCGGCGTTTTCGATTTGTTCGTGCAGTTCGTTCTGAATCGATGTGACCCGGCGGATGATTTCCTTGAGGTAGCGGAGGAACATGATGTCGCTGCGGGCCAGAATACGGATTAAAAAGGCCGGAAAATCTGAAAGGGAAAGACCCTTGATGCGGTTGGCGCTTAAATCCTTGAGAACCTCGCAGTCAGTCCAGCAGATTGTGATGATTTTGTCGGGAAAAATGACCGCGCCCACTGGTGCCGTTGAGTAACTGACTTCGGCGTTGGGCGTAAAGACCGGAAGACGCATGATGGAAAGAACATAGTCGTCCCAGTTTTCGATTCGGGAAAGCTCGTCCTGGTCCATTACGTCGAGCAAAAGCTCAGGGTCGAGCTTATATTCAGTTTGGAGGAAGGTGATTTCGTCCTGTGAGACTCTGCGCGCGTCAATCCAAAGGCGGCGGTCTGATTCGATTTGAGAAAGCTCTTCCCTGCTGATTTTGACAAACTGATTGTCTTCCTGAATCCAGTAGTTGATCATTTTAAGAATTATACCACAAAATCATTTTACAGTAAATTCTAACAAATGACCATAATTTTTCCGATATTCAAAAAGAAGAACAAGTTTTGTGGGAGAAACTAATCATGAAAAGAATTTTTAAGGAAGCAGCCCTTATTTTTACAGTTTGTATCTTTCTTGCAGGCTGTGCCTCTACGCCTGTAAAGTCTGCCTCAGTCCAGGAACTTATCATGCAGGGACGATATGATGAGGCAAAGGAAATTTTCAAGACAAAAACTGATATTAACGCTGTTGATGAGAACGGAGACTCGGCCCTTCATGTCGCTGCCCGTGTAAATGAGGCTGATTTGGTCAGCTTCCTTATCATCAAGGGAGCGGACACTGAGGTTCGCAATAACGATGGTGACACAGCCCTTCATGTTGCAATCAAAAATGATGCCATTGATGCGGCCAAAGTCCTTGCCATCGTCCACGGTGACATTTTCGCAAAGGATGCCGAGGAAAACACAGCCCTTGAGATTGCCCTTGAAAAAGGCGACGTCTGGTATGAGGCTATGATTACTTCTCAGACCGGCGAGCTCCGTGACATTGACGGAGAATCAATCGTTCATTATTTCGTTAAGACCCGCGATGAAAAGGCAATCAACCGCTGCATCCAGGTGGGCGTTCCCCTTTCAGTCCGCGACAATTACGGCCTTACTCCTCTGGACCTCGCATTTAAAAACGCGGAAAATGCGGCTTCTGTAAGGATTGCGGCAAAACTCCTGCTTGCGGGTGCTACTCCTGTCCGAGGCGATTACGCTTACTTTGAGGACGCCGTCCGAACCCATAACATGATTTTGCGCTTCAATGACGGTCAGACCCCTCTTCATCTTGCCACAATTGACGGCCACACAGGTGTCGTTGACTACATTTTAAATGATAATTCTTCAGTCCGTACTATAGATTTGCTCAAAGCCCAGGACATCAGCGGTGCGACTGCCCTTCATGAGGCTGTCCGCTACGGCCGGGTAGACATTGCAAACCTTTTGCTTAAGCACGGCTCAAACGTCAATTCAATGGATTCAATCGGCAAGACACCGATTCTTTTGATTATTCCGGAAGCTGCCCAGCAGGATATGTACCCCCTTCTTCTCAGATACAAGGCAAACGTAAATCAGAAGGATATGTACGGTGATACAGTCCTCCACGTTGCGACCATGGCAAATGCTCCAGTCAACACTCTTTCCCTTCTTGTCAGCAACGGAGCTGTCGTCAACGAGCGAAACAAGGAAGGCGTAACACCTCTTGCCCTTGCAATTGAGACCCAGCACCCAGAGCAGGTAAAATTCTATGCCCAGAACGGTGCTGACGTTTATGCGGAAGACATGCAGGGAAATACTCCGATTACAAAGGCCCTTGATTCAGAAACCCGCGAAATGCTTGAGACCTTGATTACAAAAACAAACGTAAATTCGACTGACTCAAGCGGAAACACGGCCCTTCATATCGCTGTAAACCGTGACGCTCCTATTGATTATATCCGCTATCTTGTTGAGATTGGCTCTGACGTAAATGCCCGCAACAAGAACGGTGACTCGGCCCTTTTCATCACAGTTCAGAAAAACCGACGTGATGCCGGAGACCTGCTCCTTGAAAAAAATGCCGACATCTTTGCGACAAACACCCAGAACAATTCTCCTCTCCGCCTTGCCTTGACCCGGGGCGGTGACGTTCAGGACTGGCTGATTACTTCAAAAACACTGAATTCAACGGACGGAAGCGGAAATACACCTTTGCACTATGCTTCTGAATGGCACTTGAACGGAGCCATCATTGCCTTGATTCAGAAAGGAGCAAAAGTTGATGCCCAGAACGGAAACGGCGAGAGTGCTGTTTATTCTGCAGTAAAGGGCGGTGATGATTCTCCTGCTACAATCAACGTGCTTGTTGCAAACGGTCTTGTCATTGATTCAAAAGACAAGCTGGGACGTGACAATCTTGGAAACACGCCTCTTCATGCGGCAGTAAAATGGAATGCCTTCAACACGGCAAAAAATCTGATTGCCCTGGGAGTTGACGTTGACGCCCAGAATTTGAGCGGTAAAACTGCCTTGAGTGATGCCTGCCGTTCTGCCAAAAAAGACATGGCTGTTCTTTTGATCCGAAGCGGTGCCGACATCAATGCTACTGACGCAACCGGCCGGACTGTCTTGATGGATGCAATCTCAAGCTCAAATGAGGAACTGGTCCGGCTTCTTTTGCAGTACAAGGCAAATGTTCAGGTTCAGGAAATGAGCGGACGCAACGCCTATCACGAAGCGGCCCTTACAGGCAATATCGGCATCATCAACTTAATCAGAAAATCGGGCGGAAATCCTCTGGCTCGGGACGCAGCCGGAGACACACCTTTCTCACTGGTGCTCAACTCTGACATTTCAGTTATTCAGGCTGTTCTTGGAAGCGACATTACAATCGCTGACTCAGACGGAAACACTCCGATTCACATTGCAGTTCACAAGCATGCTGACAGGAAGACTTTGACCCAGCTTTTGAACATGGGCTATCCTGCAAGCCAGAGAAACGGAAAGGGCCTGACCGCTTTGAACGAGGCCGTTGCCGCAAACGAAAAATCTCAGGCTCTGGTTCTTCTTGAATACGGCGCTGACCCATACATTTCTACGACAACTGGCGAAAATGCCCTTACTACTGTATTCACCACAAAAAATACGGATTTGCTGGACGCCATCGTAAAATACAATGCGACTAAGACTGACAGGCAGGGAGACGGAATCCTCCACTATGCCTCAAGAACGGCTGACCGTGCGACAGTCGAGCATCTGGTCGCCCTCAAGCTGGACAAAAACGTCCGCAATATCTCAGGCGAAACCCCGGCTCAAATGGCCGCAAGATGGGGCAGGGCTGATATTGCGGAATTACTGAAATAAATTATTTATATAGTAGAAAGATGGTCGGAATCTTTGCGATTTCGGCCTTTTCTTTTTTCCACTGGGCTATCGTTTTTGTCTTGATTGACTCTTGGTCAGTGGTGATTCCAGTGGCTATGCAGAGCTTGCTTTCGGGGCGGCAGGTTTTTATGATTGCCTCCAGCATTTTCTGATTGCGGTAGGGAGTTTCGATAAAAAGCTGAGTCTGGTCTTCTTTCCAGACCTTGTTTTCCAGCTGCTTGATTTTGCTTTCGCGTTCGCCGTTTTTGACCGGAAGGTAGCCGTTGAAGGCGAAGTTCTGGCCGTTAAAGCCTGAAGCCATGATGGCCATAATCATTGAGTTGGGGCCTACGAGCGGAACTACAGGAAGATTCTTTTTCTGAGCAATTTCTACAGCCCGGCTTCCTGGGTCTCCGATGCAGGGGCAGCCAGCGTCAGAAATCACGCCTATGCTTTCGCCTTTTTCGAGCGGCAAAAGAATTTTTGAAAGATCGGCCTTCTGGTCCGTGTGCTCGCTTAGCTCGGTAAAAGTGCAGCTGTCAATCGGAAAATCCTTGTCCAGCGAAATCAAAAATCTTACGGCTGCCTTGCGGCTTTCGACGATAAAATGCCGGATATTTTTAACAATCTCAAAATTATAAGAAGGAAGAACCTGTTCATTCGGAGTTTCGCCCATCGGGCAGGGGATTAAGTATAAGGCTGTTTGCATGATTAGATTATAGCAGAAAAATTTTAAATTAGGAATTAGCAATCAGGAATGAGAAATTAGCAGAAAATTTAAAACTGTGAAAAGAAATTTATCTTTCTATCTATATAAATCTGTGCTAATCTGTGAAAATCTGTGGATGTCTGTAATAATCTGTGGATAATTATATTGGAGAAAAATATGAAGATTTTGATTAGACCGCATGATATTGGAAAAGGCTCGGCTGACTGGCTGGGCGAGACTGCTCATGAATGGGGCTTTGACGGAGTTCAGCTTGCCATTGCCAAGGCTGTCGAGGGGCAGAACGGAAATCCCGGCACCCTTACGGACCAAGTGGTTTCTGAAATCCGCAATGGCTTTAATTCTCACGGCGTTGAGATTCCTCTTCTGGGTGCTTATTTTAATCCTGTCCACTCAAACAAGGACAAGGTAAAGCTGGGGGCAGAAAAATACGCTGACCATCTGCGCCATGCTGCTGAATTCGGGGCAAAATTCGTCGCTTCTGAGACAGGTAGCTATAACGATGACAAATGGACTTACAATCCCAAGAACCAGACCGAAGAAGCCTTTCAGGAAGTAAAGAAGATTTTCGCTCCCATGCCTGCAATTGCAAAGAAAAGCGGAGTTTGCATGGCTTTGGAAGGAGCCTGGGGCCACTGTATGTACAAGCCGGAACTTCTCAAGCGACTTGCCGACGAAATCGATCCGGACCAGGAAAATTTCCGCTTTATCGTTGATATTTACAATTATCTTTATATCGGGAACCACGAGGAACGGGCAAAGATTTTTGAGACCTGCCTCAAGCTCTTCAAGGGCAAAATCGCGGGCTTCCACCTCAAGGATTATGTCGTAAATGGTGACGAGCTTGAAATCGCGCCGCTGGGAAGGGGCCTTATGGGCTGGAAAGATTTCCTTCCGCTCATAAAAGCCGAGTGCCCGGATGCCTACCTGATTTTCGAGGGTGTTAAGGACGTTCCGAATTCCCTGAAATTCGTAAGGGAAATTGTAGGCTAATCTGAAACAGTCCTTCCGCCCCATTCTTTTGAGTGGGCGCGTTCGTGCTCTAGCGTTGCTTCGAAGTCTGCCATTGGCTCACAGTTTGCTTCAATCTGGCGGGCTGTGGCGTTCAATCTTCTGATGCATTCGCTTTTATCGTTGTAGCCCAGCTTTGATTTTTCGATTGCATCTCCGAGCACGCGGATTGACTCGTCGTAGATGCGGCAGGGGACAGGGAAGGGGTGACCGTCCTTGCCTCCGTGGGCAAAACTGAAGCGGGCCGGGTCAGAGAATCTGCTTGGTGTGCCGTAAATCACTTCGCTTACGAGGGTAAGGCTCTGCAGGGTGCGGGGACCGAGCCCCGGAGTGAGCAAAAGGGACTCAAAATCCTTGTTGTCGCTTTCGTAAGCCGTTGCCAGAACAGAACCCAGCCGATTTAAATCCACGTCTTCCGGCCTTACTTCATGGTGAGATGGCATTACAAGATTCCTGTCGTTACGGATTAAGATTTGACTACCCTGCCAGCTTGGGGCTTGGGGTGAAACCCCAGGAGAAGGGGTAGCGGAAGACGGCTTGCCGGCTGAAGCGAGGGGAAGGCTTTCCCCCTCAAAATCAAACTCCAGTTGTTTTGAAAAATCATTTCCTGAGATTTTTGCGATTTCCTTAATCATCCGGTCGGGATTTTCGTGGGTGAGGGTGAGGATTGTTCCCCTTGTTTCCCTGGCATTGCTGTCCGTGAGGTTTAAAATCTTGCCCTGATTTTCGCCCGTGACTCCTGAATGGGGATTTTCCACGAAAGAACGAAGATTTTCCGAGCTCCAGTGGTAGCGCCTTGCCGTCCGAAGATTTGTGTTCATTCCCTGCTGGACTACGACCCAGTCTCCCTCGTCACTGAGGACAAAATTGTGCATGTAAAGCTGAAATCCGTCCTGAACAGCGCAGCCGTCGACCTTTGCCGTGAGCTTGCTTGCATTTACCAGGGAAGTTCCGTCGAGGCCTGTCGCGTCTGCAAGATACAAAAGCTCGTCGGGTGTTTTTCGGGAGTATTTTCCGCGGCCGCCACATACGCAGAGACCGAATTCCCGGGCCCTTTCGTTGATTCCCCTTTTGAGGGCGTACATTACGCTGGTGGTGATGCCGCTTGAGTGCCAGTCCATGCCCAGAACCGCTCCCAGTGACTGAAACCAGAGGGGATCACTGAGGCGCACCAGCACTTCTTTTTTGCCGTAGTTAATAAGAAGGGCTTCGACAATTTCTGTTCCGAGAAGTTTCATTCTGTCTGCCAGCCACTTGGGGACAGTGCCCGTATGAAGGGGCAAATCCGCATGGCCTGAACGCTTAAGCATGATGAAGTGATTATATCGGTTTTGTTCAAAAAAATCCCTTATTTTCTCAAAAACGAAGTGAAATTTTTGTTGACAGAAAGTGATAGTGATACTATCATAAACCTTGAAAAAGAAATGATAGTACTACTATCAAATTAACAAGCGACTTCCAGAAAGGATACAAAAACAGGAGGACAATATGAAAAAAATTATTGCTGCGGCTTCGGCTCTTGCTCTTACAGCAGGCCTGGCTTTTGGCGAAACTCACGAGACTTTGAAAGCCCGCACATTGCAGACTGGCGTTGGTGACATTTCTTTTGGTGCATGGGGCAGGTCTACTTTCAATGTTGGACATGAGAGCAATTCTACTAAGATTACAGTGGATGCAAACTCTACAGCTAAAAATGCAGAGAGTGAATTTATGAAAGCAGCAATGGCTTATGAGGCAGCTAAGGTTGCTACAGATGCTTCAAGCCTTACTTATGTAAACACTGCTGTTGGAATGGCAGCTTCATCTGTTGGTGCTGAAGCCAACAATGTTAAAAATGTTACTCTTGCAGCTGACAGTTCAAATTTTGCAGAATATGCTGAGGCTGTTGCTACTTATGCAGGTTATACAGCTGCCCTTACAGCATACGGAAAAGGTGCAGATGTTCCTACTGTACTTGGAACAGCAAAGTCTGTTGGTGGCCAGGTAGGAGATTATGCAACAAAATATGCTACTGCCAAAGCCCTTGTAGCTGCAATTGAAGAAAAAGACGAGTCTTCTTCACGCAACTACGCTGGCCTTGCTCCTGACTGGTCTTATGGAAGCCGCGTTGGATTCTGGATTATCGGCCGCACTCCTGACGAGCACTTCGGCTTTGACTTCAACCTCGACTCAGACGCACGCGCTCTTTTCGTTCATAAGCTCTGGGACTCAAACGAATCTGCTGATAAGGTAAACTACAACGAGGACGGAAAATATGCCGTTGCAATCGGTGACCAGGCAAAAATCTGGGGTCTCTTCGACAACGACCTCTTCCAGACAAAAGTTGCTTTCGGCCGCATGCGTGAGCAGGAACTCCGCGGTACAATCGGTGATTTCGGTCAGCGTGAGTCTGGCGACGTAAAATCTGAGGACGATATTTTCCAGGAAATCTGGACTGCAACAGGTCTCTTCGCTTCAATCAAGGGTAACGAGGATTCTCCGCTTGCCGGCTTCTACATGAATGGTGCAGTTGATTTTGCAGGAACTTTGGGCGGAGAAAGTGCCGCTGATACTGACAGTGGAAAATCTGTCCGCCTCTATGATGCTGTCCGCGACTCACAGTTTGGTATCGGTTACACACTTCCTGGTCTTTTCCAGATTAAGGCTCAGTACTGGGGCGATTCAATTTCAGAATCAAACTACCGCTACGAAAAAGCTAAGTATGCTTCTGCCCGCGCCGCTGGATTTGACATGAACGATTACTATGGTAGAATGGAATTCGGTATCGACTGGCTTGGCTTCATGGGTGGAGCTACAAGCTTCCTCGACCCTAACTTAAATCTTTCAGAAACACCTAACGCTAATCTTATCGAGCTTGGCTTGAAACTTCCTCTCGTAAGCAAGAGTGAATTGCGCGAATATGATCCTGAGAAGTTCTACAACTGGTACGCTTGTTTGGGAACAATGGGCGTCATCAAGCAGGGATTCATCATGTACAAAGGTCACGTTTGGGGCGGAATGGGTACTTCAAACTTGAGCCAGTATTCTTATGGTCTTGTCAGCATGAAGGCTAATGAAGGTGCAGACATCGTTATGGCTGGTGCTGACTTCCTCGCTGAGGTTTGTATCAATCCATTCGGCAAGCAGGACGTTTTCGTAGGTCTTTCTGGAAACTACAACATCACTTCTGCAAATGCAAGCGGAAACATGACAAGCGGTCTTTCTGTAAAGGACTTGAAGTTGAACCAGCACAAAATCGCTGCTGAGGTCTATGTAAAGAAAACTTTTGCTGCCAACAACTTTATGTTCGCCGGAATCGCTGGTGACTTCACACTCCAGTCAATGGAAGGAAGTGTAAACGACGTTGTAGACCTTAAATATGACGGAAAAGCAAGCAAATTCTACATGCCAATCGGCGTAGAGCTTTTCTTCTAAAAATAACAAGGAGCTGAGTCATGAAAGAGATTGAAAAAAAAGAATATTTTTTTCACGGTGCGGACTGCACTGACAGTGAAAACAGAATTTTTGCAAATCTTTCCATTGACTCGCTCGTTGAATCTTACTTTGCCGGTGACGATGCCGAATTCTGCGAGAATCATGACTTCGCTTTTTACGCTTCGGGCTGGCAGAGCTGGGGCTTTGGCGGTGAAATTGATGCCGGAAGATACCAGAAAAAATATTTTCCGATTGTTCCCCAGTGGAAACAATATTTTACTGTTCCGGGAAAACTTCCTGAAAATCTTCGCTCAAAAAAACTGCTTGTTGGAAGTTTTTTCATCTACTTGCGCTGGAACCTAAACGGCAAAAATCTTTACCTTGCCCTGGCCTCAACAGGTAATGTTTCAGACCTTCTTCCTCCGGTGAATTTCTATGTTGACCGAAAGAAGCGGAAAATTACCTGCACGGCTTACGCTGACGGAAAAACCTGGCATGAGGGCGATAAAATCGCTGAGCTGGCAATTTTTTCTGCGCGTGACTTTTTTGAACTTCGTAAAATAACTCAGGAGCTTTTTCTTACTGACAATGCTGAGCGTTTTAGCTCCTTGGGTTTCCTCAATACAACTCCCTACAAAAACAAAATCACCCTTGGCGGCTGGGAATCCTGGTACAATCACTATGCTGACATCAACAATGAGCTTATCAAAGTCGATTTGGAGAGCCTGTCGCATACTGAAAATTTAATCAAAACCCACTTTATGGATTCGAAAAAGCCCTGCGTATTCCAGGTTGACGACGGCTGGGAAATAGCCCTCGGTGACTGGGATGCCCGAAAAGACCGCTTCCCCCAGGGAATGACGGCCCTGGCTTCATCGATTTCAGACAAGGGCTATGTTCCGGGGCTTTGGATTGCTCCCTTCATCATCGACTGGCGCAGCGACTTTGCCCAGAGCCACCGGGACTGGATTTTGTGCGATAAAAAGGGAAAGGCTATCGCTGCCGGTTTGAATCCTCTCTGGGGCGGAACTTTCGGCAAAAATCAGCCGGCCCTTCCGTATTCATACTTCTGCTTTGATTTGAGCCGGGATGAAGTCATTGAATATCTCGACTCCCTCATGGAAAAAGTTGTGAATGAGTGGGGCTTCCGCTACATCAAGCTGGACTTCATGTTCTCAGGAATGATTTGCGGAAACTTTAAAAACGGCGGCTCAGCATATCAGTGGTATGACCGTGCCGTCAAAGTCCTTACCAAGCGCAAGGTCAATAAAAAGGGAGAAAATGTGGCTTATCTTGGCTGCGGAATGCCATTTGAGTCAAGCTTTAAATCCCTTCCTCTTTCGCGAATCGGGCCGGACACAAAGGAAGCCTGGGATGTAGCCTGGATGAAGAAAGCAAATTTCCCTTCAAGAACGAGTGCCTTCCTTAACATGCAGAGCACACTGGGACATGCTTTCTGGAATCAGTGCATTTACATCAACGATCCGGATGTCGTTTTCCTGCGTTACGAAAACATCACTTTGAACGACAAGGAAAAGGTCCTGATTGCCCTCGTAAACTATCTTTTTGCAAGTCAGATTATGCATTCGGATGATCCTGTGCATTTTGACACAGAAAGGGAAGGGGCGCTCACAAAAAAAATCGAGGCCCTTTACAAGCTTTTTGAATTTGAGGATTTCGGCCTTGAGAACAGGAATTCGACATCTTACTTCATTTTCTCAAAGAGCAAGTATTCGACGGATTCGAAATACACGGGCTTCATCAATCTGAGCGACGAGAGCATTAATATAGAAAGAAGAGAACTGATTTCAAGATTCCGGGAAAAGACCGAGAATCTTGAGACTGTAATCGAATACGGAAATCGTGACGGCGAAATCTTCACATTTGAGCCTCATTCGATTTCAATTTACGAAAGAAAATAGAATTTACGAGAGATAATAGGAGAGAAGAGTTTTATGGATAAAAGCTCTGTGATTTTTGGAAATGTAATCGATAAAAAGACACTCCGCAAGGCTGCGGCCCAGCAGAAAAAATTCATTAAGAAGTTCGGGGATGACAGGAACCTTCCCTATCATCTTGCTGCCGTTGACAATGAAGTGCTCACTCCTGCTTTCGGGGCAAAAGTCCTGGTTCTTTCAAAGGAGCCTATGGGACCTCTTCCTGAAAAGTCAATCATCATCGGAAACATCCGCATGGGATTCGGTCACTACCGCATTTCAATGGCAATGGCAAGTGCGGCTCACGCAATGGGTTACACACCCCTCTGGCTTGACCTCAATTCCTTCCCGGAGACGACCTGTACAAAAATCATAGCCTATCAGAATAAGCTTTATTCTATGGCAAGCCGCCTTTCCCAGAAATCTAAGCTTTTCAACAAGCTGGTCTGGGATCCCCTTAACACGGAGGGCTTCAAAAAACTTTCCTACAACGCAGGGGACCAGAAGACTGCCGAGCTCATGACTCCGGTCTTGAACGATCTTGCGCGCGAAACTCCCTTTATTGCAACTCACGTCTGGCCAGCCCAGGCTGCCGTTCACGCGGGCTTCAAGTCTGTCGTAAACGCAATTCCTGATAACTGGGCCATGGGACTTCACTTGAGCGAGGGTGCCCTGCATCTTGTTCAGACTCCTTCTTCTTATCTTTCGTACAGAACGCTTAAAGGCTTTGACGGAGAAAAAATCCTCAATCCAATGGGCGAAAAGGACATCTGCTATGCAGGTCACTACATGGACGACGAAATGGTCAGAAATATCGAGTCTGACTGCAAAAAACGCCTTGACCGCATTCAGAACGGAAAGCCTCTCCGCTTCCTTTTGACAATCGGCGGTGCCGGAGCCCAGGGAGACTATTTTGCTTCTTTGATACGCACTTTACTTCCATATATAAAGGGAGGAAAGGCAGCCCTTTACCTCAACATCGGTGACTACGAAAATGTCTGGAACATGTTCCGTGAGAAAATTCCTGGAATCGAGGCCCTTTCAAAGACTCACTTCCACGACTGGAATCATACAAAGTCTTTTGCGGAAATCGCCCTGAACGACGAGCTCTGCTCATTCGACGCATCTTCTGGAATCCATGTTTTCTGTCACAAGGACATTTTTGCAGCCGTTTACGCGACAAACCTGCTTATCCGGGCCTGCGACGTGCTGATTACAAAGCCGAGCGAGCTTGCCTTCTATCCTGTTCCAAAGCTTATGATTCAGCATGTCGGCGGTCATGAGTGCTGGGGTGCAATCCGTGCCGCAGAAGTCGGTGACGGAACTCCTGAATGTCCGAATCTCGATTACGCCTGCCATATGCTGCGCTGGTTTATAGAAACACCAGACTTACTAGAAAAAATGAATCATGCTATTATGGCTAATAAGAAAGCCGGAATTTACAACGGAGCATATCATGCCGTTGAAAAGGCGGTTGGAAAAGAGGTTAGCGGATATGAATGGGCAGGTCAGTGAGAAAAAGAACGAGACTCGTAAAGAAAAGAAAGACGGAAGAATCCAGTCAATAATCGAATGTACTTTCGGGCTCTTTGCAGATAACGGAATCGAAAACATCTCGATGAATGACATTGCGGCCGAAGCCAAAATCGGCGTCGCTTCTTTGTACAGGTATTTCCAGACAAAGGAAGAGCTTGCGATTGAAGTTGCAATTTACGCATGGAATCTTGAAACGGCTGTGTTCAACGAAGTCTTTACTTCCGAAAAATTTGACTCACTGACCGGTTTCGAGCAGATGAGGGAACTGCTTGAAATTTTTGCCGATGCCCTCGTTACCCAGCGGAGTTTTTTCAGCTTCGTCTACTATTTTGATTCTTTCATCAAAAAAGAGAAGGTTAGTCCTGAAAAACTCCGTGAATATGAAAAAACGATTGTCGTCACAAGCGAAATCGTAGTTAAGGCTCTGGAGAAGGGAATCAGCGACGGTTCGATTTCATTCTCTGGCTCCAAAAATGAAGTTCTTGCTGCTTCCACAACCCAGGAAATGTTCACCACGATGATGCATTCCCTTTTCTGCCTTGCCCAGAAGCTTTCGATTTCAGGAGAGCTTTTGAACATGGACAGAAGCGTGGCGGCCCGCAAGCAGATTGAAATTTTGATAAATATAATTCTTGTTGCATTGAGAAATTAAGAAAGGAGACTCCTATGCTGGGACTTAAGGAAAAAACTTCGTATGGACTTGGAGCTGTCGGAAAGGACATGGTCTACATGCTTTCTGCAAGCTACATCCTTTACTATTTTCAGGATATTCTTGGCGTCAGTGCCGTTGCTATGGGCGTAATTTTGCTCGTCGCACGAATTTTTGACGCATTCAATGACCCCATTATGGGTGTCGTCGTCGCAAAGACAAAGAGCCGCTGGGGAAAATTCCGTCCCTGGCTTTTAATCGGAACCCTCACAAACGCAGTAGTCCTTTTCCTCATGTTCGCAGCGCCTCCTGCTCTTGATGCCTCTGGTCTTGTTGCCTATGCCGCAGTCACTTACATCCTCTGGGGCGTTACCTACACGATGATGGACATTCCTTACTGGTCAATGATTCCGGCTTTCACAAACGGCGGAAAAGAGCGCGAAGGCCTTACAACCCTTGCACGAAGCTGTGCCGGAGTCGGTTCCGCAATCATTTCAATCCTTACCATGATTATCGTTCCCCTTCTTGGAAACATGTTTGCCGGACAGGTGCCTGCTGAGCTTGCCTCTCGCTATCCTGGAAAACAGTGGATTGAGCTTGCCGGATTTAAATATTTCACGCTGGGTGTTGCGGTTCTTTTCGTCCTCTTCACACTGATTATGTGCCTTACAATCAAGGAAAAATCATCTGTAGACATGAAGACTGCAAAAATCAGGGAAATGTTCCGCGCCCTTCTTCAGAATGATCAGGCAATGTGTGTGGTCCTTACGATTGTCGTCATCAACGTTGCCCTTTACATCACATCAAACCTGGTAATCTACTTCTTCAAATATGACCTGGGCGGCACAAACTGGAATGACGGTTATGCCCTCTTCAACATGGTCGGCGGCGGCACACAGATTCTGGCTATGATGATTCTCTATCCGCTTTTGAGAAACCTGCTCAAGCTCAACAACATCAAGATTTTCTACGTCAGCGTTGGAATGAGCATAACAGGCTACATAGCCCTTCTTGCAATGGCAAGTCTTGGCGTAAGCTCAGTAGTTCCCTTCCTCATTCCGGGAGTTCTCGTAATGGCAAGCGCAGGCGTAAACAACGTAATCATCACGGTCTTCCTTGCAAACACAGTAGACTACGGCGACCTTAAAAATCACCGCCGGGACGAAAGCGTAATCTTCTCAATGCAGACCTTCGTCGTAAAGCTGGCATCTGGAATTTCTGCCTTCATCGCATCAATCGCTCTCTCAATCCTCAATTTGAAGCAGATTACCGACTGCGGCCAGAACATGAACATCGACTTTTCAGAAGGAGTTTCCGCCGCATCAAAAATGGGACTCCGCATGGTAATGACCCTTGTACCGATTTTCGTCCTGATTTGCGGAGCCATCATCTTCAAGAGCAAGTTCATTCTGACCGACAAAAAAGTCGAAGAAATCAGCGAAGAACTCAAGGCAAGAGGCTAAAAAAAATAGGGGAGGGGGAAAGGCTTTCCTGGGGAGCCGGTCGCCGAAGGCTGCGCCTGAAGCGCGAACTCCACTTCCTTGCGCCCCCACCTTCTCCTAAGGGCAAGCCCTTAAAATCCTTTTTTATTTCTGATATAATCCCTGCATGAAAAAAATCCTCTTTATCTGTCACGGAAATATCTGCCGCTCGCCAATGGCAGAAATGGTAATGAAGCACTATGTCAAGGAAGCAGGGCTTGAAAAAAACTTTTACATTGATTCTGCCGCCACTGACTACGATGAAATCGGAAACGGAATGCACCGAGGAACCCGGCAGATTCTCAGTCAGAATGGCATCCCCTACACTGACCACAGGGCCCGCCTGGTTACCCCGGACGACTACAATGAATTTGACCTTCTGATAATCATGGACGGCGAAAACGAGCGCCACTTGCGCCGCCGGGTTGGTGAGGACACAGAGGGCAAAGTCCACTATCTTCTCGAGTATGCCGGCCTTGACCGTGACGTTGCGGACCCATGGTACACAGGCAATTTCCAGGAAACCTGGGATGACGTGACTTTAGGCTGCCGCAGCCTGCTTGATAGTTTATCTTAAGGAAAATTAAAATTCCCCTTTTACAAATCCATGCGTTTCGTTAGAATAGGCTCACTATGATTAAAAGAAACACTGGATTTGCAAATTTGACCGCGGGCTATTTGTTCCCTGAAGTTGCCCGCCGCCGCCGTGAATATGCTGCTTCTCATCCGGAAGCAAAAATTATTTCTCTCGGAATCGGAAATACAACAGAGCCGGTTTCAAAACACATTGCAAGTGCCATGAGCGATTACGCCCTCGGCCTTGCTACTCCTGAAGGCTATTCAGGCTATGGTGACGAGCAGGGAAATTCTGCCCTCCGCCAGAAAATCGCTGAAGTCTTCTACTCTGGCAAAGTTGATGCAAGCGAAGTCTTCATTTCAGACGGAGCAAAATGCGATATTGCCCGAATTCAGACCCTCTTCGGAAATGACGTAAAGGTTGCAGTTCAGGACCCGGCTTATCCTGTCTATGTCGACGGTTCTGTAGTAGTTGGCGCTGCCGGCGAAAACATCGGAAGCGGCTACAAGGGAATCACCTATCTTCCTTGTACAGAAGAAAACAGCTTCTTCCCGGACTTGAGCAAAATCGAGCCTGACACACTCATTTATTTCTGCTCTCCAAACAATCCTACAGGCGTTACAGCCACAAAAGAGCAGCTGAAAAAGCTCGTTGACTATGCAAATGCAAAGGGCTGCATCATCATTTACGATTCTGCTTACAGCGAGTTCATCCGCGACTCAAATCTTCCTAAATCAATTTTCGAGATTGAAGGTGCTAAAACCTGTGCAATCGAAATCAATTCATTCTCAAAACCAGCAGGCTTCACGGGCGTTCGTCTGGGCTGGAGCGTAGTTCCAAACGAGCTCAAATTTGCCGACGGTTCAAGCGTAAACAAGGACTGGAACCGCGTAATGACAACTCTCTTCAACGGAGCTTCAAACATCGCTCAGGCTGGCGGTCTTGCAGCTTTGGACGAGCAGGGCTTAAAGGACATGAAGGCTCAGGTCGACTATTACCTTGCAAACGGCAAAAAAATCAAGGAAACACTTGACGGAGCCAACTTCAAGGCAATGGGCGTTGAGGCATACTTCACAGGAAACGGTCCTTATGTCTGGGCTAAATTCCCTGGAAAAAAGAGCTGGGATGTATTCGATGCAATCCTTGACAAGTGCCACATTGTAACGACACCAGGTTCAGGCTTTGGTCCAGCCGGTGAGTCTTTCATCCGCTTCAGCTCATTCGGTCACCAGGCCGACGTTGAAGAGGCTTGCGGACGACTCAGCAGCTTCTCAATGTAGGTTAGAATTCTTTTTTATAGCCGATGTGCAATTTAAAGGCGCCCGGCTTGCTGTCAGCAAACTTGTTCATGTTGGCAGTAAGCAGGACGTTGACTTTACCGCCGTCGGCTTCAATTTCTGTGAAGGGGCAGAATTTTACGTTCATTTTATCCATAAAATCGCTGTCGCCAAAATCCTTAAAGTGCTTGCCTTCAAATCCCACCATGCAGTGAAGTCCTGCAGTATAATTCCTGTGCTTTTTGTACATTGTTTCGGCATACATCTGCATGTCCAGACCGAAAGTATCTTCTATTAAAAAGCTTTTTCCGACAGATTCAGCTGATGCAATTTTCTTTGAAGGAATGTTGTAAATGCTGATGTTAAGTCTTGCGTCGCCAAACTTAAACCTCGGCTCAAAAATGAAGTGAGTTTCATTCAGGTCAAAATCCCTGGAATTGTCGCTTTTTCGTACCGGGAAGTAGTCAAATGCAAATTGCAGGAAAAGCGAGCTGGTTGAGTATTTGTTTCCGATAAGAATGTCCGCGCCTGAGTGCAAGTAAAGTGTGTCGATTAAAAGCACTACGTCTTCATTACTGGAATTTTTTGTGTAAAGTGGGGCTCCCAGTCCTGCCAGCATGTCAATCGTCAGGAATTTGCCGGCCATTGCGAACCTCAAGTCTGCGTTCAGCTGGGCTGCGTCATCGTCATTTTTTTCTTCGTTCTCATAGTTTTTGCTTACGACAAGACCGAAACTTGCAGGCAAATTTCTGAGGGTTAGCGAGTAGCTTCCGCCTGTTCCAAAAACCTCGTAAGCGGAAAGTCCGTTTTGCCCAAGATAGCTTTCTGTCAAAAGGGAAGAGTATTTTTCTACACCAAGTCTGCGGATTATGAATTTCTGGCTTCCGATTGATTCATTGCAGCCCTTAAAAAGAGTCAGAGTGTGGGTTGCTCCCATGAAAGACTGGGTGAAAGTTCCTGAAAGTTCGTTGAGCCTGAAGATTGCGTCAGCTTCTTTTGTAACTCCGTTTTCGTATAAGTCGCCTGTCTGAATGGAAAATTCGCCCTGCACTGAAAATGATTTTGATATTGCCAGCTGGCCTCCGAGAAAGCCGCTGAAAACAAGTGCCGGATCAAGAGCGAAAGATTTTTTATTTACAAAACTTGAGGCAAGTCCTGTCTCGCCCGAGAAAAAAGTTCCTGCAAAAAGAGACGGAGCAAGCAGAAAAATAATTGCTCTAAGAATTTTTTTCATAGGACTCCTCTTTTTTTATTTCCTTTGGATGTAAGTTGCTTTTGGCCTTGCGGTGATGATTACACGCCTGTTCAAAGCCCTTCCTTCCGGAGTAGCGTTTGATGCGACTGGCTGAGTTCCGCCGTAGCCCTTGTAGCTGAAAATTGAGCGCGCCAGACCGTTTTTGACAAGCTCATTGATAATAGTCTGAGTTCGTGCGATTGAAAGATTCATCTGACCGACAGGCTTGTTTACGTCGGCGGTGTGTCCTTCAACGAGAATCGTAAATGCGTCATCTCTGTTTACGTCTTTGAGCAGCCTTGCGAGATTTGCCATTTTGGGCAGTTCTGAATCCAAAAGCTGTGCGCTGTCCGCTACGAATTTCAAATCATACAATAATTGGATAAAATCTTCCTTAATATTTATGATCGGAGCTTCCTCATACTCTGGGAAATAGCTCTTAATATCGAGGAATGGAGCATAGTATTCCTGAATCTTGTCATCAGTCTTGATGGAGTAGGTCAGGTTTTCCTTGTCGAGAAGAACGACGACCTTGCCTTCCTGCAAAAGCTTGAGGTTTTCCGGCACGGAAAGAATCTTAAGGGCGTCCTCGCGGGAAATTACCGGGTCAGTACGAAGGTGGCCGTAAACTTTCCTTGCCTTTATGTGAAGGGGGTCTGAGCCAATTCTTGAGTGATAGGAAGTTTCATCATCCCGCCAGTCGTAGCCAATCATTCCGTTCTTGAATTCTGACTCAGGATTGCCCATGTTGCGCTCGTAAATCAAATTCATGTTTTCGTCCCAAATCTGGGGAAAGAAGCAGGGATAAACTGAGTCAGTCATGAATTCGCCGTGAACGTCAAGCTTGCCCCTCGCGTCGATTATGATTCCTGTGTAAGTTCTTGAAGAAACATTCTCAATCGGCTTTGCGTTTTCGTATGGAAAGTGATGCTTAATCATCAGTGAGGAAATTTCGTGAAGGTTGATTGTGTGGGTCGTCTTGAGGGTAAGGCTTCCGTCTGTAAAGATTCCCGGGCTCTTTTTTCCCTCGTCGATGATTTTTGTAAGCTGCTCAAGGGTAATGTTGTTTGCAAGCAAAAGGTCGCCGATCTGCTGGCTCGAATTGACATAGAGGGAGAGAAGGGGATCCTTGATGAGGTCAGGAAGCTTTGTGTCCACAAAATTGATTGCCGCGCGTTTTCCCGATGGCATGCTGATTCTTGCACGCTCAGTGTCCAGGTTTACGTCAGATACAAAAACTGACTTTGACCAGTCGATTACGCTGGAAGACGAGATTACTGGCTTTCTTTCCAAGGCAGCTGCATTTCCTGCCAGAATTGCGGATATAATCAGCGAAGATAAAATTGACTTTCTCACGGCACGTTCCTTTAAATAGTTCTTCAACTTAGATTATCGGCAAGTAAAAATGAAAACTGAAAATTGAAAGTTGAAAAATAAAATTTTTATGGCAGCCTTACTGCATTCTTTCGATTTCAAAAATCGCTTCCTGTGCGGCTCTTTTCATTCCCATGGGAAGCCTGAGCTGATAGTTGTAGGGCGGAGTTTTTCCCTGAAGCAGCTCCGTGTTGAGGCTCTTGAGTATGCTGTGGTCAAGCCTGATTTCCTGGGCAAGCCGGTCCAGTGAAATTTCCCTGCTGCTTGTCGCATAGTCAAAGTCTGCGTAATGCCTTGACTCGCTGATTTTTGGAAGGGTGACCTTGTATTCCTCACCGTTTTCTGCAATCTCATTGATGGCAATCAGCTTTGGAACGTAATTTATTGTCTCTTCTGGAATTAAATTGTGCTCGCTGAGGTACCAGAAGCTTTTTACAGGGGATTTTTGAAGTGCCCGCCTCATGGCTCCGGCTCCGCAGTTATAGGCCCCGATTGCAAGAGGCCAGTCATTAAAGGTCTTGTAGTTGTCCTGAAGCTTTGACAGGGCCGCGCTTGTTGCCTTCCAGGGGTCAAGCCTCTCGTCGAACCACTCGTTTTTCTTGAGGAAGGGAGCCATCGAGTTTTCCATGAACTGCCAAAGTCCCCTTGCTCCGCTTCGAGATTTTGCCGTGGGCTTGTATTCGCTTTCGACCAGGGGCAGGTATTCTAAAATTGCGGGCATGTTTCGTTTTTTAAGCTCCTGGCGGACGTAAAGGCGGTAATATTCTCCGTCGTCAAGAATCTTGTAGAGGCTTTCCTTTCCGAATTGAGTCATGTAGCGGGCAATGTATTCGTGGATTATTTCCTGCTCGTACTTGCCCTGACTTAGCTTTATTCCGCCTGCTTCCTTTATGATTTTCTTCTGCTTGTGCTCAAGAAAGGCCTTCTGCCTCTCGTAATCTTCTTCGTCAAAGAGCTTGAGAATCTGATTTAAGGGCGAGTCGTCTATGTAATATTCATCAGCCGGAGGAAGTTTCTCCAGCTCCACCTTTTCAAGAAATTCTTCGTTTTCGACGGAAAAGAGTGGAAGCGAAAAAATGAGAAAAATGAATATGAGGGAAGTTTTTTTAAAGCTTTTCACCGAAGTAGATTCCTGCCCATTCCCAGCGTCCGTGGATTTCTGGGTCGGCAGGGAAGTTTACTTTGCGGAAATACAGGTACCAGACGTTGATGTACTGGCTTCAGCCCCAGGTGCGCAGGTAGGCTTCGGTCGGGGTGGAAGTGTCATCCAGGCTTTCGTTGTAGCGGATTCTGTTTCCCAGCATGAAGTTGTGCATTGAGAAGTTTTCGAGTGCGTTTGGGTCAGATTCGCTTGACTTCCAGCTCATTGCGAAGAAATTGACTTTTGAGCGGTAGCGGTCCAGGGATCGCCAGTTGTAGCTGGAAATTGCTTTTTTGACGGCATTTTCGAGGGCGTCAAGTGACTCAAAGGTCCAGTCTTTTGGGGATTTTGCGAAATCGACCATCTGGCGGGCCTTTGTGTAGGCATCCGGAATGCCCGGAATCTGAATCGTTGAGGAATCAGGCTGCTCCAGGAAGAGGGAGTATGATTTGAGGGCCATATCCCATTCGCCCACGTTCTCATATTCGAGGGCCAGACGGAGGTACATTTCGGTGATGCTTACGTTCTGAGGAAAATTGCTGATGATTCGGTTGAAGTAGTTGATTCTGTTTGCCGAGCTTTTGCTGATTTGAATCAGGTGCTGCAGGCAGGCGAAGTGAATTGAGTCTCCGTTTACAAGCAGGTCTGAAAAATTGTTGATGATGCGCTCGTAATAGTATTCCGCAAGTGGTTCTTCCCCGGCTTTTAAATAATTTGATGCGACCATGAAAAGCCAGTAGGCGTCGTAGGAGTCTCCTGGGTGAGTTTCAACCCACTCGGTAAGAAAAAGAACCATGTCGTCTGTTCTTCCCTGGGAGTAAAAAAGGTTTGCGATTCTGTTGATGACCGCATAGCGTGACTGGGCGGAAATTGTCTCGTCCTCAAGGAGATTTGCCAGCTGGCTTAAAGTTTCTTCTGTGCCGTCAGTTTTTGAATTCCTGCTGCATCCCAAGATAAAAAATGCTGAAAAAGAGCAGAATAATAGCGATGCAAAAAGAATGGTCCTTTTTTTCATGATTTTAAAAATATCACAAAACCAGCATTTCCTCAACGACATAAATTTGTGATTCTCCAATTTCTCTAGAAATTTCTTTGTTTCTATAGTATTCTATTCTGATTTACTTTCTTTTTTGTTTTTACCTTCTGGAGTTTGATATGAAAAAAATTACAGTTCCCATGTTGAATATTCTGCTTGCCGCAGGCGTAATTTTGATTATTGCCGGACTTCTTCTTATTTCCCGCTTTTCACACGGCTTCGGGCAGGTCTTTCCTGTCGCTTCCGTCTGCATAATGATTTTTGGGGCTGTCGTTTTTTATATAGCCATGACTCTGATTCACTGGGCGATTTTTTTCTTTGCGGGCCTGCTCCTCTTTTTCCTGGGCCTCTGCATGACCTTCGTTTTTACGAGCGTCCTTCCTTTTGGTCCCAGCCATTTGTGGCCCATCGCTGTCCTTCTTTGCGGAGTCTGCCTCATCCTCACCTGTATTTTCAAGCACCGTAAGGTCCGCGGCGTTTATTTGTTTCCAGCCGTCCTGATTGAGATTCTGGGGCTTGTTTTTCTTTTATTCTCAATGAACGTAATAAAAATTTCCTTCTCTGTCTTCGTATCAAAGTGGGGGCCTCTCGTACTGATTCTGGCCGGAGCTGCCCTGGTAGTCGTCTTTTTCTGGCAGAGAAATTTCAATGATTTCTTTCCTTACGATAAAGATGAATTATCTGACTTAACCGACGAAGATGAAAAAACTTTTTACGGGGAATAAGTGATTTGAAACAGTCATGGCGGAAGTTTTCTGCCTTTGTCTTTCTTTTTTTGATTTTTCTCACGCTCGCTTCTGCAAAAAAGAAGAAATCAAAGTCCTCTCCGGCAGAAGAAAAGCCCTTTGCGGCCGACGAGTCTCAGGCGACTTCGATTGCAGTCCCTGAGCGCAGGGATTTTTCTTATTTTTCCGGAATAGACCCTGAGATTATCGAAAATGTTGAGAAGGGCACGCCCGATTCCCTTCGCGCGGCAATCGCTTCCCTCAAGCGCGGCAAGGAATCGATGGCTGAAAATGAGCAGGTTCTTCATTACATAGCGGTTTCAATCATGCAGCTCTGCTGGAAGTCCCAGAATTTTACTGAGCCAACTAGCGGTCAGGACATTAAAAATGACTACACGGGCGCGATTTCTTCTTCCCGCAACGGATTTTATGATTGTCCTAACGAACCAAAGGATTTTTTTGCCGCAGCCCTTCCGTCTCTTGTTCTTGCGGCCTCAGAAACCCGCAATGATTATTATGAGCAGTCAGAAAAGGCCCTGCTTCATGCCCTTTCCCTTTATCCTTCGTCAGTCTTCGTAAATTATCTTCTTGGAATCCTCTATAAAAGGACCGGCGATTTTAAGCATTCCAATGAGTATTTCGGTTTTGCTTCTGACATGTCATCCTCAACTTTTGAGTGCTCCTATGCCTTTGCCGAAAGCTTCATGCCCCTTTCAGACCCTTCAAGTGCTTTTTCCCTTGCCGAAAAAATGCTTGTCTCTTATCCCCAGAATAAAAAACTCCTTCAGCTTTGTGCCGAGTCTTCCTTTGCGGCCGGAGATTATGCAAATTCCGAGCTTTATGTAGGCCGTGTCTTGCAGATTGAGCCAGAAAATTCCTATTATCTGCTTTTCCGTGCGAGAATTCTTGTGCAGAAGGGGGAGTATATCCGTGCCGCATCCCTGCTCGATGCCTATTCAAGAAAGGACTCATCTTCCCGCGACTATCTTGTCCTCCGCTTTGCCGTTCAGAAAAACTGGAACAAGAACATTTCGGCTGCCACTGCAACGATTGAAAACGCCCTTGTCCTTTATCCCGATGACGACCAGATTATACTTGAGGCGGCCCGCCTTGCTTCTGATTCTGGCGTGAAAATCGCAGGAAAGAGCGGTGAGGCCCTTGCCGACCAGATTCTTGAAAAGGACCCGGAAAATTTTTCTGCCCTTCAGATTAAAATTGACTCCATGGTTTATGAGCTCAAGTGGAAGGAAGCCTACAAGGCCAGTTCGGCCCTCATCAAAAAGGAAAGCGTTCCAAATACGGCTTTTTATACCCACATCAAGATTTGCCTTTCGTCAGGTCACAAGAATGAGGCCTGGCAGTACGCTTCAAGGCTTTATTCCGAAAACAGCGGTGACGAAGAAGCCCTTCAGTCTTATATCGAGGTTCTTGTCTCAACAGGCAGGACGGCAGAGGCTTCAAGGCTGATTACCCAGCTTCTGCCTGCTTCCGCCGCAAAAATGAAAAGTTTCCTCTATTATCAGCGTAGTTTTTTGTCGAACGGAGAGGCTGCCATTCTTGCTGATTTGCGCTCAAGCCTTACCGCCAACCCCCGCAACAGGGATTCTCTTTTCCGCCTTTACCGTATTTATTACAACAAAAAGGAATACCGCAAGGCCCAGTATTACCTCAAGCAGGTCGTCGCCCTCTCTCCAAAGGACGAAAATCTCCTGATTCTCAACCAGGAACTTGACCGCTTGCTCAAAAATTAAAATATATCGCTTTTTCTCAATGACATAGGGTAGAAATACCTTGATTTTGACTTCATTTAATGATATTCTGATAAAACCTATTTTAAACTGGTAAGAATACGGCTTGATAAACTGCGTTCTTATAGGAGTCAAAAAATGTTTTTATCATTACTTCAGGCGAATCCAGCTACTGGCAGCCAGACTTTGATGTCAGTCGTTCCATTCGTCCTCATCATCGCTATTTTCTATTTCTTTATTATTCGTCCGCAGAATAAAAAACAGAAAGAAACTCAGAAAATGATTGACGCACTCAAAAAGGGTGACAAGGTTGTTACAATCGGTGGAATCCATGGTGTAGTCACATCAACAAAAGAAAAAACTGTAATTCTTAAGGTTGATGAAAATGTAAAAATCGAAGTCAATCGTTCTGCAGTTGCTGGCGTAGAAAAAGAGTCAGCACCATCAAAATCGGAAAAAAAGGCTGATGAGTCAAAAGAGGCTTCAAAAGAAGAGTCTTCTGATTCAACAAAGTCTGAATAAATAAAAAAATACCGGAGTAAAAAAATGAACAAACGAAGTCGTTTCATCATTATTCTGGTAGTTCTTGCTGTCTGTTTTGCATTCCTCTGGCCATCAATCAGTTGGTATGCAAGAACTCCAAAGGACCAGCAGACTCTTGCGCTCGGTTCTCTTGAAAAAATCAAGGACTACACAGTAGTAAAGGCAAAGGAAGAGTCGGATAAGCTTATTGCCATGGCAAAAGCAAATCCAGAGGCCTCCCTTGATCCATCTTATGATTACCTTGTAAAAGCTGCAAAAAAGAATTACAAGGAAAATGCAAAAGCTTACAAAGCCGCTGGTCTTGAAGCTCCAAAAGCACCTGAAGTTATGAACGTCGGTGCTGTTTTGGATTCATTCACAGGTCCTTCTGCTTTGGCTGACTTGCGCGCCGTAATCGAAGGCCGCTACCGCGATGAAATTCTTGCTGCAAAAAAACGCTACAATTCATCAGTTAAGCTCGGCTTGGACTTGAGCGGCGGTATGAACATCATCGTTCACGCAGATTTGAACGCAGCCCTCGCTTCTCAGAAAAAAGACAACGAGGTTGCTGATGAGGCTCAGTTCAAAAAAGACGCAATGGCTCAGGCTATTGAAACTTTGACTGGCCGTATCGATAAATTCGGTCTTACTTCTCCTGTTATTCGTCAGCAGGGTGATGACCGTATCTACATTGAAATTCCAGGTGCCGCTGATTCAGAAAGCGTAAACACAATCATCATGGGTAAGGGAATCCTCAATTTCCGCCTCGTTGATGAAAACGCTACGGCAGCCGTCATGAACTACTACCGCGCAAACGGTATCCTTTTCAACTCAGACGGCAAACTTCTTGATCCTTCAATCCTTCCTGCAGACTGTGACGTAATGGGCTTCTATGAGAAAGACGATTACGGTCTTGACCAGCTCGTTCGCGGCGCAGAATATATCGCAGTCAAAAAAGAAATCGCCCTCGACGGTAAGCATGTCAAATCAGCTCAGGTTTCTGCTGACCAGACAACTAACCAGCCAGAGGTTAACTTCATGCTTGACTCAGAAGGTGCACAGATTTTCGCTGACTTCACAGGTGCTCACGTAAACGAGCGACTTGCAATCGTAAGCGACAACAAAATCAAGTCTGCTGCTACAATTCGTCAGGCAATCAACGGTGGACAGGTTTCACTTTCGGGCGGATTCAGCGTAGAAGAAGCTCAGAACATTCAGAAGGTTCTCCAGACAGCATGGCTTGAAGTTCCTCTCGAAGTTGAGAGCCAGCAGGTTGTCGGTGCTTCCCTCGGTGAAGCTGCAATCAAACAGGGTATGAACGCCCTCACATGGGGCCTGGCAGCAGTCCTCGTATTCATGATTCTTTACTACATGGGTGCAGGTTTCAACGCTGTTGTTGCTCAGGTTTTGAATATGTACATCATGTTCTCAGTTTTGAGCGCTTTCAACCTCACACTTACACTTTCTTCTATCGCAGGTATGATCCTTACAGTCGGTATGTCAGTTGACGCCAACGTAATCATCTTCGAGCGTATCAAGGAAGAGCTTAAAAACGGAAAGAGCCGGGCAGCTGCAATTGCTTCAGGATTCGACAACGCTTTCTGGGCAATCATGGACTCTAACATCACAACATTCATTGCGGCAGCATTCCTTTCAAAATTGGGTACAGGCTCAATCCAGGGCTTCGCTGTTTCACTTGCAATCGGTGTTTGTTCATCAGTATTTACAGCTCTCGTAGTTTCACGCCTCATGTTCGACTTCAACACTGACGTCATGAACAGAAAGACAATGAGCATCGGCTGGGGAGTAAAATAATGAAAAAAGTAATTCAGTTTAGCAAATTTTTCCCTGTCGCTGTAGTTTTGAGCGCAGTAATCATTATCGCAGGCATTGTTTCAACAGCAACTCGCGGAATCAACTTCGGTCTTGATTTCAAGCCTGGTATGATTGAAGAAATTAAAATCGCAAACGCTGTCCTTGAGGTTACTTACAAGGGAACTGCAACAGTTTCTTTGGAAGCAATTGACGACGGTGTTCAGATTGTAGTCAGCGGTATCGGTGAAGAAAACCGCACAGTTTCAATTCCTTATTCTGAAGTAAGCACAGTTTCTGAGCTTGCTGCAAAAATCAACGGTGTAAACGGCGTTTCTGCCCACATCAAAAAGGAAATGTCACTTCCAAAAGCTGGTCTTTTCGTAAACTCAGGCTCTTCAAAGAACCTCGGTGAAAAACCACTCAACCTCTTCGCTGCAGACGAGAACGCCACTGTCACAGCTGATGACATCCGCGACACTCTCAAGGCATTCAATGATGTTGACGTAAAGGCTCTTGGTACAGATTCAGAGCGTAGCTTCCAGATCCGCATGGGCGTTACTGGCGACGAAGGCAAAACAATCCAGGCTGATGCAAACAAAGCCCTCGCTGAAAAATTCGGTGCAGACAAGGTTGCATTCGTTAAGTCTGACTTCATCGGTGCTCAGTTCTCACAGACTTTGATCCGTGACTCAATCATCCTTGTTCTCGCAACGTTGGTTTTGATTTTCATTTACTCTGCAATCCGATTCCACTGGGATTTCGCTCTTGCAGCTGTAATTGCTATCGTTCACGACTCTTTGATTATGGTTTCTTTCATCTCATTCATTCAGATGGAATTCAGCACAACAACTTTGGCCGCTATCCTTACAATCATCGGTTACTCAATCAACGCTACTGTCGTTATTCTTGACCGTGTACGAAGCGACATCAAGGTCGTTGAGGCAAAAACATTCAAGGAAGTTTTGAACTCAGCTCTTTCTTCAACATTGAGCCGCTCTATCATCACAACTTTGACAACTTTGTTCGCAGTTCTGGCTTTGTTCTTCTTCACAACAGGAACAATCCATGACTTCTCATTGGCCCTCACAGTTGGTTTGATTTCTGGATGTTATTCTTCTATCTTCATTGCAGGTGCATTTATCCTCGCAGTCCGAAAGAACCAGAAGTTCCAGACAATCGTTGCAAATCCAAATGTAAGCCAGTTTAAGGCAGAAGAGTCAGATTCTGAGTAGTTTTTGACTTTTCAGGTTAAACACCTTGGTCTTTCGAGGCTAAGGTGTTTTTTTATTTAAAATTCCTGTCATATAAAACTTCCCTTTATACTTCCTAAATCACCTGCCACAGATTTTTCTTTATATTTTCTGAAATGTATGCTAATATTTTAAATATGTTTTTTAAATCGAAGAGAAAAATAACTCAGAATACTTTGAGAATCCTTTCAACACTTGTAATAAGTTTAATTGTGACTATGGTTGCATTTTTGCTAAACAATATTGCAATGAAAAATGCACGAAAGATTGCGCAAAAAACTTATCATGAAAACTGTGAGATGATTCTTCAGGGATATTCTGTTGGAATACATCATTATCTGGATAATTACCGCACTTCTCTTGAATCTATATATTATCCCCAATTGTTTGCAAATGGTTCCACAGAAGAAATTCAAAAATGGATTATTCAAAATATACAATACTTAAGTGATGATTTTTGTCATGTTTTTTATGTCGATTCGAATTATCAGGGCTATTTTTCGACTGGTGAAGTCGTTGATTTAAGAGGTGAGTCATATCTTTCTCCGTCAAATTTTAAGGATACGGATTATTATGTAAGTGACATGCAATATTTTTCGATGGCTGATTATCCTGTATTCTTTATCGAAAAACCTTGTTATAATTCTGAGCGTGAATTTAACGGCTATCTCTGTGCGTCATTAAAAATCAGCGTGCTTTCAAAAATTGATAGTGAAATACGTATAGGCGAGAAGGCTGTTCCTGTGATTATAGATCGGGCGGGTCTTATCCTTACTCATCCTGATGAAAATTACATTGGAAAAATCTATATCCCGGCTTCCAAAAAATATCGTAAAATTACGTCTGACATTATAGCGCGAGAAGGCCGGGGCTATGTTGAAACTGAAAGCCACCTGGGTGAGCCAATCGACCTTTTTTATATGCCTATTGAAGATTGTGGTTGGATTCTTGCGGTTAGTTTTAAGAAAGAATATCTTTCTGCCATATATACAAAAGTTGATATAATAAAATATCTGATTCTTTTGGTGACTATAGGTGCCCTTGTCCTCCTGCTTTTTTTTGAAACAATCATTTCTAATTATTTTTACAGAAACCAGTTGATTGAGCCTCTCTATGATCCGCTTACAAAACTCTGGTCAAGGCAGAGATTTGAAACTGAAGTTGCAAAACTTTTCAGGCGTAATCCAAAATCCAAATTCATGCTGATTGATACTGATATTCGTGGATTTAAATTCGTTAATCAGAATTATACAGAAGATGAAGCTGACAAAATGATTGCCTTTTATGCCAGAACTCTTAATGACATTGTGCAGGAATACAAAGGGATAATAGGCCGCGGGTATGCTGATCATTTTTATATTTTAGTCAAGATTCGAAATGTGCGGGAAGCAATGAATATTTTTAAGGGAACTACCTATCTGCTCAATGAAATGATAAAAGCTTATGAAATACCGTTCTTTCCCAAATTTGGAATTACGTTTTGTAAACCAAGCTATCATCCCGAAATCACCGTAAAGGAACTGATTGGACAGGCCGCCTTTGCAAAAAGTACGATAAAAGACAATATGCTATCGCCTTATTCTATTTACAATGCCCGTCTTTTGAGTAAAATCAATGAGGAAAGAAAATTTGAGCAGTGCATGAAATCTTCCATTGAGAATCAGGATTTCTTCGTAGTGTACCAGCCCAAAATCCTGCTTGAAAACGAGTCTATTGTCGGAGCAGAGGCTTTGGTTAGGTGGAAGCATCCTGAACTCGGCATGATTTATCCTGACAAGTTTATCCCTCTTTTTGAGCGCAACGGCTTTATCGTAAAGCTTGATTTTTACGTCTATGACAAGGTTTTCCACTTCCTGGATTCCCAGCTCAAGGCTGGAAAGCCGGTCGTTCCGATTTCGGTTAACATGAGCCGGAATCACAATAAGCCCGAAACCTTCATGATGGAATTCATGCGCATTTTCCGGCGATATACTATACCGCCTTATCTTGTGCAGGTTGAGATTATCGAGCGTTCCGTCATGGACAGGGATACTCTGTGTAAGATTACAAATGCCCTTCACAAGGAAGGTTTTACTGTCGCCATGGATGATTTTGGAAGCGGTGAGTCTTCACTCAATATGCTTGCCAAGGTTCCTGTTGACGTGCTCAAATTTGACCGCGAATTCCTTCTTTCTTCCATGCACGAAAACGGTGAAATGGAAGAAAAGTCGGCGAATTTTATCCGCACTCTTGTAAAATTGAGCAAGAATCTTGAAAAGGAAACCGTTTTTGAGGGCGTTGAAACTCAGAGGCAGCGTGATTTCCTTCGCTCGATAAACTGCGACCAGGTTCAGGGATATTTTTATTCCAAGCCGCTGATTGAAGAGAATTTCGTGAATTTTATTGCTTCCAACATTAAGGATGAAAGAAATGAAAGTTCTTCGCGCTAAAATTCTCGGATTTTGTGCAGGCGTGCGCCGGGCCGTCGTTACTGCAGAAAAGGCTCTTGATGAAAACAAGGGGCAGGTCTACACGCTCGGACCTTTGATTCACAATCCTGTCGCACTGAACAAGCTTGCTGAGCGCAATTTAAAAATCCTCGTTGAAAGCAAAATTCCTCTTTTAGAGTCCGGGGACACTGTAATTATCCGGGCTCATGGAGTTCCGCCTGAGACGGAAGAAGCAATCCGGGAGAGGGGAGTGAATGTAGTAAACGCCACCTGTCCCTTGGTAACGAAAAGTCAGGAAAGGGCCGCTGAATATGCCTCAAAGGGATATGTGATTTTCTTTGCCGGTGACAAAAATCACGGCGAGGTCGTTGGAATCGAAGGCTATGCCCGCAAGGGAGCCAAAAATGCCGGAAAGGAACTCAACTTTGTCCTCATAAAAGATGTCGATGAACTGAAATCTTCTATTAATATGCTTTCCTCTCAGAAAAAACTTGCTTCTGATTCAAATATTGTCCTTCTTTCCCAGACGACCTTCAGCATAAAGATGTTTGACCAGCTTCAAAAGGAGCTTAAAAATTCCTTCCCAAAAGTCGAAGTCATCAGTTCGATTTGCCCGGCCACTCATGAGCGCCAGGACAGTCTGGTTGAACTGTGTGAAAAAGTTGACGGAGTGGTCGTAATCGGCGGCAAAAACTCTGCCAACACAAACCGCCTTTTTGCTACCGCTCAAAAACTCTGCAAAAAAGCCGTCCTTATCGAGACGCCTCAAGAAATTCCCCGGGAATTTTTCGAGCTTGAAAGCGTTGGAATTACGGCCGGGGCAAGCACTCCGGACGATACGATTTCTGCCGTCGAAAGAAAATTGAAGGCTGAATGAAAAATTACTTTTCGGTTTTCTACTTTCCATTTTCCACTTTCTACTGTATAATTATAAAATTATGACAAGATGTTTTGCTATGTGTAAGCCTGGCGTATTGAACCGCCGGCTCGTTGGTCAGGTCATTACTCGTTTGGAGAATAAAGGCCTCAAGTTGGTTGGATTGAAACTCATGAACATTTCAAAAGAGCTTGCTTCTAAGCATTATGCTGAGCATCAGGGCAAGCCTTTCTATGACGAGCTTGTTTCTTACATTACAAGTGCTCCTGTTGTAGCAATGGTATGGCAGATGGACAACGATGACTGCGTTACTCTGGTTCGCAAGGTTGTCGGTGCTACAAAGCCAAGTGAAGCTGCTCCTGGAACAATCCGCGGAGATTTCTGCTCACACACAAGCCACAATATCATTCATGCTTCTGACTCAGACGCAAGTGCAGAGCGTGAAATCAATCTATTTTTTAAACCGGAAGAGATTATCGATTGGAAAGACGAAGCTGAGTGCTGGTTCTAGAAAATAAGTCGAGGATAAGAATGAAAGCAAAGAGTGTCGGTGTAATTGGTGCTGGTGCGTGGGGCTCAGGTCTTGCGCAGGCTATCGCACGAGGTGGGCATAAGGTCCAGGTTTGGGCTATGGAAAGCGATGTCGTTGAAAGCATCAACAATGAGCATGAGAACAAAAGGTATCTCCCGGGATATCCGCTCTCAGAAAATCTCACTGCATCTACAAATATCGAAGAAGTCGCAAACGGAAAGGAATATCTGATTCTTGCTTCTCCTTCTTTGTTCATTGCGAGTACGGCCAAAAAGATTGCCAGCGTTCCTTCAATTAAAAACGGGGAAACCGTAATCGGTGTCCTTACAAAAGGTTTCGTTGCATCTGATGACGGTCCTCGCCTTATCCTCGACACTCTCGAAGAAGTGCTTCCTGAGTGCTACAAGGGTGCCCTCGTTTATATTTCGGGTCCTAGCCATGCTGAGGAAGTTGCAATGGGCAAGCTTACAGGCCTTATCGCCGCAAGTGAGCATGCCCTCAATTCAATTAAATTCCGTGAGCTTTTGCGTGTGCCTGGGCTTATGGTTTATTCATCACTTGATGTAATCGGCGTCCAGATTTGTGCCGCCGCCAAGAATGTCGTTGCTGTTGTTTACGGTGCTTTGGATGCCGTCAGCGAACATTCTGATATTTTCGGAGACAATTCCGAGAGCCTCCTTCTTGCAGCCGGTTTGAACGAGCTTCAGACAATCGGTTTTGCTATGGGAGCAACCCATGCCGAGACATTTACTTCAATTGCCGGAGTGGGGGATTTGGATGTAACCTGCCGCTCAAAATACGGACGTAACCGCCGCTTTGGCCAGGACATCATCAAAACAGATATTCTTTCAAAATTCAAAAACCTGGATGATTTAATCGCCAGAATCGGTGAAATCGGCTATCTTTCAGAAGGCGCTGTTGCCTGCAAATTTATTCATCAGATTGCCGAAAAGCACAATTTAAAACTCCCGATTTGTGACAGTCTTTATCGAATCCTCAACAAAGAAATCGAGCCTATGGCCTTGTTGCAGGAACTTATGATGCAGGGAAAAATGGCGTCCGAAGAGGACTAATAAATAAAAGGAATAAATTGAACAAATGTTAGAAAAACTTACGAATACCTTCAGTGACATCATGCGCTCTGTGAGCGGAAAGTCAAAAATCACTGAGAAAAATATCGAAGAAACTGTTGAGCAGATTAAAATGGCCTTGCTCGAAGCCGATGTCAACCTCCGTGTTGTACGCCGCTTCGTAAATGCCACAATCGAAGAAGCCAAGGGCGAAAAGGTTCTCCGTGCGGTAGATCCTGGCCAGCAGTTCACAAAAATCATCTACGACCGAATCGTAAAGCTTTTGGGCGACACAAAGGTCGATCTGCAGCTCAAAGGACCGGACACTCAGTCTGTGATTTTGCTCCTCGGTCTGCAGGGTGCCGGTAAAACAACCGCTGCCCACAAACTCGCAGCCCGCCTTGCCAAAAACGGGCGCAAGCCACTTCTTGTTGCCTGTGACCTTGTTCGCCCTGCCGCCATGGAACAGCTCAAGCAGCTGGGCGATAAAATCGGCATCCCTGTCTATCTTGAAGATGGGGCAAAAGATGCCGTTAAGGTTGCCAAAAACGCAATTTCTTACGCAAAAAAGAACGCAATAGATACAATCATCGTCGATACGGCCGGCCGATTGCAGATTGACGAAGCCATGATGAAAGAGCTGGTCGACGTTAAAAAGGCTGTTGATCCGGTTGAGACTATTTTGGTCGCTGACTCAATGACTGGTCAGAATGCCGTTGACATCGCAAAATCTTTCGACGAGCAGCTTGGTCTTTCAGGCGTCATCCTTACCAAGTTTGACTCAGATGCACGAGGCGGTGCAGCCCTTTCTCTCAAATCAATCACTGACAAGCCGATTCTTTTCATCGGTACAGGTGAAAAAACAGAAGATTTCGAGCCATTCCATCCTGAGCGAATCGCCAGCCGAATTCTGGGCATGGGCGACATCGTTTCTTTGGTTGAAAAAGCTCAGGAAACCGTCGACATCGAGGAAGCCAAAAAACTTGAGCAGAAGATGGCCCGCAACGAGTTTACCCTCGATGACATGCTTTCTCAGTTCGAGAATGTCGGCAAAATGGGCAACCTTTCTTCTTTAATGGAAATGATTCCTGGTCTTGCAGGTCAGGTAGATCCTAGCAAACTCGATATGTCTGGAATCGCCCACCAAAAGGCAATCATCCAGTCAATGACAAAAAAAGAGCGTGCTAACCACCTGATTATCGGTCCTGCCCGCCGCAAGCGAATTGCAGCCGGAAGCGGTACCAGCGTTGCCGAAGTAAATAAGCTCATCAAGCAGTTTGAAAAGACAAAGCTCACCATGAAAAAGCTCAGCCGTAACCGCGGAATGCAGGCTAAACTCATGCAGCAGCTTGGCGGCATGGGCGGAGCCGGCGGAATGGGAGGCATGGGTGGTCTCGGAGATTTGAGCAAGCTTGGCGATCTTGCCAAACTTGCCGGTAAATTCAAGGGATTTTAATTTATCGTAATGCAGCTTACAATCCTGCCGTCGTTTGAATAACCTCGGCTAGGATTTGTTTCGTCTATGAATGAAGTGATTCCGTTGTAGTAGGAATAATAATATGTTCCCGGGTGCAAGGGAATGTCAATCACGTATTTTCCAGGTTCTGTTTCTTTCATTTCGTAAATCCAGCTGTCCCAGTTGGTAAAGCTTCCTCCAAGCCGGATTTTTCTGCCGCTTTCGCTGTGACAGACAAAGTGGGTAAGGCCGTTGTTGAGTTTTTCAGTTATTTCGATTTCTTCCGGCGGCAAGTCAATGTATGAAAGTGAGTAATTCTCGTATTCGTTGTAAACTACGTTCTGATTTTGCGGGTCAGTTGTCCAAAGTCCGTCAATTACAACCCGGTAGCTGATTCGGGAAAGTTTTTTCGGCATTTCAAGAATGTAAAAATAGTATGAAGAAGTAATCTCTCCTTCATAGCCGTAATTTTTTCTGAGCTGGTAGTAGTGAATCTTTCTGAATTCTTCAAAGTCAAATGCAATTCCGATTGAGTTGGCCGTGACAGGGGCGGTAAAGACAACGAAATTGTTCGAGATATAGGGTGCGCTGACTCCCTTGATTTCAGTGAGTGTCAAATCGTATTCGTAAGTGTCAATTTTAGGAGCGGCTTCCTTTGCAAAAAGTGGTGATGCAAAAGATGCAAAAAGAGTAAGAAATCCCGTCAAAATCAAAATCTTTTTCATACTTTATTTATCGGTATTTCAAAAAAAAAGTAAACAAATATAAGAAATTTTTTGCTATAAAGCCTTGTTTCCAAAATGCCGAAACTAGAGTATACTAGAGTAGGTGGGACTTTAAATGCCAGGATTAAATCAGCTCAAACAATTTTCAGAAGATATTCGCGAAGTAGGTGATGAGGTAAAGATTCGTGCCCAGCGCGGCGAAAAAGTGCCTGTCATTCCTTTTCCACAGGGAATTTCTGAGGACGACGACTCTGATGACTTTATCATCGGATTACCTGATAAGAACAGGCCTGTCGAAGCACAGGAAGAAGAAGATTTAGGCTCAATCGAAGACATTCTCGGGACAGCTCCTGCTTCTCCTGCGGGTGGCGATGATTTGTCGGGGCTTGATTCTGATATTGCGGCCCTGCTCAATCCACAGGGGGCTGCCGACGAAGATGCCCTTGCTGATTTTTTAAATGATGATAATCCTGCCTCTGTTACTTCTGATGCCGAACCGCTCGAAGAAGCTGAGCCTGAAACTCCGCTCGAAGATTTGGATTTGGATTCCCTGCTTGCTCCTAGTGGAGATAATGGCGGTGATGAAGAAGCCGCTCCTAAAACCGAAAAATTTACAGACTTGGGCGATGCCCTTTCAAATCTTGGTGACTTAACTGATGATTTGGGTGATTTAGGCGACCTTGCCGATGTAAGCGACTTAAAGGCGCCTGAAGCCCCGGCTCAGGAAGAAGAGCCTGCTGCTGATGTCCTTTCAGAGCCTCTTTCAGAAAATTCTTTTGCCTCTGATATTGCTGAAGCTCCTGCCGCAGATACGGCTGATTTTATCGAAGAAAGTCCTTCTGCAGACGATGATATTCCTACCGTTGATACAAGCGACCTTGGTGACCTTGGAGATTTAGGCGATCTGGGTGACCTGGGTGATCTGGATTCTTTTGCAGGAGGCGATTCTACAGAAAGCCCGGCTGCTCAAGGCGATGACCTTGCCCCGGCTTCTGAAGATGATTTTGCTTCCCCGATTTCTGAAATAGATCTTTCTCCAGACGCACTTGCTGCTGATATTCCGCCTGTAGAAAGCCCTCAGACTGATTCTGCTGCCTCTTCCGATGACCTTTTTGCCATGGATTTGGATGCCTTGGCTGACGGGGGCGATTCTTCTGCTCCTGCCTCAGAAGGTGATGGCGGATTTGATTTTAATACTGACATTCTTGATGACCTCGGCGATGCGGGAAGTGCAGACCTTGCTTCTGCTGCTGACCTTTCTGCCCCTGCTGAAATCCCGGATGCCTTTGATGAAGTTCCTGATGAAGCACCGGGCACTGCCGAAGATGTAGGGCAGGAAGAGCCGATTGACTCATTCGATACGTCTGCAATGGACGGCGTTGACTTTGGTCCAAGCCAGCCTGCCGGCGTAGATGAATTCCCTGCGACAGATGACGGTCTTGGCGGAGACGATGACTTTGTCCTCGATTCAAGCTTTGAAATTCCGGGCTTCTCAGACACAGAAACTGCTGATCTGGGCAAAAAAAAGCCCCTTCTTGATACAATTGACTTCTCAAAGGGCAAGGAAGGCCGTCCGAAGAATGCCTTAACTGATGAGGAATACGTTCAGTTCAAAAAGAACCTTTCTAATTATCCTCTCAACCTGCGAATTGCCCTCGAAGATTTTATTGCCCGCGACGAATTCACTGATGAGGCTGTATTTGAAATCATCGAAAAAGTCCTCAAAAAGGTTTCTGCCCGCCAGCTGGCAACCCAGCTCGAAAAAATCCTCGATATTTCAATCAATATCCCGCGCGATTTTGAGAGACGTTCTTTCGCTGAATACGAGGCTTACAAGCAGTCATTCCAGTATCAGCTCAAAAACAGAATTATTCCGGCCGCAATCGTGGGCGTTATCCTTGCCTTCGTCTGCTTTGGTCTTTTCAAGGCCGGCCAGCACTTCATTTACGAGCCTGTCATGGCTAACATGCACTATAAGCAGGGCTACACTCTGCTCGAGGCAAACGAATTCCCTCAGTCCGAGGACGAATTTGCAAAGGCTGTCCGCTACCGGGCTGTCAAAAAATGGTTCTTCAAGTATGCGGTCGGCTATCGCGGCAAAAAGCAGTTTGAGCGTGCCGCAAAAATGTACAGAAACATCCTTGCTGTCTTCGATCATGACAAGCAGGCCGGTCTCGATTACGCTGACATGGAATTGTATGACCGTGCAAACTACGAGCGTGCCGAAGAAATCGTCCGCCGTGAAGTCCTTGACTACCATATAAATGATGCCGACGGAATCCTCATGCTGGGAGACGTTTTCCTTGAATGGGCCGAAGTCGAGCCTTCAAAATACGAGCTTGCAAAAGAGCAGTATCTTGATTTGATTCAGCGATATGGAAGCAACAATGTCTATCTCTCACGAATGATGCGCTACAACATCCGCACAGACAAGCTTCGTGAAGTCATTTACTACAAGAATATTTTCTATCAGAGCAAGCAGGACAAGCAGAACCTTAAGAATCTTGGTGCTGCCGACTGGACTGAGCTCAGCGGCTACATGCTTGAAAAACTTTACGGTGCTTTGAGCAAGAATGACGAGTATCTGCGCTCTTCTATTGAAGACGTCCTTGCAATGCTTAACCTTGCTATTAAGGCAGATCCTTCAAATCCTGTCGCCCGCTACAACCTGGCCCGATATTTCATCCACAACGGAAATACAGAGCAGGCAAAAGTCGAGCTTGAGCGAAGTCTTGATCTCTTTGAGAAGGTAATCGTCCGCACTAAAAAGAATGTTTACCGCGAAATCAATGCTTCCCGCGTTCTTGGTGAGCTTTATGCGGCCAACCGAGAGTATCTCAAGGCTCAGACGATTTACACCCGTGGAATCAACCTCTACAACGAGGAGCATGAGGCCAGCGAGCTTGAAGGAGACGCAAATACAGGAAAACTTTTCGCCGATATGGGTGATTTGGATTACTTTATTTCCGGCGAAATGGATGATGCCCTTTACAATTACGAAAAGGCAATCGAAATCAAGAATGATACTCCTTCAATCAATTACCGCGTGGGTGCAATTTATTATAACAGAAAGAATTATGATAATGCCCTCGTATCATTCATCAAGGTTGCGGAAAAAGAGCCTCGTGACCCTAACATCCTTCTTTCTCTTGGAAACGTGCTTTCACTCCGCGGTGACAATTTTGCTGCCGAAAGCTATTATGCTGACTTGCTCAGAGTTCTTGATCAGGGCCGGGAAAAGCAGAAGCTTCTTCTCCCTCAGGAAGATGACGATGATTATGCAGTCGTAGATTTGTACCTCAAGGTAAACAACAACCTTGGCGTCACTTTGTATCGTCTTGCACAGCAGACAGGTGACAGCGGAAGAAATGCTGAGGCAATTGTCCGCCTTTCTGACTCAATCCGTGCATATGACGCCCTCACACGCAACCAGCAGACTATGATCCGCATGGAAGGAAGCAATCTCGCTGCCCAGAACTCAAAATATATCACTCATCCGTATCCTGATTTTGAGCCTGCAATTTACACGGATATTCCGCGCTTGCTTTCTGGTGAAAAGGGCCTGGAGTAATGAAGTATTTTTGCTATCAGATAGGAATTGAATTAAAGAATCAGCTCACTTCGCTTCGAAAAGAGTTTTTCCGAAAGACAATTCATATCTGTACGGCATTTGTTCCACTTTTCATGCATTTTGCCCGGGTTCCGGCCATCCTCTGCCTTTGTGCGGCCGGAGTCCTTTACATTATCGCAGAAAGCCTCCGCTCAAACGGACATGAAATCCCCCTCGTATCTGACATAACTGCCGCCGCTGCCCGTAAGCGTGATGAAAATAAATTCGTGCTTGGGCCTGTGACTCTGGTTGCCGGAATCATTGCGGCTGCCCTTTTATGGGATGAAAAGGCTGCCAGTGTCGGCATTCTCGCCCTGGCCTTTGGAGATGGACTTGCAAGCCTTGCAGGAAAGTCTTTTGGAAAAATCCACGTGCCCTATACCCACGGTAAAACTGTTGAGGGAAGCCTAACTTGCTTTGCGGCTATTTTTTCATCAACATTCTTAGTGACTGATAACTGCCAGATGTCGCTTCTTGTGGCAACCCTGGGTGCCCTGATTGAAGTCCTTCCCCTCAAAGATTTTGACAATCTGATTATTCCGATTTTCCTTGGCGGAATCGTAACTTATTTTTAGCCTTTTAATTAAAAATCAGCTCCACATGTACATCTTATGAATAAAATAGAGGTAGCGGTAACTTCCAAGAACTAAGGCAAGCGAACCCAAGACAAGAAAAACAAAGGTGTCACAGCTTACAATCATCGAATAGCCTAAAATCAGAAGAAATGATGACGAAGACAGGTGCTTGTGCTCAAGACTGTTCTTTTTTATTCCCTGAACCCAAAATGAAAGGGTGGTCGTGACGAAAAGCAGAAGCCTGAAAATATTAATCAGAATCATAAAGCCTTCCGTTACAAGACCTGTGGAAGCGATTCTTGCCGTATTCATTGGAATGATTGCCGCAAAAACGACCGAAGCCGTCATCATGATGATGTAATTGCGTTCAACGTCCTGCCTTTGGCTTGTCTCGCTGAAAAGAGCGGCGCACAAAAAACTTAAGGGGGCAAGTGTTCGGCCAAAAAGAACGACCTTGCCTGCGAAAATCAAAATGTTGGAAAATGACTGCCAGAGCCCCAGGCAAATGGAAACAAAGCGGGCTGATTCTGCCATGCAGGCGATTAAAAAGCCCGTGAAGAAGATGATTTCGCTGGTCTGGGTGTTTTCAAAATATCTTATAAGGAAGAAAAAGCAAATCGGAATGTAGAAAAAAAGAATGGCAAAGGAAAGCATGACCGCTAGAAAGTTGTTCTTCAAAAAGGGAATACTGTTGAAAAAAGCCGGGAGACGGTAGGCCGGAGGAATGAGGATATTTTTTGTGGCTATTGAATAGATTAAAGTCGCAAGCATTGAAATGAAAAGCAGCAGGCTTGAAATAAGAAAAATCTGTATGAAACTGTTGCGGTTTTTTAATGTCATATAAAAATCTTAATCGGAAGACAAAAATATGTAAAGAGTTAATTTCAAAAGCCGAAAATAATATAGAAGTCTGATTTACTGAAATTTTCAGTTTTTGATTTTTGGGAGGACGTATGAAAAAGCTACTGATATCTGGAATTCTTCTTGCTGCTGGATTTAGCTTGTTTGCAGGAGATGCTGCCGCTTTTGTTGATTTGGGACTTTCGAGCGACGGCAGAACTTATGCGTTCGGAGAATATGGAAAGACTGACAAAAGTTTTCAGGGCTATGCCGAAATTTATACCGTTGACATTGAAAAAAATGATTTCATAGCCGGTGAGGTTTTTAAGACTCAGGCTTCAGCCGCTACAGGTTCAAAGAGCGGTAAGGCGGTTTTCGACGAGCTTTACAGCAAGGCGAACTGGAAACTCAAGAAATATGACTTTAAGCCGGCTCCAGTTGATAACCTCTTGTATCTTCGTGATGACAAAAAGGCCGGAGAAAGCGAAATTGTTTTCAAGGACTTTGAGGGCTCAACAGTAGAGCAGAGCGTTTTCTACCATATAAAACTTGTAAAGACTTGCGAGGGTAGCGGAGAAAACCTTCGTTCTTCATTCTTCATCACTCTTGAAAAGAAGAACGGCGACGGTGAGGTCATCAGCCGAAATATCGTTGGCTCGCCTGACATCAAGCGCAAAAAGGTTACTGATTACAGGATTGACCGAATCTTCTCTGACAAAAGCGGACGAAACCTCGTTTTCGTAGTTGAAAAGACTCTCTCAGACGTGAACGGAAGTTCCATCCGCTACATGGTTGAGACAATCCGCCTCTAGTTAAAAATATATTTCCAAACAAAAAATTTTCTCTATCTTGACAAAAAGACAAATAATGTCATAATGAAATAATCTTAAAATGAATGGCATTTTTGTGCCCAAAAGGAATTTCCGATGGACTTGTCGAAGTTTGAGAAAAATCTTGGTAGCAACCTTCCTCTTCTTTTTAAAGCAAAAGTGAATAAATGCCCGCACACAACCCTGCAGGCCGTCAAAAATAAGAGCGGAATGTTCGTCCGTTACAGCTATTCACAGGTCTATCAGCATGTAATTGAGCTTGCCTCAGCCCTCAAAAAACTGGGCGTCAAAAAAGGCGATAAAATCGGCCTCATGAGTGACAACCGCCGCGAATGGCTCATCACTGACTTTGCCCTTCTTTCTTTGGGAGCAATTGACGTTCCGCGAGGCTGTGATTCAATGGGCGTTGAGATGCGCTTTATACTCAATTTCGTTGAGGCAGAAATTTCTTTCTTTGAAAACGCCCGCCAGCTTGAAAAAGTCCTCGAAAATATCGAAGAAGTTCCTACCCTTAAAAAAGCCATTCTTTATGACCATGCAGATCAGAAAACCCTCGATGAAGCAAAAGCCAAGGGAATCGAAGTCATTTATTATTCAATTCTTGAGTCAGAGGGAACTGCCATCACCAAGGAAGAGTGGCAGGAAATTGAAGCTGGCATGCAGAATATTTCAAAAGATGATGTCGCAACCATTATCTTCACTTCGGGTACGACCGGCCTTCCAAAGGGCGTTCAGCTTACCCACGACAACTATCTTGCCCAGTGCGAGGTTTGCCGCAGCGTTCTCGGCCTCATGCAGGCAGGCGATTTGTGGCTCACAGTCCTTCCAATCTGGCACAGCTTTGAGCGAGCCTTCATTTACATGGTAATTACCCTTGAAGGTGGCTTTGCTTATTCAAAACCGATTGCTTCCGTAATGATTGCTGACATGCAGCTTGTCCAGCCTCAGTGGATGAATGCCGTTCCGCGTTTGTGGGAGTCCGTTGCCCAGGGAATTTACCGTGAAGTCAAAAAGCAGAGCGCGCTTAACCGTCTCATTTTCAAATATTCAGTTCTTTTTGGAAACTGGTACTACAAGTCAAAGGCCCGCTTTTTGGGCTTGAGGTGCCGCTATCACTGGTATCCCCGCATCATCGACTATGTAACAGGATTTTTCCCCTTCGTCCTTTTGTGGCCGTCACATGTTTTGGGCGAGCAGTTTGTTTTCTCCCGCATTCGCCAGAAGTTCGGCGGAAAATTCCGTGCGGCTATTTCAGGCGGCGGAGCTCTGCAGCCTGAGACAGAGGATTTTTTCAACGCAATCGGCTTCCGTCTGCTTGAAGGTTACGGCATGACTGAAACTGCACCGGTAATTTCAGTCCGCAACTCAAAACGCCCTCGAAACAACAATGTCGGCTGGATTTTTCCAAGCTTCGACCTTAAAATCGTGGCAGAAAAAGACGGTCAGATTGTTGACGGAAAGCCTTTGAAGCCTGGAAAACGCGGTTTGGTTCTCGTAAAGGGCCGCCAGATCATGAAGGGCTACTACAAACGTCAGGATTTGACCGATGCCGTAATCGACAAAGACGGCTGGCTCAACACCGGTGACCTTGGAATGATTTCATGCGACCACGAGCTTAAAATCGTAGGACGAGCAAAGGACACAATCGTTCTTCTTGGCGGTGAAAACATCGAACCTGCCGTTATCGAAAAGGCTATCAATGCAAGTCCTTATGTCGAGCGCACTGTCGTAGTCGGCCAGGACCAGAAATACGTTGGCGCCCTTATCGTTCCTGACCAGAGCAATGTAATTTCTTATGCCGAAGAAAACAACATCGTTTATGACACATACGAAAGTCTTTTGGAGACAAGTGAAATCCAGAACCTCTTCCGCTCGGAAATCGACACTCTGGACAACGCAAAAACAGGATTCCGAACATGCGAGCGAATCTTTAAATTTGCCTTGTTGAAGGAAAGTTTCGAGCTTAACCGCGAAATCAATGCCAAGCAGGAGCTCATGAGGCATAAAATCAACAAATTGTACAAAAAAGAGATAAATATGATTTTTAAGGCTTGACATAATCGCGGGTAATTTGTACAATACCGTCACATTTGCTGCTTTAGCTCAGTTGGTAGAGCACGTGATTTGTAATCTCGGGGTCGTGGGTCCAAGTCCTACAAGCAGCTTTCAAGCCAGTTCCACTTTTGGGATTGGCTTTTTTTGTATATGGAGAGTTTTATGGCACAAATCGCAGAGAATTTAAAAACAATACTGAATAAAATCCGTGAGATTGAAAAAAAAGCGGACAGAGCAGAAAATACCGTAAAGCTCGTTGCCGTGAGCAAGTTCCATCCGGCTGAGGCCGTGATTGAAGCCGCCAGCGCAGGGCAGAATCTTTTTGGTGAGAACCGTGTCCAGGAAGCCGCTGCAAAATTCGACGAAATCCGTGCCAAGGGCATAAATCTAGACCTTCACATAATCGGCTCTCTCCAGCGTAACAAAGTCAAAGAAGCCGTGCGCATCGCAAGCTGCATCGAAAGCGTTGACCGAATCGAATTGCTCGAAGAGATTGAAAAACAGGCCGCAAAAATCAACAAGAGCATCGAGGTCCTTTTTGAAGTCCACACTGGCGAAGACAGCAAGGCGGGCTTTACGAGCGAAGAAGATTTGACTCTTGCAATTGAACGTTGTGCCAAAGGCGACTTCCCGCACATTACTCCAAAAGGCTTTATGACGATGGCTCCCTTTACCGAGGACAAAGAACTGGTTCGAAAATCCTTCGTGACACTCAGAGAATTGCGTGAAAAGTTCCAGAAAACTTTCCCTGCTCTTGATTTGTGCGAGCTTTCGATGGGAATGAGCGGGGACTACGATATTGCGATTGAGGAAGGTTCTACAATCGTTAGGATCGGAACTGCGATTTTTGGCGAGAGAGTCTATTAATAGGCAACTATAGATTCTTCTATTAAAATTTATTATAATTATTCCCAAATATTTTCACTTTACGAGGAATAATTGTGTACAAGTCAGTTGATGCTAAGGTAGATTTTCCAAAGCAGGAAGAAGAAGTTTTAGAGTTCTGGAAGAAGAACGACACTTTCAAAAAATCGGTTTCACAGCGTGAAGGCTGTGAGGAGTTCATTTTCTTTGACGGACCACCTTTTGCTACAGGTCTGCCACACTTCGGTCACTTCATTCCATCAACAATTAAAGACATAATTCCGCGTTACCAGACAATGAAGGGCAAAAAAGTCGAGCGTCGCTTCGGCTGGGACTGCCACGGTTTGCCTGTAGAAAACCTTATCGAAAAAGAGCTTGGAATCAACTCTAAGCACGAGATTGAAGAATACGGTGTTGCAAATTTCAACGACAAATGCCGTGCTTCTGTTCTTAAATACACCGGCGAATGGCGAAAAACCATTACCCGCATGGGCCGCTGGGTCGATTTTGACAATGACTACAAAACCATGAACCCTGACTTCATGGAGACTATCTGGTGGGTTGCCAAGTCTTTGTGGGACAAGGGCATGATTTACGAGGGCAAGTACATTTTGCCTTACTGCCCTCGCTGTGCTACAGTCCTTTCAACTCACGAGCTTGCTCAGGGCTACAAAGAAAAGCAGGATCCTGCAATCACAATCCGTTTCAAGGTTACAAAGGCTCCGTCTGCATTCAAAGACGACGAAATGACCAACGGAAAGACATATTTCCTTGCATGGACAACAACTCCATGGACTTTGCCTTCAAACCTCGGCCTCTGTATGGGTCCTGAGATTGACTATGTAAAGATTTTGGACAAGTCTTCAGGCGACTACTACATTCTCGCTGAAGCCCGCCTTGCTTCTTACTACAAGAACGCAGAGGACTACGAAATCATTTACCGCCACAAGGGTGCTGAATTCCTTGGCGCAGAGTACGAGCCTCTTTTCCCATATTTTGCAAATCTCAAGGATGCTGCCGAGTGTGAAAAACAGAGCGGACAGAAGTGTGAGAAGGGTGCATTCCGCCTCATGAACGCAGATTATGTCTCAACCGAAGACGGTACTGGTATCGTTCATATCGCACCGGCATTTGGTGAGGACGACAGCAAAGTATTCGCTGGTAGCGGAGTTCCTTTTGTTGAGCCAATCGACGCTGAGTGCCGCTTTACAAAAGAAGTTTCTGACTATGCGGGCGTTTTCGTAAAGGATGCCGACAAGGACATCATGGACCGCCTCAAGAAAGAGGGCAAGCTCGTTAAGCGTGAGACTGTAAATCACCAGTACCCTCACTGCTGGCGCTGTGGTTCTCCTCTCATTTACCGCGGAATCGGCTCATGGTTCGTAAAAGTTGCTGACCAGCACGAACGCCTTCTCAAGGCAAACAGTCAGATTAAATGGCAGCCAGCCCACATCAAGGAAGGCCGCTTCGGAAAATGGCTCGCAGGAAGCCGTGACTGGGCAATCAGCCGAAACCGCTACTGGGGTAACCCGATCCCAATCTGGCGTTGTGACGACTGCGGCGAGAAAATCTGTATCGGAAGCCGTGCCGAGCTCAAGGAAAAGAGCGGAGTCGACCTGGACGACCTTCACAAGCAGTTCGTTGACAAAGTAACAATCAAATGTAAGTGCGGCGGAACAATGCACCGAATCCCGGAAGTCTTTGACTGTTGGTTCGAGTCTGGTTCTATGCCTTACGCTCAGCAGCACTATCCGTTTGAAAACAAAGAATATTTTGAAAAGCATTTCCCTGCTGACTTCATCTCAGAGGGCCTGGATCAGACACGAGGCTGGTTCTACACGCTTACAATTCTTGCCGCAGAGCTTTTCGATGCTCCTGCATTCAAGAACTGTATCGTAAACGGTCTTGTACTTGCAGAAGACGGCCGCAAGATGTCTAAGTCACTCCGAAACTACACTGACCCGGTTGAGGCAATCAATCAGTTTGGTGCCGACGCACTCCGCCTCTTCCTCACACACTCAGCTGTAGTTAAGGCAGACGACCTCCGCTACTCAGACAACGGAGTTCGCGAAGTCCTCAAGAATATCCTCATTCCTCTCTGGAGCGGATATTCATTCTTCGTAACTTACGCAAATATCGACAATTACACTGCAAAAGGAAGCGTTTTTGACGGTCTCAAGCCTTCAAATCCTCTTGATGCATGGATTGTCTCAATCACACAGAAAATGATTAAGGATGTCACCGAGGCTTTGGACGACTATGACCTGAGCTCGGCAATCGATCCTCTCATCAACTTCATCGACCAGCTCAATAACTGGTATATCCGCCGCTCTCGACGCCGCTTCTGGAAGAGCGAGAACGACAGCGACAAATCAGAGGCATACGAGTCACTTTACTATGCACTCAAATCATTCTCAATGGTTGCAGCTCCTTTCATTCCTTTCATCACAGAAAGCATGTGGCAGAACCTGCGCACTGAGAAAGACGCTGAGTCAGTTCACCTGGTTGACTTCCCGCTTTACAACGCTGCCCTCCGCGACGAAAAACTTGAGTTCCGCATGGACACTGTTCAGAAAGCCGTTTCAATGGGACGAAGCTTGCGCAATCAGTTCAACCTCAAAAACCGCCAGCCATTGGCTTCTACTCAGCTTGTTACACGCAACGCCGAGGAGCGCAAGGTTCTTGAGAGCATGATTGACACAATCCGCGAAGAACTTAACGTTAAGGATGTAATCTTCCATGAGCGCGAGGATGAACTTGTTGAATACAAGGCAAAGGCTAACTTCAAGGTTCTCGGAAAGGAACTTGGTGCAAAAATGAAGGCTGCCGCAGCAAAAATCGTCGAGCTTAAAAACGAGGCAATTGCTGACATCCTCAACGGCAAAAAAGTTTCAGTCGATGTTGACGGTCAGAGCGTTGACCTTAACACAGATAAAATCATCGTAGAGCGAATCGAAAAGGAAGACCTCAAGGTTGTAAATGACGGTACGCTCACTGTTGGTCTTGATACAAAAGTTACAGACGAGCTCAAAAAAGAGGGCTATGTCCGTGACCTTATCCGCGGAATCCAGAACCTCCGAAAGGAGAGCGGTTTCGAAGTCACTGACCGAATCAAGCTCTTCGTTTCAGGCGACTCTGATTTGAAGGACGCATTTGCAAAATTCAAGGATTTCGTAACAGGCGAAACTCTGGCTGTCGTCGAAGAATGGAAGGAAAAACTTGACAAGTCTTCTTCTGTTGAAGCTGACGACAAAACCTGGAGCATTTCTATTGAAAAGGCTTAATCTTACAAGGCTTGCGGCTGCTTTTTTGCTGGCCGCAGGCCTTTTTACATCTTGTAAATCTACTCCGGACCTTGCTCCCGTAGACCCTTTCGAACTTCTGGACGGAGACGCGGCCCTTTATCTTTCTCTTCCGGTTCAGGCTCATCAGGATTTTGTTCTTTCAGCGATTCAAAAAGTGGCCGGGGCAAATGAGGCCGACGCCCAGAAAATCGCCGAGCGGCTGAACACTGCCTATATTGCCCTTGGCATAAACGGAAATCTTCAGCTTTCATGCAGCGGAAAAATCCCCCAAAATTTTGTTGGAATGGCCCTCAATGAAAAAAAAGGCTGGAAGCCAGGCGTAATCGCCCAGCAGACCGTTTATACTCATCAGGAAAGCCTTTACCAGCTTTGTCTCCCTTCTTCTTCAAACGCCTTTCTTTCAAATAATATAGAGCCAATGGTCTTGCGCTTTAACAAAATCGCATATTCAGACCAGAGCATTTCCGAAAAACTCCTTTCTGAGTCCATGAATGAGGGCCTTTACCGCCTGCTTCATGACAATAACACTTCTGACATTGTAATGTATTCTCCGCTTCCCCAGGCTTTCATGAAGTCAATGCTGGGCTCTGCAGGCATCAATCTTCCGATTGAGTCATTCTTTGCCGTCCTCTCCCAGTACCGGGGGGTAAAAGAGCAGTTCAATGTCAAACTCATAATCAACATGTCCGATCCTAGAACAGTCAAGGCAACTAGTGCATTGCTCAAAACGGCCTTGTTCGGAGTTCCTGCAAAAATTTCGCAGACCGGACAAAAACAAATTACTATAACCGATTTGCCGGTTTCAAAAGCCCGGCTCCTGGGAATAATCCGCTAATATGAAAAAGTTTTATTGCTTTCAATCACTTTTGATTCTTTTTTCTGTCTTCTTTTTTTCCTGTGCTTCAACTGAGCTTAGGGTTCCTGGAGAGACAGAGCTTATTTTCAAAAATATTTCCACTGAGTATTACAATATCGCCGAAGGCTACATGGATATTAAAAAATACGACAAGGCGGCCGAGTATTATAAGCTTGCCATGCGCAACAAGGAACTGAATCTTCCTGCCTATTATAAGCTTGCCCGCTCTTATGCCCTTGCAAAAAACTGGGAAAAAGCCAGCCAGTGCTATGACGAGCTTTTAAAGCTTGACCCAGAAAACAGCATGCTGAAGGTGAGTATTGCCTACATTACGGCTATGAGCGGTAAAACTGATGAGGGAATCCTTCAATACAAGGAATTGCTCAAGGCAAATCCCTATGACCAGAATCTGCTTGAAAGTTACGTCGCCCTTCTCATAAGCGTGGGGCGGGGGGAAGACGCCGAGGAATCCTTCTTCGTGCTCAAAGAAAAATTCCCGGATAATAAGCAGCTTTCTACTTTTGCCCAGCAGCTTGATGAACTTGTAGATAACTTCAATGCTGATAAAAAAGCCGTGCAGCCGCAGTCTTAATTATTTTCCATGTATTCCTTGTATTTTTCTGGATTTGCCCTGAATGCGACGATTGGCGAATCCGGATCCTGACTAGCGTAATCAAGAGCCTGACCTGCTTCAAGAATGATTCTTTCGGCTTTGATGCTTCTTCCGCTGGCAGACGAAATTCCGATTGAAACTTCATTTACTGCATTGTTGTCTTTCAAGAAGTCTGCAATTTTATTGTAAATCACTTCGAAATTGTCTACACTGGTCTGCAAATCAGTCCTAACGATTGCGGCGTAAGAATCTGCCTTGTACTCAAAAAGCTCCGCATTGTCTGTCGCCTTTTTGATGATGGAGACGATATTTTTTGAAAGGGAATTGCCACGGTCCAGCCCTCTGATTTTGACAAGTGAAAGGGTTGTGTCTGCATCAGCGGCAATCGCCTGATCAAGGCTTTCTTCCAGAGATGACTGGAGTGACAGCTGGGTGACTTGAGAAAGAGGCTTGTCTTCGACCGGCAGAGGCTCACTCTTATTTTCCGGCTCAGACTTATCAGCAAAGAAATCTTCGTCTGAAAGGGCCAGGTTTTCCTGCTCCATCTGGTCGATTATATCGAGACCGCCTTCATCTTCCTCGCTATCTTTTTCATCAGCAAAAAGCTCGTCTGTGTTCCATTCCTGTTCATCTTCGTCCGTAAAAAGAGGATCTTCTTTTGGAAACTCAATTGATGCGATTTCTTCTTCTTTTTCTTCCTGCGGCTCTTCAAAAAGATCGTCTTCGGCTCTTTCTTCGATATTCTGCTCTGGATTAAAGAGGGGCTCTTCTTCTGCCTTTGCTTCTTCCTTGCTTTCTGCAGGCTCCTGGGCAGTCTGTTCATTTGATGGAGCCTGAACTTCTTCAGTTCTTTCGGCTATATTTTCCCCGGAAGTTTCTGCTTCTTCGCTTTCCTCATTTGAATTTGAAAGAGATTCCGGCTTTTTGAAGGTATTTTTGTTTTTTGGACGGATTTCGTAATAATCGTTTGTTGATGGTTCGCTTCCGCTTGTGAATACGATGAAAATTCCAACGACAAGGGTGCCGATTAAAATCAGGAGAAAGGCGAATCTTGAATGCTTGTAGATTGAGCCCGGCGTCATCAGGTAAATTGATGCCTTGAGGGTAAAATTTTTGCCTGCGACGTTTTCCGTGTCAGAGTAGGATTTTACAAGTTCTGGCGACGGGAGGGAGAAGCTTGTCGGCGGATATGAATAGACCAGAGAGCCGTTGACTTCAAGTTTGAGGGATGAAAAATCATTGATGTTGCCAATTGCCTGAATGAAGTTGATTGAAAAGGCTGAGCTTCCGTAAGGATTGTTTGCGAAAGTTTCTTTTGTCTGACTTAAAAGTTTTTCATAGCGGGCGTCAGCTCTGACAGTTCCATTCTTTTTGTCGATGTAAACACCTGATGCGAAAAAAACTATGGCTGTCAAAAATATAATGGAACATAATATAGAAATAAATGTAATCGGTCTTTTCATATTCTTTCAGTATATCTCAATATTTTAAGGTATGCAAGGAAAGCAGAGTCTTTTCCTAGTTTTGCCATGAGAGGAAGCAGGGTAGTGAAGGTGAATGAGTCTTCATCGATATCATCCTCTGACCTGAATGTATTGCGTAAGTCTTTACAATACTGTGATTTAAAATTTTTTAAGCTGAATCGTCCGTAAGGTATTTTTTCATTGCTGTCGTCCTCTTTTTTTGTCATGAAATCTGCGAGAGAATTTTTATAGGCCTCAAGAATTTCACTTGTGATTTTATTTTCTGAGATTTTTACGACCGGAGTGCGGTACATGAGGGAAGAATAGGCTTGCTCGGCAGGGCTCATCCTTGTCGCCTTTGAGTAAAACTGACTTTCCAGATAAGTTCCGCCTGCATAGGGTTTGCCGTCAATATAAGCAAAGTCAGCCCCGAAGAATTCAATTTGACTGAAGCCTAGTGATTTTGCAAGGCTGGCTGCCGCTATTGTGACGGTTCCGCTTCCTGAGTTGATATGGACAAAATTTCGTCTGCCCTCGAACATGGATGCGTACTGGGCAAGTGGATGTCCTGTTTCTGCAAAAAGAACCTTTCCTGATTTTTCGATGACTTTTCTTGCTGCAGAAGAATTTGCGCACAAATCAAAGACAAAAAGGGCTTTTTTGCTGATTTTTTCCATATAGTGCTGATGGGAAACCATCTGTCCGTCAATCGATACAACGGCATCGCTTTCGATTTTGTGCTTTGATAGGCTAGAAAAGGCTGTGTCTGTGGCGATTATGAAATACTTTTCGCGATTTTCCCTGAGGAAGCTTATTTTTTCGTTGAGGCTGGGCCCCGCTGCGATTATTGCCGCTGTTTTTTGCTCTGTGAGGGGTAGAATGGATTTTTTTACATCATTGAAGCTGCTTGTTTTTTCTGCCAGCGAGAGGTTTGAAAGTATGTTCTTCTGCCAGATTTTACCGAAGTGGCTCTGAACCGAAAAATCCGATGCAAGAAGTTTTATTGCCTTTGTGATTTTATTTCTGGCATCTTCCGCTTCATTTTGGAAAATATTTTCCCACTGACGGAGTGAAAGAATCGTTAGGTTTCCGTGAAGGGCCGGCTTGTATTTTGCCAGAAGCTTTTCCTCCAGATTTTCAAGGGAAGTAAGGGTAACGCGGGAATCGCCCTGCAAATTTTTGACGCAGGGGATTGCTGAAAGAAAATCGATTGCATTTTGAGAGATTTCAAGGACAAGAATTTTTGCCCTGGGGCATTTTGCGAGGACTTCCTGAATGTGATAGCCGCCTGCCAGTCCAAGAATTACGAAAAAAAGGCAGTCGCTTCCTACATTTGCCGCAAATCCCTGGGCTTCACGAGTCGGATTGTATTTTGAGTGCAAGGAAACTTCCTGACCCGACTGATTTTTGCAAAGCGGAATCAGGCTCTTGTCCTTAGCCTCGATTATCTGCGAATATGAATAATCCCCCATTTCCCCACCTGTCTATATTTTACAGCAATTTTTCACATTCTTTAAGTAGTTTTTCGATTTTTTCTTTGAGTTTTGACTTTAATTCTTCGCACTTTTCTCCGGGAAATTTCCTCTTGATAAGGATTGAATCCATGGGAAAAACTTCGTCTGCAAATTTCTGGCTCTGGGAAAGTTCCCTGAGTTTTGCTAGTATTTTTACCTTTCTTTCGCTTCCACTGACTTTGATTTTTGCGGCTTTGAAAAGAATCGGCTTTTTATTGGGTGCGCTCTTAGACAGAAGAGACTCTTGTGCCATGAATTCTTCCCAGTTGATTTCACTGATTTTTCCCAGGGAAAAGTCGTATTTAAAATTATCAGACAGCCTGAAAACTCTTTTTGAAAAATATTCCGAATTTGAAATGAACCAGTTGCGGTAAATCTCAAGAGAAGTCTGTGAATTGAATCTTGATGCCGTCATTCTTGTCTCAGCACTTTTGAGCCTGAAATCTTTTCTGGCATTGTCATTTTCAAGTGCATTGGGCTGAGTGTGCTGAAAAGAGGGGGCAGGGGCCTGGTCAAGTCCGCAAAGATAAATCCTTCCATCTGTGAGTGAGTGGGCAAAGCAAAGTGCCGTACCAGCCACGGTACCGTTCCGCTCGGAAAGCATGTAGGGGCTGCCTATTGAATCCAAAAATTCCCTTTCAAGACCGTCTTCGTAGCACAGGGGAAGAATCTCACCTTGGGTTAGCAGCTTTTTGGGAGCGGCGCTTTCTGCTTCAAGGGCAAAGACTGTTTCGACATTTTCTGAGCCCGAAAAATTCAGGTGCTTTTTTGCCCAGTAGCCGCCGTCACTTGAAATCACAAGGTCGGGCCGGATTCCCTTTTTTGCCAGAGGCATGAAGGCAGATGAAACTGCAATCAAAAAGAAGGAATTCCGGTATTTTTTGAGGAAGGGCAGGGATGTTTTTAAGCTTGGCCCTGAGGCTGCAATTATTACCGGGAGTGAGCCTTTTTCGAGCAGCAGAGTCTTTTGGATTTTAGATGCAAAAATCAGGGAATTTTTGAGCCATCTTTTTGAAAAATAAGCCCTTGTCGCAAGCACATCCCTTGCTTTTAAAATCGCCTTTTTGATTTCCTGCCATGCAAGCATTGATTCTTCGGGGAAGATGTTTTTTGATGCCGTCCAGTCAAAGGCCAGGCTTGAAATCAGCTTTTCTTCGCCCAAAGAATTGAAAAGGTCTTCACTAAGGGCAATTGGAGAGTCCTTAAGGTAAAAGACCTTGTCCCATTTGTCGTCGGCCTGTGAAAAATCTTTTGAAAAGCGTATTGCGCAAAGGAGCGCCCCCGGAAACTTTTTTTTGAGCGGAGAAGCGCAATAGGATAGGGCAGGTTCGAGTATAAAAACGCAAAGAGGGGAAAAATCTGCCTGAATGTTCTCGGCGAATCTTTCTCCCTCTGTCTGCGGGTTATATTTTGAATGTAAGTATTTTCCTTGAACCGAACAGGTAAGCTCTCCTGTCCGGCTAGGCTCGAAATTTACCGGCATCTGTCAAACTAACATTTGCAAAGGAACTCAATCGTTCCAGTTTTGTTTGCACAAAGACCAGCTGAAAGCAAGAGAATCTGCTTGGTTGCCTTTGTTCCCAAAAGCCCGATTAAGGTGCGGGCGATATGGTATGCAAGCAGCTGCTCGTCCTCTTCATCTTTTGCAAAAAGAACGACTTTAATTTCGCCCTTTGAGCCTGTCTGAGAGCAGTTTGGCGCACGGAAAAGCGGAGAGACGATTGTCTGCGCTGCATCCGTAATTGAGCGGGTTACCAGCTCCCTAAGTTCGTCACCCGGAAGTTCTACTGTTGAAAGTTCTTCTTCGATGCAAACTTTGAGGGAAAGAAGATAAAGCCTGCTCTGTGAAATGCCAAGGCCTGTATCGATGTTTTTGTCGAATTTTGCAAGAATCTTTTTGGTCTGATTCTTGAATTCAACGATATTTTTTAAGGTTACGGCGATTTCCGATGACTGAGGAAGATAAAGGTCGTCATCATCTTCCAGTTCAAGAAGAAGAAAAATCATCGGCCGCTCTTTGTTGCGGAATGGAAGGAAGAAAATCTTGCTGACTTGAGCCAAAACATCGTCGTCAAAGAGCCCGTCAAATTTGTCAAGCTCGTTGAAGTCCCTGGAGAAGCACTGCCATTCAAAAGCCTTTGAAAGAGTGCGCATCCAGAATTCCTGAGTTTCGGTGAGCAAAGCCATTTCTCTTGCCGAAAAACCTACTGCGTCCGTCGTGTAATAGAATTTACCCTCGGAAGTAGAGCAGGGGGAGAGAATTGCGGCTCTTGTGAAGCCAGAACGTTTTGCCCAATTTGCGAATGTCGGCGTAACATCTGCAAGAACAGTCTGTGCCCTTTGCAGAAGTCCGCTTTTTGATTTTTTTCCTATTTCCATTAGTCGAGACCAAGTTCCTTGAACAATTTTTTGTATGTTTCAAACTGTTCTGACTGTGCGAATTCAGCAATTTTCTCTTCTGGGAGATTTTCCAAAAGCTGATCCATATATGAAAGAACTGACTTGATTTCTTTTTGCAAGTCGCCAGGAATTGAAGACTGAACAGGTTCTGCCTTTTCTTCCTCTTCTGCAAGTTTGCGGTTCTGCTCGGCAAGGGCTGCCTCTGATGAAAGAAGGTTATCAAGCTCGCCTTCGGAAATTGAAATTCCGCTGCTTTCTTCCTCTTCTTCTGCCGGGCTGTCACCGAGAATGTCGCTTACAGAAGGAATAGAAGATTCTGCTTCTGCTTCGACTTCGTTTTCTTCTTCAAGAGGGCTTTCCTCGAACTCTTCTCCTGCTGCTTCCTCAACTTCGCTTGAATCGGCTGCAATGTTTGCAAGTTCGTCTGCAGAAAGGGTAGCGTCATTTTCGTCTTCATCAAGCTGGTTACTTGTGGCCTCTGCTTCGTCAAATACGAAAGGTTCGTCTACCAATGTTGAATCGCTTGCTTCGCTTGAAGCTGTATCTTCAATTTCAAATGGAGTGTCTTCCGTGCTCTCTTCGTCTACCAGTGAAATATTATCATCATCAGAGCTGATGTCTACAGAATCTTCTTCCTCTTCTTCGATAAGGTTGTCTGTGCTAGACTCAACGAGAATGTCATCTTCTGATTTTGGAAGGAGGATTTCTTCTGGGAGCTCTTCTTCGTCATCAGCAATGTTTGTGTCGATGTCGTCAAGAACAGGCTCTTCGATGCTTTCGTTAGAGAAATCAAGTGATTCTTCTGTGCCTTCACTGACTGTTTCTTCGGCGAAGTTTTCTGTTGGCTCTTCGCTTGCAAAGTCTTCGGCAGGCTCTTCAATTGATGCTGATGCTGACTCAGGAAGAGTTGGAGCTGCTTCCTCAACGATTTCAACAGTGTTGAGGATGTTGTCCATTTCATCGAGAGAGAGGGCGATTGTGTCGTCTTCATCATCTGCGCCAAAGAATCCGCCTGAAGACTCAGGCTCTGCCGGCTTCTCAGCAACTTCTTCTTCAGCGGCTGGAGCTGGGGCAGGTTCTTTATTTTTGAGCTCTTCAAATTCGCTCTTGAGGTTTGAAATTTCATCGCGGAGTGAAGAAAGCTCTGCTGCAATCTGATTAAGGATATTGTTTGCGGCAGAAGAGATTTCCTCGTCCTGTTTTACAGGTTCTGCAGGGCTTTCATCAAGGCTTTCGCTGACTGCCGGCTCTTCTTCTGCAATTGATTCTTCAAAAACAGGAGCTTCTTCTGTAACTGCTGGCTCTGCTGAGGCTGGCTGACCAAGGGCTTCGTCCAGAGTTTCTGCAATAACAGGTTCTTCTGCAGAAGCTGAGAATGCGTCATCTGGTGGAAGTGTGAATGGATTTTCTGCCTCAGTGATTTCGTCTGCAACATTTTCCGGAAGGTCAACTGCTGTTTCTTCAAATACAGGCTCGTCCATATCAACTACGTCATTTACGACAGGCTCTGTTTCATCGAGAGTTTCGCTGATTGCAGGCTCATCTTCGGTAGCTGCGTCTGAAATGACCGGCTCCTCTGTAAATGAATCTGCTGGTTCCTCGATTGCCGGCTCTTCTGCAAATGGTTCTGATGCAAGAGGCTCGTCAATGAGGGAAGATTTATTGCCGTTTTCGTCCTCAATTGAATCCATGATTGAGTCAAGGTCGAAATCATCGCTGTCCTGAGTTGTGAATTCCTGAGAAACTGCTTCCTCTTTTTCTTCCGGCTCTGTTGAAGCTGAAGTTGAATCAAGGGAAATTTCTCCGATATCATCCTCGTCGTCTGAACCGACTGGAACGTTGTCATTGATTGTAAGTGTGCGCTCGTCAGAATCAAGTGAAGGATTTTCTTCGGCAATGATTGTGCTTGTTGATTCTGATGAAACTTCTTCTGATTTTGGCTCGTCTGAATTGATGTCAAATCCGAATGAATCAAGGGAAACTTCTTCTGTTCCGTCGTCATTTACGACCGGCTGAGAAGGTGCTGCTTCTTCGGCTGGAGCTGATTCTGCTGATGAAGAATCTCCCTCTCCGAAATCAACTCCAAAGTCGCTCAAATCAACTTCTTCAGTGCCGTCGCTTGAAGGGGCAGGGCTTGCTGATGAAGAAGAATCATCGCTGCCAAAATCAACTCCAAAGTCACTTAAGTCAACTTCTTCTGAGCCTGCGACTTCTTTTACAGGTGCTGAAGAGCCGGCCGGGCTTCCCATTGAAGGAGTTGTGTCTGAGTCATCAAATGAAAGGTCGATGTCGATTGGTCCGTCATCAGATAAAGCTGCTACCTCTGAAACGCTTGGTGCGTCTGAAACAGTAATATCGCTTGATTCCAGGAATTCGTCGGCAGAAACTGATTCTTCTGCCTGAGGTGCCTGGCTTGGGGAAGACTCGGAAGCTGCAGGGGCTGAGTTATCGTCGCCCTCAAAAACACCGCCCTCGATAAATTCGTCAAGGGAGATTTCTTCGGTTTCGCCTGATCCTGATGATGAAGCTTCTCCGCCTTCCTGAACAGGTGCTCCTTCTTCCAGTGAGCCTGTGATGTTGGCAAGTTCGTCAGCAGAAAGGGTAGCGTCCTCCGAATCAGGATCTGTTCCGTCGAGAGGGCTGTCTACTACGTCAATGCTGTCAAAACTTGGCAAGTCGTTATCTATAGAGAGTGTGTCTGTGTTTTCTTCTCCAAGTTCAGATGAAACGGTGCGAGGCGGCTTTTTTACCCAAACGCCGTAGTTATCAAGTTCGTTTGTTTTATCTGAATCACTCATATTGTTCCCCTTCAAAAGTGAATTTTGGAATGCTTTAAGGCTTCCTTAAGAAAATCTTTGATATAGTATCGGTAGTTTTTCTTCAAAAAATTACACTTTATCCATTTATTGTATCATATATATTAAGTAAAAGTCCAATTTTTTTTTCAGACTTAAAAATATTTTAGAATTTCAGAACTTCAGCCGATATTCAAAAGGCTATGATAAAAATGTTTAGGATTCTTGTGGCTGCTTTGGCTGGTACTGCAATCTATGTCCTCGTCTCGTTTACATGCGGAAGGGACGGAATTTGGGCAGATGGCCAGCTCCGTGAGCAAAAGAGAATCCTCAGTGCCCGTGCGGACGAAATTCAGAAAATTAATGATTCTCTTTCGCTGGAGTATACTGCTCTTGAAAAAGACCCGGACGTAATTGCGGGTTTTGCGCGAAAAATGGGATATGTCCGTGATGGTGAGAAAGTCGTTAAAATCAACGGTCTCATCAACATCGATGAATATCACTTTGAAACCGGTACTCCAATAAAGTCAATTGAACCTTATTCCCTGCCGGAATGGTTCTGTAAGGTTTCAGGACTTTTGATGTTCTTCGTGACCTATCTTTATTTGATGCTTAAGGATTTCAGGGTCAAAGATGCCGCTGTCAAAAAAAATAAAGTAAAAATAAAGGGGATTCCAGTCTATGATTTGCCGCAAGTGTGATACTGAATCAGCACAAATTGCAATTAATTATCTCAGAAGGGGTAAAGTCGTCGTCCTCCCGACAGATACCGTATACGGATTTTCAGGAATTGTTGACGGAAGACATTATTCTTTCCATACATTTGAAAAAATTTGTTCTATTAAAAACCGCGCTGAAGGAAAAAACTTCATTCAGCTGATTGCAAAACCTGAAGATGTAAAAAAATACACCCGTGATGTAATTCCTGACTACCTTCTTGAAAAATGGCCTGGCCCTCTCTCGATTATCGTGCATACTTTTGCCGAGGACGGAAATTTTGAGACTACGGCTTTCCGCTGCCCTGGTGACGAATGGCTTAGAAAGGTGATCGAAGGCTGCGGCGCGCCGATTTATTCAACAAGCGTAAACCGAAGCGGAAACGCCGTCCTGGACAATATTCAGCAGATAAAAGATGAATTCGGAAAAGAAGTAGAGCTGATTATTGATGACGGAGACAAAAAAGGCGGTCTTCCATCGACAATCGTAGCTATTGAAGAAAATGGTGAAGTAAAAGTAATAAGACAGGGAGCCGTAGAAATCAACTAACGTCTGGTCCAGCTTGAGTTTACTGTGCCTTGTTCCGTACCGTCATTCGTTGGGATGACGGTATTTTTTATGCCCTCGAGGGTATCTGCTGAGGTGAGGGCGAAATTCCATGTGATTGGGGCTGCTTTTGCCGCACATGCAAGGGCCTGCTCGCGTGAAAGCTCAGGGAAGAATGAAGCGTTTGACTTTCCGACCTGGGCAATCTCAAGATTTGTACTCCTGCCGTCGATTACAGCTTTTTTGACTGAAATCTTGATGTTCATTGTTGCTCCGTTCTTAAAGATGACGAAGCCTCTTCCGCCGCGCAGGATGATTATTTTGTCTGCGAAAGGCTCTCCGCTCCATGTTCCTGCCAGGGATTCTATGTCAACGCCGGTTTTGAAATCAGCCGCAATATTGTCTTTGTCGGCGGATGCAAATTGAGGATCCGGCTCTTTTAAATCTGAAAGAACTTTTTCGATTGCGTTTTTGGCGCCAACCAGAATTTTGTAGTAGGACTCGTAATTTTCGGTGGCTGTGTGAGTTATTCCGTCTGAAGAAGTGACGGCGTTAAAGCGGCAGTTCCAGAGAGTCTGACCTGCATCTGTTTTTTCATCGGAAATTTCGGCGTAGAAGTAGATTTTGGCGTTTGTCTTGATAAAAAGGGGAACTTCTGAAGCGGCCTTGCTGATGTCGGGGCGCTTGTCGTCTACGATAATGCCGTCGATTGACTTGAGCTGGGTGTAGAAAACGTCTTGGGCCATTTTGAGCATGTTTGTGTCGGAAGACGCTGAGACCACGCCGTAATAGTCAACCAGAAGGTCTTCGGCGTGCAAAGCTGAAAGAGGAGAAAGAATCAAAATGCTGAGGGCTAAAAGCCAACTTTTAAAATGCAGATTCTTCAAATTTTGTTCCCGACTGAAATCCGAGCTGATTAAGACAAATCTTTTCGGAAATCCCTGGCCATGTCCCTGTCCAGGTCACGCTGCTTGATTGTTTCCCGCTTGTCATAAAGTTTTTTACCCTTACAGACTCCGAGGGTGAGCTTGACCCGGCCGTTTTTTAAATAGAAATCCAGCGGAACGAGGGTGAATCCCTTTTCATCGACCTTCCGCTGAAGCCGCTTGATTTCTTCCTTGTGGAGAAGAAGCCGTTTTTTTCTGTCCGGATCGTGATTGAAGACGGAAGAAAATTTATACTCTGAGATGTGGAAGTTTCGCATCCACACTTCGCCATTTATAATTTCGGCAAAAGAATCGGCAAAGGACACATTGCCTGCCTTTACGGATTTGACCTCTGTGCCTTCCAGCTCAAGGCCGCATTCGTAAGATTCTTCGATAAAATAATTGAAGCGAGCTTTTTTATTCTGTGCAATAATTTTTACATTTTCGCCCATATCTTTACTATTATAATCATAAAAACTTTGATTTGCAACGGTTTCATAAATCTGCTATTCTATCTATATGGAAAAAAATATTTACGCAATTTCATACAAGATGAGGCGGGAGCTTTATCACAAGATTTTTTCTGTTGCCGGAATCGTTCTTCTTTTCTTTGTTCTGGTTTCTCTTTTCATGACTTTTATTATTTTCCCGGTTGCGAATAAATCTGATTCCATGTCGCCTGATATTCCGGCCGGCAGCTATGAATTTGTCAGTCCGCTTTTAAAAAATCCTGAGAGGGGAGACGTAATCCTCCTTCAGAATTACAAAGACGGCAAAATGTCTCCCGTAAAGCGTATTTTGCGTACTATTTCACTTTTCGTCACCGTCCACAAGTGGCAGCCCTTTGAGGAAAATCCTGTTTCAGGCACACGTCCTGTCCTACGCCGTGTCGTCGGTCTTCCGGGTGACACTATTTATATTGACCGCTACGTCGTTTTCATTAAGCCTGCCGGTCAGAATCATTTCCTTACAGAGTTTGAGCTTACAAATTCCCGCTACAATGCGAAAATCCTGGTTCCGCCAGCCCTTTGGGATTCTGATTTGGGCGCTAGGGCTTCAATTTCTCAGATTAAGCTTGCTGATGACGAATATTTCGTTCTTGGCGATGACCGTCTTTCTTCTGCGGACTCACGCATCTGGGGGCCGGTTAAGCACAGTTCAATCCTGGGAAAGGCTCTAGTGCTTTATTTTCCTTTCAATAAATTCTCTTTTCTGTAGAAGTTCTGCTTTCTCCGGAGAGATTATCTTATGAATTCTTCCCTTTACATTCATATTCCCTTTTGCAAAAAAAAGTGCGACTACTGTGATTTTTTCAGCATAGGCGAGAGGGACCGCGTGGGGAAGAGCAACAACCTTTCTGATTCCTACATTTCTGCCCTCATAAAAGAATCAAAAATTTACGCTGATTTCTACGGGATAAAAAAATGGCGTACGGTCTATGTCGGAGGCGGAACTCCAAGCCTTTTGTCTCCACTTCAGATTTCAAAGCTCTTTTCCGGAATAAAGGATTCTGCCGGCCTTGAAAATGATGCCGAAGTCACCCTTGAAATGAATCCTGATGATGTTAGCAGGGAATTTCTTGAGGCCTGCCGGAAATCCGGGGTCAACAGGCTTTCAATGGGAGTCCAGGCCCTTGACGACAGGGCTTTGCAGGCAGTTAACCGTGGATCCAGCCTTGAAATCATTGAAAGGGCCCTTGAAAATTTAAAAAATTACTGGGATGGCAGGCTTTCCGTGGATTTTATCGCAGGACTTCCCCGTCATACTTATAAATCCTTTGAAAAGCAGTTTGAAATCCTCACAAAATATCCAAAAATCGACCATGTTTCCCTTTACACTCTTACCATCGAAGAAAATACGCCATTATGGAAGAAGATCGAAGATGGAAAAATAAAATTCTCATACGAAAAAGCTGACCGGATGTGGCTTAAGGGGCGGAATATCCTTGAAAAACTTGGCTTTTGCCAGTATGAAGTCTCAAATTTTGCCAGAAAGGGCTTTGAGGCAAGACACAATTCCGCCTACTGGAAGCAGGAAAATTACGTTGGCATAGGTTCCGGGGCCAGCGGTACGATTTATGATTTTGATGAAAAATCTGCCATAAGGTGGACTAACAGCCTTTCGATTCCCGCCTATATTAAGGGTGTGGAGGAAGAAACCGCTTCATCAGCAAAAAATCTTTCTTTTTTAAAGCGCAATATCGAAAATCTTGACCAGGAGACCCTTGAATTTGAATTCATGATGCTGGGTTTCCGTCAGCTTGGCGGGCTTTTGTCTTCGGACTATAAAAAACGGTTCGGAAAGTCCCTTGCTGAGCGGCTGGGTGCCGATGATGGGACCGGCATTTTTGCACGCTGGAAGAAGAATCGCCTTGCTGCTGAAAAGTCCCTTCCGGGCGGCGATAAATGCTATTTCCTGAACCGCCGGGGAATTCTTTTGTTAAACCGTTTTCTTGAAGAACTTTTAGACTAATAAAAAAAAATAGTTTTCCGATAATTATAACGATAGAGAATAGGTGCGAAGTGCACTGAAAAAAATACTTTAAATATTCTGCTGTTTGTTGTAAAATAAATAATATTTAAAGTGTTTTTCTTACGGGGTGGGGGAATGATTCCTGTAACAAAACTAGATGGAACAACTTACTGGATTAATCCGCACATGATTGAGAGCATGGAGCAGAATCCTGACCTTACGGTTACATTCTTTTCTGGCAAAAAAATCGTGATAAAGGACAAACCTCAGGAAGTTATTGACCGGATTGTCTCATACCGCAGGCAAATCGGCGTCAATGCCCTTGAAATATAAAAAGCATATAAATAGAAAATTGTAGGAGCAAGAATATGGATATAGCTACAATAATTGGTCTTATCGGTGGTACGGTTGCTATCGGCCTCGGTGTCGTTACATCAGGTGGTTCAATCGGTGGTATCATTGATATTCCGTCAGTCTTCGTAACGGTCGGTGGTTCGTACATGGCTTTGTTCATCGTCGCCCCGCTCAAACAGGCTCTTGGTTTGTTCAAAATCATGGGACGAGCGCTTAAAACCCATGATTATGGTGAAAAAACGCTGATTCAGAACATGGTCGCGCTTTCCGAGAAGGCCCGCCGCGAAGGTATTCTTGCTCTTGAAGAAGGTCTTGATGATTTGGACAGTGCCTTTATGAAGGAAGGCCTGCGAATGGTAGTCGATGGTACGGACGGCAACGTTATCCGTACGATTATGGAAAACGAAATGAGTGCCGCCGAAGCCCGGCACATGAGCTGGATCGGAGTCATCAACGCATGGGCTGGTTACGGTCCGGGTTTTGGTATGTTGGGTACGGTTATTGGTTTGATTGGTATGTTGAACAACTTGGAAGATAAAAGCTCCCTCGGTCCTAACATGGCTGTCGCTTTGATTACAACACTTTACGGTTCTATGCTTGCAAACTGGCTCGTTGCTCCTTTTGCCAACAAGCTTGCCGCACAGAACTCAGACGAAATGTCAACAATGGAAATGATTATTGAGGGCGTCCTTTCAATTCAGGCTGGTGACAACCCTCGAATCCTTGCTTTGAAGCTCCTCACATATCTTGATCCGAAAACTCGTAAGATTATTGAGCCGGATGTTCTCAAGGATTAGTATTTGCAATTAAGGACTGAATAATGGCAAAGAAAGAAAAAAAGGAACCTGCCAAACCGTCAACCGCCTGGCAAGGTACTTATGGTGATATGATTACTCTCATGCTCTGCTTCTTCGTCATGTTGTATGACCCTTCAGAGGTCGATACGGCTGCTCTGGCGCAGATTCAGGAGTCATTGCAAATCACTACCGAGTCTATCGAGGCACCGGTCACTTCTGGTGGTCAGTCCCTCGCTGCCGGTAAGCTGGCTGACCTGGGCAACAATATTTCAGCCCTTCCTTCAGCAGAAAAAGGCAAGTCACTTTCAATCGCAAAGAAAAAGGCAGTCAGCCTCTTTGCTCCGGAAGTAAAATCAGCAAAAATCACGATTTCAAGTGATGAGCGCGGTGTCGTCATCTCGCTGGCTTCTGATGTTTTCTTTGAGCAGGGCAGTGCGGTCTTAAATATCGATGAAACCCGCGATATTCTTCTAAAATTATCGAAATTTTTTCAAGATTCGGAGCTAAAAAACCGAAGATTTAGAATAGAGGGACATACGGATTCAACGCCTGTCGATAATGAGCTTTATCCTTCAAACTGGGAGCTTTCTTCGGCACGTTCCGCAAATGTTCTTCATTATCTGTCAGATTTCGGAGTTGATGAACAGAAGTTTTCAATTGCCGGATATGCAGATACAAGGCCTATGTTCTCCAACGAGACAAAAGAGGGCCAGGCGTACAACCGCCGCGTGGACATCATCATTCTTGATGAAGGCCATTTTTAATGCTACCATTTTTTGATGGGAATAGGATAAGGAGTTTTTTATGGCAGACGAAGATGAAGGATTAGGATTAGACGAAGGCGGAGACGGCGGAGCTGCTCCTGCAAAAGGCGGAAAGGGCCTCCTTATTCCAGGTCTTTTAAAATGGGTTGCTATCGGTCTTGCTGCAATTATTCTTATCGTTACAGTCGTTGTCATCACAATGAAGATTGTCGGCGGCAACAACACTGGAACAACTGCCGCTATTCCAATGACAGAAGAATATACTGCATCTAAGGAAATCCTTGACTGGTACACATCTCTTGGATTGATTCAGACACGCACAATGGAAGCAAATCCTGCTTCTGTACGCGTTGATGTAGTTCTTGGCTACAAAAAGGAAGACAAGGCAACTTCTACTGAAATTACTCAGAGAACTGTTGAACTTAAAGACTTTTTACGCCGATACTTTACACAGAAGACAGCAGAGGAACTCCGGCCTCAAAATGAGGAAAACCTCAAGATTGAAATCCGCAATGCTATCAATGACAGCATTTTGAGTTCTTCAAAGATTAAGGATGTTCGCTTCATGCAGATGGACGTAATTCAGCAATAGTTGAATCCAAAAGCATAGGTGATTTAATAATAAAAAGGTGGAAGGATAGACATGAACGAGGTTCTGTCACAGGATGAAATTGACCAATTGCTTCAAGCCATCAGCTCTGGTGATTCCGGGGCAGATGATTTCAAGCCGGTCAGTGACACGCGCAAAATCAAGATTTACGACTTCAAGCGTCCGGATAAATTCTCAAAGGAACAAATCCGTACAGTGCAGATTATGCACGAAACTTTTGCGCGACTTACAACAACAAGTCTCTCAGCGCAGCTGCGTTCATTGGTTCATGTCCATGTAGCTTCGGTCGATCAGCTTACTTACGAAGAGTTCGTCCGATCTATACCTACGCCAACAACGCTTGCTGTAATCAACATGGATCCTCTCAAAGGAAACGCTGTCCTTGAGATTGATCCGGCAATTACATTCAGCGTAATCGACCGTCTGTTCGGTGGTACAGGTCAGGGTGCAAAAGTAAGCCGTGATTTGACTGATATCGAGCAGTCTGTAATGGAAGGAATCATTGTTCGAATCCTTGCAAACATGCGCGAGGCCTGGACACAGGTAATCGACTTGCGTCCTCGACTTGGTCAGATTGAAACCAACCCACAGTTCGCTTCAATCGTTCCTCCTTCAGAAATGGTCGTCCTTGTAACTTTGGAAACAAAAATCGGTGAGGAAGAGGGTATGATGAACTTCTGTATTCCTTACCTCACGATTGAGCCTATTGTTTCAAAACTTTCTTCACAGTTCTGGTTCAGTTCTGTACGAAGAAGTTCTACAACGCAGTATCTCGGCACCCTCAAGGAAAAACTTTCCGATGTCAACATGGATGTCGTTGCAGAAATCGGTACAATCAATCTTCCAATCCGCGAAGTTCTTGCTTTGCGTGCGGGCGATGTTGTGCGGCTTTCTACAGTAAGGGTAGGCGATCCGCTCACTCTCAGCGTTGGAAACGAAAAGAAATTTTACTGTCAGCCAGGTGTCGTCGGCAAAAAGATGGCTGTTCAGGTTATTGGAAAAATAGATCAGAGTGAATCTGATGAATTCGAAGAATTGTCAGTAGAAGGAGATGAATCTTATGAGTGATGGAACAATATCACAGAGCGAAATTGACGCATTGTTGTCTGGCGTTGATGTTGGAGGTCTCTCATCAGGTCCATCTTCCAATGTTAATGTAGATACCGCAACGCTCGGAAAATTTGCAGACGGCCTCAAAGACAAGGTTGCCTCAAATTTAAACGGCATGACGGGAGGCACTTTTGAAATCGGAGAGCCGACTGTCGAGGCAATGGACCGGGATCAGCTTCTTGCTAAGCTTCCTGAAATGGTCGTTGCCGTTATGGCTGACTTCAATGCAGGACTTAAAGGCGATCACCTCGTTTTGCTCGCTCCTGAGTTCGCACAGAAGGTAACAAGCCTTGTAAACAAAGAAGAAAATGCAGAGCTTGACGATATGGCTCTTTCTGTAATCGGTGAGTTCATTTCAACACACACAGGTTCAGAAATTACTGATTTGAGTTCAATCGCAGGACTTGCTTCAAATCCTCCAGAGGCAGTACATGTGCCAAAAGCAATGGTTCGAATCCCACAGGGAACATTCGCCTTGTTCAGCTATCCGTTGACACTTGAAGGTCAAACATATACATTGTGGGAAGCTGTATCAAGTGATGTTGCCGAGGGAATTGCTAAAGCTCTTGGCGGCGGTACTCCTGATCCAGCTCCAGCTACTGGTGGTGCCCTCAACGCAGCCGATATGGCTTCAATGGCAAACCTTGCCGGTGGTGCTCCTCAGATGGGTGGTATGGGAGCTGCCATGGGTGGAATGCAGATGGGTGGATTCCAGCAGCAGCCTATGATGGGAGGTATGCCGATGGGTGGTATGCAAATGCCTATGGGCGGTGGAATGCAGATGGGCGGAATGCCAATGGGTATGTCAATGCCAAATGTTCAGGCCGTTCAGTATCCGAATCTTGCAGGCGGCCCGACTTCACAGGAGCAGGGCAATATCGGTCTTATCATGGACGTAAACATGGAAATGACCGTAGAGCTCGGACGTACTAAAAAACAGATCAAGGACATCCTTGGTATGGGTGAAGGTACAATCATCGAGCTTGATAAACTCGCCGGTGAGCCTGTTGACATCCTTGTAAACCACAAGCCAATCGCAAAGGGTGAGGTTGTAGTCATCGATGAAAACTTCGGTGTCCGTGTTACCGAAATCCTCTCACCAATGGAACGCGTAAGCGATTTGAGATAGTATTTTTTTGCTAAAATACAAAAAAATCTTAAAAATAATGGCATCTGTTGAAAAAAAATGTTCGACAGATGCCTTTTTTTATGGTATAATTAAAGGAAAATAAAATAGTTTTGTCAAAAAGTGGGTGGGGTTATGACAAAAAATTCTCATGGAAGCATTGCGCCAAAGGCGTTTAAAGCAATTTGCTGTGCTTTAATGCTTTCTATTTCTCAAATTCCTGTTTTCGCAGATGAATCTTCAAATAAATCAGCACAGGCTCCTTCTTCAGAAAAACAGTCTGAACAGCAGCAGGTTTTGCAATCTTTGCCACAGTCAAAGACTGAGCCACAGGCTGCTCAAAACTGGAACTGGAACAGCGGTGATTACGAGCAATCCCAGCAATCTTCCTCTACATTCGGTCTTTTTGTAAAAATGGTGCTTTCTCTTGGAGTTGTGCTTGGCCTCGCTTATCTTGCTATGCGAGTCTTAAGGCGTGGAACAAAAATCCGAACATCCGACGATCCGTTTTTGCGTCATGTTTCGCACCTTCCTCTGAGCTCAAACCGTTCTGTTGATGTGGTTACCATTTTAAATCATGCCTACATCCTCGGAGTTTCTGACAATGCGGTCAATTTAATCGGTCAGATTGAGGACGAGGAACTGGTCAATTCCATGAATCTTTATGCTGACAAAAACGACAATACCAAGCGCCCGCGTTCTTTTGATGACATCCTTTCTATTTTCATGCCGGGTGGTGCTGGCAAAAATCAGAATATTTACGGTTCAAGCGCACAGAATGCCGCAGAAAGCCTGCAGCGCCAGAGAAGCCGTTTGAATGAGGAAGAGTAAAATGAAGAACATGATTTCAGCATCTTTCCATAAATGGCTTCCGCGTATCGTTATCGCGACTTTTATTTCAATTTTCTGCCTTTTTCCGGTCGCTTCTCAGTCACGCCAGAACCGCAACTTTCCTCAGGGCTCAACTCAGGGGCGTACTGAAATGGGCGGCAATGTCCGTGGAATCGATTTTCCTAACATTGACGTAAATATTTCCCGTCCACAGGGCGGCGAGCAGGTTGCTTTTTCTGTTCAGCTTCTGCTTTTGCTCACAGTCCTTACGATTGCTCCGAGTCTTTTGATTCTTACGACATGCTTTCTCCGCTTTTCAATCGTTCTTGACTTCATTAAGCGAGCCCTTTCCCTGCAGCAGGTTCCGCCGACCTCTGTTCTTAACGGAATCGCGCTTTTTATGACGATTTTCATCATGTTCCCAACTTTGCAGAACGTTTACAATAATGCGCTAAAGCCCCTTTCCAACGGAGAGCTTACTATTGAGCAGGCTTACCGCGAGGCTGAGGCTCCGCTCCGCACCTTTATGCTCAACCAGACTGTTACGGTTCAGAGCGACGGCTCACTTGGTTCAAGATACATTTCTTCATTCCTGGGAATGGCAAACCTTCCGTCTCCAAAAGGGCCTGAGGATATTCCGACTTACGTTATTATCCCGGCCTACATCCTTCATGAACTTACGGTGGCTTTTAAAATCGGTGTCTTCCTTTATATTCCTTTCATCGTAATCGACATGGTTGTAGCCTCAATCCTCATGAGTATGGGTATGATGATGCTTCCTCCGGTTCAGATTTCTATGCCATTTAAGCTCATGCTTTTCGTCATGGTAGACGGATGGGGGCTTTTGACCCAGCAGCTTTTCCAGAGCATCATTAAATAGGAGTGAATTATGTCAGTAGGAATGATTGTTAATTTAATGCGTGGCGCTGTTTTTCAGGTTTTTATCCTCTGCGCTCCGGTTCTTGGCGCGGCTTTGATTGTCGGCCTTATTGTTGCGATTTTTCAGGCGACTACTTCGATTCAGGAGCAGACACTTACTTTTCTGCCTAAGATGCTTGTAATCCTCGTGGTTCTGGCTCTTTTAGGCGGCTGGATGTTCAGCATGATGGGTAATTACACCGTCAACCTGTTCTCGCAGATTAAAAATCTCGCAAGGTAAATTGCAGGCGGGGCAGGGCGATGCTAGACCGGATTCTTTTTAATGCACCAGTTTTTCTCTTGATTGCGGTCCGATGCTTCGCCCTTATCATGACCCTTCCTCTTTTTTCAATCCGTAACGTTTCAAGGATTGCAAAAGTTGCCTTTACCGGCTATCTTGCCTATCTCGTTTTCCCTCATGTAAATTTTTCTTTCTATACGCCCTATATCGGTTCTGACGGAAACTTTTCCATTGAATACATAATGCTTTTGATTGGTGAGGGTGTAATTGGAATCATCACTGGATTTTACGTTACTCTGATTTTTGCAGCCTTCAGTTCGGCAGGTCAGTTTTTCGCATTCCAGATGGGCTTTTCTGCTTCCGAAGTTTACGATGCTCTGAGTCAGGTTGAAAACCCCCTCATGGGTCAGTTCTTTAACCTTGTTGCGATGCTTATTTTCCTGCAGAGTGACTGGGCTTTGTACCTCTTTACCAAGGCCCTTCTTTCAAGCTTTGATTCCCTCAACGCCCTTTCCCTTGTCTTACAGCGGGAGAATATGATTCATTTCCTTTTGGGCGGGCTTACCAAGCTTTTTGCCGATGCCTTCGTGATTTCTCTTCCGATTATGGGAACCCTGCTTTTGATTTCCGTTACCATGGGCATTCTTTCAAAGGCAGCTCCGCAGATGAACCTTATGAGCGAAGGTTTCCCGATTATGATTCTGGTTTCCTTCTTTATTATTACTCTGATTTTTCCGCAAATCTGTGAATTCTTCACTCATTCCTTCGTCCGGGGATTTTCTTCTCTTGAACGGCTTTTTACTATCGTAGGAGGCGGCTCATGAGCTTTGAAGAAATAGACTTGCAGTGGTTTTCTGCTGAGGAAGAAGGGCGGACCGAGGATCCTTCCGAGTACAAACTCCGTAAGGCCCGTGAAGAAGGCCGTGTTGCCAAAAGTCAGGAATTGAACAGTGCAATCGTAATGCTTGTGACTGTGATTGTCCTGATTATTGCGGCTCCCTATTTCTGGTCTTTGTGCGAGGAAACTCTTGTCTTCTATTTTACGCATGTGACTGAAACGGAAATGCTTCAGAAGAGGTTTTTCTTCCATTTCGTGATTTCACTTGCGAAGACCGTGCTTCCTCTGGCTCTTTTTGGTGCGGCGGCAGGAGTTCTTGCCAACCTTATCCAGAACCGGGGCTTTATTTTTTCGCTCAAGCCGATTGAGCCCCAGTTTTCGAAAATTACTCCGCGAATCGGTCAGTACCTTAAAAAGACTCTTTTTTCTTTTGAGGGCGGATTCAATGTCGCGAAGTCTTTTATAAAAGTTGGTGTCGTCGGATTTGTTTCCTTTTTGCTGATCCGTTTGAATCTTCCTGTGATTCTGGAATTTATCAATGCTTCAAGACTGAATGCGGCGATCGGCAAAATTGCATGGACGGCGGCCCAGATTCTTGCGACTTGTGCGGTTGTTTTTCTTGCGATTGCGATTCCTGACTATCTGGTTCAGAAAAAGCAGTTCATTGAAAGCATGAAGATGACCAAGCAGGAAGTTAAGCAGGAATACAAGGAAATGGAAGGTGATCCTGAGGTTAAGGCTCATCTTCAGGCGGCCCAGCGCGAGCTTTTGCAGAGGAATATGCCTCAGCAGGTCGCTAAATCAGACGTCGTAATCACGAACCCGACCCATTTTGCGGTCGCGCTCATGTACGATCAGGCTGTATCGGACGCACCACAGGTCATGGCTAAGGGCAGTGACAATCTGGCGCTTAGAATCCGTACAATTGCTAAAGAGCATGACGTTCCAATCGTAGAAAACAGACCTTTGGCACGTTCTCTCTATGCAGAAACGGAAATTGGTGATATAATTCCAAGTGACTATTTTGCCGCAATAGCGACTATTTATAGTCATCTTGAAAAATTTAATAAAAAGTGAGCTATTTCGGGTGGGGATTTGAATGGCGAACCGGTTTAATTTAAAAAATGTTTTGGGGAACATTGAGAATCATGCTGTAGCGGCAGCGGCAATTGCTGTCATTCTCATGCTTTTGATTCCTGTGCCTGGAGTCCTTTTGGACTTCCTCATGATTGTAAACATCTCAATTTCAGTAATTGTTCTTCTCGTTGTACTTTACACTCCAAAATCTTCTGATTTTACCTCATTCCCCCGCGTTCTGCTTTTTTCCACACTTTACGGGCTTGCACTGAACGTTTGTTCCACCCGCTTGATTCTTACAAAGGCCAGCGTTACAGGTTACCGGAACTTCCCGGGCAACATGCTCAAGGCTTTTTCTTCTATTGTAACAGGTGATAATCCGCTGAATCCATCGACCACAGGTCTGGTCATCGGTATGGTTATCTTTATCATCCTCATCATCATTCAGGTTATCGTAATCACAAAAGGTGCCACCCGAGTTTCTGAGGTTGCAGCCCGATTCAGCTTGGACGCAATGAACCAGAAATTCTTCGCGGTTGATTCTGAGCTCAATTCCGGCTATATCACGGACGAGCAGGCCCGCGACAAAAAGGCCGCCATCCAGCGCGACATCGACTTCTACTCAAGCATGGACGGTGCCTCAAAGTTCGTCAGCGGTAACGTAAAGGCCGGTATCTTCATCACGGCCATCGACTTGATTGCAGGTATCATTGCCGGTGTCGCAATCGGCAAAATGCAGTTCGGTGACGCTGCAAGCACATATTCACGACTCACTATTGGTGACGGTCTTTTGGGACAGCTTCCTTCTCTTTTGCTTTCATTTGCTACAGGTCTTATTGTAACCGGCAATTCAAGCGAGGAAGTTCTTGGCGACCAGCTCAAAAAACAGTTTACGACAAGCGGCTATGTCTATATCATCACAGGAATTACCCTGGCTCTCATGAGCCTTATCCCCAATTTCCCCTGGTATCTTCTGCTTCCTGTCGGAGCCCTGTTCGTATTTACAGGCTACAACCTTCTTCGAAAGCAAAAGGCTTCATTTGCCAAAAAACTTGAGGAAGAGCAGAACGCCCAGAATAAAAAGGCTGCCGGCGAGAACGGTGAAGTCAGTCCTGTCGTTCCTCTTGATCCCCTCTGTCTCGAACTCGGCTATGCCCTTATTCCACTCGTTGACAAGGAAAAGGGTGCGGAACTGCTTGAGCGCGTAACGAGAATCCGCCGTGAGGCTGGCCTTGACCTTGGCCTTGTGGTTCCAAAAATCCGCATCATCGACAACATGACCCTTGCTCCTGATGAATACTGCTTCAAAATCAAGGGAATCGAAGCCGGACGCAGCAAAATCAAGCTGGGCTACTACATGTGCATGAACACAGGCGCTGCCACTGAGGAAATCAAGGGCGAAAAGACAGTTGACCCTGCTTTCGGCGTGCCTGCCGTCTGGGTAAGCGAAGACATGCGTGAGGATGCGGAGAGAGCCGGCTATGCCGTAGTTGATCCGCCAACAATTATCGCAACCCACATTACTGAGATTATCCGTTCTCATGCGGCTGAAATCCTCGGCCGTCTTGAGACCAAGGCCATCATCGACAAAATCAAGGAAACTAACTCCGTTGTCGTCGATGAAGTCCTCAATACATACAAATACACTTACGGTGAGATTGAGCGGGTTCTTCAGGGCTTGCTTCGTGAGCAGGTTTCAATCCGCAATATCGTCGCCATCCTTGAGACCCTTGCAAACTACGGCAACATGCCTCACAACAACTGGCTGCTTGTCGAAAAAGTCCGCGAGGCTTTGGGCCTGCAGATTTGTCTGCAATATGTAGACCCTCACGATCCGAGCCGAAAACTGAGCGTCCTGCAGGTTTCGCAGTCCGTCTCAGAAAAAATAATTCAGCATTGCGTGATTCCGAACGACGGCGGACAGCCTTTCCTCGCCTTCGATCCTGTGGATAACCGCAAGTGGATTAGTGAAGTCAGTTCATCAATTGCTGCAACCCGAGAGCGAAATTACTTCCCGATTTTGCTTTGTTCGACCCCGGAAGTAAGACAGCTGGTTCATAATTCAATCAGCAATGAATTGCCGGAGAAAATCCCTGTGCTTTCTGTAAACGAAGTTGTTGCAGCTGGGAAAAATGTTAACTTGGAGATTATTGGAGAAATAAATGTATAACGAAGGTTTTGGTCTGTCTGCTGATAAAAATCCGCGTTCTTCTACTGCTTATCCTGTCGCAAATCCAGTTGCTTCAGGTTACGGAAGGGCAGAGGATGAAATCCAGACTATCATTGGAAAAGATTTTGAGGACTGCAAGCAGAAACTCTTCAAGACTTACGGACATAACTACGATATCCGTGGTCAGCGTCCTGTTCTCAAACCGGGTTTTTTTGGCTTTGGTCAAAAGGAACTTTACGAAGTTCGATTTACCATCGGTCAGAAAAAAGCAGTCACTCCTCAGGAAGCATTTCAGAAGAGCCGTGATGAAATTCTGAACAAAAACTCTGCTACTGTCACTCAGACTATTCAGATTGCGAGCCTCGACAAAAAACTTGAGGAATACCAGAAAACTCTGGCAAAAAAACTTGAGGAAATTGCCACTGCTACAAACGCAGGTGACAAGCCCCTCTCAATTCAAAAAATCGAAGACCTTCTCCAGGAAAACGAATTTACTTTCTCCTATATCAATAAAATTACCACACGCCTCCGTTCTGAGCTTTCAGTTGAGGAACTTGAAGATTTTGACCTCGTTCAGAGCAAGGTAGTGGACTGGATTGGCGAGTCAATTAAGATTGCTCCAAAGGTAATGCACAAATATCCCCATGTAATCATTCTCGTAGGTCCGACAGGAGTTGGAAAAACTACGACAATCGCAAAAATTGCCGGAACAATGATTCTTGAGGCAAGAAATGCCGAGGAAATTGAGCCGAAAATCCGCATGATTACGATTGACCACACCCGAGTCGGTGCGGAAGAGCAGCTTCGCCGTTACGGAGACCTACTTGGCACAAACGTTGACAAGGCTGAGTCTGCCGAGGACGTAAAAAAGATTTTGGATTCATACAAGGATTCAATCGACGTGCTCTTTATCGACACTCCTGGCTACAGCCCGAATGATTCTGAAAATATCGGAAAAATGCGTAAAATTCTCGAAGTCAAGGGCATGCATCCTGATGTTTACCTCACCTTTACGGCATCTGCAAAGGCCCGTGACATGATTTCGATTATTCAGAACTATGAGCCCTTTAATTTCTCTTCTGTCATCATCACAAAATGGGACGAGACTTCTGCAATCGGCAACGTAATCAGCGTCTTGTCAGAAAAGGGAAAGGCTGTCTCATACATTACGGACGGTCAGCAGGTACCGAGACGAATTGAGCGGGCTTCAACTTTAAAATTCTTGCTGAATTTAAATGACTTTTCAATAAATCGCGAACATATCGACGAAAAATTTGCGGAGGAAAACTAATATGGAAGATCAGGCACAGGAACTCAAAAAAATGATGTCAAATAATAAAAAGACCCGGATTATCGCAATCACAAGCGGTAAGGGCGGTGTCGGAAAGTCGAATCTTTCAGTCAATATGGCAATCGCTTATGCACAGCAGGGCAAAAAAGTCACTTTGATTGACGGTGACTTGGGCATGGCAAACGTAAACGTTCTTATGAATGTCGTTCCTCAGTACAACCTCATGCATGTAATCAACAAACAGAAGACCATGCAGGAAATCATCAATGAGACGGAATTCGGAATCAAATTTATCGCTGGTGCAAACGGATTTTCAAAAATCGCCAATCTGACCGTTGATGAGCTTGATTACTTCGCAAAACAGTTCGCCATGCTGGGAAATTCTGACATCATCATCATTGATACAGGTGCGGGAATTGCAAATAACGTCCTTCAGTTCGTTGCTGCGGCTGATGAAGTTTATGTCGTTACAACTCCTGAGCCAACCGCAATCACTGATGCATACGGCATCATCAAAATCATTACGACTGAGCTCGTTGACCGCGAAATGAACATAAAACTGCTTGTAAACCGTGTTCACTCAGCGGACGAGGGCAAGAGAATTTCTGACCGCATCATCAACATTGCCGGCCAGTTCCTCAACAAGAAAGTTGACTACATCGGCTTCGTCTATGATGACCCTGTAGTTCAGGCTTCGGTTATCCGCCAGAAGCCATTCATCATCGTAAATCCTACTTCAAAGCCAGCCCAGTGCATCAAGCACATCGTAGGCCGGATTGAAAAGAGTGATATTGGTTCTTCGGAAGGAGTTTCTAGCTTCCTCAAAAAATTCTTGCGCAAAAATTAAACTTGACCGAATGAATTTTCTGATTTAAACTTATATTTAGGGAGGAGATTATGATAAACCCGAAAAATATATGCATCTCGGCTTGTATCGGGTTTTTTATATCCTTTTTAATAGGATTGTTTTCTGACGTTCATTTCTCTGTTGTTATATTGCGGGCCTTCCTTTGCGCTTTAGGCTTCGCTCTTCTTTGCGTCGGAATTACTTTCCTCTATCAGAAATTCCTTTCTATAGATACCGGTGGTTTTGCCGCAGAGTCTGACCCTGTGGCCGCAAAAGCTCAATCCGGCGGAGTCGTTAACATCGTTGTCGGCGATTCCAGTCTCCCTGATGAAGAGCTTGCCCCAAAATTTACCGTGCTGAACAATCATTCAGATTTAAATAAAAATAGTGAAAGTCTGTCTGCCGCTTCAAATACTTTTTCCGAGGAAGAGCCTTCTTCTGCTTCTCCTGGTCAGCCTGAACCTCTTGCTGCTGGTCCGGCCCCTCATGCGGAAAGAGCTCAAGATAATCCGGCCCCTCATGCGGAAAGAGCTCAAGATAATCCGGCCCCTTCTGTGGCTGCTGATAATTCCTTCAAGCCTGTCAGTCTGGGTCAGGTCAGCCATAATCCCGAGCCTGATGCGCCTTCGGCAAGGGCTGCTGCAGCTTCTTCTGACGGAAATTCCACGGAGCAGCTCGATGAACTTCCTGATATTTCAGATATGCAGACTGATTCCTCGGATGTTGCTTCTGAATTGGATTCACCGGGCACTGATGAAATCGTTAGTGATACGGAATTTGCAACGGGCGGGTCAAAAATGAAGGAACAGCCGATCAGCGGTGACACGACAGTCATGGCCAAGGCTATCCAGACTTTATTGGCAAAAGATAATTAAAAGGTGTGAATATGGATAATACAAAAACGCAATTTATTAATGATGAAGAAGAAGACGCACTCTGGGAAGAATTCAAAAAGACTAAATCCGACTCCTTGCGCGACAAGATTATTCGTAAATACATGCCTTTGGTAAAATATGTTGCGGGCAAAGTTTCTGTCGGACTTCCTGCCAGCATGGAATTCGACGATCTGGTCGGTTTCGGTCAGTTCGGTCTTCTTGACGCAATCAGTAAATATGATTTGGACAAAAAAGTAAAATTCAAAACATACGCTGTAACCCGAATCCGCGGTGCTATTTTTGACGAAATGCGCCAGCTTGACTGGGTTCCGCGCTCTGTACGCCAGAAATCCCGTGAAATCGAAGACGTAATCTCAGGCCTTGAATCAAAGCTTTCACGTCCTGCCACAGACGAAGAAATCGCAAAGGAAATGAACCTCTCTGTCGAAGAATACCAGCACACTGTCATGAAAATCAGCGGCACTTCGGTTCTTTCCCTCAATGACGTCTGGTATTCCGGAGACGACAGCGATCATCTTTCAATCGGTGACTCAATCGAATCTCCGCAGAGCCTCAATCCTGACGTTCAGGTTGAGCGTGAGGAAATCCGAAAGGTTATCATTCAGGCAATCAATGAGCTTCCCGAAAAAGAAAAGATGGTAATCGTTTTGTACTATCATGAAGATTTGACTTTCAAGGAAATCGGTCAGGTTCTTGACGTATCTGAATCCCGAATTTCCCAGCTTCATTCAAACGCTAACTTGCACTTGCGGGCAAAACTCACCAACTTCAGAAAAGGAATTTTCTAAAACATGGTAACACTTGAAACAATTCGTAAGGACATGGCCGGACTTCTCAGCAAAGACAAGGACATTCACTTTATAGAAGTGCGTGCCGACACTCTTGATGAGGCTCTTGCTGATGCGGCCGTTCAGTTTGACACGCGGGTCGTGAATCTTGAATATGAGGTTGTTGAGCGTGGTTTTGACGGTTTTATGGGAATCGCCAAAAAGCCCTGGTTTTTAAAAGTTTATCAAAATCCCGATACAATCAAAAAGACAGTCATTGGAAAGAATGGCGAAACTGTCGATGCCGAAGACGAAGAATTCGAAGAAAAGATTGTTTCCAAAAACGGCGAATACTTCCTGCATCATTTTGGCCTCGACATCATGCTCAAGGTTACAATGCCGATCGGCGACGGTCTGCCAGTTGATCCTGATGTAGTTCTCGAAGATTTGAACCGCCCTGATACTAAAACTTTTGATGCTGATTTGGTCCGCTCAATCGTAAAGAATGGTTCTGACGGCGAATACAAGACAATCGGTGAATACAATCACGAGCCTTCCGCTGATGCAATTTTCGTTATTGATATTTCCAGTGATGAAATGAAGGCCACCGCAACAATAAATCCTCCTTCAATCGGTGGTGCTGACGTAACTGTCGAGCAGATTAAAAAAGCCCTTACCCAGCAGGGAGTTGTTGCAGGCATTTCCGATGAAAAAATTCAGGCCCTTGTTGATAAGCCAAATTATAATGAGCCGGTAGTTGTAGCCGAAGCTGTCCTTCCAGTTGACGGAAAAGACGCCTATATCACCTACAACTTTGAAACTGACCGCTCTAAAATCCGGGCAAAACAAGCCGCTAACGGTCAGGTTGACTTTAAGGAGCTCAACCTCATTCAGAACGTCGTTGAAGGCCAGCCGCTTGCTCAGAAAATCCTTGCGGAGCAGGGCAAGGCCGGCAAAACCCTTTACGGACGATATCTTGAAGCTAAAAATGGCCGTGACATCCAGCTTCCTCTGGGCAAAAACGTTCGTGTTGATAAGGACGGACGCACCATTCTTGCAGATGCAAACGGTCAGGTTCTCCTTATTAATGACAAAATCTGTGTTGAGCCTATCATGGAAGTCGAGGGAGTCAACATTAAAACCGGAAACATTACCTTCCTTGGAACGGTCATCGTCAAGGGAGCTGTCGAGGACGGATTCAACGTCAAGGCTTCTGGCAATATCGAAGTTTCCGGCACTGTCGGCAAATGTTCTCTTGAATCAGACGGCGACATCATCGTTTCTTCCGGAATCATCGGCCGTGACGAAGGAAAAATCGTCTGCGGCGGCTCACTTTGGGCAAAATTCATTCAGAATACAACGGTTCAGGTCGAAGAAAATATCATCGTAACCGACTCAATCATGAACAGCGAAGTTTCCGCTCAAAAGAAAATCATCCTCAACGGCAAGCGTGCCCAGATTACAGGTGGAAATGTATTCGCAACCGAGTGCGTTCTTGCCAAGAATATCGGTTCAGAGGGCGGCGGTACCGAAACAGTTATTTCCGTCGGCTTCGATCCACGCGCCAAAAAGCGACTGGAAGAGCTTCTTGACATGCAGAACAGCAACATCAAGACTCTCGATGAACTTGAACTCAACATTTCAACCCTTGAGAACATGAAAAAGGTTCGAAAAAGCCTTCCGAAAGAAAAGGAAGAAAACCTTGTCAGTCTCCTGGAACAGAAAAACGAAATCATCGAAGAAAACATCCAGTACAACGAAGAAATCGAAAAGATTCAGGGCCGCCTGCGTGAGCTCAAGAATATCGGAAAAGTCTATGTTTCCGGCACGGTTTATTCCGGCGTCAAAATCTTCGTTCGTGACGAAAAGGATGAGGTTAGGGCAGACGCAAAATCCGTCACATTCTACTACGAGGGTGGCTTCGTAAGGCGCGGCAAGTTTGAGCAGCCAAACATGGATGACATTAAGGGACCGGAGGGCTATAGTTAATGGGTGTTTCTCCTCTTGATTTGCAGACAATGTATGCGAACATGAATAACGTTGCTCGTACTGTTTCTCACCAGCAGCAGGGAGCTGTTCTCGCACAGCAGCTTCAGGAGTCCAAGATTATTCAGCAGAACGCCGAAAAGGCTTCGCAGGTTCGTAAGGCAGCAGACAATGAGGCGAAATCAACCGGAATTAACGACGAAGGTCATCAGAATTCTTCGGCTTACGGTCAGGGCGGCAGAAGAAAAGGTCAAAAACAGGAAGATACTGAGAAAAAAATAGAGTCTGAAATCCGCGAGACTTATCTTGGTATTCATATAAATATAGAAAGGTAGATTTAATGATAGTTGTTTTTATCGCGGCTTTTTTCTGTGTATTAAATATTGCACTTTGGATTACTTTCTTCATCAAATTTAAGAAAATCTTCTCAACTGACGACATAATTGCTTCTACCCGCGAAGAAATGGACAGAATGATTGCCGACATAAATCACAATGCCGGCCGTAATATCGAGCTTATCGAAGACAGAATCAAGCAGCTCAAGAGCATCGTTGCTGAGGCTGACCGCCACGTTGAGCATTCCCGCAAGGAACTTGCAGCCCAGAAGGCTTCCATTTCCTATCAGCAGAAAATTGATTCAGCCCTTCAAGCCCGCAAGCAGCCTGTCCAGCCATTTGCCTCAGGCAACAGCGGCAGGGCAGCCCAGCAGTATCTGAGAAATCAGAACATGAATATTTCAGCAGGCCTCCAGTCAGGCAACCGCTACGAGCTCACCGACGAAGGAAACCGTCACGCTCATGTCCAGCAAGGGGATTTGTTTGATCAGGCTGAGGCAGAAGATTCTGGAATGCTTTCAAGCCAGATTGTTTCCGCTGCGGGAACAACTTTCACGGTTGAAAGCGACGGCTCTTCTTATGCTTCTGTTCCTGTGATTGGCGGCAACGTGAGCTATGCTGACGAGCCTATCCAGCCCCAGCAGAGCATTCAATCTTTGGTCCGCAATCTGTATGCGGCAGGTCACTCTGTCGAAGAAATCGCCCGTGAGGTTAACCGCTCCACGACTGAAGTTCAGATGGTTCTCGACATGAACATGGGCTTTTAATTTATTGCCCCTGATACCATTTTTCGATAATTTCCCACTCTTTTAAAAGCCGGGCAGTCTTTTCCTTTGCGACTTTTTGTAAAAATGGATTGTCGTTCCTGCGGTCCGGATGATAGTACATTAATTTTTCCCGGTAGATTTTTTTTGCGGCCTCGAAATCTGCTTCTTCAGGAATCTGAATGAAAGCCAGTGCTGATTTTACATGAGCCGGGATTTTGGGCAGAGGGCGTTTTTTGACTTCTTCCTTTGGGACATTCGGGATTGAATTAGCCCCCTTTTGCATGAAGAAAAAATCTGAGAAAGTTTGCTGGATTGTTTCGCTTTTTTGTGAAGAAGGGGAAGACTCTTCGGAACTTGCGGCCTTTGGAATCTCCCCCTTTTCAAGTGCTTCGCTGAGCAGGTCGCCCAGCTTGTCAAACATTGATGGCAATTAGATTACTGTTCCGTCTGGAATTACTGAGCCTTTTCGGATTACGATGATTCCGTCTGAGCTGTAGAAGTATGCTCCGTTTGGAAGCTTGTTCTCTCCGTCAGGATATTTGTTGCCGTCTACATTGATGCGGCAGTTTTCGCCGATTGCAGCGTTTTTGTCGATGATGGTTTTGGCAATCTTGCTGTTTTTACCGATTCCGATATTCGGGCGTTTTGAAGTTTTGTTTTCTGCCTTACGCTCTTCGTTTTCGTAGTAATCGGCACCCATTGAGATTACACCGTTAAGCTCAACGCCGTCATTGATGATTGTTCGTACACCTATAACAGATTTTTTGATTGATTTTCCGTTAATGATACAACCCTCGGAAAGGAGGCTGTTTTCGATATGCGGTGTTCCGTTGATTTTTGGTGGCGGAAGGTTACGCATGTGGGTGTAGATTGGTGCGTCTGCATCGTAGAAGTTGAATGCAGGAATGTCTGCAGTGAGGTCAAGGGTAGCGTTGTAGAAGCTTGAGATTGTACCGATGTCTTCCCAGTAGCCGTTGAATACGTAAGAATTTACCTTTTTGTTTTTGATTGCGCGCGGAATGATTTCCTTACCGAAGTCGGTCAGGTCGTTGTCCAGGGTTTCTTCCATTGTATTGGCATTGAAGATGTAGATACCCATTGAAGCCAGGTATTTTTTGTCTTTTGGAAGGTCTCCGCGTGCGTTTGCAGGGATTTCCCATTTGCCGCTTTTGAGGACGTCTACTGAAGGCTTTTCGATGAATTCTGTGATGGCCTGCTTGCTGTCAATCTTCATGATGCCGAAGCCTGTTGCGTCGTGCTCGTTTACGGCTGTAGTTGCGATTGTGATGTCGGCACCGCTCTTGATGTGGCTGTCCATGAAAGCCTTGAGGTCCATGCGGTAGAGCTGGTCGCCGGAAAGGATGATATAGTGGGTCGGATTCTGGGTCTTGAAGTGGATGAAGTTCTTGCGGACGGCGTCTGCAGTGCCTTCAAACCAGCCTGAGTGCTCCAGAGTCTGCTCTGCTGCCAGGATTTCAACAAAGCCCTTTGAGAAGCGGTCGAAGCTGTATGAGTTTGTAATATGATGATGCAATGAAGCAGAGTTGAACTGTGTCAAAAGATAGATTTTGCGATAGCCTGAGTTGATACAGTTTGAAATTGGAATATCGACGATTCGGTATTTGCCACCGAATGGAACTGCTGGTTTAGATCTTTCTTTTGTGAGCGGGTAAAGACGAGTTCCCTTACCACCACCCAAAATAATTGCCAGTACACGTGGTTCTGTTGAATTAGTCATAGATTTTTTGCTCCTAGTGTGTTTATTTTTAGCTTATTTAAACATCATAAACCTAAAAAAATCAGATTGCAAATTTTTTCTATAAATTCTATGAAATTCTAGTTTTTAGGACTGACTTGTGCTATTCTAATTGTAGCAGGCTCGGTTACTGTGTTATTTAAAAAAGTTGGTTCCACTGTATTATCATATTTCTCGGCCCTCCCGTACCTTCTTGGCTATATCGGGCGTATTTTTGAGTCTTCGATAATTTTCTTCCATCGTGATAAAAGTGCCCACAAGGTCCTTATCATGCAGCTGCTTTTTACTTTTATCGAAGCCCTTCCCATTATTGCGATTCTTTCAGTTTCCCTGGGCTCTGCCGTCTACATAATCGGTCATTCTTTTTTGGTTTCAATCGGTCAGGGCAATTTGATTTACGGCCTTCTCGCGATTTTTATTGTAAGGGAGCTGGGGCCTCTTTTGGTCGCTTTCGTTGTAACGGCCCGTTCTGCCACGGCTATTGCGACTGAACTTGGCGGAATGGTCACTTCCCATCAGATTGAAAGTCTCGTCGCCTGCGGAATAGATCCAATCGATTATCTGGTTGTTCCCCGCTTTATTGGTGTCACTCTGTCAGTTTTCTTCCTTAATCTTTATTTTTCCCTCTGCGGACTTTTGAGCCCGGCCCTTATAGCCTGGTTCGTCAATCCTGCCGCAAGTTACGGCTATCTTTCAAATCTCCTGAAGGCAATTCCAGTCTTCATGATAGTCACTTCGCTGATAAAGAGCCTTGTTTTTGGAATGCTGATTTCAATTACGGCTACTTACTATGGATTTAATGTCGAGCGGGCTTCCACGGAAATTCCTATTGCGGGAATTCAGGCTGTAACCAAGTCTTTTTTTGGAATCATCATCGCTGATGTCGTCATAATCGTTTTGTCGTCTTTATAGGAAGGTTGGAATGGCTTTGTTTACGCTAGAAGATGTAAAATTCTCTTCCCGGGGCAAGGAAATTATCAAGGGAATCAGCTTGAAAATCGAGCCCAAAACCGTGACCTGCCTTGCCGGAAAGTCTGGCTGCGGAAAGTCCACCCTGCTCAAGCTTATTTCAGGCATTCTTGTTCCCAGCGGGGGCAGGGTCCTTTACAAAAAAAACGACATACAGATGATGAGCAATGCAAGAAACCGGGTTTTCAGAAGGGAGTGCGGCTTTGTTTTTCAGGATTCGGCCCTCTGGTCAAACCAGGACATTATGCAGAACCTTAACCTGCCCCTGCAGACTGCAAATCCTTCCATGTCCTTGGAAAAGCGCATGAAGAGGATTCATGATGTCTGTGCCCTTGTAAAATATGAGAGGGCCATGAATTTGAGGCCGGTTGACCTTTCAATGGGTGAGCAGAAAAAAATCGCTTTTGCCCGCGCCCTCATAAATAAGCCTTCCGTGCTTTTTCTGGACGAGTGCACTGAGTCCCTGGACAGAAAGAGCGGTGCGATAATCGTTGATTTGATTCAGGATTTTATCGCAAAGGGAAACACTGTAATTTATGTAAGTCACAGCTCAAATTTCGTCAATGCCATGGGGGGAAGCTCTCTGGTTATTGAAGAAGGTTTGCTAAGTGAATAAAATAGAATAAAAGTAAAAAAAAGTATGAAATTTAAAATTCGTTACGCTGATCAAATTGTCGGTGTCTTCTCTTTGTTTGCCCTGGCAGCCTTGTTTGCCTTGATTTTTGCAATCGGTGCGAGCCAGAACTGGTTTGTCAAAAAAAATCATTACTATTCTTACTTTAACTCAGGTTCAGGTCTGACTGTCGGAATGGACGTCACCTACAAGGGCTTTGCAATTGGTAAAATCAAAAACGTTAAGCTCGAAGGTTCCATGGCCCGCGTTGAATTCTATATCCTTGGTGAATACGCGGACTATGCAAAGGAATATTCTTTCGTTGAGCTTATAACAAGCCCGATTGGCCTTGGCTCTTCATTTGTCTTTTATCCCGGTGTAGGCTCGGAACTTCTTGCTCCCGGCTCTGAAATCTACCGTATTGATTCGGTCATTGCAAAGGAAATAATCGCTTCCCGCCAGATAAGGCTTGAGGGCCAGGAAGACTCAATCGGCGTCCTCATGAAGAAAATTTCTTCGATTATGGACAATGTGAATTCCCTGCTGGCAAATATAAATTCCGCTCTTTCTGATAATGATGAGGCTTCAACTCCTATCAAGCAGATTGTAAAAAATGTGGATGAAATCACGAAGAATCTTTCACTTTTTACGAACTCGATAAATTCCGAGGACGGGGCGGTTCCTTCGCTTTTGGGCGGAGAGCTCAGTTCAGATGTTTCCGACGTCTTGAAAAATATTTCGGTTGTTTCCGAGGAACTTTCTTCAATCGCCGGAAGTGCCGACACGATTATTGATACAGCCTTGCCGGAAGTCGACCAAATCCTTATCAAACTGAATTCAACTCTGGTTGAGGCTCAGGATGTCCTTACAGGCGTAAAGAACAATCCACTTATCCGTGGCGGTGTCCCGGACAGGTCAAAGGGAAAATCTTCGACCAGCCAGCTCAGGAGCGATGATTTCTGATGACTTGCAGGAAAATTTATTTCAAAAAAACAGCTATTCTCTTCTTTTTGATTGCATTCGTCTTTTTGTCATGTTCTTCTGCTCCAAAAAGGGCCATGATTGTGACCGATGTTTCAAATCTTGCCTGCGCCCAGCTTGAGGAAGCCAACAGCCGCATTGCCGAAGAAAACTATATCCGTGCCTTTAATTTGATTTCCAGCGCCTACAAACTCGCCCTTTCAATCGACAACACTGAGCTTTTGTGCAAAATCCTTCTTTCGGGCCTCATATTGAAGATTGACTGCCCGGAGTTTCAGGACGAGCTTTTTGCGGCTGAAGTCAGTGATTCTGCTTCTGCCAAAAGCTTTCTCGTAATCAGCAAGGAAGAAATTCTTGAGCTGGCAAAAAATACTGTCCGCTTTTCCAATGAAAAGGAGAAAAAGCTTCTTTACAGCCTCTGCACGATCTATGAAGTCAAAATGCTGCTTGAGGACGAAAAATCAGCTTCGGGAGAGGAGGGGCTTTTAAAAAATGCTCCTGCTTTGCTTGCAAAACTGGATTCAGCAAAGCCCTATATCTCAAAAGAGCCTTATTACCATGGATATTTCTGGCGCACGCGGGGCGAAATCTGCATGGCTTCAAAAAATTACGATGAAGCTCGAAAATGCTTTGTCTCTGCCGAAAAGATTCACAATTCCGAGCGCTATCTGATTGAGACTGCCCTTGACTGGTACTGCATTGCCCGTGCCTGTTCTATGGCCGGCAGAAAAGCCGAGGCCGTGGACGCCATTCTGACTGCCCTCAAATACGACAAGGACGCAGAAAATACCAACGGAATCGCTTCGGATTACAAGGCCTACTCAAGAATCCTCTTGAAGGGAAATCCAAGTGAGGAAGAGAAAAAACTTGCCGGGGATATTGCTGAATGGGCTCAGATGATTCTAAAGGCAAAAAGCTAGCAATAGAAAAGGTGAACCTTGCACGAATCAGATTTTAAGGTTAGAATTAAAGAAGTGAATTCTGAATATACAATCGTGCTTGCCGACGGCGACTTGCTTTCGCGTGTTTGCGGCACCAATGACAGCAATTTAAAACTCATCGAAAAGCATATTGGCGTGCCTGTTTTTACAAGAGGGAACGAAATTTCCATCGACGAAGAAGATCCTCACATTCAGCAGGAATTCAAATTCATCATTGACCGCATCGTTGATGAAATTTCAGACACAGGTGATTCGTCTTCCGATTTGATTCATTCGATTTTAAATACGGGCTTTGTTCACGGAGTTGCGGATACTGATTTTGATGCGGGCCGCTACGCCATTTCAATTCCCGGCAGCACCCGTAAAATTTATCCCAAGACAAAAAATCAGGCTGAGCTGGTAAAAGCCTTCCGCAAAAATGATCTTGTCTTTGCAGAAGGTCCGGCTGGCAGCGGAAAGACTTTTCTGGCTGTTGCAGAAGCCCTCAATCTTGTTCTTTCCAAAAAGGTTTCTTCAATTGTCCTTACCCGCCCGATTGTAGAGGCTGGTGAAAGCCTGGGCTTTTTGCCGGGTGACCTGGAAGATAAAATCAATCCTTATCTGCGGCCCCTTTATGATTCAATGAATGCCTGCCTGCCGCGCGAAATAGTGCATAAGCTCACAGAAAATGGTATAATAGAAGTTGCGCCACTTGCCTATATGAGGGGGCGCACTCTAAATAACTGTGCCGTAATCCTTGATGAGGCTCAGAATACAACGACGGAACAGATGAAAATGTTCCTTACACGCATGGGAGAGAATGCGAAAGTTTTTATTACAGGAGACACAAGTCAAATTGACCTTCCGAAGCGCTTTACTTCCGGTTTGGTTCATGCAATGCGGATTCTTTCAGACATCCCGGAAATCAGCATGATTCATCTTTCAGGTTCGGATGTAGTCCGTTCTTCACTGGTCAAGAAAATTGTTCAGGCGTTTGCAGAGAACGATTCGCTTACGGGGCAAAAACCGCGCGAATATTAGCGGCTCTGCTGGAATCTTAGTTTCCGGCGCGTAACAAGAGGTTTAAAATGAATAAAAAAGAAAAAAGTGATAAAAACGGAATTTCGATTTTCTTCGATTCTATTGGTCATTTCATTTCAAAAAACTGGGGCTTTATCCTTGCCTTTTTCCTTACCTTTGTCGTCAGCATGGCAATTGTCTGGTATGACGCAAATACAACCGAAACCCTTGCTTCATTTGCAATTGAGGAATACGAAATCGGACAGGTTGCCGATAAAACGATTTATGCCACAAAATCCCTGCCGGAGGACATGCGTTATCCTGTGGCAATAGAGAAGGGTGAAAAGGTTATCCGAAAGGGCTTCCCAATCACAGAAGAAGAATTCTTTAAGCTGCAGAAGATGGCTGATTCGCCTCTTTATGTGGATTACCGGGCTTTCTGTGACAAAATCCTCTATTTACTATTGCTTTCGGTTCTTTGGATTGTTCTTTTCAATCCGGTTCTGCTGCGTAAAAAAGTCGAGTTAAAGGAAGTCATACTTGAGTGCGTGCTTTTCGTAATTGTCTTCTTCCTCACTTCTTTCGGCATGAAGAATGCAATTTTCCAGAATCCATACACCCTGCCGGTCATGATTCCTTCAGTCTTCTCAGGCTTTTTGGTTGCAATCCTTTTTGGTCAGACTTCAGCCTTATTTTTCGGGGCCCTGCTTGCACTTGGAGTCCTTGGAGCTTCGTCATTCCAGATTGTCCCGACTTTGTATACACTGGCAGTTTGTGTTTCTTCGGCAAGAATCGTAATGAAGATTGAGCGCCGCATTGATATGGTTTTTGCCTCAATCATGCAGGCCATTTTGAGCGTTGTCTTCATCGTCTTCTTTAAAGTCATGTTCAATTCTGATTTTAACGATGCCGTCTTTATTTTCCCGGGTCTTGCCTTCAACTCCTTCATTTCAGGAATTCTTGTTTTGGGCTTCCTTACCCCTCTTGAGTCAATCATGAATACGGCTTCGGTTTTCCGCCTCATGGATTTGAGCGACCAGAACACTCCTGTCTTGCGTAAACTTTTGCTTACAGCCAGCGGAACCCACCAGCACTGTATGATGGTTGCCCAGCTTGCGGAAAATGCCTGCAAGGAAATCGGAGCAAATGCCCTTCTGGCCCGGGTTGGAGCCTACTATCACGACATAGGCAAAATGGAGCACCCGGAATACTTCACCGAAAACAATATCGATTCAGCAAACAAGCACACTGACTTGAATCCTTCGCTTTCGGTTTCTGTAATTAAGAGCCACATCAAGCTTGGCGTTGAAAAAGCTCACCAGCTGCGCCTGCCAAAGCAGATTATCGACATCATTGCCGAGCATCACGGCAATTCCGTAATCACTTATTTCTATAATAAGGCAAAAGATAAAGACACCAACGTAATCCCAGAGGATTATTCTTACCCTGGAAATCCGCCGACCACCAAGGAAAGCGCCGTCGTGATGCTTGCTGACGTTTGTGAGGCTGCCTGTAAGTCTCTTGAAAAGCCGACGGCCCAGCGCCTCGAAAAATTCATTCAGGAACTCATCAACAAAAAAATCGAAAGCAACCAGCTTGATAATTCTGCCCTTACTTTCGGTGAACTCACAAAAATCCGTGATACCTTCGTTCGAATTCTTGCGGCCTACTATCACGGAAGAATCAAATACCAGAATCAAAAGGATCCTGATGCTACAGGCGATTCTGAGTCTAGCGAAAAGGACAAGTCATTCACAAGTGATGAAGATAAGTCTTTTTCATCAGAAGCAAAGTCTGATTCAATTTCAAAAGACGGGGACAAGTAATGGCAAATAGAATTTTTATTTCCCTTATGGAAGATTTTACTCCGCCGGAATGGTTTAATGAGCAAAAAGTTGAATCTTACTGTCTTTCTGTACTCGAAAAATTAGGATATGATGGAGAGGAAATTTCTGTTTTGTTCTGCAATGATGAATACATTCAGGAGCTTAACAAAAATTACCGCGACATCGATTCTCCTACTGATATTCTTTCATTTGAAAACGGTGAAGAATACAGCGATGATGAAGGCAAGTGGCTTCAGGCCGGGGATATTGCGATTTCTCTGGAAACCCTGCCCAAAAACGCGGAATATTTTTCTGTAAGCCAGAACGAGGAATTCAAGCGCCTTTTGATTCACGGCATTCTGCATCTGAACGGCTACGACCACGGCGAAGAGCACATTGAAAGCGGTGTCGCTCCCACGGACGAAATGCTTGTCCTGCAGGAAAAAACGCTCAAGGAATTTGGGGATATAAATTTGATATAAACCACAGATTAAATGGATTAAAAGCAATAAAAAAAATCCGTGTCCATCTGTGGTAAAAAATAAAGGAAAATATATGGGACTATTTAAATTCAGAAAAAAGAAAGACGAGGACTATCACTCCAGTAACGCCGCCAGGTCGGAGAAAAATTCTGACTTGGATCGGGCACAAGAAGAAATTCTCATTGAAGAGAAAAAAGACATGATTAAGGGCATAGAGGATTTGTCTGAGACTACCGTAAAGGAAGTCATGATTCCTCGAATTGACGTCGATTTTATTTCAATCGACACCCCCGAAGAAGAACTTTTGGAAAAAATCACCGCAAGCGGGCACTCACGTTTTCCTGTTTACAGCGAATCAATCGACAATGTCACAGGAATCCTTTACGTTAAGGACATAATCAAGGCTATAGCCCGCAAAGAAAACGTCGATTTACAGAAAATCACCAAAAAAGCATATTTTGTTCCTGAATCAAAGAAGATTGACGGACTTTTGCGCGAATTCAAGCGCCGCCACCAGCACATTGCGATTGCTATTGACGAGTACGGCGGAATTTCCGGCATCGTCTGTATGGAAGACATCATCGAGGAAATCGTCGGCGACATTCAGGACGAGTTCGACAACGAAAAGGAAGACATCGTTTCACTGGGCGAAAATGTCTGGCTCTGTGACGCCCGCGTTGACCTTGACGACCTCAACGAAATCCTTGAATCAGACTTTCCTACGGAAAATTTCGACACCCTGGGCGGCTATGTTCTTGATTTGTTCGGAAGAATCCCTGCAAAATACGAAAAGGCTGAGGCTCAAAATTTTGATTTCATCGTTCAGGACATGGAAGGCCACCGCGTAAATTTGATTAAGGTGGTTAAAAAACAGAGCGAAAATTCCGATAATTGAAAAGATATGAAATCGATTCGAAAATGTTTATCAGTTCTTGTTTTTTCTCTTTCAGTCTTTGCTTATTCTGAGAGTTTGAGTGCGCTTAAGTTGTTTGAGCGTGGCGTGCAGAAGCAGAATCTTGAAGATTATTACGGTGCTTCCGAAGATTTTCAGCAGGCTTTACAGGCAAACAAGTCTTATGGCGAGGCATGGTTCCATCTTTCACAGGTGACTTATGCCATCGGTGACTACACGCTTGCCCTCACATATCTGGAGGAAGCTGACAAATACGCCAAAAACAGAACCGACATTCAGAACTTAAAGGGAATGATTCTGATTGCCCTGGGACGGCTCGATGACGCCCGTAAGGTATTCAATGAAATCCTCAAAAAATATCCCAATGATATTGATTCCCGCTTCGGACTTGCGGAACTTGATTTGTTCACAGGAAGTTTTATCGGGGCAAAAAATCAGTACGAGGATGCCCTTAAAAGACAGGGCAACAACCGCAAGGCTCTCCTTTCACTTGCCTTAATCAGCTCGGAGCTTGGAAATCAGGATACTGCGCGAAAGTACATCGAGCAGGCCCTGCGCTATCATTCAGGTGAGAGTGAGGTTCATTATCTTGCGGCCTATCTTGAGGCAAAGCGGGGCAATTTTGCTGAGGCTGAAAAGAGAACCCGTGCTGCCGTTCAGATAAATCCTGAATATACAAAGGCTTACGTCCTTCTTTCATCGATTCTCTATGCCCAGAAAAAGTACGATGACGTAATCGACATGTGCGACTACCTCATCTCAAAAAAACGAAGCACAAATGAGGCCTGGTATTTGAAAGGTCTGGCTCAGAACCGCAAGGGAGACTGGAAGGCTTGCGTTGAAACCTGGAACATGGCCCTTGCAATCAATCCTTACGATGAAGTTATGAGAAGCGGACTTGAGCTTATCATAATGAAAAAACTTCCTGTTGAGGATGACCGTCGTGCGGCCTGGGCAGATTTCCATGTTCAGAAGGCCCGCGAATACACCAAGTCATATTTTGGCGAAAAAGCCCGCTATGAATATCAGCGTGCCCTCAAAATCAATCCTTTTGATGATGCAGCCCGCTCGGAATTTGCCCAGCTTCTGGGAAATACCGGCCTTAACGAAAACTATCTCAACCAGCTTAAATTCATCAAGCAGAATCAGGAAAGGGCTTTTGATGAAAGCGATGAAAAGGCTAAGCTCACTCCTGAGCAGAAAAAGGTCAATGATACGATTGAGGCTTACGAGTCACTCATGAAGTATTCTCTGGCGGCAAAGTGGAATGTAGATCCCTTCTACCTTGATAAAACCCGCTGGCATATCGGCCTTTACTATACTAAGTCTCCTGTCCAGCTCTTGCATTGTGATGCCGAGGAAATTGCAGCCGGAATGTGCGCTGATATTTTCTCAGGAATTGCGTCAACTTCCGTTGCCCTTGAAAATCGTGCTGTCTCTGGCTACGGCGAGGCTTACCGCCTGGCCCGCAAGAACAACCTTGATTATTTCGTGATTCTCAATATCGATGAAACTGAGCGCGAAATCACTCTGGGAGCAACAGTTTACTCTGCAAGAACCGGCACTGAGACAACAAAATTCTCTTCATTCAGAACTGGAAACGATAAATTCTCTTCAGTTTTGCGTGCTTTCCGCCGTGACTTACTGGCAATGCTTCCTGTCCGGGGTAAAATCCTTCAGCGGAGTGTCAACGACATTCTCGTGGACTTGGGAACTGTCGAGGGCATGAAAAAGGACGTCGTTCTCGATGTAATCAAAGCCGGAAAAATCACGACTAGTGACAAGGGACTTGGCGTAACCTACGAAGAGAAAAATCATCTTGGCACGATTAAAATCAACCGAAGCGGAGAGGAAATTTCTCAGGGAACTTTGGAGCAGAACGGCTTCTATGACCGGGTAAATGTCGGTGATGAAGTTCTTGTTAAATTCCGTCCGGACGAAAAGAGTGAGGAAGATGCACAGATTGCTGACAGCTCACCTGCAGCCGGTGAAAACGGAAAGAGAATCCTGCCTGAAGATGAAAAGCAGAAGAAACTTGATGCCCGTGAGATGGGACTGGTTAAAACACCTGCGATTATTGAACTTATCCGCGGCTTGAAGAACTGATAATCTTTTCTTCCTGGGGAATCTGATAAAAATCAAGCGTGGAATCAATCCACTTTTTGGAAAGCTCTGGCAGCTCGTCCTCTACGAAAAGGAAGAGTTCCAGGGCTTTTCTGTAATTACGGCAGTAATACTGGGACTGGGCCAGATAGAAAACAGCCCTTGTGGTGACGTATGGATCCCGGGTGATGCCGAGAAAACTTCTTAAATCATTGACCGAGCCCTTGTAGTCTTTTTTGATGAAATATTTTTTGAGTGACTCAAAGAGAAAAAAATCATCGCCTTCCGGGGAAAGAACCATGTCTTCCTCAAAAACATAGGGATTAAGCTGTTTGGGCTTTTTGACAGCGTATTTTCCTGCAAGCTCGCGGCCTGCCTTTTTAGCCTTTGCCGTCATGGGCGTGGCCTTTATGTCCAGGTCAGAGATTAAATCGAGATAGGGAAGAGGAAGTTCCCGTAAAAAGCCCGGAACATACTGTTCATCGGCCTCTGTGGAAGCGATTTCGTAATAATCATCCGGCGGAAGAAGGGAAACCGGCTTTACGGTGGCGTTTACCGTGGGCAAAAGCATATTGAAAAGGTTGCCGTTTCTGTCGCGGGCTATGAGGGCATAAAAATAATCGCCGAAGTGCTTGAGGTTGTCCGTGTAGCTTGTTGTGTGGGCCGGAACTTCTGCAACCGGCTTTTCGGCTGAAATAAAGGACTTTTGCTGAATCTGGCTGGTTGAGCGGAAAATTGCTATGCTTGCGGCGTTGAAATCAGAAGGAAGGTTCCATGAAAGCTGGATTTTATTGACTCCGGCCTTTTGAGCTGTGATTGCCGTGCAGACCGGATGGTTGGTGATTCTCTGGGCCCGGGCAAAAGTGCCGCAAATCATGAGGAAAGTGAGAAAAAATAGCCTGACCTGCCTGATTGAGAATAATCTCATATCATTATTTTGCAACAAAAAGGGCGGTTTGACAAGATAAAGGCGATGTTTTATTCTATATAAATGTTTGTATCCGTAGTTCTAGATCCGGGTGGAATTGACAGTGCCAAGGCAATTGCAGAGATTCTTGCCCGATTCAGTTTTAAAAAAATTCAAAAAGCCTGCTGGGAGAGTATGCAGATTAACGAAGCTCAGCTTGCAAGTCTCAAAAGAGAGATTGATTCCGTTACCGATTATTATGATACCCTGAGGATTTATCAGTTCCCGGTTAATTCCAATTTTGCGGTCACGGAACTTCGTCACAAGCAGTGGAAGCGAAGCATTTACGGAGCAAAACAAAGCTAAATTTTAGGAGCAAAGAATGTTAGAAGAACTCAAAGAACCGATCTCAACCCTCGAAGAAGATATTAAAAATGTCTGGGGGCGTCTTTGACGCGCCTGCAATCGATAAAAAAATAAAGGAAACCGAAGCACTTACTGCCGCAGAAGATTTCTGGAATGATGCCGACAAGGCTCAGAAGGTCATGAACGACCTAAAGCTTTTGAAAGGCCGGGTTGAGCCCTGGCGCGAACTCATGCAGCAGATTGATGACATAAAAACCCTCTACGAACTTGGAAGCGAGGGCGGTGATGATTCTGTTGAAGAAGAAATCCGTGAAGAACTTGCTGCCTGCCAGAAAAAATTTGAGGAACAGAGCATTTTGAACCTGCTTTCAGGCGAAGTCGATAAAAACGGCTGCTTCCTTACGATTCATGCAGGTGCCGGTGGAACTGAGGCTTGTGACTGGGCCTACATGCTTTCCCGCATGTACATCCGCTGGGCAGAGCGCCACGGCTACAAGCTTGAGACAGTTGACCTTCAGGAAGACGAGGGCGGAATCAAGTCCACCACGATTCAGATTACCGGCGACTATGTTTACGGCCACCTCAAGGGAGAGGCCGGCGTTCACCGACTGGTCCGAATCAGTCCTTTTGACGCGAATGCCCGACGCCACACATCTTTCAGCTCGGTCTTCATTTTCCCGATTCTTGACGACACAATCAAAGTCGACATTCGTCCGGAAGACCTGCGCGTAGACACTTACCGTTCAGGCGGAAAGGGTGGTCAGCACGTAAACAAGACTGACTCAGCAGTCCGCTTTACCCATATTCCGACAGGCATCGTCGTTCAGTGTGACAGCGAGCGAAGCCAGATTATGAACCGTGCCACCTGTATGAACCTTTTGAGGGCAAAACTTTACGCCCACTACGAGGAAGAGCGTGCTAAGGAGACTGCAAAATTCGGTGCAGAAAAAAAGGACATTTCCTGGGGCAACCAGATCCGTTCCTATGTTTTCCAGCCATACACAATGGTAAAAGACCACCGAACAAAGTTCTCCGTTGGTGACATTCAGGCCGTAATGGACGGTGACATCGACCAGTTCATCGATTCCTTCCTTCAGGCTCAGTGGAAAGGCCTGCCTGTTGGCGGTGACGACGAAGACGACGACCTGTAATGAAAAAACGTCTCTGGATTCTTATTTTTCTGATTTTTTCTCTTTCAGCCTTTGCCGACAACTGGACTCTCGGCGTGATGGAATTTTCCTTCAAGCAAAAGCAGAAGCTGGGTGAAAGTTCGGCTAAGGCGGCTCAGGTCCTGCCCCAGCTGATTGTCGAGCAGTTTTCGAGCGAAAACATCCGAACAATCCCCCAGAAGGAAAGGCTGGACCGTAAGCTCAAGGAACTTCAAACCCAGCGCATTTCGCTTTTCCTTCAGCTTTCAAAAGAATATAAAAGCCGTGATTCCCTGGTGCTTTCAACCTACAGTCCCAAAAAGCTGGAAAAAGAAATAAAAAAGCAGATGGAAAAAATCAGGGACATAGAAATCAAAATTAATGAAAATCTTGATGAAGTTAAAAAAGAGATAGACAAGGCGGCACCAAAAATCAGCCATGATGAAAATGCCCATTCGGATTTAAAAAATAAAGATGATAAAAAAAATCTTCCTGTCTTTCCGATTAAACTTCCATTTTCTTTTTTTCAGCATGATGAAAAAGATGAGGTAATTACAGAAAATGTAGTTCTTTACCGCAGCGACTCAACGGCTCTCTTTGCCCCTTCAGAAAAATCTCTTGAGGCTGGCTTTACTTCCTGGGATTTTGAACAGGAGGTCACTTCTGCCAAAATCAACGGACTTATTACCGGCGAGATTACCTGCTATGGCGATTATTGCTCGGTAACGACCCATTTGCGTATTTATCCGGGCGGAGAGATTTTCGGAAGCGTTCAGGAAGTCGGTCTTCTTACTGATTTAATGCCCCTTGCAGACTCAATAGCGCGAAATCTCGATTCAAAAATTGCAAATGCCCTTCCAGTCATGCTTGATTTTGACATTAATCCCAAGGAAATTGCTAAAGATACAAAAATCATGATTGACGGAATTGTCTTTTCGCTTACAAAAACAGACGGCTCCTTTGATAATAAAATCATCAAGGATGCGGGAATCCATCACATAAACATTGAGGCACCCGGTTATGAGAATCTTGCTTTTACATATTCCTTTACCGATGACAATATGTTTTTCGTTCATGCAAATTTAGTGCCCAAGGTTCACGGCCAGGCCCACATTAAGCTTAAAAAATACCGGGACGGCGTTTTCCACACCTATGGCCTGAATCAGGCTCCGGTCAGTCAGGAAGAGCCTTCTGCAAAACTTGACGTAAACGGAAAATCAGTTCTGGGTGTCTTTTCCGTTCCCAAAAAGAGCCAAGAGGACTCTGATTCCAGCAATATTGCTTTCTTCCGCATTCCTGAAAATCAGGCCTTTGACGGAGCCTATCTTCTGGTCAATGCCAAGCCTTTCGACCGCCAGGCTAACATCGACAAACGCAGGCGATGGATGTATACTGCTTATACAGCCTTGATTTGTTCCCTGCCTTTTACCTTCTATTATAAAGGTGAATTTACTGCCGAAAATTTTGCCAATTCCCAGGGGCGGGGTGATTATGACCGCCTTCGTGACTTGCAGAACCGCTCCAACATTTGCGCGGGAATTTCGGCTGCCTGTGGTGCCTGGACTGTCATTGAGCTTGTCCGCTATTTGTGGGCTGCTGACAGGGTTCTTCCTGCTAAAACCAAAATCGATAAAAAGTCGATGAAAGAGGCGGCCCAGCTTTCAAAGCCCCAGATTGAAGTCATTGAGGATGAGGCGGCTGAAAGTCAGGAAAGTCCAGAGCCTGAAAGCAAAGAATCAGTCATTCAAAATAATGAAATTATGGTAAATTAAACAATTGGAGAAAATATGAAAATTTCATTCGCACAGAAATTCAAAAATCTTTTCAGTTCAAAAAAAATCGACGAAGAATTTTTTGAAGATTTAACAGATGCCCTTGTTGAAGGTGACATGGGGGCAAAACTTGCTTATGAAATAACAGAAGAACTTGAGTCAATCTGCCGTGAGAAAAAAATATCCGATGAAGCTGACATAAAAAATGAATTGAAGAATATGCTTTTGTCTTACGTTAAGTCTTATGATTTAGTTCCGGAGCAGGGTAAAGTCAATCTTTTTATGATGCTGGGTGTAAACGGCGTCGGAAAGACTACAAGTGCTGCCAAAATCGCAAAACTTTTCAAGGATAGGGGCGAAAAGGTAATCATGGCGGCGAGCGATACCTTCCGTGCTGCTGCAGAAGAACAACTTGAAATGCACGGCGAGCGACTTGGAATCCGCGTGATTGCCCATCAGCATGGAAGTGACCCGAGCGCAGTTGTTTTTGACGCTGCAGAAAGCTCAAGGGCAAACGGCGGCGGAGTAATCATCGCTGATACAGCGGGCCGCCTCCACAACAAGGAAAATCTGGTGCGCGAGCTTCAGAAAATCGACAGGATTGCGTCTCAAAAGGCTGATGCAGGCTGCTATAAAAAACTCCTTGTGATTGACGGAACGACCGGTCAGAATGCCCTCAGACAGGCGGAAGTCTTTTCTGAGAGCGTGGGCGTGGATGCAATCGTCATCACAAAATACGATTCGACTGCCCGGGGCGGTTGTGCCTTTACAATCGGAAAGCAGCTGGGGCTTCCAGTTGCCTTTGTCTGCACCGGTGAAAAATACGAGAATATTCAGGCCTTTGATCCTGAAAAATACGTCGAGGAATTCTTGGGCTAGTAAAGTTAAAAATTAGGAATTTGAATGTTCAGGCTTCGTAAAGTTTTTTTACCCCTCATTTTGATTTTTTCTCTTACCCTGAGCCGGGCTTTCAGCCAGGAAATTCCTGATGACGACAAAAAAACACTTTATTCCATCCGTGAGTTTTTCTTTGAGATTACCCGCTACAAGACTACGGGGCTTCTCCTTTATCCTGAGTGTCAGGCCCTGGCTTCGATTTCTGAAATTCCTGCCAGATTAATGACCCAGAGAAAATGCATTTCTTCGCCTTTGGATTCAGTTTATCTTTGCGAGTATTATAATCTCCAGAAAAGGGGAATAATCGACAGTTCCTTCTGCCCGGAAGATTTGTTCAGCGTGGCAGAAAGTTATGAAGTCGTAAGTGAAGGTTCTGAAGTTGAGGCCGGAAAGCCTGAAAGTGAAGCCGAAAGTGCTGAGAGTGAAGCAGAAAATCTTGAAGGTGAGGCTGAAAGTGCTGAGAGTGAAGCAGAAAATCTTGAAGGTGAGGCTGAAAGTGCTGAAAATGTGTCTGAGACTGAATCAGAAAGTACTGAGGACAAGGTTGAAGAGACTGAAACTAAGCCTGAAAATGCTGGCCCTGCGCCTGACTGGATTGACTATATCCTTCAGAGCTTTGAGTCTTATTCTCCTTCAAAGTCCGGGACTTTTGACGTAACCGACGGTTCCAGAATCCTTGAAATGCTTGAGGGCGGTGATGACCGGGGAATTGACGGCCTTGAGGAGTCAAAAATCGAATCGGCTCTGCCCCAGGAATTTACCTACACAAAAAAGAACGGAAATTTACGGCGTTTTTCATATGACGGCGAGCAGTTTACGGCCTGGAAAGAGGGCGAAAACACGGTTCTGGTCAATTTTTATGGCGAAAAACTGATACGCAAGAAATTTGATCCCCTTTACAGGCTGGTAAAAAGCGAGAGATTTAAAATTACGACAGCCGCAAAGAATATAAGTCTTGAATCTTCACTTGATTATACTTACTTGGGTGAAAATACCCTGCCTTCCCAGTCGGTTGAGGAGCAGTTTGACAGCAAAAAAAGGCTGGTAAATAAATTTGATGAGAGCGGAAGGAGCATTTCCCTTCTTGAAAGCCATTATGAAGAAAGGGAAGTGAAGTCAAAGGGCAAGAAAAAATCCGAAAAGGCTGAGACTGAGACCGTCCTTCTCGACGACAAGAAAACTACCAACAGCTATGACGAAAAAGGAAGGACTCTGCTGCAGGAAGTCGTTACATGGACTTACAAAAAGACTTTTTCGGGCAAATTCAACCGCAATGAGCGTTCTGTCAAAAGCGAGTTTGATTATTCTTCGGTCACTGATGAAAATAATCTTCCTCCCAACCTCAAATTTTACGAGAACGGAGAGCTGCATCTTGAGAGGAACTACAAAAATCAGAATTCATATTCAGAAAAATTATATTTTGAGGACGGATTTTCTGTTGAGGTCGTCTATGAGGGCGGCGTGAAAAAGACTGAAATCATTTACATCAATGGAAAAGAGCAGAGGAGGCGGGAATTTGAGCATTAAAAAAGGGCTTTCCTGGATTTTCTTTGTCTCACGCAGGTTTGCAAAGGTTGACCGAAAGGGCTCTTCCGCAGTTACGACGACCCTGGCCACTTTAGGAATCTGCTTCGGCGTAATGACTTTGATTACCGTAATCAGCGTGATGAACGGATTTCAGCACAGTTTTATCGATGTAATCATGGAAATAAGTTCCTATCACATCCGGGTGGAATCTTCTGCTGACGGTCTTGAAAATGGCCGCAAGAACGAAAAATTTGAATCTTTCTGTGCCGCAGAAAAATCCCTGCGCTCAGTGACGCCTTTTTATGAGGCCCAGGCTCTTGTCCTCGGAACTTCCGGCAAGGAAGCGGCTGCCATGATAAAGGCCCTGCCGTCTTCGATTTACAGCGATGATCCTGCTTTTAAAAAGCATGTTCAGATTTATGCCGGAACTTTTGACATTTCTGAAGCAGACGACATTGTGATCGGCTCGGAACTTGCCCGCCGCACTGGAAGCAGGCCCGGCAGCAAAATCAATCTTTATGCCCTTTCAGGCGGAAACGACGTTGACCTCTTTTCAAGCGACCGACTTTTTACGGTCCGGGGAATTTTTCACACAGGCTATGCTGACATCAACGCTTCCTTTGCCTTTATCAATCTGGAAGCCGGGCAAAAATATTTCGGAAAGGATGCGAAGCTCATTTACGGAGTAAAGCTTTTTGATGAAAACGAAGACTCAAAAATGATTGGCAAAATCGCCTCGAAATTTCCAGATCTAAAAAGTGAATCATGGAAAAGCTACAACCGCTCTTTCTTCGGGGCTCTTCGGGTCGAAAAGAATATGCTCATGATGCTGGTCTTTTTGATTTTCGTGGTAGTCGCAATCAACATCTTCAACGGAATGAGGCGAATGGTCTACGAAAGGCGGGAAGAAATCAGTGTCCTCACTGCATTCGGAGGCAGGCCTTCTTCCATTCAGTCAATTTTTGTAATGCAGGGATTTTTGACAGGCCTTACCGGTTCTGTCCTCGGCGTGATTCTGGGACTTTTCCTATCAATCAATATGGAAACTGTTTTTATTCTTCTTTCAAAGATTTCATATTATGCCACTCTTTTTGCAGTGATGATTGTAAATCCTGCCAACGGAGATTTCGTGCGTGAAAACCCAATGTTCATGCTCTATGCCAGCATACCGCCGAAAATCTTTATGAATGAAGTTTTTATGATTGCCTTGTTTGGAATATATTCTTCTCTGCTTGCTTCTTTTTGGGCCAGCAGGGCAGTTCTTAAAATGACTGTTGTTGAGGTGATGAGGGATGAGTGAGATTATTGTAAGCGTAAAGGAACTTGAAAAGACATATAAAACCGAGAGCGAAAACCTTACGATTTTAAAAGACCTGAACCTTGAAATCGAAAGGGGCAAGAAAATCACGATTGTAGGCGAGAGCGGAAGCGGAAAAAGCACTTTCCTCAACATAATCGGCGGCCTCGATAATCCGACAAGGGGGTCTGTCCGCTGCGGCTCCTACGACCTTATCAATCTTGATGAAAAAAAACTTTCTGATTACAGAACTCATTTTCTGGGCCTGATTTTTCAGTTCCACTATCTGCTCAAGGATTTTACGGCCTTGGAGAACACCTTTTTGCCTTCGATAATGGCTGGTCTTCCCAAAAAAGAGGCGGCGGAAAAGGCAAGGCAGCTTCTTTGTGACGTTGGGCTTGAAAAGCGCGTTGACCATCTTCCAAGCCAGCTTTCAGGCGGTGAGAGGCAGAGGGTCGCCGTTGCCAGATCCCTCATGAACAATCCTGAGCTTGTGCTTGCTGACGAGCCGACCGGAAACCTTGACCCTGAAAATGCGAAAATGATCGGCGAGCTGCTTTTTTCAGTCGTTGATAAATACAAAAAAACTCTCCTCCTGGTCACTCATGACATGAATCTTGCCCGGCGCGGAGACTTGTGCTATTCAATCAAAAAGGGAAAGCTGGAGCTGGTATGACTTTTTCTTCTTCCCTTCTTTTTGCTTCAAGGCTTCTCTTTCCCCGAACAGGCAAAAAATCCAATGCCCGCCGCAGCCTTTTCTGGGCCTTGCTCTGCATAGGAATGAGTCTTGTTCCCCTTATCATGGTTCTGACTGTTTCAAACGGCATGATTAAGGGAATCACCGACCGCATGATAGGCCTTTCAAGCTCTCACCTGCAGCTGGTTCTCTACACGAATTCTGAATATGCAAAAAGTGCCCAAAGCCTCAGCCAGCTTTCTGATGCAATCAGGATGTATGAACCTTCAGTAAAAAATATTTATCCTGAGCTTCAGGGAATAGCCCTTGCTTCTTCGTCAAAGGGGCGTTTCGGTGCTTCTGTCCGGGCTATGGAAAAAGACGTCTTTGAAAAAAATGCCGCCTTTAAAAAACTCTTTGAGATTGTCGAGGGAAATACTGACCTGTCGAAAGAAAATTCCTGCGTCCTCGGAAAAAAACTCGCCACTGATTTGAACCTGCACGCCGGGGATTCCTTGAGGATTATTACCACAAAGGAAAATTCTTCGGGCAAGACCATGCCTAAAATCACCCTGCTTAAGGTGAGCGGAATCGTCTCTTCAGGCTATCAGGAACTGGATTCCCTCTGGCTTTTTATTTCACTGGAAAATGGATTTAAAATCCTTTCATCTAACTCTTCGATTGCCCAGCTGGGAATTGAAACTGAGGACGCTTTTTCAATGAATCTTGAGAAAAGTTTCCGTTCCCTCAGTCCCTTCCTTGCCTCAGCCGGAAAAGTCTACCGCTGGAATGATTTGAATTCCGCCCAGTACGAAAATTTTGCCTCAACCCAGATTATGCTGATTTTCATCATGATGCTGATTGTGCTTGTCGCTTCGGTCAATATTTCAAGCGCCCTCGTAATGCTGGTAATGGAGCGCAAAAAGGAAATCGCGATTTTGAAAAGTCTGGGCGGAACAAAAAATGGAATTGCTCTCTCATTCATTATCACGGGTGGTGTGATCGGATTCTTCGGTGTTCTTTTGGGGCTTCCGCTTGGACTTATTGCCTCTGTTCATTTCAGTCAGATTATGGATGCAATTGAAAAGGTCGTGAATCTTTTTGCAAATGACGTGCATATCCTCGACCCTCAGTTTTATTTACAGAACATCCCCCTTGTAATTCCGGTTCCACAGGTCATTTTGATTGGAGTTGGAACTATTGTGCTTTCGCTTTTAGTGAGCGTAATTCCCGCACTCAGGGCCGGCAAAGAAAAACCGATTGAAACATTGAGAAAAATTTAACTGAGTTCTTCAAAAGCCCGCCCGATGCTTTTTAATATTGCATTTTCAAGTTGAGCTTTTATGGTTTTTGTATCTGTACGCGAGGAATCCTTGATTGGTGGTTCTTCTTTGTTAAAAAGCTGCATTGGGTCGATTTGCAAGATGTGTGCGATTTGCTCAATTGTTTCTGGGGAAGGAAAATATTTGCTGTTCTCGATGCTGTTGATGTAGTTCGGATTTTTATCAAGTTCAATAGCTAAATCAATTTGCCGTAATCTTTTTTGCTTTCTATAGTATTTTAAATTCCGAATAAAAACATCTCTCAAATTCATAATATCCATAGTATGACAATGTTTGAAAATCATATGTAACCAAATTAGTTGTATAAAATATTGAAATTTCTTGAAAAGTAACTTATTTAGTTTTATAATGTGTAATGAAAATGACTGTATTCAGCCTTGATTTCTATAATTTGTGGGGTATTACTATGAAAAATACGGTTAAATTGGTTATTTTTCTATTTCTTATTTTTGCTGGTTTTAATTCGTGCAAAGACAATTCCGATAGTGATGAAAGTAGTCTCGCAAATATAGAAAATACTACTAAAAAAACATCAGATGAAAAAAATGATACAGATAAGCAGAACGACTCTAAAAATGATAATAATAATACTGAAGATGCTAAAGGTGTAGAAAATGAAACTTATGATTCAAAGTCAAAAGACCCCTCAAAAACTAATATAGATGATGAAAGTCAGAATAATGAAAACTCTAATGAATCAGAGAGTGTTGTAAATGATTCGAATGATAAAAATAAATCGGAAGTTGGTCTAGATGAAAAAAAGGAGTCTGAGAATAAAACTGCCGAAAGTGATAATAAAAATACCGGAGATTCCAAGGATGTAGAAAATCCAACAGATGATTCAAAGCTAAAAAATACATCTGAAACGACTATAGATGATAAAACTAAGAATAATGAAAAAACTGATGAATTAGAAAGTGTTGAGAATGACTCAAATGATAAAAACAAATCTGAAGTTGATGTAGATGAAAAAAAGGAATCTGATACTAAAGCTGACGAAAGTGATAATAAAAATAGCGAAGATTCCAAAGTAGTAGAAAATCCAACAGATGATTCAAAGTCAAAAGAAACATCTAAAACTGATATGGATGATGAAAGTAAGAATAATGAGTCATCTGAAGAAATAAATCAAAAGGAAACAGACACCAACAATATTAAATTGGAAGCCAATCAACGCCTTATTGAATTTGAGACAGCTGGAGGCACAGAAATTCCTTTTCAAATAGTTGCTGTCGGGGCTATGGCCTTTAAGCCTCTAAATCCCACTAAAACTGGTTATACATTTATGGGCTGGTTTATAGATAAAGGTTTTACGACACCTTTTGATTTCGATAAACCTGTTTCAGTAAATATGACAATTTATGCTAAGTGGGAAATCAATATTTATACGGTTACTTTTAAATATAAGAAATATTTCGATTCTGATAGTGAGGTAACAATTACAAAAGATGTTGAATACAATTCTACTGTAGAACAACCGGATGAACCAGAACGAGAAGGTTATACATTTACCGGTTGGTATTCAGAAGATTCCAAACTTTTTGATTTTAAGACCCAAATTGTAAATAATATAATCTTAACTGCAGGTTGGAAAATCAATAGCTATACCGTGAAATTTGATACACGAGGTGGTTCGGAATTTGAGCCTCAAACTGTCGATTATGGTTCAAGGCCAGATTATTCGACAATTCCTGCGAAGGAGTTTTCAAAATTTATAGGTTGGGAAGATGAAAACGGAAAAAGATATTATCCGATTTCAAGCAGTGATTCCGATCAGTCTAAAATTCATTCTGATATTACGCTTTATGCAATTTGGAAGCCTGTTAGTAAAAACTTAATTTCGATTACAGTTTCTCCTCAATCCGATATAGAAGTATCAAGACGGGATAATGACAATAAAATTACCTTCTCAGTTGATGATAGTTACACGATACTTGGATGGTATTTTGAAAATCAACGTGTGAAAACAGAACACGAATATTCTCTTGATATATCAAGCTTGAAAAAAGGCTCGTATATTCTTGAATTGGAAGCTCAAAAAAATGGAAAGTATTTTTCGTATACAGCACAGATTACAATAGAGTAAGGTGTAGAAATTATGAAATTCAATAAGATAGCTTCTGTATTTTTTTCGATTTGTGCTTTTTTGTTGTTTTCTTGCAACAATTTAACAGAAAAGGAAAACCTATCTGACGATGGGGAACGCCTGGCGACTCTAAAAATATCTCTGGCTGATTCTAGCCGAACCGTTTTACCACAATTAGGAAATTTGGAAGATTTAAGTAATTTTTATCTTCGTGGAATAATCAGCGAAAATGATTATTATAAAAATTGGGAATATAATTCAAATTCTTATTATCGATACGAAAATTATGAAAATACTTTAGGATATTACACTTCTTTTTCTGATTTGCAAAAGGCCAAAATTAATCTGAATGTCGGAGAATGGACTTTTACGCTAACAGCCCAAAAAGGCGGTTCGACATACAAAGCCACAAAAACTCAGAGCATTGTTCAGGGTGAAAATACAATATCATTTGAGCTGGAACTTTTTGATTCTGGTACATCCAAAGGCTCTTTTTCTCTTTCTTTGGATTTTTCTGAGGCAGAGAATGCGGACAAAGTAACATCTGCAAAGGCTGTTTTGCAAAATATAAATGGAAATTCTGTAGACGGATTTGAAACAAGAAATCTTTCTATTAGTGATGGAAAAGTATGTTATTCAGAAAATGCACTTCCAGTAGGCTCTTATCGAGCATTGATTACTCTTTATTCTGATGATTTAGAGCTTTTGACTTGGCGGGAAATTGTCGTTATTGCGAGTGATTTGGTGAGTGAGGCTGAGCGCATTATAGATAGTCTGAATGAGGTTTATCATATTACCTATGTATTGAATGATAATGAAGATAATAAGGCAAGTTTTTCGGATATACCAGTTGAATCATTCAATCATTTAACCCAATATTTTGACCTTCAAGAGCCAAATCGAGAGTATTATTATGGATTTGATGGTTGGTATGAAGATGAAGATTTTTCCGGCGAACCAATAACAAAAATCGATACTTCAAGGACGGAAAATATAACACTTTATGCAAAATGGAAAGAGCTTTCTCATGCTGCAACATTGGCGGAATTATCGATATCAGACCAATATAGTTACTCTATATATGATAATGCCCAGGACAGAAATAGAATTACATTTTCACCAGACATCCATGAATATTATATAGAGTATTATTGTAGAACGGTGAGAAAATATTCTGGTGGTAAAAGAATAGAAACTGTTCATGGTTTTTCGCTTGACGGTCGGCTTATAGATTCTAACGCTACAGTTACTGCATCAAGCAATACTGAAATATCAAGTAATAATGATGAATTTTGCTTAAAAGAATATTCTCTTGATAGTACAATACAAGATGTTCTTCTTACAATAACGGCACAAGATGGAATAACTCGAAATACATATATCTTTCATACAAAACGGATGTTCCATTGCAATGAAAATCTTTTATCTAATACAGTTGTTGCAACTGACGATTATATTGATTTTAGTTTTAATGAATATGGAAATAGAATTTATCATTGTGAACTAGCAGAAAAATTGAAAGATTTAACAGGCATAACACTGGAGTTACGAAATGTTAAGAAGTCTGCTGATAATAAATGTATAGTTAATAAGTGGGCATTTAAAGATTGTGTTGCGCTTGTAGGTATCGCGCTTCCTGTGTATGTCACGACTATCTATGATTCTGCATTTGAAAACTGTATAAATTTAAAGAGTGTTATAATGCCACGAAACCTAACCAGCATACAACCTCATGCTTTTACGGGAGCAAGTAGTTTGGAATGTATATATTTATATGATAAGTTAGAGTCTTTGTGTGGAGAAGCTTTTTCTGATACTCCAAAATTAATTTCGATTTATTACACTGGAACAAAAGAACAATGGGAAAAAATACAAAGTGTTTCTGCCCTGAATTGGTTAGGAAACTCTCATAATCCTGTAACGGTCTATTGTTCAGATGGTGAAATCGTTTATTAATAAAAAATTAAATTCTTTAGGAAAGTTTAACATGAGAAGAAACAAATTATTTTACTTTAGTATTTGGGTATCAAGCTTGACGATTTTTGTTTTCATTCTTGCACTATTCATATATGCAATGTTAAATAATTGTAAATATGTGCTTGATATTCTAGGTTTTCTCTTTGGTGGACTTCTAAGCAGTTTTATAATCACTCTATTATTTTATTTGATAGCTGAAAATAAATACTTTAGATTTTTGAATAAAACAGACCTTGCTTATAAAATCGCAGAATCAATTGGTTCTTGTATTGGAAGTGATAGCGACAGATTAAGAGATGATTTAGAAAAGAAAAGAATTCGAAGAGATTTGTTGATAGAATTATTTCCGAATACTGCAGAGTTCGTTGATAATTATTTTGCCAAGTATGGTGAGTTGATGAAAAAAATCCCAGAATTAAATTCTTTTTCAGCATTTTGTAAACGAGACAGCGAAATTGGTCATCATTTATCAGATGAGCAAAAAGCTCGTGCGCTAAAATTACGAAATGAGTTTTTTGAAGAATTAGAAGATTTATTTAAGAAAGATTTGTAAACAATATATATTTCCGGGGCGTTGCGGGGCGAGATGTTAGTTGAACTGCCCCGCAGAGGGGGTAGCGGAAAACGCCGTAGGCGGTTGGAGCGAGGGGGAGACTTCCCCCTTTTGTATGTAAAGAATATTAGGCTTTTGAACTTTTTCTTGTCGGATGGCATAAAATTCACTATATTTAACTTGTAAAGCATATCGCACTGAAAATATTTCCAACGAAATCACATCTCTTTTTGTAAGTGCGATTTATTGTGTTGCCTTTTTAGTTTTTTATTTTCTTTACCATAATTCGGGCTTGAGGTTGGACTGGCGCTGAAAATCTAATGATTTTTGAAAATAATAGACTATGGACAATTTTTTTGAGCCTGTACAGCATGATGGTGAATATGTTTTAACCAAAAAAGGAAGCAGGGATTTTGGAGAGATAACTCCTGAAATTGCAAAATCCATCAAACGGCAGGCTGGGAAAATACGGCTGAGAATCGGCATTGAGGAAAAAGACAATAAAGGTAACTTCGGTGAAAAACACATAGAACGACCTGCACGACTTGAACAAATGCGGGCTGCTGGTTTTGAGTGTGCACGTGATTTGGTTGAAGCTGTTTGCGGAGATTTTGATGAAATATATGAGAATGGTATGGACTTGTTGTTGTATAAATACGGCAAGAATGATGTCATGGCGTATGTGGAACTAACTCCAATGCCTGACGGTGAATTTTATGATGTAAAAACGGCTTTACCGACGAGACGAACCTTTATTAAGAATAAAAATCCTGTTTGGAAAAAAATCCCTGTAAAAAATAACGCCGCCTTGACATAAGCCAAAGGCGGCATTTGATGTTGGAATTAGGCAAGGCGCCGACAAGCCAATCCTTTCGGAACTCCCTAGCGCGGTCTCGGGTCTCCAACTTGTTAAATAATAGCACATTCTGTTAAAAAGTCAATTGTTACTATTGCGATAATTGGACAAAACATTTTTCCTAAAAAATGACGACAAACCCCTGCCTTTATGGTATAATTAATTTATGCTCTGCGATTTATGTGGTGAAAACGAGGCTGTTCTTTTTATAGAGCAGTCCAATGAAAATACAAAACGAAAACTCAATCTCTGCTTTGAATGTGCCCGCGAACACGGCATTTCTCCGGATTCAAAGACAATCGGCCGTTCCCTTGCAGTTCTTTTTGATTCAATCCTTGGACGTGCAAAAAATCGCCAGAAGGAAGCCGATAACCGTCTCTGTCCTGTCTGCGGAATCTCAATCAATGAAATCACCATGACGAAAACCGCCGGCTGCCCGGAATGCTATTCAATCTTCAAGAAGGAAATCAACGATGTCTTTACAAAAATCGGCGTCCTTCCTCCTTACAAGGGAACCCTTCCAAAGCGCCTCAAAAATTTCCGTTCAGTCCTCACAGACCGCATCGTAATTCAGGCAAAGCTCGAAGAGTCATTGAAGCGTGAAGATTATGAAAAGGCAGCCGTTTACCGCGACTATCTCAAGGCACTCGAAAAATCCCCGGTTGCAGGCGGAGAATCTTAATGTCTGTATCAGAAACAAATATCTCAAGCGACGCATGGTACGCCTTTAACGGCCCGGAAAACGACGTCGTCCTTTCTACGCGAGTCCGTTTTGCCAGAAACCTTGCAAATTTTCCCTTTCCCGGCAAATTCAAGGAAGACGATGCTTTCCGCGTCCAGACCCTTGTTTTCGATTCATTTTCTCACTGTAAGGAGCCGGACAGGTATCAGGGCGTGATTGCAAGCGAGCTTGACGATCTGGGAGCTACAATTCTTGAAGAAAGGGGAGTGCTCGATTCTTCTTCTGCAAAGGAAAACGGCAGGGGCATAATAGTCCGCACAGACGGAAAGGTCGCATGCGAGGTCAACAACAAGGATCACTTGAGGCTTGCTTCATTCGTGCCCGGTCTTGACGGAAAAGGCGCCTTTGACCAGCTTGCCTGCCTTGACGACGAGCTTCAGAACACCCTTCAGTTTGCCGCCGACTACGAAATCGGCTACCTTACTTCAAACATTTCTGACTGCGGAAGCGGAATGAAGGTCTCTTGCCGGGTTCACCTTCCTTCACTTTCATTCTCTGGGAAAATCCTCGACCTTTTCAGTTCATTTAACTCAAAGGAAATACTCATAAGCGACTGCTTCGGTGCGGGAAATCTTCCTTCATCTTCACTTGGTTTTTACTATCAAATTTCAACAAAGACTGCCGGAAACGGAACAGAGCTCGATCAGATTGCATCCCTCGTGTCAGCAGTAAAATATCTTGCCGAAAACGAGAGGCGAGAAAGAAACGTAGTGCTCAGGACAAGGCAGACGGAGCTTCGAAACAGGATTTACCGCTCATATTCAAAAGAAAAGTTCGCCTCACTGATTGATGCCCGCGAGGCAATCGAAATAATCTCCGACATAAAGTGGGGCAAGAATCTTGGCTTTTTCAGCGGAATAAGCGACTCAGAACTCTGCGCCCTTCTTTACAGAGTCCAGGACGGTCACCTTCAGTTCGTTCTCAAAAGCAAGAAATTCAATTTCCCGGCAGACATAGCCGAAAACAAAAGCCTCAAAACCAACTACCTTCGCGCATTAATTTTGCAGGAAGCCTTCGACGGAATCAAGGTTAATTAGGGCCGCCTTACCAGCCTGATTCCTGCCGTTGTCTGCGGAGTGCTGGTGTTTTTGGCGCTCTGGTACTGATAGGAAAAATAGCGGTTGTCATTTGCAACGTATGCCGCTGTGGAAGAGTAATTTCCGCCCCGGACGACCCTTGAAGCGTACTGGGATTTATCGACGACAGGATCCGTAAAAGTTCCCGCGTGCTCAACCGGATTTATGTAGCTGTAAGTGTCACCCTTTGGAATTGTAGATTCATAGCCGGGCTGCTTGCACTTCCAGTAGTCCTGGCACCATTCTCCTGCGTTTCCTGCCATGTCGTAAAGGCCGAGCGCATTAGGCTGCTTTAAGCCGACTTCGTGAGTCCTTAGCAGGACGTCATCATCGCTGTAGCCGGAAGAATTCATGATTGACCAGGCGACTTTCTTGTGGTTGTCAGAGCCCGGATACTTGTAGTTCCAGTCCGTGCTTGTTTTGCCTGCTCCCCTTGCGGCAAATTCCCATTCAGCTTCTGTCGGCAGTCGGAATCCGTTTTTGGAAAAATCACAGGTGACGTTTGCTGACTGGATGTAGGAGTTCTTGTTTTTGCGGCTGATTTTGGTCATGGTGTAAACGCATTCGTATCCGCAGAGGCTGCTGAGCTTGTTGCAGAATTCTACGGCGTCAAACCAGCTCATTCCGGTGACAGGCCTGTATTTCTGAACTTCATTTTTGTAGCGGCTGTCGCTGTCGTCGTGGGGCAGGCTTCCCATTACGTATTCATAGAGATCCTGAGTCACTTCGAATCTTGAAATTTCATAGCTGTTTATTGTAACGGTTCTGTCCCAGATGAAGACGTTGCCTGTGCGGGGATATTTTTCTGAAGGAATAGTTACGGAAGAACCCTTTTCAATCACGGTGGCGAATGAGGTCTTAAGAAAAGTCTTTCCGTCGATTGTGATGTTCTTTCCTAAGTTACCGCTTGGAATGAAGGGAACCTCTGAAGCTTCATCAGATGAGCTGCCACAGCCAGAAAATACTAAAAATACAGAGCAAAGAATGATTGTAATAGAAGGAAACTTTACTGTCGGCAAGGCGGGCCTCCGGAAAATGATATCGGAATATTTTAGCATTTAAGGAAAAGAAACGCCATAAAAAAGAAAGCAGGGCAGGAGTGAAAATTGCACTCCCGCCCGCATAATTTTATTCTTCTACAGTAACAGGAATTCTGCTGAAACCTGTAATCGGGGTCTTCAGTTCCGTTTTACCGCGGATTGAAGTCCTTACGGCAATGAAATAGCTTTTCCCGGTCGGAATCGTTCGCGGAAGATAGAATTCAAGGCATGTGCCTGTATTCTTAGTCACGAAGTCATCCGGGACTTTTATCCATGATGTTTCGTCCTGATTAGCACTACCATCTTCTTCAAGCGGAATAAAATAGATTCCGCCAGATTCTCCACCAACCTTAAGCTTCTTTCCCCTGAGCCTTGCGCTGAAGGTTGCCCTAAGCTTTCCGTCAGAAGAGCCGTCCACAGGATTTTCAATCTGTGAAATCTGCGGAGCTGAGTCAACGACAGCCGTTACCGAAGCTGTGACAGTCTTGAGCTTTTCCTTGAGACCGTCATTTGCGGCAAATCTAGCCTCAAATCCAGTAACGCTTTCCGCTTCCGGCGTGAGCGACTTCACTGAAGAAATCGGCGCGATGTAGAGCTTGCAGATTTCCATGATGTCTACCGCAAAGCCCAGTTCCGCCTGCTCAAGAATTTCCTTTTTGAGCAGCTCCATCGCGTGCCCGACCTGATAGCGGTCGATTCCCTGGTTGTGTGTCGCCACAAGGTCAAGAATCTGGTCTGTAGTGACCGTCTTTCTAGGCACATGAGCGATGTAAGTGTTCTTCTTGAAATTGCACGGTGTTAGTGTCACCGCGAAGTTTGTCTCGCGTTTTGTTGCAATATTTACCATAAAATGTCCTTCCGTCATTTTTAAGGGTGACGGTTCCCTGGGTGGGATTTATTTCAGGGCAACGCCCCGATGTCACTAAAGATAACAGAAAAAAATCCTGTCAAATGTAGAAGTTTGTCTACAAATCTCCCTGCTGACATAAATCAAGATAGCAGAAAAAAACGCTCCCAAAACTAGTAGTTTAGTGAGTCTGTTGGTGGAAATTCTTGCAAAATGGGGCTTGTTAGAGTCAGTTATGGGAGCTTATTGGTTTTGGACGGGGAGACTTGCTGGTTTTTGGGGGAAAACTTTACAGGTTTTATGTGTGAAACTTTACTGGTTTCATGGGGAAAACTATGCAAGTTTCGCGAGTGAAACTAAGCAAGTTTTGAGAGTGAAATTTTGTGAAAGTCGTGGTATAATAGAGTGTAAGGAATTGAAAATTGGCAAAAAATAAAAAACAGGTCAGCTTTGAAGACGCTCTTTGGGGAGCTTGTGATAAATTACGCGGTACTGTAGAACCTGCAGAATATAAACACGTTGTATTAAGTCTTATCTTCTTAAAATTCGTTAATGATAAATTTGATACCCGCCGTCAGGAACTAAAGGATGAAGGCAAAAAAAAATATATCGATGTTCAGTCATTCTACACAATGAAGAATGTTTTCTTTGTGCCGGAAGAAAGCCGCTGGTCGTTCATCATGCAAAATGCAAAACAGAATGATATTGCCCTTAAAATTGACACGGCATTAAACACAATAGAAAAACAGAATCCGTCTCTAAAAGGCGCGCTTCCTGACAACTATTATTCCAGACTTGGAATTGATGTTTCAAAACTTGCGGCTCTGCTTGATGAAATCAACAATATTCAGACAAATGCAGACAAAGAAAACGACATTATGGGGCGTGTGTACGAATATTTCCTTACAAAATTTGCTCTTCAGGAAGGTAAAGGAAAGGGAGAATTCTATACACCAAAATCTGTAGTAAATCTGATTGCAGAAATGATTGAACCTTACAAGGGAAAAATCTATGACCCATGTTGCGGCTCTGGTGGTATGTTTGTTCAGTCGCTTAAGTTTGTAGAAAATCATGCAGGAAACTCAAAAGACATTTCTGTATATGGTCAGGAAGGAACAACTACAACCTATAAGCTTGCAAAGATGAATCTTGCAATCCGTGGTATTCCTTGTGACCTTGGTGAGAAAGCTGCAAACACTTTTACAAACGATCTTCATAAAGATTTACGAGCTGATTACATTATGGCAAATCCACCATTTAATCAGAAAGACTGGCGTGCAGAAAATGAGTTTGTAAACGATGCCCGCTGGAACGGCTATACAGTTCCTCCAACAAGCAATGCAAATTACGGCTGGATTTTGCACATGGTTTCAAAACTCAGCACTAACGGAACCGCAGGCTTCCTTCTTGCAAACGGAGCATTAAGCGGTGAAGGACAGGAATTAGAAATCCGTAAGCAGCTCATAGAAAACAATCTTGTAGAAGCAATTGTAATTCTTCCTAGAAACCTTTTTTATACAACTGATATTTCCGTAACGCTTTGGATTTTGAACAAAAACAAAAAGAGCCGAACTGTTGAACAGAATGGAAAAATCAAAACTTACCGCAACCGTGAAGATGAAGTTCTCTTTATGGATCTTCGCCAGATGGGAAGTCCTTTTGAAAAGAAGTATATCGAACTTACTCAGGAAGACCGCGACAAAGTAACATCAACTTTCCACGCATGGCAGCAGGCCGGAGCAAGCGAAACTTACATAGACATTCCTGAATTCTGCTACAGCGCAAATAAAAAGGAAATTGTAGAAAAAGGCTACAATCTTGTTCCAAGCCGCTACATTGAATTTGTAAACCGCGATGAAACACAGGACTATGATTCAGCAATGAAGGCTCTTCAATCAGAATTGACAGACCTTCTCAAACAGGAAGAAGAAGGCAAAAAAGAACTGCTTGGTGTTTTCAAAGATTTGGGCTACGAGATTAAACTGTAGGAGCAAATAGTGAAAAAAGAAAATCCTTTTGAAATAGATTTTGAATCCTACATTCGCGAAGGCGAGCCTGATAAAAAAGAAAAAAGCATCGCATGGTCAATTGCGACTGGCTTGCAGCAGGTTGATGGACTTACGCCGTCTCCTTATTTGTATGAAACTGCAAAGCGGAACATTGAAGGCGAGATTTCTATTGAAGAAGCAAAAAAAATTATAGACTCTTATTACGAATCAAAAACATCCCGCACTGAAGATGATGATGACACAGAAGAAGCGGATAAAGTCTCAACTAGAATTACAGAACTGCTTTCTGAAAAATCTTTTAGTTTTACTCCTAATCAATTATTATCGATTCACGAGCGTTTATTCAAAGGTGTATTTTATAAAGTAAAAGCCGGAAAATTTCGTGACTACAACATCACAAAAAAAGAATGGGTTTTGAATGGTGACACAGTTTTGTATGCCAATGCCGATCTTATTAACGAAACTCTGAAATATGATTTTGAAACAGAAAAAAACTTTGACTATTCCAAATTGTCAAAGGAAGATGCTGTAAAGCATATTACACGATTTGTTGCGAACATGTGGCAGATTCATCCATTTGGAGAGGGGAACACACGAACAACAGCCGTTTTTACAATCAAATATCTTCGTTCGCTAGGTTTTAATGTGAACAATGAACCTTTTGAAAAACACAGCTGGTACTTCCGAAATGCCTTGGTACGCGCGAATTATACAAACATGCAGAAAGGCATTTATATGAATACGGAATATCTGGAAAAGTTTTTCAGAAATATCCTGCTTGGCGAAAACAACGAACTCAAAAAACGCTTTACCCATATTGATTATGATGAATACATCGAAAAGTTCGGAGATAATCAAAAAAGTTCGGTGCAAAATCTGCCTGTAAATGATAAAAACCTGCCTGTAAATCTGCCTGTAAATAAAGTACAAGCTAAGTTGATAAGTTTTCTAAAAGAAAACCCATCTTATACCTATGATGATTTAGCAGAAAAGATAAACCGGACACGAGAAACAGTCAGAGTAAATCTTAGAAAACTTGAAAAAATGAATTTACTCAAACGAGTAGGCGCAGATAAAAACGGCCACTGGGAAGTGATTGAATGACAGAAAACACACAGATAAAACTATTTGAAGACAAAAAAGTCCGCACCCTTTGGGATAAAGAAAGCGAAGAATGGTATTTTTCGGTTGTGGATGTAGTTGCCGTTTTGACGGAAAGTCCGAATCCACGAAAATACTGGAGTGTATTAAAAACTCGTCTTAAAGCAGAAGGAAGTGAGTTGACTACAAATTGTAGTCAACTGAAAATGCCATCTTCCGACGGAAAAATGTACAAGACCGACTGCATGAATACCGAGCAGCTTTTCCGCCTGATTCAATCAATTCCTTCTCCAAAGGCCGAGCCATTTAAACTCTGGATGGCCCAGGTTGCAAAAGAACGACTTGATGAAATGCAGGACCCAGAGCAGGGAATTCAGCGGGCTTTGACAGAATACAGGGCCTTGGGATACTCGGAAAATTGGATAAACCAGCGGCTCAAATCTATAGAAATCCGCAAAGACCTTACTGACGAATGGAAAAAGCACGGCTTAAAAGAAGGCGTTCAGTTTGCGACACTTACGGACATAATCTATAAAACATGGGCAGGCAAAACTGCAAAAGAGTACAAGGAATACAAAGGTCTTAAAAAAGAGAACTTGCGCGATAACATGACAAACAAGGAACTTGTTTTGAATATGCTGGCAGAGCTTTCCACAAAAGAAATCTCTGAATCCAACGACCCTAAAAATTTTAGTGACCATGTAAATAATGCTGTAGACGGTGCAAGCATCGCCAAAAATGCTCGCATTGAACTTGAGTTGAAAACAGGAAAGAAAGTCGTTACGCCACTCAATGCAAGAGACGGCATCGGGCTTACAGAAGATACAAAAGCTTCTGTCTTTTTGGAAGATGAGGAAGAAAAGTAGATGAGTGCGAATTATAAAAAGCTTGGAGAAATTGTAGAACTCATTGATGAACGAAATAAAGATGGTAAAGTTCAGAATTTGATTGGAGTTAGTATTGATAAATGTTTTATCAAATCTGTAGCTAATACAATCGGAACAGATCTTACAAAGTATCAAGTAATCAGAAAAAATGATTTTGCATGTTCTCTTATGCAGGTGAGTCGTGATGGCAAAATCCCAATTGCTTGTCTTAAGGATTATGATGAAGCAATAATGTCACCTGCTTATTATATTTTTAGAATAAAAAATACAAACGAAGTTTTACCAGATTATCTTGCAATGTGGTTTATGCGAACTGAGTTTGATAGAGAAGCCTCATATATTGCAGTAGGTGGTGTTCGCGGAAGTATGCCATGGGAAGATTTTTGTGATATGAAACTTCCAGTTCCCGACCTAAAAGAACAAGAAAAAATCGTAAACACCTACAACGCCATCACAAAACGCATCCAGCTTAAGCAGAAGATAAATGAAAATCTGGAAAAGACGGCACAATGTTTATTTGAGAAATCGTGTAATAATGAAAATACAGAGATTACATTAGGTGAAATAGCAAAATTTATAGATGGTGACAGAGGTTCAAATTATCCGACTCTTTCAGATTTTTATGATGACGAGTATTGTCTTTTTCTTAATGCATCAAATGTAACTGAAAAAGGTTTCAATTTCGATAAATGTCAATTTATAACGGAAGAAAAGGATAAATCTTTAAGGAAAGGTCATTTGTCATATAATGATATTGTTTTAACTTCACGAGGTACGGTTGGTAATGTTGCACTTTATACAGAGATGATACAATATAAAAATGTTAGAATAAATTCAGGAATGTTAATTATTCGTCCAAATGAAAATAAAATTTCAGTTTTTGTTCTTTATGCTTTATTACGTAGCATATTTATGAAAAAAGAAATTGAGCGATTTAGAAGTGGCTCTGCACAACCACAATTACCAGTTCGTGATTTGGAGAAAATGATATTTAGGATTCCAAATAAAGAAAACTGTTCAATGCTGAATCAACAATTTAAAATAATATATGAATCTATTACGACAAATTTTAATGAAATTGCTAAACTGCAAGAATTAAAGCAGTTGGTAATTTCTCGTATAACTGGAATGTAGAAAAATTAACAAGAAATTATTATATTTTAAACGAGGTATAAAATGATTACAGAACTTGAATCAAGTAAAGTCGGATATGTTGTAGGAATTCGTTACAGGAAAACTTTTACAATAGCAGATAATTTAGGAGCAATTGTAGATAATATTTTGCAATCGAAAAATTCAAAATTTAAGGCAAAAGTTTTTCCATATATTCAGCATACAAATAGAGAGGAGGATGTTCTTTGGAGTTTTGATAATAAAAATGGAGCTCAAAACAAATTAACAATCAATACCTCTAATTTTGTATTAGATATTCAAAATTTAGAGACTCTACCATTTAAGGATGGTGTTGATGCTTTTAATAATACTATTTTAAAAACAATAATGCGTGATTATTCAATAGGACATATTGATAGATTAGGATTTGTAAATAGGTATATATTAAAAGATAAAGACATAATTGAAAAATTTGTTTCTGGAACGGTAGGGCGAGGATTTTCAGAAGTTAATGATATTAATTTACAGTTTTCAAAACGAATTCCAATAATTACATCATTAGTAAAAGAAAATGTAAATGATTATGACAATGTTATTGTCAATATAATAAAAAAGAATAATATTGATGAATTGTTTTTATCTATAGACTATCAGCATTATTATTCTCCTATGTTAGAGAAAGCTAGTCAGATAGAATATAATAGTTTTATCGATAATGCTGAAAAATATATTAATAACCATATTATTGGATTTTTGAATAATACATATGGAGATATAAAAAGTGTCTGATAGAAATTCACATTCAGGAAAATCTAAACCACAAAGAGATTTTTATCAAAGATCGGTAGCTCGTTCAGAATATGAAGAGACAACTAATGAAAGTTTAGATTTTGATAAATCTGATTCAACAAGAATTCTTGATAATCCAAATGATGATACTGTTCAAAAAGCTCCATTTACTAGCAAAGTTGGAGATTTTTGTAAGGAGCATGTTGCTGGAATCGTTGCAACTATAATAAGTGCAATTGTTATTGGCATTTTTTCATTGCTTACTATAAATCTAAATAGAGAAAGTGGAGAACATTCACGAGATATATCAAATATAAAAGAAACAGTTTCCGAACTTAAAGAGGATTTATCTTCTACTTCTGCGACAGTTAATAATATGCAAGTTCAAAATGCAGAACAGGCAAAAGATATAGAGTTCATACAAAAATCAATAGAAAAGATGGATAAAGAAATAGATAAAATACAGGATTCAATAATAAAGAAGTAGATTTATTTTTCTTAAAATAAATATTTTGATGTTAGATTTTTATTGATGTCGGTGGGGGCGTTGCGGGGTATCCCCGCTAGAAGGGGTAGCGTAAGATCGCTGTGCGGGCTGGAGCGAGGGGAAGGCTTTCCCCTCTTGTAAGAAGGAGGTTCAACCGATGAGCAAGATTTCTATTCGCTTTTTTAATGACAGGGAAGTTCGCGCTGTTTGGGATGAGGAGAATTCTAAATGGTGGTTTTCTGCGATTGATATTATAAGGGCAATAAACAATGAAGAAGATTATGTAAAGGCTGGAAACTACTGGCGATGGCTAAAAAAGAAATTTAGCTCAGAAGGAGTTCAACTCGTGAGTATCACTCACGACTTCAAATTTACAGCTCCAGACGGTAAAAAGCGTGCGGCAGATGCCCTTGATTATGACTGTGTTCAGATTCTTGCAAAGCATTTTCCTAATAACAATGCCGTCAAATTTCTTGATTGGTTCAATTACAGCGACAACACGATTGACGGACAAAGCAAGAAAAAAGCCTATACATTTTTAAATAGTGATTTGGTTTCGGATGAAGATGTTGGAACTACAAAGGCTTTACAACAGATTCATGCGTATATTTTTGGCGGTCTTTATGATTTTGCAGGAAAAATAAGAACAAAAACTATAAGCAAAGGGGATTTTACTTTTTGCGTTGCTCAGTATCTGAATGAGGCATTGGCGAATATAGACAATATGAGCGAAAACTCTTTTGATGAAATTGTAGATAAATATGTAGAAATGAATGTGGCTCATCCTTTTATGGAAGGAAATGGTCGCAGCACTCGAATATGGCTTGATTTGATTTTGAAAAAACGCCTTAAAAAGTGCGTAGACTGGAGTAAAATTGGCAAGAATGAATATTTACAGGCTATGATGGAAAGTCATTCTGACAGTACAAAGATTCGTGACCTTTTAAAAACCGCTTTGACCGATAAAATTGATGACCGCGAAATGTTTATGAAAGGCATTGATTATTCATATTATTATGAGGAAGTGGAGGAGTAAAATCATGCAATTCACCGAACACAGTCTTGAACTTTCAGTAATGGAGCTCTTTGAAAACGAAGGATATACTCACCAGACCGGGCAGGATATTCACCGTGAAAAGACTGATGTTCTTCTGCCTGAATTGCTTGCGACATTTTTGCGCCATAGATATGCTGCAGATTTTCTGTCTGAAAGTGAAATCTCTTCCATTATTATTCAGCTCAAAAACATAAGCGGCTCTGATTATGATGCAAACAAGCGGATGCTGGATTTAATCTGCAACGGCTTTACCTTCCGCCGGGAAGACAAAAGCCAAAAAGACCTTTTTATTCAGCTGATTGATTTTGAAGAACCAGAACGAAATTTTTTTGAAATTGTAAATCAGGTTGAGATTCAGGGGCGGGAACAGCTTCGTATTCCAGACGGAATTATTTATGTAAACGGCCTTCCTCTTGTTGTCCTTGAGTTTAAGTCGGCAATCAAAGAAAACACAACAATTGAAGATGCTTATAAACAGCTTACAATCCGCTATCGCCGCGATATTCCTGAGCTTTTCAAATACAATGCTTTTGTTGTAATCAGCGACGGGGTAAATAATAAGATTGGTTCGCTCTTTAGCCCTTACGAATATTTTTATGCATGGCGTAAGATTAAAAGTACAGACAAAAAAGTTGATGGAATCTCTTCTCTTATTACAATGGTAAAAGGTCTTTTCCGTAAAGACAGGCTTGTAAAAGTTATAAAAGACTTTGTTTACTTTCCTGATTCCAGCGATAAAGAAACAAAGATTGTTTGTCGTTATCCTCAGTTTTTTGCAGCTGAATCTTTGTATAAAAGTATTGGTTCTGCAATCCGTCCAAACGGAAATGGTAAAGGCGGTATTTACTTTGGTGCTACTGGCTGCGGTAAAAGCTATACAATGGTTTTCTTGAGCAGGCTTTTGATGAAGTCCCGCGAATTGAACAGCCCGACAATTGTTGTAATTACCGACCGAACAGACCTGGATGCTCAGCTAAGCAAAATCTTTATTGAAAGTAAAAACTATATTGGCGATGAAAATGTTGAATGTATAGAAAGCCGCGCACTTTTGAAAGAAAAACTTGAAGACAGAAAAAGTGGAGGCGTCTTCCTTACTACAATTCAGAAATTCTGTGAGGATATAAAACTGCTTTCTGAGCGTTCAAATATTATTTGTATAAGTGATGAGGCTCATCGCAGTCAGCATAACCTTGAAGAAAAAACTGTAATTACTGATAACGGCGTTGAACATAAATATGGTTTTGCAAAGTATCTGCATGACTCGCTCCCTAACGCAACTTATGTTGGCTTTACAGGAACTCCTATAGACGAGATGGCACAAGTATTCGGTAATGTTGTAGAAGCTTACACAATGAAAGAATCTGTAGCCGATGGAATTACTGTAAATCTTGTTTATGAAGGTCGTGCCGCAAAGGTAATTCTTGACCAGAAGAAAGTCCGCGAGATTGAAGAGTATTATGCTCAGTGCGAGGATGAAGGTGCAAACGAAGCTCAGATTGCTGCAAGCAAAAAGGCCGTCGCAAACCTTGATGCAATTATTGGTGATGATGATGTAGTAGCTAGCGTTGCACAGGACTTTATTGATCATTATGAAACTCGTGTACGTGAAGGCGCAACAGTTGAAGGTAAAGCAATGTTTGTCTGCTCAAATCGCGAGATTGCTTACAAACTCTGGCAAAAGATTGTAGAACTCCGCCCTGAATGGAATGAGAAAAAAGACTTCGGCGATAAAGATTATAAACCAATTGAAAAAATTAAAATGGTAATGACTGAGAACAAAGCAAAAGATACAAAAGGGCTTTTTGAACTTCTTGGTAATCATGAATACAGAAGAGAACTGGATCGACAGTTTAAGAATGTCAAATCAAACTTTAAGATTGCGATTGTCGTTGATATGTGGATTACAGGCTTTGATGTTCCGTCTCTTGATACAATCTACATCTACAAGCCACTGCAGAAACATACTTTGATTCAGACAATTAGCCGTGTAAACAGAACTTACAAAGGAAAAGACCGCGGTTTGATTGTAGACTACATTGGTATTAAGCGAGCAATGAATGAAGCCTTGAAGAAATATACCGGTGACGAAAACGAAGAGTTTGAAGATACAGACAAAGCTGTCGTAATTGTAAAAGACCAGATAAGTGTTCTTGATGCAATGTTTAATGATTTTGATACTTCTGATTATTACAATGGAAGTCCCCTTAAACAGCTTGAATGTTTGAACCGCGCAGTTGAGTTTGTACAGACTACAGAAGAACTTGAAAAAAGATTTATGGAAGCTGTTAGAAGGATGAAGAAAGCATTTAATCTTTGTTCTTCTAGTGAGAAAATCTCTAAGAGCGAAAAGGATAAAATCAATTTCTACGTTGCAATACGTTCTATACTCTTTAAGCTTACAAAAGGTGATGCGCCAGATATTACAACAATGAATCATCACGTTGCTCAGATGATTAGCGAAGCCATTAAATCTGATGGTGTTGAAGAATTGTTCCAGGTTGGAAAGAATATCAACTTTGATATCTTTACTTCTGAATATCTTGAAAAGATTAACGCCATCAAATTGCCTAATACAAAAATCAAAATCCTTCAGCAGCTTTTACAGCAAGTCATTGCCGACTATAAAAAGACAAACAAGATTAAAGCAATGGAATTTTCTGAGCGAATGAAGAAACTTGTTGAAGCATATAACAACCGTCATCTTGATGACTTTACAGCACAGGTTCTTGATGAAGTTACAAAGCAGTTGAATGATTTGCTTAACGATATAAAAGTTGATAAAGAGAAATTTAAAGAGCTTGGAATCAGTTTTGAGGAAAAAGCTTTCTACGATATTCTTGTAAGTTGTGCAAAGAAGTTCAATTTTGAAAATCAATATTCTGATTCAAAGATGAAAGATTTAGCAAAGAAAGTTAAAGCGCTTGTTGATGATAAAACCCGTTACACCGACTGGGACCAGCGAATTGACGTAAAGGCAGAAATGGAAGCAGACTTAATGATTCTTCTTGATGAAAACGGCTATCCACCGGTTCCAAGAAATGAAGTCTACAATGAAGTCTTTGAGCAGGCTGAAAATTTTAAGAAATATACAGAGTAATGTAGCGAAACCTCATCTGGGGTACAATTCGTACCCCTACATAAAATCCCATCCCCGCTTGTACCCTTGCTCTTTCCTCGAAAAAATCTTATCCTTATACTGTATGAAAGGTCTCTCAACAAAGGCTCAAAAATTGCTTACACAGGATGCCCAGGTCGAAGGGCGTAATTCCGGGCTTACTGAGCTTCTTCCGGAGCATGTGATTCTTGCCATGCTCAAAACTGCTGACAGTATGGGCTTCAATGCCCTTAAAACCCTCAATATAAATGTGCTTTCTTTCCAGCTTATGCTTGAACAGAGTCTGTCTGCTCAGCCTCGCGTTCAGAATCCTCCTTCTTTTTCAGCACTTCCTCCTTCACGCCGCCTCAGGACTATGCTTGATGTTGCCGTGATTGAGTCCCGCTCTCTTAGAAGTGAATATGTCGGCTCGGAGCACATTCTTCTTGCCGCTGTCCGTGAGGAAAATTCTGCTAGCTACAGGTTTTTCCAGAGGTGCGGTATTGCCCTTGAAACAGTGCGAAACGTTATCCGCGACCTTATGAATGAAAACGGTGGTGAGGATCAGAATCCTGAAAATTCCCAGAATTCCCGCGAAATTGAATATGCCAACGCACGAAACAACGATCAGCCTGGTCAGAAGAAAAAGTCTTTCCTTGCTGAGTTCAGCCGTGATTTGACCGACCTTGCAAAAAAGGGCGAACTTGATCCTGTAATCGGCCGTTCAACTGAAATCGAGCGCGTCGTTCAGATTTTGAGCCGCCGCACTAAGAACAATCCTATCCTTGTCGGTGAGCCTGGTGTCGGTAAGACTTCCGTTGCAGAGGGCTTAGCCCAGCGTGTTGCAAGCGGGGAAGTTCCCTACAATCTTTTGCAGAAGCGGGTCCTTCTTCTTGACATCACGGCAATGGTCGCCGGTACGAAATACCGCGGTGACTTTGAGGAACGCATGAAGCGCATGATGAAGGAAGTCAAGGAATCAGGAGACATCATCCTTTTCATCGACGAGCTTCACATGATTATCGGGGCGGGAAGTCCTGACGGCACGATGGATGCAAGCAATATCTTAAAGCCGGCTCTTTCACGCGGTGAACTTCAGCTTTTGGGAGCCACGACTTACAAGGAATACCGCAAGCATATTGAAAAGGATTCGGCTCTTGCCCGAAGATTCCAGCTTGTTAAGATTGACGAGCCTTCAAACGACGAGACAATTCAGATTCTCAACGGTCTCAAGCCAAAATACGAAGAATTCCACAATGTCATTTATGATGACGGTGCGATTGAGTCCATCGTCAAGCTTTCTTCACGCTATATCCCTGAAAAATTTCAGCCGGACAAGGCGATTGACCTTCTTGACGAGGCGGGAAGTGCAAAGAAAATTGCCTCTGAGTCACGTCCTGCAGAGCTTGCCGAGCTTGAAAAGTCCATCGAAGACTTGAGTCACGAAAAGGATGCCCTGGTTGCAAATCAGGATTACGAGCGGGCTGCCCAGATTCGAGACAAAGTCCGCGATTTAAAGCAGAAGCTTGATGACTTCAATAATTACTGGAAGAACAATGCGGTCACCGTACGAAAGCATGTCACTGTGGCTGACGTTGCAAAAATCATCTCCGACATGACTGGAATTCCTGCCCAGCAGCTTGATGCAAACGAGGCAGGCCGGCTTCTGGACATGGAAAAGGAAATCCACAGGGATGTAATCGGTCAGGACGAGGCTGTAAAATATCTTTCAAGCGCAATCCGTCGAAGCCGGGCTGGCGTTTCAAGTCCAAACCGTCCGATGGGCTCGTTCATCTTCCTTGGTCCTACTGGTGTTGGTAAGACTCAGCTTGCAAAGGCGATGGCAAAATTCCTTTTTGGAACGGAAGATGCCTTGATCCGAATCGACATGTCTGACTTCATGGAAAAGCACACTTCAAGCCGTCTGGTAGGCTCGGCTCCGGGCTATGTCGGCTACGAAGAGGGCGGCATGCTCACAAACAAGGTCCTGCAGAAGCCATATTCTGTCGTTCTTTTTGACGAAATCGAAAAGGCCCACAACGAAGTTTTCAATCTTCTTCTTCAGATTCTTGAGGAAGGCGAGCTTTCCGACAACCTGGGGCACACGGTCAATTTCAGGAATACTGTAATCATCATGACGAGTAACGCTGGAGCTCGCAGCATCACCGCCGATAAAAAACTCGGCTTTGCCCAGCTCGACGACGGTTTCCTTCCGCCTGCAGAAATCAAGGCAAACGCAATGGAAGAACTCAAGCGGATTATGGCTCCTGAGCTTATCAACCGAATCGATGACATTGTTGTCTTCGATCCGCTCAAGCGTGATGAAATCTCAAAAATCCTCGACATCCAGATTGCCGAGCTTGAAAAACGCCTTTCAGAAAAGAACATTCACCTTGCAATCAAGCCAAAGGCACGCGACTATCTTCTCGACCACGGATATGAGCCGAGCATGGGTGCGCGCCCGATGAGAAGGCTGATTCAGAACGAAATCGAAGACCAGCTTGCAAACCTTATTCTTGCCGGAAAAATCGGTGAGAGCGGGGAAGTTGACGTCACTTTCGAAAAGGATAAGCTTGTAGTCAAGGCGGCAAAGGTAAAGAAAGAGAAAACTGCTCTGATTGAACAGAACTCGAATCTAGGGTAAAATATCTTGCTATCTAAAAAATAAAGGCATTTAAGGAAATTAAAATGAATAAGGCACTTGAAATACTTAAAGAGCGCGGTTTTTACGCACAGTGTACTGACGAGCAGGGGCTTTCAGATCTTATGGACAAAGGTCCTGTCACTTTCTATGTAGGTTGTGACCCGACAGGCCCTTCCCTCCACATCGGACACATGGTTCCATTCTTCGCTCTCCGCCATTTGAGAAAGGCTGGTCACATCGGTATCGCATTGATTGGCGGCGGCACTGCACGAATCGGCGATCCTTCTGGCAAAACTGAAATGCGCAAGATGATTACATACGAGCAGATTGACCAGAACGTAGAGACAATCAAGGCTCAGCTCGACAAATTCATCGGCTTTGACGGCAAGACTGCCTACTCAGAGAACAACAAGGACTGGCTGGCTGACCTCAATTACATCGACTTCCTGCGTGACATCGGCTCATGCTTCTCTGTAAACAAAATGCTTTCTTACGAGGCATACAAGCAGCGACTTGAGCGCGGTCTTTCATTCATCGAATTCAACTACCAGCTTTTGCAGAGCTACGACTTCCTTCGCCTGCACGAAAAGCACAATGTTCAGCTTCAGATTGGTGGCGACGACCAGTGGGGCAACATCACTGCGGGCGTTGACCTTATCCGCCGAAAGCTCGGAGGAACTGAGGAACTCAACGCACAGCACAACGTATTCGGCCTCACATTCCCGCTCATCACACGAAGCGACGGCAAAAAAATGGGTAAAACTGAGAAGGGCGCAATCTTCCTCAACGAGGAAATGACAAGCGTTTACGACTTCTTCCAGTACTGGCGAAATGTCGCTGACCCGGATGTAGAAAAATTCTTCAAGCTCTTCACATTCCTTGAAATCGATGAAATCAAGCAGATTTGTGCAGGAAACATCAACGAGGCAAAAGAGCGCCTCGCATACGAAGTTACAAAAGAAATCCACGGCAAGGAAAAGGCTGATTCAGCTCTCGCCGGAGCAAAGGCAGCTTTCAGCGGTGAGGGTGATAAAACCCAGATGCCGACTGTAGAGGTCGCAAAGGCAGAGCTTGACGCAGGATTGGGCGTTCTCGCTCTCTTCGTAAAGGCTGGCCTCTGTGCTTCAAACGGTGACGCACGCCGCCTCATTCAGGGTAACGGTGCAAGCCTCAACGGCGAGTCTCTTTCTGACCCAACTCTAAAAGTCACGGCCGCAAACCTCGACAAAGACGGTGAAATGGTTCTCCGCGCAGGAAAGAAAAAGTTCTGCCGAGTTGTGTTTAAATAGAAAAATCATCGCAGAAAAATCTATTTCACGTTAATTTCAATCTCCGTGCTTTCATTTCCGCATTGCACGGAGATTTTTTTTCTTCCCCGAGTCAAGGGCACCTGCTGAACGAATGGTCTTGCTGTCTTTCCAAGCAGCTTTCCGTCAACAAAAAATTCTGCCTCGTCTTCGCTTCCGCCTGTGACTTCGACAACGAGTTTCTGGCGGAAAGGCGGAACTGAGTCGTCGTAGTAGAATACACTTCCGTTACGGGGCGAGACGATTTTTAGCGGCGTGCCTTTTTCGCTTACCTGACCGCTCCTGTTTTTGAGGCGGAACCAGGTCGCGTACTGGGCGGGGTAGTTCGTTCCATTTTGCGTGTGCCAGCTGCATTTTTCAATCTTTTCTGAGACCGGGACAAATTCCTTTACAGTGTCAGGGCAGTTTTCGCCTGCCTTTAGTCCTGAAAGCGCGCAGACTCTTTCTTTTTTGAACTGAGCTGGCTTCTTGAAGTCTTTTCCGCTGTTTCCCTGGAGACCGACCAGAATCTCGCGAGCGATTTTTGCCGGAATCGAGCTTCCTGTCTTTCCGATGACCGTTTCGCCAGAGAAATTTCCCATCCAGACACCGACCGTGTAGTGGGGAGTCGAGCACAAGGCGGTGATGTTCTGATACTGGTTTGCCGTTCCTGTCTTGAACATAGCCGGGAAAGGAGTCTGAAAAGTCTGACTGTAGCCGAAACCGAGGGCGCGGGCATCCTTGTCCGAAAGAATGTCCGAAATGATTCGCGCCGTGTTCACGTCAAAGACCTGCTTTCCTTCCGCCACATCCTGCTCAGTCCAGCATCTATCATCATCAATCGCCCAAAGTGGAATAAAAATGCCGTCACGAGCGAAAACCGAAAATGCCTGAGTCATCTCGAAGATTGAAACTTCCGCGCTGCCAAGTGCCACCGAAAGTCCCGGATCGGCATCTTCGAGCGACTTAAAGCCCAGTGAGGAAAGTTTTTTGAGGTATGAATCAAGCCCGATTTCGTTCAGAAGGTAAACCGCCGGAATGTTTAGGCTTGAGGCGAGTGCAACCCGGAATCTCACAGGACCGTTGAAGCGGTTGTTGAAATTCTGGGGAACGTAAAGATTTTCAAAGCCGAATTCCATGGGAATGTCAGGAAGAACCGAAGTGGGCAGAAATCCTGATTCTAGGGCAAGGGCGTAAAGGAATGGCTTCATGCTTGAACCCGGCTGGCGGAAAGAAAGGACACCGTCAACCTGACCATTGTGAGCCTCGTCAAAAAAGTCCGCGCTTCCGACCCATGCAAGGATGGCTCCAGTCTGCGTGTCACAGACAAGAATCGCGCCGTTAGAAAGCCTGTTTTCGCCGTACTGGGCGACTGCACTCGAAAGAAGGTCTTCTGCGTGATGCTGGATGGAAAGGTCAGCCGTGGTGCGCACTTCGGAAAGCCTTCCAATCGGAGAATCGGGAATATTTGAAAGATAGCGGACAAAATGCGGCATCTCAAAAGGATATGAAAAAGCCCTTGCAGTCTCAGAAACTTCAAATGGATTATAAAGGGCAGGGCGGCGGACGCTAACCGAAAGGCAGCGGGCCTCATCCTCGGTCAGCTCTGAAAGATTCTTGCTGAAAAAAGTTCGGGCTGCACTGGCGACTCCCTCGGCATTAAATCCAAAGGGCACGTTGTTCAGGTAAGCTTCCAGAATCTCCTTTTTGGAAAGGCGGGCTTCAAGCCTGAGCGCATCAAAGGCCTCACGCATTTTAACTAAAATCGTGCGATTCTTGTTCGGACGGATCATTCTCGCAAGCTGCATGGTGATTGTGGAAGCCCCGCTTACGGTTCGAAGCTCCTTTGTATTCTGAAAAGCAGCCCTGACGATGGCGGCAAAGTCAATTCCGTGGTGAGAATAAAAATGCCTGTCCTCGCCCTCGGTAAAAGCCTGGGCGACAAAAACCGGAATCTCATCAAGCGGCACGAATTCCCGCCTGACACCGTTTTCAAGCGCATGAATCTGAATCAAATTTCCCCGGCAGTCAAAAATCCGCGTAGAAACAGGATGCTTTCGGAATTCCTTCAAAGCCGGATAAGGCGAAAAGCGCAAAATGAGAAGAAAAACCGCGGAGAGGATAAAAAGTGCGGAAAGAATTTTTAAGGCAAGCTGGAGGTGTTTTTTCATTGAAGAAATTATAGCACGAAGCGGAAAAATAATCCCCAAAAATGCGGGGAAAGCGATTCTTCCCCTCGTTCCAACCGCTTTGCGTTTTGCGCTACCCCTTCTACGGGGGAAAATCTCCCGTAACGCCCCCTAAAAATACAAGAACATGCTATAATATCTCCATGAACACATTAAAAATCCACGGAATCTACAAGCACTTTAAAGGAAATCTCTACATCGTCGAGGATGTAGCCCTTCACTCAGAAACTCAAGAAGAATATGTCGTTTACCGCCGTCTTTACGGAGACTGTTCGCTCTGGATCCGCCCGAAAGACATGTTCCTGTCCTTATCCTAATAAATTTATTATCCTCATATTTTTCAATATCTGCTTATAGTATAAACAAATAAGAATGAAAATATGAGGATAAAATTATTATGGTCTTAAACCACACATCTCTATAATATCATTTTCTGTTAAGTTATCAAATTCATCTTTATTGGTAGAATCGTATTCTGAAAACGGATTTGCTCGATCCATAATTTCTTTTAACATAGCCATAGATGGTTGTGCGTATATTCTTGTTGTTACAGTAGAGGAATGGCCCATATATCTCGAAATCAGCTCTAAATCAACTCCATCCTGATATAAATTAGTTGCTCTGGTTCTTCGAAACATATGTGGATAAACACTTTCAGGTAATTCTGGATGTAGCTCTTTTAGTAACTCTGCATATTTATTTACAATGCGCTCAACATTTCCTAAAGACATTTGATATTTAACTCCTTTTATTTTTGTGAAAAATAAATAATCATCAGGATTCATGTTTTTATGGTCTGTTTTAAGGAATGCCTTTAAGTGTAAAGCTGCTACTTCATCATAAGTTACAATTCTTTCCTTATCCCCTTTCCCATGAAAAAGAATAATTCTTTCTGACAGTATAATATCTTTTATTTTAATTGCAGTTATCTCACTTGCTCTTCCAGCAGTCTGATACAGCAGCATAAGCATTAATTGATCTCTTTTACTTTTTGATGTATGAGAAAAAACACCCGAAAGAAAATCGGTCATAATTTCAGGTGAGATTATAGGTCTTATCAATTTGGGTTCCTTTAATAAAGGAATTCTTGAAGCCATAATTGCTATTGGTTGCAATTCTACATCTTCGTCAGAACAATACCATAAATAAGCACGTATGCCTGCCAATTTGTTGTTGATTGTGCTTACTGCGGCTCTGCCATTTCTTAAATATTCAATAAACTTAAGCAATACATCACGCTTGCAATCTGAAAATTTAAATGTCTTGATTGAAATATTTTCAACCTCACCAATAAATCTTCTGAATATTGTTAATGTGTCTTTATATGACTTAACCGTATGAACACTCTTATTACATTGTTTAACTAAATACACAGTTAAAAAATTTTTTGTCTTAGAAAAAAATAATTCACTATTCTTCTTCATATTTAATACCTTCCATAATTTTTTTTCCTGTAACATCCTTTGTAGACATTATTTTTAAGGAATCCTTAATGAGGTGATAGTAATAATAAGTTTCATTTGGACTTGCATGCCCCAGATGTTTCGATAGATAAAGAATCATTGAATTAATAGAGATTCCCTCGGAAGCCCATAAATTGATTCTTTTAATTACAAAATAATGTCTTAGAGAATGAACAGTTGGATTTTTCCCTGTATTCGTATAAAATTTAGTTTGCATCCATCTTTTTCTAAAAGTTTTACTCACAACTCCATAAGTATGTGGTTTATTTATATCATTTCCATAGAATATGAATGGTGACCTTCTCTTCCTGCTGTTCAAATAAGTTCTTAGCAACTGATTCATATCATCTGCCAGATAAATAATTCTATCCTTGTTTCCTTTTGCATGTATGACAGTCAAACTTTTATTAATTTCGTCATAATCATTAATTCGTAACTTAAGAGCCTCGTTTACTCTTAATCCTGTTGTACATAGCAGTCTGAAAAACACAGAATAATTAAAATTTCTCTTTGGTGGATTCTTATCAACACTAGAAATAAATGCCTCTACCTGCTCATCAGTCATTAAAAAAGGAACTGGCTTAGATTTTGAAATTGAAATATTAGGTATAGAAACATGAATCCCCCGTGCATTCATATAAATCAAAAATTGTCGAATTAAACAGAATCGTGCATAAAACGAATTTTTTGATTCAGTTTCTTTTATAGTCAAATAGTCTCTCAGGTTTTCTTTTGTTATAGAATCAGCAGTAATATTCTTTTTTAAACAATATTTATCAAAATTTTTTAGTCGAGAAATTTGCTCCTCGTAACTAAAACCTTCATTTTGTTTCTGCCGTATAAACCCTTCGAACAAATATCCAAGTGAACTTGAAAATATAGTATTCTTCATCAGTATCCTCTCATATATGTAAATCCGATAAGGAAAGAGTACATTCTTCCATCATCTTTTTCGAAATGTTCACATACTTGCCAACACTTGTTTCTCCCGTATGCCCAAGACAATTGATAACTGTATTCAATGATTTTGATGTTTCATGAATATTTGAAGCAAATGTTCTTCGTAAAATATGAAAATTAATCCTGTTTTTTAGAACTCCTTTAATCATGTATTTACCGCTTTGATAACCAATTTTCTTAAAAGGAGGATTGTCTTCTAAGAATATGTAAGGGCTATTAGCTTTGGGTCTTCCTTTTTTTATATATAGAACTAGGGCTTCATATACAGGATTTGGAATCGGAAGGTTTAATTGAACTTTTGTTTTGGTCTGAATTAAATGTAGAATTTTACTTTTCCAATCTATATCAGTAAATTTCAGATTAGCGACATCACAAGCTCTTAAGCCCATAAAAAGCCCCAACAGGACTCCAGCTGCATTTTTATACTCAGAAGCAGATTTACAATTTTTCCGATAATTATCAATCTGCAATAATTCATTTTTATTTAATACTGTAACATTTTTTTCTTTTGAAGCTGTTTTTACAGGAACACATTCAGACAAGTCTGTACTCATTAATTGTGTCTCATACAGAAAATATAAAAACATCCTTATTTTCACTAGTTTTCCAGGAAAATCGTTGAAATCTGATGAGATAAAGTCAGATAAAACATCTCTTGTTAAATCTTTTATGTTTAGAATATTTCTAGAAATCAAATACAAAGTAAACTTTTGAAGGGCATACTGATAATTTTTTACGGTCTTTTCGCATCTGCCTTCTAGTTGTTTATATTTTTGGAAAGCTTTGATTAAGGATTGATAATATGGTGTTAATTTATTAAAAATAGATTCCCTTTTTACCGTTTTTCTTCTATATAAATATTCTATTTGTGGAATAAATAAACGACGCTTAGGAATAAAGGTCGAAGATGTTGATATTTCATCTTGAAAGAACAATTCAATAATATTGACTGTTCTTTTGAACCAGTTTCTGTCTGTTTTAAGTTTTTTTTCTATCTCATTAAACCAAATCCATGAATATTCAATGGAATAGTCCATATCATTCATATCAAAAAAGGCATATAGTAATTCAATTGTCCGTTTTAGTCCTGCATAATTTTTTTTTGCATAACCGCAATTCTCAAAGATAATTTTCAAAGAATCTATTGAATCCCACAATTCCGATCGTGTTTTAAAATGGAATTTTCTAATAGAAGAAAGTTCTTCTTTTGACTCACGGCTTAATTTTTCAACCGAAAACAAATATGGCGGATTCCAATGATTAAATACAATCCAAAGTTTTCGCTCGTTTATACCAATATCTGAAATGTAATGCAGAAAACCTCGAACATGTTGATCAAAATTATCTCTTCCTAGAACAGATAAAGGTAAGTCCAATTCCTTATAAACACGCATACAATCGATGTAATTTATATCACTAACCTTAATCTGTTCATGTTGTAAGGTCTCAAAAAAAGGAACTATCATATTCCTGATAGAGTTGCGATATTTTTTATTAGAAAACGTATTTGTCAGGTAATTGTCCAAATACAATAAATAATAAGTATCCAATTTCAATAATGGCCGTAGTTGTTTATGCTTTACAAAACCAGTAGCATTGAATATTGCTAATTCTCTTAATATTCTGCAGTAGATTTTTTTTACTCTTACAGAATAATTTTTTGTAAACTTTTGAATACTTTCTTCAGTTATATACACACCATTACGACTGAAAAACGAAGTTGCTGCAGCTAATAGATTATAGTATGAGCTGCAAAGTGAATTTGAATACCCATTTTGAGAGTATTTTTCGATAAAAGTTTTGAATATTGCTTCATAATTTTCCATGAAGACCTCCTAAATACATTTAGTTATATTCATTATCGAAAAAAATTATTATCTACTATCAAACTTAACGGCCTGAATTCAAAAGACTATCTCAGGAATGTTTTTGAATAAGCACTTTTCTGTGAGACAAAAGAGGACTGGAAAAAACTTCTTCCATGGAATATTGAAATTACGCCTTATAAAATTCGTGGAGAATGGATTTAATGTGTGCTATAATTAGCTAAACTTAAATTTAATTTGCGGATACGTTAGAAAAGAAGACGGATATGAATGGTATACTCTTTTAGATGAAGTCTGGCGGGTTACATACAGTCACATTTTCCCAAAAGAGGTCTTTGACGGCCGCTTTCAATCTAGCCTCATCGGAAATTATAAGATTAAAGAGATGAAGTTTATTGATGAATGGATCAGAGGTCAGTCCGTTTTCACAATTCATGATAATAAGGACAGATGTTTTCAAAATGTCCGTCCTTCATTCTAAATTGGAGCCGGAACATTGCTGATGGTTCTGTGATACAAATTCCTGTTTGTCGTGATGAATGCTGGAACACAAAATTGGAAGTTATGATATGTGTGCTTGATACAAATACTCCTATATGGTAGTATAAAACTACGATATAGGAGTATTTAATTATGAAGACAAATGGTGGATTTCTTGTTACAAAAATAAAACAGCTGGGTGATCGTATATTTGAAAGGATACTGGCAGAAAAAAACATTGATGCATTTAACGGAGCTCAGGGAAGGATTCTGTATGTCTTATGGCAGGAAGATGGCGTTCCTATTAAAATTATTTCCGAGAAAAGCGGACTTGCAATTACTTCACTTACGACCATGCTTGAGCGGATGGAAAAAAACGGACTGATAAGCCGCAAAACGGATGAAGCTGATAAGAGAAAAACTCTTCTGTTCCTCACAGATAAAACCAAAGAACTTAAAGAAGCTTATGACTCCGTATCCAATGAGATGGGGAATATTTATTATCGTGATTTTACGGATAAAGAGATTCTTCAGTTTGAAGAGTATCTTAACCGCATCAGGGTAAACCTTGAGGAATGGAGTGACAAATGAGTATCTGTATTAAAGATCAAATTCAGAACATGAATCTTGTTATAGGGTGCACTGTTGGATGTCCGTACTGCTATGCCAGAAACAATACGAGGCGTTATCACATCATAGATGATTTTGAAAAGCCACAGTTTTTTCAAGGCAAGCTTCGTATGATGGAAAAGAAAAAGCCGCAGAATTTTCTGCTGACCGGCATGAGCGATCTCTCGGGCTGGCATGAGGAATGGCGAGAGGAAGTCTTTAAAAAGATAGCAGAGAATCCTCAGCACCAGTTTCTTTTTCTTACCAAACGACCGGATCTTCTGTCTTTTGAAACAAATCTTGATAATGCATGGTTTGGCGTTACAGTTACGAGAAAGTCTGAGTTATGGCGTATTGATGCACTACGGAGCAATGTGAAGGCAAAAAAATATCATGTTACCTTTGAGCCTTTGTTCGATGATCCGGGTAAGGTTGATCTTACAGGCATTGACTGGATTGTGGTGGGAACCATGACAGGTGCAAAGAGCAGGACTGTTAAAACAGATCCCGGGTGGGTTTATTCATTGACAGAACAGGCTCATGAACTGAACATTCCTGTATTCTGGAAAGAAGATCTTGTTCCGATTATGGGAGAAGAAATGATACAGGAAATGCCGGATGCTTTTAACAAAGTGCTGGAGGAACAGAGGATATGGAACAACCAGAAATCAAAGTAAATCATATAGAAACAAAAAGTGTAATGACAAAATCGAATACTCCTATTGGAGGATATTCGGTGAATCCCTATGTGGGGTGTCCCCATGCCTGTAAATACTGCTACGCATCTTTTATGAAACGCTTTACAGGGCATACGGAGGAATGGGGAACTTTCATGGATGTGAAAGACTGGCCTGAAGTAAAGAATCCAAAGAAGTATGCCGGCCAGAAGGTAATCATTGGAACAGTTACGGATGGTTATAATCCGCTAGAGGAAACATATAAAAATACAAGAAGACTTCTGGAAGAACTAAAGAACAGTGGTGCGGACATACTTATCTGCACAAAGTCAGACCTTGTACTAAGAGATCTGGATCTGCTAAGAGAGATCAATGAAAATAGCAGACTTACAGTATCATGGTCAATCAATACTCTCGATGAAGAGTTTAAAGATGATATGGATGCGGCAGTAAGCATAGAAAGAAGGCTTGCTGCAATGAAAGAGGTATATGCGGCAGGCATTCGTACAATTTGCTTCATTTCACCCGTGTTCCCGGGGATTACGGATATAGAAGCAATCATAGACAGGACAAAAGATCAGTGTGACCTTGTATGGCTTGAGAATCTGAATCTTCGCGGAGGTTTTAAAGCAGATATCATGAAATATATTTCCGATAAATATCCGGATCTGGTGCCGTTGTATGACGAAATCTATAACAAAAAGAACCGCAGCTATTTTGAAGCGCTGGAAAAGAAAGCAGAAGAGCTGGCTAAAAAGTATGATTGCAGGTTTGTTGATAATGAAACTCCGTATGAGAGAGTAGAGAAAGGACATCCAACAATCGTAAATTACTTTTACCACGAAGAAGTAAGAGGAACTGCCAATAGTGGAAAGAGAAATGTAATACATAATCCTTGATGGAAGAATAAACCGGAAGATAATCGCACAAAGGAGCTTCAGCCCAAGTAGGACTGAAGCTCATATTTTTATTCTGGAAGTCTTCCTGTGTAACGAAGATTTACTGTAATTGCCATTTTATTTCTCCTGATATTTTATTCTTTGCAGATAATTTGCGTTTTTGATTTATCGCAGATTTCTTCTTCCATAATTATCTGACCGATTGAATCTGCTGTGATTTTTCCTGCAAGAGGATTTTTTACGCTGTCGATTTTTCCGCATACTTTAGTGTGGCGGTTACACTGCATTTTTTTTAAGATCAAAAAGACTTGCCAGATGTGACAAGTCTTTTTGATTGATTTTAACTGATAATTTTTATTTATTGGCAATACGCACAACACGGAAACCTCAGTTTTCTCTTGTGAGGTAAGGGCCAAAATTATCTTCTAATGGTTTGACTCTTGTATATTTTATCCTCATATTTTCATTTTTATTTGTTTATACTATAAGCAGATAGTGGAAATTATGAGGATAATAAATTTGCTAGGATAACATCGGTTATCCGAATATTAGGATAATTGAGCGAAGTCGACCATGTAAAATACCCGGAAGTAAAGCAGAAATACCGCTTTGAGTTGCAGGAGATTGAGGCGAAGTAAGGATAGAGTAGCCCCTCCCCAAGCAGTTGACATAATCCCCCAATGCCGTATATTTAAACCTATGAAATTCTTTCTTGTAATCACGTTTTTATTTTTTACAGGCAGTTTGATTGGCTGGGGGATTGAGCTGATTTTCCGACGTTTTTTTTCTAAGAACAATCCTGAGCGCAAGTGGATTAATCCAGGCTTTTTGACAGGGCCTTATCTTCCGCTTTATGGATTCAGCCTTGTGATTCTCTTTTTGCTTTCTTACATTGATGTCAGTTTTATTTCAAATCCCCATTTGCAGAAGGCCGTTTTGTTCGCGCTCATGGCTCTCTGCATCACTTTTTTCGAATTCATTGCAGGGATGATTTTTATTGTCGGCATGAAAATCAGGCTTTGGGACTATTCTAAAAACTGGGGCAACATCAAGGGCATCGTCTGTCCCCAGTTCACCTTTTACTGGTGGCTTTTGAGCGCCATTTATTACTTTTTGATTCATCCGAAGATTTTGGAATGGCTTTTCTGGTTCACAAATCATATTGAATTCAGTTTTGTCGTCGGATTTTTCTACGGACTTCTCTGTGCGGACCTCACTTATTCCCTTCATATTATGACCCGGATCCGTCGTTTTGCCCGGGAAAATAAAGTCATCGTCCAGCTTGCAGAGCTTCAGCAGAATATCCGTCTCAAGAACGAGGAAAACAAGGAAAAACTTCACTTCTGGCTCACGATGAAGTCAGAAAAAATCCCTCTGCTGGAGTATTTGCGCGAGAATATGATAAAACAATTTTAATAATATTTTAAAAAATCTTTCTTTTTCTGAATTTCCGTGTTATAATATGGGTAGTTTGTCAATTCGGGGGACTTTATGGAAGCAGAGGTTCAGAAAAAGAGGGTAGCCAAGCCTTTGGGTCGTAGCATTACAATCAGCTGTGTTTCTTTTATCGTAATTTTGGGGATTGCCCTTACTGTCATCAGCTATTTCAATTACCGCCGCTCTCTTTACCGCAGATACGAAGCCTACATCACGGATATCCTGTGCTATGTTGAGCGTCACATTGATGACGACGACCTTGCCGAATGTGCTGTTTCCTTACAGCGAAGTGAAAAGTTCAACGAGCTTGAAAAGTTCATGGACGGCATCAAGGAAGACTTCAAAATCCACTATCTTTACATTTTAAAGCCCATGTTCAAGGACGGAAAGCACTGCATCATGAGCATTATTTCTGCCGAAAACTACTACGACCGCTACATCGACACCGAAGGGAACCTCTATCTGGGCTGGACTTCTGATGATGAATATGACGAAGAAACCGTAAAAAATCTCATTTCCATAATGAGGCAGACGGAAATCGTTTATACAGAAGAAAATACGGAGTGGGGAATTGACTACACCGGCTCCCTTCCGCTTCTTGATTCAAACAAAAAGCCTTACGCCCTTCTTTGTGTTGATGTCAACATTTCTGAAATCTCAAGACTGATCCGTGTTCACATGATTGAAACCCTGGTCATCATTTTTATCCTCGGTTTCTTCTTTACTTTCAATTTCCTCATGTGGACCCGCATTTCAGTTACCAATCCTCTCAAGCTGCTTGAAATGGCGGTCGGCCTTTTTGCAAAGACCAGTCACGGCCAGCGGGATATTTCCATGCTTAAATTCAATCCGCCTGAGCTTAACTCAAAGAACGAAGTCTACTATCTTTCAAAAGCCGTCACTCAGATGACCCAGGACATCCGCGACTATGTTTCTGAGATTGTCTTCGCCGAAAAGAAGGCTGCTGAAATGCAGAAGCAGGCGGCCCAGATGAACGAGCTTGCCAACAAGGATGCCTTGACCGGAATCCGCAACAAGACTGCCTATGACAAGGAAATCAAAAAGCTGGAATATGACCTCAGCACCAATAAGATTTCAGCTTTCGGCATCGGCATGATTGACCTGAACTTCCTCAAAAAGATAAACGACACTTACGGCCACGAGCAGGGCAACGTCGCAATCAAAAAACTCTGCTTCCTTGTCTGTACCACTTTCGAGCATTCGCCTGTATTCCGAATCGGAGGCGATGAATTTGTAGTCGTCCTCAAAGGCGCTGACCTTGAAAACATCAACAGCCTTGTCGATTCCTTCAACAAAAAACTCGCGGAACTTGCAGGAGACGACAAGCTTGAGCCATGGGAAAAGGTTTCCGCCGCAATCGGAATTGCATTCTACGACAAATCAATCGATACGAATGTACTCAACGTATTCAAGCGGGCCGACCAGAACATGTATGAGTGCAAAAAAGCCATGAAGGCTACCCGCGAAGATTAAAAATCTCAATAAAAAGCAAAGCCGCTCTTTTTTGAAGGGCGGCTTATTTTTTCTATTTAATCGTATAAAGGATTCCGCCTGTGCGTCCGAATGTTTCCGGCTCGTACATGCATTCTGCGTTAGCCGGCGGTGTTGGAAATACGCCCCTTCGAACGGCACGGAACTTGAATTCTGCGGTCGTTTTTCCCATCTTGAATGAGTCCCAGAAGAAGTGGATTTCTGAGTTATAAATCACCTGATTGCTCATGAAGTGGTCTCCGCCCCAGTATCCTGAATCTCCGTCACCGTCATCTGAGTAAACTTCCTTTCCGCTTGCATTTTCGGCTGCATCCGCTCTTGTTACAAAAGTCGCGTCCAGAATCTCGGCTCCGCTTGGAACTGGCGCCCTCAGTGCCAGATAGTCCCTGTCGTAATTTGAAGAAAGGGTGATTTTGACCTTGTAGGTCTTTCCGCTTTCAAGCTCTGTAACCGGATTCTCCTTGCTTATCTTGATTTCTTCTCCTGTCGCGTTATCAAAGAGCTGCATTACAAGTCCGATTCCCTTGTCCTTAGCCTCCTGAAGCTCCTGTGGAATTGCATAGCGCATCGAAGCCGTGTAGTAGAGTGAGCCTTTTCCCTTTTTGCTGAAGTCAAGATCAAGCTCCCTGTCCTTTTTAAGCGAGCAGATTTTTTCGTCCCTAAAAGGAAGTGTCACTGTCACAGGCCTTGCCGCCGCTCCCTTGAAGGTACCCGAAGCGAACTGCTTTCCTTGGAATAGGGCTGTCGCGTTCAGGTTGGTCTTGTCGAGGTTGTTGGTCTTAATTACATGATAAATAGCCTCAAGAACCCTTGCAGTTGTAGCGGTGTTTTTCCAGTAACCCGCGCGCTGCTTGCTCATGAGTGAGTAGATGAGCCTTGTGTTGGTCTCGTCATCCTTGTCCAGCTGGGTGAAAAGCTGCAAAATCAGGGCAATTTTTTCTGATTCGTCGCCGTAATATGCGTATCTGCCAGAGCTTGAAGCTTTAATTGCAAGGTCTACTCCGCGTGAAGCCGGCCTCATCAAAGTCCGGATTTCAGAAGCTGCTTCCTTTGCAAGAAGTGAGTCTTTCCCGTCTTTTTCCAGTGAGCAAAGTCCTGCGAGTGCCAGGGCATCAAGTTCCTGCTTTTCCTTTCTGATGATTTTTTCGAGCTTTTCGTCTGAAACCGTTTTTCCGTTGAGGGCGAGGACATAGTAATTGTAGGCCCTGCTGTAGTCATCGCTAGAATTTTCACTGATGTATTTGCAGAGCTTTTCAATGTCGATGGCAAGGTCTTTTTCCTTGTAGCCACGCTGGATTGCAAGTGCGTAGATGTGGGCGATTCTTGCTGAGACAAAGGCGTTTGAAGCATATGAGGTCGGCCAGTAACCGAAGCCGCCGTCTGAGTGCTGGTAGTTTTTCCAGCTGGCAAAGCATGATTTTACCACTTTGCGGATGTCAGTGACCTGGCTTTCGAGATTGAAGGTGTCGATGTAGTCCTCAAAAATTACGAGCGGAAGGAGTCGGGAAGACTGCTGTTCAAGGCAGCCGAATGGATATTCAAAAAGATACTGAACTGAGTTTCCCAAAAGTCCCAGTCTTGTAGCGTCGAGCGTGACCGAGAGGCTGCCATTCATGTCTTCCGTGTAAGAAGGAATTGTGATTTTCTCACTAGCTGATTCTTCGCTTTCTGAAAGCTGACCTGTCTTTGTCACTGTCTCAAAAATGTATGGCTTTTCAATCTTTAGCGGGCAGACCAGTTTTTCGTTGAGAATATCGCTTTTGACTGTAAATTCCGTGCTGACCATGCCTGCTTTCTTTGCCGCAATGTCAAAGAATACGCTTGCGTTTGCTCCGCTCGGAACCTTAATCTTGTGCTCGCTCTTTCCGTCGACAAAGGCCTGTCCCGCTTTGCTTGTGATTCCCTTTTCCTCTGCCTTAGCCGCATCGATTTCTCCGACTGCAAGTGAAACCGTAATCTCATGCTCCCTGTCGTCAAGATTTGAAATGAGGACTCCGACTTCTGATGTGTCCCTCTCCCTGAGTTGGCGCGGAAGAATCTGCTGGATGTTTATCGGATTCTGAACTGCGATTTCGTCTTCCTGCAGGGCAAGAAGTTCTCCGTTTACGCCGAATGCCGTCAGCCTGTAGGTCGTAAGATTATCCGGCAGCTTAAAGCTTACCGTAGCTCTGCCGTTTTCGTCGGTTTTGAGCATAGGCTCGAATACTGCCGTCGGATTAAAGTCACTTCTTTCGTTAATTTTTTCGTCATCACCATTGTCGCCGCCCTTGAGGTTTTTGACTTCGTAAGTGACCGGATCCATGAGGTAGGCTCTTGAGTCGCCGCCCTTTACGCGGAGAGGGAAGTTGGCCTTGCTGTAGAAGAAGGAAATCGGGTCTGGAACATGATAGTTAATCAGGTCGAGTACGCCCCGGTCTACTGCCATGAGGGTGATTTCTGAATTTGCCAGAGGCTTTCCGCCCTTTGTCGCGTATACTGTGACTTCTGCCATTTCTCCCGGCCTGTAAGATGGTTTTTTGCTTTCAAGCTTTACCGAGAATGACTTTACCCTAGGATTTACGAAAACTTCCGTGGCTCCGTAAAATCCCTTTGGCTTGTCCAAATCCGCCTCGCCGTATTCGTGTTTCGGTTCTCCCTGCCTTACTGAATAAGAAGAAATTGAAACATAGAAGACCGGAACATAATTTCGGGCGACAGAAATGTCAATTACGTTGACTGATCCTTCAAGATGGCGGACTTCCTCAGTGAAAATACCTTCCCGCTCAACCGTAATCAGGTAGTTTCCTTCTGGGAGAGTGCTTTCAAGAAGAAGATGGGCTGTTTCGCCCGGATTATACTGATTTTTGTCTGGAGTCAGTCGCAGGGAAGTTGCGTCATCCTGATACCATGAGCATCTTCCGCTTCCTGTGACGAAGAATTCGTATTCCGTGATGACGGGCCGCCCCTGGCTGTCCATTGCGCTAAGCTGAATCTTGTGGTTGCCGGCCTCCAGGGCTGTGACCGAAATTTTTCCGCTTTCATCGAGAGCGACGGTCTGACAGCTTTCCTCAATTTCAGTCTTTTCGTAGCGGCTGTAAATGTCGTAGATTCCCTGCTGCTGGACCAGGTTCCATTCGTCGCGGGTAAGCTTGACTTCGATTTTTCTGTCTTTTCCTGCCAGGGCACCCAGACTTTTTGATGAGACAAGGGCTTTTCCGTCCGGCAGGGCCAGCTTGTATGTGAAGGTGATTTTTTCGCCTTTTTTTGCGAATGCCGAAGACATTTCAGGCTTTGAAAGACCGATATAGAATGAAGCCGGATGAACGACTGTAGCTGCTGAGGCTGAAATCTGCTGGTTTGAAATGTCTGTTATGTCGGCGCTGACTCTGTAGCGGTAGGGGGCTCCCTTGATGCTGTTTCCGCTTGTCTCGCATGAGACTGTGGCGCTTCCGTTTGAGTCCAGGCTTCCTGAATCTTCGCGGATATGGCTTCTTCCTTCCTGAGAATTTACCGGGCCGAATTTATATTGCCTGAATTCCGCCTCATCGCTGGTAAAATACCATGGCTCACGGAACCAGTTTGTCTCGAATTTTGCGCTTGAAAGGGCACCGCCTGCAAGATAGCTGGCTCCGATTCCAGCCTGAATCTTTTCGCCTGCGATTACAGGTGTTTTTGGCATTGATACTTCGCTCTGGAATTTGACTTTTTCAAAGAAGGCTACGTTAATCCTCAATTCCTGACTTTTTTCGTCTCCATCCCTCTGATAGCGGATTTTGTAGATTCCCGGCTCTATGTCCTCTGGAATTTCAAAGCTGCCGTAGAAGCCGCCGGATTCGCTTGCCTTTCCTGTAAGCTTTCCGTATTCCTTTGAATCCCGCCATTTGTCTTCCATCAAAGTGACCGTATAATTTCCGCTGTAGGGGATAAAGCTTCCGAGAACCTGGTCGCGGTCGATTCCCCTGAATGAAGCCCTTTCGCCCGGTTTGTAAAGTCCCCGGTCGCTGAACATGAAGGTTCTTTGCTCGGCTTCGATTTTATTTGGAACTTTTGAATATGAATAGATTCCGCTTCGCCAAGGAGAATGGTCGTCCGGCTGGAAAATCACCCTGTCATCGTCCTTTACGACATAAATGACCGGAGCATCCCACCAGCCGCCTGAAATTACCTTTGGTGAATCTTCCTGGCTGAGATTTATCAGGGCAAGACCATTTTTGTCCGTTACTGCAAGAGGGGCATTGTTTATGATTTCTTTTGTGCTTGCATTTTTGTCGGCATAGGCGAAAACCCTTGCTCCTTCGACTGCCCGGCCGTCAGAAAGCTGTGTGACCAGCACGCAGACCTTGTTCATGGCATAGCGAACCGTAACTCCAAGATTTGTGACCTGAATTGATGTCGCGTTTGTTGACCAGTAGAAAGTCTCCGGATCCCACTTTGTCGGCTTTTTGGGAAGCTTGATTGCCGAGTAGATTTCAGTCCAGCCCTTGCCGCCGGAAAGTTTTTCATCGAGATTGATGATTTTAAAAATTCTTTCATCTTTGGGATATGACTCAAGATTTATGCGCAGGCTTTCATTTTTTTCGTCATATACGCTTGCCTTGATTTTGGACCAGTCCGTAACCGCAAATGGATTTTCAGTCCGGTTCAGGACATAGGCTCCTTCAAAAATATTCTGATACTCGAAAACCATCCTGTGGGGGAAATTGCTTTCAAGCATCCTTACTCCAGAGTCAGTGAATGAAACCTTGCTTTCTGCTCCCGGAACCTCAATCTCAAGCTCAATGTCTTTTTCGCCGTCACTTGAAAGTTTTCTTCCATATATATCCTTCAGATTTTTTGAGATTTGGACAGAATATTTTGAATGAAATGAAAGGGGCAGGGCGAAGATTTTAAGGCAGCCGCCCCTCACTTCGATATTTTCCTTTGTCAAAGAAAGTTCTTCACCGGAAGCCTTTTTTGCCGAGACCGAAGTCAAAACTGACTCATAATCTACCGGATGTGAAAAATAAAGGCAGAGGGGATTGGTGTATTTTCCGTAAGAACGGCCGGAACTTTTATCTTCATAGATAAAGGGCGAGAGTGTGCTGAAATTTGCCCTTGCTGTAATCTTTTTGCCATCGAGATTCTGTTCGACCGTGAGAATGACCTTTGACTCAAATGGAATATTTTTTTCCCAGAAGTAGGTGATTGTGTCGATGCTCTCTTGTTTTAGTTTAAACTGAATTGGACTGCCGTTTTTTTCGTCACCTTTGTAGAATTCGATTTTTGAAATGTCCTTGATTTCGTCACTTGTGACCGGATAATTGAACTGAACCCGAAGCTCATGTGAAAATTCAGGAGCAACTTCATTGCTGTCTATCCATTTGTTTTTTGAGTAGCCGGGCGCGCTCCATATGATTTTTAGAGGCTGGGTTTTAATCGGGGATTTTTCCGCTGAATCCTGCTCCCCGAACATTTTTGCAAGTTCGCTCAGGTTCAAATCGCTTTTTCTTGTTTTGTAGGAAGTCTGATAGTCAGAAAGTTTACGCAGGCCTGGTACGATGCTTTCGGCCTTGCTGCCTGCTTTTGGTGAAAAGAGCTTGATTTTACCGGCCTTTGATTCCGGCTCAGCTTCGTAGGGCGTGTAGTCCGGCGTAAAGAAATTCCCGGCGTCAAATACCCGGTCGCTTGTGGAATCCAGAGAAAGGACTTTGGGCGAAATGTCGCTTGATTTGTCTGAATCAGCAGTCAGCGCATTTTTTTTGCAAGAAGCAATTCCAAAAAGAACAAGAATTGAAGCAAAAAGCAGGGTAAGGATAAGAAAAAACTTCTTCATAAAAAAAAAGCCCTCTCAAAAAAATTGATAGGGCCATTATAATAGAAAAAAGTTTTTCTGTCAGTTGATTTTAAGAATCTACTTGCTGAGTAATTCCGGGTGCTTTTCGGCGATTCTTCTTGCAAGATAAAGGAATGGAGTGTCCAGAATCGAAGTTGCAAGGAAAATCAAGTATCCGAAAATCAGAATCTGAATAAGTACTCTGGTTGGGAAAACGCCTGCGAATGCAAGCAGGTTGAAAACAAGGACGTTAATCAGCTGGCTGACCATTGTTGAGCCGTTGTTGCGCAGCCACAAAAATCCCTTTCTGTTTCCGAACTTCTTCTCGCTCCACTTCCAGATGTGGTGATAAGCCCAGACGTCGTAGATTTCACATACGGCGTAGGCAAAAAGACTTGAGAGCATGACACGTGGAGTGTTTGCAAAAACCGTGCGGATTGGGCTTGCCATCGTGTCAGCCTCAGCGGGAACATACAGGAACCAGCTCTGTGAAATCAGAATGAAGGTGATGTTAGCCGCAATTCCGATTTTGACACATTTGTTTGCTTCTTCCTTGCCGTAAATCTCGCTCATGATGTCTGTTGCGAGGAAAGACGAGGCAAAAATTACGTTTCCCAGGGTTGTGTCCATGCCGTAAGCGTGAACCAAAATCAAAACTTCAATGTTAGCCGCAATAGTGCAGATAACAGTCCATGCAAAAATTCCGTTTTTACCGAAAATCCTGAAAAAAGCAACGAGTCCGCCAAAAAAGACAAAGACCGATGCCGCCATTAAAATCTCATTCATAATTAACTCCTGATTTTTACTTTCCTATCGTCTGTCGATAGCCGCGAAAAGGCGTGTTTTGGCGATGTTTTCGTAATCCGTGCCCGGCTTGCCGTAGTTTGCAAAAGGGTAGATTGAGATTCCGCCGCGTGGAGTGAAGATACCTTCGACCTCAAGGTACTTCGGCTCCAAAAGCTTTACGAGGTCCTTCATGATGATGTTCACGCAGTCCTCATGGAAATCGCCGTGGTTACGGAAACTGAAGAGATAAAGCTTGAGTGATTTTGATTCGACAAGAAATCCGTCTGGAATGTAGTTGATTTTGATTTCTGCGAAGTCCGGCTGCCCTGTTTTCGGGCAAAGTGAAGTGAATTCCGGGCAGTTGAATGTGACCATGTAGTCGTTGCCCGGGTGCTTGTTTGGAAATTTCTCTAAGATTTCCGGTGCGTAGTCGTTTGGATACTTTGTGGCCGTGTTGCCGAGCAAAGTAACGCCCGCAAGTTCAGAATCTGAACGCATTGAAATGTCCCCCTAGTTTTGTTTTAAGTCAGGATGGTCTCGAACTGACTGTTGCAATATTAGACAAAAAAGAGTTTTTACGCAATATCTAGAGCGCTTCAACGCTCCAAACAGCTGCTGTTTCGCCTAGGATTTTGCTTAGTTCTGGCATGATTTCCTTCAGCTCTTCATCAAGCTGGTAGGGGAAGTTTACGATGAACATGCCGCTGCCGTAGAGCGAGGCCAGGCCTGTCATGTCTTCCTTGCGCTTGATTTCCATCTGCACGTCGAGGATTTTTGGCTCTGTGGCTTCTACGCTTGCCGCAATCTGTTCCTTCATCATCGAGATTTCTGCGCTTCTGTGGGCGACCAGCGGATACCAGAGGGCGATTATTCCCGCACTCCATTTTTTGTGGACCCGCGAAATTACCTGGCCGCACTTTTCAAAGTCGCTTGCATCCTCAAAAGAAGGATCGATAACGCAAAGGCCGCGCTTGATTTTTGGCGGCGTTAGGGCTTTTAAAAGCTCGTAGCCGTCGCGTTTGTGAAGGGCAGGCTCAATGAAATTCAAGCCATTTTCGTCGCAAAACTTTCTTCTATTATAATAGCAGTTTTTCAGTTCTTCAAAGGCGGTAGGGTGGAGCTCCGAAAGAATCTGTTCGTCACCCGGCCGTAAAAAGAAGTTCTCAATCAAAGGTGAACCCGGATATTCTCCGCGTGCATAATATTCTTGAATCAAAGAAAAAAAACTTTTTCCTGCCTGACTTTCAAAGGATGATTTTTCTGCGTTTATTTGTGCCAGAATCTTTTTGACCCCGGAATCCGCTTCCCCGGTCTTTTGCGCGCGCTCGTCGTCAAGGCGGTAAAGTCCGCTTCCTGCATGAGTGTCGATGACACAGAAGGGCTTGTCCTTTTTGCAAAGGTGCTCAAGAATCAGCGAAAGTGTAAGGTGCTTTAAGATGTCAGCATGATTGCCCGCATGATAGGCATGAATATAAGACAGCATATTTCTATTATATCAAAAAAAATGCCCTGCTAAAAGCAGGGCCTAATCAGCTAATCAATTAACTAGAATTGATATTTTGCTGTCAACTGCAGAAATGCTTTGTCGTTATTCTCTGTGTCGGCAGTGAAGTTGTAGAACTCGCCGTTTTCATTGTCACAGTGGAGGTAAACGCCGCGGAGACCGAATGTGAGTCCTTCAGAAACATTGTACTCGATTTTTGGAGCTACCATGTAGCCCTTGTCTTCGATACAGTAGATTCCCTGAACTTCTGTTGTGAGCTTTTCGTTCAACCATTTGTCAGAAATAAGGGCGATGATTTTGTTGTTGATGTATTTGTCATCGCTGTTGTAGTCTGTGTCAAGGTTGCCGAGAGTTTCCCAGCCGACTCTTCCAACTCCGTCGATATCAATGCCACCGTCTTTGATTTTATCGTTCTTAAGGATGTATTTACCTGTTTCCTGAACGTTCAAGTTGAGGTTGTGGATTGGAAGGTCAATATCAAATCCTACAAGCCATGAGACTGAGTTGTTCTTAATCCATGGATTGTCACCGGCAGTATCTTCTGTGAGGTTGTAGGCAACTTCCCATCGTGTGTTGAGCTTCCAGAGAACGAATGCTGCTTCAAGACCGAATACCTGCAACTGGTCGTAGTTGAGGGAAATAAGTTCCGAAGGATCTTTTGCCAGAGATGCCTTTGCAAGTGCTCCAAGAGTTTGAGCTGTTGCTGCTGCCTGTTCAGCCTGAGCCTGATATTCAAGTGCTTTTGCCTGAGCAGCCTGTGCATTTACAGTATCTCCAGCAGTAGCATACTGTTTAGCAGCGTTAGCATATTGTTCAGCGGCATTTTTTGCTTTAGTTGCACCGTCAGCGTACTTCTGTGCTGCATTTGCATAGTAGGTCATTGATGTTGCACCAAGCAATTTTGCAGACGGCTGTTTGTAGTGACCGTAGTAGTAGCTTGCACCCCAGTCAATTCCGCCCAAAGTTCCTGTCATTCGAAGACCTGCCTGACCGTATTTAATGGTTTTGATATTATCCTCGTAAAGACTGTCAGCAGAAAAACTTGAAAGACCCATAAGACCTGTGATAAGACCGTCACTGTTCAATTTGATTTTGTATGGATCGTCTGTAGTTCCTGTGCCTGCAAGTCCGATATAGCCTTCAAGCTGACTTGCTGCCTGAGTTTTTACAAGTTTTGTAACTTCATTTGTAAGTTTTTTCTGAGCAGCTGGAACCAAGAATCCCTCGCTTGCAAAGCGGTCTGCTGTCATCCATGGAGTAAAGATTCCTTCCAATTTGAGGTTGTAGTCCCATGAAAGGTTTGCAGTTGCCTTGAACATTACCTCACCGATTCGGCGGTCAATGTAGTCAGGGAAGATGAAATCTGAGTAGTCGTTTGCGTTGAAGTTGTCGAGGACGTGAACTTTGTCGCCTTTGCCCCAGACTTCCTTCATTTTACCGGCTTTGAGCTGGAATTTTCCCTCTTTGAATGAACCGCTTGCATACAATTCATCGATAACGTCTTCATGATGCTCTGTGAGTGAAGTTGAGTCGAGTTTGAGCTTGAGGTTGGCTCCAGTGTAGTCGCCCTCGTAGTTGAGCTCGAGGTTTGCGTAAGCGCCTGCGTCCATCTGAGTTTTGCTCAAATCATAGGCACCCTTATAGTTTTTAGTGTCGAACTTGCCTGTGTCTTTGTTTGTAGTTCCGAGCCAGGCACGAGTTTCTGCACCGACTTCGCCAGAGACAGTTACTGCAGGAGCAGAAGACTCTTCGAAGCTTGAGCCTCCGAAGTCGTCACCTGAGTCTCCGCCGAAATCAAAGTCATCAGCAAATGAGAATGCGGCAAAAGAAAGTGCTGCTAATGTAAATATAATCTTTTTCATAAATTACTCCTTTATAAGCCAGTTTTAACGGGCTCCAAATATTACTTAGCTTTTCCTGTTGAAAGGTACTGCTGTGTAAAGTAGCTGTCTGGCATTGGTCCGTCCATGATTGGTTCTTTAATCTCGAGGACAGTTTCACGGCCGGTCTTGTTGTTTGAGATGCGGGCTTTCATACGCATTGTGTATTTTTTGCCTGTTTTTGATGTGAGGTAAATCCAGTCTTCAGTAGTGTATGTCTTCATGATCTGATTCTGGTTCTTTTTGTCGAAATATTCGATTTTTGCAGGCAGATATGTCTCTTTGTCGATGTACTGAATGCGGTATGAATATTCAACTTCGCTCTTTTTGTATGGAACTGACTTGATTTTCCAGCAAGTGTAGTTTCTTCCACCAGGAACAGTAATCTTTACTTCTTTTTCGAGCATTTCGTGCTTGTCGTCGTCAACGTGGCGGACTGCCATGTCGTTGTATGTGAATTCACAGCCGACGAACTGCTTGTAGCGCTCGCCCATAGGAATTCGGCGTACCTGCTTGAGTTTTGGCATGTAAATCCAGCGGTCATCTTCGCGTTTGTTGCGCTCCATCTGGAGAACGCGGGTGTCTTTTTTGCCGGCTGGTCCACGGATGTCGAATACAGTGTCGATGAGTCCGTTTTTATTTGTACGTCCGTACTGTTTCATTGGCATTTCTTCGGTTTGACCGCTTTTTTCGATGTTGTGAAGCATCATTGTTGCTGTAGAGGTGTCCGGAGCTTTCAATGTCGATGATTTTTGAATGATATCATAAGCTTCATCTGCGAAAGCGGCTGTAGAGAGTGCAAATGCAAGTGAAGCCAATGCAAGTTTTTTTAGAATTTTCATAGATACTCCTTGAATTCAAAAGTGATATTGTTTGATTATAGCATATGGTTAAGTATATTTCAACTTTCTTCTTCAGAAAGAATTTCTTCTACTGTTTCCATAAGGGCTTTCATTGGTATAAAGGCATCTTTCAGCCGCAGTTTATAGAAAATCTGCGTGCCCCTTTTGACCGGTTCTACGATTCCTGCATCCTTTAGAACCTTGAGGTGATGGGAAATTGCCGGTCGTGAGAGAATCGTCTTCCCTGAGAGGTCAGCGACATTTATTCCGTTCAGGCCGGCCTCGGCAAGATCCAGACAGATTTTTTGCCGGGTGCTGTCACCGAGGGCGAGAAAGATTTTTGAACACGCCTTGAAGTCAACAAGAGCCTGTTCGATTTTTTTCGGGTCAATCATATTTGAATCCCCCATAGATTTTGACTCCACAAAAAAGGCTTTATTTATTCTTGAAAATAATTTATAATTTCCTTTAAGAATTTACTTGACACTTTTTTGTCTTGTCATTATATTTGGTTTATCGGTTTAATTACTTGAACCAATATAAACGATTCTACACTGAATTTCAAGTGGTTCAACAAAAAATTCTTTAAATAGGAGTACGAAATGATTAAAAAGATGCTTAAATGCTCCTGGCTCATTATTTTCCTGAGTCTCGCTATTACTGCATTTTTCGGCTGGCAGCTTCGAAAAATCTCTATTGAGAATACAGTTCGAATGTACATGCCGCAAAGTTCTGAGTCTTATCAGCGTATGTTGAAGGCTGAGGAAGATTACGGAAGCATGATGGTCCTTGGAATCTCCATGGAGACTAGCGGTGAGACAATCCTCACTCCTGAGTACCTTAAGATTGTTCAGGACGTTACAGAACAGATTGCCAATGTTGATTATGTAGAAAGCATTGACTCAATCACAAATATGGACTTCATCGTGGGCGAGGACGGAAGCCTCAAGGCATCAAGCATGCTTGGCGAGGACTACAGCGGAACGCCTGAGGATATGGCCGCAATTAAGCAGCGGCTTGTTGACTGGCAGGAAATGTACAACCGCGTAATCATCACTGATGACGGTCGAACAACCCAGCTCATGATTACTCTGCAGCCAAAAGACGAAAACGGCGACATGCTCAACTCAAAGCGCCAGATGGCAGCCCTTCACGACATTCAGAAAATCTGTGAGACTGCCCTCGAAGGCTCAGATCTTGAAGTCCGCTACTTCGGTGACCCGGTTTTGAGTGACAACGGCTATACTTTCATGGTTTCAGACCTTTTGATTTTGATTCCTTTCGTAGCTCTTGTAGTCCTCCTTTCACTTTATTTCTCATTCCACACATGGAGCGGCACTCTTCTTCCTTTGATTACCGTCCTTATGGCTACAGTATGGTCAGTCGGCATCATGTGTATGCTCAACGTTACATTCACAATCATCGGAAGCGTAATTCCGGTTTGTCTCGTTGCCTGTGGTTCAGCTTACGGTATTCACGTTCTTACCCACTATTACATCGGTCTTGATAAAATCGAGGGTGAGATTACAAAAGAAAATCATGCGGGTGCAATCGAGTACGGCCTTAAGGATGTCTGGATTGCAGTCGTTCTTGCAGGCGTTACAACCGTCGCAGGCTTCATTTCCAACATCACAAGCCCGATCATGCCACTCAAATCATTCTCTGTATTTGCGGCAGCCGGCGTTGTCTTCTCTTTGATTCTTTCAATGACTTTCATCCCGGCAATGCTTTATATCACACCAATCAGCAAGGTTGGAAAACATTGGCGCAATAAGAATCGTATTTCTGCAAAACTTAAGATGAAGCTTGAAAAACAGCTCAAGCGTCAGGGTGGAAAAACTTCCGCAGAGGCTACGACAAACACTCTTTACATGGTCTATCACTTCTTCTCTGGAACAAAACCACGCCTTATCGTTTCAACGGCAATCCTTCTTCTGGTTGCAATAATCGGATTCAAGATGCTTATCGTTGACACAGCCCTGGTAAATTACTTCCCTAAGGATTCAAAATTCCGCCAGGACATCACTTATGTAGACGAAAATCTTGCCGGTTCAAACACTCTTTACCTTATCGTAAGCGGCGAGGAAAAAGAGGCTGAGGAAGCGCCTGCTGAAAGTGCAGGGGAGTCTGTAGCTGATTCAGTTGCAAGTGAGTTTGACTTCGGAACTGCTGAAAACAATGTGGCTGATTCTGTCGCAAGTGACTTCGACTTCGGAACTGCTGAGCCTGGTACGGCTGATGACTTTGGATTTGGAGAAGCTTCAAACGCTGCTACAGATGACTTCGTATTCGCTGATGCCTCAAACACAGGCGCTGATTTCGGATTTGGTGACATGGCTGATTCTTCTGAGGCTGCCGAGGCTCCGAAACAGTATTACATGCTTACAAACCCGGAAATCCTCAAGGCTGTTGACGGAATGCAGGAATATCTTCTTGCACGCCATGACGGAATCGGAAAGATGGTTTCATTCACAACATTCATCAAGCGAATGAACCAGGTTATGAACGCTCCTGTCAATGATGATAAACTTTCTTCTATTATAACTGTTCAGCAGGGCTTGGAAATGCTCCACAAGGCTTACACTCTTGCCGGCGGAGACAAGTCAAATGTCGCTGATATTGTCGCTGAACTTGAAAAGCAGCTCAACTTCAACGGAATTGACTATTATGAGATTCCTTATGATGTTGCAAAATATCCTGTCTCAACACGCTCAGAGCTTGGGGACTTGGTAACTCAGTACCTTTACCTTCTTTCGAGCCAGCAGATTCAGCGTTTTGCAAACAACATGACCATGCCGACTGCAATCCGAACTCAGGTTCAGCTCCGTACTCACTCAACTGCCGACACTGCTGCAATCATTGCCGACGCTCAGGCTTATGCTGAAAAGCATTTCCCGAAAGGCTACAAGATTGATGCAACTGGTAACGGTGAAATGGAGTACACAATGACTAAAATGGTCGTTGACAGCCAGACAACCAGCATCCTGCTTTCGCTCGCAATGGTATTCATCATCATTTCCCTTTCATTCAAGTCGCCATGGGCAGGCATCATCGGTGCAATCCCTCTCGGACTCACGATTCTGCTCAACTTCATGGTAATGGGATATGCCGGAATCGCACTTGACCTTTGTACAAGCATCATCGCATCGGTCGCAATCGGTGTCGGCATTGACTACACGATTCACTTCATGGAAACATACCGCACTCAGCGTGCATTGACGGACGACCTTGAGGAAGTAACTAAAAATACATTCAAGACAAGTGGCCGCGGAATCCTTACGAACGCAATCGCAGTCGGACTCGGATTCTGTGTGCTCCTGTTCAGCCGGTTCATCATTTTGAGGTATATCGGAGCTTTGGTAGCAGTCGTAATGTTCACAAGCTCAACCCTCGCAATGACTGTAATCCCTGGCCTTCTCAATGCCTTCGATCCTAAGTTCATGTGGTCAAAAGAGCAGAAAGAAGCGTATAAGAAGCAGCTCCAAGAGGAGAATTAATGATTAAGAGAATGCTTAAATGTTCCTGGCTCGTCATTGCCATCTGTGCGGCTATCACAGTTTTCTTTGGCTGGCAGCTCAAGAACATTAAGATTGAGAACACCAGCCGCACTTTCATGCCGAAGGATGACGAGTCTTATCAGTTCATGCTTAAGACGGAAAAAGATTTCGGAAGCATGCTCGCGCTCGGAATTCTTCTGGAGACGAGGGGAGATTCAATTCTTTCGCCTGAGTATATCGGAATCATTCAGAAGATTACCGATAGAATCACGGAAATTGAATTCGTTGAAAGCGTGGATTCACTTACAAACATCGATTATATTTTCGGTGAGGTGAGTGAGGACGGCGAGGGTACGCTTAGGGCAAACAGCCTTCTCGGTGAGGACGGTGAATATACCGGCTCCCAGGAAGACATGCGCATGATTAAGCGGAAAATCATCGACTGGGAGGAAATGTACAACCGCGTCGTTGTAAATGACAGTTTTACTGCCGCCCAGCTTGTGGTTTCACTCACGGCTTCTGATGAGACTGGCGAGGAGCTTTCTTCTGCAGTTCAGAATTCAATTCTTGCTGCGATTCAGAAGGTTTGTGATGAGGAACTTGAGGGCAGTTCGCTTGCCGTCCGTTACTATGGTGACCCGGTAATGTCGCATGATGCCCGTGATTTCCTTATTTCGGACCTTGTAAAGCTCATTCCGTTCGTCGCAATCATTGTCCTGCTTTCACTGTATTTCTCATTCCATACATGGAGCGGAACACTTCTGCCACTCGTTACGGTTCTGGTTTCTACAGTCTGGTCTGTGGGCATTCTTTCTTTCCTTAAACTTCCTTTTACAATCATCGGCAGCATGATTCCTGTCTGTTTGATTGCATGTGGCTCTGCCTACGGAATTCATGTCATGACTCATTACTACATCGGTCTTGACAGGATTCAGGGTGAGGTCACAAAAGAAAATCATGCCGGTGCGATTGAATTTGCGCTGAAGGATGTCTGGATTGCAGTCCTTCTCGCTTCGATTACGACAATCGCCGGCTTCATTTCGAATGTATCAAGCCCGCTGCGGCCGCTCCGCTCATTCTCTGTCTTTGCGGCAAGTGGTGTTGCATTCTCCCTGATTCTTTCGATCACTCTTATTCCGGCAATTCTTTACATTACGCCGCTTAAGACTGTCGGAAAGCACTGGAAGAACAAAAATCACCTGACTGCAAAAATTAAGATGAGGCTTGAAAAAGAGCTTCTTCGCCGGGGTGGAAAATCTGCAACGGAAGCGCAGGGACATACCCTGTACTCGATTTATCATTTCTTTGCAGGCACAAGGCCACGACTCATTGTCTTCATGATGATGATTGTCCTTCTTTCGGTTGTCGGGCTTAAAAAACTTCTTGTTGATACCGCAATGGTCAACTACTTCCCGGAAACGAGCAAATTCCGGCAGGATCTGGCTTATGTTGATGACAGGCTTGCAGGAACGAACAGCATGTTCCTCGTTGTTCAGGGAAATGAATTTACCGAGGAAGAACTTCTTGCTTATGAGCAGTCTTCTTCTTCTGGTTCTGATTCTGCTTCGTCGGATTTTGATTTCGGCGGAAGTGATTTTGACTTCGGTGAAGGCTCGGCTTCTGCTGCCAGTGATTTCGACTTTGGAGGCGCTTCTGATTCTTCTGGAGGTGACTTTGATTTCGGAGAATCTGCGGAAACTGAAAAGCCTAAGAAGTATCATTCACTTACGAATCCTGAGATTCTTAAGGCTGTGGATGACATGCAGAACTACCTTGAACTTCATCATTCTGATGAAATCGGTAAAATCATTTCGTTCACTACTTTCATCAAGCGCATGAATCAGGTAATGCATGTACCTGTCGGAAATGAGGCAGGAACTTATGCTGCTGCCCTCAACAAGAATGTTTCAATGCAGGAACTTCTTTCAATGCTCAGCGATGCCTATGCGGCTGCCGGTGGTGAAGGTTCCAATGCAAACGAAGTTGTCTACGAGCTTGAAAAACGACTCAACTACGCTGGACTCGGATATTATGAAATTCCTTATGATGTTTCAAAATATCCTGTTGCGAGCCGGGAAGAGCTTTCTGATTTGGTAACTCAGTACCTTTATCTTCTTTCGAGCGACAAAATCACGAATTTTGCCGACGATATGACGAATCCAAAGGCAATCCGAATTCAGATTCAGCTCAAAAGCCATTCAACGGTTGAAACAGGCAAGCTGATTGATGAAATCGATGACTATGTGAAGAAGTATTTCCCGAAAGGATATACCGTAACGCCGACAGGAGCCGCAACTCTTGAGAATACGATGAGCCACCTTGTAATTAACAGCCAGATGGTTTCAATCGCGTTCTCTCTGGTCATGGTCTTCATTATTATCGCGCTTTCCTTCAAAAGCGGATGGGCCGGCCTTATCGGTGCAATTCCGCTCGGTCTTGTAATCCTTCTGAACTTCATGGTCATGGGATTTGCAGGAATCCGCCTTGATTTGTGCACGAGCATCGTTTCTTCAATCGCAATCGGTGTCGGAATTGACTACACGATTCACTTTATGGAGACTTACCGCACTGAGCGCCAGAGGATCTACAAAGTGGAGCTTGAGCTGAACGCCGAGCGGGTAAAGGAACTCAGCGGAGATGGAACGGTTCCATTGAGTGATGAAAAGGCAGCTTTGCTTATAAAGAAAATGAGCGGTGGAATGGCAGCCGACCTTGAGGAAGTTGCCCGCCGTACATTCAACACAAGCGGAAAGGGAATTGTCACAAATGCCCTTGCAGTAGGATTAGGTTTCTTCGTGCTGATTCTCAGCCGGTTCATAATCCTCCGCTACATCGGAATTCTTGTGGCGGTCGTCATGTTCACAAGCTCAATGCTTTCAATGACGATAATTCCAGGTCTTCTTAATGCCTTTGACCCGAAATTCATGTGGTCAAAAGAAGAAAAAGAAGCATACAAGGCAAAAATCGCTGAAAAAAGCGAATAAATCTTGTAACCAGATATTGGTTTAACGGTTTAATTTATTGAACCAATTAGATAGGAGGATGTGCTGAATTTAATCAGTCATCCTCAAAAAAAATACCCCGGACCGGGGACGAAAAAAACTTTAGGAGGCATTCTTTATGAAACTTTCAAAAAAATTTACAGCTTTGGCTCTTGCTCTCACAGTGGGAACATCTGCATTCGCAATCGACGGAACAGAAATCATGACTAAGGTTTTCGACCGCCAGAAGCCGGATTTCTCAAAGGCAGCAGTCCAGCTTACACTTGCAAAGAACGGAAAAGTTGAGGAAACACGCAATGTCGGTGAATACGGACGATGCAAAAACAATCTTTCAGATGTCGTTATGATTTTCTTGTCACCGGCTTCTGTAAAAGATACACGCTTCCTTCAGAAAGAGAACGACGGCAAGGATGATGACAAATGGATTTATCTTCCATCACTAAAATCAACACGCCGTGTAGCAGCATCTGACGGCTCAAAATCATTCGTCGGAACAGATTTTTCTTACGACGACATGAGCACTCGCGAAGTTGCTGACGATACACACGAGCTTATCAAGGAGAGCGAGGACAAGGGTAACTTCAAGGACTTGTATGTTGTAAAATCAACTCCAAAAGATCCTAAATCAAGCCAGTATCAGTACAGAATATCTTACATCACAAAAGATGCATGGATTCCGACTTACATCGAGCTTTACGACAAAAAAGGCAAGCTCATGAAAGTAAACGAAATCAAAAGAATCGACAAAATGCCAGGCGCAAACGGCCGCGTTTACAACGTTCCGATGGAGAACGTAATGACAAACGTTCAGACTGGACATTCTTCAACAATCAAGATGGTCAACGTTGAGTTGGACAAACCACTTTCAGACCGCTACTTCACAACAGACTTCTTGAGCTCAGGCAAATAAGCCTTAAAATACGAGATACAAAAAAAGGTGGTCTCCCATCGGGAACCTGCCCCAAACATCGCAGTGAGCATAGCTCAGGCGATTTTGTGTCAGAACCCCGATTCCAACCACCTTTTTTTGTTTTTGCATTTTAAGGACTGTTTATGATATAATTCCCATATGAAAAAAATTCGTGCGATTCTTTTTGATATGGATGGCGTTCTGCTTGATACTGAGACGGTCTGTGAGGTCTGCTGGGCCAAGGCCGCTGATGAAATCGGGCTTTCAAATATTCATGAGATTTTTATGCAGTGTGTCGGACGAAGCAGAAGTGACACGGAAAAGCTTCTTGAAAAATATCTTCCTGACGAAGGAGCTGCCGTAAAATTCCGTAACAGGACCAGCGAGCTTTTTACTGTTGTCGAAAATGAAGAAGGACTTAATAAAATGCCTTTCGTTCTTGACTGTCTTGAATCGCTCAAAAAGGCGGGCTTCCGTCTGGCGGTGGCAAGTTCAACCAGGGCGGCAAAGGTTCATCCCCAGCTGACCAATGCCGGAATCCACGATTACTTTGAGACTTTTACTACAGGCGATACCGTGACCCATTCAAAGCCTGACCCGGAGATTTACCTCAAGGCAGCGGCTTCCTTAAATTTGCAGCCGGAAGAATGTGTCGCCATTGAGGACAGTCCTAACGGAGTCCGTTCCGCTACAAATGCCGGAATAAAATGCATTATGGTCCCGGATTTAATTCAGCCTGATTCAGAGATGAAGGAAAAAGCCTGGAAGATTTTTTCAAACCTCAAGGAAGCTGCGGATTTTTTGTGCTCGGTGGATTAACGTGAAGATAAATAAAAGTTTTCCTGCTGCTTTCAATTTCCGCTCTGCGATTTTCACGCTTTTCTGTGCCATTGCGGGCCTTTTTTGCTCAGCGCCCCTCTGGTCTTCTTCCTCAGAATCTGATTCTTCTGTCGTTCGTCTTGCAAGCGATGTCTCTCCAGAGATGCTCAATTCTTCTTTCTGGATTTCCCGGTCAAAAAAGCCATTTAAAGTCAAAATGAGCCGGGAGGAAATCGCAAGATGGAACCGGGAAAATCAAAAAATCAGTCTTTCAGCAAACTGCTTCTATATTTCAAGTGACTTACGGAAATTCGATTCCCTTATATCAGCTGAAGAGCTTAGGAGTGAAATCTTACGTTACAAGGGCAGGGTAAAATGGTTCAAAAAAATCGTTACGAAAAACGTCGAGAGCCAGCGTGAGTTAGGTCTTAAGGACTGGCATGAAATCTACGACGCCATGAATTATTCCCAGCTGGGCTCTTTCTCTTATTTCTCAGGCGGAAGCTTAAATCCTGAAGAATACGAAAATGACTTTCCCGTTCGAAAGGCGGTCTGCATAAAGCGGACTGACATGCGTCTGGTTCCTGACTCAACCTTTTACACTGATGATTCAAATTACTGGTACGATGACATTGCCCAGAATTCCGGTATTTTAATGAACGAGCCGGTTCTTGTCTTGTGGGAAAGCAAGGGAAGCGACTGGCTTTTCGTAAAATCTTCTTTTTGTACGGGCTGGGTCAGGGCTTGTGACCTTGCTTTCTGCTCAGACGAGGAATTTGAGCGCTATTTTGACTATGCCGAAAAATCTCCCCAGTCTTTTGTGACTATTACCGAAGAACGCTTCACCCTGCCTGCTGATTATACTCTTGCCTGCCCGGACGAGGATTTTACAGGTTTCCCGGAACTTTTTATGGGAACCTTCCTTTTTATAGCAGATCAAAATCAGCCGGGATTTGACGCAGCCTTTTCGGAAAGGGAGCCTCATTCAAGTTTCCTTGTTGAAATTCCCTACCGAAAAAAAAACGGCTCTCTGGCCTTTGCTTATGCTTCAATTCCTTCTGGAAAGTGCAGTCTTGGCCTTCTTGATTATACTGTCGCCAATGTCCTCAATCTGGCATTTAAGTCTCTAGGACTTCGCTACGGATGGGGCGGAATGGCGGATTCAAGGGACTGCTCGGAATACCTCAAGGATATTTTCCGCTGTTTCGGTTTTAATTTTGCCCGCAACAGCCGATCTCAACTTGCCATGGCCGGAAAATCTGTCAACTTTGAAAAAAAATCCCTGTCGTCAAAAAAATCAGCCCTTTCGTCTCTTGAACCCGGCACCCTCATGGGCTTTCCGGGGCATGTCTTCATGTATTTGGGAAAGGTTAACGGGAAAAATTATGTAATCAGCGCGCTGGGTGCATATTATAGAGAAAATGAGCAGAAAACTGATGCCAAGGACAGGCTTTCTAAAATCAATGCCAATTCTGTCAGCATAAACACAATTGATGAAGTGCGTAAAAACGGCAGGACCTGGCTTGAAATGCTGACTCAGGCAAAGACTTTCACTGACGACGGCTCATGGGAAGAAGAAAGAATTACCCTCAATCCCAAATGGAAATTCGCTTCCTTTTCAAAAATCAATTCAGGTCACTCAATTCTTTATCGGGCCTCTTACAATCGAAAGAATATCGTTGTCGCGGTAAATGCAGGACATGGAACTAAAGGCGGTGCCTTTCAAAAAACTTTCTCCCATCCCGATAAATCCCCAAAAGTGACGGGCGGAACAAATGCGGCGGGGGCGGTCGAATCGATTGCTGTAAGTGACGGAATGTCCTTCAACGACGGAAAGACCGAGGCCCAGGTGACTTTAAGGACGGCCCGGCTTCTAAAAAGCATTCTTTTAAAAGATGGCTACGATGTGCTCATGATCCGCGATTCTGAGGACACCCAGCTTGATAACATTGCCCGCACGGTAATTGCTAACAACAATGCAAAAATCCATGTGGCAATTCACTTTGACAAGGACAATAAAGAAGAGGACAAGGGATCCTTTTTCTGCTCTGTTCCCGACGGAATCAAATATCTTCCGAACGTAAAAAAACACTGGCAGAAAAGCGACCAGCTTGGAGACTGTCTGATTGAGGCCATCAGGGATAAGGAATTGCCTGTTTACGAGGATGGCAGGATGGACATTGACCTTACCCAGACTTCATTCAGCACGATTCCAACGGTGGACATAGAAATTGGAAATCAATTTACCGTCACAAGCCGGGCGGAACTCAAAAAAAGAGCCCAGGCCCTGGCCCAAGGAATTGAAAACTTCTTGAAGTCTATGTAAGATTGTAGAGATATATTACGGAGAATTTTTTATGGCAAAGACATCAATCGCCTGCATTGCTTTTGACGGCGAAAAAATATTAATTGCTCACAGAAATCCCACAGGTCAGATGGGCGACCGCTGGGAATTCCCTGGCGGAAAGGTTGAGGATGGCGAGAGTGACCAGACTGCAATCGTGCGCGAGTTCGAGGAAGAATTCGGCGTAAAGGTCAGCGTGGGCGAAAAAATCACCGAAACTTTTTTTATGCACAACGGTAAGCAGATTGCCCTTCATGCCTACGAAATCAAAGTTCCCCACGACGGAATTGCTCAAAAGTACGTCCTCACCGAGCACACAGAATACAAATGGGCTTTCCCTGCAGAAATCCCCACATTAAATTTCGTTGATTCTGACATGCTGATTTATCCTGATGTCATGAAATGGGTCGCAGGCAAAAAATAATGAAAAAACGTTTTTTTGAAGCTCTTTTTGCTTTTCTTTTAATTTCCTTTCTTGCAACGGCCATGTCATGCAAAAAAAACAACGGCCAGCTTCAAATGCAGGAGCTTTCTCCCCAGGATTTGTCGCCGCGTATTGAATGGGCACTTATTTCTGATCCCTATGTCGCCTGCCATGAAGAAGCAAGCTATGACTCAGCTGTAATCGCTTCCTTCCGCAAGGGGGAAATTTACGAAATCAAGGGTAACTGCACGATTATTGTTGATGAAGCAAAGGAAAAATGGTATGCGATAGAAGAGGGCTGGATCCCTTCCTCAGCCGTTAAAGTGTTCTCAAACAAATTAAAGGCTGAGAAAGCAAGGGATAGCCTACGCTAAAATCTTTGCGGCAGCTTCTTCTACAGAAATTTCTGCGAACTGCTCGCGGGTTTCAAGATTCTTGAGGGTTACGGCCTGTTTTTCGGCCTCGTTTGAGCCAATCAGAATTCCCCATTTGATTTTTTTTGCGTCTGTGACAGCATACTGCGCTTTCATCGACTTGGCTTCCGGGAAGACTTCGACTTTTACGCCTTTTTCACGCAGCTGGGCTGCAACTTTCTGGTAGTAGACGACAAGATTTTTGTCCATGCAGAAAATTTCAGCGTCGAGGTAGCTGCCCCTGCTTTCGAGCTTGCCGAGCTGCTCAAGACCTGCGATAAGACGGTCAAGGCCGATTGAAGCTCCAACGCCAGGCAGTTTTGTCTTTGTGTAAAGGCCTGCAAGGTTGTCGTAGCGGCCGCCAGAGCAGACAGAACCGATTGACGGAAGCTCGTTGAGGAAAGTTTCGTAAACGACTCCTGTGTAATAGTCGAGGCCACGCGTAATGCTTGGATCGAGAACGTAAGTTGCCTGAATTCCGGCTGCCTTCATCATTTCGTAGATTTCTGCCATGCGGTCTGAATCTTCGTTTGCACCGCCGCTCATTTCTGTAATCATTTTGAGTGTAGATTCAAAGTCACCGGCGCCAGCGATATATTTGAGAATCTCAGAGGCTTTTTCTTCGCTGCCAGTGTATTCAACCAGCTCTTTTTTGACTTCTTCCTGACCGACTTTTGCAAGTTTGTCTACTGAGCGCAGAATATCCTCGCTCTTTTCGGCGATTCCGAGTTTTGCAAGGAAACGGTTGAAAATACCGCGGTGGTTTACATGAATGGTGACGTCTTTGACTCCGATTTCTGCCAGAGCAGTGCGCATGATGTTGAGGATCTCAAAATCGCTTGCAGCTGAGTCTGAGCCTACTGTGTCGATGTCGCACTGAACGAATTCACGGTAGCGGCCTGCCTGTGGCTTTTCTCCGCGCCATACTTTTGCAATGTGGTATCGCTTGAAAGGGAAGTAAAGCTCTGATTCGTGCTCGGCTGTAAAGCGGGCGAAAGGAACTGTGAGGTCGAAGCGGAGGGCTACGTCGCGCTTGCCGTTATCCAAAAAGCGGAAAACCTGTTTTTCTGTTTCGCCGTTTGATTTTCGAAGCAAAATCTCTGAATATTCGAGTACCGGCGTATCAATCGGAACGAAGCCGAAAGAACGGTAAACGCCAGTGATTTTTTCCATTAAATTTGTGCGGACAATTTCTGCCTGCGGTAAAATGTCTCTAAATCCTTTGAGGACTCTTGGTTGAATAAGTTCTGCCATAATGAGGATATTATATATTAAAGTGAGTTCTTCAACAATCTCTCAAAATCTTCTGCGCACATTGGCTTGGCATAGAAAAATCCCTGGGCAATGTCACAGCCCATTTCACGAAGCTGCTTGGCCTGGCTTTCTTCTTCTACACCTTCGGCAACAGTGGTCATGTCGAGTTTTTTTGCCATGTCGATTACGGAATTTACGATGATATTGTCTTTGTGAACGTCCCTGTCGTCGTTGCTGCCGTTGTGAGTGGTATTTGCAAAAAATTCCTTGTCCAGCTTGATGACGTTTGCCGGAATGTCCTTGAGAAGGGCAAGTGAAGAGAATCCTGAACCAAAGTCGTCAACAGAAATGTCGAATCCGGCCTTTTTGATTTCGTTCATGGCCTTAAGGAGCCGTTTTTTGTTGTCCATCATGAGGCTTTCTGTAAGCTCAAGCTCAATTTTTGAAGGCTCAATCTGGTATTTTGAGGCGATTTGTGAATACTGCTTTGCGAATTCAGGATTGTAAAGCTGGTAGCGCGAAAGGTTGCAGGAAATTGTGAGAGGCTTGGGGCATTTGCCGTCCTTGCCAGACTTGTTCCATTTGTCGAGGAACTGACATACCTGCTCGAAAATCTTGATGTCAACTTTTGAAATGAAGCCGTTGCGCTCGAAAAGTGGGACGAAATATCCCGGCTCCAAAAGGCCCTTCTGGTGGTGCTTCCAACGGACAAGGGCTTCCGCACCGATAACCTTGCTGTCACCAAAATTGAATTTTGGCTGATAATAGGCGATGAATTCGTTTGCCTCGAAAGCCCGGTTCATGTCGAAGAGAATTTCCTTTTCGTGCTCGCTGTTGAGGCTCATTTCCTCGTTGTAGAAGCTGATTCGTGAAGGATTAGGGCTGTACTTGCCTGCCATACGGGCTGTATTGGCCTTGTGAATCATGATTTCAATGTCTTCGTGGGGATTTGAGACTGCGTAAACACCTGTGCTGAACTCAAGCGTGTAGTGAAGGGGCAGGAGATTGCCCATTTTTGAAACCACACCAATCATGTTGAGGATGTAATCTTCGATAATGGGGCCGAAACTCGTGTGAATCATCATTACGAAATTGTCTGAATAGCGGCGGGTAAGGATTGAGTCGTTTGGAGCTGTTTTTTTGAAGTGGGCGCCCAGTACGGTGAGGACTGAGTTTGCTGTTTCGCGGCCCAGGGAATCCGTAAGGTATTGGAATTTGTTGATGTCCAGACAGACAAAGGCGTATTCATCAGGCTTGGCTGTGGCTAGAATCTTTCTGGCTTCGCTCTTGAACTTTTCGATTGTATAGAGCCCGGTAAGCTCGTCGTAGTTAAATCTGGCTTTTGTGAATCTTACTATGAATAGTGCAGAGATGAGAGTCACCACACAGAAAATAAGACATACACAGCTGAGCAGCAAATTCATTGAGAGCAGATCCACATTGACCTTCCTGAAAACTTAATTTTTTATTTAATTAAATTGTACATTATAATCTTAGAAAAAACAAATTCTAAATATCTTTTTTTTGATTCCGATAATTTTAGTATAAGAAAAAGTGAAATTCGTTTTAAGTTTTGAGAGGTAAATATGATTCGTGGTTGGTATATCGGTTCAAGCGGAATGAACGCACAGCAGAACAGACTCGACACTATCGCTAACAACTTGGCTAATGTCGATACGGCAGGATTCAAACGTGACGTCAGCGTGTCAAAGTCATTCCCGGAGCTTCTTTTGAGGCGGACTGAGGCTGACGGCGTTTACAAGCATCCTTTCGGTTCAGCAGACGCGGCACCAATCATCGGAAAACTTGGCCTCGGCGTTGAGACAAACGAAAATTTCACGGAATTTGAGCAGGGCTCTTTCCGCGGCACAAACACAAGCACTGACATGGCACTTGCAGGCGAGGGCTTCTTTGCCGTTGAGACTCCTGCAGGCGAGCGATACACCAGAAACGGAAACTTCATCCTTGGAAAAGAAGGAATCTTGCTCACGAAAGATGGCTATCCTCTTTTGGGCGAAAACGGTGAAATCCGCGTGCCGGACGACAAATTCATTGTAAACGAAGACGGAATCATCACCACAAAAGACAACGAAGTCATTGACCGAATCAAAATCGTACGCTTTGAAAACGAAAGATACCTCAAAAAGATGGGAAACTCCCTCTGGAACTCAAACAATATCTCTGGCGAAGCCTATATCGCAGAAGGAATGGAGCGGCCAAAAATGCTTCAGGGCTACATGGAGACCAGCAACGTAAACGTAGTAAACGAAATGGTCAAAATGATTGAAGTCAACCGCGCCTACGAAGCAAGCCAGAAGACAATTCAGAGTGAAGACAGCATGATGAGCACTCTCTGGAATAAAGTCGCTCTCAGCCGCTAGGCAGTCTTAGGTAAAATCAGTTTGTCGACTACAATATAAACATCCTCGATGCGAAGCTTAAGTTTCTTCTCAATCATTGAGATTACGAAGGACTTAAGCTGTTCGCTTATTTGGGTCAGCTCACGGCCAAGAGGAACGTCTACCGTCATTACGAATGTGTAGCCGGATTTTTCGTTTTTGACTGTAAGTTTTTTGATTCTTACATGTTCGTTGAATTCCCCGATAAAGCTCATGGTCATTTGTGCCAGGACTGCGTGAGAAATTTCCTTGCGTTCCTGCTGTGAGAAGGCCGGGCGGACCAGGGATTTTTCGAAAAGCTTGGTGTTTTGTGACGGAGAAGATTCTGCCTTGCCGAGGAATTTGCCCAGAAGACTTGCAAAAAATTTGTTCTTTGCCGTAGAAACCCTGATTGAGTCATAGAAAATCTTTGAGTAAGACTGATTTTTGACCTCGTAGGCCCGGACTGGAATGACGTGCTTACCTTCAATCTGACGGCTGCGTTTTGCTTCTTCCATCTGCTCCGGTGTGGCGATTTCTTCGATTTTTATGTATTTTTCCGGAAGGGGCAGCTGGAGACGGACGGCGATTTTGTTGACCATCTTTTCGCTGGTTCCCAAAATAAGGATTTTTTTGATTCTGTTCTTTTGAATGGCGCGCGCTACTGAATCCCGGTGCCCCTTGTCATCAAAAAGGGCTGTGCGCACGGCTCCCATGTAGTTTTTTTCGAGTTTTGCGGACTTTCCGGCCAAAATATCATCGGCATGGATGAGAAGACCGTCATCGATAATGGTCTTAATTCCATACTGCTGGGCGACAAGCTTTGCCCTGAAACTTTTTCCTGTACCGCTTGGACCATAAAAAGCAAAGACCGTTGTGCCCCGTTTTTCAAGCCCGAAAAATTCTTTTAGTGATTCGAGATTCATTTTATTCCTGATAATATTTTAACGCGGGCTGATTCAATTTTCAATTAAAAGTAGGAAAAAATTCTGGCAGAGGCGACGTAATCTTTTCCGGCAGGGACAGGGGATTGTCTTTTGGAAAGTAAAGTTCTGAGGCATGAAGAAAAAAATCCTGTCCGAAGCGTTTTGAGTCAATTTTGACTGCTCCGTAAGCCGTGTCCCCCAAAAGAGGGAAGCCGTGATAGGCAGACTGGGAGCGGATCTGGTGGGTGCGGCCTGTCGTAATCAGAACGCGGACAATCGTAACTTCCTTGCCGCAAAAAATCCCCTGAGAAAGGGGCGTAACTTCCGTATGGGCAAATTTTCCCTCGCCGGAAGAATTAACCGAAACCGTATGAAAATTGCCGCTTCCAGCCTGTTCATTGCTGTTTTCCAGTTTTTCTATCTGATCTTCCCAAACCTGCTTTTCCATAAGCTTTCCCTGGAGGACTGCAAGATAGATTTTCTGAATTTCATGGCTCTTGATTTTCTCGCTGAACCATTTTGCCCCCTCAAGATTCTGGGAAAAGGCAATCAGACCTGTGGTTTTTCGGTCCAGGCGGTGGAGGGGGCCTGTCCTGAATGAGAGCGAGTCCTTTTTGTGGCTGATTTCGTAGTCTTTTTGGACGATTTCTGCCAGCGAATTTCCCCTTGATGAGGATGAGGGCTGAACCGGAATGTCGTAGGGCTTATTGAGGATTAAAATCGACTCGTTTTTGAAGATGATTATGTCTTTTGAAAGAGGAGAGGTTTTTTCTGCCCCCGGATTTTCATTCTTTGAAGCTGATGAGAGCAGAAAGTCTGCAATCTGAATGTCATCGCCTTCACTTATGCGGAAATTGCCGTCTGCTTTTTTACCGTTGACTTTGACAAGACCTTTGCGAAGAAGTTTATATATAGAAGAAAGATTTTCCTCGCTCAAAAATCTTCGCAAAATCCTGTCCAGCCTGCGGTCCGAGTCGTCTTTTCCTGCCGTGAAGTGCGTGAAATCCATGACCTTATTTTTTCTTTCCGAGATATGCCTCTCGTACTTCAGGATTTTCGAGAAGTTCCTTTCCGCTTCCCTGGAGTACGATTTCACCTGTCTCAAGAACGTATGCGATGTCGGCTGTTTTGAGAGCCATGTTTGCGTTCTGTTCAACGAGAAGGATTGTAACTCCCTTTTTATTGATTTCGCGGATAATCTCGAAAATGTGCTGTACGATGAGTGGGGCAAGACCAAGTGAAGGCTCGTCCAGCATCAAAATTTTCGGGCGGCTCATGAGGGCTCGTCCTACTGCAAGCATCTGCTGCTCACCGCCAGAAAGGGTTCCTGCAAACTGCCAGCTTCGCTCCTTGAGGCGCGGGAAAAGCTCGTAAATCCATTCGAGGTCTTTTTGAATTGTCTCTTTGTCCTTACGCAGATATGCACCAATCATGAGGTTTTCGAGAACTGTAAGGTCTGCAAAAACATGGCGGCCTTCTGGGGAAAGGGCGATTCCTTCCTCACAGATTTTATTAATGGGGCTCCAGATAAGCTCCTTGTTGTCCAGGCGGATAGAGCCTGACTGTGGCTTAACAAGCCCTGAGATTGAGCGGAGAAGGGTTGACTTTCCGGCTCCGTTTGCGCCAATCAGGGTGACGATTTTTCCGTCCGGAACTTCAAGATTTATGCCGCGCAGTGCCTTGATTCCGCCGTAAGAAACATGTAAATCACTAATTTTAAGCATAATTCCCCCTTATTCCTGCTCACCCAGATATGCTGAAATGACCTTTGGATTTTTCTGAATCTCTTCAGGAGTTCCCTGGGCAATCAGGGCACCGAAGTTCAGAACGTAAATGCGGTCAGAAATGTCCATAACCAGGTCCATGTGGTGCTCAATCATGAAGACCGTAAGGTGGAAGTCATCGCGGATTTTTCGGATGAAGTCCGTGAGTTCTGCAGTTTCCTGCGGGTTCATGCCGGCAGCAGGCTCGTCGAGCAGAAGAAGACTAGGATTTGTGGCAAGGGCGCGGGCAATTTCAAGCCGTCGCTGTAAGCCGTATGGAAGTGAAGTACAGAGCTCGTCGCGAACTTCGTAAAGTCCTAAGATTTTAAGGAGTTCTTCTGTTTCCTCACGCTGCTTTTTTTCTTCCTTGCGGTTGAGGCGGAATGTTGCCGTGAAGATGTTGCTTGTGCGCCTCATGTGCTTTGCAATCAGAACGTTTGTAAATACGGTCTGACTCTTCCACAATCGGATGTTCTGGAAAGTTCGGGCGATTCCAAGCTTTGTGATTACGTCCGGAGTCGGCTCGATGTGCTTTGTATATACTCCGCGGCTTGTTCCAGCGTAAAGCTTTTTCATTTTGCCGCGAGGATAGTTTTCTACGATGTGCTTGCCGTTAAAATAGACGGCTCCGTTTGTCGGTGCGTAAACACCTGTTACGACGTTGAATGCAGTTGTTTTTCCGGCACCGTTTGGCCCGATCAAAGAGACGATTTCGCCTTTGTTTACTTCAAGGGAAAGGTCGTTTACAGCCACGACACCGCCGAACTGCATCGTGACGTTTTTCATTTCAAGTACGTGCTCTGCCATTATTTTTCCCTCTTGAATTTAAGTTTCAGGTTGCTGAATGACTTTTTACAGCCTTTGAGTTTTTTGATGATTCCCGTCACAGAAAATTCGTGCTCGCCCATGATTCCCTTCTGATAGAAAAGAACGATAAGCATGATGACGATTGAGAATACGACTTTTCTAAAACCAGGACGGAGAATCTGAATCGGTGTAATGTTGAGGTTTGCGTTGTCGAGGAAGCGGAGCCACCATTCAGAACATGCGATGAAGAGGAATGAAGCGATGCAGCTGCCCGTTACGCTTCCGATACCGCCGATTACGACGATGAGAAGGATTTCGTAGGTCATTGCCGACTTGAACTGGCTTGCCTGAATCGTTGTCTGGAACATGGCAAGGAGGGCGCCTGAAATGCCTGCGAAGAAAGAGCTGATTGTGAATGAAAGCTGCTTGTGCTTTGCAAGGTTGATTCCCATTGCCTCTGCCGCAACTTCATCATCACGGATTGCCTTGAAAGCTCGTCCGTAAGTTGAGTTAATTAATAGAAGAATTAGCGCAATACAGATTCCAGAGACCGCAAAATAGAAGAGAGTTGAGCGGAATACCGGATATTTACGGAGAAGGTTTGAGCCGTTTGTGATTACGCCCAGCTTGTCCCACTGGAAGATTGCGCGGATGATTTCAGCAAAACCCAGAGTTGCGATTGCAAGATAGTCTGACTTCAAGTGCAAAACCGGAAGACCGATTAAGTATGCGAAGAATGCTGCTACAAGACCTGCAAGAATCAGGGCTGCGAAAACAGGGAGGGTGAAGTGAATTGCACCGCCGTTAAAATACTGGTAAACCTGTTCGCGTGCCGAAAGAGGAATCGTGAAGATTGCGTAAGTGTAGGCTCCCAAAAGCATGAAGCCAGCCTGACCGAGGCTGAAAAGACCTGTAAAGCCGTTGAGCAGGTTCATTGAGACTGCTACAAGGGCATAAATGGCACCTTTTTTGAGGACTGTGAAAAGAATGTTCGTTGGAGGAACAAGAGCCTCAAGAACAGCTACAAGAATAAAAAGAAAAGCCAGAAGGCTCCATCCGGCGAGCAGGAATTTTTTGTTTTTCAGAAAAGTAAGTTTGTTTTCCATCTTGAATACTCCGACTTAAACTTTATCCGTGACTTTTTCGCCGAAAATACCAGTCGGCATGAACATGAGGACACAAATCAAAAGGACGAAAGTAAAGGCATCGCTGAATGTCGTGAGGCCGACGCCCTTGATGATGTTTTCGCAGATACCGATTAGGAAGGCACCGATTACAGCCCCCGGAATGGAGCCGATGCCGCCGAAGACTGCCGCGACGAAAGCCTTTAGGCCCGGCATGCCGCCGACCGTCGGAGTAACGCCCGGATAGTTTGAGAAGAAGAGAATTGAGCCGACAGCCGCAAGGAAAGATCCGATGATGAAAGTCATGCTGATTACGGAGTCGATTTTGATTCCCATGAGCTGGGCTGTCTCGAAGTCCTTTGAAACTGCCCGCATTGCCATTCCGATTTTTGTGTGGTTAATAAGAAGAACGAGGGCAACGACAAGAAGAATCGTAAGGAAAGGCGTGATTACAGTTACGCGTTTTGTGACGGCTCCTGCGATTGTGATTGAATCAGAAATCCATGGAATTGTCGGATATTTTTTAAGAAGACCGCCTGTAAAGTAAAGGGCGAGGTTCTGCAAAAGATAGCTCATGCCGATTGCCGAAATCATGATAGACATTCGCGGAGCCGTGCGCAGAGGCTTGTAGGCGATGCGTTCAACGGCAAATCCCAGAAGAACCGTAAGGATGATTGTTAAGGGAATTGAAATCCAGAGCGGAACAAAGCTGTAGGCAGAAATCATGATAAGGCCTGCCGCCATAAAGACATCGCCGTGAGCAAAGTTGATAAGCCGGAGGATTCCGTAAACCATCGTGTAACCGATGGCAATGAGGGCATACTGACCGCCCGTAGAAATTCCCGCAAGAAGATAGGGGAGATTAGTCTGTAAAAGGTCCATTACTTTTTCCTTTAGATTTTAGAATATCCCTACCATTATAACGAAAATTAAATTTATGAAAAAGTAACTGAAAGGGGAAAAAGTAAAAAAAAGGAAAAAAGTAACTGAAGTGGAAAACTCAAGTTTAAGTAGCCGTACGATTCAAAAATATGCGGAGGCGGGGGAATAGTAAAAAAAAGCACGTTGATTCAAAAACAAGCGTAAGCAAGGTTCGCCACAAAAGTCACTTGAACTTGTTCACCGTGAGTTTTTGTGGCGGTTCTTGCTGGGAGCTTGTTTTTGATACAGCCTGTAAATTTTATTTTACGCTCTGCTGTGCTACGAAGTCCCATTTTCCGGTTTCGTTGTTGACTTTCTTAACGTATGCTACGTCGCGTACTGCGTCGCCAGTCTTGTCAAATGCGATTGCGCCAGAAACACCGTTATATTTAACGCCTGGGAGAGCCTTGATTACGTCAGCGCTCTTTGTGCTTCCTGCAGCTTTGAGTGCCTCAAGTGCTGTGTAGTAAGCGTCGAAGCCCATTGCCGAAACAGCTGCGATTTCGTCGTCGCCGCCGTTGTTTGTTTTTGCAGTTGCGTTTGTGTTGAGGTAGCCCCTGAATCCGTCTACGAATTCTGTAACTTTAGCGTCTGTAGAACCTTCAACGAAGAATGTTGTTACGTAAAGCTGAACGTTTGTTCCTTTTGCCTGTGCGAGGACAACGTTGGAATCCCATGTGTCGCCTGCGAGGATTGGGAATGTGAGTCCCTGTGTGTTAGCCTGCTCGATGATGAGGGCTGCTGCTTCGATTGAAACAGGGCTGAAGAATACGTCTGCACCGACTTTCTTTGCATTTGCAACGTAAGCTGCGAAGTCAGAAGTTCCGTCCGGGAATGTTTCCTCAACGATTTCTCCGCCGAGCTTTTTGAAAGCCTCAACGAAGTATTTTACGAGACCGCCTGAGTAGTCGTCGCCGAGTTTAGAAAGACAGTAAGCTTTTTTTGCAGCGAATTTGTCTGCGGCGAGGTTAGCAAGAACTGTTCCCTGGAATGGATCGAGGAAGCAGATTCGGAAGTAGTGGTCGTTGCCCAAAGTTACCTGTGGGTTTGTACATGTGATGCCGATTGCACCAACCTGAGCGGCTGCGAATGTATCGCTTGCTGCGATTGAAACGCCTGAACCGTATGAACCGAGAACTACTGAAACGCCTTTTGAAATGAGCTCAGAAGCAGCTGTTACAGCCTTGTCGTTTGAAGACTCGTTGTCAACGATTTCGAGCTGGACCTTGTATTCCTTTCCGCCGATTGTGACATTTGGAGTTACAGAATTTGCGTACTGAATACCCAGGGTCTCCTGTTTTCCGCCTGCACCGTTATCACCGGAAGCTGGCTCAAAAACACCGATTTTAACTACTGCAGCTTTTTCACCGCCGCATGAAACTAGAGCAAGGGCAAGCATGGCCCCGCACAAAGAAAGCAAAACTTTTTTCATTTGCAGTTCCTCTTTTAAGATAAAATTTTGTAAAATATACCAAAAAATCGGATATTATGGAAGTAAAATTTAAATTGCTTTTTAGAACTGGCCGTTGTACAATGGTTCTATGAAAAAATTGATTAAAACTTCGTTTTTTTTGTCGGCATTCATTGCCTTGCTTTCGCTTTCGTCTTGCTCTCGCGCAGATGCAAGAAAAATTTACAATGACTCAAAGACTCCTGTTGAGCGATTCGGTGCTTTGAGTGTTTCTGGAACACATCTTTGTGATGCTGCCGGAAATCCTGTCCAGCTCTGCGGATTGAGCTCTCACGGCCTTCACTGGTATGGAAAATATGCCAACTCAAACGTTCTCAAATGGCTCCGTGACGATTTTAACGCTGACCTCTGGCGTGCCGCAATGTATGTAAGCGGTAACGGCGGCTATGCACAGAACCGCGGCATGGCAAGCAAGGTTATCGAGTCAATCGAAGCTGCCAAGGAAACAGGCATGTACGTCATCGTTGACTGGCACGTTCTTCCTGAATGTGATCCTCTTTTGTACGTCAGACAGTCAGAAGAATTCTTCGAGATGATTGCCTCAACTTATGCAGACTGTCCTAACATTATCTACGAAATCTGTAATGAGCCTAACGGTGACAAGGTTACTTGGGAAGGAAACATCAAGCCTTACGCTGAGCGAATCATTCCTATCATCCGAAAGCACTGTGACAACGTAATTGTCGTAGGAACTCCATACTGGTCAAGCGATGTAATGAGTGCGGCTGAAAACCCGATTGAAGGTCAGAAGAACATCATGTACACCCTTCATTTCTACGCAGGAACTCATGGCCAGGACAGCCGTAACGCTGCAGAAAACGCAATCAAAAAGGGACTCCCGATTTTCGTAACTGAATGGGGAACAACTCAGGCTTCTGGTGACGGCGGCGTCTATGAAAAAGAGACTTTGGAATGGATGAAATTCCTTGCAAAGAACAAAATCTCTTGGGCAAACTGGTCGGTCAACAACAAGGGAGAAGATTCTGGCGTCCTCAAATACAACAAAGACCGTGATGCCAAAGGCGGCTGGGCCGAGAGCGATTTGCAGCCATCAGGCCTCCTTGTAAGAAAAATCCTCCGCGGTGAAGTCCGATAAAACTTGTCAATTCCCCTGTAAAGAGATTTCTTCCAAAAGCTCCCTCTTATAATCAAACCAGGCTGGTACTGTGATTTTTTTGAGGGGGCGGGGAGGTTTTCCGTCCTTTGCCTTGGCGGCTTCTTTCCTTTCAAGATAATTTGCGTAGAGTTTTTTAATCTTCTGTTTTTTAAGAAGCTTGCTTGAAAATGGGGTATAAGTTGCCAGAATCTCACTTATCGGCTTTTTCTGATCCTTTACCAGCTTTTCAGTGACTTTCATTGTGAAGAAAGCGTCTGCCTTGCTGTCGTGAAATTCCATTCCTTCTGTATCAATTCCAAAATTCTGGACATAAGTTCCAAGTCCGCCCTTAATTTCATAAATCTTTTCAAGAACTGTGTGGATGTCGTGGCAGTTAAAGTCAATCAAGTCCAAATCATAACGAATGCATTCAGTGGCAATCGTAGCAACGTCATTCTGGCAGCCGAAACCAAATACAATCTGATTGCTTGCTTCCAAAAGAGACTTGATTTTTTTGTAGTGCTGGGGGAATTTGGGATTATTGATGTAATCTTCCCGGCTGTATGCGAGCCTGCATTTTGAGTCTTTTTTGAAGAGGTACCAGTCAAAAATCGTGGCCGGATTCATAAGAAGGTCGTCTGATTCAATTACAGAAAAATTTTCATCACAAAGCACATAGCCGAAAGAACAGATTTTGCCGATTCCATTAAAGCAGTTGGCACATTCAATATCAAAAAATAAGTAGTTCATAAAAAAATTATATCATAAATGCCTGTCGGATTGTAGTCCTGCCTTTTTGTCGGCTGACTTAAAATCTAATCGTTGCTCCAAGAGTCGCCGTCGCCGTGATTATTGCGATTTTTCCCCAGGTCGTATTGTAGCCAAGGCCAAGATCCGTGTTGAGGGAGACATATTTTGAAACCTGAGTCTCTGTTTCGTGCATGTAGTCGATTTTGTATTTCTTTGTGCTGCTGCTTGTTCCCGAAACCTTGCTTGCGCCCAGATTCAGGCTGTCAGTTTTTGTGATTCTTTTTGTCTGACCGGCCATTTTTTCGCTGAAAATCGATACCAGCCCCTTTCCGAGCGACGATTTTGAATCCCGCTTCCAGACTAGGGTATATTTTGCCTTCCAGTCGTCTTTTCCTTCGACCGAGCCCTCAAATCCGTTTTTCAGGTAATTCTTTTCGGAAAAATAGAAGGTGGCCTGAAAATATCCGCTCACGAGATAGGAAAAGTTTTCTGCTTCCCTGCGCGGGATTTTTAGGGCGGCGCTCAGGCTCGAATTATATTCGTCGTTTGAGAAAAATGAGAAAAGTGGTATGGGGCCGTTCCGTCCGAAGATGTTGAGGGCCGTGTGGTTAAGCGTGTTTTTAATCTGGTAAAAGTCGGTCAGGTTGTCGCCTGTCCTGATGTCCCGGCTGGCTTCAAGTTTTGCAGAAATCGGAATGAAAAAATCGTACTTGTTTGCAAAAAAAGCCCTTCGCCAGTTGAAAGCGTAATTTCCTGTGTAGTAATTTGACTGGCGGTCAGCTTCATGAACTTTTGCGGCCAGAGAAGAACTTGCAAGGTCGTAAAGGGGCAGAGTCGTAAAGTAATAGTTTTTTTCGGCCAGGGACTTTTGAAGGTCGCCTGTGTCCCGCTCGTAGTTTCCGCCTTTTTCGACTGGATTCGTGCTTCCAGATGATTTTGTCCACGAAAATGAGAAATTGTTTTTTGCAAGGCTGAAGGGAATGTTGAATCCTGATTTCGTCGTATCCGAAAATGTGACTTTTGCGGACGACTTGTAATTTCCTTCAGTTTCAAAGAAAAGCTCCGGCTTTAATTTTGCCCGGTCGAAGGCGTAGGAAAGTGAAGATTTGCCGCCCACGCTTCTTTTCTGAGCCCTTTCGTCGCCCCTGTCAAAGCTGAATTCCGTGATTTTGAACCATGAGGAAGCGTAATTTTCAGTCCGGAATTTTTCGGTTTCCTTTGAAGAGTCATTAATTTCAGAAATTGTGGAAATTTTTTGGGAAATATTTGATTCCGCGCTGAAATTCAATTTCTGCGGTTTGAAAGAGACTTTTGCCCCTGACTTTTGCGAGAGCGACCATGAATCTGACTCAGCCTTTGTCCTTCCTTCGAGTGAAAGTGGAAGCGAGTAATTTGAAAAATCGATTTTAGCTCCGTTTGCTTTTTCAAGACTGCCGTCGCTGGAACTGAATGAATAATTTTCTGAAAACGAAAGGATTCCGAAAAGGGTTTTTTCTGTTTCAAGCGAGTGAGAGGCTGAGGCCAGGGCGTTTTTCTGTTCGCTTTCGCTTGATTTTGCATTTTGATATGCGTTTGAAAGGGCTGCTTGACCTGCGATTTTGAGATTTGTGAGGGTAAAGCCCAGAGACATTGTTGACTGGAGATTCTTTTCCCTGCTGCTGTAATTTTCGCTTTCGATTGAGCTTGAGCCGTCACCGCTTGCAGAGATTTTGAGGTCCTTTAGGATTTCAAGATTTTCGTTTTCCAGAATCGCCCCGTCGATTTTATAATTTGCTTCGATTTTGTCCTGAGCCACAATGAAAGGCGTGTTTTCGCTCAGATAAAGCTCGTCGAATGAGAGGCTGCCCTTTTCCTTTGCCCTGACGACAATTTCGATTCTGGTCGGAACTACATTCCTGTCGATTTTCGTGAGATTTGAATCTCTTGAGCCTGTCAAATCAATTTCGTATTCCTGCCAGCTTTCCGAAAGATTTTTGGAAGGAATCTTGTAGACTAGGGCTTCTTCCGCCTTTCCCCGGCTTTTCGGCCTTGAAAGCCTTATTTCTACTGATGAATCTGAATCTTCCGAATCGCTTTTGAATTTAAGGAAAAAGCTCAGCTTTTTGTAATCAGACAGGTCGATTTCCTTGAAAGAGCGCGAGAAAATGATTTCCTGGGTTTCGCTTTGCTCAGAATCGAATTTCCATTCAAAGACCTGAACCTTGTTTGTTGAAGTGCCGTTGAATTTTTTGATTTTTGCCGAGGCAAGGCTTGAGTCGCTTGCCTGATAATTTTCCGTAGTGACGGCAACTTCCGATTCCGCATTGAAGACAAGTTCTCCAGCCTCATATGGGCCCGCGTAAATCGTGCCGTTTTTGGGAAGTGATGAAATGTCGCTTGTTGTGAGGATGAGGCGGACATTGTAGTTCTGCAAGGATGAAATGATACTTCGGTCTTCGTTTGAAAGGGAGACTTTAACGATTTGCCAGCCAGATTTTGAAAAGTCGAAAGCCCTGCTGACTCCTTCCGCACTTGAATCTGAAATCTTCCATGTCGGGATTTTTTCTGCTTCTTCGACTGAAAAGTCATCGTCGTCCGAAAGGCCCACTTGCAGGTAAAGGGAGCAATTTTCGCTGTCAAAAAAATCTTCTGGCTGGGGATTTTTGATTGCGATTGAAAAATTGCCTGCATTTCCAAGCTTTCCCGAAAGCCCCGGCGTATAAATGCTGATTGCGCTCCATGCAAGGTCATTTCCGCTTCCGGTGCTTTTCCCTGAAAAATCCCATTCAAGGGGAAGGGCATAGCCTGAAATTTCCGGGTCGCTCTTTCCTTCTTCTGCTTCGAGTGAGCCATTATTTTGAGATTTGAGTTCGATTGGATTTATCCCGGCCTGACTTTTTTCATTCAGGACCGGGCTGAATCCGTCCGGTAAATCAATTCCTGCCTTTTTAGAAAGATAGTAAGTCTCGCTGTCCCTGTCGTCGTTTCCCAGAATGCGGTAATTTCCCGTGGTGTTTGTGTTTTCGTAGGTGAGGGCGGCCGTGTTTTTGGCAGAAAATCTTTCGCCATCATAGCTTGCCTTGCTGGCAAGGGTCGCAAAGCCCTGGGAAGAATAGCTTGAATCGGCAAATTCCCTGTCCGGAGAATAGCCCCAGCGGCTTGAAGTTGAAATGTCGGCAGAAAATCTGTCGGTAAAGTCATACTTAAAGCCGCCTGCTGCAGATACGGCCCCTGATTCTGAGTCCTCGCTTTCCTCATACCAGCGGGCGACGATGTGGTCGCTTGAAGCCACGGCTGAAGTCAAAGTAATGGAGCCAGATTCCGGGTCATATTTTGCAGAGCCGTCGAGAACTCCGTTTTTGTAAACCGTAACCGTGCCGGAAACTGCCTCTGTTCCGATTTCAAGCCTCTTTACCGGCGTGAAAGACCTGACTTGAAGGACTTTTTCATCCTGATAAGCCCCGCCAAGATAAATCTGAGGATTCAAGCGGGCCAGAGGAAATGAGTCATGAATCAGCTTTTCCAGAGAATCGGCCGGCTCGTCCCCGCTCAAAGAAATGTCAGCATACAGATGATTTGAATAGAAAAAATCCTGCTGGGAAAAACGGAGATTGTCTTCATCAATGACGACATTGTAGTCAGAATCCGCCGTAGAAGTTTGGGAATCAGCAATCTGAGCGTCACTGGCCTGACCTGAGCCGCAGTCATAGCGACTGGCTACGGCAAAAGGTGAAAAGCCGCCCGGATGCTGGAGAAAAAGACAGTCCTCGCCGTCAATCGAATAATAAGGCTCTCCCAATGTTTTTCCGGTGGCGCCCGCATCCTTTGCGGTTTCGACAAAGAGCGGATAAAAATAATTTTCGATTTTTAATTTTCCGCCCTGGCTTTTATCGAACCAGGCCTCAAGTTTCGAGAAAAATTCTTCAAAGCCATCTTTCTCCTTAGCAATTGAAGAATAAAAAGTCACCGCGACAGCTGGCAGCACTCCCTTCTGACGGTAGGCCCTTGCGTCCTTTGAAAGCAAAATCTGATTCTGTCCTGCCAGGAGAAGGTACTGGCTGCCGTCGAGTTTTTTGTACTTGCGGCCCTTTGAGTCCCGGAAGCTACCCGAGGATGATTCGACGTAAATCGCCTTTACATTCTGAATGAGATTTGCACCAGGCAAAAAGTACTGGCTTCCCGTGTTGTAATTTGAGAGCGAAATTTCATTTATGCTGACAGAATTCTTTCCGTACCAGGTCTTTTCGTGGGCCTGGATCAAATCGTAGCGCAAGGCCGCGTCTGCCTGCCACTTTTCGCCCGCCCAGTTGAAAGAGATTCCCGGAGCCTGATTGTTTCCGCCGCCGATTCCCCGGTTAACTTCATCGACTGAATATATGGAAGGAAAAATGATTTTGCGGTTTGAAATTCGGGCTGACTTTAAAAAGCCGTCACCGATGTAGCCTGCCGCCAGAGTATTTTTGTTGAAGTCGTCCGCAAAGGCCGCCTCAAAGTACCAGTGATGATTCAGCATGAAATAGAGGGACAGGTCAACGTTCTGGGCAAAGACAGGCGTGCTTGTCGTAAGGACAGGCGTACTTCCAAATCCAAAGGAATAGGTCGCTCCCCCTGTGACCGTGCTTTTCCAGTAACCTTCTGCAAAAAATTCAACATTCTGCTCGCCGAAGTCCCTGTTGAAAATCGAGATGAAATTTCCTGAATCAGAAAGGGGGAGTTTTGAAGTATCAAAAACGATTCCTGCCGCACCGTCTGCTTCCTTTTGAGTAGAGCTGGCCGGCTTTTCAAGTTTGGGTGCACTTTGAGCCCCCGCATCTTGAAGGGGAAGAAAAATCATGGCCAGGGCAAGAGTGCCTGCTCCCAAAAGTCTTGCCTTGGTGATTTTTAAAGCCGGATCCTTTTCCTGAGCCTTTAAAATCGCGCTTTCCAGCTTGCGTTTTTTTTCTTCGCCAAAGTCAAAGAGTTCCTGCTGGCGGGGACTTTCCTCGTCCTCAAGATTGTAGAGCCCCACGCCCAGAAGCCTGATTCCCAGCTTTGAGTCGCACTTTTTTTCAAGAAGGGATTTTGCCCGCTCGAACAAATCGTCCACGCTGGAAACATATCTCTCGCTGGTCGACTGAACGCTCACGGTCGAAAAATCCTCGTAGCGGATTTTAAGGGCAACCGAAGAGCTGCGGACCTTTTCGCGCAGGCTGCGGAACATGACCGTGTGGCAGAGGGAGAGGAGTGCTGTCTCGATAATATCCGGGCTTGTTAAATCGTATTCGTAAGTGTTTTCCGCGCTGATTGAGCGGGATTTTGGTTCTGCACGAAAATCTGCCCCGGCGTTTCCCCTGACTGAATTGTATAAAAAAGTTCCGGTCGCTTTTCCGAAAAGGCTTTGAAGAAGTTTTTCCGACCTCATGTAGATGTCTCGCGTACTTCTGATTCCGTAATTCTCAAGCTTTGCCAAAGTCTTGTTGCCGGCTCCCCAGACTTTCGTAATCGGAAGGGAAAGCATGAATTCTGTCTCAGAGCCAAAGGGCACGACCGTAAGTCCGTCTGGCTTTTTAAGGCCCGAAGCGATTTTCGCGCAGTATTTTGTCGATGCCAGCCCAACAGAGACGGTCAGGCCTGTTTTTTCAAGAACCTCGGCCTTAAGTTTTTTTGCCGTCTCAACCGGATCTCCGAAAAGCCTCTCTGTGCCGGTCAAATCGATGAAAGCCTCGTCAACTGAAATCTGCTGGATGTCAGGAGAATAATTCTTGAAAATCGCCATCACTTCCTCAGATTTTTCGTGATAGCGTTTCATTCTGCCGCGTACAAAAATTCCCTGGGGGCAGAGCTTTACCGCCTGAAAAGTGGGCATAGCCGAGTGGACTCCGAATTTCCGGGCTTCGTAGCTTGCCGTGGACACGACTGAGCGCCTGTCTCCAGGAAGACCGCCTACAATCACAGGCTTTCCCCGGTATTCCGGGTGGTCGAGCTGTTCGACGGAAGCGAAAAATGCATCTAAATCAACGTGAAGGAAAATTTTATTCACTTACTCGACCTTAAGATCCCTTTTTTCAATCCTGAGCGTGTTGGGCTTGTCACTTTTGTAAAAGGCTGTGACTTCAATCTCAGCCTTTGTTTTTGCAGGAGCCGCATAGTCAATCGTAATCTTTCTTGGAGGGTAATCCGGAATCACAAAAGAATAGGAGTCATTTCCCTTTGAGTCAGTCGTAATCGTGTAGTTGTAGATTGAATCGTAAATCGAGTGGGCATTTTCACTGCCTTTGAGCACGATTGAATATCTCAGGGCATCTTCGTCGGACAAAATCCTGATGTGGTGGGTGGCCATTCCCTGGAATTCGTCTTTTGTAAGTTTGGCCGAGAGGGTAAATCTTTCATCCCGCTCGATTTTTGTCTCGATTCTTTGAGCAGCCCTTATTTCCGGCTTGTAGATGAAATGTGAGATTGCAAAAATAACGGCGAAAATAAAGGCAAGAATGGCAATCGTCGAGAAAATAGCGTTTAAAATCATCCTTCTAAGAGTGTAGCCCTTGAGACCGGCCCGGACATTGAGAAAGACCAGCATTCTAAGCCAGGTAACCTGAAAAGGAAAGATTGCAAGGGAAAGAATGAGGTTTCCGCCAGCCGTCGTAAAAACTGTTTTTGTCAGTTCTGCTTCCTCGGCGCTCCTGATTATGATGAAGCCGTATGGGGCAAAGGGCAGCATCATGAGGATAAAAAATACGCTCAGTGACGGCAGGCTTTTTGCACCCCGCGAAAGATAAATCAGAATGTATTCAGCGGCAAAAATTACGAAGAGGGTTAAGTCGCGGCTTGAAAAAAGGAAAATATTGAAAATCGCGACGACAAGAAGGATATAGCCGTACATGAAGGCCGTCAGTGAAAGCTTGAGAAGTCCCTGAACCGTAAAGAGAAGGGAGAGAAAGGACATGGAGAAGACGATTTTAATTCCGTACTGGATGATTGGATTCAGCTGGAAAAAGGAAGAAAAAAAGCCTACCGCATGCTGACCCAAAATCAGGGAAAGAAAGGAAAGTCCGATGGTGAAGGGAATCATGTAGCTGGACCTGATGAACTCGTATTTGTGACGTTCGCCGAATTCTCCCAAAAAGGAGAAAATACACAAAAGGAGGATGGTCAAAATGCCTACGGAGAGGCAGGATATGATGATTGTCCTTTCATCGATAAAGAGAGGCTTGAAAAGACTTCCCCGGTTTACATAAAGATAGTGCTTGTCCCACTCTTCGCTGCCCTTTGAGTCATAGCTGTCTGCGAATTTTTTAAGGCAGAACAAGTCTTCGGAATTTTTGAAATTCAATTCCAGGGCAGGGATCTTGTTCTCAAAAAAGTAGGAAAGTCGTTTTTGCCCCTGAACGATTCCCAGTCTGTAAATGGCCGAAAGCCTGTTCTCGAATGAAAAATTGATTTTTGAGTCGAAAAAGTTTTCCGTGACTTTGCGGGTGAGCCAGAGGGGGGATGTATTTTTTTTGCCGCCTGTGTAGATGGCCGTATCCTCGTCTGGGTTTAAGTTGATTATGATTGCGCTGCAGGAATCCGTGTCGTCCATTGATGATGCGAAAACCTGGCTTCCCCTGATTGAATTTTCGCTTTCGTATTCAGATTTGTCCAGGGCTGAAAAAAGAACTGTGGCCGTGCACTTGTGGTTCTGATTTTTTAAAAAATAAAGAAAATCAAAAATCGCCTTTTCATTGCTGAAGAAGTCTTCCTGCATGAAGCAGAAAATAACTTCGTCAGCTTCCTGTCCTTCAAAATTCAAGAGGATGTTATATGCAAAATTATCCTGACCGGTTGGAGAAAGAGCCTGACGGATTGGTGAAAATCCCTTTTCTGAAAGGTCAGACTCCAGGGCTGCGGAAAGTTCGTTGCCAAAAAGTTCTTTAATATGAAGATTTTTTTGCGAGAAAATTGAAAAATGTGCCGAAAATAATAGAAAAGCTAAAACTATAATTTTTCGAAAATGCATTTGAATTAGAATATAAGGAAAAAGTGATTTGTTCAATCTGAATAAATCTTTGCCATTTTGGCAGCCCTTATTAGTCAGTTTACAATTCAAGTGCCTTAGTGTACAATTATAGTATTGGGTTTTTAGGGAGATTCTATGCCAGCAGAAAAAAAATTCATTTTGAACTTGCCTTTAAAAGTCATTTTGACTGAGGAGGGTACGTCACACTTTATCAGCAACAAAAAAAAGCTCCTTCGTATCCGGCTGGCTGATAACCTCGAAGAATATGGCATTTCGCTCAATCCCTTCTCCCCACAGTCCATTCAGAACATGATTATGGTAGACTACATCTCCAAAATCGAAATTTCCATGTCAGAATTCGTTTCTGTACGTCAGGAAGTCATGGATCTGGCAAAAGTCGTAGTCTATTCAATCCTTTACAAGCAGTTTGACCGTCAGGTCTTTGCCGATGTCATCAAGTGTGATTGTGTCCGCAAGCACAACCGCACCAATCCGAGTGAACTCATCGATGAGCGCACCAAAATTGACGACAAGCAGCTTCGTTCAATGATTTCCAAAAAAGAAATCATCATCCGTCAGGCCAAAAAAGAAATCCTCGATCCTGTCTGGAAGTCAATCATGGAGAACAAGGAATATTCGCTTGAAGAGCGCAACATTTACCTGCTCATGACCGAAAAATTCCTCAACCGCCTCTCCCTCATGAACTGGTACATCATCCTTAAATTTTTCAAGGACAAAGAGGGCTTCTCTCAGATTAACATCGCAATCCGTCATCTCCTTCAAATTTACATGGAAAAATCCCGCGTTGCAGAGTACATTTCCATCCTTCTTATGGAACTTGCCCTCAACGCCGAAAACAATAACCTCAAAAAAGAGGCAAAAGTCCTTTACAACGGTGTTGAAGACCTGGATGCCCTTCTTTTTGACCCGGAAGTCCGCAGCAAAATCATCGCTGAGCTCAAACGCAAGCACGAGCTTGTATCCCTTTCATGGAAGCTTGGCGGCGGTTCAACGGCTATCGGTAAGCAGGGCCGCCTGCAGATCATGGTTCTCAACAAGAGCGATGAAAATCAGGAAGCAAAGGCCAACATCGAAGACAAAATGGCTGCCGATACAAACAAACGCTCCCTCATCGATTTCTACCGTGAAATACCGGACGGTCAGGGCAGCACTGATTTAGGCTTGTATTATCTTTCTTATCTTGATGATGCATGTAAAAAACTCAATGTCAAATTTGAGTCTATTGTCAACCAGTTTGCTAATCAGGATTTGACAGTCATCAACTTGATTTTCAATTTCTAAATGCGGGCAAAAGTTTTTTCTTTCTTTCTCATTCTTGCATTTTTCTCATTTTTTTCATGCTCCGATAGCGAGGCTGACGTTGTTTCAGTAACCGCTACGGCAGTTTTTGATTACAGTGACAAGGAATCAATTCCGGCTTCAAGACTGGCAGTTTTCTTTCAGCTGGCAAATCAGGCCCAGAGGACAGAAAGCTTTACCGTTTCAAATGATGCTTCCGGCTATTCATGGATTGTCTCAAATCCTGGAATTTTCACCGGAATGAACAGAAATTATGCCTATTCCGTCAACTTAAATCCGCCGGAAGGAAAGGAAATCCCCACAGGCATTTATACCGTCGAATATTACGATGCCGCCGAAAACAAGGACGAGGCAAAATTTACCGTCTATTACAACAAGGAACTTTTAAAGTCCACCTCCGAAAATTTCAAGGAATTCCTGCCCAATCCCAACGAAAATGTCGCAATTTACGATGAATCTGGCGAACTTCTCTTCATGGGACGCACAAAGGCTTCCTGGAAGTCAAATGCCGATATTCTCAGGGATTTTAAACTTGCCGAATCTAAAAGAATCTGTTATGTTACACCCGGAAACACTATTATTTGTTTTATGCCGGAAGAAAAACTCAAAGAAAGTGAAAATTAAAGGCCCCCATTCTTGATTGTGAGGAAAAATTATGCAAACTGAAGAAATTTCCACTAGCCGGAAATCTGACGGAATTCACCGGGAGATTCATACTTTCGTGCTCCGCCAGGGCCATTTTACGGCAAGCGAGCGCAAGGCTTACGAGGAAATGCACGACCAATTCTGCATCCCTTATGCAGAAAGCCTTTTGGATTTTGAAAAAATCTTCGGAAATTCAAATCCTGTAGTAGTTGAGATTGGTTTCGGCATGGGAAAGGCTACTGCCATCATCGCCCAGAACAATCCCCAGATCAATTACATCGGAATCGAAGTCCACAAGCCTGGCGTTGGAAAATTGCTGGGTGAAATCCGCGATAAAAATCTAAAAAACCTCCGCATCATCGAGCACGATGCGATGGAAATCCTTAAAAATCAGCTGGCAGATTCTTCTGTTTCAGCCTTCCACATCTTCTTCCCGGATCCCTGGCAGAAAAAGCGCCATTTTAAGCGTCGTCTCGTCCAGCGGCCTAGAACAGATTTAATGGTTCAAAAGCTGATTAAGGGCGGATATTTGTATTTCGTAACCGACTGGCTCCCTTACGCAGAATTCGGCATTGAGCAGCTTTCTGTTACCCCAGGCCTCAAAAACCGTTACGAAGGCTACGCTCCCCACCAGGAATGGCGGCCGGAAACAAGGTTCGAACAGAAAGGCATTGATGCCAACCGCGTAATCAACGAAATGATGTTTGAAAAAATTTAGTAGACGGATTAACACGAATAGAATTTATGGATTTATTTGACATAGACGAGACTGCCCGCATCTCTGAGCTTGCAACTTTAATAAAAAAATATCAGGACTCATACTACAACGGCGAGGGAGAAATTTCCGACGCCGAATTCGACAAACTCTGGGACGAGCTTAAAGCCCTTGATCCTTCGAATCCTGTCCTGCAGAGGGTAGGTGCTGACTCAGGCAATTTTGCCAAAATCCGCCACATCATGCCCATGGGCAGCCAGGAAAAGGCCGCAAATCCTCAAGCATTCCTTGCCTGGGCAAAAACTCATGCCTACGACGAATATCTGGTCGAATACAAGCTTGACGGAGCTTCCCTTGAGCTTCAGTATTCTCACGGAGAGCTTTTGCGTGCCGTTACCCGCGGAGACGGAACAATCGGCGACGACATCACGGCCAATGCCCGCAAAATGCAGGGGGTAAAAGCCGCCCTTTATGACTCAGACAACAACAAAATCGACTTTACCGGAGCCGTCCGTGGCGAAGTAATCATGACCCACACGGTTCACCAGAAATTTTATTCTGACAAGGCAAACTGCCGCAATGCCGCAAACGGCCTCATGAAGCGAAAGGACGGTTCCGGAAGCGAAAATCTCTGCCTCATGACTTACGATGCCCTTGCAACCGAGGGGACAAGTCCTTTTAAAGACGAAGAAGAAAAAATCAACTGGCTTCAAAAATGCGGATTCAAAACTTCGCCCCTTAAAATCTGCAAAAATCCTGATGAAGTGATTGAATACCGTGCCGAAGTCATGGAAATCAGAAAAGGCCTGGACTACGACATTGACGGCCTTGTAATCAAAGAGAGGCGGATTGACCTTGAGGATGCCAGCCGTGCCCGCCCTGACCGTCAGATTGCCTTTAAATTCTCGCTTGAAGAAGCGGTCTCGACTTTGCGCGAGGTCGAATGGAGCGAATCGGGTGCAACTTACACGCCGGTCGCCATTTTTGACGAAGTTCAGCTCAACGGAACTACAGTACAGAGGGCCAGCCTTGCAAACCCGGACACAATGCGCTCCCTCGGAGTCAAAATCGGAAGCCGCCTTGTCGTCGTAAAGCGGGGTGAGATTATCCCCAAGATTGAAAGCGTTTTGAACGAAGAACCCGGTCAGGTAACGAGTGCAATCGTCTTTCCAAAAAAATGCGCTGTATGTGGAAGCGAGCTTGTCGATGAAGGAAGCCGCCTCTACTGTCCAAATAAAAATTGCGATAAAAGGGTGCTTCACCAGCTGCAGAAGTGGGTAGGCCTTGTTGACATCCGCGATTTCGGTGATACTTTGCTGCGAGAGCTTTTCAAAAACAAGGAAGTTGCTTCAATTTCTGACATTTATAAGCTTACTGCAGAGCAGCTTGTTCCATATTTTTTGAACGAGGAATCAATCGAAAACCAGAAGAATTCTCTTGGTGCCAAAAAAGTCTTTGAGAGCATTCAGAATCACCGCCGCATATCCCTTGCAGTCTTTGTTGCTGCCTTTGACATCGAAGGAATCGGCGAAACAATGGTTCAGAAGCTGATTGATGCCGGATTCAACTCACTGGAAAAACTTCTTGCTGCAAGTGAAGAGCAGATTGCCTCGGTTTACGGTTTTGCTGAAATCACGGCTAAGATTTTCGTGGAAGGTCTGGCAGAAAATAAGGAAGAAATGCTTTCCCTCACTCAAAGCGGAACAATCCAGCTTGAAGAAATTGCAGGCGGTGCTCTGGAAGGAAAGTCTTTCTGCTTTACGGGCGAGCTCAAAACAATGAAGAGGGCGGATGCCGAGGCTATGGTCAAAAAGGCTGGCGGAAGCTGTAAGTCTTCTGTTACAAAAGATTTGACCTATCTCGTCACAAACGATACTGAAAGCGGCTCTTCAAAGAACCAGAAGGCCGCCAAGTTTGGAATTCCTATCATAAATGAAGAGGAATTCCTCAAGCTTTTTTAAGTAGAACTAAAGCACGTGCTTTTTCAAAAAGTCGCCAACGCCGTCGTGATTATTGTCCAAATCAGTCACAAAGCGGGCGATTTTTTTTATTTCTTCAAGGCCGTTTTTCATGGCGACTCCATAGCCTGCCATGCGGATAAGACTCTCGTCGTTCATGCTGTCACCAAAGCCCATTGTCTTTTCGATGCCAAAGCCCAGCTGATTTGAAAGCCATTCGACAGCCTCTCCCTTGCCGCAATTAGGCGGTAAAACTTCAAGAAAGTAGGGCTTGCTGGTAAAAATTACTGCCTGGTCTCCGAACTCAGTCCTCAGAATTGTCTGCAATTTCTGAAGTTCTTCCGGCTCTCCTGGAACGAGCATTTTTGTAAATCCCTGCTTGATGAATTCCTTGTAGTTTTCGACGGCTTTCCCTTTGAGACCGCACAAATCAACGTCCAGCTTCGTCCACTTTGTTGCCTGCTCGTAATAAATTGTGTCGGGCGTGTAAACTTCGGTTTTGAGGCCGTAGCTTTCGGCGATTTCATTGGTCCTTAAAAGAATGTCCGCTTTTACCTTCCGGCAGAAAATCTGCTGCCTTTTGTGCATGTCGAAAATCGAGCAGCCGTTGATTGCGATGATAAATCTGCCGGCCTCTTTGCCAGCGATTTCAAGCCTTCTTACAAAAGGAAGAATTGCATCTTCGGCCCTGCCGGAACAGAGAACGACGTAGATTCCCTTTTCGGCACATTGACGAAGGGCTTCGACATTGCCGTCAGAAATGAGGCGGTCATCGTTTAAAAGTGTGTCATCCAAATCAAGGGCTATGAGTTTTACATCAAGTTTTTCCATAAAAGCTCATTTTCCCTATTTGAGGATGAATTTCTGAAGATAGCCGACAGCCCAGATTACAAGAACAATCATCGGGAGAATGCAGCTGACGTAAAATTTGAGGATGCGGGGGAATTTTATGCCGCTTCCAGTGTTTGCTTCTTCGATGAAGTTGTCAAAGCCCCAGCCGTAGCGAGAAGTACAGAAAATCAGGTAGAGAAGGGAGCCGAGCGGAAGAAGGTTGTTTGATACGATGAAGTCCTCGATGTCCTGAATGTTGCCCAGTTTTGGAACTACAAAGCCGCTCCAGACATTGAAGCCCAGAGTACAAGGAATTGAGAGGAGGAGGATGAGAATGATGTTTACGATTACAGCCTTTTTGCGGCTCCAGCCGTTTCTGTCCATTGCAAAGGCGATTATGTTCTCAAAGACCGCGATTACTGTTGAAAGGGCTGCGAAAGACATGAAGACGAAGAAAAGTGTGCCCCAGAGCCTGCCGAGGAACATTGAGTTGAAAATATTGGGCAGAGTGATGAAAATGAGTCCCGGTCCCTGGCCTGGATTTACGCCGAATGCGAAACAAGCCGGGAAGATGATAAAGCCTGCCATGAGGGCAACAAAAGTGTCGAGTGTGATGATGTGCAGGGCTTCGCCGGTGAGGGCCTTTTCCTTTCCGATGTAGCTTCCGAAGATTGCAAGAGCTCCGATTCCAAGGGAAAGTGTGAAGAATGACTGACCCATTGCCGCAAAAATTACTTCACCCCAGCCGTTCTGAGCCATTTTTGAAAAGTCCGGCTTGAGATAGAAGGCAAGACCTTTTCCTGCACCCGGAAGAGTGACTGCCCTCACTACGAGAACCAGCATGAGGAAAAGAAGGCTTGTCATGATGATTGTAGAAGCCTTTTCGACGCCGTTTTTAAGGCCGCCCAGACAGATTAAAAAGCCGATTATGATTACAAGAGCCATCCAGAAGAGCTGCTCGGCTGGATTTGCCAGCATTGTGTTGAAAACGCCGCCAATCTGCTCTGCATTGAGGCCTGTGAATGTACCTCTGGCACTTTTGAAAATGTAGGAGAACATCCAGCCTGCGACTGTGGTGTAGAACATCATCAGAAGGTAATTGCCGGCTGCCGCAAAATAGCCGAAAATATGCCACTTGCTGCCCTTTGGCTCCAGCTGATGGAATGAACGGACGGCACTTTTACCGCTGGCCCGGCCAACGGCAAATTCCATTATCATAATTGGTGCGCCTAAAAGCACCAGAAAAAGCAAATAAAACAGAACGAAAGCCGCTCCGCCATACTGACCTGTGATGAAAGGAAAGCGCCAGACGTTTCCAAGTCCGATTGCGCAACCTGCTGAAGTCATGATAAATCCGATTCGTGACTTAAAATTTTCTCGATTTTCCATAGTCTTTTATTATATCACATAATCGGATTTTAATCATCACTTGCAGTCATATTACAGGAAGTATGTTTTCATCTTGCCCTTGCCCTTGACTTCGAGCTCAACGCCTTCGCTGTAGTTAAAGCTGTCCTTTGTCTGGGCATGGGTCATTTCTGTGACGTGGATTTTCATGGCCTCGCCTGTGCTTTCCATGCGGCTTGCAACGTTTACAGTGTCACCCCAGATGTCGTAAATGAATTTTGACTTTCCGATTACGCCTGCGACGAGGTTTCCTGTGTTGATTCCAAGCCTGATCTGAACTTTGACGGGTGAAGTTTCGTTGAATTTTTTGACGTCTTCCATGAGGCCCTGGGCGTATTTGACCATGCGGAGGGCTCCGTCCTGGTCGATTTCATCAGTAAAGCCTGTTGCCGCCATGTAAGCGTCACCGATTGTCTTGATTTTCTCGATTCCCTCACGTTTTGCCCGCTCGTCAAAGAGGGAAACCATTTTGTTCAGCATTGTTACGACTGCCTCTGCGCTCATTCCGTCGCTCATTTTTGTAAAGCCTACGATATCAGTGAACAAAACCGTGATGTTTGGGTATTTTTTAGCGATTGTCTGATTCGGGTGCTCGGTCAGTTCCTTTGCAACTTCTTTTGGAAGTATGTTGAGCAGGAGGCTTTCAGATTTTTCTTTCTCAAGCTTGAGGTCATGGGTTCTTTCTTCGACCTTTTGCTCAAGCTCAATCTGATAGCGGCGCATCTTGCGGATTTTATGTCGGACCATGAAGGTTGAGATTGCAATTGCTATGAGGATAATCAGAGGCCAGAACCAAATCTGCTGCCAGATGTAAGGTTTTTTGACAATGATGATAGGACTTGTCGGCTCGCTTTCGATTTCATCGCTGTTTTGAGAGATTACCGTGAATTCATAAGTGCCCGGCTTTAAGTTTGTGTATGAAACGTTCCTCAAATTTGACCAGTCTGAATAGTCCTGTTCGAAGCCTGCCAGTTTGTAGCGGAAGCGCATCTGATCAGAGGAAATGAAGCTGAGTCCCGTGAATTTGATGCTGAGACGCTTTGCTGAAGGCTGGAGAATGACTTTTTCGCCGTTATAATTAAATTTTGTGTTGTCGATTGAGTATTCCTGAATTTCGATTTTTGGTGCAATCTGATTTTTACCGGATTTTACCGGGTCGTAGATTGCAAAACCGTCAATCAGGGTGAACCAGATTCGGCCCAGCGAATCCTGGGTTGAAACCGATGTTGAAGTAATGCCGCCCGTGATGAGACCGTCCGAGTTACCGTAAAATTTTGCTGATATTTTGTCTTTCTTGTCGTCGAGAACTTCTTCGATTTCTGAAAGATTGACTGAAAGTACGCCCTTGTTGCTGGTCATCCAGATTGTGTGGGTGTAGTCGCAGATAATCTGGAAAATACTGTCAGTGCCCAGACCGTTTCGTGAGTTGAAATTGAAGAAGGTGTTTCTTTCTTCTATAAATTTGGAAATGCCGGTTCCCGTCGTGACCCAGAGTCCGTCACCGATTTTGGAAATCTTGAAGATTACGTTTCCTGCAAGTCCGTCATCGGTTTTATAGTGCTTGACGATTTCCTTGTCCTTGAGGATATAGATTCCGCCGCCGTCAGTTCCGACCCAGATTTGACCGATTTCATCTTCGTAAAGGGCCATGATGAATTCGTTTTCAAAGCCGTTTTCCCGCGTGATGTTTGTGAATTTGCCGTCTTCGTGGTTTAATATGCTCAGTCCCTGGGTGGTTCCGAAGTAGTAGTCACCGCTCATTGTTTTGATTGCGACCCTGTTTTTTAAGCCTGCAAGACCATCTTTAGTTGTCCAGACTTTGATTTCGTCATTTGGAAGAACGCGAATCTGGCTCAAGTCAGAGTATGCTGAAATCAAGAGCTCGTTGTCGCTCGTCATTCCGACATGGCGGATTCTGGCTCCCTTGCACTTTTCGGTGATTTTGTTTTCGATGAATTTGTTGTCCTTGTAGCAGTAAAGTCCGTCGTCAGCTCCGAGCCAGGTAACGTTGCGGATTTTATCCTCACAGATTGCGTTGATTGCGATTGGCATTGAGATTGTGCGGAATTTTCCGTGGCTCATTTTTTCGATTCCGCCGCGGTTGTAAGCGACCCAGATGTTTCCTTCCCGGTCTTCGAAGATTTCGTTGATGTAGTCGTCCGGGATTCCGTTGCGCTTGTCATAGTAAGTGTACATTCCGTTGTGGAGGACTGTGATTCCGCTGTCAGAAGCAAACCAGTAATCTCCTGCCTTGTCCTGAATTATTGAGTTTACGACAGTTCCTTCAGTGTGGTCATGGCCGATATCAAAAACAGTTTCTTCTGTGTCCTTGATTCTGACTGAATAGTGGGGGGCAACGCCGAACCAGAAGGCACCGCTTTTGTCCTGGGTGACTTCGTTTACAGATGGATTTTTGATTTTGGTGATTCCGGTGAAAAGTTCGACTTTTTTGTTTGAATAGACGAAAAGTTCGTTTGCGTTTGCCGTTGAAATCCAGATTCTTCCGGCTGTGTCGCAGTAAAGCTTTGAAACCTGAATAGTTTCCTGTCCAAGTTCCTTGAGTCCGTCCGGGATTATAACTTCTGATTCTGTCGTGAGATAACAGAGGCCTGATGCCGTTCCCAGCCAGATGTTTCCATCGTAGTCCTCGCAGATTGCCCGGATTGAGTTGTGGGGAAGACCGTCTTCGGTGGAGAATTTTTTAATTTCTCCGTTTTTCTTTATGCAGCTTACGCCCTCGTCGTTGTGTCCGACCCAGATGTTGTCTTTTGAATCCTGAAAGATTGAGCGGACTGCAACGAAATCATATTTTGGATCGAAATTGCGTGAAAAATTGACGAATTCAATTCCGTCAAAGCGTACCAGGCCGTCATAGGTGCCGATGTATATGTAGCCCTTTTTGTCCTGCATGAGGGCCGTGATTGTCATGCCGGGAAGACCGTCTGCCGTTGTCCATGTCCTGTGAACAAAGTCGTTTAGGAATGACTGGTCAATGTTTCCCTTGGCCGCTGACTGTGAAAATGCATTAAATAAAATAGAAGAGATGAGAAGAAAAACGGAGGTGATTTTTTTCATAATATTTTATTTTAACTTAAAGATTTCATTGGCGCAAGAATATATTTTTTCTTTTTCTTGCAAATTTCCAGTTTCCAATATATAATGTTTCTATAAATAATAACGCACAACTTTGCTTTGGAGAAAAATATGTCCGAGAAAATCCCTTACAAAATCTATCTTGATGAAAATGAACTTCCAACCTCTTGGTATAATGTCCGCGCCGACATGAAGAAGAAGCCGGCTCCACTCTTGAATCCTGGTACCGGCAAGCCATGTACAGCCGAAGAGCTTTCTCATGTCTTCTGCGATGAACTTGTAAAGCAGGAACTTGACGATAAGACTGCAAATATTCCGATTCCTGCTGAAATCCGTGAATTCTACAAAATGTACCGCCCGGCACCTCTTGTCCGCGCTTACTGCCTTGAAAAGAAACTGGGAACTCCGGCCAAAATCTATTATAAATTTGAAGGAAACAATACCAGCGGAAGCCACAAGCTCAATTCAGCAATTGCCCAGGCTTACTATGCCAAAAAACAGGGCCTCAAGGGCGTTACTACTGAGACAGGTGCAGGTCAGTGGGGAACAGCCCTTTCAATGGCCTGCTCATACTTTGATTTGGACTGCCAGGTTTACATGGTAAAGGTCAGCTACGAGCAGAAACCTTTCCGCCGCGAAGTAATCCGCACTTACGGAGCGCAAATCACACCGTCTCCAAGCGAGACAACCGAAGTCGGCCGCAAGATTCTTGCAGAGTTCCCAGGAACAGGCGGAAGTTTGGGCTGTGCTATCAGTGAGGCTGTAGAGGCTGCCACAAAACAGGAAGGCTACCGCTACGTTCTCGGCAGCGTACTCAATCAGGTTTTGCTCCACCAGACTGTAATCGGCCTTGAGACAATGACCGCAATGGACAAATACGGCATCAAGCCGGACGTAATCATCGGCTGTGCAGGCGGCGGGTCAAATTTGGGCGGCTTGATTTCTCCGTTCATGGGGCGAAAATTGCGTGGTGAGGCTGACTATCAGTTCATCGCTGTTGAGCCGGCTTCTTGTCCGTCACTTACCCGCGGAAGCTATGTTTACGACTTCTGTGACACTGGTCACGTTTGTCCTCTTGCAAAAATGTACACTCTCGGAAGCGAATTCATGCCTTCACCAAACCATGCAGGCGGCTTGCGCTATCACGGAATGAGCTCAATTCTTTCCCAGCTTTATGATGACGGCCTCATGGAAGCACGCTCTGTCGAACAGACTGCTGTTTTTGAGGCAGCTCAGGCCTTTGCCCGCGTTGAGGGAATCCTTCCGGCTCCGGAAAGCAGCCACGCAATCAAAGTTGCGATTGACGAAGCCCTAAAATGCAAGGAAACCGGCGAGGAAAAGACAATCCTCTTTGGCCTTACAGGAACAGGCTACTTCGATATGTATGCATACAAGGCTTTCAATGACGGCACGATGAGCGACTACATTCCGACAGACGATGAAATCGCCAAATCACTGGCCAAGACTCCGAAAATCTAAATAAAAAAATCCGTGCCCAAGGGTACGGATTTTTTATTTTCCTGCATTGTAGAGGTTTTCCAGATTTTTACCGCTGCCCAGTAGAATTCCGATGGGTCGGAGAACCTGGATGTTTTCGCAGAAGATTTTGATGATTACCATGAGGGGAACGGCTACGATTAAGCCTAAAAATCCCCAGAGCCAGCCCCAGAGAGAGAGGCTTACGAGAATCATGAAGGGCGATATTCCTAGATTTTCACCCTCAATTCTAGGTTCTACTACGTTTCCCAAAAATACATTCATTACAAGAACTGAAATCGCGATAAAAATTACCGGAAATGGTGAAGGATAGCACTGTAAAAAGGCAAAAATCGTCGTGATTGCCCAGGAAATGATTGAGCCGAAAGTTGGAACGAAATTAAGTACAAAGGCAAGAAAGGCCCAGACTAAGGGAAAGTCAACTCCAGCGATAAGACAGAAAATGAAGACGAAAATCCCGGTAAGAAGGGAGATAAAGAACTTGATTGAAATGTAATGGGTCGTGTCTCGCGCAACCCTGTTCATGATGTCGTGAATCTTTGTGCTTGAGTGACCGGAAAAAGCCGCGTAGACCTTTTTTTTGGTGAAATTGATTTCCAAAAGAAGAAAAATCGAAAGAAGGATAATCAAAAATGTGCTTTTCGTGAATGAAAGCATGAAATTCGTGAAGTTTACGGCAAAGTTTTTGAGCAGGGGAACTATGTTCAGCTGTGAAGAAAGATTTTCGAGCAGAGTCTGGTCTTTGTTGAAATCGAAGAAGAAATTCAAAAGTCCTGAATCCTGATTTTGGGCAAAGCTGTCCTGCATTGTATGGTAAATCATGCGGAAACGCTCTTCATATTTCGGGAATGACTCTAGAATCGACATGAAACTGGTCGAAAGAATGTTTCCAAGTCCAAAGAAAATAACCGTAAAAAGGGCGTAGACAATGAGGATGCCGAAAAACCAGGGAAGCTTGAATTTTGTGGAAAGTTTTTTTACGAAGGGGTAGAAAACTGCCGCTAAAAGTACGGCCAGAATAACAGGCTTGAGGAAACTTTCAAGCACCTTGAGCATGGTCCCCGCAAGGACAACGCTCATAAAGATGAGAAGATAAAAGATTCCCCGTAAAACTCTGTTTTCTGGCTCCGGCATAAATTAAATTACTGATTTGACTGTTTTTTGTTTTTTGGCAAAATCTTGTCAAAGCCACAGTATGGAACGAGAACTTCTGGGATTGTAACAGATCCGTCTGCGTTCTGGTAATTTTCCAGGATTGCAAGCATTGCTCGTCCTACAGCGATTGCTGTACCGTTGAGCATGTGAACGTACTTGTTCTTGCCGTCGTCATCGCGGTATTTAACGTTCAGGCGGCGGGCCTGATAGTCTGTACAGTTTGAAGTTGATGTGACTTCACCGTAGTCGCCATCTGGATGAGCTTCGTTGGCCCGTCCAGGCATCCATGCTTCCAAGTCCCATTTGCGGTAGGCAGGTGCACCCAAGTCGCCTGTACAAGTGTCAACAACATGGAACGGCAAGCCCAGTCCTGTGAAAATCTCTTCCTCAATAAGACGGAGTTTTTCGTGGATTTTGTCAGATTCTTCCGGCAATGAGTAAACGAACATCTCAACCTTGTCGAACTGGTGAACGCGGTACAAGCCCTTTGAGAACTGGCCTGCTCCACCTGCTTCGCGTCGGAAACAATGTGAAAGACCGCAGTAGAAGAGAGGGAGAGCTGATTTTTCAAGAATTTCGCCTGAGTGATAGCCGCCCAAAGTGATTTCTGCAGTTGCGACCAGACAAGTTCCTTCGTCTTCGATACAATATACGTTTGATTCGTTTCCGCGAGGGTTGAATCCGATACCCTGCAAGATTTCCTGTTTTGCTACATCAGGAGTAATGAACTGTGTGAAACCGTGCTTGCGGAGAATATTGAGTGCATACATGATGAGGGCCTGTTCAAGGAATACGGCCTCATTTTTAAGATAGTAGAATTTAGGACCAGAAACCTTTGTACCACGGTCAAAGTCAAGGATGTCCAGTTCTTCGCCGAGAGTTACATGGTCTTTTGGCTGGAAGTCGAATTTGCGCGGTGTGCCGACTTTTTTGACTTCAAGGTTTTCTGTGTCGAGCTTTCCGATTGGTGTGTCAGGGTGGTGCATGTTAGGAATCTGTCGTCCTGTTGCGTCGAGTTTTTCCTCAACTTCTGCAAGTTCTTTTTCTGCGGCAGCAACGTCTTCCTTAATCTTTTTGCCTTCTTCGATGTATTTTGCGCGAGTCTCAGCATCAAGCTTCTGTTTCATTGAAGCTGCGTTCTCGTTTCTCTTCTGCTGAAGGGCCTGCAATTTTGTTGTGAGAGCAGTTCTCTCGTCGAAAAGTTTTACAACCAGGTCAGCATCAGCGACCATGTTTCGGTCAGAAATATTCTTTTTGACTTCATCAAGATGTTCTTTAATAAATCGATAATCAAGCATTTTATTCCTCGTTTTTATATTACCCGTTTTGCTGCGGGAATCTAATTCTTTTATATTTTATTGTTTTTCATGTCTTATCGCAACAGGATTTCTAAAGTCCTATTTCAACTGATAGACTGCATCGACGGAAATCGTTACTGTTGAGCTTCCGCCAGAAACAGGAGTTGCTACGGCTTCTTCTGCAATAGCCATGTCGCTGTTTGCAAGTCCTGCCTTAAGCATTCTTGTACGCGGATAAGCGTAGTCTGCGTGTTCTGAAATTGAAAGCACCTTGCCCAGTTTTGCCCCGCTTGCTCCTGCAAGAAGGTTTGCGGCTTCCTGAGCCTGTGCAATTGCGAGTGACCTTGCCTGTTTTTTGGCAATTTCAGTGTCAGTCACGCCGTAGGTGAGTGAAGAAAGCTGGTTTGCCCCTGATTTGAGGGCCAGATCAATCACTTCGCTGACCATTCCAATCTTTTTGACAAGAATTTTAATCTGATTTGTTACCCGGTAGTCATCGTAAACCTGTTTTCCGGATTTATTGTCATAGTGACTTTCCTGATAAACTGAAAAATTCTGGGTTGAGATGCATTCTTTTTGAATACCCTTTGCCTTGATTGCATCCTGAACTGCGGTCATTTTTTTTGCGTTCTCTGCGGAAGTCTCGCTGACATCATTTCCCTTTGTAATGACAGAAAGGATGATGGTTGCCGTGTCAGCTTCTACAGTGATGCTGCCGGTTCCTGAAACACTGACAGTTCTTTTTGAATAGTGATCCTGCTGAATGGAGCAGGAAGAAAGAAGAAGGGCTCCTGCCAGTGACAGGCCCGTGATAGCCAATGAAAGCTTTTTCATATAATCTCCAAGAAAAGTATTTTTACCTGATATCTATGTAGAATCGTTTGAGATAAATCGAGCGGTTCTTTGCCTGTTTCCAGTATTTGCTTGCAGGGTAACGTTTTACCAGCATGTCGTAAGAATCTACGGCGAAGCGGATGTCACGCACCTGGCTGTTGCTCTCAGAAATCTGACCGAGAAGGAAGAGGGCTTCATCAAGTCTTGTTGAAGCGGTGTTGTAGTATTCCTGGGCTTCTTTGAGGGCGTCCGCGAATTTTTTGTCAGCGAAGTCTTTTTTTGCCTTTTCGAGAAGAGATTCGTCAGCGACGACACTTGTGTCCTCAACAATGACTACAGGCTCGCTTGACACCTGTGAATCTTCTTCCGGCTCGCTCTGAGAAGAAAGCGGTGTGTAATTGAATGCCTGAACTTCCCTGGGCTTTGTTTCTGCTGCCGGCTGAGTTTTTGCAGGCTCGGCTGCCTGGCTTTGCTCCACGCTTGAAACATGTGTTGTCGATTCGGTGTTCTGAATGACTGTCTTGATGTCGCTTTCTGGAGCTGTTGAAGCAAGAGCTGCTGCCGCATGTGGGGCAGCTCTTGCTGCAGTCGGAGCGGCTTCCTTCTTTGAAGCTGCATTTGCCTTTGCAGGATCGTTTTTCTTATTTTCTTTTGCCTCTTTTGATTTTGGAGAGACTTCTTTTTCTTTAGCTTTTGAAGATTTTCCAGAATCAGCGACAGGCTTTTTTGCTTCATTTTGAACTTTTGGCTCAGCCTTTGTTTGAGCTGCTTCCTGGGCTTGGACCGGAGCTTCTTCTTTAATTTCACTAGTCTGAGATTCTGTGGCTGCGGCATTTTCGTTTGCCCGGTCGATTCTTCTCTGCGGTTTTGCAGGAACAATGTCTGCGTATGACGGTGCCCGAACGCGGCCCGTGCTCTTTTTATTTTCAACGTTTACTGCAAGATAATCATCGATGTATTGGCCTGTGAGGGCATCGTTCTTGTAGAAGTGGAGGATTGTCTTGCCTGCTTTTTTTGCCCTGAGTGAGAATGTCGTGTTTTTAGTGCCGAGTTTTCTTCCAAAATAATTGAAGAGGTCGTTTTTATCGGTTTCGCCGATATAAGTCCAGCCTGTTCCCGGATATGTTACGTCAAGATACTGGTTGATTTTAACATTTACAGAGCGGGAAGGGGTGACAAGCTCGCTTTCTGAAGGCTCAGCCGGGCTTTCTTCAATAACTTCACTTTCTTTTGCAGCAGGAACTTGTGCTGCAGGAGCCGGGGCTGGCTCTATATTCTGGTTTTCGCTTGCTTTTGAAGGACTTTCTGTTGTTTCTACAGTTTTTTCTTCTGCCTGCTGGGCAAACTCTTTATTTTCTTCCGGTTTTGCCTCTTCTGCTTGTGGAGCGGCTTCTTCTGGAATGGAAGCTGTTTTTGCCTCTTCTTTTGGAGCTTCCGGCAAATCGTGAACTACAATTTCTGGTTCTTCAAAAATCTGGTATTCTGAAACCTTGCTTTTTTCGTCAGTGGTAGGTGCTTCTCCGCCTTCCTTGTTGAGATTTGAGTCTTCCTCGCTGACTTTTTCGCCTGTCTTGTCAGAGTTTTCTTCCTGAGAAGGTGATGAGACTTCTTCCAGAGCTGAGTTTTCTGCTTCTTCTGATTCTGCCGTCTCTGACTCTTCGCCAGAACTTTCAGCTTCTTCTGAACTTTCAGATTCTGCCGAATTGTCTTCCGGCTCAGTTTCTGTTTCTACTTCTACAGAATTTTCTTCTGTTCCACTTTCTTCTATTTTACCTGATTCTTCTGCGTTTTCGGCTTCTGAATCAATCTGCTCTTCTTTCTTTTCAGACTCTTCTGCGCTGACTTCTGGCTCTGCTTCGATTTCATTTTCAGAGTTGTCAGCCGTGACTTCGGCTTCTTCTGCCTCAACAGCATTTTTTTCAGAATTTTGATTAACTGAGTTTATTTCAGACGCGATTTCGTTCGCGACTTCTTCCTGCTTTTGGTTTACGTCAAGGCTAGCTGTTGAGCCACATGATGTGAGAAAAATTGAAAGTGATACAAAGATTGCTGGCAGAAAAACTTTTTTCATTACGGAGCCGCTCCTGTTATATCATCGGCTATTTTGTCGTTCGCCTTTTCCAGTTCTTTCATTGTTTCTTCTTCCGGATAGGTGAACCATTTGTCAATTTCTTCTTTTGACCACTGATTTTCGGTGATTCGGTTTGGATAATATTCTTTTTCGATGTCAGGAGAATCGGGAATAAGAACCGGCGCATCCTGTGTGAAAGGCTCGGCTTCCCGAATCTCAGTTTTTTTGACTGGCGTTGTCTGAATCATGAGGATTATAAGCCCGGCAAAGAACAAAAAAACGACGATGCAAATAATTGCAATCAAAAGCGGTTTTTTCTGAGTAAAATCCGAAATGCTGTCTTTTAAATCATCAAAATCAAACATTTTCTGCTTCTTTTGGAGCCGCCTCACTGTTATTCTGCTTGGCTTCTTCTTCAGCTGCTTTTGCTGCCTTAGCTTCGGCCCTTGCACGTTTGGCGGCTTCTTTTTGCTCCTCGTTATATTTTTCGATAATCGGGTCAGTGATTGTACCGTCTGCGTTATGGATTCGTGGCTCCGGTCTTGGCGGAACGACTACACCTTCTTCTTCCGGTACATCCTCTTCGATAAATTCTTCGGTCTCATCAAAAGAATCGTCCTTTGAAATTGACTTGTCCAGGCTGATTGTAATTACCTTACTTACGCCTGATTCCTGCATTGTGACACCCAGCATTGTGCTTGCGCCCATAACGGTCTTTTTGTTGTGGGTGATGACGATATACTGAGAAAGTTTTGCGAATGAGCGGAGTGCCTGAACAAAGCTTGTGACGTTTTTGTCGTCCAAAGCCGCATCAATCTCGTCCAAAAGACAGAATGGAGAAGGACGAACCTGATAGGTTGCGAAGAGAAGGGCTACAGCCGTCATTGTCTTTTCGCCACCCGAAAGAAGGGCGATGTTCTGCAGTTTCTTTCCTGGCGGCTCGGCGTAAATATCAACTCCCGACGTGAGAACGTTCTGCGGATCTGTGAGTCGGAGCTCGGCACGGCCACCACCGAAGAGACGGCGGAACATATTGTGGAAATTCTTTTTGATTTTGTTGTAGGTGAGGACGAACATCTCTGTTGACTTGGTTTTGATTTCCTCGTAAACACGAAGGATGTCCGCACGGGCCTTTACAGTGTCCTCGTACTGCTTCTGGAGTTTTTCATAGCGCTCCTTCTGCTCACCGAATTCTTCCGGTGCCATGAGGTTGACTGAACCCAGGTCAGCAAGTGCTTTTCGTGAAGAAGAGAGCTTTTCACGCAGGACAACTGACGGAGTATTGATTTTATACATGCGTTCCTCAAATTCCATGAGGTCGCGTGAGTGGGTTTCGATGAAGTTCTGCTTGATGTTACGGATGTCGTTTTCGCTTGTAACAAGATCAAGAGTGAGCTTTTCGTACTGAGACTGATATTTCTGCTGCTCTTCGCGCTTTTTGTCCAGGGCGTTCTTTTTGCCGCTTACGCTTGTGTTGCAGCGTTTGATTTCCTCGTCGAGATTGCCCATTGTTTCGGCACATTCCCGGCCGTGGCGTTCGATTTCGCCCAGAGCCTCGTCCAAATCAGAGATTCGCTCTTCCAAATCTTCCTGATTTTTCTGCTCCAGATACAAATCCTGCTCGTTCTGGCGCAGGGCGTTCTGCTCGCCTGTAAGGTTGCGCTTGAGCAAATCAGCCGTCTGCTTGGCGTTGAAAATCTGCTGCTGCATCTGAGCCTCAGAAACGCGGAGCTGGCTTAAAGTCTCTTTGTATTCGTTAATTTTACCGATAAGCAGGATGTTTTCTGCCTTGTAACCGTCGATTCGCTCGCGGATTGTGGCGATTTTCTGCAAATTTTCCTGAATGTTTCGGTCGATATTTCGTTTTTTGGTGATGATACCTTCCGGAGAAAGGAATTCATCGATGAAGTTTGGTACTGTCTCAGAATAAGTCTGAACGGCACCTTCGATTTCTTTTACAAGGCCTGCGACTTCATCCAGAGCCTTGATTGCGTCTTTTGCAAAATTCTCGTTTTCTTCGTCTGAGTGGCCCTTGAGGGAAGCGTAGTCAGTGAAAATGTTGCGGCGGCCTTCTGCGTAGACCTTGAGCTTTCCGACCAGGGAATCCAAGTCTTCCTTTGCCTTTTTGCTGGCAGCGCTTGAAAATCCTGAGTCCTTGAGCTTTGCGTCGAGCTCGGTGACGATATCTTCAGTGATTGCTTCGAGTTCTTTCTGGAAATTTTCACGTTCTGTGTCTAAATTCCTGATTTCCTCTTCGCTTTCGGTGATTTTCTGCTCGTTTGTCGTAATCTGATTCTGTGATGACTCAATATTTTTGACGAATGAATCGATGTTCTGCTTTACTTCTTCAATCTGCTTGCTTTTTGAGCGAAGGTCTGCGTCCTGATTTGCGATTTCTTCGTTGAGTTCGTCAATGCGCTCCTGAATAGAACGCTGCTTGAGTTCGAGAGTACCGATTTTTTCGCGGATGGTGCGGGCGTTTTCGTTGAGAATCTTCTGCTGGTCGAGTTTGTTTGTCTTTTCAGTTTGGATTCTGACAAGCTCCATCTGAAGTTCGCCCATTTTTGCCTGCAATTCCTTGATTTTGTCGCTGTTTTCTGTGAGCGTGTTCAAAATCTCGTCGATTTCGGCTTGAACTGCATTGCGTTTTTCGGCGATTTCTTCTTTGGCCTGGGTCTGGCGGGCCTGATTCTGAACAAAATCCTTTAATTTGAGAAGCTGGATGTCGAGCTCAAAGTTGAAGATGTCTTCCTTGAGGGCCCGGTATTTGAGGGTCTTTTCGCTCTGAACTTTTAAAGTCTCGTAGCTGCGTTTGTTTTCTGCCAGAGAGACCTCAATCATGTCCAGGTTCTGCTGGGTTCTCTCCAGATCACGGCGGGCTTCTGCAACTTCGGCCTTACTTCGGGAAATACCGGCTGCTTCCTCAAAAAGATAGCGTCGGTCTTCCGGCTTGCTCGAAAGAATCTGGTCGATTTTGCCCTGTTCCATGACGGAATAGGCTGCCTTACCGACACCTGTATCCATGAAGAGGCGGCGGACTTCTGTAGGACCAACCTGCTTGTTGTTGATGTAATATTCGTTTTCACCTGAGCGGTAAAGACGGCGTTTGAGTGCAATTTCTGTATCATCGAGAGGGAGAAGACCGTTTTCGTTTGCGAGTGTGAGCGTGACTTCTGCGATGTTGAGAGGCGGACGGGTTTCAGTTCCGTTGAAAATGACTGATTCCATTGTGTCCGCACGGAGATTCTTTGCCTTATTCTCTGCAAGAACCCATTTTACAGCATCAACGACATTACTCTTTCCACAGCCGTTTGGGCCCAAAAGAGCAGTGATGCCGTCGGCAAATTCAATGTGGGTTTTGTCGGCAAAAGATTTAAATCCAAATATATCCAGACTTTTTAGAAACACAAGGAAACCTCATTTTTTGAAATGTACTAGTCAGTATAACATGAAATCGCTATGAATTTCAATTAACATCAGTGACTTCGTTTGGGTCAATAAGCTTGCCCTTGTAGAGCATTCTCGGGTAAACGGTGATTTTGAGTTTCTTTTCGATTGCGGCATATTTTCGCATTTCATAGGCGTCACCGATTACGATATTGATTCCCTGCTTGCCCATTCGTGCTGTTCGGCCGGCCCTGTGGATGAAAAAGTCGTCGTCGCTTGGCATGTCCATCTGGATTACATGGCTGATGTTTGGAATGTCCATGCCCCGGGCTACGAGATCGCTGGTTACGAGAATCTTGATTTTGCCGCTTCGGAAACGGTCAATCGTGGCCTTTCGTTCGGTTTTCTCGGTTTTGGCCGTGAGTGCGTAACATTCTATGTTTTTGTACTTCAATTTTGAGACAATATTTGCTACCTGATCGATTTTTGAAGTGAAAATAAGGGCTTTTTCCGGTTTTTCAGCGTTCAAGAGACTGCGGAGCGTGTCGATTTTGTCACGAGTTTCTGCAAAAAGGGCAAGATGGGTGATTCTTTTTCGGAGAACGTCTTCTGGCGGCAGGAACAAGGTCTTGAGGTCGCTTTCAGTGGTGCCGTTCTGCTTGATTCTTGTGCTCTGCAGGATTTTTTTAGTGCTGGCGGTAATTGTAGCGCTGGCTGCAATGAGCTGAATGTCCTTTTTCATCGCACAGATGAGCTCGATTGTCTGGTCGCGTAGCTCTGGAGAAATGAGGCGGTCAACCTCGTCAAGAACGACTGCTGCCGCTCCGTCAAGCTTGAGTTTTTTGAGGTGAAAAAGTTCTAGAAGTCGTGCAGGTCCTCCGATTACGACAAGAGGCTTTTCCTTGAGAAGTTCCGTCTGCCTTTTGATTGGGGCTCCGCCTACAAGAAGGGCCGCCTTGCTGTCTGAAACAAGCTGAACCTGACTCTTGATTTGGGAAGCAAGCTCGATGGTCGGTGAAATAATTACAATTTTGACTTCTTTTTTGGGATTTTCGAGTTTTTCGATGTTCTGCAAAAGGGGAAGGAGAAAGGCCAGGGTTTTTCCTGTGCCGGTTTCGCTTTGAAAGAGCAGGGAAGTTCCTGCAAGAATTTCCGGTATTGCCTGTGCCTGAACTGCACTTGGTTCTGTGATTCCGTTTGATGCAAGTTTTTCGATGTATTTGTCTTCGATTTTAAGTTCTGAAAATGATTTGATTGAATCCATATTTTTCTACTATAGCAGAGAATAAGAACTTTTGCTATAATTTATTGATTTATGAAAATAGGTATTGACACTTTTGGTTGTGAGCACGGTCGTTCTGGTATCGGTTCCTATCTAACTTCAATTTCTCAAAAGTTTCAGAATACAGACCAGGTTCAGTTCGAGCTTTTTGGAGCCGAAATCGACCGCTATACTTATGGCCGTGATTCAAATATCGGCTACGAATCCGTAATTTTGCCGGATGACGATCGTAGCGAAAAGCTCTGGCACATGTTCATTTCAAATGCCTTTGCCAAAAAACAAAAATACGATGCCATTCTTTTTCCGGCTTCATCCTATGCCATGCCTCTTTTCTTCAGCACCCCTTCCGTTGCAGTCGTAAATGACATCGTTTCCGAAAGTTTTGCCAGCAAGACTTTTGCCGAAAGGACGAGGATTAAATTCTGCCTCAAGCATGTAAATAAAATCATCGCTCCCAGTATGTATGTAAAAAAGGATTTGCGCCGTCTGGGAATCAATCAGGATAAGATAATCGTCGTCCACAATGGAATCAATCATTCCCTTTTCTATCAGCGTGAAATTTTCACCGGTGAAAGTGAGATGATTAAGCCTTTTGCAATCCGACGCCCGTATTTTTTATACGCTTCAACCCTTTCTTCTCCGCTCAAGCGCCATGTTGAGCTCATAAAGGGCTTTGAGATTTTCAAAAAAAAGACCAATCTTCCTCACCGCCTCGTGCTTTCTGGTTCAGAAGGAGCCTGTGCCGAGTCCGTCAAAAAGGCCGCCATGATTTCTCCCTATGCTTCGGATATTTTCATCACAGGCTATTTCCCCCACGAAAGTTTTCCTGCCCTTTATGCCGGCAGCGAGGGCTGTCTCTTCCCTTCTGAAATTGAGGGAGTAGGGCTTCCTGTTCTTGAGGCCATGGCCACAGGCGTTCCCGTAGCCTGTTCAAAATCCGGTGCCCTGCAGGAAATTGCTGGCGAAAAAGCCATTCTCTTTGACAGCTCAAATATCGAGGAAATAGCGGATTCAATCGAAAAAATTGCCGTTGACAGTAATCTACGCAAAAAAATGATAAAAGAAGGAATTGAGTGGGCTCAGAAATTCGACTGGCAGAAAACAGCCGATGAAACCCTAGAAGTTTTGAAATCTGTAATAAATTAGTAAAAGCAAAAAAACTGCCCTGCACGAAGCAGGGCCACAGCCAGAGAATTTTCGATAGAAAATTCTCGTACGAATCAAAAAATTACAGGAGGTAATTTTTTTGTTCGCTTTAGTCTTCTACAGCTACACCCAAGTGCTTTTTCTGGAATTTTTTGAGCATTGCTACACCGTTTCGTTTGCCGTTGTAAACATAGCCACCATCCCAGTACTCAAGGGCTGCGAAAAGTGCGTTACCCCCATCCTGATCGTCTGATTTCTTTGTACGGAAAGAAACGTAGTTTGCGAGCTGCTCAAAATCTGAATTGTGGAGAGCTTCAAGTCGTTTGCGGTTGAATTCGTTCCATTTTTCCAAGTCTTTGAAACCTTCACCTTCGTCCTGTACGATGAGGTGAGCGTGTGAAGGGCTGAATGAGTACCAAACCTTGACCTTTTTGTTGATGTCGCAGTTGTTACCATGTTTTACAGCGTTTTTGATAACTTCTGAAATCTGCTGTTCAAGAAGGTTGATTTCCTTAATCTCAAGTGGTGCTGACTGAACGATAAGAAGAGTGAAATAGCGGATCTGTCGGAAATCTGAAGGGAATTCCTTGTAGAGCATATTTGTTGTGTCGAACAATGGGTCATTGTCGTCTGAGCGCAGTTCTTTGATTTGTTCCATTTGTGTTTACCTCTCTTATTATTCATTTACCATGAGAAGAGCTTCTTCTACGCTGTTAGCGATAGGGAAGTATCCCATGAGTTTTGTAAGTTCAATGACCTTCTTTACAGAGCCATGGATGTTTGAGATTGCAAGCTTGAGGTTCATCTTCTTGATTGTTGAGCAGATGTAAATCAATGCACCGATTCCAGACGAGTCGATGTAGTCAACCTGCTCAAGGTTGATGATGAAGCTCTTTACATTTTTCTCAAGCATTTTCATGACGAGTTCCTTTAATTTATAGGAGTTGTAAAGATCCATTTCGCCGTTTACATCTATGATATAAACTTCTCCATTTTTTCTAATTTTCAGTTCCATAAATTTTAACTCCTTTAGTTACTGAATTTTAATCACAAGAAGAGTCTGGTCATCGCGCAGCGTTTCGTTACCAATAAACTTCTTGATATCGGTTTTTACCAGGTTAGCAATATCTTTACCCGGCAGTTTAGCATTCGCCTTTATGATATTAGTTAAGCTCACGAGGGAATATTGCTGTCCCTGTGCATTTAGAGCTTCAACCAAACCATCAGTATAACATATTATAATATCTCCTTGGCTTGCTGTAAACTCTATATCCTTGTAACTTGTCGTTTTTTCGATACCAATCGGCTCGCAAGTTACGGATACCTTTTCTACAGCTTCCTTAGAGGCATTATAACGGTAAACAGGAACGCTTCCACCTGTTGCAAGCTGGACTTTTTTGCTTGTTGGATCATAGTTGATAAGCGCGATTGAAGCAAAGTGGTCTGCGTTTGGTTCTGAACAGATGCCACGGTTTGCCCAGCTCAAGATTGTTCCTGCGGTTTGAGTTGTATTTACGATAAGACGGAACATGGCCCGGATCATTGCCATGACCAGCAATGAGTTCATTCCCTTACCAGCTACGTCCATTACGATGAAGGCAATGCGGTCGTTGCGGGCCGGAATTACATCGTATACGTCCGAACAAACGCCTGATGTATGCTCTGCGTATGTACCGATGTTGATGCCCGGCAAAGGAGGAAGCTTTTTGGGCAGGAATGAAATCTGGATGCCGGAAGCGATGTCTGCTTCCTTTGTGAGTTCCTGTTTGTCTGTATATTGCTTGAAGTTAAGTGCTGTCTTGAGGGCAGACTCAGCAAATTCTGTGAGGGTCTGGGCCCAGTCAAATTCCTTGTCGCCGAATGGGTCTGTTCCCGGATTGCGTGAAAGGGCAAGAACGCCTACAACGACGTCTTTACCCGGCATGCGCAATGGAAGGAAGATGAAGCTGCCAAGCTTTAAGAAGTCTTCCGGCTCGTTTTCGACGATGCGGTCGTCCATTTTTGGAACGGCGATAAGCTCAGCCTTGCCTGCGGTGGCAATTTCACCAAAGATATTGTCGCGGAGAGGAAACTGAGCGTATTTGAAGCTTGTTGATACGCGGAGAGGCTTGTGAGGCAAGTCTTCCGGGAGTTTGTATGGTGGCGGGAAGTCGCCGGTGAATGATTTGACAGTGATTAAGTCCTCAAATTCATCGACCATGAGGATTGCGCCACCGTTTGCGTTTGTTACTTCAACACAAGTCTTGTTGATTGTGTCGAGAAGATTCTGCATTCCGTCTTTGTCAGAGAATGAGTCAGCTGCTGCGGCAACGAAAGCCTTTCCTTTCTGGATGAGGTCAATCTTTTCTACCTGAATCTCTTCAACGACTATCTCCGGTTTGACTTCTTCTTTTTCTTCTTCGATGTCTTCTGCCTTAACATATTCCTGTGGCTTGCCAAATGCCAGCATTACACAATAAGGAATGAGCAGAATTGATGCAAAAAGGACAAGAAGAGCGAAACGCATCATGCCAGGATGAGTCGCCGTATAGATACATGCAAAAATTAATACTGCCAGCGCAAAGTATGAAATGAAACTAACCTTTGCTGTTTTTCTTACTTTAATGATTGTAAGAAGCACTGCGATTACGATTGAGACCGCAGCCGTACAGAACAGAGGAATGTAGGAAATTGCGTCTGATGTGAACATTTTGCTCCCTTAAATTTTTTAGATTTTATAATTGTAACATCGGAAGAAAATGACGTCAAGTTTTAATTTTCTTTTTAAAAATAAGCCCTTTTATCTTATTTTTGAAGTGTTTTACCGGAGATTCGCCAAAAGTCTTCATAAATGGGGCTGCGATGTCGTCCAAAGTGAGCTCTGAGCCGTACTTGTTTTTGATTTCGTCCCAGTAGTTGATCATCCAGACGTAGAGGTCGCTCTTGGTGCGGTGGCGGAAATACTTCATGATGTGGTACTTGTCGATTATGCTGATGACCGGGAAATAGACGTGGAAAAGCCATGACTGCATTGCCATGTCCATGCCGATTTCATCAGATTTGTTCATATTAATGTAGTATTTGTGGGTGAGGATGTGGTTGTAAATCACGTCGTACTGGCCCGGAACCGAAAAATCAAGGCTCCAGAAGTCAGTGACGTCGCCAAAGCCTGTCTCCGTGTAGAAAACCCTTTTTTCGTAGTTGATGACCTGCTTTGTCATCTTTTTGAGGGAGTCGCCCGGATGGAGCTTGATTTCGCTCTGAAGGCTTACGACCTCTGCATCGATGAATTCGACTCCGCGGGATTTTGCAACTGATACGCGGTGGTTTCCGTCACGCACGAAATATACTCCGCCCAGCTCGTAAAGTGAGATGGGGGGCAGGGGAATGTCGTTTATGTGGGCAATGTCGATGTGCTCCCATCTTGATTTGAGGTGCATGCTCTTTGGGAAGAAGCGGTTGTCAAAGTCGTTGTAACGGCCTTCGCTTCCTACGATTAATTTGACTGGAATTGTCTGCATGCCCTTGTATACTTCGTTTTCAGGTTTGAGCAGTTTTTTTATGTCTGAAAGGGAAATCAAAGTTGCTTCGTCAGGATTGAGGAAGTGCTGTACTTCGTTGAACAAGGCCTTGTGCCTTGCGCGCGAGAAATCCTCGTCTGACATGCTTGAAAGTACTGTTCCGCTCATTATTCACTCTCCAAATTTAGAATTGTGTAGCTGAATGCATTTACGACTGTAGTATCGCCGACCTGAGTCCTTCTAGGTGTATTCATGTCGTAAAGATGAATGTGACCGTGGACTAAATAAGTCGGCTGAAATTTTTTTATAAACCAATTGAAACAGTCAAATCCCTTGTGGCACGGATCTTCCTTGTCGTGGATGTGGCGGGGAGAAGCGTGCGTGAGGAAAATGTCCAGGTAAGTTCCGTAGCGGATCTTGTTGTAAAGAAGACGGGGAACCAGTTCCAGAAGCTTGAAGAACATCTGTGAGTTTGTGTACTGGCAGAGACCGTTGTTGTAGCGGATTGAACCTGATGCTCCTGCAATGAGAAGGGGGCGGGGCTTTTTGCCCGGTCGGGGAATCCTGAATTTCTTGTCCTTGATGACTTTAAAGCCTGCGTAAGTGGCTCCGAAACTTCCTTTGAGGTTGCCCATGCTCTGGTCTTCAAGCCAGGTCGGGTGGGCTCCTTTCTGCGGCCTCTGCTTGTGGTAGTAGCCGAAATCCTTGAGGTTGTGGTTTCCGAAGATGAAATATGTCTGCCGGTTTAGCGTGGAGACGATGAAGTCGATGTAGTCGGAAGGCAAATCCCCTGCGCACAAAATTAAATCTATGTCTTTAAAACGTTCTTTCGCTCCTGTGCTGTATACGAGCGGGTCAATTTGATCTGAGACGCAGAGAATCTTCATATTTTAACCTAAATACCTGCTTTTGCCAGAATTGCTTCGAGTTTTTCTCTGCTGACAAGCTCAATAGGACGGTTTTCTGCGAAGCGCATTGCCGATGAAGTGAATTCTGATGAAGTGCAGGCATATGCCTTTGCGCAGTTCTTTGACTTTGCCAAATCGAGGGTGCGGCGGACTTCGGCGTCTTCGATAGGGTCGGTGACACGGTAGAAGTTGAGCAGGAAGAGCTGCTTGCGAACGTTCATCCAGTCGTCTTTTTTAACCTCTGTGGCGATAATCTGGCAGCCCCATTTTGTTTCTTCGGCTGTCTGAGCGGCCATGCTGAATCCTGCAAGCGAAGCCTTTTTACAGATTTCGACGAATTCTGCGTTTGAGCTTGTGAGGAATTCCTTGAGGCTGTCGTTTGACTGCAAATCCTTGTATTCCGAGAGTTTTGCTGAAACGTCACGGAAGTTGCGGTTGATTTTGGCGATAATCTGCCACTGTTCGATGGCCTTGTCGATTTTTCTGTTCTTTTCGTAGCATGAAGCGAGGAAATATCTTGCGTAAAGGCTTTCCTGGGATTTTTCGTCCTTGCCGGCCTTGACTGCCTTTTCAAATTCGAGCTGGGCATTGTCCGTGGCTCCTGCCATCATGTAGCATGAACCGCGTTCGAGAAGGGCCCGCTGCTTGAATTCAGGGTCGCGGCAGGCTTTTTCAAATGACTTTACTGCTGCCGGGTAATCCTTGTTTTCTTTTTGAATTTTACCAAGATAATAGAAGGTTGAGTATGTCTCCGGGCTGAGCCTGAGGGCGTAGTCGATTGCCTTTTTGGCCTCGTTGAACTGCTTTGCACGGAAGAGGATCATGCCCATGCCGGCCCAGGCCTTTACATGCTTTTTGTTGAATTTGATTGCCTTTTGATAGAAGCCAAGGGCTGTCTCTGCGTTGCTCTGCTGCTCGTAAATCTTTGCGCACTGATAGAAATTTTCTGCGTTTGTAGGCTCCAGCTTGGTGAGAAGGAGAAATTCTTTGAGCGCTTCGTCCAGCTGGTTGAATTTGAGGTAGAGCTGTGAAAGCTGCTTGCGGAATTCGGCCTCCGGGAGCTGGGCATCGAAAAGTGCGTTGTTTGCGACAGTCTTAAATTCCATGAGGGCCAGTTCGTTTTTGCGGTCGGCCAGATAAGCCTTGCCGAGATAGTAATGTGCATGGTAATCCCGCGGGTCCTTTGCAATGAGGGATTTGGCGGCTTTTTGTGCCTGAGTAAATTTTTGCTGCTTTATGAGTTTGTTGATTCCATCGAGTTTTTTGGGAGCGGCTAAAGACTTTATTACAAAAACTCCGAGAAATCCGATGAGAACCAGAAGTATTAAAATGACTGCAACAACTACCATAGCAGAGTGGCTCCAAATTAATATAATTTTAAAATCAGTAAATAGTATATAACAAGTATTCATAATTAGCAATTAGTAATTAGCACTTGGCAATTAAGCGCGGGAGTTGTGAAAATCTGAGAATTTGCCGATAATTAGGAAGAATATATATGAAAAAGAATTTTATTTTATTTCCCTTGATTTTCTCACTTATTTTTACGCCTGCTTTTGCACAGAAAAAGAAAGCGTCTGCGGTAAAAAAGGCTAACAAGCCGGTCCCTGCCGCCGTCAATCCGACTACAACAAAGTCCCCGGAGGCTAAGACCGCCGTAGATAAGCTCAAAAAAACTCCGGCCAAAAAACAGAAAAAAGAGGCTGTCATTGTTTATAATGAAGATTTCGTTAAGGGCGAGGAACTTTTCCTTTTAAATAAGCCTGAGGAAGCAATCGCTTATTTTGAAAAATCCCTTCAGAGCGAGAACCTTGACCCCAAAGTTTATATTTATCTTGGTGTCTGCTACTATCAGATTGAGCAGTATGACAAATCCCTTGCAGTCTGCGTTCAGGGACTTGCAAAGGAAGAGACCGACCATAAAATCCTTGCCTACAATGCCGGAAATTCCTGCTATGCCATGGGAAACTACATGCGGGCCGATGCCAGCTATGCAATTGCCCTGCGCGAGGACGAAAATTATTCTCCGGCTGTCTTAAACCGTGCCAACGCCCAGCTTAAACTCGACCACTTGGGTGACGCAAAGGATAATTACATAAAATATCTGGAAATAGAGCCGGAAACACCCCAGCGTGAAAAAATCGAAGAGTTAATCCGTCTGCTTGAAGCTGAAATTGAGAGGCGGGCAAAGGAAAAGCCTGAGCTTGTAAACGCTGAATTCAACATCGAAAATGAAAAGATGGACCTTCCTGACGAGCTTGAGAAAATCCTTGCTGATGACATTCCCCAGGAAAAGAAGAGCGACGAAAAGGTGCCGAGCGAAATCGTTCATTCCGTTGCGCCGGAGCTGCCTAGCGAGCCTGTCGAAAAGAAGCCAATGGAGCGTGTTGATTCCGAAAAAATTGCTGAAAAGAAAGAGACTCCAATCATTCCTGAGCTTGTAGGACCTGACGGAGAGCCGCCATATATTCCTCCTGAACAGCTGATGCTGGCTCCAGTCGTAGTTGCAAAAGTTCCTGAGACAAAAGAAAACAGCGGACTTGCCCGCAATGCAGAAAAACTCAGGCTCGATGACGACATGAAGCGTTTTGAGGAAGAATACCGCCGCGAAATGGAAGAAGCTCGAAGGGCAGAGGAAGCGAGAAGGGCAGCCGAAGCTGAAGAAAGCCGCCGTAAAATAGAAGAAGAAGCCCGCATTGCCGAGGAAAAACGACGAAAGGCGGCTGAGGAAGAAGAAAAAATCGCAGCCCAGAAGCGAGCCCTTGAGGAAGAGCGAAGGAATCTTGAAAAGGCAAAGATGGATGCTGAAATCGAGGCCCAAAAGCGTGCGCTGGAAGAACAGCAGCGTAAAATGGAAGAATCGATGAGGGCTTTTGAGGAAAATCAGAAGCGTATCGCCGAGGAAAACCGCCGTAAAATGGAAGAAGATGCCCGAATTGCCGAAGAAAAACGCAAGATTGAGGAAGAAAGAAGGGCTTTCGAGGCAGAACAGCAGCGTGTAATGGAAGAAACCCGCAAAAAAGCTGAGGAAGAGGCAAAAATCAAGGCACAGGAAGAAATACGCAGGGCAGCCGAAGAAAAGGCCCAGAAGGAAGCCGAAGCTAAGGAAGCTGCCAAAAAAGCTGAAATGGCTAAATGGCCTGCACCTAAGCTTACTCTCGACGTCAAGGGCGGGGAAAAATTCACGCCGGATGGTGACGGACGAAATGACACCGTTACCTTCATGCCGGAAATTAAGTATCTTGAAGAGGCCCCTGAAAGCTGGAAGCTTGAAATAACCGACCCGAAAGGAAATCTTTTCCGCACAATCTCTGGTACAGGAAAATTGCCTGAATCAATTGAGTGGGATGGAAGAAGTGAGAGCGGGGAAGTCGTCGTTTCACGAAATACATACCGGGCTAATCTTACGGTAGTTCCCTGTCAGAAGGACAGAATGCGTACCGGCGAAATGAAAGCCCAGGTCTCTAAGGAAATCAACACGGGACTCCTGCTCCAGGTCGTCGTCCCGGGGCATGAATGGAAAATCGTCGTTCAGTCGATTGCCTTTGACCCCAACGCGGCAGGATTCAATAAAGTCACCAAGGAGCAGAAGCTTTCTAACGCCCAGACTCTCGATGAAGTTGCCGATGAAATCCGTGAGCTTGCAAAATCGGGCACGGAAGTAAACGTTATAATAGAAGGATATGCGAATAATATCAGCGGAACTGAAAAAGAGCAGAACGAAGAACTGCTTCCTTTGAGCCAGAAACGCGCAGAAACAATCGTAAAGGAGCTTATTAAGCGTGGAATTGACCCGAAACTCCTTACTCCGAAAGGTTTGGGCGGTGCAAGTCCTATTGCAGACAGGGACGACCGTGCCAACTGGTGGAAAAACAGGCGTGTTGAGTTCAGAATCACTCAGTAAAATGACTGGTATTGCGTAAAATCTCCAATTACTATACATTATTTCAGGAATGAGTTTAAAAAGTAAGTACAAGTTAATTTCTCTGTTTTTTTCTCTATTTGTCTGTGCATCCGTATATTCATATGATTTAACCTTTAAGGCTGAACCAAGTGCCATAATGCCATTCATGTCGTCCGGGGAAACCAAGTGGGACCCAATCGGCGGCGGCGGCTTTTTAAGTGCCGGCATGGATTTTCTGGGCTGCATCAATTTCGGCCCTTCCTTCGGTTATTTCATGATTCCCAAAAACAATAACGGCGAGCTTCTTGATGATGAGGCAAAATTCGTCTCCCTGATTCCTTTCGGCTTGCAGACCAATTTCTTCTTTTATCCTGCTGCCCGCATTGAATTCTCTCTTGGCGGTGCTGCCGGCTTTGGAATTGCCAAAAACGGAGCCTCTTCACACTTTGCTCCCTGGTACCGGGGCTTTGCTGACCTGGGCCTCCGTCTCAATCCTCACTGGACTGTCGGAGCAGGGGCTTCATATTTTGCATATCAGAACAACTCGTGGGTCGGAAATCCTGGAATTGCAGGCCTTACAGTCGGTCTGGCTTTAAAATTTCATCTTGAAACAGAAAGAAAAAGCAGCGGTGCCGGCTCTGTTGAGTGTACGAGCGACATTCCTGACAGCCTTTTCCCTCTTTTCTATACAATGTATAAGGAAAACCCATTCGGAACCATTTATATCAAAAACAATGAGTCCGCTGAAATCCGAAACGTTACCGTCACTTTCCGTGCAGAGGGCTATACTTCTTCCGAGCTTAAGTGCGGTTCAATTTCAAGCATCAGAAAGCGAAAGGTCAAGGAAGTTCCTTTCTTTGCTGACTTTTCCAAAAAAATCCTCGGATTTACTGAAGCCAGCAAAATCCCTGGTGAAATCATTGTCAGCTACGATTTACTTGGTGAGAGAAAAACTTCAATTTCGTCAGTCATCATTCCTGTTTACAACCGAACCCAGGTACGCTGGAACGACCCTCAGGCACTTGCCGCATATATTTCTTCTTCGGCTCCTGAAGTTCTGGAAGTTTCAAAGGTTCTCGTCGGTATCGCCCGAACAAAACTCCGCTCAGGCGTAAACCGCAACCTTCAGTTTGCAATGTATCTTCTTGAAGGATTGAGAATTGCCGGAATGAAATGTGAGAGCGACTTTGAGACTCCTTACAACCGCTTCCATCTTGATGAGGCTCTGCTCGATTCCATCCAGTATCCTTGCGATACGATTTTCTACAACGGCGGCGACTGTGACGACATCGGTATCCTTACCATGACTCTGCTTGAGTCGGTCGGTATTCACGGTGCCTATATTCCTATTGATGATGACTTTATCGTTCTTTTCGATACTGGTGTTGAAATGGACAAGGCTGACCGCTACTTCAACGGCACATCCCGCATCCTTGATATTGACGGCAATGTCTGGATTCCTCTTTCAATGCGAAGCCTGCAGGAAGGATTCATTAACAGCTGGCACAACGCGGCAAAAGTCATCAACATGATGCTTGAGACAGAAGCCGACCTTACCCTGGTTCCTCTTGAAGACGCCTGGAAACTCTATCCGTCAAACGGTTTTTCTACTATTAATGATAATGATAAGGATAAAAAGAACATTAACTTTAATGTTGATGAAAAACGGCTTGTTGCCTCTGCTGAAGTCGATATGGCCCGCTACGTCGCAACTGAGTTCGGTCCGAAAATTGAAAAGGTACAGAATGTCATAAAAAATGGTGGTGAAAATGCCGATAACTATAACCAGCTAGGTATGCTTTATGTTAGGGCCGGCATGTACAAGGAAGCTACGCAGGTTTATAAAAAATCTGCAAACATGGGAAATGTCACCGCCATGAATAACTTAGGCAATATTGCATCATTACATAAAGATTATCTAGAAGCAAAAAAGTGGTATGAGAGAGCAATTCAAAAAGATCCTGACAATGAAAGTGCCAAGAAGAATCTTGAGCGCATCATGGGGGAATTGGAGTAAAAGGCAAAAAGACATCTTCTCAAAAAAAATAATCCTCATCTTGGCTGCAGCTTTTCTTCCTTTGGCTGCAACTTTTGCCGATGGTGACGTGATTTTGAATGTGCACGGCTATTTGGGCGGTGTATTTTCAAGCAATTATGATGCCTTTCCTGTAACTTCAACCTATGGCGGCGGTGTAAAACTTGCTTACCGCACCCCCACAATTCTTGAAATTTCTACCGGATTTGATTATCTCATCCTTCCTCGCGAAACAAAAACTGACGAAACTTTGTCTTCGGCCTCGGCAATGCGAGCAAACGTCGGTCTTGGCTTTTATATTCCGATTTTTGAGCGTTTTTCAATCCTTCCTTTTGTAAATGCAGGTGTTTACAGCCTTTCGGTTTCTGATACGACGAAAAATTCCCTCTTTTTTGGAGGCGGAATTTCCTTTGCATATAAAATCAATCCCCATCTTTCTTTTGAAGCGCCCTTGATGGTTGAATTTAACCGCGGCGTTTTTTCTGATGTGGGAGCGGCACCCGGAATTACACTCAATGTCTCAAAAATGATTCGCCGTGACACGCTTATTTCCATGCAGGTAAAGGAAGTAAAGCCAGTCTTCCCGGTCTTGCACTCGTGGTACGAAAAAAATCCATTTGCGACTGTTGAAATCAAAAATGAAGAGGAGTGCGGAATCACCGACGTTTCAGTAAGCTTCTTCCAGGGCCAGTACATGGGCCAGCCCCAGCTCTGTGCCACAAGAAAGAGAGTGGAAAAGCAGGAAAGCTTTGACGTTGACCTGGTAGCCTTCTTTAACGAGCAGATGCTTGATTTGATTGAAAAGGTAGACTCTCTGGGCAGCGTAATCGTTGAATACCGGGTTCTTGGCCAGAAAAAGCGAAAGACCTTCCCGATTACCCTGGGAATTTACGGCCGTAACTCCATGTCTTGGGATGACGACCGCCGTGCAGCCGTTTTCGTTTCTTCAAAAGACCCGGCCGCCATGCTTTTCAGCCGCCATGTTACCAGCAGCGTGCGAAACAATTTGCGCTCAGGCGTTCCTTTGAACATTCAGTATGCCATGGGAATCTTTGAGGCTCTGGATGAATTCGGCATCAACTATGTAATCGACCCTAACTCTTCATATTCCGACAACGTTGGTTCTACATCCATCGACTTCTTGCAGTTCCCTTATCAGACTTTGATGTACCGTGGCGGTGACTGTGACGACCTTTCAATCCTCACTTGCTCCCTCTTCGAGTCAGTCGGCGTTCACACGGCATTTATTACGATTCCGGGACACATTTTCATCGCCTTTGACTCTGGCGTAAAGCAAAAAGATGCATGGAGATACTTCAACTCACTCGATGAATACATTCTTTCTGACGGCGAAGTCTGGGTTCCTCTTGAAATCACCCTTTCTGACGAGGGCTACACAAAAGCCTGGAGGGTAGGTGCACGAGAATGGCATGTCGCTGCCCGGACAAACGAAGCCATGCTCTACAAAATGCGTGACTCATGGGAACTTTACAAGCCGGTAGGTGTCTCTGGCGCCCAGGCAAAATTCTTGCTCCCGGAGAAAAAACAGCTTCTTTCAAGATTCTCTAACAGCGTCGACCACTGGATTACCCGCGAAATTGACCCGCAGATCCGTTCATTTAAGAACATGCTGGCCAAAAAAGAAGACCCTGGAGTCCGCAACGACTTTGGTATTCTTTATGTCCGTTACGGTCTGTTTGACGAGGCGGAAAAGCAGTTCCGAATTGCACGAAAATCAAACAATAAAAACGCCCTTCTCAACACGGCGAGTATGTATTATGCCAAGGAACAGTACGAAAATGCGGCCTACATGTACCGACAGGTAATCAATAATGACCCGAAAAATATCCTCGCATATCTTGGACTTGCCCGCTGTGCTTATGAGGTCGGTGACTACGAGACTTGTGACGATGCTTACGAAATGGTCCGCGAAAACGACATGGAACTGGCCATGGATTATGCCTATCTCGGTTCATTTGAGACAGTCCGGGGAAGGGCTTTCTCACTTTCTGAGCGACTTGAAAAAACAATCTGGGTTGGAAGCAATTCATTCATGAACGGTCAGTATGAAATCCTCGACAAGAGCATGTACGAGGAACCGAAAATCGGACTTTCAAACCCTTACATCCAGTCAACTCACATGGAATACAAAATTCCTGAAATCGAAAAGACAATCGTTAAAAAATACGATGAGAGCGACGAAGATGCTTTCACTGGCAGCATGTATGATGCAGTTGCCGAGCAGAAAACCGCTCTTGAAACATCTGGCGAAAGCCCGGCTCCTGCTACAGTTGCTCAGGCTGAGGGCCAAAAGCCTGCTGAAAAGACAGCCGGAAAGACTGGAAAGACTTCGAAGACTCAGGCTAAAAAGACAGCCTCAAAGACAGGAAAAACTTCCGCAAAGACCGGAAGTCCTGCTGATGGTGCTCTTTCTGCCGTTGCTTCTACGACTGGCGGGGCTGCTACAGGCGGTGCCGCTGTCGCTGGAGGGGCAGCCGGTGGGGCGGCTGGAGCAGGAAAGGGCATTGTTGGCGGAGGAATTTCTGGTATTACTGCTGCAATCCGGGCTTTGGGCGGCTCAAAAGAAACGAAAGAATCAAAAGAAAACGGACAGATTGTAAACTCTGACGAAAACACGACCCTTGCCGAAAATACCGCCATTTCTCAAGAAAATCTTGGCGAGCAGAACGAGCAGTTTGTTGAGGCAGACGAAAGCGAAGAAGTCGCCGAGTCGCCATATCAGATTGAGGGCGTAAGTGCGCCTGTTGCAGATATTTCTGAAGGGACTGATTCTTCAAATCAGATTGCCCGCGCTGAGCCTCATGAGAGTCAGACCGTAAGTGAATCAATCGCGGAGACTACGTCTGTTGTCGTTGAGACTGTTTCTAAGAAAGCCGAGCAGGTTGCCGAGGCTGTTTCAAAAACTACTGAAGCCGTGGTCGAGAGCGTTTCAAAGACGACTGAGGCTGTAGTCGAGAGCGTTTCAAAGACGACAGAAGCTGTGGTTGAGAGTGTTTCAAAGACAACTGAAGCCGTTGCAGAGCAGGTTACAAAGACGAAAGAGGCGGTTGCTGAGCAGGTTGAAAAAACTACCGAGGCAGTCGTTGAATTCGTAACGCCGATTGTTGACTCAATCACGGAAATCGTTGACCCGGAAGGAACGGCAAAACGAGTTGAGGCACGAAAAGAGGCGGCCGCTAAGAAAGAAGAAGAAAAACTTGCCAAAAAGGCAGAGAAAAAGGCTCAGGAAGAAAAGAAGGCCCAGGCTCGTACAGCGAGTGAATCTCGTACTGCAAGCAAATCTTATCCAGAAAACGAAAGACTTTCTGAGAGCGAGAGTATCCCAGAATCTCAAAACTCAGCCGAAGAATATATTTATATAGAAGAAAACTCGCCATCAGCCGATTATTCTCTCACCGAGACCGCCGACACTCCTGTTTATAGCGACAGCTCTGTTTATGACGACTCTCCAGCTGAGAGCGACACTCCTGTCGCTGAAAACGCTGACACCGAAAGCGAAAGCGGCTCTGTCACAGAGCGTGCCGAGCGGGCTGAGAGGGCTCTTTCACGAACTTCCGGCAAAAAGGACATGGCTATCCGCTTCTCTGACGGCCATACATGGCAGCGTGTAGCTGTAAATAAGGCAGAGAATAAGCCTAAAAAGTCAAAGAAATCTTCTGCTAAAATCACAAAGAAGAAGTCTCTCAGGGATTACATCTCATTCAGACAGGGTAAGGCTAAAAAAGGCAAGTATCCTTATGAAGCTCCAAGAGAAAGCCGAAACATTTCACTGATTCAGGCCGTTTACGAGGATGACTTGAAGAAAAAACGCTTCTACGTTCCACTCGGCCGCTTTAATAATTTCCGGGATGCCTACCTCTTCTGGCTGGCTCACCCTGAGTATCCGGCTGTCATTGTCCGCGTCGGCTATTCAGAATTTGAGGTAAGGGCAGGGGATTACAGCGAAAAGGAATATAATTTCCTCAAATCCCTGCTAAATAATTTGTAAATAAGAAAATACATAGGAAAAAATTTTCCGAAAATATTGAAAATCGATATTATTGTTGTTAAAATATAATGAAGAATTACCATAGGGGTATTCTGTTCGGACTGAGGATTTAAAAAATGTCGTGTTTGAAAAATTTGTTTAGGGCTAAGTCTGCCCGCTTCATCGTTACTGTCTGCGCTTCTGCTTTCATTGCTCTTGCTGCAGGAATTTCTTTTTCTTGTTCTTTCCTTGAAGACGACGGCTTTTTCGACAAAATCGAGGGCGAAGTTTCGGTTGCAAATGCCGACAAAATGAACGTCTACCTTCGTTACGCCTCAATCAAATTCGGTAAGACAACTCCTGTTGATGCCGCTTCTTATCAGGTTAAAAACAACGTAGCCTTTTCTGTAACTGCCGTAACCAACTCGGATTACGCTTTCTACCGCTGGGCAGCCTTTTCTACAAAAGATTTTGATGTTGCCAAGCAGCACATGTCTATGGTTTACGCCAATGACGATGATTATTACGCAAATTTCGGAAGCCTGGAGCTTGATGCAAGCGTAGTCAAATTTGAAAATCCGCGCGCTGAGACAACAAACGTCACTGTCCTTCAGACCCGCGATGACATCTGGATTATGCCTGTCATTGCAGTCCGACCAACAATCGCCGGTACCTTCCCTGGAACAAGCCAGATTCCTGTCCGAAATACCAAACTCCGAGTACAGTTCTCAAAACCAATGGATATCGAGTCATTTGAGGGCAACTTCATTATTTCTCAGGCTACCCGAGCCGCTGACTTCTCCCTCAACGAAACAGATATCTCCGAAAAATTTAAAATGGAAATCAACGAGAAGGGCAACCTCGTTACCTTCTCATTCAGAGATACAGCCGAAATGTTCAACCCTGCCGTTGTCGTCCGCTTGTATTTTACGGATGACGTTGCCGACTCTACCGGCTACACAATGGCTGACTCAAAAACACTTGAATGGAATATCGGTACTTATGTCGATACTTTGCCACCTCTAATCACTGAAATGACTGCTGGCATTGGCAGCGACTGTTCTAAATTCGCAAGTACGCCAACAAGACTTGCTGATACTGCTACAGCTGACCTTTCTAACAGCCTTTATACTGGCGAGCTTCTTACTCACCGAGTTAAGAACAAGGTTAACCTCTACGTTTACGCTCAGGATATTGCTCAGGCCAACGGTGAACGTATGGAATCTGACGTTCTCATGTTGGGATTCCGGGCTAAGAGCATTACTGACCTCGAAGGAAATGCAATCGACGGCAACGCTGAGGGCAACTTCATACCAAATGTAATCGACACTTATGCTGCCGGCCAGAATTTGAGTGAAATAAACGGTGCATTCAGGACAATCACAGGCGGTAAATCTGCAGGCTGTCTCTACACTTACGACCTCAGTTCTCTGCCAGACGGCCTCATCCAGATTGAGGTTTACGCCGTTGACTCTACTGGTAACGACGGTCTTACAGGCTACGATCCGTCTATTGATGATGCTGATGGCATGGGTAATGGTCCTCGCTCAGTCTTCGTAATAAAGGACAACAGGGCTCCTGCCATCGAAAACGAGCTTGAAAAGATTAAGTCTTCTTCTATCGTGGCTCCGTTCGGCTGGTACAACAAACAGACAATCGATTCAGTTGAAATTTACGACGAAACTTCTGACCCAATCCGCGACTTCGGTCACCAGAAACTCGCTGCGGCTCATGAAAACCTTAAGTGGGTATGCCACCTTGGCACATCAACAGACTGGCAGGTTGCAGCAGACGACAAGGCCTGGGTTCCAGTTTCAGAAAGATATAAAATCGGTGCTGCCGCAGTTGACAGTGACGGACCTGTTTCTGTCACAATCCGACTCATGGACGATTTGGGCAACATTTCTAAGGCAATGCAGATTTCTTCCGTACTCTGCGATAACTCAGCTCCAGAAACCGGAAAAGTATACTGTGTTGACGCAAGCGGAGCTCAGGGACTCAACTCTACCAAGGATGTTGTCGTTCCAGAATCAATGCTCATCAAAGTTCCGTTTACAGAAGAACTCTGTGGTGTTAAAGTCTTCGGCCTCACAATCAAGGCATCTGACGGCAAACAGGTTGAAAATGCATTCGAACATGCTTCAATCCTTTACTCTGTCGAAGAAAGCCCTGAGAAGGCAGCAGCCGTTGCAATCGAAGCAGACACAAGCAGCCTGCAGGACGTTCTCAACAGCAAGGGTAATGTCGGAGCTTCTATCTTCCCGAATGGAATCGAATCTCTCCACGTCCTCCAGTCAAGCTACAACACAGGTATCTTCTATATTAAGAACCTCACGCTGGGCGAAGCAGACGGTATGTACACAGTTACAATCACCCTCTACGATTCAGCACTCAACAAGGCTGGCGAAAAGACAGTCATGCTGGCTCACGATACCATGCCACCAGTTGTCGACCGCGTTGTCATCAAGAACGTCGTTCCGCGTCTGGTTTATGACGAAAACGAAACAACGTACTGGCTTCCAGGAAGCGCCTACGACGAAAACAAAGATGCAAAATACGTTACTGTCGCAGTTACGGCAACAGAAAACGGTTCCGGCGTCAAAGTCATCACTCTGGGAGAAAATGCCCATATCACAGAAGACACAAGCTTCATCATCGAAGGCAGAGCCGTATCTTCAGACCGCTGTACAATCGATGCCAAGACCAACACAGTCACTCTCTTCGATTACGAGCAGCCTGACCTTTACAAACAGACCGGCTCTATCGGATTCGAGCTCACAAATATCCGCCTCGACAAGCCGAACAGCGAAGAAGGAAACAAAGTTTCTGTATCTCTCCAGGACTTCGTCGACAACACTGGCTCTAACGAAAATGCCGGTAACTTCGACCTTTACATTGACGACACTTCAACATCTCCAATCTATCAGGTATTCAGCGACAGCCAGATTCCTGCCATTGCAGAAAAATCTCCGGCTCTTGCCGACGGAAAGGCAGATTCCGCAACCGACGAAAAAACATTTGCCGAAGCCCGCCTTGTCTCTGTATACACCGACACAAAAAACGTCGACCTCTCGCTCAAGCTCAGCCCGGAAACAAATGGCAGCGGCGTAAGGTCTCTCTCTCTTTCAAACGGCCTCTTCACAGGGGAAACTGCTGTTTATGTTGATGGAAAACTCCTTGCTCAAACAGAATATACTCTTGACGGCAGTATCGTTACATTCGTCAACTATGTATTTACTGCTGCCAACACATTCAAATTCACAAATGTTGAACTCCAGGGCTCAGACGACGGCCTGCAGCTGATTTCAATTACAGCAACAGACTTCACAGGCTGGGTCTCAAAAGAAGTTTCAACACCAATGATTACTCTTGACCGTGCCGCTCCTGTAGTCGGAGAGGTAACATGGCACCTTAAGGAAGGCGTCTACGGCGTATCAAAGGCAGCTGTCGTAAGCAACATGGATCTCTGCCTGCCATTCACGGAAGTCATGACGGGCGTAAAAGTCCTCAGAATTGATCCAAAGCTCAACGACAGTTCTTCAAGTGCCACACCGTTTGACTCAGCTGACTTTGCTATCAAATACATTTCAAATGCAGACATTGATGCACTGGCAGAAAGTGCAGGCGAGGGCGGAGAAACTAAGCCGGCCGATACAGCCACCCTCATTGAAAATGCCAAACTTCTCAAGGCAGAAGCTGATTACACTGTCAAAGACAACTACATCACATTTACAGAGCCTCAGAAATACACCAGCGGCCTCTTCGTATTGCAGAATATCAAAGTCGCAGACACATTCGAGGACAATAAATCATACAAAATCAACCTCCATCTTGCAGACGCGGCCCTCAACGGCTGTGCTGCAGACGGTACAATTGACCTTGAATCTGATTCAACTTCTCCAAAGATTCAGAGAATCTTCATCAACAGGCTCATTGCCCGCACTCAGCCGGGAGAAACTGTTGATTCATACTGGATTTCAAAAGAAGACTTCGAGGAAGCTGGCAAAGTTCCGGCAAAACTTGAACTTGAGCTTACAATTGCCGAGAGCGGTTCCGGCGTAAAAACTGTTGAGCTGGGTGAAAACCTCCGCCTCACAGCTGCCTCAGAAATCACATGCGGCACGACAAAACTCGTAAAGGGAAGCGATTACAAAGTCAGCTCTGATTTTGCAACAATCACCCTGATTACAAATTCTAAGCCGACATTCCGCAGCGAAAACGGCGACTTCACTGTTACAATCACAAACGCAACCCTCACAGCCGAGGGCGAAAACAAGATTTCTGTAAAACTTACAGACTTTGCCCTTAATACTGACGATGATTCAAAATCTTCGGACATCGCATATAAAGCAGATAGCACCGAAACTGTTCCAAGCGTATTTGTTGACTTTACGGCTCCACTCCTGCTTGAAGGCGGAGTCAAGATTGTTGACCGTGGCGGTTCTGAGGCAATCAACGGCACAGCTGATGCAGATGCCAATACAGTCGCACTCGAAGGCTTTACAAATGAAAAACTCGTAAATGTTGCAGTTAAGACGGCTGCCCCAGCTGGAGGAAAGGCTAAGCGAAGCGGCGTCAAGCACCTTGTCATCAGCGGCGGAGCAAGATTCACTTCTTCTTCTAAATTCTATTACAAGGATCTTGATGCGGCTGACACAGCTGCCCTGACCCATGCTGATGCAGCTACAAACGGCGATGGCTACGAAGAAATCACAGGCGTTGAAAGAAGCAGTGATAATTTGACAGCAACTCTTCCATATTCTTATGCATGTGAAAAAGTCTGCGAATTCATAGTTACAAACGTCGAACTGACTGGCGAAGAGGGCGAAAACCAGGTCAGCATTTACCCAGTTGACCTTACAGGCTGGTCTGACTCAGAAAAAGCCGTAAACGACAAGATTACCCTTGATACAACAGCTCCTGCTTGGGGCAATAATGCTAATGCTGCTGTCGTAATGGGTACAATCGGTGAAAACGGAAATGATGCTGATTATGTATGGCCAAAAACTTCTGGAGCAAGAATCCTTGCAAGCGATGGCGAAGTTTACTTCTATAAACGACCGCAAGGTACTGAGAGCGAGCCGATTTACCTCACTGTAAATGCATCTGACACAAACTTCTACGGATTGTATTTTGTAAGTGATGCTTCTGATAAGACTTCTGGTGCCGTTGCAATTGCCGCAAAAGAATCTAACAAGGCAATCCTCACAAAGATTACTGACGTTAAATTCGATGCTTCAAGCAACCATGAATATACAATCGTTCTCAAAGATAGAGCCGGAAATATTTCTACTGAAACTAAGTCTGTCCATGTCGTAAAAGACGGCGAGGCTGAGATTGTAAATGATGATGATGAAAGCAGTTCTCTCCAGAACAATATGGAATATAAAGAATCTCGCGAGAACTATCACATCTTCAAGACTTCTGTTCCAAAGACCTTGACACGTGAAGAGTCTGAGGGGGTCGATGGAGTCAGCGGAGTTTCGGGTTATGCCGTATACTACAATGACGGAAACGGCGGCAAGGACGGCGTAAATCCTGTTACAATCGAAGTCAATCTTGCAAATCACAAAGAAAAGAACTTCACGATAAACAGTGGCGTCGCATATTACGCAATTAACGGTTCTGCACAGGCACCGGCAGCTGTACTTGAAGGCGAATACGCAGCACCGACAACTGCACTCCAGAACTGGAACAAGTGGATTCCGTTCACAAGCGGAACAACTAAACTCACGCTCTATCCAAAGAACGACGGAAAGAACCCTCTCAACATGCGATTGTGGTTCAAGGATAATGTAGGTAACGTTAAGTCAGTCGAAATCAAGCAGAAGACCGAAGCAGGTTTGCAAGCTGAACCTGATATCTGGATTTGTGACAATACGATTCCTCAGAACGCAAACGGCACGGATGATGGATTTGTGCCAGAAAACAACCAGCTCAGCGCAAACGGCCTTGATTTCGATTATATGATGCCTGACCACATGTGGAAGGTCGGTTCTTCTGCTTCATCCGCTGTACTTAAGGTTATGTATGCGGCAGGGCTCGAATCAGAAAAAGAAAAAGGAAAGACTGATAATAGGATTTTCTTCTCTGACAATGCAAAAGCTAGTTTTGTAATTAACAATGAACCTTCTGAAACCGTAGCAATAGAAAGCGGAAACGCTGATTCTGATAACTGGGCAGTAAGACTCTTCCTTTATCCTTCTAACTCTGCTACAACACCAAGCCGTGAAGTCGTAATGAGCTGGATAAAAGAAGATGCTAACAAAAACAAGTATTTCTACGGAATTCCTTCGGGCAGCACAATCACTTTGAGCAATATTGAATATCCGAAAGAATGTTCTGAAACAACGCCTTACATTTATGTCGTTGCCGAAGACCGCGTTGGAAACATCAATATCAGCAAGCTCAATGTAAAAGTCAACGCTGCAGAATACGGTTCAACAGCGGCGGCAAAAGATTACTGGTACGGTAAGTTTGTTTACTCTGCTGACGAAGAAGCCCCACAAATCTGGCTGGGCGGCACTGGCGTTCATGGCGATGGAACAAAGGTTGACGTGAACGCAGATTCCTACTCAAGTGCAGAAGAAATTGCCAAACTTGTTCCGTATAATGACGGACGAAGGTCATCTGTAGACTCAACAACTGGAATAACATGGGTTAGTTCTAATAAATATAAAAATAGTGCAAAAACTGATACTGGTATTAATACAAAACATGATTATCCAAATTATTCAAGTGATACATATAATAAGTATCGTATGTTCTTCTATATTGATGTAGATTCATTTGCTCCTTATGCTTACTATTATTCTCATTTACCAGAAATAGAAGAAACTTCATCTATTTCTGGTATAATTAGTAATATTTATTCACCTAATGATAAGTGGACGATTATTGATGGAAACAGTGTCGAGCATGAAGGAAAAGTTCCTGTTTCAATTGGAAATCTTGATGCAATGGCTAAAGAAAACTCTGCTAAGGAGATTTACCTGCATGTTGCCGACAAGCTTGGCCGTGTAAAGACTGTTCGCCTGGGTAATACGAAGTATCAGGTTGATAATACTGCACCTACGGTAAATTTTGGTAGTGAAACTACAGGTCTTCACATAAATGATAATCAGAACTTGTATCGTATTGATGCAAAATCTACAAATTCTCTAGCAATTACATTCTCTCAGGATGCATCTGATAAAATTAGGAACGGTGAGACTGTATATGTCTATATTCCACACAGTTATATTACTGAATCTGGTTCTGGCTTGTATGGTTATAGCTGGGATGAATATTTAGCGGAAGATTCTCTTGCTTCATGCGAAGATGGTAATGGTTATTATCTTGAATTTACAAACAACGATTCAAATGCAAAAAAGTCTATTTCAATTACAAGTAATAAATTCTATGTATTTGATAAAGTAGGAAACAAAACACCAATTACAATCACTTCAAGCGTTGACGACAATCCGCCAGAGCTTACTATGAAATTTGGTGCCCAATATATTGAAGCTTTGACTGAAAAATATCCAGCATTGGCAACTGCATTGGAAGGAAAGGATTTTACAGATGGAAAAATTTATGACGCCAGTGCAAAAAAACTCTTGGAGTGCAATGTCGAGCCTGATTCCGAAAATGCAGCTATTGCAACAGACTCATTTAGTGGAACCTTTAAAACTTCTGGTAATTCTGAAAAAATAGGATATACAAAAGAAAATCCTTACACAATTTACTCAAATGCAAAAAATTCAGGTACTGCTTACGGATATATTCAGGGAACTTTCGTTGTAAGAGACAAAAACGGTACGGATACAACAGGTTATAGTGGTCTCCTTACAGAAATTTCCGTCAATAGATATGTCATTACGTCAAATGGCACAGAAAAAATTATAGGAACTGAAGCTCAAAAATATCCTTTCGCTGTTCCTGCTAAAGCCTCGGATAGTACATATACAGTTAAAATGCCAATTTATCTTGATGGTGATGGAGATTCGCCTTATCAGACTGCATCTACTGGCTATAAGGGCAAATTGTATGAAATTACTGTCAAAGACTCAGGTGGTAACGCGACTACAATTTATCTTGCAGTTATGCGTGACCGAACAGGCCCTAAGTTCAAGTGTGGTGATGGTTACGTAGGTCAAGATTCCTATCACCGTGCCGTAGTACAAGGCGGTGTAGGTTATTATGGAGGCAAGGTTTTCTATCAGTCTAGTGGTACTAATCAGGCTTATGTCAAACTTCCAAAGACTGCGGCCTATAGCGATGGCTCTGATTCTCAAGGTGCTGCCTATGACGAGGATTGTGGTGTTCTTGAAAAGAATAGCAGTGGAAAATATAAAGATATACTAAAAGGAGTTAACAGTAGTTCGTCTTATGAGACATTACCTGGTTCTCCTGATGAAGATGGCTATGTAAACTATAAACTTGGGGGTAATGGTTCTTCTGGATATTCTTTCTGTTTGTATGCTATTGATATTCTCGGTAATAAAGCAACTTACAATTTGTCTGTTGAGAATAATGAGATTCCTGTTTCTGATAAAGTCTATTGTATCGATAATACTAAGCCAACAGTTTCAGCTTTCGAAATGACGACTAGTAGCTATGGTAAATTTTCTAGTGATACAATTCATTTCAATTACAATGCAAATTATGATAAATATAATGGTTATAAAAAAGATGGTGGATTCCAAGGCTTTACAATAAAAGTTACGACTTCAGATGCGAATAAAACTTCTGTAACTAGTGTTGCAAAATATTGCTTTATTTCTACGGATTCTGGAATAACTAGCGTACCTACAGATTGGACAGAATATACAAAAAAAGAGACTAATTCTTCAACCCCTAATACATTTACTTTCACAATTGTTCCGAAAGACTATTTTAATTTGGCTGTGCCTGATTCCGATCCTCGTTATATTTATTTCTATACTGTAGATTATGCAGGAAATTTAAGTTCTGCAAAAAAACTTACAATTAAAATAAACGATGAAAGACCGTCAATTTCAAAAGATGATACTTCTGTTAGTAACTATGTACCAAGCGAAGATGGATCTGTTTATTATTTTAATAAAAATACAACTGTTTCTACAAAACTTACGGCAATTGGTACAAGTGATCCTATAAGATGGTATGGCGTTTATGATAATTGGGATAATGCTAGGTTTGGATATTCTATTGCAGCTACGGAAGTAGATAGGGGTGATAGTTCTACTTATACTGGTGGCACAATAACTTTCTCATTTGCTGCGTATGGTAAAACTTCAGATGGTAAGCTACATGCCGAAAATTCTGGGGCTAAAAGTCAATTTACTGGTAGCGGCTCATTGTTTATTGAAACTTGGAGTGTTGGAAATGTTCCTGCTAAAGAGTATTATTTGCCTTCTGGCACAGAAGCAACTTGGACTTACGACGGAACAGCAGCTGCTCCAAGTACTGTTTCTATACCAAATACTGAGAGCTTGGCATACACTTCAACCAAAGCCAGCGATGCAAATAAAGTTTGGTACAGTAAAGCTGTTGACGATCGTGAAGATAAAACTTTCTATGTAAACGTAAATTTCCCTGAGGATGTTGCTGGCATAAAGGGATATAAGATTAAAATTGGTACTGATTCATGGTCAACGACTAAAACATTCTCTGAAACACCGGCTTCTTCTTATAGTGCTACTGCAAGAAAAATTCCTATCAATGTTACAAGCATAACAACCGCTTCGGATATAACAACAAACGGCAAAAAAGTTTATATTAAAGCTGTTGATGGTCTTGGTAATGAAAGTGAACCATATGAGTTTACTGTCATAAAGATTACAAATGCACCAAAGGTAACTGGCATAAAAATTGGAACTGGTGAAGTTACTGCTGATGGAACTATCAAAGTTGAATCTGCACAGAGAATTTATGTTAATGGCGAAACAACCGCGATTACAATTATCCCTGAACTCGAGTATGATGACATAACCGATATTGTCGGATTTGCTCTTTCAGCTACAGGTGGTTATTCTCCAAAAGGCACTGGCGGTACATATACAATCGAACTTAGTGATTTGCCTTCTGATAAAGACGGTTGTAAGCCTTATACAATCTATGCTAAAAATGGAATAGGTCTGTATTCTGCTTCTGCATATACATTGAAAATTTTCCGTGATGTTACAGGTCCAGAGGTAAAATCTCTTACACTTTCTATAGACTCAAGCAAATCTGCGAATTTGTTGGCCGAATCTGGCTCAAATAATTTGTATTACAATGACAAAAATGCAATTATTAATAGTGTTGGTGAAAATGATGTTCTGATTGAAGAATATGAAAATACTAAAACTATGGGCTCAGGTCTTCCAGATAATAAAGTATTTGCAATTACCACTTCAAATACCGAAGTTCCAACAACTTGGTTTGCTGCTGGAAGTCTCTTGCTTGGCAAACACGACGCTCTTTCTTCTGCAATTTACATTGCCGCAAAAGACTATCTTGGAAATATAAGCCGCACACCTCTTTCTAGTGTCAAAATAACAGTTGGCGAAAATTCTGAGGTTACGATAAACAAATTCATCTGTGATGAAACAAGACCTGAACCGCCAACTTCGGTTGCTATCTCTCCAAACGACTCCTTCAAGGACGGATGGTATAGCGTAGGTTCTACATCCACTGAAAAAAATATTGACCTTTATTACAATAATAAAGTTTCTAATACTAATATAACTGTAACTCCGTCTCTGGCTGCAGCTGATTCTAGTCTTTTGGGGTACAGAGTTGGTACAGACGGCACGGTTAATGAAGAATTAACAATTCAACTGTCTCCGGGTGATGCAAAAATTTACGCCGTGGATAAGGCGGGTAACGTATCTGAATCAGCTTATGTGATTCAAATGATTCAGGATAACACTGTCGCTGCACCAACGTTGCCAGACAATGCTGCGGAAAATCCTGTGATTAATGATGCATCAAAAGATGTTGCATTCTGGGATTCAACGAACAGTATAGTTTACTTTAAGAACGATACTTCTCTAACCGAAATCAAGCTCAATGTGAATTTTACAGCAGAAGATGCAACTGCTTCTGGATTAAGAGGATATCAGATTAATTCTAGCACGATTACTACTACTTCGATTCAGCCTATAAGTGCGACAAATCCGACTTTGGTTACTATTCCTATTCCAAGTTCTCTTACGGATGGTTCTTTCTCTGCAACAATTCACACTGTGGACTATGTTGGTAACATAAACAGTGATAGTGAGGCTCTTACAGTTAAATTCAAAAAACTCACGAATGCGAAAGACGTAACTGGAATTGGAGAAACAATCGAAACTACTGGCGAAGGCGGAAGCTTTAAGCGGGGAACTGATGTTGATGGAGCCGCAGTAATTTACGTCAACGGTTCCGTTGAAAGCGTTACCGTCACGCCGACTTTCACCACAACAGACGTGACAGGCATAAAGGGCTTTGCTCCTGCGTCTAATGGCACGGTTTCTACAAGCAATGAAACTTTCACCCTTGATGTAGATAAGACTAAAGAAAGTAAAACTTACGAGATTTATGCCGTAAACAAGGTAGGTCTTTATTCAGCAGCTGCTTACAAAGTTACTATTATCCGTGATACAACCGGCCCTGTTGTTTCAGAAATTACATTGGTCAAAGCTTCTAATGGAACTGCAAATTTGGTGACAGAAACTGAATCTGAAGTAAGTGTCAACAATCTTTATTTCAACAAAGCTGGCTTGAAGATTAAGGCTGTAACTGCGGAAGATTCTAAAATTAGCGGAGATACAGAACTTCCGGGGGCTGGTTTGGGCCCTGATCCAGAAGTAAAATACAGCCTTGTAGCAAATGGTGTGTTGACAGATGAAAATCGTACTTTCATAAATACATACCAGTATGTGCCGGATCATGTAAGCCTTACATTTGAATTGCCTCTTGGTCAAGATCCTTCTTCCGTAACTAAAAATGCGTCAGAAATTTATATTGCTGCAATCGACAAGGTTGGAAACATTAAGCTCACACCGCTTTCTGATGTTGATATAACTGTTGGAGATGCCACTGAAGCTAAAAAGATTAGCAAATTTGTCTTTGATAAGGATGCTCCAGCTGTTCCTTCAAGTATTGTATTAAATGATACAACAAAAGAAGGCAATGGTGTTCATCTTGGCGCAGCAACTGCTGATGCTCAGGGCAAATATTCATCAACGATTTATTACAATACGGATCTTCTTGGTGTAAATACTGTTTCATTGACTCCAAGCCAGACAACGGCAGATGATGATTTGGATGGATTCTGTATTGAATATAATCAAAACAAACAATATTCTGCCATTGATTCAACTGTAGAATTAGATTTTACAAAGTCAACTGAAAATCCGAAAGCTGCAAGAATCTACGCCGTGGACAAGGCTGGAAATGTCTCAAGCCGATACAAAGTTTGGCTTACGGAAGATAAAGTGGCTGCAAAGACTGTTAAGCAGGTTACGGGAGATCAGAGCTACGAAGGTTCTGTTATATCTGTGTCTACTGTTGGTGGTAACTTAGTATATTATAAATCAGGACTAAAACTTAAGGTGACACTTGAAGCAAATAGAAGCCCAATTACGGCTTATACTACTTTTGTAAGAGGATCTGATACTGATTTAGGAGATCCAAGTATTTGGAAGGAAATTTCTGTAGATACTTCTGAAGGACAAAAAGATGTTTTTGTTTCTTTACCTGACATTAAAAGTTTAAAAAGTGAATGTTCGCTTTGTGTAAAAGATGCAGTTGGAAATAAGACAGAATACATAAATACAGATGTTAACGCAAATCCAAAACCAAATGCACTTGGCGATCCTGCAAATTTAACTGGTCGTGGTTTGCGCGATACATGGTGGCATGTGTATGAAAAACCAACGGCTTTGAGCATTAAATCTAAGGCAGAAACTAAAAAACTGACTCTTACTGACTTTATTTCAAGTTTCCCTATTAAGTCTCTTGAAATAACAGAATTTCGGCCTTCAAGTTCTGGCATTAAGGTTGATGGTGAACTCATTTGTCCAAATCTTGCAGATCCTGACAAGCCTTTAAAAATTACCCCTGCCTCGTCTTCTATATTAGACAATTCTTGCAAGGTTGTATTTACAAAGGGATATATCATGGAGAAGTTGGAGATTAATTTTGACAAGGATGGTCTCTATTTCCTTGATGGCTCAAAAGTAAAAATTACCTCTGTATTTGACGATGATGTTGTTGAATGTGATTTGACTCCTTCACCAAAACCGGAATATGTTCTTGACGGTACAAAACTTACGATTTCAGGCTTGTGGTCAGCATATATGATTGACTATTTCAGTTTCTTGAATAATGGAATTTCGTTTAACGAAGGTGAAAGCAAGGAAATGTCATCTGTTAAGGCTTATCTTGGTGATAAAGAGTCAGCAATTATATCTTCTTCAACAGGTGCAATTGAGAATGACAATAAATATATAATTAATTTTGGAGACAAGAAAACTTGTGCTGACAAACTTGTAATCGAGTTTGAGTCTGTTCCAAATCTTGCAAGTGATGTTAAGATTGAATTAGCTCATTCTAAGACTGATGGTATGGACTTTAGTCTTAAAATGGGAACGCCTGCTGATCCTGCCACAAGCATCTTCACCCGCTTCATCGATAACGTCTCTTCTGGCATCACTTCAATCTTCTCTGGTCGCTCTATGACACATGAAGAACTTGAGGCTCTCAAAGAAGCTAAGGCTGAAAAGGCGGCTGCCCGGGCTGCAGAAAAGGCGGCTAAAAAGGCTGCAAAGAAAGCGGCACGAGACGCTAAGAAAAATGCTGAGATTGCAAGTGCTTCTCCAAAACAGGGTGAATCTTGGACTGGCTTGAGCGGTGAGTTTGAGTCGGCTTCTTCTGAGCTTGATTCTGCTCTTGCAAAAATGAAAGATTCTTCTGGCCCAGAGGCTAAGGCTTCGGACGAAGTTTCTTCTAAGAATGGCATAATAAAGGTTAAGTCTGGCAAGAAAAATGCCGTTTCTAATAGTAAGGAATTGATTACGGATTCAACTGTTAGAAAGACTGAAAATCATGGTAATAGAATGATTTACGTCTTCGGATTCCTTGCAGTGCTTGGCGTAATTTCTGGGATTTTTGCAAAAAAAGTGCGAAAAAACTCGAAAAAAAGCTAAAAAAATGCTTAAATTTTGTGTAAAAAATTGACAAGTTCATTTTTACGCGTTAATATTCTAATTAAGAAAAAATAAGATACACAAAGTGTCTTTAATTTAGGGGGGTGTTCCTATGAAACTTATCAAAACTCTTATTATCGGGATGGTAGCATTCTTTGCTGCTGCTTCTCTGTTTGCGGCTGGCTCTTACAAGGTTGAGCGCGTAACTGGCAAAGTTACATACGAAGCAAACGGTGAATGGAAGGCTGTTACTGTCGGTCAGGAGCTCGTTGCTGGCACAAACATCAACACAGCTTTGAACTCAAGCCTCGTTGTTTCAGATGGCAGTTCATCTGCAACAATCAAAGCTATGCAGAAAGGTTCAATCGAGAGCCTCGCTTCTGCAACTGGCTCAAAAGGCGGTCTCAAAAAGGCAACTCTCTCAAAGAACAATGTTGCTAAAAAGGCAGAAGGTTCACAGAGCGGTGTTGCTACAGCTTCTTCTCGCGCTTCAGAAGCAAAAAAAGACCTCGAATGGGATGAGTAGCCTTTCGTAAGTCGTTAGAAATCCTGCAAATTCTTGCAGGATTTTTTTTATTTAGATTAAAAGTATTATGAAAAAGTTATTAAAAGTTATTGTTCCTGTGTCAGAGATTATTGTCTTTGCACTTATTGTTCTTGTCGCTGTTGTTTTCGTTCCCAGCCTGGACAGAAAGATAGCAGACTGGTTCCAGCGCCCGCTTACTCCGCTTGAAGAGAGAAGTGACATCATCATGATTAATGTTGATGACTATTCCGTCAATGAGATTGGCGTCTGGCCTTTTGGACGCGACGTTTATGCCGATTCCATGGATGTACTCAAGGATTTTCCTACTGAGGCGGTTGTATACGATTTGAGCTTCCTCGACAAAAGCCAGCGCAAGGTAGACGAAACTTATCTTGCCGAGGATTTGCCGGGGAAGATTGACGAGGCTTTCACATACCTCAATTCGGGCGACATTTCGATTCCCGATGCCCAGGAAGCCGTCAATGAGGCCGTTGCTGACACTGTTCGCGACGTTGACGAAATTCTTGCCAATTCCCTTCAGTTTTTCGGCGATTCCTATCTCACTCTCACTTTTGAAGATGCCTATCAGCTTGAAAATCAGGAGCAGGTTGACTATCTTTCAAAGTATATTTCCCTCAAAAATGTCGTAGATGAAGGGGACACCCTCACTTATGACTACAAGGGCGTTATTCCTGCCATCCACAATTTCATGGTTCGTGCAGGCAAGGCTGGCTTCGTAAACGCTCCGCCTGACAAGGACGGATATCTGCGCCGCCTGCCAATCCTCCTTAAATACAACGGCGACTACTACGGTCAGCTTACCCTGGTTCCAATCCTCAAGCGTTTCGGTGACCCGGAAGTTCATGTCTCAAATTCTTATGTCACCCTCAAAAACTGCAAGATGGACGACGGTTCACTTCAGGACGTAAAGATTCCGCGTGACGAAGAAGGTAAGCTCATCATCAAGTACCCGGCCAAAAATTACAATCAGTACAATTCGATTTCCCTCTGGAACATCTACCGCCTTTCACTTCTTGACCGCAACCTTTACAAAAGCATCATGAGCATGAGTGAATCCGGTCTTTTCGGCCTCTGGGAAGGCGATGACCCTGTAAGCTACTACGAGCAGGCCCGCCACATAAAGGAATATCTCTGTACCAACCCGGAAGACCCGGAAAACGGCCTTACCCGAAAGAACTATGCTGTCCTGCGCGGAAAATACTATGATACTGTAAAGCTTTATCTTGAAAGCAATCAGGACAAGCTTCTTATTGAAGCATACGGCGAGGAAGACTACATCAACCAGACTTTTGCCGAAATGCGCGAGCTTTTCCACGAAGTTGAGACTTCACGCGATGAAGTTGCCCTCCGTGTCAGCAATGCAATCTGTATCATCGGAACCAACGCCACGAGTACGACTGATTTTGGCCTCAACCAGTATCAGCAGGCTTTCCCGAATCCTGGCGCCCACTACACGATGGCAAACCAGATTCTTTCACAGGACTTTGTTGATGACAGCCCGGCCTGGGTTTCTGTCATTATCGCGGCGGTTCTGGCCCTTGTTTATTCACTTATCGCCGTCCGAATCAAGAGTACGGTCAAGCAGATTCTCTTCGGTCTTTTTGCAATCCTCGGCACCCTCATTGTTCTCTTCGCTTATTTCTATATCACAAAACAATATATCGGTGTCGTTATTCCTGAGTTCACTCTTGTATTCTCATTTGCAATCACAACGGTTGTCAATTTCCTTTTGACTTCTTCAGAAAAGAAATTCATCACAAGCGCTTTCAGCCAGTGTCTTTCAAAGGAAGTCGTAAACGACATCGTTGCCAACCCGGATTCATTCAAGCTTGGCGGCCAGACTCTGGAAATGACGGCCATGTTCACCGACATCCAGAAATTCTCCGGCTTCTCTGAGCTTTTGACTGCCGGTCAGCTGGTAGCCCTCTTGAACTACTACCTCACCAAAATGAGCGACATCATCATGAACGAGAGGGGAACAGTCGACAAATACGAAGGTGACGCAATCATCGCCCTTGTCGGTGCTCCTGTTCCAATGGCAGACCATGCTTCAAGAGCATGTGCGGCTGCAATCAAGATGAAGAAGTCTGAAGTCGACATGAACGAGGAAATCCGCAGCATCGTCCGCTATCCAAGACCGGAAAGCATGGACGAAGAACTGTATACGGCCTTTAAGATTATGGTCGAAAACAAGCGCGAGATTTTCACCCGAATCGGCTTGAACTCAGGTGAAATGGTCGCAGGCTACATGGGCAGCGAAAACAAAAAGAACTACACGATGATGGGCAACAACGTAAACCTTGCTTCCCGTCTGGAGGGCGTAAACAAGCAGTATTCAACAGGCGGCATCTTAATCAGTGAGGCCACCCGGAACATGCTTGGCGACCGCTTTGTCGTTCGAAGCCTTGACCGTGTCCGCGTAGTCAACGTAAACACGCCGATCCGCCTCTACGAGCTGATTGACGAAAAGTCTGAGGCAGGCGAATTTACCCTTAAATACATGGATCACTGGGAAGAGGTTATGGCTCTGTTCGAGGCTAAAAAGTACGCCGAGGCACTGGCCGGCTTCCAGAAGCTTTCTGAGCACAATCAGAATGACAAGGTCGCAAAGTATTATATCTCTCTGCTTGAAAAGTTCTTCATCAAGGGCACTTACCCTCAGGAGAAGGATGACTTCGGAGTTGCATATAATCCTGAAGACGGTGTATTTAAGTTGCTGCAGAAATAAACAAAAGCCGGGCCAAGTGACCCGGCAATTTTTTTATCTTTTTATCCCTTAATCTTTTCGTTGAGTGAGCGGACTTCTGTTTCTACGTCGGCTCCGTTCCAGATGTTTTTGAGAGCTCCTTCTGTTTCACCCCAGAATTTGCCCATGGCCGGGATTGACGGCATCGGGAAGGCATATTCCAGCTGCTTCAGGAATCCTGCCATGTACTTGCTGTTTACACTTGTGTTGATTGAGGGCATAGAACCTGTTAGGTTGAAGCGCATCTGCTGGATTTCCGGTGACAGGATGAAGTCGAGGAAGTCTGCCGCTTCTTTTGGGTGCTTTGAGCAGCTTGTGACGTACATGCCACGTGTTCCGCTGAAGGAAGCCGGTGGATTTGATTCTCCTGGCAGGCATGGAATCGTGGTTACGCCAAAGTCAATTCCTGCCTTTTCAAATGGATTTACGTTCCAGAGGCCTGTGATGTGCATGGCGGCGTTACCCGAAGCAAAAAGGGCATCGCATGAAGCAGTGCTGAGCTCGGTGTCGTAAAGGCCCAGGTCGCTTCTGAGGGACTGGAAGAGCTTGAGTCCGCTGATTGCGGCGGCCGTGTTCATGTTCGGTCTCTGTGAGTCTGTGCCGCTTTCACCGTAGAGGCGGTTGTTTCCTGCCGTGGTGAACAAAATCGAGTAGTAGCCGGAGAAAATGTCCATTACGAAGCCCAGTTTTCCCGGATTTTCCTCGTTGAATTTCTGAACCCAGGCCTTGAGCTGGTCCCATGTGCGGGGAAGTTCGTTTTCGCGGATGAGGCTCTTGTTGTAGAAAAGGGCGTAGGTTTCGGCACTGGCAGGGTAGCCGTACATGATGCCGTTGTAGGTGAGTGCCTTTGAGCATGATTTGAGCACTTTTCTTGAGACTTCCTGGGGATTTTCCGTGGGAAGGATGAGGTTTTTTGTGACCAGGGTGCCCAGTTTGTCGTGGGGAGCCGCGATAATGTCCGGTCCGACACCGTTTGGCCCGTCTGTTTCAAGAGCTTCGGTGGTGTTGTGGACGTTTACGTTGACAAAATCGATGATTACGTTGGGGTGAAGGGCTGTGTAAGCCTTGCCCGCCTGCTTTATGAAGGTGTCGATTCCGTCTTTTGACTCCCAGACGCGGATATGGATTTCCTTTGAGTTCTTCGGCACGCTGCCGTCTTTATTTTTTGAGCAGCCTGTAAGCAAAAGAGCCGCTGCTGTAACAGAAAGAATTATGCCAGTGATTTTCTTCATTTTATACCTCCCTTAAACCTGGAACTGGTCAACCTGACCGCCGATTTCGTTGATGGAAGCTTCCATTTGGCTTGAAATTTCTGAAAGTGCCGTTCCTGTCTGGCGGATTGATTCTGCGCCTTCTTCCATCTGGTCCATGTTCTGCTTGAGCTCTGTTGTCGAAGACTGAAGGTTCTGGATTTCCTTGAGGATTGCGGCGTTTCCTTCTGACATTTCGTTTACTGCCGAAAGAACGATGTCCGTGCTGTCGTTCATGCTGTTGAGGGACTCGTTGATTTTTTCTGAATCGGTCTTCTGCTCGTCCATTGCGACTGCGATTTCTTTGACCAGGTGGTCCGTAGACTGAATCTCTTCGCTGACGTTCTTGAATGCAATCTGAGATTCGTTTGATGCGATGATGATTTCCTTGATTGATTCCTGAATGTTGCTAAGCTGTTCGCCGATTTCCTTTGACTGGGCGGTTGAAGTTTCGGAAAGCTTGCGGATTTCGTCTGCAACGACTGAGAAGCCCTTGCCTGATTCGCCTGCGTGAGCCGCTTCGATTGCCGCGTTCATGGCCAGCATGTTTGTTCGGCTTGCGATGTCACGGATGGTCTTGTTTGCGTTGCCCAGCATTTTTGACTGTTCGCCGATGATTGAGATTTTATTGCTTACGTCGTCCTGCTTAATGACTCCGCTCTGGGCCTTTTCAGTGAGGTTCTTGAATGAATTTGTCATCATGTCAACTGAATTGTTTACCTTGGTGATGTTCTGAACCATTGCCACGATTGCATCATTTGCGACTTTTACGCTTGCCGACTGATTTTCGACCATGCGCTCAAGTGACTCGATGTTGGCCGCAATTTCATGGACTGCCGAAGCCGTCTGCTCAACGCTTGAGAACTGAAGGGTTGTTCCTTCGCGGGTTGAGTTGATGTTTTCGATGATTGAGCCGATTGAAGCCAGGGTGTTTTCAGTGTCGCCCTTGAGGGATGTTCCGACTTTTAAGAGGGAATCCTTTGATTCCTTCATGACTTTGATGATGCTCTGAAGTTTTTCGGTGAAGGTGTTGAAGCCGTCTACCAGCTCGCCGATTTCGTATTCGGTCTTGATGTTGATTCTCTGGGTGAGGTCAGCCTTGCCGGATGCGATTTCGTTGATGCTGCTGCTGACCTGTTTGAGAGGGCGCAGGCTCTTTGAAAGAAGGAGTCCGAAAAGTGAGCCGAGTACAATAGAAATGATTGTAATTACAAGCATTCGGGTGAGGATGACGTTGAGTATTGCCAGTGCCTCTCGCTTGTTCTGGATGATGCCCAGGTGCCATTCGTCGTTGTTGATTGAAATGTAAGAGAGGAAATATTCCTTTCCGTCCATGAAGAAGGTCTCAAGGCCGGTTTTTTCCTGAATCATCTTGATTTGTGCTTCCCGGAACTGACCGAAAGGACCTTCCGGCGTATATTTTGGATCGTGGATGTTGTTTTCAAGACTTGACCAGCCCTTGTAATCAGTACCGGCCATTTTTTCGCCCGCATCGTTGATGATGAAGATGAAGCCGTCGTAGTCCAGCTGGATTGATGAAGTGATTTTGTTGGTGAAGGATGCGTCTGCAACTCCCGAAAGAACACCGACCGTGCTGCCGCTTTCGTTGATGAGGGGGCTTGAGATGACGACTACCATTTTCTGATAGCGCTCGTCATATACCAGATCGGAAATGTTTGCCTTACCTGAAAGAGCCTTGCCGTAGTAGTCGCGGCCACCAACCCAGATGTCGCCGCCCTTTGTTGAGTGGGCCATGCCGTTTGCGTTTGCGACCTCAAAAGACTCGAATCCGACCCTGAGGGCTTCTTTTTGAAGGATTGGAAGCTGACTTTCCCAGTCCATGCTCCTGATGTCATGCCGCTGGGCGATTGCCTCGACTTCTCGGATGTAGGCGTTGATTGAAAGTTCGATGAGCTGACCTGCATCATCACGTGATTTTGTCATTGTGCTTATTACTTGATTTGTTTGTACTTTGTAAAGAAGAATAACTGAAAAGGATGTAAGCAAAACGCAGATGGAAACAACAAGTAAAGCTATCCTCATGACAATTTTGAAAGATAAGCTGTTTGTTTTCATAGAACCTCCTGAGTTCTAAAAAAGCGTATAGAAATATTATCAACTAATTGTCAAAAATTGTAAAATTTTTTTTATAAGTAAATCTTAAAAAGAACGAGAAGGAATGTCAAAATATGTCAAAAGAGCGTAAGAAATGTGAAATTTGTGCATGGATTCGAAATTGCGTGACAAAATCGAATCCGTGAAGCTATCTTGTGCGGCGTACCCTTGCGAAAAGCTCTTCCTTGGTGAGGGTTGTCCAGCAGGGGCGGCCGTGAGGGCAGTGGGGATCTTTTAAAAGAAGGGCTTCCCGCGCAAGATTTTCTGCGGCTTCGGGGCCTAGAATCGTTCCGTCTTTGACCGCGGCCTTGCAGGCTGTCATTGCAGCAATCTGGTAAATTATTTCTTCTGGGCTTACGTGCTTTTCAAAGAGGGCTGATTTTAAGTCGGCTTCGCTTCCTGTGTAGCGGGCTGGAATCGATGTGAAAATCCATTTGCCCTTGCCCTTGTTCTCGCACTTGAAGCCTGCGCTTGAGAGTGTCTCCTGTATTGAAGCAAGATAGTCGTCGTCTTCCTTGGACTCAGTCTGTATTTCGTAGGGGACTAAAAGTTCCTGACTTTCGCTGCCTCCTGCCATCAGCCTGTTGAAGAGGATTCGTTCGTGGGCTGCGTGCTGGTCAATCAGATAGAAAACGCCTTTTTTCTGAACCATGAGGAAGGTGCCGAAAATGGTGCCGTAGTAGATGAAGTCAGGCTCGGCCCGCGATGTGAGTGAAGAACCCGGAATTGAGAATCGAAGCTCAGCCGGAGAAGCATTGGTCTGAAAGCGGATGTTCGTTGGGGATGCGACTTTGAGGGTGTCGGTTGAATCGAAAGCGGTGCTCGCTGAAAATGAGTGAGCGCCTGCTGTAGCTGTGGATGAAGCGGCTGAATCTGGGGCTGCGTTTGGAGTGCGAGCGGCTGCATTTTGATTGTTGCCGGCTGAGTTTGGAGTGTTGCCGGCTGAGTTTGAGAGAGGGGCGGCCTGGAAATCCAGAGCGTATTCTGCCAGCTTCGATGAATAAGTCGGCTTCGTGTGGTCAATGGAATAGATTCCCGCGTCGCGCGCGGGAATAACAGCAGTTCCGTGTGCGGGCGTGAAGTGTGAGCCTCGAGAATCCTTTTCCTCGCGTGCCAGCTCGTTATCAACGATTGCCTGAAAAAGCGTATTCCTTTCATTTTTGGCGATTTCTTCCTGAATTTCCTGCTCGCGCTCGAAGCTGTTTTTGATTCCGTAGCTTCTGAAGTAATTTTTGACTCCGCTTGAAACTCCGTGGTGAACGCTGGAAATGTCCTTGAAGCGTACTTCCTTTTTGGCCGGATGGATGTTGAAGTCAACAAGTCGAGGACTTACTTTGAGGAAGAGGGCTGCCACCGGATGAGTGCCGTTGGGGAAAAAGCCCTGACAGCCGTATTCGATTGCCTGCATTAAAGAATATTCCTGGACTCTGCGGCCGTTTACGAAAATGTAGATTTGCTTGCGGTCATTTCGGTAAATGCCCGGCTCTCCGATTACGAGTGAATAGCTCCAGTCGCTTATGCCGTCGTTTTCCTTGCCGCTGGATTTTATTTCTGCAAAAAGACTTGTGCTTTCTTTGAGTTCAAGGGCGCGGGCAAAACGCTCTGCAAGAGAGACACCGGATGGAAGGTCGTGGCGGATTGTGCCGTCAACCGTGAGGCGGAAAGCAATGTCCGGGCGGGGCAGGGATTTTTCGATGAAGACTTCCCGGCACATCATTGTCTCAGAAGACGGTCGCTTTAAAAAATTGCGGCGGGCAGGGAAGTTTTCAAAAAGCCCCTCGCTCATAACTATTGTGCCCTGTCCGTCCTGAACCGGCGGAATACTTTCGATTAAATGGTCTTCGGTGATGCTGGCCCGCATTTTTTTGCTGCCGCTCATGATTGAAAGTCGGGCTACGGCTGCGATTGAGGCAAGGGCTTCACCGCGGAAACCAAGGGTCGTGAGATTGAGAAGGTCTTCGGATTCGGAGATTTTGCTTGTGCAGTGGGGGCGGGCGCAGTTTTTGAGGTCGTCCTCAGTCATGCCCGCTCCGTTGTCCGCGATTCGGATTTTTTCGATTCCGCCGCCTGTGATTTCGACGTTGATTGAATCAGCCCCGGAATCTACGGCATTGTCGAGAAGCTCGCGCACGATTGCGGCCGGCCGGTCAATTACTTCACCGGCGGCGATTTTTCGTGCGACGTCAACTGAAAGGGCACGGACCGGGCGGCGGGCGGGAGTTTGAGCGTTGAGCGGAGTTGAAATGTCTTCTTCCATTACTGGCGGAGTCCTTCGGTTGGAGCACCGGCACTTCCGGTCATTGAGTCTGCCCCGGAAAAGAGGTCAAGCTGGGGCTCGATGTTTATCTGGGGAAGGGGTGAGGCCGGGTCTGCCTTTACCGGCTGATTCATTAGAATCTGGATTTTGCCTTCGATTTTTTCTATGTCTTTTTCGAGAGTTTTTGCGAGTTTGATTCCTTCCTCAAAATTTGCAAGGGCATCTTCAAGGGAAATGTCCTGCTTGCGGATATTTGCTGTGAGTTCTTCCAATCGGGAAAGGTTTTCTTCAAATGATTTCATATTTTTATCCTATCAAAAATATTGTGTTTTAACCACTGATTATGTAATCTGCCTTTTCTTATTATTCCACCCTAGCGTAGATTTTTCCATTTGCCGGAGTGATTTCAAGTCTTGTGCCTGCACTGGCGTCGAGCGGGCTTCGGACGATTTTTCCATCTTCGGTGCGTACCATTGAGTAGCCTCGGTTCAGGATTGTCTGGGGGCTTGCCTGCTCAAGAATGTGGACGCTCTGCTGGATGATTTGCCTTGTTTCCTTGATTTTCTGATTCATTCCATCAATCATGGCCTGGCGGGCGTTTTCCAGTCTGTTTAAAAGGGGCTGTTCGATTGAGCGGAAGCGGACTTCCATGTTGCCCACGTCGAAAGACTTAATCATGAGCTTTAATCTTTCAACTTTGCCTGTAATCTGATTGTAAAATTCTTCTTTATAGGCTGCCAGTCCCTGCAAAATGTCGCTCTGCTTGGGAACTACAAGTTCTGCGGCGGCTGACGGGGTGGGAGCGCGCATGTCGGCTGCGTAGTCGCTTAAAGCCCAGTCAATTTCGTGACCGACTGCACTTACGACCGGAATGTGGGAGCCTGCAATTGCACGGACGACGACTTCCTCGCTGAAAGGAAGCAGGTCTTCGAGGGATCCGCCGCCACGGCCTACAATGAGGACGTCGCACATGTCAAAGTCATTGGCGGTTTTAATCATGTTTGCGATTGTGACAGCCGCTCCTTCTCCCTGAACAAGTGCCGGTAAAATCACAACGTCAACGCCCGGATTCCGTCTCTTTGTAATCTGAAGGATGTCTCGCAGGGCAGCTCCGGTGGGGCTTGTTACGATTCCGACCCTTTTTGAAAACCGGGGAATCGGCTTTTTGCGCTCAGAATTGAAAAGACCTTCTTCTGCCAGCTTGCGCTTTCGTTCCTCAAGAATCTGAAGTATGTTTCCGGCTCCCGCAATCTCCATCTTGTTGATGATAATCTGGTAATTTCCGCGCGGTGCATAGACTGAAATGGAGCCGGTGCATTTGACCTTCATGCCGTCCTTGGGCACAAAATCAAGGCTCATTGCCCGGCCTCGGAACATTACGGCACTGATTTGAGCTCCTTCGTCCTTCAATGTGAAGTAAAGATGACCGCTTGAATTGGGCCTGTAATTTGAAATTTCACCCTCCAAAGTGATGTTTGAGAAGGTGCCTTCAAGAATTTCGCGGATTAAAGATGTGAGGTTTGAGACTGTAAAAACAGTGTCTTTGGGAAAAAGCTCGGTCATATTTTCTAAATTATACATAAAAATTTGAAAAAAATGCTGAAAAATTAAAAAAAAATTTGGATTTTACTGACTTTTTTCACTTTGCATTGCCGAAAACGCAAAAATTTTGGCAATTAATAGGCAAGAAGACAGAAAAAAAATGGAGGTATTTTGTGTTCTTGCTAAGACAAAAAATCCTGAGCCTGTTCTTGGGAATAATTCTTCTGCTGGGCAAGTCTCTTGCTTTTGCGGATGAAGCTTACGAATTCGTGAACCGGGACATTCATGAAATTCTTTACGCTCTTTCTCTCTACACGGGGCTTTCTATTTCTGCTGATGATACAGTTTCTGGAAAAGCCGACTTCCGTTGTACCGGGGAAAATTTCGACGAGTCTTTTGAGGCCTTCCTGCTTCAGTCCAGGCTTTATGTCGAAAAGTCAGACAGCCGCTGGACAGTCAGCCGTGTCCGCATTCAGAAAAACAATGAGTTGTATTCGCTCGATGCCTTTGATGTGAGCCCAATGCAGCTTTTTGAAAAGGTCGCGATTGCTACCGGTTTCTGTGTGACTTATGATTCCCTTCCTGCGGTCAAGGTGAGCCTGCACACTGGTTTCTGTAAGTCTGAGGAAATCTTGAAGAGGATTACCGGGCTTTGCATGGGATTTTCGCTTGAAAAGGAGCAGGAAAAATCTTTCCATGTAGCAAGGAACAATTCAAGTCAGAATCAGAACTCGATGGGCGGAAAGGCTTCCTTTGTTTTGAGCGAGGGTAAGTGGTTCGTGGACGTTCAGAACTCAGCTCTTTCGGCTGCGGCGGAAAAATTCTTTTCTCAGGCTGGGAAGGAATTCTGTTTCTCGCTCTCAAATGAGCAGAAAATCATGCGCGCCTGCTTCAAGTCAGAAAATTTTGACCAGGCTCTAGGGCTTCTTTGCATTCAGGCTGGGGCGGAATACATGATTCAGGACGGAGTTTATTTCCTCAAGGCTTCAAAGAATAAGAATCTTTTTGCTCAGGCAGGAAAGGTCTGGCGAAAGTGCGGGCTGAAATTCCTTAAAGGCAGCGAATGTCTTTCCCTGCTTGCCAAGAGGTTTCCTGAGCTGGAATGCATTCTTCTTGGGGACGGCCAGAATTTTTTGTTTCTTTCTGATGACGAAAAAGCTCAATCCGTGCTGGATTTTGTCGCCGGAGTTGACAGTAAAAACAAGGCCAGAGTCGTGAACCTTAAATATATCCGCACGGAAGATTTTATGGCTCACCTTCCGCCTTTTCTTGAAAAATCTTCTATCAGCGATACCGGTCACGGAGACAGCTTTTTCTTTGTCGGATCGGATGCGGCCTATCAAAGTCTTTTGGAAGAGCTGGCTGTGCTGGACAAGCCTGTTTCCAGAGTCCGCTACGACCTTTTAATCATGCAGTATCAGTCGACCAAGGGCAGCGAGTGGAATCCCAAATTTAAGGCGGGCAGGGCCAGAGTGGGCGACAAAAACGAGGGAGCCATTCAGCTTGGCAGCGTCCTCAACATGAATCTTGATGTCGTGAGCGCATTCGGCCTGCACTTTGCAGGTGAGCTTCAGTCAGCTATTTCTGAGTCCAGGGCCAAAGTCTTTGCCGACACGACTTTGAACGGCGTGAGCGGAAAGCCAATCAACTTTCAGAATACCAACACCTACCGCTACCGGGACAACAATCTGGATCCTGAGACCGGAGAGCCTATCTATTCGGGCATTACAAAGGAAATCATTTCCGGCTTAAAGCTTGAGGTAATCGGAATCGTAAGCGGCGACGGAATGATTACATCGAAAATCACGGCCAGCGTTTCTCGCCAGGGAACCGACTTGTCCACTACGACAGGAAATCCGCCGCCAACCAGCGAAAAAGTGATTACTACCGAAGTGAGGGCCAAATCCGGGGAGCCTGTTGTTTTGAGCGGGCTTGTCCAGGAAGAAGAAAATCAGAATATAAGCCGCATCCCCTTTTTCTCAAAAATCCCCTTAATCGGCCGGCTCTTTAAAGTTGACGAGGATTCAAACGAAAAGACAGAGCTTGTCATTTATCTTCTTCCCAGCACGGAAAGTTTTGACGCGGATAAAAAAGCTGAGAAAAAGCGAAAGGACTTTAAGAAACAGCTGCTTGATATTTCCGGTTGTGTGGCGGAGGCAAAAAAATGAGCAAGTTTGACCTGTCCGTTAATTTCAGCCTTCACAATGGCGCGGTTGTCCTCGAGAGCGAAGAAAATTTGGTAAAAATCGGCCTGACTGACATCTCAAACATGGAACTGCGAAAAAAACTTGTCAAATCGGTTGAGTCTTTTTTTGCTTCCCAGGGAAAAAAGCCTGAGAGCGAGATCTTTTGCGATTTTATTCCAATCGATGAAGGGCAGCTCAAGCATGAAATTTCCCTGCGTTATGGAGAAAGTGAGAGGGAAAACGAGAGGCTGAATGAAGCCAGTGAGGCGACCATGCTTTTGGACACCCTCTTGGACGAAGCCTGCAAAAAAGGGGCGACGGATATTCATATAGAAGAAAAATGCGTGCGTTTCAGGATTGCCGGGAAGCTGGAAGACATTACAGAGCTTTCTGCGGAAAAAAGCCGGGAACTTGTGCGAAGGATAAAAGTCCTTTCAAACCTCAACGTGCTTGAAAGCAGGCGGGCTCAGGACGGTCAGTTTGTGTTTTCCGGCCAGAATCAGGTTTTCGTGCGCGTTTCCTGTCTTCCGTCTTTTTCTGAGGGTGGGGCTGCTGAAAGTGTCGTTTTAAGGCTTTTGAACGTGACTAGAATTCCCCTTTCCCTTGAAGAACTCGGCTTTTCTGTGGACCAGTGCGGCCAGCTTGAAAAAGTCCTTCAAAAGGAGCAGGGGCTGATTTTGATTTCTGGTGCGACCGGCAGCGGAAAATCGACGACGGCGGCTTCTCTTTTGACCCGGCTTGAAAAAATCTACGGCCGCAGGAAAAAAATCATCACGATTGAAGACCCGCCTGAGTACCTTCTTGACGGCGTGACTCAGATTCATGTGGACGAAGAGACCGGCATGAGCTTTTCGGATGCCCTTCGCTTTATCTTCCGCCAGGACCCGGACGTGATTTTCGTGGGCGAAATCCGCGATTCACTGACCGCAAAAACGGTCCTTCAGGCTTCACTTACAGGTCATCTGGTTTTTGCGACAGTCCATACGGGCGGAATTAGGGAAACTTCAATCCGAATGAGGGAACTGGGCGTGGATTTTTCAGAATTTTCGACTGTCCTTCTTGCCGTGATTTTTCAGAAGCTGATTTCTGATGAGGCGGGCAGGGTTGGTCTTGAGGCCCAGATTGAAATTCCAATGGCAGAACAAGTGAAGGAGGTTTTTTAATGGACTCATTTTTCAATTTCTTTTCCAGGAAAAAGCGACTTATTTCTTTCACAGAAAGACTTTCTGAACTCGTCTCCAGCGGAATTCCTCTTCAAAAATCGCTTGGAATCCTGGGGAGAATTTCTTCCGGGGACAAAAAACTTTCAGAATTCTGCCTTTCCCTTCAAAAATCTCTGGCGGAGGGAAGCAAATTTTCAGCCGCAATGAGCATGTCGGATTTTGTAAAAACTCCTGACTGGTATCTGGCCTACATCAGCGTGGCCGAAGAGTGCGGGAACCTTGCAAGCCTGCTTCTGCACCTGAAAAAACTTCTCTGCCATGAAAAGGAAAGCCGGGAAAAACTTATTTCAGCCCTGCTTTATCCGGGATTTTTGGTTTTGCTGACCGCTCTTTCAGGCTTTTTTTCAGTCCGTTTTTTCCTTCCGGCTTTTTCTGAGCTTTTTAGTGGCGGCGAAAAGTCTGCCCGGGCGATTGAGGCTGAGGCTTTGAGGACAATGCTTTTTGCTGACCTCTTTCTTTTTGCAGGCTTTTTCCTGCTGGTCTTTATTTTGGGAAAAGTTATTCGCGTAAGTCCCTGCCTCAACGTGCTCAGGACGATGGATTTTCTTTCTGAAAATTCCCTTCCGACTCTGGCGGCAGTCAACTGTGCTTTTGCCTTCTGTGAAAGGGATAAAAAACTTGCCGGGGCCCTGCTTTCTGTTAGGGAGCAGCTTTTGGATGGGGAGAAAATCGCCCTCTGCTTTGGAAAATGCTTTGAGAAAGCGGGCTTTAAAAAAGAAGGACTTCTGCTTTCGGAAAATCTTTCCTTGTGCGAGGAAACCGGGAAAAACAACGGCTTTAAAAAGACGGCCAATTACATCTGGACAAAGCATGAGGGGCAGGAAAAGGCCTTTCTTGCTCTTGTGCAGCCAATTTTGCTTATTCTTGCTTCATTTTACATCACCTTGATTTTAAAAACGGCTTTTTTGCCATACATCACAAATTTTGGAGGACTTATATGAAAAAAATCACGCGGAAAAATCTTGGAAAACTGAAAAATCGTAAGGATGCCGGCTTCACCTTTATCGAGACTCTGGCCGTCCTTGCCGTGACTGCAATCCTTACTTCTCAGGTTGGAATTGCGGCCCACAAGATGATTCAAAAAGCCCGGACGGCTTCGGCAAAGGCTCAGATTGAGCAGCTTAAGCTTTCGCTTCAGAACTATTTTGCTGACTGCGGGCGTTTCCCGACCGAGGAACAGGGGCTCATGGCCTTGTGGGAGGAACCTGAGCTTTTTCCTCTGGCAGAAAACTGGAACGGTCCCTACACGGACAAAAAAATTACGGCTGATCCCTGGGGCAACCAATACATCTATGTGGTCAAGGATACGGCAAGCGGGGTGGAGCTTCCAAAAGGGCTGCCCTTCGGAATCATTTCGCTGGGAGCGGACAAGAGCGAGGGTGGTACCGGCTCTGACAAGGACATACTTTCATGGGAATAAAAAAGGAGGAAAAAATGAAAAAACTTATGAAAAAGATTTTGCTGACAAGACTGATTCTGGAAGAGTTCAAAAGAAATCTGGGCTACAGCTACCTGCTTTTCACGGCCACTGGGATTTTCTGCCTGCTGACCTTCCTCTTGTGCACTGTGATGGCAATCGGAAAGTCCCTTGCCGGCACTTCAAATTTTCTGGCCATGGATTACATGCTCAGATAAAAAAAAGCTGATTCAAAAAGGAGAAAATTATGAAAAAAACAATTATCAAAGCGTCTGATTATGAATTTTACAGGATTTTCCTTCCCTGGAAATGTATTTTTTCCCACCGAAGGAATTTTATCGTGAGCCAGCTGGAGAAAATGCACCCGCGTTTTTCAGCCAATTGCTGCTATGACACGAAATATTCGCTTGAAAAGAAAAATCTGCTTGCCGAGGTCGTCGTCATGGAAAAAGCAAGCCTGGCCCAGTATAAGAGCGGGGGCGGAAAACTCTATCTTGAGAGCGAGAAGAACCGCAAAGTCTTTTCGGGCGGAACTAAAATCTTGCAGGCCTGCAGTCTTGCCCTGCTTGTGCTCTCGGGAATCTTTTCGTTCAGAATCGCAAAATCCCTCATGGCCCCGGAATCTTCCAGCAGCGAGAAAATTTGCTCTCAGATTCTGGAAGACGAAAAAGTCCTTGCTGCCCCGGAAAAATCTCTTTCTCATGCGGAAGAGCTGATTTCCTCGGTTTTTGCTTCGGTAAGCTCTCACGGCGGAAAAGTTGCCACGTTTTCGTATAACAGAAATGACTCACTTGCAAATGGAAAGGCCGGTGGTCTCTGCACTTTTTCGATAAAGGGCTGTAACTGCGAGGAAGTCGCCAATGCCCAGTACTGCGTCGTTTCCTTCAAGGATAATGAGCCCCAGTTCGAGATGGTTCTTCCTTTCAGCTGTGATTTGCCCGCAAAAAAAATCATTCCGGAAGGAGAAAAGGCGGCTGAGGAAGAGATTGCCTCTGTGGTTGCAATCAGAAAGCAGCTGAGGGACCTGGGGGCTGTCTTTGAAGGGGAGCGTAACGGAGACGAAAGCGTGGAATTCTCTTTCTTTGCCCGCCGGGAAATCCTTTATTCCTGCCTGAAAATTGCGGCGACAGAAGCTGAAAATGCCTGCTGGGCAGAAAAGTTCATTTCCCTTTCTGAGAAGGGCGGAATGTGTAAGGTAAAGCTGGTTTTCCTCAAAAAGATGGAGCCTGATTCATTCAGTCCCCTGCAGCTTGCGGCCCAGTACGCCTATCTTTTCGGCTCGGAAATCAAGCTTGCCAAAAAGCCCGCAAATCTTTTTCAGCTTGCTCCGGCTTCTTCCGGTCCTGGCCTGATAGCAAAAAATAAAATCGGTGAAATCAAGAAAAAAGACGGCTCTGTCCTTGTCTGCTACAGAAATTCGGACGGTCGTATGGCATTTGAAAAAAAGGAGCTTGTAAATGCGAACTAGTAAATTCTTTTTGATTATTCTTTCAGCGCTTTTCTTTTCGTGCGCTTCAACAAAATTCGAAGGGAAAGCCGTTCTCACTGGCAGGGTCTGTGACACGGATGGAAAGCCTGTTCCCAATTATCACATAAACGCCGGAATCGGCTTAAACGCAATCACTGATGCGGGCGGAGTCTTTGTAATCCGCGACCTGCCTGCCGGAAATTATGTTATCTCTGGCTCAGGAGACGGCTGGTGCTCGACTGAGCAGGAAGTTTCTTTTTACGACAGAAAATCAATTGTCTGCATTGAGGTGGAAAGCCTGGAGTCGATTTTGCCCCAGATTGAAAGCTTTATAAAGGAAAAGAATTATTCTGCGGCAAAAAAACTTCTCTACAAGTCCAAAAAGCTGAATGAATCCAATGCAATTTTTAACTGCTACAAGCAGCTGATTGCATATTGCTCATCTCCATCGTCCAAGCACGAAAAGGCCTTTCTTGCAAGCCTTGAAGGTTTTTAGGAGGTCGGAATGCAGAATAAAATTTTCTTTGTGATAAAGGTGCTCTTTAAGTATCTTTTGCCGTCGATTTTACTGCTCACGTCCTTCATGTCTTGTGAGACGACGGACTGTTTTTCATGTCCCTATCTGATTTCAAATCCCCATGTGGAGCTGGGAGAATTTGAAGACAAGCACAAATTTGCCGGAATGCACTTCGGTCTTTTCAATGACAGCAGCAAGAGCATCGATTCATTTACCCTGTCCTTCATGCTTTACGATTCGGACGGCGAAAATCCCTTCAACTGCTCGAACTGCATAGTCTCCAAATGCCAGTGGTTTATGGCAGCCGGCTCAAACATAGATTTCGTGATAAATCTTGACCATTACATTTCAGTCCTGCCCGACGAGCCCTATCTTGTGGATTTCATCTATGTGCGGGAAATCCACTATTCGGACGGCAGCGTCTGGAAGGATCCCTACGGAATGTTCTGTGTGACGGAGGAGCATGAATGAAAAAATATCTGAGACTGATTCATATTCTTTTCCTGCTGACTATTTTCTCTTCCTGCGGAAACGATTATTCCTGCCCGGATTCCTATGTGCTTCCCAAAGATGACGGCAAGACTGCAAAACCGGCTGCGGAATCAGAAAGTCCGGCTGGCGATAGTTCTTCGGAAGAAAGTTCAGGCGAAGAAGACATTTATTATCCTGATGATACGCTTTACGAAGTCGAAGTTGATGAAAAACTTGACGAGGATTTGAGCCTGCATGAAAAAAGGAAGTGGACTTTTCTTCTTTACATGGCCGCCGACAACAATCTTGAGGGAGACGGAATCACTGACTTCAACGAGATGGAGCAGGTCGACTACGGAGAGGACGCCAATCTTCTGGTTCTTTTTGACCGTTCGGAAAACTATGATGCGACGAACGGCAACTGGACTGACACCCGGCTCTACAGGATTTCAAAGGACGAGCAGCAGAACAAGACCATGATTGCAAGCGAGTGGCTGGACTGCGAGGAACTTTGCCTAAAAAAGGATGGCGCGACCGAGCTGGACATGGCAAATCCCCTTACGATGTCAGGATTTTTGTCCTTTGCAAGAAGATGTTATCCTGCTGAAAATTATGCCCTGATTATCTGGGGTCACGGAACAGGCTGGCGTTCTTCTGAGCTTCCGGCTGAGCCTTATCGGGCCGTCGCCATCGATTCTGCTTCTTCTTCCTACATGACCATTTCCCAAATGAGGCAGGCGATTTCAGAGGGCATGGGCGGGGAAAAAATCAGCGTGATTGGCTTTGACACCTGCTTCGGAGTCTGCCTTGAAAGCGCATACGAGCTTTCTTCCTGCGCAAAATACATGGTCGGCACTCCGGCCCTCGTTCCTGAAAGCGGCTGGAACTACACGGACCTTTTCACAGACTTTCTGGCAGGTAAAAAGACCGTCTCTTCCTTTATGGAAGCCGCTTGCTCCCAGTTTAAGAAAAGCTATAAAAACTACACTTACGCCGCTTTTTCCTGCATCAATCTGGAGAAAATCCCTGAGCTTGTAAACCAGCTTTCCCTTTACGCAAAAAGTCTTGCGGCCTCGATAAAGACTAAAGACGACAGGGATAAGGTCTTTTCAGTCTTTACGGAAAAATGCGTTTCCTACTGCGCGGTTTCATATCCCAGCGATTTTTACGTTGACTTGAAGGACTTGCTTTCCTTTATGGATTCAAACGACAGAAAAAGCAGGCTGGTCCGATCTCTAAATGACTCACTCGTTTCTTCATGGAGCGCTTCCGGCCGCACGGCTTCCATGGGGCTTTTCTTCTGCGTTTACCAGAGCAGCGGCGTGATTCAGGCATCGCATCCGTCCATGTACACCAACGGTTCCCGCGATCCACTTGTAAGCCGCTTTGTTACGGATTGCACGGGCTACGTTCCCTGCATAAAGAAAAATGGAAGCCTTTTGGAAAAACTTTTTTACACAAATTTCTAAAAAAATTCTGATTTTAAAGGAGGTGTGCTTATGAAAAAAAAATTTTCTCTTTTGAAAGTTCTGGCTCTCTTTTTGATTTTATTCTCGGCCTCTACTTTCAGGCTTTATGCTGATGACGACGATTCTGATTCCGATGACGGATGGAGCGACTCAGGCTGGAGTGATGATTCGGACGACTCTGATGACTGGAGCGACGACGACTGGGGCGATTTTTGGAGTGACGATTCCGATGATGATTGGGATGATTCGGATGATTCGGATGATTTTGACTGGAGCGACTGGTGGGGAGACGACTGGTGGGGAGACGACTGGGATGACAGCTACAATGATTTCTGGTCGGGTAATGATTTTGATGATTATTATAACGACGATGACGAAGATGACGACGATGATGACCTCACTTACAATGTTCCCAACGGTTCCGGCGGTTTTGATACGATTGGCTATGATGATGTCTTTGACGAGGAAGGAAATTTCATTTACGACTACACAGGTCCGGGCGACAAGGCTGAAAACGAGGCCGTAATTGCTGAGATTTTCGGCGGTGGCGGCGGAAAGCCTGGGGCTGGTGACAGTTCCGAGGATGCCGAGGGCTATCTATCCATGTACATTGAGGCGGTTCAGGCTCTTGAGGAAGCCATGAAGTGCGGCGAGGATTTACAGACAATTGAAAACCTTGAGTTTGCCGTTTCCGTCTATCAGGAGGCACTGGATGATTACTGCAATCAGAATTCCTATTCTTACAGTGTGAGCGAAAACAGTCACTTCGGTGTAGTCACAAATGAGAATGGAAAGACCGTCTGCCATGTCGGGGATCCTGTAATCCTTTCGTCCGGGGACTTTATCATCGATGACGTTGATTTTTCGGTCAGGGGAAGAAAGTCGGTCTTCTGCTTTGAAAGGCATTATTCTTCCGGGGACGAAGCCCAGCATGAAATCCCGCATGGAATTTACGGTCAGGGCTGGGCATCGAATCTTGAGACTAGGATAATCCGGGGAAGGGCGGATCTTTATTCAGAAAATCTTTCTGCCTGGGAAAATTATATTTCCCGTCTTGAAGATTACGCTGATACGATAGAGGGCTATGTCGATATTGACCCGGACTGCTCTTCCGTCTATGACGACATGATTCAATTTATGGAAGAAGAGGCGGCAAAAAGTCAGACAATCCGGGAGAGGGCGGAAAAAAACGAAGAGGTCAGGCTTTTAAACCGCTACGTCTCCTATGGGCTTCCATCAGAGCATGAGGCGAATATCGGCTTTGATTCCCTGATTTATGTTCAGGACAACGGATCTCTTGCAATCTTTAGAAAGGACGAAAACTCTTCCTATGAAATGATTTCTCCAAACAAGAGCATAAGGCTTGAAATCACTGAGCTGGAAAAGGGCTTTTGCGTAACATATCCTGTCACGGGCGAAAAACGCTATTACTCAGAATACGGACTTCCAGAGCGCTTTACTTACAGAAATGGCGGAAAAATCGAATTCTTCTACGATGAAAACATGAAGCTCTCCCATATAATCCTTGATGAAAAGCGCAGGCTTAATTTCGGCTGGGAAGGAAATAATCTTGCATACATACTTGATCTTAATTCCGGGGCTAAAATTTCCTACGGCTATGAAAATGCCAGGCTTTCTTCCGTCACGGACATTGATGGCGACATTAAAAAATTCTCCTACAACTCGGACGGTCTTCTTTCAAAGCAGATTAAGGCAGACGGATCTTCCGTGGAATTTGACTATGAGCTTATCGAGGGTAAGATGCGGACTGTGGCGACTGTTGACGAGAAGGGGGCGAGGGAATCTTTCAGCTACAATATTTCTCAAAAAAGCATGGTTTACACTGACCCAGACGGATTTTCCACAAGCTACACTTACGATGATTTTGGAAGGACTCTGACTGTCGAAAAAAATCCTCCGGCTGGCGGAAGCAATCTTTCTTTCCTTGAATATGAATATGATTCTTCCGGCTTTTTGACCGCGAGCTTTGAAAACGGCGAAAAAACGAGCTATGAATACGACCAGCTTGGAAACATGACCCAAAAAACTTACCCCAAGGGCGAATCTGAAGAGTGGACTTATTCAGGCTATCTGCTTACTTCCTTTAGGGATAGGCAGGGCTTTCTTTATCAGTATTATTATGACTCATCTTGCCGCCTTACAGACATTTATTATAAGGAAGAACTTGTATTCCACTTTGACTATGACTCTCAGGGGCTTCTTTCCTGCCGGAAGGACAATTACGGGCGGCAGACTGATTTTTACTATGACGAGTGGGGCAACATCACCGAGAGGGTCTTGAAATTTTCGGGGCTTACAAAAAGTGAAAAGTGGACTTACGATTCTCTGGGGCGCCTGACTTCCTATACTGATGTCCTGGGCCGGAAGAGCGAGTTTTCATATTCCCCCCACGCAAAAAGAGTGAAACTGTACAACGGGCTTCAAATCGAGGAAGAGTATTCTTCAAGAAAACTGCTTCTCAAAAGGACTGAGACTGACCTGCACACAGGCGAAAAGCGGGTTCACAGCTACGAATACGATAAGAACAAGTCCTGTACCGCAGAGTACATTTCTGGCGTGGATTCCCGGAAAAATGTAATCAGTCCGCTTTTGCTTGCATCCATGGAATACCGGCCCTCTGGAAAGCTTGCCTCATACCTGGAATTTGACGTGCTCGACGACATTAATAATTCTTTTGCAACGGAATTCGCCTATGATTCGCTGGGGAATTTTGACTACGCCCTCTCGTCCCTCTATGAAAATCCTTCCTCGGAGCAGTACGCCCTTACTTCCTATCCGGTAAAAACTCTGCCCGGAAAAGCCCTTTCTGATATATGCTCCCCGGAAAAATCTTCTTACCGCTCAGGCGATTCGCTAGTCCTTTTGGAATATGATCTTCTGGGAAGAGTCACGGACAGAAAGATTTGTGAGACTGACGGAAAAGTCGTGAGGGAAGATGCCTGGATTTATGAGGACGGAAAAGTGATTCATATTTCAGGCGGAAAATACTATGAATACTTCTATTATAACGCTTTCTCCGAGCTTGTAGCCTATGTCGATGGTGAGGGTAATAAGACTGAATATATCCGCGACATTCTGGGCCGGGTTTGCATACAAATTGACCCTTACGGCGAAAAGACTTTTATGACCTATAACGGCAGAAATCAGCTGGAGTCAGTCACTTACCCGGACGGCATCAGGGAGCAAATGCAATATGACGGCCGCTCAGAAATCATTGCTGAGCCTCTTGAAAATCCTGGCCGCCAGATAGTCTCTTCCCCGGACGGAAAAACTTACACTGTAAGGAATTTTTCTGGAGGCGAGAATATTTATTCTTACAATGAAAAGGGACTGCTTCTTTCCTGGCAAAACTCCCTGGGAAAAAAGTGCGGGATAAGCTACAATGCCGACTCTTCCATCGCAAGCCAGACGGATTTTAATGGAATCAGAAAGGATTTCACTTACGGAAAAAACTCCACAAAAGTCGATAGCTCAGACGGAAGTTCATTCTTCTACCAGTACGATGCTTGCGGTAATTTGACCCAGGCTTCTGACAGTGACGGAGAATTATTCTTCACTTACGATAAGGCAGGGCTTTTGCAGAGTCAGGGCGACGGCAGTCTTTCAGGCAAAATAGCGTATTCCTATAATCGTGCAAAAAAGCTAGTCAAAATCGAGGCTGAAAAGAGAGTCATCACTTATATTCGCGGCAAAAAGGGCGAAATCCTTGAAATTACGGACACGGTAAGCGTTGAGGCTTTCCCGTCAAAGATTTCCGTGCGTTTTAGCTATGACAAGTGCGGCAGGGAGACACTTCGCGTATACGACAGCGGAGAAAGCCTGAACACCTTTTACGACGAATACGGCAGGCGGATTTTGTCCATCGGCTATTCAGCAGACATGAGTCCTCTTTTTATCGACGGACTTGTCTATGACCAGGCCGGGAAAATAATCTGCTCGCTAGACTCTGACTTTCAGCTGCGTCTTTATTCTTATGATTCAATGGGCAGGCTCAAGTCAGTTTCATATCCTTATTCAGATTCCCTTGCCCAGAAAATGAAGTCTGAGATTGGGGCGGCAGGACTTTATTATCTTGAAAATTCCGCCGGCTTTGAAAGGCATTCCCTTGATTCTAAGCTCTATTCCCAGATTCAGGAGCTTTGTTCAAGAATTGGCATGGGCGGCTATCAGATAAATCCTTCTGAAACGATGATAAGCGAGCAATATGAATATGATTCAAACGATAACATGATAAGGAAGACAAATCCTTTCGGGGCAATAAGCTATGCCTACGACAGCGAGAACAGGCTCCTTTCATGGGGAAATTCCGGCCGGGCTTTTTACGATGCGAACGGAAATATGATTTCAAAGGAAGATGCCTTTTCTAAAGTTTCCTATAAATACAATTCCGAAAACCGCATCGAGGAAATCCATGGCCAATCTCTTTTGGATGACAGTCTTTTTGTCAGAAAATATGCCTACGACGCCTTGGGCCGCCGCTCAGAGTCCTGGAGCAACAATGAGGGAAAAAGCCGGAATGCTTATATAGGACTTGGAAACATGCTTTTTGCCAGCCTGCAGGAATTTTCAGATGCTGATGAAAATATTTCCGCCTTTCAAGCTGGAAAAGGGCGTACCAAAAATGAAAGCGAGCCGCCATCGTCCGGAAGATATGTCTTTATCGGGGATAAAGCTTCTGACAAGGGCGGGGTAAAGACTTCTTCTTATTCTGGAAATATCCATCCCCTTTATGATTATGATGGAAACTTAATTTCCTATTTTTCTTTCGGCCATGAGACTGGCGGGGAAAAACGCCTTTTGATGACTGACAGGGCGGGTAGCGTCCGAAGTGAAATTTCGGCTCAGGGCCAGGTAAGCCACTATCTTTATGATGTTTTCGGCCTTCCCCTTGCTGATTCTGGAAAATTCGCCTTTGCCGGAAAGCGCTTTGATTCAGAAAGCTGCCTCTACGACTTTGGCTTTCGTGATTATTGTCCTGAATATGCCCGCTTTTCTTCGGTCGATCCCATTCACGATGGCCTTAACTGGTATGCCTATTGCCGGGGAAATCCTGTTGAATTTTATGACATGTCAGGTCTTTATCCTGTAAAAAGCGAGGAACAGTACATGCAGGATATGGGGCACGTCTATCTTGGAAATTCTTCCAGTGAGTATGCTGATTTAGAGGGCTGTCTTGTAACGGCGATTGCAGAAAGTCTTTCGGCCATTACCGGCGTTCCTGTGACCAACGACTATATCAACGCCATTCAAGCCTGCTTTACTGGCGGAAATATTTCCTGGGATGGAATTGAGTCCACATTCGGCCTGACTAAATCCACGGACTTCAAGGCCCTCTCTGACGTTACCGATGACAGCGTGAAAAAGGGCGGTATTGTTTCCATGGTGAATCAGGGGCGGCATTCATATGACATGATTGATTACCTGATGAGGGGAGAGGCCCTAAAAGATAACAGCGCAGTCAAAGGGCTTGTCGCCATCGAAGACATCAAGGACGTAAAGAACACCCTTTCCCTGATTGAAAAGTCCGGGGAGGCAAAAGCCGTTCTTGCCCAGGTAAATCTTGACGGCAGCTGCCTGCATTTCGTCGGAATCGGAACTGACATAAAGACGATTCAGGGGCAGCAGGTTGTCGCCATAACGGCAACCTCAAAATTCGATACGGCCTCACAGCTTGGAAATAACCGGAAAGAGCAGGGCTGGATTGTCGACAAGGGCCAGGTCTATCTTCCGATTACGCTGATTAACAGAATTGATACGCTGACAAAGGCTCAGTGATGATGGCAAAAGTCGCAGGTCTTTGACATAGAAACCTTCACCTTCGGACTTGTTCCGAAGGTCTTTCTGTAAAACGAAAAATTAACCTTGCTTTTATGGGCTTTTATCACTAAATTTATTCCATGAATATCGTTAAAATTACAGAAAACTCACTTCTTCTTTCTTCCGGCCTTCCACAGAATTCTTTTGCAAAGACCGACATGGAAAAGCTTTTGAATGAAAAGAGCATTATTCTTCATATAACAAAAGACACAATTGCCTGCGAATTTTACACTTTTGACGGCACTAAAGTTGGCGAAAAGGACGAAACTTATTTTGAGGGAAAGGCTTTTCCGGGCGAATTCCTTTCGGACATCCTTGAAAAAGAGGATTTCGAAGCAAAGGACAGGCTTTCCCTGGCTAATTTTTGCCGGGCCGTGGATTACATCCTTCAAAATCAGAATTTGTTTGATGGAGCAGACTTTACAGCAGGCGGCAAGGGAATCATCATCAAGTCTGACTCAGATTCTTCCCACATCCTCTTTTTGTCGGCCGCCCTTTTTGATGCCTGTGCCCAGAATCACAGGGGGGACTACTCAGAGCTTCAGGGAAAATATATTTACAAGGGACTGGATTATGAGCAGCAGCTCTGCTTTTTGCGGGGAACGGTCGCTTACACAGCCCTGGCCGGTCACTTTCCCTTTGAAAACGAAAACACAAGCCAGAGGCAGGAAGATATTTTTGACGAAAACTTTATCCCTCTCGACCTCTGGAATCCAGGCATCGACAAAAATCTCGCCCAGAGCATAGAATCTTCTTTAAAAGCAAAAATCACCCAGAGCATCATGGCTGGAAAGAAGAACCTCACCGACGTAAAGGCTGAGAACAAAAAACAGAAGCTGCTCAAGGAAGCAAAGGCTTTTGATTCAAATATTTTCCTTTCAGAACTGGAAAAAGATTTCCGGGGCAAGCAGGATGATGAATCTCTGGCAGAAAAGCGGCAGTCCTTTGTCAGCCGAAAGAACAGTCAGCTCAGGGTAAAAAGATTTTTGAGGCGCAACAAGAGCCGGATTATCGCGGCAGTTGCTGTCATTCTCTTCGCTTCCTGGGGTGCCGACAGCATGATCAAGCAGAACGGCAAACTCCTCACGACCAGGGGCATGACTTCAATCGAAGCGACCCAGGCCTACTACTCAATGATTCACAGGATGGAAGTTTCAGGACTTCAGGAAGTAATCAAAGGCAAAAAGACCAAGGACCTCTTCGCAAAAATCAGCGCCTATTACGTTGCATCAAAGCAGAGGCTTCAGGTTCACCCGGACAACGGAACTGTAACTCCGGCAAAATGGTTCTTTTATAGAAAGGCTTCAAAAAACTGGATGTTCGGCATCACAAAGCTCACGATTGACGGACAGGAATTCGCCGCTGACAAAAAATACCCGGTCAGAAGCGACAAGCCCCTTCCTCTCACAGAAGAAAATGGCAGAATCCTGAAGGAAGGAGACCAAGTCACTCACACGGCAGAATACTATCTTGTCGAGCAGGCTGAATCAAAAATCTACATTCAGAAAATCACTGACATCGTAACCCTCCGCTACATTGGAAAGCGCTGGCGGGTTGTTAATGCCGATGGAAAGGCAAAAGTAAGCGACGTAAAGGCCAAGGATTTCGCCAAAGAATACTACGAGCTGCTCGGAAAAAGCCTTGAAAGTCAGGAAGACATGCTGCAACCAAAAGCAAGCCAGGATGATGATTTAAGGGAAGAAAGCGCGTCTAAAATCCGGCCTGCAATTGAAGTCCTCAGGCAGAAATATGACTGGATTCCAAGTGAGGAAGACATGACTTTTGCGGCTGAATTCCTTTTCAATGAATACGGAAGCATCGAGGCGGAAAAGTTTTTAAAATGACAAAATTTCATTTTTTGTCATATTGACATTTTCGCGAGAGAAATATACACTTTTTACATCTTTTATACGAGGTGTATTATGGCTTTTGAATACAATCTTGAAAAGCAGCACGCTAAAGGTAAACTCCACGCAATCGAGCGCATCAATGCTCTTGTGGACAAAGACAGTTTCATGGAAATTTACGCCGCAGCACGTCATCAGTGTACGAACTTCGGCATGGATAAAAAAGACATTCCTTATGACGGCGTAATCACCGGATTTGGAACAATCAATGGCCGCAAGGTCGCAATCTATTCACAGGATTTCACAGTTCAGGGTGGTTCTCTGGGTAAAGTTCACGGCGAAAAAATCGCTGAGCTTATCGAAAAGGCCATCGAATACAAATGCCCGGTTATCGGCGTAAACGATTCGGGTGGAGCCCGCATTCAGGAAGGCGTTGATGCCCTTTGCGGTTACGGCGAAATCTTCAAGCAGAACGTCCGCGCTTCCGGCGTCATTCCTCAGATTTCAGTAATCGTCGGTCCTTGTGCAGGCGGAGCTGTTTACTCACCAGGCCTCACAGACTTCATCTTTACAGTCGACAAAATCTCTGAGATGTACATCACAGGTCCAAAAGTCGTTAAACAGGTTATGTTCATGGACATTTCTTCTGAGGACTTGGGCGGTGCTGCAATCCACGCTCAGAAATCAGGCGTTGCCCACTACCGCGCTCAGAACGAAAAAGAGTGCTTCGAAAAGGTCAAGGAATTGCTGGACTACATTCCACACTTCTATGGTGACAAAGTCAAGGCTGATACAAAATTCAAATTCTCTTCAAAAAAAGCAAAAGAGATTCAGAATGTATTGCCTGAGTCAAGCACAAAGGGCTATGACATCAAAAATGTAATCGAAAACGTAATTGATGACGGCACATTCTACGAAATCATGCCAGAATTCGCTGCAAATGCTGTAGTCGGCTTCGGCAAAATCGAAGGAAAGACAGTCGGTATCGTTGGAAACAACCCTGGCTTCTTCGGCGGCGTATTGAACTGCGACGCATCAGACAAAATTTCACGCTTCGTCCGCTACTGTGACTGCTATGACATCCCATTGCTCACATTCGTTGACGTTCCGGGCTTCATCCCAGGACCACAGGAAGAGCAGAAGGGAATCATCCGCCACGGAGCAAAACTCCTTTACGCATACAGCGAGGCTAGCGTTCCAAAAGTAACCGTAATCACACGAAAGGCATACGGCGGCGCATACATCGCAATGTGTTCAAAGCACCTCGGCGCTGATTTCGTCTACGCATGGCCAAAGGCAGAAATCGCCGTAATGGGTGCAGAGGGCGCAATCGGAATCCTCTACGCAAAGGAAGCTGATCCGAACGTAAAGGCTCAGAAAGGTCAGGAATACCGCGAGACTTTCATGACTCCGACAATCGCAGCTCAGCGTGACTACATTTCGGCAGTAATCAATCCGGAAGAAACAAGAGCAAAAGTCGTTCAGAGCTTTAACTTCCTCGAAGGCAAAACTTCAAACGACGTAATCTGCAAAAAGCACGGAAATATCCCACTGTAATAATTAACAATTAGCAGTGACAATTGAATTCGGGACATTGGAAGCAAATCTTCCTCGTCCCGATTTTTTTATGCTAAGACGAAGATGATTAATTTTTTTTAATAAGCCCGAAAAATAAAAAAAACGGCTGGAGTTGGGGTTCTGACACAAACCCACCTGAGCTTTGCTCACTGTGGCGTTTGGGGCAGTGTTCCCAACGGGAAGCCGTTTTTTTAGGTTATCAGATATTTCTTAAAAAAAGAAGATTAATCATCCTCGTAACCGCGCATTGCACGCATGTAAGCGAGGTAATATCCGCCACCAACGAGGAATGAACCGCCTACGAGGTTGCCCAGGGTGACTGGAATGAGGTTCATTATGAAACCGAAGAACGAAATGTTACCGGCTGCTCCGTAGACATGCTGTGCAAGCATTCCGGCCGGGATAAAATACATGTTTGCAACGCTGTGTTCGAATCCACATACGATGAAAAGGAAGATTGGCAGGAAGAGGGCGATGATTCGGCCGCTGAGCTCTTCTGCAGCCTGGCTGGCCCATACAGAGATACAAACCAAAACGTTACAAAGAATGCCCTTGATGAAAGCGTCTACAAAAGGAATGTTTGCCTTTACAGACGCTGTTGTCATTACAGTTTTTACAAGCTCGCCGTTATAAAGAGAAATTACGTGACCGTAATTTGCAAGAAGAGCGATGAAAAGACTGCCAACAAAGTTTCCGAGATAGACAATTGTAAGGTTCTTGAGGAAGTCCATCATGGAAATCTGCTTATCAAGAACAGGAATAAACAAAAGACAGTTGCCTGTAAAAAGCTCACCACCTGCGATAATAACCATTGAAAGGCCAATCGGGAAGATGATGCCGCTCAAAGCCCGACCAAAAGCCACAGGAACAACACCGCATGAAATAATCTGGCTTCCAAGAGCGCCGAGAGCAATGAATGCACCCGCGAAAATCGCAAGAATGAAAGTCTTCAAAACAGGCTGTTCAGTTTTTGTGGAGCCGAGCAGCGAATAGAGTTTAATAATCTCTGATGGTAAATGCATATCTTCTTCCTAAAAGTTATAGTATGTTAACAAAATTCTACCACTTTATGACTTTTTTGTCTATTATTTTTTCTTAATCTTCATTTAATGTTTATTTCAGTTAATTTTTACATTCTTTTTTTTCACTTGTTTTAATGTGTCCGCTGATTTATAATTAACTCAGAACATAAAAGTGAGGTTTTCATGATGAATCTGCATTTAAAACAAGTATACAAAGGGGGGGGGTAATTTCTAGGGGGCTTATAGTCCTTTTCCTTTCCTTATTTTCATTTTGCCTTTTGTCCTGCGGGTCGGACTCTTCTGACGGTCCTGCGGAAAATACGGGAGCTGGCGGAGCCGGAGGCAGCGGAACTGAGCTCTCCTATCCTGACACTTTAACCACTGAAGAAAAATCAGTCATTTCATCACTCACATCAGAAAGCCTTTCTGACTGCCTTAAAAGCCTTTACAAAATCGAAGAAATCCTCGGCCGTCACACTTCGGAAGCCGGAGTCACGGCCTATAGGTACATGCTCTCTCAAATCGCTGTTACAATAAGCGACGCCGGGCTCAAGACTGTTTCTGCAGCCGAAAGGGAGGCAGACCCGGCAGAGAAGCTTTCAAAAGCCGGAAAAGCATCATTCACGCTCGGAGAGAAGAAGGAAAACCTCAGCGAGAGCGGCAACGACTATCTGAATTACGACGTCTATGTGGCTTCTTATGATGACGCGAAGGGAGCCGTCGAAAAGTATGATTCCTTCTATGACGGCGACTACTCAAAGGCATACGAAGACTACTGCACGGCCTTTGACGCCTGCTCGGAAGCGGAGACGGCATACGGGGCGCTTTCCGGAAACCTTTCCCGGCCCGAGTACGACAAGGTCCTGTCTCTTGCAAAAAACGCAGTCTCAGATTTCAAGGACAACTTCATCCTAAACAAGACCTATAAGCTCGAAGACATAAAGACTAATGTGGCCGCCGCAAAAAGCGAGCAGGCTTCCCTTGAGTCCTCGCTTGTCCAGGCTGCGGATTCCCTCGACTCTGCACGAACTAGGCTTGGCTTGGCAGGCAATGAGCTGGTGACCGCAGGCGCAAGGCTTTCCTACCTCAAGGATGACGCTGACTGGTGCCTTGAGAAGCTCAGCGGCCTCGAGCTGATTGAGGGCTCAGGCGGACCTGTCTATACAGGCCCCCTGACCGCAAGAATATCCGAAGCGACGCTAAAGGCCCTTGAGGACCGGGCATTCAACAATGATGATGATATAGAAGCATACGTCCGAGGCTACTACTACAACTCATTCTGCGTCGAGCTCTATGACTCTGAAGACAGGTTTGTAGAGGACTTCTCCAACGGATTTAACGTCGCCTTTGCCGAAGGAAGCGGGGAGAGCGAAAGGAAGGTCACGGTCACCTTCTACTGGGGCAGCAAGGAGTACAGCGTGAGCTTTACGGCATCAATGTACGCGGACCCTGAAATCAGCCTGGGCCTTTCAGACTCGGAGTGGAGGGAGCTTTTTGAGTCAACAAACTGGAGGAAGTGCAGGAAGGTAAGCTTCACGATTCCCGAAGGTGCGGAGGAAGTTGACCTTATGACCCTGGTGAGCCGAAGGAATGACGTTGAGGTGAAATTCGATTCCTATTACTATGAAGATTCCAACCGTGTGACAAGGAGCGTTGAGTGGCCAAAGAAGGTTCCTGACTCTGTGAAATGCTTCAGCCTTGATATGACAAGGATTCCGGAGACAAACTGCGGGTCTTACTATAATAACAGTGCAAGGGAAAAGGATAATGTCGTGTTGATGGAAGCAATGGTTGATCCTGCATCTGTATTGGCTGATGTTCCTGTTGGTGGAAAAGGGTCAAAAGAGTTTATCCCAGGGGTTGAAATTGTTGCTTATAAATTACAGGAAGATCCATATTATGCTAATGAGACTAGAATGTTATCTGTTAAGTTTACTGATGCAAATAAAAAGGGTAAAGTTACAATGCCTGCAAACTATAATTTAACAGGAACCTATAAAGGTGGTATTGAAGGAAATGTTGAATATACAAACTTGGCATCAACAACTATGTCTGGTGAAGTTAGAGGTTTTGAGAGTATTTCTGCTATTTACTTAACATTTGTTAAGAATACAGATAACTCGAAGCTTCCTACAATAAGAAATTTGGAGTATACTTCTGTTAATACAGATGAGAAAGTAGAGTATAACGGCTCTATTGGAGGCTATAACCTATACGGCTCAAAAATTGATAAGATTATTGAAAAGTATTATTCAGAAGATTCAAGTGTTGGAAAGTTTTCTATTAAGGATTCTTTATCATCTTTTGTGTTTGATGGTAGTGAAGAGCTTGGAGGCCTTCCTATGTATAGGGAAAATGGAGAGCATGGTGCTGTGCCTTATGCTCTTGATATTAATGCCGCTTTATTAACGAAGTTTCAGTTAAAAAATGTTCTTGTTACTGGTACTAATAAAACAGAAGAAAATAATTTGAGAAGTAATAATACAAATGTTAGATTTGATACGGATATGAGTGGTATTACTTTTGGGGGGAGAGCAGAAGGTGTTATTGAATTTGAAAAAGATGCTCCATCTGTGATTGATGCTGGGGCACGTTCAAAAATTATATTACACAAAGTATCACATGAAACAATTGTTGATTCAGCTAATATTGAATTAAAGGATACTGTTACTCAATCTCAAGCAAATAATTTAAAAGATTATTCTTTAGGTGTTCATTCTAATGTTTATAAGAGTGATTCTATTAAGCTTAATAATTTAAGTGCAAGTTTTGAAAGTACTCTTGCTCCTTCTGAAAATGCAAGATGGGAAAGAGCTGGTAATCAGGGTAAGAATTATGGTGAAGTAGAGTAAGCAGTTTACGAGCATGGCGAGCCCCCAGTCGTCACCCCAGAAGTTTCCCTGGTCATCACGTCAGGGGGCGGTCATCCCCCCGGGTGCTGCTAAAAGAACCGGGGCACTTGCCCGGTTATCAAGCCAGGCCCGTGTCGCAGCTTTCGACAATATTCATCCGCTGCTCCTTAAAATAGCCCTCGAGAAAATTGCCCTCCTGCGCATAGCCGCAGGAGAGTTTTTTGTTAATGCATAATTAAGATTTCGTCCTTGAGTGCCAGCACCTGTTCCAGCGGCAGGGAACAACACTTTGCAATTTTCTCTGGGGATAAATCAGTTTCAATGAGCAAGTTCTTCGCGTTGGCAATGGCAGCCTTTCGTTCACCTTCACTTCGACCAAGCTCTTTGCCATAAACTACGCCGTCGTCATAGCCATCCTCGTAGCCTTCGGCACGGCGGTTACGGTCATAGTCTTCCTGATTGAATTCTGTGAGAAGGTTTCCGACAATATTCATCCGCTGCTCCTTGAAATAGCCCTCTAGAAAATTGCCTTTAATGGCAAAGTCCACGGCCTCGTTGATTGCTTTCTCCGGCTCCATTCTCTTGTCGAGGTTCGCCTTTACCCGGTCAACGAAGACACAATAATGATACAACGACTCGCATTTTTTTTGAAGACTTTCGTTGTGATTTTTGTTGATGTTGATTACAGTTGCCGTCCATTCGAACTCACCGCTTTCATCTTTAACTTCGAACAAATCGGAAAGCCTGTATTTTACGATGTCTTCCTGTTCCTGCTTTCCGTTGTAAAAGACGACAAACTTAGGGGAAGGAATCTTGATTCTTGCCCGGCCGAAAATGTCCAGATTACGCTTGGCGACTTCCTTCTGGTAAAGCTGGGAGAAGTAAATCAGTCCCCTGAGTGGCATATTTGGATTTACCGTGGACTGCTGCTCAAAGAGGTGCATTTCTGAGTTTATCAGGAAGGACAAGTCGTTCTTCATGGTGACGTAGATGACGTCATCAATCGTGGTGATTTCGAGCGCGGAAATATCGGTATAATTCTTGTCACTAAGTGCGTTATACAATGACAAAAGCCAGCGTTTGCTCCGGTCGTCCTTTCCGCTGTAAATCGAGCGGAAGAGAGTGTCACGAAATGTCCTTTTCGTCGCGTCAATTCCCGGCAGGGTAGTTGATTTTATTTTAGCCATCTTCTCCTGCATTTTCGTTCGATTCTTCTTGATTGCCTTTGTTTTCTTTTTCATACGAACTCCTTTGAATAATCTGCGTAGTTTTTCACGGCATCTCAGCCGTTTTCTTTCTACACATATTAATTGTCTTTAAAAGTGCGTTTTGGGTAATGCAAATGAAAGAAAGTCAGAAAATTACAAAAAAAAATGGGCCTTGCGAAAAAAATCCGGTTAAATTCCCCCATGCCTAACTTTCAATTTCCCGTTTTCAATTTTTCGTTTATCTGCTATAATTTTTTTATGAATACAAAAAGACTTTCTTTGCTTGCAATTTTTTGTGCCGGAGTTTCCGCACTTTTTTCTTTGACTTTAATTTCTTTTAATGCTGATATTTCGCTTATTGCCCTGCCTCTTTCGCTTCTTTTTACGGCGGCCCTGGCTTTCTTTTCAATAAAAAAACTTTTCCTGGACGACAATCTTGCTTTTATCGCTGTTTTTAGGGAACTTCTCCAGTATCTTCCTTACGTTCTGCTTGTCGCTTTTGTTTTCAGGCGGGCAGGCGATAAGGGCACTCCTTTCGCCCTTGATTTGATTTCCGTCTTTCTCTGGATTCTTGCTTCTGCTGTGGCACTTGTAATCCTCCATTTTTTGAATCCCAAATATATTTCAAAGGTTGATAAATCCTGGGCCAATTTCCTTGAGGAACAAAAGGCTGAGCGTAAAAATCCTAAAAACCGCTCCCTTGTAAAATCGACCCTTCGTGAAATTTTGAGCTGGGTGGACGCTCTGGTTCAGGCCGTCTTCATGGTTCTTCTTTTAAATATTTTCATTGTCCAGCTTTATGAGATTCCTTCGGAGTCAATGGTCCCGGAATTCCTTATCAAAGACCGTGTCGTAGTCTTTAAAACTCTGAGCGGACCAAAATTCCCGCTTTCTGATGTTGGTCTTCCATATATCAAAAAATATAACCGCGGTGACATCGTCGTTTTCCGCAATCCCCATTACTCAAATGACCGAAAATCAGAAGTCCGCACCTTCCTTTCCCAGCTCGTTTACATGTGCACCCTCACAAAAGTCAATCTCAATGTCGATGAGAGCGGAAATCAAAAGGCTGACCCTCTCGTAAAGCGTGTTTGCGGCGTTGAGGGCGAGCAGCTTATGATGCAGGACGGAATCCTCTATGCACGCACGAAAGATTCTCCAGAATTCAAGCCTGTTGATTCTGATTCAACCTGGGCAACCTGGAATCTGAATGCGGTCAAGCCAAGCCTCAAAAATGAAATCCGGGATTTTCCTCTTTCTGATTCTGATTATGCCCAGATGCTTGAGACCGAGGAAGCCAGACGCAATCTAAATATAGAAGAAACTCGCGCAGAATGTAAAAAACTTGCCGAAAATTTTGCATCGAACTATAAAAAACTCACGACTTCCAAAAAAGGTACGATTTCTTTCAACGAAGAGCAGCTCAATGTCTATTCGCTTTTCATAAACTCAAATTATCTTGCGGCCACTCTGCTCACTACCGAAAACGGAGCTGACTGGTTCAATTCATTTATGACCGACTGGTGTGACAAAAATCCTGATTTTGCCGGTGACTTGTATGCTGAAGCCAATTACCGCCTCAATCTCATGATTAAAGTCCTTGCCGGTAAAATCGTCGTCCGAAATTCTGACCTTTATCTTTCGGGCCTTTCTGATGAAGATTTTATGAACGATTCCCTTCGTAATTCTTACATGACTGAGGCTCAAAAACTCTTTACATATTGTATGCTTCTTGACCAGCGCAACATGCCGGTTTTCCCTTCAAATGCTGATGACGGCTCTCCGCGCTACATTCCCAAAAACTGCTACTTCATGATGGGCGACAACCGCTTCAACTCGCTTGATATGCGCCATTCCTACGAAAGATGGAACACCAAGCTTTCTCCTGCCGATAATTACAGTGTAACATATACAACTGACATGCAGCCTCAGTTCGTCAACCGAAGCCGCATGCTTGGAACGACATCCTACAGATTCTGGCCGCTTTCAAGGGCTGGAAGACCGGGACACACCGGGAAGTAAAGTTTATCGGAAAGTTTAATATGAAGAGAAGAGTTTTTTTATTGATTTCGACAGTTCTTTCCTTTGCAAGTCTCAATGCACAGACCACTCGAAGCAGCCAGGGAATTGTTTCCGTGCGTAATGAAGCTGATTCTCTTCCTCCCGTGACTGAGAGAGTCCTTTTTGAAAATGTTCCCGAGCTCCTTCAGGGAATCTGGCAGGGGGCGGACCGGCTGGTCATGTTCTCCAATAAAAATGAATTTGCTCTTGTCCTTCGCGTTTTTTATCAGTGGTACAATGACAGGGCTGCGGAACCGGCTTCCTTTTCAGAAATAAAGTCCCGCGACCGAAACAATACGACAAAATCTCCGGCCGAGGATATTCAGATTCAGTACAGAACTATTGTTGAAAATCCTTCAAAAAATGCTGGAGTCTACGAGCTTTCAATCAAATATCCTCACGAAAAAGATCCGGTTCTTGTTCCAATCTGCATAATTGACGGAAAAATTTACATGGATTTTCTGATTAAGGACAGCGCCCAGGTAACGGATTTAAGGAAGGGCGGGGAACTTTCGGAAAAATCTGATTCAGACGGATTTTATCGTGCCGCTTCAAATGCAAACGGAATCATGATTTCAAGTCCGATTTTCAAAAAGGAAGTTATTTCATATTTCATGGGCGGCGAGGGCGAAGTATACCGAATCCGCTACTGGCTTTCCGAGATGGATTATTCCTACGCCAAGGCAAGCTTTACTGACGGTGACAAGGTCTTTTCTGTGGACAAATATCTTCGGATCGGAAGCTCTGTCTACCAGTGTACGACAGGCAGAAGTAGCAAAATCCGCAATATCCAGAAATCAACGAAATTTGACAAAAACGCAGCCTATGATTCTGACGGCGGAATTGTAGCATTTGGAGAGCCTTATCTGGTAAAAGTCCCGGAGGGTGAGGACCGGACCGCACTGGAAACTTCTGCCTATTTCCTCGATTCAGTTGGAGAAAACAACAAGCGTAGGCATCCGGCTCCCAAGCCGCTTTTCCCGCCGACATTCCCCAAATACCGCTGGAAGGAAATCACCGAGCTTGAGCTTTACAATCCGTCAACATGGAACAAGCGCAACCTCGACATTCATAAATAATAAAGAGTGTTAAATCGCCTGAAATCTATTGACACTTTTTAGTCTTTTTTATAATATATTATTCGTTGGTGGTCATAGTGAGGTGGTCATACCCGTTCCCGTTCCGAACACGGAAGTCAAGCACCTCTGCGTCGATGATACTCCGAGATGGGGGAAAGTAGAGAGCTGCCAACTTTTTTTGTTTTAAATACATTTTCATAAAATAAGGAAGGCTTTTATGGCTCAGTTGACCGGTTCCCAGATTATAATAAATCTCTTGCGGCAGAACGGAATAAACGTCGCCTTTGGTCTTCCTGGCGGAATGATTCTTCCCCTTTACAACGAACTTTTTGTTTCAAATTTCAAGCATGTTCTTGTCCGTCAGGAGCAGGCCGCAGGCTTTATGGCTCAGGGAGTCGCCCGCGTTACAGGCAAGGCAGCCGTCTGTATGGCAACCAGCGGTCCGGGGGCAATGAACCTTCTCACAGCCGTTGCTGATGCCCGCTCTGATTCAATTCCGCTTGTTGCATTCACCGGCCAGGTAAACACAAATCTTATCGGCACTGACGCCTTTCAGGAAGCTGACACTTTCGGCCTTTCTTTCCCGATTACAAAACATTCTGTCATGGTAAAGAGCGCAAAGGAGCTTCTTACAGCCGTTCCCCTTGCTTTTGCCATTGCAGAGAGCGGAAGGCCTGGTCCTGTCCTTATCGATGTTCCTCGAAACGTTCAGACTGAGCTTTGTGAGGTTCCTGAGGATTTTGACACTTCTTTTAAGCGGATTTATGACGAATATCTTTCTCACTCAGTCCGCAACAAAACAAAGGCAGAAGACCTTCCTGCTGTAATCGATAATATTGTCAGCCTGCTTTCAAAGGCTAAAAAGCCAGTCCTTTATATCGGTGGTGGTTGTAATTCTCCAAAAGCCAGCGAGCGCATCCGCGAATTCCTCAAAGTTTACGATATCCCGGTTATTTCAAGCCTTATGGGCCTGGGCGTTGTCCGCCGTGACTCTCCGTCTTTCCTTGGCATGGTCGGCATGCACGGAACTTTTGTTTCAGGTAAGGCGGCTTATGAAAGCGATCTCGTAATTGCGGCTGGCTCTCGTTTTGATGACCGTGCCGCTGGCGTTCCAAACGGATTCTGTCCCAACGCTAAAATCATTCATATTGATATCGATGCCGCTGAAATCAACAAAATCTTGTCCAGCAGCATCAGCTTTGTTTCTGATACGGCGGAAGCCTTTGAAAAAATCAATTCCGCCCTCAAGAATGCTGATTTGTCAGAAAATAAAAACGAGCGCGCACAGTGGCTCAAGGCTTGCGTAGAACTCAAAAAGCAGGAAAAAATCGAGCTTGAAATGAGTTGCAATGCCGCAGACTGCTGTGGTGCAAAAACTTGCGGTAAAAAGGACGGAGCAAACTTCCGGAATCCTCGCGAATTCATTCAGAATCTTCCTTCTGGCGATGATATCATCGTTACAACTGATGTCGGCCAGCACCAGATGTGGGCTGCCCAGTATTTTGACGTTCAGCGCCCGCGCCAGTTCCTTACATCAGGTTCTCTGGGTACAATGGGATTCGGATTACCTACGGCTCTCGGAGCGGCTTTTGCTGAGCCTGAAAAGCGGATTATCTGTATTTCCGGTGACGGATCAATCCTCATGAACATTCAGGAACTTGCTACGATGGCCGAAAACAAGCTCAATGTAACGGTTATCGTTCTTGAAAACGGAGCTTTGGGCATGGTCCGCCAGCAGCAGGAATATCTTTTCAACAAGCATTATTCAGCAAGCACTTTCGCCTCAAATCCAGATTTGCTTAAAATCGCCGAGGGCTTTGGAATTAAGGCTATTGATGCTGATGCAGATCCTGACTGGGAGAAAAAGGCTTTCTCTGTAAAAGGACCTGTCTTCGTCCGAACAAGAATTGCCCGCTGTGAAAACGTCCTTCCTTTTGTAAAAGGCGGCTCACTTAATATCGAATCCCTTAGATAAGGCAAATAGCTTGGAAAATATGTCACCTTCGGACTTGCTCCGAAGGTCTTTTTTTTTTTGTGCCTGAGGGATTTAAAATAAAAAAGACTCAGGTGGAAACCTAAGTCTTAAAAGTGTGGGCAGTGAGAGACTCGAACTCCCGACAACCTGGGTGTAAACCAGGGGCTCTACCAACTGAGCTAACTGCCCAAAGAATGATAATATAATATCCAAAGAAAGGACTTGTGTCAATAGGCAAAAGCCCTTTCTTTGGAAAAAATCCTTATTTTTCCGATTTTTCTTCTTTTTTGTCCTCGTCAAAAATCTCGCGCTTAAAGAGAACTATGTCGCGGATTTTTACAGAACATGCTGTATTGAGCTCTGTTTTGACTGTAGGATCGCTGATGATAGGTAATTCAAAATAGTTGTAAGTTTTTTCGTATCCCTCAACGTCTACCTCAATTTCGAACTCAAATTTGCGGCTTTCTCCAGTCTTTTCTGCAGGAATTGACTTTGCCCAGAATGTGAAAGCACCCTTTGTGCTCAGGAAGGTCTGAGTCGGGTTAGCCCAGGTCATATCAACCATGTCTACCGGCTTTCCATCGAGTTTCAAAAGGATTCGGGCACCGGAAATCGGCTCGAAAGTGCTTCCGTCGAGAATCGTTCCTGCAAAAGTAGGGAAGTTGTAGTGAGGATTTTCTTCTTTATGAACTTCACAATCTTCGCGTGGAAGAGTATGGAAGGGCCTCTTTGTTGATGAAATAATCCTGATGCCGTCCATAGCCACAGCACTGATATCTGCAATCAGCTGATGATCAGCAAAAATTTCATTTGAGTGAGTAACACCTCTGCCTGAAACTACATATTTTGGCGGGATTCTGTTGAGCACGTAGCTTATTGTGTCCAGCCTGCAGTTTTTGCAATCACATGTGAGCCAGGGGGAATTTGCCTGTTTTACCTGATCGTAGAGTGCATTGACTTCTGCGGTAACAAGGTCCTCCATCATGTTGTGTACGTTCATAAATTACTCCTCCTTTTTTTGTACTACTTAGTTTCCGCCCTTTCGGGTGTATGCAGCCAAACCGCCAGCCATAATGATTTGTGCAGAACGAGCAGCAATATCGTTCACGCATTCAATCTCGGTTGTGCCGTTGATAAGGACTTTAAACGGCTTGTGGTTTTTGAGGGAATCGTCCAAATTTCTGAGTTCCAGCGTATCCCCTTGTTTTATTTTATCATAGTCTTGAGAATTTGCAAATGTCATTGGAATAATTCCGTAATTTATTAAGTTTGCTTTATGAATTCGGGCAAAACTCTTTGTGATTACGGCCCTTACGCCAAGATACATAGGTCCCAATGCTGCGTGCTCGCGGCTTGACCCCTGTCCGTAGTTTTCTCCACCGACTACACAGCAGTCAGCAAATTTTGCTTCTTCTGAACGTGTGTAGAAAGTTTCGTCGAGACGGGTGAGGGTGAACTTTGAAATCTCTGGAATATTTGAGCGGAGAGGAAGAACCTTTGCTCCAGCCGGCATGATGTCGTCTGTTGATACGTTGTCGCTTGCCTTCAATCGGACAGGGAGAGAAAGGTTTGACTTGTATTCACGGCATGCAGGACAAGGCTTGATGTTTGGTCCGCGAAGGATTTCAACTTTGCTAGCCTCGCTTTCAGGAAGCGGCGGGATTACCATTGCGCGGTTTGTAGCGCAGTTCAATACCATCGGGCTTGAAAGGCGTGGGTCATTTCCGTCGAGCATTGAGATTCGAACGCCTGTCTTGTAAGCCGGGTCTTCGTAGCTCAAAGTTTCTGCCTCTGTAAAGACTCCTGTTACTGCTGCTGCTGCTGCTGTCTCAGGTGAAACGAGGTATACGTTTGCGTCTGCTGTTCCAGATCGGCCCTTAAAGTTTCGGTTGAATGTTCGGAGGGTGACTCCTTCTGAGTTTGGAGCAAAGCCCTGACCGATACAAGGACCACATGCTGATTCGAGGATTCGGAAGCCTGCTTCGATCAAGTCCTCAAGGATTCCTGCCTTTGAAGCCATGAGAAGGGTTGTGCGGCTTCCAGGTGCGATTCCGGCTTCTACTCCCGGCGCGATGTGTTTTCCTTTTACGATTGCGGCAACAGATTCAAGGTCGTCGAGTGAAGAGTTTGTGCAGGAACCGATTACGACCTGAGTGACTTTTTTGCCTGCGAGGTTCTTTACAGAATCGATTACGTCAGGGTTGTGTGGGCAGGCTGCAAGTGCGTGAAGTTCGTCGAGGTTGATTTCGATGAGCTTGTCGTATTCAGCTCCCTCGTCTGCCTTCTGCTCGCTCCAGTCTGAGCCGCGGCCCATTGACTCGAGGAAGCGCTTTGTAGATGCGTCTGAAGGGAAGATTGAGCATGTTGCGCCAAGTTCTGCGCCCATGTTTGTGATTGTAGCGCGCTGAGGAACTGTGAGCTTTTCAACGCCCTCGCCGAAATATTCGTAGATTGCGCCTGTTCCGCCCTTAACTGTCTCACGGCGGAGAACTTCAAGGATGATGTCCTTTGCGCCTACGCCTTTCTTGAGCTTGCCTGTGAGCTTAACGCCGAAAATTTTTGGCATCGGAGTGTGGAATGCGCCGCCACCCATTGCGACAGCTACGTCCAAACCGCCGGCACCGATTGCAATCATGCCGATTCCGCCGCCTGTTGGTGTGTGGCTGTCAGAACCAAGCAGTGTTTTGCCCGGCTTTCCGAATGATTCAAGGTGAACCTGGTGGCAGATGCCGTTACCCGGACGAGAGAAGTAAAGACCGTATTTTGCCGCAACTGACTGAAGATAACGGTGGTCGTCCATGTTTTTGAAGTCAGTCTGCAAGGTGTTGTGGTCGATGTATGAAACTGAAAGCTCTGTCTTGACCCGTGGAATTCCGATTGTCTCGAACTGAAGGTAAGCCATTGTACCTGTGGCGTCCTGTGTCAGTGTCTGGTCGATGTGGATTGCGATGTCCTCTCCGCGCGGGATAGGAGTGCCTTTTTTGAAATCGATGTTCGGGCATGCTTCTGGAACAATGTGTTCCTGCAAGATTTTTTCGGCAAGAGTTAGAGCCATGAGTGTACCTCTTAATTTAAATTAAAAATTTGCTCACATTATATACCTTTAATTTCTCTTGTGCTATACTATATAGAAACGTTTATGAATAATAAAAAAGTTTCTGCAGTTTTATTTCTTTTTTCTCTTTTGACTTTTACATTCCTTTCCTGCTCAAATAACGATCAGGAAAATTCTGTCGAGGATGAAACTCCAACCTTGCGCTACACGGCCAACAGTCTCTACGAATCCACAATCTGGACAGAGGCAGTTGAGCTTGACCGCCTTACCGCAAACATTTCAGCCGTTCCAGGCGTTTCTCCGCGCATAAATCTTTCTCCGCTGGCAGTCCTTGCAAGCAAGGAGTCTTTTTCAAAAAAAGTCTTCCCGGTTCTGGGCTCTTTCGGCTCCCTTGACACCACGCTGATTTCAAAACCACTCAGGGAAATGCTGGCGTCTTTTTCTGACTCAGTGTCAAAAAACAAGCCGGCAGATTCCTTCATGGCAAAAGACTGTCTTTATTCTCTGGCACTTTTCTATTCTGACTTCAATAAAATCTTTGGCGAATGTTTCGAACTCAACAAGGTTGAAGAGCCTGCTGAAAAAGAGGCCGGAGCCGAAGAAAAAACTCCTGTCAGTGAAAATGCAGAAGGAGAGGCAAAAGACAAAGAAGAGTCAGAAAATCCCGAGTCAGCTCAAGCCGAAAAAAAAGTCGAGGAAAAACTTTATTTCACTTCATACTTTTTTGGTCAGCCATTCCTTGATGGTGTCTGCTACGAAGTTCCTGTTAAATTTTTCTCTGACAAAGCCACTCTCACACTTTCAGTCTTCTGTATGGAAAACTCTGGAAGCTGGAAAATCGATCAGGTTCAAATCACTGACTGGGAGATTTTCTAATGGAAAAATCTGAGCTCACTGGTATTGAAAGGCAGCTCGTTCTCGAATATCTGATGGACGGAAATGCTCCCGTCACACTCACTCTTATTAAGGAAGAATCTTCAGCTCCTTCAGATTCCGCGCCAATTTCAGCCATTTTTCCTGTCGCCCTGCGGGCCGAGCAGCTGAAAGTCCTCAATCAGGGAATTATCCTTCTCAAAAACGTTCCTGAGTCAGCCTCTGTTTTTTTGGGGCAGACGGTTAAGGTTCAGTTTTATTTCAATAAGCTGGCCCTTTATTTTGTAACTAAGGTTCAGCGGGTGTCGGCCGGTTTTGCCCTTGTCATTCCTTCCGTCATTTCTAAGGTTCCTGATAAAAAAAGTCAGGAAAAATCAGGATTTGCGGTCGTCCTCTTCTATAAAAACGGCTCAAAAAGCGGCCAGAAAATCGACATCCACTGTGATTTTGATGAGCGTTTTCCTCTTTTCGTAAGAAGTGACTTTAAAAAAATCGTTGACCGCTATCTTTCCGAAAAAAAATCAGAGCAGGTCGAGTCCATTGCTGACCGGATTCATGCCCCGAAAGTGATTTATCTTGATTCCCGGAGGATTGTTTTTGCCGCCAAAAAGACCGACATGTCTTTGACCCAGGGCTGTGAGTACGCCCTTCTTCTCCGCTTCCCGATTGCGGGCCCGATAAAGGAGCGCAAGGTTTATCTGACTTGTATCGTTGATGAAATGTTCGAGAATTATGAGTGCAACCGTCTCTGTGCCTGCGCAAAGTTTTCTTCAATCAGGGAAGAAGATGAGCGTTTCTTGAGTGACAAAATTGTAGACGAAACTAAATCAGACTGATAGAATAAATCCATGTTATCGAATGCAGGAGCGCAGTTACAGGTTTTGTTTGGCAGCCCGGTGTTTTTGGCTTGCGTGTCAAGCTGGCTGTGTGCGCAATTCATAAAAACTATAATCAAGCTTTTTTCTGGCAATGTTCATAGTCTGGCAGAGCTCTTTGAGCTTCTTTTCTGGCGGACTGGCAGCATGCCGTCAAGTCATTCTTCGATAACAGCATGTCTCTGTACAACAATCGGCTATCGTTCTGGCGTTGATTCTGATGTATTCATCCTTTCCCTGGTCTTTTTCCTTGTCACGATTCGTGATGCGGTCGGAGTAAGAAGGGCAAACGGAATGCAGGCGCGTCGTCTTAACGAAATCGGTGAAATCTTAAGGTCTCAGGGCTTTTATAAAGAATTCAACAGGCTCAAGGAAGTGAACGGTCATTCTCCAATGGAAGCTTTTGTCGGAAGCCTTTTGGGATTTTTCATCGGAATTGCCTTTTGTGTTTTATAAACCTGGTTATTGACTAATGAAGTTTGATTTAAAAAAGATTATTCCATTTGCGGTCGTTCTCACGGTATTTTTCACCCTGCTTAATTTTAGGAGCGTTCCTGTAAGTCAGTTCTGGAAGGGCTGGCGCATGCTTTACGTTTACAGCCAGGATTTGACCGAAAATGACATTCTCGCCGTCCTCGAAAAAAACGGCTGTTCATCTGTAATTTCATATGGAAATCAGCGTCTCCCGGTTTTTTCTCAGCTTGCTCCGGTTCAGGTTCAGTCTCCTGATTCATATCTTTACAGGCGGGCTGACTTTTTCATGGACAAAATGCACCGGGCCAAGGTTTTTTATATTCCAGAAAATCAATTGTCCCAGCTTGAAAGCGGAATCCGGGAACTTTCTGCCTTTCAGGGCACTTCTGCCGGCAGCGACGGTAAATCTTCCTTTCCCTGGCTGTCACCCTTAATTGCTCTTTTTTTCTTTGGCCTCTTGCTTTATTTTTCACGGAATAAAGTTCTTTTTGCCTGCGGAAGTCTTTTCTTCCTTATATTTGCCTTTTGCCGGCCTCTTTTTACGGTTTCAGCCGCTGTTTCCCTCTATCTTTTTGCCTTCTTTCTTTTCCACAGAATCTGGGGCCGCAAGAATTTTATCAAGACTACCTTGAATTCGCCCTTTATCCTGCTCATGGCTCTTTCTCCCGTTCTCGTGATGCTGATTTCTTCGCCGGTCAATTCAATTTTTTATATTGCCTCATTTCTGGCTTCCGCTGCGCTTGTTCAGATTTATCACCTGCGCGAAGACAATAAAAATGCCGCGTATTCTTTTCAGCCGGTCTATATTCGCTCTTCAAGGATGATTCCTCTTGTCGGTCGTCTCGGCATCCGTCTTCTCGGCGGTCTTTTGCTTTCATTGCTCTTGATTCTTCTTGCCTTTAAGCTTTCCGGCAACGTCTCTGATTTTTCCGCATCCGCTTCAATGCCGTCTCTTCCAGCTCCCGTAAATTCTTCTGACTCAGAACTGGTTCAAATGAAGGATTTCGTCAACTGGAGCTGGAACACGGTTACTTTTCCATACCGCAAAATCGGAGAAAAGGTCTCTGAGCTTCCAAACGAAGGTGATGCTGTTTTAATTACTGATTATCAGAACGTGGACGGTAAAATTCAGAGCGTAGAAAATCCGGCTTTTGTCTTCAACAGCGATTTCCGCGAATCAGTCTATAAGGCCGTCGACAGCCTCGATTATCCTGCCCTTGAAAAAATGATGCTTAAGCAGGGTAAAAATGCGAATTTCGGTTATGCAAAGGGAGCCTCGTCATCTTCTTCGGAACGATTTGGAATACTTTTGCTTTTGATTTTTATTGCAATTCCTTTTTCACTGGGAATCTATTATATTTTAGGAAGAAAACGCTATGGTCTCAGCATCTAATTTTATATCTGTAGATAAAAACATGATTTCCTCAGCTGTAAACGGCTTCTTGCCTAAAGTTGCCGTTATTCCTATTGCCGAAGATGATAGTGATATGGCTGAAATCCTTGTTCTTGAAGGAAGCAGGGTGAGGGAGGGTGATGTAATCGCAAAATCCCGCGGACTTTACATTCACTCATCAGTTCCGGGAATCGTCACTAAAATTGCCCAGACTCAGTACAGCAACGGAAAGCAGGGCCTGAGTGCTTTTGTCAATTTGGACGGCGCTTTTTCATTTCTCGGCAAAAAACTCATTCCCCAGGAATGGAAGTCATACGATGCGGCTACCCTCAATTATCTTATCCGCGAAGCTGGCGTCATCAATACATTTGCAAAGCCAACTCCCGTCTATACTCAGATAAAAGAAATTTATACGCCCAAAAGCAGCATTGCGGTTTTAAGGCTTTTCGACTCGGAGCCAAGCTGCATTACAGAGTCTTTCTTGTCAAAAAAATATCTTACAAATATTCTTGAGGGAGCTGCGATCCTTGCTCATGCATTCCGTGTTTCAAGCCTCGTCCTTGCATATTCCTCAACCGACGCTGACAATTTAAAAAGCGACATTGATTCGATCCTCAATTCAGAAAAAAAGGCCCGGATTTTTGATTCAGACCTCGAAGTTTTTGCAGTTGGAATTGATACCCGAAAATATCCGGCCGGAACAATGCACGACATCACAAGAAGCGTCAAAAAAACTTATAAAAGCGACTTTTTCTCAAAGCTGGGCAAAAAGGACCTCTTTTTTGACAGCGTAACGGCCCTAAACGTTTACAATGCAATCGTCCTCAGAAAGCCAGTCGTAAGCAATTTCGTTCATGTCACAGGGGACTGCCTCAATTCAGCAGCCCTGCTCAATGTGCGGATTGGTACTCCCCTGCGCAATATCGTTGAACAGTGCGGCGGCTTCAAGAGAAAACTTTCTAAAATCATCATAAACGGAATTGTTTCTGGAAGAGCCGTTTCCAGTCTTGATATTCCGGTCAGCCGCTGGGTAAAATCAATAGAATTTGTTCCGGTCGGCCAGATTCATACCCAGACAGCTGACAATTGCGTCCGCTGCGGAAACTGCCGTAAAATCTGTCCTGTTCACTTGTGGCCGGGCAATCTTTACAGGGTAGCCCACTTGCAGAGCCTTGAAACTGCCTGTGCCAGCGACAAGGATGCCTATAAGTCAGCCGTCCTTTGCACGGAATGCGGTTTGTGCAATGCTGTTTGTACGTCGCGTCTTCCGCTCAGTCAGACAATCTCAATTTTGAAGGATTCATACCATGAAGAATAAAGAAAGCTTGTATAAATCAATTTTTCTGGGGCCTTTCACTTATCTTCGTCCCTCGGTGCGGACTGAGGCCTATATTGTTCTTTCTCTCCTGCTTTGCCAGGTAGCCATGCTTTTTGTAACGAAAAGTTTTGACTCCCTTCTTATTCTTCTGGCTTCTCTTCTGGCATCTTATGCGGCAGAATTCCTCAATAAAAATCAGAATTACAAGAATCTTTTCGTGATTATTGCAAGTACAATCCGCGGCCTTGTAATTGGTCTTTTATTGCCCGCTAATTTTCCGCCCCTTGCAGTCTTTTTCATCGCTTTTTTCGTTTTGTTCATCAACAAGCATACACTCGGCGGATTTGCCAATTCATGGATTAATCCCGCTGCAATTACGGCCGCAATCTGCTGGATTATCGGCGTAAGATTTTTCCCAGCCATTGAGCTTCCGGGAACAGCTTTCCAGTCAAAGAACATTGCCCTTATTTTGATTCAGAACGGCACTTTCCCCCTCAATTCTTTTGACGTAACCGTTACCAATTTCTTGAACAGGCGGCTTTTCAGTCTCTTCGGCGTTTCAATTCCAGAAGGATATTTTTCACTTCTCTGGGATTCTCATGCAAGCATTCCGGCCTTCAGGTTCAATCTTCTGACCATAGTTTCTTCAATCATTCTCCTTGGAACAGACGTCCTCAATCCGATTATTCCGACTGTCTTTATTTTTACTTACGGAATTCTTGTTAAGGTTGCGGCTCCCTTCTTCTATGACGGAAGCATTTTCCAGGGAGACGTGATTCTTGCCCTGCTTTCGAGCGGAACCCTTTTCTGCACCTTCTTTTTGCTTCAGTGGCATGGAACGACGCCTTTTACAAACAGGGGAAAATTCCTCTACGGTCTTTTTGCCGGTATCCTGGCATTCTTCATCCTTGGAATCGGGCTTTCACCGGCGGGATTTGCCTTCATCATTCTTATTACAAACATTCTTTCCCTCTTCATTCAGAGCGTTGAGAATCACTTCCTGAAGGAGTTTACGAATTCTGTTCTCCTGCAGCAGGTAAAGGCAGTAAAGGAGGGTAACGATGCGTAAATTCCGGCTTGACAATGAAACAAAAAAAATACTTAAGCTTTTCTCGATTTTTTTCGGCATGATTTTCGGAATGTGCATGCTGCTGGTTTTGTTTACCCTGCTGGCAAGAAATTCCTGGAAGTCTGGGCTGGCACTTGAAGTTCAGAATGTCCTCGATTCATATCCTGAAGCCCAGTACACGGTCGGAAAGTATATCGAGCTTGATTCTACGCTTTCGACAAGCACTGCCGTCTATTCCCTGCTCAAAAAGGATGACCGCAAGAATCAAAAATATTACGGCATAATCGTCAGAATTCCTTCTATTCTGGGGCCTGTTCCTGCCGTTTTTGTTTACAATGAAAACACAGGCGTAAAATTTGCAGGCTATGCAGTGGACAACGGAAAGGCTTCCGACACGGTCGGCAAACAAATTTCAAACAGCGTGATGAATTATTGGGAAGACATGATTCCAAAAATCATCTCTAAAACTAATTCTAACTGAGGTAAAAATGTCTGAGCGCAAAAAAATATATTTTTACATAGCGACAAATCTCGCAATGCTGATTCCTGTTCCGGGAAGGTTTGCCTATGCAATAATCCTTATCCTTCTTTTCAATCTCCAGATGGCCGTCTCAACAATGATTTTCCATGCAATTCACCGCATGAATCTTTCAAATATGCGCAACGCCCTGCTTTCGCTTACAATCATTGCCCTCGGCATTTTGTACAAGCAGCTTCTTATAATTTTCTGCCCGATTGCGGCCCTCACTTTAAGCTATTGTATTTTCCTGCCTACATTGGCTTCGGTCATAATCGAATTTTTCTTCCTCAATTATGAGCAAGGAGTAAAGGCTCACATTGCTGCAACAATGAAAAAATCCTGCGTGATGTCACTTTTTTTACTTTTCTTTTTCTTTATCCGTGACATTTTAGGCTATGCCACAATCACTTTCCCGGGCTGGAAAAAGATTGTGGTAATTCAGCTGCCTTACAATCCTTCCGGAACTGGGGCCGGCGTTTTCCTTGCGACAATTCCTGGCAGTCTTTGCTTTATGGCACTTCTTTTGGCCCTCTACATTTTTGTTGCCAAAAAAATCAATATTTTCTTGAACTCTCCCGTAAAACAGGAGGTAAAGTAAATGCTTTCCCTGATAATTTATTATCTTCTTTCAGCTTCTGCCGTTCTTTTTTACGGAATCGGCCTCAATAAGTCAATTTCTCATTCTGACAATTTTTCTTCGTCTTCTTTGACCTGCGTAAAGTCTCTTTTTTCTGCCACTTCGACTACGGCCGTATCATTTCTTCTTGTAAACTGGCTTTTGGTTCCCGTTCAGCTCACGGAAATTTATCCTTTTATCGCGACTTTGCTTTTCATCCTTTTTTCGACTTTTATCGAAATCTTCATCGGAATCGGAATCCGTCAGTCGCCAGTTGATTTTTCAATTCCTCTTTTGAGCGTATTTTTGGGACTGAGCGAGGGCAATTCCTTGGGAGCTGCCGTCGTTATTTCTGGTCTCTGTATTATTTCCTTCTACTTTATGGTAATTATTTTCCACTGTGTAAGGCAGAGGGTAAGTTTTTATACCGTTGAAGGCGGACTCAAGACCTACTGCGTCCTTTTGGTTTGCCTTGCATTCATTATGATTGCCATCTGCGGCTTCAATGTCTCATGGTTTAATCTCTATCTTGATGGGGGAGCAAAATGATCCTTTCTTTATTTTTCCTTTTTCTGATGCTTCTTATCATCACGGCCGTTATTTTTTACATTTTCTGCTTCTTCATTCCTGCCCTGAGGGTCAAATACGAAGGAATTACAGATTCCCTTGCCTCAGAACTTCAGTTTTCTGATGAAGATATTTATGATTTCGTTAAGCCGGATTTTACAAAGAAGGCTGTTGTTGAAAAAATTACCCACACAGAAGATCAGAGGCGCATGATTTATAAGGGCGAAAAAAACTGCCGACTTTTCCATGATGCCTACAGTTCAGAGTACAAGAATCCAAAAATCTGCATAGGATTTGGTGACTGCGTAAAGGTTTGTCCACAGGAAGCCATTTCTATTCAGGATGGATGCGCAAAAATATCGGATATGTGCAACGGCTGCGGTAAATGCATTGATTTTTGTCCGGAAAACATCATTTCTCTGGTTGAATATGAAAAAAAATCCGAAGAATCCTTAACAAAAGGCTTTAAATTTTGGGCAGCATGTTATAGACTTATACTTAGGGTGCGGGGATAATATTTAAATATTAGCCATATGAAAATTTTAAATGTCTGTTTTTATGTAACTGGGGCCGCATCCGCCTTGTCTCAAAATGAAGAATTTGAGAAAAAGTACCAGGATTATTACAAAAATATTGTTTCTTTTTTACTTGAAAGGCAGAAGAGCCGTTTTTCCGTTTATCTTTCCGGTCCTTTAGTTTCATGGATTGACCGCGAACACTCTGAATTTACCCAGCTCCTTTCCAAGCTGACAAGCCGCAAGCAGGCCGAAGTTTTGGGCGGCGGCTATTATAATCCTGTTTTTCCCTTGCTTTTTCCCCAGGACAGAACGGGCCAAATCGATTTAATGACTAGTGAGCTCAGAAGTAGCATTGGAAAACGCCCACGCGGCATGACTGTTTTCAATTCAATCTGGGACAATTCCCTTATTCCCTGCATTCAGTCCTGCGGAATGGAATATGTGCTCCTTGACAGCTCCCTGATTCCCAAAGAAAAGCACTTTTACCTTCCATTAATTGTGACGGAGCAGGGCAAAAGCCTCAATGTTCTTTCTGTTAACCGCGAATTCATTCCGAATACCCTTATTGCTCCTCGTGAGTATCTGCGCAATCTCTTTGATACAGTCAATTACCTCACAAAAGACGACGCATATTCTTCCTTTACTGATGAACGCGTTGTCGCTATAAAAATTGATGAAAATCAATTCAAAAGGCTTTACGATACAAAGTGGCTGGACAAGTTGTTTTCTACCGCCGAAGAATTTTTTGCTGATTCAATAAAAATCACAATTCCATCAGAGTATCTTCACCGCGAGCAGACAAGAATTCCTTCCTATATTCCTGCAGGAATTCAGTCTGATGTTGCCAAATGGGCAAAAAAGGCCTATGAAGAGGTGAGTGTTTCCAATTCTTCTCAGCCTACGATTTTTGATTTCCTTCTCACTTACAAGCAGAACAAGGCCCTTTATAACCGGATGCTTTACATCTCCCTGCTCATAAATCAGTGCAAGGGGGACAAGGCCCGCAAAAAGATTGCCCGTGAAAAGCTTTGGATTGCCCAGAATGGCGAAGGCTATGTCTGCGACCCTGACGGTGTTTTTGCAAACAACGCAATGAGGCAGCACGCCTACCGGAACCTTACCGAGGCCGAAAAACTTGTCCGTGAGGCTGTAAAGGACGGATTTAAGGAATCTGTTTCAAATTATGACTACAACGGCGACGGCTTCAACGAGTATATCTGTGCCATGAAGCAGTACACGGCCTGCCTTTCACTAAAAGGGGCCCAGCTCACGGAACTTGACATAATCCACAACACAGGAAACTATGCCGACTCCCCAAGGCGAATCAAGCAGTTCGACAAATTCGAAGATAAATACCACCGCGGACTGTTTGTAGACCATCTTTTCTCAGTTGATGAATTTTCTGATTACAAAAAGGGCACCCCTACAGGCAGCGGAATCTTCTCCCAGACTTTATTCAGGCAGCTGGATTTTGACGCCCACCGCCACGAAATCAAGCTTTCAGGCTCAGGCAAATTCTCACCGATTCAGGCCTGCGTCACTCTGGTCAAAAAATATATAGCCAACTCAAACGGCTTTGCGATTCAGTATATTCTTAAAAATGAAAGTCCCTTTGACATTAAGGGAGTGTTTGTCACCGAGTCCAATTATGCCCAGACGGATTTTTCTTCGGTCAAGGCAAATTCCTACAAGGTTGAAGTCATTGCAAACGAAGAAAAAAGTGAAATTGATGCCAGGGATTCTGCCCGTTCTGCCAAAAAAGTCTCTTATGTTCAGATAACGGACACTTCAAACGATATTTCCTTTGTCTATGAGCCCAATGAAATGTGCGATATGGTCTGCATGCCAATTATTTTCCGCCGTCCGTCATCATCAAGCGATGCACCGACAATTTCCGGCAACGCATTCGTAGCCTCACTCTGCTGGAACGTAGAGCTTGAAGCCGGCAAGGAAATTGAAAAAACTATAAATTATTCGATTATCGTTCCAAAAAAGAACAGAAGAAAGAAGTCCTAAAGATAAAAGAAATCTGATAAATCCGCCGAATGGAGGCCTGGGCCTAAGCCTCAAGACCGCCCTGTGAAAGCTGCAGGTACATCTGATCTGCAAGGCCGAATCCCGCATTTTTCGTCATCATTGTTGCGTATTCGTCGTAGAGCATGTCCTCGTACATGTCTTTTGCGTAGTTTGACTGGGAATCTGCCTTCATGACTGTCTTTCTCATTGAAGAAAGCATCATTTTGACGACGTAAGATTCCATTTCAAGTGATTTTTCGTAGAGTTTTGAAGTGCGGTCGATTTCTTTTGGCTGAACGTGAGGATTTGCCTGATTTGCGGCTGCTCCCTGAGGAAGGGCATGCTTGTCGCTTTCTGCCATGAAGCTGCCAGAAAATCCTGAAGTCCAGTCACCGTTAATGCGGCCGTCATAAGAAACCTGTGAGGAAGAAAGATTTTTACCGACACCGGCGTTTTCATTCTTAGCGAGAGATTTTGCCTCGTTTACAAGAGCATCAAATTTTCCCTTTTCAGAAGAAATCTTTGCGCTGAGAGAAGCACCTTCGCCTTTAGTAATTGCTGAAATACCGCCGATTGTCATAAAAATCCCCTAATTCCTATCGTTTCAAGTTAACTGCTGTTGAAAGCATTGAGTCTGTTGTCTGGATTGCCTTTGAGTTGAACTCGTATGCGCGCTGAGCGACAATCATCTGAACCATTTCGTTTACAACAGAAACATTCGACATTTCGACGAACTTGTGCTTTGTAACGCCGAATCCCTCGAAGCCCGGTCGGCCTGCAATTGCCTCGCCTGAAGCGTTTGTGACTTTGTAAAGGTTGTCACCGACTGCCTCAAGACCTGCATTGTTAGGAAAGCGGTAAAGCTCAAGCTGGGCAACGTCAACAGGATCGTCCTGACCGAAAATCTTTACTGAAACGCGGCCTGTGTCATCGATTGCAAGAGTGTGGATGTCATATCCTTCCGGCATGATGACTTCCGGCTGAACGCGCAGTCCGTTTGAATTTACGAGCTGGCCGTTCATGTCGATTTTGAATGAGCCGTCGCGTGTATATGCGTAGCTTCCGTCGTACTGCATTACGCGGAAGAATCCGTCACCGACGACTGCAACATCAGTGTCAACGCCTGTAGCCTGAAGGGAGCCCTGTGTGAAGATGCGCTGTGTTGCCGCAACTTTAGTACCTGCACCCTGCTGGATTCCTACCGGGGTGACTGTATCTTCTGTTGCAGGTGTTCCTGCCAGCTTCACGTTCTGATAGATAAGATCTTCGAACTCAACACGCTGCTGTTTGAATCCAGTTGTGTTTACATTCGAGAGGTTGTTTGAAATCGTGTCGAGATTCTGCTGCTGACCGTTCATGCCTGTAGCTGCTGTCCAAAGACTTCTTACCATATTTTTACTCCATTGTTTGGCGTTGTACGCTTTTTTATCTGATACTTAATTATCGGAATTCAAAATAAAAATTTAATGGTGTTTTTTTTGAAATTGCATAAAATTCGATGAAACCTTTTTCCTTGCAATGGTTTTAATTATTTGGTAAAGTAACTGATAAAATTTTAGATTGGGGTTTTGTTCTCTTATGGAAGAAAATACACAAATTCAGGAAGAAGACGAAATTTCTTTGATTGATTTGTTTGCCGTGCTTCTCCATTATAAATGGATGATTATCATAATCTCTTTGCTGGCGGCTATTGGTTCTGTAATTTTTGCAGTTTTATCTATAAAAATGGACCCGGAAAAATCACCCCTGCCGAATGTTTATACTCCAAAGGCAGAAATGCTTATAAAAGAAAGTTCTTCTGGTGGCGGCGGTCTTTCTGCGGCCCTGTCATCTTCAGGTCTTGGCGGAATGGCCAGCCTTATGGGTGTGAGCGTTGGCGGTGGAGCTACAAATTCAAACCTTGCCAATTATCTTATTACTTCTGATGCCCTTCTTGATGCCGTTACTGATGAATTCAAACTTATCGAAAAATATAAAATTGAAGAGCATGTTCGTGCAAGCAGCCGTAAAGCCTTAAAGCAGGTCCTCAAGGCCAGCTCTGATACCGACAGCGGAGTCTTTACGGTTTCATTTACTGACATTGACCCGGTTTTTGCCCAGTCAGTCGTAAATTTCGTAGTGGACTGGATGAGCAAAAAATTTGATGAACTTGGCCTGGACAATAATAAAATCCAAAAGGAAAATCTCGAGCGAAATATCCAGTCAAGCTACAATGAAATCCTGCGTATTGAGCGTGAGGTTAAAAAACTTGGCGCCAGTGTAGGCTATGGAAGCAGCGCATGGGATATTCCTTCGATTACTACCGGTTCTGCAAAGCTGCAGCTTGAGCTTGATGCACAAAAGCAGGTTTATACCCAGTTAAAGACTCAGTACGAGCTTCTGAAGGTTCAGATGCAGAGCGAGACTCCTGTTTTCCAGATTCTTGCCCGTCCTGAAGTTCCTGACATGAAGTCTGGCCCAAGCCGGGGTAAACTCTGTATCATCATTACTTTTGCCGCTTTCTTTATGTCTGTCTTCCTGGCATTTGCCTTGAACGCATGGAAAAACATAAAAAATGACCCTGAGGCCGTTGAAAAACTTCAGCTTAAAAGAAAAAATAAATAGGTTAATAGAGATTTATGATGAAAATATTAAAGGCGATTTTTGTTTCTTTGTGGATGTCTGCATCTTTAAATGCGCTTTTTGCTCAAAGTCAGAATGTAACTGAAAGTATGGAAAAACAGACTGGTTCTGGAAAGGTTGCCAGTGATGTTACAAAACTCCCTGATGCGCAGCTTGCCATGTCGGTTTCATACTATCCTGTTACAGCCGGTGATGTTTATACACTTGCCTTTGCAATGGGGTCAGCTGCTGTCAAATACACGATTCCAGTTGATTCTACTTATAAAATTCGTGTAGCAAATATGGGTGTCATCAATTGTACAGGTCTTACATATTTGCAGTTGAAATCTCAGGTTGAGGCTCTTGTCCTTCGCAATTATCCGATGGGCGGTGTTCAGTTCGTTCTTTCTTCACCTTCGACTTTCTTGGTCAGCATTACAGGTGAGGTTAATTCCACGGTAGAGCGCAACGCATGGGCTTTGACAAGGCTTTCTACGTTTATAACAAGTAGTTTTACAGCATATTCTTCAAACCGTGCTATTACAATCGAAGGGGCGGATGGGAAAACGAATACCTATGATTTGTTCCTTGCAATGAGAAAAGGAGACTTGTCTCAGGATCCTTTTTTGCGTCCTGGCGATAAAATCATTATAAATCGTGCGAAAAGAGTCGTTAGCATAAATGGAGCTGTAGAGCGTCCTGGAACTTATGAGCTTTTGGACGGGGAGAACCTCAAGACACTTATAGAATTTTATGGAAACGGTCTTGCTCCTCTTGCTGATACGTCACGAATAGAATTGTACCGTTCTCTTACAGGTGAAAAAAACTCTGGACATAAATCTTATCTTAATGAGAAAAGCATCCTTGATGATTATGAATTGCTTTGTTATGACAGTGTATTGATTTCAAGCTATTCAGAATTGACTCCTGTTGTATTTCTTGAGGGTGCAGTAAATGTTCGTGGTAACAAGTCTGGTGATTTAGAAAAATCTCTTGATTCTTCACAACGCATTCCTGTTCCTTTTGTTGTTGGCGAAGATTATGCTTTTTTTGTCAGAAGAAACAGAGGTGTGTTTAATGCTGTTTCTGATTTGTCTGCGGCTTATATTATACGTGGTGGAGAGGTTATTCCTTTGAATCTTTCTCCTATGCTGTATGATTCTTCTTATAATGCCAACATGGAGATTAAACCTGATGATACGCTCGTAATTCCTTTTAAGCAGTACTTTATTTCTGTAGCAGGTGCTGTCTTAAAGCCTGGACGATATCCTTTTATTCCTGACCGAACATGGGAGTATTATATAGGTTTGGCTGGAGGTTTTAATGAAGACGTAAATTCTGGATCTGCTATCGTTATTCGTGATATAAACGGCAAAAAGCTTTCAAAGAATGACGTTATTACTCCGGAATGTACTATTACTGCAAAATCAAACAGCTTCTTATATTATTATGGTAAATATACGACTCCGTTTGCAACAACTTTGTCAATCGTGCTTTCTGCTTTGGCAATTATGACTTATGTAAAATAATTTTGCTTTTGCAATTTTTTCTTGACATCGGATTCTCATTTAATGAGAGCCCCGATGTTACAAATAAAAATCCCCGCCTTTCAAAGTGCACTAATGAAGGGCGGGGATTTTTATTTAATTTCAAATTATGGATTTATCAAGCTTCCTTGATAATTTATATTATTTGAAATCTTTTGGTCGTCTCTCTGTACGCTTGCATTTCTGACATTCAGCGTAGTTCTTGAGTCTGCCGTTTTCAAGCTTTGTTTTCATTTCAACTTCGCCACCACATGTGCAAGTGAATTTCTGTGTTGCAACTGTAGTACGAGAGTTCTTTGATGCACCAGCCATTACTAGCCTCCCTATAAGAATAATCGATTATTTTGTTATTTTATATAAAGTACGGAAGTATGTCAATAGAATAGAAATCTTTTATTTTGTCTTAAAATTTCCGCTTGCAATCTGTCAAAAGTAGTTTATAATAAAAGAATCTTTATAATATAGAGAGGTTTGCATGGACATCCAGGTACAGGATTTAATCGAAAAGATTAAAAAAGACGGTGTCGCAGCTGCCGAAAAATCTGCTTCCGAAGTAAAGGCTCAGGCTCAGGCTGAGGCTGAGAAAATCATCGCTAATGCGAAAGAAGAGGCAGAAAAAATAATCAAAGCAGCAAAAGATGAAACAGCGCGAATGGAGAAGGCTAGTGAGGACGCAATCCGTCAGGCAAGCCGAAACCTTGTGCTTTCATTCCGTGACAGCATCACAAAGGAGCTTTCAGCTCTTATCAACGCGGAGTCAGAAAAAGCATATTCTTCTGATTTGCTCGCAAAACTTATCCCAGAGGCAGTCAAGGCGTGGGTCTCAAAATCTGAGGCAAGCGAAGTTTCTGTTCTCCTCAACGAAAAAGATTTGAAGTCTCTCGAATCTAATCTTAACGCAGCTCTCAAAGCCGAAATTTCTAAAGGTCTCACGCTCAAGGTTGATAATTCAATCAATGCAGGTTTCCGTGTCGGAGTAAAGGACGGTGCTGCATTCTACGACTACTCAAGCGAGGCTGTTGCTGAACTTTTCAGTGCATATCTCAATCCAAGAGTTGCCGCAATCATGAAAGAGGCTGCAAAAGACTAACAGGGGGTGAATATGAGTAATCAATACTACCTTGTATCGCAGCTTCCCGGTTTTTCTGTAAGCGACGATAAAACGGTATTGCCAATTACTTATGAATATTATTACGACCTCTGTTCACGCTTTCTTAGCAAAAAGGAAATGAAGATTCTTGACGGACTTTCGCTTGAACCTCCTCTTGAAGATTCAAAAACCGGCTCTGCCTTTGTAGATGAATGGAATCACAAAGAAAAGAGTCTCCGTCTGGCCCTGGCTCAGATTCGTGCACTCCGCATGAAAAAGAAGTTCAGCGCCGGCAATGAGTCAATCGCCCCTGATGCAGTTCAGGCGGCTCGTACGGCAAGCGGTATGGACAGTCCTCTGGCTGCCGAACAGTACCTCAATCAGTACAGGCTCAGTGTTATAGAAAGTATGCGTCCAACAGACGGCTTTTCACTTGATGCCGTGTTCAGTTACGGTCTCAAGCTGCGCCTTGCTTCACGAATGAAAAAGTTCGACGAGGCTAAAGGTATGGCTTCTTACAAGAAGATTTACACAAGGATTCTTGAAGATCAATAATTTAATGGAGAATTAAATGACGGATACAAAAGGAAAGGTAGTCGGAGTTAATGGAAACATGGTTTCTGTCGAATTTGACGGAACAGTTTCTATGAACGAAGTTGCCTATGTTAAAGTAGAAGATTCTAGCCTGAAAAGCGAAGTTATCCGTATCCGCGGAAATGTAGCACAGCTTCAGGTCTACGAAATGACAAAAGGAATCAAGGCGGGGGATGTCGTTGAGTTCACTGGCGACCTTCTTTCTGCTGAGCTTGGACCAGGCCTTTTGGGTCAGGTTTACGACGGCTTGCAGAACCCTCTTCCTTTGCTTGCAGAAAAGGCAGGCTGGTTCCTTGAGAAGGGTATCTATGTTGACCCTCTCGACAAGGAAAAACAGTGGGAATTCACACCGACTGCAAAACCGGGTGACGTTCTCAAAGCGGGCGAATATGTTGGAACTGTTCCGGAAGGACCTTTCACACACAAAATCTTCGTTCCGTTCTATCTGCTCGGCTCATACACTGTAAAAGACATTGCGCCACAGGGCTCATACACACTCAAAGATACAATCGCAACTTTGACTGATGAAAAGGGCAACGACGTTAAGATCGGTCTTTCATTCAAATGGCCGGTTAAACGCGCAGTCAACTGCTATGCGGAGCGCCTTGCTCCAACTGAGACAATGGTCACAAAGGTTCGCCTTATCGACACATTCTTCCCGGTTGCACGCGGCGGTACATACTGTATTCCAGGACCATTCGGTGCTGGTAAAACCGTTTTGCAGCACACCACATCAAAATACGCTGACGTTGACATCGTAATCATCGCGGCTTGTGGTGAACGAGCTGGTGAGGTCGTTGAGACTTTGACTGAGTTCCCTGAACTCAAAGACCCGAAAACAGGCAAATCATTGATGGAGCGAACAATCATCATCTGTAACACTTCTTCAATGCCTGTAGCTTCACGAGAAGCTTCGGTTTATACATCAGTTACTTTGGCTGAATACTATCGTCAGATGGGCTTGAACGTCCTTCTTCTTGCTGACTCAACATCACGCTGGGCACAGGCTTTGCGAGAAATGTCAGGACGATTGGAAGAGATTCCGGGCGAGGAAGCATTCCCGGCTTACATGGAATCATACATCGCAGCATTCTACGAGCGTGCAGGTCAGGTTCGCCTTTCAGACGGAAGCAAAGGTTCTGTCACCATCGGCGGTACAGTATCTCCTGCGGGCGGTAACTTCGAGGAACCTGTTACTCAGGCAACCCTTAAAGTCGTCGGTGCATTCCACGGTCTTTCACGCGCACGTTCCGATGCTCGTAAATACCCTGCAATCGACCCGATTCAGTCATGGTCAAAATATCATGGCGTAATCCCTGAGAAAAAGGTCACATACTGCTTCAACATCCTCAAGAAGGGCGTTGACGTAGGCTCTATGATGAAGGTCGTCGGTGAGGAAGGTACTTCCCTCGATGATTACCTGGTCTACCTCAAGGAAGAAATGCTTGATGCCGTTTACTTCCAGCAGAACTCTTTCGACGCAATCGATGCAAACGCTACGGTTGAGCGACAGAAATATGATCTGGACAAGCTCATCAAGATTCTCGGTTCTGATTTCACGCTTTCTGACAAGGATGAGGCACGAACTTACTTCAACCAGCTCCGTCAGAAATTCATCGACTGGAACTACACTGAGTTTGAGGGCGATGACTTCAAGAAAATCGAAAAAGAAATCGATGATTTGTATGCTTCAAAATCAGGCAAGCTGACAGCCGAAGCAGAAAATCTTCTTAAAGCATAGGGGACGGTGAATAGATATGAATAAGGTATACAATAAAATCGAATCTATTACAGGTTCCGTAATTACAGTAAAAGCTGAGGGCGTTAAATACAACGAACTTGCAGAAATCACCACACGATTCGGTAAGTCTCTTGCCGAGGTCAACAAAATCGACGGTGACACAGTTTCATTGCAGGTTTTCGCAGGCGGCCGAGGTGTTTCAACCGGTGACCAGATCCGCTTCCTCGGAAACGAAATGCGCGTATCTTTCGGCGACGATTTGATGGGACGTATCTTCAACGGTTCTGGTGAGCCTCGCGATAACGGTCCGTCTCTTACTGAGAACATGAAGCCAATCGGCGGTCCTTCAGTAAACCCTTCAAAACGTATCCTTGCTGAGCGAATGATGCGTACGAACATTCCTATGATTGATATGTTCAACACGCTCGTCGTTTCTCAGAAGCTCCCGATTTTCTCTATTTCGGGTGAACCTTACAACCAGCTCCTTGCACGCATCGCCATGCAGGCAGAAGCTGACGTAATCGTTTTGGGCGGCATGGGTCTTAAATACGACGACTTCCTTTACTTCAAAAAGACTTTGGAAGACGGCGGTTCTTTGAGCAAGACTGTAATGTTCATTCATACAGCTGCTGACCCAACAGTAGAATGTATCAAGATCCCTGATATGTCACTGGCTGTAGCGGAGCAGTTCGCTTTGCAGAACAAGGACGTTCTCGTTCTTCTTACAGACATGACTTCTTATGCAGACGCAATGAAGGAAATCGCCATCACTCAGGAGCAGGTTCCTTCAAACCGTGGTTACCCTGGTGACTTGTACTCACAGCTGGCTGCCCGCTACGAAAAGGCAGTTGACTTCAAGGGAAGCGGTTCTGTAACAGTTCTTGCCGTCACGACAATGCCTGGCGACGACGTTACTCACCCGGTTCCAGATAACACCGGTTACATCACTGAAGGTCAGTATTATCTTAAGGGCGGTCGTATCGAGCCTTTCGGTTCTCTTTCTCGATTGAAGCAGAACGTAAACGGCAAGACACGAAAAGACCACCGTGCCCTCATGGATGCTATGATTCGTCTTTATTCTTCTTACAAAGACACTCTCGAAAAGAAGTCAATGGGCTTCATGATGAGTAAGTGGGACGAAAAGCTCCTTAAATACGGTGAAATGTTCGAGAAGGAAATGATGGACTTGTCAGTCAACATTTCCCTCGAAGGTGCTCTTGACTTGGGCTGGAAGATTCTTGCCGACTGTTTCGACAAGGATGAGACAGGTATCAAGTCTGAGTTGATTGGTGAATTCTGGCCAAACAAATAGTTTTGCAGGACTTTAATTTCAGGAGCTGTTAATGGCAAAAATTAAGCTGACTAAAAATGAACAGAAAGCTCAGAAAGACGCGCTGAAAATGTACCAGCGTTATCTTCCTACGCTTACGCTCAAAAAGCAGCAGCTTCAGTCTGAAATCAGAACTATCGAGCAGAAGGCAAACGAAGTCCGAGCCCAGAGAGTCGCGCTTGAAAAGGAATTTCAGGTGTGGATTTCTGTATTCGGTGAAGAAGAAGCCTTCAAGCCCGGCATGGTTACTGTCCGCAACATAAAGAAGGGAGTCGGCAATATCGCCGGCGTTACGATTCCTGTGTATGAGGGAGCCGAATTCGGCCGCGGTGACTACGATCTGTACGAAACACCGCTCTGGATTGACCTGGCTGCTGACCGCATGGAAAAGGCACTTTCTTTGGATTTGGAAGCCAGTGTTCTTGATGAGCAGGTAAGGCTGCTTTCTCAGGAACTGCGCACTACAAGCCAGCGCGTGAATCTTTTTGAAAAGGTCAAGATTCCTGAGGCAAAGGCAAACATTAAGAAGATTTCGGTTTATCTGGGCGACCAGCAGGTTAGTGCGGTTGTAATTTCTAAGGTCTCTAAAAAGAAGATTGACCAGCGAAATGCCGCCGCTGCAGCTGCCAAGAAGGCTGAAGAAGCAAAGGGGGCTGAAAAATGATAGTCCCAATGAAAAAAATCTCCCTTGTCGTTCTTGAAAATGAGCGCAAAGGAGCATTAAAAGATTTGAGAAAGCTGGGTCTCCTTCATGTCGAGGAAGTTCAGGGTTCAAGCGAGGAATTGTCTGCGTTCAAGGATCAGAACTCTAAGATTGAAAAGGCTCTTGCAATTCTCACAGAAATCAAACTCGGCAAAAAAGACAGCCTTAAGCCTACTGTAATCGGTAAGGAAGCTGCCTTTGACGTTGCAAAGAATGTTCTTTCCCTCACTGATGAGAAGAAGAGCTGCTACGACAGAATCACAAACGATTCGGTTGAGCTTGAGCGTTTTGCAAAATGGGGCGGAGTAGATCCAGCTGATTTCGCAGAACTCGGTGAAAAGAACCTTCATCTTGCAATGTACGAAATCCCGTCGGACAAATATGCTCTTGTCGGGGACGAAGCAAAAACTGTCGTTGTCGGAAAGGACAAGTCACAGACAAGATTTATTCTTGTAAGTGAAAAGCCTCTTGCCGTAAACGAGCGTCCGGAAGGAATCCCGGCAGAAGCCTATCAGGTTCCTCTCCCTCGCATTTCGACAGCTGCTTTGAAAAAAGAAATTGCAGATTCAAAGGACCGCATTGCACAAATCGAGTCTGAATTAAAATCTGCCGTTCAGTACAAGGATTCGCTCAAAGATTCCATCAAGGGAATCGCAAAAGACATTGAGCTTGAAAACTTGTATTCGGGCATGGGAGTTGAGGAAAAGCTTTCTTGGATTACAGGTTTCGTGCCTGTTGATTCAATGGCTAAATTCGAATCGTTCGCAAAGGAAAAACAGTGGGCTTTTGCCGCAAGTGATCCTAGCGACGACGACAATGTTCCTACAAAACTTAAGAACAACAAGCTCGTGAGCCTGATTTATCCGCTCACGGACTTCCTTGGAACTGTTCCTGGCTATCACGAATATGATATTTCCGGATGGTTCCTTGCTTTCTTTACCATCTTCTTCGGAATGATTTTCGGAGACGGCGGATACGGAGCTTTGGTCACTGCAGTAGCATTGATTTTCATCTTGAAATCTGCCTGCACTGGCAAAAAGGTTCCGCCTATGCTGGGGCTTGTACTGCTTTTAGGTATAGCCACAATGGTTTGGGGAGCGGTCACCTGTACATGGTTCGGCCTTACACCGGAGCAGCTTCCTGACTGGATTATTGCCCTGTCTGTTCCGCCGATTTCAAATGCCTATGCAGACGTTCAGTGGCTTCCTTTCTGGACTACGGATTCTTCTGCCGGCACTCTGGGAACCGCACAGAACCTTCAGATTTTCTGTTTCACGCTTGCCCTTATCCAGCTCTGCGTGGCACATTTGAAGGGAATGGCCCGTTACATCAGGGACAAGCAGCACAGGCTCAAGTTCCTCGGTGAATTCGGCTCGTTCGTGCAGCTCATCGGTATGTACTGGGTAGTTCTTTCAATGGTTGTTGACGGTAATGTATTCCCTCTTATGGGCGGAGACGTTTACGGACTTCCTTGGGGAACAATCTCAATCGTTCTTGTAGGCGGCGGCTTTGCATTCAGCTTCATCTTCGCAAATTACGAGGGAAGCATCGGCAAGTCAATCCTTGAGAGCGTAAAGAACATCATTTCCGTACTTTTGGGTGTAGTCAATGTCTTCTCGGACATCGTTTCTTACATCCGATTGTGGGCTGTCGGTCTTGCCGGAGCTGCTATTTCGGGAACGGTGAACACATTCGCAGGTCCTCTCGTAGGTCATGCGGCATTGTTCATTGTGCTTATCGTACTGCTTGTTTTTGGTCATGGCTTGAACATGATTTTGAACTTGCTTTCGGTTATTGTTCATGGCGTGCGTTTGAATACGCTCGAATTCTCAAATCACTTGGGAATGTCATGGGCAGGATTCAAATATGAACCGCTCAGTGAGTAAGTCGCTGGCGTTTATATAACATTCGGGGAAATCCCGAGCAAAATGAAAACTTATCTAAAGGAGATAAAATTATGAATTTTGGAATGATTGGTGCAGGTCTTGTAATGGGTATTGCAGCTATTGGTTCTGCAATTGGTATCGGTATCGCTGGACAGGGAGCAATCGGCGCTTGGAAACGCTGTTTCATGGCTAATAAGCCGGCTCCATTCATCCTCACTGTATTTGCTGGTGCTCCACTTACACAGACAATCTACGGCTTCCTTCTCATGCAGCAGATGGCAGCATCTTCAAAAATCACTGAGAATCCGCTCTTTTTCCTCGGTTTGGGAATTGCAGCTGGTTTGGCTATGTGTTTCTCTGCTATCGCTCAGGGAAAAGCTGGTGCAGCAGGTTCTGATGCTCTTGGTGAGACAGGAAAAGGCTTCTCTAACTACATCATGGTAGTAGGTCTTTGTGAAACTGTTGCCTTGTTCGCGATGGTATTCGGAATGATTCAGTGTTAAATTAACTGGATAAACTAAAAAAAGGTGGTCTCACGTCGAGAACCTGTCAAAAATGTCGCGGTGAACAAGTTCAAGCGACATTTTGCCAGAACCTCGACTCCGACCACCTTTTTTTTGCTTCTGAGCTTTACTTAGCTCTTTACATGAAGCTTGGTTTTCTATATAATATTATTACATTTTTACTTTACGCCCGGGTGGCGGAATTGGCAGACGCGCTAGGTTCAGGTCCTAGTGAGGGCAACTTCATAGGGGTTCAAGTCCCCTTCCGGGCAAAAAATTAAGCTTCCTTTCGGGAAGCTTTTTTTATTGATTCTTTCTTTCTTTTACGAAATTTCTAGATATTTCATGGCGCAGCAGACGAAAAGCACTAAAATTCCTACGATTGCAAAAAATGACCATACTGGTAGAGAACCGTCGGCTGTTTTGCTGCGGGCTGCGGCTGGATTTCTTGAATTGATTGCGTTTAATAGGGCTTTTTTTGATCTGCGGCTTGCTTTCGTTTCTTTTTGGCTTGGCGCGTCGATTTTGTGGCCGTTGCCGACGGCATAACCGCAGGTAGGGCAGCCGTTTGCGAATTTGCTTGGCATTCCCGTTGTTCCACAAACAGGACATCGTACTGATGAGAAGAATTTTCCGCAATGTCTGCATACTCTTGCGTTTTGCGGTACTTCAGCACCGCAGTTCTCACAAAAGAATTTAGCTGATTGTTTTTTCATTTTTTAACTTATTTTCTTAATCGCAAGTGCGAGTTTTTTTGCATCGTTTGACATTACTTCGGCAAAAACATTTTCGATTTTGTCGTCAATTTTCATTGAAGCAATGTCGATTTTTGTTCCCGGAGAAAGATTCATTATGAAATTTGGAATATCAGGTGTGAATTCAAGAACAAGGCCGTTATAATTTCGTGCTACTCCAGAGACCATGGCAAGGGTGATTGGATTTGTGAACACGAAAGAGACTGAAGTGGCTCCTGTATCAAGCTTGAGTGCTTCCGCCTTTTCTTTTTGGTCAGCTTTGTTTGCGTTCATTATAGCTGCCAGTTTTTCATCAATGCTCTGTTCATCTGCCATATCATTTTCTCCATCTTGAAGTTGAGAAGTTTCGGCTTCTAAAGAATTTTCTTCTTCTGAAAGCTCTTCCGATTTACTATCTTCTTCAATTATATCATTGTTTGGCGATTCTTCAAAGTTATTTTCTTCAAGAAGTTGCTTCAATTCCTCAATACCTGGAAGGGAGGTGGATTCCGACTCATCGTAAGGTTCGTTGATTATATCAGTGACAGTTGGTATGTCGTCATTTTCGTTGATTTCTTCGAGTTTGTCTGCGGCTTTTTCATCAGCGACAATTTCCTCGAGTTTATCGGCTGCCAATTCATCTCCGGTAATTTCTTCCAGACGGTCTGCGGCACGCTCGTCATTTTCCATCTCTTCCAAGCGGTTTGCGGCGTCCTCATCGGCAAGGGCTTCTTCTTCAGCTTCCTGGATTTCTTCTAAAGTTGGCTCGTTATTTTCGATTTGATTTTCGTCATTTGTTTCTTCAACTTTGCAAGCGAGGTTTTCGAAAGAGTCGTCCTCGGTTTCTTCGACCGGTTCGTCTTCTGGTACGTCCTCAATTTCTTCGGGGGATTCTTCTACTGGTGTTTCGAGAATCTCTTCGTCTCTGACTTCTTCAATCGGTTTATCCTCAATTTCTTCAATTAATTCTTCTTCTGGACTTTCTTGAATTTCTTCGTTTTCGACTTCTTCAATCGAGTCTTCCTCGATTATTTCGGCCGGAGTTTCATCTTCAATTTCAGCTTCTGGGACAGAGATTTCTGAAGCGGTTTCGATTTCGTCGACAGGTTCTTCGTTTGGAGAGGCCTCTATTTCCTCAACCAATTCTTCTTCTGGAACATCCCGAATCTCTTCTGTTTCGATTTCTTCTATAGCTTCTTCTTCTAGAGCAGCCGTAATCTCTTCAGCTTCAGTCTCTTCTATGGGGGCTTCTTCCTGAATTTCTTCGATTTCGGCTTCTACGAACTTATTTGCGTTGGGAACCAGGTCGTCAACGCTTATTTCTGACTGTTCTTCTTCTGTAAGATAGCCTGAGAAAATATCATCTGCTTTTTTAAGGATTTCGCGGAGTTTGTCCAGACCGTCTACTGTTACCGAGTCAAAAGTTCCGCGCACATGGAGGGCTTCTGCCTTTTTATTTTCTTCTTCGCTGAAATTTTCGTCAGTGTAGAGAATAATCTGAGGTTTGTAGTCACCGAATCCTGCCGTTGCATATTGAGCGAGCGTCTTCCAATGGCGGGGATAGTCACCTGTGCTTACGATAATCAGGTGGGGGGCTATTTCTTCGATATTGTCGAGCGCTTTCAAAAGCCAAGTGTAGACAATCGTGTCATAGCCTGCCGCTTTGAGAACTTCAGAAATATTATTGATTGCCTTTTCGTCGTCGGCTACAAGAAGCGCCTTCATTTATCAAACTCCGTTTTTTAATTACTCTGTGCCAAGATTTGTTACTGAATAGTCGTAGATCTGCCAGATTCCGTCACGCTGACGAACTTTGTAGATGTAGCGTTTTTTCTCACTGAAATTCGGATACTTGAACCATTCGAGAACTGAAACTGTACCCTCAGTCTGTGAGTAAGATGTGTTTTCAATCTGGAAACGCTCCGGTACGCCTACGATGTCATAGTCGATTTTGTTCTGCATGAGGTCAGCCTTGTAAGCCTGCAGCATTCGGTTTCTCTCGTCAGCTGCGGCATTTTTGTACTTGCGGTTGACTTCGCTGTTTCGGACCATCATCTGCTCGATGTCCATGTAGAGGAAATACTGATCCCAGAGTGATTTCTGTCTTGCGATGATTGTCTGCTCAACAACTTTGTCCGGAGAAATTGCTTCCGGCTTCAAGAGGGAAGTAGTTTTGTTTTCAACCGGAAGAATGCTTGATGATGAAGCTGATGGTGCCGGCCGGATGTCAAGTGAAAGTCTGTTTGATGCGATTTCAATGATTTTTGATTTATAAAGCTCAGGATAGAAGCGCATTTCGAGGTAGTAAATCGAAGGCTCATCAATCTGAATGTAGTCCTTTACGTTTTCAACGAAGGAATATGTCTCACCAGGCTCAATTGCAAGCTCACGGAAGTAGACTGTCTGGTTTGTCGAGCGCTTGATTACCAGGTCTTTTGTGCTTGGAAGAGTTGTGTTCTTGATTGTGTAAGCAAAAAAGTCCAGAGAGAACATGCGGTCATCTGCGAGCTTGAAGCGGAGTGTGTCCGTTCCCTTGTTTGTGATTGCAACATCGACGTAAATCGGATTGTCTTCCTTGCTGCCAGGATAATACATCGTTCTGTCATAGAATCTGATTGAAACCGATGCCTTTGAATAGTCCTGATTGTTTATTGAGTTTGCTTTCTGTCCAAAAGCGAACTGTGCAAAGAGTGTAAAACTTGCTATAATGGTAAAAAGAATGCGTTTCAACTGCTTCTCCTTATTTTAAAGATATTCAATTATATTATCGGAATGTTTTCATGAAATCATTATTAACAAATTATCTTCTTTCTGTGACAAACGGATGGAATGACTTTCTTTCTGATGTAAAAAATCTCGCTTCCGGGCAATATTTCCCTGCTGAAATAGAGGGTGTGTCTCTTACTTCTTCGAATTTTCTTACAGCCCACTATATTGATTTCCTTCGTTCCAGAATTCTTTCTTCCCTTCAGTATAATGCAACCGGCCGCTATTCTCAGTCCCAGCAGGCGGATGGTCTTTCAGCTCTTTCGGCTTCATCCCTTGATTTTGTAGTCGTAGTTCCAACCGAAAAAGAAGCCCTTGATTTGACTCAGGATTTTGAAACGGCTTTTGGTGAATCTGTAGAAATTTTTACTCTTCCTTGGTGGGGACTGGTTCCTTATCGGGCCAGCGCAGTCGGTTCGGCTGTTTTTGGCCAGCGTTCCGGAGTTCTTTCCCGCCTTGCCTATCAGGCCCGCTCCCTCAATGCAAATACAAAGCCCCGGATTTTTATAATTACCCAGCGTTCCTTGCAGACGCCACTTCCTTCGCCTCAGTATATACGCTCGCTTGTTTTCAATTTACACAAGGGACTGCAGAATGATCCTGCTGATTTGGCAGAAAAACTTGCGGCTTTGGGCTATATCCGTGTTCCGAAAGTCAGTCTTCCAGGCGAATTTACCCTTCGTGGCGAGGTCCTCGATATTTTTACTCCTGGTGAAGAAAATCCAACGCGAATTCTTTTTGATTTTGATGAAATTTCTTCTATTAAATCCTTCGATGTTGAAAGCCAGTCAACTAAAGAGCTGCGTGACAATCTTTTGATTTATCCGATGAAGGAAGTAATCTGGAATGATGAGCTTGTCGGCCGCCTTGAAAGTCTTTTTGAAAAATTCGGGAAAAATCCTGATTCTGATGAGCTTGATTCTGCTCAGAATGAGGGCGAAAAACAGACGATTTTCCTTGCCCTTACCGAAGAAGCCGAGCTTGCCAAAAGGAAGCTGCTTGAAGAACTCAGGGCTGGAAAAGAAAGTGAAGGCGAGGAACTTTTTTACGGCGTTCTCTGGGATAAAAAATACACTATTTTTGACTATATTTCACCGAATACGACAGTCTTTTTCTATGACTATGACCGTCTTAACAACATGCAGGAAAATTTTGACCGTGAGTATGCGGGAATGTACCGGACTGCCCGCCAGAAATTTCCTGTTCTGCCGCCAAGTGAAATGTTCATTCCTTTTGAAGTCGTTTCAAAAATGCACGAAAACCGGGTTTCCTTCAGGACTTTGCATACCGAGACCGACGAAGAGGAAAATTCAAATCAGGACGTTAATTTTTTCAAGATTGAATGTGAACCCCCGAAAAGTTTCTTTGGAAACATCAATTATTTAAAGGAGCAGCTTGAAGATTTACAGGGCGAGGGCTGGAAGATTTATGTCTTTGCCGACAACGAAAATCAGTCGCTCCGAATCAAGGAAATCCTCAAAAACTTCATAGACAAGCCGGCTGAGGGCGAATATCTTGACCGCCTCAACAAAAACGCGAAAAAAGGCATTCCTTATTTTCCGCTCACGGTTTATCCAAAGGCGATTACGGCAGGATTCGGAATTTCCGAGACAAAAACGCTTGTAATTCAGGAAAATGAGATTTTCGGCCGCCGCAAGCATGTTCCAAAGTCAATCCGAAGCGCAAAATCTCAGGCTATTGATACTTTCGTCGAGCTTAACGAGGGCGATTTTGTAGTTCATGTAAATTACGGAATCGGAATCTTCCGCGGAATCCAGCGCGTAAAGGCAATGGGTAACGAGAGGGACTACATAAAGCTTGAATATGCTGACGAAGAATTTGCCTTTGTTCCGATTGAGCAGGTAAATCTTGTCCAGCGTTACATCGGAAACGAGGGCGACAACCCCCGACTTGACCGAATAGGCTCAAAATCATGGGAAAACCGCAAGAATAAGGCCAAAAAAGCCGTCGAGGACCTGGCAGAAAAACTCATCGCCCTCTATTCAAGGCGAAAGGCAAGCCGGGGCTATCCTTTCCCCAAGGACGGCGAGTGGCAGACAGCCTTTGAGGCAGCCTTCCCATATGAGGACACACCCGACCAGTTCAATGTCTCAAAGGAAATCAAGGCGGACATGGAAAAGCCGGTTCCGATGGACAGGCTCGTCTGCGGCGACGTAGGCTATGGAAAGACCGAAATTGCAATGCGGGCGGCTTTCAAGGCTGTAATGGGCGGAAAACAGGTCGCTTTCCTTGCTCCAACAACAATTCTTGCCGAGCAGCATTATGAAACTTGTGTCGAGCGTTTTGCAAATTTCCCGGTTACGGTTGCCCAGCTTTCCCGCTTCGTAAGCCCTGCTGAACAGAAGAAAATCATTGCAAAAGTTGCGGCTGGTGAAGTCGATATTTTGGTCGGAACCCACCGAATCATCCAGAAGGACGTTATTTTTAAGGATCTGGGACTCATGATCATCGACGAGGAACAGAGGTTCGGCGTAAAGGACAAGGAAAAACTCAAGACCATGAAGGCCAACATCGACTCCCTTGCCATGAGCGCAACTCCGATTCCGCGAACCCTTCACATGAGCCTCTTGAAAATCCGCGACATGTCCCTTCTTACAACGCCGCCTCAGACCCGTAAGCCGATTGAGACGATTGTTGACGCCTACACAGAAGAGCGGGTCGCAAAGGCAATCCGTCAGGAAGTCGAGCGGGGCGGTCAGGTATTCTATCTTCACAACCGGGTTGAGACTCTTGAAGACGTCCGCCGCAAGCTTCAGCAGATTGTTCCTGAGATGATGATTGACGTTGCCCACGGACAGATGACTGCCGAGGAACTGGACGACATTTTCCGCCGTTTCAAGATGGGCGGCTTCCATATTCTGATTGCAACTACGATTATCGAAAACGGAATCGACATTCCGAACGTAAACACGATTATCATTGACCGTGCCGACATGTACGGTGTAAGCCAGCTTTATCAGCTGCGTGGCCGGGTCGGACGAAGCGACAGAAAGGCATACGCATATCTTTTGTATCCTGAAAACAAGGTTCTTTCAGAAGTTGCGATGAAACGTCTTCAGGTCATTTCTGACTTTACCGAGCTTGGTTCGGGCTTTAAGATTGCGATGAAGGACATGGAAATCCGCGGTGCAGGCAATCTTTTGGGACGGGACCAGAGCGGCGAAGTTTATTCAGTCGGTTTCGATTTGTACGTCAAGCTTTTGAACGAGGCCGTCGAGCGCCTCATGAACTCAGAAACTTACGAGGCTCAGAACGAAGTCCTTATGGAACTCGAATATTCAGGCTTCATTCCTGATACTTATATTCCAAACCTGCAGACCAAGATGGAAGTTTACAAGAAAATCGCTGGAGTTCAGTCAAAAGACGAGCTTGAAGGAATGTATCTTGAGCTTGAAGACCGTTTTGGCCCGATTCCTGATGAGGTTTACAGTCTTTTGAGTCTTGCGGAAGTGCGTGTAATAGCCAAAAAGCTTTATATTTCTTCAATAAAAGAAAAGCAGGGAACCCTGCAGATTGAATTCAGCAAGGTCAGCGACATAAAAATAGACCGGGTTCTCAAACTCATCAAAGAAAGTGCCGGCAAGGTTAAGCTTGACCCAAGCAAGCCGAACATGATCCTTATGCAGGCCGGAAAAATCGGTCTTAAGGAAAAAAGCGAATTTATACGCGAAAAACTTGAGGCACTGGTCTAATATTTGAGGCCGTGCTTTAAGAGCAGTTTTTCCAGCTCGCCGCTTTTTATAAGATTTTTGATGACCTCATTGACCTGTTTTGTAACAGCCGAATTGTCTTTTTTGATTGCGACTGCATACATCATTTCGTCATAGTGTTCTGGCAAAATTGTAACGGAATCATCGAGGTAGCCGTGCAAAATTGAATTGTCGATTGCAAATGCGTCGATTTCACCGTGGTTGAGGGCGTCTTTTAGCGTCTGATTTGAAGGATAGGTGATGCAGTTGAGGAAGACTCCTTCTTTGATGGCGGCATTTTTGATTGTGGTAATTGTCATTGAGCCTTGTGTGACGCCGACTTTTTTGTTCTCCAGATTTTTGAATGCCGTGATTCCAGATGACTTTTTGACCATGAGGCCTACTGAATCAGTATAATAAATGTCCGAAAAATCGTAGTTTTGCTTGCGCTCTTCGGTGACTGTAAATGTTGCGATAACCATGTCAACCTTGTCCTGATTGAGGAAAGCGCTGCGGTTTTTGGCATTTACCGGGACAAAGGCGACTTTTGACTCGGAGCCGAGAATTTGCTTTGCGACGGCTTTTGCAATGTCGATTTCAAGACCTTCGTATGCTTTTGTCTTGGGATTGAGGAAGCCAAAGCCCGGAACATCTTCCTTTACACCAACTGTGAGGACTCCGGCGTGTTTGATTTTGTCGATTCCATTTTGCTTAGCCCAAAGCAAACCCAAACTTGTTGTTAAAAATGCAAGTGCGAGAAAAGTTTTAATTGTGAGTTTCATTTTTTCTCCAAGTCTTTTTTTGAAATACATCTTTATTTTAATCTATAAGTTTTTTTTAAGCAAATTCTTTTTGAGTTTTTTTATCAGATGTGCTATATTTTTGCTATGTCTGAAAATAAAGAAGAAAAATACATCCGTCCGACCTGGGACGAATATTTTATGGAAGTTGCCCGCACAGTTGCAAAGCGTGCGACTTGTGACCGTGGAAGAAGCGGCTGCGTAATTGCCCGCGACAACCAGATTCTCGTTACCGGCTATGTCGGAAGCCCTGCCGGTCTGCCACATTGTGACGAAGTTGGCCATTTGATGAAGAAAATGCTCCACTCAGACGGCACAATCAGCCAGCATTGCGTGCGAACAGTCCATGCCGAGCAGAACGCAATCTGTCAGGCCGCAAAACGCGGAATTTCAATCGACGGAGCCACTGTTTACTGCAAGATGACTCCCTGCCGCACCTGTGCCATGCTCATAATCAACTGCGGAATCAAGCGGGTAGTCTGCGAAAAGCACTATCACGACGAAGCCGACAGCCTGGAAATGTTCAGGGAAGTAGGAATTAAAATCGAACACCTGGAAGATGATGTTCAAAAATACGCTGAGATGTAGGAAAAAGAAAAGGGGATGTTTTTATAGCCGGATAATTCAAAAAATGCGTAGGTGAGGTTATGACACGAATCCACTTTGTGCGGGCGAGCGTAGCGAGTCCAATTTCAAAATACGCACAACCGTGGATTCTAGTGGCATGTTCTCACCGGGAGCATTTTTTGCTTTAGCCAATTAGCTTAAACATGCCGTTTGATTTTACAAATTTGCCAAAAGCCATGCTTTGAACTGCTCGTAGTTGTTTTCCATTGGAATGGCTTTGTCTTCGAGCTTCATTACCTTTTCGAGGCGGTCCGGGATGATTGGAGATGAGCCTGTTGCCTTCTGTACTGTAGCACCGAATTTTGCAGGATGTGCTGTCTCCAGAATGATGCCGACTGCTTCCTTGTTGATGACCTTGTCTGCCCAAGAAGGAAGATTTGGTGTAAGGCCTGGTTTTGTGAAGTCATTTTTTGTGCCGTTTTTGAGGGCTTCCATGCCACCCTTGCGGATGTCACTCCAAGCCTTCCAGCCGACAGCGCCATGAGGATCGATTGTATAGCCAGTCTTTTCGTAGCAGTTTTTGATTGAATCGATGATGCCGTCGTTATCAAGCCAGTATGATGCGAAGAGTGAGCGAACCTGCTCCAAAGAATACATTGCCTGAATGCGCTCGTAGTTTGAAGGAGCACCTACGTCCATTGCGTTTGCGTATGTCTCAACTGAAGGGCGGGCATTGTAGTCGCCGGTTGCAATCCAGTCTGGAATTGTGCGGTTTGAGTTTGTTGCTGCAACGAAACCTGTGATTGGTGCACCCATTTCGCGGGCAATCAAGCCAGATGTGAGGTTTCCGAAGTTTCCGCTTGGAACGACACAGATGATTGCAGGATTTTCGATTTTGTTGTCACCCCAGCTGCGTGCGCGAACGGCAAGGCTTGAGTACATATAGTAGAAACTCTGCGGCAAAAGACGTGAAATGTTGATTGAGTTTGCAGAAGAAAGGCGGAGTTTTGCGCGCAATTCGTTGTCTGTGAAAGCTGTTTTCACGAGCTTCTGGCAGTCATCGAAAGTTCCCTTTACCTTGAGGGCGCGGACGTTTCCATCGAAAGTTGAGAGCTGTTTTTCCTGCAAAGGAGAGATTTTTCCCTCCGGATACAGGATTGTGACGTCAAGGCCTGGAACATTGTGGAAAGCTGAACCAACTGCTGAGCCTGTGTCACCGGATGTTGCAACGAGGATATGAAGCGGAGTAGATTCGTTTCGGTTGAAATAAGACATTACGCGAGCCATGAAACGTGCACCGAAATCTTTGAAAGCACAGGTCGGACCGTGGAAAAGCTCAAGAACATAAGAAACTTTGTCTACTGGAACAACAGGTGCTGTAAAAGGATAAGCGTCCTGAATGATAGCCTGCAAGTCCTTGTCCGGAATTTCTCCTGCAACATAAGGCTTTGCCATTTCGAATGCGATGTCGCGGAAAGATGGCTCCGGTGTTTTGTTGATGAAGCTTGAAGGCAATTTTGGGAACTCGACAGGGATATACAATCCGCCTGTTTTTTCGTTCATGCCGCTCATTACTGCTGTTTTCAAGTCAGTTTTTACTGATTTGTCGCGTGTGTCTGTGTAAATCATTTTCTTCCTCTATAATCCGTATTTAATTTCGTTTGCGATTTCATCTGCAAGTTGCTTACGTGCGTTTGCAAGTGCAGTCCAGTCATTTTTATCAGTGACTGAAATTGTTTTTTCGATGGCGAAAGTGATTTCACCGGTCTTTGAGTCCATTGCTTTGACTGAACCTGTGAGACTGTATGTTGTTCCGTCATCGTTTTTTTCACATGAATCAATTTTAACAGTGCCGAAAACTATAAAGCTTGGAGCAATTGCTTTTGCACGTGCGAAAACTTTTTCTTCATTCTCCTGAATCACGGCGTCAGAAACATCCTGAGGGGCATTTCCGATTCTTGTAAAGCCGAGCTTCATCAATGTCATGAGAAGGTTTGAAGAAGATACTGGATTTGAAATGATTGCCTTGCCGTTCTGATTGAAATCAACGATGGCGAGAGTGCCGCCTGCTGATTTAAGGTTTGTCTGAACTTTATAAGGCGCTTTGATTGTGTGTTCTGCGGCGATTTTTGCAATTTCCGCATCGCTCATATCACCTTTTGGGAAGAAAGAAATTTCTGAATTGAAAGAAAACTCCGGTGCGTCCGGCAGGAATGAGGCTTTTCCCTCTGAATCAGAAGTAATTGCTGTTTCTGAGAATTCGATCTGGCCGTTTTTGCGTGCAGAAGGATAAAGGACTGAAAGTTCAAAAGATTCGACCGGTTCGCCATCTGAATTTTTGACTTCGATTAAATATGGCTCTGTGAAGATTTTGCCTTTTGTTGTCTGTTTTGGGGCTGAAAGAAGAGTGAAGTGAAAGCCTTCGATTTTTTTTGAGTAAAGTTCTGCAGGACTTGGAAGAGCAATGGCTTCCGGGGAATTGGACTTTTCTTCTTTTATAATGGATGTGTTATTTTCTGATGATTTAGGGGTTGATGCGCAAGAGAAAGCAAGCGTTGTCGCAAGAGTAAGAAAAATTCCCTTGTGAACAATTGATTTCATAAAACTTCTCCTATTTGGACCTTAAATTGATTTTGATCCATAACTTTTTTGTTTCTCTATAAAGTATTTTTTATGACAAATTATTATATAGAAAAGATAAATATTTAACAAGATAAAAATCTTAGTTGCACAAAAAATCTTGCTTCTATAGAATATATTTATGAGACCTACAATTGCTAAAATCTACATGGAAAATCTGCGGCATAATTTAAAAGTTATTCGCTCAAAAATAAATCCTTCTTCAAAAATGTGCGTGGCCATCAAGGCTGATGCTTACGGTCACGGAGCCGTTGAGTGCGCCAAGGCTGCCATTGAATGCGGCACTGACTATTTTGCCGTTGCCGCCATCAGCGAGGGAATTCAGCTTCGAGAGGCAGGAATTACTTGCCCGATTCTGGTCCTCAGTCTTTGCTCGCCTGACGAAATGGACGACCTCGTTCAGAACGATTTGACTCCGCTTGCCTTTGACGAGGAATACATCACCGGAATCGCAGTCTCATGCCTGCGTATGGGTAAAAAAGATTTTCCGGTTCATCTTGCCGTTGACACCGGAATGGGGCGGATCGGCTGCCTTCCAGAAGAAGCTCCTTTTTTTGCAAAGATGATCGAGGACACCAAAGTCCTTAAGCTTGGCGGCATGTGCACTCATTTTTCTGTGGGCGATTCTCTGGATGCCGATGACATCGAATATACAAAAAAACAGTTCGAGCGCTTTAATTTTGCCTGCGAGCAGGTGAAAAAGCTTGGAATTGATCCGGGAATCCGTCATTGTGCCAACTCAGCCCTCACCCTCAACAACCCTGAAATGCACCTGGACATGTGCAGGCCTGGAATCATCTGCTACGGCTATTACCCAGGGGATTTGACCAAAGATTATTTTGAAAAGAAGGGAGAAAGCATTGAGCTTAAGCCCGTGATGGCCCTTGTCTCAAAAGTCGTCGCAATCAGAAAATTCGGCGTGGGTCATTCAATTTCCTACGGCCGCACCTGGACAAGTTCCCGTGAGACTGACATCGGTGTCCTTCCCATCGGATATGACGACGGTCTTTTCCGGCGCTTCAACCAGACCAATGAGGGCAGGGAAGGAGGCGGACTCAAAGTTGCGATTGGCGGAAAGCCCTATCCAGTCCGCGGCAGGATCTGCATGGACCAGTGCATGATTGACCTGGGAAAGGAAAGCGATGTAAAGCGCTGGGACGAGGCCGTGATTTTCGGTCCTGAAGAAAGCGGTGCCCTCCAGAGTGCCGAAGAAATTGCCCGCGCTACCAACACGATTTCCTACGAGATTACCTGCGGAATTTCAAAAAGGGTTCCTCGAGTGTACATTGCATCCGTGTAATCAGGAATTTCTTAACTTCCGCAATCAGGTAGAAGGAACCTGTCACTAAAAGAATTGACTTACTGGCGTTCGCTTTGTCGAACGCTTTTTTTATCTGCGCTTCAAAATCTTCGTTGAGCTCGTAAGGAATTTCTGCATCGCTGAAAGCCTTTGCAAGCGTTTCCAGATCCGACTGCTTTACGTTTCCGGGCTTGGTCAGGAAAACCGAATCAAAGTGATTTTTGAAAAGCGGGGCAATGTCCTTTGCATCCTTGTCGGCCGCACATGCAAAAAGAAGAATCCGTTTTCCTTCTGCTTCCGAACCTTCGTTTGTCTTTTCTCCAAAAACTTGAGTCATTGTCTCCATTGTAAAGCGGGCGCTGTTTACCGTGTGAGCTCCGTCCATCACGAGATATGGAATATTTTCAAAGCCTTTTGGCTTCTGAATGATTTCAAAGCGGGCTGGGAGTTTTGCTTTGGCAATGCCCCTTTCAATCACTTCCTCACTAATGTTCGGTAGGACAGTTTTTACGGCAAGGGCAGCAAGAGCCGCATTCTCAGCCTGATACCTACCGACCAATAGTGCATCTGTTTGTATAGGTCTTTTGAAGATTTTTGAAGAAAAACTAACATTCATTAGGGAAATATTATAATTTTCTTGTGAAGGTGTATTATTTTTTATACTATCTGCTCTGGAAATTGCGCTTTTTACATCTTTATTTGTATTATTTTTTATACAGTCTGGTATATTTTTTATCTTAAATTTCAAATCCTGAATTACATCTTCCACGAAAATCGCCTGAGCATGCTTTTCCTCTGCAATTTTTTCAAAAACTTTACGAACTTCCGGTCCTTGCCTTGCAATCACCACGGGCGTATTTTCCTTAATGATTCCGCCTTTTTCGAAGGCTATTTTCTCCAGAGTGTCGCCTAAAAATTCCGTATGCTCCAGTTCAATCGGCGTGATAACCGAAACCTTTGGGTTTACGACATTCGTTGAGTCCAGGCGGCCGCCTAAGCCGACTTCGAAAACTGAGTAGTCGACTTTTGCCTGCCTGAAAACGAGAAATGAAAAGAGCGTGACAAGCTCAAACCAGGTGATCGGTCTTTGCCCCGGAAGTTCTTCGGTCGGAATTGACTTTACTCCGCTCATGATTTCTTCGACGGCCTTGTCATAGGCTTCTTCTTCAAAAACTCCGCTTGGGCTTGAGACCCGTTCGATAAAATCAAGAATGTGGGGGGAGGTGTAAAGGCCTGTCTTGTAGCCCGCCTCGTCTAAAATTGAGGCGATGAACATTGATACAGAACCCTTTCCCTTGCTTCCCGCGACGTGAAAACAGGGGGCAAAATCCTGGGGCTGACCGAATTTTTCGCAGAAGAATTTCATCGTGTCGAGCCAGAAGATGTTCTTTTTCGGTGTCTTTTCAAAATTTAAATATGAATCAATCCATGATTCAAGGCTGGCGATTGAGTCGAGTTTTTTCATGAGAGTCTCTTTTTAATGATTTATTTTTAATATCTGTCTGGATTTGTCTTTTCGTAATCTTCAAATAGCTTGAGGCATTTTTCGCGCTCAAATTCCTGGGCTATGGACTGCCTGTTTGAGAAAATTTTGTAGAATTTGTTGTCCCGGAAGCCTATTTTGTCCGTGTCTTCTATGGTGCAGCCGTAGTAAACTTTGCTGATGTTTGCCCAGAGAATTGCGCCCAGGCACATGGGGCAGGGCTCGGCCGTGGTGTAGAGTTCGGCTCCGCTCAGGTCGTGGCTGCCGGTCTTTTTGCATGCGTCGCGGATTGCCTCGATTTCGCCGTGGCAGGTCGGGTCATGATTTAAAAGGACCTTGTTGTGGCCCCTTCCGATGATTTTGCCGTCCTTTACGATTACGGAAGCGAAAGGTCCTCCGTGTTTTTTTTCAATGCCTTCGTATGCTTCTTTCAGCGCTTCGTCCATGTAGTCCATGCTTTCATTCTAGCATATTGGCGAAAGTAATTCATGTTTTTTTATAGATAAATCTCCGTATTTTTGATAAAATATCAGCATTCTAAAAAAGATTCCGAAAGTGGAGAATTTATGTCAGAAGAATTAGAAACAAATGCAGATAAAATCCTGGCTGAAGCCATGAGAATGAGCGAAAAAATTGAGGCTGATATTGCCCAGAATCCTAAAAAATACCGTGTTTTGACCGGTGACCGCCCGACTGGCCGCCTTCATATCGGTCACTATTTCGGCTCGCTCAAAAACCGCGTCCGCCTTTCAAAGCTCGGCGTACCGACTATGATTTTGATTGCCGACTATCAGGTCCTCACAGACCATGACGCTTTCGATAAAATCAGCGAGAACACAAAAGAGCTCGTAATCGACTATCTTGCAGCCGGAATTGAACCGGGCGAGAATGTCTGCATCTATCCTCACAGCCATGTTCCTGAGGCAAACCAGCTCATGGTTCCTTTCCTCACGCTTGTAACAAAGAGTGACCTTGACCGAAACCCGACCGTTAAGGACGAAATGGCAAAGTCTTCAATCCCTCTCAATGCGGGCATGTACACTTATCCTGTTCATCAGGCCGTTGACATCCTTTTCTGCAAGGGGAATGTAGTTCCTGTCGGAAAGGACCAGCTTCCGCACCTTGAAATTGCGCGTCAGATTGCCCGAAGGTTCAACAACAAATTCTGCAAGGGCATCGATCCGATTTTCCCTGAGCCGCACGCCCTTCTTTCAAAGACTCCGATGATCATGGGCCTGGACGGAAGCGCAAAAATGTCAAAATCGCTGGGAAACACAATCATGCTTTCTGCAAGCGACGACGAGACTGCAAAGGCTATCAAAAAGGCAAAGACTGACCAGGACAGGCACATCACTTACGATCCTGTAAACCGTCCTGAAGTCGCAAACCTCCTTCGAATCATTTCCCTCTGTACCGACGAAACTCCGGAAGCTATTGCCGAGAGAATCGGTGACGGTGGCGGCGGAATGCTCAAAAATACGCTCACAGAGGCTTTGAACGAGCATCTTCGTCCTCTCCGCACAAAGCGGGCTGAGCTTGAGCAGCAGCCTGAGCTTATCAAGAAGGTCTTGAACGAGGGTGTTGAAAAAGCGCGTGAAATTGCAAGCAAGACTTTGCTTGAAGTGCGCCATGTAATGAACATGGAGATTTAGTATGAACAGCATGACAGGTTACGGGTTTAAGGAATCCGTCGTTGGCGACACTCAGATCAGTGTTGAAATCAAGTCCGTCAACAACCGTTTTCTTGACCTTAATGTAAATCTTCCGTATTTTCTCAATCCGCTTGAGCAGAAGGTGCGCAAGCTTGTCTCGGAGAAAATCGTCCGCGGCAAGGTTGACGTAACAATCCGCGTCAAGGACATGTCTTCCACGGCAAAGGTTACGGCTGACCCTCAGGCGGCAAAAATGTACGCCGAGGCTATCGGCCAGATTGCGCTTGCGCTTGGAAAAAGTGCTTCTGACCTTCCGCTCAGCCTCATCGTAAATCAGGAAGGTGTGCTTAACATCACTCATGAATACGATGCAGATTCTTACTGGGAAAAGATTGAGGGCGTTTTCAATGAGGTTTTTGAGCAGTTTGTCTCTGACCGCAAGCGGGAAGGTGAAAACCTTAAGAAAGACCTGCTTGCAAAACTTGACGTGCTTGATTCCTGCGCGGCCTTCTTCAAGGAATGGCAGCCCAAGATGGAGCAGAAGTTCAAGGAACAGATTACAAGCCGCTTCAACGAGCTTCTCGGTGACAATGTTGACGAAAACCGCATCATGACTGAGGTCGCCGCGATGATGGTCCGCTACACGATTAACGAGGAAATCATCCGCCTGCACAGCCATCTGGCTGCCCTGCGCAAGGAATTCTCGGAAAATCCTGTTCCTGGCAAGCGAATTGACTTCATCTGTCAGGAAGCAAACCGTGAAATCAACACGATCGGAAGCAAAAATCAGTTTACGGAAGTGGGGGCCATGGTCGTAAATGCCAAGGATGCCCTTGAAAATATCCGCGAACAGTCTAAGAACGTTGAGTAAAGAATTAGAAATTGAGGAGATTTTATGTCTGAGTATAAACTGACGAATGGGAGAAAACTTCGGATCGCTATTTCGGGCAAATCGGGCTGCGGTAACACGACTGTCTCGACTATGCTTGCCGAAAAACTTGGAATTAAGCTGATTAACTACACTTTCCGCCAGCTTGCGGCTGAAAAGGGGCTTACCCTTGCCCAGGTTATCGAGAATGCAAAAAACGATGACAGCTATGATGTCTATGTTGATACTCATCAGGTTGAGCTTGCCAGGGCTGAGTCCTGCGTTTTGGGAAGCCGTCTCGCAATCTGGATGCTCAAAGAGGCTGACGTTAAAGTTTACCTCATCGCCAGCGACGACACCCGTGCAAAACGCATCCTCAACCGTGAGGGCGGGGACTTGCAGCAGATTAAGGACTTTACGGCCATGCGTGACCGTGAGGATTCTGCCCGCTATATGAAGCTTTATCAGATTGACAACGGCGAGTATGAGTTTGCAGACCTTAAGATTGATACTGCTACCCGTACTCCAGAAATGATTGTTGAGATGATTCTTGATTATCTTGAGAAGAAAGGCTTTATCGAAAAAGACTAGTCTGTCTTTTCTCTTTTAATTCCCCTTGTGAAGCCTGTTTTATGGCTTTATGAGGGGATTTTTTTTACCAGAGCTCTTTCCTGAGCTCTTTTCCCGTCTTGTTTGGCACGAATACTACATTTGTGCAGTCTACGGCTTTTTTGATGTAATCCATGGTCGGAATCATTTTTCCTTCGTGCAGAAGGGGCCTCATGAGCCAGCCGCCTGCAAGGTATATTTTTCCGTCTTTTCCCCTCGTTATGTAAAGGTTTGACTCCAGTTCGTCTATGTTTTTTTGAATGATTTTATTGACGAGAACTTCTTTGGGAAAAGGAAGCTGGGCGCCTTTTGAGACGATTTCCTGATCCACGTTTGCACTGATCGTGGCTTCCAGGGCTGAGTACATTGCAAATTCAATGTCGTTTTCGAGAGAGTCAAGTTCCATATCTATAGTTTCGACTAACTTTTATTAGAAAATTATAAGATATAAAGATTAATTTAACAAGAAAAGAATTTTTTTTACGGGAATAAAAAAAAACTCCCAGCGTTTACTGGGAGTTTTAAGCGGCAGAAGGGAGTCGAACCCTCGTCATCAGCTTGGAAGGCTGAGATAATGAGCCGTTATATGACTGCCGCATTGAGTGCCAGCGATTGGAATCGGACCAACGACAGGCAGATTTTCAGTCTGCTGCTCTACCAACTGAGCTACACCGGCTTGTTGTCTCGCGACGTTGACTAATATATACCTTAGCAAAAAAAATGTCAACAGCTTTACAAAAAAAATTGCAAAATTTTTTAATTTTTTTTATCAGGTATTTTTGGCCGCGATATTTCCTGCTACTGTAAGGAGTTTTTCCTTTTCGTTCATTTCAGGATCGTCGAGAACGCACTGAAAAAGTTCGTTGAGGATGAAGCCTAATTTTTTTCCGGCCGGAATTCCAGCCTTAATCAGGTCGTTTCCGTTTACCGCAAGGTCTTTGAGGGAGAGGGCGGTCTGCTTGGACTGGATTTTCTTGATTCGCTCGCGGAGGATAAAAATCTTCTGGACTCCGTCGTTCATGGGGTCGACTTTGCATCTGTGCATTCCGTAGATGTCGGCTATGCGGAGGGCGAAGAGGTCCTCGACGCATTCAGGCTTGACCCTTACCAGGAATCTTCTTACGGCGGCGTCGCTCCAGTTTTCCTCAAAGAAGAACATGTGCTGCTCGATCAGGTGGGTGACCTGGCTTATTACCGCATTTGGAAATTTTAAGCGGGTGAGGATTTCTTTTGTTTTTTCTGAGGAATAGTGCTCGTGACCGTGAAAGTGAATCTGCTCGACGAAAGAACCTGAGCCTTTGGGATATTCGATTTTTTCTATGACTTTTGCGTCTTTTTTGCCTATGTCGTGGAAGAGGGCCGAGAGCCTTACGATTTGATTTTCGCGCGGAGCTCCGTCGCAGGCATAGAGGTTGTGGTCGAGTACGTCGAATTCGTGAAAGCCCCTCATGTCGGCCTGCTGGCAGTTCCGGCAGTCAGCGAGCTCAGGTATGAAGGCTTTTAAGATTCCGCAGTCTTCCATTCGGTGCAGAGCTGAGGATGGTTCTTCTGAGCGTAAAATTTTTTCAAATTCGTCACGGAAGCGCTCCATGGAAATCGATTTTATCTTTTCCTGAACTTCCGTTAGTTTGATTGTCTCGTAAGTTTCTTTTTCGATTTCAAAATTAAGCTGGCCGGAGAAGCGGATTGCCCTGATTGGTCTCAGTCCGTCTTCGAGAAATCGGTCCCTGGCATTTCCGACCGTTCGTATGATTTTTGATTTTATATCTTTTTGGCCTTCGAAGGGGTCGATTATTGAGCCGTCGGCCAGAGATGCTGCGATTGCGTTCATCGTAAAGTCGCGGCGGGAAAGGTCGTCTTCGAGAGTGGCGTCAAAAGTTACCTGATCCGGGTGTCTTCCGTCTGAGTAGCCTGATTCGCTTCGGAATGTGGTGGCTTCAATTTCGCTGCCCATAAAATGAATGGTGACCGTTCCGTGGGCAATCCCGGTTGGAATTACGCGGTGAAAGATTTTCATCATCTGCTCGGGCCTTGCGTTTGTCGTTATGTCCCAGTCGCTGGCTTTTTTGCCCAAAAGCACGTCCCGGACGGCTCCGCCGACAAGATAGGCCTCAAATCCGTTTTTTGCGAATATTTCGTTGAGTTTTCTGAGTGTTTCCGGAATTTTTATGGATTTCATGAAAAATATTATATCAGAAAGAAATGCCTTCTGAAAGAAGATTTATCGTGAGTGAGAATACTGAAATTGTGATTGCGGCTGTCAGTACGAGTATGTAGACGATGAAGTGAAGGAGCATTCGCAGGCTTTTGTTTTTTACCAGATAGAAGATGCATTCAAGGCTTGAGATTCCTGAGAAAAAACTGAGGGCAATCGCGTTGAATGTGATGATCTGGAGAATCAGCTTGAGGTTTGAGTCGAGGAAGGCCTGCTGGTTACCGGTGAGGAAAAAGATGATTGTTGCGATAAGGGTGAGAGAAAGAAAGACCGTGGTTCTGCGGCAGAGCCTGAGGAGCGGGGGAAGCCTTCGAGTTTTTTTTGCTGGCTTTTCCAGGCTTGGCTCCGGCAGGGCTTCCAGTTCTTCAATTTCTTCGGTTTTTACCTCTTCCTTCATGTTTTCTTGAATCGCCTTCCGTAAAAAGATATAATCTCGGATATTTTACCAAAAAAATCATTCATAAAAAAGGCATTGCCGCTTTATGAAGGGAGAAAATATGTCACAGAGACTTTTTGCGATTCGCGGTGCTACTGGCGCAGAGAATAATGCCGAATCAATCACTAAAAATGTTTGCGAAATGTGCCTCAAACTTTTTGCCGACAACAAGCTTGCCCAGAAGGACTTCGTTTCGATTCAGTTTACTATTACTGATGACCTGGACGTCATGAATCCGGCCATGGCCCTTCGAAAAGGTCAGAATGAATTTGACGTGTCTCAGATTCCGCTCTTCAGCTCTCAGGAACCTAAAATCATAGGTTCTCCGGAAAAGATGGTCCGGGTGCTTGTTACGGCCTATATGGACGAGAATGCAAAGCCTCTTCCGGTTTATATCAACGGCGGCGAAAAACTCCGTCCGGATTTTGCCAGAAAATAGGGCAGAAAAAAAGTGAAAAAAAATTGCAGAAAATTGTGTTTTCCCTATTGACACTTTTTCTGCAGTTATATAATATAAACTCATTCCGAAACGACAAGGTTCGGTACTAAAAAAAAGATGCTGCTTTAGCTCAGTTGGTAGAGCACGTGATTTGTAATCTCGGGGTCGTGGGTCCAAGTCCTACAAGCAGCTTAGCCGAAAGGCAAAAATGGGGAGTTCGCATAGCGGCAATTGCGGCGGACTGTAAATCCGCTCCCTTTCGGGTTCGGGGGTCCGAGTCCCTCACTCCCCACTAAACGGTCTTGATTAACTTCAAGACCGTTTTTTTTTCGTTTAAAATCTCTTTTTTCTCCAATTTTGCAGGTTTCAGTTATTTTTACTTTTTTTAAGTTTGTATTAGTCTTTGACAAAGGTGGCTTATCGGATTATAATTCTATAGTATTGTTCTTCTTTGTAAGAACGTATGGAGTCATCGGTGAATATACAATTTTGGGGAGTGAGAGGGTCGATACCGACTCCATTATCAACTCAGCAGGTCAGAACGAAACTTATTGCGGCTTTGCAGCGCATAAAGCCTGAGGACATTGCGTCTGATGAGGCAAAAGAAAAATTCATTGATGATTTGCCCTGGTGGATTTCCGGCACTGTTGGAGGCAACACGCCTTGTGTAGAAGCCACTTTAAAAGACGGCAAAAAGCTTATTTTTGATGCAGGTTCTGGCATGCGCGTTATGGGCAAATTTTCTGAGCCTCCTGCCGACAAGCATTATCATCTTTTCATGTCTCATTTCCACTGGGATCATATTCAGGGCCTTCCTTTTTTTGACAGTTCCTACAATCCCACTATAGTTTTTGATGTTTATTCACCTTTTGCGGACATGAAGGAATATCTTGCAAAACAGATGGTTGCTCCATTTTATCCTGTAGATTTTTCTTTAATCGAAAAGCATTTTCATTTCCATGTGATTGAGCCTGGTCAGGTTTTAAACATCGGTAATGCCGAAGTTACCTGCGTAAAAATGTCTCATCCTGGAGATTCTTATTCTTATTCGGTTGTTGAGGACGGTCAGAAGTTCGTCTATGCTACCGATATCGAGCTCGGTTCAAAAGACTTTGCCCACACAGAGGATCGTGCAAAAATTTTCGAGAATGCTGACGTCATGCTCATTGATTCTCAGTACACTGTCGAAGAGGCTCTGCGCAAGGTAAACTGGGGGCACTCGGCTTTCTGCTATGCCATCGATTTTGCCGCCGCCTGGAAGGTTAAAAAAATGTTTATGTTCCATCATGAGCCAACTTATGATGACCGTAAGCTCAATACTATTCTTGAATCTGCAAAATGGTATGCAAATTACGTCTCTGGTGATTCCCTTGAGATTGATATTGCCCGCGAAGGAACAGTGCTGGATATATGACAGACGATTCACTTCTCAACGAAAGCCCGGCCTTTTTTGACTATCATTTTACGGAGCGTGAGGTTCGTGTCCTTGCGCGTTTTCTCAGGAAGAATCAGGAGCAGATTCCGGACGAACTGCTTGATTTTTCTGCCAAAATCGAGAGGGTTATGTATAATTCCATGTCCATTGATGAGGCAGAGGCTTTCTATTCATGAAAAAAAATAAATCTAAAAAAAATAAATTTTTCTCTTTTGTAATTTCTTGTTTTGCCTGCGTGATTCTTGCTTTTTTGGCCTGTTCCCTGGCTTTCAGGCTGTCGCTTACGGCTCCTGATTCAAAGGCGAACGCAAAGGAGGTTAGGGTTGAAATTCCTTCTGGCGCCAGCATTTCAAGAATTTCTGAGATTCTCGTTGATAACGGTTTGATCCGCTCTGACAGGGCCTTTTATCTTGCAGCCCGATTTCCCTTCCTTTCATTCCGAAAAACCGTGCCGGTGATGAAGTCAGGATATTATAATCTTGATTCGTCCATGGGTGCCCTTTTGATTATGACTGTGCTTGAGTCCGGCGTTCAGGATTACACCAGGGTTATCGTTCCTGAGGGACTGACCTTGCGGAAAATCGCTTCAATCCTTGAAAATAACGGAATCTGCTCTGCTGATGCTTTTGTTGAGGCGGCCTGTGATCCAGACCTTCTTAAAAAATATTTTATTCCTGCTGAAACTTTTGAGGGCTTCCTCTTTCCTGACACATATTTCTTTGCTCCCGACATGAAGGCCAGGGATGTTCTTGAAATCATGGTCCAGGCTTTTTTCAATAAGGTTTCAGAAATTCCTTGTTACTCAGAAAAATCTCCGTCCGCTTTCTATGAGACTCTGGTTCTGGCTTCCATCGTTGAGAGGGAATACCGGATTGCCAGCGAGGCTCCGCTTATTGCCAGCGTTTTTAAAAACAGGATTGATGCAGGGGTTGGCCTTTATTCCTGCGCCACAATCGAATACATAATCACTGAGATCCAGGGTAAGCCTCATCCTGACGTGATTACTTATGATGACCTTAAGATTGACAGCCCTTACAACACCTACAAGTGGGCTGCTCTTCCCCCAACGCCAATCTCAAATCCTGGCCTTATTGCCTTGCGTGCGGCGGCTGAGCCTGCAAAAACTGATTATTTCTATTTCACGCTTACGGATTCTTCCGCCGGAAAACATACTTTCTCAAAATCTTTTAATGCTCATGTCAAGGCGGGAACTCAGTTCAAGACCAAAAAAACTGGAAGCAATTAACTGATGGAAGGAATTATTTCTCAGGAGACAATAGACGCCGTAAATTCTCAATCGGACATAGTTGCAGTTGTTGGTGATTATGTTCAGCTCGAAAATCGTGGAAATCAGTGGTGGGGCTGTTGTCCCTTTCATCACGAAAAAACGCCGTCCTTCTGCGTTACCCCGGAAAAGAAAATGTATTACTGCTTTGGCTGTCATGCCGGCGGAAATGCGATAACCTTTGTAAAGGAAATGGAGAAGGTTAACTTTCCTGAAGCGGTAAAAATCTTGGCCAAGAAATTTAACATTGAAATCAAATATTCCAGCACTTTTGCTCCTTCTGCTCAAAAGACGGATAATTCAAAGGAGCTTTACATAGACCTTTACAGCCGCGTAGCGGATATGTTTCATTACGGTCTTTTAAAGACTGATGCGGGAAAATTTGCCCTTGAATACATTACCAAGCGCGGAATTACGATGGAGACGATTGAAAAATTTAAGCTGGGCTATTCCCCGGCTGACAGAAGCTGGCTCAAGCGTTTCCTTAAATCCAAAAATTTCAGCGACGAATTCCTTGCAAAATCGGGTCTTTTCAGCAAGAAATACCCCGACGTAGCTTTTTTCTCAGACCGCCTCATGTTTCCGATTTTTGACAGGCGGGGGCAGACTCTTGCCTTTGGCGGCCGCTTTTTGCGCGGAGATCCGGAAAAATCGCCGAAATATCTCAATTCCGGCGATTTGATTCAGTATCAGAAGGGTGAGACCCTTTACGCCTTTAACTTTGCCAAGAATTCAATCCGCGAAAATAAAAAAGTGATTTTCTGCGAGGGCTACATGGACTGCATTGCCTACCACCAGTGCGGAATCACTTATGCGGTCGCTCCCTTGGGAACTGCCCTCACTGATGACCAGATAAAAATCGTGCGCGGTTTTGCTGATACAATCCTCCTTTCCTTTGACTCAGACGGAGCCGGTCAGAAGGCAACCTGGCGTGCAATCTTGATGTGCCGGCGGCAGGGGCTTACGGTTAAGATAATCCGCCTCCACAACGCAAAAGATCCTGCGGAAATTATGCTGAATTTTGGTGCGGATACCTTGACGAATGAAGTAAATTCCGCTATATTAGATAGTGATTATCTGTTGAGTTTTCTGTCGCAAAAGTACCAGAAAGATACTCCGGAGGGAAAGGCTAAGTTCGCGCTTGAATTTTTCCCTTACATTGATGCGTTACAGACCGATATACAGAAGGAATCAAGTCTGGAGCTCTTGGGGCGGACTCTAAACATCTCCCTTGAGGCGGTAAAAAGGGATTTTAATAATCGTGAAGATGTAAAAAAACGAACTCTAAGCGTAAATACGGAAGGTCAAAAGCCGGTTTCGAATGGCGTCGTCGTCAATTCGGAGTTCAGGGCTCTTCTGGCCGTCTTGTCCGATACAAATCAGTTTGAACTGATGCAGAGTCGTTTAACCGAAGATGATTTTGAAAACCCTTCCGCGAGAACTTTGTTTTCCGTTCTTAAGGAGTGTTACGAGTCGGGGGATTTGTCTTTTGTTTCCGTGCTAAATCATTGCAATCATGACGGCATTAAACAGAAAATTACTGAGTCTGTTTCCAGGGGGGAATTTTCTCAGTGTACGGCCCAGTCTGTTGCGGAAAGCGTGGAACGGCTGCAGATTAACAGCCTCAAGCGAAAGCGAAAAGAAATCCTTCAGCAAATGAACTCCCTGCAGGGGCAGCTCAGCATTCCTGCCAATCAAGAATTGATGACAAGGCTCTTCGAGCAGAAAAAGCTTATTGACGAAAAAATTAATAATAAAGGACTGGAATATGGATCAGGAACTGGATCCTAAAGTTGAAAAACTTTTAGAGTATGCTAAGGATAAGCAGATCGTTTCTTGGGACGAGATTAATGAGATTCTTGGTCAGGATTTTGTTAATTCACCCAAAATGGAAGATGTGCTTCAACTTTTAACCCAGAACAACATTCAGGTCATGGAAGAAGTTACCGACCTGGACGAAGAAGCCGATGCAGATGACGATGATTTGCTCGACGATGAGGATGCGGACGAGGTTGGTGCTACCGATGACGAGCTGGCTGCGGCCAGGCTTGTAAACGGTGACAAGGATTCTAACGTTGACGACCCAATCCGCCTTTATCTGCGTGAAATCGGTAAAGAAAAGCTTCTTACTGCAGAGCAGGAAGTTACATATTCCAAGCAGATGGAAGAAGGTGAGAACATCATTAAGGATGTAATCAAAAGATCCGGCATGATGATTCCAGAGTTCTTCGCAATCTGTCAGAAGGCATTTGCCAAAATTGATCCTCATGAACCTGGAAAGGCCCGTAAGGAAATCAATGAGGCTCAGGCTGAAAAACGACGTCTTAAGAGCTATTACGGTGAAAACCTCAAGGCCTGCAAAGAGAACATGAAGATTTACATGAACCTCAAAAAACAGCTTTTTGAGGCAAACCAGTCTCGTGAAATCTTTGACAACGAGCAGATTCTTGAGTTGCGTACAAAAATCCTGCCTGAATTGCAGAAAATCGACATTCAGTCAGAGGAAATTGATAAATTCAGTGCCAAATTTGTTGAGGCAACCCAGAAAATCAGTGAATTCCGCCACAAGCAGGAACACAAAATGAAGGAGCTGCGCATTTCAAATCCTGCAGAGCTCCGAAGTCTTGGCCGCCGCCTTGCAATCCATTCTGAAGCCCTCAAGCTTGAGAATGAGCTTGGCCTTAAAAGTGACGAAATCCGCGATATTTATACTCAGATTCAGAAGATTGACCGCAAGCTCCGTCGCATGGAGTACGATTTTGAGAACAATGTTGAGGAAATCCTCACAATGGCTGATGAAATCGAGCGCGGCCGCAAGATGCTTGAAAAGGCAAAGAACAAGCTGATTAACGCCAACCTCCGTCTTGTTGTTTCTATTGCAAAGAAATATACAAACCGCGGACTTCAGTTCTTTGATTTGGTTCAGGAAGGAAACATCGGTCTTATCAAGGCTGTCGAGAAGTTTGAGTACCGCAAGGGCTACAAATTCTCAACATATGCTACATGGTGGATCCGTCAGGCAATCACCCGCTCAATTTCTGACCAGGCCCGGACAATCCGAGTTCCTGTTCACATGATTGAGCAGATCAACAAGGTTGTACGCGAAGGCCGTCAGCTCATGCAGAAGCTTGGCCGTGAACCAACCGACGAAGAGATCGCACAGCAGCTTGGCTGGCCTGTTACAAGGGTCAAGCAGGTTAAAAACGTTGCCCGTGAGCCTATTTCTTTGGAAACTCCGATCGGTGAGGAAGAGGATTCGCAGTTGGGAGATTTCATCGAGGATAAGGATGTTGAAAATCCAGCAAACCAGACTGCTTACACGCTTTTGCAGGAGCAGCTCAGGTCGGTTCTCAATACCTTGCCGTCGAGGGAGCAGGAAGTCCTCAAGATGCGCTTTGGTCTTGATGACGGATACAGCCTTACTTTGGAAGAAGTCGGCTTGTATTTCAATGTAACCCGAGAACGAATCCGACAGATTGAGGCTAAGGCTTTGCGCCGGCTCCGACATCCGCGCCGGGCAAGTGGTCTTAGGGACTATATCGAGATGTGACAGATTGTGTAAATCTTGTTATAAATTAAGTATAAACAGCCGTTTGTGATAGACATAAACGGCTATTTTTTATATACTTTTGTGATAAATTAACAGAAATTTCTAATTTTTAGAATTCTGAGTTTTGAGGTCTTTTAACATGGAAATGACAGAAGTTTTCGACAAACTTAAATCTCTTCAGGATGTTTTGGTAGAAAAATACGATCTTGAAAAAAAGATTGATGCTTCCCCAAAACAGCTTGACTCTCAGGACGAGCTCCTTGCACGTCTCAAAAAAGAATATATCGAAAAAAATAAGAGCTACGAAGAAGTTCGTGCTGTTGTAGAGCACCTTAAACGCGAGCTTTCAGAGGCTGAGGCTTCACGCGAATCTGGTGAGAAGAGCATGGATTCAATCACATCTCATCGTGAATACGAAGCTCTCGACAAGCAGATTTCTGAGGCTACAGAAAAAGAAGCTGCTGTCCGCAAAGACCTGCTCCGCGAGGAGAAAAAGCTTGCTGAGCTTAACGAGTCTCTCAAGGCTGACGAGGCAATGATTAAGGCTCAGGAAGATGACCTTAATTCTAGCAAAGACGCTCTTTCACAGCAGATTCAGGATTACAAGAATCAGCTCGAAGATTTGAATAAACAGGAGCAGGAGCTCACACCTGGTCTCAATCAGGAAATCGTTTATAAATTCCAGCGTATCATTCAGCGCAACTCTCAGGGTATCGTTGCCGTTCGCAACGGTGTCTGCACTGGCTGTCAGATGATTCTTCCTGGCCAGTTTGCAAATGAAGTTCGTGACGGTGAGAAGATTCTCTTCTGTCCTTACTGCTCTCGAATTCTCTTCTACCAGGAAGTTGAAGAGGGAGAGGTTGAGGATTATTCAACACTTGAAGAGACTGGCAGCCTCGCTGATTTCGAAGATGAATTCGCTGATGAGCGCGATGAAGACGAAGTTGAGGAAGGCGATAACGAGAACAATCTCGATGACGAAAAGTCAATGGCTTTTGATGACTAGTCTTTAATATTAAAGCGAAAATTTCAGAAAAGATATAACCGTGCCTGACCCGCTTATGACAGCGGGCTTGGGTGAGGAAAGTCCGGGCTCCACCGGAAAAAACGCCGGGTAATTACCGGGCAGAAAGAGGAACTTGCATGGCTCGCCCTGCATAAGCCTTTTTTCTGACAGACAGTGCCACAGAGAATATACCGCCTTCGGGTAAGGGTGAAAAGGTGAGGTAAGAGCTCACCGCAGTTCTGGCAACAGGGCTGGCATGGTAAACCTCGTTTGGAGCAAGGCCAAGTAGCAGTCAGGTTTTCCGGACTATTGGCTGCGGGTAGGCTGCTAAAGGCTTTTGGCAACAAAAGTTTCGGATAGATGGTTATGCGGGCTTTTCTTTTTTTGAAAAGTTCAGGACAGAACCCGGCTTATTGTCTTTTCTGTTTTTTTATTTTTGGGTGGACGGGGATAATGAAATTAAAGGCTTTACAGACAAGAGAAATCTTCAAAAAAAAGAGCCATTTCTTAAAAAAACTCCTGATTTGTATTTTTTTTGCCGTCTCTGTCACCGTTGGAGTCTTTTTTGCCTACCGGGCAATTGATTCAAAAATCAACAAGGGAAATTCAATCATAAACTTAAAGTCAAAATGGAAGGTTTATGATTATCAGCAGGTTTACGACATAAGTTCTGCAATTCTTTATAAATCACCTTTTAATATAACAGCCCGCACTTATAACGGTTATGCGGCTTTCTTTCTTGCAGTTTCCAGCTCGGATGTCGTTCAGTCTCTTTCTTATCTCGATGAAGCTATAAATTCACTCAGAATTGCCTTGCAGGGGGCAAAATTCGGGGCTGTATCGCAGATTGAGTACATGCTGGGAAAGGCTTATTTTTACAAGGATTTTCATTCTTCTTACTATTACTACGCTGATCTGGCAGTTTACTATCTTCTTAAAGCCAAAAAAGACGGCTATAAGGCTGATGATATTCCTGAGCTGCTGGGCTTGAGCTATGCGGCCCTGGGTATGACCATGGAAAGCATTTCAGCCTTTACCGAGGCCCTTCTGGTCCGGGAGTCGGATATTCTTCTTCTTTCAATTGCCGAGCAGTATCACAATGTCGGTCAGGATAATGCGGCTGAGCAGTACCTCTTCCGAATCTCTCAGAACTGCAAGGATGAGCAGATTATTCTGAAAAGTCACCTTTTAATGGGAAATATAGCCCTTCAAAGGGAGAACTTTGAGGATGCGGAAAAAGAATTTAATTTTATTTTGGAAAAAAATGAAAATTCTGCTGACGCTTTATACGGATTGGGTGTAATATATGAGAAGCAGGGTGATATGGTCAAGGCCCGCTCTGAATGGAGAAAAGCCTTGAGAATCCAGAATAATCATCCGCTCGCATTGAAAAAAATGTCGGAAATAAAGTAAAATATATTAATATAAAAAGTTTGGGAGGACTTTTTCATGGGTTTCTTTGACCGGTTTTCAACTGATATTGGTATTGATTTAGGTACATGTAATACATTGATTTACGTGCGGGGTAAGGGCATCGTCGTTGATGAGCCTTCCGTTGTTGCCGTAGAGAAGGGCACAAAGCACGTTTGGGCTGTAGGCGCTGAGGCTAAGCGCATGCTCTGGAAAACTCCGGGCAACATTGACGCAATCCGTCCTCTGGCAGACGGTGTCATCGCTGATATCGACAGCTGCGAAAAAATGATTAAATATTTCATTTCAAAGGTAATTTCGCGCCATCAGCTTTTCAAATCTACACGAATGAAAATCGGCATTCCTTCATGCATTACTCAGGTAGAGCGCCGTGCTGTAATCGAAACAGCACTTAAGGCTGGCGCAAAGGAAGTTGACGTTATCGAAGAGTCACTTGCTGCTGCAATCGGTGCTCAGATTCCAATCAACGAGCCGGCCGGTCACATGATCTGTGATATCGGCGGCGGTACAACAGAAGTTTCAGTAATTTCTTTGGGCGGCATGGTCGTTACAAAGGCTATCCGCGTTGGTGGTGATAAATTCGATGAGGCAATCATGAAGTATGTCCTCAACGTTCACAACCTCCGCATTGGTCAGCAGACTGCAGAGCGCCTCAAGATTCAGATTGGAAACGCTTTGCAGGACAAGGACAAGGCCATCGAAAAGATGGAAGTCCGCGGTAACGATGCAATCACAGGTCTTCCTCGCCGTCTTGAAATCGACAGTGTTGAGGTTCGCGAGGCCCTTAAATCAACAGTCAATGAAATCGTCGAGCTCATCAAAGTCACATTGGGTGAAACTCCTTCTGAGCTTGCCGCAGATATCGTTGAGCGCGGTATCGTAATGAGCGGTGGCGGAAGTATGCTTAAAGGCTTGCCAAAGCTCATTTCAAAGGAAACTGGCGTTCCTGTTATTTTGGTCGAAAAACCACTCGAATGTGTTGCCCTTGGTGCCGGTCAGGCATTTGACCTCTTCAAGGATATGTCTTCTGACAGGGCTATCTACGACAACCTTAACGACTAGTTTTTAGATTCAGAATGGCTTCGAAACATTCGTTCAAATTCGGCTTATCAGAATTTCTTCTCATCGGATTCGTGGTCTTTTCCGGCATCATGCTGGCTTTTCACTCAGGCGGATTTGTCGTCAACTTTCAGCAGGTTGGATTCACGGCTCTTTCTTCAATGCAGAAGGGCGTGAGTGCAGTCGCTTCTGGAATAGGGGACACATTCAATGCCGTAAAGGAACTTGCCCGCCTGCGCGAAGAAAACAAGGAACTCACTGAACGACTCAAAAATTACGAGATTCTTCAGCGCAGCAATACCGACATCAAAAAAGAAAACGAAAGGCTTAAGGAGCAGCTGGGCTTTTCACTCTCCCTTCAAGAAAAGAATTATCCGGCTCAGATTATTTCCCGAAATCCTGACAGTCTTTACTCAGCCTTTACAATCAATAAAGGTAGCCGCCACGGAATCCGCAAGAACATGCCTGTTCTTGCCATTCAGGGTGGAATTGTCGGCTTGGTCGGCAAGGTAGTTACAGTCGGTGCCCTTACAAGTCTTGTAATGCCGATTTATGACTCAAAATGTTCTGTTTCGGCCCGAATTCAAAATACCCGTGATATAGGTCTTGTCACAGGCGATGGAAGCGTGGATTCTCCGCTCAACATGACCTATATCAAAAAACGAGTTCTCGATGAACTCCAGGTTGGTGACTTGATTGTTACCAGCGGTGAAAGCGGCAATTTTATGGGCGATATCCCGATCGGTTCAATTTCGGACATTAAGGTCCTTGATTATGATTCTTCTTTGTCAATAAAGGTTATGCCGGTTATTGATTTTTCGCGTATTGAAATGGTCATTGTCTCTGATTTGCATGAGATGAATGTCAAATAAGAGGAGAGAAAATGTTAAAATCTTTTTCAGTTTCAGCTTTGATTCTTCTCTGTTTTGTAATATTTGAGACTGCAATCCTTTCAAATATGCTTTTCCTTCCGGCCGTTCCGGATTTTCTTCTTATCATAACCCTTTATCTTTCTGTCAATAATGGAAGGTTTTTTGGTGTTTCTTCCGGCTTTGTTTCCGGTCTTTTTCTTGATTTTCTCAGTGCTTCTCCTTTTGGCCTTCACAGTCTTTTGAGGACTGTAATCGGTTATGTTGCGGGAATTTTCAATAAAACCCTTAATATGGCCGGTATTTTCCTGCCTGTAATGATTGGTTTCTTTGCAACTTTGATGAAAGCAGTCCTTATTTTCGTAATTTCAGTTTTCTTTGCTGATTCCGTAGTGCCGTATTCCCTCTTTTCAAAGGCATTTTTGTTTGAGCTTGCCGCAAATTCAATACTGACGCCGATTGTCTTCAAGTTCCTGAATGTTTTCAGTGATTTGATTTTACTTGATCCTGAGAAGGTTTCGTAAATGCAGGATTATTTTAACACAGAGAATGGTTCGGTTGAACAGAATGCAAAAGTTGTAATCTTCGCTTTTATCATCATGGCGATTTTTGCATTATATGTGCTCAAACTTTTTTCCCTGCAGGTTATTGAAGGCGCCCAGTATCGAAAGCAGTCGCAGACAATCTCAAGCCAGGTTAAGACAATTGATGCCCAGCGCGGTGAAATCTTTGACCGTAACGCTTCCATGCCTATGGTCATCAATACGGATTCTTTCGCTGTGGATTTGACTCCTGCTGAAATTCCTGCTGGTCATTACGATTCTGTTACTTCAAGACTGGCAGTTTTTCTGGGAATCTCTAAAAACGAAATTGACCGCAAGATTGAGCCAGCTCTCCGCCGCTCATATACGGCTGTTGAAGTCCGTTCCAACGTCACTTTCAGCACAATCTCAAATATCGCAGAAAACATTACGGATTTGCCTGGGGTTTCATGGCGAAGCAAGCCTGTCCGAAATTATGTTGAGACCGGCTCTATTTCTCATGTCGTCGGCTATGTAGGTGACATCACTAAAGAAGAAGTTAAAGTTATGTATAACATAACGGACAAGGATAAGCGCCGTGTCTATACAAATAAATCCATCATCGGAAAAACCGGCGTTGAAAAACAGTATGATCTGCTTCTTCAGGGACGCCAGGGGCGAGAAAGCCGTACCGTCGACGTCCGAGGCCACATTCTTTCTGACACTCCGATTGTAGAGCCGCCTCAGATGGGCAAAAATCTTGTGCTTACAATTGACATGCGGATTCAGGAGCTTGCAGAAAAGGCTCTTGGTGAGCGGGTAGGGGCTGCAGTAGTCCTGCGGCCCAGTAACGGTGAGGTTCTGGCCATGGTTTCATATCCTTTTTATGACCAGAATCTTTTTAATGACGACAATGCTTCGACCCAGTATAACAAACTTGCTACCAGTCCCAACAAGCCTCTTTTGAACCGGGCTGTAAATGCGGCCTATCCTCCGGCTTCGACATTCAAAATCATTATGTCTACGGCTATGCTTGCGGAAAAAGCTTTTTCTTCTGCAAAGGATATAGATTGTTCCGGACGTGTTGATTACGGTAACCGAATCTTCCACTGTCACCAGAAGTGGGGTCATGGCAAGCTCAACATGAAGGAAGCCCTTGCCCAGTCCTGCGACGTTTACTATTGGATTGTCGGCCGCGATTTTCTGGGCGTAGACAAGATTTCTTCCTATGCAAAGGAATTCGGCTTCGGTGAAAGCCTTGATATTGACCTGCCAGCCCAGCAGTCTGGCTTCGTTCCTACAGCTCCATGGAAGGAGCGCCGTTTCCACCAGAAATGGCTGGGCGGTGATACAATGAACATGTCAATCGGTCAGGGATATACCCTGGTTACGCCACTTCACATTGCTAATATGGTTGCCATGGTTGCAAATGAGGGTAAAATCTATCGTCCTCATCTTTTGAAGGAAGTCCGTGATCCGGCCACAAACGATGTAATTGAGGAAGTAAAACCCCAGATTCTTCATGAGTCAAATATCGATGAAGCCGTATGGCGGGAAGTTCAGAATGCCATGCGCTATACAATCACAGACGGAACCCCGGCCTTTCCTCTTAACAATAAGGTCGTTCAGATTGCCGGAAAAACCGGTACTGCTGAGGTCGGCTCCCTTGACCACTGGCATTCATGGATGGCTTGCTATGCTCCTTTCAATGCTCCGGTCGAGGAACAGGTTGTTGTCGTTGTTCTTGTTGAGGCTGCAAATGAATGGGAATGGTGGGCTCCATATGCCACGAACATAATTTTCCAGGGAATCTTTGCAAATCAGACTTATGATGAGGCTGTCCAGGCTCTTCCTGCAAATGTCCGTGATGTAATTCGTTCCAGAAAGCATTCAAGCGTCCGTCAGGAGTAAGGAGGATAATATGAAATTGAATTTGAAATTCCTGCAATTTTTTGATTTTATTCTCTTTTTCTGTGTTGCGGCCCTGGTCACTTTCGGAATCCTTTTTATTTATTCTTCCGGTATAAACTCAGACGGCGAGAATGTTTCTTCTGAGTATGTAAAGCAGATTATCTGGGGCGGTTCAGGCATGCTTATGATGCTGGGTGTCTCTCTGCTTGATTACAGGCGCTTCAACCGTTATATTCCTCAAATTTTTGCCGCAGCCTGTGCAGTCCTTATTTTTACGAAGTTTTTCGGCCGCTATGTCAATGGTGCGCGAAGCTGGCTCGGCATCGGTCCTTTTGGCATTCAGCCGTCAGAATTTACGAAAGTCGTTTTCATCCTTTTCCTTGCCTGGTATCTGGATAAAACGAAGAAAACCCAGGATCAGAGAAAGCGTTTTATAATCTCCCTTTTTATCATGTTCATCCCTATGGGACTTATTCTCGCTCAGCCTGACCTTGGAACTTCCCTCGTATATTTCCCGATTTTCCTTGCGATGACTTTTATCGCGGGAATTCCTGTGCGTTACATTCTTTTTATCTTCCTTGGCGGAATGATGACGATTACATTTACTGTCCTTCCGATTTGGGAAAGCCAGATTGCCCATCATTCGGTGATTTTCATCCGCGTGCTTACAAACACGACTTTGCGCCTTATCCTTATTTTTGCGACAGGTTCAATCGGCGTTCTTTCCATGCTGGGAATGTTCTTCTACCGCCACAACAAGTATTTCTATTGGATTTCCTATTTTGCGGCAATTTTCTGCGGTGCCTTGATTTTTTCTTATTTTGCCGGAAAAGTCCTCAAGGAATACCAGGTTATGCGCCTTATCGTATTCATTGACCCTTACGCTGACCCTCGTGGAGCGGGCTGGAACATTATTCAGTCAAAAACCGCTATCGGTTCAGGAAACCTTTTGGGCCGCGGATATTTGCAGGGAACTCAGAGTCACTACCGCTTTTTGCCTGAGCAGAGCACGGACTTTATCTTCAGCATCCTTTCTGAGGAACTTGGCTTTGTCGGCTGCATGGCGGTTTTTGCCCTTTACTTTTTGATTTTTATGCGTACGATTTTCATCATCAAGAACGCTTCCAATACATTCGGACTTATGATTGCCTCTGGCGTTTTGGGAATGTTCGTCTTCCATTTCCTTGTAAATGTCGGAATGGTAATGGGAATCATGCCTATTACGGGAATCCCCCTCCTGTTTTTGAGCTACGGCGGCTCATCTTTGTGGACGGCCATGATTTGCGTCGGCCTTTTGATGAGCGTATCGTCTAGAAAATTCGGTTTTTAATTTGCCTTATTCTTGTCTAAACAAAGGAATATTATGAATCTTATCAAACCTATTGAACTTTTTGGAAATGAACTCTGTTCTGTGCAGAATCCGTCAAGCTATACTGGCGGTGAATTCGGTCAGATTGTAAAAAAACATGCTGATTCTGACTCTCTCTTCAATTTCTGTGTGGCTTTTCCTGATGTCTACACAATCGGAATGGCAAATCAGGCGATAAAAATCATTTACAACGGCCTCAACAAAATGAAAGACGTTCGCTGTGAGCGTGTTTTTGCGGTTGAGACTGACTTTGAGGACCTGCTTAAAAAATATAATGCTCCTTTGTATACCCTTGAAACCGGAATGCCCTTGAATGAGCTTGACATGATCGGTTTTTCAATCGGCTACGAGCTTGGAATCACCGGCGCCCTTTCAATCCTTGACCTGGGACGGATTCCGCTTTTAAAGAAGGACAGGGGAGAGGACGACCCGATTGTTATTGCTGGCGGCTGCGGTTCCACAAATCCGGCTCCTTTCTCGGACTTTTTTGACGCGGTTTTCATCGGTGAGGCCGAGGGCGGAATGTTCGACCTTATCGAAGAATGTGCACAAATGAAAAAAGAGGGAGCTTTACGTTCAGAAATCCTTGCTCATTTTGCCGGTCACCCCAGTGTCTGGACGGAGGACATGAGCGAGGAAAAATGCGGCCACAGCATTGCGCGAAGGGCTGTCTGGTCTGATTTCGGCAAGGTTCCATCGGTTGAGTCCTTCATGCCGCTTCCAAACGTTAAGCCTGTTCAGGATCACGGTGTTGTCGAGATTATGCGGGGCTGTCCGAACGGCTGCCGTTTCTGTCATGCGGGTGTTTATTACCGTCCCCAGCGTGCCAAGGAAAAGCAGCTGATTTTTGATGATGTAGACAAGCTGGTTAATATCGCAGGCTATCGTGAAATTTCACTTACTTCGCTTTCGAGCGCGGATTATCCTGACATTGAGAACCTTCTTGATGATTTGAACGCAAAATACAAGAGTCAGAATGTCTCTTTCCAGCTTCCATCGCTTAAAGTAAACAGTTTTTCCCTTCCTTTGCTCGAAAAACTATCGGAAGTTCGTAAATCTGGCCTTACTTTTGCCGTTGAAACCCCGGAAGAAGCCTGGCAGCTGCGCTTGAACAAGGAAGTTTACGCCCAGCATCTGGTTGACGTAATTCTTGATGCAAAAAAACGCGGTTGGAACAAGGCCAAGTTCTATTTTATGGTCGGTCTTCCTTTCCCGGAGACAGACGAACTCACCGAAGAAAAAGCCATCGTTGATTTTCTGATTGATTTGCAGAACCGAACGAGAATCCAGTGCAATGTCAATGTTGGAACCTTTATTCCAAAGCCTCACACAGCCTACCAGTGGGTAAGGCAGATTTCTCCTGAAGAGAGTGACCGAAAGCTTTCCTATATCCGAGAGCATCTTCCAAGGGGCAAATTTCATGTCGGAACTCACGATATTAACACGAGTTATCTTGAAGGACTCCTTTCGCGGGGAGACAAGCGGGCAGGGCAGGTCATTCTTTCGGCTTACAAAAAGGGCGCAAGGCTTGATGCCTGGGAAAATCACCTGAAGGAAAACCTAAAGCATTGGGAATCTGCCTTTGCAGAAGCTGATTATGATGTAAAGGAATCGATTCTGCGGGAGAGAAGCAAGGATGAGCCTTTGCCCTGGGATTCAGTTTCCCTTGGTGTCGCAAAGAATTTTTACAAAAAAGAATGGGATAAAAACGAGCGGGAAGAGCTGACTCCAAAATGCGCGCCAAACTGCGACCACAGATGCGGTGTCTGCAACAATAAAACCTGCGTAAATATTGATAATAAACCTCAGAATGTACAGAAAAGTGAACAGATTGTTGGTAATTCTGTCTACCCGGAATGGAATATTCCTGTAATGTACCGCGTGATTTTCGAATTTACCAAGAAAAACGGCGGAGAATATATTTCCCATCTGTCTCAGGTGGAATTTTTCAACCGGGCCTTCATTAAATGCAATCTTCCGGTCATCTATACGACAGGTTTTAATCCGCTTCCACGCCTTGAATTCGCCTCAACCTTGTCTCTTGGCATTTCTTCTGATGCTGAAATCGCCTCAACTGTACTTTACGAGGATACAAGCGAAAAAGATTTCATCGAGGCCTTGAACCGCCATCTTCCTCAGTCAATTCAGATTCAAAAAGCCTTTATTTTCCCGGTTACAAACCAGAGGCGGCGTGAGTCACTGAGCACTGGCCTGTGGGGAAATATCTATGAATACAGTTTTAAGTGCGCCCCAGAAGAAGTGAAGGGCTTTCTGGCTTCGAATCTTGCCAAGCCATTCCTGGAAGAAGATTCTCTCTGTGACTTTAAACTTGATGAGAATGACGGACGTAAACTTATCGCAAAACTTTTGTTCCAGAAAGACCGTCCTTTCCGCAATGCGCTTGAGGAATACTTCGGCAAAAAAATCTGGGAAATCGTTACGATTCATAAAATCAAAACGCTTGCAAAACCTGACATTACAGGCTGGACCAGCGAGATAAATGCCGCATATCAGTCTTCTCTTGAGGCGATGAAAAAGCATTCCGAGATGATTGCAATCAACGCCCGCTTCAAGGAAAAGATTTTGAGTCCGGAAGAAAACATGAATTCCGCAAGTGACAACGCGATTTCTTATTTTGAACTGTATGATAAAATCGCATTGATTAACCGTCAGCTCATCGAACAGCGTGACAGCCTCATGGCAAAAAAAACTGAGAAAAGCAAAAAGTAAGCAGGCGGATGGAAATTTCACCAAAATGGCATTTATAGTGACATGAACCCCTAATAGGTGACGTTTTTTTGCTGATTTCAATAATCCTAAAAATAGTTGTTTAGGTCAACCCTTATTCTTTTCCTAGTGGATATTTTTCAAGAAACATAGCAGGGGAGAGATCTCCTAATTGTTTCTTAAGCCTGAAATTGTTGTAATACAGAATAAAATTCCTTACTTGTTCAAATACATCCTGAGAAGGAATCCTGCATTCCTTAAATGCTTTCTTAGTCCATTTCGCATAGAATCCTTCTGTTTTCAAAATTGAATTAAAGGATTCCATTGCTGCATTATCCCAGCATTCGCCAACGTCAGAACAGCTCTGTGTAATTCCAAGTGATACAAGAAAATCTCTGTAATCATAACTTGTATAAGAACTGCCTTGATCTGAATGAATTATGGTATCCGTTAAATCAATTGATTCAGACAGCAATCTTACAGTTTCAATACACAGATATGAATCAGGACTTGAACCAATTTTCCAGGCAACGACTTCGCGGTTATACAGGTCTTCTATGATGTTCAGATAATAAACACCATCACTTGTATAAAGATATGTAATATCCGTTACAAATATTGATCTCGGATACGGGCTAAAAAAGTTTCTGTTCAACACATTTGCCGGTACAGTTTCTTTTAGCTGTTTACGTCTCGCATATACTTCCGGACTATATTTTTTACGTCTTACGACCGAATTAAGGCAGTTTTCACGCATTATTCGAGCTACTTTCTTATGATTTATCAAATACCCCATAGAAATAAGCTTTCTGGTCATAGCTCTATAGCCAAGAGTATAATCTAGCTGCGTCTGAATCGATCCAATAAGCTTTATCAATTCTGCGTCAGGATTTACTTTTTCTCGGTTTTGGACGTATTCGTAGAAACATTTTCTGGTGACTCCTGCGACAGAGCAGAGTCGGGTGATGTTTGTACATCGTCCTGATCTGAGAAGATGGAGAATGCATTCGAATCTTTTTTTTTAGGAATCTCTTTGGGATTATATCCCATCAATTCAGTAAGCGTTTCAAGGTAGGCTACCTTATCTCTTAGATATCGAATTTCGGCATCTTTTGTCCTAAATTCAGGTTCTTCGCTTTTCAATTCATTCCTCTCAATAAGTCCCGTATAATCGCTTTTAGAACTTTGTAATTCGATTATACCTTTTTGAGAAGCTTGATTTAAGGCTTTTTCCGGTGATTCAACCCATTTCTTTAAGGTACATGGAGAAATTCCATACTCTCTAGCAATCTGAAAATATCCGCCTTTACCAGCCATATAATCAGAAATTGCAGCCGCTTTTGTTGCAGGGCTTACATTCATAAAAACTCCTTGCAAAAAAACGTCACCTATAAATGGGTTCAGTCATTTCATGTTGGTCCCAAAACACGAAATTTGTAACCTATAATTGGGTTCAGTACTTTATAAGGTGTAACCTTATATGGGGTTCATCCCTTAAAAAGCGTAACGTAAATGGGGGTCAGACCAAAATACTAAATACAAGGTATACATATTACTAATTATAATAAGGATTCTGTCTACCTGTAGATCCGTGAATTCTTCAAAATTCGCTCAGTAGAACACCCTTTTTTACTTTCCGACTTCATCTACCAATTCAAAACGCCATTTCTGAAGTACAGATGGGTACTTATTTTTATCTACAGGGCTCAAAAACATAGATTTCTCACGAATCCAGAGTGAATTATCATCATAGAGACGGCGATATACAACGTATTCTTCTTTAGTTTCAGAGTGATATGCAACATCTTCTACGATGTAGTATTTATTCTTAAAGTGGCGGTAGATTCCATGAATCTTTACTTCGCGTTTTTCTTCATCCATTTTAATGCTCCAAAATCCATTTAATTCCACGTGCCATACGACCTGTGGCATCTGTAAAGTGGTTTCCTTTGTTTAATTCAAAAGTAACCGGGATATTCTTCGCTTTATAAAGTTCAAAGAGGTGTTCTGTATTGTCCTGTACGGTACATAATACCTTATTTTTGGCTTTTGCTTCAGTATCTCCAAGAGAAAGGTAAATGCAGTCCGGTTTTTGAATAAAATCGTGGGATTCAGCGTATTCTGCAAAGCCTGGAAACCATAGGGAACCGGAAGCGCTGGCAATTTTAGCAAAAATATCAGTTTTATAAGCTGAATATAGGGCAAAGAGACCTGCAAGAGAATAGCCGGAAAGTGCAATATACGAAGGTTTTGTGCCTATAGAACTGCATATAGCAGGAATAATATTGTATGAAAGAAGTGAAAGATAAACATCAGCGCCACCGGAAAATGCATTGTCATTCTTGTATAGAGCAGGATTTTCCCATGGAGACATATCGTTATTCCAGTCCAGATTACCGATTGCAGCAAGTGTAAATGGCGTACAGTTAAGATTTCGGCATTCATTCCATACGGATTCACCTTCATTGCCGTAAGTATTCAGTATTACAAGTGGAGAACCTATATTTTCAGAGCCAAAAATTGATATGTTTTTGCCTTCGGTTTCAATCGATTCCATATTCTGTGAACCAACTATTCAATATTATGAATTACAGAACGTACTTTGCCGATTACACGGAAATCTTCTGTTTCGGATGATTCGTACATTGGATCATAGTGCTTGTTGTCAGAAATGATTTTTACGCCTTCACTTGTGCGCTGCAGTCGTTTTACGAATCCTTTTCCTTTGTAGATAATCGTATATATACCGTCTTCACCATCATAGCCGTTCATATCACAGATGATAATATCTCCGCTGAACAGGGTTGGCTCCATGGAGTCCCCCTTCACTCTTGATGCTGCGAATTTATCACCGTATTTTCTTAATTCTTTAGGAACTGCTATGTAATCTGTAACGGTATCTGAATCCGGCACGAACTGGCCGTGACCTGCAGAAAAGGCCTGCTCTACAACAGGAATCAGCATTACATCTTCTGATATAGTAGTTTTAAGACCTTCATTTGAAATACCGAAGAATTCTTCAGCTGTGGTACTAAAAACAGAAAGGATTCTGAGGGCTTCTTCGATGGACGGAAAACGGGATTTATAGATTCTGTTTCGCATAGACTGTAAATCCATGCCGGTTTCCTTACAGAGCCATTCCTGGGTCTTCCCCTTCTCTGCCAGTTTTGCTTTAATGCTGTTCCAAAAGTCCGTAGCTTCCATTTCTACCCTCTTCCAAAAGTATACCACACAAAAAAGATTATATAAAGAGTATTCCGAAAGATTATTTTTATTGACTTTAAACTATTCCGAATGTAATATCTAAATTATGATAACAGGATTCCCAAGTCCTGCCCAGGGCTATGAAGACAACAGATTTGAACGGAGAATTCGTTATCGGACGGCTGAATGGCATTAAAAAAGAGGTACATGTGACGGGAGCAATAATAAATGTCATTCACACGGTAAAGGAAATATGATTCTTCATTGTGACAGCAATAGCTTTTATGCTTCCTGTGAACAGATTTTTCGACCTGATTTACGCGAAAAGCCTGTTGCAGTTTTATCGAACAATGACGGAATCATTATTGCCCTTACCAAGGAAGCTAAGGCTTTAGGTATTAAGCGCGGAGATCCCTTTTTCAAAGTAAGGCATATCTGTGAATCAAATAATATCACTGTCTTTTCCAGTAACTACACGCTATACGCGGATATTTCAAGGCGAATTACTTCTATATATATGGAATATGCTCCGGATATTGAAGAGTATTCTATTGATGAATCTTTTCTTTTTTTCAACCGATGCAATTTCTCTGTTCAGGATTGGTATGAAATAGGACATGACTTGAAGCAACGGATTTATAAAGAAATCGGAATGCCCATCTGTGTGGGAGCAACTCCAACAAAAACTCTTGCAAAACTCTATAACAAAAAGGCCAAGGAACACGGCGGAGTTTTCGTCTATGAGCCATCGAAGGTAGATGAATTTTTGGCTCAAACTGACTGCGGCACAATCTGGGGAATCGGCCCTGCCCGAGCCCGTACGCTTCTTTCACATGGTATCAAAAACGCATTGCAGTTAAAGGATATGCCCTTATTCGATGCCAAAAAACTTCTCACGATTCAAGGATTTGCGACGGTCCAGGAGCTGAACGGGATTTCCTGCATTGATAAAGTTATCCGTGAGAAGAAGGATGTGATAACATCCAGCCGCCAGTTCTCCAAAAAGGTTTATGACATGAAGACGCTGGAATGTGCTCTGGTTCAGTACACGGAACTTGCTGTAGAACGACTTCGTTCACAGAAAAGTGAATGCGGGGCTGTTTCCATTTATATTTCTACCTGCAATTACTACGCAGAAAATCCTGACGAACAGTATTCCAACGGAGCAATTATATTGAGCTGACAAGGATGACCAGCTACACGCCGGACATAGTGATGGCGGCTAAGGCTGCCCTCCCACAAAAATAATTTTCAATCTATCGCTGTCAATTGAAGTTATGTAATTGGCAAAACTTATTTTTTTTCTTGTATAACTCAATTCATACAAAATTTACTTGACAACTACATCGCTTGCTTGTATATTATAATTCAAGAAGTGCTTGAATAACGTAATATATCCAATTTTGACAATTCAGGCACTTACCTTTACGGAGGAATTATATGTCATATACAAAGCATTTTTATGTTGAACGTGCTTTACAAAATTTTTCTTTAACAGAAGGAACAATTGCAAACCTCATCATTTCTTTTGCAGCTTTTGCGGCCAAGAAAAACAAACTTGCCTCTTCAGTTACCGTTACAGAAGCTCTTTTAGGGAACGGCATTCCTGCCGCAATAAAGGAATTCATCAAAAATGAAGGAGCCAAATGGAAAAACAGCAGCCTTTCAACATTCGAAAAAGTCTCTGCAGAAGACATAAAGTCTTACATAATTGATACAATCGAAACTGAAAATAACAAATTCGGACATAAGGATTTTGTTCTCACAATTCCTTCTTCCCTCAACGATTTGTGTGCAAACATTCTTGATATTAAAAAAGATGATTCAGTGATTGATCTTGGGGCAGGATTCGCTTCTTTCCTTATTCATGTCGCAAAAAATTATCCATGCAAAAATCTTGTGGGAATTGAAATCAGCAGAAAAACCTGGCTTTACGGAAATATGCTCTCATATCTTGAAAGTGTGGCACCGGAGATTAAACTTGGAGATGTCCTTACCCTCGATGAAACAAAAAAATATGACAAGATTCTTGCTTTCCCGGAACTTGCTTCTAATATGACAATTTCTTTTGTCGAAAAGATTTTGAAGCTTCTTTCGGACAATGGTCGCGCAGTTGTTTTTCTGACACAGGGTTTTTTGGTCAATGAGGGGCTTGGTTTTAAAGAAGAAAGAAAGAATCTTATTGAAGGTGGATTTGTTGAATCTGTTATAGAACTTCCTTCCGGAGTTTTGCAGCCATACACCAGTATAAATACTGTTCTGCTAGTTTTGTCAAAGGGTAATGATAAATCTAGAATTGTCGATGCATCTGACTTTTATGAAAACACAAGACGAGGAACAAGTACGCTGACTGTTGAATCTGCAAAGTCAATTTATAAAATGCTGACCGAAGAGAGTAAAAAATCACGCGTCATCAAAAATGAGGCAATCAAAGAGAAAGACTATAATCTTGCCTCGCGAACATATTTTCTCGAAGAAAAAATCATCTTGAGCGGTGTTGAGCAATATGAAAAACTTTCAGATCTTGTAGAGACAAAAATCATGCGCGGAGCTCAGATAAAGGCTTCTGAACTTGAAGAACTCGGGAGTGACGAGGACACGGGAATTTATTACGCATTTGCAAAAGATATAAAAGATAATCGTCTGGTCAGCGGATTAAAACCTCTTAAAAAACTTGAGGCAAAACTTGAGGCAATCACACTAAAAAACAACGATATCCTTCTTGTAATGGCTATGACCGAAACGCTCAAAGCTGCTTGTGTTGATAAACTCGAAGGACGAAAAATTATTCCTGCGAGCAATATCTACATAATCCGTCTGAACAAAGAGAAAATCCTGCCTCTGTATTTCAAAATGCTTTTGGAAACATCTCAGGCCACACAACTTTTCAATGCGTTTGGTGGAGGCGGACCACTCAGGGCAATCAGTGTAGATTTTCTGAACAAACTTCAGATTCCACTACCCCCTCTTGAACTTCAGAAAGAGCTGGTTCAAAGGTATCAGAAAATAGAGGATGAGAGCGAGATTTTAAGACAACGGCTCGCAGCTCTGGCAAGGGAAAAAGGTGAAGTTTTAGCTTCTCTCTTTTAATCTGTAAAAATCAAAAAAACGTCGATTTTTCTCTCAATGTTTTTTGCACTGGCATACGGCAGGGCTGGGAGAGTCGTCGTCTCTTCAGAAAAATACTGCCCTACCCCGGCAGTTTAAGGAGGATGTTATGGAAATGAAAGCGGTTAGAAACACTTATTCAGAGTTCATGGAATTTGATTTACAAGATGTAGTTTCTGCAAATGTAAAACGATGTGTTGCCGAATCAGGATTAACAGCACAGGAACTTTGTTACCGTACAAATCTTTCGATTGCCACAATTAACCGGCTCAAAGCAGGCGAACATCTATCAATACGGGGAATCTGTGCTTTGGCAGAAGCGTTAGGCAAAAACTGGCGGGAATTCTTTAATTGAGGGGCTGAACTTTTTCCCCTTCCCGCCTGCGTTGTTCAAAATATTTATATAACAAAGAATTTTTATCTTTGTATGATTTTTTCACATATTCTTTCATAACATTCAAAACATCATCTGGAAGATCTGACGTCCCTCCAAAAATATCGACCGATAAAACTTCTGCTTCTTCGCTGAAAAAAATCCATTCGGGCTGTTCTTCATTCAATTCATCATTCGTATTACACTGGACTTCTATGTACTGCATCAGCCCGAATTCAGCCGTAACATAATACTGAACATTCACAATATTCACAGGTAAGCCTGTCTCATATTTCATAAGGCGAAGATGTTTCTGTTTTTCCGTTTTCTTTGTCATAATGATTTTTCCATGTTGTTTCTATCTGGAATTTTTGCTGGCGCCACCATATAAAATAATATCCGGTATGGATCCTATTTCGGCCTTTAGTTCAGTATCTGATATTCCGTCGGGATTTCTCGAGAAGTCCGTTACCATAACAACCGGCAGCTTCAGTTCACGTGCGAGGGCTTTCAATGTATTCAGGTTCCTTTGCATCGTCAGTGATGTATCGGGCTGATTTTTCATTTCCCAAACATTCTATCACTGTGCATTGATTGTTTTATTCATGCTTCCTTTTAATCTCCCCGGCATCTTCAAGCCTTTTGATTACATGTCCCAGCCTTTGCTGCGCTTCCAGAATTTTCTGTCTGTTATACGGTTCAGTCTCATCATCTAATTTCATTTTTAAAAAATATCTAGCTCGTTCAGACATATTCTTGAGAAATGCATTCCTTATTTTTGCGCGTGCATCTTTAAAGGCAAGACAAAGATCTTCCGTACTGACTTCGCGCAAAATTTTTTGAATGGCACTGTCTGAATATTCAAAAATCAAAGCAAGCGGATGACTGCTGCAATCTGCATCAGCTTCTGGATAAAGAAAATCATTTCCATCGTTTATGATAATGCTGTGCGGGCAGTTTATTTGTGTGAGAATGTAATGCATTTCAGGACTTGTAAAAAATTCATCCTGCCATTTATTTCCGAGAAAACTTGCAAGGTGATATAAAATCGTCTTTTCGTGACAGCCTTCCAAAATGCCAGTACAACCTGCTGCAATCATCTGGTGGCAGAGGATGGAAAGTTTTGAACCGCCACTTGCTGTTACAAGGTTTTTAAAAGTCACAGACAAGTCAGCCTTATCCTCCTCTGTGAAATCCAAAACCATCCGCATAAAATTCATCAAAAACCATTCGTCACGCTTATCAACTTCACCGACCAAATCATCAATACCTTCTTCAAGCGCAAGAATTCCTTCCCTGCGGGATTTTCTTGCAAGAATACACAAAAGCGGCGGAATCCTGAAAATACGGTGTTTCTGGGCGCGGGTCAAAAATCTGAATGAGGGAATGTTTTCAAATGTAAGCATTGTTTTCTCCGAAGAATCGCTAAACTGTTTTATATCGCCATTACTGTTGATATTGTCTTCATAATCGTTGGTGTCCATTTCGGTAATCTCACCGTTTTCAATTAAAGCGTGTAGTTCCTGAAGCATCTTCTGACGGGCAGATTCAATCGCTTTTTCATCAACTGCTTCCAGCTTACTCATCTGATCCTGCATTAACTGGGCGGCGCGGCTGGACATAACTCCGAAAAACTTTCCTTTCATTATTCCGTCTGTATTCTGCAGCGCAAGCTCAACCGTTTCACTGTCAATATTGCGCAGAACTTTCTGAACCGACCGTGCACTAAGACTCAAAAAAATATCAAAATCCATAAATCTGCCTCCTTTCTGTTTCAGTATATTATGGAAAGTGTAGCATGGGAGAATATCATTTAGTGAGATTGCAGAGAAAAAAATGGAGTCTAAATTTATGTTAAAATCTGATTAAGTATGATATAATTGATTTGAAGGTTTGATATGTCTGATGCCCTTGCATATGTAGAAGAACAGGTTAGAACATTCTCTTTAGCAGAACAAATTCATTTGCTCAATTTTGTAGCAAATAATATTAATAAAAAAAACTTCTATTTTAAGTAATGAGTATTCTGAAGAAGAATCTTTACAAAAACTTAGAGAATCAAGCCTTGCAACTGTATGGGAGAGTGTAAAGAATGACACGTGGTGATGTTTATATGCTTGATTTTGGCAGCAGGAGATTAAGGGAAAAATATGAATAATCAATCAAAAAAAGAAAATCAGGAGCAAAAGGCTTTAGAGCGCTGTGAAGCTTTGGCAGAATTAGTCTTAGGTGTAAAAGATAAATATAAAAATGCTACAGATAATCAAAAAGCATTTATTGAAACGACTATTGGTGCAGCTTTATGGTATCTACCAGAATTAGAAAATTCTTTCACCGGATATATATCTATAAATTGCTTAAAGACTTTTAAAGACGGGAAACCTAAAATAAGTGAAGAACACTTATTTCCACGAAAAATATCAGCTAGAGAATTATTAAAAGAAAAAGAAATCAATGGAAATAAAGTGTTCTCATTATATAAAGAGAAATTCTGTAAATTATGCTTCGTAACGTCGGAAGAAAACAAGCAGGCAAAAACACATCAAAAACCGGAAAACTTTGAGCCACATGATTTAATAAAAATCTATAATATGGCAAACATTTCTCTAATAAAAATAACTAAAGAAGAATACAATCAATTAAAAAAGAAAAACAAAGATATTCTGAATGAATTATTAAATAGACTTCCTATAAAAGAAATTTTATTATAATTTTAATCTCTCTTACAAAGCAGACAGTTCAACCGCAAAAATTGAGTTCGGCACAGTTCTATCTGCTCTGAAATGAAGTTTTCCATTGATTCTATTTTTGGAGCAGAATGTATGTATGCTTCAAATTCTTCCTCAGCCCTGCACTTCTCGATTGCCTCTGCAAGCAATTCAGGAAACGGACGTACTATAATAGAAGAATCTTTTCTTTTTTTTCTACGAAGTGATTTTTGCAGATATATCTGGGAAACATAGAAATCACTTCCGACAGAAGATATTGGTTCAATTTCCATGAAAGAAGTTTACCTGGGGAAAATATCATTTAGTGAGATTGAAAAAAAAATTTTGTTATCACTAAATGATATTTCTGTCTGCTATCATCTGTGTATCTTGAAAGTTACGGAGACAGGAACATGAAATACAAAGATGACGAATACGACAAAAAAGCGAATATCTTCATCAAAAGACTTTCTTCTCTAGCGGACGACATTTTGAGCCATAAACCAGACGAATCGCTGATGGAAGAGGTAAAATCGCTTAAGAAACTGTTTGATTCCTTTGCAATCATCAACAAATTTACCAGCATCCTTATTATCGACTGTTACTTTGAAATCAAAATCAGTCTGATGAAGTGGGAGAGCTTTGCTGACAAAACCTCAAAACTTGCCGTTGAGTTCAAAACGCTTTTGGAGCAGATGTATGAAGTCATGGAAGACCTGTATCATTATGAATATTTTGGTTTCTTTTCCACGACTATACTTCCCAAAAGCCTGCCCGGATTTCCCCTTCCCTGCTCTGTTTCCTGCGGCTGCGCAACTTTCTGGTCGAGAGAACCATATCTTACAGAAGACGGCAAAGTAGCTTATGAAAATGTGATTCGTTTTAAAAATCCAGGCGACGGGAAATACATTTGCTTAACAATCAGTGACAAGCCGCGCCTCTTGGAAAAACGCGAAAAATGCAATCTCACCGACGAGCAGCTTGATGTTCTGAAAATCTTTGTCATAAAAAACAAAGAAATCCTGATTCTTCACAGCCTGGACTATATCGTTCTTGATTCGGGAGATTTGTTTGCTGCCTTGAACTTTAAGAACAGTTCTGAACAACAAAAGTCGACATACCGCATCGCTTATACCTGCAATATTTATCAGGACTCAGAAAAGATTCCGTCTGGGAAGTTATTTGTTGATATGAACAACATGAGTTTTGAAGAAGCAGTAAAACTTCATAAAGAAACTATGGATGAATTGAACGCGAATCTTCAAGCAGGAGATGAATCTGTCGAAAACAATTTTCATGATACTTCTTATGAGCTGACAAGCCTTGAGATAGCAAGACCTCAATAATCGGAATTTTTTTATTCTTTTTCCGCAATCAGTCTGTCTAAATCTGCAAAAGCATTTTCGATGGCTTCCGAATGGTACATCTCATACATGCTTATGACATAATCCGTAAGTTTTAAGTCATCGAGTTGCTTTAAGATTTTATCGGCGGTAGTATTTTTGTAGGCAGCGTACTGTTCAAGGAGAAAGGTGAAAAATTCAATTTCTTTTGACATTTAATCTCTCCTTATATAGAGGGAATTCCGTGGATTTCCTGTGATTTGCTCGGATTCCCACATATCAAAAATCCCCAGAGGGCTGAATTCCCACATTTCAAGTTCAGGATTGCAAAGCATCTGGTAAGTTTTTGAAAATAGAAATTTTCTAAGGGCTTCCATAATGCTGTAACCGTATTTGTTGCTGATTTCGAGTGCAACGGATTTATCAAAATACTTTCCTGAAAAATCTCCCCACTATCACTAAATGACACACTCAGAACGTAAAATAAAATAAATCTACCGACGAAACAGGAGGCCAGTTATGAGCAATATCCCATGGAAAACATTCACAACAGAAAAAGATGGAGTAAAACTTGAAGTAACCTGGTGGTCGCATGATTTTACGGCAAAATACAAGGTGGGCAATATTACCTTGCGCTACGGTCTGCACATTATGGCAATGTGTCCGAAGAAATACAGTGAAGAATGGTTGAGAAATGATTTTGAGAAAAAAGGGCTGTACGCAAGTTTTAAGGAAGCCGGAGAAATCATTTCCAATCAGTCAGTTTTCTTTGAGGCAGCAAAAGCAAAGTTTGCAATCACAAAGAAAGAAACTTTGGAGTATTATCATATTTGCAAATCAATCGCAGATGATATAACTGTTATAAATGAAGATGCAAGAACGATTATTATAGAATACCTTGAGAGCTTATGGGAAAATTGCGACACCCCAGTTCTTTACGCCTGGAAGATTTATGTTCCCGACAGTGATGATTTTTACACCAAAGAGCAGGAAAAATTTGAAGATGAACTCCGCCACGGTCATTTTGATTTTGAGAAGATTCCAGGAAAGAGCGACCATACAAAGTGCATCTATTTTCTTCCGAATATCACAAAAGAAGATTCAGAAGAAATGGCCGGACATTTTCATAATGTCTACAGCTATCGGGCTTATCAGGAAAAACTTTCCGACGAAGAACGCCAGAAAGAACTTGATGATTTTCTGATGTCAAAGAATCTCAAAAACGAGTTTCCGCTTTCAATCGCTAAGCTTTCTGAAAATTTCTTCAAAAGATATCCGTACAGACACCCGGAAATGAAAATGTCCGAAATAAAAGTCTACACAAGAAATGGCACAAATCACACCGGCCGGGAACGCTGGCTTTACAGGGCCCGAATGTATCATCACCCACAACCCTGGGAAGTGGAAGATGGCTTCAGAAATAAGTACTATGAGAACTGGAAAAAGGAACTGTGAGTTTCTTACTTAACTATCACTAAATGATATCTTCCCATTGTACACTTAGCTTATAAACATGGAGAAAATTATGACTTTACACGAAAATTCATCTATTTTATCTACGATTATCGCGGTTTCAGAAAAACTTGAAGCCTCAAAACTTGATAAGTCCGTGATGGATGAAGTCCGCCCGGAGATTCAGGATATCGCTTCATATCTTGATTGTGATGAACTTGCCGCAATCTTTTTTGTTGTTATTTTTGTTCTGCAGAATCAGCGGCAGACCTCGGTGAATTTACATGCCATCGCGGGATTTTTGGATTATTCGTTTCTGCATATCCTTGAATTTCGAAAAGAAATCGATGTGCTTGAAAAGAAAAATCTGATTTACATGGACGACCTCCGCAATATCAGTCATCATCCTGAAAATAACGGGTACAAAATCACCGGAACGGTTATGAACAATGTTATTGACGGCGAGCCGATTGTCTTTTTTGAGGAAAACGAGGAGACAACTGAAAGCGTTTTGAGTGAACTGCATGATGTTCAGCAAGGTTTTTGTGAACGAAAAATGAGTTTTACTGAATTTAAGCGACAGATTTGCAATCTTGAGCGGAAATACGCTGAAAAAGAATTCTTAAAAAATATCAATAAGCTTTTTCCAGATGATTTTGACAGCCGTTCGATTCTTTACAGTCTTTGTTTTGACACCGTGATCAGCGAAAATGATCCAGATAATGATGACGACAGGAGAAATCGGCTCGACTACGCAATTCTTCGAATAATCAATCCTCAAAAAAAATATGTGCGTCGTGCAAGTCTGTTTGAAGATTCAGATATTTTAATTAAAAACAAACTGTCAGAGCTGATTTATGAGACAAGTGATGAATATTTCAGAGGAAAACCTAGACTAAAAATCACGCTTAAACTTACTGCCGACGGAATAAGACAGATTTTCGGAAGCGAGGCGGAACTTTACATTAAGGAAGACATGCTTCTAAATGAGACAGATAAAACATTGAATGCTCTTCATGAATTCGGCTATGTGTATGAGGATGAGGATATTTCTAAATATAAAAAAAGAAGTAATCTCAGAAAAATTGAGCAGAAGCATCAGAATCTTCCGTTTTTCAAAAGGATAACGAAAGCCGTTCATGATGAAGACAACCGGTTTTTCCTTTATGACTGTACGAAAGATTTTCTTTTGGGCGGAAAATCTTCAATTGCTTCAACTCTCAATGATTTGTATGGCCACAGTGAACAATATTTCACAGAAATGCGCTCGCTGCTTGATGAAACACACCCTCTTGTTAAAAAGAATTTCATTGAAATCGAAAAGAATGAAGTCATTGAAAACTCACGAGTCACGGTTTCCGATAAGACAGTCGAACTCCTTTACGGCAAGAATGCTGATATCTACATGAAAACAGGCAGCGCAAAGAATGTGATTGACAGCAGAAAAATCAATGAAAAGCATCTCTTCTATTCTGAGCCGGTTCAAAAGCAGATAGACATGCTCTCTGAAAGTCTGGTTCAGAAAAATCTTGAAGCAATGCAAAGCCGTCTTGAAGAAAAAGGACTTCCAAAAGGAATAGCCGTAATCTTGTACGGTGCGCCGGGAACAGGAAAGACAGAAACCGCATACCAGCTTGCCCGCCAGACCAAGCGAAAAATCTTACATGTTGATATTGCCGACTCAAAATCAATGTGGTTCGGCGAAAGCGAAAAGAAAATCAAGAAGATTTTCACGGATTACAGAATGCTCTGCAAAAGCTGCAGGAGACATCGCGAGAATACTCCGATTCTGCTCTTTAACGAGGCCGATGCCCTCATTTCAAAACGCCGTGATGTCTCAAGCGGGAGTGTCGCCCAGACTGAAAATGCCATGCAGAACATCCTCCTTGAAGAAATGGAAAAGCTTGAGGGAATCATGATTGCAACGACAAACCTGTGTGAGAACATGGACAAGGCTTTCGAGCGCCGCTTTCTTTTCAAAGTGAAGTACGAGAAGCCGAGCCTTGAAGCCAGAACGAAGATCTGGAAAAGCAAAATGAAGGCTTTATCCGAAGAAGACGCAGAAAAACTTGCCGGGAAATATGATTTTTCAGGCGGTGAAATCGACAACATAGTGCGAAAATGTGAGATGAACGAAATCATAAAGGGAAAAATGCCGTCATACGAAGAACTTGTCGAACTATGCGAAACTGAACGACTGGAAAAAGTCGAAGAGCGCCATATGGGATTCTGTGCGTAAGGAAAAAGGGCATAAAACGAATTGCGAGAATAAAAAAAATCTATCTTGTCATAATTGTAAAATGAATTTTATAATAGCATCAGGTAGAATTTAGGAGGCCAACTATGGGTTTTGCACAACCGATTTCAATAAGGACTGCTGTAGAGAAAATAAATAAAGACTATTTTTTACCAGCCATCCAGCGAGAATTTGTCTGGACAACAGAGAAGATAGAGTTATTGTTTGATTCAATAATGCGTGGTTATCCAATAAGTTCTTTCCTCTTTTGGGAAGTAAATGAAAACAATATTCCTAAATTTCAGTTTTACGAATTCATTCGGAACTTTCATGAAAAAAATAATCGCCATAATGAAAAGGCAAATCTTATTGGGGAAAAATCAATAACGGCTATTCTTGATGAATGGATAATGGAGACTTATCCAAATGAATCTGACAGAAAATTGTACATGCAGAGGAATTATATTCCTGATTGCGGACTAGCAATCACTAATTTTAAAGAGTTTATTGAAAAACGTAAAGATTTGATACGAAATGCAATAAAAGAAAAGCTATAAGCCACACTTAGAGGTTTCTTCATGCTAAACATAATCTTCGGTGAATACGAAAACACAATTTACAATACCTCAGTCTTTTTCAAGAATGTCTATGAAGGTGAATGGCTTTTGGAAGAGCAGACAAAGCAAATGATTCTTGACATCGACAATTCCAAAGTCATTTCTGAGGGAGCAATTGAGAGTCCTGTTCTCGGTATAATTCCTCCGACATCGCTTTCCGGCGGTGTGAAGACTTTGATTCTGATTGACCATATCAGCGACAAAATCTTCAATGCATCAAATTGCGGCGATAATTGTGCTTCGTGGCTCTTGAAGATTGCGGCAAAAAAAGATGTAACTGTGAATCTCAGGCATGTAATGGACTTTGGTGACGGTGAATTTGAAATTAAAATCCTGAACAAAGACAAAATCGTGCATTCAATGACGGAACTGCTTTCCGAAGTCGGGGGCTGTTTATGAAAGGTTCATTCACACTTTCAGTCCAAAATAACCGTGTAAAATATGAATTCACGATTCGCCGAAACATCACGATTATTCAGGGAAACAGCGCGACTGGAAAAACAACGCTAATTGATTTAATCCGTGAATTTCAGCAGAACGGAGCCGATAGCGGTATAAATCTTTCCTGCGAAAAAAAATGTGTCGTTCTTGAAGGTAATGACTGGGAAAAAACCCTTTCCCTGTATGATGAATGTATTGTCTTTGTTGATGAGGGGAACCGCTTTATCGCTTCTACTGATTTCGCAAGGCAGATAAAAGGTTCAAACAATTATTATGTACTCGTAACCCGCGAGGGACTTGAAAATCTTCCGTATAGCGTGGAAGAAATCTACGGAATTCATACCTCGGGGAAATACGCAGGACTAAAGCAGGTTTATCACGAGTTTTATCATATTTACTCAGTTCCGAATGATTATTCTGCAAAAAATGTTCAAAAGATTTTAACAGAAGACTCGAACGCGGGTTTTGAATTCTTTTCGGAAGTATCACGAGGAAAAATTGAGTGTGAGTCAGCAGGCGGAAAATCAAATATTTTCCAAAAACTAAATGAAACATCAGATACGGTTCTGGTGATTGCAGATGGAGCGGCTTTTGGCTCCCAAATAAATATGGTCATGCAGCTTGTTCAACGGAAGAAAAACTGCATTTTGTTTTTGCCAGAATCTTTTGAATACCTTATTTTACAGGCAGAACTTTTTAAGGATTCTGAAATTGCAAAAATCTTAGGAAATCCGTCTGATTTTATCGAAAGCAAGAATTTTTTCAGCTGGGAACAGTTTTTCACCTCTGTTCTGATTGAAAAATCTTCAGCAACGCATTTAAAATACGCAAAGAAAAAACTGAATTCAAATTATTTGTCAGATACAGTAAAGACAAAAATATTAAATTCGCCAGCTATGAAAGAAATTTCTTCCATTCTCACTAAATGATATTCTCCCCTGCTACACTTACCTCAAGATTAAAGGGGGCAAACTTATGGAAAAGACCGTACGCAGACTGGAAGCGAGCGGGGAGATTGTTGTCTTTGAAGATGCTGAAGATACTCTATCAAAACAATAGCAAATTCCAAATTCTCATGTTATACTTTCCTCATGAAGAATCAGGACGACACCCGTCAGTCAGGGAAAGAGATTTTCCGGCTCTTTCAGCTGGACGCGCTTTTTCAGGAAGAAAAGTATTATAATATAGAAGAACTTTGCAAGCGGCTTGAAGTTTCTTCCGCCACTCTGAACAGGGATTTACGCCATCTTCGTGACAGTTACCGTGCGCCCCTTGAGTTTTCACGGGAAAACGGGGGCTATCACTACACAAGCCGCCTTTACAAACTGGCTTCCGTTTTCGTCCCCGAAGAGGAAATGCCCGCCTATTCAATGGTGCAGAAACTTTTCGAGATGTTCCAAAACACTCCGCTTTACCGTCCGCTCTTGAATATCTGCGAGACTTTTGAATCTCCTGTAAAATCTGAAGTCGTTGATGTGAACCAGATGAATTTCAAAAATTCACATCTTGAGGAAAAGCCGTGGTTTGAAACTCGAATCATCATGGCACGAAGGGACGTTGACTTTGTTGATGAACAGGACTGGGACATAATCTTAAAGGCTCTCAAAGAAAATCTTGCACTTGAATTCGACTATGAGACCGTTTCCACAAACAAAAAATCTTTCGGAAGAATCATCGAACCCTGGCAGCTGATTTTTGACCGCGAGCAGTGGTATCTAACCGGAAACATGACGACAAAGGACAATCCGGACAAAAAAGAAAGGCGCACAATAGTCATTCCGAAGATGAAAAACATCCGCCTTACCAAAAATCATTTTACGCTTCCCTCAGAAAAAGAATGGCAGCTGAGCAAATACACTGTAGGCCGTTTTGGCGCTCTGGTAGATACATTAAAAGAGCCGGAAACTTATAAATTCATTTTCCAGGGCTCGGCATTGTATTTTTCACACGCGCCATTCTCAGAAGACCAGAAAATTGAAGCCTACACCGGTGAACTTCCTCACAAAGAAGGAGCCATTCTCGTTTCCTTTTCAAGCAATCAGCCCCATGCAATCATGCGGGATTTCTTTTCTTACGGTGCAGACATAATTCCTCTTGAACCGGAAGATTTCGTACAATCATGGAAAGAAAAAGTCCGACACATGGCGGAATATCTTTAGGTTTCTTCCAAAACTGATTATTCAGGAATATAATTCCAATTCGCTTTGTGATTAGAGAAAGCTATAAAATCTTTAATCTGTGTTCCAAAGCCATAACTGTTGATATTGTCGCCCCAGCCTCTAGTGTCCATGACGGTAATTGATTCTCCGAAGCATTTTCCGAGACCGTCTATGACACAGTTTTTAAGTTCTTCGAAACAGTGGGAATTATCCTTGTCATAGCATTGAACCGAAGTCTTTTCGCCGTAAAAACGAATCCTGACAGCTCCGCGTTTCATTACTTCAAGAAGAAAATCAGTCCTCTGCGGAGACTGTTCGGAACATGTTTTGGCATCAGCCGGAAAACCGTGCTCAATGCATAGTCTTTCTTTTTCTTCCTGCGTGAATCCCAATTTCTCAGGATTTTGCAGAAAGAATTCAACATGTGTGGTTTTTAATTCATAGAATGTACCATTTTTGTACCACATTCCGGTTGTTCCAAAATATGATCCCATAAGCATTTCTCCCCTATTTATCAATCTCTCCAATACCAGACCTTAGAGTACAATTCAGCACAAATACGAAAATCTCTTCCTGCAATATACTCGCCTCTGAAATAGTCGAAAAGTGCCCGGCATGCGCAATCATCGTAAATGACCTCTTTACCTAAAGAAAATGCTATTTGTTTCGCGAAAGGCAATTCCTGACGCATCGCGACAAAAGTGACTTTCGGGGAATCCATTGTTTTACCCTCATATTTCATCCCAATCATTCGCCGGTTTCCTTTCTTATCAATAACGAAAAAATCAGAATCTTTCATGCGGCTAATTATTTCGTCTTTTGTCTGACAGAATGAGATTGTTTTTGGCCAATAAAATGTATTGAAATTTCTCTGAAGCATTTTATTCCCCTTTAACCGTGATACAGTGTAACATGGGAGAATATCATTTAGTGAGATTAAGATGAGCATTTTGACTTTGTATATATAGTATTTGTTTTACCGTTAATTAAGCGAGGAATTTTTCCATATTCAGCTATTTGTTGTTTTGCTGCAGAAAAGTTTTCATTCCATGAAAAATAAAACTACATTTATAAAAAGTTTCCTTACATAACTGTTTCCGGTTCCATACATAAGTAAATCTTATGCTGAATATTTAGAATTAATGAGAGCCTTTACTTTATTATATAATTTAAAGTAATGAAGCGTATAAAGAAAGAATCTACGACCAGAAACTAAAGGTTGTGTCAATTGAAATTGTCCGATTTTTTCTCCACTCTATAGCCACCAACAAGAGGCTGTTTTTTTGGATTATCTGCCAGACGGCCAGCCTTCTGGACTTCTACCTATCGAAAATAAAGCCTATAAACAGAAAGACGTTTATAGGCTTCAAAGAATTACAACAATTTCTGAAATTTTGCTTCAAATTGGTTTTTCGTTGCAATATGATTTGAATTAAAAAATGGTAATGCAACAAGCCTATATTGTTCAAATTCAGAGATTACAATTTTTTCAACACCATATTTCTCTGCAATCTGATTTAAGAATGTATTTTTCCATGCATCCTTTTCAAATAATTGTTCACCCTTAGGTTCAATAAATACTTGTAAGAAATGAGCAGTCTCTTTTGATTTTAGGAACAATATAAAATCTGGCTCAAATCCTTGTCCATGATCAAAGTCATAGATTTTAAATATTTCCTCATTTCTCAGAAGCTTAATTTCTGAATAATTTTGATTTAAATTTCCTAAATTGTTTTCTATGTATGAAATTAAAGCTCGTTCCTCAGATGTTCCCCAGAAACCTTCATTTGCATACCAATCCAATTTTTGTAATTTTTCTTCAAGTGCAAGATTTTTATTTTTATCATCCTCATTATCCATATTTATCATTCGAGATTGATTTCTTTTTTCTTCTGGAAAACATTCTATTAAAGGCTTTAGAGTAAATTCTGAACCTTTATATGGAACATCATATGTTTCTAGTTCTGCACCCAACCACTCAAAGAAGCCAACCAAACAATTCAGTTTCTCTTCATTGGATAAACCACTCTCAAAGGTCACCCGCGAATCGCATACTATTTGAATTTCTTTTTCTTTTATTTTTTGTAAGAATTCATCAATTGATTTTACGTCTTGTTTTTCTTTAAGAGTCTCAAATCTGAAATATGAATTGGTTCTTAAATTCAAAATATGTAGAGCTTTAAAAACAATATGCTTTTCTTCTAGGAAATCAGCAAACTTTTTATATAAAGTATGTTTTTCTGGTGTCTCAGCAACACTAAGAACTTCATCATCAACATTTTTCTCAAAATGAAGTTGAATTAACTTGCTATATAAACCCGAATCTTTTACTTCATATACAAAAGCTTTTGAAGAGTTTAATATATCATCCAATGTTGTAAGTTTTCTTTCTGGATTTTCTATTTGTTCATTAGCAAATAACATCATTCCATTGACATATTGCTCAAACTCTTTCTTGAATGAGAATTTTTTTTCGATTCTCTTATCATTTACCAGACCTTTATTTCTTAATTCACGCTTTAATTCATCAATGTAACGTTCATCTGCATCACTATGGAAATTAAATTCTTCAAGACAGTGCAATTCATGCTCTGTATTATTATCAAACTTTCTCTTATTTTTTTGTAAATTATTATAATCAAAAGGATAATAACGAATACCTCGACCTATTAACTGAACCTCTGAAGTTGTTGAAGAACCGGAAATTCTTTTTCCGGATTTCTTATCATGTCCTTCATCACGACCTTCATATAGACGAACAATATCATATAGGTTTAGAACATCCCATCCCTCTGTCAATCTTTGGACAGTAAATATTGCCCTTATATGATTTCTAGGATCTTCCAAGCTATTTAATAACCTATCTGTTTCCGAATCTGTTTTTTCTTTCTGAGTAGTATTTGTTTTTGAGTTAGTAATCAAGCAATTTCTTTCATCAAATTCTCTTTGTAAGAAAGCAATTATATCAATGAATGAAATGCTTTTATCATGAATATATTTATTTATCTTAGTGATATGAATCAATTTATTTTGATAACTTTGACTCTGAGATTCATCAACTTTTAGATTATTTAAGAAAGAAAAATCTTCTGGTTTTAAATTCTTTATTAATTGATTAAACTCCTCAAAGTCCTTTTTAGAAGCATCAATAAGTTTACTTCGGAAAAGTATTACGGGTTTAAAATTTGGAATATTATAATCCAATGCAATTTGACTTCTATACCAATTAAATAAAAGCGCTTGTAATATTCTTTGCTTTTTATTTCCATCCGAAGGAATCAAACCTATCTCTTTTGTGTAGCCAGCACGTACAAAGTCAGGAAGATCAAATTTATAAATCGTTAATGGTTTATATTTTGCTTGTATAGCTTCTTCTTTAGGAATTGTGGCAGTAAATTCTAATAAAACGTTTTGATTATTTTCAACTTTGTATTCTTTATCCAGAAGATGATAAATAACAGTTTTTTCCCATGATTTTTCAACATCCTCATCTTTTGCACCATCTTTTAATTCTCCAATAAATGATAAATCTTCGAAATCATTTCCTTTTGAAGTAGATGAGTTTAAATGATGCGCTTCATCAGCAATCAATACAATATCTTTTTTCATTAAGTCACTTAATAAGACTTCATTTTCTTTCTCGTTGTAGACTGAATTATGAAGCTTATGAATTGTTGTAAATTTAATTTGAATATCATCAGAAAAATTAGAAAACTGCTCAACCTCTTTTATTTTTATAGGAATACCATCAATTTCTATATTTTCAGCAAACAAATATTTATTATGGTTTACTTCCAAAAAATTACTTTGTGTCTTACCGACAATTGCATTTTGATTAACAAAAAAAATAAATTTGTTTATACCCTTCTCATGATAATAATACAGAATAAGAGCGGCCATTAATAATGTTTTTCCCGTTCCCGTAGCCATATTAAACATCAAATGATTTGGAGTGTTAATTTTTTTTGCTTCTCTAGCTTTTTCATTTAAAATAAAGTTCTCAAAGGCTTCTTTCTGCCATTCAAAGAACTCATATTTAAGATTATTCTTTATATAGTCAGGAACATCAGGAATCGGTATAAGACCAGATTTCTTTACATTCTCATACTGTTCATAAAGAGACTTTTGTTCTTCTAGTTCCATTTATTTGACCTCATAGAATGCTTTCGTTACGGCAATATCATTTTCAGTTAATTCAAATTTAGAATCTTCCATATCACATTTATTTATATACAATTGGTTCAAATCTAACATTCGAATAAACATTTCTTTTTGTTTTTCCAAAGGCAATGCAACAAACTTTTCATCAACAATAGTTTCATTTATAAATTTGTTTATATGTACATTATAATGCAAGAAATATTTCGATGAAAAATCCTTAAAGAGGGTACACAGTTCATCATAAGATTCACATTCCCCAATTTCTTCAATAGCTTCTTCATTATATTTTGCCAATTCCATATAAATACAAGAACCAGCTTCTTCTTTACTCTTCGACTTCCATTTTACAGCTTTTGAAATACCAGATTGATCACCATTAATTACATTCTGTATTCTTATGATGCTATCATTATCACCATAGTTTAACTGCTCAATACCGATATATTGTCTTCCCATCTTATGAGCTACTGCACATGTAGTTCCAGACCCTAAATGATAATCAAGAACTATATCACCTTTGTTAGTAGCCATCTCTAAAATTTGCTTTATGAGTTTTTCAGGCTTTTTTGCATTCTTTAATTTAACGGCACCTTCCTTTGCTATACCCGCCCAAGAGATATGATCCCAGAAATCCGATAACAATTCTGTTACACATTTTTCACCATCTATTTCATGAATCTTACTATCATAAAAAGCCAATGCACCACCATTAATTAAATATGTTTTTTCTCCATTTGTTTTTTCATATGTAAAAATGGTATCTCGTGTAATACGCGATTGCTCTTGCAATTCTTTCATCTTATCAGTTGGTTTATGTAAGTCTCGAATACTAACAATGCTTGATGCATGCTCAAAAGCATATTCTGCTATCATATGTTCCAACACAACTTTTGTTGAAGAACCAAATTGTGCCTTCATTTCCTTTTCTGTCTTTCCGGCTTCTTTTAAGACTTTATCTTTAATTGGGATAAACTCCCATTTTGATGTATCTTCCGAATTATGAGTTTCAAGATATTTATTGTAATTTTTATTGTATTCTGTTGGTACAAAATTTCGTTTAAAATCGAACTTCGATTTATTCTTTGTATAAAAAAGAATATATTCTGTTACATCAATCGGGCCTGGATTAACGGCCTTAAAGCCAGAAACAGAGGCCGCTTTTACAGAAATTACCTGGACTTTATTTTCTGGCTTAAATATCTGATCCATCAATACCATGATATAGCCTAACTCATGATGATCAATCTGAACAAAGATACATCCTTCATCTTTAAGCAATTCTCTTGCAATTTCAAAACGATTCTTCATAAATGTAAGCCATGCAGAATGATTGAAATTATCATTATATTGAAATTCATCACTTCCCGTATTATAGGGCGGATCAATATATATAGCTTTTACCTGATTCTCAAAATTTTTATGTAAGCAATGTAGAGCGATAAGATTATTTCCCTTTATAATCAAGTTATCTCTAATCACGCCATCTTTATCTCTTGTGAAATTTAATACTTCTTCTTTTCCATCCTTAACATAACGAACTACATTTTTAAAAGCCTTTGGAGAGAAGACTTGATCTATTTCATCACGTGCTAAAACTTCATTATAAAAAATTTCTCTCCTCTTTACCTTCTTAACTTTATTCTTATCTATTGGGCCTTCTTTATATTCTTTTGTTTTTTCATCATAAGTATAATCTACACTCAAGCCCTCTTCTGTTGATTGGCCACCTTCAAGAACGCAATCCTTATATGGAAAGTTAAGTACAACATCCCCTCTATCTTTTAGTAACTCATCCCCAAAATACAGACCAATTTCTTTACCGAGATATTTTGAATATGAATTATTTGAACTACTATAATCTAAAAACTCAAGAAATTTCTTTTGTTCGAAAATAAAACTTTTTAATATAGGTTTAAAGAAATTATCTTTTGCTACTTCATTTTTTAATAACAATTCTATAAAACTTGAATCTAAATCATCAACTAGTTTATGAACTTTTGTATAATTAATATCGCCAGATTCTGTTACTAAACGTTTGTCAGTTTTTAATAAATCCTCAATTCTAATTCGTAAACCATTAGGTGTAAGACCACTATTAGGAACTATCATATTTCTACCCCTATCTTATTTAAAAACAATTTTTCGAATATATTATCGGAAAAGTAAATCTTTATCTTGATACCCCTCTTTCGAAGTATATTTTCCTCGATAGAACATAAAACAATACTTGTACTCAAATCAGTCCAATCTAATCTAGTGCTAGTTGCCAATATGCTAATAGAACACAATGTGTTATTCGTTGATTATTTCTGCTTCCTGCTCTAACTTACAATTATTGGTCAACATGAAATCTATTACATCTGAATAATACGTTTTCTTCTCTGACAGCTTCTTTAATCTTTGCCTATCATTTTCAGTCAATAGAATCCAATTACTTCGATTTAATCTCAATGTTTCAATATCCATATTAAATGGTATGAAATTTATTCCTGTTTTAGACTTTAAGTGCTCCAAAATATAAAATCCACCAGCATCAATATCCCCATAATGCTTGAAAACACAGTTAGGATTGCATTTTGAAACAAGTTGAATAAAATCTCTCTTTATAGAATTATGAAATCCCCCAAGGTAAATTACAAGTTCATTTTGGGATTGATATTTGTGAAAATTAGTTAAATTTTCAATCGTAATAACAGTTGCTCCATTTAACTCAACAGAAATGAGAGCTCGTAATGTTTGTGTTGATAGCCCAATATCTCCATTGATTTTTGACAGGTCAATTTTCTGCCCACAATTTAATATTCCTTTGCCCTTTACCATTACATAAGTAGGCGTTTTAATTATATTGTGTTCTTCAAAAACAGTGTCCTTTTCATCATATTCACCATATTTATATAGAAGCCCCCTGATGGTAGACTCAAGAGACTCAAGTCTTTTTGAATTGTTAAATATTTTTACTGAAAGTTCTCTTATGAATATTTCGTCTTGATTAATTAAGATTGCCTTACAAGCAGAGAGCACATTCTTGTATTCTTGTATATCACCTTCAAAATACTGAATCTTTTTGTTTTCTTTTATATGTATTTTCTGTTCAAAAATATAGTTTAGCAGTGGTTTATAATCTGATTCATTTAGACTTTCATACTCCTGCCATATTTCAATTAACTGATTATTAATATCTGCTTTTGGCTGCCTATTTAAGAATGTATAAATATCAGGCATTGCTGTTTTTATAAGGGAAAAAGATTTTATTCGTCCGCTTCGGTCTGATTTATAATCAATAAAGCCTTTCGCCTTAAGTAAAGATAAAGTCGAGTTTATTTCCTTATATAGGGTATATTCAGAATCGTCATCATATTTTGAAAAAAGTTTTGATGTAGTTATTCTGAAGCTTTGTTCATGTACATTATCACCTGTAAAAGTTTTGCTTTTTTCATATGAGTCCAAAAGAGCATTTAAGATTTTTGATTCAATTTTATTCACCATAATATCTGAAGTCCTCTACAAAACTGATTGTATCTTCTCGCATTACAGTTAAAACAGAATCTACATTTTCTTCTATATCCTGAATCTTTGGAGAAGGAGCGACAAGAATAGTCTGAAATTGGAGCTGATTAAAGAACTTCATTACACTTGCAATTCGCTGCTCATCCATATTATTAAAGGCTTCATCTAGCATTAATAAACGAACTGAATTCTTATTCTGATAAATATTGTTTAATGAAGCAGCCATAATAACGTAAAAAGGAACCTGTGATTCTCCTCCACTATTACTTTTTGCTTTTGCAGAGAGTTTTTGAACAGTTCCATTTTTCTTTGTAATCTCAATATCATAATCAAGATAGGTTCTGTAATCAGTATATTCACGGACAGCTTGATCACTCGAATCTCCTGCTTTAATCTTTGTAAATAGTTCATCAATTTCATCTTTATACTGGCTTTCAAAATTACCAGAAAAAAGATTTGATGTTCCAAGATTATCATCTGCCATAATCATATTGTATAAATTACGTTTCTGATTATTAGGCGACAGAATAAATTTATACGTATCTTCTCCGTAATTGATATCTTTCAGAGCTTTTTTCAAATTGTCAAATTCATATTTTGCACTTTCAATGGATTCTTTCATTTTAGACAAGAATTCATTCTTAAAAATTTCCTCACATGTTTCTCTTGAAACGCGAATCGTTTCTTCTGTTCTTACTATTTCGACATTGTTTAATTTATCAAAACGTCCTTTATATTGTTCAAAACCTTCAATTCCAAGATAAAAATCTTTAGTAAAGGTTGAATTATAATTACTCTGCATTTGATAGAGACCAATGAAATTCTTCTCACCATTAAGCAATTTATTAGCTTTATTATCATAGACACTTTTTTGTCTGCTATAATTTATCTGAATTTCCTCTAGAGATTCTCGTTTCATTGCTTCCAAATATTTATTGAATGCTTCATTATAAATGGCAGCTTTATAGTCCTGATATCCTGTCAATTCAGTTATTTTATTCTCAAGTTGTTCTTCAAGTTCAGTAACCAGTTTTTCTTTGTCTTTAATATCATTGAACAAAGATCGTTCATCTCCTATCAATGTATTGTTTTTGTTTGTTAATTCATGCTCCCTTTTTTCATAATCTGAAATTTGATTCTGAAGCTCAATGATATCTTGATTTTTACTGATTTTATCAAATTCTTTCTTTTCATTTGAAAGTTGTTCATTTATAGTCTCAAGATTATTAGGAGCATCCAGATTTGCTTTTACCATATCAAAATTTACATGTATATAGGCATTATCCATTTCTGTAAGATTTTCAATCTTGCTTCGTAATGCTGGAAGCTTTTCTAATAACGTTTTTCGCTGCTGTTTTGCGTTCTTGAGTTGAACTTCTATAGCATCTTTTCCAATATATGGTTTTGAATAAATTTTGGGATCAATTTTTCTGGAAACATAGTTTTTGTACACCATGCATTCTTTTGTAATCGCAGAAGGATAATTCTCTAAGTCTTCCAATTTTTCGCAACAAATTACTTTTCCTAAAATATAATTTGCGTATCGTCTTGCGAAACGATTCTCAGTTTCTACATATGACGCTAAAGAATTCGGCTCAATTTCAATTTCTGCCGGTAATTTCCTGAAATTGATAATACCTTGGTTATAACTTTTTTTGTTCGCATTATAAATCTGCAAGGCCTGGATATAATATTCTGGTTCTACAATCAGATAAAATCTCTGAGTATTCAGATATCCTTCAATTGCATTTGTCCATTGCTTATCGGTAATTGAAAGAAGCTCAGAAAATATATATACAGGAGAATCTATCCCAGCATTTTCAAATTCTTTTTGTATACAATCCCGAAGTTGAACTGTTTCATCTGGGTATTTGATTGTCTGAGTCTCCAAAGAATTAATTTCTGATTCCAATTGAGATATTTGTAACGAAATCTTCTCTTTTTCTTGGCCGGCCGCAAACTTTTGCATACGGATTTCTTCTATTTCTTTCCTTAAGAAGGATTCGAGTTTTTCAACAGTTTCGATTTTTGTATTTTTATCTGTATTTAAACCTATATTTCTTACATCGTCAGGGCTTACAGGTACATCTTTAAGTTTTACAATTAATCCCAGATAATTATTAAGAAATCTTAAATAATCTGATAATTGCTTATTACGAGTCTCTTCTTTTTTCATCTCATCAGTCAATTTATCAATTGAGGCTTGAAGTTTTTCTGTAAGACGCCTGTAATCAGAGTTTTCAAATGTTTGTTTTAATTGCATTAGTTTTATTTGAATGCTTCGTAGTTGATTTTCAATATTAGTTCGTTCAGAAGAAATATTTGTCAGTTTCTGTTTATTAATACGAATCTCACTAAGTCCTCTATTTTTTGATTGCTCGATAACATCTTTATCAACAATTTTAACCAGCATATCATTTACATTCTGATTGTGTGTATTTTCTTCAATTTCTGAATAGCGCTCTAATATTTCTGAAAGTGTATCCCTTTCTTGTTTTGCTTTTTTTAAGGTTTGTTCAAATTCATTCAGAACATCAATACTTTGTCTCAAGGATTGCACATCAATTGGTTTTTCAGTCAAAACATACTTATTGATAAAATCTTTTACATTATCAACAGGCCTAAATGCGAGTGCCTTTAGCAATACCTCAAAAAACTTTTCTTCTAGACTTCCAAGTCGGTGACGGAGATTTTCCTTGTATTCATTTACACTTTTGATGAACCTAACTTTTTCTTCCCTATTTCTAAATTCATCATACATTGAGGGTTTATTTTCTGGAGTTATGAATGAGAAATCTTCTAACTTTCCATTTTCTATATACCATCTCTTTGTAGGAGATTCATTTTCATTTCCTGAAGTTATGTGAACACCTATTACAAACCAGCGGTTTTCTTTCTCCTCATAGAATTCTAAGGCAATATTACTGATTACATTTCCTTCTCTAAGATATGTTTTTTCAGTTGTATCAATTTTGCAACGTACATAGCTCTTAAGGTCACGATCTGAGTTTTCATTGGCAGCTTTATTAAATTTTGTAGAATTTCCTGTCAAAACCATTTGTATGGCATCTAATACAGTAGATTTTCCGGCTGCATTTTCACCGCTAATTAAAACAGAACCTTGGTTAAAAGGAAATGTTTCATAACCAAAATACATCCAGTTTACTAATCTTACTCTATTCAGCTTCTTCGTCTGTATCTGCATCGTCATCTCCTTCTTCATATTCAGTAAGTCTTTCTTTTACATTCTCATATAGATGTGTAATACCTTCATTTGGAATGGCTATCATAATAGAAGGATAAATCTCTATTCTGGTCTCTCCCTGTGTAATATCTGAAGTCAAATTACGGATCAGGTTATAACGCTTAAATAAAGCAATAATCTGTCTTTCAGAATTCTTGTCTAGCTTTTGTTTGTTTTTTACCTTCAATACATTGTATTTATCACGAATCTCCTGAATAGTTACCGTAACATTGTCACCATTTGTAGAAAGATCATTTCGTTTTTCCAAATACAAGAGTCTGAGAATTAAAAACATAATACTTTCAAACTTTGTAAATTGAAGACGACCAGTACCATTTCTATTGGATATGGAGATAAGACCAATATCTTCATCTATTCTCAAATCATATCCAAGTAAATCAAAAACTAAGCAAAATTGTTCTTTATTATCTTTTATACAAATATAATCGAGCCTTGTGTCTTCTTTTTTCTTGAGAATAAAACAGTGGTTTAAGAGATTATTTGCTGCTTTAGAAAACTTTTCTTTTTGTGAGCTGGAATTACCAATTAACTCAAGTTTTTCAAACATGCTTTTTTTCCTCCTGTTTCCTTTTTATAATTTCAAAATCAGTAAATTCGCAGTTTTTAGTTCGTATTCTTTGTTCTGTCTTCTTTACCCTATATACATATGATTCAATAGCAAAAAGTCTTATATAAATTAATGTTTCAAAATCTTTACGATTGTTAATTGGAATATCAGAAGCTAATATTAAATCTTTCTCACCTAAACATTCCGATACAAAATCTTCTATTTTTTTTCTGTATATGCGTGCCATTTGTTTATCTAAGAGAAGTTGTTTTTTTAGAGCTCGTTCTTCAGCAGTTAATATTTCAGTTTCATTAATGGTTGCAACTTCTTCATAGGTTTTCTTTTCTGGAATTTTCTTGATAGATTCTTCTGAAACAAATTTTTGAACATATACATTGAAGAAATTCTCTGGTATGCTTTCGTCCTCATCAGAATATTCTGTCAGATACCGTAATATTGCATTAATTTTACCTTCTTGATTTGTGCCGGAAGCAAGCTCAAATTTTGCTCTGGATGCAGCATTCTTCATGTAATGATTATTTTTACGATCAATGTCTTCAATAATTTTATCAAGATTTTCGAAGGCCGATTTTACATCAATAATCATTTCTATGATTTTATCTTTCGCAAGTTCTGAATCAGTTTCCTGTTCAATTTCCATATAACCTTCGACCAAATCTTTTAAAATTTTTGGTTCAGAAAGCATTTTATCCAGATTAATTTTTATGGATTGACGAAATTTTCCAATATTTTCACTTGTTTTTAGACGATAAAGCGATTTTGAGACAATTTCTTCATTATATACTGAAAATAATGAAAATATTTCTGATAATTCTTTATTCTTAGTCTGTTTATCAATATGTTTTTTTATTGAAATATTTAATTTTTTAAGACTTGATACTAACTGCTCTGTACTATTTACAACGTTTTTAAGAATAAACTGATATGGTTTTGAATATAAATCCTCATTTTGAAGAACCGCATGAATCTGAGAAATAAGTCCCTGGTATTCTGTTTCTTCATTCTTGATGACATCATTCATCGTTCGAATGAATGGAACCGCTTGTTCTGTTAGTACAACATTTTGCTGATAATTTTTTTCTTCCTCAAAATCTAGCCATCCACAATTCCTTAAATAATTAATTGTTTTCTGAGCTTTGCTTCTGGAGTCTTTTTCAAAACTATTATCATCATCAAAACTAATGTCATCAGTTCTTGTATTAAAATAATCAGTTAGTGTTGATACAACCGATTCTCGTTCAACACCATATGAAATTTCTGTTTTGTATGAATTGTAAATAGCCAAAAGACAGTCTGCATACTGATCCTTATATTTACTATTAAGAGGCTTAAAGAAATCATCAGGCAAAACAGAGAATAAATTCTTCATTTCTATTAATTATATCACAGAAAATTAACACTGAGAGACACTTTTATATTATCAATATTTTTTTTAAGTATTTATTTAAGCTCCACCCCTACTCCAAGCACATGATAATACACAAGCTTCACCAGCACTTTTTTTCCTGCTTCTTTCAAAGCCCGTTCATAGCATTCAAACTGACCTGCATAGATACCTACAAAGTGTTTATGTTTTGGATTAACAACATCATCTTTACTTCCCGGGTAAGACTTAAAGTCTACCAGTATAACACCGTCTTTTGTTTCCCAGATAAAGTCTATGCTGCCTGTAAAGAACTGCCCATTGTAGAACTGTTTAAACGGAAGTTCATGATATGTTGCAGTCTTTTCTCCATATTTCTCTGTAAGGAATTCCTCAAAGAACTCCCAGGCATCCACTATTTCTGCCGCATTTGGAATTTCCTTTTCCATTTGATGATTACGGATAATAGATTCTGCCTGCTCGACAGTCGGATTCTGCTCCAATACACAGAAGATATTATGGATGCATGTTCCGACTTCATTCATTTCTTCGTTGGAAGCTCTGAGCGTAATTCGTTTGCCACTGTCAAAGACTGTTTCTGCCTTTACATTTTTATCCGATTTGCAGGAACTTGGCTGCTGGTCGCGTTTTCGCAATTCTTCTTTTGGTGAATATAGCTTCAGCACTTTGTTTTCCGGTGTCTTGAATTTCCAGCCTTCCATATCACTTGGATTTTCAATGATAAAACTCTGTCCGGTTCCAAGAATATCTGATTTTTCCAGAGCGGGAATCGAATCTACTGTATTTACGCCCATTTCCTTCAGTCGCAACAATCCGTTATCCTGAAGTGAAACAAGAATCAGGCTCTGTTCCGGACGTGTCATTGCTACATACATCAGGCGTTTTTCTTCCTGAATAACTTCGTTTCTGGTCTGTGTAAATCGTTCGCTTTCAAGAATAATGTCCTTAATACTTTGAGGAACTCCTTTTGCTGAACCAAAAATCCACGGAAGAACTGTAACAGTCATAGGCGGATATGGATTTTCTGCATTTGGTGCATCTTCATGGAAGGTATGAACTCCATAAATTCCGCGTCCTACCAGATTGTTTTCATCCAGAATATCATCTTCAAGGCTCATAAGAATTACCGTCTTCCACTGCAAACCTTTAGAACCGTGGTAAGTAAACAACTGAACTCCGTCACTCATTCCGGCAGCTTTTGCTTTTACTGTGGTTATATAGTCAATGAATCCATAAATAGTGCATGGAAGACTCATCTGAATACAGTGGTCTTCATAAGCCTGTGCAATGCTGATTGCTGTATGGAATGTATTTACGCTGTTATCAGAATCAGTCCAGCTTTTTACTACATTATATAAATCCATTTCGATAATCAGGCTTTCTACAAGGGCACATACGCTCATTGATTTGTATGCTTCCCGTTTTGCCATAAGCATCTTTATGAGAGATACATCTTCAAGGTATTTACCATCAGACACTTTATTTGACTTGTCTTCAAAACGTTTATCAAGGATTGCAGCAGCTGTATATCCATCTTCTGTAAGATATGCAATAGTTGCACGAGCCATAGTATCATTTGAATTAACTACAAGACTCAAAAGCGCATTAAGAAGTGTGATTTCGCGGCTGGTCTGGAACTCGCTGTCTCCTACAAGAGCCGGAATATTGTAATCTTTTAATGCTGTAGCTACTGCTGTTAATTCTGAATTAGTACGGGCAAGAACTGCAATATCCTTTGGCTTTTCGCCGGCCTGAATCATTTTTGCAATGTTTCCGGCAATCTGGGCTGCTTTCTTTGCTTTTACCTTCTCTGTTAATACCCAGCATTTTAGTAAATCCGTACGTTTGCTTGCGTTGTATTCTTTTTCAAGTCTATCCCATGGATCAAGTTTTACTTCATCTTCTTTAAGAATATCACTGAAAGCCGGTACAAAGACTGCGTTTGTTACATCGACTATTGGAGGCCATGAACGGTGGCTGGTACCAAGTGTTTCGTTAGAATGACCATTGATTTTTTCAATTCTGTCTGTAACAGCCTTTACAAGTGCCGTATCTGATCCACGGAAACCGTAAATTGCCTGTTTATAGTCACCTACCCAGATTGTCTGTTCTACAAGGTCAGACAATTTGTCAAAAATCTTGATCTGAGTTGGAGAACAGTCCTGGAATTCATCTACAAAAAGATATTTGTAGCTTGCTTTTATATCTTCCTGAACGGATTTATATTCTTCCTTAGTAATCAGTTCAAGCAGATATTCTTCCATATCTGTGTAATCAAGAATATGCTGCTCTTTCTTATATTCGATGTATTTTTCCTGCCAGCGTCCTGCAATTTCAAAAAGATGTTCTACATAAGTAATCTGTAAATCACGAACTTCTTCACAGGTCCAGATTTTGTCAGATTCAGCTTCTAAAGAAAGATAATCATCACTTGCCTGATATGCTTTTGTGGTAAACTTTCCCTTAGAAATCATTTCCGCAAGACCAAATCCGATTTCTAACTGTGTTGCTTTTGGATTCTGAATAATACGTCGGAATCTTTCAGTTTCATCGATTCTATTATCACGTGCTCCAGACGGTTTATCTGCTTTTGAAATCATGTCCAGAGCTTCAAGTTTTCCTAAAAGCTCTTCTCTGTCAAAATTGAGTTTTGAGCAGCTTAAAGAAAGGCTTTGAATTAGTTTTTTGCTTGCTTCCAGACTTTCTGAAAAGTCTTTTATTGAATAGCTTCTGCTGGCATTAAAAATCGCTTTTAAATCGTTCTTCCAGAAATCATAATTTATAGAATAAGACATTGATTCGCGAATCTTAAATACTTCCGCGAACTTATGAAAGAACTTATTCTGCTCTTCAGTTGGCAGGCTGGAAAGGCTTTCTGAAACATAAACGCTTTCATCTTCTTCACTGATTATATTAAGCTTAGGACTGATTCCCAAAAGATACCAGTAACGTTGTACAAATACATTTGCAACACTATCTACAGTTCCAATTAGTGCCTGATCCAGACGATTGGATTCTTTTGTTTTTCCTGCTTCATAGAATTTTGCTTTTGCTTTCTCTTTGAATTCTGATGCAGCAGCCTTTGTAAATGTGGTAAGAATTACTTCTTCAGGTTTACATTTTCCTTCCAGAATTGCACCTTTGAGACGTTCTGTTAATTCGTATGTTTTTCCGCTTCCGGCACTGGCGCTGATATATGTAATATTTTTCATTCTGCTCTTCTCCTACTTTCTTCCCTTAAAAAACTCATACTGTGGATATGGCTTAGGCTGTTTTTTAGGTTCCCTTATTCCATCAAACTCAAGAGGGATAAGATTTTTATCTTCGCAATCATTCTGATAGGTAATCTGGTCAGGTGCAAAACCTGTCGCTTCTTCAATGAATCCTTTTTCTATCTGAGCACGGCGGTATTTATAAGAGTTTTTCAGTTTCGGAAGCAGCTGTTCATCTGCATCTTTTATAGTCACTTTTACCGTATTGTTTCCGGCAAAGGATTGTGCAGAAACGAGAGTTACTTCCGGAATAACAACATAGGCAACAGCTTTTGCCTCGCTTCCAGCAAGTTTTTTCGTAAGATATTTATAGAGTTCAAGCTGAATTGATTTATTCTCTTCAATCGTCTTCTTAAACTTATCAACTTTTCCCAGATACCACTTAAAATCAAATACAACAGGATTATTCTTTTCATCAGCAAGAATCATATCTGCATAACCTTCAATTCGTATTTCATTCCCAAAATTCATATCACTTCTAATAAGTTTTGGTTCACAGGCAAGAACATGGAGCTTATTATCTTCCAGCACTTTTACCAGTGCATTAACACAGTCAAAGACTTTTGCCTTATAATTTGGAAGATTCAGAAGATTTTCCTTGAGCAAAAGTACTGCTCCGCATCCATTTACCATATCAGTAAAGACTTTATCAAAGTTGTTTTTGATGTTTTCTTTGATGTATGGAACGGTTCCGCTGCCTTCAATACCTTCTTTTTTATTGAAAAGTCTTTCTATTACAGCATGGGCACAAGTTCCATAAGCCTGGTAAACTTTAGGCAATGAAGAGTTTCCAAGGGCACTGATTCCAGCAAGATAGCCAAAAGCATAATCAAACGGATTATAAACAATCTGTTCAAAGGAAGAATATGTTTCGTGATCCGGCCATTGAATAAGATTTGCGTTCTTTATTGTTATGCCTTCTGCATCCCCTTCTATTTCATTATCAATGCTTACAGGATTCTGCAAAACTGTCTTGAAGTCCGAATTTACATCTGGTGACAGAACGAAATCATTCAGGTTCTTTATTCTCTGCTTAATTTGTATATAAAGAGGATGAGTTTCAACATCTTCTGTCACCTTCTTATCAATTACAACAAGAGTCACTTTATCTGCCAGATAGAATGGCAGCATTTTTATCTGATGATTATATTCACGTTCTGTATCTTCATCCCACAAGGAAAGTGACTTACGGAATTCAGCCTTCTCACCAGGAAGAAGAAAATCATATTTTAGAGTCTCTTTTGCATCATTATAAAAATCACACCAGATAAGTGATTTTGCCCTTGCTGCAAGCTGTCCAGGATTTGAAATTACTGTTCTGCAGCCTTCTTCTGCTTCATACTGGAGCATATCTACACCGGCTTTTAAGTCAGAAACAAATGCCATGAGTTTTGTAAATGGCATCCTTTCTTCTGTCTCTGTTTCAAGCATATTAAGAACAGCGGCACATTCATTTTTTACAAGTGCAAGCTGAGCTTTCTGCATATCGTCGCTTAATAATGCCAGTTCAGTTCCACACCAGTCATATAGAGCCTTTGTAAAACTGTAAGCCTTATTTCTGCTGACTGAACCGTCAGTATTGCTTTCTGCGTTATTGATATCTGGCAAGAACTTTTCTATCTTTTCTGCCCTTTTCTTTGATTCTTCTTTTACCTTTGTTGCACGTTCTTCTTCAGAAAGCTCGGTAAAGTCATTATCACAGTTAATGAAGGACTCAATGATTTTCTTTACCTCATCATTGTAGTAGCCGCCTTCACGGGCGATTCTTGCTTCAAGTTTATTTCTCAAAGCCGAATTGAGCGGACTTAGTGGAACATTCAGCCATTCAACCATGTTCTTAAGACTCATCGGGCTTGCAAGTGTACCAAGACCAATAGGTAGAAGCTGTGTAATCTGTGGAAGACCAACTTTTATTCTGGAACCACTAGTAGCCTTTCCTTCCAAATAAAGCCAGTCATCAAAAGCCTTATTATCAGAATTAATCCATACATCATAAGAATCAGGTTTCTGAAGGCTTAAATACTTAAGGGCCTCATCCTGTTCTTCAAAATGCAGAATATTAAATGTGTCATCCTTTTTAATTTTCTCTTCTTTGTCCGAAGCAGATTCTAATACATTTATTATAGAAGAAAGCGACGTATCTGCTTTAGAAGGAAGTTCTCTGATATAGACAGTAACACCTCGAGTTTTGAGTGCTTCTATAAGTTCTGATTCAAGCGGTGAAAATAGTTTCCAGTCAATGAGAGTTTCAATTTCAAGATTTTCAGGAAGAAGACAGCCATTTTTGACAGCTTCAGTAATTGCCTCTAAGTCTTCTCCTAAAGAGATATCTTCAAAATAGGCTTCTACTCCAGAAAGAACTTCCATTCTTTTACTTGGAGCCTTTGTCGTTTTATTCCAGCCCGCAAATGTAAGTGTATCACGCCAGGTGAGGCACTCCTTAGCTACACTCAGGCCATCAACATCAAAAGAAGCCTTCAGAACATTACCAGGATGCTTTTCCATGTAAGTTTTCATAGCCTTGTAATAATCAACAGTACGTTCAATATCTTCTTTACGCTCAGTACTTAACCCAGCATAGAGCTTTATCTCTTCCACCAGAGCCGCAGTATCAACAATCTTCTGATTAAACAGAAGCTGCGACTTATCCGTATAAACAAAACCTGAATATGAAGGACTATAAAACAATTTCATATCTATAACTCCCATTTTTGGATATTATAACATGCTGTGGTGTCACTGAATGACCTTGGAGAATGAGTTCAAATAAAATTTATTAAACCCTGCAATTTTAATTCTTCTGATTTCATATTATTATTAAAGTCTGTTTGAGAATTAATGTTTTGTGGAATTTTTACTTTTATAGAACGTATGAAACCACCATCTCCTGCTAATTCATAGCAAAATACATTTTTATCATTATCATCTAAATTTTTTGAAGGAAAAATAAATCCACCTTGTCTTACGGACATTGTATGCATATAAGTTACTACCTGATACAAATCTTCCCTTACTAAACCTTTATCAAGTTGCTTATATTTAGCATCAAGAATACATTGTCCTTTCTTATAGAAATCTGGATAAATACGTCTAAAATTCTTATCTATGTTTTCATCCAAATCCTTATTCCTGAACATTTGGATACCACCTGAATGGTTCTTGTTCTCTGGATGTTCAAATCCTTCTTTTTTCAAAATAGTTGCTAAATATTCTTCCCATAGCCATGCACCATCAAACAGGATTCCATAAACTTTATCCTCATTCTTAAGATATTTCATATTTTCATGTCTGAGGATTAACATGCAAAGTTTTTGCAATTCTGTATACTTGGTGTATAAAGGATGAGCTACAGGTCTTACATTCAGTCCTATTATTCTACTTCTATCAGATTTCCGATATTCGCTAGTTGCATCATATACTTGATGAACTGCAGCTCTTATATCTTCATCCTTTGAGAGAAGAGAACTTAATCCGCTTTCTTTTATATATTCTATTGTATGTCGTATCAATTCTAGTAAATAGTTATCATAACTAAACTCTCTAGATCGATATGCGACTTTTCCCAAAAAAGGTATATTTTTTCTAATATGTCGATTGATATCTATAGACCCTTTTACAGAAGAATTATTCCTTTCATAAGTTCTATAGGCTCGAAATATTCCTTGTGCAACAGCTTGCTTCAAGAGATTTGGAAACATGAACATTAGTAAATTAAGTACATCATTATTTGTTCCCGTAGCACTTAGATTTAAAACATTAAAGTCCACGCTTAAGACTTTTCCAAGCATATAATGTAAAAAGAAATCTTCTTTACCAATCTCAGTAAACCTAGAAGTAATATTTACTTGAGTTTCTCCAACACCAATGAAACCCATAAGATTTCCTGTCTTAAGCCTATACGGTGCTACTGAAGCCGTATCTTCATCTTTATTAGGTTCGATATTAAATATCGATTCTTCACCAATCCTATCGCTTGAATTTGCCAGATCAAGAGGAAACACTAATAATGACGGTTGTTTCTTAATTATCACTTCCAAGGGAATGTCTGCGAAATCTTTTAAGTCTTTATATGAGTCTTCTGTAATTGTTAACTTGCCTAAATTATTATCAGTAGTTTCTATACGCATATTAATCTACTGAGTCTTCCTTGTAATAAGCAGCTTCTAAAGTTTCTAGTCGTGATTGTATATCACTTCTACCACGAAGATATTCTCGGAGCAATGATACAAGGTGTCCGTCCCAAAGTGCTTTAAAACGTTCGTTCAAATCTCCTTGCGTTTCTTTTAGTTTCAAGAAGTATGCAGGACCAATATTGTATGCTGATGATAATTCTGGTGTATTTGAAATTTCATTATTTAGGTTTGTCATCCTTCGTTCTGCTTCAGCTTGAAGTGTTGGATCTTCCAATTCTTTAAGCATCTTAATATTTTGCGTAGCTGAAATCTCTTCCCATCTGAAACGACGTCTAAAAGCAAAATCCATACTTTCTACACTTCTGTCTATATCATTCATAGTTCCAATAATATAAACATTTTCTGGAACAAAGAAATGCCCAAACTTTTGTTTCTCCCCCAAATATGTATCAAAAAGATTTGGCATAGTTTCCATATTTGCATATTGTGTAAATACTTTTCCTTTTCGGCCTCTATATCCCGGATCAATTGAATAAAAAAGTTCTCCAAAGATTTTTGAAGCTTCACCTCTGTTTATTTCATCTATAATGAATACATATTTCTTTTGTTCAACTTTAGTAACAGGTGCATTAACTTTCTTAAGTTTCTTACCTATTTCACTACAGATTGCAAAATAATATGAATCTTCCTGCCTATTATGTATTCTTCCATAATAATTCTTTATTTCAGAGACATTTTCTTTACAAAGGTCTTTTTCCAGAAGTTCATAAATAACATCCAATTTCAAAGTCAACTCTGGAGTTTTTGCATTTGACGGGATAGATATTTCAACTTCATTTGTATCTTCATTTAAATTTACAATTGAAAACTCATTTCCTGTTTTAGTTGTAAATTTATTCTGTTCTGTTGTAAGTGCTGTATTAATAAAATCAGCAGCACTTTCTTTTATACTTTTATCCTTTGCAAGCTGTTCCTCTGATTTGCTGCTTTCAATCAAGTTCTGTAAAGCTCTAATACAAAAATCCTTAAAAACTCCATTTACTTTCTTAAATCCTATATTTCCATTTTGGTCAGGAGCCGTTGGCCGTAATCCTTCAACAAAATCTGTATAATCATAAGAAGGATGAAATTGAACAAACTCGTATTCAGCTTGCATTTCTTTTGCAATTTTTGTAGCCATAAAAGATTTACCTGTTCCTGGTGCTCCAGTAAGGACGAGATTCTTTGACGACTCTAAAAGTTTTTTATATTTTTCATATTCTGCATTTGTTTCCATAATTTCATCTCCATTTACCCCTGAGCTCTCAAAACGCACGTATAAAATATTTTGTGCTATAAGATTCACTGGATTAATAAAACCTATTGTTAATTCATTCATTTTTTCAATTAAGATTTTATCTTGTTTTATTAAGTCCACAAAAATCTTCATGATTTCAATGTAATGAATATATTTATCACCTTTTGCACACATTTTTATTCCAATATATTTGCACAATTCTTCATAAAAAGTTGCCTTAAAAATTGGATATTCATCAGGTCGATAACAAGCGAGAAGAACAGAAGCCGACCTTTCATCATTAGGTATTCGACTTGCTGTTTTCAATCGTTCTATATCTACTTCGAAATTATTTACACGTTTATGTAAGTCTTCGTTGCTATCAAATAATTTATCTAATATCACTGAAATATCATCTGGATTGCTTTCACATAATTCCCCTAAAACTACTCTTGAAAGATTTTCCAATAAATTGGTTTTATCTTTTACTAAATATTTTGCAATCTCGATTCCAGTTAAATTTTGGCACTCAGTCAGCTCTTTCCATTTATATTTCTCGTTATCAAAAGCTACTTCCCGGTTATCTTTCAAGAAATCTTTATACCAGTTTATTATGTGTAATAATTTTTCTTTTATGAGCTTTGATTCATCTGTAATTGAAAGATTCTTTATTCCGCCATAATATTTATCAATAAATGATTTAAGGGTTTTTATTTCATTGTAATATCCGGTTGTTCTCTTTAGAGCTGTTGAAGGTTTGATTGATTCCAAATAAGTCTTGAGAATTGTTTTCGCTTTTTCTAAATTATTATCAGAGTCAAATAATCCCCAGAAATCCGATACAAGATTATTATTTTTCATAAAGAAAGAATCTGACATATGAGTTGCTAATGTTTGTCGGCTCCAGCCAGGATTCTTTTTTTGAAGTTCAGTCTTATAGGTTTCGCGAATTTCATTCTCAGTTATCAGAATTCTTCCATTTTCAATAAATTCTTTTACTTCAGGTTTTAAATGACAATAACCTTGTGGAGCAATAAAACCTTTCGTTGTTAAATTGTCATAGGAATATTTTACCGATTCAAATGTTTCAAGAAGCTTTAATTCCATTCTTATAGCATCTGAATGTTTATCATCAGTTTTTGCATAGTATTTTAAATCTTCAGGATCGCTTTTTATGCCAGTAGCAATGACTTCGCATTTATATTTTAATCCAGCAGGAATCTTGGCATCTTTTTTACTAATATAGATATAAACAATATCTCCAACTTTCACTTTTGATTCATATTGTTTCCATTTTACTGTAGGTTGTTCTTTGAATGCAGAGAATACATCATATTTCTTTGGATTACATGAGAAAACCCATTCATTAGCTAATATCTCTTTTTCTCTCAATTTATATTTTGAAAAATCAATACTCTTCAAAGCTTGCTTTAATTCATCTCTGATTTTCCAAGAAAATTTTCCCTCTATTGTCACCAAACTTGGATCAACATCTTTTCCAACAAAAATAATTGGCCAAAAACTGTTTTCTCTATCTTTTATCGCTGGTGGCTCTTTACAATTCGTTTTTTTTAAGATTCGTTCACCGAGCTTGGTCATTATTCCCGAATAATGTTGCGCATTATTTCCATATTCATAGGCAAGCTGTGTACAAGTTGCACTTTCTCCAAAATCCAACATTCTGTAAAAAGCTTCCAAACAGTCTTCTGTAAAAATTGCTTTATCTTGTACAAGAGTATTCCATTGCTCTTGAGTCAATCCTGAATCAAAATCTTCATATAACCATTTCATTTTTAATACCTACTCTCTATTATTATAACACGACTTTAATTATTCGTGGACTTAATTCGGTCTAACCATTCCAATAAAGGCACCCTTCTTGGCTCATCTATCAATGAACAGGTCAGAACCCAGGTTGTATTCATTGGGTCTACCATTGTCCAATACTGCCTGTCATCTACACATAGAACTGTATAAGTAGTTTTCAGCATTTTACATCGTTTACCATATTTACGAATAAAAAGAGCCTATTTCTCTCTGCTTGCAAGGTTCACATTCTCCTTTACACTTTCCATCTTTCTTCATTTTCCAACAAGAAACGTTCAGAATGTACTTATGTAGTGCAAAATCTTCAAAAAACTTTGCTTTTGTCCATTGAAAATGTGAAATATATGCGCGAAAACAATCCAGTTCTTCTTTTGATGACTTAGAATAATCTTCTGGCAAAGTTCCAATTACTTCACTAACTTTATTGCACACTATCCCAAATTTTACTCACTTTAATTCCTCTATTTTCTTTACAAATACATTTGTTAATTGAATATTATACTTTTCAATAATCTTTGGAAGAACATCAATCCAGTAATATTCACCATCTGTATAAACACTGAAACTATTTTCTAGAAATTCTTTGGTTATTGGGTCATAGAGTTCTCTGGGACAACTTGCGATACGTTTGCCTTTTTTAAGATAAGAGATAACTTTTTCTTTGGAGTATGAAACTTTATTTACAAGACAGTCTTGGATACTACCTGTATCAATATCTAAACCGAACTCTTTAAACCAGCTAATGTTTTTTGAAAAATCTATCATTGCTTCCCCACTAAAAAGAAACTTTATGTGTCATTTCTAAATCATAGTCTTTAATCAACATTTGTTCTTCCACATCTTTCAGCGACATCTTATACACATGCTTAAATGCTGTTGATTGAACAAATCTCACTATTTTTGACTTTCGTTCATCATCAATGAATGTTCGATTTATTAAATTAGTATTCTCTGTCAGAAAATTCATAGACCAATATTTATACTCATCGATTCGAAGAACTGTAAAAGTCTTGCTATAGAACTGCTCTTTATAGCCATTAGCTAAGATGAAATCTGCAAATTCAATCATCTGCTGCTTGGTTTCTGGTTTCCAATCCAGAACTGTATATTCATGAGGAGCTGGTACATAAGTTTTAGCATATTGCCATCGGACAGTTTTGATGTATTGCTTTGCTTCATCTATTGTCATACTTCTCTTCTCCATGTATTAAATTTGTTTATGTTTACAGCTTTACCTTGTTCAAAACAAATCCTTGATATATCTGGATAAATAGTCTCCTTCATATCCCATTCCCCTGTCATATTCTTCTTTATGGCCATCTTTGAAATAAATAGTCAAAGTCCCGACAGCATCATCAATAAATATACGTAACTCAAGATGTCTTTCAGAAAGAAATGAAGCTATATCCTCAAACATTTTTTTTATTTCAAAAGCGTCACATTGTTTTTCTGTTTTTCTATTTACATTCTCAGTGTTTTCTACTAATTGATATCTAATACATCTTCCATCTGGATAAAAAAAGTTTTCCTCTCATTAATAGTGGATGATAAACCTTTCATTATCCTTATAGACGAACCAACACTCTCGGAATATTTTATGTAGGCAATATCTTCTGCACATATTTTTCTTGTATTGATTCCTTTTATAGCCCATTCATTATTCTTTATGTATTCTTGATACATTTCATTGGCAGATTTTTTAAAGTTTCTTTCCATCATGCAACTCTTTAGCGTTTTGTCCCATTAAAAAATTCTTACTCCACCCCCTGTCGCAAATAATAGCACAGGGGGTAAAATTTACTATTTTTCTTCAAAAATCACATTTGTGAACTTATCAATCACCTTATTCACAAGTTTCCTATTGCGAATTGCCTCAATCCAATCTGTTGGAATCCCTCCGTAATACAATCCCGAAATACTACCTGCCACACAAGCAACTGTATCAGTATCACTTCCAAGATTTACAGCTTTCAGAACACAATCACGATAATTCTCGGTAGTCAAAAAGCACCAGAGTGCTGCTTCCAGAGTATCAACTACATAACCGGAACTTTTGATTTTATCTTCGCTTAATCTGGCAAAGCTCATATGTGTAATTCTGTCGTATTTAGCAAGAGCAGGCGTATAAAGAGGATTATGTCGAACATAGTCTCCAATTTTAGGAAGCGCTTTTTGTAACAATTCTTCTTTTTTTGCTCCATTAAGTATTTCAATCATCACCGCACAGTAGATATCACAACCAATAAGAGAGATTTTATGACCATGAGTAAGACGTGAAACATTATGAATCAGTTCAAAAGCTTCTTCCTTGCTCATAGCATCGGAACCGAACTTCTGATACAGATACAATGGAAGAGGAGAAATTCGCATAAGGGAACCATTACCGTTATCCCATTCGGATTTCTGACCACATTCTAATGCTGGAGTTTTATCCATGAAATTTACAATTGATTTTCTACAGGCCATTCCTATATCGAACAGTTTCCCATCTGGAGTAAATTTTCCTTTATCAAACCATGAAACAAAGTTCTTCATCACGTCTTCGTAATCTATCCCTTTCAACCGTCCAATACTCTCTGCAAGACAAAGCGTCATGCTTGAATCATCTGACCAACTGCCTTTTGGAAGATTATAGGTTTCGTAACCAATCATATCTGTTATAGGATTCTTTTTGAGATAACCCCTGTCTTTAAATTCAACCGGAACTCCTAGCGCATCGGCTACAATCGCTCCATATAATGTATTTCTAATCTTTTCTTTCATCACCAAACGCTATCTCCAAACTCACCGCGCATCTCTTCCATGACGCTCTCATCTCCCATCATTGCATCGTCTGCAACCTGAGCATAATATGAGTCATAATCCCGGGCAGGATCATCTGTAAAATAATCCCGCTCTCCCATTGCAGCTCTGGTCTCGTAATCTTCATCATAATCACGGACATAAGCTCCATGATAACTACCAGCACTACCCTTTCCGCTGCTTGCACTGATAATTACAATTACACCGATTATTAAAAGAAGTAAAACAAAAAATCCCATATCACTCTTCCCATTCTTCAATAATTTCTTCACCCAGTATCTTACCGTCTTTGTCTTTTACAAAACGGCGGCGAACTCGTTTTATCCTCCTTGATGCAGGTGTAGCTGAATTACGTGTTTCACTTAACGTGCGCATAAGTTCTTTATGTCTTTTTTCTTCTCTTCGCTGTGTTTCGTAAACGTCGTCTTCATAGGACGATATAAGACATCCTATAATATAAAGAAGAATTCCAAGAGTAATCATGATACCCCCTTATGCTACCTGCATTTCCTGTGTATCCATGACTTCAGTTGCCAGTTTCAGCCAGCTCTGAACCTCAATCTTGTACTTTGAACAAAGTCCTGCGATTTCTTCGTTATCGACCATTCCATATAAGGGAGATTCTTCCAGAGCCTGTAAGTCTTCTGCTGCATTTTCAAATGAATAATCATCAGATTCTGTCTCTTCTATGGTATTTGAATAACCAAACTGAGCAAGAAGTTTCGGAGAAAGAAAGCTTGCAAAAGAGCAGTTATATTCTGCATCTTCCTTCTTCTTGTTTACCGGTATTTCTTTCGATGGATTGATGTATTCAAAATCAAGTTCCAAACTTTCTGTGCAGAAAAGCTTATGAAGGATGCGTGCTGTATTGTAGGAATCGCTCAAGGCTGTATGAACCTGACCCTTGTAATCCATCTGAAGGAGTCTCATTGCAGATTCAAGTCCTACAGAAGTTTTAGATGAAACAAGTTTTCCAAAGATATTCTGCAAATCTACAAAATCATGCAAAATACCAAAAAGGTCGTAACGGTGCTTTCCTTTTGCTTCAAGTTCTGCCCAAAGCTGATTAAAGTCTGCCTTACTCCAGCAGAAAGTTGTAATATCACCTTCTCCACGCCAGTAACAGAACTTATCAAACACTGTCAGAAAGTCATCTGCCTTTTCCAGGTTCTTATTTTCAATTCCTGTAAGCTGATTGATTATAGGGGTAACTGAACTGTACACAGGCTTTACATAAGAACTGAATTCACTGAGCATGTTGTAGTTTTCGTCCAGCATTACGGCACCAAACTGAATTACTTCGCCGTTTGCTCCAGGAACAAAGCCTCTCTGGGAAGCAGTAAACTCCGTCATTTCAAGGTCAATGCACACATATCGTTTAGCCGGAGCCTTGTGCTTCTTCGGTTCTTTTGAAAAATCCAGTTTAATTTTACTCAAATCAATTCCATAAGAATAAACATTTGAAGTATCCATAACATCATCAACTCTTTTCATAAACAGCCCCCTTTTTCAGCTTTATAACTCCATTATAAAAGGGCAAGATGTCATAGAGAGACACCGTAATTTTTTTTGTGCGAAAATTTGCAGATTTTTACCTTTTTTCCGCAAATTTTGACTCAAATACATCAAAATTGCCATTACGCCTCCAGTCTTTTTGCCGTAATCTGATACTTATCAAACTCCTTCATCACTTCATGCATATCAGGCTTTGTATATTCGATGCATTTTGTTTTTAATTCTTCCGGCAGCCCATAGAATCCTTCTGCCATAGCAGTTGCAATGTCTGTTAGAGTATCACAGTCGCCGCCAAGACTTACCGCTGTCCTGATTACATCTTCAAAATCTTCAGCTTCCAAAAAGGCTGTAATTGCTTCCGGGCAGGTTTCCTGGCAGCTTTCTATATGACGATAATTCGGGCGGATTTCATCGCAAGTACGACTTAAATCATAACCAAACTCTTTTACAACATAGTCTTTTATTTCATCCTTTGTTTTACCATTCCTTGCCATCCAGATAACCGATGCAATAGATTCCGCTCCCTTCACTCCTTCCGGATGGTTATGAGTTACCTCTGCACTCCATCTTGCAACCTCACGGGTACGCTCCAAGCTATCAAACAGCCAGCCCACAGAACTTACACGCATTGCTGAACCGTTTCCCCAGCTGTTGTAAGGTTTTGTGTCTTCACGGGCAAGCCACATATAAAACTTTCGCCCATATCCCGCATGAGGATACTTATGCCCCCAAAGCTGCATACTGGTTATGATTGCGGTTTTCATTATGTTTTCATCAGCCTCAAGACCGGCTTTTAAAATTCCGCCACATACCGCAATTGTCATTACACTGTCATCTGTAAAACGCGGTTTTTTGCTGAACAACGGAAACTTCTTTGTCTTTGGGCTCCTGTCAAACTCATATGGCTGCCCGATTATATCTCCTATAATTGCTCCGTACATAATTCCCCCTTATTTATTCTTTGATTTGTAATGTTCTTCAATGTCATCTTTCCAATTTGCTGCCATGGCCTTACCCATACGAACATCGGAAATAGAACGGCTCATACATTCAAAATTGAGAACTGTACCTACCCCGTCGCATTCATAGCGCACTGCTCTGTCTGCTCTGATTCCAATCTTGCTTGCTTCTCCAATGGCATCAATATTGGCCCCAAGGAATACAAACTCCCAGCCGTATTTTTCCTGCTGTCGTTCAATCATCTTTTTAATTTTTGGATAGGTGTATTTATTGCTGGAATTTTCTTCGCCGTCTGTTGTTATTACTATGATTGTCTTTTCAGGGCGGGCTTCATCGCGGGCATATTTGTGAACATTTCCAATATGATGAATTGCACCGCCGATTGCATCCAAAAGCGCCGTGCTGCCGTCTGTCTGATACTGAGCTTCTGTCAGCGGTTCAATCTTTTCAAGCGGAACTCTGTCGTGGATTACCTGACTGTAATGACTGAAAAGCACTGTAGAAACATATGCCTCACCTTCAACTTCTTTCTGACGTTTCAAAAACGAATTGTATCCACCGATTGTGTCCTTCTCCAGTCCTGACATTGAACCGCTTTTGTCCAGAATAAATACGATTTCTGTTAATCCCTTCTTCATAAGCCATTTCCTCCTGTTCTTGGTTTATGGCTTTATGATAAGGAAAATCAGGTGGCAGCAGGTCGCCTTTTTGGCGAAAGTTTTATTTTTTAGGATGGCGCAAAACACTCTTCACCGTGGTCATCCAGAATTACGTCTACATTAATAAGATTATAGATATGATTGATTACACAGTATTTTACTATCTGATCAAACTTGCTAGAAGGCATAAAAGCGTAGCCCGCACTGGCAAGAAAAGCTTCATATTCAACTAAAGGAAGCTCAAGTGCAAGTCCGAGTGCCATTACAGTATGTTTTTTTGGAACATAGTCTTTGTTACTGATAATCTTCGAAAAGAACTTTTTGTCGATACAGGCTTTCTTGTAAATAACTGAATTATCAACCTTACGGTCTGCTATCAGCTGCATAAGTGTATTCTGAAAATTGAGTTTTTCATTTGAAATCTTGATGAAGGCGTCTACATCAATTGGAGTTATCAGTTTTTCTTCATCAAAACTTGGTTCCAGGTTTACAACTCGTGCTGCTTTCAGAGGTCTGTTAAGTTTAGTTCCCTCAAATAACCTCTCCGGCGGAGCACCAGTTATTGCTGTAGAAGTAAATAATCCAAAATCCCTGTCTTCCTCGCCTTCATATCCGTCCAGGTTATCAAAAAGGAAGTCTTCTACATCATCAAAGAGTTTTTCCGAGATTTTATAAGATTCTTTGTCATAAACAACAAGAAGAACATTAACTTCATGTTCCAAAAGAAAACGGCTGATTTCATCTACCGCAATTTGAAGAGCTAAGTCTTTTGGGAATCTATAGTTTCCAGTAGCTAAAAGTGGAATGGCAACAGATTTACAGTTCAGTTCTGCCGCAGTTTTAAGCGCAGACTGATAGCAGCTTCGGAGTATTTCTTTTTCACCGTGATTTCCGTCCCTGTAAAAAATGCCCACAGTATGAATGACATATTTTACGCCATGCTTTTTAAGGTTAAACGCCGGTGTCCATGCAGACTGTCCGCGTTCTATAGCACCAATCTTTTGCCTTTCAGCCAGCAACTGTTCACGTCCTGCAGCCTCATAAATTGTAGAATCCGTCCCACGTCCAATTACAGGAATGGGATTTGCTGTATTCACAATTGCATCTGCGCGAACCTTAGTAATGTCATTGCGTTCAATTCGAAAGGACATTTATTTATATTTCTCCATCACTGACTGTACACTCTTCAAAACATCCTGCCTCAATCCCTCCGGTGCAAGCACAATAACCGACGGACCAAAGCCCAGTACCCAGCTCAAAATCTGCTGTCTCTGGTTAGAAGAAAACTTCAGATATACAGAGCCGTCTTCCTTCTGTTCCATTATCTGATTCTTGTGCCATTCGCGTTCAAGAATGTAGTTGGCAAGATTTGAATCAAAAAGAAGTTCGTAATCTTCCGGTGCTTCGTTGTTGTGCCAGATTCCAAAGCTCAAATCAACTTCTTTGCTGATATCAAAGCCTTCCGGTACTGTGTATTTTTCTGCTGTAATCTTTGTATGAGTAAAGCGGGAAAGTGCGAAAATTCGGTTCTCCCCTGCCCCATGGTCGTAGCCGAATACGTACCAGTTTCCTTTCTGGCACAAAACATGATACGGATCGAATGTACGGGCCTTGTATTCCTGACTTCCTACAGAACGGTAATCGAAGTTCAAAACACGGCGGGTCTTGATTGCCTCAAAGATGTTATCAAAAACCCCTTCTTCAATAGAAGGAAGCGGATCACTAATAAAACTTATGTCCTTATTCAGAAAGCCTGAATCCACGCTTACCTGATTAGGCAAAAGTTCGCTGATTTTGCCCATCATATGACGGAACTGATTTTCAAGCGGAGTATTTTTATACTGCTCCATTAAGTGCATTACCGTGCTTACGGTAAAAAGATCGCCTTCTGTAAGCAAAACGTTTTTAATCGCAAAAGTCGGGTCTGTATAATAGTAACCTTTGCGTGTTCTGTCACATTCAATTGGAGCCTGGTATCTGTCGCGCAAAAACTCAATGTCTCGGAGAATAGTACGACGGCTTACGCCATGCTTGTCCATTAAAAACTGAATGCCCGGATAAATCCCGGAACGGATGTCTTCATCAATCTGAATAATACGGTGTGTCCTGAACCTATCTTCTCTTTCTGCCATAATTTTATTATACCACTTTAGAAATTTCCGCCGTTCCAGCCCCAGTTGCCCGTGCCCCAGTAGGAAACATAAACCGCGTTCCCTGGGATTCCAAGCTCTCTTTCCAGAATCTCGCACAGCCGGGCCGTCATCTTGTCACTTGCACCAGCATCAACGCTTCCAAGGACTTTTACTTCAACGTAGCCACCCTTCTCCAGCTTCTTTCCGCCAAAATACAAATCCTGACCGTCAACCAGATTAATCATCAGATAAGATTCCGGTTTTCCAATTATACTGATAGCCTTTCCAAACTCAGCCTTCAAAACATCTCTTTTTTCTACAGACAGCTGAACACTGACCTTTGCTTCAATCATTGGCATAGATTTTTCTCCTTTTTATTCATTATAGCACAAAAAATATGCTATAATACAAGAATAAGGAAGATAAAACATGATTATTACAATTGAAAATGATTTTTTTAAGGCCGACATATCAACAAAAGGCGGAGAACTTCAGAATCTCATAGACAAGAAAAGGGGGAAAGATATCATCTGGCGCGGTGATAAGTCCGTTTGGGGAAATCACGCCCCGATTCTATTTCCTTTTATTGCACGCTGCTTAAGCGGTTACTTTATAATAGAAGGAAAAAAATGTGAATACAGTCGAAATCATGGCTTTGGACGAGATTTGGAATGGAATTGCATAAGGCAGGAAAAAGAATCTGCCGACTTTGAGCTTACACAAAGCGAAGAAACCATATACAGATTTCCTTACTCATTCAGCTTAAAAACGGAATATCAGTTAACAGAAAAAGGAATAAACTGGAAAATTACTGTAAAAAACACAGACAATAAAGCATTCAAATTCAGTACAGGAACACACGCCGCATTCAGTCTGAATGGAAATAAAGCAGAAGATTTTTTAATTGAGTTTGAAAAGAAAGACGCCCTTACAGCCGTATCATGCAGCCCGGAAGGTTATCTCAAAACAGATAATGAAGGAAAGCTTATAACTCAGGCTTATGGTGAAAAGGAATCCGGCATCATACCTGTAACAAGTTCCGGATTTGGAAACGGACACCTTTTTACAAATATAACATCAGATTGGGTAGGATTAAGAAACCTCAAAGACAATTCAATTGTTAAGATTCAGACAAAAGGCTTCCCATATTGCATGATCTGGCAAAACAAAAGCGGAAGTCCCCAGTTCGTTTGTATTGAACCATGGCACGGTTTACCAGACGCAGAAAATACAAATCACATCTGGACTGATAAAATCGGACTGGTTGAATTGGCCCCAGGTAAGGAATTTATTTGCATCCAGAATATCGAAGCAGAATAAAAACTTTCAATATAATTCTACTGATTTAGAAGGGGGGAAGTCTCCCCCTCGCTCGCACTACGTTGCTCGCTACCCCTTCCAGCGGGGACACCCCGCAACGCCCCGTTTTATCTACCCTGCTCTGTATAATTCTTTCACTTCTCATAAAAAACTAGAAGGCGAGAACTTAAAATCAACAGTCATATTCTTGCTCTAATAATTCTGCTATAGCCTTTGTTTCTCTGTAATTTCTTCCTGTCGTTTGTATTACAAGTCCTAATCCTTGATCTGTCCAATGTAAAACAATTTCTATTTTTCCATCGTTATTAATTTCTTTAATAAAAGTCCTGCATTTTGGATTAAACGGTAAAGAATTAATACCAGATATTATATAGTCATTCTTTTTAAGTTTATTCCAGAAATTAAGCAAGATATCTTTTCCATGATCTTCACGAGGATGAAATAATTTATTTTCTGGCAATACAGTTGTTTTTATTAATTCCAATTCCTTTAATGAATCAATCCACTGTTTTTGCGAAGTGATATTCTGAATTGTACATACATTATGTACTTGAACATTTGAATCGGAAGTTTTATCAAACGCAATTAAACTATCAATATTCCATTTTTCATCAGTGAAAAGGCTTAAAACAGCTGTTTCATAAGTATATGCCCATAAAAGTCCTATAGCTTTTTTATTCTCAAAATACAAATCATGATTTATGAATTTACCAAAATCTTCTTCAGAAATTGAATCTTTTTCAAATGGACTTGCTAAAAAAGAATAAAGAAAACTTGTTATAGTCCGTTTTGGAATACCGGGAATATTAATCAAGTAATCCATTATCTCTTGTTTCAATTCGTGAGAAACACGGCATACTGAAAAATTATTTTCTTTCAGTTTTAAATAACACTCTTTTAAATTTTGAACAACAGAGAACGAATAAGTTTTATTTTCGATAGAAAGTTCATTAAAAAATAAGTCTTGATTCATAAATCCCTTAAAACAATTGCGCCATCAAATTACCCCATTCATCTAAGAGCCCTTGAGGATATTTGTCTAGTTCTCCATTTGAATCTACTGAAATTGATATTATTTTAGTTTCCAAAGAAGAATTTTGTTCTTTTTCGAAATAAAAGAGTTTAACTTTATTCTCTTCTATTATTTTATTTTTAACCGCAACCCTAGTTCCATTAATTACGTGATCACTGTGAGTTTCACAGAATATTTGAACACCAGATTCGGCAGCCAAAGCAACCAATTTTCCCAATTCAGATTGACCTCTAGGATGCAAGTGAGATTCAGGATTTTCAATAAGTACTAAATCTCCCGGCTCTGAAATAAGTATTGTTAGAATAAGAGGCAATACATAGGTTATTCCAAAACCGACATTGATAGGAGAAAACTCATTTGACATTTCATGTCTTATATTCTCATTTTCTGAAACTGTAGATTCAAACTGAATTCCCATTTTTACTAAATCAACATCTGCTAATTCTTTACTTATAATTCTCGTTCCAGGTGAAATTTCCCCCATCCATGCATCTAGTTCATTTGCTAATGAATAAGATTTTGCATTAGGATGATGAAGAGACTTATTCTTTAACTCCTTTGCGCCAAATTTTGCCAAGTAATATGGTGCATTTTCTCCTGAATTACCTAAAATATTCAATCGTGATTTTTCTGATCCAAGATACTTATAAGTTTTTGATGGTGAAATATGATTTGCATCCAAATAATGAAAATGTTCTGTGAATAAAGATAATTTATTTAGCACATTATCTTTTGATAACTGTATATTATCTGCCTCAAGAGCATCTACCGGAGTCAAACTGTATTTGTAATCAGCTTTTATAGAATCATGTTCTTCAACAAGAGAAAATGAAAGCAATTCTTGCTCACCTGCATTTTGAAAAAAAACATCATTGCTGTTTCCTAAAGAAATCAAATAATCATTAATATATAATTTATTAAGTAATGAAAAATTTGAATAACTTTGTCTCAACATCAGCAATGACTGAATAATTGAAGACTTACCCATACTGTTCAAGCCAATTAATAAATTTAAATTTGATGTTCTTAAAGATACATTTCTTAGCGATTTAAAATTCTTTATCCCTAGCTTTTTTATCATGAAAACTTCCTCACCTGCTTTTCAAAGAAAGCTATTAATTTTGTGTATCTTTCAACAACATGCTCAACAGTTCCTGTTGCACTATTGATGGCATCAAAAAAAGATGTCGAAAATAATTGCTTATAATCTAGAAAAACCTGCTCTTTATGTTCTATTAATATTTTTTGCTCATTTTCATCCAAATTAGCAACACAAACAGAAGTACACTCAAACAATGATTTATTAAGCGGACCAAAGGTATTATTATTTTTAATTAATTTTCTAAATGCAAAATCACCAAACAGTTCCCTGCAAACTTTCATTGAATTAATAAAAATATTTAATAAAATCTGGCATTTCTCTATACTAAATTTTGTTTTTACTGTTTCCAACCCTTTATCAAGAAATCCATTTAAATCACCATTATAAGAATTATAACCTAAAATAAAAAAAGATAAAAATCTAGTTACAAGATCTCTATCCTGCATTCTAACAGGAGAGATTTTGCCTCTAGTTGCTAGTTTGAAATCATCAGAATATGCCATTTCTTTTACCAAATCCGAAGCTTTTCCATGATAAACCGCATTTCTAATTTCAGGTAAAGTAAGAGGCATTCCCCCTGTATTAATTCTTTTAAAAATGCTTATTGTTATATCATCTGGAGTTCCCGGTCGTATACAATATGCAAAAATCTGACATTCGCGAATCCGCCGTTGCATTTGCCGAGGTAATTCCTCATAAGATAACCCATTATATTCTCGCAAATATTCCAAATCTGTAAGCCTCAGTTTTAATTCGTCACCAGTTTTTCGAGTTACAAAATTATTCAGAGTAGAAATACGCTGCAATCCATCAACAATAGTCCAACAATCATCATTTCGACAATCAAAATAAAAAGCAGGAAGCGGAACTCTAATTAAAATTGATTCAATAAGCCTACTCTGTTCTCTAGGTTTCCAAAGATTTTCTTTCCTTTGAAATTCTGGAGTTAAATCTATTTCACGATTTTCAAGTCTATCAAGAATTGATTGCATAGAAAGTGTTTGCGATATAATATCAACTTTTAATGGATCGTAAGGTTCATTTATCTGAGGTTCTTGATCAGTTTCATACTCAGTTTCATCTTTATCTAACTCAGATTCGTTTTCAAAAAAAAAGAACATATATCACCTATTATTTTATTTAATTTATAGTACACTATACCATTATGAAAGTCTAGAATTATATGTATATCATGTTCTAAGAATGGCTATGTAACGATTACCTCTTGCAAATATAATTTCTTCAGTTTTTAATGTATGTAATTTCATTAGCCTAGGGCATAAAAAAACGCTCCACCAGAATTGATGGAGCGTTTTAGCATATTTACTTCTTAGTGAAATACTTATATACTCGAAAAAATCATCTCGGCTTTTCCAGTAAAGTTCGCTTTGCCGAATCCGTGCGGCAGAATAAAATGCTCGCCTTTACTGAATGACTTTTCTTCAAGCTTGCACTCGCCTTCGATTACGGAACAAAGCAGGAAAGGCCGGTTCTGATTGATTTCAAGACTACCGTCCACAACTCCATGCCAGACTGTAAATAAATTACAGCTTACAAGCTGCTTTACATCGCCGATTGCTTTATCGCTGTTCAATGGCGGCTCTTCCTGAACAAACGGAGCCGTTATCACATCTATACTCTGCTTCACATGCAATGGACGAGGCTTTCCGTCCTGCAATCTGCCGTAGTCGTAAACCCGGTAGGTGATGTCACTGGACTGCTGAGTTTCCAGAATAACAGTACCACCTTTAATAGCATGCACAGTGCCTGGTTCAATAAAGAAGAAGTCTCCTTTGTGAACAGGAATGACACGAATGAAATCGTCCCACTCCCCTTTTTCTATCATCGACTTAACTTCTTCTTTGTTTTTAGCATTGTGGCCAATGACAATTGTTGCTCCAGGCTTTGCGTCCATGATGTACCAGCACTCGGTTTTACCCAGTGAGCCGTTCTCATTTTTTGCGGCGTATTCATCATCCGGGTGCACCTGAATGCTCAGGTCTGTATTTGCAGTAATAATCTTTGTGAGCAAAGGAAACTGAGAAAGAGATGCATTTCCAAACAAATCTGGCCGAGTCTTAAACAAAGAAGACAAAGTATTTCCCTTGAATTCTTCGTTTAAGATTTCGTCATCACCATTTGGATGACCGCTGATTCCCCACTGTTCCGAACCCCAGATAAGAGTCTTTACTGTCGGATTTAATAATATCGGTTCCATTCATCTTGCTTCTCTTTTTTTCATTTCTTCTGCGATTTTCTTTACATCTTGGATTTTATCTTTTGAAGCAATCAAAAGTGAATCATCGCTATCGACAACTACAATATTATCAAGGCCGATTGTCGCAATTGTACGCTGACCGCCCCGGATATAGCTTGAAGTTGTATCAAGGGCAATTACATCACCTTTGATTACATTCTTGTTGCTGTCTTTGTTCTGGATTTCCCAAAGGGCTGTCCATGAACCGACATCATTCCAGCCGGCATTGAGTTTTACAATCTTTCCTTTTGAAGTTTTTTCCATTATGGCATAGTCAATAGAATCACCTTCAATCTTTGCAAAAGCATCTTTGTTCAGGCGGATAAAATCATTATCATCACTTGCTTTTTCAAAAGCTTCAATAGAAAGAGCAGCCATTTCCGGCTTATATTTCTTTAATTCATCAATAAAAGTAGAAGCCTTGAATACAAACATTCCGCTGTTCCATGAGTATTCGCCGCTTGCAAGATATTCTTCTGCTTTTTCGAGGCAAGGTTTTTCTACGAATTTTTCGAGAATATAAGCTCCATCAACTTCGTCTCCAGAAGCTTTTACATATCCATAACCAGTAGAAGGGAATGTCGGAACAATACCGAATGTTACAAGGCTCCCCTTCTCTGCTTCTTTTGCGGCTGTCATTACGGCATTCTGAAAAACCTTTACATCTGCAATAACATGATCACTTGGAAGGACAACCACTACTGCATCTTTATCCTGTTTCATAGCGGCACAGCAGGCAGCAGCAATTGCAGGAGCTGTATTTTTTGCCATTGGCTCAAGAAGAATTACAGGCTTTTTGTTTGTGATTTCTCCAATCTGCTGAGCAACAAGGAATCTGTGGCCTTCACCGCAAGAAATAATAGGATTCCCTGTTTCAAGCCCATCAAGACGAAGCAGAGTTTCCTGAATCATTGTTTTATCACTGATTAATGATAAGAACTGTTTTGGATGGTCGCCCCAGGAAAGAGGCCAGAGTCGTGTTCCGGCACCGCCACTTAAAATAATTGGAATAATTGTCATAATAGATCCTCACATCTTAAAAAAACTCATAACGCTATTATAAATTGCCTTATCCGTAAAGTTATCTTCTACCCATTTTCGAGCATTTGCTCCATATTTCTCTTTTGAAATTGACATCAGAGCATTTGCATATTTTTTTGCATCTAATTCAAAAACTTCAATTCCTGTATTACCATTTTGATTTACCCAATTTACCCCAGAGCCATCAATTGTGAAGGTGACAGCCGGAAGTCCGCAATATAAGGCTTCAGCCAAAGCTATGCCAAATGCTTCATTCTTTGTAATCGAAGGGAATGCATAAATATCAGATGCCCATAAATATAATTTTTTTTCTTCGTCACTGATTCTTCCGATAAAGTGAATATTAGCAAGATTTAGCTCAGAGGCATGCTGTTTTAATGTATCTGTAAGTGGACCACTACCAGCTATTACAACTTCATATTCATTTGATAAATACTGTGCAGCCTCAACTAAATATTTTAATCCTTTATATTCGCGATGTACACCAATAGAAAATATAATTTTTTTGCCAGAATATTTCTCTTTTATTCCTTGTATCTGCTTTTTATCTTCATCTGTTAGATTATCTAAAGCCTTTGTTTCAACAATATTTGGAATTATTGTAACCTTATTTAGAAACTTACTAATTGTATCTGATTTCTCAGCATAAATTTGGCTAGTTGCAATAATTTTATCAGCACGTTTTAACAAAGCCTTTTCAAAAGGGGCATATAATTGTTTTAATCTCTTTTGTTTGACTATATCAGAATGCCAGTGCAAAGTTATTTTACATTTTGGTTTTGCATATAGTAGATAAGTCGCAATTAAAGGATTCGGTAAATGTATGTGTATAACATCTGGAGAGAAATCTCTTATCATTCGTTTTAACACAAAGAAATAATTAAGGCTTAATGCTTGAGAAGCGATTTTGTGTTTATATCCTACACGCGTTATTTCAACTCCATCATAAAAATCTGTAACCGTCTCTTGGGAATGATTGAAACATATAACTTTTACCTCATTTCCTTGTTCTATAAGAATACGACTAAAGTCATAAGCAACTTGCTCAATTCCACCAAAATTAGGAAGATAATAAGTCGCAATTTGTAAAATTTTCATTTTTTCCCCTAAAATATATATTTCAGTAATAAGTAATATCTTATTTATATAACTTTTCTATTTGCATTTCTAAAAAAGTGAATAATTTCGATTTTATCCAATTTGGTTCTATGAAAAATCTTCTTATAAAATCAATAATACAGGCTATAAAAAACAAACTTATGACTAATAATAAAGTCTGTAATGGGAAAAATTCATTATCTGATTTTATCCACAAATCGCAATGAAAAATATTATGCCACAAATAATCCTTAAATGCACAATGTTGATGTATCAAATAAACAGCAAGAGTTCCTTTAGCAATTGAATTTAACCAAGATAATGAACCAATATCTATATGTGAAAAGAAATAAAAAACACAAAGGCAAATTAGAAAATTAGGAATTGTTTTAAAATCAAATAGAAAACGAAGAGCTTGCTTCTGCAAAAAACCTTGTGTAAATGCATAAACAGTGACTAATCCTACATATAAAGTAATTCCTATTAGCAGAGCTAGATATTTATTAAAGTAAAAATTCTCATGTACATATAATTTATAATACCCCATAAAAAGATAAATAAAAAGAAACCATGAGAAATTACACATTGCAGTATCCATACTCTTTGGGTAAACAGTCGAATAAAAACTAAATATGATAAATAAAATCAAAATAATGGATTTTATATACTTTTGACTAAGACAAAACAATGAATTTATATAAGGAGCAACTAGAAGTAAGCAAATCCATTGACTTACAAACCAACAATTCCTAGTAAGAAACGGAAAAAATGATTGAATAACACTTGTCTTAGAATATGGAACATTGAATATAAAGACAGATAAAAATATAAAAACAGAATAAAACCAATACTGACTATAAAGCTTTAATACCCCCCCTTGTTTGTATAGTAAACAATTTATTTTATTATCCACCGGGATTAAAAACCAAGTGCCTATCATAAGAAATAAACTAGTGGCACATCTTAAAAACAATCCAGAAAATTGTGCAAATAAAAGATTACGTCCAGATAATACGGTTAAGGCATCCGTTTGAGTTATAAAATGACCTATGACAATAAAAGCCATACTAATAATTCTTAATAATTCAAAATTGCTTGTTCTTGCCTTTCTAGGACTAGCAGAAATATTAAACATGATATTTTCCCAAAATAAACATTCTTTGCATAAAAGCATTTAGATACAAAAATGGTAAAAAATTTCCCCTTGTGATGTACTGCAAATAGCGAGTTATATTCCATTTAAACTTTTTTTGCACACTATCTTTCCACGGAGAAGTATAGTAGTAATAATCATATTTTTCTTTCATTGGATGTTTAGAATTTTTATACCAAGGACGAATAAAACTATGCCCACAAAAATGATATATCATAGGATTTTCCAAACCTTGCTCAAACTCGACTTTAGAATACCAATAATCTGTTTTTTGTTTATAAACTAAACAATTGCCATCGTAGTTATAAAATAGAGTCTGTGAAAGAATATTCGCAGCAAAAGGCAGTGGATATATACCATCTTTAAAGAGAATGTTTATTCCATCTTGGTCCGGTAAATAACAGATATCTTTTATAGAATCAAATTTAGTAAGAAAAATTTTCTCATACTGATTTGATTTCCATTTATTTATATCAATTAGCAGAATACCAGAATTAAAGTATGGTTCATTAAATGAAAACTGCAATCGTTTTTTTCTTTCGTTTCTAATACAATCATAACACATACCAATAGTCTTTTCTTCTAAGTTATAATTGTATAAAGTGCTTATATTTCCAACAACAAGAGTATCACAATCTAAATAAAGCACTTTATCTAAGCTTTCTGGTAAAAGCTCTGAAATACCAAATCGGACTGCCGCTGAGTATGAACCTCGGTATGTATTTAGATTTGAGTTACGAAGTTTTTCAATATATGAATCTGCATCAATAAAAAAAATCTTCTTTTCATATGAATCACAAATACTTTGTAATTTTTGTTTATTATCTTTTGTTATTCCCAAAGAAAAAATATAAATAGAAACAGATTCTTCCCTATTATTATCAAGCAATGATAACATTGAAATACCTGTCAACATCGCATAATTCTCATCTGAAACATATAAAATATTCATTATTGTTTTTCCAAATATAATTGATTTTTATGATTTTGTTTATAGATATAACAAACTATAAACATTCTGTTTAAATTGCTTTGGAGTATAACGGTGTATTTCTTCGTAAAAATTTAAACTGTTATTTTGTAAAACTTCTTCATCCATTGCTGTTACAAAGGCAGAAGAAATACTTTGAATATTGTCTGATTCTGCAAAAATTACATTATTTTTCGTGAATTCTTCAAATGCAGGAATACGACTTGCAATAACAGGAATCTTATTTAATCCAGCCTCCAGAATAGGAATTCCAAACCCCTCATAAGAAGAAAGCATTACAAGTGCAGTACATTTACTTAATAAATCTATCTTTTGTTCATCAGTTATATAACCAAGAAACTGAATACAATCCGAAAGGGAATGAGATTCAACATATGCTTTCAAAGTTTCATATTCTCCGGATTTTGAACCTGCAATAAACAATGTATGAACAGAGTTTCTGTTATTCTTTTTAAAATCCTCAAACCCTTTTATTGTATTTAACAAATTCTTGTTTTTTCTCATTGCCCCAATACATATAAAAAATGGTTCTGAAGCTTTTTTATCTATGCTTAAAGTTGTAGTCAATGGTAGTACGGAGATTTTCTCTGCTGAAATATGTTTATACTTAATTAAATCATTTTTTGTCGTTTCAGAAACAGAAATCAGAAAAACACTTCTTTTTACAACATCTTTATAAAACTTTGTATAATTCCATAGGACTGATTTCTTGTAATTTTCCGGATATATAGCATGCATCAAATCGTGCACAAATGCATATTGTTTTGCCTTTTTGGGAACAATGGGAATAAACCCATCTGAAACATATACATCAAATTTTTGTTTAACAAAAAAAGTGATAGGCAAAAAATATCTTAAATATCTGAAAAGTCGATACTTAAAATCCGACATATAAATACAATGGATATTTATCTTATTTTCGAATGTCTTTTTGTTTGAGATTACCCAAACATCAAAATCAATTGCAGAAAGGAGATTATAATAAACTTCTCCTACACCCGTTCGATTTTGGTCATTAAACTGTAAACCTATAGTAAATAATATTTTTTTCATATGACTTTGGATTCCGTAGATATTATTTCCTTAATACGATAAAAGCTATCTGGCTTAAAAGGATTAAAGATATTATTGTAAATATAATGTGCATTCGAATTACCTTTATAAACTCGTAAGAATCCATAAAGGAAAATAATTATGTAAAAGTAACATTTCTGCTCTTTTGTCAGCAAGGAATATATCATTGGAAAAATAAAACAATAAGAAATCAAAAATAACGGTGGCAACCGTTGAACAAAAATATAGATTTCATTAAAGAAGAAGAAAATAATAAAATAGATAAAAGCCATATTAACAAAGACAACACCAAATTTGAATTTTTCTTCTATTATTTTTTTATATTTCAAGAGTAAAATAAAGGAAAAGAAACGTTCCAGAAATCCAATTGTAATTCTCCCAGAAACTGATAATGGATTCACTTTATCAGTATATGCCAAAACTAAATGCGATATTCTTCCAAAATTTGTATTAGCAAAAGGTGTTAAAACAACCCCAACCCATTTTATCTTTAAGAAAAAAAACAGCAATCCTATACCATATATAATTACAAATATATACTTTCGTATCTTTTTGTTTAACAAGAAATAGAGTGGCAAATAAAAAAGTGAACTTAAATGAAATAAACATCCAAATAAATTTAATAAAACATACTTATAGAACTTCTTATTAACGATATATCGGATACTATACAAGAAAATCATTACTGATTTTAAATTTCTTACCATGTTTATTCCTAAATGTGAATCGGCTATAAACACATAAAAAATTAAAATAGCAATACCTTTATATTTTGGAAGATAATCTCGTAAACATAAATAGAATATAATATAATCAAAAGCAGAATTAAAAAAAGAAAACACCCAATAATTATTAAAGAATGATTTAAATAAAATCATAAAAACGCAAAAACCTTTTTCCATTCCACATTTCTTGAAAAATAATTCCAATTCTTTTGTGGTTAAACCAAATATTTTGGGTGCATTTAAAAAAGCATTCTCATAATTTATACAATCAGATCCAACATACCAGCGTCCACCAATAAAGAAAATTATTATATAAATCATTAAAAATGCATAATAACTATTTTGAAAGTTAAATGCATTAATATTATTTCTTAATTTTATCTTTCCGGCTGAAATTGTGCTTGGAAATGATAATAAAAATAAGATAAAAAAAATAGCTAAATAAGGAAATTGAATCATTTTTTGCTATTACTCCGGATAAGATTTTCTTTTTATCATTTCATATAGTTTTACGATTTGTTTATTTGTAAAAAGCATAAAAGGAGATAAAAAACGTCTCCTCTGATAAAGTGCATATAAATCTTTCGCTATATAATTAACTCCAAATTTTTTGCAATATTCATTAACAGAAATATGTTCACAAATTACTTCTAAAGTACTGCTTCTTTCATTATTTTTGGTAGTGTATAAAGTATTTATTATATTATCATAATGATAAATTCCAATTCCACCAAATGCAGAGGTACATCTTACATAGGATTCCTTTTTTAGTTGTCTCTCCAGCTCATCTATATTTATAAACATTTCCTTATAGGTTAACTCATCATGCTCTGCATTATATGGAATATATGCAAATATATCATATGGTTTCAGAAGTTTTCTATATTTGAGAAAAGATGAATAAAAACATCCATTAGCAAAAATACAAGACCAGTCTTTAGGCGCATTTTTTATTACTGAAACAAAATTTTTATAAGCAAAATCATCTAAATCAGAATCAAAAATAGTTATGTAATCAGTATGAATGTTTTTTTTCCTTATTATTTCTAAATATTTATTTCTGAAAAAAGCCATTTTCTCAATTCTGTATTTGGAAGCACCAGCATTTGATTTTTTTGTTTGTCCAACAGGAAATGTAGATTGATTATAATCTTTACAATCTATAAAATAATTTTTATGATTTTTCTGCCAATCAATAAGTAAATCTTTAGTTCCATCTTTACTATCATTCTCAATAACTATAACATAGGAGTTTAAGAAATAATTTCTAATATATTCTATTTTCTCTAAATTTTTGCTTAAATTATTATAACAATTACGTGCTAATAAACAAAATGTAATACTTTCTTCTAGCATTATATAACCACCTTTTTATTTTATTACTCGAGTTGTTTTTCCAGTTTCACCTTTAAAGAAAGCTGTCATACCTAAAAACATATATTTTGCATATTTCAATTTACCTTTAGTCAAATAAAATAAAATATATATAAAATAAGTTAAAATCTGAAAATACACGTGTTTTGGAAATAATTCTTTTATCATTAATAATTCATTTCGAGTATTATAGTAATAATATATAAGTTTTCTTTGAGGATTTACTCTTGCACATTCTGCATGATAAACTACCGCTTTTGAGATTGCATAAATTTTCCAGGTGGAGTTTCTTACTCGTAAACAAAATTCAGTTTCATCACTATATAAGAAGAAGCTTTCGTTCATAAATCCGCAGTCCTTAAAAACTTCTTTTCGTATAAACATAGATGCACCTATGATACAATCACAAGTAACAAATTCAGGAAGCTCACAATCCGAAGGCTCACCGGCATAAAAACATTTTCCAGGAGTTAGTCTGCCAATTTTATTCGGCTTAAACAAACATCCTCCTAAAGCCTGCAAAGTATCAGTATCTGGATAGTGAACTAATTTTGCACCAAGAATACCACAATCCAAATGTGAATTGGCAAAACTAAACAATTCAGTTAAACAATTCTCTTCAATAAGAGTATCAGGATTCAATATCCAAATAAAACGTGAATTAAATTGTTCTAGAGCATATTTAATTCCATAATTGTTTCCGGCACAATAACCTTTATTAATGTCTGTTTTAATTACATATATATTTTCATTTGAATTATATAGTTCAAGCAAGTTATTAAAGTCAGTATTGGGAGAACAATTATCTACAATAACAATATTATACAAAACATTATTCTTTAATTTTTGTAAACTTTTGACACATTCAATAGTTTCTGCAAAGTTATTATAATTTACTATAATGATAGAAACATCCATTAGTATTTATATCCTTTTAATTTTGTATAAGAATTTTATCAAGAATATCTTCTGAGAGGGGCTCATATATTAAAGTCTTTTTTTCAGTAAAAGAATCAAATAATTTTACTATATCAATTGATAACAATCTTTTTCTTAAATTTTCATCAAATCTCCAGCGTATAAAATGAGCAGGATTACCTCCAACGATTGAATATGGTTCAACATCTCGTGTAACAACTGCACCGGCCGCTATTACAGCCCCCTGTCCTATACTAACCCCACTGCAGATAATAGCATTAGTACAAATCCATACATCATCTGAAATTATTATATTTCCTTTTGAATCAGCTTCTTTTTCATATCCAAAACATTTTACTTTAAACGGAAATGTAGAAATACAATTTATCTTGTGTTCCCCACCTAATAAAAACTTTACTCCATTCGCAATCGAGCAATAATTTCCTATAACTAACTTATTATTTGACGGACTACCATCAAATACATCAATAATGCCATAGGACTTTTTACCAACTACAACTTTTTTTAAGTCACAAAAATTCATAATTGTTGTTTCATTATGTTTATTTTGCTTTCTGTATTTTTTTCTAAATAAATATAAGTTTATATAATAACTAACTATCATATTACTATTATTTCCAATTTATAATTTCAATCTTATTTTATTAAATAATTGTCATATAGTTGTGAAAAAAAATCAGCACAAGCTTTATATGAAGTTGTTGATAATGCCATATTTCTACAATTATCTACAACTATTTTATATTCTCCAGGGGATAATAAATACCACCATTTAATTCCATCTGCAAACGCCTGTGAAGAAATCTCTTTTGCAACAAAACCTGTGTTTTTTCCATTAATGACATCAATAGCCGTTCCTATATTAAATGCGACAACAGGAACACCGCAAGATATAGCTTGATTAACCATCATTGGTCCTGCATCTATAACTGAACCGGATAGATACACATCTGAAGCCTGATAAAGTTTTATTAACATTTTTGAATCAACATAACCGTATGTCTTACAATTAAATTTTACAATTGAACCAATCTCTTTCCCCGCATGACCAGCAAGAATTACTAATATATTCTCTCTCTCATTATTTGAAAGATTATTATAGAAAATATTCATTGCATCCAGAACATATTTTCCACCTTTTTTTTTATCATTCAAATTTTGACAAGCAAAGAAAATTACTTTTTTATTCTCATCTATATTTAATTCTTTTTTTGCAAGACTTTTATCAACAGGACAAAACTTATCTTCATTAATTACTGGAAAAATATATTCTTTCCTAATATTCTCTAATATTGGACTTTTTGATGCATAATTTTCATCCATGTATTTGTTAACCAACATTACAGGATGTATTTTTTCATAAATTCTTTTTTTTTCAAGAGCATTCTTATAAGTAAAATCTTTTTTATTTTTAGAATACCATATTTCACATGCACCACAACCATTTTCAAATGTAGAACAATCTGAAATAAAATGACAACCACCAGTCATTGGTGAATAATCCACACACACAATAAAAATAGGGCATTTATATTTATCATACAGCGTTTCTAATGATACAGCACTGAGCATTTCTTGCCAAAAAAGAATTAAAACAAAATCATATCTTTTATTATTAGGAAGCGATTTTAGTAATTTTCTATTTGAAACAGGAGGTTTACATTCATATTTATAAAAGAAACATCGTTGAAAATATTTTTCATAATTACGTCGTGTAATAATTCTGAAAAGTTTAAAATCGATACGATGAATAATTCTTTTTAGCCTTATTAATTCTTTTTCTATTATATTATCTTTTATATATAAAAAATCTGGATACTCTAAAGACTTTTCCTTAGTAAGAAAATCAACATCTGCACCAGATTTTTTAAGTGCATTATAAAAATCAACGGCTAAAACCCCAGATGCTATAAATGGGTTGGCAGAAGAAACTATTAAAATATTTTTATTACAGTCCATTTTTAAGTCCCATAACTTTTTGTTTTATAGAATTAATAATCTCAAGTAAAAATTCATTTCTAAAAAGCAATAAAATAACAGTGTATACAAATGCACTAAAAATCATACACACAACAGTTCTTATTATAAGATTTCCAACACATTTCTTTAGTAATAAACATATAATTGTAATTATTATACTACCAAATACTGGTTCTAAAAAAATCTTTGATTTTTTATTTATCTTAATTCTTTTATCAACTGTAATTATCAAAAGTATTAAAATTAATAAAGAACTGACTGCTGTTGTCATAGCTGCAGCATAAACTCCAAAAAAAGGAATAAAAAAATAATTAGTAATTACATTAAAAGCAGCTGTTATACAACAAATAAACATAAACTTCTTTTCATTACCTGAAGGCAAAAGAACTATATTTCCCAAAAAACTGCCTCCAACAAGACTGAATAAAAAAGCAATAAGTAAAATTTTTAAAACTAAAGGCGATTCAATATATTGACTTCCACCTATCAATAATATAATTTCATCTGAAAGAACAGTGGCACCTGCATAACAAGGAATGCCCAACAAAAGAATATATCCTAAAATTTTACGTAAAACTGAATTAATACGTTCATAATCTTCATTCGCAAAAATATTTGATAACTTTGGCAAAAGTACAAATAAAACAGAAGCAATTAACTGACTTATCAAATTATTGATTTTTACAGCTGTAGAATAAATTCCAACTGCATAATCATCTTTCATTAGCCCCAACATTGTTACATCAGCCGTATTAAAAATGGTCTGAGAAAGAATCATAACAAATAAATAAATAATTGGTGCTAAATGTTTCTTCCATTCAATTTTAAATATCAACTTCATTTTACAATACTTTCGTCTGTAAAAAATATTTGCAATATTTGCTCCACTCGCAGACATTATAGATATTACTGCATATTTATAATAATCATTTGAAGTTCTAACAAAAACAAATATCAAAATAACATGAAGTATCTGAAAAAGAATCGTTCTAATCGCTATATAAAAAAAATCTTCCATAGCAGTATTAATCCAATCAGCCCCTAGTGTTGTAAATATAATACTACTTCCATAAACAATGATTAATACGCGATAATTATCTAACTTTCGAAAAAAAAATAAAGACAAAAAAAGAAGTATATAAGCAATAAATGTTGTCAAAAGATTCATAGAAAAAATTTGAGAAGAAATATTATCTAACATCTCTTTATTATCCCTTACTTTTGCACATTCTCTTATCGCATAAGTCCCGATACCTAAACCAGCAATTAAAGAAAAATAACTTATAAATGAATTAGCAAAATTTACCTTTCCAATATTTTCAGGCATTAAAATCCGAAGAACATAAGGATAAGTTATTAACGGAAAAAAAATAGTTGAGCATGTTCTTATAACATTTAAAACTGCATTTATTTTTATACTTTTAGTTTGCATCTTTGTTAGTTTTATTGTATAAAATTATTTGAATTTTTAATCACTTATATATGAATAAAAGTCATTTCTTAATATTGAAAAAACAATCATATCTTTATATTCACCTTCCGTATAAATTTTTGAAGGTAATAGACCAGATTCTTTAAAACCATTCCTTAAATTAAAATTATATGAATGTTCATTTCCTTTTATTACATATGCATAAATACAATTTAAATTTAACTCTTTAAAAGCAAAAGTTAGTAAAGCTTTATAAGCATCATCTGTATCATTTTTCATCCTTTTACTTTTATCGGAAATATTAATTTTTATACCAATTTCTGCATTTGAATTCTTATAATCAATATTTTGCAACATAACCATACCTAAGGTATGGCCATTTTCTAATTCAATCATAAGTCGAATAGTTGAATTAGTATTAGTATAATTATTTATCCAATTATCCTGCATTGATTTACTGACTGGAAGATGTAAATTCCCAACCCATCTATCAATATCAGGGTTATTCATCATTTCAAGAAGCAAGTCGCAATCCTTTGCCTCTATAGCTCGAAGCGTTACACATCCATATTTTATGAGCATAGCATATTACCCTTCATAATATAATATCCATAACGATTAGAACTATCAGTAATCGTATGCCCATCAAACTCATGTTCAATAAATTTTCGTTCAAGCTGCCATCCATCATTGAGCATTTCTTCACAATCAGCCATATCTTTTTCAGTAAAAATAAATCGAACAGCGGCGTTTCTTGGTTCTACAACTTTTTTGAAATCAGGTTCATTTCCAAGTGCAACATCAATTACCATTTTAGTAAAATCATAACCTGTTGAAATCCTAACAAGATCAGAACCAATACAGTCTCCACCCATTCGTGAACCAATTTCAATAATCTTTATATTTCCATCATCATCGATTTTAATTTCAGAATGACTTGCACCTTCTGTTATCTTAAGACTGTTTAATGCGTGGTAAACAACAGATTTAATTTTCTCTACCATTTCTGCACTAATAGGGGCAGGTTCATTATGTCCAGTTTCAATAAAATGAGGGGCTCCGGTTGTTATCTTTTCTGTTACTGCAAGAAGAGTTGGCTTACCATGAAATGAAACACATTCTACACTGTATTCTTTTCCTTCTGCAAACTCTTCAATCATTGCCTTGTGTTCAAAAGATTCATTGCACGCAGATTTTATAGCTGCCGATAATTGCGATTTATCAGTGATTTTTGTAATACCGCGACTTCCACTTCTATCTGTTGGTTTTACAATAAGAGGATAAGAAAAATCAGAAATATCAAACTTTTCATTTTCTCCAACTTCAATAAACTTTGGAATTGGATCACCATTTTTCTTAAATGCTTTTCGCATTAAAAATTTATTAGTTGCAATTTCTGAACATTCAATAGAGTTTGCATTAAGCCCCATTTTTTCAGCAACATAATCAACTGTAAGAACTGCTAAATCAGAAGCAATAGAACAGATACCATCAATTCCTATTTCCTTACATTTTTCTAAAATTAGCTCTTTTTCAATAATGCTAATAGGGTAAAAATAATCTGCATCAGCCTTTCCTACAGCTCCATCCTCCCATGCGAAAACATGAGTTTCTAAACCCATTTCTTTTGCTTTAAGAATGAGTTGTCGCTGGAAATCATTTGCTCCTATAATTGCTATTTTTTTCATTATATAAAATCCTTAATCTATTCTATCTAATAACTATTTTTGTCTTCAATAAAGTCGTAAGTTTCTTTTCTATTTGTAACATTCCAAAAGATATAATTATCATTAAAATTGTATAAAGAACCATCTCTAAGAAACTTGTAGTATTTAATTTAAGCATATTTTTGAAAATTATAAATAAATAAAGTCCAGGTACATGCCATAAATACATCTCAAATGAAATAGCCCCAAGCATAAAAAAAACATTCCAACTAAAAAGCTTTTCACATGATAATAATATTATCAGAACAGATGGCCAAATCATAAAAGTAAAGATTCCCCACTGATCATCAATTCCATTTTTCAAAACAGAACATACTCCACAAAGTGCCAGACATAAAATCGAATATGCAACTAAAATTTTTTTTGGTACATTCTTATAAATATAGTGAAACACCATCCCTAAAAAGAATGCTGAATATCCACGTCCTGTAGCAAGATTTAAGAAAGGTATATTCAATTTATAAGTTACCGCACTTACACCTGCTACCATCATTGTAAAGTACAAATATTTTACATTAATAGTCAGCCTTAAACTTATCCAGTTTAATGTATATACAATGATATAACAGATAAGTAGAACACATAAATACCAAAGAGGATTATTTATTCCTAAACTTATATTACCTATACCCCCCCCCACAAATGTAAGGGTAACACTATTCAACAATTGCCATAAACCAATTGTAATACCTTCAGGAAATTTTCCAAGACAGATTCGATACAATAAGTAGACTATAGCTGTAACAAGTACGCTCAAGATCGCCATAGGATAAAGTCTTATACATTTTCCTGTAATCCATTTTCTAAAATTTACAAATAACTTTGATTCTACTCCTAACGCTGTAACAAATCCTGAAATAATAAAAAAACATTCTACTACATACCCAAAAGAGATTAGTCCACCATAAAAGTTAATTCCAGAAAACTGAACACCAGTAATTTGCTGAAAATGATGGAAAATAATTATTACAGCAAGAATAAATTTTAAGAAATCAAGCGAATGAAATCTCTTTGATACTTCCATTTTTACATTCCAAAAAACTGTTTTACAGTCTTAATAACAGATTCAACTTCATTATCTTTCATACCATACCAAAGAGGAAGTCGTACAAGTTTATCACTTTCAGATGTGGTAAATTTATCTTCACCGTCAAAACGTCCAAACTGTATGCCTGCAGGAGCAGAATGAAGTGGAATGTAATGGAATACACAACCAATTTCATGCTCTTTCATAAAACTAATAAATCTTGTTCTTTCTTCCAGATCATTACATTTTATATAGAACATATGTGCGTTATGAACACAACCTTCTGGAATTACAGGTAATTCAATTTTGCCAGAATCTGAAAGCGATTTGAATGATTCATAATATTTGTTCCATACTGAAAGTCGTGAATCATTTATTTTATCTGCAACTTCAAGCTGTGCCCATAGGTATGCTGCATTCAATTCACTTGGAAGATAACTTGAACCGTAGTCTACCCAAGTATACTTATCAATCTGTCCGCGCCAAAATTTTGAACGGTTTGTACCTTTTTCACGAATAATCTCTGCTTTTTCAATATCTTCTATATTTGTATTGATTACGATTGCACCGCCTTCTCCCATACTGTAATTCTTTGTTTCGTGGAATGAATAACAACCATAGTCACCTATAGTACCAAGAGCTTTTCCTTTATATGAAGACATAACAGCCTGTGCAGCATCTTCTACCACTTTAAGATTATGTCGATGAGCAATGTCCATAATTGTATCCATTTCACAGGCAACACCTGCATAATGAACAACACAAATTACCTTTGTTTTATCTGTGATGGCTTGCTCAATAAGCTCTTCATCAATATTCATTGTATCTGGTCTTACATCTACAAATACAATTTTGCAGCCACGCTGTACAAAGGCATCTGCAGTAGAACAGAATGTATAACTTGGCATGATTACTTCATCACCAGGCTTTACATCGCAAAGCAATGCCGCCATTTCCAATGCAGAAGTACCACTTGTAGTTAATAACACCTTTTTAGCATTGAAGCGTTTTTCAAGCCATTCATTACATTTTTTTGTAAATGAACCATCTCCACAAATCTTATGATTTGAGATAGCCTCGGCAATATATTCATTTTCTTTTCCAGAAAATGGTGGTACATTAAAATTTATCATAATTTATCCCTCATTAATTATTTATTAAAAAAATTAGAAGCATCTTCTTCATTGGCAGGCAAGCGTTATTTCAGACGTCACCCATAGCTCTTTTTTTACTGATTTTTATTGAGTTGTATTTTTCACGAAAAATTTTGTACAGCCTTCAGAAAACACAAACTCATTATGTTTATTGTTACTAAAAATCTTCGAAATATTTCTTAAAAACTTTCTGTAACTGTGGTGTCTTTTTCGCACCTTCCTGAAGTTTTGTAATGAGCTCAGGTGTAGCATTCTCATATCTTATTAGTAATCCACGAGAATCTAACTCGTCTAAATCTTTTTGAGTCAATGCTTCGGCTTTTGCATAATACGCATACGAAAATGGCTCTGTCAGGAAAGAGTGCTCACCTTGTGCAAGAACGCAAGTTCTATCATACCTTGTCATTCCTTCATGCACTGTCGAAATCGGAATCACGAGCGCCCTATCATCTTCAGAAACATGAGAAATAACAATTCTTAAATGCTTATGCAACTTACCATCAGGGGCAATATCAGAGATTCCCCTGAAGGCAAGACCTTCTTCTAATGTGTATGAAATAGAGAGGCCTCTTCTTCAAATACTTTCTTTTCTGCAATAAGAAGCTCAATCTCTTTATCAGAGATACCGACGGCTTTCATGACATTCTCTAAAGGAAGCGGTATTTCCTCACCTTTTTCAACAGGAGTCCACTCTGGAAAGCGGCTATCTGCATGAGCATACTTTTTCATATCCTCATAAGAATATCCATAGAACTGGTCTGATACAGATCCCAAAATATTTTCTTCAAAATCAGAAAGGTAGGCATCTGAAATAGCAGTATCTAAAAGTGAAATCTTATGATCTTTGACAGAAAAACAAGAATTCCATTTTTTTTGATCATTCACATTTTCATTCTTGTCTTTTATGAATGTATACAAACCTTTTAATACAGGACCTCTGTTCATGGATACATACGAATCTCCTGTTATCGCATTTCCTATAGCATCAATAGAACGCCTGTCTGCAATATAACATTCTTTTATGAGATTGTAATAATCCATTGAACCGTTATTGCGCTTTAATATAAAAGCAACAACTTGCATCAGTTTGTCTGTATTCATATAAATAAATTTATAATAAGGTTACCATTCCGTCAAGGATAAAAAGTTTTAAAGACACCTTCTCCATTGGCAAGCGGTCGTTATTTCAGCCGTCACCAACAATGGATCTGTTCACCATTTGACATACGTGCTTCAACCAAACTCCGCGTCAAATAATGGTTGCCTTTAATTCTACTATAGTACGATTTTTTATTTTAGGTTGTCAATATATTCAAATTATGAACAATCTTATTTTTCTTCTTTTTTCTGGAGTTCCTGGTACGACAGGCTTAAAATTCGCTTCCCGTCCATAAGCGTAACTTCAAAATTTATACGCTTATTCGATCTGTTCACATCCGAAATAAAGCCTTCCATCCCCTTAAACAAGCCGTCAACAATCACAATCCTGTCGTTTACATCAAACCGGACATTCAGGATAGGAATAACGCTTCCGTATCTCAGGAACGAGGTCACAAGTTCGGTATCTCTTGCGGACAAAGGTTTTATGTCTTTATCATTGGGAAGAAAACCTATAAAGCCCTCTTCATCTTTTATATCCTGGATTCTTGAAAGGTTGTCCGTCTCCCAGAAAACATAGCCCGGAATCAACGGATCTATATATTCTTTGCCGCTTTTTAACCGCATCTGCTTTCCGATGCAATGAAGCTTTCCGTTATGCTCATCTGGAACGGAATCAAAGAGAGGTTGTATTTTTTCTATAAATTTATTCTCAAAACCGGTTTTTACCCAAATACAGTAATAATTGCTCATAGTCTAACTCTTCGCTTACTCAATACGATTTGAAATACTAACACATTTTTATGATTAAGTCAGTGAATCTGTGCAAGATAAGTGCTTGCCGTGCCCTGATTACGAATGAAGGAAAAATTTTAATCCCGTAAACATCCAATCGGAATCACATAAACTCCATCTGGTCTTCGGTATGCATATTCTGTACCCGTAATTATAATAAGCAAATCAGGTTCCCGAAGAAGTGGTGCACTTCCTTTTTCGTTATATTCGCATACAAGACGTTTTATTTCCAGAAGATGCGAACTTGCCTCTTCAATCTCATTACTTCCCAATTTGAATTCAATGAGAGCATATTTCCCGTCACGAAGATGAAGAACACAATCAGCTTCCAGATTGTATCTGTCGTGGTAATACGAAATCTTTCCGTCAGATTTGGCACTGTACGCACGCAAATCCCTCATGCACAGGCTTTCAAATATAAATCCGAATGACTGCAAATCCGTCATGTAATATTCGGGATTCAAGCCTGAAGCTGCAACGGCTATCGAAGGGTCGCAAAATCCTCTCTTTTTACCGGAACGAATAGCAGAAGCAGACCGGATAGAAGGACACCAGGCATCTATATCCTGAATGATAAAGAGTTTTTCAAAAGCCTGAATATAAGATGACAAAGTATCATGAGAAATTGATTCAGATGCCGATACAACATCCTTTAAAATATTGCTTTCTTTTGCCAGTGTAGAAATGTTCCGGGCATAAGACCTTAAAATCTGCGCAGCCCATACTGAATTTCGTTTTACACCATCAACGGTAGAAATATCTGTCTCACACACACTGTCTATGTAATCGCGCGCAATCTGCAGTTGTGCACGGTCAGATTTTCTTGCAAGAAATCCAGGCCACCCACCACGACAGGCAGCGAAAATTATCTGTTCTATTTCCAAATCTGACTTTGCTTCTATCTCCATCTGCGGATTTACAAATAAAGCAGAAAGTGAAACAGTTCCGTTTGACTCCCCTGTCTCAAAAAGGCTCATTGTCTCAAGGCGCATCCTTGCGATGCGTCCAGTCCCAGAATGATTTATCTTTGATTTATCAACGGAATTCGAACCTGTTAAAATATATAAGCCTGTTTCATTCCTGGCATCAACAGAAAGTCTCACCGCATCCCAAAGAACAGGAGCATCCTGCCATTCGTCAATCAATCTTGGATTCTCACCAGAAAGCAACAGAGAAGGTTTTGTCGCAGCCGTCTGAAGATACCCCTGCCGTTTATCAGGATCCTGCATTTTTATGACACTTTTTGAATGATGTTCTGCAAGCGTAGTTTTTCCGCACCATTTTGGGCCTTCTATCAAAACAGCTCCACTACATTCCAAACGAAAAGCAAGTTCCTCATCCTGCAATCTCTGTCTATATTCCATGTCGAACTCCGATTTCTATTATAATCGTTCGTAGTTTTTGCGCAATATCAATCGTAGTTTTTGCTGTATTTTAATCGTAATTTTTGTGGTATTTTAATCGTATATATTGAGATTTTCGCCTCGACTGTAAAAAAACATTATACAGTAGTAGTCCATGTCATCTGACGTAACTTCACTTTTCTTCTTTCTTTTGCAGTTCCTGGTACGACAGGCTTAAAATCCGCTTTCCGTCCATAAGCGTAACTTCAAAATTTATACGCCTATTTGACCTGTTCACATCCGAAATAAAGCCCTCCATTCCCTTAAACAAGCCGTCAACAATCACAATCCTGTCGTTTACATCAAACCGAACATTCAGGATAGGAATAACGCTTCCATTTTCCACTAAAGTATGATTTATTGTATTTTTCCCCTTAACTAGAAGTGCCTGCTGATTTTTCTTAGTGTTTTCATCAGCAGCAGGAAATGTCACCGGAACAGAATAAAAAAGAGCAGCTTTCGCACAATTTTTTATACGCATTTATAAGTCGCTTATTAGTATTTTTAGAAAAATTAATATGCTTTACATTATTGTTTTCTAATTCTATTACCAGTTCCTTAAAATTAGCCGTAGGCTGATCAAAAAGAATATCTGGTGCATTAGCCTATATACGAATGCAAAACAGACTTCAGCCTCAAAACAGAAAGAGCTTTAGAAGTTTTGAAACATCACTGGTCATTTTGGCTCCCCCATTTGATTTTTTCCAAAACATATTCTGCAGAAACGTCTTTTATCCAATACCGCCTTAGAAGGCTGGCAATTTCCTCTCCCCTTAGCAAATCTGCAATTCTGTCAAAAACCAAATCACTTTTCCCGGTAACAATATTTTCAATTATCATCAGACAGTCGTTCCCTTCTGTCTCTTGCTTTCTTTAATAATTTCTTCAATATTAAAGAATTTCTGTCCACAAGGAATATGTATTTTATTTATATAAGCTTCCGTGTTTTGTATTCCCCAGGATTTTAGAATAGAATCACGCTTTAACAATTCAGAATCAAGTTTATCATTTTCCAATAAAACTTGCTCACATGCTAATTGATAATCAAATAAAAAAAGATGATGATTTCCAAAATTATTCAAGGAATTTAATATCGCATTTCTCCATGTTAAATCTGACTCTCCTAGAGATAATCCAAATGCACATATTACATCTGCCCTTTCTATTCTGTCTTTAGCAATTCTCATTTTATTCGGATCAAATTCATTATTAAAATATGTTTTTACAAAAGCTTGTTTTCCACGTGCTGTCAATGTATAACTTGAATTAACTTGCTTTTCATTATCCATACCCATAATCAGGTATTTATCTAATTTTCCATGAATATGAAAAACCTTTTCTGTGCCAAATACCAGATTTATTAAATAATCAAAAGTATTTGTATAATTAAACGAGATAAAATTAATATTATTTGAACTTCGTGTATGTATATCTTTTATAATATTTGAAATTCGCGGTGTCATTTTCGAATAATAATCCAAGACTGATTTTCGCATTTCTTCAATTAATAAAGGTTTAATATCTTCATTATTAGATACATATTCGATAAATTTATTCTCTTCTTGTTTTAAATATTTTTGTAAGTAATTTCGGAAGTCTTTTATACATTTAATAAAATCAACTTCTGAATCCAAATCTGCAGCATATCTTGCCATGCCTTCTTCAAAATCACTCCAGTTTTTGTAATCTGAAGAGATTTCTTTCTTAAATTTCCTTATTATTTCAGAATCCGATTCACCAATCTTACAGTAAGAATCATAAACATTCTCGTAGCGAGTTTTCATTCCACAACTAAGATCAAATCCATTTCCAATTAAAAATAGTATACTCATTATTACCCCTTACAAGATTCTCTCCTCAAAATCGGAAAAGATATCACTCCACAACAATTTTGATTATCTGTTCTACAGGTTCAACAATCTCGTTGCATAAAATACTGCATTTTATTTCAAAAGTTCCGACAGCTGTTGGATAAAAATATGCACCTCTGTAAAACTGAAAATCTTTGTGTCTTATTTCTGCAAATTCAAAATAAATTTCTTGTGATGAAATATTGACATCCACGGGATCTAATAAATTTGCAAACTCAACATTTGATTCTAGCTCAGTAACGCTCAAAAAGGAAACTTTTTCATCAGAAGCTTTACAGCCTTCTGGAGCAAACATAGTTCTTTGTCTTTCTTCGATATCTTTATCTGACAAGCCAATCATTCCATATGTCACATACTCTTCAATATCCGCATTTGACACAACTATCAAACCTTTTGGAATTTTCATTTTACAACGCACGCCAGTTGCCCTTAAAGTACCTTTATTAACAATTCTGAATAATAATGAGAAACCATTTTGGAAAAATGTCCTTAATAGCAAAACATCTGCTTTACTAAAACTTTTCTCACGATTAAAGGAATCAGAATAAGTTATTTTTTCTGCCACGTCATCCATATATACAGGCTTTACCAAATAATGAACAACACCGTCTTTTATATCAGGTTCATTTCCAATCGGGTTTCCGTCTTCATCTTCGTTTTCTGGGTCTCTATGACAACTCAAAATTAGATTCGGTTTTCTATCATTTTCAAGTCTCAAATCAGCATTTAAGGCTTCAAGCGTATGAATTCGTTCAGTAAGCTGCAGAATCCTTGCATGACTTTCTTCAATGCTAAATTCTGTTGTTCTAATCCAACCAGGTCTATTTTTCCGCTGCAGAGCTTTGTATATTGATTGAGAAAGCAAGGAAGCTAATTCATCTGGATTCTTAAAAAATTTTACATAGCGTGATGTTTTTACTTTTTCTTTAAAAGCATCTAATTTTGCAATTTTATCAGGTGTCTCATTTGTGAGATTCGATTTTTCCGCTTCATCCGAAAGAATAAAAGCAAGAATCGGGATATTTTTACTCAAGGCATAGTTAAATTCTTTTTCCGTATAACTTATTCCAGCATCAACATTACCTTCTGGTATTATCGAGCCATAACGCCTGCCAATAATAAGCACATAATAGTCAGAAGTATCAATCGTTTGACTAATTATAGTCCACTGGTCTTCATCTGCCGCTGAAAACAATTCCATTCCAATGGGAAACTGTTCCATTGAAAGAATTGTCTGTATTGATTTAGCCCTTTCTTCTTTTAAATCTTCATAGGTGGAAGAAATGAAGAATTGATATTTCTTTTCCATGATTTAAATACACTGTATCATACAATACCCATTTTGTTAATAAATCGCTTTCGCCGCCTGGCAGGAAAATCTTTTACGAAGTTTCAGCGGACATCTGGAGTTTTTACCGGGCGCAGGTAATGCACTTGAGTTTTACAGGTGTTTTCATAAACTTTCCATAAAAGACAATAGTTCTTTTTTAAACTCTTCCGTTGCTTTAGGATGTCTAAGAACTGCCTCAAACCTGTTTTTATCAGCCTTATAATATTCCAGTTCCTTTTTTATGATGTTCATTCTGTTTACAACATAGCCAGGGGCAATATAAAGCGTTTCTCTTTTATTATTTGCATAATCTTTCTTACGAACAAGAACTGTTAGCCTGTTATGACCGCGATTGTAATCCTCTTCCTCAACATTCTCCTTAAAAACAATCGAACATGGATTTGTACAGTAACTGAGGTACCTCGGTTGCTTGGTCGGATATGTTTTTACTCCGTTCAGAGAAAAGAAAATAAAAATATTATCAGCTTCTGGAAAAATTAAATCATTTTCATTGTTGTATATAAAACAGTTAGCCGCTCCTATTTTTTCTTTTCCCTTCACCACACCATTTTTCTTATTCTCAACATAAAGAAAGCCATCATAATCTCTTAAATTTGAAGCCCTATCAATTATTGTCTCAAGGCTTGAAAGAATCTCAAGCCTTTGCAAAATGTAATCTTTTCGCTCTGAATTTTGCAAATCTTCATCAGTAACTTTTCCATTTTTCACATCATCATAAAAATTAGCTTGTGTTTTTCCGTTACGATTATACTGTGTAAGTTTCGTAAGATTTGAATGATGCAAACCTGTAAGATGATAAAAATTCTCTTTGAAAAAGCTTATCAGAATTTCTTTTTCAAGATTGCAGGCCGTAGGTGCAGAAAATTTCTTTTCTGCAAAAGATTCAATACAGCCCCCATTTTTTATAATTATCTCATATTCAATATTAAGTAAGCTATTATAGGCGGAGAAAGCAGCACTAAGTTTGTCTGAATTTTTTATTACTTTTATCTTATTTGTCATAAAAACAAAAAGCCCTTGCGACTGGCAAGAGCTTCCTCAAGAAATAGTTTTTTCTTTCAACATAGAACTACCAGACCTAATTCTGATATGCACCATGCCTTAGATAGTCTTTTGGATATAACTATAAACCCTTAGACTAAGCCACATTGCCCAGGAAACCCACGACTATCAGATTTCTTTCGGCTTTTTCGGCTTCATAGGTAAGACCTGCTACCTACATTAATTAATATAAGACAAAATCCTATAGCTGTCAAGTTTTTATATTTTGGTTGAAGTAACGTAAGGACAACGCCCTATGCGTTATTCCTGATTTTTAATCGGGTTCTCGTTGTTACTTTCTCAAAATTAAATTAATCCTTAGCCTTTGGAGATACTCTTATTTTTCTTCTTTTTTTTGCAGTTCCTGGTACGACAAGCTCAAAATCCGCTTTCCATCGACAAGCGTAACTTCAAAATTTATACGCTTATTCGATCTGTTCACATCCGAAATAAATCCTTCCATCCCCTTAAACAAGCCGTCAACAATCACAATCCTGTCGTTTACATCAAACCGGACATTCAGGATAGGAATAACGCTTCCGTATCTCAGGAACGAGGTCACAAGCTCGGTATCCCTTGCGGACAAAGGTTTTATGTCTTTATCATTGGGAAGAAAACCTATAAAGCCCTCTTCATCTTTTATATTCTGGATTCTTGAAAGGTTGTCCGTCTCCCAGAAAATATAACCGGGAATCAACGGATCAATATACTCTTTGCCGCTTTTAAGCGCATCTGCTTTTCAATACAATGAAGCTTGCCGTTGTGCTCGTCTGGGGCGGAATCAAAGAGAGGTTGTATTTTTTCTATAAATTTATTCTCAAAACCGGTTTTTACCCAAATACAGTAATAATTGCTCATAGTCTCAAAAAATCCTATGCCGGATTCGGGCGAACAAAGCTGGATGAGTGCTATCTTGATTATTATGACCTGAAATATGACGAAATAATCGGGATAGCGAGAAAGGAAAATCCGCCGCCGGTTTCCACCGTAGTAAAACGCGGCAAAAAGAAAAAAGGAAAGGTTCTCTCCCTGATTGAACGGCTTTCAAGCCTGAAAGACTCGATGCTTCTCTTCGCAAGGAATTTCGCAGTTCCTTTTACGAACAATTCTGCCGAGCAGAACATCCGCAACCTGAAGTCAAAATCAAAAGTCGCAGGCAATTTCCGCTCGGATGACGGAGCCAGATGGTATCTTAAAATCCACTCTTACATTGATTCTGCAAGAAAGCACGGTGTCAATGCGTTTGAAGCAGTAAAGCTAGCCTTCTCAGGGACTCCGGCTCTTTGCTTTGGATTTTAGGTGCTGAATAGTTACATAAATACTAATATAATTTTTACAAGGAGTAGTCTTTAAAATTTGGAAAGTTTTGACAATCTGCTGATTTTTCCATTGTGTAAGAATTTCCGTATAAGGACTTCGAATTTTCATTTGTTATTGCCGTATTCATCACACATTTTTCAAGTCTCTCTTTATTAGAATTGATAAAAAAATATCCACTCTGCATAAGAACTCTAGCAAGGCTGTCCTTAAAAAATTAAGGCGGCTGATACAGCCGCCCGTTATATCCTTCACTTTAAAGGCGGAAGTGCGCCTAGGATTATATCCTTCATTTTAAAGGTAGAAGTGCACCTAGAATTATATCTTCCACTTTAAGGGCAGGAACGCTCCCAATTACTTATAATATATGGCATAAACAGCCTGAAGTCAAGTGTTAATCCCCTACCTTCTTCGCAACTTCGTAAGTCAGGCCGATAAGCCTGGTGCCGTTCATAAGCTCTACTTCAAAGTTCACACGCTTGTTGCGGCGGTTCACGGCTTTTACAAGGGCTTCCCGTCCTTTGAACAAGCCGTCGAGTATCTGGATTTTGTCATTCACGTCAAAGGTTACGTGGACAATCGGCATTACGCTGCCATATTTCAGTAATGACTGTATGAGTTCAATATCTTTGTCATTAAGCTGCTGGGGCTCGCTGCTCTGTGGAAGAAGCCTTACAAAACCCTTTCCTTTCTGCAAAATGGAAACTCCGTCCAAGGAATCAGTTTCCCAAAAAACATAGCTCTGAAAAAGTGTGTCTATGTATTCCATGCCGTTTTTGAGCCGCATCTGCTTGCCCAGGCAATAGAGCTTTCCTGTACATGGAGTTTCCGGAGAATCCAAAAGAGGCTGGATTTCCTTTACATAATCCCATTCACAGCCTGTCTTTATATAGAGACAATAAAATTCTTTTTTGATGATTGATTTTCCGTCACGACAAACCGCCCCTACTCTTCCATCAAATCCAGCAGGCTCACTCCGCCCTGTTCCGTCAGCCGGGCAATGTCCTTTTCTTCACACTGCTCGCCAACCACACAGAAAGCGTCTTCTTCTATCGGCTCATCCACCGTCTTTTCAAGAAAAGTGACGTTATAAGTCTGGCAGGCATAAATTAACAGGAATTTGATGTAGCTCTTGCCGTAAAGAACCAGCGTGTTTTTACCTTCTTTATTTGCATCAGAAACGACTTTACAGAGGGTTTCGTTGTACTTGTTTGCAATTTCGAATGTGCGCTTTGCGAATTTCTGGCTGCGGGCAGAAAGTTCCGCGATTCCGGCCGGGGTGATTGCATACGAGAGCTTACGAAGGTTCACATTTGTAAGCATAATCCATCCGCGTTCTACAAAGCGCTTAAGGATTGCATTCATGAGGCCGATTGAGATTCCGGCATTTTCCGCAAGTACCCGCTGGCTTGCCATTGGTTCTTCTTTGAGGGTATCTGCAATGTTTTGTAAGGTTGCTACATCACTTTTCATAATATTCAATTATTGAATATAATATAAAATGTAAGGCATGTCAAAAAAGGAGCAATGTGCAGCAGTAAGCGGGCGGGAGAAACGCATGTCAAAGGCTTTCCAGCCAGTCCCATGCCTGAGTCAGTGAGGCGACCTCAACGTAGGCGGGCTTTTGCTGATGACAAATTACTGTTCCGGCTTCGAGCTTTCGGTTCAGGAAGATTACGTTTAGTCCGAATTTCAGTGCAGGCTCAATGTCGTGAACAGGGCTGTCGCCTATGTACCAGGAAGTTTCCTTTTTGGCGCCCGCTTTTTCCAAGGCAATCTCAAAGATGCGCAAGTCCGGCTTGCTTACTCCGACTTCGCCGGAAATTATGACCGGGTCAAAATATTGATTCAGGTTTTCCTTGTCTAGTTTCCACCGCTGGTTTGATGTGTCGCCGTTTGAAATAAGTCCCATGGGGATTTTGCGGCTTTTCAGGTTTTCCAAAATGGGGCGGGCATCAGGGAAGAGGCTGACTCCGTTTTCATAATTTGACCAGTAAAGCTGGAATCGTTCTTCCACGCCCTTGTCATCAAGTTCTGTGCCGTTCAACTCAAACATTTTCTTTACACGGATGTGCCGCTGCTCGTCAAAAGTGTGAAGCCCTGCCGAATATTCGTCAAAAATCTTTTGCGCAACAACTTTCCAGGTCGAGCGGAATTCCTGATAATCCATCTTCATCTGATTCCTGTAGGTGTCATACACGGCCTTGATTCCCATGTCCTCGCCGCCCTCAAAATTCATCAGCGTCCTGTCCAAATCAAAAAACACATTCATTTTTAAATCTCCTGCCATATACTAGCACAAAGTCATGAAAAACTCCTGCATTTCATCTGCAAAACCTGCATCTTGTCTGAAATTCATTTCCAGAGCTGATTTTATCTTTTATACTGAAGTCAGGATTTGCTTATGGAAAAGAAAATAATGCTCAAATTTGTGGTCGCCTCGTATCTTGTTTTCTGGGCGATGGTTATGGGAATCTGCGGAAGTGCAAGCATGGTCTTTCACTGTCCGCCGCTCGTGATGCGCATCCTTTCAAATGTGTGCGCGTGGGCTCCGACAATCGTACTTCTTGTAGGCTTCAGATATTTTGTACCGGGGAAAAGCATAAGGGAATTTTACAGGAATGCCTTTGCCGGGAAGGTCACATTTCCTTCCATCCTGACCGCAGCCCTGCTCACTTTGGGCGCAACCCTTGTGACCGTGGCTCTTTTGTCAGCCGTGCAGGGAAGGCCTTTCGCCTCTTACTGGAATCTCGGGTCTTATCCTTTCTGGGCTTCCTTCCTCTTTTCCGTAACGACCGGCCCGACCGGTGAAGAATCCGGCTGGCGCGGATATGTACGTCCTTACCTCAATTCCCGCCACGGATTTTTTGCGGCATCCGTCATTCAGGGGCTGATCTGGGCTTTCTGGCACACAATCCTCTGGTTCGTCGATTCAGATTTTATGGGCTTACAGATGATTCACTACGTTCTTTCCAACGTGATTGTCATGACCGGACTCTGCTTCATCATGAACTTCTTTATGGAAAAGCACGACAACCTTCTTTACGGAATTGTCATTCACTTCTGCTTTAACTTCCTCTACTGTTTTTTGGAGGTTGACATTTTCTTCTATATAATATTGTCCGCAGTTTACCTTGCAGTCATCGCGGGAATATGTCTGGCAAGGCGCAGGAGAAGCTAAAGCAGCCCTTCAATCCATTTTGCAACGCCGTCTTCCTGATTTGAAAGGCAGGTTTCGTCGGCCGCGGCCTTTACTTCGGCGATGGCGTTCTGCATGGCAATTCCCTTTCCGCAGAGCTTAAGCATGCCGATGTCGTTAAAGTCGTCTCCGAATGCGGCGATTTTTTGAGCCGGAAGATTCAGGTGAGCGCACAGAGCCTTGATTGCATTTTCCTTTGTTGCCTTGTGGCTGCTGAGCTTGTACCAGGGAATATCTGAAAATGGAAGCATGTCAACTTTTTCAATTCCGATGCTTGAAGCGATTTTTGTGACGGCTTCCTTATCGAGCGTCTTGATGCAAAGCTTCATGGCAGGCTCCCTGAAATCAGAAAAATCATTGAATGTCCAGAATTTGTCACCGAGCTCTTCTTTTGAATTTGAATAGAGTCCCTTTTCGTTATCGATTGAAATTACGGCATCTTTTCCAAGCAGGTCGAATGCGGCTTTTATGAGAGCCTGGGTTTCAGCCGGTGAAAATTCGCAGTTGTAGATTTTTTTTCCCTTGTAAAACGCCATTCCGCCGCCGTTTGTAATCATGACATCGGGTGCAATTCCTTCAAGGAATTTTTCTGCGTTTACAAGGGCCCGGGAAGTTGAAATCCCGAAAAGGATTCCCTTTTTCTGTGCTTTTGCAATTGTCTCTTTGGTGAAGTCAGAAATTGATTTGTCGTCGTGGAATAAAGTTCCGTCTAAATCTGAAAGGATTAAAGATATGTTTTCCATAAACAAATATGACTTATTTTAAATTTTTTTTCAACAGTTTTTCAAATTTATCTGTTATCATAGGTAGCATAATTTTTCTGGAGGTAAAATGATGCCCACACTGAAAAAAGCTTTTGTTGCTACGATTCCTGTTCTTGCGGGCTACATTTTTCTTGGAATTGCCTTCGGCCTTCTGATGAATTCGCATGGATTCGGTCTTCCCCTGGTTCTTGCCATGAGCATTTTTATTTACGCCGGTTCCATGCAGTTTGTCGCCGTTGATTTAATCAGCGGAGTGCCCACATCTCTTCTAACCGTGGCTCTTACGACCGTCATGGTGAATGCGAGACATATTTTCTACGGAATTTCCATGCTTGAGCGATATAAAGGTGCCGGAAAGAAAAAGCCCTATCTGATTTTTGCCCTTACTGATGAGACCTACTCTCTTGTCTGTAACGGTGTCCGGGACGATTCAGGCCGCGAGCATGACTATTATTTTTTTGTCTCCCTTTTGAATCATTGCTGGTGGGTTACAGGAAGCGCAATCGGTTCGGTTTTGGGCGAACTTCTTCCATTTAAAATCGTCGGAATTGATTTTGCCCTCACTGCCCTCTTTGTTACGGTTTTCTGTGACCAGTGGCTTCATTCTGACTCCCATTTTGCGGCAGTTTCCGGCGTGCTTGTTTCTGTTTTATGCCTTTTTGTTTTTGGCGCAGACCGCTTTTTGATTCCAACGATGATTCTGATTCTTGCACTTCTTTCAATTGCAAGATTAGTCAAAGGAAAAAATTCCATCCTGGCAAAAGATTCAACTCATGAGGTTTCAAATGACTGACACAATTATTTCAATCATCGTGATGGCGACTGTCACTGCCCTGCTCCGTTTTCTCCCCTTCATGATTTTCCGCGGCAGCAAAAAGACTCCCGATTTCATTTCATACCTCGGAAAAGCCCTGCCCTTTGCCATAATTGGAATGCTTGTAGTTTTCTGCCTGAAATCCGTAGACTTTAAGGGGGGCGTTCACGGACTCCCGGAAATCATTTCAATTCTTCTAATCGTCCTAATTCACTGGTGGAAAAAAAACACAATCCTGAGCATCCTCACCGGAACAATCAGCTACGTGGTGATTGTGAATTTTATTGTGTAACAACACCAAAGTCCGCAGACTTGGCAGTCAGCGTGACGCGGTGTTGGCTGGCGGGAACGTCCGTAAAATATCTCTTCAAACTTTGCATGTCCTCTGCTATAATTCTTATGAGAGGTGACAAAATGTATATCAAAGATGGTGTCTGCTACGCAGGCGAACTTGTTCCTAACATTGAAGTTTCGTCTATAAAGCTTCTTGATAGCGGTATGATGCTTGTTGATTTTTCAACGGGTGAAACCAGATTGTTTGATGTTACGTCGTTGCTTGATAAAGGTAGCGCTTTTGCACCTCTTGCAGATGAAAAAAATCAGCGCACGGCAAAAGTAACTCATGGTTTTGTTTCATGGCTTGATGGAGATATTGATATTGCGCCAGAAACTTTGTATGCAGAAAGTTATAAGTATTCAAAAGAAGTTTACGCATAGGAGAGAATAATGCCAGAGCTAAGCCGTTTCGAAGGAATGGTAATTTATTTATTGTTCCGTGATAACAAAGAACATAACAAGCCTCATGTACATGTATATTATGGAGAATATAAAGCTGCTATCGGAATTGACGGAGAATTGTTGGCAGGAAAATTGCCAGCACGTCAGTTAAAAATGGTTACAGGATGGCTGGCACTTCATGAAGAAGAAGCTTACGCTGCCTGGAATCTTGCGGTAAGTGGCGAGCATTTTGAAAAAATAAGTCCATTAAGATAAATATCCCCCTTCCCTACACAATCACGCCCCCGTGGAAGTGCAACTCGTAAATCTTCTTGTCCAGATAGAAAATGTCTTCGTAGCCCTGGAACCATTCAAAGTCGCCGCTGGTCTGGCAATGGTAGGTGTAGTCTCCCTGGCGGAAAATGTCCGGGCCACGAAAGGGTTTGTCTGCCGGGACTTCGTAGAGGGCTGCCTTCAAAAAATCGCCGGAAAAAGGTTCGGCTGTAACGCGGCCGTAATAGTTCATTGACCACAGTGGCACGCCGTCGCGCCACAAGGCTTCTTCGCCGGAAAAATTCTTTCCGCCTAGATAGGTGTCGATGTAAAGGAGCACACCGGCTTCCGTTTTTTCTTCGTAACGCAAGTCGTGCGATGCCGGGCGGCATGGGGCTGTTTCTGCTCCGTGGCCTGCGTAAGTCTTTTGTTTTGCCTTTTGCAAAAATGTGATTAATTCTGCACGGTCGCTTTTATCGGCTGCTTCCGTCAAAGGAATGTTGCAGTCGTCGTCATTTTTTACGATGCGGTCAATCGGAATATGATAAAGATTGCTCAGTGCGATCAGCCCGTCCAGTTCCGGCACGGCAAGTCCGTTTTCCCACTTACTTACAGTCTGACGGGCAAGCTTGAGTTTTTCCGCAAGTTCTTCCTGAGAATATCCGTTCTGTTTTCTGAGCAGTGCAAGTTTTTCACCTAAAATCATATTGTCCTCACTGACTATAATCTAACACAGACGAAGATTTATTCACACCGCTTTTTGACGGCAAAAATGTCACGACGGAGTGACAAAATTCTTCATTTATGGGTTATACTTAATCTCAAGTGACTATGAAAAACAAAAACGTGATTATTGCCCAGCAGAAAGATTTTATCAGCAAAATGAAAGCCGCTGCACAAAACTTTATCGCTTCAACAGATAAATCAGAAATTGAAACGATTCTTCTTTCCGGCAGCGTTGCCCGCGGGGATTATTTTCCACGACAGGATGAAAAGGGCGGCTATGTCGGCATGATAGATTTGATTGTCATGAAGAAAAAAGGAAGTTCTGCAACTGCGGAAAAGATTTTTGGTCCGAATCAGGAGCCGGCAATTCCATATCACTGCATTAAGTCTGGCGATTTGTGGTTTGCAATCTGGTTTACGGATTTTATTTCTGCAGATGATTTTGTGCATTTTGAAGAAGCAAGAAAATTTTCCATCCTCGAAGCCGAAATTCTTTATGACAAAACCAAAATGTATGAGGCTGAACTCAAAAAGATTAATCAAATAAAGACTGAAGAATGCGAGAAAAAGCTTTCGGACAACATCGGTTATATTCACTATTTGCTTTCTGACTACAAAAAAGACCGATGGGAAAGGCGGGCTGCCCTGCTCCAGCTGAATGAAAACCTTAATACGGCAATCAGAATCGGAGTCTGCGCTCTTTATTACAAGAATAATTCTTATGCCCCGGCAGAAGACCGTCAGCTCTACTATTCTTTGACGCTTGAAAATCTACCTGAGAATTACGAATCGGTCATAACCGAGCTGAAAAATCAGAATGTTACCAGTCTGGAAGACTATAAAAGGCGGGAAGATTTGTTCAGAAGCACTTTGCTTGACTTTATAATGACTGCATTTCATCGCTAAAATCTGCATCTTGTCTGAAAGTTCTTGCATTCCTTCCTCATTTTGGCTAGGATAAAAACGTAAAAACTTTATATACATCTTTCGAGAGATTCAGCCGGTCTTGTCAGGACTGATTGGGTCTTACTTTCCGAAGTCAGAGGTTGCCGGTGATGTGGCGCATAATTTTCTGGCTTCACAACTTTTTTCCTCTAAACCTCCACGGTAGTGGGCGCACAGGATGTGCGAAATTGCAGTTTATGCCGAAGTCGGAAACTGCTAAGAAAAAAATTACAAGGATGTAATTTTTTTCTTAATCCTCTCTTTAAGCCTGCGTGAGTTCGTGCGGAATCCAATGCCTGCGGAACTTTCGGAATCGGGCACATGGAAGATGTATGAAAATCACGGAAAACAATTTTACGGTTACGACAATCTATTTTGACGGTCAGTTCTGGTGTGCTTTAATCGAACAGTGCCGAAACGGAAAAAACTTTGCCGGTCGTTTTGTCTTTGGAGCAGAGCCTTCAAATCCTGAAATCTTAAACTGGATGATTTATCACTTTGCAAAAGTTCCTCTCTTGCCGGTGGAAGGACGAACAAAAATCCGCTTCAAGAAACTTGCAAAGGCAGAAAAAAACTCCAGCGGAATTCCAAAGTCCCTGAAGGCATTTTCAGAAGCACAAAAAGAATACGCCGAAGAACGCAAAAAGCAAAACCGTAAGCAGAAAAAGCTTGAAGAAAAGGAAAAATATCTTTCAAAACAAAAGAAGAAAAAAGAACGCCGTTAACACGGAACATCAGGAGCTAATTATGAACTTGGTATTATACATTCACGGAAAAGGCGGAAGCGCGTCTGAAAGCAGTCACTACGAAAAACTCTTCCCGGACTGCAAGGTAATCGGACTGGATTACAAGACTTTTACGCCATGGGAAACTGGAAAAGAAATCCATGAGGCTGTCGCAAGCTTAAAATCGGAATATGAAAATATAATTCTGATTGCAAACAGCATAGGGGCATTTTTCAGCATGAACGCAAATCTTGAAGGCCTGATTCAAAAAGCCTGTTTCATTTCACCTGTCGTGAATATGGAAAAGCTGATTTGTGACATGATGGGCTGGGCAAAGGTAACGGAAGCCGAACTCGAAGAAAAGAAAATCATTCCGACTGATTTCGGCGAAGACCTGTCCTGGGATTACCTCTGCTATGTAAGGAATCATCCTGTAAGCTGGAAAGTTCCGACCGAGATTCTTTACGGCGCAAAGGACAACATCACTTCGCTTGAAACGATGACCGACTTTGCCAGAAAGACTGGAGCAAAACTCACCGTCATGGAAGAAGGCGAGCACTGGTTCCACACCCCGGAGCAGATGAAGTTTTTGGATGAGTGGATAAAATCCGTCTTTTAACTGAAAACGCGCAAGGGATTGTAGCCCCGAAGTTGCCAGCTTGCTGGCAATGAGCGTGAGCGAAGGGCGAAAAGCCCGGCCGGCTGCCGAAAGGCAGCCGGTGCGCCCTGCATTTCATCTGAAAAAATATGCATCTTGTATGAAAAGCCCGCACAAAATTGTATTTAATCTTTATAATTAGGCTATGAATACCAAAACAAAAATCCGGGAAGTAACGGAAAATAAAAAAGCCTTTCTCGATTTGCTTTTGCTTGCTGACGAGCAGGAAGATATGATTGACCGCTATCTTGAGCACGGCAGAATGTTCGTTCTTGAAGACGAAAGCGGAAAAGTTTTCGGTGAGTGCGTCGTGACTGATGAAGGGGACGGCGTACTTGAAATCAAAAACATTGCGACATCCCCGGAAGTTCACGGTAAGGGCTACGGAAAAGCCTTGATTCAATATGTGGAAAATGCTTTTTCCTGTAAATTTTCCGTTTTGCAGGTTGGAACGGGAGACAGCCCTTTGACGGTTCCCTTCTATGAAAAGTGCGGATTTACAAGGCATCATGTGGAGAAAGATTTTTTTACAAAGAACTACGACCATCTGATTTTTGAGGCTGGGGTTCAGCTTGTCGACATGGTTTATTTAAGGAAGACAATATAATAGGGGAAAAAATGACAGAATTACGGGAACTTGATGATTCAAACTTTGACGAGATGAAGGCTTTGTTCAAGTCGGTTTTTATGGGGCCGCCGTGGAATGACGACTGGAGCGATGACAATCAGCTTACCGAATACCTTCTGGATTTAACAAAGGTTCGCAATCCAATCCGGCTCGGACTTTATGAGAACGGCGAGCTTGTCGGAATTTCAATTGGCGAAATTCACCACTGGTGGGGCGGAACTGAATATTACATACAGGAACTTTGCATCAAAACTGACATGCAGGGCAAAGGTCTTGGCTCAAAATTTATGACTATGATTGAAGATTATGTGAAGGCGAGAGGACTTAAGCAGATTTTCCTTCAGACCGAGCGGAATGTGCCGGCATACGAGTTTTACAAAAAACGTGGATTTGAGGAACTGACGGATCACGTCAGCTTCTTTAAGGAGTTAAAAAAATGAAAACAATCGGATTAATCGGCGGAATGAGCTGGGAAAGCACAGTCACTTACTATCAGGTCATCAACGAAAGTGTCAAAAATACCCTCGGCGGATTTCATTCTTCAAAAATCATGATGTACAGCGTTGATTTTGCGGAACTCGAAAAAAACATGTCCGAAGGAAACTGGGACGGCAACGCAAAAATTCTTGCGGAAGCTTCCAAAAGACTTGAAAAAGCTGGTGCCGATTTCATCGTAATCGCAACAAACACGATGCATAAGCTTGTTCCTCAGATTGAAAAGGAAATCAATATTCCGATTCTTCATATTGCAGATGCAACCGCAAGGGCAATCAAAAAAGACGGTCACAAAAAAATCGCCCTTCTCGGAACAAAATTCACAATGACTCAGGACTTTATAAAGCAGCGCCTCATCGACTCAGGTCTTGAAGTCATCATTTCTGATGAAGAAGACATCAAAACTGTAAACGAAATCATCTTCAACGAGCTTTGCCTTGGAAACGTACTCGATTCATCACGCGAAAAATACAAGAGCATAATCAAAAAAATGAAGGAGCAGGGGGCAGAAGGCGTAATCCTCGGCTGCACGGAAATCGGAATGCTCATCAGCCAGAAAGACAGCGTTCTGCCGGTTTACGACACAACTTTGATTCACGCAGCAGAAGCGGCAAGAATCCAGTGCGAATAAGTGAGGTTTAATTATGAAATACAATATCCGAATGGCAAATGAAAAGGACGCAAAGGCAGTTCACGACATTTACGGAGCTTATGTTCCGCTTGATTATGTGACTTTCACCGTTGAAAACCCGGATGTCGAATCTTACCGCCAGAAAATCATTCACACGCTGGAAAAATATCCTTTCCTGATCGCAGAGGATTCTGACGGAAAAATCTTGGGCTATGCCTGCGGTTCTCCGCTCCGCCCGCACGACGCATATCAGTGGAATGTTGAATGGACAATCGTTCTTTCCCCTGAAGCTCCAAAAAGAGCCGGAATCGCGACAGCCCTTTACAATGAGTTTGCCCGGATTCTTACCGATCAGGGCTACCGCTACATTTACGGCGTTCTGGTCGATACAAACGAAGCGAGCATCGCCCTCCACAAGGCACTTGGATTTAAGGAAGTCGGTCACTTTGAAAATGCTGGCTTCAAGCTCGGTGCATGGCGTGGAATCGTCTGGTATGTCAAGCAGATTGGAAACATGGCAGAAGAGCCTCACACTCCCCTTCCGCTTTCATGAGGCTCCCCTCCCCTACTTCAACCCCCGTAAAACCAGGCGGTTTTTCATCAAAATCGCCTGGTTTTTAAATTTTAAAAAAAGCCCCAGAATCGCTTCAAAAAGACGCGGACATGTAATTTATCAAATTTCAAAAACAAATCGATTTTGAGCAATTTTTTAGTTGTAATTACAATATTTACAATATTTTTAATTGTATATATTGTATATTCTATAGTATTATTAACAATATTTTCCACAATCTTTTATATTGTACTTTTTACAATATCCACAATAAAAAAAACAATACTTGCAATATTTATTATTGTAGATTATATTGGAAGTACAATAAAAGTTGTAAAAGGTGGGAAAAATGAAAACAATTGCAGTCTCTATCGAAAAAGGCGGAAATGGCAAAACAACAATTTCTATGTCATTGGCCGCAGAACTTGCAAAGAAATACAAAGTCATTTTAGTTGATGCCGACCCTCAGGGTAACTCTTCATCAACTCTTATCAGTACCCTTCAGTACGAGCTCGCAGACGTCCTCACAGGCAAATGCTATCCAAAAGAAGCAATATTACAGACTTCCGTAGAAAATCTTTTTATTCTTCCGACAGCAGGCCTTACGGATGTTGAATCAGGCTTGCGCGATTACAGGGACAGGAATGCAGCCCGCGAACCAAACGTCTTTGAAGAACTTTGCGAAGAGTTCAAAAACATGGGCTTTGATTACTGCATTTTCGATACAAGCCCGGCCTTCGCCGCATTTGAAGAAAACATCTATCAGGCAACCGATGAAATCATTGCCGTAATAAAACCGGATCAGTATTCACAGGACGGACTGGAAACCTTCAAAAACAACCTGAACAGTTTTTATCGCCGCAAGATGAAAAAGCAGATAAAGCCGGTCCTCAACACCGTTGTAATGAACGACGTAAACCGCTCTCACAAAATGACCAACGACTTGCTTAAGCTCCTGGGTACACAGAACGCCTACAAAATCGTTACGGTCCCAACTGATCAGAATTTCAGAAAAGCACAGATGGAAAAAAAGACAATACAGCAGTTCTATTCACAGAAGACAAACCGTGAAAAGAAAGCAACTCTTGATGCAATCTCAGAACTTGCAAAGATTGTTGAAGCTGAATAAGCCAATAATAAAGGGAGGAAATTATGGCATTAAAAAAGTCTGCACCGGTCGAAACTGAAACAACTAAATCATCACTTTCACCAGAACTCATGAGTCAGTTTCAGAATAATTTTGCTTCAACAAGTGTTGTAGAAAATGAAGTTCCAGCTGAATCAACAGAAGAACCCAAAAAAGCTGCTAAAAAGCCCAATTACAAAAATATATTCAATGTTCACATGGGAACAGGCGATAAGGCCCGCTTAAAGACTTTCTGTGCGGCTCATGAAGTTCCAATCAACACATTCATTCTTTTTGCAATCGAACATCTGATTGATGAAGTAGAAGAAGGCAAGTGTACGGTTTCTAAGAGCGGTATTCGAACCATTAAGAAAGAGGCTTAAAAATGGGACGAAAAAGAATAGAAAGTGAGACAACAAGCTTAATCCCTTTGGACAATTCAACAACAGAATTGTTTAAGTCCTTTAAGCCAGCACCAGCTCTTTACATGAGCTATATTCCGAGTTTTTTTACAACAGCTTCGTTACCTTTCAAAAACGTAAATAAAACAACTTTTACAAGAAAGGGAAGCCAGGGCGTTACGCTGACTCTTACATCGCCTACAAATGTTCCCTTCGGAAAGTTTGGACGGCTTCTTCTCAGTGTTCTTACGACTCATGCGGTTCTTTCAAAAGAAAAAAACGCGCCGGTGATGATTGAATACAAGTCACTAGCAGATTTGCTGAAAGAATTGCAGCTTCCAAAGCAGAGGGGCAAGGAAGTAAAGGAACAGCTTGAATGTTTTAAGAATGCGGCTTTCTGCTTTGAGCAGCGAATTGAAACACTTCAGGCAGGCTATCTTTTTGAAGACATAATGGAAAAACCTTATCCAAAAGGCGACGTAAGGGTAGAAACAGTAACCACAGGCAACATTCGATTTACAACTGGTGTTCAATATCAAAAGGTAACGGATACCAGCGAAAAGAACGGTTCCTGGGTTGGAAATTTCAAGATTTTACTGTCTGGTGAATTTGCGGCTTTTTGCCAGGAACACGCAGTACCAATTAATTATACTGTTTACAAAGAGATTTCCAGTGCTGCCGGAAAAGATATTTATGCCTGGCTGGTTTATCGAAACAACGGTTTGAAAGATAAGGTTTTCATTCCAAGAGATAAGCTTGTCGAGCAGTTTATGCCGTTAAGCGATGAGAACGACAGAAAGCTTCTCAGCGTTTATTACAGCCGAATTATTGATGAAATTAAAAACATTAAAGAAAAGTATTATCCAGAATTAAAAGTTGATATCACATCTTCTGCAGGAATAACTTTGTATAAAAGTCCAACACCAATTCTTAAAGATGATACAAGATATGCTTTGATTACATCAAATATCTAAGGTAACAAGATTGTTGTAAAAAAGAGAGGTAACAGTTTTGTTGAAGAATACTGTGGTTATTAACATTTCCACAGTTTCTATTATTAGTCTAAATTTATATTAGAATTTATTAGATATAATAGAAGAAACTACAAAGTTGTTACCTTTTTCATCAATAGTGTTACCTTGCTTCATTTTTGTGCAACTTTCTTCTATATGATGCATGAAGAATGGAATTCGGCAAATTTCAGCAAGATTGTTACCTTCAAAAAGCCTTTTCCACGCGAATTTGTGGATAAAGTCAACAAAGTTGGTACCTTTTAATTCAACAATCCTGTTACCTTTTTATTTTGCTTTACCAAATTCATTGTAATCTATAAATAAATTTTTGTCATATAAGAAAATAGAATTTTACGAAATGATCTGGAAATACATCAATTCTGTTACCTGATTTCTATAGATTTTCATCAGAACTGTTACCTTTTAATTCAAAAATTTGACTTTTTGAGAAAGAGCTGCCGGAAAAATCGCATAATTCAACAATCTTGTTACCTTTTAGAGGGTAGAAATCATGAGATTCAACAAAACTGTTACCTTTAAAGTGAAAATTTTTTTGCTTTCGAGGAATAAAATACAAAAAAAGGGCTGATAAAAAGAAAACAGGTAACAATCTTGATGAAAAGAGCAGGGGGAGAGCTTTTTCCCTGATTCAACAAGAGTGTTACCTTGGAAAGGTCTTTATTTCAAAAATACAACAAAGTTGTTACCTTTTTTTGAAGAGACCGTGGCGGTTACAGTAAAAATAAATCTGTTTTGTACCACTGATTTTAAACCTGACTTGCGCATTCTGCTCGGGGTAAAGCTTTTTGATTTCAATACCATCGGAACGGATTGCCGCAATAAAGGAAATGTAATGCTGCTTGGTCATTTCGTGGTCAATGAAGACAAAATATTCGTCTTCGACGCGCTCGATTTTTACAGCATGATTTTCGTCAGCATCTTCGGCTTCCAGAGGGGGCAGGGTAATGCCACAGCAGCTTACGACAGCTTCCCCTGAACTTTGAATCACGTTACCGCAGACCGGGCAGACATAAAACTCTGCCTTGCTCATGTTTGCGGCTTTGTTTTTATTCGTGATGTTTTCGCCTGAAAGAAGCTCAATCACAGAGACTCCTAGAGCCTTTGCAAGACTTTCAACAAGCGAAATGTCAGGATAACCGCGGCCGGTCTCCCACTTGGAAACAGCCTTGTCGGTCACAAAAATCTTTTCTGCCAGCTCAGTCTGAGTCAGCCCTTTTTCTTCACGAAGGCGCTTAATCATTGCGCCGGTAATGTACTGGTTAATCATAATAATTGCCTCTTGTGTAAGCGGGCCGTAAAGCCCGTGTTTTTCGTAGCTACATTAACACAATACATTCTGACGCATGGTAAAGCAACCTACGCTTTGTAGAGTTTAAGGTCAGTTTTTTCAGCCTTTAAATTCCTTGTGGATATGGAAAACTTCTTCAAACGGTGGTCACTTTTGAAGGCATTTATTCGTTTCTCCTAAGTTTCTGGCAGAATTCTTTGATTTTCTGCTCATTTGACTCGGACTGACGTTTTTTCGGGTCAAGAAGGGCGAGTTCTGCTTCGAAATTTTCAATGCTCAGAGCATCCTTGAGTTTTTTGAATTTCTTCTGATTTCCTTCACCGCCCTGACAGGCAAAGGCTGCAAATTTTTTGCCGGTCATATCATTTTCATTGATAAATGTTCGGAGCGGCGGGGCAAAAGTTCCTGCCCAGACAGGAGTTCCGAAAATTATCAGGTCGTAGTCCCGGGCGCTGAAAGAATACGGCTCAAGTTCAGGAGCCTCGCCCATGACGGCACTCTTTCCGCCCCAGAAGAATTTTGAAAATCCCTTGCTCGGATAAAGTTTTTTTGGAGAAAGGCGCAGAATGTCAGCGTTCAGCTCTGAAGCAATTTTCTGAGCCACGAAATCAGTGTTTCCTTCGAGTGAATAATAAACGATGATTGTTTTCATAAGACCCCTATTATTCTAATCCCCACAATTTATAAGGATTTGTTTTTAATTCGTTTTCATAGATTGAAACTACGCTCCAGATATCGAGGAACATCGCCTTGCAGCTGCCGATCTGGACTTCCTTGATGAGACCCCTTTCGTAAGCCATTTTCTGGATTGTGTACCATGCCTTTACAGGCGGATGTCCGGCTTCCATGAACCACTGGTCAGGCGGATAAAGTTTGTTGATTTCTTCGGTTGGAGCAAAGCGGTCGTTTATGTCTTTGGGAGTGGCGCCTTCCATATAGTGCATGGCAGTCAGTTTGTAAATATCAACTCCAAGTAGCAACGCCTTTCCGCCGTTGTGAATCGCGTAATCAAGACCGCCTGTCAAAGCTTCCTTTCCGTGCTTCCCCCAGCCCGATGTGCTTATGACGTCAGTTCCCGTGTAGGTGTCAGGCAGTTTTCGGAATGTGTCGGCAACAAGTCCCATTGCGGTTCGCTCTTCATCTCGCGGAAGGACTTTGATTTTGACCGTAATTCCCATCTTTTTGTCTTCGTCTGTAAGCGGAAGTTCCTTGCTCAGGCGAAGGGCTGGCATGAAGATGCTTCCTTCTTCAGTAACAAGTTCCTTCAGTGTATCGATGACAGTCATTGCGCCGCCCTCAAGTTCTCCGAATGATGAAAGCGAGCTGTGAACTTCAAGAGTCATTCCTTTTGTGATTCCAAGGTCAGTAAGTGATTTTTTTAATTCTTCTTTTGTTATCATTTTTTTTTATTTTCCTATAGTTTGTCGATTTTTGCAAAATTATTTTTTAAGCTCTTCCCATTCCTTTCGCGTGATTGCGTAGGCGTAGGAGACTTCGTTTTTCGGATCTGGATATTCCTTGACCTTCTTCATGCCGTTTGCAAGGGCCGTTGAATATGAAGCGACGTTTGTGTATTTCATGTAGGAGTAAATCGCGTCGTATTTTGTGTTCTGGAAAACCCAGTCCCGGACGGCTCGGGCAGCTTCTTTTGCAAAACCCCGCCTCCAGTATTTTTTGTGGATGTGATAGCCGATTTCCGGAAGCTGCTCTCCGTCGATGTTCTGCAAGGTGATTCCGCAGTCACCGATGAACTCGCCTGTTTCCTTGAGCACGACAGCCCAGAGTCCCCAGCCGTATTTTTCGTAGTTTTCCAGATTCCACTGAATCCAGCCCCGGGTACGTTCCTCGTCAAATGGAGCCGGATAATGCTTCATGGTTTCTGCATCCGACATGATTTCAAACAATGCATCAAAATCATCCATAGTGTAATTTCGTAAAATCAAACGTTCTGTCTCAATAGTCATTTTTTACCTCTAGAAAGTGTCAAATAAATTGAAAGAGAATATATCAGATACAGTACATGCTTTTTCCTTTGTGTCATGGATTAAATTATAAGGCATGTTGAAGCAAGAGAGAAGATTTTTTAGATGAGATGCAGTCTTTAGTCGATGAAATGCAGGGTGGGGGAGTGGAGGAGGGGCTCCCCCTTTTGAATTTACTTTACAAGAGAGCTGATTGCTTCCCACCCTGCGCAGCGTTTATAATTCTGGGTCGGGAAGTTGCATTCCTGATTCCAGGGGCGGTCAAAGACAAGAACCTTTAAATCCGGGAGATGCTCAAAAAATTTGAAGGCGTGGGGTGAATCTTCTACGGCGTAGTCAAAGTGCATTTTGTAATAGTCTTCAAGCTCAAGGCTGAAGGTGCTGCCCTTTATGAAGTTGTCTCGGCCGTATTTGTTGAGGCAGAACATCTCGACGCGCTCAAGTCCGTGCTGGTTGAGCCATTCCCGGGAAGCCTCGTATGCACTGAATGGGCGGCCTGTGATTATTTTTACGTCGTGGCCTTTGTCAATCCAGCCGTTGATTGTCTGGACTGCGCCCGGCGTTTCCTTGTAGGACAGAAGGGATTCTGCTTTGTGAGCCTGAATCATCATTTTTTCGTAGTCTTCGTCGGAAAGTGAGAAAGATTTCTGAAGGTTGAAATATCTTATTTTCTCGTAGGGAATATCCAGACTGAAAAGTTCCTTTATAAGCTCAGAAAAATAACGTGCGGTCTCGCAAAGACAGTCATCATAATCAACGTAAATATTCATTTCCGCAAATTCCTCAATTATTTGTAATCATCAACGTCGAATTTCCTGTCGCGGAAATAATAGTCTCGGTCGGCTTCGGTGATTTCGCGGAGAACCCGGCATGGATTTCCAACGGCAATCACGTTTGCAGGAATGTCCTTTGTGACTACGCTGCCAGCTCCGATTACTACATTGTCGCCGATTGTAACGCCCGGCATGATGCATGAGCTTCCGCCAATCCAGACGTTGTTTCCGATTGTGACGTCAATTCCATATTCATAGCCAGAGTTGCGAGAATCCGGGTGAACCGGGTGACCGGCTGTGTAAATGGCAACGTTCGGTGCAATCTGAACGCGGTCGCCGATTTTAACTTTGCCTACGTCCAGAACAATGAAGTTGTAATTTGCAAAGAACCACTGTCCGACTTCAATGTTGTAGCCGTAATCGCAGTGGAAGGGAGCCTCAATGTTAATCCAGTCGCCTGTTTTTCCCAGGATTTCCCTGATGAGGCGGTCTTTTTCTTCCTTTGCCTCAGGCGGAAGGTTGTTGTATTTGAAAATCTTCTTTTTGTTTTCAAAACGTTCTTCTTCAAGACCGTCCAGCCATGAGCGGTAGGGAAGGTTTGCTAACATTCTTTCTTTCTGATTCATATTTTTCTCCTTTTACGAATGACCTCATTGCACTAAAAATAATGTTTTCCATATTTTTCATGATACATGAAGATAGGGAATAAACAATCTTTTTCAGACAAGATGCATGTTTTTGCCGATGAAATGCAAAAATTGATGTATTAAATTTTAAGTTTTTTTTAATATTTTTTGCTTTTTTGTAAAACTATGCTATAGTTGTAATAAGGGTTTTCGTTTTTTTAAGTTTTCCCTTCAATTTTTTTGTTTCAGGTTAGCTTATGAATGAATTTTTAAGTTCGGAGCATCTTCGCCCCGTGATAAAAGTGGATCCAGAAAAATGCTGTAACTGCCACCGTTGCATAAGCGTTTGCCCTGTTAAGATGTGCAACAACGGTTCAGGTGACCACGTGTCTATTAATCACGATCTTTGTATTGGCTGCGGTACCTGCATTGAAGCCTGCGTACACGGAGCAAGGACCGGCATAGACGATACAGAAGAATTTTTCAGCGACCTCAAGAATGGAGTTTCTATTGTTGCCATCGTTGCTCCTGCTGTTGCCGTAAATTTCGTGGACAAAGACCTGCATCTGAACGGCTGGCTTAAATCGATCGGAGTTAAGGCTGTCTTTGATGTTGCTTTTGGTGCAGAATTGACGACAAAAAGTTACGTCGAGCAGATAAAAAACGAAAAGCCGGATATTGTAATTTCACAACCTTGTCCTGCGCTGGTAAGTTATATCGAAGTCTACAAGCCGAACCTGATTCCCTATCTTGCAAAACCTGACAGTCCCATGGCTCACACCGTTGAATGCATCCGCAATTTCTATCCTGCCTACCGGGACTGCAAGATTGCCGTAATTTCTCCGTGCTTTGCAAAACGAAGGGAATTCGATGAAAACGGACGGGGTGATTACAACGTCACGATGAAGAATCTTGACATCTGGTTCAAAAATCATGGTGTGGATCTGACAAATTTCCCGAAGACCGATTACGACAATCCTCTTGCAGAACGCGCCGTATTGTATTCGACACCGGGCGGACTTATGCGTACGGCCGAGCGTTTTGTTCCAGGCATTTCCTCAAAGACAAGAAAGATTGAAGGTCAGCCGATGGTATTTGAATATCTTTCAGGTTTGGACCACAGTCTTGAATCCGGCAAAAAACCTTTTTATCAGCTGGTTGACTGTTTGAACTGCGAAAAGGGCTGCAATAGGGGAGGCGGAACTATAAGCAGCAAACTGCCTCTTGATGAATTGGAAAATCTGGTTGAAAGCAGGGCCTTGGCAAGACAGGAAAAATGGAAGACAAATGGACGTAAACCAAGCAAATTCGCCCTTAAAAAACTTGAAAGAACGGTAAATGCATACTGGAAGCCCGGCATTTATGACCGTCACTATCAGGATAGAAGTGCGGCTATGAGAAAGTTCATCAGAGTTCCTTCACCTGAAGAATTGGAAGAAATTTACATCAGTATGGGCAAGCACAGCAAATCCGACATCTACAACTGCGGGGCCTGCGGCTATAACAGCTGTGAACAGATGGCCGTTGCGATTTTCAACGGACTCAACCGCAGGGAAAACTGCCATCACTACGTCATGAAGCTTGCAAATCAAGATCATGAAAAGGAAATTCGTGAGGCTTTAAACAGAATTACGGAAGCCGTAAGTTCCGGCACTGAGGCACTTCAAAGCAATGTTCGGGATTTGCAGGAAATCAAGAGTATGAACATGCTCACAACCGATGGAATCAAAGAGCTGAACACAAAAATGAACGGCATTTGGGACATCGTGGGCATCATCAATAATGTTGCAGACCAGACTAAAATCATTGCCTTTAACGCTGAGCTTGAAGCTGCAAGTTCCGGCGAGGCAGGCAAAAACTTCCATATAGTTGCAACTGAAATCCGCCGCCTTTCCGATACAATCCTTGACAGCATCAAGGAAATCAAGACTATTATCGGGGATATACAGCGGGCATCAGAAAAACTCATTTCAGCCAGCGAGAACGGAACAAAGCAGATAAACTCCAGCTGGGAGAACGCCAAGTCGCTTGAAAAGGGCTTCGGAAACATCATGGCTTCATCAGGTGACAACAGCGCTTCGCAAGAAATCAAGGATAAAGTAGGGCAGGTGGCTTCTTCCGGCGGAAAAATTTTCAACACCCTGCAGCAGATTTCACAAGGCATTGAAAAGTTCTCTCAGAACGACACGGCAGATAGCAATGAATCTTCTGAGGAATGGCAGTAAACTATAAACGCTTTCATTTTTATTTTCCTATAAAAATCTCTGCTTCGGAAAAGAGGACTGCTTTTCCTGAAATAATTATTCGCCCGCCCTTTTGTTCCGCGTAGAGGACGCCGCTTCTTTCGGATGCCTGATAGCAGACCAGCTTTTCCTTTCCAAGCCGGTCGCACCAGTAGGGGGCAATCATGCAGTGGCTGCTTCCTGTGACCGGGTCTTCCATCAATCCAAGCTCCGGACAGAAAACGCGGCTTACGCTGTCATATTCCGGGCTGTCGGACGGAGCTGTTACGACGATGCAAAGGCCTTCAAGCTCCTTCAGTTTGTTCTGGCTCGGAGAAAGATTTCTTACCTCGTCCGCACTTTTCAAAACAAGCAGAAGGTCCCTGTCAATATAGGCTTCCAAAGGCCGCACTCCGAGGGCTTCTTCCATCTTGTCCGTCACTTCAATTTTCTTCAAGCGGTAGGCAGGAAAGTCCATCCTGTACAAGTCGCCCTGCTTTTCAACAGTAAGGGTTCCGACCTGAGTCTTAAAAGTGATTTTGTCCGCGTCCTTTTCGTAAAAATTGAAGAGGACGAAAGATGTTCCAAGCGTTGCATGTCCGCAAAAATCAATCTCTGCCGCAGGAGTGAACCAGCGCAGGTGGTAAAGGTCTGCTTCCTTTACCGCAAATGCAGTTTCAGAAAAATTATTTTCCTTTGCGATGTTCTGCATGAGCGGGTCTGAAATCCAGCTGTCCATAACGCAGACAGCCGCCTGGTTTCCGCAAAAAATTTTGTCCGTAAAAGCGTCTACAATGTACTGTTTCATTTTCTATTTCTCCCTGATTTTTGCATTTCATAATTACCTCATTTCAATTTTTACTGCAAATCACAAAACTCTTTCAACGCCGTAAATTCGCGCCGATACAAACCATAATCCGCAATATTTGTTTTGTGATATTCTTCGTAGCTTCCAAAAATGTCCAGAGCCTGTGCCATCGGCAACCACTTGAAAGTGCAGCCAGCACGGGCTTCTGCTTCCGTAAGATTTACGTTTCCAGTATCTTTTACAAGCTCGCAGACAAAATAATGATTCACATGCCGCCAGTCGCAGAAAAGCTCTTCAATTTCCAGATATTCTTCTTTTACCCGAACCTGCATTCCGGTTTCTTCAAGCAGTTCACGCTCGCAGCAGTGAGCGAGAGTTTCACCTTCTTCAACACCGCCGCCAGAAATTATATATTTGTCATTTTTACTCTCGTAGCCCAAAAGAACTTTTCCGTCCTTCACAACGATTCCGCGACACGCATGGCGCAAATGTTTCACATAGCCAAGAAAGTCATCATTTTTCAGCTGTATTTTTTTCATGTTTCTGATATTTTTGCATCCTCAATTTTACGATAAAAACTTCCTCACTCCCCCGATTTTTTACCCCGCGGTCTTTATGAATTCAATTTCATCCAGTCCTTTATCGATTTGATTGCGTCTTCCTGTTTCAGAAAAACCTTCCCTTCGATACAAGCGGGCCGCATTTAAATTATTTTCCAAAATCCAGAGTGTAGGCGTATCTTTACATTTACTACAGGCAAACCGCAAGAGCACCGTACCGTAGCCTTTGTTTTGCTCTGATGGAAGGATATATAAATCTTCAATCAGATTTTCTGTTATTGAAACAATTCCCACATCTTTTCTTGAAGTTTCGTCGAACAGCATATACAAGGCAGTACCCTTCCTGATTTTCTCCACCAGATATTCTTTCTGATGTTCCGGCGTATGTTTTGCCACGAAGTCAGGATTACAGAATGATTTGTGAGATTCCTGCCAGGACTCGCTGTGAATGCGCGAGGCTATATCGATATTCTTTTCATCTACAGATTTTATCATTTTTATTTCTTCCTCAGCTCCGCAATTGAAACGTAATGCTTGATTGTAAAACTTTCCGCCAGTTTTCAAAAGCCGGGCAAAAAGAGGAGCTGTCTTTTCGTGTGCAAAATACCAGATGCACTGGCAGGCAGTAATCACATCAAAAGTGCCGTCAGCAAAATCAATATCTTCCGCTCGCCTTGCAAGAAAGTCAATCTTCATTCCGGCCTCAAGGGCAAGTTTTTTTGCCTGTTCAATCTGCTCCGGGGAAATGTCAGTGCCCGTCCACTTGGCACCGTACTTGTACATGTTTCTTGGCATAATCTTCGGAAGTCTTTCCCCAGTCAAAAGATTTGCCTTTGTCGATAAAATCAATGTTCACTTTTTATTCTCCTGATTCAGATTATAAAATAAATAATAATAATAAACTTGGATTTTCACATAAGATGCATGTTTTTGCCGATGAAATGCAGTTTTTTTTATCCGATTTTACTTTATAATTATACAAGAAAATATGATTAAGATAGATGATTTACAGCTTATAGGCTCCGGTGCAACGGCAAATGTCTATTTATATGACAATAACAAGATCATTAAATTATTCAACAATGATTATGACATTGACACCGTCAATTATGAAGCTAAAATCGCACAAGAGATTAATGACTCATGCATCACTGCGCCGAAATTTTATCAGACAATTATAATCAACGGGCAAAATGGTATAGTCTATGAATTTGTTGAAGGTGAATTACTGTTTTCCCTGCTGTTAAAATCTTCCTTGCCGCAAGGCATAAAGCTGATAAAAAAACTAGCACAAACCCAAATCAGCATTAATCAAAAAAGAAATAACAATATTACAAGCCAAATTGACCGTTTTTCCTATCTGATTAATAAATCAACTGGCATAGAATCATACAAAGATGTCCTGATTGAGGGCTTAAAATCAATAAAACAGGATAATTGTATTTGTCATGGTGATTTACATGCGGGAAACATAATAGTAAACAGCTCAGGTTATATAGCGATAGACTGGATGAATTGTTATGCAGGAAATAAAGAGGGCGATTTGATACGAAGTTATTTGATGCTAGTTTCGCCATATATTCCTTTTCCCGCCGGAAGAATCATAAGAATATTGTTCAGGATTTATAAAAATATACTTGGTCATATTTATATGAAAGAGTATTTGAAACTTACCAAACTGAAGAAAAAAGAACTTAGGAAATGGTATTCAATCATTGCCGCCTCACGCTTAGCTGACAATGTTCCTAATGAAGAGCAATGGTTAATAAAAATAATCAGGAAGAACATCAATTACCTAAAAGAACTTCAACCGAGGGTTTGAAATATTTTCTGTAAATAGTGGAGTAGGAAACAAATGATCAGAGAAGTAAAAAGGGAAGAAATGCCGGACTGTGTAAGCCTTATAAAGAAGGCATTTTTGACCGTGGCAGATGAATTTGGATTTACGGAAGAGAATGCACCGAGATTTACTGCATTTGCAACCAATGAGGAGAGGCTTCTTTGGCAGATGGATGGTGAACACCGACTCATGTATGTATATGAAGATGCCGGTGTTTTGTATGGATATTATTCTTTGCTCATTCAGGATAATAAGGAGTGCGAATTGAATAACCTGGCAGTTTTGCCGGAATATCGTCATAAAGGAATTGGGAAACAACTGTTGGAACACGCATATTCTACAGCCCGGGAGAATGGCTGTAAGCTTATGAATATCGGAATCGTAGAAGAAAACGTAAAGCTTAAAAAGTGGTATGAAGATAACGGAGCGGTTCATGTAGGAACGCATAAATTTGACTTTTTTCCATTTACATGCGGTTATATGAAAAAGGAACTTTAAGCTTTTTATATTTTAAGATAAATGACTACGGAGATTCGATTTTGGGACAGAATGAAAAATATAGCGATATGAGGAAGAAGCCAATGGAATATCGTAAGGTGTTTGACACAATTCCGGAGCAGTTTGATAAGTTCAGACCTCGTTATAGCCCAGAACTTTTTGAATATTTCATCAAGGAAGCCGGCATCGTAGCTCAAACGAAGGTGCTGGAAATAGGCCCGGGAACCGGCCAGGCGACGGATCCCATTCTGGGTACAGGCTGCGATTATAATGCTATCGAGCTCGGAGAGCATCTCTATGAGAAGATGAAAGAAAAATACGGCACAAGACCGAATTTCCATATCGTGAACGATGACTTTATTACGCACGATTTCGGGGGACAGCGGTTTGATGTGATATATTCTGCTGCGACGATCCAGTGGATTCCGGAGAAAGTCGCTTTTTCCAAGACGTTTGAACTGTTAAAGTTAGGTGGAACGTTGGCGATGATGTTTCTGATCGGGGATTATAAGACACCAAATGAGGAGCTGTACAGCAATATCCAGAAGGTTTACGACTTATATTATAAGCCAGTGACGGAATACAAGAACATGAAGGAGCCATTTGACTATCTTCATGCGACCGACTATGGCTATGTAGATCTGACTCGCCATGATTTCTATGGGAAACGCGTTTTTTCTGCGGATGAATATGTGATGTATTGTGGGACGCACAGCGATCACATTTTAATTCCGGAGCCTTATAAAACGAAATTTTTCGATGAACTTCGGAGTGCGGCGATTGCGGGTGGAGATAAAGTCGAGTTTTGGGATACATATGTGCTGTATCTGACGAAGAAACCAGCGTAACCGTATAAAAGATTTCTCTTTGAACATAACGTACTAAAGGCGGTGAAGATAATGGCGTCAAGCAAAGAATATCTTGCTTTTGTTTTAGAACAGCTTTCAGGGCTGGATGATATAACATATAAGGCGATGATGGGAGAATACATCATCTACTATCGCGACAAAATTGTTGGTGGAATCTATGATGATCGTTTCCTTGTCAAGCATACACAGTCAGCAAAAACTTTAATGCCAGAAGCAGACTTGGAACTCCCGTATGAGGGGGCAAAGGAAATGTTGTTGATAGATGATATCGACAACAGGGAGTTCCTTAGGACTTTGCTTGAGGCTATGTATGATGAACTACCGGCACCGAAGAAAAAGAAATAACTTTTAATATAAATGAGTATGACAAATCGAGGTTTATGGAGCTGAGTACATCTTCTTGACCTGGCGGTCAAGAAGCATCCCTCGCTCTAAAGAGCTCGGTCAATTTGAATTTTGTGAGGCTATTATGATAAAAAACGTTGCTATTGTGAGTTTATCCCGAGGAATTATCGGAGAATCATTCGTAAAGTTTGAGACAGATATTGGCATTAAAAGACTTAAGGAGTTTGGGCTTAATGTGAAATTCATGCCCCATGCTCTTTCAGGACTTGACTATGTGGAAAAACATCCGGAAAAAAGGGCGCAGGATCTTCTTGAGGCTTTTCGCGATCCTGAAATCGATATGATCCTTTGCGCCATTGGTGGAGATGATACCTATCGTCTGCTTCCATATCTTTTTGAAAATAACGAGCTTAAGAAAGCTGTTACTAACAAGGTTTTTCTTGGGTTCTCAGATACTACAATAAATCATTTTATGCTTCATAAAGTGGGACTTCCCACATTCTACGGGCAGGCATTTTTATGCGATCTATGTGAGATTGGTCCGGATATGCTGCCCTATACAAAGAAATATTTTGAGGAGCTAATAACCACTGGAACCATCAGGGAGATTACTCCAAGTGATGTGTGGTACGAGGAAAGAACAGAGTTTGCGCCTGAAAAGGTTGGAACTATGACAGCCTCACATCCCAACCAGGGCTTTGAGCTTTTACAGGGACCTTCTGTATTTTCCGGAAAGATTCTAGGTGGCTGTGTCGATTCTATGTATGATTTCTTCGATGGTGAGCGCTATGAAGATATGCCTGTGCTCTGCGAAAAGTATCATCTTTTTCCTGATGCAAAGGATTGGGAAGGCCGTATCATTCTTCTGGAGACGAGTGAAGAGAAACCGACTCCGGAGAAATACAGACAAGCTCTTGAGTTCATTAAGGCTCGTGGCGTATTTGATGCAGTATCCGGTGTGCTGGTAGGAAAGCCTATGGATGAATGCTATGCAAAAGAATACAAGGAGCTCCTGGTGAGCGTTATAGATAACCCGAATCTACCAATCCTGTTTAATGTAAACATCGGTCATGCCACACCAAGATGTATCATTCCTTTCGGTGTTGATGCGACTATCGATGCGGATAAGCAGGTCATCAGGTTTGCAAAGTCAGTGATAAATAATAAGTAGAAGTGAGAGCTAGGAAGAGCTAATGAGTCGGAAAAAGGCTATTTTTTTTATATCTAGCCGGTGCATGGGGGAAACATGTCAGAAGTTTCATTGATAAAAGCAAATAGAGATGATATGCAGACTATATGCGCAAAAGGCGATAGCGGAGCTGGAACGAATCTACGGAGCAGATCATTGGTGCCTGGATACTATTTTGCAGGAAAAAGGTAATCTTTATCTGTATGAGAAAATGGGATACAAGCGCACTGGTGAGGTAGAGCATATTAACGAACGTATGGATATTGTTTTCTACGAGAAAAATTAGTGATGCCATAACAGCTATCATGAAAATTCAAGTTTGTAGAGATCATAATCTTTTAATATAACTGACCAATAATAGGGGGGAATATGAAAAAGTGGTATGACGAAGAATATGAATTTACCGTAGAAGTAACGGGCTTTTTGCATGGAGATCATACAGAAAGGTATTGTCGTAATGGTGAAGAAATCGGTGATGTATATAAATGTACCTACTGACTGCAAAACCTTTGGGTAATGAAAACTTCCATACAGGCGGTTTCTGGGATTATCCAGACGAAACACAGATACAAAGTGGTGAATAGGAGAGAGAATGTTGATTGTTGAGATTACGGATTCTAATGAAAAGCAGGCTATTGCAAGAGAAATACTTGAGGCTCTTACTGATTGGTTTGGTATAGAAGAGAGCAGGGAAGAATACATTTCCGGAAGTGCCGGTTGGACATTCTTTGCAGCTAAGGGAACGGAGGGACCTATAGGATTCCTCTGTTTAAAAGAAACAGGGAAGTCTACAGTTGAACTGGCTGTTATGGGTGTTTTAATGGAGCATCACAGGAGCGGTGTTGGCAGGCGGCTGGTAGAAAAGGCAATAGAAACTGCCAGATTACAAGGATATGAGTTCATGCAGGTCAAGACTGTGAAGATGGGAATATATGAGGATTATGACAGAACGAATCTCTTTTACATTAGCTGTGGTTTCAAAGAGTTAGAGGTATTTCCGCTCCTTTGGGATGAAGCAAATCCCTGTCAGATCTATGTGATGTCTTTAAAATAACTTTGGTCTGATGGCTACTGGGACGGAAACGCAAGAATCCTTTCGGATGCAGCAAAAAGGCTTGAGGGATCCGGAGCAGATAAAAGTAAAAATTGAAGAATTATGGAAGGAAATCATGAAAGATTATCTGGGGTATTCGAAAAGATCACTATGGATTCATGCCAAAAAGGGTTCTCATTATATTCATTTAACGGAACCCGAAATAATTGTAGAGAGTGTGAACAGGATAAGGCACATGTAGAGGAAAGCGCAGATGTCCTTTCAGTTCCAGACTATGTCTGCACTTTCCTGTGTAGAATTTGTAATCTACGAAGAGTAGGTAGCTTTGAGTAGAAGACTGCGTTATTGTTATATTGTGAACGTTCATAAAACTATTTTTTGAAGCAGTATGTTGTATTTTTACGTGAGGTAACAAATGAACTCTTTTTTTACTGAATATGATATGGATTCCTGGAAGTATGCCGGGAACTTTAATTTTTATACAAAAGTAATGCCGACGGGCTTTAATACTTGCCTTGATTTAGATATTACTAAAACTTACGATCTTGCAAAAATTAAAGGTGTGAAGTTTTCTGCCTGTTATCTTTTTTTGCTTTCAAAAATAATGAATAATGTGGTGAACGGAAATTCTTACCATTTTCAATATTTACTGAGCAAACCAGAAATGTGGTTTTAATAATTGGAAGAGAAGGATAGATGGGAAAAATGAGCGAAATCAAATATCAAAGATGCGATGGTTTAAATAAAGACTTCATCGAAAAGCAGGCTTTAAAAATTATAATCAGAACCGCAAGGCCAAAAGACATACCTGCCCTGCGCGAGCTTTATCTTGAACTCGAAAAAGACGGCGTACGTTACCAGCCGGAGCATTTTGTAATCGGTAGCAGAACGGATGATTTTTTCCAAAACATTTTTGACAGCCCAACCCAGGATATTCTTGTTGCCGACGACAACGGCCAGGTCACAGGCTTTGTTCATGTAATGATTATCCCTCAGAAAAAAGTCAGCTGCCTCAAGCCTCAGACTACAGTTTATATGCAGGATTTATGTGTTAGTCCCAACAAACGAAACGGCGGAATCGGCACCCGGCTTGTAAAAGAAGCCAAGGCATACGGCAAAGCCCACGGCGCAGATTTTATCCGCACTCAGGTTTTTCCGGGCAATGTAGACGGCATGCGTTTTTACGAGCGCAACGGATTTTGCGAAATGATGAAGACTATTGAATGTCAGACTCTGAATTAAAAACGACAAAAAGAGAATTAATAATGGAATTCAGAAAGATCTCATCTTTAAGAATGTACATTCTCAAACTCATTTCTTTTGGCAGTGAGCCTGGAACCTACCTTCTTTCTATCTTTCGCATAATCAGCACGAAGCTCACGGTCAAAAATGCGAACGTAAGCCCCCAGCTCAGCGGATAAGAATAGAAAATGCACTGATACGTGTGAAAGCGGGGAATCTGGAAGAATGTCGTGAGGTAGACGACGCGAAAAACGCAAGCTCCAATCAACGTAATGACCATAGGAAGGACAGAATGCCCGATACCGCGCATCGCAGCTGTCATCGTGTCCATCATGCCGGACATGAAGCAAGTAACAAGAATCACCGAGAGGCTTAACATTCCCGCATCGATGACCGCCGGATTCTCAGAATAGATTCCCAAAAGTGTTCTACCAAAAGCCAAAGCCCCCAATCCAAGCACGAGTCCCACGACAACAACGCTCGCCTCACTAATTACGACAAGTCTCTTGATTCTCTGGAATTTTTGAGCGCCCATATTCTGCCCTGCAAAAGTGAGGGTTGCATAGCCCAAACTTCCCATTGAAATGCCAACAAATTCCTCAATGCTCTGAGCCGCAGAAGTTCCAGCTACCATTACCGAACCAAAAGAATTTACCGCTGACTGAATCATTACATTCGAGAAGTTGAAAAGCATACTTTGTAAGCCCGCAGGGATTCCAATCTTTATGATCCGCTTGAGAATCGGCAGGTCGAGCCGGAATTTGCGCAAATCAAGACGAAATTCTTCATCTTCGTGCAGCAAGATCCAGACAATGCAAAAAGCCGCAAAAGTCTGCCCCAGAACAGTTGCAAAGGCGACGCCTGCAACATCCATCTTAAAGAAAACTACGAAAATCAAATTGAGAATCACATTGATTATACCCGCTACGAGCAAGATGTACAAAGGCCGCTTGGCATCACCCTTCGCCTTGAGCATAGCCGCACCGAAATTATAGATAATAGTCGCCGTGATTCCGCTGAAATAAATTTTGAGATAAAGAGCCGAGAGCGGAAGCACATCCTCAGGGGAGTCCATCAAAATCAAAATCCGACGAGAAAGGCTGATTCCAACCACAGTGAGAATGAGTCCTGCAATCACGCTCAGAACCATCGTTGTATGAATCGAGCGGTTAAGTTCCTCTTTATTGCCCGCCCCCAAAGAATTTGCAGCCACAACACTACACCCCACACTTGCCCTAATAAAGAAATTGACCAGCAAATTAACCATGGAGCTTGTGGACCCGACAGCAGCCAAAGAATTATCGCCAGCGTAACGCCCCAAGACGACAATATCCGCTGCAGTAAACAGAAGCTGGAGAATAGAACTGAGAATCAGAGGAACGGAAAATTTCACCAGCTTTGGGAAAATTGCGCCCTCAGTCATGTTTATCTGGTTTTTCATAACAAAGTATGGCAATTTTACAAAAGAAAAATCGGATTGAGAATGTATTTTTGACAAGATACATATTTTTGCAGATGAAATGCAGTGAAACCAGCAGGAATCAAGAACGAGTTGAATCCATCATGCCACAGGTGTAATCCGGCAACGGTACAATCCCTCGCGCTGTTAATGCGGGCGTCTCCCGCATGCAGCCGTCAGCCATCTTTTCTTTTCCGATAAAAGTTAAAGCCATCCTCAACCTTTATGAGCTGATAGCCTAATTTTTTGTAAAAAGCATTTGTCCGCCCATTCCAGGTTGGGGTATCTTCACTGGCCATTTGTTTATGCCATTTCTACACGAAGAAAAATCCATTTCAGACAAGATGCATGGATTGAGCGATGAAATACTCGTTAATAACGAGTTGTTATTTTGTTTTACTTTCTGATTTTTTGCTCAATCTTACGAGTGCCTTTATCAATTCTATAGTTTTTTCGGCCGCTCCCCAGCCCTACAACAAAACTATCACCGTTATCATACATATCAATTTGTTCGTTATTGTATGTGCCGAATACAACGCAATCATTGCATTCTTCTTTTTCATCATGGATAATTTTGGAGACATCTATTTTTGCAAGTTCAAGAGCTTCTTCTTTTGTCATTTTCTAGCCTCCTTTCGGTTCAGACAGCAATCTATGATGTTATCATTAAAATCAAGATTATCAGTTTTGAAATACTTTGTGTAAGTTTTGCGAACATCATCAAACACACTTTCAGAATACACCGTATTAGTCTGAGGGGCAAGAAATATTGGTTGTATCACCTTCCGAAAACGGAAGGTCGTTTAGTAAAAAGCCCCGCGATTTACGGGGCTGTATTTCTAATCTGCATATTATTTAGTTTGGGTGCCGAACCATTTTTCATAATTCTCGTCCGGCTCAAATCCGATTCCGTTGTTACATTCTTTCATTTCATGGGCAAGTCCTGTTGCAAAACCGTGAGATTTTCCATTTGGGAATGCTTTGCATGTTGGAATCCAGCCGTCAATCATTTTATCAGGAGTGCTATTTTTACAAAAAGTGCAGTCGTCTATACAAGTCATATCATTTTTTCCCCATGTGTTTGTTATAGAAATTCATCGCTTGCTTTGGGGTTGTATCACCTTCCGAAAACGGAAGGTCGTTTAGTTAAGTATAGCACAGGATATATAGAAAGTCATTTATTTTATATTTTTGACAGTCAACTTCTGTATGCTTTTGCCGCCGGAAGCTTGTAGCTTTTACCCGCAGTTACTTAAAGCTTTTGGTTATGCCTGCTTACAACATTTTGCCATGATTCCTTACAGGTTTTATCCGGTATTCCGTAAAGCATTTTGTCGCAATCCTTTAAAAAATTGAGCCATGTTTCTTGCGAGGTTTACACTATGAATCTTTACAGGTTTCGTGTGCGAATCCTTACAGTATCGCAGGTATGAATCCTTACAGCTTTCATGAGCGAAACCTTACAGTATTACAGGGGCGATTCTTTACAGGTTTTGCATGTGAAACTAAGCAGGGATTTGACATGTGGTGTAGGTGAGTGCAAATTCTGTGGAAGTCGTGGTATAATGGACTGTAAGGAATTGAAAATTGGCAAAAGCAAAAAAGAACTTCTCGCCGTGTTCAAAGATATGGGATATGAGATTAAGCTGTAAGATGTTGTTTACAAGCGGATTTGTTCGCATCTAACGATGCTCACGGAGGTGGTATGTTGATTTATGTTGTATCACCTTCCGAAAACGGAAGGTCGTTTAGTCTAATCTGCATATTATTTAGTTTGGGTGCCGAACCATTTTTCATAATTCTCGTCCGGCTCAAATCCGATTCCGTTGTTACATTCTTTCATTGCATGTGTAAGTCCTGTTATAAATCCATGAGGTATTCCGTTTGGAAATGCAACGCATGTAGAATTCCAACCAGCTTTGGCGAGGATTTGTCATGGGATTATCTGTGCTACGTCCGCGAGCATCCTCTTAGCTGGAATGTTCCTACAAAAATTCTTTACGGCAGTAACGACAATCTTACTTCATTTGAATCTATGAGCAATTTTGCAAAAAAGCATAATGCCCGGCTTACCGTTATGGAAAACGGTGAACACTGGTTTCATACAGAAGAACAGATGAAGTTCCTTGACGAATGGACTTTGAATCAGTGATGTCAGTAAGCTTCGGTGTATAAATGAAATAGAGGTGCTCGAGACTGTGAAGTCCTTTTGGAATTTGCGAACACCTTTATTGTTTTTTGAAGTTCTTTTTCAGGCATATTCGATTTTTACCTCTTTGATAGGTGCAAGGAATTTTTCTTTATCCATATATAAAACTTCTAACACTGGAATAAGGTCTATATATTCTTCGATTTCTTCATCTTTATGTTTATATTTTGCCATAACCTCTATATAACCAGAATCCCATAACAGGATTTTTGTATATCTTTCTAATCCGTTACAAGTACGAAAGGTCAGGGTCTTTCCGCCAAATGAGAAGGTTGTATATTTATCAAAACTACTTAAAATCGCAGTATCCATTAAGATTATTATAATTCAATCGCTATGAATTTCAACCATTTTGCCGACGATGGCAAAATGGCCTGATAAGTTTTATTTCACCTCATTCACCAGCTCTTCCCCGCTGGCAAAAGCCTTAACATTTTCCAGCGTTGTATCTGCCAGATTCTTAAGTGCATTTGTTGTAAGGAAGGCCTGGTGACCGGTGATAATAACATTCGGGAAGGTAAGCAGACGGGCCAGGGTATCATCAGTCATAATATCTGTAGACCAGTCGCTGAAGAAGTATTTGCTTTCCTCTTCGTAAACGTCCATGCCGATTCCGCCGATGTGACCGTGCTTGAGGGCGTGAACAAGGGCCTTTGAATCTATAAGAGCACCGCGGCCTGTGTTGATAATCACTGCATCCTGCTTCATCATTTTCATTGTGTCGTGATTTACAATGTGCTTTGTTTCTTCGGTAAGCGGACAATGCAGACTCAAAACATCGCTCTGGCGGAAGATTTCTTCCTTGCTCACGTACTGTGCGCCAGTCTCGCTTGCCCACTTTTCGTTCGGGTACGGATCGTAGGCGATAATCTTCATTCCAAAGCCTTTCAAGATACCTGCCATTATCTGGCCGATTTTTCCGGTACCAAGAATACCTGCTGTAAGGCCGTGAAGGTCGCGGCCCGTAAGTCCTTCTATATTAAAGTTCGCAGTTTTTGTTCTAAGATAAGCCTGCGGAATATGACGGGTAAGCGACATGAGCAGGGCCGCTCCATGTTCCGCAACCGCATACGGGGAATAAGCCGGAACACGCACAACTTTAATTCCAGCTGCTGCGGCCGCCTTCAAATCAACATTATTAAAACCGGCACATCGCAGGGCAATCAGCTTTACGCCTACACGTTTAAGTTCAGCAATAACATCTGCATTCACGACATCATTTACAAAAACACAAACTACATCAAAACCTGCGGCTGTGGTTGCTGTATTTTCATTCAACTTATAGTCACGAAAATCTATTTCGTAATTGAATCCACCATCCACATTTGCCTTTGTGAATGAAGCCTTGTCGTAAGAACGAGTGTCAAAAAAAGCAATTTTCATTTTTGTCTCCCATAAAAAGTCAACGAACAAGTCGACTTTTTAAAATACTTAATTCATGGCAGTTAAAGTTTCTTCTGCAAGAGACATTGGTTTGTATTTTCCAATCATCTTTTGTGCATCAAAATCTTTTTTGTCGCTGAGCATTGCCCAAACGATTTCTGCCATCTTTCTTGCAGCAGCGACAATTGATTTACCACTGCCTTTATTTGTTTTCATATATTCATAACGCTGCATCATTCTCCAGTCTGAAGTATCTTTGCAGCGACGAATTCCCAACACTAACTGCACAAAACAAGTTCTCAGTTCCTGAGGTCCGCGTTTTGTAATCTTTCCATGATGAATGGTCTCATTCGAATCCTGTACCCAGGGAACAAGTCCACAGAAAGCAGCATATTTCTTTGCTGTCGCAAATCTAGAAATGTCTTCTGTGTAGGCCCTGATTGTCCATGCTGTGATTTTTCCACATCCACGGATTGTCAGAAGCCGATTTACCATCTCATCGTCTTTTGTCAGTTCAACCAGCTGTTTTTCAATTATCTTTACGCTTTCTTCAATTCGTTCTTACTCCTTTTTTTCTACCTGATTTTCTTCCGCTTTGACAATATGCATCCCGCTTCTCCCAACTGTCTTAAATTCTATGAGATTATATCAGAGAAATTCTCTGTATAATCCGCTCATCTATCCTGCGAACAAGGCTGTTGGTATAGGCATGGAAATACTTAAGCCAAAAGCCGCTTCCTGCTGGATTGATGCTTTCAAAATCTACGCCGAGTCTGGTATATCCCTCTGTTTTCAGGGTATTGATAACATAATTCAGCAGGTTTTGGTATACACCCTTGCCCCTGTGTTCTGGAATACAATATGCACCTGTGATATGACGATAAATTTCTCCTGATGCAGCTAAGGTTTCACCCTCTTCTGACACTTCCATATAGGCGCATAATTCTCCGCCTGTCTTCGCTGCAAAGTAACGTACATTTTCTCTTCTCGTAAAATCCAAAAACTCTTCCTGTGTATTAGCTTTTCGATTCACAAAAAATGGGGTGGAGCAGTAATGCTCATTAAGTGCCAGATTCAACGGATAAACAGATGCATAATCTTCCTTGGGCAATTCCAAAAACTCATATCCGTTGCATGTGGCGCAATCGATTGCTTCCATCGGACGAATGGCATCTAAGCACCTCATGCCAAATCCATAGCGAAAAAGCTGCTGTTTTGCTTCCTCGTCGTGTTCATACAAACAAATGGCATGTGATACAGCTCCGGCTTTTACCCACTTTTTTGCAGCCGCCTGATACATTGCCGCATAAATCTTGCCGTGGTTTTCCTTAACTGTGCCATTCGCGCCCATTGGGGAAAAAACACCTCTCGCATCAGTGGAACGAAAGGCATTTTCAAATGGTTCCACACTGCAAAGAAAGCCGACCATTTTTTCGCCTTCAAATGCTGCAACACCAAAACCATTTTCAGATAAATATTTCATCATTGGAATGCTTGATATTTCTGGAAGCTCCTGTGTAAAAGCCCTCTCATGATTGTATGCTCCAAGGGCAATTTCTGTCGCTTCCTCTGCATGTTTTGGTTCAAAGTCTCGAATTATCATTTTTTTCCTCATTAGTTAGATGAAGTCATTTTATGACATTTCTCTATGAAAAAAAATCCATTTCAGACAAGATGCATGGATTGAGCGATGAAATGCACAAAAAAATTCTCAAAATAGTTTAGAATCTTTCTTGACTCTCCCCTTAGGGGATAACTTAGACTTCATATTAGTTGGAGGACGAAATCTTATGCTGAAAATCGGTGAGTTTTCAAAGCTGTGTCAGATGACTGTAAAGGCACTCAGATTCTACGAAAAGGAAGGCCTTCTGATTCCTGCTTCCGTTGACGAATGGACGGGATACCGCTTTTACACGACAGACCAGCTGAGGCGGGCGGCAAAAATCAAATCTTACCGCCAGCTTGACTTGTCGATTGAAGAAATCAAGGCAATTTTTAAAGGAAATAATGCGCGCAAAATCCTTGAAGAAAAAGCCCTGCAACTCCAAGTTCAGCAGAAAGAAATTGACGTCCGTCTTTCAATCATCAAACATATTTTGGAGAAAACTACTATGAAGTATCAGGTTACAGTAAAAAATATCCCGGAGCAGATTGTCTACATTGCGGAAAAAAGACTCGCAAAATATTCAGATATGATGCATGTAATTCCTGCAATTGGCGAAGAATTCAAAAAGCTCAATCCAAACCTTAAATGTGCGGAACCGCCTTACGAATTCTGTGAATACCCGGATGGCGAATATCGGGAAAACAACGTTCTTATCCGCCATGTGGAAGCCGTTACCGACTTTGGACAGGAGAGCGAGAATATCAAGTTCAAAAAACTTCCTGCCGTAAAAGTCTTAAGCATTTTCCATAAAGGAGCTTACGACCAAATTGGCGAAGCATACGCTTTCATTATGAAATATGCCGAAGAAAACGGTTATAAAATCGCAGGTTTCAGCCGCGAATGTTACATCGACGGAATCTGGAATAAGGATTCTGTTGACGACTGGCTTACAGAAATTCAGCTTCCGATAGAGTAATGAAAGTTCCCGTCTGTCATAAGGCAGACGGGTTATAGTTTTTTACTTTTTGCCGACTGTATTTCATCTGTACAAATATGCATCTTATCTGAAAAAGGAAGATGCATTCCGTAATCACGCAGATTTTCTTTCCTAGCCTGCGCTGCCGGGCATACACGCAAAAAGAGCGGATTAATATCTGGCGCGGGAAAATCGCCTCTCAAAACTTTCCGGTTGCTCAGGATGCGATTTTAAGATTCAACTGAGCCTTCAACCTGAACGGAAAGCAGCTCTCCTTCATCAACCAGTTCCCCGATAATTTCAGTCCTAAGCTTCTGGTCTGCGAGAAAATGACCGAGTCAGGCACCGCCGTTCTTATTCCATAAAAGACCGATGGCTGCAATCCTGCGTTTTATGTACCACTTATAAAAATCATGTTCGCTTGAAAAAGAATCTCCTGCCGTAAGAATCTCTTTTGGAAAGAGCCTTTCGCTTAAATCATAGATTTTGTGAGTCTTCCGCTTGCAGCTGATTCCAAGTTCGCCATTGTTGTAAAGATAATCAAGCGCTGCACTTGAAAGCTTTTTGTGCCCCCATCTGCCGGGTCTGGCATTTCCGCCGATATTAATTTTGTTTGCAGGAAGAGGACCGTTTTCACGAATGAAGGCCTTTATTTCATCAATCAGGCAGCGCTCTTTGTAAAGCAGATCAGCAAGAATTTCCGGCTTGTAATTTGTAACACGCGACTGCAGCACCAAATCAGGATTTCTTCCGACAACATTCAGAGGGTCAAACTGCACACAGCGCACTTTGTTTAAGTATTCTTTCGCGCCGTCATAGCCCTGTAGTTTTTCATCACCGTTCAGATTCTGATAATTGATGAGAAAGTTTCTTGCATCTTCGTTTGTAATAATTTTCATCGCTTTTAAAACATTATTCCAAATAATAGAGCAGGGCAATATGGGAAGGACTGCATTTCATCGGCAAAACCATGCATCTTGTCGGAAATGTATTCCAATTGTGTGAGTTTTAGCGTATTACAATGATATGAAAAATTGTATTAAGATTGATGAAAACACATGGCGCATTGAGGACGGTTCTGTCAGGTTCTATTTGCTTTGCGGAAGCCAGAAGGCGGCTTTGATTGATACGGGAATGAACTATCCGGAGGCAAAAAATCTTGCGGAAAGCATTACATCCCTTCCGCTCATTCTGATAAATACTCATGCAGATCCTGACCATATTTCGGGGAACGGAGCCTTCAAAGAATTTTATATGAGTCCGAAAGAAGAAAAAAACTATCGCGCGCACAAGGGAACGGGCAAAATCCTCCCGGTTCATGAAGGTGATGTCATCGATCTGGGCGAAAGGGAGCTTATGATTATCGACATGCCGGGTCACACTCCTGGAAGCATCGCAATCCTCGACAAAAAATACCGGGTTTTAATAAGCGGGGATTCAGTCCAGAACAGCCATATTTTTATGTACGGAGAAAGGCGGAATCTGGACCAGTATATCAAAAGTCTCAGGCATCTTGCTCAGTTCGACAGTTTATACGACCAGATTTATCCCATGCACGGTTCCTTCCCGGTACAGAAGGATTTGATTTCAAAGCTGATTGAAGGAGCGCAGGAAATCAAGGATGGGAAAGCCCTTGCCCGCGCAACGAAGGTAAGCATCTTCGGAAACAACGTCACTTTCTACAAATTTGACTACGCCGGATTCCTGTGCAATCCTGAGGATGTCGCATAAAAGCGGAGGAAAATAAAGATGGATAAAGAATGGTCAGAAAAAAATAAAAAAATGCAAACTCTCATTTCTAAGGAATCGACCTTCTCTGAAGGCATAAATCTTCTTCTTGAATTACGCGGCAACTTGTTTGAGCAGATTTCTTCTATTATAAAGACTTTTCCTCCAGTGGCTTTTTATCAGCTGCCTTTTGGAGACGGTGAGTCAAATCATAACGCCACTCTTGCATGGTCGCTCTGGCATCTTTTTCGTATTGAAGATATTGTTTGTCATACGCTGATTTTGCATGACAGTCAGATTTTTGAAGAGGACTGGCAGGAGAAAATAAAGAGCCCGCTTATCACGACAGGAAATGAGCTTTATGGTGAGGTGATGGTTGAGTTTTCAAAAAAGCTCAACGTAAAAGCCCTTTATGACTATTGCAAGGCGGTGATGGATTCCACAAATGAGCTTTTGAAGAGCCTGCGATTTTCAGACTTAAAGCGGAAGTTTTCGTGCGCGGACAAAGAAAGACTTATTGCAGGCAAGTGCGTCAGTGACAGCGATTCTGCTTCCTGGCTGATTGATTTCTGGTGCGGTAAAAATGTAAAAGGCTTGATACAGATGCCATTTTCCCGCCACTGGATTATGCACGTGGAAGCAATGCGGCGAATCAAAAACAAGTTGTGTCAGGAGGCAAAAAAAGGCGTAGACCAGATTGCCTGCTGCGGGCTTTCCTGCAATCACTGTTTTCTTACGGCCTGGTGCGGTTCTTGCAGGACAATTTACAACACCTGTTCGTTCGCGACCTGTTCCCCAGACGGTGTATGCCCCAACACAGCCTGCTGCAAAGAAAAAGGCCTTGACGGCTGCTATGAATGCGACGAGCTTTATGATTGCAAAAAAGGCTTTTACTCATTGGGCAAAGATACAAACGCCATAAGGGCGATGGCTCTTTTCATACAAAAACACGGCAAAAAGGAATTGCTGAAAGTCCTCGAAACTCTCCACAAGAAAAAGGATTTCCAGAAAATTCAGGAAGTCCTTGGCGAGGAAATCGAAGACGGCCTGAGGATTCTTGAAGAGATCAGGTAGGGAGAAAAAGCTTAATGGAAGATTTATCTGAATTCTTAAGGGAAACGGACTGCATTGATTTTTCAAATCCGCTGATTGTGCAGAAAGCGGACGAACTGAAAGCCGCTTCTTCTGATGAGGTGGACTACATCCAAAGGGCATACAGATTTGTGCGCGACGAGATTCCCCACAGCTGGGACGCAAGGCTCACCGTGGTCTCAAAAAAGGCAAGCGACGTGCTCAAAAACGGAACCGGCATCTGCTGGACAAAATCCTGCCTGCTCGCAGCCCTGCTTCGCGCAAATAAAATACCTAGCGGAATAAGCTACCAGTATCTGACACGCGCCGATGACGCAAGCGACGGCTACATAATCCACGCGATGAACACGGTTTACATCAGCCCGCTCAAAAAATGGATTCGCCTTGACGCACGCGGAAACAAGGCCGGGGTAAACGCTCAGTTCAGCCTCGAAAAAGAATTCCTTGCCTTTCCAGCACGGTCAGACTTTGGCGAAAAGGATTACCGCGACAACCACACTGATTTGGACGCGCGGCTTAAAGAAATTCTAAATACGAGCGGCAACATTCTTGAAGTTCGCGCGGAATGGTGAAACGACATTGAATAGGATGAGGTAATAAAAATGGAATGTACCTTTGCAACAGAATCAGACATAAAAGAACTATTTGAACTTCAGCGTGTGGCTTTTGAATCAGAAGCCGAGCTGGTTGGAACCCACGATATTCCGCCTTTGCTCGAAACCCTTTCAGATGCGGAAGGTGACTTTCCAAACTGGAAAGTTCTTAAAATCACAGATGGCAATAAAATCATCGCGTCCGTTCGCTGCAAAAAAACTTTGGAATGTGTTGAGATCGGAAGGCTTATGGTCTTGCAGTCATACCGTAAGCGTGGGCTGGGAACTAAACTTCTTCTTGAAGTAGAAAAATTGTTTTCTAACGAAGTTTACGAGCTTTTTACCTGCACAAAAAGTCTTCCGAACATTCAGCTTTATCAAAAGGCTGGCTACAGAATCTTCAAAGAAGAACAGGGCAAGTCAGGTCTTTCCTTTGTTTATATGAGGAAAAATGTAAAAAAGAGATCCGATAATGGAATAAAAGTATTGGGTACGGAAGAAATATATAATGGGGTGTGTTATGGTAAGAGAAGCTGAATTTTCGGATATAAACAGAATTGTGAAAGTCGTGATGAATTACAGGGCATTTTATGAAGTTGAAAATCAAACTGAAAAAGAAGTTCATGATTTTATAGAAATGCGGATGACGAATAATCAGTCAAAAATTTTCATCTACGAGAATCGGAATAAAAAAATTGCCGGCTTTATTCAATTGTATCCGTCTTATTCAACTGTCTCGTTAAAAGCTCAGTGGATTCTGAATGATTTCTTCGTTGATGAGAATTACAGAAATCTGGGAATTGGACAAGAGCTTATGGCCTTTGTTAAAAATTATTTTGCTGATAAGGCTAAAGGCTTTATTCTAGTTACGGAAAAAAGCAACAGTAGGGCAAAAGCCTTTTACGAAAAAAATAGCTGGAAAACAGGTGAGTATGATTTTTATACTTATTTTTACGAATAGAGGGTAATAAAATGAAAGGTGACAATTCAGAATCATCATTTTGCATACGAAAACTTACTAAAACAGAGATTCCAGAAGCACATTCTCTTGCTTGGAAGGTTTTTTGCGAATACGAATCGCCGGATTATTCTGCCGAAGGAACCGAGTCATTCCGAAAAAGCCTTAACGACCCTGTATATTTAAGCGGCCTTGACTATTACGGAACTTTTGATGGAAGCAAACTTGTCGCACTCTGCACCATAAGGGTAGAAAAACGCCACATCTGCTTTATGTTTGTGGACGGAAGCTATCACAGGCGGGGGCTAGGAAGCCGCTTGATTCGCCATGTACTGAACGAATACAAGGGCGAGTCGGTCACGCTCAATTCTTCTCCGTATGGATTGCCTTTTTACAAGGCTGTTGGCTTTGTGGCAACGGATGAAGAAAAAACAATCGACGGAATCCGCTTTACGCCTATGAAGTATATTCCTCAATCAAAGGAGTAACCTATGCCATTAGTAAAGATCAGCGTTCGTGACAGTTGGACAAGCGAGAGAATCAAAGAATTGAACAAGGTCGTGCACGAAGGTCTTGTTAGCGCGCTCAAAATCGAGGACAGGGATTTCTTTCATCGGGTTTACAAGTTTTCCAAAGAAGATTTTGTCTTTCCTGATTTTAAGAGCGAAAATTTCATGATAATCGAGCTTCATCTTTTCCCCGGCCGTACGGACGAGCAGAAAGAAGCCGTTTACCGCGAAATTTGCCAAAATGTCGGAAAACTCGGCGTTGCTCCTGCGGATATTTTCATTCAGATTATTGAGCAGCCTGACATAAACTGGGGAATCGGCGGCAAGGCCAGGAAATAAGGAGATAAATTCTATGGAATACAGATTTGTGACAGAAAAGGACACGGCTCTTATCCTTCAGTTTATAAAAGAACTTGCATCGTATGAAAAAATGCTTTCCGAAGTTGTGGCTGACGAGGCGACTTTGAAGGAATGGATTTTTGAAAAGCAGAAGGCCGAAGTGATTTTTGCGCTTGAAGATGGAAAAGAAGTGGGCTTTGCCTTGTTCTTTCATAATTTCTCTACGTTTTTGGGGCGTGCCGGCATTTATCTTGAAGATTTGTACGTAAAACCGGAATACCGCGGAAAGGGATACGGAAAGGCTTTGATTCAGACGCTTGCAAAAATTGCCGTTGAGCGAGGATGTGGCCGCCTTGAATGGTGGTGCCTGGACTGGAACAAGCCAAGCATTGATTTTTATCTTTCGCTCGGAGCAGAGCCAATGAAGGACTGGACAGTGTACCGCATCGCAGGCGATACTCTAAAAACTCTTGGCAGCGAGAAATAAAAATGAACTGTCGAATGAAAAGATGTTCCGGCAACGATAGTGATTTTATAGAAAATTGCTACCTTTTGGATTTGGATTTAGACAGGCGGCTTGGAAGGGTTGTCGAGCGTAAGCAATATCACCAATACAATCTGCTTGATGATATAAAAGAAGCTGTTGTCGTTTATTCGGGCGATGAAGTTGCGGGGGCGGGAGCTTTGCGAGAATATACTTACGATGATATAGAAAATGCCGTAGAACTCAAAAGAATCTTTGTGCGAGAAAAATTTCAGGGGCATGGAATCGGAACAAGGCTCGTTCAGGAGTTGATTAACTGGGCAAAGGAGCTTGGTTTTAAGAATATAATCCTTGAGACCGGCGAATTGCTGCAAGAATCCTGCCATGTGTATAAAAAGCTCGGATTTGAAATCATAAAGAATTACGGGCCTTATGTTTCCATGGACGACTCGCTTTGCATGAAAAAAAATTTTAATTGGGACTGATAAGGCGGATGTTTTTACTATGATAAGAGAAGCAGAACTTACTTATATCAAAAAACGTGTACACGAATTGTATTGGAATGAAGATTTGAATTGTGCGAGAGCCTTACTTGCCGCGGAATTGAATTTTCGTATGAGTTTATTTTGAATAGAATGAGGTAAAAATGATTTCACTTCAATTTTTAATTACGGCATTGATTGTCACGCTGATTCCAGGAACCGGCGTTGTATACACGATGAGCACGGTTTACATCAGCCCGCTCAAAAAATGGATTCGCCTTGACGCACGCGGAAACAAGGCCGGGGTAAACGCTCAGTTCAGCCTCGAAAAAGAATTCCTTGCCTTTCCCGCACGGTCAGACTTCGGTGAAAAGGATTACCGCGACAATCACAGCAATCTGGATTCCTGTAAAAAAATCCGAAGAATTGGAGGATTAAAAATGCAAATAGTAAAATGTTCCACAAAAGATATTACGCTTTTGGCGGGTATGAACAAATGTCTTATTGAAGACGAACAAAGCTCAAACACGATGAATCTTAAGGAACTTGAAAAGAGAATGTCAGTCTTTCTTTCAGGCGAATATGATGCGTATTTCTTTGCAGATGATACCCTCGAAGCATCAGATAAAATAGTCGGTTATGCGCTTGTAAGGAATACAGCGTCTCCGTTATATTTAAGGCAGTTCTATATAAAAAAGGAATACCGCCGGAAACATTTGGGCAGTGAAGCTTTTAAGCTTTTGTTGGATTACTTAAAAGCGGACACAATCGACATCGATGTTCTGCCTTGGAATAAAAGTGGCATGGCCTTTTGGAAAAGTATGGGTTTTGCTGAAATCTGTGTTTCCATGCGGTATGGAGAGAAAACAAAAATGAAAAAACTGGGCTGTCGGGGGAGCGCATGAATAATCTTGTAAAAGCGACCGCCGCTGATTTTGAAAAAGTAAGGTCAGCCTATATCGAAATAATCAGGCGAACTCCGGGCATGAAGGAATATGTCCGCTGGGAATACGGAAAGCATCCGAGCGATGAAATGATTCAAAAATACATCGACAGCGGGAACATGTATCTGTTTATGGAAGGTGAAAATCTTGCCGGTGTAACTGCAATCACATTCTCTCAGGACAAAGAATATTATCCTGTAAAATGGCAGTTTGAGGTAAATGATGACGAGGTGATGGTGCTTCACATTCTTGGAATCATGCCGGATTTTCAGGGAAAAGGAATCGGAAAGAAAATGATTCATGCCGCTCTTGAACTTGGACGGTCAAATAAAATGAAAGTCTGCCGATTTGATGCGCTTTATTCAAATCTTCCTGCTCAGAAACTCTATGAAGGACTTGGATTTGTTTATTGCGGAAAGCAGCGTTTGTTTGCTGACAACACCGGCTGGACTGATTTTTATTTGTATGAATTAGGATTGTAACTGGCATGAATCTTGAAAAAGATGTTTCAGAAAACAAGCCTGTGGAAGTTAATCCTGAGGATACAACCCGCGCGATGGCATACAAACTTTGGATGAAAGCTCCCAACCCGATGGTGACTTTTTTCAAGACTTTGGATGTAACGAACCTTGTTAAAATCAGCCGCAAAAAGCATTTGAAATTCAACATGCTGCTTGACTGGTGCATTGGAAAAGCAGCAAGTTCCATAAAGGAATTTTACACGCTTCCTGTGGGCGACAGGCTGCTTCAGTACAAAAATCTTGCGGTCAATACGATTGTAAAAAACAAGGACGGCGAAGTAAATTCCTGCGACCTGCTTTTTTCGGATAATCTCAAAGTCTTCAACCGCTACTATTTAAAGCACACGGCAAACTTGGCAGAAAAATGTACGGACAGGGATTTGTCAGACAGCTGCATGGTGATTGGAACTTCGGCGATTATCGACACCGAAATTGACGGAGCTGTCGGAATGAACTCTGGAATCTTCAACAACCCTTTCATCATCTGGGGAAAATACAAAAAGCTCTGGTTCCGTTATAAGCTTTCGCTTTCCTTCCAGTTCCACCACACGCAGATGGACGGAGCCCACGCAGGAAAATTCCTTGCGAACTTGCAGAATGAAATTGAAAAATTAAAGGTATGAAAATGGATTGGAGCGTGCCTTATGATACCGATATTGATTAATTTATGCCTTGCAGGACTCAAGTTTTTTGCTGGAAGCATCTGCGGATTGACATCCGTAATGACAGACGCCACCAATAATCTCATGGATGCCGTTACTTCTGCAATCACTGAACTTGGTGCGAAGTTCTCCGCTATACCGGGAGGAAGAAAGCATAAGAACGGCCATGGCAGAATCGAATGGCTGGTGGCTATTGCCGTGTCCTGCTCAATCGTAGTGGTGGGATGGGAGCTGTTAATGCAGTCTGTGGAAGGAATAAGAAATCCTTCCGAAGCTTCATTCAGTATAGTGGCTCTGATAATACTTGTGATTTCCGTAGCCACAAAAATCTTCCTCTATTTTTTCAATATATCAAAATCGAAAGAACACAATTCACAAGTCTATAAGGCTGCGGCACTTGATTGTATTTCTGATGCTGTATCCACGTCAGTAGTTCTCTTTTCTTTCATCATGCAGACAATTACAGGACTTCATTTGGACGGATACTGTGGACTTCTTGTGTCACTGTTCATTATTTATAACGGATTCAAGTCTTTTGCAGATACATCGAAACGCATAATGGGAGAGGAGCCAGATGAAGATGCCATAAACAGACTGAAGAAGTATATCCTGTCATATAACGAGGGCGTGATAGAAAAATGCGTTGACGTTCAGATTATGGATTACGGATATGAGCGATTCGGAGCTTTGGTTAATGTTGTTCCGAAGCAGGGCAGAACGGATGAAGAGGTACTTGATGATATAACGGGTTTAAGAAGCGGCATTTTCCGTGAATTCGGATATATTGCCACGATTCAGCCGATGGTTCCTGTTGATCGGCAGACTGAAAGCAACATGCGCAGAGAGCTTGAGCAATACCTTAACAGGCTTCCTTATTCAGTGAAAATGGCTGAAGAAACTACATTCAATCGTTCCGGTAGCAGGATACAGATAATTCTTTATGCAGAGGTTCCCTTTGAAGAGGGCAAATTTGAAAAAGAGATTGTTTCTGAAATAGAAAAGTTTGTGGAAGGGAAAGCGGTCGAACTCGTAGTGAAGCTGGGAATAGTCAGCCATTTGCATAAAGACCGACATTTACCACCGCATCGACAACGACACGCTCTACATGGAACTTGACATCTGCATCCCGATTGTGTGAACAAGGCGTTGCGGGGGTACCCCGCAGAAAGGGTAGCACGCAACGAAGTGCGGGCGCAGGGGGAGCGACGCTCCGCTAACGAGTTTTGCATTCGATTGATATCGAAAGTTTGCAAAACTCGCTTCCCCCTCCTTGTTTTATTTCCTCAAATACTCCGCTGTTATCGTTTTGCCACTATCAAGCATCTGCGCTGGCGTGCCGGTAAAGACAATTTCACCGCCTGCTTTTCCTCCGTCCGGGCCTACGTCGATTATGTAGTCTGACATTTTCATTACGTCGGTGTTGTGCTCGATTACGATTACGGTGTTTCCGCGTACTACGAAGTTTTCCAGGAGCTCCATTATCGGCTTGATGTCGCTTGCGTGAAGTCCTGTGGTCGGTTCGTCAAGAATGAAGATGCTTCCCTTTTTATGAAGGTCTTTTGCAAGCTTTACCCGCTGTCGTTCGCCGCCGCTCAAAGTTGAAAGTGGCTGACCGAGCGAAAGATATGGGAGACCTGTTTCCATTAAAGCAAGCAGGTGTTCGATGATTTTTTTGATGGATTTGTTTTCGCGGTCTTTTTCCAGGGCGGATTCAAAAAATTCCAGAGCATCTTCCACGCTCATATCAAGAATCTGCACGATGTTTTTTCCCTTGTAGAGTTTGTCCAGCGATTTTTTGCTGTAGCGTTTTCCCTCACATTCCTCACAGACTGTTACAACCGGATCCATAAAGACAAGCTCGGTTACGATTACGCCGCGTCCCTTGCAGGCAGGGCACTTGCCTTTTCCGTTGAAAGAAAAGCACGAAGCCGCCCCGACTTTAGGCAGGCCGATTCTGCTGAAAAGCAGGCGGAGGGCAGAATACATGTCGGTGATTGTTCCGACTGTTGAGCGCATGTTTCCGCCAAGCCGAGCCTGATCTATTACAACGCTTGCCGTAAGGTTATCTATAAAATCCGCGTGAGGCTTTTCGTGCTTTGGAAGCCGCGTGCGCACATATGCCGGATAAGTTTCGTTCATCTGTCGCTGGCTTTCCGCTGCAATCGTGTCAAAGACGATGCTTGATTTTCCGCTGCCTGAAACTCCTGTAAATACAACAATCTTGTTTTTCGGAATTTCAAGACTGATGTTCTTGAGGTTGTTCTGTCTTAATCCCTTGATAATTATTTTGTCATTCATGCCGTGATTGTGGCAGATGCCGGCAGAAAAGACTTCTGAATTCGTGCCATTTATAAATTCGCCAAAATCATCGGAATATAAGCAGAATCTATTATGCTAAAGGCAAAGCACTCTTTACCTAAATCTTTGAAAATACTGTCGAAATCCATTATCCACTTACTCTTTTACAAAAGAACCGATTTCAATAAGATTGCCTTCCGGGTCTGCAATGTAGCAGGTGCGCTGGCCCCAGGGTTCTGTTGTTGGCGGCATTACGGCACCGGCTCCTTTGGAAGTTACTTCTGCAAAAGTCTTGTCTACGGCGGCATAGTTTTCAACGCTCAGTGCCGTTTCAAAATGTCCGTGAATTTTGTCAGCATAATTAAAGCGGGAATTCGTCATCTTTTCAAAATCGTTTCTGCCGTAAAAAAGAAAGAGGGTTCCGTCTTTTTCGAGAAAAACGTTTGATGTATTTTCATCTTCTTTTATTTCAAATCCAAGTACATCACGATAAAAACGAATCATCTGAGCCATATCTTTTACAAAAATTCCAAATCCATCAAGTTTCATCTTAAACCTCCAATAATGTTGCTTTAGAAAAGCATAACGCCGCTTTGCTTTTTTGTATTGTAAAAATCCGACAGGGCTGCATTTACTGCATAAGAAAAACTCATGCCGTGAAATTTCTTGAAATCATTAAGAAGGTGCGGCTGGTCAAAATATCCATATTTAAAAACTGCATCCTGAATATCAAAATTTTCTGAACGGCATACATCCTGCCACAAGCTTTGATAACGGACAAGCGAAGAAAACTTTTTAGGAGAAAGCGAAACGGTGTTTTTAAAAAGCCTTTCCAGCTGCCGCTCGCCTGCATGAATGTCTTTTAATAACGACGAAAGCGGAAGTGAACCCCGCGTGCGGATCATCTGAACTACGGCATCAAGTACAAGTGAATCCTGTTTTGTAATTTTTCTTGAAGGCATATTGAGTAAATCAAGCAAAACTTCTTCGCTTATGTTTTTGAATTCTGAAAGAGTCATGTCCTCATGAATTTTTCTGCAAAGCATTTTTTTGGCTGTCGCAAAATGTTCTTCCAGATCAAAAAATCTGTTTGCAGTTTCTGCCAGCGGTTCGTCGCAAAAATTGAAAGCCTGCCACGCGTAAAATCTGATTCCAAAAAGCCTCCTGTGAACAATGTCAGAGTTTTTTGAGCGAAACATTTTGTCTGTAGTACCGCAAAATCCCATGCCAGAAATTTCCCGCTCGTCTGAATTGCTTTCATTTTCATCTACGGAAATGATTATATCTGCGCACGCGTCTGGAATAATCACAGAGGAAAAATCATTTACATTTGAACCGTCATTCCATGTTGTCCAGAAGCAGCGTACAAACGGAGCAAGATTTTTGCACGGCAAAAGTTCGCTGTAACCTGAATGAGAAAACGGCGTTGCGGTTATTGGTAAAAACATTCTTTTATTATAAAGGACTTTCAAGAATTTATCAGCGCAAAAATTACCTTGCCGTTTGAGGAAAGATGTCGGAAGACGAGCTTTGCGGAATCGGCGCCCTTAAACTGATTGCATTTCATCGGCCGAATTCTGCATCTTGTCGGAAAAATATTGTTTATAGCCTTTTTTATCTATATTGTAATTTAAAAAATTACGGGATTCCCGATTGATTATTTTTTTGAAATCGTGAGGTAAAACTATGAGCATGCAATTTGTAAAAGCAAGCGCTTTAGACGCTTTGACACTAACTGAAATATCTAAGAAAGCTTTTGACAGTGACGTTCAGGTAGGAGCGCCTTCTGCGGGCGGGCCTCCAGACTATATGTCACTTCCTTTTCATACCCAGATGGCAAGAGAAAATCATTTGTATAAGTTAACAGATGATGGGCTGATTGTTGGCGGGGCGGTGCTGTTTTTGGATAAAGACAAGCTATACGTCGGAAGGATTTTTGTAAGCCCGGAGTTCCATCGCAAAGGCTATGGAAGCTGCATTATGCGGGAAATTGAAGCGGCCTTTTCAGATGTAAAGGAAATTGCGTTGGATACGCCCATTTGGAATGTAAGGACAAATGCTTTTTATCTTAAGCTTGGGTATGTGGAAGTAAAACGGGATAACGAATTCATTTATTATTCTAAGAATCGCGGGTGAAATCGTAAGTTGTGGAGAATGTGTTTAAAATCAGCTTATGCTTGAAAATCAGATTATAAACAAGGCAATTGATTATATTTTCTCTCATGCGGGCGAAGAGCTGTCTGTTGAAAAGATTTCGGATTTTTGCGGATACTCAAAGTTTTACCTGGAGCGGCTTTTTAAGGCGGAGACTGGAGAAAGCATCTATGGCTTTATAAAACGCTGCAAGGTTGAACTGAGCGCTTTCAGGCTTAAGGTGGAAAAAGACAGGAGCATCACGGAAATTGGCGGCGATTACGGATATTCGCCTTCAAATTACGCGGTGCTCTTCCGAAATCATTTTAACAAAACACCTGCTCAGTTCAGAAAAGACATCGATGAAACTTCTTTTTACCATCCCTTTTTTCATATAAAAGATAACGAGATTGAAACTTATGAAGAATGTTGCAAGAAGATACGCATTGAAACCCTGCCGGACTATTTTGTGCTTTACGAACGCCACAAGGGAAACTACAAAACGCTGGAAGATGACTGGTGCAATTTTATGAAGCGCTATGAAGGTTTTTACACCGAAAAAAGTCTTTTTATTGAATGCACAAAAAATGATCCTTCAATCACAAATCCGGACGATTGCATTTATGACATCTGCATGACGGTAGACCCGGAAGACCCACGGCTAAAAAATGCGGTTCAGAAAACTGCCGCAGCCGGAATTACAAGCCGGGCAGGAATACCGACAGTGCCAAACACCATGACAATCAATGGCGGAAAGTTTGCGATTTACCGCTACGAAGGCTACCCCCAGCAGATTTACAGCGCCTACCAGAGTTTTTTCTGCAACTGGCTTGCAGAAACCGGCAACCACGTAGACAGCCGCATGGGCTTTGACATCTACCGCCGCATCGACAAGGACACGTTCTACATGGAACTTGACATCTGCATCCCGATTGTGTGAGGAAAAGACATCTGAAGTCGTGCCATTTAATTCACGCTCCGCATCATTGCAAAAAAGTGCTCCTGCTTTCCTGTTGAAAAATATGCGTACCAGGCTTCGAGAGTTTCCGGCTTAAAAACATCGAGTTTTTCTATAATCAGTTTTGCCCACAAGAGGGAGCCTGTCGCGCTGCCGGTTATCAGGTTTCCGTCTTTTACAGCAGGCTGATTGACATAAAACTTCTGACCTTTATAATCCGGGCAGAACATTTCAAGAAAGCCCTTTCCGTTGCTCGTGTGAGGACGGTCATTTAAAAGGCCGGCGTTTGCCAGAGCAACTGTAGCTCCGCAGATTGCGCATACAGTTCCGCCTCTTGAAAGCAAGTCTGATGCCTTCTGAATTATCTGAGCATTTTCTGCTTCACTCCATGTATTTGCACCCGGTAGAATGAGGACTGTTTTTTCGCTCACTTTGATTTCATCAATCGTGCAGTCGGGAATGAGCGTGAGTCCGCCCATTGTTTTTACAGGCTCTTTTGAACGGGCGACGGTTTTAACGATAAGTTCCGGTGCATTGTTTTTGAAAAAGCGTCTTGAATTGAGTTCCGCCGAAACAGGCCCGATTTCCCAGTCAGCAAGAGTGGCAAGTAAATAAATGTAAACTGTTATCATGATTTCCTCCAAATAATATCCGCGTCTGCGGTAATCTTGCTGCTATTTTACTTCCTCAAAGTTGACAGCATTATGTCAACAATTTAAAATTATTCAGAAAAAAATGAAAATCGACAGGCTTGTAAGCATAATCATGATTCTTCTCGAAAAAAAGCGGATAAGCGCGCAGAAACTTGCTGACATGTTTGAAGTTTCAAGGCGGACGATTTACCGCGACCTTGAGGCAATCAGCATGGCAGGGATTCCGGTTTCTGCAACTCCGGGCCCCAGCGGCGGAATTGAGATTATGAGTCAGTACAAGATTGATAAAAAAGTTTTTTCCAGGGATGACCTTTCTGCCCTTTTGCTTGGATTGAACAGCCTGCCGAAAACGCTCCGCAGCAGTGAAGTTGAACACACACTTGCAAAATTAAAGAGCCTCGTTCCTGAAGATCAGGCCGAAGATATTGAAATAAGAACCAGTCATGTTTTAATTGATTTAAGTCCCTGGTTTGGTGAAAGAAACGTAAATCACAATCTGGAAATCATAAAGGCGGCTCTTGAGGAAAGCAGGCTGATTTCATTCACATATATCGACGGCCACAGCACAAAATCAGAAAGAAAAGCGGAAGTTTACCAGCTTGTCCTAAAAGGCCGTGACTGGTATGTTCAGACTTTTTGCCTCACCAAAAATGATTTCCGCCTCTTCAGGCTTTCCCGTATGGCAGAGCTCACTCTTCTTGATGAAAAATTCCTTCCGCGAAAATACCAGAAGCCTGTCCTGGATTTTGAAGAGACCGCCAAAAAATTGCAGACCTTCATAAAACTCCGGGTTCATAAATCAATCCTCGACCGCCTGCTTGAATTCTGTGACTTTGACTGCATAAAAGCTGACGGCGCAGAATACTATCTTGCCGAATATCCTTTCATTGAGCGTGATTATTACTACGACATGCTTTTGAGTTTCGGTGACAAATGTGAATGCATGGAACCGCCGCATGTCCGTGAAGAGCTAAAAAAGAGAATCGAAAGACTCGGCCGCGTATACGGAATCAGAAAATCGCGAACCTGCTGAAGTTCGCAATCCCAAGCACAATCGGAATGGTGCTTTCAACTTTTATTACTCTGACCGACGGAACTTTTGACGCTGGGAATTACGGTGTATTTTTCAAGGAAGAAGGTCTAGCCCGACCTGCATTTCATCGCCAAAAAATGCATCTTGTCGGAAAAGTTATCCTCATCGGATTTTTTTATTCTATAATAAAGAGAATAAATCTGGAGGCATAGCATGAAATTGAGAGCGTATAAAAAAGAAGATGCGGCCCTTATATGCAGATGGATAAGGACAGAAGAAGAATTATACAGATGGTCTGCTGACAGATATAATAAATTTCCGCTTTCCGAAAAAGATATCGAAAATAATTATCTGCCTCAGCTTGAAGGCGGAAGATTCTTCCCCATTACGGCGATTGATGATAATGGGATTGTTATCGGACATTTCATTATCAGATATCCTAGAGATGATGACAACAGTACGCTTCGTTTTGGCTTTGTTATTGTAGATCCCAGACTCAGAGGAAAGGGCTACGGAAAAGAGATGCTCCGGCTCGGAATAAAGTATGTAAAAGATAATTTTACTGTTAAAAAAATTGACCTTGGTGTATTTGAGAATAATGAGTCCGCAAGGAAATGTTATGAATCAGTAGGCTTCAAGGAATGCAACCGCAGGGAATTTGAGATGCCCATAGGAACATGGACCTGTATCGACATGGAAATGGAAGGAGAATAAACTTATGAATATCTACAAGGAGGCTTTTAATATGGATATAACTTATAAAGAGACGAAAGAGCTGGAGGTAAAGATTAATGGATATACATATTCAACTTGCAGATATGAGATATATTGATAGCTGCAAAGAAATCCTGCAAAATTCTGACCTAGGAAAAGCCTATTTCAGTGATCATGAAAAGGCAGCGAATATGCTTACATATGCAGTGGGTCAAGAAAACGTATATGTTGCATTGGATGAAAATGAGAAATGTCTGGGTTTTATTTACTACATGACAAATGGTGTTTTTGGAAGCTACCCTTATCTTCATATTATTGCAGTAAAGGAAGAATACAGAAATTATGGTATCGGCAGGCAGCTAATGAAGTTTTTTGAGGATAATGCTTCCGATTCTCCTTCAGCAAAATATTTTTTAACTGTAGATGATTTTAACCCGAGAGCAAAGAAATTATATGAAAATCTGGGCTATAAGTGTGTTGGAGAACTAACTGATTTTTATAAAAAGGGGACTAACTGCTATCTGATGATGAAAAGAAGATGGTAGAGAAGGAGGGTATGCCTTACGGTGTCCTCTCTTTTTTTAATACTGTCACACAGGGCATGGTTTGAAAAAGTTTCTCAAATCTTTCGTACTGATATAAATTGTTAATAGTTCTGGAGGAATAAGTTATTATGAAAATGAAAGAGATAAATAGAATTGAAGTAGATGAGTTTTGGGCAGATTCCACAATTATTGAGGCAGGCGATTTTGTCTTTGTGGGATACTGCATGGGAAATGAAGGTAAGTCTATTGAAGAGCAGATTCATGGAGCCATTGATGTACTGGAGAATCGCCTAAAAATGGTGGGATTAACATTGGAATCTGTTGTGAAAATGGATTGTCTCTTTAAGGATATAGAGGACTTGAATTATTTGCCAAAGATTTTAAAAGACAGATTTGCCGGCAAATATCCTACAAGAAAGGCCTATACTTCTGATTTCATAAGGAGTGGAATCAAATTTCAGATTGATGCCATAGCCTATAGAAATAAAGATGAATAATCTGTGCATCAATTGTTATGTATGCCGAACTTCCGGAAAAGAAAGCTAAGAAAAACAAGAGAAAAATCTGACGACGGACGGAAAAAAGCGAAATGAAAAACATGGAAGTCATTAAAAAATTAGTCGGAGATTCCATTACAGAGTCAAACTTAAAGAATGTTGACTGCTATGTCTATGAAAATTTTGCCCTCTTCATTCAGTCGATGGGCTTTTGCGAATTTGCCGTAAAAGAACAGCATGTTCATCCGTCCTATATGATAATAATTGAATTTGGAAGCGACGGTTTTTTGATTCCCCCAAGAATCGAACTGAAGAAAAATTATTATCTTGCCTCTATTGTCTCTCCCAACATCCCCCACGAAGACAAGGCTGTTGAGTTCCCGAATTATTACACAATCATGATTGATAAGGAATATTTTGAAAGCCAGTTTTTGCTGTATCAAAATGAAATTCCAAGATATGCAGGACAGCAGTTTTTGATTTGCCACGATTTTTTAAAAATGCTTCATCTGTACGCTTTTGAATCCTCAAAGAACATGAAGAACGGAGAAATTACCCTTGAGTGCCAGACAAAGCTTTTAACCCACTGGATTATCCGCAGTCTTCTTGGAGAAAATTATGACACGCGCTCTATTTCCACAAATGAAAGGATAGGCAGAATCCAGACCTACATTGAACTTCATTGCGGCGAGAACCTTTCCGTTTCAGACTTTGCCAAAAGCGCCAATATGTCCGTTTCCAATTTCAACAGGCTTTTTACAAAAGAAGTCGGCATGTCTCCAAAAAATTACCTTACTGATGTCCGCCTGAATAAGTCCGTAAAGCTTTTGCGGAGAAACGACCTTTCCGTATCTGAAATAGCCGAACAATGCGGTTTTTATTCACTTTCACATTTTTCCGCCGTTTTTAAAAAAGCGTATGAAATAAGCCCGACCGAATACAGGGAAAAATATCAGGTCTGATAAATAAATTTTACAAACTTTTAAGCGATTTTTAAAAGCATTGATTCTGAATTTGACTATCATTTTTAACAAGCTATATCACCGCTAACGCGGAGTTTTATAGGAGTTGATTATGACAAAAGAAGAATTATTTCAGATGATGAATGGAAGTCCCGTAATGCACCTTGCTACGGTTGATGAAAAGGGCTTCCCTCATGTCCGCGGAATCCTTATGTTCAAAGCCTGTGACGAAGGAATTATTTTTCACACCGGAACCTTTAAGGACCTTTACAAGCAGCTTATGGCAAATCCGAATGCAGAACTTTGCTTCCAGTGCAAGGGAACTCAGGTTCGTGTTTCCGGAAAATTTGAACTTGATGAAAGCGACGAGCTTTTTGAGGAAATCTACAATCATCCGTCGCGCGCGTTCATAAAGCAGTGGGGAAAATCAAAGGAAGAAGTTAAGGGCTTCTTGAAGATTTTCAAAATGAAAAACGGAAAAGCCTGCACCTGGTCCATGACTGACAATTTCAAGCCAAAGGAATACATAGATCTTTAAGCAAAATTCACTGCATTTCATCGGCAAAAATATGCATCTTGTGTGAAAGTTCAACTCTATTTTCATTTTTTATTCTATAATCTAAATCAGCGTGATTTAGCCGCAAGTTTAAAAAATATGGGAGAATTTTTATGGATGCAAAAATCGCGATAATCGGTTACGGAAGCATGGGAAGGATGATTTTTGAAAAGCTTCTTGCTTCAAGTCTTGTTGAGCCGGAAAACATTTACCTTGCCAACCGTACCTTTGAAAAAATCACTGCCCTCAAGGAAGAGTGCGGCGTCAATGTCTGCAAAACGAATAAGGAAGCCGCCTCAAATGCTGACATCATTTTTGTCTGCCTGCGACCCGGTGACATAAAAGCCGTCCTTGAAGAAATTCAGCCGGTCTCAGCAGACAGCCACATTATTTCCCTGAACGGAAGCATACAGTTCAGCCAGCTTGAAAAAGTCCTCGGACAGATAAAAATCTCAAAAGTTATTCCAAGCGTTACTGCCGAAGTCAATGAGTCTCAGACCCTTGTCTGCCATAACGAATGCGTGAGCGAAAAGGACAAAATCGTGCTCGAAAGAATCCTTCACACGCTTGGAAACGTGATTGAGCTGCCGGAAAATGAAATGGGAATGGGCTCTGAGCTTGTAAGCTGCATGCCGGGATTTATCGCCGCCCTTTTCAACGAGCTTAAAAAAGCTGCCCGGCCGCACACAAAAATCAGCGAAGAAAAAATAATCGAAATGCTTGCAAACACGATGGTCGGAACAGGCCGCCTGATTGCAGAAAAGAACATGTCTTTTGCGGACGTAATTGAGCGCGTGGCAACGAAAGGCGGAATCACTCAGGAAGGAACAAAGGTAATTGAGGAAAAATTCCCGCCTGTCGCAGCAGAAATTTTTGAAAAGACACTGGCAAAACGCAAGGTCACGACGGAAAAGGCAATTGAGTCTTTCGGGGAGTAAGCATAAATAGTATCATCAAATAACAGGAGGCAAATATGATTAATTACAAAAAAACTGATTTGAATGAAATTGATGAAATTATAAGATGCCGCATGGAATTTATCCGTGAAGATATGGGGCCTCAAACTTCGGAAATGGAAGCAACAATCCAAGCCCAGCTTCAGGAATATCTGACTAATCATCTGAATCGCGATTGCTATGTTTTTGCAGCGGTGGAAGATGGTCGTATCATTTCAGTTGCTTTTTTGCTGATTCAGGAAAAACCTGCGAATTCGGGATTTCCTCATGGCCGTGTCGGTAATATTATGAACGTCTATACTGTTCCGGAAAAACGACGTCAAGGAATTGCGGGCAATATCATCAAACAGATCATGGATTTTGGCAAAACACAGAATCTTGATTTTATCGAACTCAAGGCAGCACCTATGGGATATCCGTTGTATAAAAAACTCGGTTTTGAAGACGCCTGCAATCGTTGCAAAGAAATGATATTATGGACAAACAAATAATCGAAGCGACAAAGCAATATATCCAGGAAATATTCAAGGGTAACTCTGACGGACTTATTGAAGGCGCAGCTCCGTGTGGTGCCTGCCGTGATTTTAGGTGTAAATATGGAATTTAGAAAAGCAAGCGAAAATGACATCGAAGAAATCTGCCGGCTGGTAAAGGGCGCAATCGACGTGATGGAAAAGAACGGCATTCCTCAGTGGGATGAAGTTTATCCTGCAAGGGAAGATTTTTTTAACGACATAAAGGCCGAAAGTCTCTATGCGGGAATTATTGACGGAAAAATTGCGGTCATCTTTGCCCTGAACAAATGCCAGGACGAGGCTTATTTTGCCGCTGACTGGACTTACCGCGGCGAAAATTTCTGCGTGATTCACCGACTTTGCGTAAACCCGGAATTTCAAAATCAGGGAATAGCAAAGAAAACGCTGAATTATATAGAAGAAAAATTGTCCGGCGAAGGAATTGAATCAATCCGGCTGGACGTGTTTACCCAGAATCCTTTTGCGCTCCGACTGTACGAAAAAACAGGCTACCGCAAGACCGGAACTGCTGACTGGCGCAAGGGAAAATTCATCCTGATGGAAAAAAACTTGGGTGTGTAAAGATGAATGTGACTTTAAAAACTGCACGGAAGGAAGATTTGGAAGAAATCTGGAAAATGCAGGTCGAAGCCTTTTCGCCCCTGCTGGAAAAATACCAGGATTTTGAGACAAGTCCCGCAGCAGAAACTCTCGAAAAAATCATCCGCAGGTTCAACGAGAGCTGGACGACGTATTATTTCATCCTTGCCGGAGGAAAAAAAGTCGGTGTCATCCGCGTGATTGACAAAAAGGACGGAAGCCCGAAGCGGATTTCTCCTGTCTGGATAATGGCAGAATTCCGAAACAAAGGCTATGCGCAGGAAGCAATCAAAGAGGCGGAGCGGATTCACGGCGGCGGCTCATGGTGTCTGGACACAATCTTGCAGGAAAAGGGCAACCTTCACCTGTATGAAAAGCTAGGCTACCGTCAGACCGGAAGAATCGAAAAAATCAACGACCGTATGGACATAGTCTTTTATGAAAAAAATTAAAATTGAGGGAGAAAAAAATGAAATCAAGTAGAAAATCGCTTATTTTTGATCTGGACGGAACTTTGTGGGATGCTACAGGTTGCGCGCCCGCTATCTGGAACCGGATTTTTGACAAACATAGCGAAGTGAATTTTCGCATGACACAGGAGCTGGCCGCATCTTTGATGGGAAAGACAATGGAAGAAATCGGTGACGCATTGTTCCCTGACCTTTCTCAAGAAAAACGCCGTCAAATAGTTGATGAGTTCGGAGATGAAGAAGTTGCATACCTTAAGGAAAAGGGCGCGGTTTTGTTTGACGGCATGAAGGAAACGATTCAAAAACTTTCCAATGATTACGATTTGTATATCGTAAGCAATTGCCAAGACGGCTATGTTCCCGCATTCATGACGGCTCACAAAATGGAAGCGTTTTTTAAGGACATCGAAATGTCGGGCCGCACAGGCATGGATAAAGGAAGAAACATCTGCCTGATTATGGAAAGAAACGGAATATCAAAAGCGGACGCGGTTTATATCGGCGACACTGAAGGCGACGAAAAAGCGACAAGATTTGCAGGCATTCCTTTCGTCTGGGCAAAATACGGATTCGGAAAGGCCACCTCTCCTGACGCCGTTCTGAACGACATAAGGGAACTTCCGTCTCTTCTTTCTAGTCTTTTGTGATGAAAAAATAGGTGGAATGGTTAATCTAATATGACAACAATTACACAAATTAAAGGCGGAACCGACAACTGCTATATTGTCGCTGACGACGGAAAGGCGATTTTGATAGACACCGCAAGCGGACCGCATCTGGACAAAGTTATTGCCGAATGTGACAAGTGGATACCGGAATGAAGCACGCAGGGACACAGAAAATCGAAACAGCGCGGCTGACTTTGCGGCGCTTTTTGCCGGAAGACGGCGCAGATATGCTGAAAAACTGGGCATCCGCTCCGAATGTACAGCATGAGTACGGCGAGCCGACCTATGAAACGCCCGAAGCCGCTGAGCTCTTATTGCAGAAATATCTCGCGGGCTATGCACAGCCGGATTTTTACCGCTGGGCGGTCATAGAGCGTGAAAGCGGGCAGAATATCGGCATGATTGCGTTCTGCAAGGTCTGGGAAGACTGCGAAACGGCAGAGATCGAATACTGTATCGGCGCAGATTTCTGGGGGCATGGCTATGCCGGAGAGGCGCTTGCCGCCGTCATCGACTGGACTTTTGCGCAAACGGGGTTTCAGAGGCTGGAAGCTTATCACCGCGCCACGAATCCGAAATCGGGGCGGGTACTGGAAAAATCTGTCATGCACCGGACGGAGACTGTCGAACGCTTCATTCGTGCAGGAGAAACGCCGGACGGTGAAGTCTGTTACGCGATTGAAAGAAACAGCGCATAATGGTAGGAGCGATTTAATATGACAACAATTACACAAATTAAAGGCGGAACCGACAACTGCTATATTGTCGCTGACGACGGAAAGGCGATTTTGATAGACACGGCAAGCAGGCCGCATCTGGACAAGGTAATCGCCGAATGCGACAAGTACGAAATGAAGCTTATCGTTCTGACCCACGTTCACTTTGACCACGCCGAAAACGCGGCGGAGCTTTCAAAGCGGTACAATATTCCGGTGGCTGTAAGCAAGACGGACGAAGAACTTTTTGAAGACTTTGACAGACAGCCTCTGAGTTCTTACGGCCTTGTCGGAAAGCTTGTCCTCGGACTTTCGCTTAAGGTTTTGCGGAACACAAAAGTCGAGAAGCCGGAGAATCTGATTTTCGTTAAGGAAGGCGATGACCTGTCTTCCTACGGAATCAAGGCAAAAATCATCGGGCTTCCGGGTCACACGCTCGGTTCAATCGGCGTTGACGTTGAACAGAAGCATCTTTTTGTCGGAGATGAGCTTGACAACTGGGTAAGACCGGCTCTCGGTCACTTGTATTATGATTTTGACGCGATTAAAGACAGCGCGCAAAAAATCAAAGACTTGGGGCAGCGGACAATCTATTACGGTCACGGAAAGCCTACGGAGAATAAAATATGAATATAGATTTTCGAAAAGCAGAGATTTCAGACGCTGAACGGCTCGTAAAAATTTACAATTCCTCGTTTTACGCGGACTTCATTAAATACGGCGAGTGTCCTGCGTATGGAAGAAGCAAAGAGATGATGGAGAAGTCGATAATTGATTATCCTAAATTTCTGATTATGAATGACGGCAAAGCGGTCGGCTGCATTTCCTGCAAAGAGATTGAGAAGGGAAATTTTGAAGTTGGATGTTTATGTGTGATTCCAGAGTTTCAGGGCAGAGGAATTGGGACTGCTGCCATGGAATTTGCAAAATCATATTACAAGGATTGGAAGAAATTCACCCTGGTCACGCCTGCTGATAAAAGTCAGAATGTAAAGTTTTACACAGAAAAATGCGGCTTTAAAATTCAGGGCTCTGAGATGGATGGCGATGTAAAAGTGTTTAGATTTGTTTTGGAAAAAGAATAGAGAAAATATGAATGAAGAAATAATTGAAGCGGCAAAAGTTTATATACATGATTTGTTCAAGAGCAATTCGGATGGGCACGATGAAAACCATTCGTTAATTGAATTTCGCAATGAGTTGGAATGCGTATTGCGATAGGCGGAAAGCCGACGGAGAATAAAATTTGAAAGATTATATTTTGTTTTTGCCGATTATTTTTATTTTTCATGACATGGAAGAGATAATAGGCTTTGAACGGTTCTTTAAAAACAATCAGGAGCTGTTTGAGCGTTTTCCTAAAATAACGGCTGTCTACAGAGATTTTAAAACTGACGGATTCGCGCTTGCGGTATACGAGGAGTTTATTCCCTTCTTTGGGATAAGCCTTTTAGCCTATTTTTTTCCGGGAAAAATTCTTTGCGCGCTCTGGTTTTCTTTGATGCTGGCTTTGACCTTGCATTTTGTCATTCATATTGGACAGAGCGTGTTCATCAGAAAATACATTCCGTCATTTGCCACAAGCGTTATATGCCTTCCCATAAGCATTCTCATATTGATAAAATGCGCCGCTTTTGTTAAGTTTGATTTTGTAAGCGTACTGTGCATTGCTGTTGGCATTGCTGTGATGATGATAAACCTAAGATTCGCTCATGCAATTATGCGCTGGTTCAATAGGAATAGGGTGGAATAAAAAATGAAAGCGTTTGTCGTTTACTGTCATCCGTCGGATGATTCATTTACGCGGAACGTCCGCGATTCCTTTATCAAGGGAATTGTTGATTCGGGCAACGAATATGAGATTTCTGATTTGTACAAGATGAATTTTAAAACTGATTTGTCAGAAAAAGAATATCTGCGCGATGCCTTTTATAAGAACACGCCGGATTTGGCGGAGGATGTCCTTGCCGAGCACAAAAAAATCAATTCATGCGATGCGATTGTCTTTATCTATCCTGTGTTCTGGACTGAGGCCCCTGCAAAATTAGTCGGCTGGTTTGACCGCGTATGGTCGCACGGTTTTGCTTACGGCGAGAATAGGACTATGAAAGTTCTGGACAAGGCTTTGTTCCTTGTGACGGCCGGGAACACAATGGAGCGGCTTGTAAACTTTGGACTTTTGGACAGCATGAAAAAAGTCATGATTGGCGACAGGTTTTTTGGCCGCGCAAAGGAATCTGACTTTGTGGTCTTCCCCGGCATGAGTAGAGAGCTTGATTCCCGCGAGCAGAATTTTGAAAAGAATCTGGCCGCGGCATACGAAAAAGGAAAAAATCTGTTTTTGTAAATGATAAAAAGAGGAACGCGAAAGAAAAAATATGCAAGTGATAAATTATTTTGAAAGCGACAAAAAGGAACATTGGCTTTCGCAAATCCAAAAATGCGACTTTGCCTTCCGCGAAGAGGCGCAAAGCATTTACGGCGAAAGCGCCCGCGTGTATGAAAAAAAATTGAAGTGAGGTGAAAAATGACAACCAAGAAAACAGAGAATGGCTTTACAATAAAATACAACGAGCTTAACGCAAAGGAATTCATTTTTCTGTGGGAATCCGTGTGGGGCGAGCCGCCTTCGTTGGAGCAGACGGAGCTTGCGATGAAAAACACGCTCTTCAAGGTGTCGATTTTCGACGGCGAAAAAATTGTGGCGATGGCAAGGGCGATTGGCGACAAAGGTTTGTGCTATTACATTAAAGATGTCGTTGTCCATCCCGGCTATCAGGGAAGGGGTTTGGGAAGAATTTTGATTGGCGAAATTCTTGAATACATTAACGCCAACGGCGCGGAGGGAACGGAAATTGCCGTCGAACTTTGCGCAATGCCTGACAAGATTCCTTTCTATGAAAAGTTCGGCTTTGCGGCGAACGAGGCGCAAAGGCTGAGGATAATGCATAAAGTGAAGGTGGAATAAAAATGGCGAATCCGTGGGAAGAAATAAAACTTGACGACTACGAAAAGCACATGAGCCTAGATTTTAAAAACATGTCTTTGCATAAAGTGTTCGGCGCAAAGGAAAATGCGGAATATGTTGACAGGAAAGGTGCCTATTTGATTCCTGTAAAAGACGGCAAGGTGGGAATAGTAAAAACTCCCAAGGGATTTTTCTTTCTTGGAGGCGGAATCGAAAAAGGAGAAAGCCACAACGAATGCATAAAACGCGAGTGTCTGGAAGAAGCTGGTTTTGAAGCGGCGGTCGGAGAAAAAATCTGTTCTGCCGAGACCTATTTCCTGCATGAGACAATCGGCTATTTCCATCCGATTCAAACATATTATGCGGGAAGTCTGGCTGAGAAAATTTCAGAGCCGACGGAAAGCGACCACAAATTTATGTGGATTGACTATGACGAGCTTAGCGGCAAGATGTATCTTGAAATGCAGAATTGGGCATTAGAAAGGGCATTGGAGCTTAAGGCAAAGGAGGTAAAATAAGTGGTTTTATTAGTTGTAGATACGCAAAAGGGCTGCTTTAACGAAAATTTATATTCGTTTGAAACGGTAAAAAAGAATATAAAAGATCTGATTGCCGCAGCAAGAGAAAACAATATTGAAGTCATGTATGTTCAGCATGATGACGGGCCTGGCAAAGATCTGGATAAGGCTACGGACAGGTATGAAATATATGATGAGTTTGCGCCGAAAAACAATGAAAGGCGGTTTGAAAAGAACGTGAACAGCGCTTTTCATCCTATGACGGGTCTGACAGAATACCTTCAATCCAAGGGCGAAAAAGATATTGTAACTGTCGGAGTGTCAACAGACTATTGCATGGACGCAACTGTTAAGAGCGGATTCGAAAAAGGCTTCAACATGATTGTTCCGGCATACGCAAATTCAACTTATGACAATCCCTATTTTGATAAGGAAACAGCCTACAAATATTACAATGAATTTATGTGGCCAAAGCGTTACGCAAAGATAATTACCGTTGAACAGGCTGTTCAACTTTTGAAATCTGAAATAACGTTATAAGGAGGAACCCATGGAAATTCGAGAATTAAACGAAAACGATTTGGATTCGCTGATAAAACTGTACGAGCAGCTTGACGGAGCAAACGGCGACTTTACGGTGGAAAAGGCGCGCGCGCTTTGGAAAAGCGAAATTGAAGGCAACAAAAACATAAAATACTTTGGCGTGGTCGAAGGCGGAAAAGTCATTTCGACCTGTTTCTGCATAATAATTCCAAATCTTACGCGGATTGGAAGTTCGGCCTGCTTTGTTGAGAACGTCGTCACCGACAAGGATTACAGGGGCCAGGGACTGGGCAGAAAAGTTATGGAAAGGGCGATTGCCTTTGCCCGCGAGCGAGACTGCTACAAAGTAATTCTGGAAAGCGCAAGCTTCAGGAAAGAAGCCCATCAGTTCTACAGAAACCTGGGCTTTGACGGTGATGCCAAAAAAGCATTCATCATGAAGCTCAAGGATTATTAAAAAAGAGGGCTGCTTCAAAAAAGAGAAGCAGCTTTTTTGAGGGTTTGAAATATTTTCTGTAAATAGGAAGCTTCTATGATAATTTAGATTTACACGGGAGCAATCAGAGTGATTGCTCCTTTTTTATTTAAAATTTATGAGTCCAGCTGAAAATCATTCTCTGGAAGAACCATTCAGTTCCGATTTTCTGTGCAAAAAGCGCGTCTTCTGCCTCATCAAGCTCTTTATCAAAAGATCGGCGTGTCGTAAACTGCGCTATACAGGTAAGCTCATCTTTTTCGGCAAACTTAAACTGACAAAGTCCCGCAAGTGAATGCTGTGTAAAGGCTCCGTCATAAGAAGCATCAAAATCCCCGTAATCACCGCCGTCATAATGACCATAGGCCGTGTACATAAAGCCCGCCCGGTAAAGCACAAGAGGCATCTGATATGCCAGGATTCCGCAGAACTCGTACTGAAGTCCTTCTACCCTGTTTTTGTCGCCCTGCCATTCAAAAGGCCGGTGCTTCTCTAAGCCTGCAAGCCCGGAATAGAAGGTCTTGTAAGAAGCAAGCATAATAAGGTGATTCCAGTCGCCGGGAATTAAAGCGCCCGTGTCAAACATTAAAGTTCCCTGTGCCCAGACTTCATAAAAAGGATGAGAAAATGTTGAAAGCGCCTCGTATCTTTTTGATTTTTCGTCAAGGGCGCAGAGTCCTTCAAATCCCAACATATTCCAGCCGAAGCCAAAAGATCCGCCACCCTTAAGCACAAGGAATGGGAAAGGCTGAAAACCAAGTGCAAGCTGAGGACGGACAGAGAGCGGCGTAAGTTCAAAAGCTCCAGTCAAAACCACGTTTGCATCTTTTAAAAGCCAGTGGTCTCCCAATGGTGTTTTAATCATATAATCCACAAAAAGCTGGGAACGGCACTCAAATCCGCTGTATGCCCCTGTAAGCCCGGCAAAATGCGTGTCGCTGCTTCCAGGCTGAGTTTTGGACTCTGGATAATAAAGAAGGTCTGTCGTCAAATAAACTGAAAGTGGTGAAGTCTTCTCTTTTCTGGCTTCCTGACCGCTAAGAAGATTTACCATTGCTGCAAGAATCAAAAATGCAAGACTTGGTATTTTTTTCATTTTTCAGCTCCAATATTTGTGTTCAAATTGTAAAATGCTTCTATATAATTCCAGCCCTCTATGCCATACTTTTCACCAAAGCGCACGATAACAGTGTTTGCCAGCGGCGAAATATAGATAAACTGACCTTTGTTTCCGTAGGCAAAAAAGTCGCTTTCTGCGTCCGGCCGCTTCATCACATACCAGTGAAAGCCGTAGAAACCGCCCTTATTGCAGGCTCCGCCAAAGATTTTCTGTCCAAAAGGATCCTTGTAATATTCGCTGTCATTTTTGCCGTTGCCAGGCGAAAGAGATTCTTCAATCCATTTTTTACTGATAACGACCTTGCCGTCAAAAAGACCTCCGTCACGGTAAAGACAGCCGAATTTGGCAAAGTCTAGAGCCCGCGCGTTGATTCCACTTTCCATTTTCTCAAAGGCATCCTCGTCGCTGTCAAGGCTCCAGCTTGCGTCTGACTCCGTTCCGATTTTTGACCAGATTGACCGGCTCAGATAAGAGCTTACAGACTGGCCGCTGGCCCGCTCGATAATCAGTCCAAGAAGAATCGGGTTGTAATTGTTGTAAAGAAAATGAAGGGCCGGCTCTTCATCAATCAAAGTACCTGTAAGAGCAAGCTTTCGCAAGTCCGGATTGAAATAAGTTTTTGTATCATCGTGGCGGAAGAAACCTTCGGAATACAAAATGCCTGATGACATTGTGATAAGGTGTCTGATTGTGATTTTTGAAAACCTCTCATCACGCTCCAGAAGCTCAGGGAGATAAGTGGTGATTGGCTCGTCAACTCCAGAGATTTTCCCCGAGTCAATCAAAGTGCCAATCATCGCAGAGTCAAAGCTTTTTGCCACCGAAAAAGATGTTACGGTTGAAAACTCGTCATAGCCCTTGCCGTATTTTTCAAAAAGAATCGAATTTCCTTTGATAACCAGGATAGCCTGAGTTTTAGTTTTAGCAATAAACTTATCTAAATCATCAGTTCCAAACTCTTTTTTGAGCATTTCTTCTATATTGATATCAATTTCTCGCGTAAAAGGCTTGGGACTCTCACTGGCCGCAATCTCCCGGTCCGGAAAATACAAATAATCCTTTACGCTTGCGTCACGCCGAACAAAGGCACGCCAGGCTGTCGTTGTGCATCCATCAAAAAAGGCAGATGAAAGTAAAAAAATAAGTAAAATTATTTTGTTCCGCATAAAACTTTTCCCTTTTTTTCTCTTATAAAGATTTGCTATTTCAAAAAATGAACGATTCTTTCATCTATTCTTCTGTGGAAGCTGTAGGTGTATGGCGAGAAGAATTTTGTCCAGAAGCGCAGGGCTGTTGGATTTAGTGTTTCATAATCCACCCCAAGGAATTCCGCACCCTCTTTTTCCAAGATTTTTGAAAGGCAGGACACCAGTGCTCTTCCTACGCCGTCTTTTCTGTATTCTTCATTTACATACATGCCGCAGATGTTGTGTATATTGCCACAAAGGTAGTTTTCTCCGTCGCCTTTTTTGCAGGAAATGAATCCGACAGGCTCTTCTTTGCAAAATGCGCCGAACCATCTCTTACTGTCGTCTTCAAACCACTGGTCAAAATCACTCAAATCTGACGGAAAAAAAACTGGCCCGTTTTCCAGGTGATGCACAAGCTTCATTTTCAGATTTTTGAAAATCCCGAAAGATCCAAAAGGAACTTCCTTGAATTCAAATTTTGCCGGCATGCTGAATTCCAGGATTGACTTTATTTTTGTCATTGCATCGCTGCAGCGGATTCCAAAGCCGTTCAGAATCAAAGAATTGTTGGCTTCCGTGTCGTGTGCAAATCGTGCCAGGGCTAAAGAATAAATACCGTCACGAACCATTTCATTTGAAATTCCTTCAAACAAAAGTGACATAACCTTTTCTCTTTCGGCCCCCAGTTCAAAAGAAACCGCGCTTCCTCCCAAAGGGCTAAAGCTTCCTTTGCAAAGTCCAAAGAATCCGTCCCAGACATCTGCGAACATCATGTAGCCCACAAGGCGCCCTGCACAAAAGGCAGCTTTTTTATATTTTTTTGTCGAAAGCCAGTTCAACAATCCGGCAGGGGATTCCTCCGGCAGCGAAGGAACTTTTTTCTTTTCTGCAGAATATTCTTCTTTAAGAATTTTTTCTGCATCCGAAATAAAAGCAGGCTCAAAATCTTTTATGATAAATCTTTCCAATTGTGTTTTACTCCTCCGTTTTACGAGTGATTAAAGCATACTTCAAAGAGGATTTATATGAAATGACTTTCAGACAAGATGCAGGATTTCCCCGATGAAATGCAAGCCGCTTTTGGCAAAGCAGAACATTTCTTTGCGCTGATGCAGAGCCTTCAGCACTCCGCTATACTTGTGACAGAACTTCTTCATAAGATGTTGAGCGAATCACGCGGAAATTCTTTTCGATGTATTCGATTTTTGCAAAATCACTTTCAAACATATTTTTATTCCAACTTTTTTCTATATAAAATATTCAATGTCGTCTGCAATTTGTGCAGCTTTATGTTCGCCGAACAAATCCTTTACAAAGCCTAGTGCCATGTCCATTCCTGCAGAAACGCCTGACGAGGTATAAAACTTTCCGTCTTTTACCCAGCGTGGTTCTTTCTGCCAGCTTACGTTTTGCGACGTTGTTTTTACCCAATCAAAGGCTTTTTTGTTGGAAGTGGCTTTGCGTCCGTACAAAAGGCCTGTTTTTGCAAGAAGTGCCGAACCGGTGCAGATTGAAAGCACATATTCCGCGCTCTCACAATAATTTTTAAGCTCGGAAATAAAATGCTCGTCGTTTACAAAAACTCTAGTGCCCTGACCGCCCGGAATCACAAGAACCGCATTTTCTTCAGCGTCTGAAATTGCCGAAGTCTGAATTGCGAAGCCCTGCCTGCTTTTTACAAGCCCGCCCTGCATAGAAACGTAATTGGTTTTTACGCCGTCAATCCTGGCAAGAATCTCAATCGGTCCAAAAATATCAAGAGTCTCATAATTCTCAAAGAAAAGAAAATTGATTGTCATTTTTATCATTCCTCCCATCTATTCCAGAATATTTCCTTCATGCAGTGGCTGCTTCCTGTAACCGGGTCTTCCATTAAGCCAAGTTCCGGGCAGACAGGAATTACTTCATGGCCTTTCACATAGTCGATGACTTTTTCACTGTAATTGTCACCGCCATTGTATTTGCATTTTTGCCCCAAGAGACATGCACTCACCATAATTTTTTCTTATTTTTCCAGTCTCATATAGCGGCTTCGTTCGATAAAACCGCAGCTTTCCCAAAATTTAATTGCAGCCTCGTTCCATGACAGAACTTCGATGTCAATCTTATCTGTTTTTAGCTCTTTTAGCAAAACTTTTAGGGCTGCGCGACCTTTGCCCTGCCTTCTGAAATTTCTGTCGATGTAAAACTGCCTAAGATACATTGGATTTGAAGTGTGTCGCACAAGCGCATAGCCTATTATTTTGTTTTCTTCCATAAAGAAATAGGCAGCGTAATCATTTTCAAGAAAACCATGCATCCGAGCTTTCAATTCTTCAATATTCATCGTATTGTCGCTTTTTTCATCTTTGATGAGCAGCTTGTTTAACTGAGCCAATTCTTCAACGTCCGAAAGCGAACATTTTTTTATCAGCATATTATCAACAATGAATTGTTTCATTTTTTTCTCCGTGAATTTTAATTGATGAAAACGCGTTCAAAGTTAAGCCCGCCTTCTGTCGCTTCAATCAAAAGAAATGACGCGCCTTCCAAGCCTGCCGCTGAAACCGATACTACGTTTCCGTTTTCAAAATTCTGATGCGAATGGCCGACTACAACAAGGTCATATTTGGTCACTTCCTTGCTTTTGCATGCGGTGTCAAAGATTCCGTTTTTTAAGCTTGATAATTGCAAGAATGGATACGGCGCATCAACGTCTGAAAATAAAAAATGTGAGAAACGCATTTTGTGGCCAAAAGCTTCTTCTTCGTAAAAGAGCGGCATTTGCCTGATGAATTCCATTTGACCATCAGAAATCTTCTTTCTCATTCCGTCATAATATTCTCTCAGATATTCAACGTCCGGGTCGATGTCAACTCCATGCTCAAGGTAAAGCTCGCAATTTCCCTTAAGGCAAATTGCGCCGCTGTTTTTAAGGAGTTCAAGACATTCAATTTCTTCATTGCCGCGCTGAAAAATGTCTCCCACAAAGATAACTTTGTCCACCTTTTTATTATTGATTTGTTCAAGAACGGACTTCAATGCTTTAAGGTTTCCGTGAATATCTGTAAACACTGCAATTTTCATAATCTACTCCTTTGTTACTGTTGCCAAGAGCCTTTATTTTTCCGGAATCGCAAGCTTTACCGCAAGTCCCGCAAAGACAAGCGCAAAGCTCCGCTCAATTTTCTTCATCAAAAATGCTCGCCCGCGACTTTTGGGTAAGTCCCGTGCTCATCGTGTATACAACGCCGGTTCCAGGAATCAGCGTGATAATCAATGCTGTAATTAAAAATTGAAGTGAAATCATTTTTATTACCTCATCCTATTCAATGTCGTTTCACCATTCCGCGCGAACTTCAAGAATGTTTTCAGTTTCTAACTTCAAGAGTTTTAATCAGATTTTGTACTTCTTCAAGCTTAGGCGGATTGAGCGGAAGCGGGAACCTTGAAATTGCAATGCCAGAACATGCGCTTGCAAACCGAACAAGTTTCTCATCGCTCATTTTGTGAAGCAAGCCGTACACACATCCAGCCTTAAATGTATCTCCGGCTCCCAAAGTGCTTCTGACTTCAACAGAAAAAGGCTTCATACGGTGGATTTTGCCGCCTTTTCGCCCATAAAGCATTTCACCGTCACCCTGAGTGATAATCGTGAGACCTTCGCTCTCTGCCTGCATGAGTTTCATGATTTCTTCGGCAGACATTCCCTTGTAGTGCTGGGAAGCGCATTCTTTGGAAACGACGTTGATTGCCGAATTCTTGTGCAAAGGCGAATCATGAGGGCTGTCGATTGTGACATAAGGCACGCCAAGTTTTTGGCAGAGTTCTGCCGCTAGCAATGTTTCAGAACCAAAGAAGGGGTCGATTGCAGCGACCTTACAGCCGGCGATGTCTTCTTTTTTGGGAACGCTCCACCATCTTTTCCCGCTCGAAAAAAGTGTCTGGAATCTTCCCATCGGTGAGCGAACAAGCCCTGCGATCACAACATAATCCATAACGCCCTTGTCATCCTCTACAAAATTGAGAAGCGACAGGTCAACGTTCTTTTTTTCATAAAAAGCTTTGAGCATGGGCGCGACTTCTGTACCAATCCATGTACCGTCCATGCGAACCGAAACGCCAAGAGAATCAAGCACTATTGCAGCAGTTCCAGTCTCACCGCCCGGAAGAAAATACTGCTCTTTGATTTCAGAATATTCGTCAGGCTGCAAAAAGCCGTCTTTCAGCAAGAATGAATGAGTTCCAAGCACTTGTCCGAACAAATAAGCTTCCATGACTTTTCTCATCTCCCCAGTTTCAATGAAAATTTAATTTAAACCACCGCGCAAAATCCTGAACTTTGTCTGATTTTCCCAGATTTGACAGAGCGCAGAAAAATTTTTGTCCGGATCCAGCATTAGTTCTGCAAGTTTGTCCAGCTCATCGAGTTCTTCTTCGCCCAATTTAAAATCCTTAAAGACAACATATTCCGGCTGATGAAGAAAAATTATTTCCTCGTTCATAAGGCAGTGAAAGTCATAAAAAAGAGCACGGATTGCAGCCGCAAGTCCGTAAGTAACCGGCCAGGAGGCAAAGGACACCTGTTTTTCAGAAAGTTCTCCCCGGCGGAGATTTAAATATGCCTGTCCGCCTGTGAGATATCGTTCTCGAGGAATATTGTTTGGATCAAAATTGATGTTGGGATCAAGGTGAATGTCTGCATCGGTCAAAATCCAGCAATCAGATTTTTGATCGTACCATTCCGTAATCCAGTGGTCACGATTTTCACCATCTTCCTTGATGTAAGGCGCAAATCCGCTTCGAACACGGGCTGGAATTCCTTTTGCTTTTAAAGTTGCAGCCAGCATGATTGCCTGACAGCGGCATGTGATATGAATCTTGTCCTTTGCGCTTCGATTTACCGAATATTCAGGGTTCAGGCGCAAAAGTTCAGCAAACATGCTCAGGGCATTTGGAAACCAGTCTTCCTCAAAATTAAGGCGGGTCAAAGGAACCTGGCTCAAATCTCCCCAGAAACCATCTTTTTCCATCCTTGTCGCAGAATTCAAAAGTCCTACAGGATGAATTGTCTGCTTTCTCTGTAAAATGCAAAGCTCATTGATGTCATCAGGAAGATTTCTGGCAAAATCCCGGTAAAGTCCCAGTTCTGTAAAAGGACTTGTTTTTTTGTAAAATTCGATGATTTCTTTTTTCATTTTTTGCTCCTGCTTTTCAATGATATATGAAGATATAAGGACAAACAATGCTTTTCAGACAAGATGCAGACTTAAGCCGATGAAATGCAGTCCCATTTTCTTGTTTTTTTCATATTCATCAGCTACTTTATAAGAGTAAAAACTATTAATACATCTTTCGAGAGATTCTTGTTGCGATTGAATCAAGGGTGGATATATGGTTATAAAAGAATTATTTGGAAGGGTTAAATTATATCAGCTCCATACGCGCCTTGATAACCGTGGCTCTCTGGCATATGTTTTTGATGAAAAGATTGATGATTTCAAGGCCATGGAGACAAGAGTTTACAGCATGCCCAAAGAAGGAACTTTCTTTGGAATACACTACAGAGATGAGAGCAGCCCGATGACGAAGTTTGTGACAGTCATAAAAGGCAGAGGGTTGGATTACGTTATTGATCTAAGAAAAAAATCGCCGACCTATCTACAATGGGAGTCATTTGAACTGTCAGAAGAAAATGCCTTGGCGGTGCTGATTCCCGCAGGTTTTGGTCACGCCTTTATTTCATTGCAAAATGATACGATACAGTTATATTCTGTGGACAGAAGCGGCAATGACGCTCATTCAAAACAAATAAATTATAAGGATTCAAGAATCGGTCTTAAACTGCCAGTCCCCATTTCTGAGATTTCAGATTATGATTTAAGAGCGCCTTTTGTTTCAGAAAGAAGCAAAGATATATAGAAGAAAAATAAAAAGCATTGTTTTTTAGACAAGATGCACTCCATTGCCGATGAAATGCATCTTGAAATTACGATTTTATTTCTCGCTGAAATGATATTTTTTCATGAACCTTGCGTTCAAAAGGCACCAGGCACTTCCGGCAAGGCCAAGAATGAGCATCATCATGGCAGCTCCTGAGCCTTTACCGCTTCCGAAGAGAGAAGTCAGCATGGCAGAATTTGAATGAGCTTCCATAAAAGGCTCGCACAGGCTGTCAACTATAAAGCCGCCGAGGAAAAGTCCTATTGGTCTTGTAAAAAACTGGAGTGTATTCCTGCATGCGTAAACGCGTCCCTGAAGTTCCACTGGAATTGAGCTCCTCAGGATAACTTCCAGATTTGCACCCATTACAGGAACCAGAATCCACCCGATGACCTGACTTATGCACCAGAGAATCGGTTCCCGTGAAAAAGCAAGAATAAAATTCTCGCTTCCCATAGAAATAAGCATTGTGATGAATACGACTTTCACGCGGTCTTTTGGCTTTGGCATGTAAGAAACCAAAAAACTTCCCACGACCATCGCTGCCCCTGCACAAGATGTCACTAATCCAAGGACATTGCTGCCTCCTCTTGGATTCGGAATTACATAGGCCGGAAGAGTTGCGCTGGAAGCAAAGGCAATCAGATTTATTCCAGACATGAAAAGAAGCAGAGTCAGAATTATTGGTGATTTTTTGAGGAAAGAAAGGCCTTCCCCTGCCAGTTTCAGCGTTCCTTCCTTTTTTACTGATTGAGTTTCTGGAATTTTGATAAATCCTGCCAGTGCGGTAAATGCCACAACAAAAGTAAGAAGATCCACTGCAATGACAATATCAAGTCCGAACGCTGCATACAAAGCCGTTGCAAGCAGAGGATTCAAAATTGAATTGACGGAGCGCAAAAGTGAATTGAGACCGCTTGTTTTCTGGTAACATTCCTTTGGAACAATCAGCGTCATGGTCACTTCTGAAGCCGGCTGCTGGACGGTATTCATGAGACCTGAAACAGCATTGATTACATAAAGATGCCATACTGCAAGAGTATTAGTTTTATATAGAAGAAAAACTACCAGAGTCGAAAGAGCCGCCAAAGTGTCACAGACAAGCATGGTCGGCTTTTTTTTCCATCGGTCGGTCAATGCTCCGGCAAAAATGCTCATGAGAACATAAGGCACATAGGAACAGATTGTAAGGGCCGCTGTGCTTAAAGCGGAACCAGTTTTTTCGTACAACCAGAGTGTAAGTGCAAAAGCCGTGATGCTGCTTCCAAGTTGTGAAAGCCCTTGTGTGCTCCAGAGAATATAATAGTCGCGTAATTTATTTTTCATTTTCCTTGCCTCTTTTAATAAGTTTGTGATTCGTGAAGAAGCAAAGCCTGAGGAATTGAATTTTAATCTTCCTCCATACAGATTCCTCAAGCCCTGCATGGAGAAGAAGTTTCACATCTCTTCATTTTTTACCCCCTGACAAAAGATTTTGTAACTATTCTGAGTACTTCATAGGCGTAAAGCGGCTTCCTAGCCGTCGCTTGCCTTTTTTGAGACCACGGTGAGCCTTGCGTCCCAGCTGTGGGGAATCTCGTCGCGCACAAATCTACCTGTTCTCTTCCAGCGTTTGCATTTTTTGTTTTTTTCTGACCATTCCTTATTCATCTTTATTTCCCTCAACACCTCTTCCGCCCTTTCGTATTCCTCGTAAAGCGGACTGTGGGCTGAATTTTCAAAGAGATAGAAGGCTTTTTCCGGTGCTTTCAAAGAATCATAGTATTTTTTCTGAAGTTCCGTGCAGCAGGTGTAATCATATTTTCCTGCAACAAAATAAACCGGGATTTCCAGTGCCTTCACCTGCTCGAACGCGTTGAATCTTGAAATCGCATCCTGAGCAACCGGAAAGTTCTGAGAGGCGATTTTCCCGCGCCAGATATTAATCCGCTCTTTTTGCGTGTATGCTAGGCAGCGCAGGCTGGGAAAGAAAATCTGCGTGATTACGGAATGCATCTTCCTTGCCGTTCCAAGTCCCAGTTCGTGCATGGCCTTGTCGCGCAACCCCGAAAAGAAGTATTCATTGTAGTCTTTGCCTGATTCGCGGATATTGTATTTGCTAAAGGCCTTAATCATCTTCTTGTCGCCGGATTTTTCATAAAGGGATTTCATGTAGTCAAAGGCAAGGTATTCTGACTCACGCTGATTTGTAATCTGAGACATGGCGATGTAAGCCTTGAATTTCTGGGGATGCTGAAAGGCTGCATTCAAGGCGACGTAAGTTCCAAAGGAGTGCCCCATTATGAAAATCTTTTCCTGTGAAAATCGCTCGCAAAGGTAATCAGTAACGGCAAGAATGTCTCTTACATAGCGTTCCCCGGTCATATCCTGCGCTACAGTATTTTTATCGAAAGAAGTTCCCGTGCCCCGGTAATCGAAATAGCAGACTGTAAATTCTTTAGAAAGTGCAGACGGATAAAAAGACTCCAGAAGATACTGGGGAATTCCAGGCCCGCCGCCGCAAACCAGAAGCAGGGGATTGTCAGTATCTTCTGATAAAAGAATCAGTCCAAGCCTTGCTCCGTCCACTTCAAGACTTGTCCGTTCGGAAATAGAGCGCGGATTTTTTGAGGCAGGCACTTTCCCGCCACCCGGAGGAAGCAGAATCATAAAGCAAATAAAAAGCAGTATGATTGCCGAAAGAATGCAGATAGCCAGACGAATCATATTTTTCACGCAAGCCTTCCTTTATTCTGCCCTTTCGATGAAAAGCTGATACTTGTCTTCGCGCATTTTGCCTTTCAAGACGGAAAGGGCAGCGTCAAACTCGTTCGGAACTTCGTTGTATACGGCTTTTTTCATTGGAATGAAGCCCAGATCCAGATAAAGCCCAAGCGCCTTGTAGCTCCAGGTCTGTGTGTCGAGCCAGACTTCCTTTCCCGGCATGACCTGATAAAAGCATTTCATCATATAAGAGGCGGCAACTTTTCCCAGCCCAAGCGACTGATAGTCCTGGAGGCAGCTCAGGGCATGAACGACGCCAATTGGCTTTCCGTTTAAGTCAGAATACCAGGCAGTCGCCGTTGCAACAGCTTTCCCGCTTTTTTCTTCAATTACATAGAGCTGGCGTTTTTTCAGTTCGTCCTCGTGTTCAAGATAGTGATTGAAGCAGGCGAGCGCATCGTCTGCCGAATTAAACTCAAGAACGGCGGTCTGGATTTGAGCCCATGATTTTTCATCACCTTTCTGATAGAGCCTGACTGAAAAACCTTCCGGCACGGCCACGGTCTCGCGCAGCCTGTCGTTCGGATTTTTCATGATGATTGAATGAAATTCTATGGTTTTATCCAGCATTTTCTTTATATCCCGAGGTTTTTTCTTGCTTCGTCATTGTTTATGGTGACCATTCCGACGGTCTTGCAGTTTTTGACCTGAGGGCAGGAAGAACATGTTTCTATCTTTTTTGACTGGGCGCAGATTTTTATCTGGCACATGCAGTCACAATATGGCGTTTTACGTCCGTCCATGCGGCAGCCGTCGCAGTTTATCATTTCCGGTGTGATTTCAACGCCGTTCAGTTCGCTCCAGTATTTCGCAGTTTTTTCACGCAAAGCCTGGTCGTTGTTTTGTGTGGCGATGTAAGCGTCGCATTTTTCGCAGTCTAAGCCGCAGTAAGCAATAAGTTTTTTCATAATAGTACCCCTTTCTTTTTGACTCAATTATAGTGCGGGAAGGGGAGAAAGGGATTGTTTTTCAGACAAGATGCATTTTTTCAAGATGAAATGCAAGCTTTTTACAGAAAATTAAAACTCAACGCAGAATCCGGCTTTCATCTGCTGAATTTTATCGCCGAGTTCTTCTTTTAAAATGTGATATGCCCTGTCTTTCGTGCAGTGACCGGTCAGGACATATTCGATTCCTGTTTCCTGAATCTGACCTGCGAGCGCGCGGATTTCTTCGTCCGGCTTGTTGAAGAGATGGAAGCCGCCGATGATTCCGTAGACTTTTTTGCCCGGGAAGCTTGATTTGACTTCGTTGATGATGTTCGGAACTCCGCCGTGGGAGCAGGGGCTTATGATTACGAGGCCTTTTTCCGTGTCAAAGACAACGCACTGTTCATGAGAAAAATCGTCGGGAATCCAGCCGAGCGGTGTGCGGCGGTACATGTTTTCGCGCCGGCCGATGCTGGAAAGGCCTTCTGTCTTGTGGGGAATGACGTAGACTCCCTCGGTCAGCATGTAGTCGCCTGAAATGTTTTCAATCCGCTCTGAATATTTTTTTGGAAGAGATTTTGGAATTCCGATGTAAAAGCGGATTCCGTGTTTTTTGTGGTAGCAGTCAGCCTTGCATCCTTCACGCAGGTAAAGCTTTGCCTTCTGATTTTTCTTTAAAAAGGCGGGAAGTCCGTTGGCGTGGTCGTAATGAGCGTGGCTGAGGACGGCATAGTCGATTTCGCCAACATCGAGATTGAGGCGCTTCATGTTCCGCAGAAAAAGCCTTGACGAGCCTGCATCAATAAGGACTTTCTTGCCGTTAAATTCTACTAGTCCGGAAAATCCCCATTCACCCTTGATTCCTGAATCCGAAATATTGTCAACAACGATTGTAAGTTTCATTTTTACCTCAGCCTTTTTTTCTTCAGGATAGTTTACCATATTTTTAAAATTTTATCAGTGGAATCGTGATTTCCCTGTCGCCGAGAATCTCACCATGTGCTTTTTTTAGTTAAGTTGATCCACTCATAGTGCTAAGTTTTGTCCTGCCTGAGAAATCGGCTTGAAATACTGAGATGACTTCAATATAATAGAAGAAAATGTAAAAAGTATTAGAATCTTTCTCTAAAAAAAAGTCAAATATCTCCAAAATCTCCATTTTTCTCACTATTTCCGACATTTGGTAATTTTAAAAACTCTTTTTTTTCTCCAAATCATAAAGATTAATGTCAGTTGAAATTAAGATTTCTTCGATTGTAATTCATTATACTCCAACAACTTACAAAAATCCATGATTCAATAGGAGCTTTTATCATTATGAAGTCGAATGTGAAATTCCCATTAAGACGCAAAATCAGGATTGCACTGGCCCTTTCAATTCTTCTTTGTTCAGTCACGACACTTTCAGTTGCAATGTTTCTTTTCTCAAAGGCCATCAGAACTTCTACACAAAATGGCTTGAAAAACACAATCGCCGGATGGAATTCAGAAATTGCTCAGATGGAAACGTTTTTGAAGGCCGCAGCTCACACTGTTGCAAATAACGGAACTTTAAGACAGAGCGCAGAATTAGACGATTATTCAGAAATCGCAAGCGTCCTTAAATTTGAAATCAAAAACTTCGATTTTGACTATCTTTCTTTGGTAGACATGCGCGGCAATGTTATTGTAGGCGGAAATACAAATCATGCAGACAGCAACCTCGGTTCTCTTTCAATTATCAGCAGCGCACTCAATGGAAACACATCAGTTAACTACGAAACTCCTGCAAACACAAAAAACTTCTCTATCATGGCAGCTTGTCCTGTTACTGAACCTGAATATGGACGCGTAATCGGTGCTCTTGTCGCAGGTTACGACCTTGTTGCAAGATCAATGGCAAATTCCATTAAACACCGCTATGGCTCAGAATGTACTATTTTTGAAAATGACCTCCGCGTAAACACAACACTTTCAGATACAAGCGGAAGAGCTTTGACTGGAACCCACCTTCAGAATCCGGCAATCCGCAAGCAGGTTATCGATCTTAAGAAAAATTACTATGGCGACACAACAATTTATCAGAAAAAATATCTCGCAGCTTACGCTCCATTGAAGGGCTTGCACGGCGAGTTTAAGGGTATGATTTTCGTTGCAGACGATATTTCAATCATCACTGCAATTCAGAAAAAAGCCCTTTCAATTCTTATTCCGATTCTTGCCGTAATCGTAATGATTGTATTTGTTCTGGCAACAATCTTTATCAGAAAAATTCTTCGTCCGATGTATGCGCTCCAGCTTTCTTTCGGAAAAATGGCAAAGGGTGACTTGACTGACCGAATCGAATCAGACTCTAAAGACGAACTTGGTCTTCTCGTAAGGGAATTCAATTCATTCTCAAATGAAATCAACAAGACTATTTCTGACGTTAAGCGCGCAAGGGACAACCTCAGAAGTTCCGGCGACATCATGAACGGCAGCACAGAAAACACAGCAAGCGCAATTACACAGATTGCATCAAGCATCGACTCAATCAAACAGCAGATTTTCAACCAGACATCAAGCGTTTCACAGACTGTAGGTGCAGTTCAGCAGATTTCTACAAGCATCACAACACTTGAATCTATGATCGAAAACCAGTCATCAGGCGTTGCAGAAGCTTCAGCAGCAGTAGAAGAGATGATCGGAAACATCGCAGCCGTCAACAAATCTATGGACATGCTCGCACTTTCTTTCAAAGACCTTCAGCTTGACGCAGAGCGCGGTACTTCAAAACAGAAGGACGTTAACGAGCGAATCCGCGTAATCGAAATTCAGTCACAGATGCTCCAGGAAGCAAACAAAATCATTTCAAACATCGCAGAAGAAACAAACCTTCTTGCAATGAACGCTGCAATCGAAGCCGCTCACGCAGGTGAAGCAGGAAAAGGTTTTGCAGTTGTATCTGGTGAAATCCGAAAACTCTCAGAGACATCTTCTGCCCAGTCACGAACAATCGGCGAACAGCTGGCAAAAATCCAGGAATCAATCAAGGAAGTTGTTGCGGCATCTGGCGATACAAGCGCAGCCCTTATGTCTGTAAGCAACAGAATCAAGGACACAGACTCACTCGTATATCAGATTAAGATCGCTATGAACGAGCAGAACGAAGGCTCAAAACAGATCAGCGAAGCCCTCAAATACATGAACGACAGCACAAGCGAAGTAAGAAACGCTTCAAAGGAAATGACTGAAGGAAATACTTTGATCCTCAACGAAATCAAGACCCTGCAGCAGAGTACACACAACATCAGTTCAAACATGGAAGAAGTTTCAATCGGAACAGACCGAATCCAGGAAGCCGGAGAATCACTCCGCACAACATCAATCAGCGTTAACGATTCAATCCTTGCAATCGGCGAAAAAATCGACGTCTTCACAGTAGCATAAGTCAGCTTCCAAATTATGGGGGAGGGGAAACCCTCCCTTTTTTGCGTTTAAAACATAGTACAGGAAACACAAAGCGCCTTGCAGAAGCCATGGCAAAGGAACTTGGAGTAGAGGCCCTGCCGCTCACATCTCCGATAACAGAGCCGGTGGACATCCTCTTCCTCGGAAACTCATACTATGCATTTACCATCGACCCGGAAGTCCGCACATTCATAGCTTCTCTTTCAAAAGATAAGGTTGGCAAGCCGGACAACGAAGATCTCCGCGCCGCCGCAGAATTTGCCGCTTCGTATAAGTAATTCTGATTTACTGGGAGAAATGAAATCTTTTTAACTCTGCAAACGGCGAACACTGATAGACTGCAATTTCACTGACGACCGCTTCTAGTGGCAGCGGGATTTGCTTAGCAATTTCCTGAGCCTTGGAAAAGTGGCTCTGATTCAGTCTTGTGGCAAGGGTAGTGTGGGGGAACCATATTTCCGGCAGATAGTAGCCGTTTTCAGCTTTTTCAAATTGCGGAAGAAGAATCGCGTGAAGCTCGGAATTAATCTTTGAGAGGAATTCGTTTTTTTCGGGCTTCAAGAACAGAACCTTTTTGTTGAAGTCCCCGATTCCTGAGAATTGAACAAGCCCCGCCGCCTGATTTTTTGAAAAATCCTCAACCATCTGAATCAGTTTTGCCTCATCTTTCTTAGCCGCATGAAAAGCACCAATTGTCACATGTGGAGGAATCTTCTTTTCGAGAATGAACGTGTTGCCAGTCAGCTCAGAAATTGATTTTACGGCCGAAGTGATGATTTCATTCACCTCCGGCGGAAAATGAAGAGAAATGGCGTATGTGGTTAGGGTGGGGGTGAAACTCATATTTTGATTTTAGATGATTTGAATTGATTGTTCTACATATTGGCAAAAGTACGAAAAATCGGCAAAGTGTAGTAACTTGAGGATTTTGCTATGCTGAATTGTTTGCAAGGCAGATGATTGTAGGAAAGTAAAATAAAAGGATTATAAGAATGAGCGATTTAACACCGATTCAAAAAGAAATAGTCAAAGCGCTTGAGCAGATGAAAGAAAAATCCCTGATTACGGAAGCTGTTCTTGCCAAAAAGATTCGTGAAAACGCAAAAATCCAGGGAAAGAACAAGGCCGGAATCTGCCTGAAGGATTTGGAGCCATGCATTGAATATCTTGCGGAAAATTCCTCGCTGACGTTCGCGCTTCACCTTAACAGTGCAAATGATATCCTCATAAAAAAGGAAGATGCTTGTAAAATTCTGGAAGGTGATGCAAGAAAGCGCCGCCAGTCCAGCGAAAAATCCATCACGGTTATGACCAGCGGCGATTTACGGCAAAAAAACTCCGGAGGCAAGCCAGCGAAAAAGCGCACGGACAGGAAGAAGATGGATTATTTCGAGCTTGATGATTAGAAAGGACTGCTACCTCTTCTCACAGCGTATTTCCAGCAAGGCGACAACATCCTTGTATTCGGTCTCGCCTTGACTGACTTCCTGTATTACCCGCTGCAGACCTTTGTTGTAGGATTCGTCGTCTATCATTGCCAGCTGTGACGAATCCCTTCTTTTGTAATTTTCTACAAGCTCATTTATCGGTTTGTATTTTTCATAATATTCCAGTTTGGCAGATATATTTGCAAAATGATTTTTCTTCAGTTCGTATATCATCAAATCCTTTGGCCAGAAACGAAACTTATCTTCAAAAAACGTTTCCGGGCAGTATTTATAAACCCACCATTCCTTCATGCATTCCGGCTCAACATTTCTGAATCTTAAGACTCCGCCCTTTTTTAGAGTCGCATAAATCTTTTCCAGACACTTCTGCTTGTTTTCAAAATGGTGAAATGCAAAATTACAGACGATTAAATCTACGGATTCTTCTTCCAGATTGAAAGATTCTGCATTTGCGTTTATGAATTCGGCTGAAAGATTTTTACTTTTTGCAATATCCAGCATTTCCGGGGACAAATCGATTCCAATCCATCTTATATTTTTGCCTTCATAATGCTGCTGCTGACCCAATAAATAATTTCCGGTTCCACATGCCAGGTCCAAAACAGTAATACTTTCCTTTGTTTCCAAAAGTTTCTCAATTTCTTCATCCCTGGGAAAGTCTATCCTGCCCTTGTTTTTGTCATACACTTTTGAAACCTTAGCGTAATCCGTCTTCAGCATGGTCAGCCTCCTTTTTTATACTTTTACTGCCCTGGAATTTATTTTATTCCGCTGACTGTCCAATCGTCAATGAAAAATTAATACTTCCCGTACCAGGCGATTGCTTCGTCTACACTCTGCTTTCCCAAAAGCACCTGATAGGCGGCCTTTCTGAGCTGGGAATAAGTGTTGTCCAATATGCCGATTTCCATCTGATAAAGGTGTTCGGCGTTTTCGAGGGGGGCGTATACATCGTCGAAGGAATAGACTGTTGAGCAGGTTATGAGGCGTTTGATTTTAGCAAGATTGTTCAGTTCTTCTGTTCGGAGCAGGAAGCGCATGAACTCATTTGTCATTTCAAGGTTCTTGCCGTTTTTGTTTACGGAAAATTCTACGGACGGTACCTGAAGGACGGCACCGCCTTTTTCCATAACGGGCACGGAGTAAAAACTGTATTTGAAGGGATTTTTGGTAAAGGCTTCTGACAGGGACTCGCGTTTTTTTGTGCCGGAAACTACATCGGCGGAGGCAAGCATCATAGGGATGTCACCTTCAAAAAATCGCATGATTACTGCTGAATAATTGTCTTTAATCTTGCTGCACTCTTCCAAATCCATAAAGTCGTATTTCTTAAACTCTTGGACCCATTCCAGGGTTGTCCGCATGTACCCCCCGGCTTCGGGTTCAAGTTTGTTCAGCTTTGAAATTGCCTCGGGCTTGTTCATGACTTCTTTTGTGAAGTATGGATAAATCAGTGAAGACATGATTGAAACTGCGGAATTTTCTGAAAGAATCGGGCTTTTGTAGCCTGCGTCCTTAAATTTCTGGCAGGCTTCAATCAGCTGAGACCAGGTTTGCGGAATCTGGATTTTTTCTTTTTTGAAAAGGTCTTCGTTTACAAGCATTCCGTTTGCGGCGCACAAGACCGGCACCATTGGAATCGAGCCGTCTGCCATGGGAAAGAGAAGCTTTTGATTTACCGCTGACAGTTCAAATCCTGTGCTTTTTGAGTCGGCTAAGTTTTCGGCATTTTCAAGAAGGGGATTGTAATTTGTCTTGTCCAGCATCCAGGGAAAAGTCGTGAATATATCAGGGGCGTTCTGACTTGCCAGTGCCGTGGAAATTGACTTTTTGTAATTATCCAGATAGGTGTAGGCGAGCTCGACATTGGGGTAAAATTCATTAAAGCGGTCAAACTCGGCTTCAAGGGCTTCAAAATTCTGGTAGCGGCCGGCAATTTCAATTTTGCACTTTGTCTGAGTATCGAGCCGGGGAACAAAGGCTTTTTCTTTTTTCTGTTTATTGCAGGAAGCAAGTTCAAGAATCACAAGCGCGCATAAAATCAATATGGCGCACTTTTTTATCAATCTCATCTTCTTTTTCATAATTCTCTCCCTCTAAAAATTCTTTATGACTGGCGGATTTTTCTCAGTTCCCGGACGACATTGTTGATGTCAATCGGCTTTGCGATGTGTCCGTTCATTCCGGCTGCAAAACATTCCGCTACATTTTCAGAAAAGGCATCGGCTGTCATTGCAATAATCGGAATCCCTGCCGCATGGGGATTTTCCAGCTTTCTGATTTGGCGGCTTGCTTCAAGTCCGTTCATGACCGGCATCTGAATATCCATAAAAACGACATCAAATTGACCGGGCTTCATGTCACGAAGGGTATCGACGGCGACCTTTCCGTTTTCAGCACGAGAGCATTTAATTCCGTACATTTCAAGAAGGGTAGAAATAATTTCCCAGTTTACATCCATGTCCTCGACGACAAGAACCTTCACATCAGTTAAATCAGCATCGTTTTCTTCCTGAGTCGCGGCGTTCCTTTCACTTTCAGAAACTTCAAGTTCAAGCGTTACCGTAAAGGTCGTTCCTTCTCCTTCCTTGCTCTGGCATTCAATTTTACCGCCCATCATGTCAACCATCTTTTTTGTGATGGCAAGTCCAAGTCCTGTTCCCTGAATCGTATTAATCCGGCTGTCCGTCTGGCGCATGAAAGGCTCATACATAATTTCCATAAAACTTTCCGGCATTCCGATTCCCTTATCCGAAACCTTATAGACAAGCTTTATGAACTTTTCTTTGTCGCAGGGTTCTTCGCTCAGTTCAACGAAGACCTCTTTGTTGTCTGGAGTGTATTTGATTGCATTGGAAAGGATGTTTATAAAAATCTGATTTATACGAAGCTGGTCCGCAAATAGATATTTTTGGGTGATGTTGTTTTTCTGGAAGATGAAAACAATGTTTTTCTGCCGAACCATAGGAAGGGCCATGTTTTCAAGATTTTCTGCCAGGTCAAGAATCGAAAATCGCACTGGTGAAAGAGAAATGTTTCCGTGCTCAACTTTTGAGATGTCCAGAATGTCATTTATGAGCGTGAGAAGGTGATTGCTTGCGAGTTTGATTTTGTGAAGATAATCCGAAACGGCTTCTGCATCGCTGACTTTTTTTTCTGCAATCGTTGTAAGTCCGATTATCGCATTCATCGGGGTGCGGATATCGTGAGACATTGTTGAAAGGAAAACGGTTTTTGCCTTGTTTGCAAGGTCTGCTTCCTTTGCGGCGGCGGCAAGATTCAGGTTGAACCGCATGATGACAAGAATATCGAAGATAAGAAGAATTATGAGGGAGACGGAAACCACGATAACCAGAGGCCAGTCAATATTATTCTTCGTGATGTCTTCCATCGGAATGTAGGTGAGAAGGGTCCAGTCAAAAGAAGTGTTTACCGGGATATGAACTATGAGACAGTTTATCTTTTTTGAGTTCTGCATCGTAAACATTCCGGTTTCATGGATTTTCGACCTGAGATTTTCAAAGGCTTCCTTATTAATCTGATTATAGGACTTATAGAATTCAAAGAAGTTCGAGTTTTTAAATGATTTTCCCTTCAGTATATAGTTTCCCTCGGAATCAATCATTGAAATCTGGGCGTCGCTGTATTTTTCGGAAGGAAAGACCCATTTGCTTGCAAGCATTTCAACTGGAATTACTCGCATGAGGACGGCTTTTTCAAATTTTGAGGACTTGCTTTTGCTTGTGCTTGTTTCGCTTGCGGCCGTGTTTCTATTGCCGCTTTCTGATTCATCAACCCGCAGTTCCAGAAGGTCACAAAAGGCGATGGACTGAATGCCGTTCATGGGATTTGTGTAGGAGCGGGTAACGCGAACCTGATCCTGCTGGCCGAGAAGTTCATTCAGTGAAGAAAAAATGTCTATTTCCTGATAAGAGACCGTGAATTCATTGGGATTGTCGATTTTGGGCTTGTTGGAATAGCCGGTAAAAGAATCGAGCCTGATGATGTGGGCGGAAACATTCTGAATTCGCTGGGCGACTTTGAGGTAGGACATGGCTTCGGTCATGTTCATTTTGCGGCTGTTTATACAGGCTGCCCATGAATCGCAAAGTCTCTGTTCTCCTTCCATATAATTTGTTGTCACCTGCTCCATACCAATCGACATGGTCATAAAGTTCTCGGTGTTGTAGGCTTTCATTGAGGCACTCTGTTTTCTGGCGTAGAGCACTACAAAGAAAATCGAAAAAATTACAATCAGGAAGTTGGTGATGATTATCAGACCTTTTTTCATAGGCTAACTACCCGAAAGTTTTGAGCGGATTTCAAGAATTTCTGAATACATGGCAGGATAATCAGCTTCTTCCTTGTTGCGAAGTTTTTCCGTCAGCGACGAGAGGGCTTCAAATAAAGGCGTGAGGGCAAGATTCCCGATTACACCTTTGAGGGCGTGACAAAGCTCGAAGGCTTTCTGTAAGTCATTGGCACTCAGGGCATCTCCTAGCTCTTCAAATTTCGCATCCCCAAGACCCATCTTTACGAGTTTGAGATATAAATCTTCTTTTCCAAGACAGCGGGAAAGTCCTGTTTCAAGGTCCGCGCCATTTTTCTTTAATTCTTCTATTGTAATCATACAAACCTCGAAAATTCTGACGGCGGAATCGGCTTTGAAAAATAATAGCCCTGAATTATGTCGCAGCCGGCAGCTTTGAGCATTTTGTACTCTTCGTCTGTTTCAACGCCCTCCGCAACGACCGGCACTCCAAGATTTTTTGCAATATCAAGAACCAGCTCAACCAGCTTCATTTCTTTATTGCCCGGCTGAATGTTTCGGATAAAGGCCTTGTCCATTTTGAGGACGTCAATCGGCATGGAAGTGAGCATGTTGAGGGAAGAATAGCCCGAACCAAAGTCGTCCATTTCGACTTTATGACCCAGCGAGCGGAGATTTTCCACGACTTCGATGATGTGCTTTTGATCAGAAGTGTAGGCTGATTCAGTAATTTCCAGCATGTATTCTGATGTAGCAAGACCGTTTTCCTTTACGATTTTTGTGATGAAATCAGTCATGTCAGGAGCGGCAATGTCTACGCGCGAAACGTTTACGGAAACCGGAATCGTAACTCCAAGCTCGTCTTTCCAGCGGCGGATTTGCCTTGCGCTTTCTTCCCAGACATAGCGGTCGAGCTTTGTTACAAGTCCGTTCTCTTCAAACAGCGGAATGAAAAGATCCGGGCGTACACGGCCAAGCTCCGGGTGAATCCAGCTTACAAGGGCTTCGGCACTGCACAAAACAGGCTTGTCCCCTTTGATGTTGAATTTTGGCTGATAGTTTACCTTGAACTGCTTCTGTTCGATGGCGGCCTCAAAATCCTGTAAAAGATGTGCATCAAAAACTTCTTTTTCCGCCATTTTGTCGTCATAAACACAGATATCGCTGGTGGCGGAAGTTTTGCCTCGAAGGGAATTACATGCCTGAACCGCGTGGTCAAAGCGCTGAATCATAGGGAACCTGCGGTCAGAATCAGAATAAACGCCAAGCCGCAATCTTATTTCCGAAGGTTTTAAAATAGAAGAAAGTGATTCATTTATTTTCTGAAGGATAATTCCGTAGTCGTCCTGATGTGGAACATAAAGATAAAAAGAGTCGGCTTCGTTTTGGCCTGCGATTCCACCGGTTTTAAGAAGGGCTTTTCGGATTCCGTCGGCTATTTGCTTTAAAATCTCGTCTCCAAAAGAACGCCCCTTAAGCTGATTCAAAAGATGGAAGCGGGTAAAATTCAAGGCGAGAGCATCCATGACCTTGTCCGGGAAACGCTGGTCGAACTGGGAAGCGTATTCAAAGAAAAAGTCTGGACTGTAAAGGCGGGTCAGCTTATCAAATTCAGTCGCATGAATGATTTTTGAATTTTCAAACAGCTGAATTGAATGGCGGACTCGGGCAAGAATTACTTCCGGAGAATCGTAAGGCTTGGTAAGAAAGTCTGCGGCACCTAACCTAAGGCTTTGGATTTCGCTGGATTTATCAGCAGTCAAAACGATTACAGGAATGTCGCTAATAATCCCTTCTTCGTTCATTGACTTTAGAACTTCATTTCCGTCCATAACCGGCATGAGCAAATCCAGCAGGACAAGAGAAATTGAAGAGGCATTTGAATGAATTTTTTCCAGGGCATCTTTTCCGTTTTCTGCGTATATGACCTTATACTCAGACAGAATTATGTTGCCGAGAATCTCGCGGTTTACAGCTTCGTCGTCTACAATAAGAATCGTTCGTTCAAATAAATCATCCATACGACTATTATATATCGACTTAGACGAGTTGGCGAGAAAAATATTGATTTAAACTGAAAAAAATTATATTTCGAAGTCAAGGCATGAGCGGCTTACTGTGAAGGGGCGGACTTTTCCGTCTGCTACAGCCACATGATCCGGGTGTTTTGCATAGCCTTTGAGTGCTTCTTCGGATTCGAAAGTTGAGTCCAGCATCAAGTCAGCGTTTGAAGAGGCGAGGCGGCCGCTTGTGATTACCTTGATTTCTACAAGACCCGGAATTTTGCCCTTGAGGCCCTCGAGTCCTTCCTTGATTCCGGCTTTTACCGATTCTTTTTCAGAATCGCTCATTTCTTTCAATGTCCATAAGATTATGTGCTTTACCATTTGTGCTCCTGATTTTTAATATTTTAGCACGAATTTTCGATAAAGAACATTAGCACAGGGTATTACACAAAATTTTTATATCTGATATGATACGAAACATTCAGGTTATTCACTTCTGAATAATCATACACTTTTCAAAGATTGCCTAATCTTATTAAGAGCGAACCGCTCCTTGCAGTTCCGCACCTTTCTATGCTCATGCGCGAGGTCTTCGCGTAGTCTTAATGCAATCACATTTACATTCTGGAGTTTCACATGCCAAAATCTTTGGGACAGGAAATTCTTTTTACCATTCTGATGGTATTTGTTATGGTTTGTGCAATGATTTGCTACAACATTGCACTTGCGATGGGAGGACTTTCTAATTCTGTTTTTCTGCTTGCCTTCCATGAACTTCCAATTATGATGCCGGTAGCTTTTGTGCTTGATTTTTTGATTGTCGGACCGATTGCCAAGAAAATCACTTTTTCAAAGTTCAATCTGGGAGAGGCGAATCCGGTGTTTATCATCCTTTCAATCTCAATCTGCTCTGTTTGGCTGATGTGCCCGCTTATGAGTCTTGCCGCAACAATTCTTTTCAAGGGCGGTTTTCAGAAAGAAATGATTTCCATCTGGCTTCAGACAACAGTTTTCAATTATCCGATGGCCGCTTTCTGGCAGCTGCTTGTCGCAGGTCCGGTTGTGCGGGGTATTTTTGGGGCGATGATGAAAGCAAAGGGTGAGAGAGGATAACCAAGCTCTTAAACGGTGGGCGGGTAAGCCTGTCTGCCGTTTAAGAGGGGGGATTATAACATTGCAAGTCTAAGTTGTTTTCCGAATACAGCGGCGACTTTTTGCAATGTTGAAAGTCTTATATCTTCTGAATGATTTTCCATTCTGGAAATTACACTTTTCTTTGTATCAAGTTTTTCAGCAAGTTGTTCCTGTGTCATGCCATTTTCAAGACGCAGTTCTTTTATCATCGTTCCGATTTTGAATTCTTCATATCCAGTGTCAAATCCAGCTGCAAAGTCGGAATCTTTTTCTTTTCGCTGAGTAATATAGTCATCTAAATCAAAAGTTTCATTTCTCATTTTTGTTACCTCTAGTTAAGTATTCCTTCATGCGTTCCTTACAGATTTCGATTTCATTCGTAGGTGTTTTCTGAGTTTTCTTTTGAAAACCATTTGTAAGAATTACGAGGTTTCCGTTATGGAAAAATCCCAAAAGTCGATAGATGTTTCCACTAATCTCGATTCTGACTTCGTAGATATCCGTATCTGTTATCTTCTTAAAATAAGTTTTTGGAATCTTTTCAAGCTCCTGAACTGCTTTAAGAACCCATGCAATTTTCTGTGCAACTTTTGCTGGTTGGGAATCTATAAACTCTGCAACGGGGCATTTTCCATCAAGAGTTTTATAGAATGTAACTTTCCTGTACATAATCAAATGTTAGCATATATGCGAACATTCTGTCAAATTTATTGTATGTAGGATGCAGATTGATTTTTTATTTAAGTTCTGATATTTGCAAAACAGAAGTATATATATCTTAATCTAATTTTTCACCACAATAGGGGCAATATTTAAAATGTTTTTCCTCTTTTTCATTTGTGATTGATTCTACAAAACCTGCAGAAATAATACCGGTCGGTACTGCTACAAGTCCAATTCCTAAAAGTGCGATTATAGCACTTAGAATTTTTCCAAGAGTTGTGATTGGATAAATATCACCATAACCGACAGTTGTTAAAGTAGCTAACGCCCACCATAATGCATCAAATGCATTTTTAAATACTTGAGGCTGCGCTGAATTTTCAATATTAAACATTAATACAGCAGCAACAATCATAAGTAAAAGAACGACAAAAATAGAAGATAATAATTCATGTTTTTTTATTTTAAAAACAGTGAAAATCTTTGTTAATGCATCTGTATACCTATTAATCTTAAAAATTCTAAATAACCGAATAATTCTTAGCATCCTTAAAATGCGCAAGTCGATTGATATGATAAATGGCAAATAAAACGGCATGATGGCAAGTAAATCGATAATCGCTAAAAAAGAAAAAATATATTTGATTTTTGCTATCACTTTCCTCTTATTTGGATATAATAAATCCGCAGTCCATACCCTTAATATATATTCAAAAGTAAAAATAATAACAGAAACATACTCTATGAAATTGAAAACTATTTTTGTCTTTTCACTTACATCAAAAGTATCAGCGATTACAACGCAAACATTTAGTAGTATAAGACTGATAAGAGCAATATCAAAAATTTTACTAATTTTATCATCTGGTTCTGCAACTTGAATTATATCGAAAATTCTTTGTTTTAATGTCATTTTTGTTCCGCCAACATTTTTATTACATCTGATATTTCTTTTCCAATATTTGGTTTAGAAGCCATAATCATTTCATTTAATCCTGTATCGCTTTTAAAAAGAATCTCTGAATAATTCAAAAGCGGTATTTGCTTGTTATCCTTAAATCTTTTATCCGGCATCCCATTTTTATTAACATATAACCATCTATAACCTATAATTTCAGCATCTTTTGGAATTTTTTCTGTTTCAATAAAATTTGAATTATCATAGTCTATTTTTAAATCAGAATAATTAACAGTTCCGAATTTTTTTCCATCCTTTATGAGCAGACGTTCTGGGAAGAAATATAAAATTTGTTTGCCGACAGGTATACTAGGTACTTTTATATTTGTTTTCACATACTTAGGTATTTTATATTTTATAGATATAGGTTCTCTTTTTATTAAATTACTAGCACCAGAATTTCTTTTTCTATCATGCATGGATGTTAATTTTGCCGCAGATGTAATGTGCCAAAGTTTTTTTGAGTTATTCAAATTATTCAATACATCATAAAATCCTTGAAGTTCTGTTTCTTTGTCATCATCAATATCATAAATAATATAAGTTGTTTTTAATCGTTTATTAATTAATACAGCGATTGGAATTAAAATAGCTGCGCTATATATGAGAATTGAATCAATGAAATAGGCTAATGCCACTGAAATAATGATAGCAATAGGAACGAATGAAATTATTTTAGATTTTTTATTTAATTCAGTTAATATATCATTAAAATCATTATCAACCATGAAAGCAACATTACCACTTTCAATCTCTTTAAAATCATACTCGGTGATAGGATTTTCAACAACAGGTTTGTCATTTGTATTATTGTTATTATCAGGTAGTTTATTTTTGCTATTATTGATTGTTTTTTGATAATAGAAACCTTTCATTCCAGCATGAATATAATTACCTCTAGGACCTTTTCCAAGCCTAAAACCTTTTACACCAGCAGAAACACCTACTCCTGATTTTGATAGATTAAATCTAAAAGGACCAACTTTCATACTTTTTCTAATATAAAAGCCCATATAGCGCTCCTAATACTTAATAAGTGTTTATATATTTTATCATATTTTGGAGCTTCTTCAATAAGAAAAAAAGAACTGTCTCCGCGTTAGGGATTGTAGCACCTGCGATGAAGCAGTTCCGGAGCGAAGCGGAGGAATGGAGTGCGTAGGCACGGAAGTGCGGAAAGCCCGACCAGCCGCCTGAAAGGCGGCTGGGGACGCCCTTATGAAAGAAAGGTTAACCTAACTGACCAGGGAGAACCAGTTTTTCCTTAAACGGGAAGGCTGATTCGTACTGAGCAAAGGCATCCGGATTTTCTTCGGCGACGAAATAGCCTTTTGGGGGTGTGTAGGTCGCTTCAATTCCATTCAGGTAGCCAGGAATCAGTTCTTGTGCCAGAAAATAGGGGACTTCTGAATTCTTTGGCTCTGCGTGATAATGGATGTGCAGCTTACTTGCAAGGTCGAATCCGGCATGGCGGTAAAAATTGATGTTGCCTTCCATGCAGATAAAACCAAAACCCAAGGCTTTAGCTTTTTCAAGCGCGAAGTTCAAAAGCTTGAGGCCGTAGCCCTGCCGCTTGAAATCGGGATGAATGCTGATTGGGCCGAATGTCCAGATTGGAAGCTTTTCGCCAGTCGGCTTTCCGCTTTCCTCAATGCTCAACTCTGCTTTTGAAAACATCACATGACCGATAATCTGTCCGTCCTTTTCCATTACTAGTGAAAGTTCGGGAATAAAATCGGGGTTGCTTCGGTAGCAGTGCAGAACATAATGCTCTGTGCAGCCAGGTCTGTAAACGTTCCAGAAAGAATCTCTGGTAAGATTTTCAACTGTTCTGTAGTCGCGCGGCTCTTCCACGCGGATTGTAAAATTTGAGTTCATGTTTATCTCCAAGAATATGTTTTATGAGCTAAAACAACACCTTGAAAGACCGCCCAAAAGATTTTAGGAACTTCAAGAAGTTCCTGACGAGTTTTAACTCTTGAAATTGCAAGAGTTAAAACATCGCATTTTCAGAGAAACATTTAAAAACTGAAGTTTTTAAATGTTTTATCAAATCTTTCAAGGCGTTTAAACAATGAACCAAGTTTTGCCAGATGTAAGCATCCAGCCTCCTTAAAATAATTTGTGAATTTATCTTATCACGAAACGAAATTTAAATCAGCAGTTTGGTCAGTCTTCTTTTCACCCAAGCTGATTTTTTTCTTTTTTAATGTTCCGCTTGTTTTTATACATTTCTTTGCAGGTTCTCGGCGGTGATTTCATCTTCTATATCCTTTTCACAAAGAATAATGTGCTTGTTGTCAGAGGCTTTCAGCATTGAGAATTGAAAGTGCCTTGGCTCTCCGTTAACCATTATCCTGTATTTATATGAAAATGATTTTCTGTTTTCCAGATTGATGTAATATATTGCCTCATAATCTTCCGCAAGACTTGTTGCGATGTGATCATAAATCTCTTTTTCCTTCATTTCGCCGGCCTTTTGCGTCCAGATATGCAACGATAGAACGCATCCATGTCAGCATTGTCAGGAACATAAAGAAAAAATACAGTACACAGTCAATATATAAGATTGGGAATAGGGCTTTGATGTCGTGGTGCTCTAACTTGCCCTTCTGGCTTATTCTACGCCCTCGTACCAGCGGTTCTGGAAATCCGTGATATTTGAAAGCGAAACCGTCTGCCCGATGAGCGGCGTGATGACTTTAAAATCTTCTCCCAGACTTTCTGCCTTGCCTACAAAGCGGCTTACGCTGTCGTCCCAGGGATGTCTTGCCAGAACAAATGCGCCCCAGTGAATCGGGAAGGCTCTTTTTGTGCCCAAAGTTTTCGCCGCGTCAACTGACTGTTCCGGCGTCATGTGGACTGAAGGCCAGCGAAGGTCGTATTGACCGCACTCCATGAAGGCAAGGTCAAAATTTCCGTATTTTTCGTGAATTCTTTCAAAATGAGAGTCCCAGCCTGAGTCCGCACATTCAAAAATCTTGAGGTTGTCGCTGATAATCGCCCATGAAGCCCAGAGGGTCGTAAAGTTGTCAATCAGCTTGCGGCCGGAAAAATGTCGTGAAGGAAGACAGGCGATTGTAAATCCGTCCAAGTTGATTTCTTCCCACCATGCCATGTCAGTGATTTTTTCTTTTTTGACACCGAATTTTACAAGCCGCCGTTCAACTCCGAGCGGAACGACATATTTTTTGACCTTTGAATCCAGCTTTTTGATGCTTGCCTTGTCGAGATGGTCGTAATGGTCGTGCGAGACAATCAGAATGTCGATTTCAGGCAAATCTTCCGGCTTGCAGGGAATGTCGCTGAAGCGCTTGGGGCCGGCAAAACTTACGGGCGAAGTTCTTTTTGAAAAAACCGGGTCGAAAAGGATGTTTTTCCCATTAATCTGCATTAAGAGGCTTGAATGGCCGAACCAGGTAAAAAAAGCATCGTTCGAGACTTGCGCGAAATCCGGGCTGGCGACAGGAATTTTTCCCTTTGGTCTGGTTTCTTTTTTGGAAAGCACGCCGTTTTCCGCATCTTTGGGAACTTTCACCATCATCTTGAAGTCATTTTCGTTGTGAAATTTCTTTCCGTCAAAATTTCCTGCGCGCGATTTATACTCTTCCCTGAAATCCGCCGACGAACAGCCTGTCATGATTAATGCCCCCATTAAAAGAGTGAGAGAAAGCAGATTTTTCATAGAGTCTCCTTATAAATCGCCGCTTTTTGAAAAGATGACTTATTCTACAAGGGCTACGGCTTCGATTTCAACAAGCGCACCTTTTGGCAGGGCTGCAACCTCAAAACAGCTGCGGGCAGGCTTTGAAACGAAGTATTTTTCGTAAACCGCATTGAAAGCAGCAAAATCAGAAATGTGGGCGAGGAAGCAAGTGGTCTTTACGACTTTAGAAAAGTCACTACCAGCAGCTTTAAGGATTTCGCCGAGGTTTTTAATTGCCTGTTCAGCCTGAGCCTCGATGCCAGATCCTTCGATTGCCCCGCTTTCAGGATTGAGCGGAATTTGTCCGGAAGTATAAAGAAAACCGTTTGCAAGAATGCCCTGAGAATATGGTCCGATTGCAGCCGGTGCTGATTTTGTTTCGATAGTTTTCATATGAGCTCCTTTTTTACCTATATATAGAGTAGGAATATGATAGCAAGCCGGAGAGCTATAGTCAATGAAAAGATTTTTGCATCTGTGAAGCAATCTCTGCAATTCCTAAGGCTGCCAAATTTACAAATAATTAACATAAATAAACTTCTTTTTTCTTTTCTTCAAGGTTATAGTTAAGCATATGTTAAATGTAATCGGTCAGTTATTTGGGTTTGTCGGGTCTCTCTGTCTGCTGCTTTTTGGAATGGAAATGCTTTCAAACGGAATCCAGAAAGGAGCGGGGAACAGCCTTCAGTCTTTGCTGCACAAGATTTCAGGAAACAGGTTTACGGCGGTTTTAACGGGAATTGCTGTTACGGCAATCATTCAGTCTTCCGGAGCGACAACCGTAATGACCGTCAGCTTTGTAAATGCCGAAATCATCACGCTGACACAGGCAATCGGAATTATTTTCGGTGCCAATATTGGAACTACTGTTACTGCCTGGATTGTTTCGCTGTTTGGATTTTCATTCAGTATTGAAGCGGCTGCCATTCCGCTTTTCGGCTTTGGTTTTATCCTCAAATACTTTAAGAAGTTCAAGATTCATAATTTTTCTGACTGCTTCATGGGTTTTGCCCTGCTTTTTATGGGACTGGGGCTTCTAAAATCTTCCATTAATTTACAGCCTGAATCCGTTGCGTTTTTGCAGAATTTTAAGAATCTCGGGGCGATGGGAATTTTCATCGGCGTAATAATCGGCATTGCCTTTACTGCCTTGATTCATTCTTCATCTGCTACGACCGCAATTGTTTTAACCATGTCGGCAAACGGCAGCCTTCCGTGGGAGACAGGAGCCGCCATGGTTTTGGGAAGCAATATCGGTTCTACGGTTGATGCGGTTATGTCCGCATTTGGAGCAAGCGTAAATGCAAAGCGGACCGCAGCCGTGCATGTTGGATTTAATGTTTTCGGAACACTTCTTGCGCTGCTCTTTTTCCATCCTTTTCTGGAACTTATAGATTATATCGTTCCGAAAGCTCCTGTCGAAAACATCACGAATCACATTGCAATGCTTCATACAGTTTTCAATATATCTGCTACCTTGATTTTCCTGCCTTTTGTAAACCAGATTGCTAAGCTTGCAAAGAAGCTTGTGCCGGAAAGTCAGAAGGAACTTGATGCACATTACAAAATGACTGTTATCCTGCCACTCAATCATGTCAGTGCGGATTTGTATACAATTCAGATTCAAAAAGAAATATCGAAGATGTCTGCCCGCGTAATGGAAATGCTTGATTGTCTTGGCGAGAGTCTTGGTCAGAAAAACGATAATCTTACGGAACTTGTTGAAAAAATAAACGCGCAGGAAGAATATATCGATGAAATGAATCATGAAATCACAAGATTTCTGCAAAAATGCTCGCGGCTCCCGACTGCCAATCATAACGACCGCAATAACTTTGCCCGTATGATTTCTATCGTTCAGAATCTTGAAGACTTAAGTGATGAATGCTGTTCCATGATGCACACTGTCTGCAAGGTTAAAAATGAAGAAACACCTTCATTCTATGACAATCAGGGCAGGGAACTGGCAGCCTATTTTGAACAGGTTCATATTTTTTATGAGCAGGCCTGCACATACATTGTTTTTGGACTTTCTGAAATTGACAAAGTTTTGCTTTCTGATGTTGAAGATCAGATTGATAAAACTAAAAAAGAACTCAAAAAGATTAGCCGGAAGAGGATTGAAAACGGCAGCAACGTTAAGGCAGAGCTTAACTACATGGATCTTGTCCGAAAAATTGAAAAAGCCGGCGACTGTGTGTTTGGTGTAATCCGGGCAATCCAGCCGAGTTTGATTGACCCAGTTTTAACTGACGGCTCTGAAAGCAACCTGATTAGCGCGCAGAATTTAATAATCAATACAAAAACCAGAAAAGTCTTTGTCTCTGGAAATGAAGTTCAGCTGGCGGCAAAAGAATATGATTTGCTCCTGCTCCTTATGGAAAAGAAAGGGGAAATTGTTCCCAGGGAAAAACTGCTTGAATCCGTATGGAATTATGAAAAGGAAATCGAGACAAGAACGCTGGATGTTCACATCAGGCTTTTGCGGCAGAAATTGAATAATCAAAAGCTGATTGAAACCGTGCGCGGAATAGGATACAGAATCAACGGGTGAGGTTGAATGCTTGTTGAATAATTATTCGCTGTATTGGATATAGTTCTTCCATAATGCTACGATTAGTAGCAGAAAAGATTTATGTCAGTCGTGGTGGTGATGCTCTCCGTGATGGTCACACTTAGCTGCAAAGTTAGGCTTAAGTTCACCCTTTGCAAAAAGAGCTGCGGCTTCATCGGCAGAGCCAGTGATTCCAGGAAGTTCTTTTAAGCCGGCAGCTGCAATAGCATCAATTGCACCCTGTCCGCGGTTTCCAAGAATCAAAGTTTCTACTCCAAGACTCTTAAGATATGGAGGAAGAGCGTGATGTCCGTTTCCGCCGTTATCAATTACTTCTGATGAAAGAATCTTTCCATTTTCAATCTGATAAATCTTAAAATACTGAGTTTTTCCAAAATGCTGGAAAACATTTCCTGTTTCTTTTTCGTAAGTTACTGCAATTTTCATATGATACCTCGCTAATCTTATTTAATTAAATATACAAAAAAATCTGCTAATATGCAAAGTTTTGAGCGGAAATATCTGATATAATAAGAAACACATGGAAACCCGAATCAGTGGGGGCCGACAAACTGGCCTCCAGAGGAACTGATTCACAATGATATAAAAGAGGGCAATTCGTATGTCTGCCTTAATGATTTTGAAAAAGTTATCGGAGTTTTTTATTTCATCCAGGGAAAGAATATTGAACCAACTTACAGAAATATTTCCGAAGGTGCATGGACTGGCAGTGATACTTATGGCGTTGTCCATCGGGTTGCAGGTGATGGTTCAGAAAAAGGTATAGGCGCCTTCTGCATTAACTGGGCATTTGAAAAATGCGGCAATCTTCGCATAGACACCCATGGCGACAATATAGTCATGCAGAATCTTTTGAAGAAGCTTAGATTCAATCACTGCGGAACAATTTATGTTGAAGAGGATAATTATCCCCGCCTTGCATTTGAGAAGATTTAACTGTTACTGATTTTCGATTCGCTTCTCAAATCTGAACATGCCTTCTGGGAACTGTCCGTCCTGCTCGTCTAAAGTTGCACTGCTGTCCGGGTCGTTTGGGTCCGGGTGATGGCTGTTAAAAAACTCCACGATGTGAAAGCCGCAGCGGTTTACGTAGAAGTGGATGTTGCGTTTTTCAAAATACGGAGTGACGGTTTCCCAGAGAGTTACTTCCGGGTGAAGCTTTTCAACTTCGCACCAGGCAGCGTAGCCGATGCCTTTACTGTGGGCTTTTGGAGAAACAAAGAGTAGGTCTAAATCACCCTTTGTTCCTTCTGCTCTGAGAACAAGGCCGCCTGCATTTTTACCGTCAACAACTATGCGGTAGGCTTCGCCCTCTGCAATTGAGTTTTCTATTGTTTCTCTGGAGATAATCTGCTCGTCTTCTTCAAAATGATTATCGCGCATTCCGAATTCTTCTAGCGCGCCGTAGTTAAAGGCTTCCTGATTATCTTTTATAAACTGCTCTTTGTCAGAGGCTTCAAGAGGGCGAAGTTCTACCATGTTCTAGTCCTGTTCTTTGTCTAATAATCCTTTTACCGTATCTCCGTGACGTTTTTCGTCATTCTTTACGCTTTCAACTTCCGGGAACTTTTCGGCTACTGGAGCATAAGTTTTTACGGCATCATATTCGCCTTGTGCGATTGCAGAATATAAAATCCATCTTGGAAAAATCTTATAAAGAATTGGAAGGAGGAGTTCTTTTGTGTGCTTTGGAGTAAGTTCTGTTTGAGTCAATTTATGAAAAACTGAGGCGTGGTGGCCTTCTTCCTTTGCAAGTTGACGGAAGGTGTCTTTATCCTTTTGGTCCTTTGCAACTTTGGCCAGAGCGTTGTACATGAGTACGGCATCCAGTTCTCCCTGCTGGGCTTTGAGCAGGACATTCATATCTTTTTTGCTGATTTCCATAAAAGTTCCTATGTGAGCATTTTAGCACTAATCTGAGATTTATTCAGTGCTTTGAGTAGGCTTTTCTTCTATAATTGAATTGAGGTTTCAGAATGAAAGACGGCAAGATTCCAAATCCAATGACAATTCATCCTATAGCTGGTTATGACAAAGAGATTTATGTAAAACCCACTCTTAAGAATCCAAACATTATCGTTGGTGATTTTACTTATATTGCAGATTCCGATTTTGAAAGTCATGTGATTCATCTTTATGAATGGAACGGTGACAAGCTGATTATCGGGAAGTTTTGTCAGATTGCAGCGGGTGTGGAATTCGTTATGAATGGAGCGAATCATCAGATGAATGCAGTTTCAACTTTTCCTTTCTACACGCTGGAGGGCTGGGACATGGATGCCCCGTTGAAAAAAGATTTGCCGCTCAAGGGAGATACTGTCATCGGTAACGATGTTTGGATTGGGCAGAATGCCGTAATCATGCCGGGCGTTCATATTGGCGACGGTGTCATAATCGGAGCGAATGCCGTAGTGGCAAGTAACATTGCGCCATACACAATCAATGTCGGAAATCCTTGCCGCACAATAAAAAAACGTTTTGATGACAAAATGATAGAACTTCTTGAAAAGTTCTGCTGGTGGGATAAGTCAATTGAGGAAATCAATAAGCTGATTCCAATTCTGACAAGTAGTGATTTGGAAATGGTGAGACGAGAGCTGAAGAAAAGGAAGTAGGATATTAAAATGGCCAGATACATTGCTTTACTTCGCGGAATAAATATCAGTGGGAAAAATAAAATCTCCATGCCTGAACTGAAAACAGCCCTTAGCGAAAAAGGTTTTGCAGATGTAAAAACATATCTGAACAGCGGGAATGTGATTTTTTCTGATGATGAGACAGATGCTGTAAAACTTGCAGAAAGAATTCATGCAATCATCTTTGAGACTTTCAACCTTGAGATTCCCGTTTTTGTGATTTCCCAGGATGAATTGAAATGTCTTCTTTCAAAAGCACCGTCCTGGTGGGGAGGTGACAGCAAAGATATTTATGACAATCTGATTTTTGCCATTGCTCCACACAGTATTGAAACTGTAGCCGAAAAAATCGGGGAGCCGACCGAGAAAATAGAAAAAGTCCAAATTTGCGGAAATGCGGCCTTCTGGTCATTTGACCGCAAACTCTATGCAAAAGCCAACTGGTGGAAAAAGACTGCGGCTTCTGGAATCGGGGAAATGATTACAATCCGTACTGCAAATACATTGCGAAAGATTGCGGAGTTGTAAAATCTGACTGTTTTTTTTCTTCCCAGCCCTTACAGACATCACACCAGCCGGTGGCGCCTGATACTTCTTCCAGTTCAGAGGGAGTTAGTTTTACCGAAGTAAATGAGTTTCCCCCTGCTGGGTGAACGTATTCAAATCTTTTCATTGAAACATCGAGCCATACGGGGATTTCTTTTGGAACATTGAAAGGGCAGACTCCGCCGGGAGCAAAGCCGATAATTGCTTCAACCTGGTCGCGCTGAATCATGCTGGGCTTTACGTGAAACTGTGCCTTGAACTTTGAGTAGTTTACCCGTCCGTCTCCTGCCATTACCACGATAACAGGTTTTTCATCCACAATAAATGAGAGCGTCTTTGCAATCTCTGCCTCCGAACAGCCAATCTGCTGTGCTGCGTGTTCTACGGTGTCGATTGTTTCTTTGTGTTCGGTGAGTCTGTCTGCATATCCCTTAGCTTTGAGGAAGTCTAAAACTTTTTCATTTATCATATATCTAAATATTCCTTGTTTACCTATTAATCAGATAGGGATATAATACAAATAAGAGTACAGGCAGTCAATGAAAAGTATTTTGATAAAAGACACAACAAAGGAAGAACGAGAAAAAATCGTTGCCGATGCTCTTGGCTGCGGAAGCGATTGCTCCATGTGCTGTGCCTGTGGCGGCATGGAAATTGACTATCAGCAGTACATAGACGGTAAGAAAGAAATTGCCCAGCTGAATGCAGAATACCGGGCAAATACGATGATAGGGCACTAGATTATAGCTTTCCCATCAAATCCTTAATTGTAGTTTTTTTCAGTTCCTCTTCCAAAGCCTTTTGGGCATTATCTAATGGCTGGTCTAGAACTGCATGGATTTTGCTGCCAACGGGACATTTGGGATTTGGATTTGCGTGATAATTAAAAACGGACCGTTCGCCCTCCTTTTCTTCGCTTACGGCTTTGTAAACATCCAAAAGGGTAATTTCTTCGGCTTTCTTTGAAAGGGTAGAGCCTCCGACCCCGGCTTTTGTTTCTACCATTCCAGCTGCCTGGAGTTTTCCTAAAATCTTTCTGATAATTACAGGGTTCATTCCGGTACTTCCCGCAATGAAGTCGGAAGTGACTTTGTAGTCTTTTTCAAAATAAGAGATGCAGAGAATAGTGTGAATGGCAACGGTAAGGTTTGTGTTTAGTTTCATAATCCTGTCCTTGTTTCAGTATATCAGATTTGTTGTAAAAAATAAATAACATCACTTGACATTTATAAATTACAACGCTATATTATTCATAGTTGTAAAAGATAAATTACAACTAGATAAAAATCTTTTAATCAGCCTGATCACCTGCTTTTAAGATAAATACTTAACGAGGTAATTTTATGGAAAAGACACAGTTCACATCGGTTCAGCTTTCAAAGGGGTTAATGGAAATCTATGATTTTGGTTCAATCAAGCTTCACGCATTCAAGACTAATGACTTGATTTCGGACGAATGTTTTCTTGTTGAAAAAGACGGCCGTTGCTTTATGATTGAATCCCCATGCTTTTTTGACAACATCAAGGAGCTGGAAAAATACATTTCCGACACAGGCTTGAAATATGAAGGTGCTGTAATCGCCTATCACGGAGCGGGTGCTTCTTTTATGAAGGGAAGCAAGGTCTATTCGACAAAAAATGCCGATGACTACAATCACAATGGTGGCGGGGCAGGGCTTGTTTCAAACTTCGCGGGAGCATTTGGGGAAGCTTTCGATAAATCAATTTATACGACTACGGATTTTATTGAAGGTGACAGCCTGACCCTTTGCGGTGTAGAAATGAAAATCACCCGCACTCAGGAAGCCTTCGACATCTTCATTCCTGAAATCAATGTGGTTTATACTCACATGCTGGGACACGATGTTCATTCAATCGTCGCAGGAAAAGCTCATGCCGACGCACTCATTTCCGTACTGGAATCTTATATTCAGAAAAAAATCGGCCTCGTTTTGACAAGTCATTATGTTGTGGAAAATCTGGATGATGTTAAAATGAAGATAGAATACCTTAAAGGGCTTAAAAACATCGCAATCAAAAATGTTGATGCTGCTGGCTTTAAGGCGGCAGTGCAGTCAGCATATCCAAAATATTCAGGTCTGAACTATCTTGATATGTCGGCTGGAATGTTTTTCCCTGGAAAATAATTTAAAAGGAGCCACGAATGACAGTTACAGAAATTGCAGAATATCTTGATAAAGTAGGCTTACAGTATCTGGCAACAATCGGCTTGGATGGGAAGCCAAAGGTGAGGCCTGTTCAGTACATGGTAGTCCATGATGAAAAGCTGTGGTTCTGCACAAACAGCCAGAAGGATATGTTCAAGGAGCTTTCTGTGAATCCTTATATTGACCTTTGTGGCTCCCGTCTTATGGAGAATGAAATTGATACAGCCTGGATTCGCATGAGTGCAAGGGTTGTCTTCGAAGAAAATCTTACAGTTAAGAAAATGATTATGGAAAAATCTTCCATAGTTCGCCAGCTGTACAAAAATGATGCAAATCATTCCTTGTTCAAGGTTTTCTATCTTTCTGAGATTTCCGGCAGTCTGAACAATCTTGGTCATGTTAAGGGACTTGAAGAGAATAAAGCTTTTTCTAAGCCTGTTGTTTTTAATCTATAGAGGTGGAGAATGGAAAACATCAAATCACTCTTACAAAATGCAGACTCAGTTCTCATCGGTGCAGGAGCCGGGCTTTCGACTTCTGCAGGCTTTACCTACAGCGGGTCTCGCTTCCAAAAATATTTTGCTGATTTTGAAAAGAAGTACGGCTTTCATGATATGTATTCCGGTGGCTTTTATCCTTACAAAACTCTGGAAGAAAACTGGGCTTACTGGAGCCGGCAGATTTATTTGAATCGTTTTGTAAAAGCCCCTTTGCCTGTCTATGAAAAACTTTTTGAACTTGTGAAGAATAAAAATTATTTTGTTCTTACGACTAATGTTGACCACTGCTTTCAGAAAGCGGGTTTTGATAAGTCACGACTGTTTTATACTCAGGGGGATTACGGTCTCTGGCAGTGCTCGGAGCCTTGTCACAAGAAAACTTACGATAATCAGCTTTTTGTTGAAAAAATGGTCAGGGAACAGGGCTTTGTAATTCATGATGATGGTGGTCTGGAACTTCCGGAAAATGGATTTGGAGGAATCAAAATGACTGTTCCTTCTGAACTGGTTCCCCGCTGTAAGGCTTGCGGAAAGCCTATGAGCATGAACCTAAGGGCGGATGATACTTTTGTGGAAGATGAAGGCTGGAATAAGGCAGCTGGCCGTTATGAAGATTTTCTGAATAAGAATAAAGATGACCGTATTGTTTTTCTGGAGCTTGGTGTTGGTGGTAATACTCCGGGAATCATCAAGTATCCTTTCTGGAAAATGACTTATGCAAATCCAAAAGCTGTTTATGTCTGCATAAACAAGGGTGAGGCAGAGGTTCCCGGCGAGATTGAAAATCAGAGTATTTGTGTGAATAATGATATTTATGAGACCTTGGCAGATTTGCGTTAGGGATTGGAGCACCTGCGAAGCAGTACCGCCTGCGGTATGGAGCGCGGTTAGCGCGGAAGTGCGGAAAGCCCGGCGGCGCGAGTTTTCTTTTACTCACCCTTTGGTGAGCAAAAGAAAACTCGTGAAGTGAGCGCAGCGAACGACGAACGCCCAAATGAAGAGGAAAAGGAAATGACACAAAAAGAACGCAGATTATATTTGATAACAGAACTCCTCAAAGAAGATAAGGGTAGTGCAGGCTTTAAGCTGGGTCTTGTGCCCGGAAATGAAGGCGGTTTTGTGATTCCTGATGATGAAAAGAGCCAGCGAGATATACTGAGGGCTTTGATGAATATTCGTGGTCCATATTCCATTAGCGAAGACTTTTTGAGAATACAGGATGAGTACCTGCAGCAGGTTAATAAAGAGCGGGGGATTACGGATATTGCGGATTTAAGTTCGACCGAACGAAACCCAAAACTTTACCTCTGGCAGGGCGATATCACTACGCTAAAAGTTGATGCAATTGTTAATGCTGCAAACTCTGCTTTGCTTGGATGCTTTGCGCCGCTTCACATCTGCATCGATAACTGTATCCACACCTTTGCGGGCATTCAACTCAGGCTTGCCTGTAACGAGCTCATGCAGAAGCAGGGGCACGAAGAAGGAACCGGACTTTGCAAAATCACTCCGGCCTTTAATCTTCCAAGCCGCTATGTTTTGCACACTGTCGGCCCCATTATTTACACAAGTGTGGGTCCCCGCGAAAAGCTCCTTCTTGCAAACTGCTACAAAAACTGCCTTGAAACTGCGTCTCAAAATCAGCTTGAATCGGTTGCTTTCTGCTGTATTTCAACCGGAGTATTCAGATTTCCTGCTGATCTTGCTGCTCAGATTGCAGTTGAGACGGTTGAAATGTGGCTGGCAGAAAATCCAGATTCCAGCGTGAAGAAGGTTGTCTTCAATGTCTTTGGAAATAAGGATCTGGAGATTTATAAAGAGGTGTTGGTAAAATGAAGATGTTGTCAATTTCTCAGATTATGGAAAAAATGATTGCTTTCTCTGAGGGCAATATTCATGATATTGATCATTTTGTCCGGGTTTGGAATTATGCAAAAACAATCGCCGAACTGGAAGGTATTAATCCTGATACTCAATATATTCTAGAAGTGGCAGCAATTACTCACGACATTGCATGTCCTCTTTGCCGTGAAAAATATGGAAACACAAACGGAAAGCACCAGGAGGAGGAAGGTTTTCTGCTGGTAAAAGACTTTCTCTCGGATTCAGGAATGACACAGGCACAGATTAATCGAGTAGCTTTTCTGGTGGGGCACCATCATACTTTTTTAGGAATAGACGGTTTAGATTGGCAGATTCTTATAGAAGCGGATTACATTGCTAATGCAACTGAAAACGGGTACAGCAAGGAAAATATTAAAAATTTTATTAAAAGAATTATGAAATCTGAAAGCGGGAAGAGATTGGTGCAGTCTGTTTTTTGCCTGAAATAGGCAGTCATTCTAAAATCTAATTACCATTTGGGTTTTAGAATTGTTGACTTTCGACTAATTTGGAGTTATACTCCAAATTAGTCGAACATATTTAGGGGGACCATATGTATATCAATCGTCATATATTGCCATATGTGAGCAGAATGAAGAATCAATTCCGAGTACTTCTAATTACCGGTTCTCGTCAGGTCGGAAAATCAACATTCATAAAAGAAAAACTTCTTCCAGAGTATGAATATGTGACCCTCGATGATTTTACAGAGCTTTCCTTAGCTCAAAATGACCCTGCTCTATTTTTTAAGAATCATCCTCTCCCTGTCATAATTGATGAAGTTCAACGAGCTCCTGATTTATTTCTTCAAATAAAACTTCTTGCCGACAATTCAAAAGAAAGAGGGCAAATTATTCTTACAGGCTCGCAAAGTTACAGGTTACTGAGCAAAGCTGCTGATACGCTGGCTGGGCGTGTCTGCATTATCAATATGGCCGCTCTTTCCCTTCGGGAAAAATTCAGTATAGATTTTAATACAGAATTCCTTCCTACTGTAGATTATATTGAAAGGCGAAAGAAATCATTAATAACATACGATAACTTGTGGAATCATATTTGGCGAGGTAGTATGCCTGAATTAGCTGATGATTCAATTGAATGGGAACCATTTTACAGGTCATATATCAGAACTTATCTTGACCGGGATGTAGCTGACATTATTACCGCAAAAAATCTTGTTAAATTCCATAATTTCATGCAATGCATAGCAGCTCGTGTTGGGGAATTATTTAATGCAGAAAGCCTTGCGCGAGATGTAGGTGTTACAAGTAAAACTATCGCTGAATGGACAAGCATATTGGAATCTTCCGGTGTAATAAGACTTTTACAGCCTTATGAAAAGAATGTTTCAAATAGAGCCGTAAAAACTCCAAAAATATACTTCATGGATACAGGCTTGGTTTGCTTCCTTGTTGGATGGACTTCAGCACAAGTCGCAATGAATGGAGCTATGGCAGGTGGACTTTTTGAAAACTTCGTTGTCAGCGAGATAATCAAATCATATTACAATGCCGGACATGAAACTGAAAAAATATATTTTTACCGCGACAAAGACAAAAGAGAAATAGATTTAATCATTGAAAAAGATAATATTCTTTACCCTATTGAGATAAAGAAATCGGCTCGACCAGGAATCGAAATGGCAAAGCATTTTTCAGTTCTATCGAAAATTGCCGGCCTTTCCGTAGGACAGGGATGTATTATATGTCAGTGTGATAAATCTTTATATTTAAGAGATGATGTAGTTGCCCTGCCAATTGAATACATCTAAAAGTTACTGATTTTCTTGTTAAAGATTAAAGCTAGAACTAAAAAAGCCAGCAAAAATCTTACAGTAAAAATGCTCATGGGAGAAAGATTTGTTAGTAACTGCTTGGAAAATAAAAAGGATGTTCCTCTCGCAATAAAAACTGCCTTGAAACTGCGTCACAAAATCAGCTTGAATCGGTCGCTTTCTGCTGTATTTCAACCGGAGTATTCAGATTCCCTGCTGACCTTGCTGCTCAGATTGCAGTGGAGACAGTAGAAAAGTGGCTGACAGAAAATCCAGATTCCAGCGTGAAGAAGGTTGTCTTCAATGTATTTGGAAATAAGGATCTGGAGATTTATCAGGGGCTTTTATTTTAGGGCGGAACGTCGTTTACAATTCATGATAATAAGGACAGATGTTTTCAAAATGTCCGTCCTTCATTCTAAATCCCTTTGGAATTGTGCCCAGCTGGACAAAGCCCAGTCGCTCATACAAATGGCGGGCGTGAACATTGCTTTCTACAACAGCATTGAACTGAAGAACTCCATAGCCGCATTTTTTTGCCTGAAGCAGGCAGTCTTTTACAAGCTGTTCACCAATATGTTTTCCGCGGGCATAGGAAGCGACGGCATAGCTTGCATTACAGATGTGACCGCAGCGTCCAACATTGTTTGGATGAAGGATGTAAAGTCCATAGATTTTGCCTTCTTCTTCTGCAACACAAGATAAGGTTTGTCCTGCAAAAAAAGCCTTGCCGCTTTCTGGAGTCAGCAGCTCTTCCTGCGGAAACGCAATTCCATCTTCTACAACTTCATTCCAGATTTGAATCATTGCTGTAAGATCTTTTTCTTCGTATTTTCTGACTGTCATATAACCCCTTTTATTTAAATATAACAAAAAAAAACACAGTTGAACGCTATAAAGATAATGAGCTGGCTTGAACACGAGCGGGAATTTACAGAGCAATGTAACGCGAAACTTATCAATCTGAATTGCGGACACTATGTGCATTATTGCGAAAGCAATTTTTAGCTTTACCACTGCCAACTTCTCCTTAGAGAAAGATTGCCCATTTTCATGCCAACTTATTGGCGGACCTACTGATGTGGCTGAATATTATAGGGATATAAAAATCCCGGCACATTCCTACCCGGTGGCAGATAAGTGGAGTATATACGAAAAATGGATTTTTGTCAGTTGGTGTACACTTGCTTAAGCTTTTGCATACAGGCTTAAACCTATTAGCAGAAAGTCCTCTCTGTTTTAAACCTCTAATGCCGGAGCTTACAACAGCAATGTATGTTGTATGGCGAAAAGGTCGGCAGTTTACCAAGGCTGCAGATGTATTTTTGGAAGAGATGAAGCGGGTTGTTGAAGGGTAAGGTTGAATTATTTCTTCTGATGTAAACTCTCTGCTTGACACTACTACGTATACGTAGTATAAGAGAAGACAGGAGATTCAAATGCATAAATTATTCAGATTCAATTTTACAAAACAAACTGTAATAGCTTTATTTGCAGGTTTTATGATGATTGCCCTTAGTCTTTTGATGCTTCCGTTTGGAAGTAATTCAACTTTTGATACAATCATTTCATTTATATTGCGTGATGTCTTAATGATTTTCGGGTTAGGAGTTGTGTTCGTTTCTTTATACATCGAAAAAAACAATGATGTCAGACAGGCAATAGGATTTACAAATCGAAAAATAAAACTCAGTATCATTCTGAATCTTGTTTTTGCCGCATGTCTTGCCGGCATCTTTCTTAAAGAGCAGATTCCTCAAAATATATTAACTCTTTCAAATTTATATGCTGCCGTTTATATCCTGGTTGCAGGTATTTTTGAAATGACCTTTATTTACGGCTTTCTTCGGATGAGTTTTGAAAAAGCATTCGGTATTATTCCTGCAATTCTTTTGACCTCGGTATTTTATTCATTTCACCATGCTGGTTTTCAGCCGGAATTTTTGCATCTCTTTTTTGTTGGTGTAATGTATTGTTCTGTTTATTACATTACTCAGAATCTTTTAATTGTCTTTCCTTTCTTCTGGGGAGTTGGTGCTTTATGGGATGTAATTGTTTCTTCAGAAGCTGGTGAAGGAATTAAAAATATCCAGTCATTCATATTTGCTTTAATAGTGTTGACCTTCTCAATCTTATGGATTGTTTTTAGAAAAATAAGAAGGAGCCGTTGATGTTGTCGAAAACTTCAATTGTCATTTTAGGTCTTTTATGTAAAGGCAAAAAAAATGCATATGATATGCTAAAGATGATAGACAGTATGAATATGAAATACTGGCTTCCGATTGGTGCAACAACCTTATATGAAACTTGCCTTCGTCTTCAAAAAAAAGCCTTCATCGAAGATTCCGGAGAATCTCAAGCAAAAGCTATTTATCGCATTACAGATAAAGGTAAACAGGAACTGAAGAATACGGTAATCGCACTGTTTAATCAGGTTGATTACGATACAGTCTGGTTCTGTCTTGCAGTAATGTATTCAGATATTTTGAATAAAGAAGAATTAAATACTGCAAAACAAAAGAGAGCAGCCCTGCTTGATGAATATGAAAAAGGAACAAAACAAAATCGTGATATTATGCTCCAGCATAAAGTTCCTTATTCAGCTATCTGTGCGATAGAACGCATGATTCGAATTGTTGAAATGGAAAAGGAAACTTTGAGCAAACTATGACAAACGAGACATACAAACAACTTTCAGAAATTTATAAAAATAAATCAGCATGGTTGGAACAGTTAGACTTTGTTGCACTCTGTCTTAAAAATGAAAACGAAAAAGTTCAGGCAAAAGCTATCTGGATTTTAGGTGAAACAGGTCTTATACATGGATCGGCCGTTGAGCCGTATATACCGACCATTGCTGCTTTTTTGGAATCAGAAAATGCACTTCTAAGAGAAAGAGCTATCAATGCAATTGGAAGAATTGGGAGAAATGATATTGAATTAATTAAGCCTCATTTTGAGAATCTCTTTCTTTATGCAGCAGACAGTTCGGAAAAAGTAAGAATTGCATTTATCTGGGCATGTGAAAATATTGCAACAAATTTTCCGGGAGCATTTGAATCTAAGATGAATATTTTTCGTTCACTTTTAGATGATGAATCAAACCGGGTAAGAATTGAAGCTCCCGAAATTTTAAGAGTTCTTGGAAAACGTAAGCCTGAATATGTAAAACCATATCTTTCAAAACTTCAGGAGCTTACAGAAAAAGACACAGAACGGGTTGTAAGGATTCACGCCGCCGGTGCAATAAAAGCGTGTAATCAATAATTCAATGCGGCAAAGTTAGGCTTGAGTTCGGTGGGGAAGGGATGGGCATAATCAGTTTTTAATAATCGCAAGTGCGCACGGCATCCTTCCGTCAACAACTGCGTAATCGATGTTGGAATAGCCCATGTCGGCAAAAAAGAGTTTGTATGACTCAAAATCGAACTGACGCTTGAAGCTTGCGCCCAGCAGTTCGATGAATTTTACCGCCAAAGTGCCGCTCCGTTTTGACTTGTTGATGTATGTCGGAATGATGATGGTTCCGCCCGGTTTTGTGACGCGCTGAAGTTCAGCAAGTGCCTTTTCCGGTTCTGGAAGAAGGTGAATTACATTTCCTGCCACGACCTTGTCAAAGCTGGCATCTGCAAAATCAAGATGTGTGATATCAGCTTTCTGGACAGTGACTGTATTGAAATGACGGCATTTTTTAGAGGCTTGTTTGAGCATTCCGTCAGAAAAGTCTGTGGCAATCAGCTTATTGCACTTCGGAGCGATATAAATGCTGATAGCGCCGGTTCCGCAGGCACATTCCAAAACTTCGTCACCGGATTCGATGTATTCAGCAACTTTGCGCCCAGTGCCGGTGTAGACCTTCCTGTTGTAAATATTTTCAAATAAATCATATAAGCCAGATATTTTATCCCAGAACATATAAACCTCGTTTTATTTTGACTTCGGCTTTTGTTACGCCGGTAATTTTTGCTTACAAACAGACCTTTGCCTGGCTGAAAAAATCAATTTTTAATATTTTATCACAAAACGAGAGTTGTTTCAGTGTTTTGAGCAGAAATGTCTGATATAATAAGGGAAATGGAATTGGAAATGAATTTTAATCCAAGAGAAAACGAAATCAATTTCGTAAATGATGCGCTGAGAAAGTTCAATGATGAAAAGGTCGGACCTGATAATCATGTTCTTTTGAATATTGTTGAATATGATGAGAACAAAAAAGTTATTGCCGGAATCTTAGGCGGTACATACTGGGGCTGGATGCATATCGATATTCTTTGGGTTGATGAAAAATATCGTAAGCATGGACTTGGTTCCAAACTGCTTGAAGCGGCAGAATCAGAAGCAAAAAAGCGGGGCTGCCATTCTGTTCATGTTGATACAATGTCCTGGCAGGCACCAGACTTTTACAAAAAGCACGGCTACAAAATCATTGGGGAGCTGAATGACATTCCTGATGGAAATAAAAAGTTTCTTCTGATCAAAGATTTGTAGAGTTTAGTTAGAATAATGACCTGATACATTGCACTGTAATTTGTTTTTACGCCTCGTTCACCAGCTTGCCTGTCATGTGCTCAATCTCCAGCTCAAGGCACTGAACTCGAGGCAGGGCGTTTGTCAGCTCTTTTTCAAGATATTCCTGGTCGTCCGTGAACTTTTGTACGAGTTTTGTGCAGATTCTGCGGGTGAGCTCCTGGTCGGTCACAAGGCGGATTTTTCCGAAGACGATTACGCTGTTGATGTTCAGTGCCCATTCGCCCTCTTTGCAAAAGCCTTTATCCATTACGCAGAAACTTGCCTTGTCGTAGTTCTTGATTGCGTCGATTTTGTGGCCTTCTTTTGCGCCGTGGAAGTAAATCTTATTGTCTTCCTCGCTGTAAAGGTGCGAAAGCGGCAGACCGTATGGATAGCCGTCATCTCCGAGCAGCGAAAGGACTCCGTGCTTTTCGTTTTTCAAAATCTCTTTGCATTCAGCATCCGTAATCTGCTGCTTGAACCTTCTCATTGGTCTGAACATCGTAAACTCCTGTGTGACTGATGGCGGTTAATTGTTAATTATATAACATGCAGGACTAAATAAGCTACAGTTCTTGCATGGGATCCCCCTCATCCTCGTTTCCCACCCACCAGCTCATAGCTTTTTTCCGTCAGCTCACACAGCTTCCCAAAATCGGTTGTGGCGGTGAGAAGGACTGTAATCCAGTGTTTTTTGTTCATGTGCCAGGCGGGGAAGATTGATTTTCGGTCAACCAGGGCAGGGATGGACTCCTGTTCGGCTTTCATGTTTACTACCCAAAGTTCCTCGTCGCCTGTGAGTCCCAGCTGGCGGTATTTGATTTTCATAACCAGGGCGAACCATTTTCCGTTCGGACAGCGGAAAACAAAAGAGTAGGGGGCGTCATCCGGCCAGGGATAGTCTGGGACAGCTCCAAATTTTGTGTTAATCCAGGCGATGAAATCATCTTTCAAATCATTGGTGGCAAAACAGCGCGTTTTAATGTCATCGATAATCTTCTGGACTTCTTCTCTGAGGGATGTGACAAAGGCTCCGTTAGAAGAAGTCCTGTCAAAAAGGGCATATTTTTCGCTGGTAGCAGAATCAAAGAGGTGAACCGTCAGGCTTTCGTCCGAAAGTGACAGCGAAATTTCAGCCTTGAAGCTGCCGTTTGAAATCGGAAGGCACATTTTATAATTGCCGCCGTCAATTTTTGTAAATCCTGCCTCTTTCAGAGAATCCCTTTTGATTTTTGCAGAACGAAAAATGTAGCTGAAGTCCATGATTTATTATATCACAATCCAGCTGGGAGGAAGTATTATATAGAACTAATAGACAAAAAAATCGATTAAATGGATAATAAAAGAAAAAAGTAAATATATGTCAATCTTTTCTGTTCTTCTTTGTATACAATATTTCAGCATTATTCTCATGATTTTTCTGTGTGCCTATATCATCAAAAAATGGTCAAAACCGGCCCACGGATGGTTTTTCTTCTATTGTATTACGACTCTTGTAAATAATGCCGGCTACCTTGCCTTGATGAACGCCCAGACTGAACGCGAGGCCTTTCTTATCTGGCAGTTCACTTATATCTGCCGCGCCTGGATTCCATTTACACTTTTGAAATTCGCTCTCTTTTTGTGCACTGGCAAGCGCTATCCCAAAGTCACGACCTTTTTGTCTCATGTTCACGTGATCATATATCTGATGGTTTTGACAATGCCCTTTAATCCCTTTTACTACAGATCGTATCAGTTTGTAGAAGACGGGCTTTTCCCTCATCTTGTACTTGAGCGGGGACCTGTGCATTTTGTTTACGATGTCATGTGTTTCTGCTATGCCGTCATTGTCTTAAAACTGATGATTAGCAGCGCGATTAAGGAAAAGGACTCCTGCAAGCGCCGTCAGTTTATCATCACTTCGATTGCGATTACTGCGATAGTTGCTTTCTGGATTATCAATGTTTTGCGCCTGGTTCCAGGTTATGATACGACTGCTTTTGGATTTACGGTCGGAGCGGCGGTCTTTTATATCGGAATTTTCTGTTTTGATATTCTTGATACAAAGAACATGACCGAAGCGGTTGTCTTTAATGAAGCAGCCGTCGAAAGTGAAAAAGATGCCCAGCCTGATCCTGAAAATCAGACTGTAAGGCCAAAAATCGAAGCTTTTGGTGATTGTGATACACGAATAAAACTTCCTCTTTCTGAAATATTGTATTTTGAAGCTGATGCGGAACAGGTTTTTGCCTACACGAAAGACGAAATTTACAATGTAAAGCTTCGTTTGTATCAGGTTGAGGAAATTGCTCACTCGGCTGGCATTATCAGGGTTTCAAAGTCCCATCTGATAAATTTGAGGAAGATTGAAGTCGTCCGCCCGGCCCTCAACAGCCGCCTCTATGTCAAAATGCTGAACGGAGAAGAAGTCCTTGTAAGCCGCAAGTATGCTCATTTGTTAAAAGAGGCGATTGCCTGAGACAAATCTTGTTTTATACTACTATTAGATTTCCAGCCGCTTTTTAAATTCAAGGCAGAGCATTGTGATATCATCAAACTGAGGAGCGTCGGCAACAAATCTGTCAATATCGGCTTTTACGGTAGAAATAATGTCTTTGCAGCTTTTTGCACCACAATTATCCCTGTTTAGAACGGCATTGAGTCTTTCATCTCCGTAAAGTTCGTTATTGGCGTTTGTAGCTTCATTAACACCGTCGGTATATTCGAGAATTTTATCTCCAGGCTCAAGGAAAATGCTTCCGGAAGCATATTTCGTGCCTTCAAAACCGGCAAGAACGAAATCAGGCTTTACCCGGTGGGCTGTGAATTTTCCGTCGTGCCAAATATATGGAGGCTCATGACCTGCATCTACGAATCTGAATTCACCCGTTACAATGTCCAGGACTCCTTCAAAGGCGGTTATGAAAAGTTCTGCGCCATTTGATTCGCAAAGAAGATTATTTACTTTCATGAAGACTTCGGCAGGATCCATGCCAGGAGTTGTATGATCTTTTATGAGCGTTTTTCCGATGACCATGAATAATGCGGCAGGAACACCCTTTCCGGAAACATCGGCAACAACAATTGCAATATGCCTGTCATCAACCATGAAAAAATCATAAAAATCACCGCCGACTTCTTTTGCAGGAGTCATTGAGGCAAAAATATCGACTTCCTCTTTGCTTGGGAAAGGAGGGAAAATAATCGGGAGCATGCTCGACTGAATATGGGTCGCAACATTAAGTTCGGCCCCGATGCGCTCTTTTTCTGCGGTTTCGTGCATTAAATTCTTCATGTAAGATTTTAAATCGGAAGCCATTGTCAGAAGGGCAGTAGAAAGAGCCTCAATTTCATCTTTTGTCTTAATATCAGGAGCAGTAAAAGTAAGGGATGCCGGGTCACTTTTGTCATGGCTGCTTTTAAGGAATTGCTCAGCAGATTTTTGCAGTTTTGAAAGAGGGATAACGACACGCTTTTCCAGCCAGAGAGTGAGAATCAAAATAAAAATCACAGAAAAAATCAAACTGGCCGTAAAAATCACGAGGGGAAAGATACGGAGAGTTCGTCCGATGTCACTCATATAGATGTCTACGCTGAGAACTCCGAGCGGCTTGCCTGACGAAGAGCGCACAACCCTTGAAGTCGTGAAAACATAGCCCCATTCAGTTTTGTTGGGATAGTACCAGAATTCATCTTTTTTGCTGTTGTTAAAGAAATTAAGATAGTCTGCGGCGACCTCAACAGGGTATTCGCTTCCGCTCATTTTTCCAAACTTGACAACATCTTCACCCCTTTCAACTTCAGCAGGAGTATAGCCCTCACAAATATAGCGCATGTTGTCAGTTTCGTTCGTATTAAGCGGTTCGAGCATATAAAGATATGAAATTTCAGAATTTGACTTAATATAGTTTAGCCGGGCCCTCAAAGCCTGTATTGCTTCATCTTCTTCCTGATTTTGAATGCTTACGGCAACTGCATCCCAGTCAAAATCAGAGATTACAAGGTTAAGGACAGTTTCCTCATAAGTCTTGTATTTTTTAATCATTCCGCCATAGAAAGTCTTATATCCAATAAGACCAAGACAAAAGGAAAGCGCGATAGTAAAAATAACAATCGCAAAAATAAGGCTTGTGCTGAGTTTTCGTTTCTCCATAAAAATATTCCCTATACAGTGATTTTAATTTCCCGCCCACGAAGAATTGACGGTCGTTGAACAAACAGATATTCTTAAAATTACTATAAATCTAACTTTAAAATAAATCAATGTAATTCTGGGATTTTTATTCCCGCGTAACAAACTGCCCCCTGCCAATAGCAGAATACCGGCGTTCCCGCCCGCTTACGCGGTCGGTCGGGCTTTTCACCCTTCCGCGCTAACCGCGCTCCATTCTTCCATTCGCTGCGCTCATTCCAGAACTGCTTCGCAGGGGTTACAATCCCTAACGCGGGAGTGTGATTATAGAATGAATTTCCTGAAAATGATAAAGTGGGGTAGGAGATTATATTATGGTCAAAGTTTAAATGGTGAGGAAAAATATAGAAAATTTTGTTAAAAAATAGTAGAATATAGATACTATGTTGGCAAAACCTTTTATTAAATGGGTTGGTGGGAAAAGCCAATTACTTGAAGAAATTAGAGAAAAATATCCTCATAAAATTGAAAAATATTGTGAACCCTTTGTTGGCGGTGGTGCTGTACTTTTTGATATTCTAAGTACTAAGCAGCCAAAAACAATCCTAATAAATGACATTAATAAAGAATTGATTAATACATACTCACAGATAAAGAACAGTTGTGATGGCATGATTTCTCAATTATCAGAAATACAAGCAATTTATAAATTGCATTCACCTGAAGAAAATAAAACCTTCTTTTATGAAAAACGCCAGCGTTATAATGAACTCAAAGTAAATGGAAATGATGCAGACAATCTTGAAAAGGCAGTTCTTTTTATTTTCTTAAATAAAACATGCTTTAATGGTCTTTACCGTGTTAATTCAAAAGGTTTGTTTAATGTTCCTTTTAATAATGCAAAGAATCCTCTTTTATGCGATGAGAGAAATCTTAAAATATGTTCTGAACTTCTCCAAAATGTAGAAATGAGGGTTGGAGATTATAAAGAATGTAAAGATTTTATAGATTCTACAACATTCGTATATATTGATCCTCCATATCGTCCTCTAACTCGAACAGCTGATTTTACATCTTATTCAGAAAATGGCTTTACAGACAAGGAACAGATTGAACTTGGTAACTTTATTACAGAAATATCAAATAAAGGTGCTTTTGTAGTAGCTAGCAATTCAGATCCAAAGAACTCAGATATAAATGATGAGTTCTTTGATAATCTTTATTCAAAGTTCAAAATTGAACGTGTCTCAGCTGCTCGAATGATTAATTCTAATGCTAAGAAGCGTGGCGCAATTAAAGAACTTTTAATTTCAAATATTGCAAGCATTTTCTAGAGGTCTTTATGTCAAAAAGAGAGTTCCATACCTGGCTATCAAATTTTAGATATAGTATAGCTGACTTTAATTATTACATTGATTTCAATAAAGTCTATAATAACGTTGACTCGATAAAGATCGAATTGAATATTTTGAATTCGTTAATTGGTTCAAAGAATATTGAAAGAGATTTTGAAAACTTGATTTCTAAATATCCAGAGATTTTGAAATGTATCCCAATTTTGCTTGCTGTACGCGAATATGAAATTTTTGCAGGTGAAAATGGTGATGTAAAACTTTATACCTTCAACAAGCAGATAAACACTATTGAAGATTACAAACTTTTTATGAAAAAAACAGGACTTTTTGACCTTCTTTCAAATCACATAATCAACAATTTATATGACTATGTAACTGGAGTTGAAACAGGTCTTGATTCAAATGGTCGCAAGAATCGTGGCGGTCATCAGATGGAAGATTTAGTTGAAAGCTATATTCAAAAAGCAGGATTTAAGCGAGATGTAAATTACTTCAAAGAAATGTATGTTTCTGAAGTTTCTAAAAAATGGAATATCGATTTATCAGCAGTTTCAAATCAGGGAAAGATGGAAAAACGATGGGATTTCGTTGTAAAAACTGACAATTGCATTTATCTCATTGAAACTAATTTTTACGGAAGCGGTGGTTCAAAACTTAATGAAACAGCCCGCAGCTATAAAACAATTGCTACAGAAATGAAAAACGTAAAAGGTGCAAAGTTTGTATGGTTTACAGATGGAGCTGGCTGGAAATCAGCCGCAAGAAACCTGGAAGAAACATTCGATGTACTTGATGATATTTACAGCATTAATGATATGCAAAATGGAGTTATGGGAGAAATATTTAAGTAATGTTTTTCTTCTTTTTCAATATGGATATTCAAGATAAAGTTAATGTATTCTTAGATAGTTTATTACCAACAAATCGAACCTATGATTATTTTGTTTGTTGGAATAATGTTTTTCTCCAAGAATTTGATATTGAACTATGCTCAATAAATTCACTAATAAATATAAAAGACGATGCTCTTTTCAGAAATACATTTGATAAATTACTTGATAAAACCCCGAGCGTTATATCAGTTTTCCCTTATTTAATTGCACTTTCGAAAAATGAACGTGATGGTTTATTAAAGAAAGGGGAACCATTAGAAATAATAAAAGATAAAAAAAAGATTGAAGAAACAGATTCTTTTTATTTTGATGAAAAACACTATGAGGATGTTAAAAAATCTAAAGAAAAATATTATGCATTCTTCTGTCAAATGGGATTAAAAACACTATTTCAAAAAAGCATAAAGAATAGTACACATGATTATATAATTGGAGTTCTTGTTGGACTGGATTCAAATGGAAGAAAGAATCGTGGCGGAACTTTTTTTGAACAATTATGTGAGGGACCAATTATAGAGATATGTAACAAATATGGTTTGCGTTTCGTTAAACAAAAAAGTATTAGCATTATTAAAAAATATGGATGCATTGTTCCTGAAGGATACGGAAGAAAGAAAGCAGATTTCATTGTAATTAATGAGTCTATATCTAAGGCTATGAATATTGAAGTAAATTTCTATAATGGAACAGGATCAAAACCAGAAGAGATTATAGATGCATATATTCACCGGGCTAATTCATTTAGAAATTCAGGAAATGCTTTTACATTAATAACAGATGGCGCTTCTTGCTGGAATAATGCAAAGCCACAAATTGAAAGAGGTTTTTCCGAAATTAACAATATTATTAACTATTCTATGCTGCTTCATAATGGTTTGGAAGATATAATTAAACACGAATTACTTTCCTTGAGGTCTTAAAAATTTCTATATTAGCTTACTATCGTTCTGAAAATAAAGATTTTACTCTAGCAAAAGGAAATTGTCTGGAACTTCTTCCAAACGTAAATCATCAGTTTAATATGATTTTTGCAGATCCACCGTATTTTCTTTCAAATGGAGGAATCTCTGTTCAGAGCGGTAAACAGGTCAGCGTAAATAAAGGCGATTGGGATAAATCTCAAGGCTTTGAAAAAGATAACGAATTCAATCGTCACTGGCTAAGTCTTTGTCGAGAAAAGCTCACTGAAAATGGTACTATTTGGATTTCTGGAACATATCACAATATTTTCTCAATTGCTCAAAAGCTCAATGAATTAGGATTTCGTATTTTAAATTGTATAACTTGGGCGAAAACAAATCCACCGCCAAATCTTTCTTGTAAGTTTTTTACTCACTCTACTGAGTTTATCTTATGGGCAAGAAAGAATAAAAAAGTTACTCATTATTATAACTATCAGTTAATGAAAGAAATTAATGGTGGAACTCAAATGCGCGATTTATGGTCGCTTCCGGCAATCGCTAAATGGGAAAAATCTTGTGGAAAACACCCGACTCAAAAACCACTTCCATTACTTGCCCGAATTATTCTTGCCTCTACAAAAGAAAACGATTGGATTTTAGATCCATTCACTGGTAGCAGTACAACAGGAATTGCTGCAAGTTTGTTAAACCGTCGTTTCTTGGGTTTAGATCAGGAAGAAGCATTTTTGGAATTATCAAGAAAACGTAGGGAAGAAATAAATAATATAAAAATACGCTTTGAGTATCGAGAAAAGATAATAAAGTATTCTGATAAGCCATTAACAGGCATCTTAGAACTTCATGAAGATACTCCGTACTATGGTATCGATTTACCTGTGAAGTAGAAAAAATTAGCAAAATTTGTACAATAAAATTTACTTCTGAGCTATGAAATTGGGAGCTGCAGGTGAAACTCTTTATCTTCCTTGCGTTCTGTGGTTCTATTTATACTTAATCCCAAAATAGTTCAAATTGGCTTTCATTGCATCCTGATCGGTAAGACAGGTATCCCGCAAATAGCCCCGTTCGTCTTTCCAGTTCTTAATGCCGCGATAATAATATATTTTGAGTTCTTCTGTAATTATGAATGGAACAATATTATGCTTTAGACATTCCTTAAACATGATTAGGCGACCAACACGTCCATTGCCGTCCTGAAAGGGATGAATGGATTCAAAGCGTACATGAAAATCAAGAATATCATCAAAGGTAATATTTGATTTTGAATTGTATTCTTTCAGAAGAGCTTTAATTGCGGCGGCAACTTCTGCAGGTTTTGTAGTTTCACTTCCACCTACTTCATTTTCAAGTTGTTTATATTCCCCGACCTTAAACCAGGATTTCTGACTGTCGCTTGTTCCGGACTTCAAGATAAAATGCAGCTGCTTGATAAAGCTTTCAGAAAGTTTTGTGTGAGCACCTTCAATTATAAGGTCAATGCAGCGGAAGTGATTTACAGTTTCAATAATGTCATCAACCTTTACGGCTTTGTCTGTAACACCAAGAGTTTTTGTTTCGAAAATATAGCGGGTCTGATCATGAGTAAGTTTGGAGCCTTCAATATGATTGGAATTATATGTAAGGTCAATTTGAATTTTGTGATAAATTCCTCCTTTTAATGCGGAATCTTTTTCACGGCGGAGGCAATCCAATAGTGTTTCTTCTACTGTAGAATGACGGGGCTTTCGTTTAGGTTTTTGTGCAGTAGCTGGAATCTTCCAGGTTTTACCTTCCAGAAGAGCTCCTTCAACCCTGCCTTGAGAACAATAGTTTCGGACACTGCGTTCGCTAATTTGCCAGTTTTGAGCAGCATCTTCTACAGAGATATACATAATCTTACTCATTGGAAAGATTATATCACATTATCGGCAAAATATAAAGGAAAACTGTCCGTGAAAACTGTATTATATTTTGCCGATAGTTTTTTAAGGATGGGAAAACTTCCCTCTGCCTTGTAAACATCCCCACATCTCTTTATAATAACATACTTGCACAATAGGCAGACTTTTAGAACAGGAAGTGTTATGAACAAATATCAGTTTGCACGGACCCGGCTTACTTTTGGAAAAGAGAATATGGAAAAACTCTACAATGCGCGGGTCATCGTTTTTGGCATTGGCGGAGTGGGCAGCTATGTTGTTGAGGCTCTGGTGCGTTCTGGGATTGGCGCGATTGATATTGTTGATGACGATAAAATCTGTCTGACGAATCTTAACCGCCAGCTTTATGCGTTGCGCTCGACAATCGGAAAGGACAAGGTTGATGTTGCCGAGGAGCGCATTCACGACATCAATCCGGACTGCAAGGTCACTAAATGGAAGACTTTTTTCATGCCCGACACGGCCGACCTCTTTGATTTTTCTCAGTACGATTATATTGTCGATTGCATTGATACTGTGACCGGTAAGCTTGAAATCATCACTCGTGCAAAGGCACTTAAAAAGCCGGTTATCAGCTGCATGGGGGCGGGAAATAAGGTTGACCCGACTAAGCTCAAGGTTGCTGACATCACGCGCACTTCTGTTTGTCCTCTTGCCCGCGTTATGCGCAATGAATTGAAGAAACGACGTATCAAAAGACTGAAGGTTGTGTTCTCAACTGAAAAAGTTATTCCGCCACATGATGAAGATCTTGATGTAAGTTGTAAGGTGAACTGTATTTGTCCACCGGGAACAAAACGCACCTGTACTGTCAGAAATCAGGTTCCCGGCAGCAATGCCTTTGTTCCTTCTGCTGCAGGAATGATTATTGCGGCAGAGGTTGTAAAAGACCTTACTCAGTTCCATGTGACGGATTTGTTTAAGGAATAGAGTCTATTCAGCCCAGATTACGCGTCCGTCTTTGCGTGGGGCTGGTTTTGGAAGCTCGCCGTCAATGTAGCCGATTGCCATGTTGGCGATTCCTTCCAGTTCGCCTTCGATTCCAAGTGATTTCAGGATTTCTTTTCCTTCATCGCTTTCGAATTCTTCTTTTGCGCGGTGAATCCAGATGCTTCCGAGTCCGAGTGAGTGAGCAGCCAGCATGAGGTTTCCCATTACGAGAGAGCCGTCATAGACATATGTACGGCAATCTTTTTCGGCGAGTACGATAAGAACGGCCGGAGCTCCGTAGAAGGGATCAAAGCCTTCGTTCCAGCCGCCAATTTTTCGGTTCATTTCGCTGAGTTTGTCGCGAAGTTCCTTGTTTGTTACGACGAGGATTTTTGCAGCCTGTTTCCCCATGCCGCTTGCAGCATAGATTCCGGCCTCAACAATCTGCTCGAGGTCTGCTTTTGATGGAAGTTCGCTCTTGAATTTGCGGATACTTCTTCTTTCCTTCATTGCTTTAATGATTTCGTTCATATTTTACTCCTTGCATTTTAAATGTATACAGTTTAGCACTTTCCGCAGTATTCGTAGCCGGCACGCCCAAAGCATTAATTGGTTCTGCCCTGCCAGCGTTTGAATGCCGGAGCTGCTTTTTCCAATACCGCAGTTGAAACCAAAAATTCATTGTCTGTTTGCGTAAAAGGAATTTGTGCCGGGTTGCAGCCGTAAGAACTTTTGCCAACATCGTTCATGGTAAACTGATTCCCGCAGTTCTGGCAGACGAGTTTTCTTCCCTGCTGTACGAAAAATGCCTTTGGAGAAGGATTGCAGCTCTGGCATGTGTTGAAAGAAAGACGGTAGTTTCCGTCATCGGCAATTACAGCAATCAGCTGAACGGTGATGCCGCCAGCCTTGTAATTTACAAAAGCGGCATCTTTTGAAAGGTCTGATTTTTTAATTGAAATCATTCCGTTTTCGGCTTGTGGATTCAGGAAGAGAGGTGTTTTTGCACTTGCCAAAGCGGTCGAGAGAACAAATACTGCAAATACAGTTGAAAAAAATCTTTTCATATTAATTATTAATCCTCGTAAACATAGATTTTATTTTTGAGCATATACATCCAGCAGCTGTAAATGTAGGTGCCCTTTTTTTGCGGAAGGAAATTGATATTATTTCTTCCCGCGGTTAATGTCGTGTCAAAATTGAAATCCCTGCTGATGACGCGGTTGTTGCAGCCTGTGATATAGTCTTCTTCCGCGTTTATCACAAACTCAACAGGAATGCCCTTTTTTACGGCAAAGTTTTCATATCCGTCATAGGAAAGCTGAATCTCTATTTTCTGCGATTTGCCGTCTTCGCTTATCTCTGCGACTTTCCAGTTTTTAAGCTGGTGAGCTGAACTTTGAGACACAAAGCCAAGTCCGGTAAGCCCCCTCAAAGTCATTGCAAAGCCCAAAAGAATTACGAATGCGGCAAGAATCTTTTGAAAGAAAATCCGTTTTCTTGCAAAAAGATTCTGGAACATTGCAAGACCTGCCATCATGGGAAGAGTTCCAAAACCGAACATCAGCATTGAAAGCGCCCCCTGCACAAAGCTTGCCGTAGAGACCGCATAGAGCTGCATTGTGACAAGCGGAGTGCAAGGCATAAAGCCGTTCAGAAATCCCGCAGCAAATGCGCTTGATGTCCTGAGTTTTTGGAATCCGTGCGGCAAGTGCTTGAGCGGTATAGAAAATATTCCTGCCATTGAAAGACCGAATGCAAGCATGAAGAAGCTGAGTAAAAGCACCAGAAAGCCCAAAACGGTCTGGTTTACGGCAAGAGTTTTTCCCAGGGCACCTGCAATTCCTCCGACAAGAGTGTAGCAGAGCAAACGGCCTGTGTTGTATAAAAGGGAAGTCCTTCCGCTTTTTGACACGGCGATGTTTATTGCTCCGCACATTCCAATGCAGTGAAAGCTTGTCAGAAACCCTGCAATAAAAAGTGCCGGGAGCGATGCTTTACTGTCTATCACAGGAATTACGTTCAGAATGTCGTAGCCTATGAGTTTTTTGAGAAGAAAGCGAAGTGCAAGAATTACAAATGCGATGGACAGGATTTCAAGAATTTGAAAAGCCTTCCACTTGTTGAAGTTTTGAAAAATCCATGCTTCCTTTGTTTGGTAGCCGGCTTTTTCAACAGCCTGAACTATGGCAGATTCATTCAGCACCGAAGATTTTATTTTTGCAATATTGCCCGAAATTTTTACGGCGGCGTCTGAGTCTGCCTTTTTTATGAAAGAAGAAATTGTCCTTCTGCAGTGGTCGCAGTAAATTCCTTCAATCTTTGCATAGTAAGTCTTGTTCATGCGTCTTTCTTCTGTTTTATTTAGCACTTTCCGCAGTATTCGTAGCCGGCTTCAGTTACGGCGGCCTTGATTGCCTCTTCGCTGACTTCTTTTGAAGTTTCGATTATTACGGTGCTGCTTTCGTGTGAAGCTGTTGCGCCTGTAATTCCGTCGATTGCTTCAAGAGCCTTTTTAACGTGCATTTCGCAATGACCGCACATCATGCCTTTTACAGAAATTTTCATAGATTTGTTCTCCTCGAGTGTGTTTTCGGACTCTTCTGCAAGTTCCGCAACCGCCTCGTTTTTTATAAGATTTCCCTTTACGGGATTTTTCACTGATTTATCTTTCTTGGCTTCGAATGGCTTTACGAAGTTGAGCCTCAATGCGTTTGTCACAACGCAGAAGCTTGAAAGTCCCATTGCGGCCGCTCCGAACATGGGGTTTAAGCTCCAGCCGAATGCCGCAACATAACATCCTGCCGCCAGAGGGATTCCGATTACATTGTAGAAGAATGCCCAGAAGAGGTTTTCGTGGATGTTGCGCAGTGTTGCCCGGCTGATTCTGATTGCGGCGGCTACATCGAGCAGGCTGTTTTTCATTAGGACTACATCTGCCGCGTCGATTGCAACGTCTGTTCCGGCTCCGATTGCAATTCCTAAATCTGCGGATGTGAGGGCAGGGGCGTCGTTGATTCCGTCTCCGACCATCATTACTTTTCCGCTCTTTTTGAGGCGGCGGATTACTTCTTCCTTTCCGTCAGGCTTTACCGAAGCGATTACTTCATCTACTCCTGCCTGCCTTCCGATTGTGCGGGCGGTCGTTTCGTTGTCGCCAGTGAGCATTACGACATGGAGCCCCATTTTTTTAAGCTGGGCGATGGCAGTCGGGGAATCTTCCTTGATTGTGTCTGCCACCGCGATGATTCCGAGAAACTTGTTTTCTTTTGCAAAAAGAACCGGCGTTTTTCCCTGTGAGGAAAGTTCGTCAAGATTCTTTTTCATAGAAGAAATGTCGGCTTGTGCATTTTCTTCTATATATATGGCATTTCCACCGTAAATTTCTTCGCCATTGATTCGGGCTTTCAGTCCACGACCGGAAACTATTTCAAAATCACTTGTGTCAGAAAGGCTTGCAGATTTTTCTTTTCCGTACTCAACAATCGCCTTTGAAATCGGATGCTCGCTTTTTGCTTCGAGGGAAGATGCAAGGGAAATCAATTCCGCTTCTTCAACGCCTTTAGCCGGAAGAATGTCCGTTACTTTCATGGCGCCGCTTGTGATTGTTCCTGTTTTATCGAGGGCAACAATCTGGATTCGGCCAGCTTCTTCAAGTGAAGCCGAGGTTTTGAAAAGGATTCCTGACTTGGCGCCGATTCCGTTTCCGACCATGATTGCGACCGGGGTTGCAAGACCGAGCGCGCACGGGCAGCTGATTACAAGAACTGAAACCGCGCGGGCAATTGCATAGCCGAAAGACTGTCCTGCCAAAAGCCATGCCGCAAAAGTCACGACGGCAATCGCAATCACCACCGGGACGAATACGCCCGAAACTTTGTCGGCTATTTTTGCAATCGGAGCCTTGGTTGCGGCCGCATCGCTTACCATGCGGATGATTTCAGAAAGGGTAGTGTCTTCACCAACACGGGTCGCACGGCAGACCATGTAGCCTGATGTGTTGATTGTAGCAGAAGTCACCTTGTCTCCGGGGACCTTTTCAACAGGAATACTTTCGCCTGTGAGGGCAGCTTCGTTTACCGCGCTCTGACCTTCGCTTACAATTCCGTCTACAGGAATCTTATCGCCTGGGCGCACGACGAACAAATCGCCGGCTTTGACTTCTTCAATGGAAACTGTCTTTTCTTTGCCGTCGACAAGAATAACCGCAGTTTCTGGTGCAAGCTTCATCAGGGCTTTAAGGGCGTTTGTCGTTTTTCCCTTGGACTTTGCCTCAAGCATCTTTCCCACGGTAATCAAAGTGAGAATCGTTGCGGCGGACTCAAAATAGAACTGATTCATGTAGTACATGATCTGCTTTTCATCAGAACGGACGACTGCTCCTGTCATTGCAAAAAGGGCAAAGACGCTGTATCCGAAAGCCGCCGTGGCTCCAAGGGCAATGAGGCTGTCCATGTTGGGAGAGCGGTGAACAAGTCCCTTAAATCCGCTGACGAAGAATTTCTGATTTATAACCATGACGAGGGCTGAAATCAAAAGCTCATACAATCCCATCGCAACATGATTTCCGTCCAGGAAAGGCGGGAGAGGCCAGTTCCACAGCATGTGCCCCATCGAAACATACATGAGCGGAACTAAAAGAATCACCGATGCAATGAGCCGCCTTTTCATCTTGGGAGTTTCGGTGTCTTTGAGCGAATCAGAATAGTCGGGCTGTGCAGATTTTTTGCCGTTCTGCTTAAGGCTTGCACCGTAGCCCGCCGCCTCGACTGCCTTTATAATTTCTTCGGAAGATGCAGAGCCTTCCACTCCCATTGAATTTGTGAGAAGGCTTACAGCACAGCTTTTTACGCCTTCAACTGCGCTCACGGCCTTTTCAACGCGGGTCTGGCAGGCGGCACAGCTCATTCCAGTTACATTAAATTGTTCCATTCCAGCTCCTTACTTCATCAGTTTTTGCAGAGTCGTTACGAGTTCATCGATAACTTCATCGTTTCCTGAGCGGATGTTTTCGGCAACGCAGGTTTTGACGTGGTTTCCGAGAAGAACCTTGTTGAAGCTGTTGAGGGCGCATGAAATTGCCGAAACCTGCATGAGAATGTCAGTGCAGTAAGCGCCGCTTTCGAGCATTCCTTCAACACCGCGCACCTGACCTTCAATCCGCTTGAGCCGGTTCATCAGGTCCTTTTTTTCGCTGTCTTCGCGGTCTTTATGTTTGCCTGAACAGTACGGGCATTCGCCGGTTGATTCTTCATTTATTTCTGTGTTGCAGCAATCGTGAGCCATAATTCCTCCGTAGCATACCCCTTGGGGGTATCAATTGACAGGAGTATATACCCTCTGGGGGTATATGTCAATAGGCTGCTAACTAATACGCCCCTTTCCTTTCCGAGCCGGAAGACCATGTACCGGATAAACCTTGTATTTTGTCATGATTCGAGTGATAATGGGGCATATAATATGGAAAGTTTTGTTAATAAAAATTCTTGCTCGATAAAAGAAATCTCTGACTTCAATATTGGCCACCAGAGTGACTTTGACGCTAAAACTGGTCTTACTGTGATTTATTTTCCAAAGGGAGCTCTTGCCGGCTGTGACATCAGCGGGGGAGGACCTGCTTCCCGGGAAACTCCGCTTACCCTTCCTTTGACGGCGGAAAATCGAATCAATGCTATTGTGCTGGGCGGCGGTTCTGCGTATGGACTTGCGGCTTCCGATGGTGTAATGAAATGCCTTGAAGAAAAGAAAATCGGCTATGATACAGGATTTTCTCTTGTGCCTCTTGTCTGCCAGTCTGATATTTTTGACTTGAATTACGGAAAACCTGATGTCCGGCCGGATGCAAAAATGGGCTATGAGGCCTGCCTTTCAGCGCTTAAGGAAACGAGCGACTTGCAGGGGAATGTCGGCTGTGGAATCGGGGCTACGGTAGGAAAAATCCGGGGAACGGCCAGGGGCGACAAATCAGGATTTGGAATTCATGCGATAAAGACTGGCGGGCTTTTTATTGCGGTGGCGGTCTGCGTAAATGCTTTGGGAGATATTTATTCGCCACAGGGAAAGAAAATCGCCGGCTTACATTCGCTTGACCGGAAAAATTATGAGGACTGCCTTGAAGCCCTCTGTGAAAATCTGACTCCGCGCGACATGTTTACTGGAAACACGACAATCGGAGCCGTAATCACAAATGCTGAATTTTCAAAGGCTGAGCTGACAAAAATTGCTTCGATGACGCGAACTGCCTATTCACGCTGCATCCGTCCGGTCGCAACAATGGCGGACGGTGACACGATTTACGCGGCAAGCACAGGTACGATCAAGGCTGATATAAATGCCGTCGGAAGTCTTGCGGCAGAAGTAATGGCTCAGGCAATAGAAAATGCCATTGTAAACTCAAAAATCAGCGATGAAGAATTCTTGAAATTCTGTCGTTAGGCGGGCATGGCAGCAATGAAAAGTAAAAGTCCGACTCAGGTTCCTGGCGCACGCTATCATCTTCCCGGTCTCTTTGAATTTTACGAACTCTACAAGGTCTTTCTTCCTTTGTGGCGCAATCACCGCGACTGGTTTTACGAATGGTGTGACATCGCCTCGATTTATGGAGCGCCCATGGACTGTCTGTGGGGCGGGGGCAGGGCAGGATTTGGAGAAGCTGATGCAAAGAACGTCCTTTCTCTTATGAATGAATACGGAATTTCCGCCCGGCTGACCTTCAGCAATTCTCTTTTGCAGGAAGAGCATCTGGCAGACAAAAAGTGCAATGAACTTTGCCGGCTTTTTTCGGGAGCCAAGGAAAAGAGCGGGGTAATCCTTCATTCAGATTTGCTGCTCACTTATTTAAAAGCGAAATTCCCGGAATTTTATCTTGTTTCTTCTACGACTAAGGTGCTTACAAATTTCGACGACTTTGAAAGGGAACTGAATCGGCCGGAATTCGAATATGTAGTGCCTGATTTCCGCCTCAATAAATCTTTTGAAAGGCTTTCTGCTCTCAACCAGAGTCAAAAAGATAAGGTAGAATTCCTCTGTAACGAGTGCTGTAATTTCGGCTGCAAGGAACGAAAGGCCTGCTATGAAAATGTCAGCCGAAAAAATCTCGGTCAGGATGTTGCGGACCACAAGTGCGCTTCAGCGGATGCGGCCGGAGGCTACCGATTTTCCCTTGCCATGAAAAATCCGGGCTTTATCGGCATTCAGGATATTCAAAAGACATATCTTCCGATGGGATTTTCCAACTTCAAGATTGAAGGTCGCGGGCTTGGTTCTGCCATAGTGTTAGAGTTTCTTCTATATTATATGACGAAGCCGGATCATCAGCTTGAAGTCCGCGAGGCGATTTATCTGGATTCAATGCTGGATTTGTTTTAGGGGCAAGCATGGAAATTACTTACATCATTCAAAAATCCAGGCGGCGGTCAATTTCAGTCAGTCTTCTTGGTGAAAACCGGGTTCTCGTTAAGGCTCCATATGGAATCAGTGAAGGCAAGGTGCAGGAATTTCTTCTTTCAAAAAAGGACTGGATTAAAAAGCATCTGGAAAAACAGAATCAGGAAGAGGAAAAAGCGGCCTCTCTAGGTCTTCTTTCTGCTGATGAAATAAAGGAAATTAGAAAAAAGGCACGGAAGATAATTCCTGAGAGGGTAGACTTCTGGGCGAAAAAGATTGGAGTCACTTACGGAAAAATTGCCATAAGGCTGCAAAGTTCCCGCTGGGGAAGCTGCTCGTCAAAGGGAAATCTGAATTTTAACTGCCTGCTTGTCATTATGCCGGAAGAAATTCTGGACAGTGTCGTCGTTCATGAACTCTGTCACCGCCGTCACATGAATCACTCGAAAGAATTTTACGCTGAAATCGAACGTGTCTTTCCTGATTACAAAAGATGCGACAAGTGGCTGAAAGAGAACGGGGGAGTTTATTTGAAGCGGGTATCATGTTAAAATAGAAGAAAGTAAAATTTTTATTGATAGGGCAGAATGATGATTCAGATTTTTGGAACTTTGAAAAGCTTTGATGTAAAGACAGCTCAGAGATGGTTTGCAGAGCGCCGGATTCCGGTTCAGTTTGTGGACTTAAAAGAAAAGGAAATGAGCCGGGGTGAGTTCGACAGCGTTTTGGATTCGCTTGCCCGCACGCTCGGAAGCAGGGCCGACGCCATCGAAGAAATGACTGACAAAAAATCAAAGGATTACGCGAGCATTGCTTATCTTGATGACAGCGAAAAAGCCGATAAACTCTTTGAAAATCAGCTCAAACTGATGAAGCAGCCGGTCTGCCGGAACGGAAAGAATGCGGCAACAGTCGGTCTCGCCCAGAAAACCTGGGAAGGCTGGAAGTAAGGGGCGAGACGATTACAATCCTCATAGCCGCATATTAAAATCCGATTTTCCTGCTTTTAGACTGATTTCCGGAATCAAACAAACGGCGCATTTCATTCGCTGCTTTTTCCGGCAGTCTGAAAGAAGCAAAGGAATTTTTTATGGATTTTACTGCGATTCTTGTTAACACGGCAGGAACTTCCCTGGGATGCCCATGACTGCACTCGAAAATCAGTTTTCTGGTTTTCTTAGGTATCACAGGGGGCACGGCATTGACGCAAATCTTATTTTTATCAATCCATTCCCTGTATTGATTGTCCAATACTATAGTTTCTATTTCTTCCTCTGTATAATCACGGACAAAAATCTTTATCGGGAAGCGGCTCAATACATGCTCTGGAATCCCGGAAATATCATTGGCAATGGCAATATAATTTATGTTGGAAGCATCTACCTCGACCTTAAAAAAATTGTCAGAAAAGTATTTGGCATTATTCTTTTCAAGCAAGATCGAAAATGTTCCTGAAAAATCAGAAGCCAGTCCGCTCGAATAGCTGACCTTGTCAATTTCATCCAGAATAACCAGAGGATTTGCAATCGGAGCATCATCCTTTTTAAACATTGAGCGCAAGATATCACCGCAATCACTTTTATCATAACCTTTATCATCGCCCATCAAAGTAAAATTTACGGATCCATTTCCAAGACTTATCCGGTAGAAATTTTTATATATTTCGCAAATTCTGTTAACAAAGGACGATTTTCCGCAGGAAGGTTTTCCGACGATAAGGATATTATCCATTCGTATTACCCTGTCAGTCCTGATGCCTAGAAGTTCTTTTGGCGGAATGAAGATGTCTGAATATTCCTTAAAATTCGGGTACATGTCAAAGATTTTCTGCATCCCGTCAATATATTCCTCAGTATATTCCTTATATTCAGGGGAGCCGGAAAGTGCATCATGAATTTTCTGTATTTTTAAATCATTTTCTTTTTTCTCATCCAGAGAGGGATATAAACGCCTGAACTTTTCTTCATCAAACAAAGGAGGCTCTTTATTCTGCTCTTTTGTAAGTTCTCCCAGGTGATTCAGGTATTCCAAATTGTCAAATTCATCAGACTCGTCCAAATCAGATGACGCTTCCTCTTCTTCTGCTTCTTCCTGCATATATAATTCACTGTAATTATCCAGGACTTTTGCAAGTGTCATAATAAGAGAGCGATAATCCAGTTCTTCAGTAAATCCATCCTCTCTGTGAAAATCAAAAACTTGCTTTCCCAGAGATATTGCTGCATGAATAGCGCGGCCTGGAGCATCTTCATCTTCATTTTTTAAAGTCTCAATGTCAATTTTATAATCAATATAAGCTCCGGTATTATATTTAATTGTTATCAAACAGTAATCATCCTGAAATTCCTTAACCTCAACAGTATCAAGCATAAAAGGCCTCCTTCTTTATTTTGTGATACGATATTCAGCGTTATTTTGATTTAGTATAGGGGCACATTTTTCATTTGTCAAGGCTTTTTAAATTAACGTGGTATATTGATTTTGTTTTATAATTAATATATTCTTTAGGCATGATTGATTTTTTTCAAATCTCACAGGAAATCCGTAAAAACTTTCCGGCCCTGCTCGAATTGTCAGATAGTGAAAAAGATGATTTTTGGCTTATCCTGAAAAACACCCTTTCGGTTGAGAAAAAGTCTCTTTCAACAGACCAACTTGTCCTGCTCTTTTTAGATTCAGTAAAAGACACTTATAAAAAGGTTACGGAGACGGCAATCCGACAGTTCATTGAATACGGCAGGGAGAAAAATTTCGACTTTTTTTCAATTACACAAAAAGACATAAGAGATTTCATCAGTGCCGAATATGGAGCCGGAAAATCCTTCAGTTCTGTCAGGGTTGAATTATCAAGAATCAATCAGTTTTATAAATTCCTCAAGCAAGAAAATCAGCTGAAAGTTGTTAAGAACCCCTTTGAAAAAATAGAACTTGGAAAAATCGATTATAATTCTAAGTCAGAGGACATACTTCCAAGTGAAGAAGACATCCAGACAATTCTTTCCGCATTACCCCGAAACCAGGCCGTAGTTTTTGCAATTACAGTCGAAAAAGGCTATAACCTGACCGATCTTTATGATTTAAGTTTTGGCTACACGGAATATGTAATTGAAAACGAGAATTCTGCAAATCCGATTACAGCCGCTTTCTGTTATACAAAGGAAGATTTATGGTCTAATGTACCTGAACACGAAGACTCAAGGGTAATAGTTTCTGATTCTGAAATTCCTGACACATCTCATTATGGACGAGCCGGGTATTATGAATATTTAACCCATCCGGCCTGGTATAACGATTTATTATTTGACTTCTGGCTGAATGATATTATATCAGAAGCCCCGGAGAATGCTGCCGACGGTCCTGGCTATGGAGAATTGTATTATTCAAACCACGAGATAAATTTACATTCAATCGATAATGCCATCGTAAAAAAAATAAAGGCCCTCTACAATGAAAAGAAAATTTCAGCCCACTATGCTTTAAAAAATTTCCGCTGGCTCGCCATTCGAAAAATATATGAAAAAACTCATGATTTGAAAAAAATTCAAAAGCTTTTAAAACATACGACTCTTAATACAACCAGAAGATACCTGCAAAATATGGGAATAGAGGTAAAAGAATAAAGGAAAATTGGAGCAGGGGAGCATTGCAAAATGGAAAATGAAAGTGTAACAATTTAGGAGGATTTATGAAAACCTACACTGCAGAAGTTTATTCCACAGAAAAATACCAGCTTGGAGAGTCGCCCTTTTATGATTCACGCACGAAGACTCTTTCCTGGGTTGATATTTCAAAAGGCAGACTTTTTACACAGGGGCCTGATGGTGTAAAGAAGTCTTTTACTTTTGACAAGCCGATTGGGGCAGCAGTTCCTTCTGAAAAAGAAGGAAGCTATCTTGTTGCAGGAAGTGACGGCATTTATCTTCTTGACGGCGAAAAAGCTTCGCTCATAAAAAATCTTTCTGAATATTATGAGGCCTACCAGCGTTCAAATGATGCAAAGGCAGATCCTGCTGGCCGGCTCTGGTTCGGTTCTTCTGTAAATGACGATAATCATCAGGCAAGCGGAAATCTTTTCTGTCTGGACAAGGGAAAAGTAAGCTGCAAGCAGGCTGATACAAAAATCTCTAACGGAATGGCCTGGAGCAGCGACCGCAAAAAGTTTTATTTTTCAGATTCCCTGCAATACGCAGTTTTCTCATATGATTACGACCTGGCCACCGGTGAAATTTCAAACCGAAAAGTTTTATTCAAGGTGGAAAACGGCGTTTCTGACGGAATGTGCATCGACTCCGAAGATAATCTCTGGGTTGCAATCTGGGGCGGAAGAAGAATTGAATGCAGGAGCTCAAAGGACGGAAGCCTGCTGGCAAGAGTCAATGTAGATGCACAGAACGTTACATCCTGCTGCTTTATGGGCGACAATCTGGACACTCTTTTTATCACGACTTCCGGCCAGGGACAGACCGGCGAACATGACGGCTGTCTCTTTACCTGCAAGCTTGATACAAAAGGCTGCCAGTGTGATTATGTAAAAGCCTAAACATTGGCTTGAAAACTCTTTGTCCTGGCTGGAACCGTGTCGTCAAATTACTGCTTTTATGCTAAAATAAAATAAATGGAGAAGACATACCTCGCAATCGACCTCAAATCTTTCTACGCCTCCGTTGAGTGCGTTGAGCGAGGACTCGACCCTTTGACCACAAAACTTGTCGTTGCTGATGAGTCCAGAACAGAAAAGACAATTTGTCTGGCCGTAACACCTGCTTTGAAGGCTTACGGACTTTCTGGTAGAAGCCGACTGTTTGAAGTCGTCCAGAAAGCAAAGGAAGTAAAAGCTCGCACAGGAAAAGAGCTTGATTACATTATTGCTAAGCCCCGCATGGCTCTGTATCTTGAATACTCAGCCCGCATTTACGGCATTTACCTCAAATACTTCAGTCCAGACGACATTCATGTATACAGCATTGATGAGGTTTTTATTGATGCGACTTCATACCTCACACTTTATAGTATTGATGCACAATCCTTAGTCCGGAAAGTAATAAAAGACATTTTGAGCCAGACTGGAATAACTGCTACAGCTGGAATCGCACCAAATCTTTTTTTATGTAAAATTGCTATGGACATTGTTGCAAAGCACGTTGAAGCTGACGAGGATGGAGTTCGAATTGCAAGTCTCTCTGTAAAAGAGTACAGACAGCAGCTCTGGAATCATACTCCGATAACAGACTTCTGGAGAATAGGAAACGGAACTGCGAACCGACTTTCAAAGCTCGGACTTTACACAATGGGGGATATTGTCCGTCAATCTTTACGGAATGAAGACGTTCTCTATAAAATGTTCGGCATTGATGCGGAGATTTTAATTGACCACGCATGGGGATTAGAGCCTTGCACCATAAAACATATAAAGGACTACAAGACTTCTAATAAAAGCATAAGCGAAGGACAAGTCCTGCAAGAACCGTACACCAATGAAAAAGCTCGGATTGTCGTGCGTGAAATGGCTGAGGTCTTGGCTCAAAACTTAAAATCAGAACAACTGGCTTCTGACCTTTTTGGACTTTACATTTCATACGACCGTATTTCAATAACTGATGATTATCATGGTGCAGTTGAGATGGATTTTTACGGACGCCCTGCACCAAAAGCCACTCACGGTTCAATTAGAATTACCCCAGCGACCGCATCTTTGCAGAAAATAAGCGAAGGCATGCTTTCAGTTTTTGACCGTGTGACCGACAAAAATCTTTTTATACGACGGATTAACATAAGTGCTGATAATGTAATTTCACAAAAAGAAGAACAGATTGATTTGTTCACGGATGTAAATGCACAGAAACGAGAAATGTCTCTTCAAGATACGATGCTCAAAATCCAGAGCAAGTTTGGAAAGAATGCGATTTTAAAAGCCAGTGATTATGAGGAAGGTGCTACCCTGCGACAGCGGAATGAACAGATTGGAGGGCACAGGGCATGACGATAAAAAAGAATTATGATGACATAATTGACTACGAATACAAAGGTTCAACGACCAGAGCAAAAATGCCATTGTCAAGTCGTGCCAAAATTTTCATGCCGTTTGCCGCACTCAGAGGCTATGAAGAGCTGATAGAAAAGGCAAGACTCGAAGCAGAAAAAAGACAAGAGCAAAAGACCGCAAAATTAGAGGACAGCATTTAGCGTACAAAAAGGCCCCTTAGAACAAGAGCCTCTTCTACTGCTTTGAGGGCATCTACGACAACGGAACATAATATTTCGCAATATAAATTAGATATAGGAAATGTTGTTCTGGCCTTTATACTCCGCGCCTGTATGCAGCAATCTCGGCGTTGATTTCTTCCAGAGTCATTTTGTCAGCTCCGCTTTGGTGCGCTGCTTTCTGCATTTCCCATAAGTTGTTCATTGCTGAAATGTAATCTGGATTTAAATATTCCTTGAATCTGATTCTCAGAATCTTGGCGGCGACATCCTCAGGAAAATGCTCGCTAAGTGACTTTCTGATGAATCCTTCCATGTCCCTGTGGTAAATCAGCTGGCTGCTGATGTCGTTGATGATTTTCATCGTCTTCTTCCGTGCCTTGAAGTATTCCTGCAATGTCATAAACGGATTTTCCTTTCTTGTGTCAAAGATTCCGTAAAGCTCGTGCTGGGGAGAATCTATGAAAATGACTTTCTTATCCTTCTGGCGCAGGTATATTTTGTCATAGAGGCAGATTTCGCTGTGACCGACAACCTGCTTTTCGTAATACAAATCATCAAGCAGGGCTTCCGGGCGAATCCACAGGCAGAACTGAGATGGTTCGTTGCCGCTTCCGCTGAAGCAGCCGTCCCAGTCGAGCTTTTCGTCAAATGGAATCCACTTTGTATTGTCAGGAATGTCATATTCTTCCATCCGCTTACTGAAAGTTGAGTTCAGTAAATCAATGGAGTAGTCATCGCTTCCATAAATATCACGCATGACACTTTTCATGTAACGAACGGCCGTCTCGGAAAATCCCGCGTGACTGAACACCCAGCCGTCACATTCAAAAGCAAGCTGAAGAATGTCCTTTGCTCCGAGCAGCAGTTCCCTTATCGTGGTGATTTTTCCTTCTCTGCCGATTCTGCCGGTCTGATGACCGGAGCAGTTCTGACCTTCCCGTGACTGTGAAAGATACGACCAGTCGTGGTTTCCAATCAGCAGCTTCCTGTGTTCAGTGTCCTCGCGGACGAAATCGCAGATTGACTTGAAATTGTCGCCCTGGTCAGGCCATTCGTTTTCCTCGGCATCAAAATAGTCACCGTGAAAGACGATGTAATCGTATTCTTCGGAAGAATGAGACTTTACGGATTCCCAGAAGTGGGTTCCATGGATATCAGGTACGGAAAGAATTTTTGCCATGGTTATTTCCTTCTTAATAATATGATTCGGTTAGTTTACATTTTTGCTTCCACACTTCATTTATGGTCTCCATTTTCCCATTGTTTAGTAAGCTGGCTGTCATAGATAAGTGTGACAACGATTACTGCCGTAAATAATACGCCAAGTGCTATAATTATAATTTTCCCGAAAAGGGCGAATAATATTGCCAGAAAAAGAACCTTCGCTGCGATTACTAAAAGCAGACAAATTAATCCAATTATCATATCAATACCTCCTTTTTGCGTATCAAGTTCAATTTACAGTTTTATCATTGCAGCTGTCGCCCTGTCTTTCAGGGAATACCTGCCTTTTGTTTCCATGGGGTAACCGACAGGATTCAGCAGCAGGGTGATTTTATTTCTTCCGGCAGAAAGAACTTTTTTCCCTGTGTCATGAGTATGACCTGCAAGCCAGACTGATTTGTTCTTCATTTTTGCCAGATATTCATCAGCATTGAAATAGAAAAACGCGTTTGAATACTCATCCTCGTATTTTCGTGGAATTCCAAATGCCGTCGGAATAAAATGGGTCATAACGATGTCAGGCTTTTGAGAAATCACATTCCGAAGTTTACGCAACTCATCTTTCAGGATTGCTCCGGGATTATTGTCCATATACCGCCAGTGAACATTGTCGTACCAGTGCTGCCATTGATTCAGAAGCCATTCCTTTGGATGCGGCCATGTTCTTGAACCGACTGAAAAATCATTGAATCCCATGCAGCCGCCGATTGTGAGCTTTCCGATTTTTGCCGTCGTGCCGTCAAGCAGGGTGACATTCGGAAGCTCAGACAGTTTTTCCTTTATCCAGGAAAGTTTTTTGTCTGTTTCGGTAAAAGGATTCTGCATAAAATAATCATCGTGCCTGACGGTCAAATCATGATTTCCGAATGTGACGAATATCTGCCTGTATTTTTGCGAGGCAAGCCTATAAAAATCAACAAAAATCTTGGGATTATCGGCGGTGTCTCCGGCCACGCAAAGCACGTCGGAAGAGGGAAGGTAGCGTTCGATAAAATAAGAGATTTCCGTTCTGTTTTCTGCGTAGTGATCAACATGCAGGTCGCTTGTCAGGTAAAGTGTCATAACCGCTATCCTTCCTGATTAAAAACTTTTTTTGCTTCAAGAAGCTGAAAGTTATTTGCGTCCATGCAAATATTGATGTACCGGGCAGAATTTACTTTCTTCTTTGGATAAGATTTGTTGTATTCGCTCAGAAAATAATCTTCGGTCACAGTTTTTTCATGAGTATGGCCGTGAATGTTAATCAAACTGCTTTCCTTTTTGATAAACACTGGCTCGTGCGAGAGAATGTAATTTCCAAACTGAAGCGGACCTTTGTAGACTTCATCAAAACCGAGGAACCTGAAGTATTCGATATAATTCGGAAACGGCTTCTTACGCGCCATAAAATCATGGTTTCCGAGAATCAGGCACATCTTTCTGTTCTTTTTCATGCGCATTATATCATTCATTATCCTTGAGTTCTCAAGATGTAAATTCAAGAATACATCCCCGAAATTCCAAATCAGACAGTCTTCCGGAAGCTCATCAAACTTCTTGAGAAAAAACTCGTTCATTTCAGCGCAGCCTTTGGGCGAAAACTCAAAAGGACGGCTGCAGTATTTAATTATGTTCGTATGATAAAGATGCAAATCGCTTGTCAGAAATGTCTGCTCAAGAGAATAACCTGAAAAGAAATCTTCCTTTGTGATTTGTTTAATCATTTTTACCTCGAAAAAAAGGGGAAGAAAACAGAAACCATAAAGGCGGTGAACGCCCTTTATGGCTACACGCCTGAGTTTCTCGAAATATACGCTCAGGTGGGAGCTGCCTTCTTAGCCCCAAATGGGCAGGATACAACTCGTGCCATCTCTACGCCCAATATAAAAACTGTATCATGGTATTAAATCAATTTCATTAAAGTAAAAATTTAATGTTTTTTAACTATGAAAGCAAAGCTTCTTGTCTGCTACAAAACCGGGGATTTATACAATATCGTTTACCAGAATAAAAGAAAAAGCCTTGAATGGGCAAATACTAGACGGCTCTTCTTGCCGAATCAAATGACCATTCAAGGCTCTTTAAATATACCAGAACAAGGCGATTTGTCAAGTGGTTAGAAAATTTTAGCCACTAGCCAAAAATAAAGAAAATTGACAAAGTGTAATATCTGAAAAGAAGTGTTAAAAGTTATTTAACGGGGTTAAATTTGTCAAAATGTAAAAATATACCCCCATAACTAGCAAATAACGTAGATTTTTTATGGAGAACTCTTTTAGATGAATGTTCTAACACCAATACAGAAAGAAATAGCTACAGCTCTTGAGCAGCTCAAAGAAAAGTCTCTGATAACAGAAGCTTTACTCGCAAAGAAAGTTCGTGAAAATGCAAAAATCCAGGGAAAGAACAAGGCCGGAATCTGCCTCAAAGACCTGGAAGTCTGCATTGAATATTTAGCAGAAAATAATCAGCTCAAATTCGCACTTCATCTTAACAGCGCAAATGATATCCTCATAAAGAGGGAAGAATCATGGAAACTTCTGGAAAGTGATGCCAAAAAGCGCCGTCAGTCCAGCGAGAAATCTATTTCTGTTCTGACTAACGGTGATTTACGCGGAAAAAGTTCTGGTGGCAAGCCGGTAAAAAAACGTACTGACCGAAAAAAGCTGGATTACCGAAACTTTGAGGATGAAGATTAATCAAGATGAGTGAAAATCTGCTCCAGAAAAAAACGACTAGGATGCTTCATATTGTTCTAGAAAAACCACAGGGTCATAGAATTCTTGTTTTTTCTTAGGGAGCTCTTTCCTTTTACCGCAAAATTTTTCCCATCCCATTTCTAGTTCTTCCGGAGAAAAGAGTGCTACAGGATGATCTGAATCTGTCTCGAAAGAAAGCGTTTCATTAAGGACTCTAATGATCGAGTCTTCAATGCTTCGCGGGTCATCGTTACTGTAACGTAGAATCCTTTCCTTGATTTCATCAGAAAGAGAAGCCGGTAGATATTCTCTTTTCATTTTGTTATTTTCAAGCCAGTTTTCGTAAAAATTGTTGATGACACAGTCTTTTAATTGTTCATGTGTATAATCAGCAATTTTGAAAATTTTAAGTCTGTTTATTATCGGACCTGAAATATTATCAAGAGAATTTGCAGTAAAGATATAGTTGATACCAGAAGCATCAATGTTCATTCCTATGTAATTATCAAAGAATCTTTTGGAATTGCATTTTTCCAAAATGGAATAAAAAATGCTTTCTATACTGAATGTGTCTTCTTTCTTGATTTTATCCAGCTCATCAAATTGAATGATAGGATTTTTCAAAGGATGGTGGTCCCCATTTGAAAACATTGATTCGATAATTAATCCGTGTCTGGCCTGTTTAAATTCAGGTGCGCTTCCTGAAAGCGAGAAATTTGCAACATTGTTTCCAAGGTCAATTTTAATCGGAGGTTTTCCCATTACTATCTGGCTTAAATCAGAGCAGAAAGCGGTTTTACCACAGCCTGGACCACCTACAAGAATAATTGGCCGAAAGGAAATATCCTGATTGCATCTTAGCGCTGAAGCTTTACAGTTTAACACTATATAGTCGATTACATCCTTCATGTTTGGATAAATCTTTTCAAGCGCTTTAATCTTTTCAATTTTTTCTTGATCAGCAAGTATATATTTAGGTGAGCCTGTCAGTTTAGTGAATACTTTTTGTATTTGTTTTCGTAAATCATCATTATACATATCCAAGTATGACTCAATTAAGCTCTCATCAAGCAAGCTGTCTTCGTTGGATTCTGTTTCACTTACACCAGTAATAAGGCTTTTTTCGTTTTCTGCAATTTTTTTTGATTTCTTTGATGAATGTTCCATTATTATTTTCCTCCACTAACCGATTCTTATTCGAAAATCAAAATCTCATCCATTGGTTTGTTGAACAGTTCACTTAGAATTTTGAGATTTTCAATTGAAGGTAGGGTTTTGCCGGTTTGCCAGTTATAAACAGCCTGAACTGCTTCAAGCTCCATAAAGTTTGCCAGTTTTTGTACAGACATGCCTTTTTCTTCCCGCATGTTTTTAATGTTTTGGCCTGTTTTAACCAGATTAATAATGGGGTGAATAACAATCTTGTTTTCTTCAATGTAGCGGTTCATAGTACTTACCTCCGTTTTCTTAGTTTATGAGGTAAGTGTAGAATCTAGTGTGAGTTTAAAGGTATCTTCTGTGGAGACATTTTATGTATTTAGAAACTTCCGATAGGTTCTTCTCCCATTTTATCAAGAGCCTTATTTAGTTCGAACATATCATATCGTCCGTTTTCTATAAAATACATAATAATTCTATCATATGATTTATCTGAGAAAGCCTTTCCTGCACGACGTAATAATTCTGTAGTATCGGCCAAGTCTAGCTTCAAGCCAAATGCTAATTGAATACAAGCCTCAAATTTTGGATGTTTTGTAAAATTTGTTACTATTTTAGAATAGTTTTGCCTGGTCATCAAAGCTGGCTTATAAATCTCTGCCGCTTTTAGCTTCAACTCATTTTTCTTTTTTATTACAAAATCACTTACTGTTTTTTCGGGGGCTTTTAAATAATTCTGCAAATCTTCATCAAATGTTTTTATTATCTCTTCTTTTGATTTTTTTTCAGTGAGAAATGAACCTGGTAAATCTGCACACATACCATAAAGCAAGAAGGGATCACTTTCATCTTCCTCTTCTTCATCTTCGTCCTGGTATGCATCTTCTTCTTCTAAATCATCTCTATACCCGTAGTGTCGGTCGTTTTCTGCAACTAAAAGATTAAAAGTGTTATCTAAGCTATAATAGTGTTCAATATAATAATTTTTTAATGCACCAATTATACCAGGAACTGTATTCAGATCTAATATCTCTTCTGGAATAGGAAAAGCACTGTTTTTCTCCATCATTTCATAGTCTGCAACAGTACTTTTATATTTTCCTGTATTGCAGGCACTTACATTGAATACATATTCTTTTCCTTCTTTTTTCAGCTGCTCTAATACTACTTTAACTGCTTTATCTGCAAAACTCATATTCTTATTGTACCATGCTTTTATTTATTCAACTATCACTTTAATTACAATTTTCATTTTTCACCTTAAATTGGTACTTATCACAGCAACGGCTGTACACATTTCTTTTCAGGAGAAAAATATGAAAAAAATCGTTCTCATTTCCCTTAGTTTGGCTGTATTTGCAAGCAGTCTTTTTGCAAAATCAAATCCTTCATCCAGCTTGTTTAGTGGCATTAATAAAGTTTCTAAAAAAATGGATAAATCTGCAGTCAACGGAGTAGAGGGGACAATCCCGGAAGGGAAAACTCTTCGCGGCGGATTTTATCTGCTTACCCAAGTACAGCCGGAAGATCTTGATAAAAAAGTTAAGAACGTCATTGTAGAAATAAAGTCAATTGATCTGCTTAATGATTCCTATTCTCTTAGAATGAAAGCCATTTCTAAAATCGCGATTGGATTCTCTTGTCAGGATTCGACTGTCACAATTGCAAAAACTGATAATGGATTTATTTCAAAAGTCGAAGAACTGACTTCCTATGGTAGTGATGTTAATGGTTCGGCAACTGGCGAGATCCATGACATGAGCGCAAAATATTTTGATGAAATTGCAAAATGGTATACCGATGAGATCATATCTCTTTGTAAAAAAACTTCTGATGAAGACTTTTCAAAAGCTGATGCTGAATTGCTTACGCTACTGCCTTGTTACTATGATGTATCCAAAACAGCTGGAAATAAATTAAAGGCAAAAAAATGGTATAACGAGCATTCTATCGAAGGTCTCCCAATTTCAGGAAGTTATAATTTCTGGGGCATAGATGAAAGCAAGGTTCCAGGTTTTGCCTATGAGCTTAAATTTTCTTTCTTTGATAACAACCTTAATGCACATTTCTTCTCTGTTCTGAGCAATAATGATTCTTACATCGAGTTAAAAGAAGATACCAAAGTTGAAGTAGTCGGAACCATACGTTCTGTGAAGTTCTCTGATTTTGGTAACGACTATAAGGTTTCAGAACTAATTATCACTGAAAAATAAGCATAATTTCTGACGAAAACAGTGTGATTGCGTTCTTTTTGTAATCACACTTGTTTTTTTACAAGGAGCTGATATGAATATCCTGAAAAACATAACTACAAACAATTCAGATTCCGTTACCGGGAAGATTGTACCTGAATTTGATTTTGCAGATAACTCATTAGTTTCCTATATGTATTGTATGGTTTGTCAGCAGTTGAATCTTGGCGGGCATGAATATGATGAAAGGCTTATGAAACAGGTTTTTACCGAAGAAGAATTCAAAAGAGTTGGTTCACTGTATATTGATGTTGTAAAAGAGAAAGAACCAAGAAAATTTGAAAAATTTACCAGGAGAGATAACAGTTATGAGTTTGAGGAAATTGTTCGCTCTTTTTGCAGCAGCCAGAAAAACAGACCGGCTCTTTACTTTGGGCTTTTATATTATGCTTGTAACAAGAAGCTGGAAAACATCTTTAATCATGAAAATCCTCTTATTACCATAAAAAACTCTTCCTTTATGGTAAACTTTACAAATACCTTCAATTTAAATGAGTATGAGACCACATTTTTGCTTCTTAATCTTTTTGGTCATAAGAATATCTGGTTTTTGCCGGAGCCTTTGCCTGTCGAAAACAAAATTAAAATCTGCTCCAGATTCTTTCCAGATATAGAAACTCTAAGCGAATCCATTGTCAATCAAATGAACAAGCGCCTTATAAATCTCGGTCTTTTTTCAGATGACTGGGATGTGTCCGATTATGTTTATTCTTATTTTTCAGGGAATGCATATCCGTTCAAATTAAGTTTTCTTTACTCACAAGAGTATTCTGACTGTTACTCAATGGATTCGATTGCTACGGAAAACTTTGAGCACATTCATATAACTGATAAAATCATTTCAAAATGCAAAAGAACTAAAAAAGGATGTTATATTACCGTTTCAAATGCTGATGAATTCCGTTCAAAAAATTTTCTAAGTTACAGTAATCACTGTAACAATATCTTTACCCTCGAAATATTCAGTGAAACGACAGGTTTCGATAAAAATGATCTGGTTTTCTTTCTGATTGCAGTTTCAAGTCAACTTCAGGATAATAATGGAGTCTTGTTATTGGGAAAAAGCATTCTTTCGAACTTTCTTCAGGAAAACACAGACAATCACAATACAATAAAAATATATACATCGTCTTCTAAAAAGGAAAAAGAGTCCGCCGGTAAAATTCCATATGAGTTATTCCAATATATTCATACACCGGTATTCTTACTTACTGATTCTTTAGATTCTGATGAGTCAAAATCTCTAAATAAAGAATTGAAAATCGTCTACAACTGGGATTTGAAAAATCCGTCTCAAAAAGAATATGAAGAACAGTTAAAACAATTCCTAACCAGCAAAAAATTTGATCAAAACCTCATTGAATCAACAGCGAAGGAATGTAAGCACCTGCAGATCTCACCAGAAAAATGGAATGATATCGCTAACCTTGTTTCCATTCTCAAGGATTCTTCTGAGTATGAAGTAAAGCAATTGATTGAAGCGAAATTTCAGTCTTCAGATAACAAAAAGAATATCCGGAAGAATTCTCATTATTCCCTTGATGCACTAAAAACAACGGAACCTGTAGAAAATATCGTAAAGGCCCTGCAGAATGCAGAAAAATGGCAGTCTGATGAGTATAACAGTGAATCCGGCATCCGCATATTAAATTACGGCGCCTCAGGAACTGGAAAAACTGCCTTTGTAGAAAACACCGCAAAACTACTGGATAAACCGTTAAAGATTGTTCGGGCTTCTGATATTTTGGGAATGTATGTCGGTGAAACAGAAAAGAATATAAAGCAGGCATTTGAAGAAGCTGCAGAAAGCAACTCAATTCTTTTAATTGATGAAGCCGATTCTTTCCTACATTCAAGGGGCGATAATATAAACCGGCATAATGATTCAAAGGTGAATGAATTTCTTGTGCAGATGGAACGTTTCCCGGGAATTTTATTCTGCAATACAAATCTTCCTGACAATCTTGATTCTGCAACAGACCGTAGATTCCATATGAAGATTGGTTTTGAGCCTTTGGATAAGGAAGGCATTTCTCTCTTATGCAAAAGCTATTTTGAGAAGTTTGAATTTACTGAGCGGCAAATAAATAAAATTTACGATGCAGGAGATGTTACGCCCGGAGATTTCGGTTCGCTTTTCGGGCGCATGCGTTTCACGGATCCGGATGAAGTCAATCCAGAGCTTATCTGTAACGAGCTGATAAAACTTGTGAAAGGTAAAAAACGAAGCTGGGAAAATAAAAAAGCGATTGGGTTTTGCGGATGTTGATTATACTAATATATCAAAGTCTATCATAAAGTATGGAGGAACAAATGAATTTATTTATCTGTGGAAGCCGATCGTCTTCTTTTAATGATTAAACGACAACCAGATTGGGATTTCATTACTTTCGAAGGACCATAGTTTAATTCAACCAGCGCTTTAATGACAGTGAATAATTTTCGCACTAAAATTTCCGTGATTATTGCATTTGACTTTGATAGACTACAGTCATTCAGGTATGAATCAAATTCAAGAAATACTTGAATGACAAAGCTATTTTTTAGCTGTATATTTTAATTATCACTTCAAGCAAAGCGTTTCTTTTACGTAAAACTTAGAAGTAGTGCTCGTTGAGCACCTTGTATCGAATGGGTGATAATTTTTATCACCCTGAGAAACGGCTGAGTCAAGGCCTTGAGCGTAGCGTGCCTTGACCAGACGTATTTTAAGAAGGAGGAACTGAGATGAAAGCAGTTTCTAATACATTCAAATTGCAAACATTACAACTGCCTCAGCTTCCGCTCGGACTCCCTCAGGGGCTCTTTATGCTTCAGGGACAGATACAGGAAATGTTTAACGGGTTTGGCTTTATGTGCCAGGCTACTTTTGAAGATTTTGAAGGGAAGACCAACGCTTAAAACTTTTTTACACATGCGTTGGCTCCCAGAACTAAGGAGAAACGGATGTGTAAAATTAATAAGCCAGTAATCAACGTAGCAGCTACGGCTGCAAGAATCAAAGAATACCGAATCCGTGCAGGTTATTCGGTTCGTGAAATCCAAAATATTTTCAATTTCTCAAGTCCAGAAGCTGTATACGCTTGGGAGAAAGGTAAGTATCTCCCAACTATCGATAACATGATTGTTATTGCTGATGTATACGGTGTCACTGTGGATGATTTCATTGTCCGTGATGTTATTGAAGTTGAATGCGATATTCAAGAGGTTAAATCAGCCTGAATTAAAAAGTAATTATTGCCCTTTAGCTCAGTTAGTAAGAGCAGCGGTCTTATAAGCCGAAGATGGTTGGTGCGGGTTCAAGTCCCGTTCACTACTTAAAATGTGGAAGTAGCCTAACAGGTAAAGCACTGGAATGAAAATCCAGTTTAGATGGTTCGAGTCCATCCTTCCGCGCAATCTCGGGTAAATAGCTTAGCTGGTTAGAGCATTCGGCTCATATCCGAAAGGTCTGTGGTTCAAGTCCACATTTACCCATCTTTCGTAGTGTAATTGGTAGCACAGAAGCTTTTGGTGCTTTTAGTTTTGGTCCGAGTCCAGACGAAAGAAAAAATGGAACAGTATCATAAAATGATAGTTCATTATGATTAGATTGAAGCTGTTACACGACGGGGAAAGGAAAAATATTATATGTTAGAAGTAAAGGGAAAGTACAACACTGCAAAGGTTTTTACTGACAACCTTGAAGAAAGCGGACGTGCTCAGATTGAACGTCTTTGCGACCAGCCTTATGCAGCCGACAGTAAAATTCGTATGATGCCTGACGTTCATGCAGATGCCGGACGTGTTATGGGCCGTAAGGAAGCACGCTATAAGCTAAAGATGGAAGACTTCGAAGATTCCATGAAGGGGGTATGGTCTTCAACTGTCTGCAAAGATACGATTGATGAAGCTCCTATGGCTTATAAGGATATGAGCGAGATTGTTGCAAATATTGAACCAAGTGCAGAGATTGAAAACATCATCAAACCGATTTTCAATTTTAAGGCTGCGGAGTAACTATGAAGAAGTTGTTGTGGCTGGATGATTTTAGAAATCCGAAAGATTATCTGACGGAAGAGTATGAGGTCATCTGGGTAAAATCATACGAGGATTTTTGTTCTCATCTTGAAAACAATGGTTTACCGGATATTGTCTGCTTTGACCATGACTTGGGAACTGAAAAGTCAGGGCTTGATTGCGCTCGTTATCTGGTAAATTATTGTCAGCAGCATAATCTTGATATTCCTCAGTATGATATTCAGAGCTCAAATGTGGTTGGTAAAGATAATATCCGAAGTCTGATGAAAAACTGGCATCGGTTCTATTTGAGCAATAACAGTTAAAAATATCAAAAATGATAGAAAAATAATCCAACTATCACTAAATGATATTTTCACATGGTTATATTGTAGCTATGAATGAGATTGATGAACCATGTCTGGAACTGAATGAAATTATTTATCACATAACCGGGGAATTTTGGAAGCAGGCTTACTATTGTCTTCTGGTAAAACAGAAGACATACGAGCCTGAACCAGATATTCCTGCTCATCAAGCTGTTTGTGAGTTGAGGAAAGAGCTCAAACTTCTTGCAAAAGAAAACAAACTTAAATGCACCGCATTTTCTCACAAAGAGCATTTTTATGTCTCGTTGATTCCGTATCCGATTTATATCGGCATTGAACGGGAAACGGGAGATTTTTCAATTTCGGCACCTCACATAAGCACCCGTCATTTTACTCATTCTGAATATAAGGCTGGCTTGAAATGGATTCAGGATTACATCGACATTGATATTAAGCCACTGACAGAAAAGACTCAGGCTGTCCGTGAAAAGTTTTATCTGAACTCAAAATCATCTGAAATTGTAAGAGTTTCTATTAAGGCTCTCTGCAATTCAATTCTTGGGAAGAAATCCTGGAAGTATAAGCTGCATCAGACAAGGCTCAGAAGCGAAATTATGTTCCAGATGCCGGACAGCACTGTTTATGAACTGGAAATCTATCATAAGCCGTTTTCAAATGATGCTTCTATACTTATTGACCTTTTGAATAATCCCCGCGAAGTAAAAGTTGTTGATAATGTGAGCTGTGCAGTAGTGCACTGCTGTGAAGATGAAATAAAGGCGATGGTTGAAAATCTAAGAAACGTGCAGGAGGCGGCTGTATGACAAATCAAAAACAGCTTGCCGAAGCTCTTGAGCGGGAACAGAGAGAACTCTTTAGCAGGATACAGACAGAATTCTGGGAGACCTTGTTCTGTGACCTTTTGAAAAAGCATTCGTTTCAGAACGATTTCTTTCTGGTAAATGCAAATCTCACAAATGATGATGTCGTGAATCATTTTCGAAAGGTTGTTTCTCAGCTTAGTGATAAGTATGAACTGTCTTTTACCGAGACTAGCCATCCGACCAGGACAGAGTTCAAACTTCGGTTCTGCTATTACGGCAATAAAAAGAAAATGTCTGATGAACTTTCTGTGATTGTCTGCATTAAAGACATAACAATGAGGATTCTACCACACAACCCGCTGCTTAAGCTTTTCTGGTTGGAAGAATACAGGCTGGTAGAAAAAATTCTGACTGGGATGTGTGATGAGTTATACAACCTGCAGAAACAGAAGTTCAATAAGCTGCAGAATGATTACAAAAAGATAGAGTCGAGTTCAAAAGGGCTTACAACTAAAACGATTGAAATAGCGCAGAACTCAATCAGAACTTTGTATGAAGCAAGTGCTCAGAAGAACAAAAGTCTTGTTCAGCGGAACTTATATTCTGCAATGATTATAAACGGAAAAAATGTGAGGATTTATCATAAGGATTTTCTGGATGACCCGAAGGTTCTTATGAATGAATTTGGCAAGAAATAAAATGGAGTGTCTTTTGTTGGCACCCCAGTGTTGTAAATTATATGTGTAAACTGGAGGAATTATATGTCAGTAAGAATTGATGGAAACATGCTTTTGGAAATTCTGGAGGAAACTCCTGCAACTCAGAATATTATGCTCATGGGTAAGCATGGAATCGGTAAGTCACAGATTCTGGAAAAGTTTTTTAGCGCAAAGGGATGTAAGGTTGTGTCTCTCTTTTTGGGACAGATGAGTGATCCGGGCGACCTTATTGGTATTCCTCATAAAAATGAAGAAACGGGACATACAGAGTTTATGCCTCCGTACTGGTTCCCGACTGATGATACTCCAGTTGTTTTGTTCCTGGATGAGTTGAACCGAGCCCGCCCGGAAGTTCTACAGACTATAATGGACCTTGCTTTGAACCGTAAGCTTGCCGGACGTTCTTTGCCAAAGGGCAGCCGTATTATATCTGCAGTAAACAACGGTGAAGAATATCAGCTTACAGATTTAGACCCGGCACTTGTCAGTCGTTTTAACATCTATGAATTTGTACCAAGTGTTCAGGACTGGCTGTTGTGGGCAAATAAGAATGGAGTTGATGAGCGTATTACAACATATATCTCTGCTAATCCTAAAGCTTTGGATAATCAGACTGCGGTGGAAGACCTTGATAACCTTGAAAAAACTCCAGACCGCCGAGCCTGGGTGCGTGTTTCAGAAATTATCAGCGGAAAAGATGTTCTAAAGCAGAGCCATAAAACCATGATTGCTGGCATTGTGGGTGGAGTAGCAGCTAACCGCTTCTTTGAGTTCCTTGACCATAATCATCTGCTTACTGCAAAAGAACTGCTTCTTGGAAACTTTGAGATGAATAAGCTCAAGCTCGAAACCTACAAGACTCCTCAGCTTGCAACAATTAATGATGCAGTGTTTGTGTACCTAGAAAGCGATAAATACGGCGATATGGATAAGGCTTTGATGGCCCAGAACCTTGCTGCATATTTCTTCTTCCTTGAACAGAAGAAACTCCGTGAAGCTATGGCACACTTTGCAAACATGTTCAGTGGAACAATGTATCCGAATGCTCTTGTATTCATCATCGGTGAGTGTCCGGAACTGTATTCAAAGATGACAAAGTTTGTTGCGGAGATTAAATAGGCGGAGGAGCCATGTCTGTAAAAGAAAAAATCAGTCAGGTTGTTGATAAATGGTTTCTGTACGAGCCGCTTTTTTTCAATGTGTACTGTACTCACAAGCTTGAGCCTAACAGCGATATGAAGTGCCCGTTTAGAACCGGAAAACGCCGAATTGAATACAACCCGGAACTTCTCAAAGACAGCACCACTGAAGAAATTGCGCAAGGGCTTAAGACTGAGGTAACACGTATTCTTTTGAAGCATCCATATCAGCGTGTGCCACAGAATCCAAACCGTTCAGCTCTTACAACTGCCAGTGATGTTACGATTAATGAGCACTGCTATCACGATAAGAATCTGAAGGATGCTGCTCATTACAATATGGAATCAGGGCTAAGTTATGAGGAGTACTACAAAAAACTCTATTACATTTGTCCGGATTTTGATGCGATGGACGGGGACGGTAAGCAGCACCTGATGCCGTCTCTTAAGAAAGGTGAAATTGGAGAATATGAAGCCGCTGCTGATGCTGCCGAACTTTGGGATGAAGATGTAGAAATGGTAGATTCCGTAAATCAGCAGATTCAAAAGGCTCAGAAAACTAACCAGTGGGGAAGTGTGAGAGGAAACTTTCAGGAGACAATTACAGCCTCACTCAAAATCCCGATGGATTACCGCCGTATACTTTCTCAGTTCCGGGCGTGTATTATCAGTCAGCGTCGTAAACTCACCCGCATGAAACCGAACCGCCGTTATGGTTTTGATGCTGGGGTGACAATGAAAAAGTCGCCCCAGCAAACAACTGAGTCAAGGGCGAAGAGCGAAGCGTCCCTTGACCAGTTGTATTTTATGGGAAGTCAGTTTGAACCTAAGACTCATCTTCTGGTTGCAGTTGATGTCAGTGGCTCGATTGAAACTGAAGATTTGAAAAACTTTTTCTCTATTATCAACAGGTTCTTTTCTTATGGAGTTGAAGCAATTAATGTAATTACTTTTGATTGGGAACTTCAGCAGGAATTTGAACTCAAAAAAGCTGCTAAAAACATCAAAATTACAGGACGTGGTGGAACTAATTTTCAGTGTGCAGTTGATTATTACGAAAACCATCCGGAGTTTCAGGGAATGATTATTTTTACAGATGGGTATGCGGAAGTTCCAAAAATCAAAAAGGCAAAGCAGCTTCTCTGGATTTTGACAGGCAAAATGGAATATGACCATGCAATAAAATGGATTCAAAATTTACGGATGAGCAAGGCTACATGGATACCATCTGTTAAGAAGGGGGCGATAACTTTTCTATAAAACCATTTGAAGAAAAATTTCAGACAAATACTGACTGCTCTGTAGGAGAAGCATATTGATATGAATCTTCAAATTAGGAAATTAATGCATAAGATTCGAAAATCTTCTGTAGTGTATTGCGATGGGTTTGCTCATATCGCAGGGGTGATCTATGAGAGATCGAGAAATGTTTCATTAACTGTAAGTTTTAAAGGAAAACAGGAATTTTATAATCTGACCGAAAAACTGGTAAAACTATATCATAAACCTTGCGTAAAAAACGTGTTTACTGCTTATGATTTATGCCATTGTTTTGAGCGAGGCTCAGGTCCTTTTCAACATTTCGATGATATCGTGATGAGAATATCTGCTGATTTTGACGAAAAAAATGCAAAAGGATTTTCTTCTCGTATTCAAAGGCAGAACTTTTTCTATTTGAGAGACGTGGCTAAAACATTTTTTACAAATGTAAAGGAAGATTTTTCAAAAACCAGTATTGAAAATCATTCAGCTGGAAAAATTGATAAAAACTTTATTCTCCGATTACAGAAACTTGCAAAGAATAACAATCTGGACTTTAAGGATTTTCATTATATATCTTCTGGAGTGTATGAATTCTATCTTGATTCGAAATTGTCCCTTAGCGGTTTAGATTTTTGGTTTGCTGTAATTGTATTAGCAGAACAAAAGAAAATATTTGTAATTGCGCATTCAGTATACGAAGTGTATGATTTGAAACAATATGAAAGAGCATTATTGTATCTTGAAGCATTGCTGAAAGTATATAAAGAAAAAATTGTTCCAGAATCAAAAATAAGCCAGATTACAGTAAAACAGTATGAAATAGCAAAATCTTCAATTAAAGCCCTGCTTGACAGGCATTTTGAAGATACAGGATTGTATTACGCTGCTGATTTTAGAAATCTGCTGTATGCAAAAATTGAGATGCCCGATTTAAAAGGGAAGCAGTGCCTGCATATACCATATCTTGATTTTTTAGAAAATCCTTCACTTTTGCGCAGGGCACTATCGGACAGTGATAGTCTGGGTGTATAATATTATAGCTGTAAACAGGAGCAGCCAATGGCAAAAGAAAAGGTAAAGAAACAGTATTTGAACGGCTATGAGCGAATCTTGAAAATCGACTATATGATTTCACATATGCATTATCCGAGCGTTGAGGATTTTGCCCGCGAAACAGAGGCTTCGATTCCAACTATAAACCGCGATCTTCGGGATTTGCGTTTGAAGTTTGGGGCAGAGGATATATTGCAGTATGACAGAGTAGAGAAGGGCTTTTATTATACAAGACCGTCGTTCCGCATTCCTGCAATGCTTACTTCCGAAAAACAGATAATTGCTGCAAGGCTGATGTCAAATCTTTTGAAGCTGATAAAGGACACTCCGATTTACAAACAGGCAATCGAAGTTTTTTCGTCGCTTTCGGATAACATTGAAGAAGATTCAAAACTGAACGCCAAGAAGCTTTCTAACCGCATCTTGTTTTTGGGTATGGATCCAGTAAAGATTGACGACGAGGTCTGGTCAAAACTGGAAGAAGCGATGGCAAAGAATAACTACGTGAGCTTTGAATACCTGAATTACGATACAAAGTTTGTGGTCGCACCCTGGCAGCTGATTTACAGCGAAGGCATGTGGAGTTTGTATTCGTATTATTCTTTGAAGAAGGAAACAAGGTTCTTCAATTTGCCCGGAATCCGCAATCTGGAAATTGATTCACGTGAGTTTGAGCTGCCGGAAGATTTTGAATACACAAAGCGCGCAAAAGGAAACTTTCGTCGCTATATCGGTCCGGAACTCTTGCATTGCAAACTGAAAATTACTTCTGAGAAGACGCTCAATTATATAAAAACCTATAACTGGGCAGAAGACCAGAAGTTCGAAAATCAGGAAGACGGTAGCACAATAATGACCTTTACCAGTAATCAGGATTACCCGATTCTCGGTTGGGTGCTAAGCCATGGCATGTACGTGCAGCCCCTTGAACCGGAGTGGCTGGTGAATGAGTGGAAGAAGAACGTGAAGGAAATGGCGAGATTGAGCGAGCGGGTGTAGAATAATAAAAGGAATAGAGTGAAATGAATTATTTAGATTATTACTGTGTTTTACTAAAAAGAAAGTTCCTAGCTACTGGAAAAATCCAAGATAATGATATAAGTGGTTATCAGACAAAGGAACTTAAGAAGAATCTATTTACAGCTATGTCTACAAAAACTTTAAAAGAATATGACAATAGTGATGGCGATGAGATTCGTAAAGGCAGAATTAATATGATTCGTTCTTCTGCAGCAATGATTTATAATTTATTGGGAAATGATAATATTGTGATATCAAAGAACGAGTTTCTTCCTGCAGGAGAATATAAAAAAGAGTTCGAAAAAAAATACAAATCTATAAATGTAATTAATCCTAAAACCAAAAGACCTTTTGAGGCAAATTTGGATGCCTGGTTGTATAATGATGACTGTGAGATTTTTATTGAATCAAAATGTATGGAATGGTTGCAAAACAGTCATGATAAAGAATTGGCTAAATCCTATGTAAAATATTCGTCAAAATATTTTCATTCTGAATCAGCAGAATTATTTAGAACTGTTGGAAATGAAATTTCTCTGTCACAATACGATTCTTGCCAGATGTTTAGACATACCTTAGCCATTTACAATTACCTGATGGATAATCCTAAGAAAGGCAAAAAAATCTATCTTGTAAATGTTGTATGGGAACCAGATGAAAAACAACTTCCTGAAGAAATTCGAGAACTTTATAAACATCAGTTAGAATTAGAACACAGTGAATTCGCTTTCTTTTATGAAAAGATGAAAAGTATAATTAGCCAGATAAAGGCTGATACTAGTTCGGATTTTGATATTTTATATTTGCCAGTAAGGGAGTTTTACTCGGTGCTAGAATACAAGAGTCAAACTCAGAAAGAGTTTGTACAAAGATATTTGTAGGAGATTGGGGTATGAGAAAGATTTCGGACGCATTTAAGAATTATTTAACAAACAATGAAGATATAAGACCTTTACTTGAGCAAATAAAGACGGATTCAACTCTAGACTGTGAAATACGTGAAAATAAATTGCAGATTTATTACCGTGGTGCAGAGTTGTTCTCAATAGAAGAAAAGAGTGGAAAATTTTATTTCACAAAATCTGGTAATTCCATAATAAAAGAAAAGAACGAAGAAATTTGCAAAGAAGCAATACGAGATATGGTAGATATTACAATCCCAAAACGTAAAAACTTACTAGATTTATATGGTCAGAATGGGCCTGAAGGTTCTGAACGGGAGTCACAACAATTAATTGTTCGAGAAAATAATTTAAATCTAAAAGCAGAAGAGACAGATTACTATATTGTTGATATAGAAAATGTAGATTCATATTTAGGCTTAAGATTTGACTTACTTGCAGTTAAGACAAAACATGATGGTAAAGACCGAACAACACCACCTAAGAAACTTGCAATTATGGAATTGAAATATAGTGATGATTCTGTTGATTCTGGAGAATCTTCGCTAGAAAATCATTTTATAGATTTATCAAACTTCTTGACCGATGAAACAAAATATTTCGAATTAAAAGCTCAAATTCGTTATTTGTTTAATTTAAAATGTGAATTAGGAATAATTAATAAACCTAATGTGAAAAATGATTTTGTAATTAAAGAAAATGATTTAGCTGAAAAACCAGAATATATAATCATTTTTGCAAATTACAATGTTAATGATTTAAAACAGAATCAGAATTTGTATAATTTACTTATAAAAATACGAAATAAATATCCTCTGGTTTTTGATAAAATGGATGTAAGAGTTGCAACTTCTGCATTTATGGGATATGCATTATATGCTGATTACATGATTCCTTACGATGATTTCGTTAATAGTCTTTTGAAGAAAGGATTGACGAATAAAGAGTTCATTGAGCAGTATACAGAATTACAAGAAAAGAATACCTGGCATTATGGAAATGAAAAGAAACTTTTCAACAAAAAGGATTATGAAAAGATTTATAATCATGGTATGAATGAAATTAGTAAGGATTTACCTGACGAAAAATGGGCTTCTTTATCTCACATAAAAGGATATTCAAAATACAGTGTAAGCAGTTTTGGTCGTGTAAAGTTTAATGAAATTGTATTGGAACAAGGTGATTATAATAATTCAGGGTATTTGAAACTCGATCCAAGAAATTTATATCCAGGAAAAATAGATCATGAAATAAATGTTTATACCTTAATAGCAATGGGATTTCTTGGAAAGACTTTTAACGACGGATATGATGTTCATCATAAAGACAACAATGGTTACGATTGTAGACTAGAGAATTTAGTTCTCCTAACAAGAAAGCAGCATATTGCAATTCATTCGAATATTCCAAAGAAGGACTTAAAATCTTTTCTTTCTGAGGAATAAAAAGAGAATAAAAGTTTTCACATCACGATAGTCATAGTCACCTCCGTTTATAATAAATCTTATAAACGGAGAACCTTAATTCTGTTCTTTAATCAATCAGTTTTCCAACTGTGTCCCGAGCGATTACTATTTCACCCATTTCTTCCAGACGGAAAACGATTTTGACAATGTCGGCTTGGGCTGTCTTTACGTCTATATCGCGGACAGGGCCCATGAAATCCATATCTTCCTTGAGCATTGTGGCAGCGCGTTTGGACATGTTTCGGAAGATTTTATTTTGAACTTCGGTTGGGCTTCCTTTTAAGGCTTTAGACAGTTCGATTGTGTCGGTTTCGCGGAGAATCTTTTGAATTGCGCGGTCATCCAACAAGGGCAAATCTTCAAAGTTAAAAATGCATTCGTTGAGCTGCTTCTGGAAAACTGGTGTTTTACTGCGGAACTTATCGACTGATAGTTCTGCAAAACTTTGTCCTGTTCGGAGAAGATTTTCCTTGATAATCTGGTAATCATCATCGAGGTTTATTCCAGATGTTGAGATTATGTGTTCAACTTCTGAAATTACACATTTTTCGTGCTTTTTAAAGTTCTTCGCACATTTAATAATCATAGTGCGGGTTTCTGGTTCAAGATATTCCAGAAGACCATCTGCTTCAAAATCGTCGATTTCTAGATAAGCGATAACTTTTGCGAGCGGGACATAATACATCTTGCAGATATAGTCCATCAGTACTTTTCGGGTTGCATTGGTTATATCTTCCATTGCATTTTCAACCATGAATTGAGCTTTTTTTGCTTCCACTGAATTGTTTTTCATAAGCAGTTCCTCCTTATCTGATAAAAGTATAAGAAGGTTGCCTATCATGAAGTGATATTTAGAAAAAATAATTCATAAAAACTGTTTCTTTAATAAGGAAAAATTAAAGAACGGCGCTAATGACGGCTTAGAAATAATATGCTATATTAAAATCACAAAGCGTTGAAACGATGCAAAAGTTGGCTTATGCCGGCTTACACTAAAACGGAGGTTCAGAGATGAACGCTATGAACAGTAATAATTTCAATTTTCTCGAACATAGTTGCAGTCATTCATGGTCGGAATGTCGCTCTGAACATTCTTGGTGTGAGAATGAAAACTGGTACGAAAACAGTTCGTTGAACTGTAAGTCAATTTTTGTAAGCGGAGTTTCTGCGTAACCTTCCTAATAGGCGTTGAAGCTCCGTGTTGAAGGAGTAATCAACGTGAAAACAACATATCTTAGACCTGTTCTCGATTTAGAGGCTACAGGTGCAAAAATCAAAACAATAATGAAACAGAAGGGAGTAACTCCCCGTCAGTTGCAGCTCATTCTGGGCTTTCCGTATGTGCAGACCATCTATAACTGGTTTGGGAAGAACCTTCCGACTATTGATAACTTTGTCGTGCTTTCACAAATTCTTGGAGTTACTATTGAGGATTTGATTGTAACTCGTATGGTCGAGACTGAGGTTGATATTTCGGAGGGCGTGGAAGCAATTAGCGCTTAAAAGATTACGCCTGTAGTTCAACGGTTAGAATAGGGGTCTCCAAAACCCTTGATGAGAGTTCGATTCTTTCCGGGCGTGCTAGAACTGGTACCCAAGTGGTCTAAGGGGATGGTCTGCAAAACCATTAGTCGTGGGTCCGAATCCCATCCAGTTCTCTTTTATGGAGTTACTAGTGTAAAGGTAACACTCCTGCCCGTGGAGCAGGCATTCTGAGTTCGAATCTCAGGTATCTCCCTTTTATGGTCTGCTGGTGCAACGGTTAGCACATCTGACTTTCTATCAGAAAATACCAGTTCGATTCTGGTGCAGACTAGATTTTGGAGTTGTGACCGAGTGGTTTAAGGTACCGGTTTGCTAAACCGGCGAATTTCAATTGAGATTCCATTGGTTCGAATCCAATCAGCTCCGTATTATTAAACCATGAGTTTAATGACTTCGGTCAATTTTCGCACTAAAATTTCCGTGATTATCGTCAATCCCGAAACTATAATCGGATATAGAGTAGCAGGATGGTAAAAATGAACGGAAATGAAATTACGCAAGAAATCAAAGCAAAACTTACTCAGATAGAACAACAGAAAAATATTCGTATTTTATATGCCTGCGAAAGTGGTAGCCGTGCCTGGGGATTTGCAAGCCCTGATTCTGATTATGATGTTCGTTTTGTTTATGTAAGGCCATTAAGCGATTACTTGAAAGTTAAAGCTGTTCCTGATTTTTTGGAATGCGAACTTAATGAAGTATATGACATTAACGGATGGGATTTAAAGAAGTTCTTTAAGCAGTTATATAAGTCCAATCCTGTTATCTTTGAATGGGCAAACTCTCCAATTGTATACAGAGAAACTCCAGAATGGGAAAGAATAAAGGCTGTAATGAACGATTATGTTCTGCAGGTTGAAATGTTTCATCATTATCGGGAAATGGGTCGCAGTAATTGCCTCCTTGCAATTTCTGCTAACGAGAAAGACAAGCTTTCTCGCAATCCTTCTTGCGAAGATTTGGGACGAGCCCTCCGTGGCTCTACTGGTGAAGTTGTGTTGAAGAAGTATCTGTATGTGCTGCGTCCAGTACTAGCCTGTCTATGGCTTATGCAGAAACATACTGTTCCACCTACAGAGTTTTCAAAACTTGTAGAGGAAGTTTTGCCAGTGGAATTAAAGGTATTGGTTGATGAGCTGCTTGCAGTAAAAATGAAATCTGGAGAAAAGGAAAAGGGTGCAAGAATCCCACAAATAGATTCATTTATTGAGACACAACTTAATGAAGCGACGGTGTTTCCTGTTTCAAAAGAAGAACAGGAAGATTATGAGAAACTGGATAATCTGTTTTTAGAAATTGTCCGGCAAGGAAAGTAAACAATGGCTGAATATTACAACATGGTACTAAACGAAGAAGAGCTCCACTGGTTTTTTGACCACATCATTCAAAAGCCTCTGGAGTATGAGACATATATGATTCTCTTGGCCTGCCGCGGTAAAAAGCTCACTGATGAAGAGCGCGAATATACAAAAGTAGGTGCCCGAGGTGAAATGATGCGTGAAGAACTGATTCGCTGTAAAGGTGGACTTAAGCAGGAGTGGAATTTCGACATCTACAGACAGGCTTTTTATGCTTATAACTGCGATAAACGCTTTCTTCTTACTCCTTCCGGAGTTCCTTATCCGGAACATGCTCTGGTAGTATATTCGGTAGTTAATCCTACAAATGAAATTGACTGTATTGAAGACACATTTGAACATTACAACAAGGAACGAAAGAACCTGACTGCTGCCATTTTGCGTGGTTCAAAACCTGGTATCCAAGATCATCTTGTAAAAATGCCAAAGGTCTTCGAGCACATGAAAAGCTGTCATGCTTCCCATACAAGCCGCCGTATCTGGCTGGACTTTGACATGGATATTAGAAAAGAATGCCGCGTTCCTAAAGTATTTGAAGAAGCTGCTATTGCACTTCGGAAAGCCGGAGAATTACTTTTTGGTAAAGGAAACTTTGCCGTTATAAAAACAAACGGTGGGTTTCATACTCTGGTCCGAAAGGAATGCCTCACTTTTAATCCGAATATTTTCCTGAAAGAAGTGTTTGAACAGGCTGACAATCTGCTTTTCCCTCAGTATGTTGATGAGTTTGTTGCAAATGATTCCAGCCACAAAAGTAAGGCTGGAAATAACATAATCAAACGTTCGGCTCTTATTCCAACTCCAGGATGCCGTCAGTATGACGACTATCCATGGGTGGTAAATAAAGAGGATTTCGAATGATTTTAATGGTATAATTATATATTTCATCGAGGATTGAATATGGCGTACTCCGAGCTGATTAAAAATCTGGATACTCTCAGAACTTATATCCGCAGTTTTTATATCTATGGATTTAAGACCCGCGATCAGTTTTTTGGAAGGAGTCCACGTACCTATGATGATGAAAAACGCCGTCTGGAAAATTATCTGGACGGCTATATGACTTTCCGCCCTGATGAAAACGGCAAGGTAACATTCCTTTCAATCGACAGCCGGCATACGGCTCATAATCCTCTGTATAAAATCTTCAAGGCAAAATCTTTCACGGCTATGGATATCTCCCTTCATTTCATGCTGATGGATAGCCTTGCTGACGGTTCAAAAAAGACCTTAAATCAGCTTTTGGATGAAATAAACGACACATATCTCAAGGACTTTTCTTTAGAAATTCTGCCTGAGGAATCCAGCCTCAGAAAGAAACTGAAGGAATACGAAGAATTAGGCTTAATTTCCTCCGAGAAAGAAGGAAAGACTATGCTTTATTATCGTAACCCGATGACAGATCTAGTCGGTCTTGAGGATGCCCTTTCTTTCTTTTCAGAAACTGCACCTTGCGGCCTTGCAGGAAGTTTTTTGTATGACAAGCTTCCTAACGATGTTCAGAAAAAAAGCGAAGTATTCCAGTTTAAGCATCATTATATAACATCTTCCATTGAGTCTGATTTTGTAGAACAGGTTTTTGAAGCAATCAGAGAGCACAGGTATCTGACAATTGAACAGAAGAGAAATGAGGATGACAGAACTTTCCCAAATGAAGTAGTTCCTCTTATGATTTATCAGAGTACACAAGGTGGACGAATGTATCTGATGGCTTACCGTCCTCGTGGAAAATACTTCCTTGCACTCCGATTTGATTATATTGTGGAAATGACTATCGGCGGAGTATATGCTGGTTTTAATCAGAAGCGGGCAGAGTTTGAAGAACTTAGAAAACATATTTGGGGAGTCGCTCTAAAGCAGAATAAAAAGCATAACGATACAACAACTGTTCATGTAACTTTCAGAGTTCATTTCGAAGAGGAAGAGAAATTTATTTATCAGCGCCTTTTGAGGGAAAAACGCTGCGGAACTGTGACTCTGCTTGATGATAACAATGCCCAGTTTGATGCAGATGTTTTTGATCCGCAAGAAATTATTCCCTGGGCAAGAACATTTATCTGCCGCGTTACTTTTTTTGACTGTTCAGAAAAATATATCGTTCGGCGCTTCTTCGATGATATTCGCGCGATGAATAAAATGTATCTTGAGAGTGAAGGGGAAGGACAATATGCTGTTCAGTGAGATTTACAGTGCGTATTACAATACTGTCGCCTCAATAATTGCAAGTGCTCAGAAAGGTACCCTTGATTCAGATTCGCTTTATCGAATAGTAAAGGATTCCGCATTTCCGGAAAGTGTAATGACAATAGGCAGCAGCCTGGAGAGTGGAAAATGGCCTCTTATCAAAAAGGATTACACTACTTATATAGAAGAAAATCCTACAATGCCGCTTTCTCTTTTGCAGAAACGATGGCTTAAGGCAATTTGCAGCGATAAAAGAATCCGTTTATTAGTTAATGAAGATGTGCTTGCCCGGCTTGAAAAAGAGCTGGAGTCCGTTGAGCCGCTTTTTACGGAAAATGACTTCTATCTATATGATAAATATTCTGATGGTGATCCGTATGACGATGAAGTGTACATCAAGAATTTCCGTACGGTTTTAGAAGCAATTCATCAGAAGAAATCGATTCAGGTAGAATATAACGGTCGTTTTGGTCAGAAGAAAAAATTCTTCTGTTCTCCATGTAAAATTGAATATTCAGAAAAGGACGATAAATTCCGGATTATCTCAAAAGTGAAGAATCGTTATTCAATAATGAATGTTGCAAGAATCAATAATTGTGAACTAACTGATAACAATAATTTGTCTGACCATTCTGAAGATGATCTGCCATATAACAGCCGAGCCAGTGTAACTCTTGAAATCTATGATGAACGAAAAGCCATGGAACGCGTAATGCTTGCTTTTGCGCACTTTGAAAAAAGGGCAGTTCAGATTAGTGAAGATGTTTACCAGCTTACTCTGAACTATGACAGCTTTGATGAAACAGAACTTGTAATCCGAGTATTAAGCTTTGGGCCGATGGTAAAGGTGCTTGAACCAGAAAGTTTCAGGAATCTTATCCAGACGCGTATCTCAAAACAGATTGAATTAATGAAACGAAAGTAGTTTTCGCAATAAATTTTCCGTGATAATTGAATTTGACTCTGCTATAGTAAAACCATAAAGGTTCTTACAGCAATAATAACCGCAATGATTTGATTAATCGTGCCGAAAGGTGTTGGGAAAAAATGAACCTTGTTTTGAGCCGCTATGCTGCGAAGGTGGCAAAACAGCGGGGCGTTGCGGGGTGTCCCCGCAGAAGGGGGAGGGCGCAATGAAGTGCGACCGCAGGGGAAGGCTTTCCCCTCCTTAAGAGGAGTGTTTTATGCAGTTGGTCGAAGGAAAATATAACTCAGCGAAAGTCTACACTGATGTAGTTGATGAAAAATCATTGCAGCAGATTAAGACTCTCTGTGACCAGGAATTTACTTCTGGAGCAAAGATTCGTCTGATGCCTGATGTTCATGCCGGAGCCGGCTGTACAATCGGAACTACAATGACCATCAAAGATAAGATTGTCCCTAACCTTGTAGGTGTTGATATCGGATGTGGAATGGAGACTTTGTGCATTAAAGCGGATTCTGAAGTAAGTCAGAATTTCAATGGAGCAGACCTGGATAAGATTATTCGAAAGAATATTCCATCTGGATTCAGTATACGAAAATTTCCACATGCTTTTGTTGAACAGGTTGAATGGGACAATATCAAGGGGCAATACAACAAAAAGAGAGCCTGGTTAAGTCTTGGAACTCTTGGTGGCGGAAACCACTTTATCGAAGCTGACCGTGATGATGAAGGCAATTTGTATATTGTAGTTCATTCTGGTAGCCGACATGCAGGACTTGAAATAGCTGATTACTATCAGGAACAAGCATGGAGACAGCTAAACGGGAAAACTAAAGCCGAAATGGATGCAATGATTGCCGAACTGAAAGCAGAAGGCAGACAATGTGAAATTGAGGAAAGAAGGGTAGAGTTGAATGCTCAGATTAAAACTCAAATTCCAAAAGATCTGGCTTATGTGAGTGGCGAACTGTTTGATGACTACATTAACGATATGAGGATAATGCAGCATTTTGCAATGCTCAACCGAAAGGCAATGATACAGTCAATTTCTATCGGTCTTCATATTAAGGAAGCGGACATCATAGAGCAGTTTACTACGATTCATAATTACATTGATACGGAGAATATGATTCTTCGTAAGGGTGCAGTTAGTGCGCAGAAAGGTGAAAAGCTTTTGATTCCAATCAACATGAGGGATGGTTCTCTTATTTGTATTGGAAAAGGAAATGAAGACTGGAACTGTTCTGCTCCTCATGGTGCAGGTCGGGTCATGAGTCGAAAAAAGGCAAAGGAAGAATTAAGTCTTGAAGAATTCAAGGCTGAAATGAGTGGAATCTGGTCGTCAACAGTAAATCTGGACACGATTGATGAAGCACCAATGGCTTATAAAACCATGGATGATATTGTGGCAAACATCGAACCGACTGCTGAAATAGTGAAGGTTATTAAACCAATCTATAACTATAAAGCAGGGGAGGAGAGAAGCTGGTAGGATTCAACTACAACTTTAATTACAAATGTGATTTTTGTTGTTATGTTTAAATTATAAATTGCTGCTTGGGCAGCTTAAAGGCACGTACAGCAATAATACAGAAGAGAATAAAAGAGTGCCTTGTTTTAGCGAGTCTCGGAAAAATCTATGATTTTTCCGGATATGCACAGCGGGGCGTTGCGGGGTGTCCCCGCTGAGAGGGGTACGACGCAACGAAAAGTGCGGCGTAGGGGAGAGACTTCTCCCCTCAATACTCAAGGAGAAATATTATGAACGCATTACAGGCAATGAAAATGCAGTTGAACGTGGCTCACACCGAGAATGGTGATTTGGCTTATAAGTCTACAGGTTCCGCTTGTCTGGATTTCTTTTCTTTGTGCGGTGGTATGAGAAACAATCTCGAGGATTTGGATGTGCTGTTTGCAAAGGCTTATGCAGAGAATCCTATAGTTGCAATTAAGATTCTCTTTTACATGCGTAACATTCGTGGTGGTCTTGGGGAACGCAACAGCTTCCGCGTACTTTTGAAGGAACTTGCAAAGTTCTATCCAGAAATGGCAAAACAGATTGTTTACGCTGTTCCAGAATATGGACGTTGGGATGACCTTCTTGTTCTGCTTGATACATCTGTAAAAGACGATGCAATTGCGCTTATCAAAGCACAGATTGAAAAGGATAAGGAAGCAATGGAGAAGGGAAGAGAAGTAAGCTTACTTGGAAAGTGGCTTCCTTCTATCAATACTTCTTCTAAGGAAAGTGTTGCCAGAGCAAAAATCATAATGGCAGCTCTTGGCATGAAGGCTGTTGAATATCGTAAGTTGTGTTCTGCACTTCGTAAGGAAATCAAGATTCTTGAAGATAACCTTCGTCGTAAGGATTATACCTTTGATTATTCTAAGCAGCCAAGTCAGGCCATGCTTCGTTACAAGAAGGCATTTATGCGTAACGATGAGGAACGTTATAAGTCTTTCTTGAACAAGGTTGTTGAACAGGCAGAAAAGCTTGCTCGCGGTGAAGAGATTCCTGAAGAGGAAAGGGTAAAGCTTAATACTAAGACCCTGTATCCATATCAGATTGTTGCTCCATTTATGAATGGCTGGTTTGGTGCTAGATGTCTTCCGGACGAAAAAGCTCTTCCTTTAGAAGCAAGCTGGAAGGCATTGGACCGTGGAAGCTTTGATTCTAAGACCATTGTTGTTCGCGACGGTTCTGGTTCTATGTATGGTTCTGGAGATTTTGCTGCAATCAATATTGCTACATCTTTGGCTTTGCTTTTTGCAGAACAGCTTGATAGTGCATATAAGAACAGTTTTATTACCTTCAGTTCTGAACCACGGCTTATTCAGGTTCCAGAGAACGCTGATACTTTGCAGAAGAAGTTAAACTTTATCTCAAAGTTTAATGACTGTTCTAACACTGATATCGGTAAGGTTTACCGTCTTATTCTTGATGTAGCAAAGAGCGGAAATGTTCCAAAAGAAGAAATGATTGAACGTATTTTGATTATTTCTGATATGGAATTCGACTGTTGCTCATCAAAGGAATCAACTTTCGAATTCTACAAAAAGGAGTTTGAGGCAGCAGGTTATGAACTTCCAGAACTTGTATTCTGGAATGTAATGGCTCGTGATACACACCTTCCTGTTACTATGAACGAGAAGGGCGTAAAACTCATTAGCGGTGCATCAGCAAATATTTTTGCCGATGTAGTTAGTGGTGACCTCAAGGTTGTCACTCCGTATGAGTTCATGCTTAAAACGCTTGAACCATATGCTGAGTTTGATAAACTTGTAGCATTAGCAATTAAAGGTGCAACCAGCAATTTCGGCAGAGATAGTATTTATTGCACCTTGTAAAAAGATGCGTACAGCAATAACAGCAATAGACTTGTAATCTATGAGAGCTAATCTGCATCTTGAAGATTAAAGGCACAGACAGCAAAAAAATAGCCGTAAGAGGCGCTGGATTTGCAATCTAGAGATAGAAATGTGTCTTGTGGACTTCTTCGGTTTAACAAATTGAAGAAGTCTTTTTTATTGGAGATGTTGAAATGAAAAATAACTTCAAATGGTATAAAGAGCAGATAAATGGCAAATGGTATTCTGTTTGTGATCATAAACATGTTCCTATGATTGAACACACAAAAGATGGTAAATACAAGCTACGTAATGCAAACGGAAAAGCTGTTTTGCATGAAGAATATACTGATGCTGTAAAGCTTGCTCTTGAAGTGTATGAAAAGTTCAAAAAATTGAATAAGGATTTTGTGGAATAGGACTCTTGTTTCTGGTTATCCTGTTGTAAAAGAGGGTATTTTACTTCCTCTTAAAATTACTGAAATCAAAGACTGGGATAATGGTCTTGAAGGATGGATAACAGCCGAACTTCCGGATGAAAGAAGTCTTACTTTCTTTGATGTAGATTATGCAATCAATAAAGAGAAATATGAAATTGGTCAATTTGATTAAGAAAATCCCGGAGCAGAAACGCAAGTTCTGCTGCCGAAGAGTTTCATCTTTACACCTCAAAATCAAGGCAAACGCGGCTTGCAGTGTATGGGCGGACCTTGCTGTTTGCTACGGCCACGTGTTCCGGGTGTTTTACCATTTGTGACTCCTCTTTTTATGAGAGATATTTTATCATGAAACGACATGAATGAGTATTACGGTAGAGGTATTACACAAACTTTTAAAATCTGATAAGATGACCACACTTTTCAAAGATTGCCTAATCTTATTAAGAGCGGATTTCTTCCGCACCTTTCTATGCTCATGCGCAAGGTCTTTGCGTAGTCTTAATGCAATCACATTTACATTCTGGAGTTTCGTATGCCAAAATCTTTGGGACAGGAAATTCTTTTTACCATTATGATGGTATTTGTTATGGTTTATGCAATGATTTGTTACAACATTGCACTTGCGATGGGAGGACTTTCTAATTCTGTTTTTCTGCTTGCCTTCCATGAACTTCCAATTATGGCACCAATTGCTTTTGTTATTGATTTCTTTATTGTTGGTCCTCTTGCAAAGAAAATTACTTTTTCTAAGTTCAATCCTGAACAGACTAATCCGGTGTTTATCATCCTTTCAATTTCAATCTGTTCTGTATGGATGATGTGCCCGCTTATGAGCCTTGCTGCTACAATTCTTTTTAAGGGCGGTTTCCAGAAAGAGATGATTTCTATCTGGCTTCAGACAACTGCTTTTAATTATCCGATGGCCGCTTTCTGGCAGATGCTTGTTGCAGGACCTCTTGTTCGTGTCATTTTTGGATTGATGTTTAAAAATAAGAAACCCGCAGCAAAATAATACACTGCGGGCTCCTAAATTAACCTAACTGTCCTGGTAGAACCAGTTTTTCCTTATACGGAAATTCTGCTTCATATTTAGCAAAGACCTCGGGATTTTCTTCGGCGACGAAATAGGCTTTTGGCGGTGTGTATATCGCTTCAATGCCATTCAGGTAGCCGGGGATAAGTTCCTGTGCTAAGAAGTACAAAGGTGCGCTCATTAAGAGGAGCAGGGGGTTTTTAAAAACTAACGATGAATAAAGAGTAATTTGAGTAACATTACTGATTTATCAGATATTATCCTGAATTCCGGATAACAGATAGGCAAGATAAAGAAAGTGCAATCTCATTGTTTTATTTTCTTGTTTTATCTACCTTTAGCTGTATTGCACCTAATTTTTTTGTATTGCACTTTTTAAGCACTTTAATTAGCGCACATGTGCGCTAATTATTTTTGGTTTTGTTTTTTATTTTTTCATATTGACTAATACGACCTTTCGTTTTCGGATGGTGATACAGCTATTTTTATTTGTTTTTTGTATGCTCTTATAAAATCTTGAATCTTTTTCAGACTCAATAAAAATAGAGTTTGATTCTTTCAGTTCAACATTTGGTGAAAATAAATTCAAGTTTCCCAAAAATTGCATGGATTCCCAATATCGCTCAAATCTATTTTCAATATTTGGGTGTGTTTTGAATTCTTCGATGGCTCCCCGTGCAAGCAAAGTTTCAAATACATAATTTTTAATCTTGACGGAATCTTTTGTGTCTCCTAGCATTAAATTGCTTGAAGAGGAAGTTATTTCTTCGCCGAGTGGTAAAGGCTTGTCAGGAATGGCAAGCCGGATTTGTTTTAAATCCTTTACCATTCTTTCTGTGGCAAACCCTTTTTCGTTTACATCATAAACATAGCATTTTGAGTCTTTTTCTGAGAAAAAATATAATTAGCACTCTTGTCTTCTGCACTAATACGACCTTCCGTTTTCGGAAGGTGATACAGCAATTAACACATCACGCAAAATACGCAACTTTCTTCCATATATAATGGTACTTTTCACTACAGTATCATCTGTATCTGCAAAAGGCTTCTTTTCAAATAGCAATAAAGTGAGTTTTGATAAAACACTTACAACAATCAGCTTCATCTTTGCAAGAGACATGTTTGCACAGTTATCCTAATATTCGGATAACCTATGAAAGGCTACTCATCGATGTACGAAGCAAATCAGATCAACGGCGTGTACTTTGCAGGCCCAGCCAAAACAGAAGGCTATATCGACGACTTTGGCTGCTGGCAGACTTACACCTGGACAGATTATTTTGAGAGAATCTTCAATACTCGGAATAAAGATGTTAAGATGAGAATGTATGTGGCCATGCAATTGGCAAAGTAAAGAGACATTGCCGGGTTGGGCAATGTTCGGCAATGATAAACCAATTGATAAAAATAACTTGCTTTTTAGATTATGATAATATGTACTACATATTGGCAAAAATAAAGAAAATTGCCAAAGTGTAGTAAAATACGAGGATTTGTTAATATGTTGAATTGTTTGATAGTAGCTTTAGGCGGCGGAATTGGTGCATGTTTAAGATATCTGATTGGGATTATTCCACTCAAAGAACCGTATGCGTTCCCTGTAAAAACTCTTGTGATAAATTTGACAGGTTGTTTTGTAATCGGACTGATTGCAGCACTGGCAGTAAAGAATACATCACTTTCTCCAAAGACAATGCTTTTTATAAAGACAGGTTTGTGCGGGGGCTTTACAACTTTCTCAACCTTTGCATTAGAAACAGAGACCCTCATCAAGACAGGACATGTCGGAATCGCAATTTTGTATGTTGCACTGAGCGTGATTGTAGGAGTGGGGCTGACCTTTGCAGGGCAAGTTGTTATAGGAAAGTAGGATGAAAATTCGGTTCTGTCTGATTTTTGCAATGATAGCTCTTCTTGTCTCTTGTGATAATGTTTCCAAAGATGAACGCAATTACACAGAAATTGATGCACCTGCAGAAATTGCAGAACGTGCTTACAGTTTTGCAGAGTTGTATGAGCAGTTAGATACAGAGTACCATTTGGGCGGGCAGGCCCCGGTTCGAGCAATTCAGATAGACTGTTCTGGTCTGATAATCATGTGCTATAAGTATGCTCTGGTAGATACAAAGTACCAGCTTCTGGTTTCTGACATGACTGCAAATTACATGTATACTAACGCTTCAACTCATATTAATAAGGCAGATTTAAAAAAGGGAAATCTGATTTTCATGGGAGAAGCGGACAGTGATTCTGTAACGCACATTGCATTGTTTGACAAACTCGAAAACGGAAAAATCTATTTCATCGACAGTACTCAGAAAGACACAAACGGTGATGAAGTGAATGATATCGACGGCGTTACTTATCGTAACTATGAAGAAGATGATTCACGATTCAAGGCATTCGGAAGAATGAGAGTGAAGTATTAGGGGCAGAGATGAACAAAAGCGTATTAAAGAATGGCGACCTGCTTTTCATGAGCGATGAATCAGAGTTCTCAAAGGAAGAAAAGCGAGATATATGCTGCTGGATAATGCGCCGTCCGGCGGTTTATTAAGAATGAAAGTAAGCGGGGATAATGCGGAAAGCGGTATAGGGGAGTTACAAGGCTTTTTACGGACAGACTGCAAGATGCTGCTTTTTATTTTTTCTATTTAATATATTTAGAATAGATATTAAAGTGTCTAAAATATTAGACAAAATCAATTAAAAACGGGAGATTTTAGATTAAAACAGCGATAGTTTATGCAAGCGTGCACCATAAGAATACAGAAAAACTGGTGAGAGCTATTGCAGATAAGTACCCGGAAGTTGAACTTATCGACGCTACAAAGACCATCTTAAAAGATCTTGCTTCCTATGATTTGATTGGTTTTGCTTCTGGAATCTTCTACGGAAAACTTCATAAATCATTAATCAGCTTTATTACAGATAATCTCCCGGCCCACAAGAAAGCTTTTGTAATCTATACTTGTGGTCAGGACAGTCCTTCATACATTAAATCTGTTGAAGAACTGATTAAGTCTAAAGATGCTGCTTTTGCAGGATATTACTATGATACATGGAGTCCATTTAAGCTTATTGGCGGCAAAAATAAAGAACGTCCAAATGCTGATGATATCCAGAAAGCCGTAGAATTTTACGAAGGAATTTGTAAATAATTCTTGTATTTAGTGTGAATAAGTGTTATTATATGCCAAAAAAATGACATGAACCCCTAATAGGTGACGTTTTTTTGCTGATTTCAATAATCCTAAAAATAGTTGTTTAGGTCAACCCTTATTCTTTTCCTAGTGGATATTTTTCAAGAAACATAGCAGGGGAGAGATCTCCTAATTGTTTCTTAAGCCTGAAATTGTTGTAATACAGAATAAAATTCCTTACTTGTTCAAATACATCCTGAGAAGGAATCCTGCATTCCTTAAATGCTTTCTTAGTCCATTTCGCATAGAATCCTTCTGTTTTCAAAATTGAATTAAAGGATTCCATTGCTGCATTATCCCAGCATTCGCCAACGTCAGAACAGCTCTGTGTAATTCCAAGTGATACAAGAAAATCTCTGTAATCATAACTTGTATAAGAACTGCCTTGATCTGAATGAATTATGGTATCCGTTAAATCAATTGATTCAGACAGCAATCTTACAGTTTCAATACACAGATATGAATCAGGACTTGAACCAATTTTCCAGGCAACGACTTCGCGGTTATACAGGTCTTCTATGATGTTCAGATAATAAACACCATCACTTGTATAAAGATATGTAATATCCGTTACAAATATTGATCTCGGATACGGGCTAAAAAAGTTTCTGTTCAACACATTTGCCGGTACAGTTTCTTTTAGCTGTTTACGTCTCGCATATACTTCCGGACTATATTTTTTACGTCTTACGACCGAATTAAGGCAGTTTTCACGCATTATTCGAGCTACTTTCTTATGATTTATCAAATACCCCATAGAAATAAGCTTTCTGGTCATAGCTCTATAGCCAAGAGTATAATCTAGCTGCGTCTGAATCGATCCAATAAGCTTTATCAATTCTGCGTCAGGATTTACTTTTTCTCGGTTTTGGACGTATTCGTAGAAACATTTTCTGGTGACTCCTGCGACAGAGCAGAGTCGGGTGATGTTTGTACATCGTCCTGATCTGAGAAGATGGAGAATGCATTCGAATCTTTTTTTTTAGGAATCTCTTTGGGATTATATCCCATCAATTCAGTAAGCGTTTCAAGGTAGGCTACCTTATCTCTTAGATATCGAATTTCGGCATCTTTTGTCCTAAATTCAGGTTCTTCGCTTTTCAATTCATTCCTCTCAATAAGTCCCGTATAATCGCTTTTAGAACTTTGTAATTCGATTATACCTTTTTGAGAAGCTTGATTTAAGGCTTTTTCCGGTGATTCAACCCATTTCTTTAAGGTACATGGAGAAATTCCATACTCTCTAGCAATCTGAAAATATCCGCCTTTACCAGCCATATAATCAGAAATTGCAGCCGCTTTTGTTGCAGGGCTTACATTCATAAAAACTCCTTGCAAAAAAACGTCACCTATAAATGGGTTCAGTCATTTCATGTTGGTCCCAAAACACGAAATTTGTAACCTATAATTGGGTTCAGTACTTTATAAGGTGTAACCTTATATGGGGTTCATCCCTTAAAAAGCGTAACGTAAATGGGGGTCAGACCATAGGGGCCTTGAACGGTTGTTTTAAGGCTTCTATATTCCCTTCTGTTACTTTCTATAATGTGTATTCTGTCTACCAATAAATATATAAAAACGCCGCCTCACTAAATGGGGAGCCCCGCACCTTCCCCGTCTTTCTTCTAGCGGCGCTTTTTGTTTTTTGTCATGGCTTTTTCGGCTTTTTTGATGATTTGGCCGATATTCTTTTCGCCTGGAGTCATGCTTGAAAAACCGATTCCTGCCTTGAATTGGACTGAATCTTCCGGGAGGTTGTCGAGTTTTTCTTCCAGTTTTCCCATCAGCTGCAAGATGTTTTTGAAGTCGATTCCCTGCAGAATAACGGCAAATTCACCGCCCTGGATTCGGAATACAGGACTGTGCTTGAATGTGTCACAGGTGAATTTACAGAGCATCTTGACTGCAGTGTCTCCGGCTTCAATTCCTTTTTTGTCATTGAGTTTTTTGAGGTCGCTTATGTCGCAGATAAGCACTCCAAGTTCAAGCTCAGGATTCTTTTCGATTTCTTTGTTGAGGGTGATTTTTACTTCCTCAAAGGCGTTGTTATTGCCTACTCCGGTGAGCTCATCCTTGTTGTTGACGCTGGAGATTACTTTGTTGAGTTCTTCTGCCTGCTTGAGGGATTTTTGCCTCATGCAGCGGATTAAGGTTTTTATTACGCGGGAAATTTCGAGCGGCTTTGTGAGATGGGCGTTCATTCCGGCTTCGATGGAAGCCCTTACGTCTTCTTCAAAGGCGTTTGCCGTGAGGGCTATAATCGGCGTATTTTGCGCGTCGCTTCGATTGAGGGCACGGATTGCTTTTGTGGCGTCAATTCCGTTCATTACAGGCATCATGATGTCCATGAGGACGGCGTCATAGTAGTTTTCATTGGCCTCGCTGAAGAGCTTGACGGCGATTTTACCGTTTTCTGCGTATGTTACGCTGGCACCTTCGGCTTCGAGAAGTTCTTTTGCGCTCTGGCGGTTGGTTTCATTGTCTTCAACAAGGAGGATTCTTGAGCCGACGAGAGTTTCGCCGTTTTCATTTTCATCCTTGAACTCCTGCTTGCGGATTGCGGCAGTTCTGTCATCAATGGCAAATGGCATGTCGATTGTGAAAGTGCTTCCTTCGTTGAGCTTTGACCTTACGCTGATTGTTCCGCCCATCATTTCGATGAGGGATTTTGCAATTGCGGTTCCAAGGCCTGTTCCCTTGTATTCGGTGCGTGCCCCGCCGTCTTCCTGGGAGAAAGTTTCCCAGATGTGCTCAAGGAATTCTGCCTTCATGCCGATTCCGGTGTCTTCGACTTCGATGCGGTATGTGACTGTTTTGTAGCCTGTTCCCAGTTCCTTGATTCTGAAGGTGATTTTTCCTCCGTCCGGGGTGAACTTTACTGCGTTTCCGAGTATGTTGACCAGGGCCTGCCTCAAGTGAAGCTCATCGCCGAGCAGGAATGGATATCTGAAATCACTGAAATCTGTAATGATTTTGAGGTCTCTGTTTACCAGCTGGCCTTCAATAATCGAAAGACAGCCGTCTGCCAGTGAGTAAATGTTCATCGCTTTGTGGGCAATTTCAAGCTTGTTGCTTTCGATATGGCTCATGTCCAGGATGTCATTTACGAGAAGATTCAAGTGGAAGGCTGCCTTTGTGATTTTTTTGAGGCATTGTCCGATTTTTTCCGGATCGTCGAGGTTTTTGGCGGCCAGTTCAGCCATACCTATGACGCCGTTGATTGGAGTGCGGATGTCATGGCTCATGCGGGCAAGGAATTCGCTTTTGGTGGCGTTTGCGGCTTCTGCCCTTTCCTTGGCGGCTTTGAGTTCCTTCTGGGCTTTGAGTTCCTTGCGGATTTCAGCATCTTTTACGGCAAATCCAAAAACTACCGTACGTTCTGCAGTCCAGTCACCGACTTTTACGCACTTCATCTCACAGTATTGATTTGATTCGTTGCGGTAGCGGTAAATCAGCCTGTCTTTTAGAGAAAGCTGGCTGCCTACGTATTTGGGAGAGACTTTTAAAAGGAAGTCTGCCCTATCCTCTTCCAGCGTGCATTTTTCTGCATAAATTTCTGCTGCCTTTGAGAATGGAACCTTTGAGCGGATTACGTCCCCGATTTTGCTGTCTATGCGGTCTGAAAAGTTGTATGTGAAAAATTCCTCGCTGTCGATATTGACGTAATAAACGTTTGAATATTCACTTGCCAGCATTTCAAGAAAATTCTGATTGCGCTTTGATTCCTTTTTTTTGCGGATTTCATAATCGATGTTTTTACCGAGTATTATCGCCTGAACGTTGTTTTGCTCAGAGCCGACGAAAATCATCTGAAGCTCAATCCACTGTTCATTGTCCTCTGAAAATAGATATGGAAACTGAAGTGAAATGGCCGAGTCATTATCGACGACCCTTTCAAGAATTTTCTGCCTGTTGAAGGAAGCCGTAAAAAGATTGGAATAATCCTGATTTATGATGGAGTCCTTTATGGTAAGCAGGAATGAATCCAATTCTCCCGTGTATGCTATTGAATCTTTTAAAACCGTGTTACTGTATGAAATTATCTGATAGAAGTTGTTGGATAGATTACAGAAAACCATGAGCGGGTGAATGTTGTTCACAGCTTTAGAGAGAAGCCTGTCGTAGTTTTCCATTTTGTCAAAAAAAGCCATACAACTATTATATAACCGTATGGCTCATTTTACAAATCTTTTTTAAAACTTAATTTTTCGGTCGCTGCCCTCGTAATACTGCTTGCGGAGGGCTTTGATTGAGTCATCAGCCATGTAGTCGTCGAAAGGCATCATGCGGTCGATAACGCCTTTTGGTGTAATCTCGACGATGCGGTTTGCGATTGTCTGGATGAACTCGTGGTCGTGGCTTGTAAAGAGGATGACGCCAGGGAACTGAACGAGTGCCTGGTTCAAAGACTCGATTGCCTCAAGGTCGAGGTGGTTTGTCGGGTCATCGAGAATCAAGACGTTTGCGTTCTGAAGCATCATTTTTGAAAGCATACAGCGGACTTTTTCACCACCGGACAAGACCTTTACCTTTTTGAGTGACTCGTCGCCAGAGAAAAGCATTCGTCCCAAGAAGCCGCGGACATAAGCGTCATCCTGCTCCTTTGAGAACTGCTTGAGCCATTCAGTGATGTTCATGTCGTTGTCAAAGTATTTGTTGTTGTCTCGTGCAAGGTAGACCTGGCTTGTTGTCTGTCCCCAGAAGAATTCGCCGCTGTCAGCCTTTTTGTCGCCTGAGATGATGTCGAAAAGTGATGAAATCGTGTTGTGCTCTACGCCGACGAAAGCGATTTTGTCAGTGCGGTTGACCTTGAAGTCGAAATCTTTAAGAAGCTGAATTCCGTCCTCGTCCTTTGAGTTGAGTTTGCGGCATTCAAGAACGTTGTTTCCGATTTCACGCTCTGTTGAAAAGTGAACGTAAGGGAATTTTCGGCTTGTAACCGGTAAATCTTCCAATTCCAGCTTTTCCAAGACCTTTTTGCGGCTGGTAGCCTGGCGTGATTTTGCGGCATTTGAAGCGAATCGCTGGATGAATTCCTTGAGGTCTTTTGCCTTTTCCTCGTTTTTCTTTTTCTGGTCTTTTGCCTGTTTCTGCAAAATCTGGCTCATTTGATACCAGAAGTCGTAGTTTCCGGCGAACTGAGTGATTTTTCCGAAGTCGATGTCACATGTGACTGTACATACTGTGTTGAGGAAGTGGCGGTCATGCGATACGACGATGACTGTGTTCTCGAAGTCAAGAAGGAAGTCCTCAAGCCAGTTGATTGACTCCAAATCAAGACCGTTGGTAGGTTCATCGAGAAGAAGGATGTCTGGGTTTCCGAACAAAGCGCGGGCAAGCAAAACGCGGACTTTCTGGCTTTCATCAAGTTCGCTCATCATCTTGTCGTGGAATTTTTCTTCAAGACCAAGGCCTGAAAGCATCTGCTCAATCTGGTTTTCTGCCTCGTAGCCGCCGAGCTCGCCGAATTCTGCCTCAAGCTCAGCAGACTTGATTCCGTCTTCCTCAGTAAAGTCAGCCTTTGAATAGATTTCGTCGCGTGCCTTTGAGACCTCGTAGAGCTTAGGATAGCCCTGCATTACGGTGTCTTTTACAGAAAAAGAATCGAATGCGAAGTGGTCCTGGCTCAAAACAGCCATTCGCTCGCCTGGAGTCATGAAAATGTCGCCTGTGTCGTGATCCTGCTCACCAGAGAGAATCTTGAGGAAGGTTGATTTTCCCGCACCGTTAGCACCGATAATTCCGTAGCAGTTTCCTGCCGTGAATTTGATATTTACGTCTTTGAAAAGCGGTTTTTCGCTGAAATGAAGTGATACGTCAGATACTGTAATCATTTGTTTCTCCTAAAAATATTTATTTTAAAGCTATTGCTGAATTTTATTTTCCGCGTCCGATAAGACTCTTGAGCCTTGCGATCAGGCCAAGTTTCTTTGGAGCCGTCTCAGTCTTGCGTGCAGCGGCAGGATTTTTACGGTTATTTCCCCTTCCCTTGCCTGATTTTGCTTTTGCCGATTTGTCGTTTTTGTAAACTGCAGAAGAAGATTTTGCGTACTTTTCCTTGAAGTATCTGAGCCTTTCGTCGCTCGACATTCCGGAAAGTTTTGCGATTTCCTCGTCGCTTGCCCGGCGCACGGTGTTCTTTGACTTGTCGCCCTTGAATGACTTGAAGTCTTCTTTTGAGTGAGTTTTTTTGTCGCTTTTACGGCTTCTTCTTTCGCCCCTCTCAGACCGTCCCTTGCGCTCGCCCTTTTCCCTTCGTCTGTCTTCGCGCTCTTCTGAATCAAGGCGGATGTAAACGTTCTTAGACTTGTCTTCTTCAAAATCCTCTGCCACGGCAACCCGGCTTGGAATCTGCTTTTCGATGTAGCGCTCGATTGGAGCCAGAGAATAAACGTCCCGCTCAGAGCAGAATGTGTATGCCTTTCCAGATTTTCCGGCGCGGGCTGTTCGTCCGATTCTGTGGACATAGTTTTCGGCTTCGTTTGGCAAATCGTAGTTTACGACCATTGCAAGGTCATTTACGTCGATTCCGCGGGCTGCGACATCAGTTGCAACAAGGCAGGTGACTTTTCCGGCCTTGAATGAATCCATAATCTTGAGGCGTTTTGACTGAGGCAGGTCGCCGATGATGTATTCGTTTTTGATTCCATTGATTTCAAGACGCTTTGAAACGATTTCGCACATTTTCTTTGTGTCACAGAAAATGATTACGCTTTCTGGATTTTCCTTCTTGAAGATTCCCAGCAAAAGCTTCATTTTGTCGTCGCTTGAAACGTGAATCAGCTCCTGGTCAATTTCATCGACAGTGATGTTCTCGGCTTCAATCGTAATTTCCTTGGCCTCGCGTGTGTATTCCCATGCAAGGTTTTTGACGTAGGAATTGAGGGTTGCCGAAAAGAGCATTGTCTGGCGCATCTTTTTGTCGCCCTCGTTTTTTGGCAGAAAGTGAATGAGCTTTCGCAAATCCGGGTAAAATCCCATGTCGAACATGCGGTCAGCCTCGTCGATTGCAAGGTAACCTACGTTTGAAAGGTCCATCTGCTTGCCTTCGGTAAGGTCGATTATGCGGCCCGGAGTTCCGATGATGATGTCGCATCCTTTTTTGAGGTCAGCGACCTGTTTTTCATATCCTACTCCGCCGTAGAATGAAGCAAAGCGCAGGCCGGTGTGTTTTCCGAGTTTTTTAGCCTCTTCCTCAACCTGAACTGCAAGCTCGCGGGTCGGTACAAGAATGAGGGCGTTCTTTTTTGAAGAGCTTTCGCCCTCGCCTGCATTTTCCAGTCCGCTCATGATTTCCTGCATGATTGTAACAAGGAAAGCGGCTGTTTTTCCGGTTCCTGTCTGTGACTGAACATAAAGGTCACTTCCGTCAAGGGATTTTTCAAGCACTTTTTCCTGGACAGGCGTGCAAGTAACATAACCAGCCTCTGAAAGGCCGGCCTGAATTTTTTCGTTAAGATTTAATTCTGTGTAATTCATTGAATTTCCATGTAGATAAAAGATGATAGATAGTTATTTTTATTATATTCTTTTTTGGAATAATTGTATATACTTTCTATATGAATCAGAATACTCAGGAACAGAACGAATATCAGGCAAAAATCTTCGCTAACCGCCTGGCAAAAAAATACAAGCAGCTCCGTAAGTGGGCTCGCCGTGAGCGCGTCACATGCTACCGCCTTTATGACCGCGACATTCCAGAAGTTCCCCTCGCCGTCGATTTGTATGAATTTCTCCCGGATGGAATGGACTCAAAAATTGACGCCGCCATCTTTTTAAAGGGAGAAGACGCGAGAATTTCCGCTAACGACCTTTCGGCAGCCAAAGAAAAGGCTTCCCGCCAGTACCTTCACCTTTACTTGTATGAGAGACCGTATGAAAAATCAGACAGTGACGAGGAAATCTGGCTTTCTGAGATGAGAAAGGCCGCTGCTGCTACGCTTGAAATCCCTGAAAGTCACGTTATTCAAAAGCTGCGCAAAAAGCAGAAAGGCGAAAATCAATACGAAAAGATTGAAAGCGAACGAACGGTAGAAAGTTACGTCCAGGAATGCGGCCAGCTCTTCAAGGTCAATTTGAGCGACTATCTCGACACCGGCCTCTTTTTTGACCACCGCCCCCTCCGCTCTGTAGTCCGATCAGAGTGTGCCGGAAAGTCGGTCCTCAACCTTTTCTGCTACACAGGCTCTTTTTCAGTTTACGCTGCAGAAGGAAATGCCCGCCGTGTAGAGTCCGTCGATTTGAGCAACACCTATCTTGAATGGGCCCGCTTTAACTTTGCCCTCAACGACTTCGACCCGGACAGCCCGAAATTCTTCTTTACCCGCGGAGACGTTACAGGCTTCCTCAACCAGAAGCTTGCCGAAGTTCCCAATGCAGACAGAAGCAACCGCTACGACATAATAGTCCTTGATCCGCCGACTTTCTCGAATTCAAAGGCAACCCGCAACACCCTCGACATCAACCGGGACTGGAGCGAGCTTGTCAGAAAGTGTGTTAATTTGCTGAATGACGGCGGAGTCCTCTACTTCTCAACGAACTCCCACCGCCTTAAATTTGACGCAGACCTTGTTCCCAAAGTGACGGATTCAGGCAAGGCTGTAGCCCTTTTTGACATGACCGAAAAATCCCTGCCCGAAGATTTTAAAGGAACAAAAGCCCACAGGCTGTGGAAAATCCAGATAGCATAAAAAAAAGCTCCCCTTCCGGGGAACTTTCTTGATTAAAAAGACTTATACATGGAAGTTGTCAATCTGGCTTCCAATCTGGTCGATTGATGACTTCATCTTTTCTGAAATTCCGTCAAGCGCGCTTCCTGTCGAGCGGATTTTCATTGCACTCTCGCTCATGAGGGCCACGCTGTCCTTCATTACGCCGGTTGCGTCCTTGAGGTGGCGGACTTCTTCAAGAATCTGCTTGTTGCCCTGGCTCATTTCTTCGCTGGCAGTCTTAACTTCAGACGTGCTGTTGCTCATGTTGCGGAGGGCGTCAACAATCTGCTTACTTCCTTCCTGCTGTTCTTCCATTGCACTCTTAATCTGGCGGACCAGCTGGTCAGTTTCCTTGATTCCGTCCGAAACCGAGGTAAAGGTTGCTCCAGTTTCTTCTGAAACCTCAACTACTGACTCGATTGAACCCTTGATTTTATTAAGCTGGTCGCCGATTGTCTTTGACTGAACTGCAGAAGTTTCAGAAAGCTTTCGGATTTCGTCTGCTACAACTGCAAAGCCCTTTCCGGCCTCTCCGGCATGAGCCGCTTCGATTGCCGCATTCATGGCGAGAAGGTTTGTCTGGCCTGCGATTGCCGCGATTGCGACGTTTGCTTCCTGCAGCATGTTTGACTGGCTTTCAATTTCAATGATTCTTTCGCTCATTTCCTGCTGCTTTTCGTTTCCGGTTTTTGCCCGGATCTGAAGCATTTCGAAAGAATCCGCCATTTTTGCAACTGACTGGTTTACGCTTGAAATGTTCCCGATCATTTCTTCTACGGCAGATGAAGCCTCGCTTACTCCGCGTGACTGGGTGTCAATCATGCGCTCAAGGCTTTCGATGTTTGAAGCAATTTCATTGACGGCTCCGGCCGTTTCATCAACGCTGTTGGACTGGTTTCCGATTTGCTGCTGAACGCTGTCGATGTTTGCAAGAATGTCTGCAACCGACTGATTGTTTTCCTGAATACCGAAATTGAGCTCGTCGCCTGCTGTAGACAGGTCTGAGCGGGAAACTTTTACATCCATCATGATGTCATGCAGTTTTTCAACGAAAATATTGAAAGCGTTTGTTACAGAGCCGATGTCATCGTTTGAATGAACTTTTACACGCTTTGTTAAGTCTGCGTTTCCGGAAGCAATCTCATTGAGGTTCCTGTCGAGGTTTCTCAGTGGCTTAAGTACGCGGTAAACGGAAATTGCCGCCGTAACGATAAGGATGATTGCGATTGCGACTGTAAAGACCATCATTGTAAGCGTAAGGGACTGGGCGGTCGTATAAACCTGCTTGGCAGGAACAACCATTGCCATGCTCCATGGGGTGCCGTTTACAGGGGCGTAGACCATGAGGTTGGATCCCTTTTTTGAATGAATCCAGCCGTTTCCGCTTTCTTTTTTGATCATTGCGCTTGCAATATCCGCAAGTCCTTCGTATTCAGAAGCCAGCTGTGTTAAATTCTCATGCATTACTTTGTCTTTGTCCGGGAAAGACATGATTGTTCCGTCGCCTGTAATGAGAATCGCATATCCTTCCTCACCGATTTTGATAAGTTCGATTGCATCTGAAAGGCGGGCATGTGAGACGGCTCCTGCGATGAATCCGACAGCCTTTTTATGAATGGAAACTGTCTTACAGACGTAATAAGCTGAATCCTCGTCATTTGAGCCGACAGGATTGCTTATGTATTGTGACTTTCCGCTGCTTTTCATGTACTGATAAAATTCTGTGCCGGAAACATTCTTTGAGTTGCCCTCATCATCATAGGCCATTCCTGTTTCAAAATCACAAAAAAGGATTTCCTTGAAATCTGAACTTCGGGCTTTACGGTGGGTAACCATCCACTCGATCAAATCATCTGTTGTTCCTGCGTGCAAAACCGGGTCTGACATTGTGTACATTCTCAGCTGCTGCATGAATTTTGAGTTGCGGTAGCTGAGACCCTGAACGTGAGCCTGAATCAATTCGGTTGTCGAAGTGATGAATATGCGTTCCGTTCCCTTTTTTACCAGAAGAATCGTAGATGCTGCAAGAACAGAAATCAAGATAATGATCTCAATACCAAGTCTAAGGCCGAACAACAGCGATAGATTTTTTTTCTTCATAATTAAACCTCTCTTCTACGGGTTATTTAAAGATTATATTTACATTTTGAAAAACACAAGGACTTTTTTTTAATTAGAAAAGATTTTAGATGATTAGGCTTTTGGGTGTAAAAAGAAAGTTTGGAAAAAAATGTTGGGTAAAGTTGAAAAGCTAAGCCCTTTTGATTATTTTGACGGATTGAGATGATTTTCGGATATGCCGGAATAAAAAACTCCTGCATACCCGATGATTTGTGACTATTTGTCAGATTTGATGCCGAAGCGCTTGTTGAATCGTTCGATTCGACCTGCTGTATCGACGAGCTTCTGCTTACCTGTGTAGAATGGGTGGCAAGCAGAACAGATTTCAACGTGGATGTTCTCTACTGTTGAACGTGTCTCGATAACGTTACCGCACTGACATGTGATTTTTGTCAATTTGTAGTCTGGGTGGATTCCCTTTTTCATAAAAAATAACTCCTTATTTCTTGCCCGACATTAAAGCAACCCCAGTCACCACTAGCTTGAAGCCGAAAAAGCGGCTGCATCTATCATTCCATCACTGTTAGGAAGCAAGTTAATATCACAAGAAGATTTATAAATTATATCAAAAAAATAATGTGCAAGTCAATATAAGAATCCCTGAATTCCTAATTGCCAAAGACTTCCTGCCAGGCCTTTTTTGCCACGTTCTGCTCGGCTTCCTTTTTGCTTTTGCCGCTTTCAGGACCGTAGCTTGCGTTTTTAAGGTGAACTGTTACCCAGAAAGTTCTTTCGTGGTCCGGACCAGTCTCCTTGACAAGCTCGTAATTGGGACATGACTTATATTTTTTTTGGTGGGCTTCCTGAAGCAGGGTCTTGTAGTCTTTTGAGCCCCTGTCGGAAACGTAATTGTCAATTGCAGGAATCATAAAGGAAAGGACTAGCTTTTCCGCTGCCTTGTATCCGGCGTCGAGATAGTAGGCTCCGATTACAGCCTCAACCGCATCTGCCAGAATGGCCTTTTTCTGCCTTCCCCCGCTCATTTCCTCGCCCTTTCCGAGAATCAGCATTTTGTCGATTCCGATTTTGAGGGCGATTGGCGCCAGACTTTGTTCGCTGACGACGCTGCTTTTGATTTTTGCGAGGTCTCCTTCCGGATTGTCCATGAAGTGCTCGTAAAGATAGGCTGCTGTGGCCATTCCGAGCACGCTGTCACCCAAAAATTCAAGGCGTTCGTTGTTGTAATGCTTCTGCCCCTTCTCGTTTGCCACTGATCGGTGGGTAAAGGCCAGTTCAAGAAGGTTGATGTTTGAGAATTTGATGGAAATGTTTTTTGTGAACGCCGTCAGTTCCTGTATTCTTTTTGGCGAAAGATTTTTTTTAGAAAATAGCATATTAAAACAAAAAGCACAGGCTGAATAACCTGTGCTGTAAAAGTCAATCAGTAAAAATTATGCCTGAGCTGATTTGATGAAATCGTAAGCGTCTTTTACTGTTTCGAATTCGTTTGCTTTCTCATCAGGAATTGTAACTCCCAATTCCTCTTCGATAGCGTAAACAAGCTCGTATGTATCGAGGCTGTCTGCTCCGAGGTCGCCACGGAAAGAAGCTTCCAATGTGACTTTGCTTTCATCGATTTCAAGTTTTTCAGCGATGAGTTTCTGGATCTTTACGAACAATTCGTCCATGATTTTCTCCTTGTTTTGCGCATTATGCCCGGTTAAGAGCATAATGCGTTTGATTTGTTAACCGTTAACTTCAGGTGTGATTACCTGACGACCACGGTAGAAACCACATTTTGGACAAACATGGTGTGGCATAACGAGATTACCACAGTTGCCGCAAGCAACAAGCTGTGGAGCTTCAAGATGCATGTTTACACCGCGTCGTCTGCGTGTGCGAGCTTTTGATGTTTTCGCTCTAGGTACTGCCATATTATAAACCTCACTATATAATTTTATGAATAACGGGATTTATACTATAACAGTTTCCACCCGAATGTCAATTATTATTACATACAAAGTTGCCGTTGTCAATAATTTTTTTATGACAAAAATCGAAAAAGTGTCAGATTAGCCCTTATATTTTGATTTTATGGCCTCTTCGACGATTTTTGGGACCATTCCTGATATGTCTCCGCCGAATTTTGCCAGCTCCTTTATTGAGCTTGAGCGCACTATTCCGTATTTTGCCTCGGTCGGAAGGAAGAGCGTTTCAATTTTTGAGTCGAGGCTGTGATTTAAAAGGGAAAGGTCGAATTCGTATGCGAAGTCGTTTGTGTTGCGGATTCCCCTTAAAAGGATGTTTGCATTGTTTTTTTCAGCGTATTCTACTATCAGTTTGTCCCAGAGATGGACCGTAACGTTTTTGTAGTCTTTTGTGAGTTCCCTGAGAAGCTCCAGCCTTTCTTCCGGTGAAAAAAGATGAGACTTGTTGGGGTTGAATGCCACTACTACGTCGAGCTTGTCGAAAAGTTTGCTTCCCCGGTCAATTATGTTCAGGTGTCCGTTTGTCGGCGGGTCAAAAGTTCCCGGAAATACTGCAGATGTCATATTTAAATTAATTTAACACGTTTGACTGTTTGAAACAAGTGATGTATTATTTAGGCATGAAAATATCCAAAACTATTAATACATCTGTTTTCTCTGTAGGCTGTCTTGTGCTTGCAGGGATTGTTGTTTCATGCGGGAGCGCAAAGGTTGAGACTGCCGCTCCTGAGCCGCTTCCCCTCGTTGAGGAGCCGAAAGTTGAAGAAGTTGCCCCTCCTCCTGCCCCTGTAGAAGAAGAACCATCTCCTGTTGTCGAAGAACCTGTCGTTGAGGCTCCTGCCGAAGCTGTAGAAGCAGACGATGAATATTCACGTTCTGTCGGTGCTGTTGCCGTTGACCGCGACACATTCGTTGATGATAAGGAAAAGGTTCTCCGAATCATCTCTGAGCTTGACGTTATAATGAAGAATCTTGATTACAGTTCATGGCTTCCTTATGTAGAGCCTGCTTCAATCGATTACTGGAAGCTCCGCAAGAACCTTCAGAAGGCTGAAAAGCGTCTTCCTGTCAAGGGAATCAAGCTTCGTGACCTGCAGGACTATTTCAAGCAGGTCTTTGTTCCTGCCCGCAAAGGAAGGACTGTAACTGAAATCCGTTATATTTCCGATTCCTACATTAAAGCCGTTCAGGTTCAGGAAAGGGAGCCGGGGGAAACGGAAGATCACGTTACAGTCTATTATTACTTCAATAAAAACAACGGAAAGTGGATGGTTCACCTTCCAACTAACGAGGAACTGAATTAAAATCGACTTGTTTTCTGGCTTTCATGCTAAAAATAATGTTGATTTTTGCAGTCGTATGTTTTATAATCTTTAGTTAAGTGTTGTTTCACTTTGCTTAGGAGGAATATTTCTATATGAAATCATTGAAAAAATTATCTTGCACAGCTTGTGCATTTCTTTTGACATTCTCTTTGATCGCTCAGGAAAAATCCGCTGAGGAAGATTATTTGAGCACAGTAGAAGATGTCGTAATTACAGAGCTTGCAAATTCAGACGAGCGCGACAACAAGCTTGTTGCCCTTCAGTATCTTGAGAATGCAGTCGAGGAAGGCCGTGTTTCTCCGGATATGATGGTTGCTCTTGATCATCTTGCTGGCGAAGGAATCAACACCCAGTCAAGACAGAGCGGACGTCTTGTTAACAACTATCCTGATATCCGTGCAAAGGCATGTGATCTTCTTGCAAAAGTTCCGTCTGAGGAGTCAAAGACAACCCTCAAGAATATCGCTCTTGCAGATAACGAGCCGATGGTAATCACTGCAGCCGTTCGTTCACTCGGTGAAATCGGTATGAACGACAATGATGACGTTGTTAATACAATCGCATGGGCAAACAAAAAGAACGCTGTCCTCAATCCGACAAGTTCCCTCGCTCTTGAAGTTCTTATTGCTTACGAGAAAATTGCTGACAAAGTTCAGGATAAAGGCTCTATGATTCAGTCTGTAGGTCAGATTGCTACAAACTATCACTATGTAAAGCCTGTTCGTGACAGAGCTCTTGCCCTTCTTAAGACTCTTCAGTCTGGCAATAACAACTCAAAGAAAAAGGAATCTAAATAATTAAGATTTCTGCATCTTCAAAGGCGGAGTCGGTTCTTTTGAAGCGATTCCGCTTTTTTTTCTGATTTTATTTTGCTTTTGTTGTATATTTTCTTTTGATTTTCACTTGTAGATTTTATTTAAATCGCTTAAAATTGTATTAATTAAAAATGTTTGGGGGGCGTATGAAACCTATCATATTAGCATCTTCCTCTCCTCGTCGACAGGAAATTTTGAAGTTGCTGAATATTCCTTATCAGGTTAAGGTTTCCAATTTTGATGAGGAATATCCGTCTGACATTCCGCTTGAACAGGTTCCAGAATATCTCGCAAGCCGTAAGGTTGATTCCGTAGCGCGCACATATCCTGCCGGACATGAAATTCCGTGGATTTTGGGTGCTGATACAATGGTTCTTTTGGACGGAAAACTCTACGGTAAGCCTGCTGACAACGAAGAAGCTGAAAAATTCATGCATGATTTCCAGGGAAAGACTCATCAGGTGATTACAGGTCTTGCCCTCTTTAACGGTGATTTGCTCTATGCTTCAAGCCGCACTTCCATTACAAACGTTACTTTTGCTCCCATGACTCAGGAAGAAATCGAATGGTATGTCGAGACAGGCGACTGGCATGGCGTTGCCGGTGGTTACAGAATTCAGGGTCTGGCCTCTTGCTTTATCCAGAAAATCGAAGGCACGAATTCAAATGTAGTGGGATTGCCTATTTTTGAGCTTTATGATATGTTAAAAGAACAGGGTTATTCAATTCTTGAATAGTTCTGTCGGGCTTTGTGCAAGGCTGTTGGCTGGAGCAGAGTTACGTAATTATCCGGGCGCATTTTAGCGTCACGAGAACAAGAGACGGTGGAATTTTAATTAATTCCGGTGAAGGAGAAACTCAATGGCAGTTGTAACCATGAAGAGTTTGCTTGAATCTGGCGTACATTTCGGTCACCAGGTTAAACGTTGGGATCCACGCATGAAGAAGTACATCTTCGCAGAGCGCAATGGCATCCATATCATCGACTTGCAGAAGACAATCGCTTCTATCAAAGACAGCTACGAGGCTGTTCGCAAGATTGTTGCTTCTGGAAAATCAGTTCTTTTCGTAGGAACTAAAAAACAGGCTCAGCAGGCTATCGCTAAAGAAGCAGAGCGCTGTGGCATGTACTATGTAAACAACCGCTGGCTTGGTGGTATGCTTACAAACTTCTCTACAATCAAAAAATCACTTCAGAGACTCAAGAAAATCGAGAAGATGGAAGTTGACGGAACATTCGACAACCTCACAAAGAAAGAAGTCTCAAATCTTCAGAAAGAAAAGGCAAAGCTTGAGAAAAACCTCGGCGGTATCAAAGATATGAAAGAACTCCCAGGAGTTATCTTCATCATTGATACACACAAAGAGCAGATCGCAGTTGCAGAAGCTCGCCGCATGGGAATCCCAGTTGTTGCTGTTGTTGATACAAACTGTAACCCAGAGGGTATCACATACCCAATCCCAGGTAACGATGACGCTATCCGCGCTATCAGCCTCTTCACTTCTATCATCGCAAATGCAGTTGTAGAAGCTAACAACGAAGAAGGTCTCAAAATCATCGAAACTCTCGGTGACGAGGACGACGTTGTTACAGACGCATCTACAAAGAAAGATGACGAGGAAATCGTTGACTATTCTAACTACACTCCTACAGAAGAAGATACAAAAAAGGATGATGTAGAAGATGACGACGACGACGAGATCGACGAGTCAAAAATCAAATAAAGAACCTTCCCGCGTAAATAGCGCGGGTAACTACTATAACTGGAGTTAAAAATGGCAATTACAGCTGCTGACGTAAAAGCTTTGCGCGATAAGACTGGCGCAGGCATGATGGAGTGTAAAAAAGCACTTACAGAAGCTAACGGAGATGCTGCAGAAGCAGAGAAAATCCTCAAAGAGAAAGGATTGGCTGCAGTAGCAAAACGTGCTGAGCGCGCAACTTCTGAAGGACGCATTTTCATTCGCCAGACTGGTGATAAAATCGTTGTTGCAGAAGTTACTTGTGAGACAGACTTCGTTGCAAAAAATACAGATTTCGTAGCTCTCGGTGAGAAAATCCTTGACGTTGCAATTGCAAAAGGCTACACAAAAATCGAAAAAGAGCTTGAGGACCTGGTTCTTGAGCTTGCTACAAAAATCCGCGAGAATATGTCTATCCGTAAGCTCGAGGTTGTTGATGTTCCTGCAGGTTCTGCTGCCGCAACATACGTTCACTCAGACTTCAAGACTGGTGCTGTCGTAGTTGTTGAAGGCTCAGACGCAGAGGCAGTTAAAGTTTTCGCAAAAGACTGCTGTTTGCACCTCGCTGCATTCACACCAGCATACACAACAAAAGACGAAGTTCCACAGAGCTACATTGATGAGCAGAAAGAAATCTTCCAGGCTCAGATGGCTCAGGACGAGAAAATGGCTTCTAAGCCAGAGAACGTTAAGGCTGGAATCCTTCAGGGCAAAATCAGCAAACACCTTGCTGAGATCTGCTTCGTAGACCAGGCTTTCGTAAAAGACGACAAAGTTACAGTTGCTAAGAAACTTGAACAGGTTTCAAAAGAAGCTGGAGCTAAACTTTCATTCAAAAAGGTCGCTCTTTTCGTTCTCGGAAAATAATTTTTCGTGAATAACGGCGGTCAGATTTTTCTGGCCGCTTTTTGTATTATTTTTATTTTGTTGCTTTTATAACGGAGGAAAATATGGCATTTGATGCAAAGTCTAAGATGGACAAAACTATTGAAGGTCTCAAGAATGAAATGAACACAATCCGAACCGGTCGTGCATCAGCTTCACTTTTTGACAAGGTTCGCGTTGATTATTACGGAGCAAAGTCTCCTCTTTCACAGGTCGCACAGATTTCAATTCCAGAGGCACGCTCTGTCGTTATCTCTCCGTTCGACAAATCTCTCATTACAGAAATCGAAAAGGCAATTCTTGTTGCTGACTTGGGGCTCAATCCTTCAAATGACGGCAAGGTTATCCGAATTGCTATCCCTGCCCTCACAGCTGACCGCCGCAAGGAGCTTGTAAAACAGGCTAAATCAGTTGGCGAAAACTACAAGACAACAATCCGCAACATCCGTCGTGACGGAAACGATGACCTCAAAAAACAGCAGAAAGCAGGTGAAATCACTGAAGACCAGCTCAAAAAAGAGACAGATGACCTTCAGAAGCTCACTGACAAATATATCGCAGAAATCCAGACTGTCTGCGACGCCAAAGAAAAGGAAATCATGGCTTAAAACATGACTACCGAAGAAATTATTGCCCGCGGAGTTCCTGAACATGTTGCAATCATCATGGATGGAAACGGCCGCTGGGCAAAAAAACGGGGGTTGCCAAGAACTGCCGGTCACAAAGAAGGTTTGACAAGCGCAAAAAAGATTGTGGCGGCAGCGGCAAAACTCGGAATAAAATACGTTACACTCTACACTTTCTCAACAGAAAATTGGAAGCGCGCTCAGGAAGAAGTCGGTTATTTGATGGGTTTGATTAAAGGCCACTTACGCGCTGAATTTGAATTCTACAAAAAAAATGGAATCCGTGTTGAACATATCGGAAATATTGACGGATTGCCGGAAGACGTAAAATCAGAAATCATAAACGCAAAAAAAGATACTGAACATTTCACCGGGACAACCTGCGTTCTTGCCATAAATTATGGCAGCCGTGACGAAATTGTCCGTGGTGTTAAAAAAATAATTGCCAGTGGTACTGGTGCTGACTCTGTCACTGAGGATTTGATTTCACAATCGCTTGATATTCCTTCACTTCCACCTGTGGATCTCATGATTCGTACTGGCGGCGAAGAAAGATTGAGTAATTTCCTTTTGTGGCAATGTGCTTACGCAGAATTTATCTTTACAGATACGCTCTGGCCGGATTATAATGAAGAAGAATTCTTTGATGATGTTGCAAAATATCAGCAGAGAAACAGACGGTTTGGAGCTGTTCCGAATCAATAATGGTGGGGAATATGAATAAAGTTGTGCAGAGGCTTCTGGTTTTTTTTATCGGATTGCCTTTAGTTGTTTGCTTAGTTTGGTTTAACCAGTTTCATCATATTGCTTTGCATGCTCTTGTTTTTACGGCATCTTTGCTTGCATCAAATGAGCTTTATCACCTTTTCAGGCATAAGTTTTCACTTCAGCCTCGCCCGCTGGTTCTTATATTTTCTGTAATCCCTGTTTTTGCAGCCGCTTTGCTTGTTTATTTTGAAATGAACATTGCAATCCTCAATTATATTTTTGTTTTTGTAATTCTTATGACCATGGCCTGGGAAGTTCTTTTTTCAAAATCTTTTGAAAATTCCGTAGCACATCTGATGACTTCCCTTTTCATTATTTTTTATGCCGGATTCCTTCCAAGCTTCGTTTCAAGAATGACCGTACATCCACATTCACGCGAATTTATCGCCTTTTTCTTCCTTATGGTATGTATGTGTGATTCAGTCGCATGGTTTTTCGGAGTTCTTTTCGGAAAAAACAACAAGGGCTTCATCAAAGCTAGCCCAAATAAGTCCCTGGCCGGCTTTATCGGCGGTTTTTCAGGAACAATGCTTACCGGTGCAATCGCCCATTTCCTTTTCCCCAATGTTTTTACCGGTTCACTTGCAAAAATACTCATCTTGAGTTTTGTGATTGCTTTCGTAGCGATTATTGGAGATTTGGTTGAGTCTGTACTCAAGCGTTCTGTCGAAATCAAGGATTCAGGTTCCCTTGTACCGGGGCGCGGCGGAGTTCTTGACTCAATTGACAGTATTGTTTTTGTTGCTCCGATCTATTATTTTGGAATTAATTTCTTGTTCTAGATTTTTCGGGGTAATCCCGCTAGTGGCAAATTGAAAATATGAAAAGAATTCTTGTTTTGGGTGCGACCGGTTCAATCGGCAGCAGCACCGTAGATATCCTGCGCAATCAGAAAGACCGTTTTCTTTGCTGCGGCCTTACTGCAAATTCAAAGAAAAGCGAGCTTGAAGCCCTTGCAAATGAATTTTCCTGCCCTTCTTCACTGACAAAAACTGAGGGAATTGACGGCATTAAACGTCTCCTCGAAGAAACTCATCCTGACATCGTTGTAAACGGCATTGCAGGTTCTTCGGGCCTTGCTCCCAGCATGGCTGTTCTTGAAGCTGGCGTTGATTTAGCCCTTGCGAACAAGGAAACTGTCGTCATGGCAGGGCCTTTGATGTTTGAGGTAGCCAAAAAGAGCGGCTCACGGATTCTTCCTGTTGACTCTGAACATTCGGCTATTTTCACGCTTGTAAATCAGTGCGGCAAGGAAAATATCGATAAAATCGTAATTACGGCAAGCGGCGGTCCTTTCAGAACATTTCCGCGCGAAAAACTGACTTCCGTCACTGTCCAGGACGCCCTCAAGCATCCTACATGGGACATGGGCGTTAAGATTACGATTGATTCTGCCACTCTTGGAAACAAAGGGCTTGAAGTAATCGAAGCCGTGCGCCTTTTTGACGTGAGCGCAAGGCGGGTTCAGGTCGTCGTTCATCCCCAGAGCGTGATTCATTCACTGGTACGCACAAAAGACGGAATCGTTTACGGACAGTTTTCTGAGCCGGACATGAAGCATCCTATCCTTCAGGCTTTAGACTGGCCGAAAATACTTCCTTCCTACATGAAGCCTTTTGATTTGACTGATACTCTTGACGGAAAGAGGACCCTCACATTTGAAAAGCCCCGCATGGACGACTTTCCTATGCTGGGCCTTGCATTTGAGTGTGCCGAAAAAGGCGGCTCCTATCCGATTGTCTTCAATGCGGCAAACGAGATCGCGGTTCAGGCCTTTATCGACGGTAAAATCGGCTTCCTTCAAATCGGCGAGCTGGTTGCAAAAGTCCTTCACGGTTCGGACTGGTCGGCAAATCCCCGTGACTTGAAGGATGTCTTTGAAGCGGATAAACTTGCCCGCGAAAAAATTTAAAATAATATGTCAATAATCATTGGAATCATTTTTCTTGGTATTCTAGTTTTCATTCACGAACTTGGACATTTTTTAGCTTCCAAGGCTTCTGGTGTTTCTGTCGAGGCTTTTTCAATCGGCATGGGGCCTGTCCTCTTGCACAAGGAATGGCGGGGAACTGACTGGAGGCTTTCCCTCTTCCCTTTTGGCGGCTACTGTGCCATGAAGGGCGAAAGGGATTTTGAGGAATCTTTCAATGCGAATGCAGTCCTTGATAAGGATTCGTTTTACGGTGTAAAGGCGATTTTCCGGGCAGTCATTGCTTTCGCTGGTCCCTTTTCAAATTTTCTTTTTTCTGTTTTTGCCTTTTCTGTAATCGCTCTTGTCGGTTACACATATTATTCTGCGACAAATCAGATTCGCCTGGCCACTGATGAATATCCGGAGATTCATTCTGCGGCGGCTGATGCCGGAATCCTGACCGGTGATAAAATCATAAAAATCAACGGCAAGGAAATTGCAGATTTTTCGGCTTTGTATGAGGAAGTTGCCACCCACCCGGATGAGGACCTTCTTGTTCTGGTTGACCGGGATGGCCGCCAGCTCGAATTCACCGTTCACACTGATTTGAATACATCGACAGGTGAAGGAAAAATCGGTGTCATGAGCGATCCTTCTTCCGTCGAAAAAAAGGACTCAAAGCGATATTCCTTTTTCCCGGCAATCGGACAGGGCTTTTCACAGACTTTCAGACTGATATATCTATCTTTTAAGGGGATTTCTACACTTTTTAAGGGGGTAAAAGTAAGCGAAAGTCTTGCAGGACCTGCGAGAATCACAAGCATGATGGGAGAAACGGCAAAGTCAGGATTTTCATCTGGCTTCCGTAACGGAATTGTTTCCGTCCTCAATTTCATGGCCTTAATCAGTGTCTCGCTTTTTATCATGAACCTTCTTCCCCTTCCTGTTTTGGACGGATTTCTGCTTATTACCTCGATTATTGAGGCAATTTTCGGCCTGCGTCTTTCCCCAAAAGTGCGAAATGTTGTACAATACATAGGAATTGCCCTGATTGCAATGCTTTTCCTGCTTGCACTAAGCGGCGACTTCCATTACTTTTCGGAGCTTTTGAATGCTAAAAAATAATTCTAATTATTTAAAAAATATCCTTTCACTTTTTTCGATTTTAATTTTTCCTTTTTCAATTTCTGCCCAGTCTCATATTTCCACTCAGTCTCACGCCGGTAAAGTCACGAATGTAGCTTACCTTGAGGACAGTGACGGTTCGGTATTTAGCGCTGGAACTGACGGCTTTCTTGTAAAGTGGACCGAAGACGGCATGGGCGAGCACTATCAGATTTCTGACCTTACAATCAAAATGATTGCCCGAAGCCCAAACGGCAATGAAATTGCAGTCTACGAGAGCGACGGAGCTTCCCTTAACAGGGTTTCAGTCTGGAACTGGAAGACCTTCACTCGTAAATATGCTTTCCGCTTTACAGATTCCCTTACAAGCCTTGCCTATTCTGCAAAGGGAACTTATATCATCTGCGGTACAGCAAGCGTAAGCGGTGCTTTTTTCCTAAATTCAATGAACGGCTCGATAATCCGCAACAAAATCAAGGGAAATACAGGTGTCGTAAACTTCATTCAGACTTCTGATTCAGAAAAATCAGCTGTCATGTATTCTCCAAAGGGAAATCTCATTTACTACAACCTGCAGAACGGCGAGCAGAAGGCAAAATTCAATACGGAATATGATTTGAGTCAGTTCTGCCTTTTCAATAATGGCGTTTTTGGTGCCGGTGTGCGCGGCTCTGGAATCTTTGTCGTTCAGGCTGTAACCGGAAGCACGGTCGGCTCATTTACGGCTCAAAATCCAATCCTCATCGGTTCAAATAAGTCAAAAGACCTCTATTACATCGTTAATGATAACCGTCAGTTTAAGGTTTATAAAATTGCCAATGACAGGAACAAGGCAGTTATTGCTCCGGAACTTATGCGAACTTTTTCAGGACTTAAGACCGGCGAGCAGATTGTTTGCGCGACCCTTGCAGGCGAAGAAATTTATGCGGGAACCAACAGCGGCAACATCTACAAATTTGATTATGCCCAGGCTGAGCGGGTTGATGTTCAGCAGGCTTTGACTGACAAGATGTATGAAAAAATCTACGACATCGCTTCAGTCGGAAATGATTTTTACTTCCTCACTCCTTCTTCAATCTTCCAGTCCTCCTATGAAAGCTCAAATATTGACAAAAAGGCAGCCAATTCAGGCTATACAAATATAATTCCTTACGGCCAGAACATTATTCTCTGGTCAAAGGATTCAAAAAAGGCTGTAGTTCTTCTGGAGCTTGCTAGCGGCAAAATGACTCAGCTTTTTGCACCTGAGGGAACGATTCAGACCCTTAAGCTTTACGGAAATTCCCTGATTGATGTTGAGTCAAATTCTCAGGTCAACCTTTTTGACATTCAGAACCTTAAAAAACGCGAGCTTTACAAGGGAACCAGCATTCAGGATGCGATTTTATTCACTGAAAACGACTTGTATGTTGCAAAATCAAGCGGTTCTTCTCCAAACGTGCCTTTGATTTACGTCAACGTCAACACTCAGGAAACAGTTCCCCTTTCAATGAAGGGAAATGTCGCCTATTCCCTCACCTACGATTATGATAAAAATCCGGCAGAAATCTACGGAATCACGATTTACACAAATGCTCAGACCAAAAAACTCACGACCTCAATTTTCGCCTACAAGCCGCAGACAAAGTCTTCACGCTATCTGCTTTCAATCACTGACGAAGACAGTGAGGCTTTTGCAAACCTCTTCGACAATATTTTGTACACGAATATCGGAAAATCTCAGGTCAGGTCTTACAATCTTTCTACGCGAAGGGATTTTCAGTACAGAAGATCAGCCTCAATGCCGATAAAGACAGTAAGAAATCAGGACAAGATGGTAGTTTTGAACCGGGATGGCTCAATCAGCTGGTATAATCCCACCCTCAACTCTGTTCTTGCTGACTGGTATCTTACGACAGAAGGCAGCTGGTTTGAATTTTAGTTAAAAAATTAGAGAAAATAGAGTTTTTTACCTATAAATTCATTTGATTTTTAAGAAATCGTGTTATAATAATAGATGATGAAGAAAGCTGTTCCTCTTCTATTTATTTTTGTCTCTTCTCTCCCGGTAATTTCTGCAAGTCCGTGGGTTGATGACGCCTTTCTTCTTGTCGAAACAGAAAATCCCAGAAAAATTCAGCGTGCAATCGAAACTGATTATTCCCTGAGGAATTTTACCCGCTCTGCCGAAAAGGAAAATCTCCTTATGGCGGCCCTCAAATATTCCCGGGGAAACGACATAATTACCCTTCTTCTTGATGACGCTCAGATTAATCCTGATTCAAAGACGAAAAACGGTGTGAGCGCATTGATGTACGCCTGTCAGTACGAAACTGATATCGAGGCCGTTAAATCCGTTCTCTTCAAAAACGCGCGTTCAGATTCCAAAAAGGCAAACAGAATCCTTTTAAAAGACAAGGACGGTCAGAACTGCTTTGATTATGCCCGTAAAAACGAGGTTATCAGTCAGGAAGTCATTGACTTATTGTCTCTTTATGCCCAGGAAACTTACAAGGAAGCCGAAGAGCCTGTTCAGGAAGAAGTGCCTGAGGCTCCTGTCGAGGAAGTTCCATTCGGTGATTTTGCCGAAGAGTTCGACATTCCCCAGCTCCCGGACGAAAAAGTCGCTGCTCCGGCCCCTCTTGCCCCGGTTGTACCGCCTGTTGTGGCTAAAATTGAGGAAAAAGAGCCTGTCGAGGCTCCAAAAGCTGACGTAAATTCCATGATTGATATTGGAGCGGCTCCTGTCGTAATTCCAGAAAGCATCTATCTTTATGACTATGCAGACGATAAATATGCGGCTCTTGCCATTCCTGAATCCCTGATTGCAGCCGAAAATGCAAAGCACAAATTTATCAAAAACGCAAATGAGCGGGATTCTGCCGGCCGCACCAAGCTCATGCTGGCCGCCAAAAAAGGTGATATAGGCCGGATTGAGGATTTGCTTTATTCCGGAGCCGAAATAAATGCCCGTGATGAAGAAGGCTGGACTGCCCTCATGTATGCAGCCCGCTTTCAGCCCAATCCAGACGTAACAAAACTCCTGCTTTTTAAGGGAGCTGACAGGGCTGCAAAGAATAAATACGGTCTTTCTTCCCTGCTTTTAGCTGCAGGCTATTCTGAAAACCCGGAAGTCCTTGCCATTCTGCTTGAGACCTACTCTGCCCTTTCTGATGAAGCCCGCGAGGCATTTGCTTATGGTATCTCAAATTATAACAGCACGACTGTCCTTCAGGCTTTTATCGACAAGCGTGTTCCTGTTAATATTCCTTATGATGGCAAAACTCCGCTCATGGTAGCCTGCATCACAAACAAGAACACGAAGATTATTGAATGGCTGCTTGAAAACGGTGCCTCAAAATACCAGATAGAAGCCAGCACCGGTAAAACGGCCTATGACTATGCAAAAGAGAACAGAAAGCTTCCTCATAATCTTGCATACTGGTCATTGAATCCAAATTCATAATTTAAAAAAAGGAAATATATGCGAATTACAGGTGGAAAACTTAAGGGACGCGTTATTAAATGTCCTGACGGCATTATCAGACCCGCAATGGACAGGATGCGTGAATCCGTTTTTGCAATTTTGGGTGATCTGGATGGAAAATCCTGGCTGGATTTGTTTTCCGGCAGCGGTACGATTGCAATCGAGGCTGTTTCCCGGGGTTCAAAAGAAGTCCAGCTTTGTGAAAAAGACAAAATCAAAGTCAAACAGGTTCTCGAAAATGTCTCTATTACCGAAAAGGAGCTCGGCGTTAAAATCGGCTGTCACTTTATGGCGGTAGAGTTGTTTTTAAAGAGATGCAAGGATAAATTTGATTATATTTTCCTGGATCCTCCCTTCCCTTACAAATACCGTCTGGACTTGCTTAAGATTATCGAGCAGAGACAGCTTGTAAAAGAAGGCGGATTCGTCATGATTCATTACCCGGAAGAAGATGCCCTTCCCGAAGAAATTGGTACACTTACTCTAAAAGACAAGCGAATTTACGGCCGCTCAATCGTAAATTTTTATTCTTTTTAACTTTCTTTAAAATAGTTTAAAAATATACTTGACTTTTATTGAAAATGTGTTAGATTAATTATATGTAATATTGTTTTCAGGTAAAAAAAAGTTGGATGAAAAAACACTAAAAAGTACTTTATCTGCACATAGTATTCCTGAGGGCTTTATCAAGGTTACTGATAAGCCAATTCAAGGACTTTCTCCTGAACAAAAAGTTATTCTCAATCGCAAGGGAAATATGCTTTTTAACGAAGGGAAGTTCGATGCGGCTTGCCGGATTTTTGTTACAACTGGCTATTCTGACGGTCTGGCTCGAATCGGGGATCTTTACATGAAACAAAATCGTAGCATTACCGCGCTCAAGTATTACCTTTTGGCTAATAACAGAGCAAAGTCAGAAATGGTCTATGAAAAAATTGCTAATATCATTTCGATATTGCTAAAAAATATTTAAAAATTAAAAAAGTGAGGAAAGTTTATGAGCGAGGAAATTTTTAAAGAATTCGATGTCCTTCAGGGAGATGCCTCTTTCGTACCGGGTGATACTGATACGTCTGCAGAAATCTCAGAATTATCAAAACAAGGCTATCAGCTTTTAAAAGACAATCGTATTGAGGAAGCAAAGGAAGCCTTCAATAAAATCCTCAGCATCGAGGACAATAACAATTATGCCCTTGTCGGTCTGGGTGACTCAGAGCGCAAGCAGGGACATTTCAGAACTGCAGAAGGCTACTATTCAAAATGTCTTGATTTCCATCCTGGCAATAACTATGCCCTTTTCGGTCTTGCAGACTGCTATAAGGCCATGAATCAGTACCACCGGGCAATTGATATCTGGGAGCAGTATCTTGTTCATGATGACAGGAATATCACTGTCCTCACCCGTGTCGCAGACGCTTACCGCAAGGTCCGTGACTTCAAAAAATCAAAGGAAATCTATCTTTCTGTCCTCGACATGGAAGAAAACAATTCTTATGCCCTGATTGGTCTTGGTCATCTTCACTATGACTTTAAGGAATACCGTGACGCCCTTTACTACTGGACAAAAATGCTTGAAAAGAACGAGGATCTTGTTGATATCCGAGTCCTTACTTCAATCGGCAACTGTCACCGCAAGTTAAAGACTTTTGAGAAAGGCGTTTATTATTTTGAAAGAGCACTGCAGAAGGAACCGGGCAACTTCTATGCCCTCTTCGGTCTTGCTGACTGCTACCGAGGCATGAACCAGCAGTTCCGTTCAATCGAATACTGGAATAAAATCCTTGATATGGATCCAGACAACAAGGTTATTCTTACCCGTGCCGGTGATGCTTACCGCAATACAGGCGACTATAAGACTGCCTCTATTTATTACAATAAGGCTTTGGACATTGAATTTGACGTGTATGCGGCTTTGGGACTTGCCCTGATTTGCAAGGGTGAGGGACGCTATGAGGAAGCTGCTGAACGTCTCCAGGGCCTTATTAAGGGTGATCCTCGTAATTTCAGATTCTATATCGATTTATCTGACTGTTACATAAAGCTCAATCAGAAGGCAAAAGCAATCGAGACCTTGAGAAACGTTTCCCGATATGGCTTGCGTTCTCCTGCTATCTCTGATATGCTTGCACGTCTTGAGCGTAGTTAATTATGAGTGATAAAATTCCTTTGGCTGGTCTTTTACCAGCCGAAATCTGCGAATCGCTTGGATTAAATCAGGCCTTTCGCGGAAAACAAATCTTTCAGTGGATTGGAAAGGGCCTTGAGTCTTTTGACGAAATGACCAACCTCAGCGTTGATTTGAGAAATGAACTCAAAGAAAAAGCCCTTCTCCGTTCAACTTCTGTTTCCGAGTTTCTTAAAGACCCGGATGGTACAATCAAATTACAGATCAGCCTCTCTGACGGACTTGCCGTTGAAACTGTCCTGCTTACAGACCGGGATGACCGCAAAACTGCCTGTGTTTCATGTCAGGTCGGTTGTGCAATGAACTGTGCTTTCTGCCAGACAGGTCATCTTGGACTGGCAAGAAACCTTACAGCCGGTGAAATTGTCGAGCAGTTCCTTTATCTTGAAAAACATGCCGGCCCTCTGGATAACATTGTCTTTATGGGAATGGGCGAGCCGATGATGAACCTTGAGAATGTCCGTAAGGCAATTGCAATTCTTACCAGCAAGGATGGACGGGCCCTTTCAGGCAGAAGGATTACCCTTTCGACATCCGGCGTCATCAAAGGCATTTATGATCTGGCTGACAACGGCCCTGCAATCAGGCTGGCGGTTTCACTTACTACAGCCGACAATGCCCTTCGTGAAAAGCTGATGCCAATCTGCCGCACGAATCCCTTGCCTGAGCTTCGTAAGGCAATCGACTATTTTGCCCAAAAAACAGGAAAGCGCGTAACTTTGGAAGCAGCCCTGCTCCATGATACTAACACAAGCATTGAAAGTGCTACAAACATGATAAATTTTGCCCGTGGTCTGGACGTTCACATCAATCTGATTCCATGGAATCCGGTTGAAGGCCTTGAATTCAGCGAGCCAAGCGGAAAGGAATGCAAGAATTTCGTCTATCATCTTGAAAAGGCGGGCTTGAATGTGACCTTGCGGACTCGTCGGGGCCGTGAAATTGGCGGTGCATGCGGACAACTCGGAAAAACTTTGGCAGAAACTCAGGGTAACGGCAAAAAACTTGCTGAATATTAAAGATTATTTTTGTTGAATTTTTCTGTATTACCATTTATAATAATTTATCAATAACATGGAGTGTTCGTAAATGCAGAAGAAAATTTACGTTGACGGTATGTTTGACCCGGCTGTAGCAGCTAAGGTTGATGGAGCCGTAAAAGCTGTAGCTGGTGTAACTAGTTGCAATGCAAATCCTGAAAAATCACAGGTTCTTGTAGATTTTGATGAAAGTGTTGGCGGAATCGAAGATGCCATCAATGCGGCCATTTCTTCTACAGGAATCGCGGTTTTAGGATAAGCAAATGAAAATAACGGTTCTTGATGGGCACGGACTTAATCCTGGCGATGTATCTTGGGATTGCATAAAGTCTTTCGCAGATGAATTTACAGTTTATGACCGTTCTCCTCAAGAACTTGTTGTTGAACGAATCGGCAATAGTGAAATCGTTCTTCTGAATAAAATTCATATCACCAAAGAGATTGTAGAAAGCTGTCCAAATCTCCGATATATCGGGGTGCTGGCAACGGGCTACAATGTCGTTGATGTGAAAGCCTGCCGCGATCGCGGAATTATTGTCACGAACATCCCTTCTTATAGCACAAACGCTGTTGCACAGCACGTCTTTTCTTTCATTCTTCATTTTACAAATCAAGTTGCAGCACATTCTCTTTCAGTTCACGATGGAAAATGGATTTCAAATCCTGACTTCTGCTACTGGCTCTCTCCTCTTACAGAACTTTCCGGCAAAACCCTGGGTATTTACGGTTTCGGACATATCGGGCAGAAGGTTTGTGAAATTGCACTTGCTTTCGGCATGAAGGTAATCGTTTGCGCACACTCAAAGAAATCATTTGAAAAGGCAAAAGCCGCCCTCAATGTTTCTGAATCATTGAAGGCTCTGGTTCAGCCTGTTTCCAAAGAGGAGCTTTTCAAGGAATCTGATTTCCTTTCACTTCACGCTCCCCTCACTCCTGAAACTGAAAATCTTGCAGATGAAAAAATGCTTTCACTCATGAAAAGCTCTGCGGTTCTCATAAATACAGCCCGTGGCGGCATGATTGCCGAAGCTGACGTTCGTGCGGCCCTGGAAAGCAAAAAAATTGCAGGCTATGCCGCTGACGTTCTGCTTCAGGAACCTATGAGTCCTTCAAGTCCTCTTTACAAGGCTCCCAACTGCGTAATCACACCTCATCTTGCATGGGCACCAAGGGAAACAAGGCTCAGGCTTCTTGATATTGAAGTTGAAAACATAAAGGCATTTTTGGCCGGCAAGCCGGTTAATGTTGTAAACTAAAATTTCCGTGAGTCACGGGAATGACAAATATAAAACAGAGGTATTTAAAATGGGAAAGACGATAGCTCAAAAAATCTTTGAGTCACATCTTGTAGACACGCCGTTCGAGGGAACTTACGTCCTCAAGCTCGACCGTGTTTTCTGTCATGAAATTACAACTCCTGTCGCAATCAATGACCTTATTGAGCGCAAAAAGGACAGGGTTTTTGACCCAACAAAAATCAAGGCTGTAATCGACCATGTAACTCCGTCAAAAGACAGCAAAACTGCTACTCAGTCTAAAATCCTTCGTGACTGGGCACGCCGCAACAATATTAAAGACTTCTTCGACATTGGTGCAAACGGTGTCTGCCACGCAATTTTCCCGGAAAAGGGATTTGTACGCCCAGGCTTCACTGTAATCATGGGTGACAGCCACACTTGTACACACGGTGCTTTCGGTGCTTTTGCTGCTGGTGTCGGTACTACTGACCTTGAAGTCGGCATCCTCAAGGGCGTCTGCTCTTTCCGCGAGCCAAAATCAATCAAATTCGTATTGAACGGCAAGCTTAAGGAAGGCGTTTATGCAAAGGACGTCATCCTCCACCTCATCGGAAAAATCGGTGTAAACGGTGCTACAAACTGCGTAATCGAGTTCACAGGTCCTGTAGTTGACAACATGGATATGGAAGAGCGCATGACTCTCTGTAACATGGCTATCGAAGCCGGCGGAACAAGCGGAATCTGTTTCCCGGATGCAAAAACTGTCGACTACCTCTGGGAATTCATCAAAGACGAATATAAATCAAAAGAAGAAGCAATCGCCGACTACTCAAAATGGCGTGACGACGATGATGCTGAATACGAAAAGGTAATCACTGAAGACCTTTCAAATCTTGAGCCTGTATGTACAATCAACTACAAGCCGGATCAGATTAAGAAAATCTCTGAAATGAAGGGAACTAAAGTTGATCAGGTTTATATCGGTTCTTGTACAAACGGACGAATTTCTGACCTTCGCATTGCGGCAAAGGTTCTCAAAGGCCACAAACTGGCTGACGGCGTACGCGGTATCGTAAGTCCTGCTACTCCAAAAATCTACAAGATGGCTGTTGCCGAAGGAATCATCGACACATTCCTTGAGGCAGGCTTCTGTGTTACAAACCCAACCTGTGGTGCTTGTCTCGGCATGTCTAACGGTGTTCTTGCTGAGGGCGAAGTTTGTGCTTCAACAACAAACCGAAACTTCAACGGACGAATGGGAAAAGGCGGCATGGTTCACCTTATGAGCCCTGCTTCTGCTGCTGCAACTGCAATTACAGGCACTATAACAAATTCAGAACTTTACAAAGGCTAAAAGCCTAGGAAGCTTGATAAAGGAGAAAATTATGAAAGCTTTTGGTGGAGATGTACTCTTCTTGGATCGCTCAGACATTAATACTGACGAGATTATTCCAGCAAAGTATCTGACGGAAGTCTCTAAGCAGGCGCTTAAACCTTACCTGCTCGAAGACCTCAAACTCGACGGATTCGATGCAAAACGTGATGTCCCGAACAAAAAGGTAATCATCACACGTGAGAATTTTGGCTGCGGTTCGAGCCGTGAGCATGCGCCATGGGCTCTTGAAGTAAACGGAATCTACACCGTAATTGCTCCAAACTTTGCCCGAATCTTCTACCAGAATATGTATAACTGCGGTCTTCTCGCACTCAATATGCCAAAAAAAGACATCGATGACATGTTCCGCACATTCGGTACAAAAGACTGTGAATGCAAAATCGAGCAGAAGGAAGACGGCACCTGGAAAGTAAAGCTTATCGCAGGCTCTCTTTCAAAAAGCTACCCTTTCAAGCTTGAAGGATTCGAAAAAGCACTTATCGAAAACGAAGGCTGGATTGGATTTGCGGATTCAAAATATTAATCAGAATAGGTTTTTAAAATCTACTTGATACATAAAAAATAAACCTGCGGGTCCCAGCGACGGAAAAATCAAGGTATCTCCCTAAAAGGGTACCCACTTAATTTTTCCTGCCTCCCACAGGTTTATTTTTTTTGATATTCCGGCTTTTTATCAATTCTTTTGCTTGATCTTTCTTTACATATGGAAAAAAAATTCCTCTCGTATTTTTTGTTTTTCTTCGTTCTCTTTATTATTGTTCTTCCACCGCTTGTGGGGCAGTTTTTTTTGGAACGACAGAGTGAGGTTGTCGCTCAGTATCCGCTTTCGGTCTTTTTGACTGGGGCCCTGGCCTTGCTTATTTATCTTTTTGCAGTGAAAGGTGTGGTTTTTGGGGAGCCTTTTGAGAAGGTTCGGCGGCCTTTTTTTGAGTCTTTTTATAATTATTCTTCAAATTCACTTGTCTGCTTTGGTTTTCTCTGTTTGTGCACGGCTTTGCTTGAAATTATTGCCTATTTTTCTGGAATTGACTCAGGCATAAAGAATATTGTTTTTCCAGATTCTTTTTTGGGGAAGCTTAATTTTTTGCTTGGCGTGATTGCGGCGGCTTTTTATGAGGAAGTGATTTATCGCTTCTATCTTCCTCGCTCTTTTAAGGAAATGCTTTCTAAAAAGTTTGGGGATAACCCAAGGCTTTCGCTTTTTTGTGAAGGACTTGCCCTGCTCCTTTTTTCAATGGGACATCTTTATCTTGGAATCCTTGGCTTTATTAATGCCCTTTTGTGCGGGGCTGCCCTCAGGCTTTGCATGATACGGACACAATCTCTTTGGATTCCCTTTATCATTCATACTCTTTATAATCTGCTTTCCTTTTTGATTGCCTGGAAGGTCTTTTAGAAAAGGGATTTTATCTTTCCGTAGGTCCAGGCAGAAATCTCATATACTGCGTTTTCTGAATAGAATGCAAAGGCGTTTTCCTGGGAGTCGGCTGGCGACGGCTTGATGCTCTTTTTATAGAAGTATGATTTTTCTGATTCAGACTGTCCTTTTTCCTCAATTTCAAAAAACTCGATGCGGGCGCTTCTTCCGCTTCCGTCCTGAACTGTAAGGACAGCTGACGGACGGGGATTCTGACTTTGCATGGCGGAAAGGAAATCTTCCTCATCTTTAATGCTTCCGTGCCTGAGGGAAAGAAGACTTGCTGATTTTGTGGTAAAGTCCGGGGATTTTTCGTTCAGGCTTGATTTTGCTGATTTTTCTTCAAATCTTATTTCCACTGGATTTGAACCTTTTGAAATGATTCCTGAAAGAATTTCACCTTCTGACCAGTAGTTTGTGTCGGAATTCAGGAAGTGGGAAAGGTCATTTTCAGTCTCGAAGGTGATTTTTGAGCCTTGTGAACGAACGAAAGTTCTGTTTGTGAGCGGATTCGTACTTCCAAAGTGCAGTTTTGTATACATCTTGTTATCATTTCCGGTAAAAGTGACTGTGCGGGCTGTATTTTCGCTGGTTTTAAGCTGGTCAAAGTCGCTTTCTTTGTCCGAAATCTGGTAGAGTTTTCGGATTTCACAGGCTTTTTCGATCAAGGATGCTACAAGTTTTTTGTCAGCAAAGGTGGTGATTTCAGTTTTTTCCTCGCCCGCGTTTTTGACAAGCTGCCAGAAATCCCCCTGCTTTTTGAGGGTGACTGAGCCGTTTTGTGAAGGAATCTGGATATCAATCTGAGCGACTTCGTTTTTGTATTTTGGATTCAGAAGTGCTGATTCAATGAATTTGGGCGCGTTTCTTCTATTTTTTGGGAAAAAAAGTGAAAAGAGAAAAAGAATCAGCGAGAAAATCAAAATCTTTGTAAGAAGTTTATCGAGTTTTTTCATAATTTTAGCCAAGCGTTAGGGATTGTAGCGCCTTTAGTTGCCGCTTGCGGCAATGAAGCGTAGCGGAAGCGCGGAAAGCCCGGCCAGCCGCAGGCTGGTAACGACCTATTTTTTTCTCCTTTTTATCTGAACGAAAACAAAAATCAACAGAATCACAAGCGGCAAAAGTCCGAAAGTCAGGAGCAGCACCAGCTTTCTTTTTGCGCTGAATTCGCTTTCACCGACGATTTTATGAAGGGATGTGACGGGAGCGGATTTTTCCATGAGGGCTGCTAATTCGCCCTCGCCCCTCAAAACGAGAAGTTCCTTGGTCAGAAAATCGTAGTTCCTGAAATCGCCGGAGCTTTCGCCTGAAATAAAGCCTGTCATGAGGCTTGAGACGAAAAACTGGTCTGAAACAAGCGAGATGTTTTTGCTTCGGGCGGCAACAATCAGCTGCTCGTTTTTTGCATCACTTGCGGCGGCTGACTTTGGAATCATGAAGGGATTCGTGAGGAAAAGATTTCCGTCGTCACTTGCGGCGGGCCTTTGCTTCCATGCGTAATTCGTCGTAAATAAAAGCGGCTCGACTTGACCGTAAGGAACGATCGGGCTTGCCCAGAAGACGGTTGCGCCTTTTTTTGCTTCCTTTTGATTCTGGATGACGAGCCATAGAGGATAGTTTACCGTGGCGTATTCGGCCTTGTTTCCTTCCCCGCTTTCCATCGTGAGCGGATAGCAGGAAATGTCTTCGGCAAGGGAGAGGTCAAAAGCAAAGCCCTTGGAGTTGAGGTAAGAAATCATGGAGTCGTGTTCAGGCTTTGAGACCTTCCATTCATCTTCAATCGTCGTGTGGAAAGGACTTGTTGCGATAAATGCCTTGGCGCCCTTTTCAAGCGCATTCTGCAAATAGAAAGACTGCTCCGCGCTCAGGTCCTTTGTTCCGAAAACGGCGATTTGATCTTCAGGAGTGAGTTTTTTTAGAACTTCTGTGGCATTAAAATCATTTAAGTGTTCGACTTCAAAGCCGCGTGAAGAAAGCCAGGGGGCTACATAGAGATAGGATTCTTCGATGGAGCGGCCGTTACCGCATAAAAGGTAAACTTTTCTGTCTTTTGAGGTGATAAGTTTCTGAACGCGCTGGGTTAAATCGTATTCCAGGCTTGAAGTTGAAAGCACGAAAGGAATCAGCTCGGACTTTTCAAGGTACTGAATCAAAACCGCAGAATAAACCGTGACGAATTCAGTCTTTGTGCCGTTGTCGCTGCGGATCTGCTGGCTCTGAATACCCAAAGCCTTGAGTTTTTCGGGATCAGCCTTTTCGAGGGTGAAAGACATGCCCTTGCTTTCAGAACAGTAGTCGGCAAGGAATTCCGCGACATCTGAAGTCTGCGGATAAAGGTTTTTGAGTTCCTTTGATCTGTAATATGTGATTCTGATGGGATTTTCAAGATTTGAAAGAAGATTTTTGCTCGTTTTGGAAAGCGAGAACTGGCCGTTTTTGCTGGCGTCGGCACGGAAATAAAGGTTCTGGAAAGAAAGCGAGACAAGAAGGATGATTGCCGCAAAAAGAAAAGCCGTGAGGCGTGAAGTTTTTTTGCCCAGCCGCTTGTATTCCAAGGAAACGCAGAGAAGAAGAAGTACAAATGCGAGAATCAGGTAGTATGCAATGTTCCGCGAGTCGATAATGCCCTTTGAAAATGAATCAAAATGCCATGCAAAGCTGATTTTTCGGCATAAAAAAGTAAGGATTATACCCGTCTGGTAATATAAAGGAAGAAGATGAAGGAAATTGACCAGAGCAAGCGAAACCGACGAAAGAATCAGCGGGAAAACCTGGGAATTGGGAAAAATAGAAAAAAACAGAATCGAAAGAAGCGAGGCGCAAAGTCCGTAAAGAAAGATTCCAAAGAAAGACGAAAGAGCCTGAAAAAAATCCATCGTGCCGAAAAGGTTCACGCAAAACGGCAGAATTGAAAGAAGAATGAGCGGAAAGGCAAAAGCCGAAAAAGCCGAAAGCGAAAGAGCGGAAAACCTTTTGAATGGCGAAAGTGGCACCGAGTCATCAAGAAGAAGCGGCCGGAGCCTTAAAACCAGAAGAGGAACCGTTAGGATTGAAATGTAGGGAACTGAATTGAAAAAAGGCCGCAAATCCGTGGAACCTAGCCCACTAACGAAAAACTTCCCCATAAAGAAAAACTTGAAGAGGCAGAAAAGGACCGTGAGCAATGACGATGCGTAAAAAAGAGGGTCAATCAGGTAGGAGAAAATCGCGGACTTGTAGAGGGCAAAGGATTTTTTCATTTTTACTCCCTTACTATATCACTCGCGCTCGTGATTTTAAAGAAGGCTTCCTCAAGATTTTTGCACTCAAACTGAGCCGCAATTTCTTCCGCCGTACCGCTTGCCGCAAGACGACCCTCGTGAATGATGTAAACGCGGTCGCACAATGCCTCGACTTCCTGCATGAGATGTGTTGAAAGCAGAATCGTGTGGTCAGCTTTAAGTGATTTGACGAGGCTGCGCATTTTTAGGATTTGTGCCGGATCTAACCCCGATGCAGGTTCGTCTAAAACCAAAACCTTTGGGTTATAAATGAGTGCCTGGGCGAAATTCACGCGCTCCCGCTGCCCTTTTGAAAGCGTCCGGATTTTTTTGTGCAAGAGTTCTTCAAGGGAAAGCTGGTCAATCAGGAGCGGATTATTTTCTTTTATTCCATGAAGTTCCGCAACCATGTTGAGGTATTCTTCGACGGTATATTCTCCCGGAAGGTTCGGCTCTTCGGCGACAAAGCCCGTGAGGTTCCGCACCTGCTCCGGGTTTTCACTTGCATTTACGCCCTCAACAAGCACTTCTCCGCTCGTGGCAAAGTGCCGGGCACAGATTGCCTTTAGAATTGTGGTTTTACCTGCACCGTTTAAGCCGAGGATGCCGGTAATTTCGCCGGTTTGGCAGGTCATGGAGAAATCCCGCACGGCAAGGGGGGCGTTTTTGCGTGAGGTGTAGGATTTTGAAAAGGCGGTTAGTTGGATCATTTTTTGGGGGCTCCTATTTAGTTGGTATTGATTTTAACTCTAATCATTGTTTTTAAACCAACCCCTTCTTCAACTCTTCAATCAATTCATCACTCTTCCTAAACGATGCACTCAACATATCAAGCAGTTCTGCAGTAGTATGAGTAACTTCCTCTTCTTTTACAAACGGATTTTTAATATCAAGATTCCAACCGCTTTCTGCAATCTTCTCAACAGAAACACGCCAAGCCTGCTCGTTTTCACTACGCTTGCCCCACCATTCCTTAAGAGAAGCAAATTCACTCTTTTGAATCGGCTTTGTTTTAGAATAAGATTTCTGACCTTCTGGCAGCTTGTGTTCCCAATACCAGATTTCTCGTGTAGGCTCGCCCTTTGTAAAGAACAAAAGATTTGTCGCAACCGAAGCATAAGGCTGGAAAACCGAGTTAGGCAAACGCACAATCGTATGAACATTACACTGCTTCAAGAACTCCTCGCGGATTCTCTGCTTTACACCGTCGCCAGTCAAAGAACCGTCAGGCAAAACAATAGCAGCACGACCGCCATCACGAAGATAACGAATCATCAAAAGCAAAAACAAGTCGGCACTTTCTGTAGTACGGAACTGAGCCGGATAATTAGTTTCTACACCATCACTTACACTCGCACCAAAAGGCGGATTAGCAAGAATAACATCAACCTTATCTTTAGCGCCAATAGAAGTATATTCACGGTTCAAGCTGTCGCCGTTTATAATATTCGGAACTTCAATATCATGCAGAATCAGGTTAGTAACACAAAGCATAAAAGGAAGCGGCTTTAATTCCTGGCCGCGAATTGTTTCTTCCAGAGTCTTCAAATCTTCAACAGAATGAACATCCTGCGTCCTGATATTTTCAATGGCGCTCGTCAAAAATCCGCCCGTACCACAGGCAGGGTCAAGAACCTTTTCTCCAAGTCGTGGATTAATAATCTCCGTCATAATTTCTGTAACAGCACGTGGAGTATAGAATTCTCCATAGTTACCCGCACTCTGCAAATCACGCAAAAGACTTTCGTAAATATCACCAAAAGTATGACGGTCTTCACTGGCATTAAAATCAATCTCATTAAGCTTGTTCACAACCTGGCGGATAATGGTGCCGTTCTTCATATAGTTGTTAGTGCCTGCAAAAATATCACGTACCAGAACAGCCCGTCGGTTAACGCCATCATTGCCAGAAGAAACATCAAGATTCTGCAGCCCCGGAAAAAGCTCGCCGTCCACAAACTCCTTCATCGCGTCTCCGGTAATTCCTTCACTATCTCCAGCCCATGCACGCCATCTCAGCTTTTCAGGAATCACAGAAACATAATCATCGTTCAAAAGCTCCATCTCTGCATCCTTGTCATCCAGGATTTTGAGCGTAATCATCCATCCCAGCTGCTCAAGCCTCTGCGCATCCCCCGAAACTCCCGGGTCCTTCCACATGATATTCTGCAAAGATTTTATGATTCCTGATATATTTGGCATTTTTGTGCTCCTTTTTTTTGGGGTGTTCCCCTCACTTCGTTCTGGTCGGGCTTTTCGGGGTTCTGGCTTTCGCCTCCATTCTTGCTACGCAAGAACGCTTCGCGCCCCTACAATCCCTAACACTTTTTATCTAAAAGTGTTACGTTCTTAACATTCTATCTATATCCTCATCGGAATACCCTTCTACTGTATATTTTGGTAAATCAGTTTTCTTTCGAGATTCGTTTACTTCTTTCTGTGTTTTTACAGGAACACCTACCATTCGGAACGATCCAAAACTAATACAATTTTCAGGTAGATTTGCTGCATATTCAAAAATCTCATCTATCAAGCTAACAAAGTCTTTAGGACATTTTTCCTTTTTATCTGGGCACCATAAAGATGCGGAAATAGAAAAATCTACATTTCTATACTCCAAAGCATAAACTTTTCCAGTTCCCTTTGAATATTTAAAATAATTAGTCAACTTATTAAAGTCTAAAGACTTTGCTCTTTCAACAAACTTTTCCCACCGATTTTTATAAAGTTTTTCTATAGACATTAATTCTTGTTTTACATTATAAAACAGTTTCTCAGTTGTATATTCATAATCGCTATTCAGTTTCTTTGCAATTCTCAAAGCTGTTTTACTTGGCTTTTCGGGTTTGTATTCTAAATCTGTAATTGAAACTTCAAGAAATACAGCAGGAGCTTTTTCGATATAAACTTCTTCTTCCTCATCTTCTTCTCTGAATTCACACGGCTTTAAATGTTCTAAAAGATTATTGAATTGAAAAAAATATACATGATTGTAAACTTCTTCTTCATTATCGCATGGTTCAAGTTGTTTATTCAGAACCATTTCTTCCGTAATTATTTTGATACCTCGAGGTTTATATTTTTCCAATACTTCAGAAATACTAGTCCACCCTTCTTCCAAGTCTTCATCAATATTTTCCCAATTTATACTTTGTGTATCACCAACCATTAAAATAGAGTTGGAATTGAAGGCTTTAACAAACGAGTTTATTCGATACAGTATTTTTAAATAATCCTCGGTAAAACCTTCTTCTGGATTTTCGATAGTTTCAATAAATGAAAACATTCTGCCGGGAAAGCATAAAAAATCGCTATAAATCTTTAATGTTTTTGGATAAATATACACTTCTATATCATCTAGTACAGAGCGAAGAAATAATTCTATCTGTCTTGTCTTGAATAATTCACTTATATTTTGATTTTCAAAATCCTTTATCTTATTATCCGAATCAACAATTTCTAAAAAATATTCGCTTTTATTCAGTGCTACAACACTACATAAAGAAGTATATTTATATTTTCCTGTTTTTGGAAACAAAGAGAACCATTCATCAGAATCTCCCTGCATACAAAAAATTGATATTCTACAATCCAGATATCTTTCAAGATGAAATTTCAAATCTTTGATTGTTGAAAAACTAATGTTATTATCATACCAATATTGAATATCAACTCCCATACAGTACCTCGTCTATATTCTTGAATTTGTTGAAAAATATGGCAAGTTCAATCAATTGTTATTCTCAATAATTAAATTATTTCTCCTCGATCTTTCTTATCATTTTATCAAAATCAGAATCTATCTTCTGAGTTTTGTTAAAAATCTCATATTCGGCAAATGCCTTGTTGTCTGCATCATTTCGGGAAATCCTTCCATTTCCTTCAAGATTATCGTACTTTCGGAATTCAAGAAATTCGTTAACACTTGCCGCAAACTGTTCCATATTAAAAGGAATTTCACGTTCAATCAAATCTTCAATATAATCAAAATAACCGCTCACCGCCCTTTCCAGCTGGCGGATTTGCTTTTCAGAAAGATAGTTTTTTGCAATATTCACATCGGATTTCAAAATACGTCCATCAGGAGAATTTTTCCATGTAGTTAACCCCATGTGTTCTTTTTTGTGGTCAGCCTTGTCATAAACAATTTCTGCCGCAGTCTGACCGGTAATTGCAAAATGAAACTTATTCTGAACCGTTGCATAAAACTGTTTTGTAATTTCAGAGTTTTTATCATAATCAATGGAACATTCCGCAAAAATATCTGTAATCTGCTGCCAGATCCTGCGTTCACTTGCACGGATTGAGCGGACTCTTTCCAAAAGTTCACGGAAATAATCCTTTCCAAAAACATTTTCGCCCTGCTTTAGCCGCTCATCATCCATAACAAAGCCTTTTTTGATGTATTCCTTTAATACATTTGTAGCCCAGATACGGAACTTTGTAGCTTTTGCAGAATTCACTCTATAACCTACAGAGATAATGGCATCGAGATTATAGAAATTTGTAAGAACGGACTGAGTTTTTCCTTCTATTGCGCCATGCCTGGTGGTTATTTCCATTTTGGAAACAACCACTTTTTCATCAAGCTCCCCCTCTTGAAATATATTCTTAAGATGTTTTGAAACCGCAGGTACATTTACATCAAACAACTCTGCCATAGATTTTTGCGTAAGCCAGATAGTCTCATCCTTAAGGAGCGCATTGACTTTTACATCTTCTTCATATGCTTTGTAGAGAATGTACGATATTTGTTTTACAAGTTCGTTTGTCATTTGTTTTGTTCCTTTTGTTTTATATTGAGGAGGGGAAAGCCTTCCCCTCGCTCCCAAGCAAGTCGCTCCACGAATCGTCTCTGCAAGCAGCGCCGATTCTCTCCGCTTTGTTGCTTGTCCGCTACCCCTTCTGCGGGGACACCTCGCAACGCCCCGAAGAGTTCATTGCCTAAGTTTTGAATAACACATTTCTTTATAAGCAAACTTAGTAGACATGCAATTTCTAACAAGAATTGCAGAACCTATATTTAAATAAATTTAAAATATAAGAACCAAACCCATTATTATAATTATATATTTCCAAAGTAATAATAAATAATATAAGCAAAGATAAAAACCACAAGACACTATAGAAATTGCGTTGTTGTATAATAAAAGATGCGTGAGTACCATCCTTGTCAGGATTGCAATCATCGAATATTCCCTGTAATTCTACCTCCGACAAGACATGGCTATATCTTTGTTTTATTTGATTAAAATGTTTTTCATACAACTTTGTTTTTTGATCTAGCTCCCATCTTGAAAAAAATAAATATATCAAAGAAATTAACAAGAAACTGAAAATCAATAGAATAATATTATTATTAAAACCTTTTATATAATTACTATTTGAAATAACATTTACAACAATTACAGATATAAACAAAGAAAGCACTGTAATAATATTTTTTTTGAAGTCGTCTATAAAACTGCTGACAATAGAGTTTATTTCTCCTTGTAAAGTTATAAGTAATTCAGATATTTCTTTTCTTACTGAAAGATATTTTTCGACATTTTCTTTTTGATAAATTCTATAATTTGATTTTATTGCTTCAAATACATTTTGGTCTAATTTTAAGTGTTTTTGATCCAAATTCAAGGAAAGAATATTTCTTGAGATATTAAGCTTATCAGTTGCATTTCCATCCGTATAAATCCATCTATATATTTCGTATAATTCATTGTTATTTTTAGTGTCGATAATGAAATTTGAAATTGTTTCTGTATTAAAATCGTTTTTTAAGATTTTGAAACCATTTAATCTAAAAGAGAATAATGATTTTTCAAGTTTTATATAATCAAAAATCGATAAAAAACATAAAAATGCCAAAACTTTGTCAAACAATTGCTTTATTTTATTATTATTGCAATTAAAAAAATAAAAATCCTCCGGAGTTAATTCATATCTCGGGCAATCTTGACAGCATAAATCTTTTGAGAGTTTAAGAATTTTTTCTTTCTTCACGCTATCCAATATTTTTACTTGTGAAATATCGACATTCTGTGATAAAAAAAAGATACTTTGGGAATAGAAGAAAAGGACTTCTCTGCTTTGCAGTTCGAAAATAATATAAGGTCTCATTTTTTTGCTAAATATCGATAGAAAATCTGATAATGCACATTTTTCTAAGTAATTAATAAAAGAATCCATTTGATATATAGAAATATGATTATTTTCAAATTTTTTATAAACAGTTAATTCTATACGTAAATTAGTACCAGCATCATAGGAATCATATGCCGAAATCATATTTTCCCATGTTGATTTTTCACTTGCTGGGTTAAATGATGTAACAAGATTTCCTTCGAACAACAAAGTCATATAAAGAGAATCTCTTGAGGCAATTTGAGGGCATGAGCATAATTGCGGTAATGATCTTTCATCTTTAGTAAAATCCCATTTGTATTTTACTACTTCAAAATCTTCTTCTATCTCAATTAAAGAATAAGCATCTGAAAAAAGTTGAATAAAATAATTACAAATAGGATGTATCATATTTTTCATAATCCTTTGGCATATTCATAGCCATCTGTACTTAATACCATGATATACTTTTTTCCATCTTCTTCTTTTGGTTTTATTATTGAAGATAGATTTGGGATATCCTGTTTTATAACTAAATCAATTTCATTAGTTAGTTTTAATTCTTTTTTCATTCTATTTGTTATAGATAAAGGATCTTTTTCAAATTTATTATCAAACTTATTCTTATTTTGTAATTCAGTTATTTTAGTCTTAAGTGGAGACATTTCTAGTGAGTCGTCATATGGAATATAATTACCTATTACATTTTCTGCATAATAGGTAATATCAAATTCTCCTTTTGTCCGAAAGTATGCTACTGTCGAATTCCAAAGCTTTATATAATCAGTTTTATGATCCTTTTGCAATGGTGCCAAAACAGTATTGTTTATTAATTCAAAAGCTTTTTTTGTATTTGTCGTATTATCTCTTAATTCTTTTAACTCGAGAAAAGATTTCCACCAATATACAGAATGGTTAATATTTGAATCGTAGGTTACTATTCGTTGAAATGTATAATCATTGTTTGCATACTTAATGTCAGCAATGAAAGATTTAAATATTTTCTTCTTCAATGGTAATCCACTTTTTGTATTTCCTGTTATTTCTTCAACAAATTCTGCATAATCAGCTTTTGTAATAATAAACTTATAATCCGCGTCTGTTATCTTTGCTGCTGCAATCACCAATATACCTTTTTGAATCTCAACGTTTAATTTCTGAATCTTCTTTTGAACATCTAATTCTGTTACTAATAATTTCTGTGCAAGCAATATACATTCATTTTGTTTAATCTGTTCATCAAGATTTTTTACTATAGAAAGTATCCTGTTTTTTGTAGTCATCAAAGTCTCATCAAATTCATATTCTCTATCTCCAGAACTAGAAACAATTGCATCTAGCAATTCACTCAAATACTTTTGGATATTATATTTATCAGTAAAACTTTCTTTAGTACACTGTTCCAAATTTAAGTCAATTTTGAATAAATTAATAAAAATGGTTTCCATATTTCCCCTCAAACCTCAAAAGCTTCTTTTATTATAGTCTGCATAAGAGTTTTAGTCAGTAATTTTTGGTCTTGGATTTGTTTTTCTAGAGTTGTTACTTTTGCGAGTAGAATTTCTACTTTGTTTACTATTTCTTCTTGTTCCTTTAGTGGAGGTAATCCTATAATCAGAGGATATATCCTTTTTCCGGATAAGACAGGCTGTGCAGTTTCCCTAGCATAGTTTCTTAAACTAAGCGAGTTCAGCAAATAATACAGCCAATAAAAATTAATCATTGATTCATTGAAAGATGTTACAAACGCATTATCAGTGACCCATGCTTTTTCTGGTGTAATATGAATACATCCACATTGTGCTCCAACCCTACCAATGATTATAGAAATTTTATTTATATTTGAAATATTGTGATTCCCATTAATTCCATTCCCTCCATATACAGGAATATTTCCTTCTCTTTTTTCTTTTTCTGTTAAATTATCACCAGATGATATTGAAATTAAATATCCTAAAGAAGTGTCTTTCCAACTGTTAGGTATCTTAAATGGTTTTTCTTCATATGTAATGGGAGCAAGAGATTTTGAGCGGGTGTTGCGGGCGACGTTTGAGCCCGCAGAGGGGGTAGCGGAAAACTGCGAAGCAGGTTGTAGCGAGGGGGAGACTTCCCCCTTCTGAATCTGTTCAAACAATGCTTCTGCATCGTAGTTGGGATTGCCTTTTTTGACTGGATTCTGTTTGCGCCAGTTGGCGGTGAGTTTTCCTTCTATGGCTTGTTGCAGAATGTTCTGGCGGAGAAGTTTTGCGTAATCGGTCTGCTTTTCATATTCGGCAGAGAGTTCTTTTTGCTTTTCCTGGAGCGAGACAAAAAGATTTGAAAGTTCTCTTTGGCGTTCTATTGGTGGCAAGGGAAATTCTACGGTTGCGATATCTTTCATTGAAAGAGAAACATTTGCAGCGCCTTTCATCAGAGGAACAAGAATTATGTCTTTGTAAAATTGAAGATACTGATGGAGATAGCGGGCATCGAGTTCCTGCGGATTGTTTGGAATTACGGCGCACAGAATTGTTCCGAGCGCAAACTTTCCGCTTTGATAATGAACATTTTTGAGAGACTTTTTGCCGTGCCCGCTGGAACTTACAAGCGGAATACATACGGCTTCGCAATCGAACTGATATGTTGAACAAGTTTTTCTTTCTTCGGCTGTAACTACAAGAGTATATTCTCCCGGCTCTGCGCTTGCAATGCCGGTTGTGCCTTTTACGATTTTGCAGATGTCACCAATTTTTACTTTTTTCCATTCGCTCATTTATTATATCCCTAACAATCATTAGATTTATTATAATATAAATCTTCTAGATTGCCTAAATCTTGCGAACAATAATATGGAACATCATTGCAATCTTTACTATCACGTACGGAGTAATAACCACACTGTATCTTAAGTTTTTTCTTAATAATATCTGATAGATTTTGTATCATTTCTTCTTGCATTTGTAATGGCAATGAAGAATCTAGAGGTTCAAGTTCGAATAAGATTTTGTTTTCATTATTAATAATGAGTAATCCTTCATTTAACATTGCTAATACTCTTTTATCAAAAACATTATAAAACCAGATCCAGCATCTTCCATTTTCATATGTGTAATCGTTTCCTGTTGAAATTATTTTTTCAAATACGATGCTAAAATAGTGCTCAATTTGTTCTTTTGTTGAAAATGCTAATTTAGTATTTTTTTTAAGGTAATCTTCAATAGGTATTAATGATTTTTTTATTAATTTCTTCTCTTGATAATAATCCCTGTATTTTTTTGTATTCTTTATTTTTTCTGCACAAATTATAAATTGATATTTATTTTCTGAAATTGTCCCTCTATAAATTAGACAGAGAATATCATAAAGAATTTTATTAACATCTTTCTTTTTATCAATGATTATACCTATATCATTGCAATCTTCTTTTGATAGGTAGAAACCAGGAACATCATTTGAGCTTTCTACAATACCAAATTCTGAAATTTGATTTTCATACTTACTTAAATCACCTCTGTATGGAAGTCTCCATTCTCTTTCATGGGTCCAATCCACGGGTCGGGAGATACAAGGATTATAAGTAATATATCTAAACTGTTCTGATGAAGGAAGATATCTTTCTTCAAAGATTCTGGCACCACCATTATTTGAATCTGGATAAACGGCAGATGGATTAGATAATCCATAAATTACATGACGAGCACCCATTGTAAATAACTCAGACTTTTTGAATGATAAACCATAAATACTAATTTTTTCTGATTTTTTTGCTCTTGATCTTGCAGCTTCTACAAATGCAGCAAAAGGCATTTCTGTGAAACAAACTGCAGGATTCGGTCCATAAACAGAGCGAGCTTTTCCTCTATATGACCAAGTCGCCCATAATTTATCATTTCGAATACAACACCGTAAAAGAAATAGAGCACTGTATTTACAATCTCCGACGTCTTCGTTGTTAAAACCTAAATATTCAGGTAATCCTGGAAATGAAGGATCTTCAGCATCTAAAGGTCTAAAAAAATGTATTAATCTATCGTTTAAATCATATCGCTCATTATTATTCATTTTAATATCCATATTTTTAATTAAAAAACTTACTATTCCTTCAACAATCCCATCAATCCAATGTTTATGAACAGATTGTCTTTGCCTACTTTTATACATTTTAGTATTCCAATATCTTCCAGTTGATGCAAATATCGCGAAGCGGCTTTGCGTTCCACCCCGAGAGATCTTACAATGAATTCAACTTTGCAATATGGATTTTCAAAAAGAGTTTCTATTAATTCTTTTGAGTAGATTTTTGGAGCTTCTGCTTTTACTTTTTCTACAGTATCTTCAAGAAGTTTTTGTATGGCTTTTACTTTCTGGATTGTATCAGCTGCAGTTTCTTCAATTCCCTTAAGAATAAAAATAATCCAGTCTTCCCATGCATCTTGCGCTCTTACATTTTGTAAAAGTTTATAGTAAGTAGTTTTATTTTTTATGATGTATGAACTGAGATACAAAATTGGAACATCAAGGTGATGTTTTAAAATCAGATAGAGGATATTTATAATGCGGCCTGTTCTTCCGTTGCCGTCATAAAATGGATGAATACTTTCAAACTGATAATGCAGAATGGCAAGCTTTGAAAGACTGTCATCTTCGTTATTCAGATATTCAGTAAAATTCTTTAACAGCTCGTCTATTTCTTCTTTTGTCTGAGGCGGTGTATAAACAACTTCATTTGTTGTGTCGTTTACAAGCTTTGTTCCTGGCAAGGTTCGGATTCCTGCATCATTTTGAACAAGAGCTTTTTGAATCTGAACAATGTCATTAATAGAAATAAAACCATGTTCCTTAAGCTGATTAAAACCTGTATACAGAGCTTCTCTGTAGAACATAACTTCTTTTGTGGCTGAATCAATTTTAGTTACTGTTTCAGATACGGCTTTATAAAGATCATCTTTTGTTGTGATGATATTTTCTATTTCTGAACTGTCTTTTGATTCCTGAAGTACAATTGCATTTATAAGAATAGATTGATTTGGAATAAGATTTGCACAGCCTTTTAATTCAGCAAGCATTTTTACTGCTTTGTTTTCTGCTTTGAGAATCTTAATTGTTTCCGTTTTTGAAGAATCAATCGGGAGCTTTTGCAATTCAGTCATGTCCCAATTATACACCATTTTGGTACATAAGACAAGAAATATGTACCAATTTTTGCAATTTTGGTACATATAAAAGAAACATGCACAAATTTTGAGAATTTTGGTACATGATAATTTTTTGAGACTAATGATTTCCGCAGATATACGCAAAAATCTTTAGTCAAAGAAGAACACTTCATCATCCGTTTGTTATGCCGCGCGATAAATCTCTGATTCCAGTTCCCTTATGGCTGCAAGATACTGTGTTTTTCCACCGAACAAGCCTACCAGTTCTGTTGGAGTTCCAAGTTCTTTTAATGGCTCGACTGTCAGAATTTTCATGTCTTCGATATTTTCAATTCCGCTTTCTGCGTATTTATCAAGCAATGCCTCAAGAACTGTGCGCGCTTTATCACCGTATTTCGTCCAGTAATTTCGCTTTCGTACATTTTCGGCTCTTTCGCGTCTGGTTAGTGCGGGAGCATCCCATGCGATATGGCAGATTAAATCAAAAATATCTAAGTCTGATTTTATTTCTTCTTTGAGTTCTGCAAAGCTAAGTCCCTGATTTTCAAGTTCTTCTATAATCACCCGCTTTTTCTCAGCATCATTCCAAGCCTGTAAGAAGTTGTCCAGAGAACGGTACGATGTGAGGATTCCGTTCTTTGTGTATTCTTTTAGGCTTGTTGTAATAAGCTTGCCGTTAGAATCGAGGAATTGCTTTCTTTCGCTCAGGATGCTTACATCTACTCCGGCAATATAGATTTTTTCACGTTTGGTGGATTCGTTCTTTTTTGGCTCGCCTATGCTCACCGCGCCAAAATTTTCATCAATCTTATATTCCGGGAAGGCAACTTCTTCGCCTGTTACCGGGTCAATCTGGCTTTCGCTTTCCCCGCTGTCTATCATTTCTTCGGAAACTGGCTCATTCTGGGCTGTCTCTTTGATTTTCACTGGTGCACCGTCAAAATCCTTGTCCGCGAATTTGTCTGTTACATTCCTAAAATCTATAATCGTAAAGTACAGCTTTCCAAAATCTTCTTCAACACGCGTTCCACGGCCAATAATCTGTTTGAATTCTGTCATGCTTCCGATATTTGAATCCAGCGCGATTACTTTGCAGGTCTTTGCATCTGTTCCTGTCGTCATCAGTTTTGATGTAGTCGCAATGACGGGATAAGGTTCTTCTGGATTGATGAAATTCTCAAGATATCCTTTTGCAACCGGATCATCGCCGGTGATTCGGACGATATATTTGTCTGTTCTGGCAGTAATTTCACGCGGAGCATAGCGCAAAAGAGCCTGTCTCATCCGTTCCGCATGTTCAATATCAACGCAGAAAACAATTGTTTTTGCCATCGGGTCGGAATTAGTCAGATACTCCATAATCTTTTTGGCAACTAAATTCGTTCGTTCATCGATAATAATCGTGCGGTCGTAATCCTTTGTGTTATAAAGACGGTCTTCTACAAGCTCGCCATTAATGTCCGTCTTACCATGCTCAGGTCGGTACCCTTCAAGGTCAACATTCATTCCTACCCGAAGGACTTTGTACGGTGCAAGGAAGCCGTCGTCAATTCCCTGCTTAAGTGAATATGTGTAAACTGGCTCGCCAAAATATTCAATGTTCGAAAGTGCCTTTGTCTCTTTAGGAGTGGCAGTCATACCAATCTGAGTGGCTGAGTTGAAATAGCTCAAGATTTTGTGCCAGGCTTTGTCTTCATCAACTGAACCGCGGTGACACTCATCAACAATAATCAAATCAAAAAAGTCAGGGCTGAACTGTTTGTAAACATCATTTTCTTCATCATAGTTTGTAAGTCCCTGATAAAGTGCAAGATAAATCTCATAAGCTTTGTCGATTTTCTTATGTTTAACGATTGTAAGCTTGTCCTTAAAGTGCTTGAAGTCGCCTTTTTTTGTCTGCGTAATGAGGTTGTTTCTGTCTGCAAGATAAAGAATTCGCTTTTTACAGCCGGATTTCCAGAGGCGGTAAATAATCTGGAACGCCGTGTAAGTTTTACCCGTTCCTGTTGCCATAACAAGAAGGATTCTGTTCTGACCGCGGGCGATTGCTTCTACAGTCCTGTTGATTGCAATCCGCTGATAATAACGAGGCTTTCGGCCTTCTGCATCAAAAAAGTATGAGCAAAGGGATGTTTCTTCGGCTTCCTTTGTTTCAAGTCCGTTATATTTTTTGTAACATTCCCAGAGTTCTTCAGGAGTCGGAAAATGGTAAAGGTCTGCGTTTTCTGAAACAACATCTGCACAATTCCTGCGGTATTGAATTACAAAGCCGTCTCCGTTACTTGAAATTGCAACAGGAATATCAAGGGTCTCTGCATATTCCAAAGCCTGCTGCATTCCGGCCCCGACAGTATGCTTGTTGTCTTTTGCTTCTACAACAGCAACTGGAATGTTTGGCTTGTAATAAAGAATAATGTCAGCGCGTTTCTTTTCCCCGCGTTTTGTAAGTTTTCCTTTTACAAAAATTCGTCCGGCAGTAAAAGATACTTCTTCCCTGATTTGGCTTTGCCTGTCCCAGCCGGAATCTTCGATTGCGGGGAGAATGTATTTTGAGATTATATCGCGTTCAGAAAAGCTGGATTTACTGTTCATTTTTTTATTATATTATACCACCAAATTTCCGCCCGTGCTAGAAAATCCCTCCCCTAATCCACATACGGCACGTCAAAAATCATCCGGTCCTTCGTCAGCTCCGCTTTCGGGTAGACTTCCTGCGCCTGCTTTAAGAGTACGTCGAGCTCGCGGTCGGTGTAGCGCGGGGAATAGTGAATCATTGCCATGCGCTTTGATTCTGAGTCGCGGGCGATTGTGGCGGCCTGGCGGGCGGTCATGTGCTTTTTTTCCTTGGCCTGGTCCGCGCAGTCGTCGGCGAACATGCCCTCACAAATCAAGAGGTCGCTTCCCTTCACTTCTTTTGCTATGCTCGGAAGATACTGTGTGTCCGTTACGAAAGAGAATTTCCTTCCGCTGCGCTTTTCGCCCATTACGTCTGACGGAGTGACGATTCTGCCGTTTTCAGAAGTGACTTCCTCGCCCCTCTGAAGCTTACCCCAAAGAGGACCACGCGGGATTCCCAAAGACTCTGCTTTTTCCGGATTGAATTCGCCCGGGCGGTCAAGTTCCTCAAGCGTGTAGCCTACGCAGGTCTTTGTGTGCGAGAGCGGAAATGCGCGGATATAAAAGTCCTTTCCCTCATGAACGACACAGGGAGCCGTAATTTCTTTTATGATAATCGGATAGTTGATGTACATGTCCAGAACCTGGCGGCTGGTCTCAACGTATTCCTTAACTTTCGGCGGACCGTAGATGTAGAGAGGCTCGGTGCGGTCAACCTGGGCTGAAAGCATGAGTATTCCCGGAAGGCCAGTCACATGGTCAGCGTGAGTGTGCGAAATAAAGATAGCGTCTATTTTCTTCCATTTGAGGTTGAGTCTTTTTAAGGAAACCTGAGTGCCCTCGCCGCAGTCAAAAAGGAACAGGTCACCGTCACGGCGGAGCAAAACTGATGTAAGATGGCGGTACGGAAGCGGCATCATGCCACCGCAGCCCAAAACGAATGCTTCAAGATTCATATATTATCTTCCCCTGATTTTTTTCATCACTTTTTTGTGCCAGAAAGCACGGAGATTTTCCGCCAGCGTGTAAAAAGCGTACATTGAGCTTAGCGGAAGGTCGAAACTGCCCGGTCTGTGAACATGCGCCCCGCCAAAGCCAGTCTTAAAGAGGTAAAGACCGTGCATCGGGTGATTTTCGTCGTCGGTCGGCGGCATTCCGTAAAAATCATAGATTTTGCTTCCGAAAGCCTTTGCATCTTTGATTGCAGTCCACTGGACAAGATAAGCCGGCATCAGGTTGCGCTTGTTGTTTCCCGAGCAGCCGTAAAGGTAAATCGCCTCGTCGCTCTGGAAAAGCGTGATGATTGCGGCCAGATCCTCGCCCTCATGACTTGCGATGTAGAGCGTGATTTTTGTCCTGTCGCCCTCTGCCTCTGACTTTTCTGATTTTGCGCCCCGCTCAAGCAAATCCCTGTAGTAGCTTTTCGGGTGCAGGCCGATTCCGTCGCGGGCGGCTGTCGTCTTGTAAAGCTCGTAGAATGAATCCAGATCCTTTTCAAAATCAGCTGAATCTGCCGTAACGGCGCGGACTTCAACACCGTGCTTTGCAGCATAGCGGACATTGTAGCGCCATTTGTTTTTCATCCCGGCAAGAAGCTCATCCTCGGTTTTGGTGAGGTCAAGATATGTTGAATCCGGCGGCTGAATGTCAACCTTGTTCTTTTTGATTCCGACTTTTGCCTTTTTTGCGAGCGAAGGAAAGCCTTTGACGAAAGAATCCCGCTCCTCGCATGTTGCAAAGTCAAGCGGAAGGTCGTATCGCACGCAGAGAGTGTTCTTAGGAAGGAAAGTTTTCAGTGATTTTGTGAAGTCACCGATCCGGGCGATATAAGACTCTTCTGACTCGCCCTCACCCTTTTCCGGGGCAAGAGGAACATAGGCAAGAGAAAAATTTACGAAAGATTTTTTGAAAGTACGAACGAGGACATTAACGCCTTCACATGAAATTTGTGTCCATCCGTGCGCACACTTAAAAGCACACCAGAATTCGGACTGCTGAAATCGTCTAGACATAATATAGAACATTTTAGCAGAAAAACGACGGTGTGACTATCCGAGGGGGGATTTTTATTCCGGGCGCACCGGCTAAAGCCGTCGGGCTATCCGCGGTTCCGCTATCGCTCCATTCCTCCGCGATGCTCCGGAACGCTTCGCGCCGCTACTATCCCTTGCGCATGTTTTTGCATTATTTTATATGTGAAATTCAAAGGTCGTGATTAAAACACTGCAAATATATCAAAAAAAACGGCCGGAGCCGGGGTTCTGACACAATCCCGCCTGAGCTTCGCTCACTGCGAGGTTTGGGGCAGGTTCCCGGCGGAAGGCCGTTTTTTTTGATAAAGCCGGATAATTATAAAACCCGGCATTTGAAATCTTAGTAGTTTTCTTCGCTGATTTCAAAGAAGCTCTTCGGGTGAGCGCAAACCGGACAAACTTCCGGAGCCTTTGTTCCTACGACTACATGACCGCAGTTTCGGCATTCCCATACTTTAACCGTGCTTTTCTCGAAGACTTCGTTCATCTCGATGTTCTTGAGAAGTGCGCGGTATCGCTCTTCGTGGCGTTTTTCGATTGCCGCTACCCCGCGGAATTTTGCTGCGAGGGCTGTAAAACCTTCAGCTTCAGCAGTTTTTGCGAAATCCTCGTACATGTCAGTCCACTCGTAGTTTTCGCCTTCTGCGGCTGCGGCAAGATTTGCCTTTGTGTCACCAAGACCGCCGAGTTCCTTGAACCAGAGCTTTGCGTGCTCTTTTTCGTTGTCGGCTGTTTTCTGGAAGATGGCAGAAATCTGCTCAAATCCCTCTTTTTTTGCTACAGAAGCAAAATATGTGTACTTGTTCCTTGCCTGGCTTTCTCCGGCAAAAGCTGCCTGCAAGTTTTTCTCTGTCTGTGTTCCTGCATACTTGTTACTCATTTTAATACCTCTCAATTTGCTTATATTTCTTTGGAACAGTCAGGGCAAAATCCTTCAAACACGATTGTGTGAGACAGCGATTTGAAGCCCGCCTCTTCCATTTTTGACTCAACCGCCATCACTTCCGAAGGACAAACGTCCGGCACATCAAGAACCTTGTGGCATCTTCTGCAGTGAAAATGGAAATGCTCTTTTAACGTGCTGTCGAAATGATCGGCTGCATCAGGGACGGAGACGCGCAGCAGAATTCCGTTTTCAACCAGAAGATTCAGATTACGGTAAACCGTTCCGCGGCTTATGTGGGGATCAGCCTTTCTTGCCTGGTCATAAATCTCATCAGCGGTGGGATGCGTTTTGTTCCCTTCCATGATGTTCATGATCAAGGTTTTCTGTGCTGAATTACGATTCTGCATGGCGTACCTCCTTGATGGCTAAATACTAGCATGTTTGAGAAAGTTTGTAAATAGTAATAAGTCCTATTATTAATAAAATTTAGTCTTATTTCCGTTTAGAAATCGAAATTCCGTCCCCTTTTTTCAGGAATTCGGTCTCAAACTCTTCGTTTGTCTTGAGGAATTCAATGTACTTGCGGATTTTCTTTACCAGTTTTCTTGTGCTGTAATTGTGAGTCAGGCTTAAGTCCTCGACCATGCCGTGGAAGGAAAGGTTGTCGCTTACGATTACGCCACTTTCCGAGAGGTTTTCCTTGTATTTTTCGAAAAACTTGATGTACTGGGCTTTTGCCGCATCGATGAAAACGAGATCGAATTTGCCTGGGATTTGGGCCGTGAGCGCGTCTCCGAAAATCAGCGTGATTCTGTCAGTCAGTCCGTTTTTTGCAACGTTTTCAACAGCCGCCTTGTAGCGTTCCTCGTCAATCTCAATCGTTGTTACGCGGATGTCGTCAGAAAGCTTTGCGAACCGCACCGAAGAATAGCCGATTGCAGTTCCGATTTCAAGGATTGTTTTTACTTCGTGGCTCTTTATGTACTCGCAGATGAAGTCACTTCCTTCGTCCTGCATGATGGGGACTTCGTTCTGCATGGCGTAGTTTTTGATGAAGTCGTCGCACTTGTCTTCAGAGAGAATGTCGATGAACTTTTCGATTTCACTTGCGACCGAAAAACAGAGGTCAGGCTTTGCTTCCAAAAGCTTTTCCCTGTCTCCGATTCCACCCCGGCAGCCGGCAGTCTTGCATCCGAAAGCCTTACCTGCATTAATGTCCTGGGCGCTGTCACCAATCATGATGAAATTGTCTTTTGAGAGTGAAAGCGAGAAATTTTTGTTCAGATATGAAAGAGCATACTCAAGTCCGTCCGGCTCCGGCTTCATTTTAAGCAGGCTTCCCTCTTCATTTTTTGTCTCAGGGCCTACGAGAAGGTCAAAATATTCAAGAACCGAAAGTTTCTCAAGAATCTGGCGGGCAATGCTTTCAGGCTTGTTGGTCAGAAGGACGACTTTTTTGCCCTTCTTTTTGAGCACGCGCAAAAGCTCCTTGATTCCGGCATAAAGATGAGTTTTTACGACCGGATTTGAATGGTAAAGCTTGAGGTAAAAATCCATGACTTCCTGAAACTGCTTCTGATTGTATTCAGTCTCAAGGTTGAAGTGATTTTTTGTAGAGAATTTAAGGGCACGAAGCAGAAGGTTTTTGGTTCCGTCGCCCAGAAAAGTGATTATTTTCTTAACATCGACCGGCCAGTAGCCAAAATGATGCAAGGCTTCGTTCACGCAAAAAGCGATGTCTTCCCCCGAATCAATAATGGTGCCGTCACAGTCGAAAATATATGCTTGGATTGACATGGTGCCATGATTTTAATGGAAAACCGGGAAATTAACAATAAACAAAATATTTTCGCTAAAAATATTGAATATTCTCATAGAAAGCTTGGAAGACGGACTGAATTATGCTAAATAGATGGAAAAGATTCCTGACGACACCATGCTTAGGAATATGGTACTTCCTGGTTCCCATGATTCTGCAACCTTCGTAATTGTTGCTAAATAAAAAGCCCCGGTAGCACAGATTTCTCTGCACTGCCGGGGCTTTTTCGTTATTGTTAATTAATAATTGCTAATTGCTAATTTCACCTTAGCCGATTTCACCGTTAAGGGCTTTTGTCGTCTTGATTTCCTTTCCGTCAGCGAGGAGTTTTTTGCCTGCGATTCCGACGATTCCGTCCTTAGCCTCGATTGCAACCGAGAAGAACTCGTCGCCAGAAATCTCAGCCTTCTTAACTGCGTTTACATCGCTTCCCTCAAGAACGACTTTTGTTCCTGGGGCTGCCCAGCTTGCGTCCAAAACTTCGACGCATTCCTTGCCGTTTTCGTCCGTGTAGTCGCCTGCAAGGAGCATACCGTAGCTTTCAACGCCGCGCATTTTGCGTGGAGCGAGGTTTGCCGCGATGACGACGTGCTTTCCAAGAAGCTCTGCCTCTGTAAGATACTTACGAAGGCCTGACTGGATTGTGCGGGGAGTTCCCGAACCGTCGTCCATTGTCTCGATGTAAAGCTTGTCTCCATCCGGATTCGGCTTGATGTCTGTAATTTTTGCAACGCGAAGCTCGATGTTTGCGTTGAAGAAGTCAATCTGCTGCTCAGGTGTAAGGGCTGGCTTTTCTTCTTTTGGCTCTGCTTTCTTTTCCTGTTTTTTAGGCTGCTTTTCTTCTTTCTTCTCGTTCTGCTTGCCAGAGAATTTAGCGCGGAATTCTTCCATTGCCTTGTTGTCAAGCGGTGTGAAGTAAACTGAAGTCTCAGAAATTGTGTCCAGGCCTTCCATTTTGCCCAAGTCTTCCCAAGTGAGGCTTCCCTCTTTTGCAGGAGTTCCGAAGTGAGCGTCATAGATTGTGTGGCCCAGGTAGCCTGCTACGACCTGTGAGTATTTCGGCAAGTAAGGCTGAATCATAATCATGAGGTCTTTGATTACGTATGCGAGGTTGTAGAGGATGTTGTCAGCGACTTCCTTGTTTGTCTTAACTGCCTTCCATGGCTCTGCTGCCTGGAAAGCCTTGTTGCAGATATCGGAAATTGCAAAAATCTCGTGGAATGCGTCCTTGAGTTCTGCCCATTCAAGGTGTTCTGTTGCCTTTTTCTCGTGCTCGAGAACCTGTGCCCAGAGAGCCTCGTCCTTCTTTCCAGCCGGAATCTTTCCTGAGTAGTTTTTGTTGATGAAAAGAAGGGTTCGGTTTACGAGGTTACCCAGGTTTCCGATAAGTTCCTTGTTGTATTTTTCCTGGAAATCCTTCCATGTGAACTGATAGTCCTGGTTTTCAGGGCGGTTGTAGTAGATGTAGAATCGCCATGCGTCGCTAGGGATTCCAGACTCTTTGGCATCAGAACCGAATACGCCAACTCCCTTTGATTTTGAGAATTTGCCGTCTTCGTAGTTAAGGAATTCTGTTGAAGACATGTGATAGAGTTTTGTGTAGTCCTTGCCTGTTCCGATTTCAGAGCATGGGAAAACTACAGTGTGGAACGGAATGTTGTCCTTTCCGATGAACTGGAAGAGCTTGATTTCCCCGTCCATTTTTTCGCTTGATTCAGATGGAAGCCACCATTTTTTCCAGTCGAATGTTTCCTTTCCGGCTGCCTTCATTTCGTCTGCGAGCTGTTTTGTGATTGACATGTAGCCGATCGGTGCGTTGAACCAGACGTAGAATACCTTGTTTTCGTATCCTGCCTTTGGAACCGGGATACCCCACTTGAGGTCGCGTGTGATTGCGCGCTCGTTGAGGCCGTCGCGAATCCAAGCCTTTGTCATTTGGATTGCGTTTGCGCTCCATTTGCCCTCTACGCTTGCCTTCTCCATCCATGCCTCAAGTTTTGGAGCGATTGAAGGAAGGTCGATGTAAAGGTGCTTTGTCTCGCGTACCTCTGGAGTTGAGCCGCAGGTGTGGCAGCGTGGCTTTAAAAGCTGGGTCGGGTCAAGCAAAGTGCCGCATGAGTCACACTGGTCGCCTCGTGCGTCCGGAGCGTGGCATTTAGGACACTCGCCGTCTACATAGCGGTCAGCGAGGAACATGTTGCACTTAGGACAGAAAAGCTGCTTTGAAGTGTGCTCCTTGATGAAGCCGTTTTTGTCGAGGTCGTTGAAGATGCTTTGAGTGATTTCAGTACACTCTTCGTTTGAAGTGCGTCCGAATTTGTCGAAAGCGATGTCGAACCACTCGTAGATGTCCTTGTGGATTGCGTAGTAGTAGTCACAAAGCTCGCGGGCAGTCTTTTTTTCCTGCAAGGCCTTTGTCTCTGTTGCAGTGCCGTATTCGTCTGTGCCGCAGACATACATAGTCTCATATCCGCGTGAACGGCAGAAGCGTGCGAAAACATCAGCAGAAAGCATCTGAATCAGGTTTCCGAGATGAGGAATATTATTTACATAAGGTAATGCTGAAGTGATAAGTCGTTTAGTTTTGATATTGTTCATAAGAAAGTATTATAATGAAAAACGGCTTTTTGTACAATGAATGAGAAAAACTTGAAAAGAAAATTAAGGTAACTTCTAATCCTTTTCGATGAATCTTGTAAACTCACCAGCCTTCATGAGACCGTCGTTTTCAGCCCATTCGTAATAGCTTGAATTCCAGTTATAGAATGAGAATGAAGCGTCTGTAAGGACTTCGTAGCTGACCCAGTAATAATCCAGGCTCTTGCTCTTTTCCTTGCTGGTGTTCTCACGATAGCAGCGTCTCAGATAAGGAGAACCATTCTGCAGCTTTCTGAGCGGGAAAGGAGAAATATTTTCAAGGCTTGAGAGAATCAGCATTCCGTGGATTGAAAGGTCTTTCTGGCCGATTGTAGGACTTGTTGCGCTGCTTCCGTTCTTGGTCTTTGGATTTACGAACTGAACGACAGTCTGGTAAACGCCCTCAACTTCCTGATCAGAAGACTCAAATCCTGCTTTTTCGGCCCGGGAAATTACATAATCCTTGAAAGACTGGTTGTACTTTCCGTTTCCGACGGCAAAAACCGGAGATACAGTGCTGCCGTTTTCTGCGTCTGAATATGAATCCAATTTCTTTAGCTGAGACTCTTCTTCATCCGTAAAATCGTCTGTGTCAGTGAAATAAGAGTAGAAAATCCTGTTTTCACTGCTGATATAGCAGTTTTTCTTTTCTTCTTCCGGATTTTCTGAATCTGCGCTTTCTACAGAATCTTTGCCTGAAGATGAATTTGATTTTGCCTCAATAAGTTCATTGTCGCTAGGCGGATTTGTCGTTCTTGCAGGGCTTGTGTGCTCTTTGACAGTGTAGTAGATTTTGGCTCCCCTTGTCTGGCAGTCGATTCGCGTTCGGACGTAGCCTGTCGGCTTAATGCTGTCATGTGACTGAGGAAGATAGTTTGTTTTGTCGGCCATAATCTGGTTTGCCTTGTTTCCGTTTCTGTCGCTCTGCCAGATTCCAAGACCATAGCTGTAGCGGTCAACACGGACGACTGGTTTTGCAACCTTATCAGACCAGAATGAAAGCTGATTGTTTGAATTTTGGATTACAATCTCATCATTTTTAGAAGAAAGTCCGAATTTATTGCCCGAAAGGTCTTCAAAAGCACCCTTTTCGATTACAAGCTCCCACTCACGGCCGTCCGGCAAATCATCAGAAGAATCCAAAAGACCGGCTCCGAATGTGACTGTCAGGCTCTTTCCGTCTTCTGAAAGCTCAACTTCACTTGAATTTACGTCAAGAATTCTTTCATGGTAATGAACTTTTTCGAGAACTTTGCGGATTTGTCCTGCCGTACAGAGATATTTCTTTGAATTTACGACTTTGAGTATGTTTGTAAGGGATTCAAAAGAACGCTCGTCATATTTTTGCTGGGTTGCAAACCCATTTTCAAAGGTCTTTTCAAAGTAATGAGGTGTATCGGTTTCCCAGATGTCGATGTCGAAATCAAGGACATACTTGGCAGAAAGGTCCGGGAGGAATTTTCCGTCTTCTGAAAGGGAAAGCCCCTGCACTGTCTTTTTGTAAGGTCCGATGTACTGACCGGTTCCATGATAGGTGTCGTTTGGGTATTTTGAATTTGACTTTAGGATATGCTCGCTGTCCTTCATGTCACTGCCATTTTCCTGGCGTGAAAGAATTTCCCGGTCTGTCTTGTCGAGAAGGCTGGTAATCGTCTTGAAGTCTTTTTCGCTGAGAACCGGAGGAAGGGCCCAGTTCTTGCACTGGCGGAGGATAATCTTTCCTTCTGCCTTTTTGACTGCTTCGTTGAAGTCGATAAGGATTTTGTTGCCCTGCTTGAAGATATTGCTTCCGCTTTCAGTTTCTTCTGAAGGCAGCATGCCTGTGATTTGCGGAGCAAGGGTATCAATTGTGATTCCGCTTTCTTTTGCTTCGCTTTCTGTAGGAGAAATAAGGCTATTTCCCAGCAAATCCGTTATCTCTGAGATTTTTTCGATACAAGACTGAGGAATATATGAGAGGCTTCCGTTTGGAATGTCTGACTTTCCTGGAATGAAATTTAATTTGAATGTAAGGGTGTTGTCGATGCAGCTTTCGAGCGGGAGTGAAATTTTCTTCGGCTCCTTTTCTTTCTGCTCTTTATCCTGAGTTTCCGGCTCAGAGTCATCTTCTTTTACTTCTTCGCCAACTTCTTCATCTGCTTCTTCTGTAACAATGAGGTCAAAAGTCACCTTCTCTTCTACCTGAAGCTTTTTGTTTGATTTTACCTGGGCCGTGAGGCTTGAAGATCCGTCTTCTTCTTTTGTGAGGAAGAATTTTACATCAGTGATATTAGGAAGTTCTGTATCTGCCAGAATTTTGTATTCTGAGTAAGTTGCCTTTCCGTCTATTCTTGTGAGCTTAATAAGGAAGAATTTGTCACAGAATTTTTCATCGTTGAAGTCATTGGCAAGGTCGACTTTGAACTTGAAGTCCTGATAGTAGAAACCGTCGATATTTCTTGGATTTGAGAGCATGACATTCCAAAGCTTTATGTCCTTGTTTGGAATTTTTTCTGTTTCAGGAAGTTCAGAATAGTCTTCGAGCCATTTTTTTGCCTTTTCAGCCTTTTCCTGATCGCTTTCGCTTCCGGCAACCCAGACAAACTGAAGGACTTTGCAGCCGATTTCATCGACTGTATTGCCTTTGATTGTTACGATTGATTTTGTGCTGTCCGAAGACTTTGAGATTTCAGGAATTTCGTTGTTTTTAGGCGATGTAACTACGATTGCAGAAACGCTCTGGTCGATTACATGGATTTCAATTTCTTTTGCAGTCAGCTTGCGTGGCAGGCCCTTATCCCATGCGACGGCAATAAGATGCAGGTCCTGGGGATTTTCGCTAGATGTGAAATCAATTTTTGTTTCCCGCTCTTCATCTTCTGATTTGAAGAATTTTATGCTTTCTTCAAGGCCATTTTTTTTGAGGGCGGCGATAAAAGATTCCGGGTTTTCAGAAAGTGCCTTTATTTCGCCGCTGAACTTTTCAGCTTCTTCTTTGGTAAGGAGAAGGCAATAGGCCTGGTCAAGCATGTCGTCGTCAAAAATGGTGACTGAAAATTCTTCATTTGTGTGCAGGTTGATTGTATCAGGACCGGCGTAAGGGGCTGAAAGTGAGATTTGAGGGAAGTCGCTCTCCGGCCACCAGAGGAAATATCCGGCTTCAATTTCTGTATCTATTGCATTGTAGCAGACCTGAAGGTAGTGCCTGCCGCTTGCAAGACTTTCATCAGCATCAGTCAAAATCTTTTCCTTTACTTCAAAAAGGGGCTCGGATTTGTCCTTGCTTGAATTGTCTATGTCGCAGATTTTATTTCCATTTTCGTCACGGATTTGGATGCTTTTGTATTCGATTGGGTCTTCTTCGTCGGTATTTACGCAGATTGTGAATGAGCCGTTTTGTGCAAAGTCCTTGTTTTCTGAAAGCGTAAAATCAATTGCTTCTAATTCTGATTTTTGCATTAAGTCGCAGTAATCTGCAAGGCCTCCCCGGTCAATATACCAGAGGGAATCGCAGTCAGAATTGCCCCTGATAAACAAAGGTATGATTTTTGCTGACTGGGCCGTTGATTTTAAATCGAGGTCAAGGGCAACGAATCTTATTAAAAGAAATTCTTCGTTTTCAAATGTAAGGTTGCAGGTCCATTTATCGTTTTTGATGGTGGCTTTTTGCAGGTCGGTGAAGTCACTGTCGCCCGGCCTCTTGATTTGGGCGTAAACTCCCTTGATGTTCCTTGCGTTTTTGATGCTTCCTGAAAAAGTTACGTTTTTATTGCAGTAAATTCCGCCCTGAGAAACTGAGCGTGAAAGGCTGTCACATTCAAAAGAATCTGTGGTGATGGAGATTGACTCAAGGTCAGACTTTTCGCTTGTTTCGTTCTCCGGATTGGAACATGCTGCCTGAAAAAAAGAGAATAAAGATAAGACTGAAATATAAATTAAAAAACGAATAAACTTTCTCATATTCTACATATAATACTTAAAAAAAAATAGAAACGCAATAAAAAAGCCCTGAAATTCACTTGAATTCAGGGCTTTTTTTAAGAATTTTTTAATTTCTATATAAAGAAACTTTTATTAAAGGTCTTTGCCTGTAATCTTGCGGACGCACTCGTGATAGAGTTCGCTCGTCTTTTTAACGACGTCAGCAGGAACTTCCTTAATTGTCGGGTCGCCTGCCAGGTTGTTTGCCTTGAGCCAGTCGCGGATGAACTGCTTGTCGTAGCTTGCAGGGCTTGTTCCGACCTTGTACTCAGCTGCATTCCAGAAGCGGCTTGAGTCCGGTGTGAGGACTTCATCTGCAAGGACGAGGTCGCCATTTTCATCAAGACCGAATTCAAATTTTGTGTCGGCGATGATGATTCCGTTCTTTGCGGCGTGCTCGTAGCATTTTTTATAGATTGCAAGGGCTGTCTCTTCGATTTTTGTTCCGAGCTCTGCGCCCAAGTCATTTTTCATGTAGTCGAGGGTAACGTTGATGTCGTGTCCCTCAGCGGCTTTTGTTGAAGGAGTTACGATAGGCTCGTCAAGTTTTTCTGCCTGCTCGTATTTTTTTGTGAATGAGTGACCCAGGAAAGGCTCGCCTTTTTTGTAGGCCTCGTACATTGAACCGAACATGTAGCCGCGGACGATTACTTCGTAAGGAATCATCTTGAGCTTTTTAACGAGGATTGTGCGGCCTTCGTATTCGCTCTTCTGGAATTCAGCAGGCATGTCCTTCAAATTGCTTGAAATCATGTGGTTCTTTGTGATGTCCTTTGTGAGGTCGAACCAGAAATTTGAAAGTGCGTTCAAAACCTTGCCCTTGTCTGTAATCATTGTAGGAAGGATTACGTCGAAAGCAGAGATTCGGTCAGTTGTGACGATGACCATGCGGCCGTCTTCCAGATCATAAACTTCGCGGACTTTTCCGCTGATAATTTTTTTCATAATTTGCTCCTTGCAAAAAGTGAGTCCATTTTATTATTATTTTTTAAGTTGAACAAGAGACGATAAAACATTATTATATCTGCATTGTGTTAATTCGATATTCATCAGACAGCAGGGGTAAGCCAGTTAAAAAGGCTGTTATTTATACAAAGGAAGAACATAAAATACCATTAAAGAAAGTTGACCCCGATGCACTTTACATTATCAGACATTTAAGGGAATGTGGCTATGACGCCTATATCGTTGGCGGTGCCGTGCGTGACCTCATCGTCGGCAAAGCACCAAAAGATTTCGACATCGTTACAGAGGCAACACCTTCCAAAATCAAAAAACTTTTCCGCAATTCCCGCATAATCGGAAAGCGTTTCCGCCTGGTTCATGTTTTTTTCGGCCAGAAGATTTTTGAAGTTTCAACATTCCGTTCAATCTGCGAAGGCTCGGTCGGAAATTCATTCGGCACCATGGACGAAGACGTACAGCGCCGCGATTTTACGCTCAACGCACTCTACTACGACCCAATCAAGGAACAGGTCATCGACTATGTAAACGGAGTTGAGGACATCAAAAAGAAGGTCATTCATCCGGTAATTCCTCTCGACCGCATTTTCGTCGAAGACCCGGTACGCATGCTCCGTGCGGTAAAGTACAGCGCTACAACTGGCTGCAAACTTCCCCACTCGCTCAAGAGCAAAATCCGAAAGAGCGCGCATCTTCTTTCTCCGGTCTCGCCTTCCCGCCTCACCGAAGAACTTTTGAAAATCATCAACTCAGGCCACTCATATGAAATTGTAAGCGCAGCCATGGATGCAGACATCTTCATGTATTTGCAGCCGGCAGCCTGTGCCCTCATGTATGCAGACAGAAACTACGAGAAAAAATACATGCTTCACCTTAAGGAACTGGATTCTCTGGTAAAAACCGAGCCTGAGTCCCGCCTTGGAAAGCGCCTCACCTACATCGTTTACGACTTTATTTCATCACTCACAGACTGGCAGAAAGAAGTTTCCACAAAAAGTGCCGCCGGTGAGCTTTACACAAAAACCTGGAACCAGTGCCGCCACTTCGTCCTTCCCATGAACCCCCAGCGCACTGAACTTGAGTACGCAATCAAAAACACCCTCACTCAGCTTGGAGTCGGCGTTCGAATCGGCAAAAAGAAAGCTAGGAATTAGGAATTAGAATTTAACTACGATTACACAGATTCACACAGATGGGGCGCAGATATTTTATAATCTGTTGTCAAAAATCATCTGTGTCTTATCTGTGTTTATCACTGTTCATCCGTGTCAAATCATTTTATTGCCTTTACGATAATTCCGCCGCCTAGAATTACGTTGTCTTTGTAGAGGACTGCGCTCTGTCCGGGAGCTACGGCACGCTGAGGCTCGCTGAATGTTACAAGCCATGGCTGGCCCTTGTATGCAAAGTCATCACCTGCTTCCGGGACATATCTTGAGATTTTTGCCTTTACAGGACGGCTTGCGAGTCGGATTTTTATCTCAGCTTCAAATTCTTCGGCTGGCTCAACGTCTGCCGGCCAGACAAAATCATCAGCTACAAGGGCGCTTGAATTTAGGGCATCGTTTGGAGCAAGGACTACGACGTTATTTTTGGCGTCGATTGCCTGAACGTAGACAGGATAGCTTACGGCTACTCCCAGTCCCCGCCTCTGGCCGATCGTATAGTGCTCGATTCCCTTGTGCTTTCCGAGGACGTGTCCGTCAAGGTCGATGATGTCGCCCGGAACTGAAGGCTTGTCTGCGAAAAGAAGGTCAAAATATTCCTCACCGATGAAGTCCTGGCTTTCCTCTCGGTTTGCGGCCTCAAGATTTGCCTTTTTGGCAAGCTCGAAAACTTCTGCCTTTTTCATTGTGGCAAGGGGGAATCGTACTTTTTCAAGAACTGAACTTGGAATGCGGTTTAAGAAATATGTCTGGTCCTTTGTGATGTCGGCAGCTGTTGCAATCATGCAGGGCTTTTTGTCGCTTCCAAAGACACCTTCCTGCGGGCGTACGATTTTTGCGTAGTGGCCCGTGCAGAAATAATCATAATTTATGGAAAGATTCTGGATTCCGTCGAGCAAGGCTCCGAATTTGATGTAGCGGTTACACTGGATGCAGGGATTCGGGGTACGGCCTGCCCGGTATTCAGCCTTAAAATATTCGAGGACTTTCTGCCGGTATGTTTCCTGAACTTCGATTACGTGATATTCAATTCCATGCTCGGCACAGAATTTTTTGCATTCTTCGATATTTTCTTCTTCGCCTGGGCCATAGCAGGCTTCCTTCATTGGCTTATCGCTCTTGATTTCAGGGAGTTTTCCGTCCCAAAGTGACATGGTGACACCGATGACATTGCAGCCTTTTTCCTTGAGCATGAGGGCTGTTAAAGTTGAGTCTACTCCACCACTCATTCCGACGACGACTGTATCGCCTTTCTTTGGCATATCTAAAATTTCGTAATTCATATCTGCCTATTATATCACAAGGTAAAAAGAGGGGGAAGTCGTACTGTGTACTATAATATGCTTTTATGCTAGACTACATCCAATGTCTCATATTATACACACTGAAAAAATGGTTGCCGGTGGTGACTGTCTCGCCCACATCAATGGAAAGAATGTTTTCGTTCCTTTCGCCCTTCCTGACGAGGAACTTGAAGTTGAAATCACCAAGTCTTTCCGGGACTATGACACGGCAAAAATTACAAGGATTCTTAAAAGCTCGCCTCACAGGGTTGAGCCATTCTGCCCTCTTTACGGCACCTGCGGCGGCTGTAACCTTCAGCACATAGATTCTGAATACCAGGTTGAGCTCAGAAAATCAATTTTAAGGGAATGTTTTGAGCGTGAGGGAATCCAATGCCCGGAAATAGAAATCATTTCAGGTTCGGACAAAAATTACCGCTCCCGCATCCAGCTTACAAACGGCTCCTTCAATAAAAAGGCCAGCAACGAGCTTGTAAATCTTGAAAACTGCCCGATTGCAACGGAAGAAATCAATACCTACCTCAAAAACACGGCCCAGAACGAACGAGCGAACGGCAGGGTTCACCTTTTCGGTGACCAAAGGATTTCTTCTGATTCAAAAGTAATCATCGCCGAGGAAAGGGAGCGCGTTTCAAGGGAAATCAAAGTCCAGGGAGCAAGCTCAAAGAGAAAGGAAAAACTCAGGTTACAGGCCAACCGACACTTCGCCGGCACTACTTTAAATCAGAACAACCGCTGCGAAATCAATCTGCTTGGCAAAAAAATCGCCTTTGACGTTCAGGGCTTTTTCCAGTCAAATCTTGAGGTTTTGGAAAAGACTATTGAAGCCGTAACCCGCAACATGGGCGGCCGCAACGTCCTCGACATGTATTCAGGCTGCGGAACATTTTCAGTCTTCCTCGCTGATTTGTTTGATAAAGTCTGCATGGTCGAGCACAACCGTGATGCAATCGTTTTTGCCGAAGAAAATTTGCGCGGCAAAAATCACGAGTCCTTCGGCCTTTCAGGCGAAAACTGGATTAAATTCAGCTCAGAAAAATACATCGAAAACAACGGAGAATTTGAATCAGTTGTAATTGACCCGCCTCGGAGCGGCATGGAAAAGGAAGTCTGCAAGTGGCTCTGCCGCTCAAAGATTCCTCAGATCCGCTCGGTAAGCTGCAATCCAAGCACTCACGCCCGCGATGCTTCTTTCCTTGTAAAGGCTGGCTATCATCTTTCAAAGCTGTACCTGCTGGATTTCTATCCCCACACGGCTCACATAGAATCCCTGGCCTGCTTTGAATACACGGACTAAAAATGAAACATTCATTATTTAAAAATCGCAATGGAATTTCAAAAAGTTTTCTCTTAAAGTCACTTTTCCTGCTTTTATCTTTTCAACTTGCAATTTTCAGCCTGCACGCCCAGACTCCCAATCGCACGGTCGATTTAAACAGCCAGGAGCCTGACTGGCAGGCCGTAATCGGTGGTGAGGCCGTATCTCCCTGTGTCGCAACATCTTACGGAGTCGCCCTTTTAAGTGACGGCCGCCTGCTTTCAGCTTGTACAGGCTCAGGAACGGTAATCTGGCAGATGAGCATCAAGGGCCGACCTTCTCCATATCTTTCATCTTTCGGGGATTTTCTTTACGTTGTGACAGACGGATCAAAGCTCAACCTCATGAATCCTTCCGGAAAAACCCTCTGGACTTCAAACGCCCAGTTTCAGATTACAAATTCTCCGGTCGTGGGGCTTGACGGCCGGGTCTTCGTTCAGGGAAAAAAGCAGATTGCCTGCTACGGACTCGACGGAAAACGCAAATGGAAGGCAGACAGTTCTGAAATCAGTAATTTCCCAATCTGTCAGCTAGAAGACGGTTCAATTCTGGTCTTTTTAAAAGCCCTCAAAAACAATCAGAGCGTGGCGGCCCATTATTCGGCTTTCGGCAAGTGGCTGGAAGACATCACTTTTTCAGGAATCGTTTCAGCAGTCGAATCCTGTGAAAAGGGAGTCCTTCTTTCCCTCAAAAACGGCTCAATCGGTCTCGTAACTGCACTTTCAGACGGCAGCGCCCAGTCAAAATGGGTCAACGGCTCTGGAAATTCCGGCGGAGCATTCAAAATCTGCCATTCAAAAACAAGCGGCAACACTGCATTTTTCTTTCAAAACGCATCTAAAACCGAAGCCGTCATCGTAAAAACGGAATCAGGCGAGCTATTAAACAGGTTTCAGGTCGGTCAGATTGCCCCGGCTGACTTCAAGCTGGCCCGCCCGACAAAATCAGGCTTCTTCATCAGCGGTTCTTACTCTGCCTGTGAATTTCTTGAAAGCGGCACGATTCTTTACGCAGCCCTTCTTCCACCTTCAAATAAATGGAATGCAATTTTTTACACTGACAAGAATTACATCATCCTTGCCATGAAAGACTGGACAATGAAGGGCTTTTTGATGGGCCAGCCTCCCAAAATTGCAAAAAAATCTCCCTCAAAGCCCCAGAAAATTTCCTACATCAATTCAATTGACTATGATTCAACCGCCATGGAACTTGGAATCCGCCCTCTGACCAATCAGAAAATGGCTGAAATCTCCCAGGCATTTAAAAACGGAGACTATGGCGAAAAGGAAAAGGAATATCTGGAGCTTTTAAAAACCGAGGCAGAAAATTATATCAAGTCATACTCAACTGAAAGTCACTTTGCAAGCGATCAGGTCAATTTTTTTGCCGAGAATGCAGTTTTCACCCAGAACCTTCTTTATTTGATGTCAAAAACCGGCACCAGGGAATTTTCCCTCTTCTTTGCCCGCCTCCTTTCAACTGAACTGGACAAAAGTCAGCTCTTATCTGTAGTTTCTTTTGCAGGCCAGCTTGGTTATGACGAAGACGGCTATGTGCTTGCCGCTTTGGAAAATCTTGTGATGAATAAAATCCGGCCCAACGAAACCACTCTGCTCAAGGCCGTCTGTGACTCAACCTATCAGATCTGCCTCTTTATGGGGCGTCCGGCCCTCAACAGGCGGGGAAAAAATATCCTTACCCACATGTTTTTTCCGTCTTATGACCAGAACGTGCAGGTTTACGCAAGAAAATCTCTTGAAAAAATGATAAATCTAGAGAAAAAGTGACAATTTAAAAATATTATGATATAATAAGAATGTTCTATTCAAGGAGGATTTTGATGAACATTAAAAAAGTGCTGAAAAGTACATTCGTTTCAATAATTGCAGTTCTTGCTGCTGCAAACCTTACGGCCCTCGAAGTCAACAGAAATGAGCTTGAGAGCGCACCAAACGGAGACGAAGTAGTTTTCCGCAATTATTCAGGCCCCCACACTGTAATCAATACAATCGAACAGATCCGTGCAATCGGTTCTGCCCTCGGAAATCAGGTAAAGGCTAATCCAGAGAACACAGGCCTTATCGGTTCCCCAAACAAATATTCAGTAATTCATGCAATTGATCCGTCAACCAAAGAAAAGATGGACGCCGATATTTTCATCATCGGAAAAGGCGCAACGGTTGACCATATCACAAACCTTCGCCGCATCATTTCGGCTTATCTTGAATCAGCTTACGGCTATTCCACAAAAGATGCCGGCACAATCGCCACATTCATCACGGTTTACAATGCCGTTTATCGTGGAAAAATCGAATATTTCCAGTCAAAATATAAAGATATCGTAATCAAAAATCTTTCGGCTTCAATCGTCGGCCTTTCAACTAATTATGAGGAATGGCCTGGCAAAACCCAGATTGTAATTCCTCTTTCTGACTTGAGCGGCGGCTTGAGTACAATTGACACTTCCCTCATCTCAGACAAGCAGGTCGTAAAATCAATGCAGGGTGAAGACGACAAGGGAATCGATGCCCGAAAGGACATGGTTGACATAAAAGAGCGCGAGGCTGACAATCTCCAGGAAAAGGCTGATTCAAAGCAGTCAAAGGCTGATGAGGAAAAGGCTAAGCTTGCAGAAGAGCAGAAAAAGAAGGCTGAAGCTGATGCCGCTGCTGCCAAAAAGAAGGCAGACGCTGACAAGGCAAAGGCCGAAGCCGACAAAAAGAAGGCAGATGCTGACAAGGCTAAAAAGGACGCAAGAGCAAATCCAAACGACAAACAGGCTCAGAAGGATGCGGCTGACGCCCAGAAAGAAGCTGATCAGGCTCAGAAAGATGCCGACCAGGCTCAGAAAGATGCTGATGCAGCCCAGAAAGACGCCGACGAGCAGGCTCAAAAGACAGACGAGCAGGCTCAGAAAACTGACGAAGCCCAGAAAGATGCCGACCAAGCCCAGGCTCAGGCAGACAAAAAGCGTGATGAAGCTCAGGAAGAAAGAACTTCAATCGCTAAAGACCAGCAGTCACTTATCCGCGAAGCTTCTTATACAAAGAGCGGCGAGCACATCATGTACGGTCTTAAGAATGTCGATGATGAGGGCGTAATGAGCGCAATCGTCAAGATGAACTCAGTCAACGGTGCAGTCATCAAGGAATCACCTGTTGATGTAATCCGCTGCCGAACTGTCTTCGATGACGGCTCATGGTTCATTGCCGTAGCAGGTTCAAACGCTGCCAACGGTGTAGTCCGCCTCGTTCAGATTGACAAGCAGAACCTCGAAATCAGTGCAGAGAGCAACGAAAAACTTTCAGACCTCTCTACCCTCGTAGAAAAAGACGGCAGCTATTACTGTACTGTCCAGGACGGAGCCGACTACTACATCGGAAAGTTCAACAACACAGTTCAGAGTCAGCTTATTTCAAAAGTTAAGGTAAAGGGAGCAACACCGATTACAATCACATCTCAGGGAATCATGGTAACATCCGCAAACGGAAAGCCAATCATCCTGAGTCTTGAGGATTTAACAAGCATATCACCGGAGTGATAAATAAAGCATCAAGTTTTTACATTTGATAGATATAATAAAAAACGGTTTCCAAGCGGAAATCGTTTTTTTGCATTTATTGCAATATCAAAAACTAATTCGATTTATTACTCGTCTTCATTAGCTTTATTTTCAAATCGTGTGATTGAGCTAAGGAACAATAATGGTACATCGCCAATCGGGCCGTTTCGCTGCTTGGCCACGATGATTTTTGCATCCTGAACAGGCTCTGCCTCACCGTCTTCCTGCTTTTTTCGCTCACGATGAATGAACATTACTACGTCCGCGTCCTGCTCGATTGAGCCAGATCCTCGCAGCTGGTTCAAGCTAGGCTCGTTTCCTTCGGCATCGCGGCTTACCTGACAGAGGGCTACAATCGGAATATTAAGCTCTCGGGCCAGGGATTTAAGCGATTTTGAAATCTCACTAACCTGCTCGTATACCGGGGCCGCAGAATTTTCCGTTGCAATCAAACCGATATAGTCAATGAAAATTACCTCAACTTTCTGATTTGTCCTCATTCGTCTTGCCATAGCACGAAGGTCAATCAGCTGCATGTTAGGCGTATCGACAATGTAAAGGGGCGCGTCATAGCAGCGTCCGGCCGCATCGTTGAGCTTCTGGAAGTCATCAAGCTTGAGCATACCGGTCCTGAGCTTGGTACCGGCGATTCTTGCGTTCTGTGAAAGAAGTCGCTGGCCAATCTGGACATGGGACATTTCCAAAGAGAAAAAGCCGCATGGAATCTTTTTTGTGACGGCGATATGCTCCATCATGTTCAGAGCGAGGGCCGTCTTACCCATGGAAGGACGGGCACCAATAATGATAAGCTCAGCTTTCTGGAAACCGCTGGTCATTGTGTCCAGTTTTGAGAAGCCTGAAGGAACACCTGTAAAGGTATTCTTGCTCTTGTAGTTCTTTTCAATCATATCGACCGTGAGGGGGACGATGTCACCCATCGAGTGAACTACGGTTGTCTGCTCATTGTCGGCAAGGTCAAAAATCTTTTTTTCTGCTTCTTCAAGGATAAGTTTTGAATCGCGGGTTTCGTCAAATGCAGAGGCCTTAATCTGCTGTGAGACATCGATTAAACTTCGGCGTGTGGCGCGCTCAAAGACGATTTTTGCGTAATATTCGATGTTTGCGGCTGTCGGAACGACATCTGTAAGGGAAGCGATATAAGCTGCCCCGCCCGACTGCTCAAGCTGGCCGGTTTTTGAAAGCTCTTCAACAAGGGAAAGAGTATCGCAGGTCTCGCCCTTTGAGAAAAGACGCATCATGGCCCGGAAAATAACCTGATTCTGCTGTGAATAAAAATGTTCTGCGCGCAAAAGAGTTGCAATTGAACTCACAGAACCCCAGTTAAGCAGCATTGCACCAAGAGTTGCACGCTCAGCCTCATCGTTATGTGGAGGCACAGTATCTTTCAAAACAGAATCCATGATTTTCTCCTATTTTTAATTATAGACAAAAAAAGGCTGCCTGAAAAGACAGCCTTTTAATTAAGCCGGAATATTATTACTCAGCTTTTGCTTCCTCTGCTGATTCTTCAGCAGGAGCAGCTTCTTCTTTTTTAGCCTTTTTTGGCTCTGCTTTTTTAGCGCTCTCGTCTTCCTGTGCTGTAACAGCAATTTTAACTTCAGCGTTAGCAGACTCATAAAGGTGGATTGTACAGTGGTAGTTACCAACAGACTTGATTGTAACGCCAGGAATGTCGATTCGTTTGCGCTCAATGTCAAATCCGTTTTTAGCCAGGTACTCAGCAACTGTGAGTGCAGAAACTGAACCGAAGAGTTTTCCGTTTGCTGCAGCTGGCATTTTGAGCTCGATTGTGAGTGCTTCAAGTTTGTCTTTGAGGCTTGCAGCATCCTTTCGTTTCTGCTCTTTGCGTGCTTCGATTTCCTCTTTGCGAGACTCGAAGTATGCTACAGTCTGGTCATTGTACGGAACTGCGTACATGTGTGGAAAAAGGAAGTTGCGTGCATAGCCGTTAGCAACATTTTTAACATCACCCATTTCACCGAGGTGTTTAACATCTGTATAAAGAATAACTTTCATTTTACAAGCTCCTATTGTATTTTGTTTTGCCCCGCGTTACCAGGAGTTGGATCGTAGGACTATTCTGCTTGCATGGATGCAAGCGATAAGCGATTTACTCTGTTACGAATGGCAACAAGCAGATATTGCGAGCGCGTTTGATAGCTACAGTGAGCTCGCGCTGGTGTTTTGCACATGTACCTGTGATGCGGCGTGGAAGAATCTTACCGCGCTCTGTTGTGAAGCGTTTGAGACCGTCAGCATCTTTGTAATCAATCTTTGCTTTGTTAGCACAGAAACGGCAAACCTTCTTGCGGAAGAATGTTTTGCCTTTGCCGCGAGCGCCTTTGTCCTCGCCGTCTCGGCCTTCAGATGCGCCCTGTGTATCTACTTTGAGTTCGACTTCGTTTGTAACTTCGTCTGACATAGTGTTCTCCTATAAATTAAAATGGAATGTCTTCTGGGAAGCCACTGTCTTGTGGTCCGCCAAAGCTCTGATCGCCATAATCAGGAATATCATTGCTAGGAGCAAAGCTGTTCTGCTGCTGTGGCTGGAATTTTGGTGTATAACCCCCAGACGGTTGTGCACCGCCGTTACCAGAATTTCCGCCTAAAAGCTGAACGTTGTTTGCAACGATTGAAACATTGCTTCTCTGCTGCCCGGTTGTCTTATCCTGCCAGCGGTCCTGCTTGAGATAGCCTTCTACACAAATCTGCTTACCTTTTTTGAGGTAAGGAAGAAGGTTCTCGGCTGTTTTGCCCCAGATTGTGACATTAAAGAAATTTGCTTCGTCTACCCACTGGTCACCCTGCTTTCGGCTTCGGTTAACTGCAATGCTGATATTTGCACGAGCCTGCCCGTTTGGTGTGAAAGCGTATTCGCGCTGATCACTGCCGTTTAAATCGCGGGTAAGACGTCCTACAATTGTGACGCTGTTAATATCAGTCATTTAATGCCTCCAAAGGTGTAAAAGTGGTGAGCAAACTTATTTTGCTTCTTTGTCGTCGAGTTTAACGAAAAGAGATTTGAGCAAATTGTTGTTCAATCGGAACTGTGTGTTGATTTCAACGATTTTAGCAGGATTTGCTTTGACTGTGAAAAGAACGAATCGGCCTCTCTTCTGCTTAGCGATTTCGTAAGCGAGGTCACGGTCTCCGTAAGACTCTTCTTTTTCGACTGTTGCACCAAACTGTGCGAGAACGGCTTTTACTTTTTCTGTGCCGTCTTTGAACTTCTCATCCTCGATAGGATAGATAGTCATGAGTTCATACTTTTTCATGTGTGTATGTTCTCCTTATGGACATTTGGAGTCCGCATACGCAGACTCAAGGGGTTGAAATTGATTTTATCAAATTCCGCAGCCTCGTGCAAGAGCTTCTTTGTAAACTTCGACATATTTTTCGCAACTTGCCTTCCATGTGAAGTCCTGCTCCATGCCCCGCTTCTGCATCTTTTTGATGTGATCCTTGCGGTTGTAGTAAGCCCAGACAGCCCAGCCTACTGTGTCATAGATTGCGCCAGGAGTGAGGGCATCGAACATGAAGCCGGTTCCCTCGCCTGTTTTCTGATTGTAGTTCTGGACTGTGTCTGCCAGGCCACCTGTTCGGCGGACGATTGGCAGGGTGCCGTAAAGTTCTGAATACATCTGGTTGAGGCCGCAAGGCTCGTACTGGCTCGGCATCAAGAAGAAGTCGCTTCCGGCTTCGACAAGGTGGCTGAGCTGCTCTGAGTAGCCGATCTTTGCGCGGAGATTTGGAAGCTTTGCCTGAAGGTTATTGATTTCGTCCTCGCACCACTTTTCGCCGGTACCGATGATTGCAAACTGAACCTTCATGTCGCGGCAGATATTGTAGATTGAGCCGTAAGAAGGAGCAAAGACTTCTGCTATGCCCTTCTGGCTTACGAGGCGGCCGACCATGCCGATCAAAGGAATGTCTGGATCAACTTCAAGTCCGAATGCTTCCTGCAGGGCTTTTTTACAGGCTGCCTTGCCCTTTATGTTTGACGTGCTGTAATTTACAGGAAGTTCCTTGTCTGTTTTTGGATTCCATGTCGAAATGTCAACGCCGTTGATGATTCCGCGGACGACATCGCTTCGGACCCGCAGGAGACCGTCCATTCCGAATCCGCCCTCAGCAGTCTGAATTTCATATGCGTATGTCGGAGAAACTGTCGTAACCATGTCAGCGCTTGAGATTCCTGCCTGAAGATGGTTGATTGCACCGTTGCGCTCAAAGCCTGCCCCATAGAAGAGGCCCCAGTCGATTCCCAAATCAGGGAACTTGTCTTTTCCGTAAACGCCCTGATAGCCGATGTTGTGGATTGTGTAGACGCTTGCCGTATGGGCAAACTGAGGCTGAGAGCGGCAGACATGCTTTAAGAGAACCGGAGCCAAGCCTGCGCTCCAGTCGTGGGCATGAACGATGTCCGGGTACCACTGGATTTTATTGCAGATCTGGAAAGCACCGTGGCAAAGGAGAGAAAAACGATATGTATTGTCGGCGAAGTCCGGGTCAAATTTTGTGCCGTAAACGCCGTCGCGACCGAAGCAGGCCTCGTGATCGATGAAGTAAACTTCTACCTTTGGAAAGCCAGGGAGAGGAGTTTTATAGACTTCAGTCCATTCCTGACCTGTACCGACAGGAACGCCCATCGGACCTTCGAGGGCTGTGAGTTTTTTCCGGTCAATTTTATAGTAGCGAGGAATTACGATTTTGACATCGTGACCCAAAAGGCTCAAATTTCCGGCTAAGGCCGAAACAGCGTCAGCAAGACCGCCGGTTTTAGCAAAAGGAACTGCCTCTGAACTTACCATCATTATTTTCATATTTTCCTCCATATTCTTAAGAGTCTATTTTACAGGTTTTTCATCGCCTGACAGAAAGCTTTTTCGGAGCCGGTGATTGTTTTTTCTGAAACACAATAGGCCAGACGGAACCAGCCTTTGCCGCCGAATCCGCTTCCTGGAGCTGCAAGAATCAGGTATTTTTTGAGGTAATCAGTGAAGTCACCGTCGTCACCCTTGAAATTGGCAGGAACCTTGCAGAAAAGATAGAAGGCTCCCTGTGGTCGGAAATATTCGATTCCGGCCTTGTCCAGGATTGCCATGAGCTTGTCGCGGCGGACCTTATAGCTTGAATAATCGACCTGGGCATCCCAGGATTTTGCGATTACCTTCTGGAAGAAAGCCGGCGCGTTTACACAGCCGAGGACTCGGAGTGAGAAAGTGACTGCCTTGATGAATTCTTCCGGTTCATGAGACTTTGGATTTACGGCGATGTAGCCGATTCGCTCGCCAGGAAGACTCAAATCTTTGGCGAAAGAAGAGACGATAACTGTGTTGTCGTAGAACTGGAATGCAGGAGCTACTTTTGCATCGTCGTAGACAATGGCCCGGTAAGGCTCGTCGCAGACAAGATATGTGACCCTGCCAGTCTTGTTGTTGTTTTCGTTTAAAATCGCTGCAAGTTCTTTAATTTCATCCTCTGAATAAATCTTTCCGCTTGGATTGTTGGGGTTATTGATGAGGATTGCGGCTGTTTTTTCGGATAATTTAGACTTGATTGCCTCCAGATCCAGGGAAAAATCAGATTTTGAAGGAACTTCGACCAGAATTCCGCCGTGGTTTTTGGCATAGTGGCGGTACTCGGCAAAAAAAGGAGCCGGAACAATGACTTCATCGCCCGGATTGAGGATTGACTTGAAGACACAGTTGAGGGCACTTGCTGCTCCAACCGTCATAATGACATTGCTTCCGGAAAGAGGAAGCCCCTGCTCTTTTGAAACTTTTTGGGCAATTGCCTCGCGTACAAAAGGATAGCCTGCATTGGGCATGTAGCCGTGACAGCCGTGGCTTACATCTTTTGCTTCTTCCTGAATGGCTTTGATGACTTTTTCAGGCGGGTCTAAATCTGGATTACCTAAAGTGAAATCAAAAACATTGTCCTCACCATGCTCTTTTTTGAGCACGATGCCTTCTTCAAACATTTTTCGGATGACTGATGCACCCTTTGAATTTATACTTTCTTGAATATGACGTGCAATCATGATTTAAACATTATATCACATTCTTGCGTGATGTGCGAGAAAAGTTTAAAATAAAGATGAAAAGTTAAAAAACGAATTTAACTGCCCATTTAAAAAACGGAGAGCCCGAAGATTTGTTAAAAAGAAATTCCTTGATAATTCTAATTTTTCTTGTCATTATCCCGCTATTTTCTCAGACTCCGGTCAGAATAATGGGCGGGGAAATCGACTATCTTTTTAACGAAAGGCTTACATCAGCGGAAATTCTTGCCCTCAGGCGTGGCGAAGTGGTCTGCAACAGCATTGGAAAGCTCAAATACTCTCGGATAAACGACATTCCGGAAGCAAGGCAGCTGATTTCAGCGGTCAAAAGGGTTAATCCAAATCATCTTGCCGAAATAATAAAAATCCTGCCCTACCAAAAATACGAAAAACTTACAGATATTGTCTCTGCCATGCTCAAGGACGAGGAAAGCTACACGAAAGTGCCTTTTTATATTGATGATGACGAAGAGATTGTCTACCTCTACGCGGATGCGAAAATTCAGAATATCGAAAAAATTGGCGGCAAGGAAATAATCACGGAAAGATTTTTGATGAAGCCGCTGGATTATTTCACCGGAAGAATAGAGTCAGTAAAATTCGGCACATATTATTTTTATCAGATGCAGAATCTCAACCGGGTCCGCTACAAAACTTTCCTTAGCGCCGTCGGAAAAGGCAAAATGATTGCCGTGATTTCGATTTTCCGCTACGGAGACAACTGGATTATTTATGCCCTGGGCGGAGTCGACATCATAAAGCTGCCCTTCATCGACAAGAGAATTGACCGGGCCTTTTACAACCGCATCAAGGCCTTCTGCCTCTTTACATTTGAAAAACTAGAGGAATCTGTGTCAGAGGATGAGGAAAGCTGATTTTGAAGGCCGTGAACTTCATTTCATGGGAATTTGAAGCTGATTTTTCGTCCTGCAGATTTTGGCGGCTCTTGGGATTGTAAACTAAATCGCCTTTTACAGGAAAACCGCACCAGGCTAAATGACAGCGCACCTGATGCCTGTAGCCCGCACTGATATGGCAGACGGCGACATTTTCTGATTCAAAAGAAATCTCCGTTCTATAAAGGACGCTTCCAGCTTTTTTAAGGGCTGCCCTGCCCGCATTTTGATTAACCGGACGGACTTCCCGCCCTTTCTGCCCAAAGGGACGAAATGAGCTTTCAATGACGAGGGAATTTTCTGAAAGTGAGGGAGTCGGCGGAAATCCACCTAGAAGGTCTGCCGAATCAGGAATCAAATCAACTTCAGCCCGGTACCATTTTTCAAATTTACCCTCTTTCTGAGAGAGAATCAGTGAGTCATAGCTTTGCTGGCTTGTCGCAATCAGGACAAGCCCCGCAGTCTCGGTGTCAATTCTATGGACAAGTCCGTGCTCGACTTCCTTTTTTCCGTGAACAAGTGCAATCTGAGGAAAAAGCTGAATGGCCTGAGTCAGAATGCTTTCATCCCCTTCAAAAAGAGGCGCAGACGGAAGTCCCGCAGGCTTAAAGGCGATGAGAAAAGGAGAATCTTCTGTCGGCGAATGAATAATCTTCATAGAAAATTTCCGTATTTTTCGTGCAAAGTCCGTAAGACCTTTTTGAAGCGCAGGGGAACAGGAGCCTTAAAGACAGCCCTCTCTTTCTGGCCCGGCAGACGGATTTTCAGCAGGTATGCGTGGAGCATGAGGCTTGCGCTCTGGAAGGGAGAGCCCTTTAAGAAATTGCCGTAAATCGGATCTCCCATTACCGGGCAGCCCAGAAATTTCATGTGCACGCGGATCTGGTGAGTGCGGCCTGTTTTGATGCGGATTCTCATGAGGGAGAAAGGACCGTAAGTTGCAAAGCATTTGTAAAGGGTAACTGCCCTTTTGCCCTCCTGTGTACCCACGGCTGCCTTATAGCGCTTTCTGTCCCGCGGGTCCCGGATAATCTGGGTTTCGATTTTGCCCTCAAGGACTTTTGGCCGGCCGCAGCAGATTGCTATGTATTCCTTTGTAATCCTGTTATGGTGCAGGAATTCTTCGTGCAGGAATTCCTCTGTTCCGCGATTTTTTGCAGTAATTATGACTCCGCTCGTGTCCTTGTCCAGCCGGTGGATGATTCCGGGTCTTCTTTTTGCAAGGACTTCCGCAGTCACTTCTTCGCTTGAATCCTGATGAATGGCATTGCGCCCCCAGTGATAAAGAAGGGCGTTGACCAGGGTGCCGTTCCAGTTTCCGGCCGCAGGATGAGTGACCATGCCCTGCCTTTTATTGACCACGCAGACATTTTCATCCTCGTAAATTATTTCAAGGGGAATATTCTCCGGCTCAATGTCCTCGGGGATGTTTTCTTCCCACTGAATGTCAATCTGGTCTCCGGCCTTTACCTTTGCAGAGACTTTGGCGACTTTTCCGTTGAGTAAAATTTCCGTGGCGCCGCTCTTGAGTTTTGAGCGGTTCATGCTCGTTCCGTCAAAAGCCGAAGCCGGTAGAGAAGCAATGTATTTATCAAGTCTTGTATTGCCTGAAAAATCAGCAGGAATTCTGGCGCTAAAAAATGGCACTTTCAACTCCCTCGATGAAACTTTCTGCAAGAGGACTCTCTTCCATTTCCTTTTCGTGCTTGAGCCTTTCTTCCGCCTCCTGGTCGCTTTCATCCTCGTGCATTTTTGGAGGCTTGCGGTCTTTTGCGGGCGTGACCGTATAGGGCTGCATTTCACGAAGCTTACGCAGCCTGCTTTCTTTTTTGGTGCGGGCAATCAGGTTTATTGCCAGATCTGTGAGCCCCAGTCCAACACAGGTTGCCGCAGAAATTTTAATGATTTTCCACTGGTCATCTTCCGTAAAGGAATCCGTGCTTTTATCGAGAGGATTTCTAAATTCTCCGTATTGATAAAGTGAATAGCCTACAGTCGTCCAGAGAGTGACAAAAGGAAGGGAGCCGAATGTGATGATTTCCGTTCGCCTGAGGTCTTTTGTCCACTGGGGGAAATTAATATCGTCATATTTAGTCGATTCTGCCGCAAAAAGACTTTGTGGTAAAAAAGAGAAAAATAGAAATATCGAAATCAGGCAAAGTAAAAATTTCTTCATCGATTTTTAAATACAGGCTGTTTTTTTATATCAGCTCATTCAAGGCATCTGAAAGTTTAAGGAGAGAGTCAAGGCTCAAATCCTCAGCCCTTACGCTGCCTTTAATTCCGGCCTTTTCAAGCGCCTGGTCAGTTTTTTCGCCACCAGCAAGGGGCAGCATGTTGTTGCGCACGGTCTTTCGTCTTGAAGAAAAAAGCTGGCGCAGCATTTTCATGAAGAGCTTGGGGTTCTGGCAGCGGGGAAAATCCTCTCGCTTTGTCATGAGGACGGCCCGGCTTGCAACATTCGGAACCGGCCAGAAATTGCCTCCAGCCAGGTCAACTATGTTCTTGATATTGTAGGCCCACTGGCACAAAACGGAAAATGACGAGTAATTTTCACTTCCTTCCTTTGCGGTCATTCTCTGAGCCACTTCCTTTTGAATGGTGACGACGGCCTTTTCAAAGCGGACTCCCTCATTGATTGTGTCCGCGATAATCGTAGCGGCGACATTGTAAGGAAGGTTGCCGAAAAAGCGGTCGGCAGCTCCGTGCTCGTCAGAATATTTTTTCCATGTTTTGAGGACGTCGCCCTCTACAAGCTCAAATTTGCCCTTTTCTGAATAGATTTCAAAAAACTGCCTTACAAGCCTTGCAAATCCGTGGTCAATCTCAAAGGCTGTGAGTTTTGCTCCCCGGCCAAGAATTTCATCAGTCATGCTGCCAAGGCCAGGACCGACTTCCCAAACAGAAGAGTTTTCGTCGATATCAAGACAATCTATGATTTTTTTGCGGGCGTCGGCATTAACCAAGAAATTCTGTCCGAATTTCTTCTGCATTGCCATGCCGTTCTCGTCCAAAAATGCCTTCAAGGCCAAAGGGCTGTTATAGTCAGGATGTTCCAATCTCTTTTCCTTATTATTTAAAGCTGAAAAATAAAACCAGTTTACTGATTAAAGAATACAATCCATTCATAATAACACTTATTGGCCCAGAAAGAAAAGGCACAAAAAGGCAAATTATCAGACCAAAAAGCCCGAAATATAAAAAAAGGAATACAAGTGGAGCCACAAAAAGACTAGCCACTATTCCCTGGGGCATGATTTTTCCGAAAAGCCTGATGGCGACCGGAGCCGTTGAAAGCTGGGCAGCCGAAGAATCAGAAAGGGAAAGGCGGATTTTATGAGGAATGAAAACCGGGTATACTTTTGTGAACACCCTGCTAAAGATTATAATTCCTGCCAGTGAAGCATAGGAGAGCATGAAGGCCGCTTCCATGATGTGAGAGGGAAAAATCAGGCAGTGAAGGATAAAGCAGAAGGAAAGCAGGGAAAGACCTTCCGGCCTATTCATCCTGAAAAGCGAATTGAGGTAGAGAATCAAGGCTGCAAGAAAAGCCCTGAAAAGCGATGGTGAAATTCCAGCGAACCAGACGAAAAACGCAACCGCCCCGAGCTGAACCGCATCAGCAAAATTCCGCCCCCTCGCTTTCTTTCCGAAAAATCTTGCGATTCCGCCGAAAAGTCCAAGGTGCATTCCGGAAAGAGCCAGAATATGAGAAAGACCTGAATCACGGAAACTGTCAGCGACAGTCTTTTCAGTATATTCCCGGCTGCCCGAAAGAAGGGCCAGAAGAAGTCCGCCCGCCTTTCCCCAGGCGTACATAAGTCTTTTAAACTGAAGGCGACACAAGGCACGGATTTTAGCCACCTTCTTTTGAAAAAGGCCTCCCTGCCAGCCAAGGAATTTTCCGTCCTCAACAAGAAAGCTTCTTTCACTTCCCTTTTGCAGGCACTTTACATCAAGCAGAAAACTGCCACCATTTTCAACGATAAAGCCTTTTTCCCTTGAAGAAAGCCTGCTGTACACTTTCCCCGGATAATAGGCTTCAACGAGGGCAGCCGGAAAATAAAGGTTTACTTCTCCCCTTGCCTCGAAAACTCCAGATGAAGTGAAAGCCCTTTTTACACGGAAAGAAGTTTTATAAGTCGAGCCGAAAAAGGAGCTTTTTACAGGATTTGACGACACAAAACCTTCAAGCCTGATAATTTCACTTTTTTTTGCAAGACAGGCAAAGGGATTTCTGTCCCTGATTTTTGCGACGCCTGAATAAAAAAGAATTGCAAGAAGCAGGCTTGAGACGAATACAGGATTTTTAAGATTTTTTACCAATTTAAAGCTTGGAGAGACTTTTTGGCCTCGTCAACGACTTCAAGCGGATATGAGAGATAAGTCACTGAAAGAAGCGTATCAAAGGCAGTTTTGTCTCCCAATTCTCCTAATGCAGTAATCAGAGCAAGAACAACGCTCTTGGCAGGCATTTCGATCTTTGCATCAGAAGATGCCTTTTCTACTTTGCCGTTGCACTCTGAGAGCATATCAGTAAGAGTCTGTGCAAGGTCGTGCGAAGGGATTTGAACAGAAGATTTAATCAGTTTGACAAAATCTTTTTCGTCCATTGTCCCTTTATCGTAAGCTTTTTTTGCCAGCAGAATATTACTGTTGATTGCAGAAGAAGCATGAGACCACTTGTGTGCGGTAAGAACTTCCTGGGCATCAAGCTGAAAACCTACAAACGCCTTTTCAGAATCTTTGCTTTTTGCGCTCAAATTCTCTACATTATTAATTGCAATTAAAAGTGCGTTTTCGGCAATCTGGCACAAAGAATTTTCAGAAATTTTATCAGATTTTTTCAAAATTTTGAAATAATGGGCAATATCTTCGATTTTTGACGAGGAAATTATCCTGATCGCATCGCCAAAGGAATCCTGAGACAATGAAACAAGGGCTTCGTCAATGCTGTCATGATACTTATCCCAAATCTTTGAAACCCAGACATTGTAAATTATTGAAAGCGATTCGTTGTCACCGATTTTACCGATTGTAATGATTGCTTCTTCAAGGATGTTTTTTTCGCTTTCGTTTGCCTTGTAGGCGGAAGAAAGATAATCGTTAAGGAAGGAAACCGTGAGGGACTGGTCGCTGCCTGAATAAAACTCCAGATTCTTCATGATTGCCCGGCGGAGTTCCGGATTCTTGAACAATTTGAAAATCGTCATGAATTTTTCGGAAAAGAGCTGCAAATCAGAAGAAGTAAGGTTTTTAGCCGACTCCTGATCAGACGGAAGAACCAGGACGCAGGCAAGTGCAAGACTTGTCAAATCCTTGTCCTCCTTTAAGATGGCCGCATTTTCGATTGAAAAATCAAGGGCTTTTTGAGTGACCGGAACAAGATCCTTTTCCTTAAGGTTTTCGATTATTTTTATTTTTTCAGACAGGCTGGCTTTTATAAAGTTTTTTTCGGTTTGTGAGCTTGAAGCAAAAATTTGAAGAGAGAAAAAAAACATCAAAAGGGAAAGAATGAATTTATTTTTCACTCAAGGCTCCTGCTCTCGAAAGGAATCTCTAAACTGGCCATTTCTTCGGCTGCCTTTTCATCAACATTTTCTTCGGAGAACAAAATTGAAGAATCAACAGGCTCTTCGCTGTCAGCTGCTTCATCAAGAATTTCCTCCGGATTAAGAGGTTCTGCACTAGCCGGGAGTTCTGCGTCTCCTTCCTTAATGTCGCCGCTTTCAAGACCTTCCTGTTCAACTTCGGCAAGGGCCGTGAGCTCGTCCTTCTTTTCTTCTGAAAGATCACGATAGATAAATTCGAGAATCTTGTTCTTCATTTCTTTTTCAATGTGCAGGCATTCAAAATGGAGTCGTGACTGATTTAATTCCTGATTGTATTCTACAGCCCGGACAATACCGAACATAATGATAAGCCTTTCGTCGATGTCGAACTGCAGCTTGATTTTAATATTCTGCTTGCCCTTGCCTCCGATGCGGATCATGGCACCGTCTTCTGAAATATCCTCCAAAAGACACTTATAGCCGTCCTCGATTTCAACGGCATCATAATCTGGAATTTCATCGGCAAGGAAGTAAAGCTGGGCGTAAATCTGGCACTCAGCCCGGACAGACTTGCGTTTCTGTGCCCTTTCCAGCTGGTTTGTATGGGCAAGATAGATTACGCTCTGCCCCTGGAATACTCCGGAATTTGTAACGCGGGTGTCAAAGACATAGCCTGCATCCCCCTTGCGCCAGAGGTAAACGCTGACGTCATGAGTTACCCAGTCGCTGCCCTCGATTACCTTGACATTTTTCTGAAGCGGAACCCTGATTATAAGTTCATAGCCTACGCTCAAAATCTCCGAGGCAAAAACGCCCTTTCCCTTGAGGATGATTCTGAGGCGCTGACCTTTTTCCAGGTATTTTGTGGATTCGAGGCCCTTTTTATTTTCGTGCTCCAAATCAATCTTGGTGCGGTACTCGTAGAGCTTTGAAATGAAATTCTGAGTTGAATCAAGGCTTTCCGAGCCATTTGCCTTTGCATCCATGACGATTTTTGAGATTGCCATGTTGAGCGTTGGAACCGAAACATAAAGGCTTAGAGGCTCTTCAAGCTCTGCTTCCTTTGCCAGCTTCCAGAGGAGGATAATTTCGCTGAATTTAAAGCCCTTGTCCTGACCTGTGCTGAAAAACTGAATCGGAGTCTGAAAAAGAATCAGAATACGAATAAAGAGAAAAATACAAACAACTGTTATAAATAAAACAAGAAACACAATTTATTCTACTATTCAATGCGAGTCTTGTCAAAGAGTGCTGAATTTATGAAGGACTTTAAGCTTTCCTTCCAGTCCGGGAGGCTAATTCCCAGAGTTTTCTGAATCTTTGACTTGTCGAGCACTGAATAAGCAGGCCTTTTTGCCGGTGTCGGATATTCACTTGTATCACAAGGATTTACAACACAATCTTTATTCAAAAGAAAACCTGCATCAGCCGCCTCTTTTTTGATTTCATTAGTAAAGTCAAACCATGTGATTTCACCCAAGTCAGTGACATGATAAATTCCGTTAGGAACATTTTTTCCCGCCAGGCGATTTTCAATGATTTTTAAAATCACAGAAGCAAGAGTTACACAGTTTGTAGGCGTTCCCCTCTGATCATTTACGACCTTTACACTGTCACGCATGTTCATGGCGCGGATCATCGTGTATACGAAATTCTTTCCGCTCCATCCATAAAGCCATGCAGTTCGAAGAATGTAGAAATCGCCGGTCTCTTCCTGAACAGATTTCTCTCCCTCAGCCTTTGTTTCGCCGTAAACCCCAATTGGTTTAATTGGAGCATCTTCTGAAATCGGAGAAGAAGCACTTCCATCGAAAACATAGTCTGTAGAAATATGAAGGAAAGGAACCCCGATTTTTTTTGCAAGTCTGGCAATGTTACGAGGTCCATCTGCATTTAAGGCTCGGGCAAAATCTACGTCGCTTTCCGCCTTGTCAACAGCAGTGTAAGCAGCGCAGTTTACGATGAAGGAGATATCTTTACCCGAGGCAAATCCTTCCAGAGCTGAAAAATCAAGGATACTGACGTCGCAGTCAGTTCCTGTACATTCAATTTTATTTTCTTTAAGGGTTCGGCAAATCTGAGTGCCGAGCATCCCCTTATTTCCAATAACCCAAACCATTATTTTCTATCACCGTAATTTGCGTTGATCCAGTTTTTGTATTCGCCGGAAAGGATGTGGTCTACCCATTCCTTGTGGTCGAGGTACCAGTTTACTGTGAGCTGGAGGCCCTGCTCGAAGGTCATCTTGCGCTCCCAGCCGAGTTCTTTCTTGATTTTAGTGCAGTCGATTGCGTAGCGGGCATCGTGACCTGGGCGGTCCTTTACATGAACGATTGTTTTTTCAACATCATCCGCTGTTTTTTCAACTTTTGGAGCGGTAAGCTCAATGACTTTGTGAAGCAGCTTGATGTTCTGCCATTCGTTTTCGCCGCCGATGTTGTATTTTTCACCTGTAATTCCTGAGTTGACAATCTGCCAGACGGCACGGTTGTGGTCCTCGACATAAATCCAGTCGCGGATGTTTTTGCCTTCGCCGTAAACAGGAAGGTTCTTTCCGTCACGGATGTTTGAAATCATGAGAGGCAAAAGTTTTTCCGGGAACTGATAAGGTCCGTAGTTGTTTGTACAGTTTGAAAGAGTAATTGGAAGACCGTAAGTGTGATAGTAAGCCATTACGATGTGGTCTGAGCTTGCCTTTGAAGAAGAATAAGGTGAGCGAGGATCGTAAGGAGTTGTCTCAGTGAAATATCCAGTTTCGCCAAGTGAACCGTAAACCTCGTCGGTTGAAATGTGATGGAAAAGAACGTCATCACGCTGCTTGTCAAGGGAAATTCCCCAGTAATTTCTTGCAACGTCAAGAAGCGTGAATGTTCCCATTACGTTTGTCTTGATAAAAGCCTCTGGTCCCAAAATAGAACGGTCAACATGGCTTTCTGCCGCAAAGTGAATTACAGTATCGATATCGTACTGCTTGAAGATTCGCTCAATCTCACTGCGGTCACAGATGTCAACCTTCTCAAAGAAATAGCGTCTTTCACTTTCAGAAACGCCTTTGCCGAATTTTTCCTCAACCATTGAAAGGTTTTCGAGGTTTCCGGCATAAGTAAGGCAGTCAACGTTTACGATTTTGCCCTTAAATCCTGAATCCATGAATTCTTTAGAGCCAGTAGCACTGAGTCCGAAGAGATAGTTGATGAAGTTAGATCCGATAAAGCCGGCACCACCGGTAATAAGTATATTGTTTAATTTTCTTGCCATTTATTTTCCCATCCATTTTCCATTAAGGTCAAAATATTCCGCATTTTTATCGAACTGCGGGTGTTTTCCGTCTTTTTCTGAAAGGAGCGGCTCGATTTCAGGAGCCACGCTCTTCCAGTCAATTCCGATGCTCGGATCATTCCACATTAAGCCGCCCTCGCCTTTCGGGTCGTAAAAATCTGTGCATTTATAGGCAAATACGGCTGATTCTGAAAGAACATAGAAACCGTGTGCAAAGCCCTGCGGAATGTAGAACTGATTCTGTTTTTCTGAATCAAGGACAACTCCGTAGTATTTTCCGAATGTGGCAGAACCTTTACGAAGGTCGACTGCTACATCGTAAACTTTTCCTGAAACGGCACGAACAAGTTTTCCCTGCGGGTGCTGTGTCTGGAAATGAAGTCCGCGGAGTACGCCCCTGCTTGAAGAAGACTGATTGTCCTGCACGAACTTCATTTTGAGTCCTGCCTCAAAAAAATCTCTCTCAGAATAAACTTCAAAAAAATATCCGCGTGCATCACCGAAAACTTTAGGCTGAATCTCATACAAACCTTCAAATACAGCTCCGTCCGATGTCACGCATTTATTAAATTCAAACATACAAAATCCTAAAATCTGTGTCTATCTGTGTTTTTTATTTTTCTGCTATGTACTTCAGATAAGTGCCGTAGTCAGTTTTGTAGCCGGCTGCAAGTTCAAGAAGCTCTTCCTTAGAAAGCCAGCCGTTTGCATATGCAATTTCTTCGATACAGCTGACGTACATTCCCTGACGCTTTTCGATTGTGGCGATGAAATTGCTTGCTTCCAGAAGACCGTCATAAGTGCCTGTATCAAGCCATGCCATGCCTCGGCCAAGAAGTTCGACTGAAAGTGAACCGCGCTCAAGATATGCGTTGTTTACGGCCGTGATTTCGATTTCACCACGGGCAGAAGGTTTTACTTCACTTGCGATTTTTACGACTTCATTGTTATAGAAATAAAGGCCTGGAACCGCATAGTTCGACTTTGGCTCCTTTGGCTTTTCTTCGATTCCGAGAACCTTTCCCGTATCATCAAACTCTACGACACCATAGGCTGTCGGATCTTTTACCATGTAACCGAAAATTACGGCTTCACTGGCTTTTGACTCAATCTTTTTTCGGGCATTTTTGAGGGTCTGGGTAAAGCTCTGTCCATAGAAAATATTGTCACCCAAAACAAGTGCAACGTCATCGTTCCCGATAAAATCCTTACCGACGATGAATGCATCGGCTAAACCTCGAGGCTTGTCCTGAACGGCATATTCAAAGCTCATTCCAAGCCATTTTCCATCACCAAAAAGTTCTTTGAAAAGAGAAATATCCCGTGGAGTTGAAATAATAAGGACTTCACGGATACCTGCAAGCATGAGACAACTCAATGGGTAGTAAATCATAGGCTTGTCATAAAGCGGAAGAATCTGCTTTGATACAGCCTTTGTAATCGGATAAAGACGAGTGCCGCTACCACCGGCAAGAATAATTCCTTTCATATCCGCTTATTCTAAGCCATAATAAATTCTTTTTCAATTGTGCAATGGGGAAAAATTTTGTATAATTCATACTATGGCAGTAATTGAACTCAAGAACGTAAGCAAAATTTATCAGATGGAAAAAGTACAGGTTAAGGCTGTTGACAACGCATCTTTTAAAATCGAAAAAGGTGAATTCGCAGCCCTTTCAGGTCCTTCAGGCTCGGGCAAGTCAACCCTACTCAATATGATCGGCCTCATCGATTTGCCAAATTCAGGTTCAATTATTCTTGAAGGCACTGACGTCTACAAGGGAATCGATTTGGAAAAATCAAAGAAAGTGCCCTTTAAAATCGACTCAAAGCTCACGGAACTCCGCAGAAGCCATCTCGGATTCATTTTCCAGACCTTCAACCTCATTCCCGTCCTCAACGTATGGGAGAACATTGAATTTCCGCTCACTCTTGGCCCTTCTCCAGCAAGCACAAGCCTTTCGGCCTCAGAAAAACGTGAATGGATAGAATTCCTTTTGGAAACAGTAGGCCTTTCTGACTGGCGCAACCACAAGCCTTCTGAGCTTTCAGGCGGTCAGCGCCAGCGTGTTGCAATTGCCCGCGCCCTCGTCACAAAGGCACCGGTAATTCTTGCCGACGAGCCTACAGCCAACCTGGACTCAAAAAACGGAGACCAGATTCTTGAATTAATGAAAAAACTCAATCAGGAACTCAAAACGACTTTCGTATTCTCAACCCACGACGCAAAAATCGTAGCCCTGAGCGACCATGTAATCAAAATCCGAGACGGAAAGATTCAGGAATAAAAAATCCCGCTAAAAAATAGTCTCTAGTAATCAAGATTGATTGTTATGTAAGTTCCGGCAGTGAGCTTAGTGTATTTATGCTGCTCACCTGTCTCTGGATCAATGCTGACCTTACCGTATTCATATTTCGCACCGATTTTCCAGTCACAGTGAGGAAGGACTCTCGAAAAGATAATACCGGGCTTAATAAAACCGGAATGATCAGTAAAGTTGTGGTTCCACTGAATTGCAGGCTTTATGTTCCTGTCCGGGCCAAGCTTTGCCATTCCAACTTGCAGGGCCATGCGGTTTGTGAAATAATTTTCTGTTGCGGATGGATTTGGCTTGTAAATATTCTGGAATTCAATGTTAAATCCAAAATACGGCATATGCTCAGTCCACATGCGGTAAGTTCCGACAGTCGATACAATTCGGTTGAATGTAGAAAGATCCTGAAAATTTGAATTAAAGATTTCTTTTGCCCTGGTTCCGTCCTGAACCCTGGCAATCGACTGACCGTAAACATCAAAATTGAAAAGAGTACGCTTTAGTTCCATTCCGACAATCGGAAGCTGAGTCGTAGAAGAAGTCCTGCTCTCTTCAGTCTCCTTAAGCTTAAAGCGGCGGCCAAAGAAATTTATCGAGGTATTGAAAAAAATCAACTCAAGGCTTGCCGCAAGGGACATGTTCTCGGTCTTTGTTGAGCTGACGTTAGTTTCATCATTATACATGGCCAAAGCCGTGAAAGTATGATTCCAGAAAGGAATTTTTATGATGCCGGAAATATACTCGCGCGAGTCATAAAGGACATTGGTGTACTGGGCATCGTAGACATTGTTGTCAATCACGTCACTGGTCTGGTTATTGTCAGTAGTAGTGATGTTTTCCTTTTCGTCATAGTAATCAGAAAAGAGCCTGATGTTGCCCCAGACAGATTTTTTTTTGCCGGCGGTAATATATAAGTGATCAAGCACCAGATAGTCAAAATACATCTCATAAATGTAGAGGAGATGATTGCTCTGCTCCTGGGCCGTATCCGAGCTGTCTTTGGGCATGGTCGTTTTAAGGGTTCCCCTCAATGTGAGGTACTTATCCGGCCGGGTTATGAAATAAATGTAGTTTTTGAAGTCAAAATAAAAAGTAGCGTCGTTGACCTGATCTTCCCTGATAAAAGCACCGCCAAGCTCCGTGTTCATATTGCCGGAAATTTCAATCGGGAATTCCAGGGAACCAAGCTGAATGTTGTAATTCGTTCCGTCAGCAGAATCTGAGGTTACAATTGCACTTTCAGAATCCTCTGAAGTTTCAAAAAGCGAATCAACATCATCAAAGTCAGAGTCACTTTGTGCAAAAAGAGGCGAAATCTGCAAAGAAAAAACAAGAGAAAATGCAGAAAAACTTAGAAACTTTTTTAACTTCATCACGTTTTTTATTTGCCACTCATCAATTCGAGATACGGCTTAGTGTATACGGCATCGTCCTGTTTGGCAAGTACCGCATTGGAGATTGAAATTACTGTCTTTTCATAAGCCATTTTTCCGTCGATTTTCTTGCCCTTGAGATTGTCCTGAATCACCATGCTGACAGGAATCTGGTATGTTTTTCCGTTGCCGTTTACTTTCTGATACGAAGGGATTGCAGTTGTACGGAGTTTTTGGCCGGAAAGGGAATAATCTTCCTTTTTGCGGGTAAGACCGTCATTTTTGGAAATCCAGAGTTTTATCTGAGGGTAATCGACATTCTTGGTTTTGGCTTTGAGTGTATAAAGGAGACAGTCGAGTTTGCCGAGTTTTACTTCCTCAATCGTTTCTGCAGTGTAATCAGAAGAATATCTTTGAGGCGCGAAATCTGATGTGTTTGCGTTGGTGCCCTGGAATTTATCCTTTGAGCTTGAGAAGGTGAAGCGGTGGTCGGCCGGGTCATAGAACCAGATGGAAGAGTCAGTCTGAAGATAGCCCTTGCCCTTGTCCTTGAGGGGAGCCGTAATGAGGATAGTCCATTTGGCTTCGGTGTCACGGCGGTAGATTGTTGCGTTTGTTTTGCTTCTACCCTCGCCCGGTTTTTCCTGAACGACCTCATAGGAAGCCGTGAAATCCGTATCATAGAATGATGTTGCACTCTCAGCCTTCATCAAAAGATCAGCGACAGCCTTTGGTTCAAGAGCATTTGCTGAAAAAGAAAGAGAAGCAAGTGCAAAAACAGAAAGCCAAGTTTTTTTCAAATTGCAAGTAAGTTTCATATTTTACTCCAGTAAAAATTATTCTGTGACTGCAAGTGCCTGTACCGGCATGATTTTAATTGATTTGACAGTTGAGTACAAGACAGCCAGCAAAGTGGCCAGAATGACCGATACAATCACCGTCACACTTTTTATAACATCAAGACGGGGGCAAAGGTTACTTCTCTCGAGGAACATGTCAAAAGAAGGAATGAAAGAAAAATCAAAGAGAGAGATAATGGAACAGAAAATTCCTGTAAGCAAGATTCCAGCAAGGCAGCCGGTGACAAGCAGAAGCAGGGACTCAATCAGCAGTGTGAAAATAATCGAGCGCTTCTTCATGCCGACAGCCATGTAAATGCCGATTTCAGTAATTCTCTTCATTATAAGAACCCGGTAAGTGCTTCCGATTCCTGCAATGATGATTATCGTGAGGATTACGACGATGAATGTTATGATTGCATCCATGGCAAGTTCCATAATCTCAACGTCATTGAGATTGGCACTGAGGGGAATAAAGCCCCAGGTTTCAGTCTCAAATGAATCGGCATCGATATAATCATCTTTGTCATCGACCCACTGATACATGTTCAGGACTTTTGAAAGGGAATCATAATATGCGTGAAGCTTTTGTGGAGTAATTTTCTTGCCGTTAAAGCTTACGCAAATTCTGTTGGCATAGTCAGCAGGACGATTGTAGGCCGTTTTCAGGAAATTAAAGTCAAAATATGAAGTGTACATGCCGAAAACGCTTGAATCCTGGAAAATTCCCTTGATTTCAATTTGAACTGTATTGAGGATATTATCATGAGTCTCAAGCTGAAGGGTAATTTCGTCACCTGCATGAGCACCCAGCATTTTTGCAATCGGTAGGGAAATAAAAACCCAGTTATCCTGCTCTGGTGAAGAAAGAACATTTTCTACTCCACCCTCTGCAAAAGTCAGGCTTGAAAGAAGTGCCTTTTCATTGTTGATTTCGATTCCCTTGAAAGTTTGCTGCAAAGCCTGAACGCCTTCAAAATAGAAGGAACCGCGGCGGCCGTCAAGCTCAAATCGCGGAGAGACGATTGCATTTTTTGGAAGAGCTGATTTTACCAGCTGGAGATTTTCTTCATAATTGTAAATATCAAGCCAGGCGTCGTCTTTGGCGCACATCAGGGCAAAATCTCCGCCATAATAAATGCGGGCCTTCTGATTGAGGGAGCGGATCATTCCCGTGCTTACTGCAATGGCCGCAAGAGAAATTGCCACACCGAACATACAGACGAGGAAAAGTGAGACATACTGACTTTTACGGTAAATAAGGGAGCGTAGAGCTATTTTTGCCTGGTACATTATTTTACCCCCTGCATGGCTTCAACTGGATTAACCCGGATAGCGTTTATCAGAGGATAAATCCATGCGATGAGGCCGATGAAAATTGAAAGGCCGAAAGCACTGCACAGATTTGACAATCTTACCGAAGTGTGCAGGACCGAACCACCAAAAAGCTGAATCAGAAAAGTGTTTGAGAAAGTAAGATGTGAAGCGGAAACAACCATAGATGCAAAAGAACCGAGAATGCAGCCGAGGATTCCAGCAACAAAGGCCATAATCATTGTTTCTGCGGCGCATTCCTTTGTGATGTAGCGCTTATTGGCACCGATTGCCCTCATTGTACCGATTTCACGGATGCGGTCGAGGACATTGATAACCAGAGTGTTGTTTACGACAATAAAGCCAGCACCAAGAATGATTATAATACCGATATTGAGGATAAGGCGGAGAATGAAAAGATAAAAGGCCGTGCTGCCGGCAGAAGAACGCCAATTTACAGCCTCACATGGCCAGTCCTTTTCTTTGAAAGTTTTGTTGAGGGCCTTGATGATTTTGTTAGTCTTTTTGGGATCATGGACCCGGCAGATAAGAAAATTCCATGAGGAAGAATTAGTGTAGCTGTTTTCAAGGGCGTCAATTTCTTCCTGGGAAATTTTTATTTCATCAGTATGCACGACTTCGCTTTTGTCTTCTGCATCGGAAAAAAGATCATCCAAATCAGAATCGGCCAGCATATCCTCAGCACTATCAGAAATTTCGATTTTATCGGCAGCGGACAAGTCAGACATGTCCATGATTGAGCGGACAGTCTCCGGATTGGTTAGGACGATTTTATCGAGGATTGAGTTTTCGACCGAATAATCATAAATCGCAGTAAGGGGGACGGCCCGGATTCGTGAAGAAAAGCCCTCGCTGATTGCAAACTGCAGGGTGTCACCGACACGAACATTCATATTCTGGGCATATTTTGAAGAAAGCATGATGCCCTTTTCACCGTCAGACCAGGCCTTTCCTTCTATAATATTGACGGATTTCATTACCTGAAGATATTTTTCGGCAGGAACACCGAACATATAGCATTTTGTGTCCTCGCTGTCGCTGGAAAGCTGGGAAATGCCGGAAACCTGCGGAACCAAATCTGAAATAAGGGGATTTGAAGCAAGATAATCGTGAATTTCATTGTAAGGAATAAGGTTTGGAAGTTCGGTAAGTGTGCCTGTAACAGGAGTTTCGTCTCCAAAAAGGGAAAGCGGAGATTTATACTGAGGCCGGATGACAATATCACCGGTAAAGCTTGAGACAAAAGTTTCCTGAACGCCCTGCTCAGTGCTGTCAAAAACTGCGTTTGTTACAACCAGCATCATGACCGCAAAGGCGATAAAAAGGATGATGACAAAAGAGCTTTTTTTGGAAATGATATTCTTGAAGGCAAGATATAGAAGCATGATTATATTATATCACAGTGACAATTTTTCCTCAATTTGATAGAATGAAAATATGCAAAATTCAGGCTTTAAGACTTTTTTAGTCTTATTAATTTTAGCCTCACGACTTTCTGCGCAGGAAGCACTAAAATCAACAGAAGAAGAATACTACGATTTTCTCTCGCTTACAGGAGTGGTCGAACGCCCTACCCTCGGATACCGTACGCTCAGTGACTCAGAATGGCATTTTAACGAAGACGAAGAAGGCAATTCTCTTGCAGATTCAGAAGAAAATATCTGGAGAAGCAACAATCTCGGCACAAAATACATTCTCTGGGAATCAGAATCAGCAGAAGAAAACTGGTTCACCCGAGGAATTGAAAAATCAGTAAAATTCAAGGCATTTGGTCCGGAATGGTATAATTCATACAACACGGCAGCTCCATACGGTCAGAACGACGGAGCACTCTGGCAGGGAAAAGGTTACAACACAAGTTTCACCGCGGGTGCAAGGCTTGAGGGATACGGATTTGAAGTGACACTTAAGCCGGAGATAAGTTTTTCTCAGAATAAAGAATTTGACTTGATGCCGTCAGCTGTTTCAAGTCCTTATGGCTATTATCAAAGCGGAATTGATGCTCCGCAGCGGTTTGGAGATTCAAGCATAAAAACATTTGACTGGGGAGACTCGGAAGTCCGCTGGAGCTGGCATACACTCACCTTTGGTGCAGGTTTCCAGTCGCCATGGCTTGGTTCGGCTTGGCTGAACCCAATGCTTGGTAGCAACAATGCAGCAACATATCCCAAAATTGATGCAGGATTACGAAAAACTTCCATCTTTATGCCCCACTTTGGCTGGTATATAGGCGATATTGAAGGCCGCTTGTGGCTGGGACGCCTTACAGAATCAGATTATTTTGATAACAATCCTGATAATGATTACCGCCTGCTTACAGCAATGAGTGCATCTTTTGCTCCTTCTTTTGTTCCAGGGCTAACAGTTGGCTTAAACCGCATTTTTATAACTGATTTTGCAAGTCATAACCTCAAGTATATCGGTCGTCTGTTTACGTTGTCACACTCAAATGGAAGTCAAGTTGGAAATCATGAGGATGAAGATCAGAAAGTTGCAATATTTGCTAACTGGAAGTTTCCAAAAGTAGGTTTTGAAGTTTGGGGAGAACTTGGTATTGATGATTTTACATCAGATAAACTTGCAAATCCATTCCACACGGCAATTTACTCAGTTGGCTTAAAGCAGGCAACACCACTCCCTCTTGACTGGCTCAAAGGAGAAATTATTGCAGAATGGAATAATTTTGAAATGTCACAGGATTTTCAGTTGCAATGGTGCTATACAGGTTATTATAGTCACGGACGCATATCTCAAGGATACACAAACAAGGGGCAGATTCTAGGAGCCGGTAGCGGAAGCATGGGAAACTGTCAGTTCTTAGGATATAAACTTTATCACCCGCATGGTAATGTAATGCTGTTCTATCATAGATATTGTCCAGACAACAATTACATTTATAATAAGGCTGTAGATACGGATGCATCGTCAGATTCAAAGACATCCACTGTAAATAAGGATTATTATGGACGGTTTAAAGTTTTTCGTTCCTATGGTATTAATCTGACACAATATGTAACAAAAAGTCTTTTTATCAATACAAGCCTTACAAGAGTTTTTATGGCACGACAGCTATATAATACAAGCAATGTCGCAGGATTTTCTGTATGCATATCTACAAAATATAATTTTTAAGCTATGAGTAATCAAAAGTCATTAAAGAAGAACGCCTTTTTCGCATTTATAAAAGCATTTATGAACCTCGCTTTTCCATTGATTACTTTTCCATATGCATCAAGAATATTAAATCCTGATGGCATTGGGAAAATCAATTTTGCAAATTCCGTTGTTGCATTTTTCGTAACAATTGGTCTATTGGGAACTAATAGCTATGCCGCACGAGAAGCAGCAAAAATCAGGGAAGACCAAGCAAAATTGTCACAATTTTCAAGAGAAATTCTTTGTATCAATCTATTTTCAACCTGTATTTCGTATATTTTTTTCTTTTTTCTTATTTTCACTGTTCCAAAATTTTCAGACTATATTGTACTGCTCCTTATTTGCAGCACAAAAATACTTTTTACAATATTTGGAATGGACTGGCTATATACAGCAACGGAGGAATTTAAATATATAACCATACGCTCAATTATTTTTCAATTATTAAGTCTTATATTTCTTTTTGTTTTTGTCCATACACCAGAAGATTTATATTGGTATGCAGCTTTTGGAATTTTTTCTGCAGTAGGTTCTAATATTTGTAATTTTATTAATAGTAGAAATTATATTACTATTTTTCAGAAATGCAGATTGGAAATAAAAAAGCATCTAAAACCTATTTTTATTTTTTTTGGTATGACGCTTGTTACAAATATTTATACAGTTTTAGATACAACAATGCTTGGTTTCCTTACGACCGATACCGAAGTCGGTTATTACTCGGCAGCAACAAAAATTGTAAAAATGGTTATTGGAATGCTGACAGCTGTTTCCGCAATTCTTCTACCACGTCTTTCCTATCATGCAGAAAAAGAACAGTTTTCAGCTTTTTCCTCCCTTATTGAAAAATCAATTTCAATATTTTGGATGATAAGCATTCCAATATGCGTCGGATTATTTCTTCTTGCAGAACCAGTCTTACTTTTGTTTTCTGGCGGAAATTTTATAAATGCGCTTGAACCTATGAGGATAATAACGCCAATAATTTTCATTATCTCAACGGCAAGTCTTTTAGGAAGTCCCCTTTCTGCCATGCGAAAAGAGAAAATTTCCCTTATTGCAGTTTGTATTGGTGCAGGCATAAATCTTATTTGTAATGTTTTGCTTATTCCCAAATATGGAGCATCAGGGGCTGCTGTAGGAACAGTAATAGCTGAAAGTTCTGTAACGCTATTTCAGGCTTTTTTTCTTGCCACTTATTTTAGGAATAAGAGAATATGGTCAAATTTTATTCAAATTATTTTTGCAACCTTTATAATGGGAATCTGCGTATACTTTTCTACAAGAATAAGTGTCTCTATAATTATAAGAATTATAACAGGTTTTGTTACTGGCATTTTTTCCTATGCGACGATACTTTTACTGCTTAAAAATTATTATTTCTGTGACACCCTAAAAAAACTACTGGAAAAAATCTACGGAGGAAAGCGCAATGCCTAAAATTGTAGAATTACTTCCATGGAAATCGTTTCTGGATGTTCACTTAAAGAAAGATCCTGGACTTTTTCCCAAATATCTTTCACAAGAATATCAACTTCCGTATGAAATTGTCTTTATGGATGCAGATACAGAATCAAGTACAAAGATTCGAGATATAGATAATTATGGCTTAATTAGTAGAATTAATTCTCCCACAAGATGCAAAGAGCAACCGGATTATATTCCTTATCCTTTTGAAGATTTTAAGAACTGGCGTATTTTTATAAAGCCTTTCATAAATTATATTTGGAAAAACAGAAAATCTAATTCACATTATATTCTTTTCCATAATAATGATAATACAGTTGTACTTGCGTTCTTTATAAAACTTTTCAATAAAAAGGCAAAAATATGGCTTAAAATGGACGCAAATAAAACTAATCTTGAGCGAAAAATCTCGGATATGCATCGTTGTGGCGGTCTAAAAGCAAGATTAAAATCTTTTGCATACAAAAAAATCTACAGAAAAATTGATTTTCTTTCCACAGAAACGGAAGAAACATATTCTTTACTGAAATCAGATCCATTTTTTTCACACCTTAATGTCCATAAGGTTCCAAATGGTCTGGAAACTCTTCCAGTTTATGAAAACAAAAAAGAAAACCTAATAATCTCTGTTGCCCGTTTTGGCTCTCATCAAAAAAATACAGAGCTTCTTTTGTCTTCAATGGAAAATGTTGACTTAAAAGATTGGAAAGTATATCTGATTGGACCTATTGAAAAACAAGAACAAGATTTTGAAACTTATATAAACAATTTTTTTGCAAAGCGACCAGATCTAAATGATAAAATTATTTTCACAGGCAATATAAAAGATAAAAAAGTTCTTGATAATTATTATGACAGAGCAAAAGTTTTTGTTTTGCCGTCTCGTTGGGAAAGTTTTGGAATAGCATCACTCGAAGCAGCTGCTTTCATGGACTATCTCATTCTTACAGATGTTGGAGCAGCAAGAGATTTAATACCATCTGAAACTTTTGGGTATATTCTTCCAGAAAGTAAACAGAATGAACAGAACGAAGAATTAATCAAAAAAAAGCTGACGGAAAAACTGAACCGTATTATTTCGGGAACAGACAAAACAGATTCAGCTATTGAAGAACGCGATGAATTTTATCAATCTTTTTTAATGAAAAAAATTGTTTGCAAGGAATGTTTTAAAAACTGGATTTAGTGGTCCAATTTTAATTATTGAAAACCATGATAAGAGACGTTATAGTATAGGAATGTCACAAATTGACGTTTCTATCATAATCGTAAATTACAATACCAAAAAACTTCTTTCCGATTGTCTCAAATCAATTTACGAGCAAACCAAAAACATTGATTTCGAAATAATCGTAAGTGACAACGGATCTATTGACGGATCTATCGAAATGTTGAAAGCAGACTTTCCTCACGTTATCCTTATTGAAAACAACGCAAATCTAGGTTTTGGTACAGCGAATAACCGAGGTCTTGAAGTTGCGAAAGGTAAATACATTTTCTATCTGAATAGTGACACACTACTTCTTAATAATTCCGTAAAAATTTTCTTTGACTATTTTGAAGATAATGGAGAAAGAGAAAATATCGGAGCTTTAGGAACAAACTTGACTGATATAAATGGAAATATAGTTTCATCCTATGGTTCGGCTTGTGGAGAATTTGCTTCTGCAAAAGAATTTATTTTCGACAGACAAAAACTTCTTATTGGTACATATAAAGCTGCGTTCAGACATTATGTATTAAGAAGAAAGTTGAAAGAAGTTATTTCACACAAAAAATTTACAAAGCATTTTGGACCTGTTGGTTATATAACAGGTGCTGACCTTTTCTTACGAAATAATAACCATGCACGTTTTGATGAAAATATTTTCCTTTACTATGAAGAAACAGATTTGGAATATCAACTTACAAAAGCTGGATATAAATGTATTCTTATAGACAATGCAAAAATAGTACATCTTGAAGGCGGAAGTGAAAAAAAAACATCTTTAGAAGTTCTTGACCTTGCAAGTTTCTCTAAAATAAATCTTTTCAAATCTAGCATATACTTTCTCAAAAAGAACAAGCTTGCCTCTACAATTCAAATACTCCGGCTTAAGTTTATTACTATGTTAATCTGGCTTAATCCGCTGATTTTCGCAAAAACAAGAAAATATATATTTCCAATGCTAAAAATATAAGGAAAACTTATGAAAAACTATAAACCCAAATTTGATGCATATATCATTAGCGCAGTCTCTGATTTTGATGTACTAAAAAGAAACATTCCCTACATAAAAAAGAATATCCCTGCAGAACGAATCTTTATCGTAGCAAAAGAACAGCCTGCGGAAGATATTCTTAACGAATGTATATTTTTAGACGAAAACAATATTACCGAAGGACTTACTTTTAAGGCTGTTGCAGAAAAAATACAGAAACTAGGCGGAAATACAAAGCATACAGGATGGTATTTTCAGCAGTTTATAAAACTTGCATTAAGTAAAATCTCAAAAAATCAGTATTATTTGGTCTGGGATTGTGACACCATCCCTCTGCATAACTTAGACTTTTTTGATAAAAATGGTCGTCCATACTTTAATTTAAAGAGAGAATATAAATCACGCTATTTTACAACAATAAAGCAATTACTTGGCTTAAAAAAGAAAATCAAACCATCTTTTATTTCTGAACACATGATGTTTGATTCAGAACTTACAAACGAGCTCATCAAACTTATTGAACAGAAGAAAATTAGCGGAAACTTTTTTTGGGAAAAGATTCTTGCAGCAAGTTTTAGTAAAATCAGCGAAAGTGAACGCAATTTTAGCGAATTTGAAACATACGGAACATTTATTGAATCATTTTATAAAGACCGATATGCCTTACGAAAACTGAATACATTACGATATGGTGCAGATTTTTTTGGAGAAACTCCATCTGACAATATTCTTGAATGGTGTGCAAAAACACTTGATACCATGAGTTTTGAAAAATATGAGCATGATGATTTTTCTATTAAAAATATACTATCTGATGAATATATAAAAGAGAATTCTGCCGTATTTTTCTTAAAGAAAACTAGCTGCAAGGATAAAAGAGAATTGAGAAAAGCTCTTGTTTTCTACAAAAAATCAAAACTCGACAAACTTCGCAAGCAAAACATAATTTATGAGATGGATTTTATTTTTTCCAATAGATGTAAATACAGTTTTTTTACTCCGATTGAAAATAAAATCAAGATCTTAAAAAAGCTGCATATTTTTTTTGATTTATTTATTTAATAATTCATAGCTATTTTAATTATATTAAGAATTTTATATACTATTTCTTGTTATGTCTTATTATTTCTATCAGTTTTTCATTTATCCTCTAGAATTTATATTTGACATTTCTTATGAATTCTTCTTTCGCCTTTTTCATTCTCCATTTTTTGCACTTGCTGGAGTTTCAACATTAATTACACTTCTTACACTGCCTTTATATAACCTTGCAGAAAAGCAAAGTCAGGAAGAAAGAAGTATACAAAACAAAATGAAAGCCCAAATTGCCCGCATAAAAAAGACATTCACCGGTGATGAACAATATATGATGCTTATGGCATATTACAGTGAAAATCATTATCACCCAATAATGGCACTGCGTTCATCCATCGGAATCATAATTCAAATTCCATTTTTTATTGCGGCATATCATTTTCTTTCTAATCTCGAATCTTTGAATGGGCAAGGATTTTTTTGGATAAAAGATTTTTCAAAACCTGATAGTTTATATAAAATCGGAACATTACAGCTGAATGTCCTGCCAGTATTGATGACTGTAATTAATATTTTTGCAAGTTCTATATATACAAAAGGATTTTCACTTAAAGAAAAAATGCCGATTTACATAACAGCAATTATATTTCTTGTTCTTTTGTACACATCACCTAGCGGACTCGTTATCTACTGGACTATGAACAATGTGTATTCACTTGTAAAAAACATCATAAATAAAACAAAAAATCCCTTACGCTCATTTTATTTTTTATGTACAACGATACTTTTTATAACACTAATGTATGTGCTTTTTATCCGTTCAACAATAACTGACATTTCAGATTTACCTGAAAAACTTATATGTTTATTTACATTCTTACTAGTAACAGGTATTCCCTTTTTTGTGATAAAAAACAAAACATTTTTTAGAAAAACTTTAGAAAATATATCTATTGGACAAAAACATAGTTTTATTCTTTTTCTAACAAGTATATTTGGGCTTTCACTTCTTTTGGGACTGGTTTTACCGGCAAATGTAATTAGTTCAAGTCCGCAGGAATTTTCAAATATATTGAAAGGTTTTGAAAATCCTGTAAAATTTGTTTTTACTTCTCTATTATTTTTTTCTGGACTCTTTGGTGTATGGTGTGGACTTTTCTATTTTCTTTTGGAAAAAAGTAAAAGATGGATCCTTTCAATTTTTTCAGCTCTCATTTTTGCGATGGGACTTTTAGATGCATTCGTATTCTTCACTTATATTGGTACTCTTACGCCAATGCTTGAATATGTAGATTTTAATATAGTTGAGGACTCATACAACGCATTTGTAAGAAAAATGCAGTTTCCTTATTTTATTACCGTTGTTGTATTATTTGTTGTATTTTTAACATTGCTCAAAAAAAGTCGGCTAAAACTTCTCTCAGTTTTTTATTCGATAATTTGCTTGTCACTTGTAGGAATGGGAGTTGTAAAAATCAAATCGATTAATACAGCATATTCTGCATTGGAGAAAGTTCAAAATTCCCAGACTGATACTGCAGAACAATTCAAACTATGTCTTTCAAAAACAGGTCAGAATGTAATTTTAATTTTGTGCGACAGGGCTATAAACTGGTATTTTCCGTACGTAGTAGAGCAATTTCCAAAACTTGAGGAACAATATAAAGGGTTCACATACTTTCCGAATACAATAAGTTTCTCAGGCTCCACAAACGGAGGTATTTTGCCGATTTACGGTGGCTATGAATATACACCAAAAGCAATTTTTGAGAGAAAAAGATCTCCTAATTTTAAAGAATATTGGAATGAAGGAACAAAAGTTATCCCTAAGATTTTCAGCGATGTAGGCTTAAAATCATATTTATTGGACACTCCAACCTTTTCTGATGTTTCAAGTGATCCGAAAGTATTTGCTGATATTCCAAATACAATGGCCTTCAACGGAGAAAAATTGAAACAGCAACTTAAACAGAAATTTTTTGATGATAGACATCTATCAACTGCCGTTTATGCATCAATGCCCGCACGTTTTATATCATATTCACTTTTTTTAATTGCTCCTTTACACATAAGAATGCCATTTTATGATTCTGGCGAATATTTTTGTGCAACACGAACCCCAATAAGTTCTATGGACGATTTTCTGACTGAATATGCAGAACTAGAGTATCTACCGAATTTATTCAGTATTGAAAATAATAATGCTGGAACTTATTGCATGGTATATAACAGCACCCCTCATCATGAAGCTTTTCTTTCTTCACCAAACTATGATATTCCAAGCAGTACAAAAACTGGTGATACAGGTTCTTTTTCTGTTTCAAGTACGGAAGAGATACAAACTTATCAAGTGAATGCTGCAACTATTCTAAAATTAGGAAGTTTTTTTGACTATCTTAGAAAAGAAGGGGTTTATGATAACACAAAAATTATTATAGTTGCAGACCACGGTTATACAAGAAAAGGGCCATTTTCAGCTTTTTCTTTTAAAGAGAACAATATCGCAGGAGCGTTTAATCCACTTCTTTTAGTTAAAGACTTTAATGCTTTTTATGATATACAAACTGACAATACTTTTATGACAAATGCAGATATTCCATACATTGCAACACAACATCTTTTTTCAGATGGAAAGCAAGCTAAAAATCCATATAGCAATGAAACTCTACATCCAAGCAGAGTATTTCCTTATTATGTTTATGATTATTCTGGCCGCTGGGGAGGAAAGCGCTTTGTAAGTTTTGATAAAGTAACAACAAAAGCCGATGGATTTGAAATATACGATATATCAAATAATATTTCGTTTGAAATAGGCGGTAATATTTTTAATCAGGATAACTGGAAAAAAATTCGATAAATATATGGTAAAATAAAACAATGACTTTACTTTACGACCTCACAGCAACACAACCTTCTCCAGAAAGCCGTTTTCACGGTGGCGGAGCTTACGGCGAAGTCCTTTTTTTCAAGCTTTTAGAATATCTCAAAGATTTTAGACTTGTTTGTTATTACGACAGCAAAAATTACATAAATCCGGATATCCTTGAGCGAATAAAGACGCATGGAATTAAACTTTACGACATCACAGAAAAATCCATTACTCAAATTATCGAAGAAGAAAAAATCGACAGGCTCTACTCTGCCATGCTCAACTTGAACCAGAACATTCCGCTGGGAACTATCGAAGTTTACACGACAGTACATGGACTGCGCACTCTGGAAATGCCATTTGATCCGATAATGCTGGAATATGCTTCTTCTTTCAAAGAAAAGCTCAAATATCGCCTTTTTATGGGGGTAGCAAAAAATTACTACCTTAAAAAGCTGCATACTATAAATGGACGTCTTGTAACAGACGAAAGAATCAATGTAATTACGATTTCCAACCATTCGGCAGCTTCAATCAAGAGTTTTTATCCAGAGACAGCAAGACGAAATATTCCGGTCTTTGCATCCCCTACTTTTGATCAATTGGATAATTATAATCCAGTTGCAGAGAGCAAAAAACTTTCTATCGACGAGCTTCACAAAGAAAAACTCTGCGAAAAAAAATATTTTCTGATTACGAGTGCTGCCCGCTGGGCAAAAAATGCACTCCGTGCGGTGCGTGCTTTGGACGAACTCTTTGAAAACGGATTTGCACAAGACTTTAAGGCAGTCATCACTGGCGTTACAAACAAAAGTATTTTTACAAAAGAATTGAAGCATGCAGACCGTTTTGTTTTCTTAGGATATGTTGAGCGTGATTTTCTTGACTTGCTCACAGAACAGGCATACGCTTTCATCTACCCATCCTTAAACGAAGGTTTTGGGTACCCGCCGATTGATTCCATGAAATACGGAGTTCCGGTTGCCGCAAGTGGCTCAACATCAATTCCAGAAGTATGTGGTGATGCAGCACTATATTTCGATCCCTATTCTGTTTCAGAAATCAAAAATCGTCTCGTTCAGCTTTTGGAACAACAAATTTATGATGAACTCGTATATAAAGCAAAGCTTCGTTATGAAATTGTAGCTAAAAAGCAGAAAGAAGATTTGAAGAAACTTGCAGAATATGTAATTAGATAAAATAACACATAATAAAGACATTTTCTCCGTTTTTCAGTAAAATCATAATATGACTTTCTTTGGTTTTATTTACAACATAATAATTGCTCCTATTGAACTGATTATCGAATGGGTATTTTGTTTCTATAAATCAAAAATTGCTGTTGGTGGTATCGCCGGCGCTATTCTTGCAGTAAGTCTTGCTGTAAATTTTCTGGCATTACCACTTTACAATATTGCCGACAGATTACAGGAAAAAGAACGAAATCTTCAGCTTAAATTGCAAAAACAATTAGCAAGAATAAAGCATACCTTCAAGGGGGATGAAAAATTCATGATGATTCAGGCTCTTTATGCTGAAAATCATTATCATCCAATTTATTCATTACGAAGTTCACTTTCAATCCTTATCGAAATTCCATTTTTTATTGCTGCATACCAGTTTCTTTCACATTCAAGTTCCCTGCAAGGGGCAAGTTTTGCTTTTCTTGGCGATTTAGGAACTCCTGATGGACTGTTAAAAATTTCATTTAATGGAATAGCATATAGTTTTAATATTCTCCCAGTCGTAATGACTTTCATAAATTTTATTTCTGGTGCAATCTATCTTAAAAAGGCGCCTTTAAAAGAAAAAATCCAATTATATGGACTCGCACTGCTCTTTCTTTATATTCTTTATAATTCACCTTCAGGTTTAGTTTGTTATTGGATTTTAAATAATTTGTTCTCTCTTTTTAAAAATCTAGTAAATTCAAAAGTAAAAAATCCCGCAAAACTTGTTCACAAAGTTATTTCTGCAATTCTTCTGATAGCAAGCTGTGTTATTCTGTTAAACCCTAGATACAACATTGTAAAGCGTCTTTCTGTTTTACTTCTTGCATTTGCAGTTCTTTTGAGTCCAATATGTTTTAGTTTCATAAAAAAGAGAAAATTCTGTTTTGTAAAAACTAACTTTCCTGAGAAAGATTCCCTGTTCCATTGTTTTATACTTTCAACAATCGGACTTGTATTGCTCACAGGTCTTTTAATTCCCTCTGGAATTATTAATACAAGTCCGATTGAGTTTAGTTTTATAGGAAATACTCAGTCCCCTCTTGTATATATTTTTTCAAGTTTATCTTTTTTTATTGGCCTATTTTTCTTTTGGCCACTTGTTATTTATAAATTGTTCGATTCAAAAGTCAAGGAAACTGTATCATATATATATATTGCTGTTTTTTTTCTAGCACTACTTAATGTTTTTGTCTTTAAGTATAATTATGGAAATTTCAGTATATTTTTCCAGCTTGAAGATACAAAATGCCTTAAAAAATATACACCGTTTTTTACTGTTCTACCGATATTTGTATTTTCTGTGATTTTTGTTTTAATCGGAATTTCAAAACGTTTTAAAGCTCAAAAATATATTTTCTACTCTCTTTTTATTCTCTGCATTGCTGAATTTGCTATGGGAATAAAAAATACCATGGCGATAAAAAGAGAATATGAAAAATATGCAAAAACTCGCACCGAAAGAGAACAATTGGCAACTAATAAGGATAATACAATTACACCGATTTATCATCTTTCTAAAGATAAAAAGAATGTAGTTGTTATTTTTCTTGATAAGGCAGTATCTTCTTTTTTCCCATATATAGTAAAAGAGTTTCCTGAAATGGAAGACCAATTTTCAGGATTTGTGTATTATCCGAATACAGTATCATTTGCAGGAAATACAGCAAAAGCAGCACCTGCACTTATGGGCGGATATGAATACACCCCAGAAAATGAAAATCTCCGGGCTGACGAATTATTAAAAGATAAACACAATGAAGCATCTTTGTTTCTACCAAAATTGTTTTTAGATGCTGGATTTGATGTTACTGTAACAGATCCGCCAATGCCAAACTATTCATGGCAAGGAGATTTTTCATTTTTCCAAAGATTTCCAGAAATTCATGTAAGCGAAGTTCATAGCAATTACAAAGAAAAATATCTGGCTCAACATCCAGAGTTAAAAAATTTACAACTTGATAAATGCGTAAAATTTAATCTGCAGTCGTTTACTATACTTGAGTTTTTGCCTCCGCTACTAAGATTTACATTTTATTATTTTGGAGAATACTATCGTGATGAAATTCCCAAAATTTTAAGCAGTGTCACAAATGATGGCTTTCTCTCTAATTACGCACATTTATTCTTTTTAGATGAACTTACAGATTCTGAAAATAAAAAGGAATCATATATTTTTATAGAAAGTGATGCAACCCACGAATTTGCACTGCTTGAAAATAAAACATATAAGCCAGCGCTAAATATTAATGAAAATTTAGCAACTGGCGGATATTATGATTTTAAATATCTTCCCTCTTCAGAAGAATCAAGTGATTTAGCTGCCTATCACTCAAATGCGGCAACTATGCTTCAAGTCGCAAAATGGCTTAATAAATTAAAAGAACTTTCCGTATACGACAATACAAGAATTATCATTGTTGCTGATCATGGGGCCCCCTTATCATTGCCACCGTTTCGGAATATGGAATATGGAGAAGATATAGCTCGTTACAACCCTCTTTTTATGTTTAAGGATTTTTATGCGAAAGGCAAAATAAAAACCGATGACTCTTTTATGACGAATGCTGATACAATATTTTTAGCAACAAAAAATCTTCCTGTTTCTGAAAATAATCCTTTTACAAATCAGAAATATTCAGATTACATCAAAAAAGACATTGTCAATATTCATCATATTGTACGTTTGTCGGATTTTGATGAAATAAATCCAAACTATCTTCGTGATAAAAAAACATGGGTTTTACAGGATGAAAAAAATCATACACCGTCATATACAGTGCATGACAATATTTTTGATGAATCAAACTGGACAAGAATTATAAAATAAGTAGATAAAAAAAATTCTATAGCTTTTATCAGGCAAATCTCGATAATTTAAAAAAACAGGGGGAAGCAGTATGAAGATTTTTATGCTGTTTCCCCCTGTTTGCGTTTTTTAGGGTAAGCTTACTCGTCGAGCCATTTACCGAACTCGAGGTTTGTACCGAGGTAGCCGACTACAGGCTTGCCGCTCGAGTCGAAGTCGAGACAGACAGCCCTGAACTTGCTGTCTCCACCTTGCGGAGGTGTGATGGCAGGAACCGTCATGTATTCCCATTTGCCTGTTGTATAACCGTTAGAATCAACACCCTGAATATCTTTCTCATCTGCAGCTGCAACTGTATTTTCAGAATCTGCAAGATATGCAAGTTTGATAGAATCCCTGCTTCCTGTTTCTGTTGCATTATAGTATGCAATATAAGGCACATAACCATCAGTATTATTGCCCTTTACTTTAATTGATGTCCATGTACCGACAGAGAATGCCTGATCTACTTTAATCGTTTTCAAAGTATTGCTACTATAACTTGGCATGTACATATATACCAAGTCAGAGTCGGTTGCATCAGAAGCCGTAATATGGATTCCACCTAAACCATCAATTACCATTGAAACATCGGTTCCAACATAACTTGGGAAAGTTACGTTGGCAGTACGCCAGTTTGGAGTTGGCGTAATTGATGATCCGTTGATTGCATTGCCAGAATAAATCATTCTGAGTCTTCCCTCTTCCATATCGTAATAAACGATTATAACTACACTTGAAGTTCCAGGTGTTACACCAATATCAAGATATTTTGAGCCTTTCCATGATGCATAAGTCGTACCTGATGGTCTAGCAACTATACGACCGTTAGTATTTTTTTCCTTCAGATTTGTTTTGATACCTGTTTCACCCAGAGAATACCAATCAGTATTAGTATTTGTCGATTTTATCTGGAATGTTCTGAAAATAACATCTTTTGTTTCCGTATTATCATCATAATACGCCATATAAACACTTGTATCAGCGGTAGTAGTAGAATTTGCCTTGGCAACCATCTTGATATTCTGATAACGACCAATCAAATTTTTTCCACCATAACTTATAGCCTCAAGTGAAACAGCATTATTACCAGTTTTTTCTGCCCTTTCGATGTAGTAATATGTTTTGTTGTTTTCTTTATAACTCATGTTGGACCATCCAGTACCATTACCCCATGCACCTGTATAAGTATAAAGCTCGTTTCCATTTGGATGCCAAGTATATTTAGAAGCGAATTTATCATAAACAATCGTCATGGTTGCATCAGCATAATTGAATGATGTAGCATGAATATATTTACCAACAGAATCTTTAGCCATAGCCATCTGGTCCCAGCTCATACCGCCAATTAAGTATTCAATACTACTTTGGTTGCCTGTAGTTCCAGAATACTTTGCTCTTTGCGGTTGATATCCAGAAGCAATTTGACTACCACCATAAGTATCAATTGAAGACTCTTCCGTACCGTTCAAATCAACAAATCCGAATACAGGATCGTTTCCTTCCATAATCATATTTGGATAGTACGCATTTTTCTTTTCCGTATCCTTCATGTCAAAGAACCTGAGATATCTGTCGTCCGTGAGTGTAACGTTCTTTGTCGTGTAGAAGTCAGCTTCGTTTACGCGGTTCGGCATTGACTTGTAATCATTGATTGCAGGAGTTTTATTTCCACTAGAATTTTCATTTCCAGTTAATGCGAATTCTCCGTGTGCATCGTTGTTGTTGATGTTGTTGAGCGCACGTACATTGTTTGAGAATACCTCAAGATAACCGGACTTATCAATGTTGGTGTTTGTAATAGTGAAACTTGTCGTACCTGTAACAGTGCCAGATCCGAGTAGTTTAACAGTCGCGGCTGATGTTGATGTCGCTGAGGCACCAGAAGTGAGGGAAGTGTCATATGCCACAGTTCCCTCAGTTGATTTTTTATTTGCAATCATTGCTTTTATCGAGCCATTCTTGAAGTTAAATCCCTTGACCGTAATCGTATTGCTGGAATTGTTTGCGAGAATACTGTACTTTCCACTAGCCGAACGGATATTGCTGTTCTTCAAGCCACTTGCAGTACGAATTTCTGTCTCAATTCCCGTGATATAAGGAACGACATCCATGCGGTAGTACGATGTATAGAGTTCATCACTAGGTTTATCGCCGTCCATTTTGAGGGTAATTCCGTCTGCTTCGTATGCGTATTCTGTGTTAGATGTGCCTACCGAAGAGTTCTGTGTTTCTGAGCTTCCGCTTGCATCCACAGCCTGTACGATAAGTTCACAGTCTGCTGCTGCCACGCTGGCAAATGCTTCAGTATTTTCTGTATCCAAAGTCAAAACCCAGTTTGCCGTGTGACCGCCCTGATCAAGAGAGTCTGAATCAATGTAGAATTCATAGCCGTCTGTTCCAAGAGAGCCATTCTTTTTAGTTTCTTTTGCCGACCAGCCTGTTCCCGCCGTATACGTTGCAAGAGTTTTATAAGCACCAGCAGTTGAGCCGAATTTAAATCCGCTCATTTTTACCTGTACGGATTTGAGCATCTTGTTGTCATACAAAGTACCGGTAAGAACAACTTTTCCGGAGACTTTCGGATCCTTATCAAATTCACCAGTTCCATTGAATATAGAATCCGACAGGTCTTTTTCAAGCTCAATGTGTCCGTTTTCATGTTTGTTTTGGTACAGGCTGTTGTTGCTTTCACTGTTCCAATAGAACGGTCTGATTTTTGCTTCTGGTCTTACATTATCCACAAGGGCAAGGGTAAGGTCAGAGATATGGAGAACACAGTTCTGGCTGTCTATGCCAGCCTCTTTTTCTTCCGTGCTGTCCCAGAATGTGAACGAAGCATTTACGCCTGTTTTATTTCCGTTTGTCGCAGAAAGATTTCCTGTATCCTCAAGACCTGCAACCTGCTTGCTTGTAAGAGTAAATCCCAAAAGACTAGTATCTGTCTCTTTATTGTTGTAAATTACGGTTCCGATTCGATTTGTTGAAGTAATCAATTTCGTAATGAAATCTGCACCTTCCTCAGAACTTACTTTAGCATTTGAGCTTGCTCTGATTCCTGCTCCTGTTCCACTGCTTGGAACGGCGTCAGTCGTGGTTGCCCCATTCTTATAAATAAGAATAATGTCTCCATTTCCACCTACAATTTCTGGGATTACAGCAAGTTTATCCTTAACCTGGAAGGCAGCTTTACTTTCGTATTTTGAAGTTTCGATTGAAACGGTAGCTTTCACTTCAGTGTTATCAATTCCATGAGAAGCGTTTGCATTGTAGAGGTTATAAGCTACAAATTCATCTTTTGCCCAGATATTGTTTGAGTTCAAGTCTGTTCCGAGGAATACTTTTGCAAGTCTAGGAGCTGAGTTCACGACATTGACTTCATATGAAGTTCCGCTAACATTGCCAGCCTTATCGAATGCAAGAACTACAAGTTTTGCAGGACCGTCAGGCATATTTGTTGAGTGAATTGTTGCGTTCCATGTAAAGCCGTTTGTCTTAGAGCCACTTACTTCTTCTGGCATTCCATCCCCATCGTCACTATTAACTGTGAAAGGATTTAAAGAAACAGAAGCATTTTTTTCTTTTCCTGTGTTGTCAACGACCTGTGCATAAGGGAAATAAGCTATTGTACTAGTGTCAGATGTGACACCTGTGCTTGTCTCAAATTTTACGGTCGTTCCATTTACAGAATCAATCTTTCGCAAAATACCGCCGACTTCTATCAATCCGCCTGCACGAATATGTTTGTTTGAGGCAAGAGAAGATGAGGCTTCAAATGTGTAACCGTCAGCTTTCATTGTTCCAGAAACTGCAAGAGCCCAGAGACAGTAAGAATGTGTATCATCCTGAGTGAATGTACGCTTTGTGAGAATCGGCTTAGTAGAATCATCAAGGTCTTTTCCAGATACAGTTTTCGTTTCATACAAATAAGCCTTTGAGCCGGCAGTACCTGTATCACTTGATGATTTTACCCACAAAGGATCGAGAACCGTCTGTCTTCCATAAGAAGCACCTTCCCTGACAAAATAGAATACAGCACTTTCAAATCCAGAGCCGTCTTCATCAACTTTGCCGCCGAGGATAAATGTGTAGTCGGAATCTGCAATATTATAATTTGCAGTAATTTCCGGCGATTTTTCACTGTCAGAGCCGTTGAAGACTTTCTTAATTTCAGGAGCCTTATTGTCAATATTAAGGTTGTAAGTTGCGTTGATTGTGTGTCCGTTTGTTTCGGTATCAGTAACACTTACAGTATACTTAACGTTCGAAGCACTTATGTCGACAGGAATAAAGAGAGTCTTAGAAACATTTACAATCGGATTTGATTCAGAGGCTGCAGTTCCAGTAGTATCGATTGAATCATCTTTATACCTGTAGGTCTTTACGGACTCAGTATATTCCCCTTCTTCAAGAAGCACGCCGCCCTTCTTAACCGTATATCCATGAATTGAACTTTCATCATTAAGCTCAACCGTAAGATACCAGTCGCCTTTGAGATACATTTCACTTTCGTACTTTCTTATTGCACTGGCATTTGTCAAATCTGTCGAAATATCTGATCCACTTGCAAACTGGCGCAATGTTGCAGTCTGTGTTGGTGCAGTCGCATCAACGTCTATATAGTATACCTCTGACCAGGCACCAACTTTTCCGTTTGAGTTGATTGCACAGGCTCTGATGGCAATTCTTCTCGTTTTTCCAGAAGCTGGATCCATTTCGCTGTTTTCGTTAAGAGAAATATTCCATGAAGTTGTTTTGTTTGCTTTTACGCCCCACCAGTCAGATGCTGCAGTTGAATCTACAAACAACAGGTTATGATCTGCGTCGAATCCCAAATCTGTTTTTGCAGAATCTTTATCATAAACTGTGTAGCCATAGCCGCCTACGTTTATTTCACCTTCTTTATTTACAGCATTAGAGACTGTTGTTTTGTCACTACTGTCGAATTTGAAAATTCCATCCGAATCAGCTGTTGCAATCTGAAGATAAACGGCTTTTACAGAAGCTTCTGCAGACGCATCAATTATTGAGCTTCCTGTAACACGAATTGTTCCACCCAAAACAGTTCCTGCAGAGGAAGTTCCTGTTTTATCCGGGTAACTGATTGAAGTTCTAGGTCTGTCTGCATCAGGATTATGCTTGATTGTGTAATCAGTTTTTATTGTGTAATTTCCAAGCTCATCCTCGGAACGAATATAGAATGGCAGAGTGTAAACTCCATCATTAATGCTTTTTGCATAGCTATTGGAATCATATTTTCCGATTATATCAGAAGCAAGTTCGAATGCCCATGAAGATGCCGTTGATTTTGAGGTGTAACCTGTATCAAGCCAGGCTGCCGTAGTACAGAGTGTTGATTCTGATGTACCTTGCTGCTCAATTGTAGGAATGAGCCACATTGTCGAATGTGTTTTAGAGCCACCAACATCAGTAGATGTACTTGAAACAGTTACAGTTCCAGTAACTTCTTCCATAGGATCTGGGCTTGGTATTTTGATTTCAGGTCCAGAATTATCAACCGTAAACGTAATGTTTCCGTTACCAACGAGACTGAGTTTATCATAAGGAATCACCTTGAGAGTTATACTTCCAGTATCAATGCCAGCGAGAGAAATAAGTTCTGTTGTCCATCGCAGTCCCGGAACAGTAACTCCGTTAACCGTGAAGTCCTCGACAACTGAAGTTCCACTTTGTGTGTAATTAACAAGTTCTGTATTTCCCAAAATTGTTGCAAGTGCATCTGTTCCACTTGCAGGTGCAGTCGGACGGTATTTATCCGTTACGGAAGTTCCATCCTTCTTGTAGCTTACTTCAAGCGTGATTCCAGCGATACCGCTAGCGTCATTTGCAGTGATTTCAAATTTAACTTTCTGCTTTTTAGTTCCGCCAACTGTGTAGCTGGCACTGACAGTTTCTAACTGGTCATAAACATCCGTGCCATTTAATTTTATTGGATTACCATTGTCATCTACCTTAAGTCCACCGTTCGCGGTTATTCCATCAGCCTCATATGCCAGAGCCAGAATATCACCTACAGTCGGAGAATTTGAGTCTGAGTTGTAAGAGAATTCTTTTGCACAGGCAGTATTACCGGCATTATTCGGTGCTGTATAGAATAGTGTATCTTCGCCTACACGGATTTTCGGTAAACCGAGATATGTTTTAGTCGAATCAGTTGTATTTGTGTAAGTCGTATAGAATTTATTTCCAGCCGTATCCTTAATATAGACATAGATTTTCTTTTCACCATCTACGTTTTTACCCTTATTATTATCTTCTTCCGGAGTGAATTTTACAGTTGGAAGCTGATTTGCATCCGTAACTCCTTTTGCAGTTTCTCCTGACGCACCTGTATAAGGAGTTTCAGAAATAACAACTTCTGCAATTCCATCATCATCACTTACCGTTGCGTTAAGTTGAGATTTCGTTCCATACTTAAGTGCGAAGCGTGGCTCTGAAGCTTCTCCCAAGTCTGTGATGTTCGTGATTTTGAGGATTGGTCTGTCTGAATCCTGAGAAACTATTACTGTCTGTACAGAAGAATAGCCTGGATTACCGGCCCTGTCCTTGGCCACAGCCTTGAGATAATATGTTGATTCGTCGTCGAGTTTGCTTGTGTCAAATCCGCTTATTGTGAAGGTGTAGTTTCCAGTGAAAGCAAGATTTTCCATTGATCCTTTTGAATCTTTAGTGAGACTTGTCCATGAAAGGGCATTCTTCTCAGCATCAGTCAAATTCTCAAACTCTTTAGCTTTGCCATTAGTGTTAAGCGGAGCCTTAACATACTGAATGCCGGTAACAGCGATTTCTGGGAGTACGTTTTCGTCGGAAATTGTACCGGTCAAAGAAATTGTTCCGTTAATCTGAGTACCGTCGTCATCAGTGCTTGCATCAGTTGGGGCTGTGAGTGTCACTTTAGGAGAAATTCCATCCATAATAACAGTTGCGATTGACTCTGTTGTTTTATTGCCAGCCTTGCTTTCCGAACCTGTTGCATCTGTTACAATTGCAGAGACTGAGAAGTTTCCGGCACTTACACCGTTAAATACGGCAGCGTTATTAACTTCAACTTCCCACTTCCACAATTTTTCGTCATAAGTAATTGTAGACTCTCCGCCATCATTTGTAATCGTTTCTTCTCCTGTCTTGGTAACAGTGAGGCTTCCGTAAGTTGTGTCCCCTTCTTTTATTTCCTTACCATTTACTGAAATTACAATGCTTGACAATCCGGCATGGATATCCTGGGCTGTTCCAGTGAGCTTAGGAAGGGTTCCTTCTCCATTTGAGTAAAGGGTTTCTGTTGTCTGTTTTGTAACAACTGGTGGAGTTGTATCGATATAAATATAGACTGGCGTATAGGCTTTTTGGTTACCAACCCTATCATAAGCCGTGAGTATAACTTCATTATACTCATTATTGACTGTTCCTTCCCGTGAAATAAATTCACTGAGATTTACAAGGAATTTTTCTTTTCCGGCATCAGTTCCTGTAAGAACCGTCGTTGAGAATGAGCCTGTTGACGCATCACTTGCAGCTTTTCCAGCCTGAATGATTTTGTAATCAATTTTTTCGATTCCACATCCATTTTCAGTCAATACGCCAGAGAATGGAAGAAGGGAATCTTTATACCAGGTGTGAGTTGAGGAATCTGTATAAGCATAAGGCTTATCATTGATTTTGAAATCAGCATCACTCCAAGCAGGGAAATTTTTATCGAATATAATTTCAATTTCCTTAGAATTTTTAAGAATGTTGCCGTCAGAATCTTTAACGACGAAAGGATTGCCTGCCGTATCGGTAACTTTCAAAGATACTGTTACGCCAGTTCCAGTGAATTCTGAAAGGTCAAGGCCGTCAAATGAGAAAGTTCCAGTGTTCTCAACAGGCTCGATATCACCACTATAGCCAGGAATTTCAAGTTCTACCTTAGCTATGCCGTAATTGTCCGTTGCGACACCTTCGATTTTAAATGTTCCTTCACTTGGATTTACAAAGTATTTATCTTCGTTTTCATTAGGTTTGTAAATCTTATATGTAGAAGAATTATGTGTAATCTTGACACTTGGGATTTCAGGTGGCGTAGCATCCTTCTGAATAGTGAATATGCTCTGAGGCCACTGATTGCCAGCCCGGTCTGTTACGGTTGCTTTTACAGAATAGACTGCAGTACCAAGCTCAGTCAGGTCACTCGAACTGATTGTTACATCCCATGTTCCCGATGTTGTCAAAAAGCCTGCGTTAGGAGACGGAGAATTTGAATTAAGAGAGAAAGATTTTACTGTTTTTTTCGTATTATTATTTACGAGATCAAGAACAATAGTCTTAACTCCTGAGAAATTATCAGAGAATGTTCCGTTAAGGTTAAGATCATCAGAGCCATTTGTAAGCAGCTGACCAGACTTCGCTGACTGAAGTTCAGGTGTTTCAGTATCAACATTGAGCGTGAAGTTGCTGTATTCTGTTATTGAGCCGCCATAAACGACATTTACAGAATCAATGCTTGCGTTTCCGACATTATCAACAGCAACAAGAATGAGGTAGTTGTGTCCGTCCTTAAAGCCTGTGAACGAATTATCGTAGTTTGTAGTAACTGTGGCATAGCGCTTCAGAGAATCTGTAACACCATCCTGACCATAGCAGGTACCAAAATCTTTTACATAATTTTCAAAGATTGTTCCTGAACCATTTTTCTTGCTTTCGTCATTTCCAAGCAAAGCTACTAAATTACCATCAGTATCATAAACCATGTCTTTATCACCGATGGAAGTATATGCAATGCGCTTTTCTTCTATTTTATTTGCACGGAAGTAACCGTTATTGTCATCCTTGTAATTTTCAAGGAATTCTGTGGCAATACGGTTAAGACCTTTTACAGTAGTTTCTCCTGTTACGGTTGTATCTTCCTGAAGGATTTCTTCCGTACCGGCAGAGATGACCTTATAATAAATCATGTCAACGCCACTTTCTCTGTCGGAAATATGGCCTCGTACGCGGACAGTCTGATTTTTGCCATATGAGGTCGGAGAATACTTACCGCCAATGTCTTCATCAAGGGCAGTATCCCAAAGATTTGCCGGGATTTCGCCTTCAAATACACCGGGTTCAATTTCTGCAACTTTCCAGTTGTTCAAATCACTGATACGGAAGAAAATATCCTTATTGCTCTTGTCAATTGCGTGGATTCCCTTTGGTGGAGTGTTGTCAAATTTAACGACGAGAGGGAATTCTGTTACGTTTTGGGCATTATCCGTAGCCTTAATCTTGAGGTTTGCTAGGCCTGTACGGCCAGTGAAGTCAATGTCTGTAATCGGCAGAGATGTAACTTCCTTAAGCGGTGTTGTAGACGAGCCTTCATACAATCCGATTGTTTTGATACCGGAAGTCTGATCCATAATTGAGCCATAAATAGAGAATTTATTGGCATCGTTGTTATGAACATAATATGTATCAATTTCAGTAGTAGAGTCGGCTTCCTTTTCCTTTGTTTGATAAACACTGTATTTTTCGCTTGTATTCGTAAGGCTGATATTAGTGATTACAGGGTAATCTTTATCAACATTGATTTTGAAAATAGTCAATGTTGTCTTATTTCCAGCGCCATCAATAACTATTGCCTTTACAGAGTGAGGCTTACTTTCGAGACCTGTCAATCTTGCAGCCGGGATTGAGGCTTGCCATTTAGCATAGGCCCCCTGCTCTGCCGTAGCAGTTGAAGTTGCAGGAATTGCCTCGCCCTTTCTATTTGTGTTTCCGTCTTCATACAATTCAAGTTCAACACTTGCGATTCCAGATGAATCATCCGTAGAAGTTCCAGTTACATCAATCGGTGTTTCTGTATTTGAGAACTGTGAGCCAGTAATGTCAGATTCAAGAGCCGGAGCTTCTGTATCAATGTAAATTTCAACAGTTGTTTCTTCGCTCTTGTTACCAGCCTTATCAACTGCAGTGAATTTTACGATATTTGCTACTGTTCCAGATTCGTTTACTTTTCGTTCAAATTCACCGAGGTTTGCAGAGAAGCTTTCCTCACCTGTGAAATTGCCGTCCTCGTCAGTTACCTTTGTTGTTCCGAATGTTTCTGTAGTTCCGTTTGTTTCACCAGCTTTGATAACAGTATAATCGACGTGATCGATTCCACTTCCTTCTTCTTTATACATTCCTGCAAATGGAAGAGAACTTGCCTTGTACCATGTGTGGTTAGTTCCAGATGCATATGGAGCTTTATTTACCTGGAAGGAATCTGCATCCCATACAGGTTTCTTTGTATCCACCACAGTATTGTAGTTCAGTGTGCCTGATTCACGGCCAGCAAGGTCTGTTGCGTGGATTTCGAATGTCCATGCGCCGTTGTTTGTGTCTCCTGATTCAATTTGGATTGTGAATGTGCCGGATTTTTTGTCTTCGGCAATTGTTTTTGTGAATGTGTAGCCCTTGTTTCCACTTGCGATGTCTGCACCGTCAAGTTTTACCTTGGCAATGATTTCATTGAGTCCGTAAGAATCTTCGGCTTTGCCTGTGATTGTGAGTGTCTCCCCATTCTTGACGTACTGAGGTACGCTTGCAGGAGCTGTTTTTTCGATTGCCGGTTTGCCGAGGTCAACCATAATTCCTTTGACCAGTGTACCGGCTTCTTCGCTTGGAGTTGTAGTGTTGCCTGCGGCATCTTTACCCCAGACTTTGTATGCGAAGTTTGCACCTTCCGTGAGAGGAATATAAATGTTGAATGTTGTTTCGGCGGTTGATTTTGCAGTGCCCGCTACAGTCTGAGTTGCGCACCACTTTGGCTCACCGTTTTCAACTTCTGTTGCATAAGCGTAGTAAAGTTCGCTTGTTCCTGTGCCCTGAATAAGTTCAGTAGTTTCGCCATTGACAACTGTCTTTTCATCACACCAGCTTCCGCTTACAAGATAGCGGTTTACCTTTACGCCTTCAATTTCCTTTACGTTGTAGTTTGAATTTGATTCAAGAATCTTTTTGCTACCGGTGAAGTTTTCGTCTTCATCTGGATTAAGTTTGATTGTCGGAGCCTCTTCATCGATTCCGAGGTTTGCGATGATTGTAGAGCTTTGTCCGTAGGCGTCAATTGATGTAATTTCAAGCTTGAAGTTAGTGCCTTCTTCCGGCATGGTGGCAATTTTACCAGTCCAGTTGTAGACTTCGTTTACAGGTGTTTCTTCGTCAATTACAGCATCTGTGAGTTCAACGAGAGGTGTTTTCTTTTTGTCACCGAGCTGGTAGATAAAGCCGGAAATTTTTGTTCCCTTCTTTGAGACAGTTCCCTTGACTCCGCCGTCAACGCCATTGCTTCTTGAGACAAAGGCTCCGTTCTGAGGATTAGAGAGGCTGAGGCTTGGAGCACCGGAATCCACCGCAATATAGAAGGGGCCGATTTCCTTGACTCCATACGGTTCGCTTGCGTCTGTCATTGCATCTGAGCGGATGAAGTCTCGTGCGAGGATTTTTACCTTGTAAACGCCTTCGTTTTCCGGGAGAGTGCAGTTGACTGAAGCCGAAGTTTTATTCGGTGTGGCCGTATAGAATGGGATTTCCCTGCCGTTTTCGTCTTTTTTGAAGTCTTTTCCATCTTCTGCGATGAAAATTTCATATTCAACTACAGAATCATCATCACTGAATGAAACAGAGAGCTTGTTGTTGTTTGTCGTTCCGAAAAGGTTGTGCTCATAGGTGAGGTTATTTTTGTTCAGGCCTTCGGTATCAACGCTCAGAGATTTTTGAGTTTCTCCATCTTTGTAAGAAAGTTCTGCGTTTCCGAGTGTGACTTTCGGGCGGTTTGTTTCCTGATAAATGTAGAAATCTTCGCCGTCATTGCTTTCGATTGAATTATATTCGCCAACGTTACCGACATTATCGATTGCGCGGAAGACGACACGGGCTTTTATCGGCTGATCTTTTGTAATTTTTCCTGTAGCAAGGAAGTAATTTGTGACAAGATCAGTGCGGATTTTTTTGTCGAGAGTACGGATTTTGCCCAATTCACCGTCAATTGAATTTTCTACGCCGAGTTTTGTATAGAATTCCTTAATTTCCCCGAGGACTGAGTATTTTTCATCAGAAAGATCGGCAGTCAAATCTTCACTTGCGCGGACGTCGTATGTTACATTTTCAAGATTGACTTCGTTGATGCTTCCCTGAATTAAGATTGAAGAGTTGATGAATGTGTAATTCTTATATTCTGAATCCTCGCCGAAGTATTCCTTGCCGTAAACAAGCGGAGAAACTGAAGTGATTTGTACGACCGGCTTTGTAGTATCAATATGAACGCTGCGTGACATTTCATAAGAAAGGGCTGAAGTGCCTGTTACCTTGATGTTGACGTTGTAGAGGTACATGAGGCCTTCACTTACCGCCATGATTTTCTGATAGGCTTCACCGCAAAGTGATGGGATGAAAGTCCAGATATTTGTATGACTTTCTTCGTCATAAACACAGCTCAAGCCGCCATCTTTTGTCCACTTATTATTTGCATCGCCCTTGATTGTAACCTGAATTGAGTCAGGAAGTTCCTTTCCAGAACTTTCATCAGAAACTGTGAGTGTGGCAGTGATTTCCCGCAAAGTCATTCCGGCATTGTTCTCTGTAGCCGTACCCGTAAATACGAGTTTGTCAGTCTCTGAGCCTTCGATATATTTTGAATTTGCGAAATATGCAAGGTCTTTTGGTGAAGTGAAGCTAGCGCTTGGCGGAACGGCAGAAACCGTACCGATGAAACCATAATTCTTTGTCTGAGAAAGCTTGATTCCGTCCTTATCACAGCCTGTTACAACGATTGCATAGTAAGCGTTGGCTTCAATGTAGTTGCTGGCAGGAAGTTCTGTTGAAAGGGTTACGGTTTTGTCAGACGGAGTTGGATCCTGAGAATTGTCGAGAAGGAGGTTCCAGCCGTCGATTACGCTAAGCTGGGCCTCGGCTTCTTTTTGAGCGGAAGAATCAGAAGATTCATTTGCATTTGCAAGGTCAATTTCAAGCTCGCTGACTTTTGTAACGAGATTTGCAATGCTCTTGTTGAGGGTATCTTTCGTGATGTGGGCTTTATCGGCATCAATAATCTTTTTGATGTAAACTTTGAGGCTCTTTGGATCGATGTTAACCTGGTCAAGACCGGCACTTACGATAATTGTAAGTGGCTGCTCACCCATGGCCTTGTTGGTGCCGGTTGCGATTGCAGTGCCAGCTTCGTTGTAATTGAGGTTAAAGCCCGAAATATTGTAAGTCGGGTCAGCATTTGGATTAAGGGAGAATGAAAGAGAATCATCTTCCATATTAGTGGTGTCTTTTGCGAATTTATTGAGCGCAGCCCGGACTTTTTCTACGGTAACGTCAGTAGCGATACCCTTACCCGCCAATGATGCGTCGGTAGCAGTTCCATTCAAGACTGAGCGGAAGTCGTTTGCAGAAAGACCGGCACCCTTCTTGGCACTCATGTAGTCCTCATAAATATCATCATAAAGATAAACGACAGAAGTTGAGTTGCCGCCTTCTACGCCTCCGTCGCCAGGATTTTTGTATTCCTTTGTAGAATCAGCAATTGTGATTGTGCAGGAATAGATTTTGTTGCCGGAAGCATCTGCATCACCGACATTATAAATATCATTGTAACGGGTATTTAACTCATCGATGCCGCCCTCAATATAGCGGGCGATGGTGACGCTTGTACCGCCAGTTGTGGAAATATCCTTTTCAGAATATGGCTCAGCAACGAGATTTCCATCTTTGTCGTAAATTGTAATGTCCATAGAAGCAATGCTGTGGTCGTCGGCGATTGTACCTTCAATGGCAAAGAGAGAACCGTATTTTGAAATGGAATTTTCTGAGAGGAAAGTTTTGCGGTTGACGCCAGGTTTAGTGATTACAAAAACAGGAGGCGTGTTGTCAATCTGGAACTGACGAGGAATTGTGCCGGATTTTCGGCCGCTCCTATCCCAGGCAGTTACTTCGAGCTTATAAATACCATCAGGAAGCTCAAAACCGGAATCAGTGGATTTATTGACTTCCATGCTCCATGTGAGGGAATCTTTAATATCAGCCAGCGATGTGCCGTAATCCTTGGTACTGCCATCTTTTTCAAGTTTTTTGACAGAAACCTCAATACGGGTAACGCCTTTATCATCGGAACAAGTTCCCGCAAAGACAAAAGAGCCTTTGACGTAAGCATCATCAGGAGGATATGAGATGGAGAGCTCCGGAGGAAGTGTATCAACGGTGGAACCAAGACCAGCGTCTTCACCGCAGGAAATAAAAGCGAATAAAGAAAGACTTGCCAATACACCTGCAAAAAGTTTTTCAAAAAAGAATCTTTTCATGTAATACTCCGATAAATATATTTTTATATTTATTAAGACAAAAATAGATTTTGCCTTGCCTATATTTACAATTTAATAGCCTTCAAATCCCCAAAAAATAAGAGATTTTAGAGCTTTTAAGATACTTTTTGAAAATTATAGTTATTCTTAAATTAAGTATAAACCCTACCTTAAAAAAAATCAATGTAAATTTAAGTTATTTTTAATTTAAAGGTCATAAGGTGCGAATGGGCCAGCAATCATCGACATCCATAAGGATGTGGCAGATTTTTTTGTAATTTTCTGACTTTTTTCACTCCGCATTGCCGAAAATCGATTTTTTTTGGAAATAAATATGTGTAGGAAAAAGAGAGATTCGTGTTCCGCTACAACACTACAATCTTTCTCCTGCGAAAAATTTATTTCCAAAAGAGGTAAAATATGACCTACCAGATTATTGTCGGTGACGAAATCAAAAAAGAAGCAGCCCAGGCCGTCGCCCAGGGACGACTGCTTAACCTTAAGAACGACATCGTGTTCAAGTCCTTTTTCTCGAAAGAGTGCAAGGAGTCAACCTACTGCAGGAACAAGATGCTTTCTTCTGTGATTGGTCGAAAAGTCAGAGAAACAAAAGTCCTGAATCCAGAACTGCTTCCGAGCAGAACAGACGGAAAGTTCCCGCGACTGGACATCCACTGCAAGCTGGAGGATGGTAGCGAGGTGGATGTGGAGATACAGAATTCAATGTATCAGGACGATCAGATCAAGCGGTCAATCTACTATGCGGCTACACTCACGCACAATTCCTTAAGTTCAGGCGAGCCTTACAGTTCCCTAGCCCACATCTACCAGATAATGTTCATGGATTTTAAGACAATCGAGGACAAAAAGCTCCATCACGCCTACACATTCAAGGAGCGGGACGACCACACCGAGTTGAGCGACATCGTACAGATTCATTACATAGAGCTTCCTAAAATCAAAGAGCTTTTTGACAAGGCGGCCTCAGAGTTGTCAGAACTCGAATTTTGGTCTATTCTGATAATGGCAGGAGAAAACGAGAAAGCAAGGCTTCTGCTCAATAAGCTTACCAAAATGCAGGAGGAAATGGACATGGCGGAAGCACTTTTGAATCAAATGAGCCGGGACCAGCAGGAATGGGAAAACCAGATCGGCTACGAGAGATTTGTCCATGACTGCATATCAAGAGAAAAGTACGCTTTCATGCAGGGCGAAAAGCAAGGAATCCAACAAGGTGAACGCATAAATGCACTTGCTAATGCAAAGAATCTGCTTTGTATGAATCTTGGAACTCCAGAACAAATTGCAAAGGCAGTTTCCCTGCCGCTGGAACAGGTGCTGGCGCTAAAAGATGAACTTTCAAAAGAATTACTGTAAATACACAATTTTATTGCAATGAATGAATTCTTTTATTGCTGTAAATTATCTCTTTTATTTCAATAAAGGAGATTGTTCATTGCCGTAAACGATTACTTTTATTGCAATAAACGACTTTATATACGGCAATAAAGATTTTCTTCTATTGCCGTCTTTTTGTTTGCAAAAGGTACGGCTACTATATAAAATCCACGTCGTAAACAAAAACTCCTCTAACCCACAAAAAATCTTTTGTAATTTTCTGACTTTTTTCACTCCGCATTGCCGAAAATGCATTTTTTTTGGAAATAAATATGTGTAGGAAAAAGAGAGATTCGTGTTCCACTACAACACTACAATCTTTCTCCTGCGAAAAATTTATTTCCAAAAGAGGTGAAAATATGACCTACCAGATTATTGTCGGTGACGAAATCAAAAAAGAAGCAGCCCAGGCCGTCGCTCAGGGCAGATTGCTTAACCTTAAGAACGATATCGTATTCAAATCCTTTTTTTCAAAAGAATGTAAGGAATCAACCTACTGCAGAAACAAAATGCTTTCCGCGGTGATTGGCCGCAAAGTCAGAGAAACAAAAGTCCTGAATCCAGAACTCTTGCCTAGCCGTACCGACGGAAAGTTCCCGCGACTGGACATCCACTGCAAGCTGGAGGATGGTAGCGAGGTGGATGTGGAGATACAGAATTCAATGTATCAGGACGACCAAATCAAGCGGTCAATCTACTATGCGGCTACCCTCACGCACAATTCCTTAAGTTCTGGCGAGCCTTACAGTTCTCTAGCCCACATCTACCAGATAATGTTCATGGACTTTAAGACCGTCGAGGACAAAAGATTGCATCATACGTACACATTTCGTGAAAGGAAAGACAACACCGAGCTGAGCGACATCGTGCAGATTCACTATATTGAGCTTCCAAAAATCAAAGAGCTTTTTAGCAAGCCGGCCTCAGAGTTGTCAGAACTCGAATTTTGGTCTATTCTGATAATGGCAGGAGAAAACGAGAAAGCAAGGCTTCTGCTCAATAAACTTACCAAGATGCAGGAGGAAATGGACATGGCAGAAGCGCTTTTAAACTCAATGAGCCGGGACCAGCAGGAATGGGAAAACCAGATCGGCTACGAGAGATTTGTCCATGACTGCATTTCCCGCGAGAAATACGCCTTCATGCAGGGCGAAAAGCAAGGGATTCAACAGGGATTACAACAAGGTGAACGCATAAATGCAATTTCTAATGCAAAAAATTTACTTAAATTAAACAAACTTTCAGCCGAAGAAATCGCATTATGCTGCTCATTGCCGTTGGATCAGATTCTTGTTCTAAAAGATGAACTTTCTCGGGAAACCGTGTCTTCTGCACAATAATCAACTACGCAATTAATGTCTGTCGCCGAAAAGACGGCGAATAAAAAGAAAACCCGCCACAAAATGTTTCGAACCTTTGTGACGGGCCTAACGCCTGAATAATCAGGCACCCACAATGGAGGCAAGACGCTGGACTGCGTGTTGCCTTTTCTTTTATATATCCTCCCTGCCGGGGTTGGCAAGGGGGATTTTTTTTACTGCAACTCGGCCTTTTCGAAGTATTGATCGGTCATGTAGCCGAGGATGACCTTGTTGGCGAATGTGCCGGCTGTTGGGACACCACCGGAAACGGTTGCATCGTTCGGGATGTTGGCGGTTGGGATTGTCATACATTCCCAGTTACCGGTGAACTTGTCGTTGACGGCACCGTTACCCAAGGTTGACTTTTCCTGCCAAGCAACCTTGATTGAGTTTGTGGTCTGGTTGGCAGACGTGTTGTAATAGTAGATATACGGAACGCTTCCCTTTACATTGATTGTGATGTTGGTACCGACAGAAAGATATGAATCTACTGTTACGACCTTAACTTTGCTTGTATTAAGTTTGCCATTCCTTTTAGCTTCATCATATTTTTCGATATACGCATATTTCAAGTCGCCGGTAGAACTCTTATAGTATGCAATATGAACACCGCCATCGCCGTCAACTGCGAGGTCAACATACCAGCCTGCATAATCTGAATCAATTACTACAGCGTTTGTCTGCCATGCAGTCTGAGCGGCAGTTGTTTCAGCATTAGGGGAGCCATTATTGAATGTTGTTTTAGCGATGTTTGCTGCCGTATTGTAAGAGAACACAAGCTGACGATTACTTGCATCGTACCAGGCAACTACAGCATCTCCATTACTTGCGTAACCGACAGCCGTGTAAGCACCACCTTTATAGGTTGTGCTGCTGGTTGCGATGAGGTGATAACCTGAAGCAGAAGAGGCATTTGTGCCTGAGTCAGTACCGTTGCCAGACAGATCGTTTGCAATACCACCGGTCATTTTGTCATTACGAGTATATGTGTACTCCTGAGAATAATAATTATAATCACGAGTATAGTATTCTGTTCCAGTTACTGTACCATAACGGAATTTCACATTGTTTGCACTGGCATCGTAGTAAGCCATATAGACTTTTGCAGAACTTGTATTTCCCGAGACAGTTAATTTTGGTCGCTGAACACGATTGATGTTGTATGTACCTGTATCATCATCGGTGTTTGAGATACCACCATAATGACTTAGTTCAAGACGACGCTTATTAGAACCATTATAATAATTGCCCGCTTTATAGCTATTATTATCCGTATTTCCATCAATGAGCTTACCTAACGCCCTTGAGAAAAATGTAAAACTTGTTGCGCTACCACTACTTGTATTTATTCGGTCTGTATTAGTTGCGACTCCATAAATGTTTCCGTCTGTGTCATAAGCAACATTCGTATTATGATATTTATTGTAACACATATCCAATGTCCTATCATCATTCTTATAAGTATTTGTTGAATCTTTATAATACTTATTAATTGCAAACAAGTTTGCTCCCTGGCCGTAGCTGATGTAGTAATTTCCGCTTGGGTCAAACTTCATCATCGGGCTGGTTACATTTGCACCGTGTCCGCTCATTATTGTATCGAACACACCTGTCGTCCACAAGTAAATCTTTACATCATCATTCAAGAGATTGTTTGTGATGCCGTTTGCCTGTGAGTTGTATGCCTTTGTATCATTGTCTGTAAAACTTGGGTCAACATTGTCATTGTTCAGGCTGACAACACCATTTACAGTTACTTTTAGAGAACCTTTTGTCGTTGCATTTGCCGCAGCAACTTTGATGTGTGAGCCAAGTTCAGACTTATCAAGAATCTCCTTGTCTTCTGTATCAGTTTCTACTGGTATAGAAACATCAAGGGCTGTTCCTGTTGTTGCACCATCAGGTGTGAATGTAACCGTTGTTTTTACAGTTTTGTTATTACCAACACCTGTTTCAGACTTATCCAAATTGAAGCCGAACAATCTGAAAGTCTCTGCCTTGTTCACCGAATAGCGTCCTGTTGCAGAGCGGGCGAATTCTTCACCGGCGTTATGAGAAAGTCTTGTGTACAGCTTCGTAATATATGGCACGACATCCATCTGATAAACCGGGACATGGTTCGTCTTTGCATCTGTCATACCAGAAGCCGGATAAGAGTTTGTCGATGTAGCATTTGCAGAAGTAAGGTTGCTCAAGTCTGTTGCAGTTACGGTGAGTTTTACATCTTTTGCGGCTACACCATTTATCTGCTCGGTGTCGATTGTAATCGTCCAGTAGATTTTGTGTCCTTTCTGGCTGAGATAGCAGGTGTCACCGTATTTGCGTGCATTAATTTCTTCGGTTGTGCTTGTCCGGCTGATAGTCCATTCATACTTACCACCCGCAGATACTGCACTTCCAGAGTTACCGCTCAAAGCAGACCAGCCTTCATTAGCAACATATGTCGCATCCGTTGAATTCGGGTTGTAAGTTGCCATTGGAACATTTGCAAAACCTGTGAATGCGGTTTCAGTTGTATTGCCATTTGTTGTTACCGGTCTTGAAAGAGTGAACTTAAGGTTTTGGAGTGTGTGGTCATCATAAGCCGTACCTGTGAATATGATTTTTCCTGAGACTTTCGGGTCACGGTCATATTCTGCGTTTTTATTGGCAGCGGTATTATTTGTAGAGTAAGTACTAGTTGTCATCCAGTCGCTTTCAAGTTCGATGTGACCGTTCGTCTTGCTGTTATTGTAAAGACTGTTATTTTCAGCAGAATCCCAGTAGAACGGATTGATTACAACATTTGGCGGAGTTGCATCCACCAAAGCAAGCGTAAGGTCAGAAATATGGAGTACACAGCTCTGGCTTGCACCTTCATCAGTTGAGTCCCAGAATGTGAACGAAGCATTTACACCTGTTAAGTTTCCGTTTTCAGCAGAAAGTGTTTCTGTAGAAGCAAGGCCTGCTACTTCTTCACTTGTCAAAGTAAAGCCTTTAAGACTTGTAGAAGTATTGCTGCTATGATATGAGACCGTTCCAATCTTATCACCAGCTCCAATCAAAGATGTAATAAGAGCGGCAGTTGTTGCGCTGACTTTTGCGTCTGCTGCTGCCAGAGTTCCCGCACCTGTACCAGAAGCAGGAACAGAATCTGTCGTAGCCGCATCTTTTTTGTAGACCATTGAGATGTCACCATTTCCACCTACGAATTCTGAGATTACGGCAAGTTTATCCTTAATCTGGAAAGCAGAGCCGAAATCCGCAGTTTTAATGCTCTGTTTTTCTTTAACTTCGGTGGTTGCTATGACACTTCTAGTCTGGACACCAGTTCCAACAGAGTATGCGTTATAAAGGTTGTAGCCCACAAATTCATCGGCAGCCCAGACATTATTTGAGTTCAAGTCTGTTCCAAGGAAGACTTTTGCAAGACGAGGAGCCCTGTTTTGAATGTTCATTGAGTAAGTTTTTCCGCTTACATTTCCTGCCGCATCAAATGCGAGGACAACAAGGGCACAAGGACCGTCAGGCATGTTGCTTGAATGGACTGTGGCTTCCCAAGAATAGCCGCTTGAAGAGTTACCTTTAACAGCTTCAGGCATTCCGTCGCCGTCGTCAGGAGAATCAGATTTGAATGTGAAATCTTTTCCAGTGCTGTTCTGAACACCCTCGCCGACAGTATTGTCAACAACCTGAGCATATGGGAAGTAGACTGTCGTGCTGGTTTCAGTTCTAACACCTGTGTCCGTATCGAATGTGACTTTTCCATTAGTAGTGTCAATATCATCAATTCTGCGGAGTACACCGCCAGCTTCGATTAAACCGCCTTTTCGGATATGGCTGTTACCAGTAATGTCTGCAGCAGCTGTCGGAGTGAAGGTATATCCGTCTGCACAAAGTTTACCAGCAACCTCTTTTGAATAAAGATGATATTCGGTACTTTCCTGAGTAAAGGTTCGGTCTGTAAGTCCTGAAATAGCCTCTTTTGAATCAGCCTCTCCAGTCGTAATCATAGGATCAAGTACTACAGGTTTTGTATAAGATCTTCCGTCTGTAGCGTTTGCACGTACATAGTAGAATACGAGCCGCTTGAATCCAGAACCGCTTTCAGTAGCCCTTCCACCGAGTGCATAAATATAGTCGTTATCTTCAACAGCATTAATCTTTACATCTTCTGCTTTATACTCAGCAAGATGATTTGCGGTTGCCGTCGAATCTGAGCCTTTGTAGACAGATTCTATTGTTGGGGCTGTATCGTCCCGGTTGAGATAGTAGACATTTTTGACAGTATTCTCGCCATCTGAAACAGAAACTGTATATGTTTCTGAACGTTCAACTTTAATGAAAAGATACTGTTCTTTTGCCTCATTTGTGTCGCCAGTAACAGTTGAAGCATAATAAGTCGGACTTGAATTCTTTCCTGTTACAGTCGTTTTTGTTGTATCAATGGAACTGTTATCCCTTACCTTGATTGCAAGGTACCAGTCGCCTTTGAGATACATATCGCCTTCATAAACATTTCTTGCCTTTATGTTATTTTCCGCAAGAATTGTAGAAGCAACACAACCTGAACTCGGCTGAGTCGTCTCAAACTGATACATTGTTGCAGTCTGGCTTGGAGCATCATTATCAATGTTGATATTGTACCAAGGAGTCCATGTACCAACCTTTCCCTCTTCATTTACAGCACAGGCACGGAATCTGATATATGTCAATTCATTATTAGCAGGCTTCATTTCCTCCTTGGCGTTAATTGTACAGCTCCATGCGGCAGTCTTTTCAGCCTTAATTCCCCACCAGTCTGCTACGCTTGAAGAATCAGCAAACTGGAAAGTTTTTCCTAAATTCGTCTCAGCAGCAGTTTTTTTATAAACTGTATAAACTTTCTGTCCGTTCTTCGTGAGGCTCTCAATATAGTCTTTTCCAGTCGTGTAGTTTATTGTCGTTGTTGAGCCACTTGTTGTAGCACTTCCTTTATCAATCTGAAGGTAAACAGCGGCCACAGTTGTCGTGCCAGAAGGAATGATTGCACTTCCAGAAATTCTAATTGAGCCAGAGAGAGTTACATGATTTTCTGTTTTACCAGCCGCATTTTTACCATAACTTGTTTCATTCGGATAGATGACTTCAGTCTTCGGTCTGTCTCCATCTGGATTATGCATAAACGTGAAGTCTTTTTTAATAGCGATATTTCCAAGCTTATCCTCCGCCATTACATAGAACGGTAAAGTGTACACTCCGTCAGCAATGTTTGAGCCGGCATAATTTGAATTATCATAAGCAATAAGTTCATTTGAGAGAGTAAACTGCCATGTACTTTCAGATTTACCTGCATCATAAGTGTTGTTCCAGAGAGACTTTCCAGAATCATCTACGAGAAGTGCAAGAGCGGTATCACTCGATCCAGCCTGATCTGTAGATGGAATAAGCCATGCTGTTTTTTCAGTTCCACTTTCTAAATCAATAGAAGTTCCAGAGAAACTGATTTTTCCGGTCAGTTCATCAGTTGATTTAGGAGAAGATATGTTAATGTTTGGCGGTGTGTTGTCAACATTGAATGTCGGTGTTGTATTTCCAGGCAAGTCAGACGTATCCATTGCAACAGCTGTACAAGAAACGCTTCCTGTAGCAAACTGTGAAATATCAACTACATCAGAAATCCATTCTGCAGGAGAATCTTTGCTTTTACCATCCTTTCCATTCCAATTTGAAGGTGTTGAAAGTTCAATTTCTTTTTTAGTTGAATCTGCTTTATTGATTCCACTAATCTTAAATTGCATGCTTGCAATTCCGTTTTCATCAAATGCCTGAACTATAAACCTTACATACTGTTTCTTGCTTCCACCGAGATAAACAGAACCGGAAAGTGACTCGTCGGCAACAGCTGTTCCGGATGCATCCGTAAGAACATTATTTCCAGCCGCATCAGAGAATACTCTTACCTTTGTAGAAGAAACGGTCGGAGCCGTTCCGTCTGACTTATAAGTAATGTATGAGGCATTTGAAACCTTATCCTCTGTCTTGAACTGGAAGTAAGGCTGAGCAAGAGCAGTTGATTTTTCACTGACTAATGTTGCATTTCCAGTATAGAAGACTTTATCAAAATTATCTTTTACATAGAAATAAATCTTTTTTTCTCCGTCGACTGTATCACTAGGTTCAAAAGTCCAGTCACCGCTTGAAACAGTCCATACTTTAAATGAACCAGTATTTCCAGAGACAGTTCCATCTTCAGCAAGAGTAATCGGAGAATCAGATACGATAAATTCCTTTACAACAGCAGTTGAAGAAGCATCATCATCTTTAATTGTACCGCTAATCTGGGCCTTTGTACCAAATTTGAGGATATAAACCGGAGCTGACGCTGTTCCAACATTTGAAAGATTATTAATCTGTACCTTCGGTCTGTCCGAATCCTGAGAGATGATTACGGTCTGTGCGTCTGAATAGCCTGTATTGCCTGACTTATCGACAGCAACGGCTCTGAGCTCGTATGTTCCGTCTTCAAGTGTTGTTGTGTCGAAATCTTTAACTTTGAATGTGTAGTTTCCGGAAAGATTGATTCCAGGAACTTCAGCCCATGCTGATTCGCCATCAGACTTTCTGTACTGGATTCCTGCGATTGCTGTTTCCGGCAGGACGTTTTCATCATTGATTGTACCTTCAAGTGAAATCTTGCCGTTGATTTGGCATCCTGGGATGTCAGTATCCCTGTCTGTCGGTGTCTTAAGTTCTACCGTTGGAACTTTGTTGTCGGCAATGATGCTTGCTACTCCGTAAGACTGTGAGTTACCGGCTCCGGCGTTATCTGTTACGGTGGCAGTTACAGAGAATGTCTGTGATGCTGTGTTTGCAGCAAGGCCAGCAAAAATCTTGTCATTTTTGAGGACTGCAGTCCAAGTCCAAGTCGATACGCCGTTTACAACAGTCTTTGAATCTATTGTGAGGGAACCATATGTTTCCGTATTTTCGAGAGTATCGCCAATATTGATTTTCTTGTTGTTTACAGAAATGACGATATCCCTTACTCCGGCAGCCGCGTCCGTTGCCTTTCCTTTGATTTCGGTTGTAGAGTTGGCTTTTCCGTTTGTATATTTTATTCCCAAATCATCGCCACTTGCCTCAGGAACCTGAGTATCGACATTGATTGATGCATTGAGATATTCTTTGTCTGCAATTACTGAATCAAGAGCAGCATTTCCGGCATTATCGACTGCAACGAGAATAAGATAGTTGATGCCTTCAGTAAATCCGGAAAGGACTGAATCATAGTTACTTTCGATTTCAGTGTAGTATTTTGTTTCACCCTTAGAATTTACGATAGATTCCGAGCTTTCGAGGAAATAGACTTTGTTTCCGGCTTCATCTGTCAGGTCTTTTCCATTTCCGTCCGCATCAAGAGTTCGCTCACCGATTTTTCCGTTATCAGATGTGAAGAATACCCGCTTTGTCTCGATTTTGTCTGCAGCCAGAGGTGCGAAATAGCCTGTATAGCCCAAATCATTGCTTTGACTGTAATTTGCAAGGAATGAGTTTGCATGTCCTTTGAGCGTATCGTAATCCAATGCAGAATTACTGCTGATGACCTTGTAGTAAATCATTGCAAGGCCGGTTCCGTCATCCTTGAAGTTGCCGCGGATTTTGATTGTGTTTGCGTTTCCGTAAGTGTTCTCAGAATATTTTCCGCCGACATCTTCATCTTTCGCAGGAACCCAGCTTGAATCAGAAGAAGAAATGTCATCATTGTTGTTTGAGCCTACTCGGAAATACAAATCCTTGTTTGACTTGTCCATTGCGTGCAGACCTTTCGGTGCAACAGTGTCTACAATAGTAGAAAGATTTGTAATCGAAGCAGTTCTGTCAGCCAAATCAGTAACAGTCAGGTCAAATTTCCATTCACCTTCGCTTTTGAGTGAAGCAGGATTTACTGTAATCGAGAAACTTCCTGATTTTCCGTCTTCTGTGCAGGTATCTGCAAGTGTATAACCGTGCTGGCCTGTTGTTACCTCAGCAAAGTCCGTCTCGCCGAATGGTTTGAAGAGAGCTTTTACTGCAAGTGTCTTTATGCCGTAAGAATCTTCGTAGCTTCCGGCAATTGTAAGAGTCTCGCCCTTCTTGACATATTTTGGAAGGTCGCCCGAAGTTTTTGTGATTTTCGGAGCGCCCAAATCGACTGAAATTCCAGAGTATACGACTGGATCAGTCACGTTTCCAGCGACGTCTTTACCCCAGATTTTGTATGCGAAATTGCCGCATTCTGTGAGAGGAATATAGATATTGAATGATGTTTCAGCTGTTGATTTTGCGGTTCCAGAAATTGGAAGTGGCACTTCTTTTGTTGTTTCACCAATTGTAACAGTTTCTGTTCCGTTCAAATAAATCCATTTTGGCTGGTTATTTTCAAGTTCCGTTGCGTAAGCACAGTAGAGTTCGCTTGTTCCTGTTCCCTGAACGGTGCGAGCCTCATCACCTGTACCCTCTTTGTATTCGTCACACCAGGTTCCGCTTACGAGATAGCGGTTTACCCCATCCTTTACACTGTAGTTTGGATTTGTCTCAATGATTCTTGCACCAGTCTTGACCTTTTCTTCTCCGTCAACGATTTCTCCATCAGCGTTAAGAGTGATTGTCGGTGCCGTTTCATCGATTCCAAGGTTTACTGTAACGATTGAATACTGACCGTAAATATCTGTTGCAGTGATTTCAAGCTTAAAGCTTTCGCCCTGTTCTTTTTCCGGCATTTTGTTGATTATGCCGCTCCAGTCGTACACTTCGTTTACGGCTTCTTTATTTATAACGACGGTTTCAAGATTAACCAGTGGCTTCTTCTCCTTGTCGCCAGACTTATAAACAAAGCCTGTGATTGTCGTTCCTTCGCGTTTTGAGACCGTTCCCTTTACGCCGCCGTCAATTCCGTTGGCGCGGGAAACAAATGTTCCGTTCTGTGGATTTGAAAGATTGAGGGTTGGAGCACCAGAGTCTACGGCAATAAGGAATGGCCCCACAGTCATGATGCCTGTAGGATTGTTCTGGTCAGTGTTGATTTCAGAGGCAATGAAGTCGCGGGCAACGACTTTTACCTTGTAGCCCCCTTCTTCCTCAGGGAGGACATAGTTAAGGGCTGCCGAAGTCTTTTTCGGAGTTTCAATCCTGTTTGCTTCAGCGGCGAATTCATCGTCCTCCTTGCAGATGAAAATTTCATAGCTTGCAATATAATCATCATCGCTGACGGAAATTGAAAGCTTGTTGTTGTTTGTAGTTCCGAAGAGGTTTGAATTTACATTGATGCCTGATTTTGCAGTAATTTTTGAGTCGGCGTTTCCAAGAGTAATCTTCGGTCTGTTGGTTTCCTGGTAAATTATCAAGTCTTTACCGTCATTGCTGTCGCTTGAAGAATAATTTCCTTCATTTCCGACGGTATCGATTGCCGTTACTACGATTTTAGCCTGGATAGGCTGATCTTTTTCGATTTTTTCTTTTGAGATGAAGAATTTTGTAATCAGTTCAGTGTCGATTTCCTGGTTAATCGTGTAGATTCTTCCGAGTGAACCGTTAATTTTGCCTTCCGTAAAGGTCTTCAATTCATTGAGGATTGAGTCTTCGGCAGTCAGAGTCTTTTCAAGGTCAGTGCTTGCCCAGATGTCGTATTTGACTTCAGTAAGGTTAGGCTCTTCGATGCTTCCCTTGAGTGAAACGCTTCCGTTGATATAGGTATTTTCGTCCCCTGCACCGAAATATTCAGCACCAGAAACGACTGGAGTAACAGAAGTGATTCTTACGACCGGTTTTGTGGTATCAATATGAACACTGCGGGTCATTTCATATGTAAGGGCTGAAGTACCTGTTACCTTGATATTAACGGTATACATGTACATGAGGCCTTCTGCTTCTGCCATGATTTTCTGATAGGCTTCACCGCAAAGTGACGGAATGAAAGTCCAGAGGTTTGTATGAGTCTGCTCATCATAAACACAGCTCAGGCCGCCGGCTTCTGTCCATTGATTATCTGAATCACCTGTTATTGTAATCTGAATTGAGCCAGGGACTTTCTGGCCAGTGCTTTCATCAGAAACTGTGAGTGTAGCCGTGATTTCACGCAAGGTCATTCCGGCATTGTTTTCTGTAGCCGTACCTGTAAATACAAGCTTGTCAGTCTCTGAGCCTTCGCTGTATTTTGAATTTGCGAAATATGAAAGTTCTTTTGGTGAAGTGAAGTTTGCGCTTGGCGGAACGGCAGAAACCGTACCCATGAAACCATAATTCTTTGTCTGAGAAAGTTTTACACCGTCCTTATCACAGCCAGTAACAACGATTGCATAGTAGGCGTTGGCTTCGATGTAGTTGCTGGCAGGAAGACTTGTTGAAAGAGTTACCGTTTTATCTGATGAACTCGTGTCCTTAGAATTGTCGAGAAGGAGCTTCCAGCCGTCAATTACGCTAAGCTGGGCCTCAGCTTCTTTTTGAGCATCTGAATTTGAAGATTCGACTGCATTTGACAAATTAATTTCAAGCTCGCTGACTTTTGTAACGAGATCTGCAATGCTATTGTTGAGGGCTTTTTTTGTGATGTGGGCCTTATCGGCATCAATAATCTTTTTGATGTAGACTTTAAGGCTCTTTGGATCGATGTTAACCTGGTCAAGACCTGCATTTACGATAATTGTAAGAGGCTGCTCGCCCATAGCCTTGTTGGTGCCGGCAGCGATTGCAGTGCCAGCTTCGTTGTAATTAAGGTTGAAGCCCGAAATAGCGTAAGTCGGGTCAGCATTTGGATTGAGTGAGAATGAAAGAGAGTTGTCTTCTATTTTAGTTGTATCTTTTGCGAAATTTGCAAGAGCCGTGCGGACCTGATTTACAGAAAAGTCTTTAAGGCCCTTACCCTTGATTGAATCATCGCTTGCAGTACCGTTAAGAACTGAGCGGAAGTCATTTACAGAAAGGCCGGCACCCTTCTTGGCACTCATGTAGTCTTCATAAACATCATCATAAAGATAGACGACAGAAGTTGAGTTGCCGCCTTCGCTTCCGCTGTCACCGGGATTTTTGTATTCCTTTGTAGAATCAGCAATTGTGATTGTGCAGGAATAGATTTTGTTGCCTGAAGAATCAGCATCCTCGCTGTAATCGTAGATTTCTTTGTAGCGTTTGTTAACTTCGTCCTGACCGTCGGCAATATAGCGGGCAATTGTAACGCTTGTTCCGCCTGTTGTAGAAATTTCCTGCTCAGAATATGGATCGGTTGAAACAAGATTTCCATTTTTATCATAGACTGTGACATCCATGGTAGCAATGCTGTGGTCATCGGCAATAGTACCGTCAATTGTGAAAAGAGAACCGTATTTAGAAAGGGAACCGTTTGAAACAAAAGCTTTTCGATCGACGCCCGGCTTTGTGATTACGAAGACAGGCGGAGTATTGTCGATGTCAAACTGGCGTGAACTTACGCCGGAAGACCTGCCGCTCTTATCGTAGGCAATCGCCTCAAACTGATATTTACCGTCCGGGAGATCAAATCCGGAATCATTTTCCTTGTTGACGGAAAGTTCCCATGTGAGTGAATTGTTTACGTTGGCAAGAGATTTTCCGTAACTCACACCTGTATCAAGGTTCTTTATTGACACCTCGACACGGGAAATACCTTTATCGTCGGAACATGTTCCCGCAAAGACAAAAGTGCCCTTAACAGCCGCAGCTGCAGGAGGATATTCAATAGAAAGTTTAGGAGCCTCAGTATCTACAGTAGAACCGAGACCGGCACTCTCGCCACAAGAAGCAAGGGCGAGCAAAACAAATGCAATAAAACCAGCAGCAAAAATTTCAGTAAATCTTTTCATGTCGCACTCCATATTCCATGATTTAAAGAGAAAAAACTTTATCTTTATATTATCGGCACTTTTTTAATTTTGTAGACTTTTTGTTATGATTACTTTAATGTTTGTTATAATAGCCCTTGTACCACGCTGCAAATTTTGCAAGGCCGTCGGATAACGGGGTGGCAGGCTTGAAGCCGAAATCACGCTGCAGGTCAGCGACATCAGCATAGGTCTGATAAACGTCACCCGGCTGCATTGGCAAGAGTTCTTTTTTGGCAGGCTCAGTGATGATTTCCTCTTTTAAGAGGCATTTTTCGAGGGTCTCAACGAAGTACATGAGGCTCTCCGGATTGTTGTTTCCGATGTTGTAGACTTTGTAAGGCGCTCCGTCCTCGGTTTCAGCTGGAGTTTTCTGCATTACATTGAGGATACCTGTTACGATGTCGTCAATGTAAGTAAAATCGCGGTACATGTCTCCCATGTTGTAAATCTGAATCGCCTCGCCTTTTACCAGTTTGTTGGTAAATTTAAAATATGCCATGTCCGGCCGGCCCATTGGTCCGTAAACGGTAAAGAAGCGCAGTCCGGTGCATGGAATTTTGTAGAGTTTGGCATAGGCATGGGCAAAAAGCTCATTTGATTTTTTGGTCGCAGCATAGAGGGAAACAGGATTATCGACCTTATCCTCGGTTGAATACGGAACTTTTTTGTTGGTGCCGTAAACGCTTGAAGAAGATGCATAGACCAGGTGCTCTACAGGATAATGCCGGCAGAGTTCCAGAATCGTGTAAAAGCCCAGCATATTTGAATGGATGTAGGCGTCAGGATTGTCGATTGAATAGCGGACGCCAGCCTGAGCCGCAAGGTTCACCACGACGGAGATTTTATTTTCTGAGAAGATTTTTTCCATCGCGCTTCTGTCGGCTATATCGGCCTTGATGAAAGCAAAACGCTCCCCAAAGGAAGAAAGCATTGAAAGACGCTCTTCTTTGAGGGAAATGTCGTAATAGTCAGTTATGCAGTCAACGCCGATGACACGACAGTTCTTTACGGACTCAAGGATTCGTTTTGTGAGAAAGCTACCGATAAAGCCTGCCGCACCAGTGACAAGCAAGGTCTTGTTTTCCAAATCAATGTTCTTCATATCCGCACATTATAGCATAAAAAGGAATCTCTTTCAATTTTCATCTTTTTCTTTTAAATTTAACATATTGCTGATTGTTGGAATTGACAGTAAAATAGAAAAAACTTAACTCTTGTGGAGAATTAAATCATCATGAAAATTGCAGTCGCAGGAACCGGATATGTAGGTCTTTCAAACGCCATTCTTCTTGCACAAAACAATGAAGTTTATGCCGTTGACATCATTCAGGAAAAGGTTGATTTAATCAACAGCAAAAAGTCTCCAATCATCGACAAGGAAATCGAAGAATATCTCGCCACTAAAAAACTCAACCTCACGGCAACCACAGATGCAGAGTCCGCATACAAGGACGCTGATTTCATCATCATATCGACTCCGACCAACTACGACCCGGAAAAAAACTATTTCGACACTTCAAGCGTTGAGGCCGTAGTTGAAATCGTAAAAAAGACAGGCTCAAATGCAACAGTTATCGTAAAATCAACAGTTCCGGTCGGCTATACAGAAAAACTCCGTGCCGAAACAGGCTATAAAAACATGCTCTTCTCGCCGGAATTTTTGCGCGAAGGCCATGCCCTCTACGATAACCTTTATCCCAGCCGTATCGTTGTAAGCTGGCCAAAGGATTCACCAGAGCTCAAGTCCAAGGCAGAAAAGTTCGCATCGCTTTTAAAAGAAGGTGCCATCAAAAAGGAAATCGAAGTTCTCTACCCCAACTGCACTGAAGCCGAGGCAATCAAGCTCTTTGCAAACACTTACCTCGCCCTGCGCGTAGCCTTCTTCAACGAACTTGACACCTATGCCGAAGTCCGCGGGCTTTCAACAAAATCAATAATCCAGGGAATCTGCCTTGACCCTCGAATCGGCGACTTCTACAACAATCCTTCCTTCGGATACGGCGGCTACTGTCTTCCAAAGGACACCAAGCAGCTTCTGGCAAACTACCGGGACGTTCCTCAAAATTTGATTCAGGCTATCGTCGAGTCAAACACAACCCGCAAAGATTTTATCGCCGACACAATCATCGCAAAGCATCCTAAAGCCGTAGGCGTCTACCGACTCACAATGAAGGCAAACAGCGACAATTTCCGCCAGAGTTCCATTCAGGGTGTAATGAAGCGCATCAAGGCCAAGGGAATTCCGGTCATCGTATACGAGCCCACCTACAAAGGCGAAGATTTCTTCAACTCAAAAGTCACAAAAGACCTGGAATCATTCAAAAAGGAATGTGATGTCATCATCGCAAACCGCTACAGCGAAGAACTTGCCGATGTAAAAGAAAAAATCTTCACACGAGACCTCTTCTCTAGAGATTAAAAATAAAAAAGGTGAAAACTGAATGAAATATGTTTATGTTTTAACATCCACACCAAAAGATTTGTACTACGAGCAGGCTTTGATGTCCGCTTACTCACTCAGAAAGACAAATCCTACGGCTCAGATTATCGTTCTTGTCGACAACAAGACCAACGCAAGCTTTACCGAAGAAAACAAGAGGACCGCCCTCAAAAAATACACCAGCCAGATCATCAGCATTGATTTTGCAGACGACGTGCCGAATGTAGACCGTTCCCGCCTCATCAAGACGGCAATTCCGGAATACGTTTCAGGTTCCTTCCTTTATATTGACTGCGACACGATTATCTGCGGCGATTTAAGCGAGATTGAAAAAGAAGAAGCTACAAGCGGCGGTGTTCTTGACGGTCACTGCATGCTCGACGAACACATCCACAAAAAATATTTTCTCGCCCGCGACAAAAAACTCGGCTTTTCAGGCACAAAAAAACTTGGCGCCAACATCAACGGCGGCCTGATTCTCGCAAAAGCCGAAACCGAAGAGCAGAAAGCCGAGACAAAGGAACTTTTCAAGCAATGGAACGAAATCTGGAAATACTCAGCCTATAAAAAGCACGACAAGCACGACCAGAGCGCCCTCAACGAAGCAAATTACCGCACCGGCTTAAAGATGAAATTCCTGGACGGAAAATGGAACTGCCAGCCAAGCCACGGCGGACTTGCTTTTTTAAAGGATGCAAAAATCATTCACTACTATTCAAGTGAGTTCTCTGGCAAAAACTACATTCCATATTATAAGCTTGCCGACAAAGCCCTTCAGGCCCGCATCAAGGAAGCCGGCGACATCCCCGAAGACATAAAAGCAATGATTGACCAGCCGAAATTCCAGTTCAATCCGGTACATTTAATCAACGACTCGCGGATTGTAAGCATAATGCAGTCACCGCTCACCTTCACCCTCGCAGACATCAAGTCTCACTGCCCGCCATTGTTCAATTGCATGGAAGCCATTGTTGGCGGACTGAGGGGACTTGCGAAAAAAGTCAAATTTTTTTAATTTGATTGAAGCAATAAAGGAGATTCACTAAAATACATATATATGACACGCTTAGTAACTGATTATCTTGACAACTCCGTAAAAAACTTTCCAAACAAAATTGCATTCGCAGATGAAAAACGCGAACTTACATTTAATCAACTTTATACTGAAAGCCGTAAAATCGCACAGGTGCTTATTGACCGCAATGTCTTCAAGTCTCCTGTCGTTGTTTACCTTGAAAAATCCGTTGAAGTAATTTCATGCTTTATGGGTGCGGCTTATTCAGGCAATTTCTACACTCCGATTGACGTCACAATGCCGGAAAGCCGTGTCTCAAAAATTATGGAAACGCTTGCGCCTTCTCTTATCATTACTGATTCAGCTCATCAGGATGCAGCAAAGGCTTTTGCCGGAAACACAGAAGTCCTGCTTTACGAAGAGATTCAGAAAGGAAACAGTTCTGACGAAGCAATTGCAAAAACACTTTCGCGTATTGTCGATACCGATGTCCTCTATATTCTTTTTACCTCTGGTTCTACGGGAACTCCAAAAGGCGTCATCATCAACCAGAAGGCTGTAATTGACTATGCCGAATGGGTAACTGAAACCTTTGACATTTCAAGCGAAACAGTTTTCGGCGAGCAGGCTCCATTCTACTTTGACAATTCAATTCTTGACATCTATCAGACGCTCAAAAATGCCGCTACATGCTATATCATTCCTCAGAAATTCTTCATGCTGCCTAAAAATCTTTTCGGCTTCCTTAACGAAAAAAAGGTCAACACGATTTTCTGGGTTCCTTCGGCTCTCTGCATCATGGCAAACCTCAAGGCTGTAGACAAATTCCCTGTTCCTACTCTGAAAAAGATTCTTTTCTGCGGCGAAGTCATGCCTAACAAGCAGCTCAACGTATGGCGAAAAAGCTATCCTGATGCACTTTATGCAAACCTTTATGGACCGACGGAAATCACCGATGTATGTGCATATTACATCGTTGACCGCAAATTTTCCGACGATGAAAGCCTCCCGATCGGATTCCCATGCAAAAATACAGACATCATCGTTCTTGATGAATCAGACAAGCTCGTTCCGCCGACTCTTGCAGACGTAAAGGGCGAGCTCTGTGTCCGAGGCACATGCAATTCACTCGGCTACTACAATAATCCAGAGAAAACAAAGGCGGCCTTCGTTCAGAATCCTCTGAATAAGGTTTACAGCGAAATCATATACCGCACCGGCGATGTAGTTCACTACAATGAGCGCGGTGAAATCATGTATGACTGCCGCAAGGATTTCCAGATTAAGCACATGGGGCACAGGATCGAACTTGGAGAAATCGAAACCGCAATCAGTGCAGTTGAAGGCGTTGAACAGAACTGCTGTCTTTATGACACAGAAAAAAGCAAAATCGTAATGTTCTACACAGGTTCGATAGAAGCTCAGTCCGTAGTCGACGCGATTAAAGAATCCGTTCCTGACTACATGATTCCAAATAAAAAAGTTAAGCTCGATAAAATGCCGATCAACCTGAACGGCAAAATTGACCGGGTTGAACTCAAAAAAATGCTTTAAATACAGGAGAAAAAAATGGATGAATTATTAGAAATCTTAAAGGAAGCAAAGCCGGAAGTTGATTTTTCTACAGAAAAGGCATTGATTGACAACGGTGTGCTCGACTCATTTGATGTCGTTCAGCTCGTAATGAAACTTAACGAAGAATTCGACATTGAAATCGGCGCAGAAGAAATCACTCCGGAAAACTTCAACTCCGCCGACTCAATCTGGGCAATGATTGAACGCCTTCAGTAAATCATGTCGTTTAATACTGCGCGTACATAAATCCTGTGTCGCCGGAACTGAAGCTGAGCGACAGGATTATCAGAATCAGAGGAACATAGTAGGCCGCCCAGCGGAAGGCTATGTTCTTTTTCTGAATCGACTCATAAACATCGATTTTATTTTCCTTCAGCAGGCTCACTATAAAAATAATCAGGGAGCCCAGAGTTATCAGCACGATATGGCTCTGAAAATCCGAAATGTTTCCAAGAATCTGATTTACATAATCCTTTGAGGCAAGCATCAGCGGATTTCCGAAATGAGTGAAAGTGTTTCTCAAATATGCAAATGCCTTAGGCACATCAACAATCCGGTCAAAGTACCAGCCGATGTTCACGATTATGAAAGTGCGGACAATCTGGAAAATGTGCCATCCCCTGCTCTTATCGTTTACATGAAGCTTTTCATTTATCTTTTCAAAAACAGGACTTAAAATGTCGCTCATGGCGATTACAAGACCGTTATACAGGCCCCAGACAAAGAAATGGAATTCCGGGCCGTGCCAGACGCCGACAAGAATGAATACAATGATGTTTGCGACACAGGCAGGCAAAGTCCGTCCGAAATGCTTTCCCAGGTGATTTGTAGCCCATTTGCTTAGATTCTGCATGATTTTAGTGAGGGCAAAAGGATAGAAAATATAGTCGCGCATCCAGCCGCCAAGGGTAATATGCCATCTCTGCCAGAAATTCGCAAGGCTTGTTGAAAAATACGGCTGCTTAAAGTTCTGCGGCAGCTTGATTCCGAAAAGCTCTGCAATACCCAAAACCAAGTCAGTTCCGCCAGAAAAATCCGCATACTGGTAAACGGAATACATGAGGATTCCGAGGACAAGAACGCAGCCCGGATAATTTGTGTAAACGCCGTCAAAAATCGTGCCGACATGTTTGACGAGAAGGTCTGCGACAAGATATTTTTTGAGCGAGCCGTAGAGAATCATCATGAAACCGTGCTTTATGTTCTCAAAATCGAAATTCCTTTCTTCACGGAACTGGAAGCCACTCTGATTGTAGCGGCAAATTGGTCCGAGAATAAGCTGCGGGAAGAAAGAGACGAATACAAAATACTTGAGGAAATTATGCTCACGCTCGTACTTTGAGTTGTAAATGTCCATGAAGTAGCCGATTGTGGAAAGCGTGTAGTATGAAATTCCGAGCGGAAGCAAAAGAGTCTTTGATCCGGCTAAAATTCGCCAGTATTTGAGGTAAAGAAGGATTCCAAGATTGAGGACGAGCATTGCTACAAGCACCAGACGCTTTTTTGACTGAACCCGCTTTTTCTCGATTTTGAAGTCATCTTTTGAAAGGTCCGCCTTTTTCGCCTTGAGGGCAGCATTCATGTCAGACACAATTTTGGCGCCAAAGAAGGTGATAAGGGAGCTTGCAAGGATAAAAATTATGTTGCCGATTCCGCTGTATGCATAAAAAACAGTGTTTGCCAGAAGAAGAATGCACCACTGGAATTTTTTAGGCACGAGATAATAAACAAAAAGAGAAATCAAAAGGAAAATTGCAAATGTAAACGAAAAGAAAGTCATATTATTCTCCAAAACTAGAATGAAGCGAAATTTTCCGAACAGTCGTTCTGTTTAATACCGTCCATGTAGCTGATCACTCGGATTTTTCCAGATTTTCCAGCAGGAAGCTCAACAGTAGTTTGACTTGAATTCTTTGCAAGGAGCATTTTCTCGCTTCCACAGACTGCGTAAACATCGTAAGTAATGCGATTTGAGGCTACATGATTTGCCAGGGGAATGATTTCCATTGATTTTTTGTCGTCGCTTGTAATCATGTAAAGGCCGAAGATTCTGTCAAGCTGAGCCGCCATTTTTTCGGCATAAGAAGAATAGAAATACTTTTCAAGGTTGTTTTCTTCAATATATTTGGCGGAGAAAAAGTCACAGAAACAATCAGTCCACTTATACACGCCTTTTTTGTTAAAATGATTGTCGTCATAATAGTCTGAATCAAGAGCAGAAAATAAATCCGGCCGTGCAAGGTTAAAGTCATAATATGTAAAACCACGCTCAGAAGTAAAATTCCTGCAGAAAGAATAATATTCATCGTAGTTTCCGCGCTCATTCAGGTAAAAATCAGAACAGGGCATTGAATAAAGAATCAGTTCGATGTCATTTTCCCGGCAAAGCTCTATGATTTTATCAACAGTGTTTTTCCAGTCGTCGGTAATTTTAGAAACTTGTATTATTCCTTCCTTAGAATAATTTGAAAAACCACCATTTATCACCTCATCCAGATCAAGAAGACACCCTTTACCCGAATATTCAGCGTCATCAGAGTGATATGTTCCCTTAAAATATTCACCGGCAATAAGAGATATTATTTTTTCTGCCAGTAAAGATGGATTTAATGTTATCAACTTGTCTTTTCCAATAGGCAAAAAAGAATTGAAATAATGTTTTGGAGAAGAACAGTTTAGTAGATAATCAATTTTGATAGAAAAATCCTTAATACGGCTTGCAACAATATATTCAGAAGTCAATCCAGTTCTTTCAAAAAAAGCTGGTGCACAAGTAATGGCAAAATCCAGTTCTAAAAAGACTTTTTCTATTTTATAAAGTTTCACAGCCTGCTTGAGAATCGCATAAGTTCCGTCAATTTTTTGAGAAGGCGTCCCTGTATTGAAAACGCTCTTTCCAAATTTTTGAGAAGCTATGTTTGCCTCAACTCCATGGGAAACATGAGAAGCACCACAAATAAGATAATCAATTTTTTCCTGCCTATAGAATTCATAAAAAAGCGAGCGGGCATAGGAATTCGCATCATCTTTTAGCAAAAAAGCCAGTGGAATCGTAAGAAGGAAGAAAATCACCGTAAAAGCAATAATCTTGAGCAGAACATGAATTTTTTTCATACTCATTACATAATAGAAGAAAAAGCTTTTACTTGCAAGGAATCACAGGGAAGCACGCGCAATTGAATAAAATCTGCAACACGATTATAATTTTTGCATGTTTACCGCATTGTACCAGATTATAATCCAGCCATTAGTTCTTCTTACAGAATTTTTTTACGAACTTATCTACGAATTTACAAACAATGAAGGCATCGCGGTTATCGGTTTAAGTTTTGTAGTTACGATTTTTACCCTGCCTCTTTACATGGTTGCCGAAGAATGGCAGGAAAAGGAAAGAAATATTCAGTCCAAATTAAAAAACGGAATTGAGCGTATAAAATCAACCTTCAAGGGTGACGAGCAGTACATGATAATGAATGCCTATTACAGGGAAAATCATTACCACCCTATTATGGCGCTGCGCTCATCTTTCAGTCTTTTAATCCAGATTCCATTTTTTATGGCAGCCTATAATTTCCTGTCTCATCTGGAACCATTAAAAGAATACTCTTTTCTGTTTATAAAAAGTTTCGGTCATCCCGATGCAACTTTTCAGCTGGCAGGATTTGCAATCAACGTTCTTCCAATTGCAATGACAATAATCAACTGCCTTGCAGGTGCGATATACTCAAAGGGACATCCACTATCCGAAAAAATCCAGATTTATGTCTGTGCCCTTGTATTTCTTGTTCTGCTTTATGATTCTCCGGCAGGACTTGTCGTTTACTGGACAATGAATAATATTCTTTCCCTTGTAAAGAATATCTTCTATAAATTAAAAAATCCCCGCCGCGTACTTTACGTCATTGCATGTATTTTTGCGGGAGTATGTCTTATAAGTTCCATCTTTATTTTAAAAGATACAAAAAAGATTTTCCGGCTTGCACTTGTTCTTTTTGCAATTTTCATTCCTCTTCTTCCACCTTTACTCAAAAAGCTGAATCATATTATTGAAGAGGGAGAAAAATCTGGAAAATTTATTTTTGCAAACATCCAGGATAAAACAAGGCTTTTGCTTTTTATTATTTCGGCTATTTCAATTGTCCTTCTTGCAGGTCTTGTAATTCCAACAATAATTATGGAAAGCGAACCGGAGCAATACTGTTTTGTAGACTCTTATAAATCACCATTCGTTTTTATTTTTACAGTCTTCTGTCAGGCACTGGGACTTTTTGTCTTCTGGCCGGCCTGTTTTTATGCCCTCTTTTCAAAAAAAGTAAAAACCGCATTTGCACTTATCTTTCCATGCATTGCAATACTCGGCATCATCAACTGTTTTGCCTTTTCCGGAGATTACGGACCTTTAAGCCCGGAACTGCTTTTTATGCAGCCTCAGTCTCTTGCCGTTTCTTTCAAGAAGGTTCTCTTTAACGGCGTCATTATGATTGCCTCTACAGCGCTTATTTTTATTTTGCTTTTCAAGCATACAAAAATCATTCAGTCTTTCTGCACAATTCTCTTACTCTCACTTGCAGCCGTTTCTGTAAAGAATATATTTTCAATTCAAACCGCATATTCAAAAATGGAGGCTCCCATTGTAAAAGAGACAATTGAGCCTGTTTTCCATCTTTCTAAAACAGGGAAAAACGTAATTGTTCTTATGCAGGACAGATGTTTTCTTCCTTTTGTTAATGTCTTTTTTGAAGAAAACCCTGAGTATTTAAAGGAATTTGACGGATTCACCTTCTACGCCAACACAATGTCACACGCACGCTTTACCATGCTTGGAACTCCGGGAATTTTTGGCGGTTATGACTATACTCCATGGGAAGTAAATCAGCGCACAGACAAAAGCTTACAGCAAAAACACAATGAAGCAATTCTTTCCATGCCGATTGTCTTTAATGAAAACGGCTGGAACACAACCGTTGCAGACATGCCCTACGAAAATTACCTGGAACAACCGGTTGAAAAAATGTATGAGGGCTACCCTTTTGTAAACCGCGTTATAACACACGGAACCTACTCTGATTTATGGTATAAACAGCACAACATGACAAAGGCCCCCTTCCTTAGCACTCAGATAAAACGAAACTTCGTATGGTTCAGTATATTCAAAATGGTGCCGCCTGTTCTCCGACAGGTTGTCTATCATGGTGAATACTGGCTTTCATGGAATGAATTTGATGACACGGCAAAATTCATAGACAATTACTCAGAAATTGATTATCTTCCTGAGCTTACGGATTTTACTTCTGACAAAAACGCCTTTCTTCTTCTGGATAACGAAGCTACGCATGAGCCGATGTTCCTTCAGGCACCTGATTACGTTCCTGTTCAGGACATTACAAATTATGGAAGCGGAAAATACGCAGATTACGACCAGTACCACACAATTGCAGGAGTCTTTAAACGGTTGCCAGACTTCTTTGATTATTTAAAAGAAAATGATGTTTACGACAACACAAAGATCATCATAGTTTCTGATCACGGCAAGGGATTTTACACAGGCGTTTTTGAAGACACTCCGGATGTTATGATCTGCAAAGACAATTACACTGCAACCTTAATGGTAAAGGATTTTAATTCCCGTGGTTCACTCAAAACAGATTATACTTTCATGACAAACGCTGACACTCCATATCTTGCAACAAAAGATGTAATTGACGGAGCAAAAAATCCGTTCACAAACAGTCCTTTTGAGGTAACTGACAAAAACAGTTATATGAAGATTGCAACAGCACCGGCAGAAAGTACCCGGATCAGACATCATACTCAATTCACAGTTGCTGATGACGAATGGTATACCGTAAAAGACAATATCTATGAAAAGAAGAACTGGGGAAGATTAAATATAAAGGAAAGCAAATAAGCAGAAATTGGCATAAAATATAATTCCACTTTTTTTTGCAATCAGTTATACTAAAAATACGTAGCATGCTATTTCAGCCTTCTCCAGTTATTCTCATCAAAGATGTTTTCTTTTACAGCCCAGCCTCCCTTTGAATCAAGGTCAAAGGTCTTGTTATTGTAGATTTTTGTCTGATTGTGCTGTACGGAGTAATAGGCATGGACTTCTCCATCTTTTTTCTGAGTGAATTCCCTGCCTGTAAATGGATTTATATTGCTTAAATCCAAGCCTTTCTTTGCGAGGAAAATTGTATCGGCATTCATCATGAAGTTTTCGTCAGTCTTTACGCTTCCGCGCTGGTCAAAATCCTTGAACATAAGCATTGCCGAAAAGAAAGCAGGAGCCTCATAATCAGCAAAATTCTTGAATTCTTCAAGGTGAATTCCACGACCGTGATCTGAAACGACAATGATTCTTGTGTTATCGTATGCATGGTTATCCTTCAGGTAATCAAGCCACTTGCCAATTGCTTTTATACAAAGGGCATTTACCCTGTAGTGAACCAGGTCTTTTGAATCCTTATAGTCATAGAGGGGTTTAATTTCTTCTTCTGAAATGAAACAATTTTCGCCCCAGTCAGGAGAATCCGCGTCAGGATGAGTGCCGTCATTTTCAATAAAAAGATAATTATTGTCAGCACTATCAAAATCCGTAAGCTCATTGAAAAAGTAGAGGGATGCATAGTGATTCTCAAAAGTCGTTTCGTTGACCGGATCCTTTACGACATTATAGAAATACATCCTTGCTTTTGGGTACATTGCCTGAATTATGCAGAAATTTCGTGACTGTTTTTTGCAGATTCTATCGATTTCACGCCCCTTTATGTTCATGGCCGCAATGTAATTTGCAGAATACTTTCCTGCAAGCTCAGAAACATTCATTTCCGGGTATTTTTTAAAAGCACTTAAATCAGTTTTGTCTGAATAATTTGGAAGCGGCGGGTCAGTTATCGTAACTTTCCAACCGGCATCCAAAAAGAGTTTCGGCATTACAAGACTTGCCTCATTGTGCTTTTCGCGAAGCAGCTCGTCTTTTCTTGCATTGATTTCTTCCGGGCTATACTCATAACCACCGAGCATTGCAGGACCTCCGGTCGTGGTAAAATCACCAAAACTGAGGGAATTTTTAAACCATGTGAAGCCTTCAAAAGATTTCTGCAAGTCAGAATACTGTGTCAAGATTTTAGGAATGAAGCTGTTGATTCCCCTGTCAAGGAAAATAACGACGACGTTCTTTTTACCGGAATCTTCTTTTGCAAGATGGAAGACCGGCTCAAGTTTTTTTGGCTTTCCGTCATTTTTCGCCGCAAGAAGATTTTCTTTATTGGCATTGTATGTTGAAATTATGATTTTTGATTTGTAGAGTCCAAGTGCACCTTCAGCAATGCAGACAATAACAATGGCAGAGACGACAAATGAACGTAACCGCTGATTTTTCAATAAGAAAAAGAGGCCTGCACAGAAAAGAGCCAGCAAAAGTGGGAGTATAGCGTAGAGAATGCTTTTATTTCTAAAGATTCCGTCATTCTCAAAGGCGAAAATCTGAGAAATATTGCCGTACTCGTATTCGAAAAGGTAGACATTTGCCAGGGCGGAAACAAAAAGAATGAAAAGTATTAGCGAAAGGAAATACTTTACCCTGTTACCAAACATCTTGTAAATTGCAGCAGGCCAGAAAACACAGAAACCGAGGAAAAAGGCAAGACAGCCGGAAACATAGTTGAAAGGAGAATCCGTCTGTCCCAGGCATGAAAACTCAATAGGGCTGGTAGCAATTACGCTTGAAGGAAGAAGGAATCCCATGAAAAGTGCGAGAGCCAGAGCCGAAGTAATAAAAATAGACCAATATGATTTTCGCGCACACTCGTCAATTTTATTGGACAAAGCAAGAAATTGTTTTTTAAGGACAGTCTTGCAGAGAAGAGGCACAAGCAGAAAAAGAATCAGGGCAGACCAGACAACCATGATATTTACAGCAGCGACACGTTTCTGGAATGAAATTGCAAGGCAAACAAGCAAAAGCATTAATGCGAAAATTCCATAGACGACTTTTGAGCCATATCCTGACTTTTGGAAAATATTCTTTGCAAGTGAAAAAAGATTATTGCAGATCCAGTAAATTACAAGACCGCTGGGAGAGTTATAGAGCAAGGCAAGAAAAACAAGGGAAAGTCCGTAAAGCTGTACAAGTTCCTTGCGAGGAGCCCCCCGAGAATAAATCATTGATGAAACGACATTTATAAGGGTCATTGTAATCGGAAGGATATTGATGAAAAATGAGCCAATCTTAAAGACATGATCAGGCTGACCAAGATTAAGGGTTAAAAATCCAAGATTAAGGTTTGCTGACTGCAAGATTTCGTTGTGAGAAAGATAACGGTAAGCTGCGATAAAGAAAGGAATCTCAATTAGGATTGAAAGCGAACTTCTCAAGGAATAGACGGGATGATAGTGATTTTCGGCATACATCGCCTGCATCATCATGAAGCGTTCGTCACCTTTGAAAGCAGATTTGATTCTGTCGGCCTGCTTCTGAAGCTTGAGCTGCACTCCCCGTTCCCTATCCTTGATTGAATCCGCAACTATATAAAGGGGAAGCGCAAGAAAATTTATAATCAGGCTCACACCTACAACGGCTCCAAGAACACCTATGAAAGGCATTTTATCGGTAACAAAAAGGAAAGACCACTCAACGACAGTCTCAATCGGACTGATAATCAAATCATACAAGAATGTGCCCATAACATTAATAAGAATATCGTAAATCAGATAAATGTGCAAAGAGTCAGTAACAATATTATAGAAACAAAGTGAAAAAGCTGAGTATTGAATTTTTTTTAATATAAGTATAAATTTGAAAGCAATTTATTATGCTTTTGTATATTGATCCAGGAACAGGAAGCATGTTGTTCTCAATCCTTATCGGACTTGCCATGACTTCCGTATTCGCAATTCGTGCACTTGTCATAAAAATCAAAACCACAATAAGTTTTGGAAAGCGAACAGAACTCGACAAATCAAAACTCGGAATTGTCATTTATTCTGATTCAAAACGCTACTGGAATGTATTTGCTCCAATTGCCCGTGAATTTGAAAAACGCAGGTTTCCGCTTACCTATTACACTCAAAGCGAAGACGATCCGGCCCTGTCAGAGAAGTTTGAATATGTAAAGACAGAATTCATCGGCGAAGGAAACCGAGCTTTTGCAAAGCTTAATTTCCTAAACGCGGACATCTGTCTTTCCACCACGCCCGGGCTTTCAGTCCTCCAATGGAAGCGCAGCAAGGCCTGCAAATATTACGTACACATTCCACACTCACTGGATGAGATGATGGGCTACCGCATGTTCGGACTTGATTACTACGACTCTGTTCTTCTGACAGGTGATTTTCAGGGAGAATATATACGAAGGCTTGAAGAAATGCGCAATCTTCCAGCTAAAGAACTCGTCACGGTCGGTTATCCGCCAATGGACGAGCAGAAAAATCGCTTGACTTCCTTGCAAAAGACAGAAGATTCTGAAATCACAATTCTCGTTGCTCCAAGCTGGGGAAAAGAGGCAATTCTTTCCAAATTCGGTTCAGATTTTCTTAAAGCCATTCAAAAGACTGGCTGGAAAATAATTGTCCGCCCTCATCCGCAGACCAGGACTAGTGAAAAAGAAATGCTGGATTCCCTGATGAAGGAATTCCCGGAAAGTGAAAATTTCAACTGGAATTTTGACAACGACAATTTTGACTGCATGAACAAGGCTTCAATTTTGATTACTGATTTCTCAGGAATTATTTTTGACTTTGCCCTTCTTTTTGACAAGCCTCTAATTTACGCAGATACAAAATTTGATCCTGGAATTTACGATGCAGCCTGGTTCAAAGACGAAAAACTCTGGCGCTTCAAAGTTCTTGAAAAAATCGGTCTTCCTTTAAAAGAAGATCAGTTTGATCAAATGAAATCTGTAATTAAAGAGGCATTAAAGGACTCTTCGCTCAAGGCAGGCCGTGACCAGGCAAGAAAAGAGGCATGGATGCACCCGGGCGAAAGCGCAAAATTAATCGCTGACTATTTGATTGAAAAAGAAAAATCTTTGGCAGAGGCTTCAAAATGATAAATTTCACAGTTGGCCCGGTTCAGATGGACGAAGAAACCAGAGAACTCGGAAAAGAACAGATACCATATTTTCGCACTCCAGAATTTTCTTCCATAATGAAAGAAAATGAAAGTCTTTTGTGTAAATTCTTTGACGCACCTGAAGGTTCACGCCTTGTATTTATGACCGGCTCGGGAACAGCTTCAATGGAAGGCGGTGTGATGAACTTCTTCAGCAAGGATGACAAAGTTCTCGTCGTAAATGGCGGAAGTTTCGGTCATCGCCTTGTTGAACTTTGCCAAATTCATGAGATTCCATTTACAGAAATAAAGTTAGACTACGGAAAGCCTTTAACAAAGGAGCATCTAGCTCAATTTGAAGGAAAGGGCTACACAGGATTTTTAGTCCAGCTGTGCGAGACTTCAACCGGTGTTCTCTACGATATGAATATGATCGGCGATTTCTGCCAGCGCAACGACATCTTCCTTTTTGTGGATGCTGTAAGCGGCTTCATGGCGGACTATTTTTCCATGAAGGAAATGCATGTAAACGCAGCAATAACAGGAAGCCAAAAAGCACTTGCCCTTCCGCCATCAATGAGCTTTACAGTCCTTGACAAAAAGGCGATTGAACGCTGCCAGAAAATAAATGTAAAGAGCCTCTATTTTAACTATCCTGCTTATTTAAAAGATGGCCAGCGCGGTCAGACTCCATTTACGCCAGCTGTCGGCACGCTTTTACAGCTCAACGAAAAACTCAAGCGCATCGAAGCAGGCGGCGGAATCAAAAATCAGAACAAACTTGCCCGGGAAAGAGCTAAGTATTTCAGATCTTCAATAAAAGACCTTCCATTCAAGCTTTTTTCAGACGAAAAGGATTCATCAAACTGTGTTACGGCCCTCTGCCCAACAAAAGAGGGCGTAAACGCACACAGAATTTTTGAAATCATAAAGGACGAATACAAAATCTGGATTTGTCCGAACGGCGGAGACATGGCAGAAAAGGTATTCCGTGTCGGACATATCGGCTCAATTTCAAACGAAGAGATTGACACTCTCACAGCAGCATTCAGGGATTTAGTCAAAAGGGGGCTCCTATGATAGCAGGTAAAACAGTAGTCTATACAAGCGGAACATTTGACATGCTCCACGCAAACCACATAAAAATGATTGAGTATGCCCGCTCCCTCGGTGACATTCTTATCGTTGGCGTAAACACTGACGAGCTTGTCGAAAGCTATAAGAGCCAGCCGATTATTCCTTTCGATGAGAGAATCGCGCTTGTAAAAGCCCTTAAGTACCCGGACATAGTTATTCCACAGCACTCACTTAATCATGCGGACAAGGTAAAAAAGCTGAACTTTGACGTTTTTGTCGTTGGAGATGACTGGGCCGGAAAATACGACTACCTAAAGGAACAGGGCGTTGACGTCGTCTATTTCCCTTACGGAGCCGGCATAAGCTCAACCAATTTAAAGCAACGCATATATGAGCGCTACGAAAAGTTGCAGCAGGAGGCCAACAGCCACTTTCCGAATGATGCAGACACAGGAAAATAATTTTTAGGGAAGCAAAATGCCTTTTACGACAATTCTTTATGACATAATTCTTTCTCCAATCACACAGATTATTGAAATCACTTACCGCGTATTCAATAAAATGTTCAACAATACTGGAATCGCGATTCTTGGTGTAAGTCTTGCGGTAACATTACTTTGTCTCCCCCTCTACATAATCGCAGAAAGCTGGCAGGAAACAGAACGCTCAATGCAAAAAAGAATGAGCTTCTGGGTAAGTCATATCAAAAAATCTTTCAAGGGTGACGAGCAGTACATGATGCTTAACACCTATTACCGTCAGAATCATTACCACCCCATTATGGCACTGCGCTCAAGCTTTGGCATTTTGATTCAGATTCCATTTTTCCTTGCGGCATACCACACACTCTCTGCCCTGCCGGATTTACAGGGAAGGGATTTTCTTTTCATAAAGGATATGGGAAAGGCTGACTCAGTTTTCACAATCGGAAGCTTCAGCGTAAACATTCTTCCGATTTTGATGACCATGATAAACTGTATTTCTGGTGCAATTTATTCGCGGGGACATGCCATAAAAGAAAAAATCCAGATTTATGGAATGGCTCTTGTTTTCCTCGTAGTTTTATATAATTCTCCGGCAGGCCTGGTTCTTTACTGGACCATGAACAACATCTTTTCTCTCGTAAAAAACATCTTTTACAAGATGAAAAATCCCCTCAAAATCCTTTATCTTTGCGCAGTCTCGGCTATCCTCCTGCTGGCATTTTTCATCCTCTTTTTGTATGATGGCGGTGCCAACCTCAAAAAACGGCTTGCGGCAGTATTCTTCCTTCTTTTCTGGATTCCTCTTCCCTATTATGTCCGCCTTATTATACATCTTTCTGAAAAGACTTTTTCTTCTATTTTTACCGACAAAAAATTGCGTTTTGCACTTTTTGCACTCAGTTCACTCGGCCTCTGTATTTTAACCGGTCTTGTACTTCCTTCCCAGCTTATAACAAGCTCAGTACAGGAATTCTCAAACATCGAAAATTACACAAGTCCGAACGCTTTTCTCCATTCATCATTCTGGATGAGTTTCGGCTTTTTCGTATTTTGGCCGGCCTGTATTTATTTTCTTTTCCAGAAAAGACTTCAAACCCTGATTGCATATTTCTTCTCAGCAGCATTTTTGGGGGCAATCGTAAATTCCTACATTTTTAACGGAAATTACGGCTCAATGGATGTAACCCTCCGCTTTATTGACGGCTTCGTAAATCCGTCAAAGATTTTCATGCTTCTTAACATCCTCTCCCTTGCGGCAATTTTGGTCCTGGTCATTTTCGTCATAAAAATCAAATTAACAAGATTCATGAATTTTGCCCTGCTTGCAACTCTTTCAGTCCTCATAGTGCTTTCATTCATCAACACCAGCAAAATATCAAGTGAATACAAGGCTTTTGCCGCTAGTCACACGCAAAGTACAAGCCAGACTGCAAAATTCTCCCTTTCAAAAACCCAGCCAAACATAGTTATATTTATGCTTGACCGTTTTGAATCTGCATTTATCGAGCCAATTCTTAAAGATCAGAAAAATCTTTCACAAAAACTCAACGGCTTTACATTTTACCCTAACTGTTTGAGTTTCAACGGTCATACCCTCATGGGTTCTCCAGGCCTGTACGGCGGTTTTGATTACACGCCTATGGAAATGAACAAAAGGAATTCCATCAAGCTCAAGGACAAGCACAACGAAGCCCTGATTTTGCTCCCAAAACTCTTGTGCCAGCAGGGTTTTTCTGCGACTGTATCAGATTTGTCATGGGCAAATTACAATTACATTGCCGACATGAATTTTATAAAGAATTTCCCGGCTTCAGAAAATCCAGGTCTGGAAAATTTAAAGGCAATTTCACTTTTCGGCCACTACACGGGCGATTTCAAAAGGGAAAAGCTTAAGGCTGGATTTGATTTGGCATCTTTGAGCCATGTCCTCAACCGAAATTTGTTCTGGGTTAGTATTTTCCGCCAAGTTCCAGCTATTTTACGGGCTGTCGTCTACTACAAGGGTACCTGGTGGGAAAATGGCGTCCAGGAAAATGCCGGCGACTTTGTAAACTGGTATTCAATTCTTTACTATTTGCCGGAAATCATGCAGGTCAATTCTGCAAAACCGACATTATCAATCCTCACGAATGAATGTACCCATGCCTTTGAAGACATTTCAATGTACTCAATCGAACCAGAATATCCATATTCAATAAATGATGACGGTTACAAGGTAAACACAGTCACCTTGATTCAAATCGCTGAATTTGCAGATTATCTCCGCTCTCAGGGAATCTACGACAATACTAAAATCATTGTGGTTTCTGACCACGGCATAGGCCGGGATATCGATAAATTTGAAAGTCCGTCATTCAACGGCTATCAAAAAGACCATTTAAATCCAGTGCTTCTGGTAAAGGATTTCAATTCTGATACAAATGGGATTGTAAAAATCGATGATAGATTTATGACAAATGCGGATGTCCCCTATCTTGCGCTCAAGGGAATTGTTGAAAATCCAGTAAACCCATTCACAAAAAATCCGATTGATGAAAATTATAAAAACGGTGGAATAATTGCCACAAAAGGTGATATATTTATGCCGTACCATTCAAAGAGTGAATATGAATTTACTCTCAGCGATGACGATTGGATTCATATAAAAGACAACATTTTTATCGATTCAAACTGGGAAAAATATACAAAACAGGATTAAAATGGCAAATTTTCTTTACACAATAATAATTTATCCGTTAATTCAGGTAATTGAGTTTTCTTTTTCTCTTTTCAACAGCGTTTTTAAGGAAGAAGGTATTTCCGTAATCGGAGTAAGTATCGCAGTATCCGTGCTCTGTCTTCCTCTTTACATCGTAGCAGAAGGCTGGCAGCAGGTTCAGCGCGACACGGAAAAACGGCTCGACAAGGGAATCAAGCGAATCAAGGAAACTTTCAAAGGCGATGAGCAATATATGATTCTTTCGGCTTTTTACAAAGAGAATCATTACCATCCACTTATGGCCTTGCGTTCTTCTTTCGGTCTTTTGATTCAAGTGCCCTTCTTTATGGCCGCCTATTCATTCCTTTCAAACCTTCCTGTTTTGCGGGGATATTCTTTCGGCTTTATCCGCGATATGGGAGCTGAGGACGCACTTTTTTCAATCGGCTCCTTCAAGGTAAATGTCCTCCCGATTGCGATGACCTTAATCAACATCATTGCAGGTGCAATTTATACAAAGGGCTTCAAATTCAAGGATAAACTCACAATTTACGGAATGGCCCTTGTTTTTCTTGTAATACTTTACAATTCTCCAAGCGGTCTCGTCCTTTACTGGACTATGAACAATGTTTTCTCGCTCGTAAAGAATGTTTTCTATAAAATCAAAAATCCAAAAAAGGTTCTTTACTTTATTCTTGCGGCAGCAGTTCTTTTCGTAGATTACTATGCGCTTTTCCACCACCACGGAATGCTGCACAAGCGCCTGATTCTTGTTTTTGCGGCAAGCATTTTGCTATTGACTCCTCTTGCCGTCAAATTCATGACCTATCTTTTGGACACAGTTTTCTCTCCGCTTACAGAGCACAAAAAGACAAGATTCAGCATCTTCCTCACATCTTCTCTTGCCCTTGCTTTCTTTGCGGGCTTCGTCCTTCCATCCCTTGTAATAAATTCTTCTCCGGTTGAATTTGCAAATATCGACACATACGGAAATCCTCTTTATTTCCTTTACAATTCCACGGTGCAGATGCTGGGTCTCCTTGTTTTCTGGCCGATTTGTATCTATTTTCTCTTTAATAAGCGGGTTCAAACAGCAATGGCACTTTTCTTTTCATCAATTCTCTTTGCCTGCCTGGTTGATGCCTTCTGTTTTGCAGGAGATTATGGTACCCTTTCCCGACTCATCACTTTTGACTCTCTTGTAACTTCAGTAACGCTTCCATATGCTCTCTTAAATACTGTCTCAGTTATTGCAGCACTTTTACTTCCTTTGATTCTTTTAAAATTCAAAAAGCAGAAAATCTTACAGACAGCGCTTTCAATAATTCTCATCGCTTCCCTTGGAATCACAGTGGTCAATTCAGTATCAATTAATTCTGAATATTCCGCCTACAAAAAAGAAATTGCCTCAAAAATCACGGAAGAAGAATCAATTTCGCCGGTTTATCATCTTTCCAAGAATGGCAAGAATGTAGTCCTTATTATGAGCGACCGTGCCGAAGGGGCATATTTCGAGCCTATTTTCGAAGAATTTCCGGAACTCAAAGAAAGTTTTTCCGGTTTTACATATTTCAAGAATACAATTTCCTTCAATCAGGGAACCCTTCTCGGTGCTCCAGCCCTTTATGGCGGCTATGAATACACGCCTTACGAAATCAACCAGCGCAGTAAAGAAAAACTCGTTGACAAACAAAATGAAGCCCTTCTTCTCCTGCCTAGAATTTTTACGGAGCAGGCAGATTTTAACGCAACCGTAACAGATTTGAGCTGGGCAAATTACAGCTGGATTCCAGATATGTCGATTACAAATCAGTATCCAAAAATCAAAGGCTTCAATGTCGAGCGAAAATACACCAGCCTCTGGGTCAAGGAAAATCCTGACAAAGTTAAGGCAAACATCACAAGCGAATCAATCAAGCGCAATCTCGTATGGTACTCACTTTTCAAATTCGTTCCATGCTTCATGCGTGACAGTGTTTATGATGACGGAGCCTGGTGGTCAAGCGATGAAAACACAAGTGACGTCATGGAATTCCTTGATTTTTACACAGCCCTTGCTTATCTTCCCCGCCTGACCGATTTTACAGGCAGCGGAAATCAATATTTCACTATCGTAAACGACACAACTCACTCAACTCAGGATTTGCAGGCCCCTGATTACGAACCTGCAATCACAATAACAGATACAGGCCCTATTCCATATTCAAGCATTTCCGGTAATATCGCCATGTTCAAAAAAGTCGCTTCATGGATTGATTATCTTAAGGCAAATGACTGCTATGACAATACAAGAATCATAATTGTCGCAGATCATGGAATCGGAAAGGACGCTCAAAAAGAAAAATATTTCACAGGCGACTGGGAAGATGATTACAATCCTGACCACAACTGGCCTCTCCTTATGTACAAGGATTTCGGAGCAAGCGGCCAGCCTGTCACAAACGAAGATTTTATGACAAATGCCGACGTTCCGAGCCTTCTTCTTGAAGGACTTGTCGAAAAGCCCAAAAATCCCTTCACCGGCAAGGAAATCAAAAAAATTCCTTCTAGTGAGAAAAAGGCAAGCGGAGTTGTCATTACACACAACTTCCTTCCAGGCATGAACGGACTTTACACATTCAGCGTTCCTGATTCAGACTGGTACACAGTCACAAATAATATTTTCGATAGCAAAAACTGGCAAAAAGGAGTAAAATAAAGCCATGAATACTATTCTTCCTTTGTACATCGATCCGGGTACAGGTTCGATGCTCTTTTCTATTTTGATTGGTGCGGCAGCTACCCTCTTTTTCTTGGGAAAAGCAGCCCTCCTCAAATTAAAAGTCTTTTTCTCCGGCAAAAAAGATGGCGGTGCCCAGCTTGATTCTTCATACAAGCCTTATGTCGTTTACAACGAAGGCAATCAGTACTGGAATACATTCAAACCTGTATGCGATGAATTTGAAGCAAGAAAAATCACTCTCACCTATTACACTTCATCAAAGACTGACCCTGTTTTCGAGCAGAACTATCAGTTCGTAAAGCCGGAATTCATCGGTGAGGGAAACGCCGCTTTTGCAAAACTCAACATGCTTTCAGCGGGCTTTGTACTCATGACAACTCCGGGCCTGCAGGTATATCAGCTTAAACGAAGCAAGCGTGTCGCTCATTACAGCCATGTCCTTCACATGCCGAACGATGCCACAACTTACCGTCTTTTCGGTCTTGATTTCTTTGATTCAGTCCTTCTCACAGGCGACTATCAAAAGACAGACATCCGCTTCCTTGAAAATCAGCGGGGAATCCCGGAAAAAGACCTGGTCACAGTCGGCTGTCCTTATCTTGACGTATACAAAGAAAATATTGCATCTATTCCTGGCGAAGAAAATCATCCTTTCACGGTTCTTGTCTCTCCAAGCTGGGGCGACGTCGGAATCCTCAAAAAGTACGGTGAAAAACTGCTTGATCCTCTTTCAAAAACAGGCTGGCGCATTATCGTCCGCCCTCATCCTCAGTCAAAAAAGAGCGAGGCCGACATGCTTGAGCGGCTTACCGAGCGCTACAAGGACAATCAGAACATCGTCTGGGATTACGAGCGGCAGAACATCTTCTCCCTCAAAAAGGCAGACATCATGATTTCAGACTTTTCAGGAATCATTTTTGACTACACATTCCTCTGTGATAAGCCTGTAATGTACGTCAATGCCGGAATGGATCTCCGTCCTTACGATGCATACGATTTGGGCGACAAGGAATTATGGCAGTATTCTGTCCTCCGCACATTCGGTACCGAATTGAAGGAAGAGCAGTTTGAAAATATAAAGGAAGTAATTCAGACAATGAGAGATTCAAAGGAGCTTGAGAAAGCCCGCCACGAAGCAAAGGCAACTGCATGGATGCACGAAGGCGAAGCCGGCAAGCGAATCGCTGACTATATGATTCAGACTCTTGAAAATCTGAGCAAAAAAGAAGAAAAGACAGCATAAATAGGAGAAAACTATGGCAAAAACAGTTTATCTTGGAATTACAGGTGACATCATTCACCCAGGAATCATCAATATTATCAACGAAGGAGCAAAACTCGGCGACCTTACAGTCGGTTTGCTCACAGACAGTGCAATCGTAAGCCACAAAAGACTTCCTTACCTCACATATGACCAGAGAAAACAGGTTGTTGAGAACATCAAGGGCGTTGCAAAAGTCGTTCCACAGGAAGACTGGAGCTATGTGCCAAACCTCAAGAAATACAAGCCTGACTTTATGATTCACGGCGATGACTGGAAGACAAACTACCTTTCAAAAATCCGCGAGGAATGTTTCGAAGTCGTAAAAGAATGGGGCGGTCAGATTGTCGAGATTCCATACACACAGGGAATCAATTCAACAGCCCTTGCTGAAAACGCATCTACAATCGGAACAACTCCGGACATCCGCCGTGCAACATTGCGCCGCCTCATCGCCGCAAAGCCGGTAGTCCGAATTCTTGAGGCTCATTCAGGTCTTTCAGGCCTTATCGCAGAACACGCACAGGTCACAAAGGAAGACGGAATCCATCAGTTTGACGGCATGTGGTCTTCATCCCTCACAGACTCAACTTCAAAGGGCAAGCCTGATATCGAAGCCGTAGACCTCACTACCCGCCTTCAGTCACTCACAGACATTCTTGAATGTACTACAAAACCAATCATCTATGACGGTGATACTGGCGACATTCCTGAGCATTTCGTTTTCACAGTCCGCACTTTGGAGAGAAACGGCGTTTCTGCTGTCATCATCGAGGACAAAAAAGGCCTTAAAAAGAACAGTCTCTTCGGAACTGAGGCAAAACAGGTTCTCGCCACAGAAGAAGAATTCTGCGAAAAAATCGCGGCAGGAAAAAAGGCCCAGGTTACAAAAGACTTCATGATTATCGCCCGCATCGAGGAAATCATCGCAGGCTACAGCGTTGACGAGGCAATTGCAAAGGCTTTTGCGGCAGTCAAAGCAGGCGCTGACGGCGTTATGATTCACTCAAAAGACAAGAGCGGCATGGACATCAAGGAATTCTGTGCAAAATTCCGTGCAGAATACAAGAACATTCCAATCGTACTTGTTCCTACAACATACAACCAGTTCACTGAAAAGGAACTCGGTGAATGGGGCGCAAACATCATCATTTACGCAAACCACATGCTCCGCGCAAGCTACCCTGCAATGTACAAATGTGCGGAAAAGATTCTTGAGGCAGAGCGCTCTCTCGAAGTAAACGACATGTGTATGCCGATCAAAGAAATTCTGGAACTCATTCCTGGAACAAAATAAGAGGAAATTATGATTAGACCATCTTTTTTTTATGATTTACTGATTAAAAACGGCACAGACTTTTTTGCAGGAGTGCCTGATTCTCTTCTCAAAAACTTTTGTGCCTATGTCACAGACAATGCGCCGGCCTCAAATCACATAATTTCTGCAAACGAAGGAAGCGCGACAGGTCTTGCAACCGGCTACCATCTTGCAACCGGCAAAATTCCTATGATTTACATGCAGAACTCAGGCGAAGGAAACATGGTAAATCCCCTTCTGTCTATTGCAGACCCGGATGTTTACTCAATTCCTATGCTTATCGTAATCGGATGGCGCGGTGAGCCTGGCGTTCACGACGAGCCTCAGCACGTCAAGCAGGGAAAAGTCACATGTGACCTTCTTGATGCCATGAAAGTTCCTTACGAAGTTTTGAGCGATAACGAAGCAGACTTGCCGGCCCAGTTTGAAAAGGCCTACAAATACATCAAGGAAAACAATGCCCAGTATGCATTTGTAATCCGCAATGGTACTTTCGACGAATACAAGCTTCAGAACAATATTCCGGTCGAAGGAAAAATGAGCCGTGAAGAAGCAATCGAAAAAATCATGCTCAGTGCAGACGACAAGACTGCATTCATATCAACAACAGGCATGATCAGCCGCGAACTTTACGAGCTGCGCGACAAGCACAATATGGCCCACGACCGCGACTTCCTTACAGTTGGCGGCATGGGACACGCAAGTCAGATTGCACTCGGAGTAGCCCTCCAGAAAAGAGACCGCCAGATTTACTGTCTCGACGGAGACGGTGCCTCAATCATGCAGATGGGCGGAATGGCTACAATCGGAAGCCGAAAACCTTCAAACTACGTTCACTTTGTCCTCAACAACGGAGCCCATGACTCAGTTGGTGGCCAGCCGACAGTCGGACGTGAAATCGACCTCTGTGTAATCGCAGAAGGATGCGGTTATGAAAACGTCGTGAAGGTAGAGACTCCAGAAGAACTCGATGCAGTTTTACATGATTCAGAAACCAAAGAAAAACTCACCTTTATCGAAGTTCTGGTTAAAAAAGGCGCCAGAAAAGATTTGGGACGGCCAAAGTCAACTCCACAGGAAAACAAAAAGGCTTTGATGGAATTCTTAAAAGACTAAAGGAAGTGCAAAATGATTAAACAGGCAGTAATTATGGCAGGGGGCCTGGGCTCTCGCTTTGGTAACAGAACACAGGCAATGCCGAAAGGCTTTATTGAGATTGACGGCCTTGCAATGGTCGAGCGTTCGGTTCAGAAGCTCATTGCAGCTGGAATCGAAGAAATCATCATTGGAACAGGTCATTGCTCAGAATTTTATGACGAGCTTGCAAAAAAATATCCGATCATCAAAACAGTCCGCAACGACAATTACGAAAATACCAGCAGCATGGGCACTCTCGAAGTCTGTGCTCCCCTCGTAAAGGAAAGCGCCCTTCTCCTTGAAAGCGACCTTCTCTACGATTCAATCGGTCTTTTCGTTCTTCAGAATGAAGAGCGTGACAACGTAATCCTTGCCAGCGGAAAAACAAACAGCGAGGACGAAGTTTACCTTGAATCTGATGAAGACGGCGTTATCTGCAACGTAACAAAGGACAAGGCAAGCGTAAAAAATCTTGCAGGCGAACTCGTAGGCATTTCAAAAGTAACTAAATCTTTCCTCAACAAGATGGTTGCTTACTACGACAAGACAAGAGCCGAAAATGCAAAAATCGACTACGAGACTGTTTTCTGCAGAATCGCACAGGATAAAGAAGGCGGAGAACCAATTTTCATCCGCAAAATCGAATACTACGCATGGACAGAAATCGACGACGAGGCAATGCTTGAAAGAGCAAAGACCCTCATTTATCCACGCATCAAGGAAAATGAATCGCTGCGCTCAGTCCGCCGTGAAGTTCTTTTGAATCCGGGGCCTTCAACAACAACTGACAGCGTAAAATACGCTCAGGTAGTCGCTGACATCTGTCCGCGCGAGCTCGAATTCGGAAAGCTCATGGAAGAAGTTGCGACAGGCCTCACGGAAGTCTGTGCAGATCCAAAAGACTACATCAGCGTTATGTTCGGCTGTTCAGGAACTGGAGCTGACGAGGCAATGGTTTCAAGCTGTGTTCCGCCAGACGGCAAGCTTCTCGTCGTTGACAACGGTTCCTACGGTGCCCGCCTTGCTAAAATCGCTTCCGTATATGGAATCGACATGGACGTTTTCAAGTCTTCTACATACGAGCCGATTGACCTTGAAGAGCTCGAAAAGCAGATGCAGTCAAAAAAATACACGACATTTGCAATCGTATACCACGAAACTACAACAGGTCTTCTCAATCCTCTTGAAAAAATCTGTCCGATGGCAAAAAAATACGGCATGACCACAATCTGTGACATCGTTTCAGCATACGGTGGAATGCCGATTGACCTGGGCAAGCTTGGAATTGACTTTGCCACAAGTACATCCAACAAGCACATCGGCGGCATGGCAGGAGTCGGCTTTGTAGTATGTAAGCGGGACGAGCTTTTGAAGCAGAAAGACTGGCCAATGCGTAACTACTACCTCAACCTTTACGACCAGTACAAATACTTCCTCGAAACAAAGCAGACTCGCTTTACACCACCAGTCCAGACTTTCTATGCCCTTCGTCAGGCAATCATCGAGACAAAAGTTGAGACTGTTGAAAAACGTTTCGAGCGTTTTACAGAATGCTGGGAGATTCTCGTCAAGGGGCTTAAAGACATCGGCCTGAAGATGCTGGTAAAGGAAGAATTCCAGAGCCACTTCATTACGGCAATTCTTATTCCTGAGACACCGAAATACAACTTCAACGAGCTGCACGACTATGCCCGCTCATTCGGATTCACGATTTACCCAGGAAAACTCGGCAACATCGACACATTCCGAATTGCGAACATGGGCGACATCAAACCGGAAGAAATGACTCACTTCATCTGCGTTCTCCGGGACTACATGCACTCAATCGGAGTTTGCTAAGACATGCCTAAGCATATCCTCATCAACGGAAATTTTCTCTGCCGCAACCTGACTGGAATTGAACGCTTCGCTTATGAAACCTGTCATTGTCTTGATGAACTTCTTTCGCAAGAAAATGCGGGCGACATTGAGCTTTCGATTCTAGTGCCGGCAAATGCTAAAGTAATTCCTGACTACAAGAATATTTCTATAATTCCGGCTCTGGCTCTAAAGAGTTTTCCGCGATGGGATTTGCTTTATTTTCCCAAAATTTGCAGGCGCTTTCATGCCGAGGGTTTGAATTTCAGCAATACTGCCCCCTTCGGCAGAAAGTGCGGCTATGCCTTTCTTCACGACATCTATGCATATGATTTTCCGGCCGATTTTACCTCATTCAAAGACAGGTTGATTCGGGCCTACAGCTGCTTTCACTATAAAAACATCGCAAAAAAGGCAAAAAAAATCCTTACGGTATCTGAATTCAGCAAAAAACAGATTCAAAAAGCATATAATGTTGAAGGAAATCGCATCAGCGTGATTCCCAACGGCTGGGATCATTTCAAATCAATCGAAGAAGACGATGGAATTTTCCAGAAATTCCCGGTCCTTACAGAAAAGCCCTTTTTCTTCACGCTCGGAAGCCTTCAAAAGCGAAAGAACCTCAAATGGATTGTTGAATACGCAAAAAATCATCCGGGCCAGACTTTCGCAATTTCAGGCAAGACAATCAGCGGCATGGAATCAGACCAGATCGAAAATCTGGCTTCCCTCAAAAACGTCGTCCTTCTGGGCTATGTCAGTGACGGAGAGGTCAAATCACTGATGAAAAAATGCCGGGCTTTTGTTTTTCCTTCTTATTACGAGGGATTCGGCATTCCGCCCCTTGAAGCGCTTTCAGCCGGGGCTCAGATAATTGTTGCAAATTCTGCCAGTCTCCCGGAAATTTATAAGAAAAGTGCGCATTACATAGCCTGGGATTCGACAAATTGTGATTTGAATGATATTCTTAATGAGCCTGTTGAAGATCCGGCTGCCGTTCTTTCAGAATACACTTACGAGAATGCGGCAAAAAGGCTCTTCGAAGTTCTAAAGGGAGGTTCAAAATGAAAAAAGTTGCGATTGTACATGACTGGCTGGTTAATTACGGCGGTGCAGAAAGGGTCGTCGAGGAACTTCTTAAAATTTATCCTGATGCAGACATTTTCACCCTGGTCTACGACGAAAAAAAGATGGGCAAAATCTTTCCAAAAGAAAAAGTCCACACATCATTCATGCAGAAGTGGCCCCGTGCAACAAAACTCTACACCAAATTCCTCTCTTTCATGCCAAAAGCCTTCGAATCTTTTGACCTTTCAAACTACAAGCTGGTAATCTGTTCATCATCATGCTGTGCAAAAGGCGTAATTACCCCACCCCTTGTTCCTCACGTTGCCTACATCCACACTCCCATGCGCTATGCCTGGGACAAGTATTTTGAATATAAATCACGCAGCGGCCGGCTCACACAATTTTTCATGGACAAATGGATGCCAAAAATCCGTCTCTGGGATTTTGTCTCAAGCCAGAGGGTCGACACTTTAATTGCAAACTCAAACTACATTTCGCGTCGAATCAAAAAATACTGGAACCGCGATTCAATCGTCATCTATCCTCCGGTAAACACAGACCGGCTCACACCAAACTACAAGCCTCACGAAGACTTTTTCGTAGTTTTCAGCCGTTTCGTTCCATATAAGCGCATTGACCTGGCAATCCAGGCCTGCGGCAACCTCAAAAAGAAGCTGGTCGTAATCGGAAGCGGCAGCCAGGAAAAATCCCTCAAAAAGCTGGCCGCAAGTTACCGGGATGTAGACATCACTTTCACAGGAAGAATAAGCGACAAGGAAGTCATGGACTATCTGCAGCGCTGCCGTGCCATGATTTTCTGTGCCGAAGAAGATTTCGGAATCATTCCAGTCGAAGCCCAGTGTTGCGGCCGCCCTGTAATCGCTTTCGGAAAAGGTGGTGCCCTGGAAACCGTCATCAACGGCAAGACCGGCACTTTCTTCAGCCATGCAACAGTAGATTCAGTCGAGCGTGCAATCAACCGCTTCGAAGAACTTGAAAAATCAGGTGCATTCGACACTGACTTCATCTCTCAGCATGCGAAAACTTTCTCAGCAGAGCGCTTCTCCCGCCAAATCAAAGAGGCAATCGACAATACAATCATGAAGCTCGATGAGGAGACCAGCAAAAAATGAGGATTGCGATAGACTGCCGCATGATCGGCTCAGGTGGAATCGGTTCTTTCATTTCCGAGCTTATTCCCTGCTTTCTCGAAGAAAATGAATGTCTTTTAATCGGCACTCACGAACAGTGCACCCCATTTCTCCGCCTGCAGAACGTTGAATTCTGTTATTGCGATGTAAAGCCCTTCTCACTCAAGGAAATTGCCAATTTTCCTGCGGACGTGCTCGAACAGATTCATCACTACGACTATTATTTTACGCCCTACTGCAATATTCCGGGCAAAATAGAACTTCCGATTTTTTCCGTTATTCACGACGTCGTTTTCCTCGATGTTAAGGGAATGACAGGCCTTTTGGGAAGGATAGCCCGCAAGCTCTTCTATAAAAGGGCGGTCAATTTCTCAAACGCCATTTTCACGGTCTCAGAATTCTCAAAAGAAAGGATTATTCATCACCTTCACTGCAAAAAAGATATCGAAGTTGTCTACAACGCAGCTCCAAAATACCTAAGAGAGCCCTTCGAAGGAGAAAAGCCTGCAAAAAAAGACCAGATTCTCTTCGTCGGAAACATTAAAAAGCACAAGGGGCTCAAAAGTCTGCTCGATGCATTTGAAAAGGCAAAAAAAAGCGACAAAGATTTTAAATCAAAGCTTGTTATCGTTGGAAACGCAGAAAATTTCCGTACCGGTGACGAAGAAACTGTCGCAAGGCTCAATGAACTTTCATCACAGGAAGGCTTCATCGAGTTCACGGGCCGCATTTCAAACGACCAGCTAAAATATGCCTATGCAGAATCAAAGTTTCTCGTCCAGCCTTCACTCTACGAGGGTTTCGGAATTCCGCCTCTTGAGGCAATGACCTGCGGCACCCCGGCCTTGATTTCAGACATTCCGGTTTTCAAAGAAATTTACTCAAATCTTCCGGTCACTTTCTTTAAAGCCGGCGACAGCGATGATTTGTGCGAAAAACTGCTTTCACTAAATAAATTCGAGCCAAAAGCCATCGATTTGTCCAAAGTCAGCGAACTTTATTCTTATAAGCGCTCTGCACAGATTATCTGCGATACCATGGCGAAATTCAAAAAATAATACAAAAGTAGACTTTTTTGACTTTTTCGTGTAAAATTATAGAATCTAATAGAAAGCTATGACAGACGAAGAGTTCAAAAAATATTTCAAGAAAAATTTCTGGCGCACAAGCTCATTCACATCCGGTGCAGCACTCATGGTCATCGACTGTATCGGAGTTATGCTCAGTATCGGTATCACTTTCTTCATCATCAATCTCATAAATCATTCATGGATTAATTTCCGCTCATTCGTTACTTATTGGGTCTATCTGCCGCCTACCATGGTTGTTTTTTATGCGGCCGGCCTTTATCCGGGCCTTGTTTATCCGCCTGCTGACGAAGTCAAAAAACTGGGACTCTGCTCTTTCTTTATTTTTGCAGGAATCGCCCTTTCAATCACGGTTGAGGATGTCGAAGACAAGCTTGCCATCGTCGTCGCATTGATTTGTGCGGCCCCGGTTGCCCTCATCCTTCTTCCTGCCGCAAGGGAATTTGCCCGCCATCTTTTTTCAAAAAACAACTGGTTCGGTGTTCCTGCCGTAATTTATGTTTCCGGCAATTCTGGTGACGTCATCATCGACCGTCTCATAAAGCGCAAGGACCTGGGTTACAAGCCCTGCCTCATAATTGACAGCAAATCATGGATTCCGGGCGAAAAAATGGGAATTCCCCTCTATCCGCCTTCAGAACAGACCTTCAACATGATAAAGTCCTTTGGCATCAAAGTCGCAATCCTCTGTGACTACGACCGGGACACCACCTACATAAATTCTTACTACCGCTACACGATTCAGATTCCTCGGCTCAACGATCTCTCAACAATATCGACTAACGTTCGAGATTTCGGCGGTATTCTGGGCTTCTCTTCAACCCACAACCTGACCAAGCCAATCAGCCTCTTCTGGAAAAGATGCATTGATTTGCTTCTTCTCCTGCTTTCGTCTCCAGTTACCATTCCAGTCCTTCTTTTGGTTTCACTTATCGTAAAAATCACCAGTCCCGGTCCGATTTTCTACGGCCACAAGCGAATCGGTAAAAACGGCAAGGAATTCAAGTGCTGGAAGTTCCGCTCAATGGTAATCGACGCTGACAAGCAGCTTGAAAAGATTCTGGCCGAAAATCCGGAAATGCGGGCTGAATGGGAAAAAGACCGCAAATTCACAAACGATCCGCGCGTCACAAAAATCGGCAAGATTTTACGCAAGACAAGCATCGATGAAATTCCTCAGTTCTTCAATATTTTCACAGGCGAAATGAGCTTTATCGGTCCCCGCCCTGTCACAGAGCCGGAGCTTGCAAAATACGGCAAAAAATCAGACTTCATCCTCTCCGTTCAGCCTGGCTTGAGCGGCATGTGGCAGATTTCAGGCCGCAGCGACACAGGTTATGAGGAGCGGGTCACTCTTGACTCTTACTACATTCAGAACTGGTCTGTCTGGCTCGACATTTGGATTATCATCAAGACAGTTTACGTTGTTTTGCGCGGTAAGGGTGCCTATTAAGTTGAATTTTTTCCTACGAACGCATTTTCTCATATTTATCTTATTCTTTTTGGCTTTTACGCTTTTTTCTGAGTCTTATCGGATTTCTGACGTTACTTACACCCTCGACAATACGCGGGAAATGGATTTGAGGCGGGTGGTTCCGGTCAACACAGAAAAGATTTTTGAGAGCAAGGAAGAGCTGGATTTCTATCTTACAGATTTGAAGCAGCGGCTCATGAATACAAGGGCCTTTCAGAATGTAGAAATTGTAAAGGGGGAAGTCTTCCCCTCGGCTACAATGGCTTCGCCATTTCCGCCTACCCCTTCTGCGGGGAGTTCCCTCCCCGCAACGCCCCAAAATGATGAAATAATTCCGGTCTCTCTTCAAATCCGGGCTCAGGATACAAAGCACCTGCTTATTTTGCCCTACCCCAAGTATGACTCCAATGACGGCCTGATATTCAAAATCAAGGTTAAGGATGTCAATTTTCTGGGCACGATGAATACCATGGACATAGGTGCCTTCGCCGGAATCAAGGAAGACATAAAAAGCGGCAAACAGAACCCGACTTTTGGAGCTGAATTCAAGTACAGCTATCCTTTTTACGTCGCCAATTTTTTTGCCAGCTGGAACAATAATTTTGATTTGCAATATACCCATGGCGTTAACGAGCTGGAATTTTATTCAGGTACAGGATTCACATTCGAGCGCCCCTACAAGCGTTTTTCTCTGGTTTTCGACCTGAGCGAGCATGCGAACCGGGATCTGGAATACGAAGATTTTGGAGACACCCAGTTTTTTACCAGCGACATGAAGATTTCACTTCCCGTAAAAGTTTTTGACATCGAAAACTGGGGCTTTGTTTTCTGGACTCCATTTACCGAAGGCAAAGTCAGCTACGACAAAGACAGAATCAGCATTAAAAACGATGACCTGGCAAGTCCTGTAATCTCAGCAGGACAATCCGTCTCCACAAAAAGAATAAACTGGTACGGCAATTTCCGCAGCGGAATTTCTGCAAGCGTCGGCCACACAATCGGCTGGGACTTCATGCAGGAAGAAATCGAGCCTACACTTTTTGCTGAAATTCAGGCCTTCAAAGGCTTTTCTTTCATGGGCATCAATACAAGATTTTCAGCCTTTGTCACAAAGTCAAGGCGTGATAAAATCGGAAAGCTGATCCGAGGTGCCCGGGACAAGCAGAACTACGTTAATATAGAAGAAATTGAGCTTAAGACAAAGAAATCCCTCAAAAGTCCCAGCGCCCTGGTCTTAAACCTCGACCTTCCGATTCACGTCATTACGACTCACTGGCTGGACTGGTCAGATTTCATCTTCGGTCAGGATTCATGGTTCAGCAGGACCTTTGCATGGACTGACAAATTCAATTTTGAGCTTCAGGTCTCTCCTTTTATTGACATAGCCCTGACCAAAAACGAAGTTACAGGCCGGCTTTTCTCCCCCAAAGACGGCTGGTATACCGGCGGCATAGAATTTCTGGCCTTTCCTGAGCGCTGGAAGGGAATCGTAATGAGGGGCAGCCTGGGAATTGACCTGGGAAGAGCCGTCATCGCAAAAAAATATCCGGAAAAAATCGACATGAGCTGGCGTGAGAACATAAAAAAATATGAAATATACGCAGGAATTGGTCTGCACTATTAATCAATTTATGCTATAATATCCGTTATGGAAAAGAAATTTTTAACTCCGCGCGAAGTTACAATCGGCGGTCATAACGGTATCGATAAAATCACAATCGGAGGCTCAGCTCCGGTCACAATTCAGACAATGTGGAAGGAAAGCATCATCGGTGTAAAAGATGATCCTGAGCGCCTGGAATCCATCCGAAACAGAATCGCCCAGATGAAAATGCTGGGCTGCGACATAATCCGCTTTGCCGTTCCAGACATGGAAAGCGCAGAAAGCTTCATCGAAATCTGTAAGTCAACTTCCATGCCATTGGTTGCGGACATTCATTTTGACTACCGCCTTGCATTAAAGTGCCTCGAAGGTCCTGTAGCCGCAATCCGAATCAATCCGGGCAACATTGGTTCCCGCGACCGGGTTGAAGCCGTCGTAAAGGGCTGTCGCGAAAAGGGAGTCGCAATCCGAATCGGCGTAAACTCAGGTTCCCTTCCCCATGACTTGCGTGAAAAGGTCGAAAAAGGCGAAATGAGCCGAGCTGTCGCCTTGAGTGAAACCGCTGCCAGAGAATGTGCGGTATTCAGCGAGCTTAATTTTGACCAGTTTGTAGTCAGCATGAAGGCAAGCTCAGTCCAGGAAACAATCGAAGCAAACGAAGACTTTGCATCAAAATACGACATTCCCCTTCATGTAGGCGTAACTGAGGCAGGTCCCCTCATCACTGGTGTCGTAAAGTCTACCCTTGCTTTCAGCCATCTTTTGCGTGAGGGAATCGGCTCTACAATCCGCGTTTCCCTTTCTTCAACACCGGAAAACGAGGTAATCACAGGACTTGAGATTCTGCGTGAATGCGGCAAAAGAAGCGGCGGAGTCACGCTGGTAAGCTGCCCCCGCTGCGGAAGACAGGGCTTTGACGTTCATGCATTCATGGACCGCTGGCAGAACAAACTCCTTTCAATGAAGAAAAACATCACCGTCGCCGTAATGGGCTGTGTCGTAAACGGTCCTGGCGAAGGAAAGCACGCTGACATCGGAATTGCAGGAGCCGGCGGAAAGGCAATTATCTTCAAAAAAGGTGAAATTATTCGAACGATTGATGAAAAAGATGCCGATAATGTATTTGAAGAAATGTTGAATGAAATTTAGCATTTAAGGAATTGGCATCTTTATGAAAAAAATAATTCTGTCACTTGTTTTGACTTTTGCATCTTTTGCAATCTTTTCTCAGGTTGTTCCCAAAAAGCCTGAGTCATCAGAATTCTCATGGCGCATTTTGCAGGACGCAAAGTTTGCCTATGACAAGGGTGATTTTGCAAAGGCAATGAATCTTGCAAACAAGGCAAAGGCAAACCGCGTGGCAGAAAGCGAATACGAGGTCTACATTCTTGATACAGCCCTCTCACCTCTTGCCGTCCGACGTGCAGGTGAAGATTTCGATGCCGTTCTTGAAGTCCTAAAAGAGCGAGACCAGAGCGAAGCAATCAGCATCATCAAACGATATCTGGAGCTTTACGGGCCAAAGACCTTCCAATATTCAGTCCACAAAATGGAAGACTGGGTAAAGGCAAAGCGCGTTTATCCTGAGGCAGATTTTTTAATCGGAAAGATTTACCGTCTGGAAGGTGAATATAAGACGGCCATTGATTTTTATGAAAAAGCCCGCCTCGAAAGCGATTTCCTTGATATTCCAGAGCAGCTTTTCGACATCCTTTATGAAATGGCAGACTTGATGAAGCATCAGGGTGAAAGCGAAAAATACAAGCAGTCACTTCTTTTGATTCTGGACAATGATCCAAATTACAAAGATACAGTCCTCAGAAAGGCAATGCTCAAAATCATCGATGCAAACAAGGCCGGCAACGTAGACAGATTCTTTGACTTGTTCCGGGTTTCTTCTCCAAAGACACTCAACGCCCTCTACAACATCAGCGTAATTTTTGAGGAAGAAAACGAAGCTGAAAATTCACTTTTTGCCTCAGCCTTGGGAACAGTAGAATCATTCAGCCACATACTGGCCTCAATTTCAGGCAGGGATGCCAATTATGAATTCTCTACCCTGGCCCTTTTCCTCAAAAAAATCGGTGAATACGAAGACATCTGCCAGTGGTGCGATCAGAATCACTTCTGGGACAATTTAATCGCCTTCTGCAAAAAAGTCTCGGCCCGCGGTGACATAATCTATGCAAACGCAATGCTTGACGTTCTGGCAGAAGCTTCATGCGACCCGTACACCCGCTCCGCAGCAAAAGCAAGCATAATCAGATAAAGAAAACTAAAGCCTGGCTCTCTCTCAGCCAGGCTTTATTTCTTTCTATTCTATAAAACTCTATAAAGCAGCACTTCCTGTGTTCATGTTGGTCAGGAAGGCTTCGTTGTTTCGGCTCTTCTTCATCTGCTCAAGGATAAGCTCTGTGATTTCCGCATCTTCCATAGGGTTGATGACTTTTCGCAAAACCCAGAGTTTCTGCAATGTAGCCTCGTCAAGCAAGAGCTCTTCCTTTCTGGTACCTGACTTTTTGATGTTGATTGCAGGGAAAAGACGGCGCTCTGCAAGGCGGCGGTCAAGGTCAATTTCTGAGTTACCAGTTCCCTTGAATTCCTCGAAGATAACCTCATCCATGCGGCTTCCTGTATCGATAAGGGCCGTAGAAATGATGGTGAGGGAACCGCCCTCTTCGATGTTTCGTGCTGCACCGAAGAATCGCTTTGGCTTATGGAGTGCGTTTGAATCAACACCACCGGAAAGAACTTTGCCTGATGTTGGAACGGTGACGTTGTATGCTCGCGCAAGACGTGTGATTGAGTCAAGAAGGATGACTACGTCGCGTTTGTGCTCGACAAGACGCTTTGCCTTTTCAAGAACCATTTCCGCAACCTGAACGTGGCGTGTAGCCTGCTCGTCGAATGTTGAGGAAATAACCTCGCCCTTGATTGCACGCTCCATGTCAGTAACTTCCTCAGGACGCTCGTCGATAAGAAGAACGATGAGGTAAACTTCAGGATTGTTTGCAGTGATTGCGTTTGCGACCTTCTGCAGGATTGTTGTCTTACCGGCTTTTGGAGGAGCAACGATGAGAAGACGCTGGCCCTTTCCGATTGGTGCAAACAAATCAATGATTCGTGTGCTGTATTCTGTAGAAATTGTCTCAAGAGTGAGCTTTTCTTTTGGATAAAGCGGAGTAAGGTTTTCAAAGGGAACGCGTGTCTGTGCAACGCGAGGCTCGTCGAAGTTTACGGTCATGATGCGAAGGAGAGCAAAGAAGCGCTCGCCCTCTTTTGGAGAACGTGTCTGACCGTAGATTGTATCGCCTGTCTTAAGGTTGAAGAGGCGGATCTGGCTCGGTGAAATGTAAATGTCATCAGGACCAGGAAGATAAGAGTTCTGTGGGCTTCGCAGGAATCCGTAGCCGTCCGGCAAAATCTCGAGGGAGCCAGAAGCGAAAATCAATCCGCCCCGCTCTGTATGTGACTTGAGGATTACGAAAATCAAGTCCTGCTTTTTCATTGCAGGAAGCTCTTCCTCAGGATATCCGTACTCAATTGCAAGGTTACGGAGTTCAGGCATGCTCATCTTTGTGAGGTCATTGATAAGAAGCTTTGGCTTTGACTCAAATTCCTCAGGATTTTCGATAATCTGTGCCTGGGCTGTTGCCTCATCGCGGGCTGCATTGCGGGCCGCAATACGCTCACGGTAACTCTGGCGGCGGTCAAAACGGCCCCGCTGATTGTTATAATTGTTGTCGCGGTTATTATTGTAATCGCCGCGATTGTTGTTGTTATTGTTGTAGTTTCGGTAATTGCGGTATGTACGCGGCTGATAGCCCTGGCCTTCCTGAGACTGCTGCTCACCGTTCTCGCTTGTCTCAGAAGCCTCTGCTGACTGCTGGCCTTCTTCTGGATTTGCTTCCTGATTTGTGTAGCTTTCTGTATTCTGATTTTCTTGATTTTGAGGAAGGGATGTTTCGTTTATTTCTGATGAATAGTCTGGAGTTGCAGATGCATAAGATTCAGGCTGTTTTTCTGAGGGTTCTTCTTCTGCCAGTGCCGGCTCTGTCTTTTCTGCTTTGATTGTAATTTTTCTTCGTCTTACGACTTTTGCGGGCTTTTCTTCTTCTGCCCCAGAATTTTCGGCCTGAGAAGGATTGGACTCAGCTGACTGCAAATCCAATTCTGGCTGAGGATTTGTCGCTGCAGGCTCTTCTGAAGCTGCGGCAGCACGGCGTCTTGAAATCAATGCCATTTGAAATTCTCCATGAGATTATATAAAAATGTATAAAAATAATGACAAAAAAACATGAATTTTAATTATTAAATTTTTAATTTTAAAAAGGAAATTTTCTAACAAAAAAAGATATTTCAGTCAAAAATTAGCAATACATTTATTAAATCACGAGTATAAAAAAAAGTCAATATTCTTCAAAAACTTATCTTGGATCGTCTGATTTAAGCAGCAATGCATTTTTGTACTCTTCGGAAGCGACAGAGAAAAGATTTGTCTCCGGCTCCTTTTCGAGCATAGAAATTTCACCTTCAAATTCAACATTTTCAGCGATGCGGATTCTGGCAGTTTTTACATCACCATGAACAAGGCTGCCATTGCACATTTCAACCCGCTCCTGGGCACAGATATCGCCTGTAACAGAGCCTGAAATAACAATGGAACTGGCAGTCATTTTTTCAACCTGACAAACAGCCCCTTTTTCAATTTCCAGATCACCTGTAGCACGGATTTCACCTTTAAATTTGCCTGTGATTACAAGGTTGTCAGTAAATTCAAGAACTCCGTCAAATTCTGTTTCCTGTCCAAAAACTGTAAGGTTCTTCTTCTGTTTATCTTCTGCCATAACACTTTACTTTAACAAATCCAGCGGATAAAATCAACAAGAAAATAAGGGTAAAAATCGTAATCGCCCAAATAAAGACATCCCCGATAATGATATACGGCGTCCGGGAATTTTTCTCAACTTCAATTTTTGCGCATAAAAATCCATCAATACCGCAGGGAATTTCCCCGGTCACTTTTCCCCTGGAATCTATTACGCATGTTTTTCCGTCAATCGTGCTTCTTATGAAGGGGGAAGAATATTCAGCCGCCCTGAAAACCGACATTGATAGATGCATCTTTCTTGCGGCCTCAGACGAAGCCCAGGCATCATCACTGATGTTTACAAAAAACTCTGCCCCCTTCTTTTTCATTTTGCGGATAAGCGGAGAAAATGAATCCTCGAAGCAAATCGGTGAGGCAAAATTCAGCTTTCCTATCTTGAAAATTTTGACTTCACTGCCCTTTTCAAACAAATCACAGTTCAAGTCAGACTTTAAGCCGTCGAAAAATTCAAAATCCAGAAAGGACGGCCAGTATTCAGTAAAGGGAACGAGAATGTTTTTATTGTAGACTTCAGCCCCGCTTTCTTTGGGAGAAAAATAAAGGGCTGAATTGTAAGTTTTTCGCCCATCTCTGTGATTGCTTCCAATCAGAAAGGCAGAATTTTTGCCGCTTATAAAAGAAAGCAGCTTTTCAGAAAGTTCATGCCGCCTTTTATCAGAAGGATTTTGGGCATGAAATAAAAAATCAGGCACGATTGCAGTTTCCGGCCAGACAATGAGTTCAGATTCAGGATTAGAAGCAAGGGCACGGTCAGTCAGCTTTTGAAGCAAAAGGGAATCTCTTTCATAGTCAGAAATATCACGGGAAGAAGACGAAGAGGCATTTTGAATCAGGGCTACAGAAAGGACTGAAGGATTTTTCCCCTGCGGAATAAGAAAGTCTGAGAGCCAGAAAATAAAGACTGCAAGGACCAGGGAAAGGCAGAGAGAAAATTTTTTGAGATTATTGCGGACATTTTTTTCAGAAATTATTTTTGCAAGCAGGGAATTTACAAGCAGAATCAAAAAAGAGACGCCCCAGACACCGAAAAGGGATGAAAATTTCAAAAAGGCAGGAATTTGCCACTGACTGTAGCCGATTACGCCGTATGAAAAGGCAAGAAAACCTTTAGTCCTAAGGAATTCAAGGGCAAGGACAGGAAAAATCCTAAGAATCCAAAGAGAAGAAGAAAATTTTTGAGGGCAATATTTTTGAAAAAAAGAAATCAAGAAAAGTGAGATTGAATTGTAAAAGGCAAAGATACAGGAAACAAATAATAAGGCAATAAGGCCGAACTGAGACAGCCAGGGACACAAAAAAAGACAGAAAAGGAATCCATGGAGGGCTCCAAAAAAGAATGAAGCCTTAAGCGCAAGCCTTGAAGCAAGGATAAAAAAAGGGATATAGGCTATCCAGGCAAAAAATGAACAACCGTCCTCAAAAAGAAAGGACGGCTGGCTCAAAAAAAGAAAAAAAAGGGAAATTAAAAGAAGAATGAAATCTAAAAGATTACTTCTTTTCAACAGGAATCTCCATAAGAGCCTTTTTAAGCTCCTGACCTGCTCTAAAAGCCGCAACATAATGTGGCTCTACAGAAAGGATTTCTCCGGTTTTTGGATTGCGGGCCTTTTCGCGGCCTTTTCTAAGGCGAGGCTCCAAAGTACCAAAACCACGAAGCTCAACAGTTGAACCATCTTTGAGAGCATTTTTAAATTCTTCTACGATGCTTTCAAAAACTTCATGTATCAATTTTTTCTCAACTTTTGTACTCTCATGAACTTTATCAACAATATCACTTTTTGTAACTTTACAAGCAGACATAAATACCAACCATAATAAAAAATTAAAAAAAAAAAAAACGCTATCTGAAGTGCATAACCTTATACAATCAGATAGCTTTAAGCAGTCAAATAGTAAGAAACTTAGTTTGCAGCTGCAAATGTTACATTGAAAAGTTTCTGCATACGTGACTTTTTGCGTGAAACAGCGTTGCGTTTGAGAACGCCCTTGCTGCGAGCAGAATCAAGTTTAGAAGACAAAAGGACAAGTTTCTCCTGAGCAAGTTTTGAGTCCTTTGCATGTACAGCTTCAATGAACTGTCGGACATAAGTGTGGCATTCGCTCTTGATAGCCTTGTTGTGCATGCGGCGAACTTCGCTCTGACGGAATCTTTTTTGTGCAGATGTCTGATTTCTTGCCATAAGAAAATCTCCCAATTATATATTCAATTCTAAATTATAAAAAAACCTTGCAAACGATTTTGTTGCAAGGTATAAGTATCATCTCCTAGCAGAATTGAACTGCTGTTGTCGGGATGAAAACCCGATGTCCTAACCACTAGACGAAGGAGACATCATTGCAACTCAGTAGCGAGCTGACTTTGATATATTACTAAATATGAAAAACTTAGTCAACAGTTTTGAACTAAATTTTTCGATTTTTTTTATTTTTTTTACCAGCTCATTCCCCCAATCATTCATCATTTTCACTTTCAGAATCTTCATTTTCCATGCCGTATTCCTGAAGCTTTCTGTGCAGGGTTTTCCGCCCTATTCCAAGCGTTTCGGCAGTCTTGCTCTTGTTGCCCTTGTTTGCGGCCAGGTTCTCCTGAATGATGATTTTCTCAGCCTCATCAAGAGTAATTCCAATCGGCAGGGAAATGCTCTCAACACCGCTTGCCTTGCTCACCGATGGCGGCAGGTCTTCAAGGGTAATCTCGCTGCCCCCTGCCATGACAACAGAGCTTTCAACGCAGTGCTGCAGCTCACGGATGTTGCCCGGCCAGTCATATTTATAAAGGGCGCTTCTGGCGTGATTGTCAAAGCCGGTGATATTCTTTCCGTTTTCTTCATTGTAGCGCTCAAGAAATGAATTCAGCAAAAGTGGAATATCATCCTTTCGCTCACGGAGAGGCGGCACTTCAATATGGATTCCGTTGAGGCGGAAATAGAGGTCTTCACGGAAACGACCGGCCTTTACTTCTTCCTCAAGATTTTTGTTGGTGGCGGCAATCACCCTGACGTCAACTTCGATAGGAGCCTCACCGCCTACCCGCTCGAATTTCTTTTCCTGAAGGACACGAAGGAGCTTAACCTGAACGCTCTGATTGATTTCACCGATTTCATCCAGGAAAATCGTTCCTCCATGCGCAAGTTCGAATTTTCCCTTGTGCATCGACTCTGCGTTCGTAAAGGCCCCCTTTTCATGGCCGAAAAGCTCGCTTTCAAGCAAGGTCTCGCTCAGGGAAGAACATACAACTGGAATAAAAGCCTTTTCGCTTCGAGAAGAGAGGTTGTGAATGGCATTGGCGACAACTTCCTTGCCTACACCGGTTTCGCCTGTTATAAGCACGGAAATTCGGGCATCAGCGACCTTTTTGACAAGGCTCATGACCTTCTGCATGGCCGCACTCTTTCCGATAACCATGTCGGTCTTTTTCTGAGTGGAAACCTGCTTCAAAAGCTCAGTGTGCTTGATTGAAAGCTCCCTGCCTTCAAGGGCCCGCTTAACGATTACCTCAAGCTGGGCAAGGTTGAGGGGCTTGGTCAGGAAGTCATAGGCTCCGTCCTGCATTGCCTTGACAGCCGCATCAATTGAGCCGTGGCCTGTAAGCACAATCACAGGTATTCCGGGCATTTTTGTGGTGACCTGGCGCAAAACTTCCTCGCCGGAAATCGAGCCAGGCATGCGCAAGTCCGTGATGACAAGATCAATGTCACCGTTAGCGATTAAGTCCAGGCCTTCCTTTCCGTTGGCGGCAATTTTTACATTGTAGCCGTCCATTTCAAAGTCAGCGGCAAGACCTTCGCGGATATTTTTTTCGTCATCGATAATAAGGATGGTGAATTTCATTTTTACTCTCCAGAAAGACCACAGTCCTTGAATTCAAGCAATTTTCGCTCCATCTGAGGAACCGGCAGGGAAATCGTAAAAGTCGTTCCCTCGCCCAATTCAGATGAAAGGGAGATGTCACCGGAAAATTCCTTGATGATTTTGTAGCTCATGGCCATTCCAAGTCCGGTTCCGTTTGATTTTGTGGTGAAATAAGGCTCAAAAACCCGGCTGCAAGTCTCTTCATCCATTCCGGTGCCGTCGTCCGCAAAAGTAAGGATATAGCGGTCACTTTCAATCCTGCTTTTTATGCTGATAGAGCCTTTGATCCGCTCCTCATCGTCATCAAATTTTTTGGAAATTGCAGAAATCGCGTTCTGGGAAAGATTTACGATTACTTCGCGGAAAAGCTTGGCGTCCAGCAAAAGGCGCACGTCACAGCCGCAGAGTTCAGACTGCAGCTTTATGTGCTTTTCGTTGAATTCCGGCATGAAAAAGGAAATGAAATCTTCGAGGATTTTATTTGGGTTCACGAGCTCCAGTTTGGCAGAAATAGGACGAACTGCCATCAAAAAATCCACGACGATTTTGTTGAGGCGCTCAATTTCCTGAGTTATGACATCAAGATAGTCCTCGGAATATTTTGGCGGAGGCAGCATTCCGTCCCCCTCACGCTTTTTACGCAGGGCCTTTTGCATGAGCTGAATGTGAATGGAAATGGCCCCCAAAGGATTTTTGATTTCATGGGCAACGCTTGCAGCCACATTCGTAAGCCCGGCCAGAGTTTCCATGCGGTGAAGAAGAACTTCCTGATTGCGTTTTTCGGTCACGTCGTCAATGCGGATAATCGAGCCGATAAGATTTTTGTTCTGATTCTGATTTTGGACAAGGGGTGTCACATAAAGGTCAAGGAAGCGGACTGAACCGCCTGTCGTGGCAACCGTAAACTCATTTGAAATATTTGTTTTGTCGGCCTCAAAGGCGTTCTGCAAAAAGCGGGCAATTTCCTCGTCATCAATGATGTTCCAGACCGGGGATTTTTCCTTAGCCTCTTCAGGATTACTCTTAAAAGGGAGATAGCGCTCAGCCGCCTTGTTTATTTTCATGAGGCAGAAATTTTCGTCAACGATTATAAGCCCGCTGGGCAGGCTCTGGAAGATGGAATTGAAAATTTCAGTCTGGGAATAGCAGTCTTCAACCAGCTGCTGAATTTGAAGTGGCGTGAGTTTATCAAGTTTTTGCGAAACACGACGTGAAAAATCAGTCATTTTTGCTTCCTCACAAATTTCTTCGGATACCTGCCAAGTCGCGTGAAAGTTTTTCAATCACAGCGGCAGGAGAAATATTGTAGACAGTGACAGAATTGTAGCTTTCCCGGCAGAATTCGGTGATTTTTGCACAGACTTCGGCCCTCTGGGCAGTCAGCTCGCTGCCCCTGGCCTCTTCCATAATTCCAACGAGGAAAATCTTAAGCAGGAAGCGGGGCTCAAAGCCGGAACATTCTTTAATCACTGAATCAGAAAGAGGAATCTGACCGCTAATAATATGACTAAAATAAGAGGAAGCGGCCTTTTTGATTTCAGCAGGCTTAACCGGAAGGAAAAGCTGCAGGTAATCGTTAATCAAAAGATTTTCTTCGCTTTCACGGGCATGGAAAACCCTCTGAACGACTTCCTTTTGCTGAATGGCACTACGCTCTGTAAAAGAGTAAGTCCTTACGCGGGAAAGAATTGTTGGCATTACGGCACCGCGGTTTGATGTCGTGAGGATAAAAACCATGTCCTCAGGCGGCTCTTCAAGAATCTTCAGCAGGGCGTTTCTTACGCTTTCAAGCATGCGCTCGGCATTTTCGATGATAAAAATCTTCTTGCCGGAAACAGACTTCATGTGGGCCCAAACCGAAGCCCGGCGAATCTGATTTATCGGAAGCGAATCGTACATAAAGGATGATTCGAGCTTGTCGCAGTTTTTTACGATTGAGTCACAGATTTTTTCGAGTTTGTCATTGTCAGGCAGGGGCTTTTCTGGATTAAGCTTTTCCATGTCTTCGTCAATCAAGGCAACAATGGGAGCGAGTTTAGAAAGCTTGTCGTCACCCTCCCAAAGAACCTGAGAAAAACGCATGGTAAGTTTTCGGACCGAGCGGATAAAAAGATAGCGCACGGCCGTAAGATAGCGGGAATTATCAAAGGATGCCTGTAAAAAAGCCTTTTTCGCAGCCAGAATTTCTAAAGAACAGTCACGGGGACCCGCCAAAAGCACATTTGTATTGGAAAGTTCCTTGTTTTTTTTGCAGGAAGGACATTCGCAGAGCCAGTGGCCACGCTGTCTGTAGTCGTTTTCACCAGAGCAGGAAAGAATTCTGGCGATTTCCAGCGCGCAGGTCAGCTTTCCGCTAGCAGCAGGACCGCTCAAAAGAATGGCACCCGGCAGACGGTTATTCAAAATGTCGTCTTTTAAAAGAGAAGAAGCGTTCTGATACAAAAGGTTGTCGAACATTAAACGAGCATCCCCCCGATATAGGAAATTGGAGCCTGCAGATAAGGAAGAAGGATTTTTGCCACAGTACTTTTTGAAAGCAGAGGACTAAGATTAAACCAAATCTGAGCTTTCATAAGAATCAGAATACAAGAGACAATCAAAACTCCTTCAATTGCGCCGAAAGCAAATCCCAGCACCCGGTCAAGGCTCTTCATGATTTCACCGGAGAAAATAGCCCCGACGATAATCTGGATTATTTTTACGACAAGGAAAGCCGTGATGAAGATCAGAATGAAGGCAAGGACAACGTCAACGGCAGGAATCTTGATGATTTTTGAGATATGAGGGGCCAGAAGTCCGCAGAAATAGAAGCCTGCGACAAGGCCTACAATAAGGGCAAGTTTTCCAAAAAGTTCCTGGATAAGACCGTGAATCATCGCAAGGAATGCAAAAGAGAATATAATAATTAAAAATACAATATCGATGAAAGTAAATGTCATTTTGCTCCTCCAAAAGCCTTTTCGTAGACAAGTTCGGCAATTTTTTCTGCAGGCCGCTTTCCATCCGAAAGAGATTTTGATGCAAGGGCCGCACTTTCACGGAAAGCTGAGTCAGACATTTTTTCAAGGGCTGATTTTAAATATGATTCTTCGGCATATTCACCCAAAAGAACGATTGCAGCTCCCCTTTCCTCAAAGTAATGGGCATTGTCAACCTGATCACCGCGAGTTCCGGAACCGCACAGAGGAATCAAGACCATCGGCTTACCCAAAACAGAGCACTCCCAGATTGAATTTGCACCAGCCCGGCTCAAAACTATGTCTGAAGCTGAAATAACATCGCTCATCTCTTTGTAAATGAAGGGATGAAGGAAGTAGCCCGGATGATTTTTGGGCATGATATCGGCATCTTTAGCGCCGCACTGATGAACCACGTTGAAACGCTGACAAAGCCAGTCTAAGTTCTGGGCAACAAGCTCGTTAATCTGGTGGGCACCAAGACTTCCGCCCAAAACAAGGAGAATCGGTTTTTCAGGATTGTAGTCCTCCCGCCCGCTGAAAAGGAATTTCTTGCCTTCCTCAGGATTTGTATTATAAAAAACAGGGCGGACAGGATTTCCGGTTACAATTGCCTTAGCCCGCTTGTCTTGAGCAAGATAAGACTTTGTCTCCTCATAGGAAACAAGAATATTCGAAGCAAATTTTGAATTAAGCCGTGTTGCAAGGCCAGGCGTAAAGTCACATTCATGAGTAAAGACCGGAATCCTCAGCAATTTTGCCGCAAGACATGGCGGAACACTGACAAATCCCCCCTTTGAGAAAAGGACGGCCGGCTTTAGCTTGAGCAAAGTGAAAAAAGACTTGACGAGACCGGCGAAAATCTTAAACAAATCGCTGAAATTTTTTAAAGAAAAATATCGCCGCAATTTACCGCTTGGAATTCCAACAAATTCGTCAACAGAAGCTGATTTTTCGACCAGATTCTTGTCCATTCCGCTCGAATTTCCGAGCCAGACAATTTTAATTTCCTGATTATTTTTTGATGCAAGGGAGCGAAGTTCGTCTGCAACAGCAAGGCCCGGGTAAATGTGACCGCCAGTTCCTCCGCCTGCAAAAACGAATGTATTTCTAGATTTTTTCATCATAATGTCCTATAAAAAAAGCCGTGCCAAAATCACAAAAGCAATTTCGACACGGTTCATTATGACACAGTTTTAATTTCTTTACAATGAAATTACAGTTTTGCGCGGAGGCTCAAAGCACCACTCCAGAGATTGTCATCCCCACCGACATGGCGCAAATCAGCACAAACGCTTGCAGTCAACTGAATAAGCATGAAGTTAAAGCCTACACCACCGTAAACCTGTGGCTGGAATCCACCGAAGCCGTCTGAAGAAGCGGTGCCGTCACCATTTAAAGCAGGAATACTTAATTTAGCAATTTTTGCAGCATCCTGAATTTTGCTAAGAGATTCCCCCTTATATTTCCAAGACCAGTCGTTGCTGTAGTTAGAAATTACACCGCGAAGGCCAATAAACGGAGTGAATCCGATTTTTACGACAGGAACATTAAGAGTCTTTGAAATCTGTACCTGTCCATACAAAGTCTTAACATCGTAATCAATATTTGTTTCTGCATCACTATTGCTTGCATTGAATGAACCAGAGTTCATGGAATAACCAACACCTACAGAAATTGCAGGAGTAATAAGTCCGTCTTCAAGAAGAGCATATCTTGCATCAACAGCAAAGGTAAGGAATTCTGCTGAAAATTTTGCATCCATTGGAATCATGCTGCTTACATCGAGGGTCATGAATGAAAAACCGATGTCAAACGGAAGGAATACACCTCCGATTCGAACATCAGCATTCAAGACAGGAAAGTAAAGATCTGATTTAACGCCGTCGATTCCAAGTGTATCAGCTGCATCTGCAAGGCCCTGTGTATTCAAATGTGTGAATCCAGTGTTAAAACCTACTGCAAAATGAGGCGGAACTGCCGGGAACACTTTACCGATAAAAGCCTCGGCATAGACATTCTGCTGAACGGCAGACTGTGGAACAGAAAAACCAAGACTGTCACCAAAATCATTAAGACCGTTACCGACAGTTTTCTGAAGAGAACCGTCTGCCAAACTTGTTGCAAGCTTACCATAATCAACTGCAAAGGTAAAAGAAACAGCACTTGCAAAAAGAATTGAAGCTGCTGCCAGTTTTTTCAAAAGTTTCATAGAAACCTCCATTTAAAAATAATTTAAGAAAACCATTTTTAACTTTTTTTGAATTATAACACAAATTTAAAGTTTTTCAAGAATGAGATTTCCAACTTTCCAGTTGTCACCAGCACCCATTGTAACAAAAACATATCCGTCCGGATATTCTGCCCCGCTCGGCTCAGAAAGGAATTTCAAGCCCAGTTCTGCCGCTTCGTCAAATTCCCCGGCATAATGCAGGTCTTTATGATACTTTTTTGCATGTTCAGCAAGGATTTCGCCTGTAACTTTTGCAGCAGAGGCATCTTCCCTTGCACTTCCGTAAATTTTATTGATGATAACCTTGTCCGCCGAGTCAAAACTTGAGGCAAATTCTTCAAGAAGGGCCGCAGTTCGGGTATAAGTATGGCTCATAAAATCAACAATTATCTTGTGTCCCTTATAAAATTCCTTAAATCCTGCAAGAGTCGTTTTAATGGCAGTAGGATGATGACCGTAATCGTCAATAAAAATCACGTCCTGACCAAGAGGACTTTTTGCACGGCCAACAATTTCACTTCGCCTTTTTCCACCGGCAAAGTTCTTGAGGCCAGCCTTTAACTCTTCGATATAATCAAGAGGATTTTTGCCATCCGTCTTTAAAAGCTCACATGACAGGGCAAGAGCCGCACAGGCGTTCCTAACGTTGTGATCGCCTGGAACACAGACAGCACACTCGCCCAACGATGAAACATTAAAATAATGAAGTCCCTTTTCTACCCGACCAAAAGTAAGCTTATAATCCCCTTCAGCATTCACGCCATAAGGAATTGCAATCAGGTCACTCCTCTTTTGAAGGGCAAGTTCGACAGTCTGGCAGGCACCTTTGTCATCGGCACAATAAATGACCTGTCCGCCCTCCGGCAGTTTGCAGATATAATCAACAAAGGCCGAACGGATATCTTCGTAAGTCGGATAATAATCCTGATGATCGCTTTCTACGCTGGTAAGGATAATCTTTTTGGGAGCAAAAGCCATAAAATGCCGCTGATATTCACAAGTCTCAGCAATAAAATAATCATGCCCCTTTGTCATTGTGCAGGAATCACCAAAACTTTTGATGATGGAACCGGCCAGAACCTGAGAAGAAAGCGGCAATTCCTTTAAAAGAGTGCCGCAAAGGCCTGTTGTAGTTGTTTTTCCATGAACGCCGCAAACACCGCATGAATAAGAAGCCTGACTTATCGCTCCCAAGGCCTCAGAATAAAGCATCATGGGAAGACCACGTTTTTTCGCTTCGATAAGATCAGGATTTTTTTCAATAGAATATGCACTTGAATAAATAACGAACTGAACAGAATCAGTGATATTGCCTTCATCAAAAGGCAGAGCTTTTATCCCAAGTTTTTCAAGAACTTCGTCAGTATAAAAACGCTCGCTGACATCACTTCCAGTAATTACAGCCCCACGCGCATGAAGAATTTCTACAAGCGCGACCATTCCGGTGCCCTTGATTCCAACGAAATGGAAATGAAGGCCAGAAAAAGAATTCGGCAACATAAAACTCATATATAAAAGTCCTATAATTAAAAATTAATGTTCTGCCTGAGGAGCGTCAGCCAAATGACCCGTATGTTTTAAGTTCACCATGCGATTAATATAATGCATCATGATGAAGAAAGCCCAGACCAGAGCAATACAAACACATAAAAGAATAACAGCATCTTTAGTTTTTGTCATTAAAAGAGTGGCGAGAGAAGCCATGCAGATAAAAAGCTGAATGATAAGAAGACAAATCGCCGTAGATGTTTTTGAAAGGCCTACGTTTACGAGTTTGTGATGGATGTGGGCACGATCCGCACTGAAAAAAGAACGGTGCTCCCTTGTTCGCCGCCACACAGCCGCAATAACGTCGGTAACAATAAGGAAAGCAATCAGCAATTTTGTATGCTCCATGCCACCCTGCAGAGGGAAAACAGGAATCATAGCGATAACAAAGCCCAGGGTCTGACTTCCGCCATCACCAAGGAAGATTTTTGCAGGAGGCTTGTTGTAAACGAGAAAGCCCAAAATTGATGCACAGATAATGATATAAGCAAAACCAACGACCTGTCCGCCAACAATCATAAAAATGCCGGCTGTAAGCAATGTGAGGAAAGACAAGCCGCCGCACAAAAGATCAAGGCCGTCAATAAGGTTATAAGCGTTGACAAGAAACAAAATCCAAAAGAAGGTTCCGCTTCGGGCAATAAACTGAGGAAGTTCAAGTCCCAAAAAAGTATTTATGTAAAGAGGACTGCAGGAAACAATGAGTGCAGAAATAATCTGAATGAGGAATTTGAATTTCGCCCTCAGATTCATAAAGTCATCAATAATTCCAAAAAGGAAAATAATCAGACCTGCAAAAAAAACGGGCTTTGCATGAGCAAATTCGAAATGAGAAAAATAAAAAAGATATAAAAATAAAGCAATAAGAAACGAAATAAAAATTCCTACGCCACCAAGACGCGGAATCTGCCCTTTATGAACTTTGCGAGGATCAACCTCATCATACCAATTGAATTTTTTGCACAAAGCAATAATCAATGGAGTCAGCACTAAACAAATCAAAAAGGCAATCAAAGAGCAGACGATCATACCTTCCCCCATTGGAACGATTCTATTAAAAAACTCTAACACAATTACTAAGTATTTTCAATTATTCCCCTAAAAAATTATTCGAAAAAAATTCGATTTTTTTTCATTTTTTTTACATTTACCTATTGCATAATTTTTTCATATTTGTTATATTATTTGAGCGTTGAGCAACAACGCAAGGGCAGTTAGCTCAGTTGGTAGAGCCCCTGGTTTACACCCAGGTTGTCGGGAGTTCGAGTCTCTCACTGCCCACTCTTTTCGGGATGTAGCGCAGCTGGTAGCGCGCTTGGTTTGGGACCAAGATGTCGCAGGTTCGAATCCTGTCATCCCGACTTTAAGACTTGCTAGAAATAGCGAGTCTTTTTTTTTATTTAAATTATATTGCAAAAAAAGCCGCCCAGGATTCGAAGCGGAATGAGCGCCGACCAGCGGGAGGAGTGCACAGGAGGTGCGCGACTGGAAGGCGAATCCTGTCACCTCACGCAATATTCTTCGATTCTATCAAGAATCTCATTTACAGGCCTATAGACAACTTCCGTCCTCGGCACGCTTTCCGTAAAGATTTTTCCGTATGATTTTTCAATGATACGCCTGTCCAGCGCAACCACCGCTCCCCTGTCGTCTCCCCTTCGGATAAGCCGTCCAAAACCCTGGCGGAATTTGATTACCGCATCAGGCACGCTCAGCTCCATGAAAGGAAAACCGCCACGCTTTGCAATCTGCTCGCTTCTGGCCGCAAAAACAGGGTCCCCGGGAACACCAAAAGGCAGCTTAACGATAATTACAAGCGAAAGTGACTGGCCTGGAACATCAACACCTTCCCAGAAAGAATCGGTAGCAAAAAGCACGCTTGAGACATCTTCCTTAAATTGAGACAAAAGCCGGAAACGGTCATCTTCCCCCTGCTTCAAAACATTTATTCCCAATGAACGGAGTCTTGTTCTTGCCGTATCACAGGCATGGCGCAGGGAATCATAAGCCGTAAAAAGCACGAGGGTCTTTCCTCCTGCCCGCTCTATCATCCTTACGATGACGTCCTCAATGCAGGACTGAAAATTTTCGTGGTCAGGGAAAGGAATATCGCTTGGAATTGCAAGAACCATATTCTCTGAATAAGGGAAAGGAGACGCAAATTCTCCGGTTTTTACGCGCTCTTTTTCGACAAAAGAGATTCCAACCCGTTTTTTCCAGAAATCAAAAGTCTTGCTGATGGTGATTGTAGCCGAAGTGCAGACAACGCTCTTCATCGGCTCGAAAACACCCTTATTCATCATGGGGGCTATATCCAGCGGAGTTTCGATATATTCATAATAAAAAGGATTCTCAACATTCTTTGCAATTGAGGGCGGAAGCCTCTTTGCCTGAATCCAAAAGACGCTCTCAGGGTGCTCTTCCCATGACACGAAATTCTGAGCCGTAGCGACCATGGCATCAAGACGACGAAGGACAGCCTTTGCCTCATAAATCACAGAATTATCCAGGTCATCCTCGCTTATGCCCGCAATGATTTCCCGCATGAGGCCGCTGACTGTCGCAAGATGATGCTGAAGAATCCTGACCTTTTCAATTATTTCAGTAAAACGAGGCAAAGTGCCCTGAAAAAGACGGAGGGTAAAATCCCGCCCCAAAACAAGAGCCGTATCGCTTTCCAGGGCTTCAATTGCAGCCTTAGTCTTTCCTATTTCATTTTCAACTTCAGCAGCCTTATCTTCAATCCTTGAAAGAGCGCTCAAGGTAAAAAGATATCCGGTAAAGCTCGACTTTCTCTGCCGGTAAAGAAGATTCAGTTGTTTTAAAATCCTGAAGCGATTGAGGGCATTCGAAAAGAAACTTGTCGCAGCATCCTCAATGCCGTGAGCCTCATCAAAAACAAGGCGCTTATATGGAGGAAGAACAGCCGTGTCATCATAGCCGGCGCCATTCATTCTGGATTCAATATCAGCGAAAAGCATGTGGTGGTTTACGATGAGAATGTTTGCATCAGCCGCCTCTTTGCGAACCTTCATGACAAAGCATTTCTCGCGGAATTTACACCTCATTCCCATGCAGGCGTCCGCCTCGGAATTGACCCGCTGCCAGAGATTTTCCGGAGGCATGAAACTCAAATCACTCCTGCTGCCCGTCTTGCTTTCCTTTGCCCAGGAATTGATTTTATCAAAAATTTCAGTCTCATCGCTGAATAAATCTCGCTCAGCTCCAAGTTCAGAAAGGCGGCGCAAACAGACATAATTCTGCCTGCCCTTCACGAGAATCGACTTCACCTTTCTTCCGATGATTTTCTCCGCAAGGGGGATGTCTTTTTCTGAAAGCTGCTGCTGAAGGTTTATCGTTCCAGTGGAAATTACAACCCGCTCCTTGTTGTTCAAAGCCCAGAGCATGGACGGAACCAGATATGCAAAAGATTTTCCGACACCGGTTCCAGCCTCAAAAACACCTATTGAATTATTGTTAAAACTTGAAGAGATTTCCTTGACAAGCTCTATTTGACTGGGCCTCTCCTCAAAATTTTCATAGATTTTTGCCAGATTTCCATTTTTTGAAAGGTAAAGAGAAGTTTCTTCGCAATCAAGTTTTTTCGTGACAGTCGGCTTTATCGGCTCCATCACGACATAAACTTCACTCACATCATTATTGACGATGTAGAATCCCTGGGCCTTTTCTGAAGCATCACTCGCGACCATCAGGTCCGCATCAGAAGGATGAAGATTTCCGCCCGGATGATTGTGAATCAAAACAGAAGCTACGCGGCTTTCAGCAAAATTAACAGGAACGGTATTTGAATTTCCACGGGCACAAGCCTTGACAGAAACAATTTTGCCGTCTGAGTCAATAATTCCAGTAAAAAAGACTTCGTTTCCGCCCGCTTCAAAAATTTCACGCCGCATTTTCTCGCGAACTTCAGGAGAAAACCTTCTGTTAATTTCCATGCAGACAGTTTAGCAAATTTCCGCCCCCTCCGCAAATTCCTTACGCGGGGTCGTTTGCTACATGTTCATGCCGAATTTTTTCATCAGGTTGGAATGGAGGGCTTCGGTTTCGGAATCATTTAAGCCCAGGGACTGAGCATTTGTTAAGTCTTTGAGGGCATTGTCAAAATCGCCCAGCTTATAATATGAAACAGCCCGGCGGAAGTGAGCATGAGACTGGTACTCGTTGATTTCAATTGATTCGGTGTAAGCCTTTATCGCTTCTTCGTGCTTGTTCATAATGCTCAAGACGATTCCAATATAGTAATATGAGCGATAGCCGTTTGAATCGTAGACAACACTCTGCCTGAAATCATCAAGAGAAGCCGTGTAATTGTTCTGGGCGAAGTATGCCATTCCGCGATGCTTATGAATTACGGCAAGGACTGGTGGCGGCGGAGTCGGCTCGGAAGCCAGGATTATGCTGTAAATTTCGACAGCCTTGTCCAGATCTCCGTGGTTATGGGCCTGAATAGCCTCAAGAATCATATCATCGATTGTGCCGTGAACGTATGGCGAAACCCTATTGATGTTCTTAGGCTCCAGATTTTCGATTTTTTTACCGCTGTTTGCAAGAGTAAGTTCGTCCGCCTTTTCATAGAAGGCAGCCCGTCGGGCCTCAACCTCACCCTGAAGTTTTTTCTGATAATCACGGATTTCCTGGAAGATAATGTCAGCCAAAGTGAGGCTGGCGTTCATTGATGCCAACTTGCGGCGGAGAGGCATATCAAAAGGAGTGAATTCTGATTTGTAGATAAGCTCATGCTCAACCTCTGCCCAGGCATCCTGCAAAATCGTTCGGATCTGGATTTCGCAGACCAGGCTCTCAGGCAAAGGAAGCTCGCACTTTTTGGGCATGCAGTCCTTTGGAATTGAGACAAGAACATGAACAGACTCGTAGCCGAATTCACGGAAACTCTGCTGGGCCCCCTTATACTCCACTTCCTTAACGACGAAATTGTTTTTTATCTGCTGCTCTACTTCACTCAAATCTTCAAGAAAAGCACAGATTACGCGGATACCCATCATATCCGTGAGTTCTACAAAATTATTTTTTTCTGCTTCTTCAGATTTGAGGCGCAAAACTTTTCGATAGTAACTGTTGAAAGATTTTACACGAGATTTATATGTTGGATTTGAAGCAAGTTTAATCGTCTTTTTAAGCTTTTCTTCTATCTTAGTCATAATTTCAGAAAGAATTGGCTTATACGACTCATAAGTTGCCTTGATATTATTTTTGCTCGGCAATGAATTAACAAAATTATCCATAAGATAATCTTAACATAATTTAATTTAAAATCAAGCAAATTATTTAAAGATAAAAAAACCGCCTGCCTTAGCAGACGGTTTCAAGCGTCAATTGTATCTAAATACTACTGAAACTTACTGAGCGTTAGCTGCCTGACCACCGTTAGACTGAGCGTTAGAAGCTCCGTCCTCAGAGAGTGAAGAAGTGAATGTCTCTTCAGTAGCCATCTTCTGTTTCTCGATGTAGCGGTTAACCTGTTTGTTACCGAATCGTGACATTTCGAGAGCCTGGCGAGCAGATTCTTTGCGTCCGATGATTCCCCAAAGGTCTTCATCAGCAATGTCGCGCTCTGATGTGAGGTTAGCTTTATCGAAGATGATTTTTACGTCTTTGAAGTATCCGATGAAGTCATCACCAACGTGAGCTGCATCACGGCAAACCTGGAAGCCTTCGAATTTTACGAATGGCTCGCCACGTGGGTAGATTGGATATACACGGATTTCACGAGTGCGAACTTCTGAAATGTACTCTGGGTTGTTCCATTCAAGAGTTTTCCATCCGTCGAAACCGAGGTAACCCATGAAGTAGCGGCGTGTAACATTGTCTGTGTCGCCAAGAAGAACATAGAGAGCGTGTGGGAAGTTCATACCCATTGTTGTAACAGCAATCTTTTTGAGAGTGCCAACGTTCTTTACGAGACCGTAAGCAGGAGAAGCTTTGTCTGATGGATCATCAGCTTCGAACAACCATTTTGGTCCTGATGACTCGCCGCCTTCTGAAGACTCTGCCTTCTGGCGCTCGCCATTGTCATCTGCCTGTGAATATGGCTCATAAGCAGGAATTGAGAACGGTGGAACGATTTTAGCGTTTGAGTTGTATGCACCTGTTGGGAAAACAACACGAACACCCATTACGTCTGAACCAGCGAATGGCTGTTTTGAGTTGCTGCTAACTGGAGCAGGCTTAACCTGTGACTGAGCCAGGCTGCTTACGCTGCGTGCTGAGCTGTTGAGAACAACTTCCCACTGGTCGAGAGCGAGAGAAGATTTCATAAGATCCTTCTGCTCTGCGCTGAAAGATGCACCAGCTGCTGTAGCGTAATCCATAATAGTACGCTTGTTCTGGTTCTCCTTTTTCTCACCGTCATAGTCCTGTGGATAAACGGCGATGTCTGCTTTAAGCGTTGTGAAATCGATGAGAGTTCTTTCCTCTGCGAAAGAAGAAAGTCCAACGAGTGTCATCAATGCTGCCGATAAAACTAAAGTTTTCTTCATTTTTGAAGCTCCTTTTTACTCAATTGATGTAGCCTTGTATATTCTACAGTATCTTATATCTAAGACGTTTTGTCAACAAAAATTTAAATCGATTTTCAGTCAGCTATAAAATTTCCGTCGATAAAAAGTTCTATAGATTTGATGCCTGTAAAATTCTTTTTGATGTTTTTTTTGAGCATGGCGGCCCCTTTATCACAGGGAACGGCTCCATTGCCCTGGAGTGCGGCTTCCTTTGAAAGCCCTACATATAGCGTTTTATCGCGCTGAAAACAATATTCGACCCTTGTTCCAAGAGTGAAAAGAGGTCGGCCGCGATAAAATGACGGGCCAAGGACAAGTTCATCCACATACTGGCAGACCTTTCCCTGAACCGGCTTGGAAGCAAGATAACGGACTTCGGTTTTATTGCGTTTGGAACCGGCAAGAGGATACTCAAAGCTCCGTCTGTTCGTACCGAAATGTGAAAAAAACTGAATGGAAATACAGATTAATACAGCGATTCCCAAAGCTGCTGAAAGTGAGCTTTTATGTTTTTTGATTAGGCTCAGAATGTTTTTAATGTTCATAAATTCCTGAAAAAATCCAATGCGCCAGGGATTGCAGGGGCGCCCGGCTAATGGTTTGTAAATCCTCGTGAACGCTCAAAATGCGTCACGAATGCGGACAAGCCATTATATATTCCAAGCGACATTTTTTGCAAGTAAGAATTATCGGCAAGAAGGGCCGCCTCTTTTTCGTTTGAAAGGAATCCGACCTCAATCAGAACGGCTGGCATGTTTGAATTCTTTACGACGAACCACTCCTCTGCCTTGATTCCGCGGGGGCTTGAAAGATTTCCGACCTGAGCCGCAATTCCGTCCATGATGAATTTTGCAATGAGGATACTTTCGGTGGTGTACTCTTCTTCCATCATGGAATTCATTACATTGAAAAGATTTTTGTCAACGTCGCCGGTCTTTTCGAGGACAGTGCGACGGTAACCAGGTGAAAGATACCAGACCTCGTAGCCGCTGGCCTTTTTGTCCAGGGAAGAATTTACATGCACTGACACATAAAGAACTGCTTCCTTGTCGGCAAGCTTTACGCCGTTAGCAATTTCGGTCCGCTCTGCAAGGGAGAGGAATTTATCGGTATTGCGGGTCATGAGGATTTTTTTGTCGGGATAGGCGGCCTTGAGGCGGGAATAAAGCATTTTTCCAACTGCCAGGTTTACGTCCTTTTCCTTGACCGTGATGCTCTTTCCCTTGATTTTATGGGTCATCATAGCGCCAGGGTCTTTTCCGCCGTGGCCGGGGTCAATCAGAATTGCACCGATTTTGAAACCGTTGCTTTCGGCCGTTTCAGTCTTGAAAAGCTTGTTTGCGCTGTCCAAAAAGCCCTTGGTTACATACAAAACTCCGTCCCTTACGACAGGTGCGTCAGTGAGGGCAAGTTTTTTATAGTCCTGAAGGACAAAGCCGTCTCCAGCCCTGAATGAAATTTGATGGCCGTTTTTTTCTAGAAGTCCGGTTCCGCTCAGGGAATCCCAGTAAACGGCAGCTCCAAGCTTTTCTGACTCGGAAATCAAATCCAGGCCCGCAGACTGAGAATAGATGCGGCTGAGCAGAGAAATCATTGTTAACAAAAGAATTACAAGTCGTTTCATAGTTCTGTAAACTGCTATTTATTAATATTGTCGGCTACATAAAGCGCGCCCTGAATGCCGCCACGCAAAATGGCGCTCCAGAAGATTTTTCCGTCAAGTTCGGCGTGATCAGGGCAGATTTCGTCGAATTTTTCCAGGGTCTTCCTGAGAGTGCAGTGGTTCCAGTCTTTCAGGGAATCTGCCAGCGGAATCAAAGTCTCAGGGAGATAATCGATTGTTTTCTGACCGGCAGGGATTTTTGTCCCCTCGCCTACGCTCTGTGACGTTACCTCATTTGGGCAGAAGGTAAAGGCTGACGGCGGGAAGCCCTTTTCATCGCTCTCGCACTCGCCTTTCAGGAATTTTTCGGTTTCAGGATTTTTTGGCTCAAGGCGCAATGTAATGGAAGAAACCGCTTCTTCCGCACTTTTATATGCCTGCTCACTGTTAATTCCAACAGCGATAATGTTTCCGCATTTTTCGACATTGTTTCGCGGGAAGTCAACTTTGTCGCCCTCTTTGACTCGGGGAAGTAAATCACGCACTCCGTAAATCTGCTTAACTTCGTCCAGACCGTAGATTTTTGAGACCTTGCCAGGAATTGAAAGCCATGCCCTCTCCGCGCTCACCAAAGTTGACGAGATTTCATAAAGTTCAAAGGGCTGTTCCTTGCCTTTTACGCTCTCGTGAGGCTGCCAGGGAAGGGAAACGCGATTTGAAAGAAGATAGTCCGGTTCCTGACCAAGTGCGATTTTCATTGCCTCTTCAGTCAGGTTCATTCCGCTTGAATAAGGGAAAGTCCAGCCTGACATGTAGCCGCCTGAAAGCCGGGCAGCGATTTCACCAATCATAGGGCCGTTTTTTGTATATTTGATGTCGGCCTTGGCTACTCCGCAAGTGAGGCCCAAAGCCTTGATTCCCAGCGCAAAGGTTGCGATAAGTTCGTTCTTGATTTTTGAATCCACACGCGAAGGAAGGGAATGTCCCATCTCGATGAAATATGGCGGATAGAAGATGTGGCGGTCAGCGAATCCCGTGATTGTCAGCGTACCATTGTAGACAACTGAATCGATTGAAAATTCAGCTCCTTCCATGTAATCCTCAAAAATTGCTCGGCCAGTGCGGGAATTTTTGATTGCGGTTGAGACTGCCTTTTGGAATTCATCATTATTGCGGACCAGACGGCAGCCACGGCCACCCATGTTGTCGCAGGGCTTTACTACCTTGGGGAGTTCCGTTTCGCCAGATTCAAGGGACTTCTTTACATTTTCAAAAGAAGAAGAGTCAATTTCAGAAAATTTCGGGCTTGGAACGCCTGACTTTTCAAAACAGGCCCTCATTCTTGCCTTGTCGCTGGCATTAAGGGCGGCTTCAAAAGCGTGGGCAGGAAGGCCCAGTTTTTCTGCAACATAGGAAACGCTTGCCGAAAAATCAGTTCCGGCTGTGAAAACGCCTTTTAGCTCGCCTTTTTTATTCAATTTTCCTGCAAGTTCCAAAAGAGCTTCGCGGTCTTTTAGGTCTACCGGGTAAAATTCATCAGCAAGGGGAACGGCTACTGCATTTTTGTTGGCATCAACGACAACAGCCTTGTAACCAAGATGTTTTGCTCCCAGAATGGCAGGCTTTTGCATAAGTCCTGCACCAAGAATCAAGATTTTTTTTGTTTCAAACATCAGAATATCTCCCGCTCTTTTTTACAATAAACTTCGAATGTGTCTCCCAGCCCGAAGAAATGGCTTGCACCTGAATAGAGGGCGAATTTGAGGCTAGTTGATTTCTGGCCCCTTAAGTTTGGGAAGCGCTCCGGGTGATGGCCGGTTGAGACGATTTTGCAGACTTTAAATCCGTATTTTTTGAGGATTGATGCGGCCCTTCCCGGCTCCCAGAGGGTAAAATGGTCTGTCGGAGAATTCTGGAAGAAGCTTTGAGTGTTGAATCTGCCGGAAACTCCGCTTGCAGACGGTGTTGAGAAGGCAAAAATTCCCCCGTTTTTAAGGATTTTTGAAACTCCCTTGAGGACGCTGTCCAAATCCTGGAAATGCTCGATTACATACCACATCGTTACAGCATCGAAATTCTTGACTCCGAATTCATCAGCCGGGTCAAATTCCGGGAATTTGGCGGTTGTTGCAGGATAATGTAATGTGTTCTGAACGTAATCAACGGCTTCTTTTGAGATGTCGGTGCCGAAAACCTGCCAGCCTGCATCATTTGCGGCATCAAGATAGGGACCGAAGGCACAGCCGATGTCCAGAACTGCAGGGGTGACGGCCTTGTGGTTGGCCCGGTAAAGCATATCGACCACGCTGGTGCGGCGGACGCACTGTTTTTTGATGTTCTTGAAGTCGTCGAGGTAAGTTTTTCCGTACTGTTTTTTGTAGTCCTCGAAGAAATATGAGGAATTGTAGTTTTTCTCGGTAGCGTGAGTCCAGCTCATGTATAGCATTCCGCATGATTTACAGCGGCGGAAAGTGTGCAGAGTCGTGCGGGCGACAATAGGATTTTCGACAGATGAAGATTCGTCACGGCAGACAGGGCAAGAAAAGCGTTTGCCGTTTGCAAGCATTTTTACAAAGTCACCCAGGGATTTTTTGCCGGCTCCCTCTTTTAAAAATGGAGAATCAGGATAAAGGGCTTTTACGTTTTTCAAAAGTTCAGCCGCATTTTCAGCGTTAATCTGACCTTGTGGCAGGCAGGCGAATCCGTATTTTTGAGCAAGATTGACATGAAGCTGGGTCGTGCCAAGCAAGATTACGCCACATCCGGCGGCAAGAGCCTCAAAGGCCGTGAATCCGTAGTGAGTTACGACAACATCGTAGCCGGAAAGCTGTTCCTTTAAGTTGTGGACAGGCTGAATGAATTTTATTTTCTTACGCAAGTCTTCGTCGGTCACGCGAAGGGCTGATTCTTCGGGATTCTGAACGATTGCGGTGATTTTCTTTCCGTTTGAAGCAAAGGCGATTGAAGACGGAAGAACCAGGTCCGCCGGGTCTTCTCCGCCGACTGTGACGAGAATTGACTTGATTTCATCGAAATTTTCAGGCTTTTTCTCGCTGCGCTTGTGCTCCGGAAGAGAGACAAATGAAGGATCTGAAATATTTGCAGGTCGCGCAAGGCCATACGAAGGAATTATGTCCAGAAGACAGTCGCAAAGGTCTGCGTTCAAAGAACCTTCGTCAATCGCAATAACAGGGGCTGCTTTTGAAAGGCTTAAGGCAAGCTCGCGGTCCAGGGTAAAGGCATCTGTCACGATAAGCTCGTATTCCTTTTTTTCTGGCAGGCGGCTTACAAGTTGCTCGTCCTTTAAGCCGTTCTTTTTTGCATCCTCGATAAGCTCGTCTTTTTCTTCAAGGCCTGCGTCTTCAGGAATATAGACATTGGCTCCGGTTTCAAGGGCAATTTTGAGGCAGCGGCGCAAATGACCTGTTCCCTTGCCTTTTTTTACGCAGGGAACTGTGAGAATCGGCTTGTAAAGTGAAGGATTTTCCAGGGCAGAAAGAATCTGCTCGGTTGTATAAGCTTCCTCCACGGGATTTTTTTCTGTTTTTTCGCCCGAAATGATTTTTACGATTGACTCTGCCCTCTTGTAATCGGCATTTGTATCAATCGTCGTGCGCAAATTCGGGAAATTCCATTGCTCAGGAGCTGGAATGAAAAGAGATTTAAATTTATCCGGATGATTGTAGAGGCTTGGCCCTACATGCTCATGGTCATACTGAAGGTTTGTCAGGGCACGGGCTTTGAGCAGGGAAGCCGCCTTGAACATTTCAATTCCGCTGCCGTGAGGAAGTCCTGTGTATGTGATGTAGTCAAAATCCTGGTAGGCAGAACGTTTTTCAAATTCATCGACCAGAGACTGGGCTGCCTCATAAAAAAGGAAGGGATTGTCACAAGTGGCACGAAGCACGACATCAGCCTTACTTTCTTCTATAAGATTGCAATAGCGGGCAAGAACGTCTTCGAGAGGTCCCTTAAAAATCTTGAATCCGTTCCGCTCACAGACAGGCTTTAATTCCTCAAAGGAAGCTTCGTCAGTGGCGACATAATAATCATCGGCCTTAACCTTTTTCATGGCGGCAAGGGTCCAGTCAAGGACAGTTTTTCCGCCCAAAGGAAGGAGAGCTTTTCTGCTCAAGCGAGTTGATGAAAGTCTGCATTGTGCTGCTATAATTGTCATTTATTTCCCCAGTTCTCGACCAAATCGAGAGCATCCCTTTTGAATCTGAATTTGTTTTCCCTAACCCATTCCCTGGCTTCCTGGAAGCGGGCTTTTGCCTCAAAAAAACCGCATGATGAGCTTCCCCAGAATGCAAAGAAAGAAGATTTTGGAATAGCACCGTGATCCTGATAAAAACGCGGCACAAGATTTTTTAAATAGAATCTGTTTGAGAACTGGCTTGCACCCGTCTCCAAAACAGGAACTTCATTGCAGTAAGAAAGGCTGAATGCCGTGGAAAAAGTGATTTTCTCACCCCAAAGCCATGAACGGAAGGCAAAATCAAGGTTCTGCCAGTAATCCGAAAGAATCGTGTAATCATAGCCGCCCAAATCGATGAATTTCTTGCGGTGGTAAAGGCCTATATAGTCAAATGGAAAAAGATTGGGACTTCCGTCAGAAACGACAGAAGTTGAAATCACATTGAGGGAAGCCTTTCTGATTGAAGGAGAAAAAAGAACGGGAAAAGAAAAATTATCTCTTCCCAAAAGACGGGGCGTAATGCAGAAAGTGCCTGATTCTGTGAGTTTTGAAGCTAAAGTGGGTGTGAGGATGTCCTTTGAAAAGTCAATAGAATCGCGAAGGACGAGAACGTATTCTGAAGAAGCCTCTCCCACCCCTATGTTGATTAAGTCGCCCTCTGTCGTATTTTCCTGCGGGATAATGACTTTGACGAAGGGAAACTTGCGGGAAAAATCCTCAATGCTGTAATTTTCACTGTCGGCCTCAATCGAAATGATTTCAGCGAAGCCGCAGCGCATGAGGTTTTCAATCATTTTTGAACGGAAGCTAGACCAGCCCTTGTTTATGATGATGGCGGAAATATTCATCTTTATGTTGGGAACGCTTTCCTTTCCGCCGAGAACAGTCATGCTGATAAAATGCTCATTAAAAATTAAAGGTATAGGATTCATCACAGATTCCGCATTTATTATCGGCAGATTTACCGTCACTCTTTTCTGAATTAAGTTCGTCCACTAAAAGAAGATGCTCCTTGAGGACCTGAGAGAATTTTTCCCAGACAGCTTCGATTCCATGGGTCAGGACATTGCCCGCATTCTGCTCAAAAGCAAGCTGAAAGCAGAAAGGCACACTTCCATCGGCCAGAATCGTCATGTCACGGCGAAGATGCCAGCAGGGAAGCCGGTTCACAGGCGAAAGGTCTGCTGACTTGAGGTCTGGCAGAGACGAGCAGTAAGAATTGTATTTCTGGATGATGAGCTGACCTTTTGAAGGACTTTCCTTTTCTTTCCAGAAGCGGTAAAAAGACTCAAGCTGATTTTCGTTGGTCTTCATCCGCATGAACTGGGGGTAAACATGGCCCTCAAAGTGATTTTCGAGCAGAGGAATTGAAGCAAGGGCCTTTTCAAAGTCTGAATCCGGACAATTGTGAAGGCCGGCATACATGAATTTTTCGACCGAATCAATGTAAATAATCCAGTTGACTTCGGCATTCTTTGATTTTGCGGCTTCTGAGATTTTTGATGCAAGTTCCTGGTTTACAAGAAGGCCGTCCGTCTCAATCAAAAGAGGAATTTTGTGGCTCTGGTCGTTTTGATTTATGACTTCAAGGGCGAAATTCAAAAATTCAGGATTTAAAAGCGGCTCACCGAAAGCTGAAAGGGAAATTACCGCGCTTTCAGAAAAATCTTTGATTTGACTGAGGATTTTCTGGAAGTCTGAGAAATCCATGAAATCTTTTGAAGCAGGATTTTTACCGGCGGCTTCCAAAGAATAGCAATATTTGTGATTGTATTTTGAAGAAATCTGAATGTTGTAGAAAGCCGGAAGGGTCTGCATTACGCGAGGTGATTTTGCAGCCAGATTTGATAGGGCGTAGGCATCGGAAAAATCGATTTTCTGGCCCTGAGCCTCGTCGTAAAGATTTTTGCAGGCAAGGAAGTTGATTTTGCTTGATGATTCAAAATTGAAACGAAGCAGGCGGTAGTCAAGATCGGAAATCAAAGTTTCAATTTCAAAGGAATTGATGTCCCCGCGCATGACGGAGAAAACCGCCTCCCTGTCCATGGCCTTATCGCCCTCTGCCTTTAAGCTCGTCTTGCAGAGTTCTGAAAGGATTGAAGCCGTGCCGGACTCGATAAGCTCAGGGGCAAATCCATAAGGAAAACCGTCGGCAAAGGTGTACTCAGCGGAATATTTTGAATGCATTTCGATAAGGTCTGAAGTGAGCTTTTCGTTTAAAAAAGGAGTGTCAGCCCAGGAAATGATTGCGCTCTCAGCCTCGTATTTTTTGAGTGAGGAAGAAATTTCTGAAATGAAAAGTGATTTTGTCCATGAATCGTGGGAGAGGCTTTCGATTTTGGGATTTTTCGAGATAATTGAAGAAAGCTCACCGGAAACAGGAGACGAGTCTTTCAAAAAAAGAATAATTTTATCACTGAAATTTGAAGCCCAGTTCAAAACACGTTCGAAAGCAGACTCCGAACCAAAAACTTTTTCAAAAGCGTGGGATGTCAAATCACCACCGTACAAAACCACTAAATTTTTCATTATCAATAGTATAGCACTTTTAAAATTAAATGTACATATTTCAAATTTTCCAGATTTTTTATATTATTTCTGCATGGATTTTGAACATTACTTTGACTGGGCAGCAACAGCCCCATCTGACGAAAAAATACTTCGCGAATCTCTGGAAATCGCACTTCAATATGACGGAAACCCTTCCGCAACCCATAAAATCGGAGCTTCCGCACGAAAAATTCTTGAGGAAGCCAGGGAATCTTGTGCAAAGACTTTGGGCGTAAGCAAAAACCAGGTTATTTTCACATCCGGCGGAACTGAAAGCGACCACATTCCCCTTCTTTCTATTTTGAACTCGCCCAAAAAAGGCAGGATTATTCTGAGTGCAATCGAGCACCCGGCTTTGAGGGAAGAATGTGCCATGCTCAAAAAACAGGGCTTTGAAGTCGTAAGCGTAAATCCTGACAAAAACGGCTTTGTCACAGCTGACTCAATCCTTGAAAACCTCACTCCGGACACACTTTTTGTCACGGTTATGGCCGTAAATAACGAGACAGGCTGCGTTCAGCCGGTTTGCGAGATTGCAGACGCGATTACAAAATGGGCTAACGGCAAAAAAAAGCCTCACTTCCACGTAGACTGCGTTCAGGCGGCAGGAAAAATCCCCCTCGACCTTTCGCACAAGGGAATTGACTCGGCAGCCCTGAGCGCTCATAAGATTTCAGGCCCGCGAGGAATCGGCATTCTCTACCTTTCCAAGCCTGTAAATTCATTTTTAGTCGGTGGCGGTCAGGAGCAGAACATAAGAAGCGGCACGGAAAACCTTTTCGGAGCCGTGGCATTCGCAAAGTGCCTTGAAAAATTTTTCATCAAAAAGAATGTTTTAAGGCCAAGCCAGATAATTCAAATCTCAAACAAAAATTTTGGCTCGCTTTCTGAAATGGAAATGGTCATAGAAAAAGAACGTCATGCATTCAATCGTTTTGAAAAGCAGAAAGAATGGACAGTTGATTTCTTAAAGAAACTCAAAAGCCTTGAAAAATGCCGGCTCGTCCCTGCCCTTCGCGAAGATTTTTCAGAAGATGCTCAATCTCATTTCAGCCCATGGGTCGTTCAGGCGGCATTCCTTGGAATTCCAGGAAACGTGATGGTGCGTGCGCTTGACGCAAAAGGCTTCTGCATCTCAACAGGAAGCGCATGTTCCGCAAAAAAACAAAGCCGTCCGATCCTAGCCGCGATGAACGCCAGCCGTGAGATTCAGGACAGCGCCGTAAGATTCAGCTTCGGCCCGGCCACAACAAAAAAGGCAATGGACGAGCTTTTCGAAGCAGTAAAGGATATTGTAAGCGAATTCTAGTCTGAACGGTTCAGGCACAGCCTTCACCGAGACTCGCTCAAAAGTCGTCTCACGACTTTTGCCGGCTGCGCCGTCGCTCCCTATTTCTTAGACTTGATGTGGATTACTTTGCCTGTGCGCTTGATTCCGTCGTCTTTCTTTTCTTCGCCCTTCTTGCGGTAGACCTTTTTGTCAGAGCCGCCGAGAGCATATTTTGCTTCCTTGGCAGCTTTGATTTCTGCACGGCGTTTTGCGCGTTCCTTGCGCTCTTTTTCGATGAATTTGAGGGAGTCGTCAAGACCAGCGAGAACCTTCTGCATGTCCTCGGCAAAGATTGAAATCTGGTGGCGGTCGAAATCAGCACCGTCGCCCTTCTTGCTCTCTACAATCTGTAAAAATACATCACCGGCACGATTTTCCTTGACGTTGAAAAAATACGAGCGGTTGTCCAACAAAACCTGAGTAGTAAAAAGTTCTCCGCGGATGCTCATTTTGACCCTTCCTTAAAAATGTGAATAGAATTTATGGACGAAAGCGTCCTTTCGCATTTTATAACATATCTTGCGGTTTTGTGCAATAGCTTAAAACTTAAATGTCTTCCGCTGGATTGGACTCATGCCGATTTCGCGGCAAATTGCTTTGTGGGCGGGTGTCGGATAGCCCTTGTGCTTTGCATATCCGTACTGGGGATAAAGCCTGTCGAATTCCATCATCATCTTGTCACGCTCGACTTTTGCAATGATGCTGGCCGCCATAACCTCAGGGTATTTTCCGTCGGCCTTTGGCTCACAACGGCAGGCACACGGGACCTGGGGGCAGCTTGTACCGTCTGTGATTGCAGAAATCATTGAATCAAGATTTGCCTCGTCAAAATCAATTTTCTGAGAACGAAGCCAGTCCGGGAGCTTTGCCCTCATCATCTGGTAAGCTATGCTCATGGCGTACATGCTGGCACGAAGAATATTCATCTGATCGATTGTCTCGTGGTCAACGATTCCAAGGCCCCAGCAGGCTTTTTCCATAATCACCTTTTCGGCGGACTCACGCTTTTTTTCAGAAAGTTTTTTTGAGTCATTCAGCATTTCAAAAGGAAAATCTTTGGGCAAAATAACGCAGCCTGCAGTCACAGGCCCGGCCAATGGCCCCCTTCCTGCCTCATCAAATCCACAAATCAGTTCAATCATTTTATTCCTCAGTAAAAATTTTTAAAAGCCCTTCGAAATGTTATTCTTGTCTTCAATAATTAGACATTTTTCGTCAGTCCAGACGGGCTTGATTCCCCTTGCATCACGGTCAAAATCGGCGCTGTACTTGTTGCCGGAAAGCCTTAAATTGCTGCCGCCCGCTTCAAGAATGCGCCCCAAATGAGAAATCACCTTGCAGTCGCAGGAATTGAGGGTAAAAGTGCCTCCCTTCAAGCTGAAATTGACAGCCGTATCCGCAATCGAAGAAACATGGCTTTCATTAAGAGTGATTTTTGAATTCACGGCCGAAATGCCACAGGCGTAAACGGAACTTTGAACCGTAAGCCCGGAATTTTTGAAAGTGACGATTGAAGCTTCAGAAGAAATCAGCGTTCCCGAAGAAGCGAAATTGCCGAGCAGCTCACAGTCCTCGAAAGTAGCGGCAGATTTTTCCAGCAGCAGAAAGCGCAGGTCGGATTCCTGGGAATTTTCGATGTCCTTTTGAATCACGCAGTTCTGAACTTCAAGGCTCGCGTCCTTTACCATTATGCAGGAAGAAGGAGGAAGGACAAAACGGGCGTCGGACATGCCGGTGAAGGAACAGTTTGATGAAATCACGGACATTCCCTTGGGCAAGTTCACGCTGCCGCTCACAAAGAAATGCACGAATTTGCCATGATTTATGACTTCCAAGGCCTGTTCAAAAGAATTATATGGATGCAGGCGGCTTCCATCAGCGGCAAAATTTGGGGCTGCAGCATCAAGAAAGTAATTGTACTCATCGATTATGACTTTATAGCTGGTAATTTCACTCACGTTTCCGGCCTTGTCCTCGGCATAGGCAAAAGCCTTGTAGCAGACGGCCTTTTCAATACCGGCCCTAAGCTCAATAGGCTGAAATTTGTAAAGGAAATATTCACCCGGCTTTATGTAGTCAAATTCTGAATTATTGTCCAGATAAGATGCTGAATTGACGTTGAAAGGCCCAAGAATATTGAGGAAAATCTTTGCTCCTTCCTCGGCATCAACTTTAAGCTGAACATCGTGGCGGGCATATTCACCGGGCTCACTGGCTATGATTTTTGGAGGAAGGGGCGGCTGACGGTCAATCTCATAGGGAACGGAAATATTTCCCTGATAGACACCATCGCAATAAAAGGAAAAAATGGCCGTGGCCTTTACATAATCGCCTTCAAAAGTGTCAAAAGTGAGGCTGGTATAGAGGCCTTTGTCAGCATGAGAATCGCCGCTTGCTCCGCTCGAAAGAACTGACATCCGATAGCGCAAGTCACCGTCAATTATGAAGGCAAGAGCCTTGTCAAAATCCTCGGTCTGAACGGAAGGCTTGGGAGGCAAAAGGAAAGACTGAATCGGATTGCCTGCTTTGTAAGCAACATCCTGCCAGTAAACGACATGGGGCTTACTGCGGTCAAGTTTTACTGACTCTTTTGAAGCAGACCACATGCCGTCATCAATGGACCAGATGAGGTTATGACCTGTAAAAGTGAAATCAGACCAGTCGGAAATACTAAAAGGAACAGAGGTCTGGGAAAAACTGCCAGCGCTGCCAGGCGAAAGAAAAATTATAAAGCGCCACTGCTGATTTCCGTCAGTAACCGTGCAGGGAATGTAGCGGGAAAGCTTGTTGTCAGCAGAGACAGAAAGAGTGCCGCCTGAGAGCTTGGGTTTTTCGCCATCGCCGATTGAGAACTGAAGGGACTTTGGCACGTTGATGATATTTTCACTCGTACAAAGAAGGACGTTTTCAAGGCTGACCCGGTCAATGAATTTTTTTTCGAAAGTATCGTTGGCAAAGGGGTTGGATTCGCTGACTGTGTAATCAATCCGGTACTGCTCTTTTTCGTTTCCCTTCACGACGGCAATATAAAGGGAAACAGAACCGCTCATGTCGATTAAAACCGGTCCGTCGTAGGCAAAGCCAAAAGCCAGCGGATTTGTACTGGTATATGAATAAAAAGCCTCTGCACCGTCACTCAAATCAAGAATCAAACTCTGCTTGTTGGCAAAAGAACCTTGAACCGGAGAAATGACCCGCTCACAGAATGCGCAAAGAGAAAGAAATGACAGAAAAAAAAGCAAAAACAGTTTTTTCATAAGCAGCACTTTTTACAGTTAAATAGTAAATGAAAACAGCCGGATTTTCAACCTAAATCAATGCTGGACTCAGGGAAGAAATCGTGAAAGAGGTTATGGCTTAACAATGACAGATAGCTGATTTTCTGCTATAGTTTTCTCATGAAAAAAACAGTCTTCCCTATCGATTTTGATTTTATTCCAAACGAAGCTTCACTTTCAAAAGCCGCAGAAAAGTCATTCGCCCGGCTTTCATTCACTTTTACAGAAGAACATCTTGAAGGGCTGATAAAGGCCGCTCTCTCACCGGATGCAAGCGAAAATGACCGCTATGTCTCTGCCTGCATGCTCAAAAATGCCCTAGTCGCCTCTCAGGGAACCTTTCCCCTCTGCCAGGACACTGGAATCGCAAATGTCTTCGGCTGGAAAAAGGGCAAGTTTTCAACAGAAAATTTACACGAAGAAATCACGGCCGGGATTAAAAAAATCTACGACGAGCGGAAACTGCGTTTTTCTACCACTGTTCCGGATTCTTTTTACGAAGAACACGATCCCAAAAACAATCTTCCAGCCCAAATTTCAATTTTTGACTCGGAAGGCTCTCTTGCACCTCTTCCAAGCTTTGTAAAGGATTCGCCAAAAGATTCCCTCAGCTTTGTTTTCTGCGCAAAAGGCGGCGGTTCATCGAACAAAACCAGCTTCATTCAGGGAACAAAGGCCTTCCTCAACAAAGAACGCTTTTCAAAATTGATGAAGGAAGAACTTGAGCACTTTGGAACCAGTGCCTGCCCGCCCTACACAATCGCAATCGTCGCAGGCGGCTTAAGCCCGGAGCAGAACCTTCTCACGTTAAAGCTCGCCTCAATGGGTGCCTACGACGGCATGACCTATGAGGCAAATGAATACGGCTTCCGCGACCGGGAACTTGAAGAACTTGCAATGAAAATCGCCTCAGAAAGCGGATACGGCGCACAGTTCGGCGGCAGTCAGTTTGCCTTGAGCGCGGTTGTAGTCCGCCTGCCACGGCACGGAGCCAGCTGCCCAATTTCTTTTGGAGTCTCTTGCTCGGCACACAGGAACTTAAAGGCTGTCCTCACAAAAGAAGGTCTTTATATAGAAAAAACTGTCGCAAATCCGGCAGAACTTAAAGGATTTAGCGAGGCAGTAAAATTCGCTGAAAAAAATACGGGCTCAGGAAAAGCTGACAGTGAAAAGCAGATTACAAGCTCCGGCGACATAAAATCAATCCTTTCTTCACTTGGAAACGCAAAACCTGGCGAAAGAATCCTGCTTTCCGGAAAGATTCTCGTTGCCCGCGACGCCGCACACGCACGCTGGCAGAAGCTCATTGACTCTGGAAAGGCCCTGCCTGAATACTGCACGAAATACCCCATCTGTTACGCAGGTCCTGCCCGCACTCCTGAAGGAAAGGTCATCGGAAGCTTTGGCCCTACTACAGCCGGAAGAATGGACGTTTACGCAGAAAGCCTCATGAGCCGGGGAGCCGCCCTCGTCACTCTTGCAAAAGGCAACCGCAGCAAGAACTGGACTGACTCATGCAAAAAATACGGAGCCTTCTATCTTGGAACTCCGGGCGGAATTGCGGCCTTGATTGCAAGCGAATACATAAAGTCACAGGAAATTCTTGATTATGAGGATCTGGGAATGGAAGCCGTTCGCCTAGTTGAAGTCGAAAACCTGCCATGTTTCGTAATCACAAACAAAGACGGAGAAGATTTCTATGAAAATCTACGATAGGCAGTCAGCCCTTGAGCTTGTTGACAATGACGAGGATTTGCTTTCGATTCTTGTCGATTCATTTTTAACGGAAAACAAGTTTGAAAGGCCAGTCCTTGAGAATCTGATTGCATGCGGCAAAATGACTGAGGCGGCAAGCTATGTCCACGCCACAAAGGGGGCCGCCCGCCAGCTCTGCATGGAAAAGCTCAAGGCAAGCGGTCAGGCCCTGGAAGACGTGCTCCGAGGAAAGACAGGCGGGGACATTCCGGCTCTTATAAATCAGATGTTTTCTGATTATGAAGAAGCTCATTCAGTTATAAAATAAGAAAATTGACAAAAAAATTGGCTGCCCCAAATGAAGTGCACTTCAAAAAGGACAGCCTTTTTTTATTACAGGAACTCGCCCAAAACAGCGCGGAGTTCTTCATCCTGCTTGTAGTAATTCTGTTCCAGTTCTTCTTTGGAAAGGCCTACAAGCTCGTGACTGCAGTAGTGAATCCAGCGGTCGTCGCTAGGAGAATTGATGTCGAATTTGCGGCACCAGTAATCAGGCTTAATAGGAAGAGTTTCCTTGCAAGTGAAATTTTTGTAATCGTGAACAACGACTTTAATGTCCTCGCGGGGAACGCCCTTTTCCAAAAGCACTTCGACAAGGAAATTGAGGGTGCGGCCAGAATCATAGATGTCGTCAACCAGAAGGATTTTGTCGCCCTGACGGAGATAATCCGGAGAGTAAGTCCAGCCGTCAATGCGGATGGCATCGTGTGAATGAACATCGCTATAGGAACGTGCAACTACTGCGGCATAAAGGACAGGCTTACGGCCTTTGAGGGCAAGCTTGAAATACTCGCTGATAACGTTTGCCATGTAAGCACCGCCACGAAGCGACGTGTAAATGATGTCCGGGATAAAACCGTCATGGTAGATTTTTGAGGCAAGTTTGAGCGCGTCATTGCGCACAGTCTCATAAGGTAAAAATTCTTTCATAAGAACCTCGTTGTGTTATTTTCAAATACAATAGTAAATGAAAACAACTGGATTTTCAAGCAAAATAAGACTGGAAGGCACGCGTGAAATTTTCCTCAATGACAGCTGCCAGCTCTTCCATGCTGATTCCACGGATTTCTGAGGCAGCACGGTAGACCCGCTCGATTTCCTGGGGGCTGGTGAATTCTTCGTCTTTTAAAGTCTGATAGGGTGCGTCTGTTTCAAAAAGCAGGTTTTCAACCGGGAGATTTTTTACGCAGTCAATCGCGCTTTTTTTTCCGTTTAAAAGAGGCTTTCCGAATGAAAAAAAAGCGTTAAGTCCGTGATTTTTGAGAGATTCGGCTTCACGCAAGGTACCCGGAAAAGAATGAAAGATGACTGCCGGGACTTTTTTAAGTTCACGCGAATAAGTAAAGATTTTTTCAATTGATTTCCTCAAATGAAGGACAAGGGGAAGCTTGTATTTTTGAGCAAGGTCAAGCTGGCTTTCAAAGGCTATTTCCTGCTCTCTGGCGGTAGATTTAAAGTCCGGAGTAAAAAAGTCAAAGCCGCACTCTCCTATCGCGACGATTTTTTTTGATTCTAAAAGGGATTCAAGGTAAGCAAGGTCTGAAGAAAAATCTTTTTCCATGTAAGAAGAATTTACGGCCTGGGGATGGATTCCGAAAGAAGCGAGGCTTTCGCCAGTAAGAAAGTCAAAATCCTCCTTGCTATGACAGGACGAGACTGCCATGTATTTTTTTTCTTGAGAGAAACTGAAAAAGGCGTTACACTTAGAAAGGTGAAGGTGGGAATCACAAAAAGTCATTTTTCTTCAAAAAAAGCTAAAATCTGATTCTAGTATACCGAAAATAATATTGTATTGGGAAGAAGGCATCTCAAAAAGACCTTCTTCAGAAAAAAAAGTTTATCCAGTTTTGGATTTAATGGGAGAAAAACTATGGGAACTTATACACTTAAAAGCATCGGAAGCAATTCAGACTACATGACAGTCGTTCGCGAAATGGATGACGGATATGTTGTCCGCATCGTACGAGACAAAGACGGCTATGATGACGTTACAACTGACTACATCAGCAAGGCTCTTTTTGAAAGCTGCGTACGCACAGGATACCTCACAAAAGTAGCAGAAGCTGAAAAAATGGTTGCAAACGCCTAAAGGGATTCAACAAGCTGGCATGCGGCATTGAACCGTTCTTCAACGGACATGACCTGCGGTAGCCAGTGGATTTGGATGCCTTTCTTTTCCATGCAGCGGAACCAGGTTTCCTGGCGCTTGGCGAACTGACCGATTGCAATCTGGAGAAGTTCGCGCATTTCTTCTTTTGATTTATATTTACCCTGGAGATAGTCGCTTACAAAGCGGTATTCGAGTCCCAGGGCTTCAAGGCGGGGCCATTCGGCTCCGTTTTCGTTTTTATGGGCGTGAAGGTTTTCAACTTCCTCGATTAAGCCCTCTTCCATGCGGTCTGCCAGGCGTTTTGCGATTCGGGAGCGGACAAGAGTGCGGTCAAGCGTGGTTCCGATTACAAGGGGATTGACTTCGGGGCGGGATGCACGGAGCTTTTCGCGCGCAAGAGTGCACTCCTCGCTCACGTTAAAGCGGTTTATGAGGATTGACTTTATCATTCGCTCCTTGTCACCGAATTCTGAGGTGTTGTGGAGCTTTTCTTTTTCGGCGGTGAGGATTGCCTCAAGTTCCTTTTCGCTTTTTGTCTCAAGCTCAGCGCGCTCGCCAGGCTTTTCTACGAAAGGAATCATGTCGTAGTGATGAAGGATTGAGTCAACGTACATGCCGGTTCCGCCAACGCAGATTGGAAGCTTTCCCCGGCTTGTGATGTCGGCAAAGGCCTTGTAAAAATCTTCCTGAAAGTCAAAAAGATTGTACTCGCGCTTTAAGTCGCACACATCGATGAGGTGATATGGAATCTGTTTGCCGTTTAAAGTGTAGTCGGCCAGATCCTTTCCGGAGCCTATGTCCAGGCCCTTGTAAACCTGACGGGAATCTGCGCTTATAATCTCGCCATTATATTTATCTGCGAGACGTACTCCGATGGCTGTCTTTCCGACGGCGGTTGGCCCGATTACAAAAATACAGTTAAACTTATTCACGAACAATCCTTTTCAACTTTCCGTTTTCATTTTTTAATTTACACGGCAAACCGCACACTTAAGGTATTCTGATTTTGGATAGCCCAAAAGAACCGGATGATCCGGGCCGGCTCCGAATTTTGCAAGAACCTGAACGCGTTTTTTGGAGTCCTCGGCGGCCTTCATGACCATGCCGTAGAAGTGCTCTGAGTCGAAAAAGTATGAGCATGAGCAGGTGACGAGAATTCCGTTCGGATTCAAAAGGCGCATGGCACGGAGGTTGATTTCCTTGTAGCCGCCGTAAGCCTTTTCGATGTTCTTTGCTGTTTTTGTGAATGCAGGAGGATCAAGAACGATTAAATCGAACTTTTCTCCCGATTTTTCGTATTCTTTAAGAAGGTCAAATACATCGGCACAGACGGCCTTCATTTTGCCCTCGGCTTTGTTGAGGGAAATGTTTTTATTTACAAGCTCCACTGCCTCAGGTGAAATGTCTACGGAAATTACTTCCTTTGCCCCGCCCTTCACTGCGTTGAGGCCGAAAGCACCAGTGTGGGTGAATGTGTCGAGCACGCGCTTTCCCTTGCAGAGGGAGCCTACATAGCGGCGGTTGTCCTTCTGGTCGAGGAAGTAGCCTGTCTTCTGGCCGTTTGCAAGGTCAACTTCGATTAAAACGTCGTTTTCACAGATTGTGATTTTTTCGTCGCGGACTTCGCCGTCCCAGCATGAGCGCAGGGAAAGGCCTTCCTTTTCACGGCCCGGTGCATCGCTTTTTTCGTAAACTCCGTATGGCTTGATGATTTTTCGGAGGGCGTGCATGATTTCCTTGCGGAAAACTTCCGAGCTCAATGTTGAGAACTGAACTACGAGATAGACATTTTTGTTCACGTCAACATAGCGTTCAACGATGAGGCCAGGAATAAAATCAGCCTCGCCGTAAATGAGGCGGTAAGAATCGCTTTCTTTATAGTGAAGTTTTCGAAGCTCGAATGCAGACAGAATCTTCTGCGTGTAAAAAGCCTGCGGATCTGCCATGATCTGGTCTGCGTGCTCGCTTCCAATCATGCGGACTGTGATTTTTGACTTTTTGTTGATTACACCTGTTCCCAAAAATCCACCGGCATTTGCGAAAACTTCGACTACGCTTCCGTCTTCAACAAGAGAGTCTGCAAGTGAAGTCTGCTTTACAGTGCCCTCTGAATCAAATTTTACGTGTGAAATCTCGTTGTCAAAAACCCAGGGAAAGCCCTGCTTGAGTTCTTCTTCTTCCTTTTTATTCAAAAATACTCGTGTAAACATAAAATCCTCTGTGTCGAATTAAAATCCGTAGTCAGCTTCTTCCGTTTTTTTGACCGGTGACTGGAAAATCTGCTTCATTACTTCCATTGCATGGCGTACCGGGATAAAGGTGATTCCCTTCTTTACGTGGTCAGGAATGTCGTCCAGGTCGCGCTCGTTGGCTTTTGGAATGAAGATTGTCTTGATTCCGTTTCGCTTTGCGGCAACAGTCTTTTCACGAAGGCCGCCGATAGGCATTACAGCTCCGGTCAGGTCAAGCTCGCCTGTCATTGCCACGTTCGGCTTAATCGGGCGGTTTGTGATGAGTGACATGAGGGTTGTAGCCATCGTGATTCCGGCAGAAGGTCCGTCCTTTGGAGTTGCCCCCTCAGGAATGTGCAGGTGAATCGTGTTGCGCTCAAACCAGCTCGGATTCTTTATTTTGTGTTCGATAGCATACTGTTTTACCCAGTTCATTGCAATCTGGGCAGATTCCTTCATTACGTCGCCCATCTGACCTGTGAGCTGAAGTCCGCCCTTGTCGTTCTGGAATGAAATGCTTTCGATAAGCAGGGTGTCGCCGCCCATGCTGGTCCATGCAAGACCGATTGCTGTTCCCGGCTTTTCTGCCTTTTTGATTTCGCTTTCGTCAAAGACAGGCTTTCCGAGATACTTGTCCAAATCAGGAGCATCGATTACGAAAGTTTCTTTTTTGAGTGAGCCGATTTCTTCGTCAGTGATTGATTTTGTAACGGCTCCGAGTTTTTTGCTTTCAGGTGCGATTCCAGTAAGAATCTGGGTAATCAGCTTGCGGTGGATTTTGTCGATGCACTTTTCGTAGTGGCGGACACCTGCCTCGCGGGCATATTCCTCTGCAATACGCAAAAGAGCTTCCTTTGTATATTTTACCTGAGACTTTGAAAGACCGTTCTTTACGAGGTTTTTCGGAACAAGGTATTTTTTTGCAATCTCAAGCTTTTCCTGATCGATGTAGCCCGCAAGTGAAATGATTTCGGCGCGGTCCAAAAGAGGCTCAGGAATTTTATCGAGAGTGTTTGCCGTGAGGATAAAGAATACGTTTGAAACGTCGAAAGGCAGGTCAAGGTATGAGTCACGGAAAGAAACATTCTGCTCAGGGTCAAGGACTTCGAGCAAAGCCGATGCCGGGTCTCCGCCAGAGTAGCTTGAGCCCATCTTGTCGACTTCGTCAATCAGGAAGACCGGAGACTTAGTTTTGGCAATTTTGAGTCCCTGAAGGATTTTTCCAGGCATTGCGCCGACATAAGTGCGCCTGTGTCCCTTGATTTCAGCTTCGTCACGCATGCCGCCTACTGAGAAGCGGTAGAAAGGCTTGTTCATTGCCTCTGCGATTGAGTGGCCGATTGAAGTTTTTCCGACACCAGGAGGGCCGACAAGAATCATGATTGAGCCCTTGTTGTCGTTCTTGAGCTTGCGGACGGCAAGATATTCCATGATTCGCTTTTTGACGTCATCGAGGCCGTAGTGGTCGCGCTCAAGGATTTTTGCGGCACGAACCAGATCGTAGTTTTCTTTTGACTCATCCTTCCACGGCAAGGTGCAGATGAGCTCAAGATAATTACGAGAGACGAAATATTCGGAAGAACTCGGGTCCATGAGCTTGAACTTTTCAAGCTCGTTCTCAACTGCCTCAAGGATTTCTCCCTCGAATTCAAAGTCAGCGATTCGGGCCTTGAACTTCTGATAGTCAGAGCCGTCCTCGCCCACTCCAAGCTCGTCCTGAATCATCTTCATTTCTTCGCGGAGGAAGTATTCGCGCTGATTCTTTTCAAAATTTTCGTTGAGTTCGTTCTGAATCTTCTTTTGAATGCGAAGCAAATCCTGGTCTTTTTTGATGTAGACCAAAACCTGCTCCATTCGGGCACGGACATTCGTTTCCTCAAGAACTTTCTGCTGCTCGGCCTTTTCAACGTTCAAAACAGAAGCCACGAAATCCGCGATTTTTCCAGGATTGTCGATGTTGACCATGTTGAGGCGCATTTCCTCGCTGAAAAGAGGATTGTTCTCGCTGATTTCCTTCATTTCGCTGATGAGGGCGCGCGTGAGGGCTTTAACCTCGAATGTATCGAATTCTTCGTCTTCAAGATATTCGACTGCGGCAACAATCGGGCCTGAAGCGTTCAGAGTCTTTCGGATTTTGAATCGCTTAATAGAAGAAATAAATATGTTGAGACCGCCGTCCGGCAGATTGATTTTGCGGACAATGCGGGCTACAGTTCCGACTGTGTACAAGTCCTTGATTGTCGGAGCCTTGTCGCCGTCTTTTGGGTCATCATCCTTGAGCATGACAAGACCGATAAAGCCGTCGCCATCGTAGGCACTTTCAATAGTCTTTGTGTCATCGCCGGAATTAATCATAATCGGCGTGAAAATGCCAGGGAACATGGGGTGGCCGGACATCGGAATAATGTTCAGTTTTGGTGGCAGGAAATCCTCAATCGGGAGAATCTGGGCATCCTCACCCAAATCCTTGACAGAGACCTTTTTTGTGCGTTTTCCACTTTTCTTTGGAGAATCCGAATTTTCAGCTTCAGCCTTTTTAACATCATCCGAAGATTCAGCCTCAGCTTTTTTAACATCATCAGAATCAGGCAAATCATCAAGATTTACATCAACATCAAAATTATCTTTCATAAAATCCTTAAAAGCCTTCTTAGCGTTATCTATATTTTCACTGCCCTCGCCGCCTTTTTTGTTCTCAGCAGCATCATTGAGTTCAGTTTCCTCATTATTTGAGTCGTCATGTTTGTTCATATTATAAATATAATGGAAAGAAAGCCTATCGGCAACAAAAAGCTTTATTTACGGCAGGTACTCTTTGTTGATGTTCCTCAGGGCGTCAAGCATGCGCTCCTTTGCACGGCGGTCGCCTTTTGTCAGTGCTTCTAGCCTTGCCCTTGCATCCTTGCGGCCGGAGTTGTCCTGGTACATGCAGGTACAGGTGGTGCTGATGTAGCCTGACTGGGCGGCATGTTCCTTTATGGCATTGACGTCTGCGTAACAGAGGGGGCGGATAATTGAAAGAGGATATTTCGTATAGTTGAGGCGGGGCGGCATGGTTGAAAGCTCGCCCTTGCGCAGCATGTTCATCAGAAGAGTCTCAAGAATGTCGTCAAGGTGGTGACCGAGGGCGATTTTATTGTAGCCGTTGTTCACCGCAAAATGAACAAGCTCATTGCGGCGTTGCTGGGAACACCAGTAACAGCTCATCTTAAAGCCTTCCTTAACGCGGTTTTCTACATCAACGAAATAATTGAGGGTTTCAACGTTCCATTCACGCATCTGCTCGCGAAGACGGGGACTCATCGTGCAGGCCTCAAAATCAGTCTCAATGTGAATCGCGGTAAATGTAAAGTCAGCGTCCTTTCGCTTTGCGCGGTTTGCAAAATATTCCACGAGAGCCGTAGAATCCTTTCCGCCGGAAGCACCGATTAGGATTTTGTCTCCCGGCTCAATCATCTTGTAATCGTATACGGCTTTATCGATAATACTGAATAGTTTTGGCTGTCCCATAATGGCAACAAGTGTAGCAAAATAATGGGGCTTTGTGGAGTGGGAAGAGCTTACTTTTCAAGCCCCGCGTTTTTCGACATCCATGTCGTGACGACTCGCTTCGCGATTCGCGGATTCTTCGGCTTAAGCCCGCATCCGTGCGGGAACCAGCTTTATTTTTCCAATCCGGCGTTTACAAACAATGTGTCCTGGTACCAGTCGATTATCATGCTGAATTCCTTGAGCTTGTAGCCTTTGCATTCAGCGTGGATTTTCATTACCTTGCCGCTGACCAGTTCTTTGGGCGGAACCTGACTGAAGGGCACATACCTTCCATTATAAAGGACGGTGAATTCAGTCTTGTTCGTGAGGATGTCGCCTGTCTCGGCATCAAAAGCACGGGTCTGAACCGTGACCTGGCGGTTTGTCCTTTGCAGATTGTCGAAATTGAGGTTGGCTGGCTCACCGTTTACGGCAAAGCTGGACCACATGACATAAGAACCGATTAAAACCTTGACTCGGTAGAGGCCGTCCTTGAGGTAAACAGGCTTAATCGTGAGGTATTTTATGTTCTGGGCAGAAGACGTTGAAATTCTCTTTCCGCTCTTGCTTCTCGTAACGATTCCCTCGCTGGTCTTGAAATCACGACGGCTGCCCTGCACTTCCGGTAAATCAGGATCGCTTTCGTCAAAGAAATATGCCTTGACCGGGATGTCCATTCCGTAGATGTTGTTCTGAACGCCCGCGACCGGAGTCACAAGATTTAAAGTGACCGGCTTATACCAGGGACTTAAAATCGATGCGTGGAAAATGCCAGCGTTCCAGGCATACATTCCTATCGAAAGCAGGGCCACGGCTGTAAAGGCGTAGCTCGTAATCTTTACACCCAGCCGGCTCTTCTTTTCAAATTCAGGGATTACGAACTGATTTTTTGAAAGGATAATCTGGGCAAGTGAGATGCGGATTGTGTGAGTGTCATAGTCGCGCAGATAATGCTTGATGATTTTTATGACTGAATCAATCGACTTGTAGCGCTTTTCAGGATTGCCCTTGAGCATTTTCTTAATCATGCGGCAAATCACAGGCGGAATCGAACGGTCAATTTTGCGGGGATTGATGTATTTTCCCTTGCGGATTTTCTGCAGATTTTCTTCGCTGATTGTGGAGTCAAAAGGCTTGCTTCCAGTAAGCATTTCGTAGAGCATTACACCCATAGAATAGATGTCAGCACGGTTATCGACCGAGCGAGAATCCATAATCTGCTCAGGACTCATGTAGGCAGGAGTTCCCAGAGTAACGCCTGTCTGGGTCACATCGCCTGCAACCTTTGAGACGATTCTGTCTGATTTTGTGACGGCAATTTCTTCGATTTCATCACTTGCGGCAATTCCAAAGTCAGCAAGCTTAACTTCGGCCCGGCGGCTGATCAAAATGTTGCCCGGCTTGATGTCACGGTGAACGATTCCACGCGCATGAGCAAATTTGAGCGCGTAGCAGGCATCCAAAAACACGAGAAGCGACAGTTCCGTTCCGAGCGACACCTGTTTTTCAATAACCTGGGCGAGAGAAAGTCCGTCAACGAATTCTTCTACTATATAATGGCTGTTTCCCTCAACGAAATAATCAAAAAGATGGACGATATAGGGGCTCTGCATGTCGAGAAGAATCTGAGCCTCCCGCTTAAAGCGTTCGCGGATTGTGGCATTTCCCTTAATCGTGAGTTTTTTAAGGATGACCATGCGCTTTAAGGTCGGATGCACGCCCTTGTAGACAGCCCCCATGCCGCCCTTTGCGACAAGGCCCATAATGCGATACTTTCCGATCATCTGAGGAACATTTTCTGCCATAAAAAACTCCTTTAATATAAAAGGGAGAAGTCTCTCCCTACGCGCCCACTTTGTTGGTCGCTACCCACTCTCCTAAGGGGCAAGCCCCTTAAAATCCCAGTCACTAGCCAACGACCACAATATCTGTTTCAGGATTAAATTTTCGTCCTGGAACCACGACCGCTACCTGTTCAATTTCGGGATTGTGAATCTGAACCAGCCTTCCGTTCTGCCTCAAAGCGTATTTTCCAAGAACAGGCCTGTGCCCGGAAAAATACCAGGCCCCCTTACGGCTCGGCTCAGGCAAAAGCTCTTCAAAAAGATGGGCAACGCTTCCTTCCCTGGCGGCATCATTTGCAGTCCACGTCAGTGCAAAAGTAACGAAAGAGCCGCTTTTGTGGTAATCAATAATTTCCTGACGGCTGAAAAAATCCGCAGGCTCCGCATGACTTACGACGCAGCCTGAAAAAGCGGCGCAGATGGGAAGACTTTTTTCAAAATAAGAAATCTCATGAAGGATAAGGTCGTCGTAATAATGCTGAAGGAAATCAGAGACCAAGTTTCCCTCGTCACAGAATTTGCGGAAAGGCACATTACCGTACTTGCTGCGGTGGTCTTCGTTCAAAACATTTTCATGGTTGCCCTTGAGAATGTGGAAATGACCTGCAAAAGCCGATTTTAATGAAAGAATCATTTCCAGAAGCGAAAGGTTTTCCCGCATTTCAAGCTTCATCGGCTCGTTTACGAGGTTGCCCGCCATCGATTCAACAAAAGCCTGCTTCCACCTTTCCCTGCCCCGGTTTTCAGAGTGAAAAATGTCTCCCACGCAGCAGATGATGATTTGACCGGCTTCCAGAAGCTCAAGCACGGTCTTTGAGCCGCACTTAAAGTCAAGGATATCAAGCAGGAATTTTCCCCGGCCGTGCAAATCAGGAACAACTAGAAGAGGAAGATTTTTATAGTCCCCCGAAGTAAAATCAAGCAGTCCGCCCGCCCTTTTTTCTGAATCAAGAGGCCTGTAATCAGCATTTTCGCCCTCAAGAGTGGAAATTCCACTTTCAAGAAGGGAAAGCAAGTCTTCATGGGAAGGCAAGTCAGGAGAATCTAAGTAGGACTGAAGATTTTGGCGGAGACTAGACAAAAAGAATCCTTACGACATTACTAAAGTTGTTGCGCCTACTGTGATTTTGTCGCCCGGATTGAGCTTGACGTACTTATCAGCAGGAATCCGATGACCGTTAAGGAAAGTGCCGTTAGTGCTTTTTTCGTCTTTGAGGAAGTATGCGTCACGGATTTTCTGAATCGTGGCATGGAAACGGCTCGCAAGCTTGTTGTCAATTACGATTGAGCACTCAGGTGAGCGGCCGATTGTCATTTTTGCCACAAGACTGATTCTTTTCTGATTGAACATTAAATAAGAGACAGGTGCGCCTTCTGCCACCTTCTCAAGATGCTGCCCGATTGGGCTTGAAGTTGCGATAGTTGTATCATTTGCCATAATTGGAGATTATAACACGATTTCCAAATTATGGCAAAATTTACTACTGAAGAGTCAAATCACCTTCCTTTATCCAGCCCATTTTGCGCAGCATGTTTCCAAAAGCCCAGCTCAAAAGGCCCGGCAATACGAAGCAGACTAAAATCAGGCCCAGCCAGTCGAATGTTGTCGGAGAAATTGCTGAGGCTCCGTGCTTCAAGGCGGCTTCAGAAGGAGAGAACCAGCCTGCGATAACGCCAATCTGACCTACAAGACCGCATGTACCCATTCCTGAAGAAACTGCGGCTCCGTTCATTTCCAGCTTGAAAAGACAGGTTGCAATCGGACCTGTGATTGCAGAGGCAAGTGTCGGCGGAATCCAGATTTTAGGATTTTTTACGATGTTAGGCATCTGGAGCATTGAAGTTCCAAGTCCCTGAGAAAGAATGCCGCCCCAGCCGTTCTCGCGGAAAGAAAGGACTGCAAATCCGACCATCTGGGCAGAACATCCTGCAACGGCAGCTCCGCCAGCAAGGCCTACAAGACCGAGGGCGGCACAGATTGCTGCTGAAGAAATTGGAAGTGTAAGTACGATTCCGACTAAAACAGAAATGATGATTCCCATTACGAAAGGATGAAGTTTTGTAGCCCAGACGATGATGTTTCCGATTGAGCTTGCTGCCATTCCGATGTATTTTGCAAAAAGTACCGTGAGAAGGGCTCCGGCAAGAATTGTGACCAGAGGAGTGACGATGATGTCGACCTTTGTTTTCTTGCTTACAAAAGAACCGCATTCAGCGGCAATAACGGCGATTACGAGGACAGCAAGAGGACCACCTGCCCCGCCTGTGACATTTGCCGCACTTCCGACTGCTACAAGTGAAAAAAGAACGAGGGCCGGAAGCTGCATTGCAAAGCCGATGCCTACAGCCATAGCCGCACCGACGACATGACCGTCAGTTGCAAAATTTCCTGCGCTGACTAAAAATTCAAAAATAGGATTGCTGCCCAGGCGCAAAAGCTGCTGCCCCAAAGTCTTGATGATTGTACCGATCAAAAGGGAAGCGAAAAGTCCCTGAGCCATACCACTGAGGGCGTCGATAAGATAACGCTTAACGAATCTGTTCATAAAATCTCCTGTGAGTAAAAAAAATGTAACTTAAAAACAGAAATTGTGCTACTATTTTTTTGAAAATTGAAGGAAAGACAGAAGCTTATTCCTGTACAGAGAAGGCAAAATCCTCTGTCATAAAATCAGGGTTTATTGCTTCCATATTGAGGCGGATTTCCCAGTGCAGATGGGGGCCTGTTGCAAGTCCTGTCGCTCCTGAAAGGCCAAGGAGCTCCCCCTTTTCAACCATCTGCCCCAGCTGGACATCAAGCTGGCTCATGTGATAGTAAAGTGAATAAAGGCCCGGAAGATGCTCGATGCAGACGCTCCAGCCGGTCGTGATTCTGTCCTCTGCCATGACCACCTTGCCACGACCACAGGAACGCACTTCGCTCCCACTTGGAACGCCGTAATCAATTCCGTAGTGAAGGCTTGTGGAACTTTTTCCGTTTGAATAGGCAAAAACCCGCCTGTCACCAAAGAAAGAAGTCCGCCGGGTAGCTGGTGTGGGAGGCGCAAAGGAAGAAGTCTCGTAAACCGCATCATAATTTTTAGTATCAAGAATTGCGTTCAGTCTTTTTATCTGCTCCATCCGCTCGCTTGAAGTGTTTGTCCTGATTTTTGTATTTGATGCATTAAGGGGAATAGTCTCGGAAATAAATTCCTTTTCACAGATTTTAAATGGAATTTCCACCACGCCCCTTCTTTCAAAGGCGACGAATTCGATTTTTGCCACATAATCACCTAACTTTGCCCAGGTTGAAAGTGGAGATGCAGTAAGAAGGACAGACTTCACATGCTTTTTCTCAACATTTTTTTCAATATTATAGAATTTTGATTTTGCCGTCGCTTTTTCCTCCAATTTTCCTTCATCAAGAAGACGGTATACTTCAAGATTTCCGGCTTCAATAAAGTTCGCCTTAAATTTTTTGATGAATTTTTTCTTGTAAGTCTCAAATTCAAGGCGAAGAAAGACAGGATCTCCCGGCTGAAGGTTCTGCCTGTAAAAAGCCGTGAAGGTAAAATCCTCGTATTCAATCCGCTTTGACTCTGAAAAAGCGAAAAGAGGAAGTAAAAGCAAAAAAAGGACGGCGAATTTCTTCATAATCTACAACCAGAGCCTGTCCAGCTCTTCAAAGCGTTTTGAAAGCCAGTCTTTTAGATAGGCCTGGGCTTCCGCCTGATTTTTGCATGAGACCGAAGCCTGACACAACTCAAAGGCACCGTTTTTATCCTTTCCGATGTTGTTCCAGCGTTCAGTGTTGTGACGGAAATTCTCAGAATATGCCAGCTGAGCCGCATCAATAAAATCAAGCACCTTGCCGGAAACATTCTGCTTATGGGCAAGGGTCCACTTATGGCGGACAAGTTTCTGGAACCAGTCACAGTTGATGAAAATCATCATCCATGGATTGCCGGTTCCTTCCTTCTGGTGGTTGACATCCCAGCTGACGGCTCCGGCATAGATTCCTTTTGAGTCCGCGCAGAAATTCTTGTTGCCCAAGGCCGAGTCAAAATCCCAGGGAGCCTCAAATTTGAGCTTTTTCGCGCCGCTTTCAGAAAAATCAATGTCCATGTAGAAGCTGGACCAGAACAAATCCGGGTCGCAGGCAAGCTCGCACAAAATGTAGGTGTTCACAAGTGAAGGAATATCGATGTACCTTGAGACGCAGTCATAACTGTTTTTGATTCCGACAGCTTCCCTCAAAGCCGTAAAGTCCTCGTTGAATTCAAAATATTTCTTGTTATAAACCGCCTCGTAGCAAATCTTCCACAAATTGTTCATGAAAGAAGCGATGAAAACCTTTTGCTCAGGAGAAGTAATGTCGCTTTTGATCGTATAGCCCTTGTTCAGCATTAGGCTGATTTTCTTTCCGTTAATGTCCAGAATTTCGCCCAGATAGTCGATTTCAAAATTCTCTTCCTCGGAAAAATAATAGCCGTCAAACTCAATCAGATAGCCTATGTCAGAGCCCTTGTAATCTTTTTTGGCCTCGGCAATATCGATTCTTCCCTTTTTGACCTGCTGCTGCTCGGCGAGAAGATAGACTCCCCAATATTCTGAATTGACGTAGACTTCAACCAGACTGAAATCACTGGTGTAATCCGCTGAAAGAAGCTTGCTTGCATAAAAGGCAGTGGCATCACGCAGCTGGGACCAGTCTTTGTAGGTTGCAAGCAAAACCCAGTCCTTGAATTCCTTTCCGCCGTTAAGACCAAGCAGATTCTGCTTTTTGTCAAATTTGATGCGGAGGGGCTTTTTGTCGTAGGAAGTCGTCCAGTTTCCCCGGACTTTGACTTTTGCCTCAAGATTTTCAAGAGAATGCTCACCCTCACCATCGGCAAGGCTTATCGTGCATTTTTCGTACCAGGGTGTGGGATTTGGAACTTCGGGCATCCAGTGAAGCATCTGCTCCTTTACGGCAGCTGAAATCGGCTGGGTAACGAAGTCGTTCTTTTTGGACTCAGAATTTATTTGAATCACCGGCATTTTTCTGCTGATTTTGGGTGAATAATCACTTACATAGTCGAGCGCAGCATCTGATTTTACAGAATGACAGGCTGAAAGCAAAAAAATCGGTAAAAGAATAATCGAATACAAAATATTTTTTTTCATAGAGAAGATTATAGCAGACTTTACTTTATTGACAAGCAGAAATTCTGTGCTATAATGACAAATGCGCAACCGATTGCGCAAACTCTGGAGGTTTTATGAAAAAGTCATCGCTAAAAGATTCAGTCCTTTTTACCTGCTCCCTGCTCTCTTCAATCCTTTTTGTAAGCTGCAGCAATGCAGAAAATGGGAATTCTCTCTTTCCATTGCCGGAAAGTCGTCAGGAATCTTCTATATATTTGGATCCAATTGAAAATATCCCCAATGATTTTATCCGGGGAATGGACGCTTCCTCAGTCCTCGTAGAAGAAAAAAGCGGCGTCAAATACTACAATTTCGCCGGCGAAGAAGAAGACGTTTTTAAAACCCTCGCTGAATCAGGCGTAAACTACATCCGTCTCCGCGTATGGAATGATCCCTATGACTCAAATGGCAGGGGCTACGGTGGCGGCAACAATGACCTTGCGACTGCAATCGAACTTGGAAAAAGGGCCACAAAATACGGCATGAAGGTTTTCATCGACTTCCACTACTCTGATTTCTGGGCTGACCCAAAACGCCAGCTTGCTCCAAAGGCCTGGAAGAATCTTGATATCGACAAAAAGGCAAAAGCCCTCGAAGACTTCACAAAAGAAAGCCTGACCAAAATCATCAAGGAAGGCGTTAACGTGGGCATGGTTCAGATTGGCAATGAAATCAACTTCGGCCTTGCGGGTGAGACTAAAATCATCAATATCATGAAGCTTCTCCGCTCAGCAAGCGGGGCCGTCCGCCAGGTTTCAAAAAAACTGAAAAAAGACATTAAAATCGCCGTTCATTACACTCAAATCATGGATTCAGAAGGAATCGACAGAACAGCCGCAACTCTTGCAAACATGAAGGTAGATTATGATGTCTTCGGCCTTTCATATTATCCCTTCTGGCACGGCTCTTATCAGAACATGCAGAAAGTCGTCAAAAATCTCCGCGAAAAATACAATAAAATGGTCATAATCGCAGAAACTTCTTACTGCTACACTTCAGAAGACGGCGACGGATTCGGCAACAGCATTTCAGGCAAGGGAGACACGGTTCCGGGCTATCCTGCCACAGTTCAGGGACAGGCCTGGATTATCCGTGACGTTTGCGAAAAATCTTTTGAAGCCGGAGCAAGCGGTGTCTTTTACTGGGAAGGAGTCTGGATTCCGGTCGGAAAATGTGACCGCGAGGCAAATACCCCGATCTGGGAAAAATACGGCAGCGGCTGGGCTACAAGCTACTCAAAAGACTATGACCCCGAAGACGCAGGACTCTACTACGGCGGCTGTTCATGGGACAATCAGGCTCTTTTCGACTTTGAAGGCCACCCTCTTCCATCTCTGAACGTTTTCAAATACCTCAGATACGGCTCAAGCGCTCCCCTCAGAGTCGATGACGTTCCAGACCTTTATACCTCATGCAACGTGGGCTCACAGATTTCACTCCCTGAAAAGGTTCCTGTAATTTACAACGACCGCTCAAAAAATACTGAAGTCAGCGTAGAATGGAATAAAGGCGAGCTAGAATCAATCGATACAAAGCAGGAAGGTGACTACACAATCACGGGAAAACTTGAGGACGGAAGCGAAGCAAAAATCCACGTTAGCATAAAAATGCTGAATTTCGTAAAAAATCCAAGTTTTGAGGAAGAAGACACTTCTGTCTGGAAAATCGACTTTGCAGGCGAAAAGAATCCGGCTGACTTCCAGAAAAAGGCAGATGATGCTCACTCAGGCGACACTTCCCTTCACTTCTGGGCGGCAGACAATTTTGCCTTTACGGTTGAACAGAAAGTTACCGGCCTCGAAAACGGAAGCTACCGTCTTTTCCTTTATGCCCAGGGCGGCGATGCCAAAAAAGAATCTACAATGGAATTGTATGCAAAGACAAAGGACGGCGAGCAGAAAGAAAGCTTTATGGTGACGGGCTGGAAGGACTGGAAAAAGCCGACAATACAAAACATAAAAGTCACCGACGGTACCCTTACTTTTGGAGTCCGCACAAAGCTGAACGCAAAAGCGTGGGGAACATTTGATGACTTTACGCTGAACCGAATTGGTGATTAGGATTTATCTGATAAAACAAAAAAACGGGCTTCCAGTCGTGAAAACGGCTTATCGAAACCGCAGGCTAGCCTGCTACACGCTGTTTGTGCTTGTAACTATATACATTTGCCGCTTGCGCGGCAGCACAAACAGAGTGTTTTCGTAAGCCGTTTCACTCCTTAACGCCCGTTTTTTGCTTTTACCGGCTGAGGTTAATCACCGAGCCGGTTGCTTTACATAATATTACATTACCAACTTAACTTCTGTTACGGCGGTGAGTTTGCTCTCTGGGACGTAGTTGTCACTGAGCTTCTCGCCGTTAACGTAGAACTCTGTAAATCCGCTTTCCTTTCCGTTCGGGTTCTCAACAGTAATCTTGAGTTTTTTGCCGCGGAAAGTCTTTTCGATTGAGAAGCCCTTCCAATCAGACGGAATAGAAGGAGCGATACGCAAGCCGCCGAAGTCAGGGCGCATACCCATGATACCTTCTACACAGCCTACCATTACAGTTGAAGCTGTACCTGTAAGCCAGTGAACGTGTGAGCGGCCGAAGTGAGGACTTGCCTTTCCTTCTGTGAACTGACCGTAGCAGTATGGCTCAAGAACGCGGACTTCAGCCTTTTCGTTCTGTACTGAAGGAGCATTTTCCATGAAATACTGGAATGCTGCCTTTCCGTGACCGCTCAAAGCTTCTGCAAGGATGATCCATCCCTGACTCTGAGAGAAGATACCAGCGTTCTCTTTTACGCCTGCATTGTAGATTACCGCAAGAGCGCCTTCGAATGCGTGTGAGTGGTATGGTGGATCCATGAGGACTGCACCGTACTCTGTGTTGAGCTGCTTCTGAACAGAAGCGAGTGCCTTTTCGGCCTGCTCTTTTGAAGCAAAGCCAGAAATGACTGACCAGCTCTGTGGGTTAAGCCACATGTTTGCCTCTGGGTCACCTTTTTTACCGATTGTCTCGCCAGCCTCTGTAAAGCCGCGGATGAAGCGGTCTTCGTTCCAGCAGAGGTCGTTGAGGAGTTTTTTGAACTCAGCCTGTTTTTTGTCGATGAAAGCAAGGTATTCTGTATCTTTTTTGTACTCTGCGAAGTGGCGGATTACGCTCATTGCATAGTAGTACTGGAAAGCTACGAAAGAAGACTCGCCGTTTTTGCCCAGGCGGAGACAGTCGTTCCAGTCAGCGTAAAGACCTGCCGGCAAGCCGTGAGGGCCTAAGCGCTCCATTGAGAAGTTGATTGCACGCTTGAGGTGCTCGTAAACAGTTCCTGAATCCTTGTTTGCGAAAGGAATTACTTCGTCGATGAAAGCGAGGTTTCCTGTCTCAGAAATGTATTTGAATACTGTCGGGAAGAGCCAGAGTGCATCGTCTGCACGGTAAGCCGGATGCCCAGTTTCCTTTACGTAAGAAGCGTCATCAGGAGTGTCTTCGTGACCAGCATTGTGTGTGAATTTTACCAGTGGCAAGCCGCCGCCGTTGTCAACCTGAGCTGAAAGCATGAAGCGGATTTTTTCAACAGCCATCTCAGGAGCAAGATGGATTACGCCCTGAATGTCCTGAACTGTGTCGCGGTAGCCGTATCCGTTGCGGAGACCACAATAGATGAATGAAGCGGCGCGTGACCAGATGAATGTCATGAAACAGTTGTAAGCGTTCCATGTGTTGATCATTGTGTTGAATTCTTTGCTTGGTGTGTTGACCTGGAAGTTCTCGAACTTGCCGTGCCACCATTTTTTGAGCTCGACAACTTCGTTTTCACAAGTTTTCTCGACATCTGCGTAAGAATCGATGATTTTGCCTGCTTCTGCAGTGTATTTCATGCCAACGATGAATGCGATTGATTTTTCTTCGCCAGCCTTGAGTTCGATTACAGTTGAGATTGCGCCACAAGAGTTCTCGTTGTAAGAAAGATGGTTACCCAAGTCGCCCTTCTCTACTCCGATTGGGTTTGCGTATGAGTGGTAGCGGCCGATGAATTCTTCCTTGTCACCGCAGTATGAAGCTACTGGATTTCCTGCCAAGCCAAGTACGCGCTCTGTAACGTTCTTTTCGTCAACTTTCTTGTCTTTTTCGATGTCGGCGAGGTTTCCGTGAACCTGATGAACGACACGGTTCTTGTCAAAATATGTGCGGCCGATGAAGAGAGAATACTGGAGGTTTACCTGATCCTGCTCATAGTTTGAGTTGTTTGTGAACTCAGCATAGCCTGTGATTGTGAGCTTGCGTGTCTTTGAAGATGTGTTCTTGAGCTTGAGCTTCCATACTTCATAAGACTGGTTAAGAGGAACGTAATAAAGTGCCTCAGAATGAATGTCAGAATAGTCAGCGAGCATACGTGTGTATGCTGTACCGTGGCGGCACTCGCTCTTGTAGTCCTTCAAGTCCTTTCCGACCGGCTGCCAAGAAGCAGACCAGAAATCCTTGCTTTCGTTGTCGCGGATGTAAATATAGCGGCCAGGCTGATCAAAATTATTGAAAACATAGCGCAAGATTCGGCCGTTCGCACCAGATTTTGCAAAGCTGTATCCACCAGCATTGTTAGAGATTACGGCACCATATTCCGGTGAACCAAGATAATTTGCCCATGGAGCTGGTGTGTCAGGGCGTGTAATAACATACTCACGAGCTTCATCATCGAAAAAACCGTATTTCATCAAATTCTCCTTTCGCGGCCTCTTTTTTAGAACGCTTTTTTTATTGAATTTTCATAATTATATGGACAATTTTTGCGCAAATAGTAACATTATCTTTGAAAAAATATCAAAATAACGCACTTTTCATACATAAAACCGTCCATATTTACGAAAAGGTTGTAGTAACTTATAGATTATAACACAAAGAATAGAGTTTTGTTAAGATAAATTTTATAAGCTTGCCCTGCTTTAAAAATTACCAGTCCAGCGATGAGGCAGTACGAATTGAAGGCAAGAGCTTTTTTCGGACTACATTTTCGACAACCATAGGAATATATTCCGGCGCATAATTAGACCTTCGTGCTCCATGATATGAGGCAAGCATGTTTGCATACGGCATTATTTCCATAATTTTTTTCTGAATCTCAGACGGGTCGCTTATTTCAAAGTATGTTGAAATCATTGATTCGAGCATTGCCTTGGCATTTTCAAGAGGGAATCCCAGCAGACGGTATTTTTCGTAATCGGGCATAGGAGAATTCGGAAGATAAATATAAGCAAGAAGGAGACCGGCAAGGTCAAAGACAGGATGACCGACGGCTGCATCTCCAATGTCAATCAGAACGAATTCATCATTCTGAACCATGACATTCTTTGAGTTGAAGTCACCGTGAAGGAATATGTTTTTATCTGGAATTGAATTGATAAAAGATACGATTTCTGCATTTTCCTCAGGGGTTACAAAGGGCTTCATTCGCTCAGCCCATTCAAGAAATTCTTTTTTGCGGTTAGGAAATGAATCATCCTTTACTTCGATTTTATGAAGCTGCTTTAGAAGGCTGGCACTTTTTCTTCCCATTTCCTGGACGCGCTCAGGCTCAGAATCGATAACCTGTGCAACAGTCCTTGCATTCAAAAGTTCAAAAACAGCACCTGTACACTCACCGCACTTTACGACATCATAAGAAATTGCGGTCGGAACGCCAAGAAGAAAAGCCTTTTGAGCCGTATCACGCTCCTGCTGCACCATCTCAGGCGAAACGCTCGGAAGATAAAGCTTTACGATTGTTTCCTCATCAATTCTGTAGACTTTACCGTAGCCGCCTGAACCAATCATCTCACAGCCATCAACAGAAATTTCGCGCATAACTTTATGCACGTCAAAGATATTGGTAAATCCCGTAGTCTCGAAAATCTCGTAAATTTCTTTTGAAGTATTTACAATCCTTATTTTTTTGCCTGAAGATTTCGACGTCTTCAAAAGAACGCGAAGACCTGTACTGGAAATGTATTCAAGAGCAGCGGCATCAAATTCAGGAGTAAGGCCTGTGTTTACCTCACAGATTTCGAAAATTTTCTTTTCTATTTCAGCAGAATTGTTTGTGTTAATTCTTCCTTCAAGAAAGATTTTGATTTTTCCATTTTCAACAGATGATTTCATAAAGCCCCCTTCTCTCAATTTTTACCTAAAACTTTTGCAATTATTCTGAATATAAAGATTCATCCAGCTCGTTTTCACTCTTTGCAACAACAACACATGTAGCAATGTCTCCGTTTACATTTAATGATGTCTGTAAACGGTCAACGATATTCCAAATTCCAACAACAAAACCAAGGGCACCAACAGGAATACCGCCTGCAACAAGCAATGTTGCAACAACTACAAGTCCTGAATTAGGAACACCAGGCGCTCCAATCGCAAGCAAGAGTGTCAGCACTCCAATTTTAACGCAAGTACCAAAATCAAGCTCAATGCCACACATACGCGCAAGCAGTATAACCGTAAGAATTACGCTCATCGCTATACCGTTCATGTTTATGCTGGCTCCCAATGGAATGGAAAATGAAGCAATCTTATTAGACACACCAAGTTTTTTCTTACAGAAGTCAATAGTCAGAGGAATACATGCACTGGAACTCGGTATCATAAAAGGTGTAAGCATGTAAACACACGCCTTTCGGATATAGGCAAGAGGAGAAATCCGGCCGAAAATAATGATAATCGCAGAGTAAAGCAGAAGCAGAGCTATTCCGCCGATAATGATTAAAATCAGATATTTTGCAAGGACAGCAAGCGTTGCCAAATCATATGAGAAGACAAGAAGTGCCATTGCGGCAAAAGCAACCGTCGGCATAAAGGAAATAATCATTTCCATCATTTTGAGCATCAAAGAATTTGCTTCGTCAAAGATGCTTCTAAGAGCCGCAGTTTTATCACCAAGAGCCGAAAGAGCAAGACCTGTGAGTACGGCAATAAAGATAACCTGAAGCATATTGCCTTCGAGTATCGGGGAAAGCATATTGCGAGGAATAATACCAAGCAAAAGCGAACTGACCGAAACATCAGCTGACTGCTGCATACCTTCCGGCAGTGCGGCAAGATTTTCAGGCAAAGACGGAACTGAGCCGCTGAAAAATAAAAATGAAATTCCAAAACCTATTAAAATTGAAATCACCGTTGTCACAAGGTAAGAAGCAAGTACCTTACCGCCGATTCGCCCGATTTCACTTCCACCAGACAATTTTGAAAGACCGGATGAAAGCGAGAAGAACACAAGCGGTGCAAGCAAAAGTGAAATAGCATTCAAAAAGAGACTCTGCACTGTAGAAAGCACGCCGCCAGCAATAAAAGATGCGACTCCGGCTGGCAAAAATTTCATTCCAAATCCACAGGCAATACCAATCAGCATTGCGGTAAAGGTTATGTACATAGAATGAGAAGTTGCACGATGAACACGGACAAGAACAACATTCCGGCCGTTTCTGCGGCTGTAGCCCAAATTTAGTTTGTGGGCACGGAAAATAAGGTCGCGGAGGTAATCTTCACTTTCTGTATTCCAGCTTTCTACAGATTCAAAAGGATTGTAGGCTTCTCCGCGTGCAGAAAGTGAAATGCTTACATCACCGAAAAAGTGCCTTACACGGAGACTGACAGCCTGCCCGGCATTTTCATGCAGACGGACTACAATTTCTTCAATAAGGAGAAGCGCATAAGTAACTTCACGCTTATTTGCCTTCATTGAAGTAAGCAGGGTGCGGATTTTTTCACACTGCTCACTGATGCTTTCCCGCGTCAGCGTGAACTCACAGTCATCACGAAGGCACCTTATGTGCCAAAGCAAAAAACCGAATGCAATAAATGCAAGGATAATAACAGCCCAGGTAATTCCGAAATTCAAAATCTGAGAGCCAGTAGCAGTTAAGTCCGAAAAAAGAGAATCAAGTAAATCTTCCATGAAATAGATTATAGCACGGTTTTCAATTCTTTTTCAATTTAAATTAATATTTTTTTAAGATTTTATTCCGCTTCCAATCAGCACGCTGTGGCCGAGAGCTAAAGGCTTAACTTCTATTTTCTGCTCGATTTCGTTAATCACGTCCTGAACATGAGTGATGATTCCAAGCATTTTTCCCTGCTTCTGAAGATTTTTAAGGGCGTTGATTGCCTCAGTCAAAAGCTCGCCGCTCAAAGTTCCGAATCCTTCATCAAGGAAAAGCGAATCCACGCGAACGTTCCGGCTGGCAAATTCAGAAATTGCAAGCGCAAAGGAAAGACTGACCAAAAATTTCTCACCACCGCTTAAATTTGAGACCGAACGGGGCTTTTCAAAATAAATATCCTGAATCTCAAATTCAAGCGAGGCTGCCTCTTTCTGCAGGACACGGTACCTTTTTGTGATTCCGAAAAGATTTTTGTTTGCAAGGGCAAGAAGTGAATTGAAGGCAAGGCTCTGAACAAATACCGACAAATCCGCTCCCTCGCGGGTTCCGGCCCACTTATTCATCTGCTCCCAGGTTCCGTACTCCTCCTGAAGTTTTTGGCAGTCAGCAAGGATTTTCTTTGCCCTCTCCTTGTTCTGTTCGTTGGCCTGAAGTCTTGTCTTGAGGTCAATCAGTTTTTCATTCAAATCTTTTTTCTCAAGGAGAAGCTCATTTCTTTTTGCGAGGATTTCTTCCTTATTAATAAGATTTTTTGAATCAGATTTTTCAAGAAGATTAGCAAGTTCCGCCTCTTTTTCTGAAAGGAGTTGCTCAAGCTGGGATTTTTTTGCAAGAAGGGCAGCCTTTTCTTCCTTCGCCTCATTCTGATCCTTCTCCGCCCTTTCAAAGTTCTTTCTCAGGGCCAGGATTTTCTGATTCTTCTGACTTTCTTCCTGGTCGACATTTTTCGAGCCGAAAAGTGCTGTCCTCTCATCCAAAAGTTTTTGAAGAAGGTTTTTCTCTCCCTCGAATTCAGCAGCCGCCTTTTCAAGATTTTCTTTTTGAGAAGCAAGATTTTCCTGAACGGCATTTTTTTCTGCGATTCTGGCTGATTTTTCGGTGTTGAAGTTTTTTTGCTGCTCGGTCTTTTGATTCCAGGCCTGAAAGCGAAGCCTTAGCTCTGCAAGGACTGACTCAAAATTCTCTTCGGTGGCGATTTTCTGCCAGATTGAAAGGGTTTCATTTATTTCATCAAGGATTTTCTGACAGTTTTCTTTTTGAGAAGAATGATTTTCTCCGGCATTTTTGATTTCAGCTTCAAGGGAAGTGATTTTTTCGCCAAGCGCATTGATTTTTGAGCTGATTTCCTCACGCTTTTTGGTGAGATTCGAGCTTTCACGGGCGATTTGAAGTGCCTTTTCAGAGCCGAGTATTTCCTGGGTCTCAGCAGGATTTTCACCCCCATCGCAATTTTCCCCTGAATGATAAAGGCTTCCGCAGACAGGACAGGGATTTCCATCTTTGAGCTGAGTTTGAAGGATTTTGGCGATAAAAAGGGCATCGGAAGCGACAAAAGATTTTATCGTTTCGTCTATTTTTTCAAGCTCAAGGGCTCCTTCCTCTTTTTGCAGGCTGACTTTTGAAAGTTCTTCTTCGAGGAAAGTTTTTTGCCTTTGGAAAGATGCAGCCGAATCTTTTGCCTGATTAAATGAATTCTTTAGGGCTGCGATTTTTGCCGCCGCCTCGGAGATTTTCGCATCATTTTCGTTCTCAGAAAGATATTTTTCGACTTCAGAAAGGGATTTTTCAAGGCCGGAGATTTTTTCTTCAAGGAAAGCAATTTTTTTCTCGCTTTCAGAAAGGGCGTTTGAAGCCGAATTCTTTCGATTTTCTGATTCAGTGAAAGTTTTTTGCGCGGAAGTGATTTTTACGTCCAGCTCACGGACTTTCTTCCATAATATCTGCTGATTTTCAAAATCCTTCTGCTGGCCTTCAAGCTCATCTTTTAAACTTGCCGCATTTTCCTGAGCCAGAGAAAGTTTTTTATCAGATTCCGTGAGCCCCGAGGAAATATTTTCGCCCTCTTTTTTGAGTTTTTCTATTTCCTCAAAAAATGAAAGCTCCTTTTCCAGTCTGGAAAGATTTTTTTCGCTTTCTGAAAGGGACTTTTCAATCTGAACTTCTGATTCCGCCGCCTTTTTTTCATCTTCTCCGCTCAGAATCAGGCTTTCGATTTCTTCCTTCTGACTCTTTGCAAACTGGAAATTCTTTTTGATTTCACTGAATTTTTCCGCAATTTTCTTGCCGATTGCCCGGTAGCGTTCAGTTCCGGTCAGTTTTTCAAGGATTTCTGCCCTCTCCCTGGCATTGCTTTCCAAAAAAGCACTGAACTCGCCCTGGGCAAGCATGATTGAGCGGCAGAACTGCTTGTAATCAAGCTGGATTATTTTCTGAGTCTCTTTTTCAAAATTTATTCCGCCGCTTCCGGAAGCAACGACTTCTTCCTGTGAGGAAAAAAGTTCGCCCAAATCAGATTTTTCACCGTCAATTTTCGTGATTTTAAAAGAAGTCTTCTGTAAATTTCCCTGAGCTTTTCCGCCTGCCCGCCTCTGCTCAAATTCAGAAAGAAAAAGCCCCTTTTTGCAGGAATAAGTCACGCTGGCCCGGCAGAAGCCTGTTCCCCGGGTCATGATTTCGTTTCCGCCCTCGCCGTTGTTGATTGCTTCCAGGCGGGGCGTTCGTCCGTAAAGGGCAAGGGTAATAGCATCAAGCAGGGTGGTTTTTCCGCTGCCTGTAGGTCCGTGAATCACAAAAATGTCGTGGTTTTTCGCATAATCCGGGTGTGTAAAATCAATTGACCATTTTCCTTTTAAAGAATTGAGGTTTTCAAATTCAAGTTTTGTGATCCGCATGGGAAAATTATAGCAAAAAATCCCTGGAAAAAACACTTAAAATTTTCGTAAATATCTTGAAAAAATCCCCCCGCATAAGCTATTCTTTTCCATCATGACACAAATCCCCAATATTTTGAAAAAACTTGAGGGAACTTCTGTTTACAGCACACTTTTGAGCATCGAAAGCTCCTACGAACGAATTGAAGCCGAACAAGGCGACTGGTACAAAAAAAGTAATTTTAACTGCCCCTCAGGCTGCGGCTCATGCTGCCACGGTTTTGAACCGGACATTCTCGAAGGTGAAGCCCTTTACATGGCAGCCTGGCTTTTGGAAAATCAGGAATTTACAGCAAGAAAAATCGCAGAAGGAGAATTTCCCTTCTCACACGAAGACGGAACCTGCCGCCTTTTTAAAAGCGACTCCCCCTTTCACTGCTCGATTTACGGAGGCAGGCCTTTTATATGCAGGCTTTTTGGCGCATCAAGCTTCCGCTCACGCACTGGCGAAAAAGTCTGGCGGCCCTGCAAATTTTACCCGGAAGATTATCTTTTAAAGCACAATCCGCCCCTTCAAAAAAGGCAGTATTCTGAGTCTGAAACCGAGATTGTAATCGGAGCTGTTCCGCCATTGATGAGCGACATGACCGGAGACGCAAGCTCTTCATCAAACGGCGAGACATTTTTGATTCACGAGATTTTGCCCCAGATGATTCAAAGGCTTTTGTGGCTGATTGACATGAACGACAACGGAAACGACAATCCAAACGGAACGCCATCCCCGGCTGCAGCTTAATCGGCCATCTTCATGAATAAAGGAAGGAATTTCTCAATAGCGGCCTTTCCTTCCTCGCTTTCGGCTGAGAGTCCTGATTTTGAAAGAATCAGCTGGGTAAATATTTCCCTGTCGTCGAGATTTTTGACTTCAGAAGCCTCAAAATTTTCAAGGGAAGAAGAAAGGATTTTCTCAGAATCAGCGATTTTCCAGCTGACCACGCTTACATTTTCAGGAAGAGCCTTGATTGCATCAGCAAGATAATCCTGAGCGCTTACGCCGAGTTCCCTCTTGTAGCAGACTTCGATATAAATAGGCTTTTTTCCTTCGGCTTTTTCAGATTTTGAATTTTTTGAGAATTTCTCAAGCTCTTTTTTGATTTCAGCCAAAGTTCCGCTAATTCTTCTATAAAGATAAGTTTTTGGAGTCTCGATTTTTTCTACATTAAGGCTTGCTTCCCCAGCTTTTTCGACATCCACGCAAAGGACATGATGAGGCAGAGAGGCTTCGTCAAAGCCCATCACAAAAGGAGAGCCTGAATAGCGGATTGCAGGATTTTTTGCCACCATCGAAGAATAATGAATGTGACCCAGGGCTACATAATCAACTGGCGGAAAGACAGAAGCCGGCACGTTTCCCAGAGTGCCCAGAACATCAAGGACTTTCATGCCGTCATCGCACTTTTCACTGGATTTTTTACTGGAAAGGCGTCCTTCCAGATCAGCGGCGTACAGGTGCCCGGTCGCAATCACAGGAAGGGGCCGGCCAGCCCTTAATTTTTCGGCTTCCTCAAAGGCCAAAGTATATATTTTTTGATATACTTTTGTATATAAATCCCCGTCAGAACATTTTTCAGATTCAGAAAGAAGATTTCTAAGCTCCACTTCGCGAACAAAAGGAAGGGCCATGCAGATTCCACAAGCCTTTCCCTCTGAATCATTAAGCTCAAAGCAGATCTGTGAAGGAAGAAGATTATTAATGGAGCCGACCACGCGGATATTGAGCACTTCAAGCAGTTCCCTTGCGCTGTCCAGCATGGGAGCCGAATCATGATTTCCGCCGATAATAATCACATTTTTGCAGCAGGAATCGACAAGAGAAGCAAGGAAGGTGTAATAAAGCCGCCTTGCCTCAAGACTGGGATTTGCAGTGTCAAAAATATCGCCCGCAATTACAAGGGTGGCGGCATTTTTTTCGGCTATAAGGTTTTTGAGCCAGCGAAGGAAAGCCTCAGCCTCCCCCCGCCTGTCAATTTCGTGCATCTGATTTCCAAGATGCCAGTCAGCAGTGTGAATGAATTTCATAAATTATTGCAATGGAGCGAAATAGCCAGTCTCGTCGCGGCCGCTTCGGTTCATGATGAAGGCCTCAAGCTCAACCGGCAGGTATCTCTGACCAAAATCAGTTGCAAGGCTTGATTCATAAGAAAGAACGTAAATACCGCTAGGAATATTGATGATGTCCTCGACAATGCCAGCCAGGCCCTCGTCACGATAGACATAGTAAGCACCGCCCTCAGTGTGGTCGCAGATGAAGTTGAGTTCAGCTTCGGCCGCTCCCTGAGAAAGAAGGAGATTGACGAAAGAAATCGCATTGTTGTTGAGGTAAGCAGTCAAATCGCTTAATCCGTATTTATCAAATGCACCCTGAGTAACCCGTCCGTCACCGATGTAGACAATCGTGCTTTTTTTGGCAGCGTTAATCAATGCATTTGAGCACATGCGGATAGCCACATCAAGGGCAACTCTTGAAGAAGCAGGATTTTTGAGGTTCTTGAGCTTAAAGTTTGCAGCGCCAGAAGGAGCACCTTCATATTCAATCAGAGGAACTTCGCCTGCACTTACGATTCTGAGGGTACCGCGGTTTTTCATTGCGCCAGCCAGCTCCTTGACGGCGTTCTCCATGCTTTCCTCGTATCGTGAAGATGAAAGAGAGCGGTCAATCAAAAGAGTGATGTCAGCATAATCGTTTGCGTAGGCAGCGCCCTCAAGCTTGTAATTCTTTACAGGAGCCTTATTTTCGGTGACGAAGAAATTATTTTCCTTGAGGCCGACAAGACTCTGGCGGGAACGGTTCTCAACCTTGACTTCAAGCGTAATTTTCGGGAAGGAATCAGAAACAACGCGCTCAATCTGAACGAAAAGGCCGCCGACAAGTTCGGAAAGCTTAGCCATAACAAAGACTTCATTTGAAGAGAAGTCTGTGACGAGGATGTTTCCGTTGATGTCAGGAACAGCGCTGGTAAGGCGTGAAGGAGCGTTGCCCGAAGAAAGGTTTTCGAAAAGGGCCCCCGTGTCAGTGTCGATTGAGTAGACCTTATTTTTATCACATGTAACGAGATAGCGGCCCCATCTCTTCATTGACTCAGGCTTTTTGAAAGTCTTGTTCTTGCAGAGAAGACCAAGATAGTTGCCAGAAACATCAAAGCGGTATACGGCACCCGTGAGGCAGTCAGCTACAAAAACATTGTTCTCGTAAATTGCGATTCCGGTTGGTCCCTTAAGCCCCGGAAAATCATCGCTCTTTGTTCCAAAGAAGAAAAGAGGATTTCCCTCGGCGTCAAAAACGTCAACACGGCTATTTCCAAAATCACTTACATAGATATTTCCGTCTGAATCCTCGGCCATGTACTGGGGACCGACCATTTTACCCACAGATGCACCTTTTTCACCGATGAATTTGATGAAGCTTCCCTTTGAATCCAAAAGGCTGAGCCTGTCACCGGCGAATTCACTGACAAGAAGGTTGCCGTTGTGCAATCTGATTAAATCCATAGGGCGGTCAAATCCGTTGAAGTAACCGCCGTTTCTGTCAATTACCAGACCATTGAGGTCGATTTTGAGAAGTTCATTTGAGCCGTAAGAAAGAACCCACATGGTTCCGTCATTGTTAGGCAGGACTGAAACCGGCTGGCTGAAAACAAAGTTGCCATCAGGATTTTTGCCTGCATAGCTGCCAGATTCTGTATAGCGGACAGGTTTTTCCAGAGCGGCTCCGGCAAGAAGACGCCTGTCACGGACGATTTCAATACGGTTCTGCAAAAGAAGGCCGCCATAGCCCTCGCCAGCCGCATACTGCCAGTGCTCCAGGGCTGCCCCCTCAACGCCTGAGCGGTAATAGGCCTTTCCAAGCCAGTCAAGGATTACATTTTCTTCAGGGAGATATGAAAGGGCCTTTTCAAACTGAAGGATTGAGTCATTAAAGGCTCCGCGGTAATAAGCCTGAACACCCCGGCGGAATTCCTGCTCGGCAAAGCCTGATGCTGCCGTGCGGGCACCGATGGAAGAACGTTCAGTAGCCCCCTGGCTTTTTAATGCCCCGCTCTGCTGGGAAAAAGCAGGAAGGGCTGCCAAAGAAATGAGAAAAACCGTAATCAAGGACTTAACTTTATTAATTTTCATTTTTTTATTTTCCGTTTTCAATTTCCAAGTTTCCGTTTAATTTTCCTGTGCGATTCTCAAATGCTCGGCAATTTCTTCGTTATTGGGAAGTTTTTCCTGAGCCTGATTGAGATACTTGAAAGCATCGTTCATGAGGCCTAACTTGAGGTAAACCCAGCCCACGCTGTCCATGCAGGCCGCAGAATCAGGTCTCTTGTCCAGGGCACGCTTACAGAAAGAAAGTGCCTTAGTGAGATCCCGGTTTTCGCAGGCAAGGACATAGCCCATTCCGTTGAGGGCCGTAGGATTATCAGGTTCAAGCTCAATGGCCTTTTTGTAGAATTCCAGGGATCTTTCAACATCATCCTGCTTCCATGCCACATAAGCGAGAGAAGTATAAACCGAAGCCGGCTTGTAACCAGACTCCAGCAGCTTATTCAGCTCGAACTCCGCAAGTTTTTTACGGCCGCTGTTGGCATAAATTACAGCAAGCACATACCTGCACTGCAAGACGCGCTCAAGCTCAAGCCCGCCCGTAACAACCTGCTCCAGATACAAAAGGGCATCATCATAATGCTCAAGCTTGGCATAGCACAAACCAATGTAGTAAGCCAGCTCAATATTGTTTATTTCAGAATCTTCCGGTAAAGAAAGGAAAAAAGCGAGGGCACCATTAAAGTCGCCCTTGTGATACATGGAGATTCCTTCGTTGAGAATATTGTTATCAGCCATACGCCCTCCCGCGAAAAGCCAATCTTAGAATTTAAATTTAACGCTTTGCCCCGCCCTTTTTAACACCGGCTCGGCATAAATCAGCGAAACTGCAATCTTTCCGCTGCGTGCAATATTATAATCAGAATCGGCCTCGCCTGTCACCGACAGTCCGTCACTTGTACAATGCCCCGAAAATAAATCTTCACCCTCAGATTTTATCGAAACTTTGTCACCGTAATCACGGATGCATCCAGAAGCAAAAGCCGCTTCTTTATAACTATCGGCAGAAGTAGCATTGAGACTTACAAAAACCTCACCGTCACACAGAGAAATAAGCTCATCAAGGTTATTTGCCGTAAAATCAGCCAGAGGCTTGAAATTGAAGCCCTCGTCGCCAATTTCGTAATCAAGATATTTTGACTCCAGGCTGACTGCAATCCCCGGAACTCCCATGAGGACAGCCTGACGGGCAGCCGCACAGGTGCCAGAATAGACTACGTCGGTTCCCATGTTGGGCCCGGAATTTATTCCGGAAACGACTGCATCAAACTGAACTCCGAACAAGGGAGACTTAAAGGCTGTAATTACGCAATCAGCAGGCATTCCTGAGCAGGCATAGAGGCCCTCTCCGAACTTTTGAATGGAAAGCCCCTTACCCATGGTGATTTTGCTAGACACGGCTGACCTGTTTGAATCAGGAGCAAGCACGTAAACCTCAGCCACTTTTTTCAGTGACTCGACAAGAACTTGAAGTCCCCTGCCATTGATTCCGTCATCATTAGTAACAAGAACTTTTTTGAGTTTATGAGACAATGCTGACTCCCTTCGCAGGCTCTACGATATGGCTTGAAGTTCGGAATCCGAAGATTTTCGTGAATTCTGAAAGCTTGCTGTTGAATTCCGGAACATCCTTTTCGTCGAGGATTGCGTACAGACAGCGGCCGAAGCCCTTTCCCGTGATGCGGCCACAATTGAATGGATTACGGGAATCATCGTTGTTGGGGTTAATCTCAGAAAGACGCTTTAATACCCAGTCAATCTCAGGACAAGAGATTTCGTATTCATCGCGCATGTTTTCATGACTGTGGTTGACTGCCCGCGCGAATTTGCCGAATGAGCCTTTATCAAGACCGTCCCAGGCATCAAGCACATACTGATGTTCCTTGATTATGCTGTTGAGCTTTTTGTGAATCATCTCCGGGGCAATCGAAAGGACAAGGTTGACTTCATGAGGATTTTCCTCGTAGCGCCAGCCGCCCTTTACATAAGACTTGCGGTCCTTTAACTCACCCAAAAGAAGGGCGCTTTCCGGCTCCCGGATGATTTCTTCGTTCCATATGTTTACGCGCGGAACTTTTGTATCAACAAGGATGATTTTTTTCTCTGGATAGTCAAAAGGAAGAAGCTGACAGGATTTAGTGGCATGGTCCGTGAGGACAAGAGATTTTTCGTCGGAATGGATGGCTGCAAGAATGTCTGAAAGGTAATGATTTGAATTAAGGAAGCGAAGGTTGCCCCTTGCCATTGCCTGAAGAATCTGAGGCTCATCGCACTTCAGGTTTTGCAGCTCGTTGATGGCATAGGCTGAACCGACCTTCATGGCCGTGTTGATTCCGAAGCCGGCAGACGGCAGAATGTCCGAATAAATCGTGAAATTCATGCCCTTTATTTCAAATCCGCCGGAAGTGAAACCGTAAATCATGGCCTTTATGGAATTTGCCCAGCGGTCTTCCTTGCGATATTTCATTCCCAGCATGGAAATTTTTTTGCGGTCCTTGAGCTGCGGAAAATAGAAATGGAAGGCAGCGTCGTCACGGAAAGAAACCGCGACATAGACAGGAAGGTTAACGCCCATCGAAAGCGTTTTATCACGGAAGAACCAAGAGTGCTCACCAATCAAATGAAATCTTCCGGGCGTGCAGACTACAACATCCGGAAACTGACCATATTCAGACTTATGAATATCTTTTACAAGATCCATAGAATCCCCCACCGCTTATTTCAATCAATTGCTTTTTTAAATGCAACTTAATAAAATGATAACACAATGTCTCGAATTTTACAAATTTTTTGTACGCTTCTTTCAACACTACTCATAGCCCTGGCCATTCCAAACGAGTTCCTCAAATTCGGCTCTCCACTTATCGGGCTTTTCGCGCTTTATCCCTTCTATATAGTCTTGGCCAGCTGTAAAAGCGTCAAAGAGACATTCATCCTCTGTTTCATTCACGGTTCGGTCGCCCACCTTCTCTCAAGCTTCTGGCTGGGCAATTTCCACGGCTTTGCAATTTTTACCCTGGGCGCCTCTGACCTGGGCACAGGCTTTTTCGAGGGCTTCTTCTCCCTGGCCTTTTATTTTCCGATTCTTTTCGCAAGCAGATTCCAAAAGCTTCAGTCATCCTCAGCCAGCTTTCATTTCGAAGTTCCTTTCCGGATTTTCTGGTTCTCTTCAATCTATGTAATCTGGGAATACTGCAAGTCAACCGGCTTCCTTGCCTATCCATGGGGCACAATCTCCATGACGGCATACGAATGGCCCCTAATCACTCAAATCGCTGACATCACCGGCGTGTACGGAGTTACCTTCCTTTTCGCCCTCTTTTCTGCAATTCTCGGCGAAGGCACCCTTTTACTCGGTAAAATCTCAAATTCATCAGACGGAAGAAATATCTTCGATTCATACAGAAAAAGCTGCTTGACGGCAGCAATTTTATTCGGCCTGACAATTATTTACGGGGCCTACCGTCTTGCGACTCAAAGTTCCCCGGTCAAAACCATGAACACAATCCTGGTCCAGCAAAACCGCAATCCTAAGCGTGAAAACGAAGAGGAAGACATCCTGCTGGCCCAAAGGCTGACCCAGGAAAAGCTTGATGAATACACAAATTCCGGCGAAACTTGCGATCTCGTCGTATGGAGCGAGGCCGTCCTTCTCAAGAGGTTTCCTGCCGCTGAACTCTACTACAGGTTCATTCCGTCAGAAAAACCCCTGATTGAATTCATTAGCGAAAACAAAACCCCTTTCATAATCGGTGGCCCGGAAGTTTTCGACAACGAAAAGCACGAATACGGCAATTCAGCCCTTCTCTTTAATCAGAAGGGAAAGCTCTCTGGCTCATACACAAAAATGCACCTTGTTCCTTTCGCCGAGCTGATTCCATTCAGAAAGTACGAGCCAGCACGAAAATTAATCAAAAAAATGATAGGCTTCTCCTACGGCTGGACTCCGGGTAAAAAACTAGTCCTCTTTGAAATTCCACTCAAAAATTCAATCGAGCCGGAAAAAGATTTCAAGATTTACTCGCTGGCAGAGCATCCCAAAGCCAGCAAGGAAAAAACTGCCTTTATTTCCACTCCAATCTGCTTTGATGATTCGGCTCACGAAGTCTGCCGGGGCCTGTACTTGTGCGGAAGCGAAGTTTTCGTAAACATCACGAATGATTCATGGTCAAAGAAAGAATCTTCTGAAATCCAGCATTTTGTCGTGGCCCACTACCGCTCAATCGAATACAGAACGACAACAATCCGCTCGGCAAACGCAGGCTACACATGCGTAATCGACCCGACCGGCAAAATCCTTGCAGAGCTGCCTCTTTTTGAGGAAGGAGCCCTTTCATACAAGGTTCCGATTTATGAGCGCAAGATGACAATTTACGCCCTCTACGGTGACTGGCTTCCATGGAGCCTTATTTTCCTCGCTTTCGCATATATTTTCCTGGCTGCAAGGCAAAAACACCAAGAAGAAGTCCAGCTCTCTCACATCAAAGTTACCCTTCTTCCTCACTCACTCGAATGGTATGAGCTTTGGGATTCAGTCTGCGAAAACTACGACAGGATTTTTGCTATTGACTGGAGCAACTGGAATCTATAAAATTGTTAACATCTAAAAATTTAAGAGGTTAACAATTGAAATCACGAAAATATGTATTCACGGCTCTTTTTGCAGCCCTCATCTCAATAGGCTGTGTAATCGCAATTCCACTTCCGGGCGGAGTTCCAATCACAGTACAGAACCTTTTCTGCATTCTTGCAGGCGGAATCTTAGGAACTTTCTACGGAGCCTTTTCAGTCTTTATCTGGATGATTCTTGGAGCGGTCGGAATTCCGGTATTCGCAAACGCCCACGGAGGACTTGCAATCATTTTAGGACCAACCGGCGGCTACATGTGGGGCTATGCCCTTGGCTCCCTCTTTCTGGGCTTGGCTCTCGGAAAGCCAAAATTCGGCGAAAAGAAAAAGGACGTGAAATTCATCATTAAAATCGCCCTCCTTTCACTGATTGCCTATGCCCTGGTCTATCTTCCGGGAATTCCATGGTTCATGCATGTAATGGCAGGCAAGGGAAAGCCTCAGACCTTCCAGAGCGCCCTCAAACTCACTTTCATTCCCTTTATTCCGGGCGATTTAATCAAATGGGCAGTCACGATCCCCCTGATCAGAGCCCTCAGACCGGTTGCAGCCAGATACCTCAACAGCGAGGAATAAAATTGGAAAGTATGGAAAAAGCCGTAAAACTTGAAGGCGTAACAAAACGCTTTCTCTCCACTTCAGACTCCCAGTATTCTGAGGCCCTAACGGACATTTCTTTTGAAGTTGCCAAAGGAAGCCTTACAATCGTTGCAGGAGCCAATGGCAGCGGAAAAAGCGTCCTCATGAAGCTTATTTCAGGCCTCATGAAGCCAAGCGAAGGAAAGATTTTTACCTCATCGAAGCCGGGCCTTGTCTTTCAGGAAGCAGGCACTCAGATTTTGGGCGATACTCCGAGGGAAGACGTGGCCGTGGGGCTTAAGAACATCAAAAAGCCTAAAAAAGAAATCCCGGCCCTGGTTGAAGCAGCCCTCAAAAATGTCCGCCTGTGCGAAAAAGCCGATTTTCCGGCAGAATTTCTTTCGGGCGGAGAAAAACGACGGCTTGCAGTTGCATCGATTCTTGCCATGGAGCGTGACATAATCATTTTTGACGAGCCTTACGCAAACCTGGACTATCCGGCTGTCCTCGATGTGAACAATCTCCTTTCCCAGCTTCACTCAGCAGGAAAGACAGTGATTCTCCTCACCCACGAACTTGAAAAATGCCTGGGGCTGGCTGACCACTTTTTGGTTCTGCAAAAGGGAAAGCTGGTCTTTGACGGAAAAGCCGGGGAAGCCCTAAAACTTCCGCTGGAAAAATGGTCAATCCGAAATCCCCTGGTCCGCTACGAGAACCTGAGCGATTTGATCTGGAGATAGTTTTTTATGGATAACGCAGCCTTCTTTCATTATAAAACGCAGAAAACTTTTCTCCATAAAGTCCCGCCCGCCCTCAAGATTCTTCTGATTCTCCTGCTTGCCCTGGCCGCTTTTTATCTTCCGGTCAAAATCTGCCTTATTTGCTATCCCATTCTGATTCTTTTTTCGGCAATCTTTTTACACTTCCGGCCTTCTGAAGTCTTTTCTGACCAGAAACCAATTCTGGCCTATATTTTTCTTCTCTACTTTGCAGGACTGATTCTGAACCTTTCACTTCATTTTTCAAATATTTCCTATCCGGCCCAAAGCTGGGAGCAAGTCTTCAGGGATTTTCACAAGGTCTTTATTCCAAACCTGACTTATCTGCCCCTTCTCGCCCATCTTGCCCTGTCACTTGAAATCACTTCGATTTTTTACAGGACGACCAGCCGGGGTCAGTTCAAGGATGGATTTGCCGCAATCGAAAGCTTCATCACTCGAAAGGACAGCACTCCGCTTTCTGACACTCTGGCCCTAGCCTTGGCTTTTATCCCAAGGATTTCAACTTTCTGGAAGAGGCTGGAACTTGCATGGCTGTCACGCGGGGGCAAAAAGTCCATCAGAAAAGCCATTTTTCTCTTTCCCAAACTTTTTCATGCCGCAATGAGGGAAGGATACGAAAAGAGCCTTGCAATTCAGAATAGAAGTTTGTAAAGTTTAATAAGAGGTAAAAAATGAGATGTCCATATTGCGGAAGCCTTGACGACAAGGTTCTTGAATCCAGAACAATGGCCAACGGTGAGTCAATCCGCCGTCGCCGTGAATGTGTCAGCTGCGGATTTAGGTTCACAAGCTACGAGCGAATTGAAGAAAAGCCTTTTATGGTGGTAAAGCGGGACGGACGCCGCCAGCCCTATGACAGGACAAAGCTTGAAAAGGGAATCGAGCGGGCCCTGGAAAAGCGCCCTGTCTCTTATGATACAAAAGAAAACATCCTCAACGATATTGAAGATCAGGCAATCATGAAGGGCCGTACCAACCGGGAAATCGCCACATCTGAGCTTGGTGAAATCGTACTGGAACGCCTCTACGAAACTGACAAGGTTGCCTATATCCGCTTTGCCTCGGTCTACCGCCACTTCGAGAATTTAGACGAATTCATCAAGGAAGCAAGGAAAATCAAAAAGGATAAAAGCTCAGAGCTTTCCAAGGCCGAAAAAGCCGAAGAAAAAAAATAAAAAAAATGCAGATTTTTTGTGTTTTCCTATTGACACAAAAGTATATTCTGCGTACAATAGATACATCTTTTGGGGGCATAGTCCAGCTGGTAGAACACCGGACTCATATTCCGTATGTCATAGGTTCAAGTCCTATTGCCCCTAACATTTGCAAACCCACGCTAGATGATAGCGTGGGTTTCTTTTTTTGTACGACATAATCTTTACGGACTTGAACCTACGGTTCTGCGCGGTTCGAGCACAGCTCTCACCGAGACTCACTAAAAACTTGCCTCGCAAGTTTTTGCGGCTCCGCCGCCGTTCGCTACCTATTGCCCCTAACATTTGCAAACCCACGCTAGATGATAGCGTGGGTTTTTTGTACGACATATTTTTTTAGTAATTCCATTTGATTAGGTGTTTTTTGGTTATGTCGATTAGTGTATTTAGACAGGTTACTACTAGGCCTATGAAAATTATTCCGGCTATTGCTTTGGTGTAGTTGGCGTAGTTTAGGGAATAGCGGACGTAGTAGCCCATTCCGCTGTCGGCGTCGAGAGGTTCAGTATTCGGGCTGAGTTTTTTATATTCTGCCGTCTCATAAACGGTTTTCTTATTTTCATCCTCGCGCCAGAGTTTAAGGAGAAGAGCCTGAAGGTTCTCACGGATTTTAGCATCCAAGGCACCGAAAGGCTCGTCCATAAGAAGGATTTCAGGGTTGCAGGCCATTGCACGCGCGATTGCAACACGCTGCTGCATTCCTCCCGAAAGCTCAGGCCTCGTAAGTCGTCTTCTCCGATTCATAGACCAGGCCAAGATTTTTAATTTCTATTAGACTTAAAGGAAAAAGATATTGCTGGAATGAAAGTGATTTTAGGAAGCCGGGAGATAAAAAAAGGACGCAGTTCGATTTACGACTTGCGTCCTGTAAGTAAGATTTCAGTTTTCTGTGAAGATTAGAGCTGGCCGCCCTCAACTACGAGAGAGTCTGCGTCTGAGTTAGGACCGTAAACGGCTCGCAAAGTTGCCTCGTAATCAGCGTGGAAGAATTTTTCGTTGCCGAGTTTTTTGATTTCTTCGTTGAGCCAGTTCAAAAGTGAAGAGTTTCCTTTTGTTACTGCCGGAGCGATTGTGTCGAGTGAACCAAGGGATTCAATTCCGACTGAGAAGCCAGGATTTTCGATTGCCCATGCGAGGACTTCTGTGTTGTCTGTAGAAAGACCTGCACCGCGTCCGTCAAGCAAAGCGTTGTATGCTTCTGAATACTGGTCGAATTTCAAAAGATTTACCTGAGGATAGTTTTCTGTGAAGAAAGTCTCGGCTGTTGTTCCTTTTGAAACAATCAAAGTCTTGCCGTTCAAGTCTTCCGGCTTTTTGATAAGGTCTTTGTCGTTTGAAACAACGCCCAAGGCACACTTCATGTAAGGAAGTGCGAAATCAACTTTTTCTGCGCGGGCCGGAGTAACAGTGAAGTTTGCCAGAACAAGGTCAACTTTTCCAGTCTCAAGAACCTCAACGCGGGCAGCAGCCTCAACAGGAACATACTTTACCTTTACGCCAAGGTCTTTTGCGATTCGCTCAGCGAAGTAAACGTCGTAACCCTGATACTTGCCGTACTCGTCAACATAGCCAAAAGGTTTTTTGTCAGAGAAAACGGCAATTTTGATTGTCTTGCTTTTTTTAATCTGCTCTACAGTGCGGAATTTTGGTTTTGCAAATGCAGAAACAGCCGTAAGTGCAACAAGTGAAGCTGCGATAAGTGTCTTAACTGATTTTTTCATATAATCACCTCGTTTTTGAAGATGATTAGTTATACCACCTCATTACCTACCATGTCAATGGGTAATAATAGGTTACTTCCTTCTTGCCTCAAACTCGAAGTTGCTCAAAAACTTCTTTGCGCGCTCGGTTTTCGGGTTTGTCCAGAATTCTTCCGGCGTTGCGATTTCCACGATTTCACCGCCGTCCATGAAGACAATTTTGTCTGCAACTGCGCGGGCAAACTGCATCTGGTGAGTTACAATCAGCATAGTTTTTCCGTCGTTGGCAAGATTCATCATAACGTCTAAGACTTCGCGCACAATTTCCGGGTCGAGGGCGGCAGTTACCTCGTCAAAAAGCATTACTTCCGGGTGCAGGCAGAGCATTCGAACGATTGCAACGCGCTGTTTCTGTCCGCCTGAAAGCTCTCGCGGGTAAGCGTTCTTTTTGTCTGCAAGTCCGACCCGCTCAAGCCACATTTCGGCTTCTTTTTCGACTTCCTTCATATCGAGGTTAAGTTCATGGGCGTGCTTTGGACCAAGAAGAAGGTTTTTCATCACATTGAGGTGAGGGAAAAGATCGTAGCTCTGGAAGACCATGCCGATTTTCTGGCGGATTAAGTGCATGTCCTTGCTGCGGTTTGAAATAACTTCACCGTCAAGCTTGATTTCTCCGTCCTGAATCGTCTCAAGGCCGTTGATACAGCGGAGCAAGGTTGATTTTCCGCAGCCGGAAGGACCGAGCACAACGATTACGTCGCCCTTCTCAACATTGAGGGAGATTCCCTTGAGGATTTCATTTTCACCGAAAGATTTGTGTATGTCTTTAATTTCCAATAATGGCATTTGTTTTCTCCTTTAGCAGGTGTTGCGGGCGGCGTTTGAGCCCGCAGAGGGGGTAGCGACCAACGAAGTGGGCGCGAGGGGGAGCCCTCCCCCTACAATTTATGCTCCAGTTTTTTTGCGCCCAGGTTCAAAAACCAGCAGACGAAAAAGTACATCATGAAAATCACGAAGTAGACCGCTATGCTGGCCGTCGGAACCGTGAGGCGGTTGGCCTCGATAATCTGCTGTCCGATTTTTACGACCTCGATTACTCCGACGAAAACCACCAGCGATGTCGTTTTTATCATTCGGGTAATCAGGTTCATCGAAAGCGGAATCAGGCTGCGGAGGCTCTGTGGAATTATTATGTAGAAAAAGACCTGCCTCTCTGTAAGTCCGATTGCCCGGCCGCTTTCATACTGATGCTTTGGAACGCTTTCAAGGGAGCCGCGCACAAGGTCGCCCATTTCGGCCGTTCCCCAGAGGGTAAAGACCAGAATGCTTGCCGCTTCTCCGCTGAGCGAAATGTCAAAGGCACGGGTGAGACCGTAATATGCCATGAAAAGAAGGACCATCTGCGGCATGATTCGCATGACTTCAAGGTAGACTTTGCAGAGGGCTTTAATCACACGGTTTTTGACCGTCATCAGCATTCCAAAAAGGATCCCCAGGACTACAGAAAAAGCGACTGAAACAAGGGCAATCCAGACAGTGACCCAGAGTCCGCCCAAAAGACGGATGAAATTCGTGCCCTTGGTGAGCACGCTGAATGCTGAAATTACGGCGTTAGCGGTTTCCGAACTGAGCATAACGCAGCCTCCTTTCGGCAAAAGATGCAATCACTGAAATTGGAAGAAGCAGAAAAAAATATGAGACACAGAGCAAAGTGAGCGCTTCGTCAGTTTTGTAGTAGAGGCCGATCAAATCCTTGGCGACATACATCAAGTCTGCAAGGGCGACTGCTGAAAAGACCGAAGTTTCCTTGATTAAGAACATGACGTTTGCACAGAAGCCCGGAACTGAAACGGAAATTGCCTGGGGCAAGATAACGTACTGAGTGACCTGGCGGGAAGTAAGGCCTATGCACTGGGCGCTTTCGACCTGAATTTTTGAGACCGATTCAAGAGCCGAGCGGAAAGTTTCTTCCATGTAGGAGCCACCCAGAAAAGTAAGGCCGATGATTGCACACTGAACCGAAGAAAGCTTGATTCCCATTCGCGGAAAGGCAAAATAAAGGAAAAAAAGCTGAATCAAAAGCGGAGTGTTACGGGAAAGTTCGATATAAGCGCCGACAATGCGCTGTAAGACCGGAATTTTAAAGTATTTTATGAGGGCACAGACTAAGCCCAGCAAAAACGATAGAAGAATCCCCGCAAGGGCAAGCTGAAATGTAAGCAAGGCCGCCTCTGCGTACATGGGAATAACTTTTTGAATAAACGCAAAATCCATATATGCCTAGCATTATAGTAGTTTTTGGGGAAAATGGGAACTCATAGCCAAAACCTTTAACGCCAATAGAAAACTTATATTAGGCACGCGTCAGATTTTTCGGTAAAACATAGTGCGACAGTAGGAATTGCAGCAAACTACTGAAAAAGGCACTGTTCTCCTCCTTATTCAGTGCCTTTCCTAAAAAGCACAAATTCTTCGCATGAAGAGTTAAATATATAAAAAAAAAACAGGAGCTAAAAAATGAAAAAAATCATTAAACCAATTGCAGGGGCATCAGTCCTTGCGCTCGCACTCACCTCTGCAACGGCAGAACTTAAAATCAAAAATCAGGCAAGAATCCGAACAAGTGCCTTGACTTATTCAAAACCTGTAGAAGGTGATGAATCTACGACTTTGTGGAACCTGAAGAACTCAAGTGCCGCCGACTATCTTGATTTTTATGCATCAAATGAATATGCCGGTGTTACAGTTGAGTCAGTAATTGATGCCGGAAACAAGGCAAAAAGTGGAGCAATCACATTCGATACATATTACGGCTGGATTAATTACGGTGACTTAAAATTCAGTTTCGGAGATTACGACAACCGTTTTACAAACCGTTACAACGTTACGGCAACAGAAGCCGGCCTTCTTGATTCGGACATTGCAAAATACGGAGTTTCAAACAAACTTTCATATGGTCTTAAAACAGATTCAACAGGAAAAAGCTCAATTTCAAAATCAGGCAAGACATGGCTCTATGACTTTGGAAACACGGCACAGATTGCAGGCGGTGAAAACCTTGCATTGCTCGCAGACTATACACTTCCTGAAGTTGCAGGAGGAAAACTTGTCCTGACAGCAGGCTTGCTTGAATCTGAATATGATAAAACTGAAAAAAGAAATCAGCAGGCAGGTTATGTTTTTGAAGCCGCATGGAAAGGTGAAAGCACAAGTCTTGATGTGATTTTCAAGAATCCTGAGAACAACGCTTATGGCGGAGCAGCATATCTTTCAATCAAACCGGCAGATGGAATTAATGCAGTCCTGGGATTCACAGGCGGCGCTCAGAAAGACGTTATCGACCTTGCATATGCAGTTGACGGAAGATTCCAGTATGCAGCAGACGCAATCAAGGCAACTTTCGTTGCAAAATTCTCTTCAATCAAACCTAAAGGTGCCGACAAAGCCGAAACAGGATTGGAATTCGGAACTGAAGTTTCTTATACTGTAAGTGACACAATTCTTGTAGCCCTTGATGCACGGCTTGATTACACCGACCTCGACAACAACGACAAGTCAAATCTCGGAGAAAACACAGTCACAATTTCACCAAGAGCAAAGTTCAGCGCAGGCCCTGCAGCAGCAATTACAACAGCAGTTGAGTTTACCCAGGCTCTCAACACAAGCGATGATTACAAAGCTGCGACAAAGACAGACGTAAAAATCCCGGTAATCTTCCGGGTTAAACTGTAAGCGGTTGAATTGAATTAAAAAAGTGTCATGGGGCTGTCCTTAAAGTTGAAAATTTTCAGCGAAGGGGCAGCCTTTTTCATTTTAAAACACTACTGTTCAAGATAAGCGTAAGAAGTGACAGAACTGAGATTCCTGCAAATACCTGAAGGGGATAAAAGACGACGGCTTCTTCTGGAATCAGCATTGCAAGAACTGACATGGCAGCGGCAGGCGGAAATGGGAATGAAAAAAGTTTGACCAGTCCCAAAACCATAGCTCCGGCAAGGAGAACCGCAAGAGTCAGAGGAAAGCCCAGAGTGATTGAAATAAAATAGCGGCTGAGGCTTCCTGCCAGGGCACAGAGAGTGACCAATAAAATGACTGCGAAAAATCTTTTGGCTGCGGGACTGTTTTTGTTGCACAGCTCAGTGAAAGCGACTAAAAGCGGCGGTGCGATGCAGAATTTCACGCCAAACCTGAGGGCTATGACAGAAATAAGGGCTACAAAAATCGTGCGGAAGGCAAAAGCTGCAAAAAATTCTTTTGGATTGTAATTTACAGGCTCGTAAGCGTTTTTTTCCTTGATTTTCAGTTTTTCAAGAGTCAGGCTGAGAAGAATTACAAGAAGCGTGAGGGAAAAAGCCGCTATCAGGTAGACCGGACTTTTTGTTTGAATCAAAATCGGCAGGGCAATTGCCGAAATCATTGGGGCGAAAGAAGTCTTTGAGAAGAAGAGGACAAGCTGACCGATTATAAATCCCAGTGAAAATTGAATCCAGAGAGGAAAAGGAGCAAAAAGGACAATCAAAAGGCCGAAAAGTGCGCATATCGAAATAGACGCGAGCATTTTAAGGTAATTAGTCCGCCAGACAAGACGCGGAGCAAGAAAGCATCCTGCGCAAAGAGCCGCAACTTCCGGGAATATGACTTCCCTTTCTCCAAGAACTTCCGAAGCGGCAATCATAACGAAGAGCACAAAAAACATGAAGAAGCTTTTCATGCCTTCATTATATCAAAGTGACGAAGAATTTGAAAATCGTGGGCTGGGAGTTTCCCTTTATGCCCCTATTTTTTAATTTTCTTTCTGATGTCAGAAAGCCTGTTCAGAGCTTCGTTCAGAGTTTCGTCCTTTTTGGCAAAATGCAGGCGGACGTAGCGGTTTTCGCTCTCCTTGAAGAAAGAAGAGCCTGGAACTGAGCCGACTCCGACATCGCGGGCAAGGACTTCTGCAAATTCCAAATCTGATTCATAGCCGAACTCGGAAATATCAATCAGAATGTAGTAAGCACCTTCCGGAACCGTGTGATTCAAGCCGATTGAGTCTAAGCCGCGAAGGAAAAGGTCACGCTTGCTGGTGTATTTTTCCTGCAGGCATGAGTAATAGTCGTCGCCGAATTTTAAGCCCGTGACTGCCGCTTCCTGTAAGGGTGCTGCGGCTCCGACGGTCAGAAAATCGTGTACTTTTTTGATTCTCTCCGTGATTTCAGGATTTGCCTGAGTGTAGCCGAGACGCCAGCCTGTGATTGAGTATGTTTTTGAAAGTGAGTTGCATGTAATCGTGCGCTCTTTCATACCCGGAAGAGAAGCCATGTAGGTGTGGACGTTCGGCTTGTAGAGGATGTGCTCGTAAACTTCATCTGTGATTACGAAGGTGTCGTATTTTTTTGCAAGAGTTGCGATTGTCTCAAGTTCCTCGCGGGTGAAAACCTTTCCGCAAGGATTTGACGGATTGCAGACGATGATTGCCTTTGGCCTCTGCTTAAAAGCATCCTCAAGGACAGCCTCGTCAAAGCGGAAGGTCGGCGGAATAAGAGGAACATAAATCGGGTCTGCCCCGCTCAGAATCGTGTCGGCTCCGTAATTTTCATAGAAAGGAGAAAAGACGATTACCTTGTCGCCGGGATTCGTAACGCTCATCATGGCAGCCATCATGGCCTCGGTTGAACCACAGGTAACGACAAGCTCTTCATTCGGATTTACAGAAACGCCCGAAAAATGCTGGATTTTTGCGGCAAGTGCCTCACGGAAATTCTGTGCTCCCCAGGTGATTGCGTACTGGTGAAAGTCTTCCTTTGTGACCTGGGCAAGCCTTTCAAGAATTTCGCGCGGAGGCTCAAAATCAGGGAAGCCCTGCGAAAGATTCACTGCTCCGTACTGATTTGAAATGCGTGTCATGCGGCGGATAACAGAATCTGTGAAATTTGCGGTTCGACTTGATAATGCTGGCATATTTTCCTCTATTTTACATAGCTGATTTTAGGATTCAGGATTCCCTGCGGGTCAAAGGCGAGTTTCACGCTGTTCATAAGCGCAACATTTTCGGCAGGTGTTTCTTTGAAGAAGAAATCCCGCTTGCTCACGCCAAGACCGTGCTCGCCTGAAATCAGTCCGCCAAGATTATGTGCCTTTGCGTAGAGTTTTTCAAGATTTGCGTGGAGTTCACTCTCCCACTCTGCATCACTTCGACTTCCGCGCACTACGCAAAGGTGGACATTTCCGTCGCCAGCATGACCGAAGCTTATCATCTGCATTCCGCTCTGTCTTTCAAGCTCGTTTACGAACTCGACGAAATCGGGGATTTTGGAAATCGGCACGACAATATCAAGCGGTTCCTGCTCGCTCACGGCTTCCACCGCCTTTACAAGACAGCCCCGGATGCGCCAGACATTCTGTGCCAGAGCCGCGTCATCAAGGGAAATGATTTTTTCTGCGGAAGACTTGAGCACTTCTCCAAGTTTTGCAAAGGCTGAGTCAATTTCTTCTTTGCTGCCGTCGAAAGTGAGCAAAAGATAGGCTTCGCTTTCAAGCGGGAATTTGATTTTCAAAAAATCCTCGCCAAGCTTTACGACCTTTCTTTCGATGAACTCCAGTGCCGTCGGATTGAGGTTTGCCTTGAGGATTTTTGGAACGGCTTCGATTCCAGCTTTTAGCGATCCAAAGCCGGCCAGAAGGCTCAATGATTTTTCAGGCTTTCCGATCAGGCGGAGAAGACATTTTGTGATTATGGCAAGAGTTCCCTCCGAACCGATTACGACGTCCTTCAAATCAAGGCCTGTCGTGTCCTTGCGGTTTTTGCTTCCGACCGTAATGACAGTGCCGTCTGCTTTTACAAGCTCCAGGGCCATGACATAGTTTCGGGTGACTCCGTATTTGACTGCCCTCATGCCCCCGGCGTTTGTGGAAATATTTCCGCCTATTGAAGCCCGCTTTTCGCCCGGATCAGGCGGATAAAAAAGCCCCTCGCCTTCCACATATTTCTGAAAATCCTCAAGAATGACTCCCGGTTCAACCCAGGCGGTAAAGTTCTCCTTATCAAGTTCAAGAACTTTGTTCATCAAGGAAAAGTCGATGATGATTGCTCCGTCGTGTGGAACAGTAGAGCCGACAAGATTCGTGCCCGCCCCGCGCGGAGTGAGAGGAATCCTGTTTTCATAGGCGAACTTTGCGACCGCACTTACCTCCTCTGTGGAAACCGGGAAGACAAGAGCCGAAGCCGAGCCTTTTTTGCGACCGAGCGTGTCGGAAAGGTATTTGGCTTCGATTGAAGGAGCAAAAACAAGACGATTTTTATCAGAAATAATGTTTGAAAGTTCGGTTATGTCTGCCATTTTTTTATTCTTATTTGTAGTTTTTCAGTTCGTCAATGTCCCAGCCTACAGGTCTGAGAGCACCAGTGAATTTTTTCTCAAGAACTTTTGCAGTTGCTTCTTTCTGAAATTCTTTTGCGATTTCATCAAATAGTTTCACACGATTTTTATCACTCAAATCAGAAGTTCGTGCCGCAATCAGGTTCCAGTAAGGAGTGTCAGGGTGAAGTTCTGTTGCAATTGCAAGTTTTGGGTCAATTCCAAAATCAAGCGCATAATTTCCGTTGATAACTGCTGCTGTAACATCAACCAGAGCGGATGGAATCAGGTTGGAAGCCAGCTGCTTGAATTTTACGCCAGTCGGAATAGATTCAATATCATCAAGAGTAGGATTAAATCCTGCATTTTCTTTTAATTTGATGATTCCTACCGAATCCAAAAGTTTGAGTGCACGGCCTTCGTTTGTAGCTTCGTTCGGAATAGCTATGATATCGCCTTCTTTGAGTTCGCTTACGGATTTAATTTTTACGGAAAAAACTTTAAGAGGTGCATAGATTGTGTTTGCAACCCGCTGAAGATGATAACCGTGACTTTTTACTTCAGATTCAAAGAATACACGGCTAAGGCAGGCATGTAAATCAATCTCCCCGTCTTCAAGAGCACGGCTTGGAGCAACATAATCTGAAAACTGAACGAGCTTAACGTTAATTCCTTTTTTTGCAAGATTCTTAATAGCCGGTTCCCAGACATCATCATACATTGCGCCTGTTACACCGATTTTTACGACCTGCTTTGACTTTTTAGCAGCTCCATAAACTGATGCGAATGCAAAACCAGCGAGCAGAACTGCCGCAATAATTTTTTTCATAACGGTCTCCTATTTTTTTAACTTTTTGTATAGGCTGAACATCACCGGATTAATATGGCAATATCCGCCGGGATTTTTCTCAAGATATTTTTGGTGGTATTCTTCCGCCGTGTAGAAATTATTCAAAGGAAGAACTTCCACGGCAAGTTTCTGACCGATTTTCTTTTCCTGTTCTGAAACTACCTTTTCGATTGAAGGAAGCAATTCCGAATCTTCATAGTAAATTCCGGTTCTGTACTGTATTCCTTCATCCTCTCCCTGTTTGTTCACAGAGAGAGGGTCAATAATCAGAAAGTAGTATTCAAGAAGTTTTTCGATGGAAATCAATTTCTCATCAAAATCAATTTTGACGGTTTCTGCATGCCCGCTGTTGTGATGCTTAACATCCTCATAGCTCGGATTTTCTGTATTTCCGTTAGCATATCCTGTGACAGTTTTTCTAACACCGTCAAACTGATCAAAAAACTTCTGCGTACCCCAAAAACATCCTGCGGCAAGATAAATAGTTTTCATTCTGAATCCTAGAACTCGTCTATGTCCCAGCCTTCTTTGATGAAGTAGCCGCCGAAGTCCTTGTTGAAGACTTTTTCTGTCTCGGCTGTCTGGAAAGCTTTTACGACTTTCTTGAAGATTTCGACTTTTGCGCTGTCCTGAAGGTCTTTGCCGCGGGCTGCGATGAGGTTCCAGTAGGCTTTTTCTGAGACCGATGTGTCCTTGAAGATTGCTGACTCGGTTTTGATTCCGAAGTCGAGGGCGTAGTTTCCGTTTACGATTGCAGCGTCAACATCCTTGAGGGCGGCCGGAATTGTGTTTGCCGCAAGTTCCTTGATTACGATGCCGCTCTTGTTTTCTGCGATGTCATTTACTGTCGGATTGAAGCCTGCGTCTGATTTGAGGGTGATGAGACCTGCTGCAGCCAGAACTTTGATTGCGCGTCCGCCGTTTGTAACATCGTTCGGGATTGCGACGATTGAGCCTGATTTAAGTTCTGAAACTGACTTTACTTTGACTGAGTAAAGGTTGAGAGGGATGATGAATGTGTTTCCGATGAGTTTTACATCGTATTTGTGGTTGTCGATTTCGTTCTGGAGGAAGATTCGGTGCTGGAAAGCGTTCAAATCGATTTCGCCGTTTGAAAGAGCGTTGTTCGGTGTAACATAGTCAGAGAACTGGACGAACTTGAGGTCGATTCCCTGCTTTTTTAGTAGCTTCTGAGCAGGTGCCCACAAGTCCTCATAGATTGAACCAACGACGCCCAATTTGACGACGGTGTTCTTCTTTTTAGCCGCGAAAACTGATGTGAGAGCGACTGCTCCGATTAAAACTGCTGCGATAATTTTTTTCATATTTGACTCCTTAATGTTTTGTATTCCCTATTAGGTTAGTAGGTTTTAAGATGATATTGTTATAATGATATTTACCTAGTTAGTCAATGGGTAATAATAAAAAAAATGTGATTTTTCAGAGTGAAGAAGTTCAAAATAACGCCTATATTTGACGAGTGAATGTTGATATAATGGAATATAATTAAAAGTGCAGGATACATAAATGACCGACTCAGAACTCAAAACCCTAAAAGACAACCTCTGGCACGCAGCAGATGTACTTCGTGCCAGCGCCCACTTAGCAGCAAATAAATACGGACAGCCAATTTTAGGCTTAATCTTTTTGCGCTACGCAGACATTCTTTACAAACAGCACAAAGCAGAAATTGAAGCCGAATACAATAAATCAAAAGGCACACGAGCCGAAAAATCCATAAAAGAAATCTCTATCAAATACTGCGGTTTTTACCTTCCGCCAGAAGCTTATTACACAACAATCAACGACGCGCCAGATGACGCAAACAAAGCAACCCTCGTAAAAAAGGCGATGGAAGCCATAGAACGCGAAAACGAAAAAATGGACGGCGTTCTTCCAAAAGAAGTATACGGCCAGCTCGTGCCGGAAGAAGAGCCTGAACTCCTTTCCAACATCATGCGCATCTTTATGGATATTCCGGAAAACATCAGCGTAGACCTCTTTGGCGAAATCTACGAATTCTTCCTCGGCGAATTTGCCCTTCAGGAAGGAAAAGACGGCGGAACCTTCTATACACCTGCAACCGTAGTCCGCTACATGGTAGAAGTTCTCCAGCCGCAAAATGGCGAAAAGAAAATCTTAGACCCGGCCTGTGGTTCCGGCGGTATGTTTGTTCAGGCAGCCCGCTTTATGCACCGCCACAACAAATCTTCTGATGAAGTAATGAAGTTCCGCTGCTACGGCGTAGAAAAAGAACCCGACACCGTAAAGCTTGCAAAAATGAATCTTCTTTTGAACAACGTCCGCGGCGAAATCGTAGAAGCAAACTCCTTCTATTCAGACCCACACAATGCAGTAGGCAACTTTGATTACGTAATGGCAAATCCGCCATTCAACGTAGACGAAGTTGTGTATGACAAAGTAAAAGACGACCCGCGCTTTAATATCTACGGAGTTCCAAAGAACAAATCCAAAACAGCCAAAAAAGGCAGCGACAAAAAAGAAACAGTTCCAAATGCAAACTACCTCTGGATAAGTTATTTTGCAAGCTCACTCAATGCTACAGGAAAAGCAGCCCTTGTTATGGCAAACTCCGCAAGCGATGCCGGCGGTTCAGAACTTGAAATCCGCAAAAAGATGATAGAAGAAGGAATTATCAGCCAGATGGTAACCCTTCCAAGCAATATGTTTTCTTCCGTTACGCTTCCTGCAACCCTCTGGTTCTTCGACAAACAGAAAACCCAGGACGAGCAGAAGAAAGACAAAATCCTTTTTATAGATGCCCGCTCTATCTTTACCCAGGTAGACCGTGCCCACAGAAAATTCAGCGACGAGCAGATAAAAAATCTGGGAATCATCACCCGCCTCTACAATGGCGACACCCAGGCCTTTAAAGACCTCATAGCAGAATACACCGCCGCCCTTAAAGCAGCCCCTCAAGCAAGCGACGACAAAGAAGTAAAAACAAAAAACTACTGGCAGACTCAGATAGACTGGCTTAATGAACGCTTTCCAAACGGCACCTACACCGATGTAATAGGCCTCTGCAAAGCCGCCAGCATAGAAGGCGAAGACGGCATCCGCGACCAGGATTATTCCCTCAATGCCGGCCGCTACGTCGGAGTTGTAATCGAAGACGATGGCATGACCGAAGCTGAGTTCAAAGCCAAAATGCTGGGCCTCAACACCGAGCTTGGTGACTTAAGCAAAGAAGCCGCAACTCTCGAAAAACAGATTGCAGATAATTTGAAGGAGTTGATTAGTTAGGGCGTTCCCGCCGCTTTGCGTCGGTCGGGCTTTCCGGGGTTCCGTACGCTGCGCTACCTCCATTCTCGCTTCGCGAGAACGGCTGCACCGCCCCTACAATCCCTAACGCGTGAAAGCTCGCAAGAGGGCAAAAAAACTTGTCATCCCGAACTTGTTTCGGGATCTATAAAAGAGAATTAGGAAAATGGAAACACGAACTTACACATTAAAAGACATTTCTCTAAATATTTGTGATGGAGTACATAATACAGTCATTGATGATGAAAATGGAGACTGTTTATTATTGAGTGCAAAAAATATTCAATGTGGAAGAATTGTTTTTGATGAAAATACAGATAGAAAAATAAATCGTGAATTATGTAATAAATTAAAAAAACGAACAAAATTATCAAAAAATGATATTGCAATAACAACAGTTGGAGCAAATGTTGGAGACTTAGCAATAGTTGGTGATGGTTCTGAAAATTATGAATTTCAAAGAAGTGTAGGAATAATAAAAGCCAATACAAAAATTGCAGATCCTATATTTCTTTTTTACTTGCTGGGAACAAATTCATTTAATTATTATTTCCATGTAATTGCAACGGGGTCAGCACAACCTTGCTTGTTTTTAGGAACTTTAAATAAAATAAAGGTTCAACTTCCCCCTATCCCCACCCAACAAAAAATCGCCTCAATACTATCAGCCTACGACAACCTCATACAAAACTACAAAAAGCAGATAGAAGCCCTGCAAACCGCCGCAAGCGAACTCTACAAAGAATGGTTCGTCCGCTTCCGCTTCCCCGGCTGGCAAACCACCGAGTTTGAAAATGGAATTCCAGAGGGGTGGAAGGTAGAAAGAATTGGAAATGTTGGTGAAGTAATTGGTGGAGGAACACCTTCAACAGAAAATGAAGAATATTGGGATGGTGATATTCCTTGGCTCTCTCCTGTTGATTTATCTGATAATACAAATGTTTATGTCAGTCGAGGATCAAAAAATATAACTGAATTAGGTTTGAAAAAATCAAGTGCAAAAATGATGCCTAAAGATACTGTTTTACTTTCATCACGGGCACCTGTCGGTTATGTTGCATTAGCCAAAAATCCGATATGTACAAATCAAGGATTCAAAAGCGTTGTTTGTAATACATCTGTGATTCAACCAATATATTTATATTATTACTTCAGAATGAATAAAAACTATTTGCAGAGCATAGCAAGTGGAGCAACTTTTCCTGAATTATCTGGTTCAATGATGAAAAAAATAAAAGTTCTTCTTCCGCCAGAAAAAGTACAACAACAGTTTTCAGAAAGGGCAAATTCTTTTATTGCAAAAGCAGAACTCCTTTCCGAACAAATCACCAACCTGACACAACAGCGTAACTTGTTGTTACCTAGATTGATGAGTGGTAAACTTGAATTAAAATAATTAAAAGGGAAGAAAAAAAATGAGTTACTTTGCAGAACAAAAAACAATAAGAGAGTTATTAACATCTCAGTTATATCGTATTCCAAGAAATCAAAGAAAATATGTTTGGAATCATGATAATTGGGAAGATTTGTTTTCTGATTTAGAGTTTGCAACTTCAAATAACACAAACCATTTTATAGGAAGTATTGTTTTATTAAAAGAAAAAGAAAAAGTTGATGGTTTGTCAAAATTTACTGTTATTGATGGACAACAACGATTATTCACAATTACAATCTTTTTATCAGCATTACTATTTATAATGAAAAAAAACAACTTGGAATCAGATTATTATGGAACTGAAAAATATATTGCAACAAAGGATGATAAGAATAATTCACACCATATTTTTTATTCATCCTATCATTTAGGATTAGATAAAATAATAAGCGCAATTCAGACCATACCTTTTGGTGAAGTTCCTACGCTATCTTCGTTCTTAAAAATTTATATCACAGATAAGAAAAAAGATAAAAATATCGAAGAAGCATTTGAATACTATGTACAAAAAATTGAAGAATTTATAACTAAACAAAATGGTGAAACTGGAAAGATAACAGTATTGAGAGATTCTATCATAAATACAGAATATGTACGTATTGAAGCTACAACAGAAGAAGATTCTTATACTATCTTTGAAATTCTGAATGCTCGAGGTCAAAATTTAGCCGATCATGAGTTATTAAAAAATTATGTCATGCGTTATATCAGGCCAATTGAAAAAGTTGATGAAGTAAAACAAGAATGGGAAGATATGGAAAAACTTCTTGGCGCAGGAATTAATAAATATCTCTTACACTATCTAATCCATAGATACAAAATAAATGATAATGACAGGAAGGATGCATATAAAGCAATAAAAACATATGTAAAGGCAAATAATGTAGAAGCATTTTTTAGTGACTTTATTCAGAAGTCTGTTTATTATTCAAAACTATATAATCCACTTTTAGTTGATTCTGAAGGAAATCAAATTTGTTCACCTGAGGAGTATTCAATTTTTAAATTCTTTAAATCAAAAAGACAGGAACAATTTAGACCAGTAATTCTTAGTTTAATGCACCAATTAGATTTAGAAAAAATAACAAACGAACAATATAAAGAAGCTATAACATTTATAAAACAGTTTTTTATTTGTTATACACTTATCGGAAAAGAGAAATCAAATACTATAACATCTGTTATTTCTGAATATGCTTATAAATTAGAAAGAAATTTTGATGATGGGGCATTATCTAAATTTTATGAAAGTTTTAAAAAACGAATTCCTAATAAAGAATGGTTTAAGAAAGCCTTTTCTACAATAGGTTATTCAAATCATTTTAAATTTTATAAAGATCCTAAGGAAACCGAGAAAGCAAAACTTGTATTGGAAATATATGAAGAATATTTAGGAAATAAAAATATGCCAGCAGAATATACTATTGAACATATTTTACCAGATTCTGATGGAGAACAAAATTCAAATATAGGAAATTTATTACCTCTAGAAAAGGATTTAAATGAACGGTGTGATAACTTGCCATTAAAGCAAAAAATACCTATTTACAAGGAATCTGAATTCAAGAGTGTAAAAAGATTCGTGAAATCATATGAAGGCAGGGAAGAAAATTTTAATGTTCTAAATAGGATGTCACATTTAGCTGATGATTTTTATAAGATGATTAATTCATAGCATTGATGAATAATAAACACCATGGAAACAATTATCTTTGATAATAAGAGTTGGAATATTTAATAAAGAAATTATATATAGAGAGAACGTGATGACTGAACGGATATTATCAGACGAAGCAATCAATACTTTTGAAGATGATTTATTAAATCGTAAGAGCTTTGTTGAAAATCTTTCTTCTTCTCTACTTTCATGGAATGATAAAAAATCATTAGTTATTGGCCTTTTTGGAAAATGGGGCTCTGGTAAAACTTCCATTATAAATTTATTAGAGAAACAGTTGTCTTCCGAAAAAGAAAAAAAATCATCAAAAGATAAGAAGAAATCTCCAATCGTAATTAATTTTAATCCTTGGGGATATTCTGAAACAGAAGATTTATTAGAACCATTTATACGACAGATTCAAGCAACATTAAAAGGACCTGATAAGATAAAAGGCTTTGGAAAGAAATTAGAGTTATATTTGAATTTAATCAAATTAACTCCTACAAAACAATCGATGCTTACATTCTGGTCAGCGATAACAATGGTCTTGTCTTTTGTAGGAATAAGCTTGCCTCAATTGTTTCCAGATTTTTGTAAAGAAATAAAAGAGCTTTCAAAATGGATATCACCAATAACACTAATAGTTTCCTTTATTATTATAGTATGTAATATCGTTCTTTCTGTTATTAAGATTCGAAATGAAAATTTAGATGAATCTGTTTCAAAAATCAAAAAAGATATTGGTAATATTTTAGAGAAAGAAAATAGAAAACTAATCATCATTATGGATGACATTGACAGATTATCATCACAAGAAATAAAACAGCTTTTTAGAATTGTACGTTCTAATGCTGATTTTCCAAACACAATATACTTGCTTTCCTTTGATAGAGAAATTGTCGAAAAAAGTTTGGATATTCAAAATAGAATCGATGGTAGAGAATACTTGGAAAAGATTATTAATATTGAATATGATTTGCCTTCAATTCCATCATCTACATTAAGTAGAATTTTAATGGACGAATTGAAAAATATTGCCCAGGATTTTACAGAAGAACAGAATTCAATTTTCGGAATAGAAAATACAAAATGGGCTTATGTATATAATTCGATAGTCTCAAATCTTACAACTATTCGTGAAATCAAAAGATATGTAAATGCCGTTAAATTCAAATTATCACAGTTTATTAATAAAGGCGTTTTAGAAATCAATCTTATAGATTTTCTAGCTATTGAGTTTATTCGTTTGAAATTCCCAGAGTATTATGATTTTATCAGAGATAATAAACTATGGTTTATTACTTCTAAAGAAAATCTAGAATATAAGATTCCAAACAAAAAAGAAAGATATGATAAATGGTTTTCCGAAAGTTTTAATGAATCATATACAGAAAATGATAAAGATTGTTTAGATTGCATTTTAGCTCAAATCTTTCCAGCTATTAGGTATTGTTCAAAAGATGTATCTAGTATTCTGGCGCCAACTTCGTATTATAATAATGATAAATATTGTTCCATTGCTTCAGAAAAATATTTTGATGTGTATTTTAATCATGTGCCAGGCATTCCTAAGAATGATTGCTCAAACTATGATGTACAGTTAATTAAATCATTATCTGATAATTATGATGAACTAATTAAAATATTTAGGAAATACATCAGCGACGGAAAAGCTTTGTCTTTATTAAAATTATTGGAAAGTAATTCTCTGTCAGGTTCATTTATTGAGGAAAAGAATTTTATCCCATATTTTTCAGCTTTATTTGATGTTGCAGAAGACCTGCCTGATGGAAATGAGTTCTGGGGGTTTGGTAGTGATACAACTGTTTTTAGAATTTATTATTTCTTAATAAAAGAAAAGAGTAAGGAGCAGAATTCAGAATTGTTGAAAAAACTTCTTACTGCTACAAAAGATATCTGTATGTTTATTCATATTCTCTATATGGATAAAGAATGTATAGAAAAGAAGAATTATCAGCAAATGATAACAACAGAAGAATCATATAATGAATTAAACCTCTTGCTATTACAAAAAATCAAAGATCATCAAGATTCTTTAATAAATAGTAAATTTTATACTAGAATTTGTTTTTATTGGAATACACAAGACACCGAGTCTTTCAAAAAATATGCAAGTAAAAAAGTGGAAACAGATAATGAATTCTTAACTATTGTTGATAAAATGGTTTATATCGCAAAATCAAGCACAGGAAATCAGGTTTTTGAAAATGAGAGATTTAATTATAATGCACTTATATTATTTTGTGATTTAGAAGATGCTAAGACCAGAATAGAATCAATAATCAATTTGAATGATGAACTATATAAGCGCCATAAAAAAGGATGTGATCTTTTTATTCGATTTTATGAATATCGAAATAATGATTTTATTCCACCAACTATAAATTAAGATAAAATATAACACCTTTCTATTTCGCAAAATTAAAAAATGATTGATTTTGCGAAATAGAACTCATGAAACAAGGGAAAATAGGGGAAATTAGAAGAAAATTTCCCCTATTTTTCTTGCCAACACGACGAAGCTATGTTATAGTTAAACTATGATTGAAAATCCACCAAAATCAGATTTTAATCCTGAAGCAGCTGTTTCTCTAATAATCAATCCCGAGTATCGAAGCTATTTCAGAAAGGTAGACGAAAACTATTACTATTGGGATAAGGTAAAATATAATTCCCCAAAAGGAATAGACCCAAAAGATTTTTGGGCAGCAATAAAATTATCTCGCATGTCTAGTGTAGTTTCGTTTGGTAAATATATTTTCAAATACAAGATAAATGATTTTATGCAGAAATACCTTCACGATTTTGACATGAACTTTGGAGGTACTTTATCTTCTGATAATCTGATATCTGGAAAAACAAAACACTATTATTTGCTTAGTTCAATTATGGAAGAAGCAATCGCATCCAGCCAGATGGAAGGTGCATCTACAACTCGAAAGGTTGCTAAGGAAATGCTTCGTAAGCAAAAAAAACCTAAAGATTCAAGTCAGCAAATGATATTGAATAATTATAAAACAATTCGATTTCTTTCTGAAAATAAAAATGAACCTTTAACCAAAGAGCTGTTATTAGAAATACATAGACAGATAACAGAAAAAACTTTGGAAAATCCAGAAGAAGAAGGCAAATTCAGAAACAGCAATGATATAGTCGTTTCAAATAATATAACTGGCGAAGTAGCTCATAATCCTCCAGACTACAACGAAATTGAAACGGTCTTAAATGATTTATGCGATTTTGCAAATACAGATGAAACTTTCATACATCCAATTATAAAGGCGATAATTATTCACTTTGTAATTTCTTTTTTACACCCTTTTACTGATGGAAATGGACGAACGGCTCGTTCGCTTTTTTATTGGTATATGCTTAAGAAGGGGTATTGGCTTACAGAATTTTTATCGATTTCAAGAATCATATATGCTTCAAAAGATAAATATGAAAAAGTCTTTTTGTATACTGAGCATGATGATTATGATTTAGGATATTTTATAAATTATAATCTTGTAGTGTTGAATAAGGCATTTATAGAATTAACTAAATACCTTGAACGAAAAGCTAAAGAGCAGGCCGCCTTGTTTGAATTCAAAACAATAATAGGTATTAACGAACGGCAGGCTCAAATCATTAAAATTGCAACTGAAAAACCAAGTACAATATTTATCAGTAAAGACTTGCAGACAGAATTGGGAGTTTCAGTTAAGACGATTAGATCTGATTTAGAAGGACTTGTTCAAATGGGATTATTAAAAACTTATCCGTTAAATCAGCGTCTTGTTGGATATCTTAGAGCAGAAGATTTTGAAGATAAAATAAGGGAAATTAGAGGAAATTAGAGGAAAATTTCCCCTATTTTATTTACAAAGTTGCGGAGTGATATTTATGGCAAATTACATTACCGAAGATGATATTGAAGTTTCTCTTATAAATATTCTTAAAAGCGATGAGCTTGCGTATAACTTCATCCAGTGCGATTCAAATCCAAACCATAAGGCAGATCTGAACGATGGAACTTGTCGTACTTCTAAAAAGCAATGTGTTTTGCCAGAGCAGATAAAAACTGCTCTTTACAAAATCAATACAAATATTCCTACTGAGAATATTGATTCCGTAATTCGGGAACTATGCCGTGACTTTACCGGCACTGACATGGTAAAAACCAATTACGATAATTACAATCTGATTCGTAACGGTAAAAAGGTTGATTTCAAAAAAGACGGTAAGCAAACTTTTGATTTTGTTAAACTCATTGATTTTGAAAATCCTCAAAACAATATTTTTACTGCCGTTTCTCAGATGTGGATTCAGGGTCAGTATTATTGGCGGCGTCCTGATGTTATTATTTTTGTAAACGGACTTCCTCTTGTTTTTGTTGAACTTAAAAATGCTATCATCAAAATAGAAGAAGCCTATAATAAAAATCTTACGGACTACAAAAAAGATATTCCAAATCTTTTTGCCTTTAATCAGATTTGTGTTTTGAGCAACGGTTTGGAAACCCGACTTGGCGCCTGGAATTCAGATTTTGAGTTTTTCTTTGAATGGCTAAAGGTTGAAAGCGAAAATGAAAAGCCAAACCGCAAGGATATAAAAGCGCGAGGTGTTTCCATTGAATACTTTGCCCGCGGTCTTTGTAAAAAAGAACATCTGATTGATTACATTGAAAATTTTATTTTGTTCCAAAATCAAAAAGTCAAAATAATTGCAAAGAACCACCAGTTCCTCGGTGTAAATAATCTTATGCGAAATGTTGAACGCCGGGAAGATCTTAAAGGAAAGCTTGGTGTCTTCTGGCATACTCAAGGCTCCGGTAAGTCATATTCCATGGTTTTCTTTGCAAGAAAATGTGCTCGTAAATTAAAGGGAAACTTTACTTTCTTTATTGTTACGGATCGAACAGACCTTGATACTCAGATTTACAAAAACTTTGTTCGCACAGAAGTTATCGGTAATAAAGAAGAATGTCAGCCTAAAAACTCAGAACAGCTCCGCGAATATCTTAAGAGCAACAAGAAATTCATTTTCTCTATGATTCATAAATTTCGTTATGACAAAGGAAAGAAATATCCTGTTCTTAGCGAACGCAACGACATTTTTGTTTTGATTGATGAAGCGCATCGTACTCAGTACAAAGATCTTGCGGAAAACATGCACACCGCTTTGCCAAATGCAAATTTCATAGCTTTTACAGGAACTCCACTGCTTGGTTCAAAACGCCTGACAAATCAGTGGTTTGGAGATTATGTTTCCGAATACAATTTTGCACAGTCTGTTGAAGATGGAAGTACAGTTCCTTTGTTCTATAGTCGCCGTGTGCCTGAAGTCGGTCTTACAAATAACTTCCTTGATGATGATATTGTAGACATTATTGAAGATGAAAATCTAAATGAAGAAGAAATCAAAAAGCTGGAAGATTCCGGCAGCAAGATAATTGAAGTTCTTAAACGCGATGAACGTCTTGATAAAATTGCTCAAGATATTGCTCATCATTTTCCTCGTCGAGGCTTTCTTGGAAAGGGAATGGTTGTTTCTGTAGATAAGTTTACAGCTGTAAAAATGTACGACAAGGTTCAGCATTACTGGGATTTGGAAAAGAAAAAGTTGATGATTGACCGTAGTAATGCTAAGACTAAAGAAGAACGTGACGAAATCAAAGCTCGCCTTGATTACATGAATAATGTAGAAATGGCGGTAATAATTTCTGAAGACGCAGACGAAGAAAAGAAGTTTGCAGAACAGGGATTAAATATAAAACCTCATCGTGACAAGATGAATAAGATTGTTGACGGAGTAGATATTGAAGACCGATTCAAAGATAAAAATGATCCGTTGCAGCTTGTTTTTGTTTGCGCAATGTGGCTTACAGGTTTTGATGTTCCAAATCTTTCTACTCTCTATCTTGATAAACCTATGAAAGGCCATACTCTCATGCAGGCAATTGCACGTGCAAACCGTGTTTATCCGGGTAAAACAAGCGGTATCATTGTCGATTATGTAAATGTCTTTAAGTATATGCAGCAGGCCCTTACCGATTATGCAACCGGCGATGACGGAGATGAGTTCCCTGCTAAAAATATTGATTATCTTCTTGAATTAATCGGGCAGAGTATTAATGAAGCAGATGAGTTTTTAAGCGAACTTAATATCAGTCTTGAAGAAATCAATAAGCTTCCCGATGACTTGGAAAAACTTGAAGCCTTGCGAAATGCGCTGGAAATTATTTACCAGAAAGACGAAGGTAAAGAAAAGTTCCGCGTTATTACAAATACAATGCTTAATCTTTACGAAGCAAGCAAACCTGAGATTTTCGAGATGGGCTGGCAGAATGAAAAGTTTAAGCCACTCAAATATCTGAATGATTTGATGAACAACATTGTTGATGATGAAAAGCTGGATCGTGCAAAGATGAGAATGCAGTCTCTGCTTGATACATCGGTAAGTTCTGAAAAGCCAGAAGACACAAGTGACCCGGACGGCAAAAAATCTTCTAATTATCTTATTCACGAATTTAAGGTAATTGACCTTTCTAAAGTTGATATAGAAGAACTTAGAAAAGAAATCCATAAAGCTCAGTACAAAGCAATTGAAATTGATGACATGAAAGCGTTTATTCAGAAGATGCTACAGATTATGATTAACAAAAACTGCGAGCGAATAAAGTTCAGTGAACGCTTCAAAAACATCATAGACCAATACAATGCCGGCGGCAGTGAAAACGAAGATTATTACGAACAACTCTTACAGCTTATCGAAGACATGAAAAACGAAGATAAGCGTGCTGAAACTGAAGGCCTTACCGAAGAAGAACTGGAAATGTTTGATTTGCTCATAAAAGGACGAAAACTCACAAAAGAAGAGGAGCAGAAAGTAAAGCTAGCCGCAAAAAATCTTTATAAGAAACTCACAGAAGAAAAACAGAATCTTTTTGTTGTTGATTGGTATAAAGATGAACAAGCTTCAACAACAGTAAAAGATGCAATAATTTCTTCGCTTGATGCGGATCTGCCGCAGAGTTTTGACAAGGAAGCCTTTGATTCAAAAATTAATCTGCTCCTTAATCATTTTGTGGATATGTCAGTGCAGCATTACGGCTGGTTAGGAGAGGCGGCGTAAGCGGCTACACTCGAAGTAAAGATTTTGAACTGCATTTGGAAAAATTAGGGGAAATTAAGAAAAAATAGAGGAAAATTTCCCTTGTTTTTCTTCCCTATATCCCCAAAGCTCTCTTGTAGTTTTCCGACATGCTCTTAACACTCGCGTCAAATTTCGCCTTCTCCCCTTCCGTCAGCTTAAGCTCAATCACTTCTGCCACGCCCTCGTTGTTGAGCCGGCAGGGAACGCTTGCAAAGACATCGGTGTAGCCGTATTCGCCCTGGAGAAGGGTTGAGACCGGAAGGATTCTGTTTTCGTCGCAGAAAATCGCCTGAACCACATTTGCGATACTGGCTCCGATTCCAAATTCCGTGCTTCCCTTGCCGCCCAGGATTATCCAGCCCGCTTTTTTGGCTGTTTGGGCAATTTCGTCTAGGTTGAGCTTTCCAAAACGCTCCGGCTGCTCCTTAATCAGCTCAAGAAGGGGCTTTCCTGCCACAGTCACAAGGCTCCAGGGCACGAACTGAGTTTCTCCGTGCTCGCTCAAAGCATAGGCGTTGATTGATTTCTGGTCGTAGCCTGTCGCCTCTGCAATTGCACGGCGGACTCTTGCGCTGTCCAAAGTCGTCGAGGTTGAAAGAATCCTCCTGGGGTTCCAGTTCAGTTTTTCCTGAATGTAATGGGCTACGACGTCAGCCGGATTCGAAATGTTTATGATGATTCCGTCAAATCCGCTCGCCTTGATTTTCGGCACGATGTCCTTCAAAATCTCAACGGTCGCTCCCAGAGTCTGCTGCCTGTCGTTCTGACCTGCCGCCATGTCAGGTAAAGGACCTGCCGCAACAATCAGAATGTCCGCATCCTTTATGTCAGAATAATTTCCAGCCCGGACGGTCGCATGATGGCTCAGGTAAGTCGATGAGTCATACAAGTCCAGTGCCTGAGCCGCCGCCTTTTTTTCATCAATATCGATATAAACGATTTCTTCAGCCAGTCCCTGCGAAATCAAAGCATATCCGCCATGACTTCCGACATGCCCCGCCCCAATAATTCCAATTTTCCGTCTATTAATCGCCATAAAGTCCCCCTTAAAAACTCCTAACTCCTAATTCCTAACTTTTTAATGTCTGTTCTTCCTGACAATCCGGTTTCCGCCCGTCTGAATCAAGTTGACCACAATCACAAGCACGACAATCGTAAGCCATGTGACATCAAGCTGATTCCTGTCGTGACCGTACATAATCGCGTAGTTTCCAAGACCGCCAGCACCAACGGCACCAGCCATAGCAGTAAGACCAATCAGGCTCACGAGCGTAATGGTCGTTCCCCGAACCAGAGGCCCCACGCTTTCACGAAGATAGACGCGGAAAATAATGTCAAATGGGCTCAATCCCATGCTTTCTGCCGCCTCAATCAGACCACCGTCAACTTCGGCAAGTGCAGTCTCAACCTGACGGCTGAAAAATGGCACGCATCCGAAAACCAGAGGCACAATCGCACCCCGCACGCCAATCGCCGTTCCCATCAGAAGCCGCGAAAGGGGCATGACGCCGGTCAGCAAAATGATGAAAGGAATCGAGCGGAAAAGGTTAATCAGCTTGTCCAGAATCTGATAAACCACCCTGTTTTCAAGAATGCCCCCCTTTTTAGTCACGGTAATCGTAATTCCAATCAGCAGTCCCAGCACAAAACTAATCGAGCCGGACCAGAGCACCATGACGAGCGTCTCCAGAAATCCGTTAAAAAATCTCTCCGGGTGCTTAGCCACATTCGGCAAAATCGTCTCAATAAAATCAATCATAAAATCCTCCAAAATTTAGGGGGAAAGTCTTCCCCCTGTGTCACACTTCGTTGTGCCACACCCCCATCTACAGGGGCTACGCCCCCGTACCCCCAAAATATCTTCCGCGGTTCGAGCACAGCTCTCACCGAGACTCGTCTAAAAACTTGTCTCACAAGTTTTTTCGCCTTCGGCGACCGACTCCCTACCTCTCTTCAAAACTTCCACCCCGACGCCCTGCTGGGCTATGTGTCCGAGTGCGCGATCAATCACCGGCTTCTGACCGCTGACAATCGCGACCGTGCCGCCAATCGGTGCGTCCTGAACGATTTCAACATCCGCAAAAATGATGTTTATCGTGATTTCGTAGAGCCGCGACATGGCGGAAATAATCGGCTCGGAAACATTTTTCTCGATGAATGTAAAGCGGACCAGAACTTCGTCCTCGCCAAGATTTACTACAGGCGAATTTTCTTCAATCAGCTTTTCGATTTTCGTCAGGCTCGAAGTCGAACGGATAAAGCGGCGGGTCACTTCATGCTTTGCGCGGGCGAAAATGTCAAAAACTTCGCCCTGCTCAACGACCTTGCCGTTTTCCATGACTGCAACCTTGTCACAAATCTCTTTGATAACTTCCATCTGGTGGGTGATGATTACGATTGTAAGCCCCAGTTCCTTGTTGAGCCGTTTCAAAAGTGCAAGAATTGAGCGTGTCGTTGTCGGATCAAGAGCACTCGTAGCCTCGTCACACAAAAGAATGTCCGGATTGTTCGCAAGGGCGCGGGCAATTGCAACACGCTGCTTCTGACCGCCAGAAAGCTGGCTCGGAAAATCCTTTGCCTTGCCCTCAATTTCAACCAGCTTCAAAAGTTCCTTTACGCGCTCAGAAATCTCAGTCTTTGAAAGTCCTGATTTTTTGAGCGGAAAAGCAACATTTGCCTCAACGGTGCGGCTTTTCATCAGGTTGAAGTGCTGGAAAATCATTCCGATTTTTTTGCGCTCCTCGCGAAGCTCCCTTGCCGAAAGCGAAAGAAAATCCTTGCCGCGTACAGTCACGCTGCCCGAAGTCGGACGGCCGAGCAGGTTTATAGCCCGCACAAGCGTAGACTTACCCGCCCCCGAATAGCCGATGATTCCAAAAATCTCGCCCTTCTTAACCGAAAGCGAAACGTCATCAACCGCCGTAAAAACCCCGTCCTCAGTCTGAAAGGTCTTAGATATGTTTTTTAACTCAATAATACTGTCTTCTGCCATATAATACCTACTAATATACTAGGTTATAAACCTATTTGCCTATTTAGTCAATATGTAGGGAGCGAGCGCGTAGTAGCTATGTGATACCCATTGACTCAATAGGTATCACATAGTACCCTTGCAGCGGAGTTTAAATATGACAATCTTAGAAGAAGCCCTTGCCCTCAAACCTTACATGGTCGAGCTGCGGAATCATTTTCATTCTCACCCCGAACTTGCGCTCAATGAGTTCAACACTTGCAAATATATAGAAGAAAAACTTACTGAAATCGGGCTTTCATTTAAAAGAGTTTCCGCAACTAATGTCATCGCGGAGCTTGACTCAGGCATTCCCGGGAAAACGCTTCTTCTCCGTGCGGACATTGACGCCCTTCCGATTCAGGAAGAAAACGACGTTCCCTACAAAAGTCAGAATCCTGGAATAATGCACGCCTGCGGTCACGACGGCCACACGGCTTCCCTTTTGGGAGCCGCAAAAATCCTTTCAGCCCACAAAAATGACTTTAAAGGCAAGATAATTTTTGCTTTTCAGGCAGCAGAGGAAATCGGAAACGGCGCGCGGGACATAATCAATTCCGGTCTTTTGGACAATGTTAACCGCACTTTCGCGATTCACTTTCAGTCAGGTCTTGAAGCCGGAAAGTTTGCAATCAAAAGCGGGAGCGACATGGCAAGCTGCGACAGGCTTAAAATCACAATCCACGGAAAATCAAGCCACATCACATATCCAGAAATGGGTGCGGACTCCCTTTTTGTGGGCGCTCTGATTGCTTCCCAGCTGCAGACCGTCGTTTCAAGGCTTATTTCACCGGTTGAAGGCGGCTTAATCGGAATCGGAAGCTTTCACTCAGGCACGACCTACAACATAATTCCGTCAGAAGCCGTTCTGGAAGGAACAATCAGGGCTTTTTCAAAAGAATCAAGAAAAAAACTCGCCGATGCAGTTCGTAAAATCGCTGCAAATATCGCGGATGAATACGGAGCAAAAGCCGATGTTGAAATCGAAGACATTTCCGACCCGCTCATAAATCCTGCCGAAACCGTGGCAGAAGTCATCGAGTCAGCAAAGAAAATCGTTCCGACCGAAAACATAATCACAAACATCGAAAAACGCTTCATGGCGGACAATTTCGCAGACTTTTCACGCAAAGCACCCGGAACCTACGTTCACGCAGGCTCAAGCGACGGCGAGGCGACAAGTTTTCCTCATCACAATGAGCATTTTGACCTTGCCCAAGACAGCTATCACTACGCCGCAGCCCTTGCCGTGCAGTACGCGCTGGATTTTCTGACCAGAGAATAACGGAGAAAAACATGAAAAAAGGCATGACAATCATTTATCCTGAGTATAACGGACTTTACATCAACCTCACAAACCGCTGCCCCTGCGCCTGTACCTTCTGCATCAGACAGAGAGCAAGCGGAGCGGAATTCGACAATGTTGAGACTCTCTGGCTTGAAAGGGAACCGACCGCCCGGGAAGTAATCGAAGCAATCAAGGCCGAATCAAAGACCGAGCGCTTCAAGTCTTACAAGGAATTTGTTTTCTGCGGATACGGAGAGCCGACCGAAGCCCTCGACGTCCTTCTTGAAGTCGCCGCCTTTCTCAAGGAAAATTTCACCCTCCCGGTCAGAATCAACACGAACGGACTTGGAAATCTCGTCAACAAAAAAGACATAGTTCCCCTTCTCGCTGGCAAAATCGACGCCATTTCAATCAGCCTGAACTCAAGCAATCCTGAAATCTACGAAAAGACTGTCCGCCCGGTTTTCAAGGAAAAAGCCTTCCCGGAAATGCTCAAATTTGCCCAAGAAGCAGGAAAAGTCATTCCCAAAGTAATCATGAGCACGGTCGAAACGACAATCACAAAGGAAGATGAGGAAGAATGCAGCCGCCTTTGCCAGAAACTCGGCGTAAGTCACAGAATCCGGAAATTCATTGATTTGAAGTGATATTATTGAAGGAAAAAATCGGTCAGCGCGGTCCGGCAGATACTTTTCATAGAAACAGTTGACCAAAAATTATCTTAATTATAGAATACTATATGATTCAAGCAGAAAAATTTGACTCACCATTCAAGGGGCGCTCGCTCCTCACATGGCTTGATTATGAGCCGGAGGAAATCTTACAGTTCCTCGATTATGCATTTTTGGTTAAAAAACAGGCCCATGCCGGCGAAGTCCACCAGCGTTTCCTGGGCAAAACAATAGCACTCATTTTCGAAAAACGTTCAACACGTACACGCTCTTCATTTGAGACAGCTTTTGGAGAGGAAGGCGGTCATCCTGTCTTCATGTCAACTCAGGACATTCAGCTGGGCGGCAAGGAAAGCGTCAAGGACACAGCCCGCGTTCTCGGCCGCATGTTCAGCGCAATTGAATTCCGTGGCTTCAAGCAGGAGCATGTAAAGCAGCTGGCAGAATTCTCCGGAGTTCCGGTAATCAACGGCCTCACAGACGACTACCATCCTACCCAGGCCCTTGCCGACATCATGACCCTCAAAGAAAATTTCGGAAAACTCAAGGGATTAAAATGGGCTTTCTGTGGTGACGGACGCAATAACGTTGCCCGCTCCCTCATGATTATCTCGGCAAAACTGGGAATCGATTTCGCAATTTATTCGCCAAAAGAGCTTTTCCCGCCAAAAGACATTCAGGAAATCTGTGCTCCAATCGCTGCAAAAAGCGGCGCAAAAATTGAAATTTCAAGTGAAATTTCAGTTGTAAAAAACGCAGATTGCCTTTATACTGATGTATGGGTCTCAATGGGCGAAGAATCGCTCAAAGAGGAACGAACAAAGCTTCTTTCACCGTATCAGGTAAACAAAGATTTGATGGCGGCCACAGGCAAAAGCAGCACTATTTTCATGCATTGTCTTCCAGCGGTCATCGGTCAGGAAGTTACCGAGGATGTATTCGAAAGCCCTGCAAGCAAGGTGTGGGACGAAGCCGAAAACCGCAAGCATACTATCAAGGCTATTATGCTCGCGCTCATCTAGGCGAATCAAGCAAAAAGACTGCTACTAAAGTCAAAGGAGATTTATATGAAGAAGTTGTTCATTTTGTCAGCATTGCTCTGCGTGGGTGTTTTGTTCTCTGCTACAGCAAAAGAAAAGGCAGACTACAAATACGAGTATCAGGAGTCAACCGTAACATACCACAATGTTCAGGTTTACAAGGTTCTTGACCACAAAGACGCTTTCATCGTTATGTACGCAAAGGGACATCGCGACGTCGGCACAGTTACTCTTCCAAAGAAGTGGTATTCAAGCGCAGCACGCACAGACACAAAGCTTAGTTTCCGTGCATTGCCAAAAGGAATGAATTCTTACATGACAGTCATCAAACGTGACGGTTCATTCGAGCGTGTTCTTCTCACTCTTCCAGTTTCTCGTGCAGCACCAGTTTGGGGGGTTGCAGACAGCACTGTAAAAGTTGATGACGCAGATAAAGACTCTCTTGAAATCGTTTACTAATCAATAAATTTTTATGTCAAAGGGCTGTTTAATGAAGTTTTCTTCATGAGGGCAGCCCTTATTTTTTTAAATTTTTCAATACTGGAGATTCAAATGCAGATTATTTCTGATGAAAAAATCAATGAATTCAAAAATTTTCTTGGCAGTCATGATTTTTTTTATGTAATTTCACACAAAGACCCTGACGGAGACGCAATTTTCAGTTCCCTCGGCATGAAGGATATTCTCGAAGCAAAAGGACTTTCCTACCAGCTTCTTTCGGCAGGTCCTTTCAAAAGACCGGAAATCCGCAGTAAGGCAAAATTCTTCTCAAACCAGATGATTTTTCTTTCTGAGCCTGAGCGTAAAAAGGCAGGACTCATAATCCTCGACTGTTCTGAAATGGAACGCCTTGGAGAAATTGACGGCGACCTCAAAAATCTGGACACCTTTACAATCGATCACCACAAAACGGCTGCCGCAAGTGAAAACTGCATCATCGATTCCACTTCTCCTGCCACAGCGGCACTCATCCAGCAGATTTACGAAAAACTTCTCGGAAAGCTCCCCAAGCAGACGGCTGAAAATCTTTTCTTCGGCCTTTCTACCGATACAGGCTATTTCCGCTTCTTAAACACAGACTCAGCAGAAGTCTTCAGACAGGCGGCCCGGCTGGTAGAATCCGGAGCAGATCCAAGAAAAACTTACGATGAAATGACAGGCGGCAAACCCTACTCTACCCGCAAGCTCCTCGGAATCATGCTCGACCGCGTTGAAAGACGCTACAACAACAAGCTTGCAGTCACTTACGAAACAATGGAAGATACAAAAAAATGGGGTCAGGAAGGCCGTGATTCAGACGCACTCTACTCCCTCCTGCTTTCAGTTGACGGAGTTGAGGCAGTATTATTCGTCCGCCAGGATACAGAACTCACCTGCACCTGCGGCTTCCGTTCCCGGGATAAAATCGACGTAAGCGCAATCGCAGCGAAATTCGGCGGCGGCGGCCACAAAAATGCAGCCGGTCTCAGCATCGACGGAAAAATCCCAGACGTACTTGAGAAAATCTGCGCGGAATTCAAAAAAGTAATGTAAATCCGACAGAAATCCTTAAAAACGTGATCGTTTTTCGGTCACGTTTTTTTATTTTCTGGGAGATTTCATTTTTTTTATTGGCGGATTTTGTTTTTCTGGATTCGGTTGGCTTTTGGTTGGATTCTGTTATTTTTAGTTGGATTTCGTTGTTTTTAGTTGTTTTCCGTTGTTTTTGGTTGTTTTTTGCTGGATTCCGGTGGCTTTTGGTTGGATTTCGTTGTTTTTTATTGTTTTCTGTTGGTTTTAGTTGTTTTTCGTTGGTTTTGACTGGCTTTTGTTGTTTTTTGTTGTTTTTTCTGCCCCTTTCCCCAGTTTTTCCCCCATTTTCGCTGATTAAAAAGTTGGCACGCATATTGCTTAGTAATTTCCGGAGGCAATATGCAAAAGATAAAAATTGAAAAATTACCAGAGGCTGTAAAAGACAAAGTCATTTCAAAAGAGGAAGCCGCAAAAATCATATGGGAAGACATTTATACCCGCCCGCACCAGTATGGTCTCAGCTATTTTTCCGAGGACCAGAAAAGCGACCTTCTTCTTGGAATCCACAAGAAATTTGAAAATCTCTTTGACAAATTCGTGCCAGGAAGCGTTCCTTTCAAATCCTACCTGATTGGATTTATCGCGAAATACAAGGCTCATTTCCTTAGATTACAGGCAATTAACTGTCTTGAAAAGAAATGTATCTCCACCTATCTCATAGCAAACGAGGAAGTTGAAAGTCAGAAATATTCCGTTGAAGCAGAATACGAAAGTGATTTCCCGGAAACAGAGCAAAACAGAACTTTAACCGACATTACAGAGCAAAAAGGTCTGACTCAGGAAGAAAAAAATAAAAAAATCGCAGACTTAACGACTCTGGTCCTGCTCATGAAAGCCTGCAAGGACATAGACGACGACTCAATCAAATCAGTAAGCAGTTTTACCGGCGTAGACAAGTCATTACTTTACAACAAAATAGAAGAATTAAAAAGCTCAATGGAAAGAAAATCAGAATTATATCAGCTAAGAATCAAAAGGAGAAACAATTCATATTTCTTTCACCGCAAGTATCTTCAGGCAATGATTTCACCAATATACAAGGAAAACGGCCGCCAATCCTTAAGGGAACGCTACGAAAAACAGACGAAAAAATGGCACAAATACAACACTAACCTTTCAGTCCACTCAAACACTCCGTCAAACGAAGAAATTGCAAGGGTCCTCGGAATCAAGCCACGAATGGTATCCTTCTATATAAACCACGTCCGGAAAGATAAAATCAGGGACAGGATTAAAAATATGATGAAGAAGGAAGATGAAAGCGGGGAGAATACAGAGGCCGGAAAAAAAGAAGAAAAAGAATTCATAGACGAGGAAAGTTGATTTCTGTATGATTTATAAGACTTTAATTCAAAAAAAAGGAAATATGATATGAGCAAAAAAATCTTGTACCTCGCCTCAGGAAACAAACATAAACGCCAGGAAATGCAGCAGATTCTTCCGGACTACGAAATCCGCATTCCAAGTGACGACGGAATTGAATTTGATCCGGTTGAAGACGGAAAATCTTTCTACGAAAACAGCCTGATTAAGGCACGGGCCCTCTGGGAACTGGTTAAAAAGCCCGTAATCGCAGACGATTCTGGAATCTGTGTAGACGCCCTCAATGGAGAGCCGGGAATTTTCACATCACGCTACGCAGGACCTGACTTCATGCACGGAAAACCGGACGGAAGCAAAATCACTCAGGACGAGCAGAACAGATTTTTGATTCAGCAGCTCAACGACACAGGCTCAAAAGACCGCAGCTGCCACTACACTTGTGCCATGGTCCTTCTATTGAACAAGGACAGATTCTTCGTAGCTCAGGAAACTTTTGAAGGTGAGCTTATTGCTTCAATCGAAGAGCAGGCTGGAAGCGGCGGTTTCGGCTACGACCCTATCGTCTGGCTCCCACAGTATCAGAAAACAGTCGCAGAAATTTCTGCTGATGAAAAAAATAAAATCTCCCACCGCGGAAAGGCAGTCCGCGCCATCGCACAAATTCTGAAATCACTCGACCTTTAAATTTAAAACTTTAGAAAAAAAGTTTAAAAAAAATCAAATTTTTTCCTAAAGTTTCTAATGACCATAGCCGATACTTATAAAGACGAGTTACGCCCAGAAAAGCTTCGTAGAAGAAAATCTAGGTGAACAAGTCACGAAAAAGGAGACGGATGTAGCCTTGTAATACTGAAGTTTCCTTTTTCAAACAGGCCGAAAAGGATTTTGGCTTGAAACACATTTCCACGGAGGAAAACTATGGTCATTAACCACAACATGTCCGCTATGTTCGCTGACAGACAGCTCGGCGTAACAGGTCTCGGTCTTTCAAAAGACATGGAGAAACTCTCTTCAGGCGAAAGAATCAATCGCGCAGGTGACGACGCTTCAGGACTCGCAGTATCTGAGAAGATGCGCAGCCAGATTCGTGGTCTCAACCAGGCTTCACAGAACGCTTCAAACGGAATCAGCTTCATCCAGGTAACAGAAGGTTACTTGCAGGAAACAACTGACATCATGCAGCGTATCCGCGAACTTGCAGTTCAGTCTGCCAACGGTATCTATTCGGATGAAGACCGCATGCAGATCCAGGTAGAAGTTTCACAGCTTGTTGCAGAGGTTGATCGCATTGCTTCACAGGCACAGTTCAACGGCATGAACATGCTCACAGGACGCTTCGCTCAGAGTGCAGGCGAGAATGCAGTTACTTCATCTATGTGGTTCCACATCGGAGCTAACATGGACCAGAGAATGCAGGTTTACATTGGTACAATGACAGCATCAGCCCTCGGAATCCGTGAGGCAGCTGGTGAAGGCATTTTAAGCATCCAGACTCCAGAAGATGCAAACCGCTCAATCGGTACTATCGATGAAGCTCTCAAAAAGATCAACAAACAGCGCGCTGACCTCGGTGGCTATCAGAACCGCATGGAATATGCAGTTAAAGGTCTCGACGTTGCTTCTGAAAATCTTCAGGCTTCAGAATCACGCATCCGTGACACAGATATGGCTGCACAGATGGTCGAATTCACAAAGAATGAGATCCTCCAGCAGGCAGGAACTGCTATGCTCGCTCAGGCTAATACTCAGTCACAGACAGTCTTGTCTTTGCTCCGATAGTTCGATATAATAAATTCTTGAAAGGGTTAGTTTAAGGCTCTTTCAAGAATTTAAATTTCGCGGTGTTTTTTGCAAATTTCTCTTTATTTTCATCAAACATCACGTTACAATGTATCTATCAGGAATCAGGGGATTTGTGATTTTCCCCTGCTCTCCTTTAAAACATCAGCAATGATGTTGCCATTTTGGCATGAATTTAGACATGCCGTAGTTCTTTGAAAATTGTTCTCTATGCTTTCTGTGACAGCGTAAGCAGATGTTGAATCTTGTCGTAAGGCAAGTTGATTTCAATATCAACTCCCGCTGTACGAGGTCTAAATCACTTTCGGGGGCGCAAAAACCGAAAGCAGCCTGCACAGACTGGGACATACGACACGATGTTGTATCTGTCTTTTTTTTATCATGGAGGACACAAATATGGTAATTAATCACAACATGAGTTCTTTGTATGCTAACCGCACTTTGGGCGTTTCTAACGACCAGATGATGGGAAACATCGAGAAACTCAGTTCAGGTCAGCGCATTAACAAAGCTGGCGACGACGCTTCAGGATTGGCAGTATCTGAGAAGATGCGCAGCCAGATCCGCGGATTGAACCAGGCTAACCGAAACATCCAGAATGGTGTTTCATTTATCCAGGCTACAGAAGGATACTTGCAGGAAACTACAGACATCCTCCAGAGAATCCGTGAGCTCGCAGTACAGTCAGCTAACGGTATCTATTCTGACGAAGACCGCATGCAGATTCAGGTAGAAGTTTCACAGCTTGTTGCCGAAGTTGATCGCATTGCTTCACAGGCTCAGTTCAACGGAATGAACATGCTCACAGGTAGCTTCTCTCAGAATTCAGACCGAATTATGCAGTTCCAGATCGGAGCTAATGTTGACCAGAACGAACGTGTATATATCGGCACAATGACTGCTCAGTCACTCGGCCTCAAAGGCGCTCAGGGTTCTGAGGAAGGCATTGGAATCTCTACTCCAGACACAGCTAACATGGCAATTGCTGCTGTTGACGAAGCTCTCAAGAATGTTTCTAAACAGCGTGCAGATCTTGGTGCATACCAGAACCGCTTTGAAATGGCTGCAAATGGCGTAAATGTTGCTGCCGAGAACCTTCAGGCTGCTGAGTCACGCATCCGTGACACAGACATGGCTTCTGAAATGGTTGAATACACAAAGAACCAGATTCTTACACAGTCTGGAACAGCTATGCTCGCACAGGCAAACAGCCAGTCACAGAACGTATTGGCTTTGCTCCGCTAGTTCATAGCACACAATAAAATCGCTTGGATTACGGTCAAAAGAGACTTCTGGATGTTGTCTTTTCGTATGAAAAGCGTAAGAGGAAGAGGTGCGCCCCTTTTCCTCTTTATTTCAGGAGGAACAGCCCATGAATACAATTAATTCAGTCGGGCAGAATTTGGCAATGGATGGCCACTTCAAGTATAACTCCGGAGCAGCAACAGCTGTAAAACCCACTGCTTCACTCAAGCCGGTGGACGTTCCAATGGCAGACGCTGCCCAAGTGGTACAAAACATTACAAATAATCTTGCCCAGGTCAAGGAAGATGCCAAACAACTCCAGCGATTGTCTGATGTCGTTATGGGGCGAAAAGTCCAGTTCAACGTCAATCAGGAATTAAATCAAGTTGTTGTTTCTATCGTTGACCCGTCAACAGATAAAGTCATCAAGGAGATTCCATCCGCAGACTTGCAGAAACTAAAGGTCAGGATACGGAAGACCATCGGTCTTTTGTTTGATGAGATGATTTAATTTTGGTTTTCTGTAATCTGAGGGGATATTACTATGGCTGAAATTGCGATACCTGGAGTCAGCGATAAATATAAAACAAACGATTATATTGACGCGCTGATGAAAAAAGAGCGTATTCCTCTCACTCGTGAGCAGGAATCGCTTGACAGGTACAAAGAACAGCAAGGCGCATGGCGCGGCATGAACCAGAAAATGTCGGCACTGCGTGACAGCACAAAAACACTCTACTCTTTTGAAAATCCCTTTAATAATAAGCTCGCAAATTCATCTGACGAACGTGCGATAACAGCGGATCCAGGCAGAGAGGCGTCTCTGGAATCATTTAAAGTCGATGTCATTCAGGAAGCTACCGCTGACCGTTTTTTATCAGGCGAACTCGATAAAAATTCAAAAGTTCCCAAGGGCACATATACATTTGAAGTCGGTGAAAAGAAAATTTCTTTCAACTGGAAGGGCGGAAAAGTCACAGATTTCGTAAATTCCCTCAACAAACGCGGCTCAAACACACTCAAGGCTTCACTGGTCGGTGTAAGCAACGGAAAATCCGCACTCTCAATCGAATCATTAAAAACCGGCGAGGACAACCTTCTTGTCTTTAAGGATGATGCCCTCACATACGCCCTCGAAAACAAAATAATTGAAAAAAGCAAAAAAGACGTGACTACTTTCGGAGAGTCAATCACAGAATTTGAAAATCCCATTGACGAGGAGTCTCTCGCCAATCCAAAAATACCAGAAGTTGAGCAGAAGGGCATGCCCCCGCTCACAAAAACCTTCGTTGAATTCGACAAGGACACAGGAAAGCTTGTAGTTCCGCCAAGAAGCGGCTTTACGCTCAACATTCCAGAAGAATTCCTTGAAACCAAAAGCGAAGTCTTTGAATTCAGCTATTCAACCCAGCAGGTCGAGGATTTAACCGAAGAACTCAACATCAAGCGCACTACACGCCCGGAATTACCCGAAGCTGGAGACGCTACATTTGAAACAATCACGGTTCTCAACGAACAAAGCGAGACAGACCTGCCTCCGGTTCCGCTGGACCCCCTCACTCCTATTTCCGGCCACGAAGATTTTTACGTCCACAACAAGGACGGAAGCGAAGTCCAGATTCCTACGGCAGGCTTACGAATCGACGAGGAAAGCGGCGAAAAGACAGTCGCCCTCCCCCTTAAAAATTATCCGGATCTTGAAAGCATTGTCGTCCGCAACCGCAACACAGGCACACAGATCAACATTTCTCAGTTCTCAACTTACGATGAAAAAAAGAATCTGGGTTATGCGCCGGTAAATCCAAGTTCAGTTGCCCAGGATGCAATCATAAAATACGAGGGCATCACGATTACCCGCCCTACAAATAAAATCGATGACGTCGTTCCCCATGTCACACTCAACGTAAAGGCGCCCACAAAGGAAACGGCTACGATTGACATAACCAGCGACAAGGAAAGCGCCAAAAATTCTCTGATTGAATTCGTCGGCCGCTACAATCAGGTTCTCGCCGAAATGACCATTCTGAGCGAAAACAAGCCTGAGGTCATCGAGGAACTTGACTATCTTTCAGACGCCGAAAAGGAAGAGGCAGAAAAAAAACTGGGCATGTTCCAGAACGACTTCTCCCTCACAAATGGAAAGTCTTCGCTCAGGGCAATTACCACAGCCAACTACAGATGGTCAGACGAAGCTACAATCACCATGCTCAACCAGATTGGCATTTCAAGCAGGGCTTCAGGCAGCACAGGCGGCTATGTCGCAGGTCAGATGCGCGGCTATCTTGAAATCGACGAGAAAAAGCTTGACTCAGCCCTCGACGAGCATATCGACGAAATCAAAAACCTCTTCGGCTACGATTCTGACGGGGACTTGGTCGTGGACTCAGGCATCGGCTATGCGATTGATAAGCAGCTGACAAGCTGGGTTCAGTCAGGCGGCATAATCGCAAGCAAAAACAGCGGAATCGACACCAAAATCAAGGCATCCGAAGCAAATATCCGCCGTCTTGAAGGTCAGCTCAGCTCAAAAGAAGCAAAATTACGCAATAAATACGGTCAGATGGAAGGCACCCTCAATAACCTCAACGCCCAGTCATCGACAATCAAAAGTTTCGCAAACGGCGGAAAAGCTGAATAAACAAATTCCTGAAAAGTGCCGAAAATATATATTATCGACAAGCCGAGATTATCATGCTATAATAGTAGGAATCGGAAGAGTAAGGATTTTTTATGGAATTTTATGTCAACAACGAAAAACTTGATATTGTTCTCGAAAACGAAAAGACGGTCGGTGACGTATTAAAATCTTTCGAAGCCGAGTGCGCCAAAAATGACGCCACCACAATTCATATCGTCCTCAACGGTAAAAACATCGGAGCGGGCGAATTCGAGTCAATCTTTCAGGAAGCTCTCACCGACAGCACCAAACTTGAACTTACAATCATCACAAAAGGCGAAATTCTTTCATCTTTCCAGGCTCAAAAATTAGAATGTGAGTCACTTTCAAACGAACTGCTAGAACTTTCTGTAAAACTGCAGGGCGGCAAAGACAAGGAAGCAACAGTCCTTATCTCAAAGCTGGCTGATTTTATCGAAAGCTTCTGCCACACGGCAACACTCTCTGCCCTTTTCCAGGACATATACCAGAAACTCACTATCGATGGCAAAAACATCAACGAGTTTTTTCAGGACTTCTCAGGAATCCTCAACGATTTCGAGCAGGCAATCGCATCAAAGGACACAGTCCTCATGGGCGACCTTGCAGAATACGAAATCAGCCCGAGACTTCTTTCAATCGCAAACACAATCAAGGAGCTATAAATGAACAATCTTTCGATTATTCCTCTTCAGACAGGCTCTCCCCTTCAAGCCAGGCTTGACGTAAATGTTTTTTCAATAATCATCATATTGGTCGCAATTATTTTTGTGGTCGGAATCATATATGCAGTCTCAAAGGTCTTTACAAACTACCTCAATTCTCCGGCTTATCTTGAAAAAAAGAAGAACCGCCCCACTTCCGTAAAAGACTTGAACGAGCTTTCCAACCACTGTTCGCTTGTAAAAGAGGAAAAGGACGTTCTCACCTTAATCTGCAGAAACCACAAGACACCTAACATCAAGTACATCGTGCGCGATTACAACACAATGTACGCTCTTTTTAAGGAACAGTTCCAGATTTTCGACCGGGGTAACGATGAAGTCAGCAAGACTCATCTTTTCAGCCTGCAGAAAAAGGTCTTCAAGGTATTCCGCCAGCAGGCCCTCATGAAAAACTCAAAGAACATTTCTGTTGAGACAATCTTTACCCTCACAGTGGCAAAGGGCTTCCATCACAAGCTCAAGCTCACTGAAAACAATTCCGAGGCCATGATTCTTTCCCTGCCTCCATCAATCAAAAAGGAAGAGCTGCCAAAATCGCTTGAAAAGGTCAACTTCATTTTCGAGCTTGAAGACGGCACTCCATATAACGTTGAGACACGAGTTGTCCGCTATCAGGAAGGAAAAGACGGCGAAAACCAGATGGTTGTCGTTCATTCAGACAAGGTTTCTCCTCTCCAGAAGCGAGAACAGGCCCGCGCCGAGCTCAATCTTCCATGCAAATTCCATTCGGTCAAGGTTGCGGTCGAAGGAAGCGGCAAAAAAGAAAAAATCAATTACATTCCTTCAGAAAAAGCTTACGAGGGAATTCTTGAGGATATTTCGACAGGTGGTTGCCGTCTTATCGCTACACTGCCAATCAAAGCAGAACAGCACATTTTTATCGATGGTCCGTTTAACGCAAAGCAAAATGATCAGGCAGTTGGAACGATTGTCCGCACCACAAAGCGAAGTGATGGCATTTACATTCTTCACATTAAGTTCATTAAGATTGATGTGAAAGTCACTAACAGAATCCAGGCAATGGTCTACAAGTTTGATGAATAATCAACTTGACGGATTGCATTTTATAGGTTACTTTAAGATATGCAGGTTTTGGAACTTAATCAGATTGTACCTGACCCAAGCTACATTTATTACCGCCGAAATTACGCGGCTGTAGCCAAGTTGCAGATGCTTTCTAAAACAATTGACATTAAAATCTCTTTCACGATTGAGACAGGACCTCTGGGTGACAAGATGCTCTATGTAGACATCGACCCAGGTGAGGATATCGACTACCCTCTCATTCCAGTAAAATCAGCTCTTAAAACATATATTCTAAAAGCCGATGACGAAGGTGTGCTTCCGTGTCCTTAACATTCCATACATCTTCTGCCGAAGAGACAATTGAACTTGGGAAGAAAATCGGCTCTCTTCTCAAAAAGGGCGACATCATCGCCATGCAGGGAACTCTTGCGGCAGGCAAAACGACAATCACTAAGGGCATTGCCAAGGCTCTTGGCGTAAATGACGAAATCACAAGTCCAACTTTCTGTCTCATTTCCGAATACGAAGGCAAAATGCCCCTCTATCACATGGACGTTTACCGTCTTGAAGGCGGCGAAGACTTCATCAATCTTGGCGTTGAGGATTTAATGTACGGAAACGGAGTCTCGCTCATCGAATGGAGCGAAAAAGTTATGGACGAACTTCCAAAAAAGACTATAATTCTCAGGATAGAACCTGTTGAGGGCACTACAGAGCGAAACATCACTCTTGAAAACTGGCCTCACGGGGAAATCAACTAATTTTTTTCGGGATAAAAATGAAAGCTCTTGTAATTGACGCGGCCGCATCATGCATGCACATCGCCGCAAAAAACGATGATTTTAAAGCAAGCATTTCTCTTGATTTGGGACAAAAGCAGTCTCAGAAACTTCTTCCTTCAATCGACTACATTCTCTCTCAGGTTGAGCTCAAGGCTTCTGAACTTGAATACACTGCCCTTACTTCTGGTCCGGGTACATTCACAGGCCTCCGCCTCGCTTTCTCAGCCCTCAAGGCAATCGAGCTTGCAAACAATGTTCCTGTCTACGGAATTCCAACCCTGGAAGCCTACGCATATCCCTACACTTCTTTTGAAGGTCAGGTCGTAAGCGTAATCGACGCCAAAAAAGACCAGTTCTTCGCTTGTGTTTACGAAAACGGCAAGACTGTAATGGAAGCGGCTGACACAAGCGCAGAATTCGTTGCATCAAAACTCGACAAGTCAAAAAAGATTCTTCTCGCAGGTCCTGATGCAGCTCTTTTCGCTGAGGAACTTAAAAAGATTTCTTCTGACTTCAATCTTATCGTCTACCCGTCACAGCCATGCCCGACAGACTCGCTTTTTGCAATCGCAGAATCTATGATTGAGCAAAAAAAAGAGCCGCTCGCAGACTACGACGGCCCTGTTTACCTCAGAAAATCCGAGGCTGAAATAAAGCTGGAACAATCAGCTAACTAAGAAGATTTGCCAGTGCGTCCAGGGCTGTTGAACCCAATGCGGCTTCACGGTTCTGGCGCTGGATGTCATCATAAACTTCCTGGCGGAAGACCTTTACGTTTTTTGGCGCATCGACACCGATTTTTACCTGATCGCCTGAGATTCCGATAATCTGAATAGAAATATCGTTACCGATTTTGATTTTCTCATCAACTTTTCTTGACAATATCAGCATTATTTTGCCCCCCTCGCTTTGAGAGCCTTGATGATATTGTATTTTGTCGTCCACTTTGTGTCGGCAAGAATAATCTGAAGGGCAAGATTGTTTTTCTTGTTGATTACGACAGGTCCCTGAAGGTTTGCAGTTACAGGTCCGCCATCGCTTGGAACAGTGACGATTGCCCAGACGATTACGTCAGCGGCTGACTCAACGTCAATTTCCGAGAGAGTCTTGTCGTCAACATCAAGCTCGTAATTTTCTGCAATTATGAAAGGGTCTACGATAAGAAAGGCAAGTCCTGACTCATCAAGAGACTGCATCCAGTAGAAAGGCTTGTATTCCGATTCTATCAGTGCGTATTTGTGAAAATCTTCAAATCCAAGGACACCGTTAGGAAATTCGATGATGTTCTTTTCATCGACCGTAACGGTTCCCATAGTTTTAGTCTTAACTTCCATGATTTTACCTCATATAGTTCAGCAATGTTGAAGAATACATTTTGCCGGCTGTTGAAAGGGTTGCGTTCTGTGTGTATTCCAGCATTTTTTCGTCCGTGATTGCCTTGGTCAAGTCCAAGTCCCCTTCACGGGAAATCTGACCTGTAACGTTGAGGGCAACTGCTGAATTTCGGGTCATGTCGTTCTGAAGGCGCTCATACTCGCTTCCAGATTTTGCAACTCGGGTAACGAGGGTGTTGATTCCGGCATCAAGGCTTGCAAGAACGCGTCCGCCGATTGCTTCTCCGTCACCTGCAAACATTGCGTCACGAAGGGCGATTACTGTATCGAAAAGAGAGCCGCCTGAAACACGGACTGAATCTCCGATATTGTAAGGAGGATGCTGGCTTGAATCCTTGATGATTCCAAGTTCGTTCAAGGCTGAGCCTGAGACGTCCTCGAGCCAGAGCTGGCGTGCATCAGTTGTAGTAAGGTTGAGGCCGTGGGTAATGGGGTCCAGGGAAGCCTTTACAGCTGCCCCGCTCGCATTGATTTTTGAAACAAGGGAATAAACATTGTCGCCTGTCTCAACGACGATTTTCTGACCGTCAACTGAAATCACTGAATCATTCTGAGCCTGCCATTCGCGGGCATCACGTCCGCCGAAAAGGCGCTGGTTTTCAGCCCAGAAAATGCGGTTTCCTGCAGATTCAACGGCAATGTATTTGTTTTCATCAACTTCGACAAGATTCTGGTCAATTGTTCCGTTGTAGTGAACGGCTGAAATCAAAGGAACTGTCGAGCCTTCAATTGCGCCCATGTCAACGTCAAAGGCGCGGATATTTGAATTGGTTCCCGCAAAAAGGGAATTTCCGTCCGGAGAGACAGCATTTGCGTTCTGAATCAGTTCGCCCAAAAGCTCGTTAACCTCTACAGCCATGTTGCGCATGTCTTCCTTTGTGTAAACACCGTTTGCGCCGGTAACTGCAAGCTCACGAACCCGCTGCATGATTTCAAGTGAATTGGTCATGTAGCCCTCGCGGTAAAGGTATTGGTCGCTCAAAGTTGTAGCGTTTTTCTCAAAATTGTTTACGCGTGTAAGGTAAGACTGATATTTTACAAGGTGGCCTGCAGCAATAGGATCATCGCGCAGGGAAGAAATGCGTGACTGGGTGCCAATCTGATGGTCAATCTTGGCACGCTTCACTTCCTGTCTGCGGAGATTATACTGTGTCTGGTTATTGTTCAGCTGTGAACTGATTCTTGTCGGCATAACTTAATCCTCCATGATTAGTTTAAGATTTATACACCAAGTCTGTTGATTACAGTGTCGAGCATCTGGTCGATTACTGAAACGAACTTTGCAGCTGCATTGTAGCCGTGCTGGAATTTGATGATTTCAGCAAGTTCTTCGTCGATGTTTACGCCAGAGATTGAATCACGCAGGTTACGAAGGTCGTCCATGATTGCGTTCTGGCTCAGCATGTTCATCTCAGCCTGCTCGCCCTTCAAACCGACGTTTGTAACGGAATTAGCAAAGTAGTCGTCGAAAGTGCGGTCTTTTCCAATCATTACGTTTGTATTGCGGATTGAGGCAATTTCTACGGCTGCGCGGGCGTCACCAATCATCGATTTGCCCTGATTGTTCGGATATGCAGCTGCAACGCTCAAAACGTCGCCTTTGACTGCATCGTTTACTGCAATGTATCCTGCTGGATTCAAAACAGGAGCTACTGCAAATTCACCGCGGAGGGAATTGACTGCATCTGCCTGGGCAAAATCATACGCATTCTCTGCCCCGCTTCCCTGAAGGATTCCAGAGTAAGAAGCCAGGAACATTCCAGAATCCTCAACGTGGCGGATTACGAAATCAGGATTTTCCATTGCGCTTGAAGTTGTTGCCTTCAATACAAGGCGGTTTTCACGGTCAAGATAAGCCTTAACCTCGCCGTCTGAATCATTGATTCTTGCAACTACTTCTTCGATTGTATCTGTAGCGTGGTAAGGAACATTTACGTTTCCGCTCTTTCCTGAGAAAGTCATTGTTCCTTCAAGCCCGACTTTTTCCTGTGGATTGAGGGCGTTTGTTCCAGTGAATCTGAAAATGTATGAGTGATCGTCAACTCCGTCACCGTTGCGGTCGTAATTTCCGTTTACGCTTGTTACGAAAGGATGCTGAACGAAGAAATCAAGGCCTGTAACGTTGTTCATGCCGATTCCGTTACGGTGAACGTCGTTTACAAGGTCAGCAAAGTTCATTGTGACTGTATTGAGGGTCTGAACTTCATTGCGGATGTCAACGTCGCGCAATTCAATCAAGGCACCCAAAGTACCGCCTGAAACCTGAACTGTATTTTTTGTGTCAGACCAGATTACGCGGCTGTAGCCGTTGTTGTCAGTCATCGGCTCAACTTCAAAATTGCGTGCTACATGTCCCTGAACAAGGATGTTTCCCTCAAGGTGAATCATGAATTCATCGTTGTCGCGTGTATCTGTCGTGATGTTTGCAAGACCAGAAAGTTTTTCAACGAGCAGGTCGCGGCGGTCAAGAAGGTCGTTTGGATTGTCGCCCATTGCCTTTACCTTGACGATTTCGCCATTGATTTCAGCAATCTGCTTTGTGATTGTGTTGATCTGCTTTACTGTAGCTTCGATGTCGCCGTTAATCAGGTTTCCGATGCCGCTCAAAGCCGTGTATCGCTGCTGGATGCTTTCGGCAAGAGTCTCACCGCGTGTAACGACAGCCTGGCGGGCAGCCTGACTTTCAGGATAAACAGAAAGTTCCTGCCAGCTCTGCCAGTATTTATCCATATTGGTGCGGATTGAGATTTCATCAGGCTCATTGTAAACCTGCTCAATCATCGTGTAGTATTTTTCTCGTGTAGTCCAGTAAGTTTCCTGATTTGACTGGGCAACGATTCTCTGGTCAAGGAGTTCGTCGCGGAGGCGGTTGATTGATTCAACAGAGCTTCCCTGTCCGACCTGTCCCGGGCGCTCTTCGCGTGTCAAATCCGGGCGGTAAAGAGGGTCAAAAGTCTTAATCTGAACGCGCTGTCGTGAATATCCCTCTGTATCGGCGTTGGAAATATTGTGACCGGCCGTATTGATCTGTGTCGAGTGAGCCATGAGGCTTCTTTTACCAATCTCAATCGCTGCGAATGAATTTGCCATTTTTCACATCTCCTCTATATAAATGCTGTTTTTACCTATATCATCTGGTTGAGGACTACACTGCTCAACTCAGGCTTTACAATCTGCCCCTTGCTTGAATACAGGACATTCCTTCTCTGAGGAACAACCGAATCAAACACGCCCTGCAGGAATTTGCGAGTGGTGGCAATGTATTCATTAAGAACCTTATTTTCCACCTTTGATTTCTGCAGCTTTCCCCTAACCTCGCTCAAAACCGGCGAGATTTCGACGTCGCTTGCCATATCGATGTTGGCGCTCAAGGCAGTACGCTTTTCCTCAAGCTCCACGAACTGGTCGCTCAAAGTCTGGAGATTATCAACATTTCTGTTCAGAGCATCCCAGTCCTTATCGCGCACGCAGTTATGAAGAAGCGTCTGCTGCTCCAGAATTTTATCCAGAAGAGCGCTTTCTTCCTGCATTACAGAAACAAGGTTCTCTTTATGTGCAATAATTTCAGAATCACCGTTCTGCTCAATCTTTTCTTCCATGGAAATCCCCAAATAGATTTATTCTCTTTGATTATCGGAATCTGAAAAAATTTTATTAGAATTAATTGAATTTTCAGGGAGGGAATTTTTTACGGGGAAGCTGAAGGTGCCGGTACTGATTTTAAGGGAAGACGAAAAAGCCTGCCGGGGAGAAAGATTGTGTAAATCCTAAAAAAAGCGGATTCTTCCCGGCAGGCTGTAATGAGTTGTGCTGTTAGAGATAAAAGTTATCTGAGTTTCTTATAACCGTAAACTGCAGTATCTCCAAGCTCTTCTTCGATTCGGATAAGCTGGTTGTACTTTGCCATGCGGTCTGTGCGGCTCATGGAACCAGTCTTGATCTGTCCTGAGTTTGTTGCAACTGCGATATCGGCAATTGTTGTATCTTCTGTTTCGCCTGAGCGGTGTGAAGTTACAGTTGTGTAGCCGTGGCGGTGAGCCATTTCGATTGCTTCGAGAGTCTCTGTGAGGGATCCAATCTGATTTACCTTGATAAGGATGGCGTTTCCTGCTCCCATCTTGATTCCCTTTTCGAGGAATTTTACGTTCGTTACAAAGAGGTCGTCGCCTACGAGCTGGCAGCGGTCACCGATTTTTGCAGTGAGCTTTTTCCAACCTTCCCAGTCGTTTTCGTCCAGGCCGTCTTCGATTGAGTCAATCGGATATTTTGTAATCAGCTCTTCAAGGTAAGCAATCTGCTCGTCGTCAGAAAGGCATTTTCCGTTCGGATCTTTTGGTGTTCCGTTAGAAAGTTCCTTGTAGTTGTAGAAGAATTTTCCGTCTTTCTCTACGCTGAACTCAGAAGCGGCACAGTCCATTGCGATTTTTATGTCTTCACCAGGTTTGTAGCCTGCGTCTTTAATTGCCTGAACGATTGAATCGAGCGCGTCATTGATTCCGTTGAATTTTGGAGCGAATCCGCCCTCATCGCCAACAGCCGTTGAAAGTCCGCGACCTTTGAGTAATTTTGCAAGAGCATGGAAAACTTCTGCTCCCATTCTGATTGCTTCTTTTTCTGATTTTGCACCGACCGGGCGGATCATGAATTCCTGGAAGGCAATCGGGGCATCTGAGTGAGCGCCGCCGTTGATGATGTTCATCATTGGAACAGGAAGAACGTGTGCGTTGGCTCCGCCGATATAGCGGTAAAGAGGAATATTGAGTGCTTTTGCGGCTGCCTGAGCGGTTGCAAGTGAGACTCCAAGAATTGCGTTAGCACCCAGCTTTGATTTTGTAGGAGTTCCGTCAAGGGCGAGCATTTTCATGTCGATTGCGCGCTGTTCAAAAACATTGTCGCCTTTGAGGGCTGGGGCGATGATTTTATTTACGTTTTCAACGGCTTTAAGAACGCCCTTTCCGCCGTAGCGAGATTTGTCTCCGTCGCGAAGTTCAAGAGCCTCGTTTTCGCCTGTAGAAGCTCCACTTGGAACTGCGGCACGGCCGAGAACGCCGTTTTCAAGAATTACATCCACTTCGACAGTTGGATTTCCGCGTGAATCGATAATTTCACGGCCGACAACATTGCTGATTGCAAGTTTATTCAACATTTTTAAACCTCCAGAAATTTCAAAAAACATGCAAGCCTGCCGTCATTAATTTTTACACTGCAGAAGTGGTTTTGTGAAAATCATGGTCCGGCAAAACTTGCATTTGTATCACAATGTGGCTAGTATTGTGATAGTTAGCAATAACTAACCACAGTTAATCTACAATTTTTTTTGGGTGATGTCAATCGGGAAAAGAAGATTTAGTTAATTTTGGTTATATATTGCTAACCTTTTTAATATTTCTATAATATCATTATTAAAAAAAGTAAGGCGCCTAAAAGACTTCTTCCAGTTCATTGAGCATCGAAAGAATTTTCTTGCGGCTTTCGTCTTTACCGTCAAAATGCTGGGCTTCCTTTGCAAGGTTTGCGAAAAACTCTTGCATTGGAAGAAGTTTCTTCACCGGCACTTTTTCGGGGTAATATTCAATCAGAACGCTTCCTGTAAGAAAATTATTCTCAATGTTTTTGATGGCATCACTTTTCTGAAGGATTGAGCGTGCTTTTTCAACCAAATCCGCTTCCTTGAAAATTGGTGCCCTTAGCCGAACACGGCCAGGAAAAAAACTTGTAATCATAAAATCGTCCTAATCTAGAATATTTTCCATTGCCTTCACACTGATTCCGACTGTAACCGAATTGTGAAGGATTGCGGCAAGCTGTGGTGAAATCAAGCCGAACACACCGAGCAGAAGTAAAGCAGAATTTACTTCTATTATAAAGGCATTGTTTTGGTTGATTTTTTGAATCAGTCCTTGTGCCAGCATACGCGTTGTTGCCACATTGTTCAAACCGCCTTCGGTCAGTACTATGTCAGCCGTGTCACTTGCGATTGACGAACTTCCTTCGATCGCAATTCCTACGTCCGCCGCACTCAAAGCCGGAGCATCGTTAATTCCGTCACCGAGCATGATTACCTTTCCTGCTTTCTTTTCCTTTTCTATCAGGCGGACTTTATCTTCGGGCAAAGCCTGCGAATAATATCCGTCAAGGCCTGCACTTTCAGCGATTTTTTTTGCAGCTCCCTCAGTGTCACCTGTAATCATCACACAGCGGAGGATTCCAGTCTTTTTCAGGTTTTCGATGACTTCACGGGCTTCAGGCCGCATAGGATCTCCGACTGCAAGAACGCCGGCAAGTTCTCCATCGTATGAAAGGTACAGAAGAGACTGTCCGGACTTTGCGGATTCCTGCTGAATCTGCGTAACTTTATCGTCAAACGAAATTTTTTCGTCATCAAAGATAAAATGCGCGCTTCCAATCCTGACCTTTTTATCGTTCAAAGTCGATGCGATTCCGTGCGCAACAATATACTCGACTTTTGTGTGATTTTCCGGATGGAAAAGACCTTTTTCTTCGGCATGGGCAACGACGGCACGACCGAGTGGATGCGGAAAATGCTCTTCAAGGCAGGCCGCAGTCTGCAAGACAAAATCCTCGCCAAAATCTTTCATCGCATAGATTTTTTCAACTTTCGGGTTTGCGTATGTGAGCGTACCGGTTTTGTCAAAAATGATTGTTGTCGCTTCAGCTGCTTCTTCAAGATACTTTCCGCCCTTTACGCTGATTCCTCGTCCTGCGGCTTCTTTCATGGCTGAAAGAACTGCAATCGGTGCGGCAAGTTTCATTGCACACGAATAATCGACCATCAGCGTTGACATGGTCTTTGTGAGGTTTCTTGTGAAAAGCCATGTAAGACCGGCAAGGGCAAAATTAAGCGGAACGATTTTTTCTGCAAGATTTTCTGAGCGTCGCTGAACATTTGCCTTGAGATTCTGTGAGTTGTCAATCATCTGAATGATGTTTTGAACTTTTGTATCCCGGCCTGTAGAACGCGTTCTGATTACAAGTTCCCCTTCGCTTAAAATCGTTCCTGCAAAAACACCACTTCCAGCCTTTTTTTCAACGGGAAGCGACTCTCCCGTGATGCTTGCCTGATTGACCATTCCTTCGCCATTTTCAACAGTCCCGTCACATGGAATCATGCTGCCTTCACGGACAATGACCAGATCGTCTTTTTTGAGGGCTTCGGCAGGAATTGTTTTTTCTTCTCCGTCCTCAAGAATATGCACGGGTTCGTCTGAAATCAGGAGTTTGTGTGCAAGATTTCCGTAAGAAACACGCTTTGTGACTTCCTCAATTTCCTCACCAAGAGTCAAAAGCATGGAGATTGAGCTTGCCGTATTTGTGTTTCCAGTGAAAGCCGCCGTTGTAAGGGCTGTGGCATCAAGCATCTGCGTGCTGAAAATCTTTCCATGTCTGAAGCACATTCCAAAAGCAGAACCAAGACGTGGAATAATATTCATGAAAAGCATAAAACGCCTGAGCGGGATTGGGAGCAGTTTTTTTGCAAAATGATTTATCATCGTGCTAACAAAAATGCTCATTATGCTTTCGGTAATCGGAATTTGTGCTACGGCTTCAAGCAGTTTCTCGTCCTCAAGATATTTAGGACCAAGAGCTTTAAAAAGATTTTCGATTTCTGCCTGTGAAATTACGGATAAATCAAACAGAATAAGATAGGAGCCGATGTTCGTGTTCACGGAAATGTCTGTGATTCCTTCCTGAACAGCGATAAGGCTTTGTGCGAGGATTGCCTGCCGGGGAGAAATTTCATGCAAATTGTAATGAATGCGGATTCTCCCAGGCAAGGCATGATGAATTGTGACTGTCACGGATTATGCCTTTGCTTGCTCAGCCTTTTTCTGGTTGTTGTATTTTGCCTCGGCAACGATGTCCTGCGCATCTTCTTTTACAGATTCAGCGAAAGCACATGCATCATCCTTAAGCTGAAGGCCTTTTCCGACTACAGCAGCACAGGCTTTTTTGAAAGCCGGATTTTTTACCAATGCAACAGCAGCAACACCAGCCGCAACACCAACACCAAAGGCAACCCATTTGTTTGAAAATGCCATGATTTTGACCTCGAAATAAAAGATATAGCAGTGTTATATAACATTGTTATATAACACTGCTATTGTAATAAATGAAGCTTTATCAGTCAATAAAAATCAATAATCTGGATTTAATTAAGTTTCAGCACGCACTGCCAGCCAGCTTCGTAAAAGTCATGAAGTTCTTCGGCACATTTTTTCCCTTTTTCAAAGGGAATGTCGTGGACGATAAGCTCGAAAAGTGCGGAATATTCACCGGAAATAATCGTATGTTCAAGAGTGGGGTCGAATGCAAAAGGCTTGTAGCCTTGATGTTCCATTTCCATATAAAAAACATGAGTGATTTCAATTTCAACTTCGACAAGTTCATGAATGAAATTTTCAAATTCAGTTCCTTCACTCGCATTTAAAATCAGGCGGAAGGCTTCTTTGTGTTCCCAGGCATATTCGTAAATGTGAACCATCCCGTGTTTAGAATAGGAAGCCATATTATCAGCCCATTCGTTTTTGGGAATTGCCATGAATTTTGCAACCTCAGCCTTAAAGAAACTCAAAATGTAATCCGCGTGAGTTTTTACCAGAGCCGAAAAAAGTTCTTCCTTGCTTTTGTAATAGCCATAAAATGCGCCAGTTGTTACACCTGCCTTTTTAACGATTTCTCGAAGGGATGCACCCCGGAAACCTTTTTCCAAAAATTCAGCCGCCGCTATCTCATGGATTTTTTGCAAAGTATTTTCTGCCATAAGGGAAATTATAGGACATGAATTTAATCTTGACAACAATTTAACGGAAGCTAAAGGTTTTAGACCATTCTTCTTCTTGACAAAGATATAACAGTGTTATAAATAATAATTGTTAGTCTTTTCTAACTTATATAAACAAAGTATTACAAGCTAATAAACTTATGAACGTCAATAAAAAAATCATTCTAGGCGGAAAAGAAGTCAGTCTTCGCATCGATGACATTGAAGGAAAAAATACTTTTCCTGAATTCTTAGGCTCAATCAACATCGATTCAAAAAAAGAACGCGAAAATATCCTCTACCGAAGCTGGAACATCCAGTTTTCAAAAAGCATTGATGCCGAAGAAGTTGACAATTGCGGAAATGACGAAGTGCAGATTATGTTCAACATCAATCAGGACATAAGCTGGTACGTTCATAACAAGCAGAAAGGAAATGAACTTGCCAGGCCTGTCGAGGAAATCAAAATGTCAAGCGGGGAAGTCTGCGTTTTCAGGAACAACGACTATCACACAGGAATGAATTATTCGGCGAACACGAATTTCAAATTCAAAAGCATGCAGATGCCGACTTCCTTTTTCAGGCAGCTTCTTTCAAAATACTTTTCTGACAAAGACATTCACGAGCTTGAAAGCCAGTTCTTAACCCATGTAACAAAAACAGCGATAACAGGCGAAATGTACAGAATTCTTTCTGAAATAGACACTTCCGAGCGATTTAAGGAATACGAGGGAGTCTATCTTGAAGGAAAAATGATTGAACTTACAGCTCTTGTGCTTTACGGCATCGCCTACAACAAAACTGAGAAGATAAAGCGTAAATCTCTTCCGAACAAAAATGACATCGAGCGGATTGAAGCCTTACGGGAAAACATTCAAAGAAAACCGTCCCAGGATTATGATGCAGAGTCCGTAGCCCAGGAACTTGGAATGAGCATAAGCAAGCTGAACCGCAATTTCCGCACTCTTTACGGCACTTCCCTTCACGCCTATGTCCAGGAAAAAAGGCTTGAATACGCGGCCCACCTTATAAAAGAACACAATTTTTCAGTCTCTGAGGCGGCGGTTAAATCAGGCTACAACAACATGAGTCATTTTGCAGTCGCATTCTCAAAGCAATTCGGCATTCTGCCAAAAGATTTTTCAAAACAGCAGGACTAGTCCCCCACATAAAATGAGCGAAAACCGTTAAAAATATGTCGGCTTTTGGTAGAGGGGAAGGAAGGAAAGAAGTAGATTTTTATAGTTAGCAAATTCTAACAAATGTTAAAAAATACTTCTTTAGGGGGATTTTATGAAAGTTTCTAAAATCAACATATTCTTCCGTAGGCTTGGAGAAGCACAGATTCGCTGGAGGTGGCTCTGCCTTGCCGTCCTTTTTGCCGTAACGATAGTCTGTCTTTCAGGAATGAGGAAATTCCGTTCCGAAAGCAACAATCAGGACTGGATTGTAAACGGCAGTGACATTCAGGTAAATTCCGACCACTTCAAGGAAATCTTCGGAAATGACGAGTACGTTCTTGTTCTCGTTCAGGCAGAGGATGTCTTTGCACATGACCTTCTTTCAATGATAAGCCGTCTCGGTGACAAACTCGAAAGTCAGGTTCCCTTTGCAGACAAGGTTACATCCCTCACAACAGTTTCGATTCCAATCGGAACTGAGGGCGGTCTTGAAGTAAAAAGCCCTTTTGACGACGGGATTCCTTCTGATTCTGAAGAACTTTCGCGGATTAAGTCATTCATAATGAGCCGTGAATCAATCGTAAACAACCTCGTTTCTGATGATGCGAAGGAAACCTGGGTAATTTTAAAGCTTCACCCCTTCAATAACGAAAGCGAAGATGTCGTAACTGTCGGTCATGCGGCGGAAAAAGTTATCATGAGCGAAGAATTCCAGAGTGGAGAATGGAGTTTAAAGCCAATCGGAAGTGCATACACCACTGCCGAGAAAATGGATACCGTCGGTCATGATTTTTCAATCCGAATCATGCTCGGATTTTTAACAATGCTCATCTGTTTAATTATTTTTGTGCGTTCATTCAGGGGCGTTATCGTTCCTTTCATCGCGACAATGTTCGGAATCGGCTCAGTATTTGGCTTTACGGCGCTTCTCAACATTCCTGCCGACTCTGACGTAATGTCGCTTCCGGTTCTTCTGGGAATGGCTCTTTCAATCGGCTATGCCCTTCACTACATCAATGCCTTCAAGCTGCACTTCCGCCGAACCGGTAAGCGCAAGGAATCCGTAATCTGCGCGGTCGAAGAATCCGGCTGGCCGGTTCTCTTTACTGTCATTACGACCGTAGTTTCTCTTCTTTCCTTTATGTTCGCCTGCATCCGTCCTATGGTCTGGCTGGGAGCTGTTTCCGCGGCAGTAGTTTTCATGGTCTACATTTACGTCGTCGTCCTGATTCCGATTTTCATGAGTTTCGGCAAGGACAGGAAACCTGGTAAAGCCCTGCCCAGCCAGTCAACAAAAGCCGACAGAATCTTTGAAAAGTTCGGCAGCCACATCGTCAAGAGAAGTCCGCTTGTCGCCATTCTTTCCTTTGTCGTGATTGCAGTCTGCATTCCGGGACTTTTGAAAATGGAAGTCAATATGGATTACCTTAAATTCATGGGAAACAAGGTTCCATTCGTACACAGGATTGAAGAAATTCTGGAGACAAAAATCGGAAACCTCTACAGCTACGACGTGATGATTGAATTTGAAGAAGAAGACGCGTTTAAAGATCCGAAAAACATGCTGGCCCTTGATGAGCTTGAAGGGGAACTGGGAAAGCTTCAGATGACAAAAATTTCAGGCGGAAAGCCCCGCGTAAAGTCAATTACGAGAATGGTCAAGGAAATGTACCGCGTTCTAAATGAGGATAAGGCTGAATTCTACACGATTCCAAATGACCGCGACATGCTCACACAGCTTCTTTTCTTCTACGAGATTTCAGATTCAAGTTCCCTTTATGACGATTTGACTGAAACCTACAATGCAGCTCACGTTCATGTTGAAATTTCAGATTACAACGCAAACATCATTGTGGACGACATAGAAAAAGCTGAGGCAAGCGCAAAAAGGCTTTTCCCGGATGCAAAGGTCGCGGTAGTCGGTACGGTTGCAGAAAATGCGGCGATGAACAGCACGATTGTTACCAGCGAGCTTAAATCTTTCGGTTCTTCTTTCGTGATGATTGCCATCCTGCTCATAATCGTCTTTGCAAGTCTTCGCGGCGGCCTGATTGCGATGATTCCAAACCTTGCTCCTGTCCTTCTGATTGGAGCCGTCATGGGTTACGCAAAAATGCCTCTTGATGAAGTCACTATGATGATTATGCCAATGATTCTTGGAATCGCGGTCGATGATACGATTCACTTTTCAAACCACATCAAGTACAAGCTTGAGGGCGGAAAGACTTATTCGCAAGCACTTGCAGAAACTTTCCGTGAAATCGGCAAGACCATGGGAACAACGACCTTTATTCTTTGCGCAATGTTCCTCATGTACTGCTTCAGCCCGATTACGGCTATGTTCAGAATCGGCCTGCTTTCAATCGTAGGTCTCGGTTCTGCCCTGATTGCCGACTACACCCTCACACCAGCTTTAATCTGCATAACAAAACCGTTTGGAAAGAAATAAATGTAATGGAGGTAAAAAAGATGAAAAAAAGTTTAATTACAAAGTTTGCAAGTGCACTTCTTCTGGTTGCTGGAAGCCTCTGCATCGCCGAGGAACTTACAGGCTACGAAATCGCAAGACGCGCTGACTCTGTTGACGAGGGAAAAACTTCGTCCTACACAGCTACGATGACCCTCACGAACAAAAAGGGAGCCACACGCACACGGGAAATCTTCATGCGCTCAAAAGATTACGGCAACGTAAAGAAAAACGTGATTGTATTTACAATGCCAAAGGATGTTTCCGGGGTCGCATACCTTTCATTTGACTATCCTGACGGTGAAGACGGGGTTAAGCCAGATTCAGACAACTGGCTTTACATGCCTGCGATGAAAAAGGTCCGCCGGATTTCAGGAAGCAGCAAGGACGATGACTTCATGGGCTCAGACTTCACCTACTCCGACATGGGCGACCGCGGCCTTACAAAAGACACATTCAACCTGCTCGGCTCGGAAACTGTCGATGGTTTTGACTGCTGGAAAGTCGAATTCATCGCAAAGGACAAGTCAGAAAAAACACAGAGGCGAATTCTCTGGTTCAGAAAGGACAACTACAAGACCGTCAAGGGTGAATACTACGACAGGCAGAACGTCCTCACCAGAGAACTCACCTGCTCTGGCATAAAGCAAATCGACGGAATCTGGACTACAGAAAAAATGTTCATGAAAAACGTCATTACAGCTCATTCCACCCTGCTCGAAATGAAGGACACTAAATACAACATGAGTCTGGACGACAATTTGTTCACGGTCAACACGATTGAGAGGGGAAATTTGAGATAGAAGTCGAACCTGCCTCAGGCAATCCACAGGGATTAATTATGAAAGCAAAAAAAGTTATATCCGTTATTTTTCAATTTTTAATTTTCATTTTTCCATTTTCCGCCCTCGACTACTCCCCGGAAGGAAGCATTGAAAGCCTCTGGGCTGCCGGACTTCCGAATGCACACGACAATGCAGGAAAATTCCTCGTCGGAAATATAACAGCCTCAGGCTCTCTTAAAGTCTACGGCGAGGAAAGTACGGCATTCGTCGACGGTGAAGTCACAAGCGATGCGCTTAAAGACAATGAGCTGTCCTTCAAGCTCAGGGAAGCATGGGCGGATTACGACGATGGCTTTTGGGCTTTGCGGGCTGGAAGGCAGATTAACGCATGGGGAAAGGCTGACGGTCTTCAGGTGGCGGACATTCTCTGCCCCAAGGACAATTCAGTTCTGATTGCAAGCGAATATGCTGATTCAAGACTTGGAATCGATGCAATCCGTCTCAGTCTTAAAGGAGAGAACCTTGTCTGCGATGCTTACTGGATTCCGATTTCCCAGGTTGCAAAAAATGCCGAAGCCTCGCTTGAGCACAGCGAAGCAGCTGTCCGGCTGGCCTCATATTTTCCATTCGCGGATTTTTCAATCTACGGATTTTATGGCTATGACCGCCAGCCCCTTCCAATTCTTTCCGATAGCAGCAAAAAAATTGCAATGGTGGGAGCGGACACGGCTATTCCTGTTAAGGAAATCGTCCTCCGTGCAGAAGGAGCATTCTTTCCAGAACGATATTCCCAAAAAAATCAGCTTGTCGCGCTCGCAGGCTTTGACTGGAATTCTTCGCTAATAACGATAACTGCCCAGTATTACATGGACTATCTTACAGGCGATTTGGAAAACTTCGGACGGAAAGCATATCTTCATCAGGCAAGTCTGAGCCTTTCAAAATCCTTCCTGCAGGATACGCTCAAATTTTCATTTTCAGGTCTGCTGGGACTTAATGATTTTGACAGCATGCTCTCCTTCAAGGGCGAGTACAGCATTACAGACCAGCTCTGCCTGACTTTAGGCTCGGACATTTTCATGAAGGGACCAGACAAAGACAAGAATGGCTTTTACGGTGCCTACCAGGATTTCAGTTCAGCATACATAAAAGCAGAATTTAAATTTTAAAAGGAGAATAAAATGGCAGAAAAAAAACGTACAAACCAAAAAAAATCCCTTCTATCGTGGATTTTTACCTTTGCGGGCGAAAAAAAGCCCATGTACTGGGCAAGCGTCTTCTTTGCAGTCCTCTGCGTTGCATGCGCCCTCGCACCTTACGTCATCATCGCGGATATCGTAAGAAAGCTTCTTGAGGGAGTTCGTGACTGGAATGTCTACCTTCGTGAAGCCGGAATTACCGCCGCATTCTGGGTGGGAAACGCTGTCTTCCACATGATTTCTACGACTCTGAGCCATGTCGCAACCTTCAACCTGCTTGCAAACATCAGGAAAAAGCTCTGCGACAAGCTTGCCCGCGTTCCTCTCGGAGCCGTCCTCGACCTTCCTTCGGGCACCCTCAAAAACATCCTTATCGAGCGCATCGACAGCATGGAGACGACTTTAGCCCACATCGTCCCGGAATGGACCAGCAATCTTCTGCTGCCCCTCGTGATGTTCGTCTATCTTTTCCACATCGACGCCCGCATGGGATTTGCCTCGCTGATTACCCTTCCAATCGGCATGATTGCTTCCTGCTTCATGATGCGAAACATGACTGAACGTTTTCAGAACGCAATCGACAAAACAAAAATCCTGAATGACACGGCGGTCGAATACATCAACGGAATCGAAGTCATCAAAGCATTCGGAAAATCAAAGTCATCTTACGAAAAATTCGTCGTGGCAGCAAAAGAAGGCTCTGACTGTTATGTTGAATGGATGCGCGACTGCATCTGGCCTTTCACAATCGCCTTTGTAATCGCCCCTTCTACACTTCTCGCAGTCCTTCCAATCGGCGGATATTTCTTCCTGACCGGAAGCCTTTCTGCCGTAAACTTCATCACAATCATCATCCTTTCGATGAGCGTTATTCAGCCCCTTCTTGTAGTCTATTCTTACCACGATGACATCGCAAAAGCCGGGGTAATTTTCGGTGAGGTCGGCGGAATCCTCTACATGAAGGAACTTGAGCGCCCGGAAAGCGACAGGAAAAAGCCAGGCGACAACTCAATCGAACTCAAAGACGTGAGATTCAGCTACCACAAAAACATTGAGGGAGAAAGCAAAAAAGAAATTTTGCACGGCATAAATCTTTCACTTCCTTCAGGCTCTTACACAGCCCTTGTCGGCCCCAGCGGCAGCGGAAAGTCAACGATTGCCCGTCTTATTGCTTCTCTCTGGGACACAGATTCAGGCTCAGTCGAAATCGGCGGCATAAATATCCGCGACCTTTCACTCGAAGAATACAACCGCCGGGTCGCATACGTCAGCCAGGATAACTTCCTCTTTGACCTGAGCGTGCGGGAAAACATCCGTCTCGGAAAACCGGAAGCAACGGACAAAGAAGTCGAAGAAATCGCCAGAAAAAGCGGCTGCTATGACTTCATCATGAGCCTTGAAAAGGGCTTTGACACAATCGTCGGTGGAAGCGGAGCACATTTGAGCGGCGGTGAGCGGCAGAGAATCGCAATTGCCCGGGCAATGATGAAAAACGCCCCGATTGTAATTCTTGACGAGGCAACGGCTTACACAGATCCTGAAAACGAGGCAATAATCCAGGAAGGAGTCGCTCATCTTGTAAAAGGAAAGACTCTGATTGTAATCGCCCACAAGCTTTCGACAATTCAGGATGCGGACAAAATCGTCGTCATAAAGGACGGTCTTGTTGATTCAGAAGGAAAACACGAAGAACTTCTCGCAAAGGGCGGACTTTACAAATCAATGTGGGAAGCACACATTTCATCAAAAGACAGTGGGGAGGCAGCATAATGTTTGAAATTTTACAAAGATTCTTTAATTTCTGCGACAAAGAAAATCGCCGCAAATTTCACCTTGCAATGATAATCGGCGTAGTCAATTCATTTTTCATGGCACTGAGGATTGCCGCCGTTGCCGTAATGATTTCTGGAATAATCAGAAGCCTAAAGGACGGAGTTCCATTCACGGCAAACACAATATGGCTTTCGCTCGGAATCATGTCATTCAGCCTGCTCGGTGCAATCATAACAAAAAAGAACATGAGCATGTGGCAGACCGAAGGCGGCTACAGGACGGCCGCGAACAAACGCATAGAAATCGCCGAACATCTGCGCTACATTCCCATGGGCTACTTCAACGAAAACTCGCTGGGACAGATTACATCAGTCACCACAAACACTATGGAGCTTTTGGGAGACGTTGCCACCAGAGCCGTAATGCTCGTAATGCAGGGACTTTTAGACTCAGCCCTCATCATCGCCATGATTTTCTTCTTCGACTGGCGGATTGCCCTGATTGCCCTTGCAGGCTTTGCCCTTTTCCAGTTCGTAAACATTTTCATGCGCCTTTCAGTCCGCTCTATTTCGGTTCAAAAAGACAAGGCTGACACGGCACAGGTTTCAAAAATCCTCGAATACATTCAGGGAATCGCCGAAGTCCGCGCCTACAACATCACGGGTCCGCGCCGCACCGAACTCAACGCCATAATCGACCACTGCAAGAGAACATTCATCAAAATGGAACTGCACTGTATCCCCTTTGCCTGCATCCAGAGCATAATCGCAAAGCTTGCGGGAGTTGCAATAATGATTGCTTCGATTTTCTTTTATTTGAACGGCACCATGCTCCTTTCAAACTGCGCCGTAATGCTGATTTGTTCCTTCATGCTTTTTGGCGCAATGGAATCTGGCGGCAACTATTCGGCACTCCTTCGCGTAATCGACATAGCGGTAAAAAAAGCAGAAGCAATTCTCAATGTTCCGATGATGAGTATAGATGGTAGCGAGCGGCCTGTGGAACAGGCAAAAACAGTCCAGTGGACTGTTTTTAGCGAGTCTCCGAGCAGCTATGCTGCGAAGGCGGAAGTGAGCAAGGAGACAGAGAGCGTCCTGAATCTTTCTGCATCAAACATTTCCTTTGCCTACGACAAAAAGAAAATCATCGACGGCGTTTCGCTTACAATTCCTGAAAAGAGCACGACAGCAATCGTGGGGCCTTCTGGCGGTGGAAAGACAACACTCTGTCACCTTCTTGCCCGCTTCTGGGACGTTGATTCAGGCGAAGTCACGCTTGCAGGAAAAAATATCCGCGATTACGACATGGACAACCTGATGGTAAACTTCAGCTTCGTATTCCAGAATGTCTACCTCTTCCACGATACAATCGCAAACAACATCCGCTTTGGCGAGCCTGATGCCCCGATGGAAAAAGTCATCGAAGCCGCAAAAAAAGCTTGCTGCCACGAATTCATTTCGGCTCTTCCCAACGGCTACGACACAGTTATTGGCGAAGGTGGAGCAAGCCTTTCTGGCGGCGAAAAGCAGCGAATCTCAATCGCCCGCGCAATCATGAAAGACGCTCCGATTATCATCCTCGATGAAGCAACGGCAAATGTTGACCCTGAGAACGAGCGCGATTTAATGGAAGCCGTTCGTGAACTTACCCGCGAAAAAACGGTAATCATGATTGCACACCGGCTCAAAACAGTCCGCAACGCTGACCAGATTATCGTAATCGACAAAGGCAAAATCGCTGAGCAGGGAAAGCACGACGAGCTTATAAAAATGAACGGAATCTACGCACGATTCATAGATTCACGAAAGAAAGCTGTCAGCTGGAAACTGTAAAAATTAAAAAAAAATCCAGAGTCTTTTTTAAGGCTCTGGATTGACTCCGATTTGTTCCCATCTAAAAACTGAATTTACATCTTACATAGCCCGTACTCAAATCCTTGTATGAGCCGTACTGGCCGTCCCGGTCAGGGCCTGGGATAAAGACATAGGCTCCGCCAGAAAGATTTATCTGGTCTGAAAGGCTGTATGTTACAACAGGTTTTATAAAGCTGTCAAAATCGTTCAGACCGAGGACTCCGCTAAGGCTTAATTCAAGAGTGTCTGCCAGAAGTTTTTTTGACACGCTCAAAGTCGCTCCATGCTGCAAGGCTTTTTCCCTCTCAAGATTTTCAAGCTCTCCAAAAACGTAATCGCAGTAATACTGGGCGGTAAAAGTCCAGCCCTCAGGCATCCAGTCGAGACCAGCAAGTGCTGAAATTTCATTGCGCTGAAGGGAGCTTTCAATTGAAGCGGAAGAAAGTGTTTCTGCAGAAAACATTTTTTCTTCTATAATAGAGTTGCTTGATTTTTGAAAATGCCTTTCCGGGAAGAAAGCCGCTTCCATGCGGAGAACGGTCTCTTTGATTGGAATTGCGGCGTCCATTCCCAGCATTGCCATGTCCTTATACTCGCCGGTCACATTCACGCCCTCTGCTGACATCGTGTAATTCAAAAATGGCATATCGTCTCTTCCGTAAAATCCGTAGAGCGAAAAATCCAGGACTGAAAAATATCCCGAAAACTTTAAGCCGAATTCGCCCTTCGACATTTTAGACTCAGGCTTTTCAAATTTTGCGCCGGAAAGCTTAGCCGGTGTAAAAAAAGGAATCCAGTATGCGTCAGCCGTAAACTGATTTCCATTTACAGAAAAACGAAGAGCGTCAATTGCAAGCTTTTCATTTGTCGTCATGACGGCAAGGCTTGAAAGGTCTTTCGGACAGATTACGTTTGTAATGTCGATTCCGTCAGCCTTACCCCATGCAGTCTTCTGCCGCCCGACCCGAAGACCTAAAGAATCCGAAGTGTAGTCCAGCCAGCATTCAGAAAGCGAGAAATCCTCAGAATCTTCAATCGAGTCGTATCTTGCCGAGCCTTCAACAAGAGCAGAACTCTTTCCAAAATAGGAATCAATTTTCCCGGTAAAGGAAGTTTCGCCCAAAGTCATGCGGCCTCTGGCAGTGTCCTTGTCAGTCCAGGGGGCACCCGCCCCCCAGAGAGTTTCAAGAGTTCCGGAGAATTTTACTTCCTGTGAGATTGCACAGTGGAAACCAAAAAGTAAAAAAATGGCTGATAAAATTAATTTCTTCATCTGATTCTGCCTTTTTCAAGTGCGGCTACAGTAAGCATTGAGTCGTCAATATCACCGCCGTCGTAAACGATGTTTGATGTCTCAAAAAGTGACCAGGTGCCGCTCTGAACGTTTTCCATTTTCATTCTCTGGGCGGTTGTAAAGCCCTTGATTGTCGTAAAATCTGTACAGGTCAAAAGGCGGTGAAGCTGGTTCTGTCGGTCAAAAAGCTCGCATTTTCTGAGGATGAAGTCAGATTTTGCGATGTAAGAAATGTAGCGCGGGTCTTTTTCACTTTTGTCCTTAGCGATGCACTCGACCTTGTAACATTCCGTTCCCTCCACGCTCTCTTCGCCCAAAAGGTTGTATTCGTAATCGTTCAGGCTGCGCTCTCCCATGTCGCGGTAGGTGAAGTCGGTTCCCATGAAGCTTCCGTCACTTTCTGAGCCGCTTGAAGCGATTCGCCGGGTCTTTTTCATTGCAGGCATATAGAGCCAGTTGTCAGAATCTTTTTTGTTGCCGTTTGCATCTTCCTCGTACTCAAACATGAGGTAGCCTGTGCCAGAAACGTCTTTCGGCGTTACAAAGACGATGACTTCTTTTTTGACGTCGCCGTAATCCTTGCTTTTCATGATGACTTCACGTTTTCTGTCCGAGCCTTTCTTCGAGTGAATCGTAAGAGTCGCAGTTGAAGATGCTGTTACAGGCTCAGGAATTTCGTCAGCTTTTTTCATAATCTCGTAACCCGTAAGTGACTGTGCAAAAAGTCCTGCTCCCATAAGAATTGATGTGAATGCAAAAAATACTTTCTTCATAATGAATCTCCTTTCAAAGTTATTGGGCGGGGGAAGTCTCCCCCTCGCTCCAAAGCCCTCGCTTCGCTCCGGTCTTTTTCGCTACCCCTTCTCCTAAGGGGCAAGCCCCTTAAAATCTCCACAGTGGTTTGCGGTTCAGGCATAGCCTTCACCGAGACTCGCCTAGAAACTCGTCTCACGAGTTTCTTCGCCAAAGGCGACCGGCTCCCTTCCGCGCTCGAAGCACAGCTTCGAACGAGACTCGCCTAAAATCTTGTCTCACAAGATTTTTCGCTTTCAGCGACCGGCTCCCTACCCGCAACGCCCGCTTCTTTATCGAATGGCTTTGTGATGTATAAGAGCACCGGCGTAATCGTGTAGTCCGCAATCAGTGCGCTTCCAAGGCCGACTACCGAAAGCCAGCCGATGTTCACCAGAACGTTCATCGTGCTTGTAAGGAAAATCGCGAACATGGCGCAGAGGATAATTGTCGTCATTATCATCGTCTTTCCGATCTCGCGGTAAGAATTTTCAATCGCGCTGCGGTAATTTCCGGTAAGCTCAAAGTGATACTTAATGTGGTTTGTAAAGTGAATCGTGTCGTCAACGGCAATTCCAAGAATCATCGGCATGATCATAGCCGTAATCATGTCCAGATTGACTCCTGCATAGCCCATGATTCCGCCAATCAGCACAATCGGCACCACATTCGGAATCATTGCGATAAATCCTGTCCTGAGCGATGTGAAGGCAAGAACAAGGAGAACGAGGATTATAATCAGCGACGTTCCAATCGATTTGATTGAACCGCGCACAAGTTTTCCGTTCATCTGGGCATACTGAACGACCTGACCTACAACGCCGGCATTCTGTGCGTCCGGGAAGAGCTCTGCAACCCATCTTTTAACTTCTGCAAGATTCTTTACGATTTCTTCTCCGTCGTAACCCGAAAGCTCAATCTGTAAATATGCCGCCCTGAAGTCATTGCTGATGTAGTCATACAGGTCCGTTCCGCCCGAGATTTCATAGAGGAACATAATCTGAGTCACCAAATCCTGGTCGTCTGGAATGACATAGGCTTCAGGATTGTCTTCGTTCAGAGTGCGGTTCATTTCCTTTACGATTTTTGTGACCGAAGAAACACGCGGCTTTCCGTTTGAGATTTTAGTCTGGCTCAAAGTTCCGATTCTCTCTGCAAGAATATCCATGTTCTTCAGCACCCGGGGATTTTTAATCGCATCCTCGTCAGAGTATTCAATCAGGACCTCATACTCGTACTGGCTTCCGAGCTGGCTCCTTGTGATTTCAAGAAGTCGCTTGATGTAAGGAGTGCGCTCGCCCATCATGTCCGAGTAATTCATGTTTACCTTGATTTTGAAAATTCCCGGAATGACGGCGGCCGCAAGCAAAACTGTAGCAATCACGGTAATCCATTTTTTGTTGAGGATTGATTTTCCCATCGCCTCAACACGCAAATCCGATTTCGTAGCCCCTTCCGAATCAGCAAAAGCTGGATCCGGTTCCTTGTCCTTTCCGAAACTGTAGAGTACAGGAAGAAGGATTATGATGTAGGCAAAAACTGCAAAAACCGTAGCGGCTGTAATTCCGCCAACCCAGCGCATCGGCTTGATTCCGGCTGCAAGGAAGGAAAGCATACCCGCCATGGTCGTGATTACCGTAAAGAAGAGAGCCCAGCCTGAATCACGAACTCCCATCACGATTGATTCCTTTCGCCTGCCGGTTTTTCGGAAGTACATCTTAAAGCTGTTGATGTAGTGAACCGAATATCCGACCGCAAGAGCCATTGAAAGAAGCACGGTAATCATGATCATCGAGTTGTTGCCCTTGATTCCAAGCCAGCCTGAAAATCCGAGCGTTGTCGTAAGCGCTCCGACTGTTGAAATCGAAGGAACGACAATTCCGCGAAGGGAGCGGATAAAAATTATAAGGCAGACCAGCATTACAAGAAATCCCAGGGAAATGCGGGTTGCAAGCTGATTCATCGTTACGGCTTCTTCCTCGAATTCCGTGTAGCTCATGCCGGCCGGGCGGATTTCCCATTTATCTGACTTATACTTGGGGTCGTTGAAAATCTTCATGGCAGGCGGTGCGATTTTTTGCATCGCATCGGTAAGGTTTTCCGAATACTGCTCAAGGTTCACGATAAGCCAGGTTTCAGTCGCATCGGCACTTACAAGCGTATTTACGAGCGACTCTCGGCTTAAAATAAAGGCCTTTTTTTGGGCAAGCTCAGCCGCGTCCTCTGGCACTCCGTCTTTAAAAGGACTTGTAACCTCAAAGCCCTCTTCCGTACCGATCGGAATTGAAAGCTCCATAAGGCTCGTGATGCTTCCCGCATAGGGAACATTCTGCAAGAGCTCGTCTCCAAGCTCGTCAATCATCTGAAGGACTTCCGGGTCAAAAACGTCATCCGCCTTGATGTGGGCAAGAAGGCTGTCTGTCGAGCCAAAAATGTCTTCAAAATGATCCTGATTCTGCTTTGTGGTCTCCCAGTCGTCAAACCAGTCTTCCTCGCCGTTGTCAAGCTTGAGGCGGCCAAGGCCCATGCTTCCGACAACAGTAACGACAATCAGACAGATAAGAAAAGCCCAGCGGTGCCTTACTTCAAAGCGTCCGAACTTTTCAAACCAGTCGTTAATCTTTTTTACTTTCATAAAAAGCTCCTTTTTACGATAACACTGTTACCAATTTCTGATAACAACGTTATCTTAACGATAACACTGTTATCTTGTCAATAGATTTTGATAACATTGTTATCATTTTTCATTGACAAAGCCCTCTTTTTATCGCAAACTATTTCTCATGGCAGATTCTTCAAGCGAAACAAAAAAGAAGCTTCTCGAAAGCGCAAAAAAGGAATTCCTCGAAAAAGGCTTTACAGGAGCCTCCCTGCGCACGATTGCCGCAAATGCAGGAGTCACGACAGGAGCCATGTACCGCCACTTCAAGGACAAGGACGCTTTTTTCTGCGCCCTTGTAGACGATGCCATCGAAGCAACTAAAAAAGTTATAATGCTTGCCGATCCCAAAAATCACGAAAACCTCACTCCCGATCAAATGCAGGAGCACATAGAATCTGAGAGAAAGTCAACCAGAGACTTCCTCGACTACATGTACGAAAATTTTGACGCCTTCACCCTTCTCCTAAGAAAGTCAGCAGGCAGCACTCACGAGCATTTTCAGGAAAACATCTGCGAGCTGTATACAAAAAACTGCGAGAAGACTTTTGCCTGGATGTACGAGCAGAAAATCACCACAAAAAAACTTTCGCCAATGACACTTCACTTTATGGCTTCAACAGTGATCAACGCTTTCTGTGACATCGTCCTCCACAACATGCCCCAAAAAGAAGCTCAGGAGTACATCGCTGACCTCATGGAATTTACAAGTTCCGGCGCCTACAAGCTGCTGGGTATCAAAACTGAATAAATTTTATTGCTGAATCAGCCTTTATAATTTATAATTATTTAAAGGTTTCAGCAGCTATGGAAATGACGGTAGACTTATTTGACAGCATCATCAACACTTCACAGGACTGTGTATTCTGGAAAGACAAAAACAGGCGCTTTCTCGGCGTCAATCAGGCTTTTCTTGATTATTACGGATTCGAATCGGCAGACGTCTTAATCGGCAAAAACGATGAAGAAATGGGCTGGCATTCCGATCCGGATCCCTACATGCAGGATGAGCTTCGTGTCCTTGCCGGCAAAACTACCTACAAAGTACATGGAAAATGCTTCATAAAAGGCGAAGAAAGGGACATCATAGCCTCAAAACGCCCCCTGTATAACGGTGACGAAATCGTCGGCCTTGTAGGGAGCTTTACCGACATCACAGACGTAATCCGCGGCAAAGAAAAGAACGACGGATCCCAGGTCCTTTACACAATCGACAAGCTCAGGAAATACAGCTTTTTCGATAAAATCATCGACGAAATCAGCCTGGACCAGATTCTTGACCCCCTCACAGGTATCTTAAACCGCTCATACGCCCTCAAGTTCGTCCGCTCCCTCATCGCAAAAAAGACTCCCTTTACATTTTCAATCATCGATCTGGACAATTTCAAATTCATCAACGACACTTACGGCCACACGGCGGGCGACAAAGTTCTGGCAACCGTTTCAAAAAGCCTGGCCGAAGTCACGGACGGCTTTGCCCTCGCAGGAAGGTTCGGCGGTGACGAACTTCTCCTTATCGACTTAAAAAACATCACCACAAAAGACAAAATCAACTTTTTTGAAAGAGTCTACGGCTCGTCAAACACCCTGCGCAAAGAAATTTTCTTTGAAAACGGCTCCGCCTTTGTTACCGGAACATCGGGCTGCGCTTCATTCCCGGAAGATTCAGACAATTTCTCCCACTTATTCGGCCTCATCGATAAAATGCTCTACCTGGGCAAGAACCTGGGCCGCAACTGCTATAAGGTTTATGAGGAAGAAAAGCACAAATACGTTGAAATCCGCAAAATAGCCAAAAACGGCATATTCAAGAACATGTACAAATTAAGGACCGGCATAGAATCCGAAAAAGGCTTTGAAAACAAGCTGTCAAAAGTCGTGCCGCAAATTTGCGAAATCTTACAGGTTGCAGACCTCTACTACGTTGATTCCCAAGGAAAAATGCATGGCGTTCTGGACAAAAACTTCACCGGCGATGCATCCGATTTATCCAACATCATGGAAGAAGACTTGTTTTCCCAGGGCTCCCTGGACTTAATAAAGGCCCATTCCCCAAAATTCCACAAGGTTCTTTCCAAAAACGGCTTTGAATCCGTCTTAATTTCCCGCATCCGAAAAGAGGACAAAGTCAAAGGCTATCTGGTCTGTGCCGTAGACCGCAGCCTCAGAATCTGGCAGGAAAATGAGTGCGCTGTACTTTATTATCTTGCAGGTCTTTTAGCCGATTAAAAAAAAATCAAAAAAGTTATTGACACAAAACTCTAATTAGCATAAACTAACTATGAAAGTTAGTCATATCTAACTCTTTTAGTACCTCTTGGCGGAGCAAGGCCTTTTGACATTTTCTTGCCTTGCTCCGTCTTTTTTTTTGGAGTTTCCAAATGGGTTTCGATGAGACAATCATTCACTGTGCTTCCCCTGCACTCTGCGGAATAAAGCCCGCCTGTCTTTTTTCGCTGCCGGACCAAAAATACGCCGACGGCTCAGAAAAGATGCATCAATGGCAGAACCTCTTTTCAAAAGAAAAAAGATATTTCGTACCGGTCAAAAAAAGTGACGGCAGGTTCCTCTTCTTCGTTTACGACAAAATCCTTCTTGAAAAAATGCTCAGAAATCCCAAAAACCGCGCCTACCTTGCCTCAAAAGGCTACCAGGTCGAAAAGGGACTGGAATTCGTCCTTGCAGAGCTCTTTCACAGGCTGGCCGCAAACGAGTCTTTTCCCCATGAAGTCGGTCTTTTTCTGGGCTATCCCCTCGAAGACGTAGTCGGCTTTGAAAGGCACGGAGCCCAGGATTTTAAGTATTCGGGAATCTGGAAGGTCTACGGCGACAAGGAAAGTGCAATCCAGAGGATGAAACTCTACAAAAACTGCACTGAAACATGCATGAAATTACTTGCCTCGGGACTTTCGGTTCCGCTGGCAACAAAAAAATATAAGAGCCAAAAAGGAGGCATAAAATGAAAGCAGCTATTGTTTACGCAACAACGACAGAAAACACTGAAAGGCTGGCTGGTGCGGCTTTGGAAGGAGCCAGGGCAGCAGGCTATGAGGCAAGCATTGCAACGGCAGATAGTGCAGATGCATCAGAAACACTTTCGGCAGACTTGATTCTTCTGGGAAGTCCGGCCATGGGAGCAGAACAGCTCGAGGACTCAATGGAAAGCTTTTTCTCAGAAATTGAAGGAAGCCTGAGCGGCAAAAAAGTCGGTCTCTTCGGCTCATACGACTGGGGCGACGGCCAGTGGCTTTCAGACTGGGAAGAAAGGGTCAAAAATGCGGGCGCAGACTTTGCAGGAAGCGTAAAATCCCAGCTTTCTCCAGATGAAGAGGCCCTTGAAGCCGTAAAGAAACTGGCAGGAAAATAAAAATTTAAGAGGGGAAAGCCTTCCCCTGCGCACGCACTTTGTTGCGTGCTACCCCTTCTCCTAGGGGCCAAGCCCCCTAAAACCCCCGCAAGACAGTCTTAGCCCAGCGCTACGTCAAGAACCATCATCAGCGCAAAGCCCAGCGCAAAACCAATCGTGCAGATATCAGTCTTTTCGTCACGGCTTGCCTCAGGCAGAAGTTCCTCAACAACTACATAAACCATGGCTCCGGCCGCAAAAGAAAGAAGATAAGGCAAGAATGGCAGAATCAGCGAAGTGAGCAGAATCGTAACCAGGGCCGCAAGAGGCTCCACCGCTCCTGAAAGGGTGCCGTAGCAGAATGACTTGAACTTGCTGTTTCCTTCCGAGCGAAGGGGCATGGAAATAATGGCTCCTTCCGGGAAATTCTGAATTGCGATTCCGATTGCAAGGGCAAGGGCATCAGCCGAAGAAAGGGCGCCTCCGTTCAAAAAACTTGCAAAAACGACGCCGACCGCCATTCCCTCAGGAATATTATGGAGGGTAACGGCAAAAACAAGCATCATGGTGCGGCTTATTTTATTTACCCCCGCTTTTGGACCTTCAGGATTTTTTGCCATCGCGTGCAGGTGAGGCGTGATTTTATCGAGCAGGAAAAGGAAAGCAACGCCGAGTGAAAATCCGACCAGGGCCGGCAAAAATGCAAGACGTCCCATGGGCTCCGACATGTCCATGGCAGGAATAAGAAGAGACCAGACGGAAGCGGCAATCATTACACCCGCCGCAAATCCCAGCAGGGCACGCTGAATGCCGTCCCTCATCTGACGCTGCATGAAAAATACCATGCCAGACCCCAGCATAGTTCCCAAAAAAGGAATCAAAAGGCCTAAAACAGTTATATTCATATGAAAAGTATAACATATTTTAAGATTTCTTGACAGTCACTGACGTAATTTTGATTTTTTTATAATTTTTTTTGATTTTTCGCTTCTAACCGCTTGACCATTATAAGCCCTTCTGATATAGTATCAAACATCAGTTACATGGTGCCTGTAGTTCAGTGGTAGAGCGTCAGATTGTGGATCTGATTGTCGTGGGTTCGAGCCCCATCAGGCACCCAATCTGCTCTAGGCTTTGAGTCAAAGGCAGCATTAACCAAAATGCGTTCGTAGCTCAATTGGATAGAGTAACGGACTTCGAATCCGTAGGTTGCACGTTCGATCCGTGTCGGACGCATATTTTTAACTGATTATTCGGGCGACTAGCTCAGTTGGTAGAGCAACAGACTCTTAATCTGTGGGTCCGGGGTTCGAGCCCCCGGTCGCTCATTTCAAGCACAAGCTTGAAGAGAATCGGAATTGCGGCACTTTGCCTATGCCGAGTTTAACGCGAGAGTGGTGAAATTGGCATACACGCTAGACTTAGGATCTAGTGCTTCGGCGTAAGGGTTCAAGTCCCTTCTCTCGCATAACTTTTAGTTATGATTTTTGCGGAAATAGCGCAGTGGTAGCGCGTCACCTTGCCAAGGTGGATGTCGCGGGTTCGAATCCCGTTTTCCGCTCTAACTGTTCAGCAGAATTGCTGAAGCGAACAGTTTATTGCAATAAAACAGATGCAAATTAATTTTTTTGCGGAAATAGCGCAGTGGTAGCGCGTCACCTTGCCAAGGTGGATGTCGCGGGTTCGAATCCCGTTTTCCGCTCTAACTTGGGCGATTTAGATTTCATCTGAATCGCTTTTTTTATTTCAACATTTAAGGGGACTAGTGTGAAAGTCACAAAAGAAATCGAAAAATTGGAGCATTCAGCAGCAAAACTCACCGTTACAGTTGCAAAAAAGGATGTTGCCGACAGCTACAACGAAACAATCAGCAAATATGTAAAGCAGGTTCAGATTCCTGGCTTCCGCAAAGGTCATGTTCCAGCTTCTGTTCTTGAGAGAAAATATGGCGAGCAGATTAAAATGGAAGCAGCCAGCGATCTCATCGACAAATCACTCAACGAAATCTTCTCTGACGAAAAGGAATTGGAGAACCGCCCTCTTCCTTACGCACAGCCAGTTCTCGAGAAAATGCCAGAATTCGACACATCAAAAGACTTCGTATATACAGTAACTTATGATGTATTCCCAAAGGTAGACCTCAAGGGCTTCGACTTCAAGTCAGTAACAATCAAAGAGCCACAGGTAACAGTTGGCGATGCAGAGCTTAACGAAGAGCTCAAAGGCATCCAGGAGCGCAACGCTGTTGTTATCGACAAAAAAGATGACGAGAAAGCAGAAAAAGACAACATCCTCACAATTTCTATCGTAGAGAAAGACGAGAATGGTGCTGAAATCGCTTCAACAAAACGCGAGGAATTCACTTTCACTCTCGGAACAGCTGAGAATGTTTACAAAATTGACGACGACCTCATCGGAATGAAGAAAGGCGAGTCAAAAGAAGTTTCTAAAACTTATGACAAAGACGAAAAAGATGCAGAGCTTGCAGGCAAAACAAAGAAATATTCTGTAACTGTTAAACAGATTAAAGTCCGCAACCTCCCTGCTCTTGACGACGAGCTTGCACAGGATGTAAACGAGAAGTTCAAGACTCTCGACGACCTCAAAAAGGACATCATGCGCAATCTTGAAAACGCAAAGACAAACAAAATCAACGAAATCAAAACAAACGACTTGCTCTCACAGCTTGTTGAGAAGAACCCGTTTGAAATTCCTGCAAGCATGCTCAACGCAGAGCTTGACGGCCGCTGGAGAATGATGGCTCAGCAGTTCCAGACAACACCAGAGGAACTCGACAAAATGATCACAGCTTCAGGCCAGAAAAAGGAAGACATGCTCAAGGAATGGACTGGCGACGCAGAGAAAATGCTCAAGAGCAGAATCATCGTTGACAACCTCCTCAAAGAGCGAAACATTTCTGTTACTCCAGAGGAAATCGAGTCTGAGTATCAGAAAATCGCTGATGCTAACGGAATCACAGTTGACGAAGTTAAACAGCACTATGCTGATCCTCGTGCAAAAGAATACCTTATTGACGAGGCAAAAGAGCAGAAGCTTTACAAAGAGATTTTTGCTGAGGCAAAAGTTTCAAAAGGTGACAAGGTATCATTCAAAGACTTGTTCAACTTGAAATAATAGCGAAGATTTTCTAAAAATCTCCGATTTAAAGCGGAATGTTCCAAATTTTTTTCGGAAACATTCCGTTTTTTTTTGGATTTTTTTGAAAAATTCATTATATTTATATAAAGGATTTTTTATAATGAACGAACAGATGAACAATTACATGCCTAGCGTTATCGAGCGAAGTGGAAACGGCGAGCGATTTTATGACATTTATTCACGACTTTTAAAAGACCGCATCATTTTCGTTGACGGCGAAATCAACGACTTAAACGCGGACTTGGTCGTAGCACAGATTCTCTTCCTGGAGTCAGAAAACCCGGATAAAGACATCAGCATTTACATCAACTCTCCTGGCGGAAGCGTTACAGCTGGTCTCGCAATCTATGACGCCATGCAGTACGTCAAATGCGACATTCAGACAATCTGTATCGGTCAGGCAGCCAGCATGGGAGCAATTTTGCTTGCAGGCGGCACAAAAGGCAAACGATTCGCCCTTCCCTCTTGCCGTGTAATGATTCATCAGCCACGCGGCGGTGTTCAGGGACAGGAAAGCGACATCGCAGTTCAGGCCAAAGAAATCATCCGCCTCAAAAAGCTTTCAATCAAATATCTTGCAGAAAAATGCGGTAAGTCAGAAGACGAAGTCGCAAAAGACATGGAAAGAGATTTCTTCATGAGCGCAGAAGACGCACTTAAATACGGAATCGTAGACAAAGTAATGCCTTCTCGTGTTGAGTCAACTTCAAGGGAGGCCAAATAATGCGTGGTTTTCGTAGCGACGTACAGTACTGTTCATTCTGCGGCAAGCCGGGTGACGAAAAGCGTCATCTTGTAGCGGCACCGTCAAACAACATTTTCATCTGCGACAAATGTATCGCCGTCTGCCAGGGAATCGTCTCTCAGAAAGAAAAATCAGTCGATCCAATCGACATGACTGAAGTTCCTTCTCCAAAAGAATTCAAGGCTTACCTCGACGAATATGTAATCGGTCAGGAATATGCAAAAAAGGCACTCTCAGTTGCGGTTTACAATCACTACAAGAGAATGTCAAAACTCGATGTCATCAAAACAGATGACGACGTTAAAATCGAAAAGTCAAACGTTCTTTTGATCGGGCCAACTGGTTCAGGAAAGACTTTGCTTGCAAAAACACTGGCAGAAAAGCTCAAGGTTCCTTTTGCAATCGCAGACGCCACAACTTTGACTGAGGCAGGCTATGTTGGTGAAGACGTAGAAAACGTCCTCCTCAAGCTCATTAACGCTGCAGACGGAAACATCCCTGCAGCAGAGCGCGGAATCATCTTCATCGACGAGATTGATAAAATCGGCCGCAAGAGCGAGAACACTTCAATCACACGAGATGTCTCTGGCGAAGGCGTTCAGCAGGCCCTTCTCAAAATCATCGAAGGTACACAGGCTTCCGTTCCTCCACAGGGCGGCCGCAAGCATCCTAACCAGGAAATGCTTCAGATTGATACATCGAACATCCTCTTCATTTTGGGTGGTGCTTTCGTAGGTCTGGACAAAATCATCGAGCAGCGAATTGCGGCTCACTCACTCGGCTTCGGCTCAAACGTAGGCACAATGGACGAGACTCAGCGCATGGAGCTCTTGAACCAGTGTACTCCGGACGACCTGGTAAAATTCGGAATCATTCCTGAGCTTATCGGTCGTATGCCAATTTCCGTAGCCCTCAAGGAGCTCACAAAGGCTGACCTCACACGAATCCTTACAGAGCCAAAGAACGCAATCACAAAGCAGTTCAAGGCTTCATTCGAAATGGACGACCTGGACCTGGACTTCACGGCTGAGGCCCTCGATGAAATCGCCGAAACTGCAATCAAGCAGAAAACCGGTGCCCGAGGACTTCGCTCAATCGTAGAAAAACTGCTCATGGACTTGATGTACGAAGCTCCAAGCATCAAAGGCAAAAAGCACCTCACCGTTACGAAAGATATCGTAGTCGGCAAGGTCAAGCCGGACTTGGAACAGCTTAAAATCGAGCAGCAGCCAGCATAAAAGAAAAATCCCGCAATCTGCGGGATTTTTTTATTTTATTCCAATGTCAAAAATGCCTTGTAGGCTTCATAGGCCTGTTCTATATCTTCTTTTGAGGTAATTTCCCATGGGGCGTGCATTGAAAGGACTGAAACGCCTGCATCAAGCACGTTCATTCCGTATTTTGCGGCCAGATATGCGATTGTTCCGCCGCCGCCCTGATCTACCTTGCCAAGCTCAGCCATCTGATATTTTACATTTGCCTTGTCGAGAAGACCGCGCAATCTTGCGATGAATTCAGGATTCGCATCGCTTGCCCCGCTCTTTCCCCGACTTCCAGTGTATTTGTTGAAGACGATTCCACCAGAAAGGAAGCTGGCATTTGCCTTATCGAATAAATCTGAGTTCATTGGGTCAAAAGCAGCGTTTACGTCGCTTGAAAGCATGTTGCAGGCAGCAAGACAGCGGCGCAAAGACAAATCAGAGTATCCTTCCGGCAGACGTGCGATTACTTCAGCCAGAGCGTTCTCAAAGAAGTGGCTTCCCATGCCTGTGGCACCGACAGAGCCGATTTCTTCCTTGTCGACACAAAGGCAGCAGCTTGTTCTTTTGCCGGAATCAGCCTCAAGAACTGCCCTAATCGAAGTATAGGCGCATGAACGGTCATCCTGTCCGTAGGCAAGAATCAGAGAGCGGTCAAATCCCAGATCGCGGGCTGCTCCCGCCGGAACGATTTCAAGCTCAGCCGAACCGAAATCCTCTTCCTCGATTCCGTATTTTTCCTTGATGATAGCAAGAATTGCTTTTTTTGCAGAAGGCTTGTCCTTTTTGTCGGAATTTTCATCATCCTTTTTTGAAGGGATTCCGCTGCCGCAAATCAAATCCAGGCTTTCACCGGAAATAAAATCGCTGGCAACTTCCTTCATCTGCTTCTGAGCCAGGTGAGGAAGAATATCTGAAATGCAGAAAACTGGATCTTCGGCGCTCTCACCTACGCATACGTTCACGCTTGAGCCGTCTTTTTTGCAGACAATTCCGTGAATTGCAAGAGGAAGAGTGACCCACTGGTATTTTTTGATTCCACCGTAGTAATGAGTGTTGAGGTAGACCAAAAAATCATTTTCGTAAAGGGGATTCTGCTTGACGTCAAGGCGGGGTGAATCTATGTGGGCACCCAGAATGTTCATGCCCTTTTCGATTGAATCAGAACCGACCACAAAAAGGGCGATGGCCTTGTTCATCTTCTGTACAAAAACCTTGTCACCGGCTTTTAGGGACTGGCATTCAGAAATATCCTTAAAACCTGCGGCCTGAGCAAGGGAAATAATCTGGGCAACGCACTCGCGCTCAGTCTTACCCTTATCCAAAAAAGCTTTATAATCATTAATAAGTCTTTCGTTTTTCATGCGAATATTATAGAAGAAAGCCAGCTTTTTTGAAAGTAAAAAATTGACAAGTCAATGAATAGTAGTTATAATTAGCCTATAAAGTATATCTGCCCCTGATATAAACCACACCGTTTGCCCACCTTCCACTTGAAAGTCAGACAAAAAGGAGAATAGCTTATGTCATCGACAAATGAAGAAATCAAAGTACCAGAGAACCTTGAGCAGGAGTGCTTCACAATCTACAGCGGTGTCCTCACCCACTCCAAAAAACAGACGCTCAAAAAGTTGATTCGTCACGCATATCTCGCTGGAACAAAGCACGAAAAATCAAAAATCAAAGCAAACTAAAGTAAATCTCTTAAATTTTACCTTCTTGCTTTATCAGGATGCTCCTCATAGAATTTATTCTTGTCTGCATACATTGCTTCATCGGCAAGGTGCATGGCAAGACGTAAATTCTCGCCCTTTTCGTCCCAATGAGAGCCTATTGCAAAGCAAACCTCACAGCCATAGCTGGCCTTTTTACGGATTTCCTCGACCTTACGCTCGAACTGCTCCTTTGCACAGTCCGGGGTTATCACGACAAATTCATCACCGCCTGCACGGTAAATTTCATCTTTATCAAAAACCTCGCTAAGCAAGTTTCCGGCTTTTTTGAGCAGGGCATCACCTGCAATGTGGCCGCCAGTATCATTCGCCTGCTTGAGTCCGTTTAAGTCAGCAAAGATGACACCAAATGGAGCCGGAACCTTTCGCTCGCCGCTTACGAACAAATCAACACGATAGTTCATGGAATTTCGGTTACGCAAGCCAGTGAGCAGGTCAACATTGCTCATGAATTCGAGGCGTTCCATAAGATTATTGTTGGCAACTTCGGCGGAAATAAAGAATGAAACCAGTTCGATAACTTCTTTTATTTCAATAAGGCGGTCAGTATTAAAATTAGTAACAAACCAATAGCCGAGGATTTTGTCCATGCGGCAGAGGGGAACCAGAATCAGGCTCTTGACATCGGCGGCACGCAAAGATTTTGCCCAGAGGGGATTGATTTTCTCAAGTTCATCCATATCGTGCTCATCTTTTACAATAATATTGTCACGGTCTTTAACGGTATCCTTCCATGAAAAAATTACCTGATGAGTAAGCTGCTCCTTGAAATCTTCAATTTTGGCACAGTCATTACGGAATTTGGCACAGAGGATTGCTGATTTATCTCGCTCTTCGTCGACAAGTACGATACTGCTGCAGAAAGAATCGGTTTTTTCCTGAATGTCGCAGTTTACGGCACTCATACAGCTGCAGAACTCGTTGGACTGGCGGAGTTTAATACAGGTTTTTATGACAAAGGTTGCAGAATCCATGGATACGTCTGAAAGTGCGTCGGCCTCAGGTCCTTTTGTAAATTCAAAAAAGAACATGAAATAGTGGATGTTTCCCTGGTCAAGATTTCTTGAAAGGGGGATATAGGTGCCGTCAGTCCAGACGCCCATTGATTTAGTGTCAACATAAGCATGAAGATGCTGCTTGTGAACTGCACAACGATAGCAAAAATCCTCAAATTTGGACTCTTTGGGGATAAGCTCATAATAAATCATATCGTCATGATAGCCCTCGCCCATAATTTTGCGATACATGGAATTTGCACGAACAATACGAATATCACCATAACGTCCTTCGCCCTTATCTTCAACGGAGAGAACAGCGGCCGCCATTTCATACGAATCAACAATAGATTGAAAATCCATAAATCTATTTTAAGTCTGTTTTCATTATTTTGCAATGATATTTTTCTTTATAAATTTGCATTTCTAGCTTATAATTTAGGAATGAAAATTAATAAGTCTATTATCTCAAACAGCAGAAAACTTTCCCTGTTTGCAAGTACAATTGCATTGTCACTTTTTTTTACAGCCTGCGAAGAAAAGGCTCAGGACCTCAGACCCGATTACGTCAAGGAAAACATGAGTCTTGTCTGGTCAGATGAATTTGACGGAACAAGCGAAGAACCGAACCCGGAAAACTGGGACTACAACACAGGCGGACACGGCTGGGGCAACGGAGAACGGCAGAATTATACAAAAGACCGCTCAAATTCCTTCGTAAATAATGGCACCCTCAAAATCGTCGCTCACAAAAATGACAGCGGCAAGTGGACCAGCGCCCGCCTCATGTCAAGCTTCAAGCAGAGCTTCACATACGGCTACATTGAATTCCGAGCAAAACTTCCTGTTGAAAAAGGCTCATGGCCAGCCCTCTGGATGATGCCTCAGTTCTCAGCATACGGCAACTGGCCCCGCAGCGGTGAAATTGACGTAATGGAATACGCCACAAACACCTGGGGCAAAAAGACTTACGGCACAGTACACTGCAAGGCCGGGTCAGGCGGAAACGCAGTCAACAGCGACTACATAGAAATTCCAAACGTCACCAAATGGCACACTTATGCCGTTCTCTGGCAGGAAGATTCAATTCAGTGGTACTATGACGGCAAATTCCTTACGGAATACAAAAATCCCCACAACGAAAACGAGCCTTGGGCAGCATGGCCTTTCGACAAGCCCTTCTACATCATCATGAACGTTGCAATGGGTGGCACTCTTGGCGGCGACATTCCAGGCAATCTTGAAAAATGCCAGATGGAAGTCGACTACGTAAGGGTTTATCAGTAAAAGCATAAAAAAAGCCGCCTGAGATTTCTCAAGCGGCTCTGGAGATGGGGGGAATTGAACCCCCGTCCGAAAGTGGAAGCCAAATACATCTACATGTTTAGTTATGCGAGGTGGTTGTCGGGAGCAGGTAGCAGCATAACAAGCGTCTCCTCCGTATTCTGAGTAAAAGTCCCATGCGCACCCCAAAAATTACGCACAGCAAGTCCCTGTTTGTGACGGAAGTAATGAAGTTAGGAACAGCACCCCACTAGTTCCGGCTCAAGCGCAATTAAGCAGCGAGAGCTTCTGCGAAAGAAGCCTCTTCGACTTCTTCTTCTTTTCTTTCGAAAATTGCAGTTATTGTTTTCTCAGTTTAGGGAACCTTGACTCCCACATGCAGTAAGTGCCTTGATCACAATCGTCGAAACCGGTGCACCCCCGATGTTTAATTCCATGAGTAAATATACTGATGAATGAGTGCAAAGTCAAGGAAAAAAAAGATAAAAAAAATTTAAAAATTCTGAAAAAAAAACTTGCATTATTGGAAAAGTATGTTATTATTAAATTGTAGTGAGGAGCGAGATGAGGACGCACACCGGCTGCACGAAAGGAGGCGTAATGCAATTTCCGACAAAAAGATCTGACTCCTCAGGGGTCTTGTAATTACATTCACTCCACCTGCGGAAAAGCAGGGATTCATTAATTGCCCTTCGATTTAGCGAAGACTGGCAAACTATAAACCGCCAAAAGCTGGCGGTTTTCTTTTTTTTAAACAAGATAATTCATCTGTGAAGTAGAAAAGACATGGGTAATGGCAGCCGCAAGGGCATCCGCAGCATGATCTGGCTTGGGCTCAGTCTCAAGATTCAAAAGGATTTTTACATACTGCTCAACGGTCTTTTTGTCAGCAGTCTTGGTGCCGGTAACTGAATATTTAATCTGATTGGGCCGGTACATGCTCAGGGGAAGAGCCTGCTGGGCAAGGCACATTGTAACCACACCCTTCGCCTCAGAAACGGACATGGCGCTTGAAACGTTGCGGGCAAAATAAAGCTCTTCCATGGCAGCCTGCTCAGGCTTGAATTCCATGAGAACGGCGACCAAACGATTGTAAATTTCAAGCAGGCGGGTGCCGTGCTCCTCATTTGACGGAGTTTCAATCACGCCATAGCTTACGAGTCGAATATTGTTTCCAATTGCATCGATTACGCCGAAGCCTGTATGAGCCAGCCCCGGGTCGATGCCAATTACACGCCGTTTTTGCATCTTTTTTTATAGAATAACTGTCTGTTCAAAAACAGGCTCCCAGCGGGAACATGCCACTAGACTCCACGGTTGTGCGTATTTAGAAATTGGACTCGCTTCGCTCGCCCGCACAAAGTGGAGTCGTGTCATAACCCCGCTTCCGCCTGTTTTTACATTCACTGGCATTATATAAAAAAAGCTACAAAAATCTAACATAGAATTTTGTAGCTTTTATAGAAATTATTCTTACAAAGAATTAAATATCTTAAGCCTCTGGATCGAAGTCGTCTGGATACTCTACTGTTGTCCAAACGTTCTGAACATCGTCGTCCTCTTCGAGACGGTCGATGAGTTTCTGAACTTTTGCAGCTGTGTCTTTGTCAACTGCTGTGTAAGCCTGTGGAACCATGGCAACTTCAGCTGAGAGTGAAGTCCATCCTTTTGGCTCGAGGGCTTCAACAACTGCTGTGAAGTCGTTTGGAGCTGTTGTAACAGTGATGACTCCGTCTTCGTTAACGATATCTTCTGCACCAGCTTCGAGAGCTGCTTCCATTACTTCTTCTTCTGAAACTGCTTCAGCATCATACTCGATGACACCTTTGCGGTCGAACATGCGGCTTACAGAACCAGAAGTTCCCAAGTTTCCGCCTGTTTTGTTGAAAATGTTGCGTACGTTTGCAGCAGCGCGGTTGTGGTTGTCTGTAAGAACCTCAACGAGAACTGCTACGCCACCTGCAGCGTATCCTTCGTAAACCAATTCTTCGAAAGTGCCGCCACCGAGCTCACCAGTACCCTTTTTGATTGCTCGCTCGATGTTGTCTTTTGGCATTGATGCAGCGCGTGCTTTTACGATTGCTGCACGGAGACGTGGGTTAGCGTTTGGATCTCCGCCGCCCATGCTTGCTGCGATAGAAATTTCCTTAATCAACTTTGTGAACAATGCGCCGCGTTTTGCGTCTGCTGCGCCCTTTGCATGTTTAATGGTCGACCATTTATTATGTCCAGACATGGAACACTCCTAATAATAAGATTACAAAATAGAATAATAAAGAATATCACAAATAAAAAATCGTGTAAATATCCTATAATTCTTTACTTCTTAAAGCCTTTGAGAAGATTCCCTGCGGCCTTGCCGGCAGCCTTACCTGCCCCGCTGTTGCCCAAAGCTTCCTCGGCTTTTTTGACGGCTTCTTCCTTGGCCTTCTGTTCGGCTTCCTGCTTTTTCTTGTCTATCTCAGCTTTTGCAGCTCCCTTAAGCTGATTTGTAAGCTCAGACTTTTTGGATTCAAGCTGCTTGTTGAGTTCATCGCTGATGGACTTTGAATCCTTGAGCTTTTCAACAATGTCATTGAAGTCACCGTACTTTGAAGTAAAGCCAGCCGTGTATGTATTGAGTTCTTCGGTAACTTTTGTAATCGCGTCAGTCTTGATTGAATCAAATTCCTTTGAGGCAATCGACTTGAGGGATTCCATGATGATTTTTTCTGCGTCACTTGAAATTCCAAGGCTTATTCCCTTTGCCTCACTGTAAGCAGTGTCTGCCTTTACCGTCATGTGGTCTACGGAAGCAAGGGCTCCTGAATAGATTCTGTCAGCAAAATCAGGAGAAATTGGCTTTGCCGTGATTGAAACAGGATTCAGGGCAAATTCGCCGCCTGCCGTAAAGCTAAAGTCAGAATCAGCGGTAAATTTAGCATCAATTGAAGTTGTTCCAGAGAATGAAGGAATGCCTGGCTTGTCAGCAAAAGAAGACATGTCAAGCTTTACAGGGAAATTATCGCTTGAATAAGTGCCGGAAATCAAAGGAGCTGAGCTGTCACTTCTGGCATCAACCGTAAATCCTGCCTTGTGGACCCTGGAAGAAAGGCTTACAGAGCCAGTAGCAACCAAAGGCTTTCCGACCTTGTCCATGTCGTTTGAAATATTTGTTACCCGCAAATCAATTCCATTTCCGCTTCCGTGAAGGTTTTCAATGAGAAGCTTTGGAACACGGTCCTTGCGCCAGTAAACGTTTCGGCCGCCAGAACGCTTTAATTCCTTTTTTTTGGCTTTTTTCGCTTCTTTTTTGGCCTTGTCCTCTTTTGAATCAGAAGACTTCATCGAATTTGCATATGAAACGGCTTTTTTGACATACGGATAGTATTTTCCAAGCATTGAATATGCGAATTCATCAAATACACCGGAAAGGACGTTTTTTGCATTATCAAGAGAGAGATCCGGAATCTGGGACTTGATAAGCTCACGGTCACTTTTGATTGCCACTTCGATTTTCTTTTCTATAGAAGAGACCTTCTTTTTATCCTTTTCGGCTGCGGAAACAGTTGAGTCAACGTCGGACTTGATTTTTTTGCCGGTCTCAATTGCCTTCTGTATGTTCTCGACAGCGTCCTTTATTTCCTGGGGAGTCTTGAGGCTTGATGGATCTAGTTTTGCAAGTTTTTCAGAACTTGTCCTGAAATTTTCGACGTCTGACTGAATTTCAGCTGGTTTTGACTGCCATTTTTCAATCATTGCCTGGATTTCAGCCTCGGCTTCCTCAGCGGCCTTTTTAGTCTTGATGTTGCCCTGAATGTTTGCGATTAAAGCCTGCGGGTCATACTGGGCAAGCAATGCCGTGACGGAATCTTTTGAATCAGAAAGAGTCTTGCCGCTTTTTTCCTTGAGGGCCGCATAAAAGGCAGAATCTTCGACCTCTTCCTTTTTAACCTTTTCCTTTTTGACCTTGGCAGGAAGCTCGCCGCTTGTCTTTCGATCAGTGTTTACAGCCAGGCCTGTGATTTCAACATTCTGGGCGTTGAATTTTGCACGGAGCAGCTGGGTGAGATTGAAATCAAGGTCAAGCTTGTCAAACTGGAAGATATTTTTCATAGGATTGCTTGAGCTTGCCTGGGCCAGGTTGCGGACAGTCAGCTGCATGCCGAAAATTTCAACATTGACTGAGCCTATGTCACATTTTGCACCGAAAACTCCCTGCATTGAAGAGCGGATTGCCATTTTTGCGACAGGATTTTTGAATACTGTGACGGCGACAAGGATGGCAAGAAGGACTGAAGCGACCGCAATAAAGGGAGCCGCCTTAAAACGCCCCTTGTTCTTTTTGATGTTCTTTACGAGGACCTTGAGGCTCTTAATCTGAGCCTTTGTATACTGGCTTTCACGGGGAACCCTAAGCAGCTCCTTTTTGCCCTTCTGATATTTTTCGGAGAACATGGACTGGACCAGCTGACGATCTTCGGGAATGTAGATTTTTTTGAGTATTTTATCGAGTTTTTGCTCTTTATATGATTTTTTGAGCATGCCCGGAAGTTTTTTTGCCGGATACATTTTTGCAGGCTTTTTAGTCTTTTCTTTTTTTTCCATTTTACTCATCTCCTACAAGACTTACGATTTTGCCGAGCAAAGGAAGTTTTGCGACGACCTTGGTGATTTTTGTCCTGCGCATGAAAGCCGTGATGTATTTACGCCACAAAAAGACGAAGAGGCGGCCGATAAAATAAGCCGGAATGTAAAAAGCAAGGCCGCAGAGGAATGAGCCCATGACGACAGAGTTATTGAATTTGGTGAAGGCGACAAAAGGGACTTCAAAAAGAGTGGCAAAGAAATCTGACAAAGCCGGAATCGTAAGGAAAGCATAACCAACTGAATCAAAAAGACCGTCCAGGCTGGGCGCAATGGCAGAAGCCAGCAGAGTCATGAGAAGATACATGGGCTTGTTGATCCTGATAAAAAGGATGAAGATAAAAAACAGATACCAGAGGACATTATTCTTTGGCATGAGCCCCAGAAGGATACCGCACGAAAAAGCATGCGCGATTTCACCCGGATTGACATTTGCATTCAGGGCTTTAAATAATTTTGCAATAGCTTTAATCATATTTTTATTGTACCACACAAAATCTTTATGGTAAAATAAAAAAAGGTTGGCAAAAGATGAAAATTATTGCAGAAATAGGAACATCGCATGGCGGTGATTTAGAAAAGGCAAAAAAACTTATTGACTGCGCCTCAGAAAGCGGTGCGGACTACATAAAATTTCAGTGGGTCTATGCTGATGAAATCCTTCACCCGCTGACAGGATTCGTAAACCTTCCGACAGGCAAAATCCCCCTTTACGACAGATTCCGTGAGCTTGAAGTAAAGCCGGAGTTTTTTGAGGAATGCCAGAAATACACGCACGAAAAGGGCGCGAAATTCCTCTGCTCTCCTTTCGGCCTCCGTTCTCTTGAAGAGCTTCTTGCAATCAAGCCGGATGCAGTCAAAATCGCCTCCCCTGAGCTCAACCACATTCCCCTTCTCAAAAAACTTGCCGAATATCGAAAGAAAAACGACATTCAGGTAATCATTTCATCGGGAGTCTCAAAACTCAGTGACATTGAGGAAGCAATTTCAATTCTGGGGCGCGAAAACATCACCCTCCTTCACTGCATCACAAGCTACCCTGCCCCCGAAGAAGAATACAACTTAAAACTGATTCCAAACCTTTCAGCAATTTTCGGTCTTCCATGCGGAGTAAGCGACCATTCCTTAGACCCGGTCTTAGTTCCTTCAATTGCGGCAGCTCTCGGAGGTGCGATGATAGAAAAGCACATCACGCTGTCAAAGCTCACAGACGGACTCGACGACCCGGTTGCCCTCGAAGGCGAGCAGTTTGCCCTCATGAGCCATTGCATCCACCAGTGCGAGGCGGCCTTCCGTCAGTACGGCGAAGGAGCAAAATCTTACATTCTAAAGCAGCTTGAAAGCGAGTACGGAGAGCGGGTTCAGAAAATTCTTGGCGACGGAGTAAAAAAACTTGCCAAAGCCGAAGAAGCAAATTACGGCAGGACCAACCGCAGCCTGCACTTCATGCGGGCGATGAAAGAGGGAGAGCGCATTAATATAGAAGATATCGGCGTTTTAAGGACGGAAAAAGTCCTTTCAGTCGGTCTTCACCCCCGCCACCTCGAAGATGTAATCGGCAAAAAAGTCACGCGGAATGTAGAAAACGGAGCAGGAGTTCAATGGGAAGATTTAACGCAGGAATAGCATTTTCAATTATCCTCACAACTCTTTTTCTCTCCTGCGGCACAACAAATAAAGTCACAGAAGCGCAGAATGACGAGCTGGCCCAGGACATGACCATTGAATCCGAGCTTAGCCTTGTCTTCGCTGGTGACATCATGGCACACGCCCCAAATTACAAGATCAAGGATTTTGACAGAATCTGGCGCGACATTAGCCCGCTGGTCTCTTCAGGCGACTTAAGCTTTGCAAACGTTGAGGCTCCGGTGGCGGATTCACTTCCCTGGAGCACTTACCCCCAGTTCAACATGCACACAGAATACGTCGAGGCGGCAATCAAGGCAGGATTCAACGTATTCTCGCTTGCAAACAACCACACCAACGACCAATATCTTGAGGGAATCAAGGCGACAAAAAAATACTTCGACTCCCGCAAAGGTATTTACGCATGCGGCCTCAAGGATAAGTCCGGAGATCCGCTCTCATACAAAATCATCGAAAAAAAGGGCTGGAGGGTTCTTTTTGTCGCAATAACTGAAATCCTCAACCGAAACGACTTCGCATCTTACATCGACTACTACCCTTCCACAGAAAAAAAACGCAGCCAGTTAATAGAAGAACTTAAAAAACTGAGGCAGGAATCAAAATGCGACCTTTTTGTCCTCTCGGTTCACACGGACGAACCAGAATACATAATCAAAGTCACCGAAAACCACAAAAAATTCTTCCGCCAGATTATCGAAGAATGCAGGGCTGACATCATCTGGGCAAACCACCCTCACGTCGTAAAGATTTTTGAGGAAACCGAGCAGAAAGCCTTCATCATGTACGCAAACGGAAACACGATTTCAGCCCAAAGGACAAATCCTCAGTTTGAAGCCCCGGAAACAGCCCGGGACTACACAGGCGAAGGACTGATTATAAAAATGAAGGCCGGAAAAACAAAATCCGGCAAGGTGATTCTGGGAAGCTACGAGCCCCACCTGATTACGACCTACATCACGCCAAGCTGGCAGTTTGTGGTAAAGGAGCTGAACGAAGACTTCATCAGCACGCTCGACAGGGCCGAAGTCACAAACTGGTCAAAATATCTGCGCGAACGAAAAAAACTCATGGAAAAAGTGCTGGCTGGAGAATAATTTTACCACGAGATTTGCAGGATTTAAAGGATAATTTAATAAAAAATCAAATCACTGACTAAGATCCAGTTCCATCACATCATAAAAATTGCACCGCAAAGCCCTTGCAAGGTCATTTATGGCCTGACCGCTTGCCCGGTTTATATCTTTTGCCCCGCTTTCATATTGCTGCAAAGTCCTGATGTTCACGCCTGAAAGTTCAGCAAGTTCCTTTTGAGTTAGCCCCGAAAGTTTCCGCAGCCTGTGAAGGTTGGTCTTCCGCTCCTGAGATTTTTCATTGATAATGTCATTCATAACATCAAGGAATTTCTCTTCGGGAGCTTCATGCAGAGGATGATACATTTCTACGATTTGAGAAAAAGGAAGGTATTCCCGGATTTTTGAAAAGGAAAGCTGTGTATTCCACTGATAAAAGGCAAGAATCCAGCCAGCCCAATATTCCGGCGTGCGGTCAAAACAATAATAGTCTTCAAATGAAGAAAAAGGCTTACCGTCAATCTTTGCTTCATAGCCTACCCGGTCAAAAACGGTGAGCGCAAGTTCCGTTCCAGAAGATCCGCAGATAAAAAGCGGCGAACCATTTTCAATCTGGGAAGCTACCTTTGAGGCAATGAAAAAGTCATAAAATGAATCAGCAGAAAGGCTACATCCATTAACGGCAAAATCAACAGCAAAGCCCATGTTCTTCATGACATTTGACAAATAGAATTTATCGTAAGCGCGGATCACCATTTTTTACCTCCTGCAAAATAATGTCACGGATAAAAAGACCTGAAATATCAGCATTTTCCAAAGACTTTTTATAATCTTCCTTTGCCTTCTCCATGCGTTTTGAGCGTAGAGCATAATAGCGACGGCCTTCAGCAAGCTCATATCCCTTGAACTCAATCAAATCAAAAGCCTTTTGACTTTTTAAGACAAACTGCTCACCGAGTTTACCAAGCCTCATGGCATTTGCCAGCTGTGAATAGGAAATCTGATTAGACAAAAAAGCCCTTGCAAATGAAAAATATGAATCATCAGCCCTATAGCCCCTTATGCAGTCAAAAGCGGAAAGGTCTGGGAGGAAATTATTTTTAAGATAGGACATTCCCTGCCTCATGACAGGCGTATCAAGGTCAAAGCGCCGGTTGCATACAAGAATCGCAAGCCAGTTGAGCGTAGAAAATTCAGGAGCCTGCAAGTCCAAAATGCGAAGGTCAGCAGTTTCAAGCTCATAGCAGTTTGAAAAACCGTCATCAAGTGACGGACAGGCCCATTCCTTGGCAAGCTCAATGTTCTGCGTGCAGTAAAAACCTGAGCCATAATCATTATAGGCCTTACCCGCCCCCAAAAGCGGCTTAGAGATAATTTTCTGCGAACCATGATATAAAGTAATCCTCGGCATATATATAAGGTACTTCTATAGAAGTACTTTTGTCAAGGATGCGGGGAAATTAATCCATCCATATGCCGAATGCAAGGGTTCCTGACATTCCAAAAATTGAATTGTAGGAAATATCCGTGCGAAAGGAAAAAGACGAAAGAAGAATCCTTACACCACCGTCAAGGTCTTTAAAATACGTTTGCCCTGATGATTCTTGCATTTTGAGTGACAGAATTGAAAATTTATGATAGAATATCCTGTACATGGACAGAAGAAATTCTGTCTATAATCCCTTAAAGGCCGCAGAGAAAATCCACTCAATCTAAGCGTGTCATTCTCCCTAACTAGATTATTAATACACTCTACCTAGATTGAAAGCATACTCTAGCTAGATTATGCTCCCTGTACAGTAGTGTAATCAGTCCATTTACTGACTGTTAACGACTCCTTTACAGCTATGCCATTATCCCTGTACTGTAAGTATACGACACGTTTATAGCCAGTCTACAGACCGTAACACGACTAGTTAATATTCTCAGCAGGGACAGGCAAGAAGGGGATAAGGCATTTCTACCGCAAAGCGGACAAGTCAGGGTTCAGCAATACACAAACGACAAATACAAGTAGTGTCGTTCCCAAGTCACGGGAACATCTTCTTTTATCTTAATGTCACGCCTGCCGCAATCGTTCCAGAAGTTCCGATAATTGTGTTGTAAGAAAGGTCAGCACGAAAACAGAATGAAGAAATCGGAATTCGGATGCCACCGTTAACTTTCCATGCAAAATCAATGTTTTCAACGTCGAAGGAATTATTCCATTTGACTCCGAGCGTGCCACCAAAATACGGCTGAAAAAAATCGAAAACCCCGTAGCCCCAGTCAAATCCCAAAAGAAAGGCTTCGATTTTTTCCCCTTCAGTATAGTCCTTAAAGTAATCAACAGCAAAAATTGCGAAAATATCCCCGGCATCAGCAAAAGTCTCCGAGCTGAACTCAATGCCGTATTTTTCAGCTTCAGAAGAAGAGCCTTTTTCAAGACTTCCTGTATATCCAAAACAAATATAGCCCTTCAATGAAGACGATGACCGTGTTGAGTATGACGATTGATATGTGTAAGAATTTTCGTTTGGCGGGCTGGTTGTTTTCCATGAGAATCTAACCCTGTTTCCTTCTGAAAGCCAGCGTTCGGTCTCACCGTAATAATTGAAGTCCCGGTTATACCTGCCTTCAGGCCAGACTTCGCACATAAGATATTGATTCGGGTTCGGTGCCCAAGTCTCAACTTCGATGATATTGTAATTTTCGTCACGGATTCCGGCAAAAAGATGATTCATTACATCCCCGTTGTGGTTTCGGATAAGTTCACAGCGGTATGCTTCCTCGGGAAAATTGTAATCCCAGGTCAGCTTGAAAATGCAGGAATAATCGATGCAGTTGATTTTTCCGTCGCCGTTATAATCGTAGACATTTAATTGAGATTCCTGAAGCGTGCTGAGGATTTTTTCGTTCATGCGCGGGGAAATCTGTCTTCGGCTGGTTATGAGATTTCCGGCAAAAAGCTTTGAAATCAGACAGACAAAGCATAAAACGACAAGATTTTTCTTTTTCATAGGCTTCTCCTCATACCGCTAAAATCCGCAGTATGAAGAGAATTTACCGCATGTAGATTCCCAAGTCACGGGAATGAAGATGGAGAGGTTAATATTTTAAATCTTTTTTTAACCATTTTTTGAAGCAAATTTTACTTCTACTATCCATAAATAAGTCATCATCATAGTTAATTTGAATATCAATTAATTCAGGTTTATCAGTTCTAACAAGGATCTTTTCTTCTTGAATTGAATTGGCTGGAATAAAAAAAGCGTATAGTGTTCTATTATCTATGTCATTTAAAATCAGCCACCAATCATTGTAAATATAATTAACAGATGGATTTGCCCAATATTTATATACGCCAGAATTCTCAGATGAAAATGTTATTTGGCCACTAACCGGAACCCCTCCACTTCTAAGGATTTGAATTGCTTGATTTTTGGATATTTTAACTATACTGTTCTTTGTGGTCATGGATTTTGAAATATCTTTTTTTATTGGATTTGCAATAAAAACTCTTTTAGAATGATTTTCAAAAACTTCCCTTTTTATACCCAAAATTGATTCATAATCAGCATTGTGTTCTCTTAATCGATTTTGAATAAAATCGTATTCATTTTTACAAAGTTCTTTTATTTCATCAATATTTTTAACTTTATTAAAATATCCAGATTCTTTCTGAAAATTTCTAATTTTTTGAATTCTTTTTTCTTTTTCTTCGTCAGTGCCCTTTGTTTCAAATCTTATAAAATCTTCAAATGATTTTGCTGCTTTTGCAGAATTTGTTGTTCTTGTCGTAACAATTATATTCCCATATAAATTTAATCCTACAGATTCTCTGTTATGAGGAATTAAATGGTCTAAAACCCATTTTCCGTTTTCATATTCTACAGAAATATCTTCACCTGTATATGGACATTTATAATCAAAGTATTCTAGGGTTCGTTTTAACTCTTCTTTTGAAAAACCTCCAAGTAGATCACTTATATCACTAAGCATACATCTTACAAAAATATTTGCTGCATCACCTAGATTTGTTCTTTTTACTGTACCTGCCATTTGTATCTCCTGTTGAAAATAGAGTAATCTATAATTATGTTTATCTATCCATAAAACATAAAATTTAAATGCCTTTATAATATTTTTATCAATATTTCTTTTGCCATGCGCTTTACATCCTTAGAATCTAATCCAATTTCATTTGTGTTCAACCTCGTATCATCCATAAGTAAAACCTGTTTTAACCATAATTCATGAAATGATAAACTGTTTCTATAATTTGATTTTCTTGATGGCCATGTTGAAACCCGTTCCCAGTTTCGATGAGAATAATCAATATTCTCGAAATAAGAGTATGAAACAAACCATGTTGCTCCCATTTTATTAAGAATACTACTATCGCTAAAATTTAACAAATAGCCATTAGGTACTTCATTAGCAAAAAATAAATTTATTTGAATCAGTTCTTCATTTTTTATGGAAATTATTGTATCATTACTTTCACTATTATAAAACTTGACAAAAAGTTGTAAATCATTTTTGTCAAACTTACAATTATATATTTTATTAAAAGCATCTTGAAGTTCTTTTATTTTTATCGATTTTGCCCGATATTCTGCAAAAGTCTGTAATATGAATTTTTCTATTTCTTTATTGCTTGGGAATATCAGAATAAAATGCTCATCAATAAGTTTAAGAATTCTATCAGTATGCGAAGAGTTATATTTATTTATATAATTCTTCAAATCTGATTCATCTATTTCATATCCATATTTCTGTGGAAATATATTAAAAATTTCAGATATTTCAATATAATCTCCAGTATTGTTTAAACAATGCATGGATTGTATAATATAATTAATTCTATTTAAGTTTACCAAACTTTGAATTGGTTTGTCTTTAAGGAAAAAATCATTTTTTCTAAATATCCAAGTTTTAACCGCTATATCGAAAGCTGACATTCTTTGACTATCAATAGAATCTATGTTTGCACCTTCTAAAATAAGTATTTCCCCAATATCTCTAGAATCATTTAATGCCGCCAACATTAAAGCCGTTCTTCCATTATTATCTTTGATATTTACATTAGCACCATTCGAGATTAAAAGTTTTGCACTATGTGTGGCTTTTGCAATAATCGCACACATTAATGCAGTTTCGCCTTCATCATTTTGAATATCTAATTCAGCTCCAAGTTCTATTAAAAGTCTTACAGTCTTGTCATTATCACCATGTAATGTTGCAAGCATTAACGCAGTCCAACCATCACTATCTTTTATATTTACATTAATCCCCTTATTAACAAGTTGTCTAATAACATCTTTGTTTCCAGATTTTACAGCATCAAAAAATTTCTTTTCATTTAAAGCCAGTTCAATCTTAGTGAGTTTTTGATTTTTTTCTTTTAAAAATTCAGCAATAGTCATTATATTATTCTACCCCCAAATTTCCCAAAAAACAAATTTTCCGCTCCTTTCTTCACACCAAAACATCCACCTCATACACTCTCTTCCTTGCTACCGCCTCAAAATCTCGTATCACCTCATGCATATCGTCTTTCGTAAACTCCATTGTTTTCTCTTTGAAAAACTCCGGTATTCCAAAATACGCTTCCGCAATACTGCCGGCAATTGCAGCAATCGTGTCGCTGTCGCCGCCTAAGGAAACCGCATTTCTAATAACATCTTCAAAACTCTCTCCATCCAAAAAGGCAGCAATTGCCTGAGGGCAGGTTCCCTGACAGCTTGAATCAAAGCAATATGACGGATGAATCTCGTCACAGGTCTTTGAAAGGTCATATTTGAATTTCTTTTGGATATAATCTTTTATCTCTTTTCTGCTCGCTCCAGTTCTGGCAAGATAAATTGCTGATGCAACTGATTCTGCCCCTTTTATTCCTTCTTTGTGATTGTGAGTTACTTCGGCAGACCAGCGGGAAACTTCACGAGTTCTTTCAAGGCTGTCGAAAAGCCATCCTGTAGAACTTACACGCATTGCGGCTCCGTTTCCAAAGCTTTTATAAGGACGATAACTCTTTTTGCCCAGCCATTTTTTGAACATCTTGCCATAACCGGCAGCAGGATATTTTTCTACCCAAAGACGAATTCTTTCTATTATAGAAAGCTTCATTTCCTTTTTACCAGCGTCTAATCCTGCTTTTAAAATGCCGTCGCATACAGCAAGCGTCATGACCGTATCGTCTGTGAAATGAGGTCTATTACCAAAAAGAGGAAATTCTTTTGATTTATTAATCATGGATTCAAAAGGCTGCCCAATAATATCTCCAATAATTGCTCCGTACATAGATTCTTCCTTATTCTCCCAGCATAAACAAGTCAATGGTATCGCAGATGTCACATGATTTCTTTTGAACGTGACTTCTTGACCTGCTTCTTATCCTCCTTCAGTTCATCGACAAACTTGCTGTTTCTGAATCCCTGCCAGAACTCGGGGTTCAGCAATACACAAACGACAAATACAAGCAGTGGCATACCGACACAAAAAAATACAATCCAAAAAATGATTTCTCTATCCATATAATATTCTCCTGTAACAATCATCTTTTATATTTAGATTTGTAGAATTCTACGAATTAATATACAGGTCTGCCATAAAACCGAAGAACAGACCAACTATAAGCATGGACGCCACCATAAGAAAGAAGAGCCTGATATAGGAAATCACAAACCTCTTGTGTGACATCCATTGATCAGGATTAGCAGAGTATTTCGCGTAGTATGTAGCGATATAAGAATCCAACCGCAACTGGTCATATTCCGACATCTGAGCTATACAGTTCTGGTACTTCTTATTAGCTGGACAAGAATTGCATTCACTCTTCGAACAGCGTTTGAACTGTAATCTGCACATGCAGGCCGCCTGTCCTTTTGCCAGTTCACGCACAGCAAGATCATTAAATGTCTCCTCTCTTGTGACTAACCGAATCTCGTCATCTTCTTTCATAACGCCTCCTTGCAGAAAGATTTTGCAGTCCTCTGCTTTACGATACAGAATATAAAGCAGTATCATTCCCAAGTCACGGGAATGGAAAAACTTCAGGCGTTTTCTGAAAATTCTAGGATTTCCATAATCTCTGATGGGAGTTCGTGCATTCTGGCATAATCCAGAGCCGAAAATCCGTCTTTATCCCGCATTTTTTTATCAGCACCGTTACCAATGAGAAGCTTTACAAATTCCAGTTTTTTCAAGATTATTGCCCTCATCAACGGTGTAATCCCCCACCTGTTTGGCTCATTCAGGTCAGCTCCAGCATCAATAAGGATTTTTACGATGTCGGGAAAATTTTCTGTTATTGCGACGGTCAGGATAGGTTCTTGATTAAAACCGATTTTAGAATTTATATTGTGTCCTTCCTTGATTAACTTCAATAAAGATTTTTTCTGATTACAGAGGACAGTGAGGTTAATTTTTTTATAAAAATCAATTGCAATGAAATCTGCTTCATCTTTTGAACATAACTTGCATTTTTCATCTTTTCTTGCAGTAACAATAATTGCATTCTTCCCTGCTGTTATATTTTCGTAAATTCCATCAGTCTCTTTTTCCTCAAACAGTTCTTCATTAATAAATAACTCACCCCAAAAAGGTTGAATTTTCTTCCCGGGAATTTCTTTTTTGCAGATAAAAACACCTTTAATATGATTTTTATCCCAAAATTCCGAGTAAGTCCGTAATCCGATTTTATTCCAGGAGCATATTTCCATGCTTTTTTCTTCAGAATCAAACCATTCACGCTCATCAGGTTTCCCGATTATCATAATCAAGTCCTTAAGCCTAAAAAAGGGTTTAAGAAGGTGCCCGTGAATTTTTACGCCAAATCTTGAAACACGAATAATGTTATTAAATGCATCTTTATTTCTATTGATTTCATGAAAATAAGCAATATAAAGATCAACCGCAGCAGAAGAATTACCTGGAGAAATGTCATTTCCTTCTGAGCTGGCAAAAAGTTTTGCAGAAAAGTTTGAGTGATAAAAAATCTTCTTTCCCAATGAGAAGGCGATTTGTTTTGCATAAGCCATTTCATGCCGCATGCAGATGCAAGTTACAATCGGGGCAGAATCTGTCTCCACGCAATATTTCAATCCAATAAGCCTATGAATTCCCTTGTCATCAGCAACAAGAAAATCTGATTTCTTTATTTTTTCGTACAAATTGCTTTGAATGGCTGCCGGTATCGTACAGAGTCTCTGAGTAAAATAAAGGAAATTTTTATTCATATACGCAAGATATTATTCAGCCCCCCATCATGGCAAGTGGAAGAACAAGTAAGACAAATGAAAGTAATGCGATGACACACCATTTGATTGTATTCAGGCACAGTCCTCTGTAAGTCATCCATTTCTGGGGACTTACGCTGTCACGGATGTAGTTTTCTGAAATGTACTTTGCAAGCCGTTGCTTGTCATAGTCAGACATTTGTCTGTAACAATTGTTATATTGTTTATTTATTGAACAGGTATTGCAGTCTTCCTTTTTGCACCGCCCGAATTGTATGCTGCAAATGCAAGCCGACCGCCCCTCTGCAAGTTCACGAACCGCAAGATCATTGAAAGTCTCTTGCCTTGTTACAATATTAAGTTCATTTTTCATGACTATCCCCCCATGGTTCGATGAGATTCATTTCGTGCTTTGAGTTTTTCCGCTGCTCGTTTTTCAAGTCATCAATAAATTTCGCATTACGGAATCCCTGCCAGAAATACGGGTTAAGCACAATAACGAAAACGACAAAAGCAATGAGCAATGCCAGTAAAAAAGCGAGTGTTTCCTCGTCCAACATTTCGGTCCTCCTTGCGGGAAAAAATTGATTTTTCCGCTTTATGAAGTACACTATAAAGCAAGGATATTCCCAATGCACGGGAATGAGGATTATTTTTGGGAAGAAGAGAGAGATTAATTGAAAATGAGGTTAATAAAATTTACCAAGGGATTATTTTACCATCATCACAGTAAAGAGGATATGTTATCCCATGTTCAAACTTTATAGTATCAGGCAGTTTTGCACCAATCAACTTTTTTGATTCTGGAGATTTTGAAATATCCTCTCCTTCAAAAGCATATCTATTTAAGAAACTTTTATTCTTCAATACAGGTTCTTCATTTTTTATTTCTAGCTCAGAAACTTTCTGCCATCCCTTTGCATTTAGTTTCGCAACTACTACGATGCATTTGTTTTCATCTACTCCAACAATAAAGTCTACCGCATTTGCTTTTGCTACATTTGGAATTTCCCAATATTTACAAACACAATCCAACAGACTTTTTCGCCAAGGTTTTTCTGACACTACTTCATTGAGAGAATTTTTGATATAACAAATAAGAATCTTTTTTCCAGTTAAATCTACAAACATTATTTTTTCCCGTTAGAATTTATATTATACAGCAGTTTTCCATTTCTATAATCTTCTGGGCTAAGTCTCTTCTTAGAGTCAAATTCTGCTTTGTAGTCTTCTACATCCCATTCCCACGCTTCTTGAATTTCATATTCTTTGTTATATAAAATCCAAATCAATTTATCCCAATCGTAGTTTGTTGCTTTAGGGACTTTTGTAACAAAACTTCCCGGTTTGCCACTTGGGCGATTCGCCTTTACTTGATATTTTGTTCCATTAAAAATGAAATCAAAACCTTTATTGACAGCAGTTTTATCCTGCATGTATTCAGAATATTCATCTTCCGCCATTCCGACCAACATTGCAGCATCATATTCTGAAAGCGAACTTGTAATTTGCGGTGCAACTCCAAATTTATTCTGCCATTCCAATACTACTTCTATAAGTTTTTTTCGCAACATATTTAGTCCTATATTATTCTATTCCAGATTCAATTAATTATCAAACTCAAAGAGAATATTATCAACATTACATTCTCTACCCCCCCCTATCTTATTGCTTCACCCCGGCTTCTCTAAGCCATATATATGTTTCGTTTTCAATATTAAATTTGGGGTCATAAGAAGAGTCCCAATTATCTTCCATTGTATACCTATATGGATTCCAGCACCATGGCTCAACATAAACATCTTCATTCAGACTATCACGGACCCGATTAAATAAATATTGTTTTTACAACTCGTTTATCAAGTTCGTATCTATTATTGTATTTCGAAAGAGTAGTCCTTGGCTTTTCACAAAAAGCACTGGCAATGCCTATAAGATTAATAAATAGTAAAGCTAAATGAATACGCATTTCTTTTACCAAGCTCTTCCTAAACTTCTTCATGTTTTGCCTCCTCTTGCAGAAAAAAATTGCATTTTACGTTTTATACGTTAAACTATAATTCAGAGCGATTCCCAATGCACGGGAATGAATTAAGGAGTACGCAGGCATGGCAGTAGACTTCACCGAAAAGGCAAAACGGTATCAGGCAATTGACGAAATCATCGCTTCTGGGCGGAAACTAAAATGGAGGGAAATCATCTCCGAGCTTGGCGAGAAATACGGAATCAATACCAGCCGAACTTCCTTCTTCCGAGACATTAAGGAACTTCAGGAAAAGTACGCCGTTCCAATCGACACGGATTTTGAAACTAACGGATATTTCTACACCGACCCAAAGTATCGCCTTCCCCGCTTCTACACGGACGAAAACGCCGCAAAAGCCGCAAAACTGATTAAAACGCTGATGGATATGGTCAAGGGAAATCCCCTTTACAAGGAAGCTCAGGAAGTTTTTGAATCACTTTCGATTGAAAACCACGACCTGACACTTGAGAACATCCGAATCAAAAAGAATCCCGAAAATGACAGGATTATTTTCGTAGGCGCCCCCAACAAGGAAGTTCCGGCTCAAATCTGGCGGCTTCTGGACAAGGCTTTGCATGAAAACCGCGTGATAACTTTTGACTATCAGTCGCTCACGGACAGCGAACCACATTTCCGTCGCGTTCAGCCCTGGCAGCTCATTTTTGACAACGGAAACTGGAATCTTCACGCTTTTGACGTGATAAAGCAGGGCCGCCGCCGCTACACTCTGAGCGAAATCAAAAACCTCAAGCTGACGGACGAAATCTTCACGTTACCCAAGGACTACGATTTCAGAAAAATGACTCTGGGCTCCTTCGGCTGCATGTGCCACGACACAAAGCTCGACTTCAAGATTCACCTTCACGGTTATGCCGCCCGCTATGCCAAAAACAGAATCTGGGGCGAAAATCAGAAAGTCACAGCCGACAGTGAAAATCCGGGAAAGGAAGGAGAAGGAATCATACTGAGCTTCAAAAGTAATCAGTTATTTTCTATAGAGAGGTGGGTCTGGCAGTGGGCGGACGAAGCATGGCCTCTTGAGCCAAAAGAACTGGTCGACGACTGGAAAGGAAGGCTCGAAAGGGTGAATGCGCTTGAAAAAAGATGAAAAGCGTCACTGACCTGTCACAGGAAGGCTTTCAACATAGCAGACATCAGGGGACAAATCCACCTTGTTGTTCCAGTTTGTTTCGCTGTCAATTTGGGGATTTTTATCCCAGCAAACGCAGTGGTCAGAGTCAATATAAACCCGCTTGAAATCATCGAAATTTGAAAATTGCTCAAAAACAGTGTCCTTTTTCAAGAATGGCTTCATGTCGAAAATTCGTTTTTCACCATTGTCAAATGAAAGCAGAAGTGAAAAATCATGTTTTGGCTGGACAGAAAGGATTTTTTTCCTGCCACTTGCGAAATATTCCGCCATTTTTGAGTCAAAACCTTTTGAAAGATAGTATTCTACTGATTTAGGCATGATTATCGTAACGGATCGATTGAGAACAAGTCCTGCTTTACTGCGATTATACCACCATTTATAAAAACTCGCTATAGAAAGATAAACATGGCAGTAGAGTTAACCGGAAAGAAAAAAACGATATCAGTCAATTGACGAAATCATTACTTCGGGGGGAAAACTCAAACATTGTAAATCCCGCATTTTTCATCTATAATAAATTTATGTCTATTGACTACAAAAAATTACCGGTCTACGAACAGAAAGAAAAGATACTCGAATGTTTGCGCGAAAATCAGGTCATTGTCGTGCAGTCGCCTACAGGAAGTGGAAAGACCACGCAGATTCCTGTCATTTTGCATGAGGCGGGATATAGCGAAAACGGTGTGATTGCCGTTACCCAGCCGCGACGAATTGCAGCCCTCAGCGTTTCAGAATTCATTGCAAAGCAGCTCAACACTTCTTATCCGGGGCTTGTCGGATATAAAATGCGTTTTGAGGATAAAACCGACGTCACCACTAAAATCAAAATCATGACGGACGGAATTCTCCTTCAGGAAATGAAGCTTGACCCGTGGATGACAAAATATTCGGTCATCATGGTCGATGAGGCTCACGAACGAAGCCTCAACATCGATTTCGTACTGGGGCTTTTAAAGCGCGTACTTGCTGCCCGCCCGGATTTCAAAGTCATCGTTTCAAGCGCAACCATGAACGCCGAGGCTTTTTCCGCCTATTTCGGCAACTGCCCTATCGTCACGATAGACACTCAGACTTTCCCGGTCACCATGGTTTACGATCCGCCCCTCAAAGGTCAGAGCACGACCACGGCGACCGCGACAGGATGCGAATACCTTCTTTCCAAAATCGAAAAGACTATCGACCGCGTCCTTGACAATCATGAGGACGGAGACATTCTGGTCTTCCTTCCGGGCGAAAAAATCATCAAGGACTGCGCAAAACGCCTTCAGTTCTCGGATTTTCATTCCAAAATCCACATCGTGCCCCTTTACGGTCGTCTTCCGAAAGAAGAGCAGGAACGCGTTTTTGACCCTGCCCCCTTCGGCAAAAAGAAGGTCGTTCTCTCAACTAACATCGCGGAAACTTCCGTAACTATCAACGGAATCACAACCGTAATCGACTCAGGCCTTGCCAAGCTTAATTTTTACAGCCCAAAGACTTTCACTTCAAGCCTCAACGAAACTCCGGTCTCAAAGGCAAGCTCAAACCAGAGGCGGGGGCGTGCTGGACGAACCCAGCCGGGCACCTGTTACCGACTCTACAGCCGCAAGGATTTTGACACCCGACCGGAATACACAACCGAAGAAATTTACCGGACTGACTTGAGCGAAGTCGTGCTCCGCATGAGCGAGCTTGGAATCACGGATTTTGACACATTTGACTTCATCTCAGCTCCTCAAAAAGAAGACATTCTTGGAGCCGTCGAAACCTTAAACCAGATGGGCGCCCTCAACGAAGACCACACCCTTTCATCAATCGGAAAGCTCATGGTTGAATTTCCGCTGGAACCGCGCGTAAGCCGAATCCTTGTCGAAAGCATCATGCGCTACCCGGAAGTTCTTGAAGAAACCGTAATCGCGGCCGCCTTCATGAGCACCCACTCGCCTTTCATCCTTCCTCCAGGAGAAGAAACTGATGCCCGAAAAGCCCACCACGCTTTCCGTGACATTCAGGGCGACTTCGTAAGCTATGTTAAGCTTTTCCGCACATATCAGTCGATGAAAAATCCTGTCCGCTTCTGCCAGAACAACTACCTCGACGAGCGTGTCATGGCTGAAATCGCGAACATCAAGCAGCAGCTCGAAGAAGAAATCGGGAACTTGGGCATTCCAATCGGAAGCGGCGGAAGCATGGACGACTACCTCTGCTGTATCGCAAGCGGCATGATTCAGTTCGTCTGCGTTCGTGAGGGAAAGGAAAATTACCGCTCACTTACAGCCGACCACATTTCAATTCATCCGGGCTCATCGATGTTCCGCACCGACCCGCTTTTCATCGTGGCTGGAGAAATCGTCCGCACAAGCCGTACTTTTGCTATGAGCGTCTCTCCACTCACAAAATCGCTTCTCTCAAAAATCTCACCGGACCTCGAAGCAAAACTCGGGGCAATCCGAAGCAAAAAAGGCAGAAGCCTCACTGGAAATCTGGAATACAAGGGCTCTACATTCGCAGCCGTCAAGGGAAAATTGCTCGGCCGGGATGACGGTCACTTCGGCGGCCGCAAAGCCAAAGAAAAGAACGACAATGAAATCGTCATCGGAGGCGAAATTTTTGAAATCGAAAAGCAGAAGGGAAAGAAAATCCTTATCCTGCCCTACAATAAATTCAAGAGTGCGATTCAAAAAGAAAGCGACGAGAACAAAATGGCCGTCTACGCCCAGATCCGCTCGAAAATCCTCATGCACGGAGCAGGCTTGTTGAACGGAGAAAAGCTGGAACTTGCCTGCAAGGTCGTAAAAAACCTCAACCTGAATCCAATCACCGAAAAAGACTGGTGCAAGCGCAATTTTGACATCCACGAAGAAGGAATGGCAGACAGGCTGATTGAGGATTTGAACAAAATCTTGAGAATCACCATGTCCAAAAAGACAAAGGAATACGCTTTCCTCGCACTCTTTACGGACGGAAGGGGCACTTACTGGTTCAAGATGAGCCGTGGATTTGCCACAGCCCTCAACGAAAGCCTTTCAAGCCTTGAAACTCTTGTTGATGAAAACATTGATTTTTCTGTCGACGGAAAAGAGAGAATCAACTCAGTCTACAGACTTTTGAATTCTCTCTACGACTAAAATCAATATTTTCTAGACAGACATCCGCTTTTTGTATTCCAGGCAGAGCATCGTAATGTCATCGAACTGAGGTGCCTCCCCGACAAAAGCGTCGATGTCTTCCTTTACGGCTTTAAGAAGCTGGTTTGCAGGAATGCCACCAGTTTTGTTCAATATGGCATCAAGCCTCTCGTCTCCGTAAAGCTGTTTATTTGCATCAGTTGCCTCAGTTACGCCGTCCGTATACTGGAAGACCTTGTCGCCAGGCTCAAGAATGATGCTGCCAGACTTGTACTTCATGTCTTCCATTCCAGCAAGGACGAAAGCAGACGGAATTTTATGCATTGTATACTTGCCGTCATGGAAAATGTAAGGAGGCTCATGACCAGCGTTTACATAGCGGAATTCACCTGTCACCATATCGAGAATGCCCATGAAGGCGGTTATGAAAAGCCCCTCACCGTTTGATTCACACAGAAGGTTGTTTACGGTCATGAATACATCAGCAGGATCTACCCCAGGAGAGGTATGGTCTTTTATGAGGGTCTTACCGATTACCATGAAGAGAGCCGCAGGAATTCCCTTGCCAGAAACATCAGCCATGACTATTGCAATGTGGCGGTCATCAACCATGAAGAAATCGTAGAAGTCACCGCCAACTTCCTTAGCAGGATTCATCGAAGCAAAAATGTCGATTTCTTCCCTGTCCGGGAAAGGCGGGAAAATAATCGGCAGCATGCTTGACTGGATGTGAGTCGCAACGCTGAGCTCAGCTCCGATACGCTCCTTTTCAGCTGTGGCAGCCGTCAAATCAGAAATATATTGCTTGAGTGCCAGGGACATCGCATTTACGCCGGAAGCAACGTCACCGATTTCATCGTTTTCAAAAACGCGGGCACGCCGGTCAAGATTGCCCTGGCTGATTACCTTTACGTCATTCACAAGCGCTTCAAGAGGATGAGTGATTGTAAGCGAGAAGGCACGGATTTTCATTGAGACAATAGTAATAATCATCAGAAGGATGACAACAAAGAGAATTATGGCGTATAAAATCGAACGGCTCATGGAATGTACAGACTCAAGCACAATTTCCTGAGGCACGCAGAGACAGAATTCCCAGCCGGTGCTTTCAACAGGGGCATAGGCATAGTAAACGCCGTTTGAAGAAAGAGTCACTCCCCTTTCCCTGTCATAGAATTTTGAGCGAAGGTTCTCATCAAGATTTTTGATGTCAAAAGCTTCTTTTATGGCATCATCCGGCACGATTAAATTTCCCTTACGGTCAATCAGAAAGGCCGTGATGCTGCTTTCATTCTCCATGCTTACAGTTGCCTTGTAAAGGTCAGAAATGAGGATGTCCATACAGACGACACCAGCGAATTTATCGGAAGCATCATAAAATGGAGAAGCACAGCTTATCATGAGTCCGCGTCCGAAAGAATCTTCATATACATCGGTAAAGCAGACCTTTCCGCTTTCCTTGGCAAGCTTATACCATGAAGCATCTATATAATTGTAGTAACATTCAGTCTCGCCCTCTTCCGGAACGGCACCGTCAGAAAAAGCGTCAAAGGCTACCATGAAGCCTTTTTCTGTGCCAGCATAGATTGACATTATCGTCTCATTGCTTGCAGTGATTACCGGACGATAGACCTGCTCAAGATTTCCAAGAAGATAAAGCTCATCCTTAAAGTCAGACACTTTGTAATCTTTTGAAAGAAGCGTACGCTGAAGGGCATAAATTCCTGCATTATCGGCAGACGGAACCGGTACCGGGTGAGGCCGGTAATCTTCAGGATGCAGATAAAGAGAGTGGATATAGCTTGCAAAATGACCTATATCACCGGAAAACTTTTTAAGTTCTGACTCAGCAAAACTTGTCCTCTGCCTTGCAGTCTCGTCAAGGTTAGTCACAGTCTGCTTAATCAAAGTATTCCTTGCAAGGCGCTTAATCTGGATCATTGTCACCGTACCGACCAAGCTTGTCACAATAAGCGCAAGAATTGCTATCCTAAGCACCATCTTAAGAATCTTCTGCCGTATCGGATTTCTGGTATTTTCTTTTGAATTCATAAAGTTTTCTCCTTTTATGTCTATATTACGATATGAATATGAGTCATATGCTCACGTTTCTTGTAGTATGCAGAGACTCTCAGGGCCCGATGCCTCAGCAGCTTGAGGCTTGCAATATCAAGCATATCCTCGTCTTTTTCCAGGCGGAAAGGATTGTAGAATTCCCCGCTGTAAGTAATGCGAAGTGAAATTGAGCTGCCGTACTTAACGACAAGATATAAAACCGCATCAGGCAGGGCTTTCTTTACGCGGAGAAAAAGCTCCTCAATACATCCTTCCATCTCAAATATTCGCCTCTGGGGAATACCACAATAGCTCGCAGTCTCCTCAATCTTCTCGTTGCAATAGGCAAGGGTCTGGTCACTGTCTGCGGCATCCTTTTCATTCATGCCGGAAATAATACAGGCTAAATCAGGCATGACAAGATACCAGACAGGAATTACATTCTCAACGCAGAGAGTGCTTCCAAAGATAATGCACAAAGGCACGCCCAGCAGAAGCCCCAGAATCAAATAAGAGCAGAAGACCTGCATGAATATGCTTGAATCAGAAATAAGGGAGGCAATAATTGCACTTAAAAAAGAGAGCAGGACAAGGGAAAGGCTGTAGACAAGGTGACTTCTCCAAGTCTTAAAAGTGACAGTGTGGCCAACCGAAGCATTGAAAACATGCCATGCAAGCCACATTCCCGAAGCGATAAGAAAATTACAGAGAATTTCTGCAAGGGCCGTAGAGAGAGCAACTCCCAATATAATGGAAGAAAGCAGGCTTCCGATTGCAGTACCCAAAGCCCCATACAGTCCCCAGAGCACGCCCACAAGGGGAGGAAGAAAATTCTTTAGGCCGACGATTGAACTGTACTGTAAGAATCCTGCCTTCTGCACCATAAAATCAAGCATGACATAGACAAGGGCAACCATAAGCGATACCCGCATCCAGCGCATGAAGGAAGTCTTTGTCCCGGAAAGAGAAAGCTGACTCAAAAATCCAAGAGAATTCTTCATCTTTGTAAATACAGACGAAAAAGCTTTCTGAACGGAAGAGTCCGCCGCAAGAACTCCAGCTATCATGAATCCGGCGGCAATAATATGGCCTATGGTAATTTCCTCAGCCTTGGTACTAAAGACAAGGGCAAGAACCGGCGACATGAACATGGTCATGATGATTTCAGTAGAAAAAATAAGTGAGGTCTCCAAAGCCGAGACATAGCGCATTGCATAGAGCTGCACGATGGTATATATGCCGCGGATAAAGAAACTTATGTATATGGCGCAAACCCAGAAAGAAGGTTCGGTCGGAAGAGCAAAAGTCTTTCCGAAAAAGAGAACCTGAACAATCCAGCATCCCAGTGAAATAAGCAGGGAGAAAAATACCTGGCCCATCGCAATGATTGAAGGGTTTGAAGTTGAAGAATAGCGTCCCATGCTCAGTATATAAAGGGCAAAGGCAATGTCTGCGAGAATGAGATACAAGGTTCCCATGTTGAGAAGCCCTTTAAAATCAGCATCCATCATTAAAAAAAGACCGATGAGGACGAGGAAGATTCCAGGAAAGGTCCGCCAGTCAGGTTTTTCACGGAAGAGAATCAGTCCAAGGGGCGGAACGAAGGCAAAATATGCAGAAAGCAGGCAGGAACATACAGTAGCGCCGACTTTTGATGACCCCAGTACCAGAAAGACATTGAAGGCCACAAGCTCCAGGGAAAGGATGAATGACTGAAAAACCTGCTTTTTATCAATACGGAAAAGCTCACCGAAGAAAAAAAGCAGCATGATTATGAAGCCGATTGCGTTGGTGACGGTAAGATATGCAAACTGAGATACGGATTCCGGCACGCCCGCGATAAAGGCATACTGAATTGAACAAAAGAAAGTTATTATAAAAAGCGATACGCTGGCCTCAAGCTTGTTCATCGGCGTTAATTTCCTTTACAAAATATTTATTCAGCAAGTGGTCAGGCCTGTAAGAAAGCTTCATCTGCCTTAAACCGGGATCTCCCAAATCTTCCTCAAGATTCACCCATTTAGCACTTTTTCCGCATAATTCAGCGTAAGAGCGGTACAAAAATGGACTGACATAAACACAGGATTTGTCAGATTTTAAAATCATGGCATTGTAAGTCTGGCTGTCCAGCTTCATGCCGTAAATAAAGCCCTTGAGCTCCCCGTCAATAAAGAGCACAAGTCCTTCCATTCCAAGCTCATTCCAATATTTAAGTGATTTTTCGATGGCCCTATGCTCGCACATAAGTTGAGTCCTGTTATCGTCAGTCACTTTTGTTTTGAGCCATGTTTCAGACAGGCTGAGCATTTGTGAAAAATAAGCCGGTGAAACATTCTCTAAATTCCAGCGGTCCTTATAGGTATCAAGGAATTTGCGCACATGCTTTCTGCGGTCATGATATTCCCCGCCCTGCATTGCCGCAAACTTCTCGCAATCATATATGTATTCTGCCACGTCACGGCTTTCTGTAATCGAAAGAGACTCGGAATAGTTTTCTGCAATGAAATCCTTCGCCCTTTCAGTTATTGTTTCAAACCTTACTTTTGCACCATGAGAATGAGCGTCCTCAATGAGGCAATCCACGGCCCGGCGCAGGCTTTCAGTTTTTTCCATATTTCCAAGCGGGAAAAGATATATACGTTCATTACTTGTACAGCGTTTTTCGCGCAGTATGAAAAGGAAGTCATCTTTTAAGGCAAATTTATCACCGTATTTTTCTGACATGCAGAATGAAGAAACGAATGAATGCTGGCATGAACCTTCGCCATAGGCAAAAAAATAATCGTCAAGAAAGTTCTTTTTATCCAAAGAAAACGGTTGAAAATCCAACATGAAAATCTCTCAAATTTTATACTTCATTTAAGATTATACCGTATGCGGATTAAAAAACAAGAGTTCTTTAAGATTTTTTTATGTTAGAGGATTCAAAAAACAGGCTTATTCCACGTCGCCCAAGCCGGCGCCGTTCTTTTTGGCTTTTTTGGCATCTTCGGCGGCCTTGCGTTCGGCTTCCTTCTGCTCGCTCTGCTTTTCAAGGTCACGGCCAAGCAGTCTGGCAGCCTTGATTGCAAGCTGATTTTTGTTTTTGGCAGTCAGGTCAGCCTTGTCGGCAAGCTCGTTGACGGCTTCGTTACAGTTTGAGTAGCGTCCTTTTGCCCAGATGTCGAGGCCTGTTCCGATTGTAGAAGTGTCCTTGTGCTTGAGGAATTCAAGTGCTATGTCGGCAAAGGCAGGATTTTCGTATTTTGCCATTTCCTTTCCGAGTGCGTAACGGAGCTGCTTCCGTTTGTCGTCCTTTACAGTCTCCTTGCAGAGCTCGACGATTTCATTGGCTCCCCGCCCCTCTTCAAGAAGGACTTTGGCAACCCTGGCCCTCTGAGGATCAGGAACTTTTTTTTCTGTAATCTGGGAAAGAAGATATTCATTTCCCTTTGAGGTGTTGAGTTTTGCAAGACAGTCGAGGCAGTCATTCTTTACGGCCTGAACCGGGTCATTTTTTGCCCGGTAAATCAGGTATTCGTCGGCTTCCTTGACGTCATTTTCCTTTATCGCGATGATTGATTCCTGGCGGACCTTGTAATGGCTGTCCTTCAGGCCCTGAATCAAGATTTCATTGGCTTCGCTGTTCTTAAAATGAGAGATTCCCTTGATTACATACTGGCGGAGGTTGGGATTGGTGTCCTCGAACAAGTCTGCAAGTATTTCCTGGGCCTCAGGCTTTTCCATGACACCGATTGCCTCGGCACTGTACATGCGAACAAAGGCATTTTCGTCGCTGTCCTGGGCATATTCAACAAGCTTGTCGTAAGTTTCAAGGGCATGAAGCTGGCCCAGCACGCGCACAAGGCTCTGTCGCTGGGCAACAGTCAAATCCTCGCGCTCAAGATATTCTGTGATGTAGACGGCTTCCCGGCTTCCACCGATTTTTCCCAGAGTCTCGATTGCACCGGTAAAGTATTCTTCGTTGTCGCTTTCAAGCAAAGTGCAGATTGCAGGAACGGCTTCCTTAGTCTTAGCCATCTGAAGGTATGAGAAACAGGCGTTTACAGTGGAATTTTTTTCGTCATAAGGATCGTTCAGAACCATGACGGCGTAGTCTTCAAGACAGGGATCTTCGATAGTCTTAAAGAAATTAAGGATTTTTTCGCGGATTGCGACGGATTTTGTGTCCTGAAAAAGATCGTAGACCTCGTTGACAAAGCGCACATCCTTTTTTTTGGTCATAGTGTCCAGAAGCTCGGAAATGTCCTCTTCAAGACCATACTTCAGGATATCAGCATTTTTTTCGTTGGCCTCAGGATCCGTGTTATTAAGCTCCTCGACTTTTGCAGAATCAGGAGATTTAGGTCGTTTTGAATTGGGTACATCGCTTACGCCTGCAAGACTTTCCTTTTTAACACGCGGCTCTTCTTCAATTGAAAAATCATCAGCCCCAGAAATCGCGTCAAAGTCTTCGGAAGATGAAATTACGGTCGTTTCCTCAATCGAAATTTCAGAGCTTTCAATCGAAATTTCCGGCTCTGGAATGGCCGGCTCAGAAGGAGCAATTTCAATCTGACCAAAGCCAGACTCCCCTTCCTGGGCAAAAGATGCTCCGGCGAGAAAAGTTATTGCTAAAAACAAGGTACTCTTTTTCATCACGACTCCAAAGCGCTAACCTTTAAGCTTCCAGGCATCCGAGTGATAGCGTTTCAGGAAATTCGTCCTGTATTCTTCAAAACGGTTTTCTGAAATTGCCAGGCGGATTTCCTTCATCATGCTGTGCAAAAAGTAAAGGTTGTGGTAACTTGCCAGCATGCTTCCCAAAATTTCCTGTGACTTAAAAAGATGGCGGAGATAGGCGCGCGAATAATTACGGCAGACCTTACAGTTGCACTCAGGGTCAACAGGTCCAAAATCGCGGGCAAACCTCTCTTGTTTTATCGGCAGATTTCCGTCGCGGGTGAAGTAGCTTCCGTTTCGGGCATTGCGGGTGGGAAGAACGCAGTCGAACATGTCGATTCCAGAATGAACGGCGTCCAGAATGTAGTCCGGAGTTCCGATTCCCATGACATATTTTGCCTTTTCTTTTGGAAGATAATTTACGGTAAAGTCCAGCATGCTTGCAAAAACTTCAGGAGGCTCACCAACGCTAAGACCTCCGATTGCGATTGCAGGCATGTTCATCTCAGTGACAAACTCTGCCGACTGGATTCTGAGATCCTCGAAGAAATTTCCCTGGACGATTGGCATGAGGATTCCCTTGTAGCCGGAGTCGCACTTACGGATCCATTCTTCTTTTGCCCGCTTGAGCCAGTTTTTGGTGATTTCAAGGGCGTGAATCGCTGATTTTTTATCCTCGCCCCAGCCGGTACAGACGTCAAGCTGCATCTGAATGTCGGAATTGAACTGAGCCTGGATGTCGACTACCCGCTCAGGCGTGAACATGTGGCGGCTTCCGTCGATGTTTGAAGAAAAAAGCGCGCCCTCTTCGGTGATTTTTCGCAATTTTGAAAGGGACCAGACCTGAAAACCGCCAGAGTCAGTGAGAAAATTCTTTTTCCAGCCGGAAAATCCGTGCAGACCGCCAGCCTCTTCGATAATATCCGGCCCCGGCCGCAGGTAAAGGTGATAAGTGTTGGCAAGGATAATTTCAAAACCGATTTCGTCCAAGTCATCTTTTGTGAGTGCCTTGACAGTGGCATTGGTTCCGACAGGCATGAAAACAGGAGTCTGAACATCCCCATGCGGAAGATGCAGAGTGCCGGTGCGGGCCTTGCCGTCAGTAGATTCGTGTTTGATTTCAAAAATATTGTCTATCATTTCAAAACGAGTATATCACAAAAAATTCGACAAATTCAATAAAGCGTTGTATTCTGAAAAGGACAATGACAAAAACAGGAGGCTTTTAATGTCAAAAACAGCAATTATCACAGGCGGATCTCGTGGTATCGGACAGGCAATGAGCGAAAAACTCGGCGAACTCGGATACAATGTAGTTATCAATTACAGAAGCGACTCTTCAAAGGCACTTTCTGAAAAAATCGCAGCTGATCTTGAAAGCAAATACAAAGTCGGAACACTTGTTGTCAAAGCAGATGTCAGCAAATACGAAGACTGCGAAAAGCTCGTAAAAGCAACCGTAGAAAAATTCGGTGATAACATCGATGTTCTCGTAAACAATGCAGGAATCACAAACAACAGCAACTGGATTGACATCACACACGAAGCTTATGAGCGTGTAATCGGAACAAATCTCATGAGCGCGCTTCACATGACACATCTGGTTCTTCCGCACATGATTAATCATTCCTCAAAGGATTCACAGTGCGTAATCGTAAATACATCTTCTGTAGGCGGCATGACAGGCGTAATCAATCAAGCAGATTACTGTGCTTCAAAATCAGGTCTCATTGGTTTGACCCGTGCCCTCGCCCTTGAATTTGCAGGCCGTGGAGTACGTGTAAATGCAATCGCACCAGGCATGATTATGACCGACATGCTCCGTGGAGTTAATCAGGACGAACTCAACGCGCTCGCCGCAACAATCCCGGAAGGCTACATCGGCGATGTTTCTGATATTGCAGGAGCTTTGGCATACATTCTCACAGCACCATATCTTACAGGACAAATAATCTCACCAAACGGCGGATTCGTACTCCAGTAAAAAAACTTTGCTCGCGCTAGGGTATGTAGCCCCGAAGTTGCCAGCTTGCTGGCAATGAGCGTGAGCAAAGGGCGGAACACCCGACCACCAAAGGTGGGAGCGCCCAATTTTTACGTTCTCGCATATCTCAAAACCACCGCCGCAATCACAACGAACATAAAGACCGGGAACCAGGCTCCCATGAAGGGGGAAATTGCGCCGAACTTTGCCAGCAGCATGGTAATCATCTGGGTAACGTAGAACAAGACGGCCGCACTGATGCAGGAAGCAAGGCTCATGAGCATTACGTTCTTGCGGGTCTTACCGCTCAGGCCAACTGACAGGAAGACGACTATGAAGAGAATGAATGGAAAGGAGAATTTCTTGTAATAAAGGCTCATCGGCTCGGCAAAAGGAAGACCGGCTTTCTGCAGATGCTCTATGTAGACTTTTGCCGTGGCAGAGTTTACTGTTTCAACACTTATTACGTTGTTCTGGAATGTTTCAGGCGGCTCAACCAGGCGGTCAAGCACGTCCGAAGAGAGCGAAACGGCCTTAATCGTGTCCTCAACATGAGTGTACTGAATTGCCCCGGACAAAACCCAGCGATCATCGCGCCAGACTGCTGAATCAGCGCGGATAACAGAGTTCAATGTCTTGTCTTCGTTCCGAATTATAATGTAAAGCGATGTAAGTCTTTTGGCCTCATCGTCGTAAAATTCAGCTTTATAGCAGATATTGCCGTTTTCACTCAGGATTACGATTTTATCATTGTTCAGAGTTTTGTTTTTGTTGAGGACTTCTTCCTGTTCGGCAGTTTTTTTGGCATAAGTGGGCACGACTACCTTGTCATCAAAGAAAAAGAGGGCAAAGCTCATTACAAAAGCAAAAATCAAAAGAGGGAAAGTGAATCGCGTAAGTGAAATTCCTGAAGCAAAAATCGCGATAAGCTCATTGCTAGCGTACAAGTCACTCAAAGTGTAGGAAACCGCAAAAAGAATTGCAATCGGTGTGGCGTACCAGAGGCATTTGGGCACATAAAGTCCCATAATCCTCATTACCTTCAGGCCCGGAACGCCATTTGAAATAAAATTCCACAGGTTCATCATCAAATCGACCAAAACGAGAACCATGGCGAAAAAAATCAGCGCGCCCACAAAGAGAGGAATTACTTTTCTAAAAAGGTACTCAATAATTTTCATTTTCTCAAAAGCCTCAGATAGAAAAGAATTCCGGCAACGCCAATCAAAAGGTTTGGCGCCCACATTGTGGTAATACCGTAAACACCTGTTCGTGAACTGAAAATCTGGCCGACGATGCTGACAGCCCAGTAGAAAACCGAAATAAAAAGACCGATAATCAATCCGATTGTCTGGCCGTTGTGCTTACCAAAAATCAGGGCCAGAGGCATGGCAAGAATAGCAAAGAAAATCGAACCGAAGGGCATTGAGAATTTTTTGGCCATTTCAAGATGGTAGCGGTTGCGCTTTTTCTCGGAAACATCGGCATCGCCCCTCATCTTGCGGATTTCTTTATAAAGGTCGTAACTGGTCATTTCACGCGGAGAAACGGCACGGTCATTTTCAAGGAAAGTTGATTCAAAAATATTAAGCTCGACATTTTCGCTCGTAAGAACGTCGTAGTCATTTTTTTTGTCGGGGTCGAACATGATTACACTTGCGTCATTCATAATCAATTTCATGAGGACGCCGGGGGCAGAAGCCTTTTTAATCTGGGATTTGTTGGCAACGATAATCCTCTGCCCGTCATCACCGTCAGTATCAAAGAAAATCAAATCGCTCACGTTCTCACCTGAGACTTCACCGATTACCAGAGTCTTGTCATTCGTTCTTTTGATTGAATTGGACTCCAGTTCGACGGCAGGATTTGAAGTGAGGATTGAACGGTAAAGCTTGTTGTAGTTAAGGGTTCCAAGAGGAAGAAGATAGTCGTTCACGAAAAAAGAACCGATTGAAATAATAACGCCCAGAATCAGTACAGGCTTTAAGATAACCCGGTAGCCCTGACCGCTCGCACGGAAAATCAAAATCTCGTTTTCGCTGGCAAGTCGTCCCAGACACATCAAAAATCCGACCAGGGTTGCAAAAGGCGCAGACTGGGCAATTACCATGGGAAGAGAATATGTGATAAGGCGCATTACGTCCATGACAGGAACACGTTTTTTGAGGATATTTTCGGCAACGAGCAGAATCTGATTGACGAAAAAGACCATGAAAAAGAAGATGAAGGCGATAAAAAAATAAAGGAAAAGCTCCTTCATGAGATAGCGGAAAAGAACATGCCTGTTGATTCCCGATTCTTCCTGAGTTAAGGTCGCAAAAAAATCAGCCTGCTTCTTTAACTTGAGTCTGGCAAAAAGTTTTGAAAGATTACGCGAGCAGGAATTGAGAAGATTGAATTCGCTGTATTTTAATAGAAGAAACTTGCCGAATTCCTCGAGGTTTTTCTTGGCCTGACTCCTGGCCCATGTGCGGCGGTAATAAATAACCGAAACCAAAATGCGCTTGATGGGATAAAAGGCAGAAGTCTTTTTAAATCGCTTGAGAAATTCCTTCTTTTTTTTTGCAATAAGCTGCCTGAGCTTCCAAATCGGGAATGCCATTACTTACCAGTTGAGCCGAATCCGCCTGAACCTCTTTCTGTCTCATCAAGGACTGAAACCTGCTCGAAATCAGCAATCGTAACCGGAGCAAGAACAATCTGTGCGATGCGCTCACCGTTTTTAACTTCAAAATCTTCGTTACCAAGGTTGATGAGGATGACTTTGACTTCGCCACGGTAATCAGAATCAATAGTGCCCGGTGTGTTGAGGACCGTGACACCATTTTTAGCAGCAAGACCGGAACGAGGGCGAACCTGAATCTCATATCCTTCCGGGATTGAAAAGAAAAGCCCGGTTGGAATCATTGCACGCTCGCCCTTTTTGATAATGACTGGTTCAGCAAGAAGGGCGCAGATGTCAGCACCTGCAGCCCCGGAAGTTTTATATTGAGGAATAATCGCTCCCTGAGAAGCGACGCATTTGACTGTTACTTTGTTCATTCTTCTATTATATAGGAGAACTCAAAACTTGTCATTATCGAATGAAGTTCCGCAATTTCGCCGCCACTGAAATCAGGCCACTTTTCAAGGTAGATTTTCTCATCCTTTTTAAGAGGAAGGATTTCAAGTTCAAGATTGGAAAAATCAATGGAAGCCTCAAGGAAACGCTTCAAGCCGATTTCCCAGGGATAGTTCTCGCCCAGATAGAAATTGTCGAGAATCAGTTTTCGCTCTCCGCCCTTTATTTCGTAAAGGCCGGCAGTATTTCCTGTGTAGGCTATTTTTACGAAAATATCCGAAAGATTTTTTGAAGGTTCTTTTTTGCGTAGGCTTTCGATACAGGCGCTCAAATCGATTTTGTAGGAAACTTTTCCATCTTCCGAAGATTTTTTCTCAAAAGGGATTTTTCCGCATGATTTTTCGCACTTTTCAAGAGGCTGGTATTTTGCAAAAAGAATCTGATCCAAATCGCTGGCGGCATTTTTGTTTTCAAGGCCAGATTTTTTGAAGGCGGCCAGCTCTTTTTTAAAATCAGGATAAACGAAAAGCTCTCCATTGCTTCTTGTTGAAATCACTATCCTGCCCTTTTCATCTTCAAGGGCGCTTGACTGGCCGTCTGTAATCACAAGCCTTCCATCGCTCATTTTCCAGGCATTCAAAGCGTCTTTTTTGCTGAGGACCAGGAATTTTTCATTTCCCCTTTCTGAAAAATCAAAGAAATCTGAACTGGCGGAGTCATTTTCCCGCTTGTAGAATACAGAGATTTCCTTATTTGCCCCGATTTTCGTAAATGGCGTTACCCTAGCGCTTTTGACCAGAGATTTTCCATAGCTCATGTTGAACGGGAAGAAGAAAAAGTCGCCGTTTTCAACATTGATTTTCGGGAAAAGGATTTTTGAGTCAGGAGACTTTAATTCCAAGTCCTTATGCTCAGCCATTTTCTGGTGGCGGACGTAATTATTGACGAAAATATAACCCCGCTTTTTGTCGCTTCGGAAAGAATAGCGGAGGGAAGTTAAATCATCCGGCTTTACTTCGCAGGGGATTTCCGCCGGCAATCCGCACAAATCGCTTCCCCACTCGGCAGCAAAATATGAAAAGAGCTTGAGCTCGCGCAGGGTGTCCGAAACCTGGCCGAATTCACGGATGGCCGCCCTGAAATCATAAGACTTAACCGGAAGGTCGTTGAGAAAGCCGGTTGCCCGGGATTCCTGCAAGGTTGTAAGCTTTCCTTCCGGATTCGTGCCGCCGGTGTACATGTAAAATCCGAGCAAATTTACCCCGCTTCCAAGTTTTGAGAGGGCGACGGCTGCAATATCCTTAGCAGTGGCAATAGTCCGCCTGTGGCTTGTAACCTGGAGTCCGCCGCCAAGTTCCGCCGTGAGGTAAGGGAATTTTTTCAAATCGAAGGTAATTCCGTAGGCAAAGCCGTGGTCGCTTCCGATATTGTGGTCGTTCCGCTCATGGGTGAAGGTATAGTTTCCGCTAGGCTCAATCTCAGTGACCCGCTGATCCCAGGGAGCATCGCAGTAGCCGCCCATTACAGGCAGCATTCCGCCGGTCCAGGCACCGCCCCAGCCAGTCGCTGTGTACAAAGCAACGTTAAAGCCACATTCTTTCGCGATTTTTTGTAGACGCTGCATGTGAGCTTCACCGCTTTCTTTTTCGTAAAGGCCGCCGCAATGTCCGTACTCATTTTCAATCTGAACACCGATAATTGGCTTTTCCCTGCTCGAATCGTCAGCAGGATTTGCGATAAAGCCTTTTACCTGCCAAAAAATCTCTGAATACCATTTTTTTACAAGGGCGAAGTATTTTTCGTCATTCGTGCGGGGCTCAAAATCTTTATGCAAAAGCCAGTCAGGGAAGCCGCCGTTTCTGACTTCACCATGAGACCAGGGACCGATTCTAAGCAGCATCTTCAAGCCGCACTCACTAACGCATTCCATAAAGGCAGACAGGTCCCGGTTGCCGCTCCAGTCGTAGTGTCCTTCAATTTCTTCATGATGAATCCAGATGACATAGGCACTGACGATTGTAACGCCGCCGGCCTTCATCTTTAAAAGCCGCTCTTTCCATTCAGTGCGGGGCACGCGGGAATAATGAATCTCCCCCATTATCGGGAAAATTCTCTCCCCCTCTTTCATAATGCTTATATTGTCAAAACTGTAAGACATAAAATCTCCATTTCTAATTCCTAATTGGTAACTATTCCTTAACAGCCGCGCCACCGAAGCTGGAAATCAATGTTTTCTGGCTCACAAGGAAGAAAATTACAAATGGAATTGATACAAGCAGCGAACCGGCCGCAAAAATCGTGAATTCGTTCTTTTTATCAGTGACAAATCCGAAAAGTCCCAGGGCAAGGGTCTGATTTTCCGGGCTTCGGAGAACCATTTTTGGGAAAATGAAGTCCATCCAGGGAGCCGTAAAGCTTGTGATTGCAAGGAAAGTGATAATCGGCTTTGCCACAGGCATTATAATCTGAGCGAATACGCGGAAGTGGCTTGCACCATCGATTCTTGCCGCCTCATCAAGACTTTTTGAAACCGTGTCCATGTAGTTCTTGACCAGCCAGGTGTTGTAGGGAATGTTTCCTGCCACATAGACAAGAACCAGGCCCCAGAGGGTATCAAGTCCGTTGATTCTAAGCAGGATTACATAAATCGCAATCATGCCGACGAAACTCGGGAAAATCTGAAGAATGAGAAGGGACATCAAAAATGACTTCTTGAACCTGAAGTTGAAGCGGGAAAAAACATAGGCCGAAAGTGAGGAAATCACGACCGTAGCCGCACTTGTTTCAGTGGCAATCAGCAGGGTGTTCAAAAACCATCTGCCGTAGGATTTTTTCGTGAACAAATCGACAAAGTGTTCAAGAGTAAATCCGTCTTTGAAGGGAATTATATTAAGGGCCGCGATTGAGTTCGTGGGGGCAAAGGCACCGCTCACGACATAAATCAGCGGATAGATTACGAAGAGTGAAATCAAAAAGAAAATCATGTAAATTACGGCTTTGTTCAAGCGGTTGACCAGCTGATCTTTTGTAATAGTTATCATAGAGAGCCTTCCTTGTATGCCTTAGTATTTTTGAAATTGAAAATCGCGAAAGGAGCAAGAACAATGAAAATCATGACCGCGATGACTGAAGCATAGTTGTACTTCATGAGGTTGACCGTAAGCTTGTAAATCCAGGTGACAAGAATATCCGTGCCGCCTGCGAGAGTTGTGGTTGAGTCCGAGACTGTCGGCGCTCCACCTGTGAGGAAGAAGATTGCCCCGAAATTGTTTACGTTGTGGGCAAAACTCATGATGATTAAAGGTAAAGTCTGATACAAAACGAGGGGAAGAGTAATTTTTGAGAAAATCTGTTTTTTGTTCGCACCGTCAATTCTGGCCGCTTCGTTCAAGTCCTCGCTGATTGCAGTCATTGTTCCCATCGAAAGGAGCATGAAATAACCGAAACCGGCCCAGAGGTTTATGACCACGCAGGTGAATTGGGCCATAGTTGCAGTACCCAGCCAGGGAATCGGCTGAGAAATGATTCCAAGAGCCATGAGGCTTCTGTTTACGATTCCGAAAGAACCGTTCAGAAGATTTTTCCAGACAAGCATCGAAACGACACCAGGAACCGCATATGGCAGAATGAAAATAAACCTGAAGACAGGAGCGATACGAACGTGAATTTCCTTAAGCTGAACCGCAACAATCAGGCCGCCAAAATAGCAGGTGAAGGTCGCGAGAACAGCCCAGACTAAAGTCCAGCCGGCAATCCTCAAGAAACCGACTGACCATGAATTCTGGCCTCCAAGCAGCTCAACGAAATTCTGGAAACCGACCCAGTCGACAGTGTTATTAGGAGGAATATGCGACGGGTCGGAGTAATTTGTAAAAGCAACTGCGATACTAAAAAGGAGAGGAACTACGACAAAGACTAAGACCATGACGAAAGCTGGCGCAAGTCCAAAAATCGGGAAAGATTTTCCCAGTGCATTGTCTAAGGATTCTTTTTGATTCTTAAGTCGGCCGGTCCTGCAATATTCAGCATAGCCGTTCTGGGCGCTTTTTACGCTCAGAATATATACAATGACGAAAATTGCAATGATGGCAATAATCAAAATACCGTCGATAAGCATGAAAATCGAATTGTCACGCATTTTAACAGGAAGCTCCGGGTGGGGACTTCCAAGAGTGACGAGCCCGATAATTTTCTTTACGACAAGAGGAAGGGAAACAAAGAAGAGGATTTCACAGAGGGCAAAGAAAGCTCCCTTAACATAATCCTTCAGAAAAAGAAGGTGCGAAAGTCCCATAAAGCAGCAGGCTGTCTTTGTTATTTTCTTCATGTCCGACTTATCTTTTTTAAGTTCCATAGACTCCTCTCAATTTTAATTCACAAAAGTAATGAAGCGGAAGAATTAGTTTCCGACCATTGCCTTGTTACATGCATCAAGTTCGGCTTTAACGTCAGCGCCGTCCCAAATGTTCTTTGATGCGCTGTTCATAGCTTCCCAGTACATTCCCATTTCAGGAACTGTAGGCATTGGGAAAGCATAGTCAAGCTGCTTGAGGAAGCCTTCTGCATAAGGGCTTGAAACTTTTGTATCGATACTTGGAAGGGCACCAGTGATTTCGAAGCGGAGTTTCTGCATTTCGTCGCTCATGAGGAAGGCAGCAAATTCGTTAGCCTCAGCAGGATGCTCTGAGTAAGCAGAAACGAACATAGCGCGTGTTCCGCTGAATGAAGCGGCTGGAGTTGAGTCACCAGGAAGGGCTGGAAGAGGAGCAACGCCGAATTCGATTCCTGCTTTTTCAAATGGAACGACATTCCAAAGGCCAGTGATGTGCATTGCGGCATTTCCGCTCTGAAAAGCACCGTCAACTGTTGCAGTATCGAGGTCAGATGAAGGAACTTTTACGACATCCTTCAAAGTCTGGAAGAATTTCATGCCTTCGATAGACTCGGCAGAGTTGATGTTTGAGTTCTTGCGGTCTGTACCGTCTTTTCCGAAGAGGCGGTTTCCATTTCGGGTTGTGAAGATGATTGTGTAGTAGCCTTCGCAGCACATAACGAAACCGTATTTTCCAGGATTCTTTGAGTTGAAGTCTGAAACCCAGGCTTTCAAGTCATCCCAGTTTTTCGGAACTTCATTATCTGAAATCAGTTTTTTGTTGTAGAAGAGGGCGTATGTTTCGGCAGAAACAGGATAGCCGTACATTGTGCCTTCGTAAGTAAGAGCCTGTGAACATGCGCCGAGAGCACGAGCCTTAATATCATCAGGATTTGCTGTCGGAAGAACATGGCCGCCTGCAACAAGGGCACCAAGTTTATCATGCGGAGCTACAAAAACGTCAGCACCTTTTCCAGCAGGACCGTCAAGGGCAATCTTACCTGTTGTATCTGTAAGCTCGACATTTTCATATTTGATTACTACATTTGGGTGTGTCTTAGTGAAAGCCTCACCTGCCTGTTTGATGAATTCATCAGGACCGTTAGTAGATTCCCAAACCGTCAAAGTGATTTTTTCATCAGCAGCCTTTTTTTTGTTGCAAGAAGAAAAACCAAACAAAGTTACAGCACAAAGTGCGACCATTCCGATTTTTGCGACTCTTTTCATGCAAAAATTCCTCCTTCTTTATTAATATGTTGACTCGCGCATCTGGAAAGAGCAATCAACATAGTTTACAAAATCATATTCCTTTTCACCCAGGATTTTTAGTGAAAGTTCAGCAGCAGTAGAACCAAGACTAAAGGCATCGACATGAAGAGCCGTTATGCCGGGCGAATGGGATTCGAGAAGCAGACTGTCGTGGAAGGAAGCGACTTTAACATCCTTTCCGACAGCAATCTTTTCTTTTTCAAGATATTCGAGAACCTGCATGCAGATTACGTCATCTGAGCAGAGGATCATATTCCAAGATTTGAGGGAAATTTCGTCCTCAATGTCAGCCGCTTCGGTACAGACCGCGTATTGAAGGGAATCAGAATCTTCCATTCCGCTCAAAAAGCCTGAAAGACGGTTATTATTGGCTTCAACATCAAGAGAACCGCAGACAAAAAGCACCTGGGAGTCTTTTTTAAGATTTTTTGTACAGATTCTCGTAAATTCAGCGCAGGATTCCTTCATTCGTGAGTCAACGTGAACGACATCACTTCCGGCACCAGAGCCGATTACGACAAAAGGAAGATGATGGCTTTTGAGCAGTTCCACAGTCTTATCATCATGACGCAGCTGTGTGAGGATTGCGGCGTCAACCTTGCCGTTTGAAAGCACCCTCTCCAGAATTCCGCTGTCCTTTTCCTGGGTCATGCTGACAAGAATACTATAACCGTCCTGGGAAGAGCGGCTTACAATCCCCGAAAGGCACTCATGGAAAAACAGCATTTGGGAAGCGCTGGCCTCAAAGGGCATGATGGCGACAATATTGAGGGTTTTCTGACCGGCAAGGGCTTTTGCAACAAGATTTGGCTTAAAGCCATGCTTTTTTGCGCAAGCCCTTACCTTTTCTTTTGTTTCGATGCTAATTCTACCGGAATCTGACAGGGCACGGGAAACCGTACTTTTCGAAAGCCCGAGTTCGAGAGCGATGTCTTCCATTGTAAAATTATTAGTGTGCAATCGGTTGCTCATACAAACATTGTGCAACCGATTGCACGAATTGTCAAGGAAAAAATTAAATTATGCGGGTAACTCCGTCGCCAGTCTCACACTGGAAGAAGCCGGCAGCATAGCCAATCTTGGCAGTATACTCTTTCTGGACGTTATCGATGAACTGCTTAACCTTGTCCTTGTGGACGAGTGCGATTGCACAGCCACCGAAACCTGCACCAGTCATGCGGGCACCAAGACAGCCTTCCTGCTTCTGAGAAGTTTCAGCCAGAGTGTCGAGCTCGATTCCAGTGACTTCGTAGTCTTCTTTGAGCGATTTGTGGGATTCGTTCAAAAGGGAGCCGAGTTTTTTAAGGTCACCTGCCCTGAGGGCAGTAACGGCATCGAGAACCCGTTGGTTTTCGTAAACGCAGTGCTTTGCCCTCTTCAAAAGGATTTCATCGCTTACAAAAGTTTTGACTTCTTCCCATTTTGAAGGAGTAAGCTCGCACAAAGCCTTAATTGAAAGGCCCTTGTCCTGCAAAATCTTCAAGGCAGCTTCGCACTGGCTCCGCCTTTCGTTGTATTTTGAGTCAGAAAGCTTTCTCACCTTGTTCGTGTTCATTACGACAAAGCGGTAGTCGCCAAGTTCCAGAGGCGCGTACTCGTATTCAAGTGTTGCACAGTCCAGCATTTCGGCGGTATTTTTTTTGCCTGTCGCGATGATGAACTGATCCATGATTCCGCAGTTTACGCCCATGAAATTGTGCTCGCTCATCTGCCCAAGCTTAGCGATTTCAACCCGGTCAATATTGAAGCCGAAAGTCTCGCTCACAGCCCAGGCAAAGCCGCACTCCAGGGCAGAGGAAGAAGAAATTCCTCCGCCTGCAGGAACATTGCTGACCATGAGAATCTCAAAGCCAGAGTCGAGCTTGTAGCCCTGAGCCTTAATCTGGCTCAAAATGCCGTTGAGGTAGTTTGCATAGTCATTTTTTTTGTCAAAGGCAAAATTGTCGTTTACGTCAAACTCGTAAGTTCCCGGAAAACGCACGTCGTTGTAGATGATTTTTGAATCCGCACGCTTACGAATCGCAACATAAAGATAGCGGTCGATGCTGGCAGGGAAAACCTTTCCGCCGTTGTAGTCAATGTGCTCACCGATGATGTTGATTCGTGCCGGTGAAGCGTATACGCGCACATCTTCAATTTTTCCGCCGTAAGTTTTAATGAATTCCCCCGGCAAATCCTTGGGGTCGTATTCTTTTGCGGTCAATCCCATTTTATTCTCCTATTCAAGAAGGGGGAAGCCTCCCCCTTCGGTCACACTTCGTTGTGCCCTACCCCCTCTGCGCCCTCAAACGCCGGGCGCAACGCGGGCTAGAACTTAAAAATCGTTTTATGGAAATATTTCTCACCAGGATTCAGGACACAAGTCGGGAAGCTTGGTTCGTTGATTGCGTTCGGGAAGCGCTCTGTCTCAAAGCAGATACCGTCGTGAGGCTTGTGAGTTACACCGCCCTTTCCGATTTTTCCGCCGATATAGTTTGCCGTGTAGACGTGAACGCCTGCCTGGTTCGTGAACATTTCCATGCTGATTCCGCTTTCGTCTGACCAGATTTTTCCAAAGCGGACGAGACCTGTCTCGTTTCCGCCTGTGATGAAGCACTGGTCGTAGCCGTTTTTGAGCGGCTCAACCTTGTCGCAGTCCTTTCCGACCAGTTTTTCACTAGTGAAGTCGAATACAGTTCCGGCTACGTCGAGGATTTTTCCGGTTGGTGCCGAGTCTGCGGCTGTCTCAAGGATTGACTTGCAGTCAAGCTGAAGGTGATGGCCTTCTACGCTGCCCTTTCCGTTGAGGTTGAAGTAAGCATGGTTGGTAAGGTTGAGAGGTGTTGCCTTGTCGCTTGTTGCAGAATATTCCCAGATAAGCTCGTTTTTGTCGTTGAGCTTGTAGATTACAGAAAGTTCGACGTTTCCAGGGAAGCCCTGCTCGCCGTCCGGGCTAGTTCGTGTAAATTTTACGCCCTCGCCCTCTGAATCAGAATATTTCTCGCCCTTCCAAAGCTGTTTTTCGTAGCGTGTGTTTCCGCCGTGAAGGCAGTTTTCGCCGTCATTTTTGTCGAGAGTGTAAGTTTTTCCTTCGAGGCTGAATTTTGCACCGCGGATTCGGTTTGCAAAACGGCCTACAATTGCGTTGTGAGCCTCAGTTCCCTTTTTCCACTGGTCAAGAGTGTCGAATCCAAGAAGGATGTCAACTTTTGAGCCGTCCTTTGCAGGCACATAAAGGTTTGTGATTGTGCAGCCCCATTCAATTGCAGTAAAGCTGACTTTTCCGTTTGATACAGTGAAAGCTGTAATTTCGTCGTCCAGTTTTTTAACTTCTGTCATAAAATTCCCCTTTTACAGAGCCTCAACAAATTTCATGAACGAGGCTCTTCCTTCATCAGTGTATTTATAAACGCCCGCATGTTCAAGGACTTTAGAGAATACATGACCGACTTCTTCCTTAAGGACTGAATCACACTTTTCTTCGCTCATAGATGCAAAATCGTATCTTTCCCGGAGTTCTGCCACCCAGTCAGCGTGCTTTGAAAGATTCTCGTCACAAGCAATGTCTTTTCCAGCACGCAAGGCTGTGTTCAAGTCTAAAAGCTCAGTCTTGAGTCGCCCCGGCAGAATCGCAAGTCCCATGACTTCAATCAGGCCGATATTTTCCTTTTTGATGTGGTGAAGCTCTGCGTGAGGATGATAGACTCCAAGCGGATGCTCAGCAGTCGTGATGTTGTTGCGTAAAACCAGGTCAAGCTCAAAGAGTTTTCCACGGCGGCGGGCAATCGGATTCAATGTATTGTGCGCCTCTCCGTCAGTCTCAGCAAATATAAAGGCACTTTCGTCAGAGTAAGCGCGCCACTTTTCAAGAACATGCTCTGCAAACTCGACAAGCCTCTCTTTTTTCTCGCCTGCGACACGGATAACGCTCATCGGCCATTTTACGATTCCGCATTTTAAATCTTCAAAGCCCTTGACCGTAAATTCCTTTTCAACAGGAGCCTTTGCCATCGGGAACTCGTAAGCTCCGCCCTGAAAATGGTCGTGGGTAAGGATTGAACCGCCGACAATCGGCAAGTCCGCGTTGCTTCCAAGAATATAGTGAGGGAATTTTTCAACGAAATCCAAAAGTCTCTCGAAAGTTTTTCTGGAGATTGCCATGGGCGAATGCTCGAACTTGAAGACGATACAGTGCTCGTTGTAGTAGACATAAGGAGAATACTGGAAGCCCCATTTTTCTCCGGCAAGTTCAATCGGAATAATGCGGTGATTTTCGCGGGCAGGATGATTTACACGACCGGCGTAGCCCTCGTTTTCCTTGCACAAAAGGCACTTAGGATAGCCCGCCTGCTTCATGAGCTTGGCAGCGGCGATTGCCTTGGGGTCCTTTTCTGGCTTAGAAAGATTGATAGTGATATCCATGTCTCCGTATGGAGTTTTTGAAATCCACTTTAAGTCCTTGCAGACACGGTAACGGCGGATATAGTCAGAATCCTGACTCAATTTATAGAAAAAGTCCGTAGCCTCTTTGGGAGACTTTGCGTAAAGCTCATTGAATTTTTTAATGATGTTCGATGGTCTGTCAACCATTACGCTCATAAGGCGGGCATCAAACAAATCACGGTAAACAACGCCCTCTCCCCCGGTAAGTCCCTTTTCAACGGCATAATCAAGAATGTTTTTGAGGATGTCTTCAAGGTCAGAAATTTCAACGTTCGGAAGAGAAGAAACATCCTCGTCCTTTTCAAATCCGTCAAGATTCAAAAGAAGAAGAAACTGGTTTTTGACGAAAATCAAGTCCTCTTTTTCAATAAGCCCTGCTTTAAGTCCATAAGAAGCAAGGCGGTTAATCTCATTGTAAATGCTCATGACTAATATTGTACAACCGATTGCACAAAATTATCAATAGAAATTTACGATTTTTGATAGCGGTACTATCATTTTTTTTCAATTTTTCATAAAAAAACTCCAGTCGTGATGACTGGAGTTAAAAATATACACAGATAGACACAGATTAGCACCGATTACAAATTTCATATTGCAAAACACATAATCTGTGAAAATCTGTGTTAATCTGTGGATTAAAATTATTTCTTTGCTTCGATTGCGTCGATGTAAGAAAGATTCAATCTTCCCTGCTTGTCAACTTCGAGAAGTTTTACAGGAATCTGCTGTCCTTCCTTGAGAACGTCAGTTACCTTCTCTACGCGGCCGCGTGAAAGTTTGGAAATGTGACACAAGCCTTCTTTGCCTGGCAAAATCTCAACGAACGCACCGAATTCCATGATTCGTTTAACAGTTCCGTTGTAAATTGTGCCGACTTCCGGGTCTTCGCAGATGCCTTTAACGGCGATTTTTGCTTCTTCGGCTGATTTGCCTGTTTTGCCGTAAATCTGAACTGTTCCGTCGTCTTCTGTGTTGATTGTAACACCGTACTGAGCGCAGAGAGCCTTGATGTTCTTTCCGCCTGGTCCGATGAGGGCGCCGATCTTGTCCGGAGCAATCTTCATTGTGAGGATTTTCGGAGCGAACGGGCTGATTGGCTGAGGCTTGTCGATGCACTTCTCCATGATTGAAAGGATGTGCAGGCGGCCAGCTTTTGCCTGTGCCAAAGCGTTCTTCATGATTTCTGTTGTAACGCCGGCAATCTTGATATCCATCTGGAAGCCAGTGATACCGTCTTTTGTACCGGCAACCTTGAAGTCCATGTCGCCCAAGTGATCTTCTTCACCGAGGATATCAGAAAGAATCTTGTAGCGTCCGTATGGATTGTCGCCTTCCGGCTCTGTGATAAGGCCCATTGCGATACCGGCAACCATCTTTTTCATTGGAACGCCAGCAGCCAGCAATGAGAGACACCCACCACAAGTTGAAGCCTGTGAAGATGAGCCGTTTGATTCCATAATCTCTGAAACTACACGGATTGTGTATGGGAATTCTGACATTGGAGGAATCATTGGGGCCAAAGAACGGCGAGCCAAGTTTCCGTGACCGATTTCGCGGCGGCCAGTTGTCAGGCGGCCTGTCTCACCAACTGAATATGGCGGGAAGTTGTAGTGGAGGATGAAGTTTTCGCTTCTCTCTCCGTCGATATCGTCGAGAACCTGTGCGTCGAGTGCTGTTCCCAAAGTTGTTACAGCGAGAGACTGTGTTTCACCGCGTGTGAACAAAGCCGAGCCGTGAGGACGTGGGAGAACGTTGACTTCACAAGTGATTGGGCGGATTTCGTCGCATTTGCGTCCGTCGATTCGCAAGCCCTTGTCCAAAATTGATTTTCGGAGAAGGTTGTACTGAATGTCATCGAAGCACTGGTCAAAGAGCTTTTTCTGGATTTCGTCAGCGAGCTGCTCTGCGTGATTTGCAACAACCTGCTTTTTAACCTCAGAAATTGCCTTGCCGCGGTTCATTTTGCCGTCCTGGAAGCAGGCTTTTTCCAAAAGTGGTGTTGCTTCTGCGATGATGGCATCCTTGTTCTCAAGCTCAACATTGAGTGGAGCGAGAGGAAGCTTTTCTTTGCCGCATTTTGCAACAAGCTGTTCCTGAAGCTCACACATTGCTGTGATAAAGCCCTGTGCCTTTTCGAGGGCGCCGAGCATGATGTCTTCAGAAACTTCGTTTGCACCGCCTTCTACCATTGTGAAGCCGTCTTTTGTACCGGCAACAACGATTTCAAGCTCTGCCTTTTCCTGCTGCTGGAATGTCGGGTTGATGACATATTCACCGTTGATGTAAGCAACACGAGCGGCTGCGACAGGGCCGTGGAACGGAATGTCAGAAATTGAAACTGCAGCAGAAGAAGCGATAACTGCAAGAATGTCCGGCGGGTTGATTCCGTCAGATGAAACGCATGTTGGAACAATCTGAATTTCGCGGCCGAAGCTTACTTCAAAAAGCGGGCGCATCGGGCGGTCGATAAGACGTGAAACAAGGATTTCCTTGTCCTTTGGGCGTCCTTCACGCTTGATGAATCCGCCAGGAATTTTACCAGCTGCATAATATTTTTCGTTGTACTCAACTGTAACAGGAACGAAGTCCAATCCCTCTTTTACTTCTGATGAAGCACAAACTGTAGCAACGATTGCTGCACCTGCATACTGTGCATATACACAACCATTTGCCTGCTTACCGATTTTACCAGTCTCAAGGATAAGTTCGGAATCTCCAAGTTTGTAGGTTACTCTTTCTACAGACATAATTTTACTCCTACATACATCACTACATCCGATGTACGTTTTAAATATAATAACTTTATAATTTTAAACTATTATAAGATAATAATCAATGAAAAGTTTTCAAAATGGGCAAAAAAAAAATCCCACCAGACATCTGCCTGATGGGATTGCAAAAAAAACAGAATTATTTGCGGAGGCCGAGCTCTTTAATGAGTGAGCGGTATGTCTCGAGGTCTTTTCTCTGGAGATATTTGAGAAGAGAGCGGCGAGCACCGATTACTTTGAGCAAAGCGCGTTTGCAGCTTGTGTCTTTTGGGAAGTTCTGTGAGTGTGTTGTGAGCTGCTTGATTCGTTCTGTGAGAAGAGCGATCTGAACTTTTGTGTTACCTGTGTCAGCCTCGTTAGCGCCGAATTTGCTGACCAAAGCAGCTGTTGTTTCTTTTGTAAGTGCCATTTACTTACTCCTTAAAAATATAAATTTTACTGGCTTATAAGAACTGAATTGACCGAACAAAGCCACTGATTAAATTATCAGAGAATGCGAGGCGAAGATTCCCATCCTCTAATGTACAATCAGAATTGGCTGCACGGTAATTTTGTGCTTCACCAGATTTTTGACTAAAATCGTAGAAACTCACAATCGTTTTGTAAGTTCCTTCGGGAGGCAAAAGCTGCGCACCCTTTTTTGCAGCATAAATTTGATTTTTGCCCTGTTTGTGCCAATTGAAACCAGTGCAATCAAGCTCGAAATTCTTTAGAAGCATTTTTTGAGCCTGATGGAACTGACGCTCCAGAACACAAGTTCGGATCCTGGAAGAAGAAACCTTTTCGCCTTCAAAAATAACCGAATCAATTGTTTGGACAGCAAAATCTAAATCTGCCGCGATATTTTTGATTTCTTCCATGCCGACAAGACCTTTGTAACCGCAGTGGAAATCTGATCCTTCTGCAAGATACTTGAGCCCGCAATTCTGCACCAGCACATTAAGAAAATCACGTCCTTCTATTCTACCGAATTCAGAAGAAAAGTCAATGACTATGGCAAATGCAAATCCTTGTTCCGTAAGATTTTCGATTTTTTGAGACAATGAAACGACATCGCCTTCGTAAGACTGCGGATTTTTATAGCCACGGAGTGAGCGCGTAAAAGTAAGCACTCCCGGAACAAGTTTATTTTCTTTTTGCGCAATAACTGAATCAAAAATCGCCCTGTGTCCCAAGTGAGAGCCGTCAAAACTTCCGATTGTGATTGCAGTGCCGGCATTTTTTAATTCTTCCGGGAATTTTCCGTTTACAACCTGATCCCAGGAAAAAATCTTCATTTTTTGCTCAGGGTAATGAATCACAAAACCGTAATTGAGCAGAAATTTATTGCCGTCAGCCTTTTTTGTGATGACTCCGCCAAATTTTCCGTCATCATAAAAAACAGCGACTTCATTTTTGACGTTCTCGCTGTTTAAATCATGGACGAACATCTTAGCCTTTAAAGGACGGCCATTGTTAAAATCATTGATGTAGCGGTGGGCAAGAACGGCTGTGTCCATGCCGCAAAGTCGGGCAAGATCCATGTCCATATCAAGAAGATGTGAACGGATTTGAGAATACAACTTTTCATCATCAGCAGGATTTTTTGGCGAACAATCAGCACCGACTGCATCCTCGAGCTTGAACGGCCCTACCCGCGTGCGCTTGAGTTCTTTGAGATGAGCGACACTTCCGCAGGCCGAAGCAATATCACGGGCAAGCGAGCGAATGTAAGTTCCTTTGGAGCATGAAATTTCGATTCGGGCAAAATTATCATAAAAATCAAGCAATTTAATAGAAGAAATTGTAATTTTTCTGGCTTTTAATTCGACAGCCTTTCCCTCACGCATCAAGTCACTGGCCCTTTTTCCGTCAACATGAAGGGCGCTGTAGGCAGGAGGAACCTGATCAATCTCACCTAAAAACTGGGGAAGGACGGCTTCAACTTCTTCTCTGGATGGGATTTTTCCTGTTTTAATGACCTGACCAGTCGGGTCCAGGGTGTCAGTTTCGCTTCCGAATTCAACAAGGGCTATATAAGTTTTGTCAAAATTTGTGATATGGGGAACTAAATGAGTGAGTTTTCCTACAAGAACGACCAGAAGACCGTCGGCAAATGAATCCAGCGTGCCTGTATGACCGACTTTTGTGGTGGAAAGTGCGCGCTTGACCGAGGAGAGAGAAGAAAAACTTGTGAGACCTGCCTGTTTTGCAAGCAGAACAATACCGGACAAGCCTGAATCCGAGTTCTTATTCTTTTTCATCTATATAATTGAAAAAAGACTAGCAATTTTACGATTGGGTGTCAAGTTAAAGTCATTAAGATTTTCTTTAACTATCTTGACATTTTTTTTTCAAAAAGATATAAATAGAATATCACACGACAATGAGGTCGCAGGAAGGCAATTCTTGCGACCTTTTTTTGTGTTATTAACATGGCAATGAAGCCGTGAGTTCAAATTTGAATTCGCGGCTTTTTTTATTATCGACGATGGTGTCGGGCATGTGCGCAGTGTCTGATGTTATCGTCGATTTTTTTGCAAAAATAGGAGGTAAAAAAATGCAAGATTTATGGAGTGTATGGTTCTTAATTGGTGCCGCATTCGTATTCTGGATGCAGGCAGGTTTTGCGATGGTGGAGACAGGTTTCACACGCGCAAAAAACGCCGGCAACATCATCATGAAGAACCTGATGGATTTCTGTATCGGAACCGTAATGTGGTTCCTGATTGGTGCATCAATGATGCTTTCTTTCACAGATCCTGTAACAGGTGAAGTAAGCAAAGGAATCTGGAGCGTTCTCGGAAAACCCGGCTTCTCAGTTTTCAGCGACTATGCTCACTTTGATTTCTCAAACTTCGTCTTCAACCTTGTTTTCTGTGCCACAACAGCAACAATCGTTTCTGGTGCAATGGCAGAGCGAACAAAATTCAGCTCATACTGTATCTATTCAGCAATCATTTCTGGTATCATCTACCCTATCGAAGCTCACTGGACATGGGGCGGCGGATTTTTGGCACAGTGGGGCTTCCACGATTACGCAGGTTCAGCATGTATCCACATGGTAGGCGGTATCTGTGCCCTGATTGGTGCCGCAATGGTCGGTCCTCGTATCGGAAAATTCACACGCGATGCAGCCGGTAAGGTCACAAAGGTAAAGGCTTTCCCTGGCCACAACCTGACAATCGGTGCCCTGGGTGTATTCATCCTCTGGTTGGGCTGGTACGGATTCAACGGTGCTGCCGCAACTGACGTTCCAACCCTCGGTTCAGTATTCCTTACAACAACTGTAGCTCCTGCTGTTGCAACTGTAGTTACAATGATTTTCACATGGATTAAATATGGCAAGCCTGATGTTTCAATGTGTTTGAACGCCTCACTTGCAGGATTGGTTGCAATCACAGCTCCATGTGACGTTACAGACTGTGCTGGTGCGGCAATCATCGGTGCCGTAGCAGGCCTGCTCGTAGTATTCGGAATCTGGCTTTTGGACTACAAGCTCCACATTGATGACCCGGTTGGTGCCGTTGCAGTTCACATGATGAACGGTATCTGGGGTACAATTGCCGTAGGTCTTTTCGCCACAAAATCAGCTCCAGGATTTGAACTTGCAGGAATTCAGGAAGGTCTTTTCTACGGCGGCGGATTTGCCCAGCTCGGAAAGCAGTTCGGCGGCATGTTCATCATCATGCTCTGGACAGTCCTTACAATCACAATCCTTTTCACAATCATCAAGAAAATCATGGGATTGCGAGTCAGTGTTGAGGAAGAAATCATCGGTCTTGATAAGATTGAGCACGGCTTGGATTCAAGCTACTCAGGCTTCGACATCGAGCAGCACTATTCAAGCGCAGAGCTCAAGGCAGCTGCTTCTGCCGGCGTAAAGGTTCCGGAAGAAAAGGCTGTTCCGGTCGTCAAAGTTCCTTCAAGCAAGCCGGATGCAAAATTCCACAAGGTTGTCATCGTAACACGTCAGACAAAATTCGACGAAATCAAGTCTGCAATGAACGACATCGGAGTAACAGGTATGACTGTAACAAACGTACTTGGCTGTGGCGTACAGCACGGTGCAGGAGAGTTCTACCGCGGTGCTCAGATTGATATGACACTTCTTCCTAAGATTAAGGTTGAAATCGTCGTAAGCGAAGTTCCTGTTGATTTGGTTGTCACAGCCGCCAAGGAAGTTTTGTACACAGGCCACATCGGCGACGGAAAGATTTTCGTATACGATGTTGAGAATGTAATCAAAGTAAGAACCGGCGAAGAAGGTTACGACGCTTTGCAGGACTAAAAATCTTTCAAACAAGAGATAGAGGGGAATGTCTTCAAGGGCATTCCCCTTTTTTTTGGATTTTTCTGACTTTTTTTCATTTGCATTGCCGAAAATCAAAGAACTTTTTGACAAGCCGGTCGCAGAGTTGTCAGAAATTGAGTTCTGGAGTATTCTAATAATGGCAGAAGAGAACAAGAAAGCACGGCTTCTGCTCAACAAACTTACCAGGATGCAGGAGGAAATGGACATGGCACAGGCACTTTTGAATCAGATGAGCCGCGACCAGCAGGAATGGGAAAACCAGATCGGCTACGAAAGATTTGTCCATGACTGCATCTCGCGCGAAAAATACGCCTTCATGCAGGGCGAAAAGCAAGCTTCCATTACAAACGCGAAGAAAATGCTGACTGACTGTGTTCCTGAAGAACAAGTTGCAAAATGGACTTCACTGCCATTGGAACAAGTGCTGGCTCTTAAAGAAAAATTGAAAACGGGAAGTTAAAACTTTCAAACAAGACGTAACAGGGAATGTCCGTGAGGACAGTCCCTGTTTTTGCCGTTGCAGGAAATTCCGCTGGCGAGCAAGGGAGGCTTTGTTTGTTTCAGCTCGTTCCTTCCTTTTATATGATAATAATTATACGTAAATATTTTTTTTGTTTTTTGGGAAAAGTTTTTTTATACTTTTGCCATACGCCACAATGCATCAGCAGAATTTCCTTCCGTAAAAATAATTTCATATTCTGATTTCATGGCTTCTACTCTTCATCTGTTTTTAATTTAGAGTTTTCTAAAGAATTTAATTCGCTAATGTTTCCCCACTTCACAGAAGTTTTTTTCTTGCGAGAATTACTTTTAATCTCTTTATTAGCATTTTTTAGCAATCCCTCTGTATATTTCAGAACTTCATTATTCATAGTAACTTCAAGTTTTTTTTTGCATTCAGAATCTGGATTTCTAACCATCATAACATATCCCATTTTTTCATTTGGAAAAGAATAACCTCGATGTAACTTTAATTCTTCTTCATCCCAGTTCTTTTCTTTTTTGATTAAAACTATTGAATATTTTCCATCCTCATTATGTACATCATCACACCAAATATTTTTATCAATAATTCCCAGAGACTTAATTTCAAAAGTTGTATTATCTGCAAAAAACTTGAATTCATCAGCAGTAGGTAATCTGTATCCGTCAGAATCCCGACTTTTTACATCAAATACAAATTCACCATTGCAGATTGCAGGATTTTCTATCTGATAGCACGGAGTCAGATGTTCTATTTCAGAGCGCAATATGCATAAACACACAGCTTCATACCATGTGACAGGTATATCAAGTGCAATATGTTTATCGATAAGAGCATCATCAGGTATTTCACAAACCTCATGAAAATTTTTGTTTTTATTCAACTCTTCTCTAAATGAATTTAATCGTTTCATAAGAAGTTGAGTACTTTTTTCCCTTTCATTTTCAGATAAGTCTTTAAGATAAACAATACCGCTCATTTTACAACCTCGCAAATTTCCGTAATTCGTGTGCCTGGACAATGCAATCATCAGGGAAGCCCCCCCCTTGCCCCCTGCCGATAAAATGAATCGAATAATCATTCTTCATTGTATTAACAGCATCCAAAGTATCGCCATCAGTTAGGCATGCACAGAAAACTATCTCACATCCCTTATCCCGAAAAGTTTCCAGATGAGATTTTATGAACTTTTCGTACTTATCATCTATTAAAAGTCCAATCTTCGGGGTATTTTTCCCACTTAGAATATAAACAGTATCTGTATAAAGTTCCTCTTCTTGATAATCAGGATATAAATTCTTCAGCATTTCTCTTAACGCTTTAAGAGTCTTTTTTTTTCCAGTGTTCGTTGCCCCCTGTAATACAAACATCTCATTCATATTCGTTTTTCTCCCTTTGAAAAATCTTTCTCATTCCGCCCCCTGCACATAGCTCAACGAACCGTATTGTGCAGAAGTGCGGATTTAGCTTGCAAACTTTCTAAACTCTCTCCGTAAGTTACATTTACATCTACAGAGACACATTTCCATCAGAGCAATGCACGACAGTAGCGGCGACATCTTCTTTCCAACGTGAACCTTTTGTAATGCTGTTCCATTCTGCTTTAGTTCCTGCAAAATTGATTGTTGAAAGATTTTTGCAATATAAGAACGCCCTCCCCCCTATGCTCGTCACACTGCCAGGTATCTCCACGCTCGTAAGTCCGCTGCATCCAGAGAACGCATACTCTCCTATGCTCTTCACGCTGTCTGGTATCTCCACGCTCGTAAGCCCGCTGCATCCAGAGAACGCATACTCTCCTATGCTCTTCACACTGTCCGGTACTACTAGCCCGGTAAGTTTTTCGCCATTTATATATAAATCAGCTCCATTACAACATGGATTGCTATCCACCCCTTCAAACTGAATTCCCAGCCACTGCTCTATCGTTCCTGCGTAATACACTGTTTTAAGTCCGCTGCATTTAAAGAACGCACTAGATCCTATGCTCGTCACGCTGTCTGGTATCTCCACGCTCGTAAGCCCGCTGCATCCAGAGAACGCATACTCTCCTATGCTCGTCACACTGTCTGGTACTACTAGCTTGGTAAGTTTTTCGCCATTTATATATAAATCAGCTCCATTACAACATGGATTGCTAGCCACCCCTTCAAACTGAATTCCCAACCACTGCTCTATCGTTCCTGCGTAATACACTGTTTTAAGTCCGCTGCATCCAGAGAACGCATACTTTCCTATGCTCGTCACGCTGTCTGATATCTCCACGCTCGTAAGTCCGCTGCAGTAATAGAACGTATTTTCTCCTATGCTCGTTACGCCGTTTCCTAACTCCACACTCGTTAGTCCACTACATTTAGAGAACGCACCGTTAAACAGTTTTCCGCCTGTTACTTTTACTTTTTTCAATGATGAAGGAACAGTATCGAATATATATTTAAACTCTATTGATTTACTTTCGATATCTGCACTGGCACCGACAAACGGAATTGTAATACTTTCAAGGGAGCTGCATTCAGAGAATGCCCCTTGTCCTATGCTCATCACACTGTCTGGTACCTCCACGCTCGTAAGCCCGCTGCATCCATAGAACACATACTCTCCTATGCTCGTAACGCCGTTTCCTATCTCCACGCTCGTGAGTCCGCTGCATCCAGAGAACGCAAATTGCCCTATGCTCGTCACACTGTCCGGTACTACTAGCTCGGTAAGTTTTTCGCCATTTATATATAAATCAGCTCCATTACAGCATGGATTGCTATTCCACCATTCAAACTGAATTCCCAGCCACTGCTCTATCGTTCCTGCGTAATACACTGTTTTAAGTCCGCTGCATCCATAGAACGCCCCTTCCCCTATGCTCTTCAAGCTGTCTGGTAAAGCAATTGCCGACAAATTAGAACATCCACGAAATGATTTTGTCGGTTCAGAAGATGCGCTTTCCAAATAAGTCAATCCTGAGGTTCTGGACAAATCCAGGCTAACGCGTATCTCTGAATTCTTACTTTCCAAATTTTTTAATGCAGAATTTATTTCGCGTATTTTTGACTGTGTAATTTCACCCGTCACAAGCAGACTTGCACTTTTTGTGAGCGACTTTATCTTGTTCACTATTTCACTTGAGGTTAATTCATTTACCCAAACAGCATAAAGAACAACCCTTCCGCCTTGTTCCGGGCAGAGACTTGCAACAGTCTGCTTATCGGCATACTCTGCGTTTTCTGAGTTCTTATCGGTTGTCCACCCCATAAATACTTTACCATTATAAGAAAATAGATTCTTTGGCAATTCAACATCTTCACCACATGCGGCTTTAAGATTGTCCATTGAACCTGTGGCATCATTAATATTTGCATTAAAAATTATCGTGTAAGTTTCTTTCCATTTCGCATACAGTGTAAGCTTTCCTGTACACCCCTTTTCGATTTTTTCAAGCTGACTTTCTGCTTCAAATGTGGAGCTTGTATACCATCCGCCGAAAAAGTAATCCTCACGAACCGGATCTTTTAATGTAAAACTAGATTCTACTGTATATTTTTCAGGATTCTCACTGTTGTTACTACCATCATTCAGCACATATTCAATGTCATATTCGATTATTTCCCATTTTGCATAAAGCGTGAGTCTTCCGCTGCTGCCTTTTTCTATTTTTGACACTTTACTTTCATCTGCAAATGAATCATCCGTGTACCAGCCTGCAAATTTATACCCTTCACGTGTCGCATCCTTAAAATCAAAGGTATCATCTTTTGCCGTATAAGCTACCGGATTTTCCGCACTGTTCGTTCCGCCGTTCAGTTCATAAGTAATCTTGTAAGGAGCTGGCAGCAAAATCACATTGCTGAATTCTGATTCTTCCTCCTCTGAATACGCTTTGATTGCAATATAAAGATTTTTTTCGTCAGATGTATTTTCAACCACATATTCTGTATTCTGGATTTCTTCCGGCTCTTCCGTAAACAGAGCTGCATTAAAATTCTTTACATCAATGAAGCCTTCCGTCTCGTACTTGAAAATCTTATATTTTTCTGCATACGGAACGGTGTTCCAGGCAATTCCCGAAGCAGTTCTGAATATCGTGATGTAGTTTCCTGTCCGGAGAGTTTCTTCCCCCTTGCTGGTGCTGCCGTTTGAAACTTTCACAAGGGTCGTGTAATAGCTTTTTGGCTCGGCAGAATTTGCCGTGCTGTCATAGATGTAAAATTTGAGGACGTAATATCCGCTCTGCACATCTGATTTTTGAAAAACGACAGATGAATATGGGTGTTCATCAATGATTTTTTCTTCGGAAGTGATTTCCAAAGTCTTTTTTGCCAGAACAGTAATTTCGCTGTCAAGGCCAGTCTGAAAATTTTGTGCAATGAGAACCAGTTCAGCCTTTACACAACCTGTCTCAAGCTTCGGATACCAGAAAGTCACATCAATATCGCCACGGCCGGCAACTTCCTTCATATAAAAGCCGAGTGAATTCAAACCATAGCTAATTGTTTTTGAAATCGTATCCTCTAAAAGCTGTGTGTTGCTGTCCAGATATGCTTTAAGGGTGAAAGACCAGTTTCCTACATCAACTTCAATCACCTTTTTTTCCTTCAGCTTGCTGTATGTCACCCATGTCGCAATTTTTCTCTTGACGGAATCATTAGGACCGCTTCCCCAAAGCTCATAAATAAAGTCTTCTTTATTCAGAGTTGTTGGCATGATAGTCCTTTCGGGCTGAGATTCTTCCAAAGAAACTGTAATATAAGCCTTTTTAGAAGAAGAGATTTCCCCTGCAGTCATTTCTTCCGAAGAATTATTGTCTGTATCAGAATCAGAGCATGAGAGAACAAAAAAAGATGCGCACAAACATAAAAAAATGGATTTAAAGATTTTCTTCATTTAATTTTCCTCCTATCGCAATGTAAATTCAGCCGTTGCCGAATACCGGTTTCCATCATCATCAGTAACGATGACCATTATCGTGTGATTTCGTTTGTCGCTTACAAGTGACTGCGTGATTTTGCAGAAACCGTCCGTAATTGACTGGGCCTTGTCGTCTATCCACCATTTGTATTTTTTGAAGCCGTCTTTTGCGATGAACATATTTGTTTTCTCGTAATAGGAAAGCAGGCCATCTTCATCAGTAAAATCCCTGATTGTTACATTCAGTGAGAAACTCAGAGACTTTATGACATCAACTCTGTATGTCACGGTCTTTTCACCGTATGTAATCGTTATTGTCTGCTCCCCCTCAGAGTCCAGTGTTTCTGGAGATACGCTAAATCCACTTTCAATAGTCTTGCTTGTTCCATCAGAGTATGTTGCAAGAAGCACAGTTCCGTCCGTATCAACCGAATCACCTATGTCGTATAAGGTTTTATATGGCTTTGTCATGAAAGAAAGACCTGTCAGTTCATTGTAAACTTCAACATCGAATGTCACAGTTTTACCTTCATAAGTTACCGTGACGGTTTGACTTCCAACAGAGTTCAGTTTTTCCGGTGACACCGTGAAGCCGCTTTCTATCGTCTTTTTTGTGCCGTCAGAATATGCTGCGATAAGTTCCGCGCCACTGACATCAACAGATTCTCCGTATTTGTATTCCGTTTTTGCAGGATTTCTATTGAAGTATATTGAAGAAAGTTCTGCTTCTTTAACGACAAGCATCCATACTGCATAAAGCGTGACCACTTCTCCATCAGTTGAAGAAAGGTCTTTTACGCTAGCACCGTCCGCATAGTCCGCAGAAGTTGCACTGCTGGTTTTTGCCCAACCCTCAAATGTAAAGCCCGTTCTCAAGAATGTGCTTTTTGGCAAAGTAAGAACTTCCCCCTGAGAAGCGGCAATATCGCTCAGAGAGCCAGATGCATCAGAAGCGTTTGAGTTGAAACGAATTGTGTATTTTATAGTTTTCTGTTCGTCTTCCTTTTCGGACGGCTTTTCCTGCTCCTGCTCCGTCGGTTTATCCTGCTTGCCAGGTTCATCGGTCTGTGCAGGATTATCAGTTTCACCAGGCTTATCTTCTTCCTCAGTTTTTCCAGGATTTTCATTTTCTCCCGGCTTATCTTCTTCATCAGTTTTCCCCGGATTTTCCCCTTCTCCCGGCTTATCAGTATTCTCAGCTTCTGTATTTTTCACCCACACAGCATAGAGAGTTATGTCTGAATTGACGATTACAGAGTCACCGTCATCATAATTCGCACTTATCGCAGTTGCAGAACGAGCCCAGCCCGCAAAGGTATATCCCTCACGGCTTACGCCAAGCCCCTTCGCTTTTTCAAGCTTAAATTCTTTATTTGTTTCTATATTATTGTATGAAATTGAGCCTTCTCCGCCGTTTGCATCAAGGGAAAGTGTGTAATACGTTTTTCCATCTTCCGTTTTCTTGCCATCATCTTCCTTTTCGCTTTCGTCTGAGTCCTTGGATTTTTCATCTTCATCTGTTTTCTCAGTCTTCTGATTTTCATTTCCGCTGTCACCAGAACTGTCAGTAGAACAATTTGCAAATAAAAAGAACATTGCCGCAAGTAATGCCACTACAGAAAGGATTTTTTTCATAATTCGCCCCCACGATCTTGCATCAAAGTTGACACTCAATTGAGTTACACTTAAGTATATATTATGCTATTTGAGTTTTCTAGGCAATATAAATTGCTCATTGAGTTTTGCGAATATTTGTATATATCTAATTGAATTATTATAAAGCCATGGGAAATTCATTCAGAGAAAATGTAAAAGATGAATTGTCGTTTTTAGGTATAACAGCTAAAGAACTCTCTCAAAAAGCAAAGATTCCGTACCAAACATTAGAAAACTACTTAAATTCACGTGCTACAATTCCCCCCGCCGACTACGCATGCCGGATTGCAAAAGTTCTAAACACCAGCGTTGAAAACCTGCTTGGTGGCGAAGACAATTCCAACGCACTGGCCGAAGACAAAAAACAGGAAAAGCACATCCTCACGCTGATTTCCCGCCTTTCCCCCGAAAACAAAAAGGCCATTCTGCAAGTGCTGACAACAATGGTACGCGGTCAGACCTAAGCCAGAGTCAGGATTAATAAGTATATTGACAAAAATAAGCCGTTAGTGTATAAAAAATTAACGGCAAAGAGGTCGTAGATTTTCTGCTTGAGATTCAGGCGTAAAATCTACGACCTCTTTTGTTTTTATAACAAAAGAAAAAAACGACAATGAAGTCGCAGGTGATGTTTTTTTTAAGGGCATCGTCTGCGACTTTTTTGTTTTGAATAGGAGAACAAAATTGAAGACACTTTACGAACCATCGTTTGAGCATGATTCCTGCGGTATCGGAGCGGTCGTTAACATTGATGGCAAAAAATCGCACGGAGTCGTTGAAAATGCTCTTTCCATCGTCGAAAAACTGGAGCATCGCGCTGGCAAAGACGCTAGCGGCGAAACAGGTGACGGCGTTGGAATCCTCGTCCAGATCAGCCACGATTTTTTTAATGAAGCCGCAAAAAAAGGCGAGATTTCACTGGCTGGCAAAAAAATTGAATCTTTGGGAGACGAGAGAGACTACGGAATCGGAATGTTCTTCTTCCCGGCAGATAATTTCGAATCAGAAAAATCTCGCTTCGAAAAAATCTGTGCCTCAGAAAAATTGAATTTCATCGGCTGGCGAAAAGTTCCTGTAAAAGCCGAAGTCCTTGGCCAGAAAGCAAGGGACTGTATGCCGGAAGTATGGCAGGCCTTTCTAGCCCGCCCGGAAAACTGCGAGAGGGGTCTTGAGTTCGACAAACTCCTTTATAAAGCCCGCCTTGCCTTTGAAAAAGGAGCAGATTCAAAAACTTACATCTGTTCCATGAGCAGCAGGACAATCGTTTACAAGGGAATGTTCCTTGTCCAGCAGCTCCGCACTTTCTATCATGACCTTCAATCTGATCTTTATTCTTCTTCACTTGCCCTCGTTCACTCACGATTTTCTACAAACACTAACCCAAGCTGGCAGAGAGCCCACCCTAACCGCTTTATCGCCCACAACGGCGAAATCAATACAATCCGCGGAAACGTTGACCGCATGATTGCCCGCGAAGGTGAAGTCGACACGACAGGCTCTGACTCGGCAATGCTCGACAACACTCTTGAATATCTGGTAATGAACGGAATGGACTTGCCTCTTGCCGTAATGGTCTGTATCCCACAGGCATGGAAGCACGAAGACACCCTCGGTCAGGACAAAAAAGACTTCTACCACTACTGGGCAACAATGATGGAGCCATGGGACGGTCCTGCCGCAATCCTTTTCAGCGACGGTGACGTTTTGGGTGCCACACTCGACCGAAACGGACTTCGCCCTAGCCGCTACTATATCACAAGCGACAACATGCTCATCCTCAGCTCGGAAGTCGGCGTTCTTGAAATCCCGGAAAGCAAAATCGTCAAAAAATCACGCCTCATGCCGGGAAAAATGCTTCTGGTCGATACAAAGGCAAAAAAAGTCATCACAGACGACGAAATCAAGAGTCACTACGCATCTGAGCATCCTTACGGCGAATGGATCAGCCAGAACCTCATCCAGCTTGCATCCCTCAAGATTCCTAACAAAAAGGTTCCTGTTTCAACTCAGGAAGAACGGGACAGGCTTTACAGGGCTTTCGGCTGGAATTACGAGGACGTCAACGAGATGGTTCTTTCAATGGCAAAAACTGGTGTCGAGCCGATCGGATCTATGGGCGTTGACACACCGCTTGCCTGCATGAGCGACAATCACCCGAGTCTTTTTGAATACTTCAAGCAGCTCTTCGCCCAAGTCACAAACCCGCCGATTGACTCACTCCGTGAAAAAATCGTAACTGACACGACTGTCTATGTCGGAAGTGACGGCGACCTTCTTGATCCAAAGGGCAAAAACTGCCATGTCCTCGAAATCCACAATCCGATCCTCACAGGCACAGACCTGATTAAAATCAAGGCACTGGACCAGAAAGGCCTGAGAACGACGACACTTTCACTGCTTCTAAAAATTGAAAACGGAAAATTGAAAATTGAAAGCGGGGAAAGCCTTCCCCTCGCTGCAGCCGCTGACGCGTCTTCCGCTACCCCTTCTGCGGGGGCTACCCCCACAACGCCCCCAGTTCTTGAGGTGGCACTGGAAAATCTTTTCAAGCAGATTGATTCGGCTTATGAAGATGGCTACAACATCATCGTTCTTTCTGACCGTGGCGTTGACGAAAAACATGCGGCAATTCCTTCCCTGCTCGCTGTCAGTGCCGTTGAGCAGTATCTTATCCGCACAAAAAAACGAACAAAGATTTCAATCCTCCTTGAGAGCGCTGAAGTCCGCAATGTTCATCAGGCTGCAATGTGCTTAGGCTATGGTGCGCGGGCTGTAAATCCTTACCTTGCCCATGAGGCAATCGCTGAGCTCATTGACCAGAAAATCCTCGACAAGGACTACCACACGGCAATCAACGACTACAATTTCGCAATCATCAACGGAATCGTAAAAATCGGCGCTAAGATGGGAATCAGCACGGTTCAGTCTTATCAGTCGGCACAGATTTTTGAGGCTGTCGGCATTTCCCCTGAAGTCACTGAAAAATACTTCACAAACACGGTCAGCCGAGTCGGCGGAATCACCCTCAAGGAAATCGAAGAAGACATCATCTATCACCACAACAAGGCATGGAATCCAAACGGCCTCACGGAAAACAGCCACCTGGATTCAACCGGCTACCACAAGATGCGTCGGGGTCCTGGAGCAGAAGACCATCTTTACAATCCTGAGACAATCATCGCACTTCAGGAATCGACACAGAAAGGCGACTACAAGCGATTCAAGGAATACACTGCCCTTGTTGATGCTGACGAAAAGCCACACACACTGCGCGCAATGCTTGATTTCAACTACGACAAAAACAGCGGAATCCCGCTTGATGAAGTCGAGAGCGTAGACCAAATCGTTCAGCGCTTTAAGACTGGTGCCATGTCTTACGGCTCAATTTCTGAGGAAGCCCACAAGTGCATGGCCGAGGCAATGAATCACCTTCACGGAAAAAGCAACAGTGGTGAGGGCGGCGAAAAACCAGAGCGTCTGGGAACTGTCTTCAATTCCGCAATCAAGCAGGTCGCTTCGGGACGATTCGGCGTTACAGAAGAATATCTTCTCAGCGCAAAAGAGATTCAGATTAAAATGGCACAGGGAGCAAAGCCTGGCGAGGGCGGACACCTTCCTGGAAAGAAAGTTTATCCCTGGATTGCCCAGACCCGTTATGCAACTCCTGGAGTAAGCTTGATTTCGCCTCCACCACACCACGACATCTATTCAATCGAGGATCTGGCCCAGCTCATTTACGACTTGAAGAATGCCAACCGGGATGCCCGAATTAGCGTCAAGCTGGTAAGTGAAGCTGGTGTCGGAACTGTCGCAGCCGGTGTTGCAAAAGCAGGTGCCCAGGTAATCTTGATTTCAGGTCACGACGGCGGAACTGGTGCGGCTCCAATCTCATCAATTCACAATGCAGGCTTACCTTGGGAGCTAGGACTAGCCGAAGCCCACCAGACTCTGATTCAGAACGGCTTACGCGGCCGGGTAATCATCGAAACCGACGGAAAACTCATGAGCGGACGTGATGTTGCTATTGCGGCCCTGCTCGGTGCGGAGGAATTCGGATTTGCGACAGCTCCTCTCGTAACAATGGGCTGCCGAATGATGCGTGCCTGCCAGAGCGATACCTGTCCTTTCGGAATCGCAACCCAGAACGAAAAACTTCGTGCAAACTTCAAGGGCAAGGCAGAATATGTTGAGAATTTCATGCGCTTTGTAGCAGAAGAACTCCGTGAATTCATGGCAAAGCTCGGAATCAGGACAGTCGAGGAACTTTGCGGAAGAACTGACCTTCTCAAGCTCAAGGAAAAGCAGGGCTTTAAGCGGGCAAACCTTCTTGACCTGTCACGAGTCCTTGCAAAGGCAGAAGAAGGAAAAGCTGAAAGCTGGAAAACTGAGCGCAGCCTCTACGACTTCAAGCTGGAAGCAACTCTTGATATGAAGGAACTTCTGGCAGAACTGAAGGAAAATGCCAGCTCTTCAAACTACCGCATTGAATCAACAGACAGAACAGCCTGCACTATTTTGGGCAGCGAGATTCAGAAAAAATACGGCGGAAAAGTTGAGGAAGATGCATTCAAAGTTCATTTTGCCGGTGGTGCCGGACAGAGCTTCGGAGCCTTCATTCCAAAGGGCTTGAGCGTTTACCTTGAGGGAGATGCAAACGACTATCTCGGAAAGGGCCTGAGCGGCGGAAAAATCGTAGTTAAAAAGGCTGGTGATTTTGGCGGAAAGGCTGACGAAAACATCATCATTGGTAACGTTGCCCTCTTCGGCTCAACAAGCGGACAGGCTTTCATCAACGGTGTTGCAGGAGAGCGATTCTGCGTACGAAATTCGGGCGCAACTGCTGTTGTCGAAGGAACTGGCGACCATGCCCTTGAATACATGACAGGCGGCGTAGCGGTCATTCTTGGCGAGACAGGACGAAACCTTGCAGCCGGAATGAGCGGCGGCATCGCATACATCCTCGACGAAAAGCACGAGGTTTACAAAAAGCTCAACCGTGAATTCGTCACGATGTACGACCTGGACGATGAAGTTACGGCACTTGTAGATGAAAAATTTGCTGACGGCAGCAATCCTGATGTCGAAAAACTCCGTTCCCTTCTTGAAAAGCACGTCAAGGAAACCGGCTCAGAAAAAGGCAGGGAGATTCTTTCCGACTTTGAGAGTTATATTCCGCGCTTCAAGAAGATTATTCCAAACGACTACCTCAAAGTAAAAATTGCAGCAATGCAGGCTAAGTAAAAAAGGAAAAAGGGAGAAAAAAGAAATGGGAAAGCTCACTGGATTTATGGATTATGCGAGAAAGGAGAACGGTAATTTTGCTCCACTCGAAAGAATAACGAATTTTAAGGAATTTCATCCTGTTCTTGACGACAAGGCCCGCCGCGAGCAGGCTGCCCGCTGCATGAACTGCGGTGTTCCGATGTGCCAGAGCGCGATAAGATTAGGTGGAATGGTCACAGGCTGTCCGCTCCACAACTTTATTCCGGAATGGAACGACGCCCTTTACAAGGGTCAATATGACATGGCAGCATGGAGGCTTTTAAAGACTTCAAGTTTCCCTGAATTTACTGGTCGTGTCTGCCCGGCTCTCTGTGAAAAGGCCTGCAACCTCGAAAATGACGCTGTCACGATTCACGACAACGAGCTTTACATCATCGAGAGGGCCTTTGCCACAGGCTACATGAAGCCGGAAATTCCAAAAAGCCGCTCTGGAAAGAGAATTGCCGTAATCGGCTCAGGTCCTGCGGGCCTTGCAGTAGCCGACTGGCTCAACAGGCGCGGTCACTCAGTCACTGTTTACGAGCGTGAGGACAGGGCCGGCGGACTTTTGATGTACGGAATTCCAAACATGAAGCTGGACAAAAAAATCGTCGAAAGGCGAATCCAGCTGATGAAGGATGAGGGAGTTCAGTTCATCTTTAACGCTGATGTCGGCCGCACCTTCTCTTCTGACGACATCCTCAAAAATTACGATGCCGTAGCCCTCTGCTGCGGTGCAAAAAATCCCCGCCCCCTCTCAGCAAGCGGAGCTGAAAAACTTCTCCCGGCAGAAAAAGGCGGACTCATGTTCGCGGTTGATTTTCTTACAAAAGTCACAAAATCTGTCGTTGCCCTGAGCGAGGCTGAAAAATCTTTTGACGGAGACCTTGTAATCACCAACAAAAACATAGCCCTTTCACTTGAAAAGAAAGGCATAAATATAGAAGGAAAAAGCGTAATTGTCCTTGGCGGCGGTGACACAGGCAACGACTGTACCGGAACCTGTATCCGTCTGGGCGCAAAAAGCGTCACCCAGATTGAGATGATGCCGAAACCGCCTCTCGAGCGCACAGCAGACAATCCGTGGCCACAGTGGCCTAAAACCCTCAAGACTGATTACGGTGCAGAAGAATCAATCGCAAAATTCGGCCATGATCCGAGGGTCTTCAAAACCACAATCAAGGAAGTCTATTCAAAGGACGGAAAAGTCACCGGCGTAAAGACAGTTGAAGTCGAGTTCAAGAACGTTGACGGAGTAAGAAAACTCGTTGAAATCGAAGGAAGCGAAAAGGAACTTGAGGCAGATTTGATTCTTGTTGCGGCAGGATTTTTGGGCGCAGAAGAATACTCAGCTTCATCATTCGGAACAAAGCTTTCTCCACGAAACACAGTAGTCACATCCTCAGCAGAAAGCTACCAGACCGAAAACGAAAAAATCTTCACGGCCGGAGACATGCACAGAGGCCAGTCGCTGGTAGTCTGGGCAATCGCAGAAGGCCGAGCCTGTGCAAAGGCAATCGATGACTGGCTGATGAGGTAATAAAAAGCAGCTAAAAAAAAATCTCCTGAAAAGGAGATTTTTTTTTATTTTATAAATCGTGGTTGATGTCTACCAGGCTTGCATTTCCTAGCGTATAGGGGCTTGCCAAACAGTCTGCCAGTGCATTTGCCGTGTCGATGGCTGTGAGGCAGTCGATGTCACGTTCTACTGCAAGGCGGCGGAGCTTGACGCTTTCTGCTACCGGGTCTCGGCCCTTGGCTGAGGTTGAAACGACATAGACTACCTTTCCGCTTTCAAGCAGGGTCATTACATTGTCATTGTAGTTTTCATGAACTTTTGCAACATACTCAACTTCCATGCCGGAACGCTCGATTGTAGCCGCATTTCCGCTGGTAGCGTACAATTTAAAGCCCAGATCATAGAATTTTCGGGCAAGGGACGGAAGCTCTGGCAAATCGCTCTGGCGAACAGAGAACAAAACGCCGCCAGTCTTCAGGCTCTTCCAGCCTGCAGCGGCCATGCCCTTGAAAACTGCTTCATTTCTTGTGCTTGCGATTCCCAGAACTTCGCCGGTTGACTTCATTTCAGGACCAAGATGAGTGTCCACATCCATGAGCTTTTCAAAGCTGAAGACAGGAACTTTTACTGCAAAATAATTCGGCTTTCGGTAGAGGCCTGTTCCGTAGCCCATTTCACTCACCTTCTCGCCCAGCATTGCCCGGGTTGCAAGGTCAATCATCGGAATGCCCGAAACTTTTGAAATGTAAGGAACGGTTCGGCTTGAGCGCGGATTTGCCTCGATGATATAGAGGTCATTTTCGTAAATCAAATACTGGATGTTTACAAGACCTTTTGTTCCCAGGGCAAGGGCTAAGTCAACCGACTGCTTTACGATTTTTGATTCGATGTCAGATTCAAACTCGCCCGGATAGACTGCAATCGAGTCGCCTGAGTGGATTCCGGTACGCTCGATGTGCTCCATGATTCCAGGAATAAGGACATTCTCGCCGTCGCAGATACAGTCGACTTCAAGTTCCTTTCCTTCCATATATTTATCAATCAAAACAGGATTTTCGATTTTCTGGCGCAGGATGATTGCCATGTATTCCTTTACATCAGCAGAGTTTCGGGCAACAATCATGTTCTGGCCGCCCAAAACATAGCTAGGCCTCATCAAAACCGGGTAAGTGATTTTTTCGGCAGTCTCAAGAGCCTCAACCTCAGTAAAGACGGTCATTCCCTTCGGCCGTTTGATTTGAAGCCGGTCACAAAGCTCCTCAAAACGCTCGCGGTCTTCGGCAAGGTCAATTGCATCGGCACTGGTTCCGAGAATCTTGATTCCCTGTTCGTCAAGGAATTTAGCAAGCTTAATCGCAGTTCCGCCGCCAAAGGCAACTACAACGCCGAGCGGCTTTTCAACGGCAAGGACATTCATGACATCAACCGGAGTTAGCGGCTCAAAGTAAAGCCTGTCCGCCGTGTCAAAGTCTGTCGAAACGGTCTCAGGGTTATTGTTTACGATTGCGACCTCGTAGCCCAGTTTTTTGAGGGCACGCACGCACTGAACGCTAGCATAGTCGAACTCAATTCCCTGACCGATTCGGATTGGTCCAGAACCGAGGACTACGATAGTTCCTTTTGATGAGCGTTTTCTTTCATTCAGGAAGGTCTCGGCTTCGTTTTCGCCTGATGTCGTTGAGTAGAAATACGGAGTTTCCGCATCGAACTCGCCCGCACAGGTATCAACCATTTTGAAACTCTTTGGCTGGAAGAGCATCTTTTCGCCGGCTGCTTTTTCGGCATTGCAAATCTTTTCAAGTTTCCACAAGAACCATTCGTCAATCTTTGTGATTTCGTGAATTTCTTCGACTGTAAGAAGATTTCTCTTCAAAGCCTGGTAAATTGCAAAAATCCTCTGGTCAGTGCATTTTGTTACCCGCTCGCGGATTTTCTCGTCACTTTCCTTTACAAAGGCTGGAAGGTTCAAGTCCTTTACTCCGACTTCAAGACCGCGGGCAGCCTTTAAGATTGCTTCCTCGAAATTCTGGCCGATTGCCATTACCTCGCCTGTCGCCTTCATCTGGGTACCGAGCTTTCGGGCTGCATAAACGAATTTGTCGAACGGGAATTTCGGCATTTTTACTACGACATAATCCAAAACTGGCTCAAAGCAGGCTTTTGTCTTTTTGGTTACGAAGTTAGGAATTTCATCGAGGGTAAAGCCGACCGCAATCAGGGCCGCAACTTTTGCAATCGGATAGCCTGTGGCCTTTGAAGCGAGGGCTGAAGAGCGTGAAACACGAGGGTTTACTTCGATTACAGCATATTCAAAAGAATCCGGGTTTAAGGCAAACTGACAGTTACAGCCGCCTTCAATCTCAAGGGCTGAAATAATGTTTAAGGCCGCAGAACGGAGCATCTGATATTCTTTGTCGGCAAGGGTTACTGTCGGAGCGATTACAATTGAGTCTCCTGTGTGGACGCCGACCGGGTCAAAGTTTTCCATTGAACAGACTGTGATTACGTTGCCTGTTGAATCCCTCATTACCTCAAATTCAACTTCCTTCCAGCCTGAAATACATTTTTCAACAAGAATCTGATGAATCGGCGAGCGGTGAAGGCCATTGTGGGCAATCTCGTCAAGCTCCCGGTCATTGTTTACGATACCGCCGCCGGTACCACCGAGCGTAAATGCCGGTCGGATAATTGCCGGGAATCCAATCACATTATGAACAAAATCAGCCGCGTCTTCATAAGTCGTAACGACCTTACTCGGAATGCAGGGCTCATCGATTGCTTCCATAGTATCCTTGAACATCTGTCGGTCTTCGGCCTTGTCGATTGTCTCCGGCCGGGCACCCAAAAGCTGTACATTGTGGCTCTTTAAAAATCCTGATTTTGCAAGCTCCATACTCAGAGTGAGGCCTGTCTGACCGCCCAAAGTCGAAAGAAGTGAATCGGGCTTTTCTTTTTCGATAATTCTTTGCAAAGATTCAAGCGTAAGCGGCTCCAGATAAATCTCATCCGCCATAAAATGGTCCGTCATGAGGGTTGCAGGGTTTGAATTCACAAGACAAACTTCAAGTCCCAGTGACTTTAAGGCTTTACAAGCCTGGTTTCCTGCATAATCAAATTCCGCTGCCTGACCGATTACAATCGGGCCGGAACCAATAATCATAACTTTGTGGATATTTTTATTAAGTGGCATTTCTAACCTCGCCTGAATAAAAAAAAGCGACAGCACCCCCGTGGAATGATGTCGCCTTTGACGCTATATACTATAGCGAAAATCGGCTTTTTATGGAAGTCTTTTTAACTTGTCATTTGGACCTTAGTCATTTACAATATTTCATCATGAAGAAACTATTTTCCTTATTTTTAATTTTGAGTTTTTTTGCTGGATCTGGATTTGCCGCCCAGAGCGTTCAAAAGTCACTTCCCTTTTCCAAGGGCATAAACCTGCCAGGCTGGCTTGAATACAACCGCCTCAACACCCTCCGCTACGGCAGGCAGGATTTTGAAAACCTCAAGAGCATGGGAGTCGAGATTGTCCGTCTTCCAGTCTGGTTTGAAATCTGGAATGACGGCTCATCAGAATACAAAGTTGTGCCCGAATGTTTTGAAATGATTGACAAGGCAGTTGACTGGGCAAAGGAACTTGGTCTTTACATCATCATTGACTTTCACAACGACTGCAACGGCTCTTCAAAGACCAATCCCAAAATCGAAAAGGTCCTCCTTAAAATCTGGCCCCAGATTGTAGAGCACTACAAGGACAGGGGCAGCCACATTGTCTACGAAGTTATGAACGAGCCTCATTTTTCAAGCGGAAACCTCAAGTCCGACATCAGTAAATGGGGTAAAATTCAGGGAAATGTCTTAAAGGCTATCCGAGAAATCGACAAAAGCCACACGATTATAGTCGGCGGCGGTGACTGGAATTCTTTGGACTCAATGCTGGCCCTTCCTGATTATGACGACGACAATTTGATTTACAATTTCCACGATTACACGCCATTCCTTTTCACTCATCAGGGAGCTACATGGACCTACACCAAGCGGCTGACTAACATTCCCTTCCCCTATGTAAAGGAAAAAATGCCTCCCCTTCCAAAAAATGCCAGCCAGGACGAAAAAAGGGAATACAAGAACTACGAAAAGAATTCCTCAGAGGAAGTTCTGGTCTCACCTCTGGACAAGGCCGTTGAATTTGCAAACAAGAGAAATGCTTCCCTCATGTGCAACGAATTCGGCGTCTACATGAATTATGCCCAGCCTGAAGAAAGGGTCAACTGGTACAGAATCAAATGCGGCTGGATGGCAGATAGAAACATCATCCGGGTAAGCTGGGATTACACCCAGGAATTCGGCGTATTCAATTCGCCCAACGAATCACGCTTCCCGGAAGACTTGAACGCACCTCTTTTGGAAGCAATGGGATTTAAACTCCCGGCCGGAAAAAGCAAGACCTGGTTCAACAATGCAAGGGAAAGCGGCGACTGGACAATCTACAAGAACGGCAGCATAGGGCTTTTAAAGGCCAACGCCTACAGCGCAGAAGGAAGCCTCACCCATAAAATTGATTCCGAGCAGGTCATTTTCCTCAGCAGCATAAGCCCATACGGCCAGATCTGCTTCAGCTTTGGCGAGGCCTGTGATTTTACAGAACTTAAGGATTCAGGCGCCCAAGTTGAATTCCTTATAAAAAGCAAGGACAAGGCCCTCAATATTTCCCTTTATTTCAGGGACATGGAGTCAAAGATTTTCCCATGGCGGGCTTCATACTCGCTCAATTCAAAGGTAGTCAAGGCAGACGGAGAATGGCACAAAGTCACCATCCCGCTCAAAGATTTTTCAGACATCGGCGGCTGGACAAACGCAGAGGGCTGGAAAAACGGCGAGCACAAATTCAGCTGGAGCCTGGTCGACGCCCTTATTTTTGACAACGGAGCCAGCCCTTCAAAAAGCGGCTTCATGCTCAAGGACATAAAAATCGTCCGCTAGCTTCCCTGCATTTCACTACGGATTACTTCAGGTGTTTTTCCGAAAGTTTTTTTGAACTCCCGGATAAATACCTTGTAGTTCGTAATCCCGCATTCTTCCAGAATCACCGAAATTTTCTGGTTCGTATTTTGAAGCATCTGATAAAAGGCCGAAATCCTCAGCGACATCAGGTATTCGTTAAAAGTCATGTCCGTATACTTTTTGAAAAGACGGCACATGTGCTCAGGCGTTACATTGAGGATTTCAGCCACGTCACTCAGAGAGATTTTATTGCGGAATTCCTTTTCGACATAAGCCATGACCGGTGAAATCCTATTGATTCCGTAATATGAAAGAGTCCCCGCCTTTTTCTGCTCAACTTTATAAGATGTAAGCAGCTGATAAAAAAAGTCATAAAGAAGAGAAATGAATTTGATTTTGTTTTCCTGCCTCTGGTCATCAACTGACTTAAGCATAAGCGAAAGGTAAGAAAAAAGTTTTTCCGCCTCCCCGCTTTCAGGCTTTTCCTTTAAAAGCACGTTTTCGATTTCGTCATAGACACCCTCAAAGGCACTCAGGGGCACCTGCAAAAGAATATACCTGGCATGGCCGCACAATTTTGAGGAATGAATCAATTCAGAGTTGATGATTATCATGTCGCCGTCCGTAAGGAGATATTTTCTCTGCTCGACCGTAAAATCAATCTTTCCCTCAAGGACATAAAGAATCTCGATATGGTTGTGCCAGTGAAAGGGAGAATAAAAATTGACGTCATCAACGACCTCGAAGCGGATTGAAAACTGAAGGTCAAAGTGCCGCTTGTGCAGGATGTTCTCGTGCTTAAATTCTTTCATGTCAATATTCTAAAATAAAAATGGCAAAAAAACAAATATTTTTGACCAAAATATCAAAATCAACCTATTAAAAATCATTTTCCTTTCTTGTTAATTTTAATTTAAGTGATAAAGTCAAATCATCAGTAAAAAAAAAGGAGGACATTATGAAAATCAGGACAAACTTAAAGGTTTTAATTTTGGCTTTGGGAATCGCATCTCTCTCATCTTGCGGAGGCAGGAGCCCAAAAATCACTCTGGAAAACGGAGTCTCACTCGGCTATGTTTCCATTCCGGGCAAAGATTTCTGCATCGCAAAAACTGAAGTAACCCAGGAATTCTACGAGGCCGTCACCGGGGTAAATCCATCTCAGACCAAGGGAGCAAAATTTCCTGTCGAATCAGTCAGCTGGTACGACTCGCTTGTTTTCTGCAACAAACTGAGCGCCCTTCTCGGAAAAACTCCGGCCTACAAAATCAACGGCAGCACAAATCCCGACCAGTGGAACTACACTCCCCACCAGAGCTCAATCATAGAAGACGAAATCGAATTCAACCCTGATGCAGACGGCTTCCACCTGCCTACAATGGAAGAATGGGATTTTGCAATCAAAGGCGGAGAAAATTTCACCTACTCAGGAAGCGAAGATCTGGATTCAGTTGCCTGGACTGACTGCAACAGCGGAGGCCTTTTGCACGAGGTTGCCCAGTTAAAGCCAAACGGCTACGGAATTTACGACATGTCGGGCAATGTTTTTGAATGGGTCTGGAGCGTAAGAAAAGACACGAGCCGCTATCTAAGGGGAGGCAGTTACTTTGATGCGGCCCGTGCCGGAAAATGTACTAATAAAGAACTGAATTATGCCTCAAGGCAATTCAAAACTGCAGGATTCAGAATCACATGGAAGAAGGCCCAGGAATAGAGCTTCTGCAAATTTTCCTGTACTTTGCGAGATTGATGATGAAGCGTACAAACTCATCAGCCATTACCGCAAAGAATACTCCGGAAACGCCAAGATGCAGGGCGAATACAAAAAGACTTGCACAGCTGATTACGAAAACAGTTCCGAAAATCTGAGTGCAGAACATCCATTTTGTGTCGCCGCTTCCACGGATTCCGCTTCCCACGATTATGTTTCCGGACTTTGAGAAGAGGTTTACCGCAATGAAGAGAAGATAAATTCCCGAAGTTGTGGTAATCCTCTCGTCCTTTGTAAAGACCGAAATTATTTCCTGGGGGAAGGCAAGAGAAGCCGCCACCATTATCAGGGCAATGACAAAGCAGATTGAATAGGCGGACAAACATACGCCCTTGTACTGCTTTGCATCCCCTTTTCCGACAGCCTCAGAACTTAAAGTCAAAGTTCCGCTTCCCAATGCACCTACGACGACAACTGCAAGCAGCTCGACGCCAAAAACAATCGAGAAAATTCCCGCCGCCAGCTCGTTTATCGTATTCAATATTCGAATGATGGCAAGGTTTCCTAAATTCCAGCAGAAATCTTCGAGGGCCGTGTTGATTCCAAGCCGGGCCGAATGGAGGTAGCTTGAGAATTTTGCCTTTTTGAGGGCAGGAGCCTTTGGTCTTGTTGAAAGCTTACGGCTTCTTGCATAGGCGACAAGCATGTAGAGGGCACCGAGATACTCTGCAAGGGTTGTACCCAGAGCCGCACCCTTTACGCCCATTTCAGGAAAGCCAAAGCGGCCGAAAATCAATACCCAGTCAAAGAAAATGTTCAGGCAGGAACGCAAAAGACTCCAGATTGCCAGATGCTTTGTGTGGTTCGATGTCTGAAAAATCACCATGAGTGAGCCGCCCAAACCGATTAAAAGGAAAACCGGCGAAGAATAGCGGGCATAATCCACGCACCAGGGAAGAATGTTCTCTGAAACGCCCATGAGACGGAAAACCGGAACGGAACCGAATCCCCACAAAAAGAAAAGCATTACTGGAAGAATATTGTTGAATTTCAAGAGGGCACCTGAATATTCCTCAACATTCTCCTGATTTTTTGCCCCAACGTTCTGACTGATCAGGATTGAAGCGCCGGTCGCGATTGAAATACAGACCGACATTGTTGTCCAGATTGGAGAATTTGCATTTCCCAAAACGCTCATGTAAAGGGAATTTGCGTTTCCCAAAAAAATGCGGTCAATCAGCATCTGAAGCTGGTTTATGATATTGCTGAGAATCAGCGGAACCGCAATAGCTAAAAGTCTTGAATAATAAACTTTGTATTCTTTTAACTTTACATTCATAATTTACCCCTCTTTTATTAATCGTAGATCACAAATTTCCCGGCAAACCCTATTTGCAGCCATATAAAAGAAATTTGCCGAAAGCTTCTGTTTTTTAACCCTATCGCTCATAATCTGAACAAAAACCTTTTGCATCGCAGCTAGAGCCAAATCCTCATCATTCAAAATTGAACGGCAGCACCTGAGAACCATCGGAGCGTATTTCTGGTATAATTCTGAAAAATCACGATTAGTTAAAGTTTTCATCGACATCAGCCTCTTTTTTTCATCTTTTCCAGAATATACTAATGACAAATCAAATTTCTGAGAATGATTTTTAGACAAGATGCAAGTTTTTACCGATGAAATGCAATATTCAGCAGCTATTTTGGATAAGATGCAGGCAAAAAAACTAATTTAACAGCCTGATAAGCCAGTCAGTAACAGTCTCGTCAGCATTTTCCGTCTTATCGTTAAGTTCAACCCAAAAGTGTCCCCGGGTTTCATATTCAATATAATGTGAATTTTTACACCATTTTCCGCAAAGTTTGCCGACTCTGCTCCCCGGCTCGTAAATTCCCTTGTCATTTTTGGAAACAGCGGAATAAAACTGTACCGGCAAAACTGAAATCAGCTCCCTAAGACTTATATCGTAAAATCCGCTTCCAGAAATCACGGCCCGGAAAAGGCGCGGCTCATGGCAGGCCAGCTCGACTACGAATTTTGCCCCCTGGGAAAAACCATAGCCGATGATTTTACTTTTATCGATGCATTTATTACGGACGGCAATATTCTGAATCAAAAGACTCGTGCTTGCAGGATCCGTAAAATAATTAATGCGGGAAAGGATGACCAGGACCGCCGCTCCTTCTGGATAAATCTTCTGCTGGAAATCTTTCGTGGCAAACTGGCGGCCGTATTTACGCAGGGATGAATATTTTTCGTCACTGCCGTGAAAAACTACAATCAAAGGAAGTTTTGCGCTCTCGTTATCCTTGTCATTGCGGTATTTATCTGGAAGGAAAAGATAATAATCGTGACCGGAAGGCAGTTCCTCGTAAAGCCACTTGTCGATGTAAACCTTTTTTTCTGCCCAGAAATATGCGGCGTCAAAAGAAAAATCCATGGGCTTACGGACATAAAGGAGAAACAAAGATAAAAAAGCTAAAAGTAAGAAGCCAAGCAGCAGGCCTAAGGCAAGAATGATTCTTTTTTTGGCGGGCTGCTTAAGTGTGGTAATCATTTTCATCCTCTTTTTTATATATGAAAATTATACCACACTTGGGAAAAATTTAAATAAATTTTCTATTTTTCCTGCATCATGGCAATGAATCTGTCAAAGAGGAAATTCGTGTCATGAGGACCGCCACAGGCTTCCGGGTGGAACTGAACGCTGAAGGCCGGAATATCAGTGTATGTCAGGCCCTCGCAAGTATTGTCATTGGCATTTACAAAGCTCAGTTTGGCATAGGCTGGAATCGTGTCGCTTTCAACAGCATAGCCGTGGTTCTGGCTGGTGATGTAAACCCGACCGCTCTCCAAATCCTTTACCGGGTGATTTCCGCCACGGTGACCGTATTTGAGCTTAGAAGTTTTTGCACCCCGGGCCAGGGCAAGCATCTGATGACCAAGGCAAATTCCAAAAATCGGAATCTTTGACTGGCACAACTTTCTGATTTCTTCTATTATACTGACATTCTCCGCAGGGTCTCCAGGACCGTTGCTGAGCATAATTCCGTCCGGATTAAGCTCAATCACATCCTGAGCCGTGGCATCGTATGGAAGAACAGTGACCTTACAGCCCCGTTTTTCAAGTTCCCGCTCAATATTTGCCTTTGCACCGAAATCAAAGAGACAGACAGAGAATTTAACGGGGGAAGTCTCCCCCTCGCTGCAAGCGCCTTCGGCGTTTTCCGCTACCCCTTCTCCTAAGGGGCGCTGCCCCTTAAAATCCCCGCCCTTTTCTTTACAAAGGCTTTGAACGCTTTCGACGGCATTTTCTATCTTATATTCTTTAATTTCCTTCAATATGGCTTCTGAGACAAGCTGGCAAGAACCATCATCAGCTTTCTTAATCCCTATTTTCTCAGCTTCCTGGCCGCTGATTATCATTCCGTTCATGACACCAGCTTCACGCAGAATTTTCGTGAGTTTTCTTGTGTCAATTCCGCAAATTCCCACGATATTCTGTGCTTTAAGGAAAGAATCCAGGTCACCCTGGCAGCGGAAATTACTTGGTCCGTCGCAAAGTTCCCGGACAATATATCCGCGAACCCAGCTTTTTTTGCTCTCAAAATCCTCGGGCTGGACTCCGTAGTTTCCGATTAAAGGAAAAGTCTGGGTAACAATCTGACCGAAATAGCTTGGGTCAGTCAAAGTTTCAACGTAGCCCGTCATTCCGGTTGTAAAAACCGTTTCACCAATCGTTTTGCCTTCTGCTCCGATAGAATTTCCCTCAAAAAAGCTTCCATCAGCAAGAATCAAATATGCTTTGCTCATTTTATTCCTCTTAACGCCGGACCTATAAAGCAGATGCCTTCAGGAATTCTACAAAGAGTTTTCCTGCATTGTTGGGGCGGCTCTTGAATTCAGGATGGAACTGCACACCGATAAAGAATTTGTGCTTTCCCTTTCCCTCGCCCTGCGGCAATTCAACAGTCTCAACGATTTTGTCATCAGGACTTTTTCCGCTGATTACAAGGCCGGCCGCACTCATCTGCTCGCGGTAGTCATTATTGAATTCGTAGCGGTGTCTGTGGCGCTCCTCGATTAAGTCAGAACCGTAGGCCCTTTTCATAATCGTGCCGTCTGTGACTTTGCAAGGATAGCTTCCCAGACGCATTGTACCACCAAGGATAACGCCTTCCTGATCTTTCATCAAGTCGATTACAGGATTTTCGCAGAGTTCGTCAAATTCGCGGCTGTTTGCATTTTTGAGGCCGAGGACGTCCCGGGCAAATTCGATTACACTAATCTGCATTCCAAGACAGATTCCAAAATAAGGAATATTGTGGGTTCGGGCATAGCGGCAGGCAGCGATCATTCCTTCGATTCCACGCTGGCCAAATCCGCCCGGAAGAATAATTCCCGAACAGTCAGAAAAAATCGATCCGGCACTTTCGTCGGTAACGGAATCAGAATCAACCCATTTGATTTTTACATTTTTTCCAATTACAAATGAAGCATGATTCAGGCTCTCAACGATACTCAAATATGAATCGTGAAGCTTTACGTATTTTCCGACCAAGGCAATCTGAATCTCGCCCTGTCGTCCGTGAATTGTCTCAACCATTTGAGACCAGTCAGCCAGAGCCCTGTAGTCAGTCGGCTTTTCAAGGCCCAGGTCACGGCAAACAACGTCATCCATGTTCTGGGCATGAAGCATGAGTGGAACTTCGTATAAACTCTTACAGGTCGTGTTGTTGATTACACAGTCTTCGCTTACGTTACAGAAAAGGGAAATCTTCTTGCGGATGTCGGCAGGGATTTCCTTGTCACAGCGGGCAACAATAATGTCCGGGTGAATTCCAACTGCCATCAGTTCCTTTACAGAATGCTGGGTCGGCTTAGACTTAAACTCATCGCTGCCCGAAATATATGGAACCAGACAGACATGAATAAAAAGACAGTTGCGGCGGCCTACCTCCAGGGAAAGCTGGCGGATAGCCTCAAGGAAAGGCTGGCTTTCAATATCACCGATTGTACCGCCAATCTCAACAATGCTCACGTCACAGCCGGAAACCTCGGCATTTTTAAGGATAAAGTCTTTGATTTCATTGGTAACGTGAGGAATAATCTGAACGGTCTGACCCAGATAATCGCCGTTGCGCTCCTTGTTCAAGACGTTCCAGTAAACTCGGCCGCTTGTAAGGTTAGAATATTTTGTAAGATTCTCGTCGATAAAACGCTCGTAGTGGCCCAGGTCCAGGTCAGTCTCAGCACCATCTTCAGTAACAAAAACTTCACCGTGCTGGAAGGGACTCATCGTGCCCGGGTCAACATTCATGTATGGATCCAGTTTCTGTGATGCAATTTTTAGTCCGCGGCATTTCAAAAGCCGTCCAAGAGATGCGGCAGTAATTCCTTTTCCAAGTCCGCTAACAACTCCGCCAGTTACAAAAATAAATTTACTCATAAATACTCCTAAAAAATCAACAGGGCCCGATTAATATGCTTTGTCGTGCACTCCAGCGATTGCTCTTCCTGATGGTTCATCCATGTTCTTCCATGCGGCATCCCATTCCAGGGCTTTTGCTGTTGAGCAGGCAACTCCGGCTTCGTGAGGAACACAGCGGGCAGCAGAGTCGCTTGGGAAGAGGCGGCTGTAAATTTCTCGGTAGTAGTATTCCTCTTTTGTCTTTGGAGGATTTACCGGGAAGCGGTTTTCACGGCGGGCAAATTCTGCGTCGCTTACCTTTTCTTCTGTCATTTTTTTGAGGGTATCAATCCAGTTGTAGCCGACTCCGTCAGAGAACTGTTCCTTTTGTCGCCATGCGATGCTTTCAGGGAGCAGGTCTTCAAATGCCTTGCGCAAAATCCATTTTTCCATGCGCTGCTTGCCGTCAGCCAGCTTGATGTTCATTTTGTCGCTCGGATTCAATCTCATTGCAATGTCGATGAAATCCTTGTCCAGGAAAGGAACGCGGCCTTCAACACCCCATGCCATAAGCGATTTGTTGGCACGGAGACAGTCATAAAGATGAAGTTTGCTCATTTTGCGGACAAGTTCTTCGTGGAATTCCTGGGCATTAGGAGCCTTATGGAAGTACAAATATCCGCCGAAAAGCTCGTCACTTCCCTCGCCCGAAAGAACCATTTTGATTCCCATTGATTTGATTACGCGGGCCAAAAGGTACATCGGAGTTGATGCACGGACTGTAGTGATGTCGTATGTTTCAATGTGGTAGATTACGTCAGGCAGGGCATCGAGTGCTTCCTGAATCGTAAAGTGAACTTCGTGGTGAACGGTTCCGATATAGTCAGCCGCTTTCTGGGCTGCGATAAGGTCAGGAGAACCTTCAAGTCCGACTGCGAATGAGTGGAGCTGAGGCCACCATGCAGCTTCCTTTGAATCAGTCTCAACACGTTTTTTTGAGAATTTCTGTGTGATTGCGGCGATAATAGAAGAATCAAGACCGCCTGAAAGAAGTACTCCATAAGGAACGTCAGACATGAGCTGAGCCTTTACGGCAGATTCAAGTCCATTTCGAACTTTTTCGATTACGCTAGGATTGATTACCTCGCCCTTTTCGTCTGTGGCTTTCGGAGAATTCTTTACTGCATCGAAAGTTTCCCAGTCACGCTTGTACCAGCGCTCAACTTTTCCGCTTTTTGAGTAGAGGAAGTGTCCGTTTGGGAATTCCTCGATTGTCTGACAGTCGCCTTCAAGAGCCTTAAGCTCGCTTGCAACATAGTAGCGGCCGGCCTTGTCCCAGCCCTGGTAAAGAGGGATTACACCGATTTCGTCGCGGGAAATAAGATAGACGTCGTTTTCTGAGTCATAGAGGGCAAAAGCAAAAATACCGCTCAGTTTTTCAATCATTTCAGCAAAGTTTCCGCTTTCACGGTATTTTTTATAGAGGGGAATGATTGCCTCACAGTCACTTCCTGTCAAAAAGTTATATTTTCCCTCAAATTCACGGCGGATTTCCTTGTGATTGTAGATTTCACCGTTTGCGGCAAGAATGATTTTTCCGTCATCGCTTACAAGAGGCTGCTTTCCTGAAAGAGGATCTACGATAGAAAGACGCTCATGGCTCAAAATCGCATTATTGCCTGTGTAAACGCCGCTCCAGTCCGGACCGCGGTGGCGGATTTTTTTGCTCATTTCCAAAACCTGTGCACGAAGTTCTTCTTTTAATCCTTCTGCAATCGGTTTTCCACCCGAAGCCAAATCAAATGCACCTACAAAACCACACATTTTAAAATCTCCTATTCAAAAACAAAAAAAAGACGACACCATTACCACGAATAGCGTCGTCTTTGACATAATTTACCTAAATACTATATCGAAAATCCGAAAGATTGGTCAAGAGCATATTTTTTGAAATAAAAATCAATATTTTTTACTTGACAAAAAAAATTCTTCACGCTATAACAGAACTATCAAACGACAATGAGGTCGCAGGAAGGCAATTCTTGCGACCTTTTTCGTTTTATACAGGTATCAAAAAAACGGCAAAGGCGCCGCATTTAAAGACTGGTGTACAACGGTCTGAAAGTGCGGCGCCTTTTAAGTTTTAAAAAAATAGGAGAAACAAATGGATTCTGTAACATCAATCTTTGGTGAAAATGTTTTTAACGAAACAGTAATGAAAGCACGTCTTCCAAAAGAAACTTTCAAACAGCTTATGAAAACTATTGAAGACGGTGAGAAACTTGCCCCGACAGTCGCAAATGTCGTTGCAAACGCAATGAAAGACTGGGCAATCGAAAAGGGTGCAACACACTTCACACACTGGTTCCAGCCGCTCACAGGCACAACAGCCGAAAAGCACGATTCTTTCATCACACCTTCAAGCGAAGGCAAGGTAATCATGGAATTCAGCGGAAAAGAGCTTGTTCAGGGTGAGCCTGACGCTTCTTCATTCCCTTCTGGCGGCATCCGTGCTACATTCGAAGCCCGCGGCTACACTGCATGGGATCCTACATCTTATGCTTTCATTAAAGACGGAGTCCTCTGCATTCCGACAGCCTTCTGTTCATATACAGGTGAGGCTCTTGATAAAAAGACTCCTCTCCTCCGCTCAATGCAGGCAATTTCAAAACAGGCAGTCCGAGTCCTTCATCTTTTCGGAAACCCGGACGTTACTTCTGTAAAAACAACAGTCGGTCCTGAGCAGGAATACTTCCTCGTTGATAAGGCAGTATGGGAAAAACGCGAGGATCTTATTTTCACAGGCCGCACACTTTTCGGCGCAAAATCTCCGAAAGGACAGGAACTTGAAGACCACTACTTCGGTATGATTAAACCACGCGTTCAGGCATTCATGAAAGACTTGAACGAAGAACTCTGGAAGCTTGGAATCCTTGCAAAAACTGAGCACAACGAAGTTGCTCCGGCTCAGCACGAGCTTGCTCCAATCTTCACAACAACAAATATTGCATGTGACCACAACCAGCTCACAATGGAGCTCATGAAAAAAGTGGCCGCAAAGCATGGAATGGTATGTTTGCTTCACGAAAAGCCATTTGCCGGCGTAAACGGAAGCGGTAAACATAATAACTGGTCCATTTCCACAAACACTGGAAAGAACCTTCTTGATCCTGGTGCCACACCTGAAAGCAACGCGCAATTTCTCCTATTCTTGTGTGCTGTAATTAAGGCTGTGGACGAGTATCAAGATCTGCTGAGAATTTCTGTAGCAAGTGCCGGAAACGATCACCGCCTTGGCGCAAATGAGGCACCACCGGCAATCGTTTCAATGTTCCTTGGCGACGAGCTTTCAGAAATTCTCGACTGCCTTGAGCAGGGAAAACCTTACGGAAGCCACGAAAAAGAGAAGATGCAGATTGGCGTCACTGTTTTGCCGGACTTCAACAAGGACACAACAGACCGAAACCGAACTTCACCGTTCGCATTCACAGGAAACAAATTCGAATTCCGTATGCTGGGTTCAAGCGAATCAGTTGCATGTGCAAACGTATTCCTTAACACGGCAGTTGCAGAAGAATTGGCTCAGTTTGCCGATGAACTCGAAAAGTCATCTGACTTCAAGGGCGACTTGCACAAACTCATCCTCAAGACAATCAAAGAGCACAAACGAATCATTTTCAACGGCAACGGCTACGATGATTCTTGGGTAAAAGAAGCAGAAAAACGCGGACTTTTGAACTTGAAGTCAACTCCAGAAGCCCTGGCAAAGATTCTCGACGAAAAGAACGTCAAAGTCTTTGAGAAGCACGGAGTTTACAGCCCGGTTGAGCTTAAGAGCCGCTACGAGATTCACAACGAGAACTATTCAAAAATCATCAATATCGAAGCATTGACGATGATTGATATGGTTAAAAAACTCTATCTCCCAGCCGGAGCAAAATATGCCAAGTTCCTTGCAGACTCAGTTGCTGTCAAAAAATCAATCGGCGGTGCAGATGACTCTTACGAGGCAGACTTGCTCAAAAAAGTCAGCGCACTCACAGGAAAGATTTACAGCGAAGTACAGAAACTTGAAAAAGCAGTCGACGGTGTTTCAAAACTTTCTGCAGCAGGCGAAATCGCCCTCTACTACCGCAAAGAAGTTTTCAGCGTAATGGGAACTTTGCGTGAGGCAGTAGACGAGCTTGAAGGCTTCCTTCCATCTAGCGAATGGCCTGTTCCAAGCTACGGCGAACTCCTCTACAGCGTAAAATAAGTCAGGCTGAAATAAAATAAAAATGCCACAGGTTCAAATTGAATCTGTGGCATTTTTTGTTTAAAAAACGAAATATTATTCGTTTGATTTTGCTTCTTCGGCCTGTTTTTCTGATTCTTCCAGGCGGTTAAGTTTGTTCACCATATCGAAGCCGTCTTTTATGCTTGTATCCTCGATAAAAGTGAGCTTAGGAAACTTATAAATCGTAAGTTTTTTAGCGATTGAAGACTGAATAAAGCCAGCGGCAGAATTCAAGCCCTCAACGCCCTTTTTAACCTGTGATTCATTGAGGAAGCTTGAGACATAGACTTTTGCATAGGCCAAATCCTTAGCAACCTCAACACGATTTATTGAAAGGAAAGTCGAGACCCGCGGGTCCTTGACTTTCTGTAAGCTTATAAGCTTGGAGATTTCATCACGAATCTGCTCTCCAAGCTTGAGCATTCTGAATTCACCCATATTCTACTCCTCGGAAGCAGAGCCTGTGCCTTCTGCGGCAGCCTTAGCAGCAGCTTCTTTCTCTTTTGCGATTGAGTCGCCGAGCTTGCGGGCAATTTCAACATACTCGAATACTTCGAATACGTCGCCTTCCTGGATATCCTGCCAGTTTTCAAGACCGATACCACATTCAAAGCCGTATGTAACTTCTTTTGCATCGTCCTTGAATCGTTTGAGGGAAGTGATTTTGCCAGTGTATTTAACGATTCCATCGCGGATGAGGTTGACAGAGCTTGTTCGCTTAACGACACCTTCCGTAACGTAACAACCGGCGATAACGCCAACTTTTGGAACACGGAATGTGTTGCGGACTTCGACCTGTCCAGTAACTTCTTCTTTTGTATCCGGCTTGAGCATGCCTTCCATTGCAAGGGTGATTTCCTCAACACACTTGTAAATGATGTTGTATTTTCGGATATCGACCTTTTCCTGCTCTGCAAGGAGTTTTGCCTTTGGTGTCGGGCGGACATTGAATCCGATGAGGATTGCGTTTCCGTCTGCTGCAGCCAAAGTAACGTCTGACTCGTTGATTGCACCGGCAGAAGAATGGATTACATTCAAGCGGATTTCCGGAGTTGAGAGCTTTTCAAGGCTTGTTTTAAGAGCCTCGGCAGAACCCTGCAAGTCAGCTTTGATGATGACTTTGAGCTCGTTGATTTCGCTTGCCTGAATTGTTGATACAAGGTTATCAAGATTGACTTTCTTGACTGCCTTTGCAGCCTCAAAGCGCTTGAGTTCCTGTCGTTTTGCAGAAATTGCGCGTGCGTCTTTTTCGGTTTCTGTAACCTGGAAAGGATCACCGGCGTTCGGCATGTCGTCAAGACCAAGAACCTCAACTGGCATACTTGGCAATGCTTCCAGAACCTTTTCGCCGCGGTCATTGAACATGGCACGAACACGGCCTGAGTAAATGCCTGCAACAAAAGGATCACCGATTTTGAGGGTACCGCTCTGAACGACGACAGAAGCAACAACACCGCGTCCCTGATCGATTCGAGACTCGATGACTTTACCTTCTGCACGAGTGTCGTACTGGGCTTTAAGCTCCAGAACCTCTGCCTGCAAGAGAATTGCATCGAGAAGGTCGTCGATTCCCTGACCACGGAGGGCAGAAATCTTAACATACTGAGTGTCACCGCCCCATTCTTCAGGAGTGAGCCCCTGATTTGAGAGCTGGGTCATGACGTTCTCAGGATTTGCGTCCGGTTTATCAATTTTGTTGACTGCAACGATGATAGGAACCTTAGCATCCTTTGCGTGGCTCAGAGCTTCGAGAGTCTGAGGCATAACGCCGTCATCAGCTGCAACAACGAGAACTACGATATCCGTAATCTGAGCACCGCGGGCACGCATCATTGTGAATGCTTCGTGACCTGGTGTATCGAGGAATGTGATTGTTCCCTTTTCTGTATGAACCTGATAAGCACCGATTTTCTGTGTGATGCCGCCGGCCTCGCCTGCGACAACATTTGTCTTTCGGATTGCGTCCAAAGTCTTTGTCTTACCGTGGTCAACGTGACCCATGACGGTAACGATTGGCGGACGAATGCGAAGGTTTTCTTCATCACCGACATCATGCTCGATAACAGTCTCATCATAGAGGGAAACGAGATGTACTTCACAGCCGTATTCATCAGCAAGCAAAGTAGCTGTATCAGAGTCAATTGACTGGTTGATTGTAACCATCATGCCCATACCCATGAGCTTAGCAATGATGTCACCAGCCTTGAGGTTCATCTTCTTTGCAAGGTCAGAAACAGAAATAGTTTCCATGATATCGATTGATTTTGGAACTACGCTCGCCTGAGTTGTCTGCTTCTTCTTGTAAAGTTCTTCCTCGTCAAAAAGCTCTTCTTTATCTTTTCGCTGTCCGTAGACCTGTTTTTTGCCTTTAAACTGCTTTTTGCCTGCCTGTGGAGCCGGCATTGGAGCAGGTGCGAATCCTCCGCGTGGAGCAAATCCGCCGCCCTGTGGACGAGGACCGCCGAATCCAGGACGATTGCCGCCCTGTCCGCCGAAGCCCGGTCTGTTTCCAAATCCAGGTCTTCCCTGTCCGCCCTGGCCGTTAAAGCCGCCGCGGTTGAATCCGCCCTGACCGCCGTTTCGGTTAAAGCCACCCTGGCCGCCGTTACGGTTGAATCCGCCCTGACGGTTATTGTCGCGCTCACGGTTCTGATAGCCCTCGCGAGCCTGTGCGCCAGTGAAACCACCGCTTCGGCCGCCGTTCTGGCCATAGCCGCCACGGTTTCCGTTGTAGCCGTTTCGGTCACGGTTATAGCCGCCCTGTCGTTTGTCAGAAAGATTTCCGGCCTTTACGTTCGGGCGTGCTGAATTGAGTTCAAATGATTTTGCTGGACGAGCAGCCTCAGGTTTTGCAGGTTCGACACGAGGCTTTTCCTGCTGTTCAGAAGGTTTTTGAGCAGGGGAAGGAGCCGGAGTCGGTTTTTTGACGACAACATGGACGCCATTTTTAGCCCGCTCTTCTGAGTTTGAGTCTGGTTTGCCCTCGCTGCCAGCATTCGGTGAAGGATTCTTCTTCTTTATGACAATTTTCTTTTTTGCCGGTAATGAAGAAGATTCGCTTTTTGAATTTTCTGCAGCAGCCTCAGGCTTCTTTTTTCTTAAAACAAATTCTGGTTTTTTTTCAGCTTCTTCCGCCATATTTCTCTATGAACCTCTTACTCTTCGTCCTCTTCAAATTCGAATTCAACGCCACATGATGGACAATGTGTCATGTCAAGCGTGATTTTTGCACCGCACTCTGGGCAGAAGTATTCTTCTTCCTCTTCGGCAGTATTTTCTTCTGTTGGAGCAACCTCAGAAGTTTCTTCTTCCTCTTCTTCGACAAATTCTACCGTGTTATGAACAATCTTGCTTACTTCCTCAAGCTCTTCTGCTGTAACACTTTCAAGACCGTTCAACTCACCATTTTCATATGCAAGGGCGAATTTCTCAATATCCTCATAGCCTGCTTCCTTGAGCTTGGCAGCAACTTCCTGATTGACTCCCGGAAGGTCTGCGATGACAGAAATTTCTTCTGGCTCAGCAGGAGCGGCTGTATTTGTGAACAATTCCTGAGCACGGCGGGTTGTAATCTCTGTGAGATCCATCTCTGCTGCCTGCTCTTCTGTTTTAACGTCAATGCTCCAGTCACACAAGCGGTTTGCAAGGCGGACGTTCTGACCGTTTTTACCGATTGCAACTGAGAACTGCTCGTCGTTAACGATTGCAAGCGCTGTCTTTTTCTCGTCATCGAGGATAACTACGCGGTTAACCTCAGCTGGAGAAAGGGCATTCTTGATGAATACAACCGGGTCGTCTGAATAGCGGAGGACATCAATCTTCTCGCCTTCAAGCTCACGGATAACATTCTGGATTCGCATACCCTTTGGACCGACACATGAGCCGACCGGATCAACATCCTCTTTTGTAGTTGAAACGGCAATCTTTGTGCGGTAGCCTGCATCGCGGACAATTTTTTTGATTTCGACTGTTTTGTCCTGAATCTCAGGAACTTCAAGCTCAAGGATAGACTGAACGAATTTCGGATCTGAACGGCTCAATACAAGCTGCAAACCAGATGAAATTCTCTTCAAGTCAACGATGAAAGCCTTAATTCGGTCGTTTTTGTTGTAAACTTCACGCGGAGACTGATATTTCTTTGGCAAAACGCCCTCAACCTTTCCAAGGTCAACATAGATGTTACCGTTGTACTCGCGCTGGAAATAACCGATGATGATTTCACCGACCTTATCCTTGTATTCGTTATAAAGCTTATCTTTGAATGACTCGTTCAAGCCCTTATGTGTTTCCTGCTTTCCGACAGAAACTGCTGAACGGTCAAATGTTTTTGGATCCACAACGATATCAATTTCATCACCAAGCTCACACTCTGGAGAAAGTTTAAGAGCGTCCTCAAGCTCAATTTCGGTAACCGGGTCATACACGCCGTCAACGATAGTTTTTCGAGAAGCGACGGTAACATCTGACATATCATCAGCGAAAGTAACGATACAGTTATCAGCAGTACCGAAAGTACGCTTGTAAGCTGCACGCAAAGTGTTCTCAATAGTCTGTTTGACTGAATCCAATGAAAAACCTTTTTCCTGAGTCAGTTCACGGATTGCATCTGCCATTTCTGACATATCGAGCCTCCTACTACAAATGAATAAATTTTGCTTTTGCTATATTATCAAAAGAAATGACCTTTGATTCCAAAGTGCCGTCTTCTTTTGTTTCTTCCAATGTAAGTGAATTTGTATCAGCTGCCTTTAAAAGACCGCCTACCCAATCTGTAACAGTTTTATCGTAAACGCGGATTTCACGCCCCAAAAAGAGAGGAAATTCAGCCGCATTACGGATATTGCGCTCCATACCCGGAGATGTAAGCTCCATGTATGTGTTGTCCGTTCCAAGCATTTCTTCGAGGGCCGGAAGCAGGACTTTATGCACGCGGGAACAGTCATTTACGCCGATATTTACGCTGGCATCTGCTCCGGTGATTGTTGCAAGAATCTGAGTGACACCGTTCTGTGGGGAAATCTTAAGTTCAACAAGATGAAAGCCAAGCTCACTCACGATTTTTTCACATTCTGTATAATGGGGATAAGAATCTAAAGCGATGTAATCCATGAGTGCCTCCTTGCACGAACTTGCAAATAAATAAAAATGGACTCGTTTTTGCGAGTCCATTAAAATATTTCTATTAAAATGTTAGGAATATATTAACATTTCTAAGAGATTCTGTCAACACCGGGCCTTATTTTCCGACCTCTTCCGTCTGACCGAATTCACAGATTGCATCATTAATGTTTGCATGCTCAAGAAGCTCAAGATTCTTCCTGACTTTCTTGTAGACCCTGATTTCACCCTTTCCAGTTCCGCCAAGAACCTTCAAAAGGCAGCGCTTTCCCTGGGGCATTTCGTAGTCCCGGACAAACATTTCCTTGCCCCGGCAGTAAATATCGATATCGACTACGTATTTTCCCTTGTGAATGCTTACGCTCCAGTGAACCCTCTCCCCCTCAAGATTGTCACTGAGCTGGGAGCAGTCGTGGATTATCACGTCTTTTTTGAAGATTTTGCGGTTTTCAACGCAATATTTCTCCCCCTCAAGATCGACAACCGAGCACAATTTTCCGTTGAACTCACCTTCAAGGGCAAAGCAGGAATTCATCATCTGCCGGCCAGAAATAATGCTGGTAAGGTTTGACGAAGAAATATGGAAATAAGGAGAATTAAGCCTTTCTCCCCAGCTTTTATCGATGTAGCCGTTTGAAGATTTTGGAAGAACTACAAATTCCTGATTGTCAACATGAATTGAGCCTGAGAAAAGGGTTTTTAAGCCGATTGGAATCCAAAGATAGTTCTTGCGGTCGTATAATGGAGAATTTTCAATTGCCCGCTCGAATTTCAAGTCCCAGTCCATGGAGCCAACGTTGCAAAGAAGCTCCGGTTTAACCCGCAAATCCTGGGCGGTAACAAGAATTGAGCCGGAAAGTCCTTTCGAACTGAAAAGACAGTCCCCTACTTTGAAATTTTCAGTGTTTTTTACATAAGAAAACTGAGATGATGCATAGAATTTATTCATCTGCTTGCCGTCTTCGCCGTAAATCCCTGCCTTTACAAGCACATAGGAAGGCTTTACATCAATCTCATCATTGGCGTGAGAGGCAGATTCCGTTCCCGCAAGGGCATATTGCAAGTCTGCTTCGGATATGGCAAGTCTTGATTTCTGACTGATTACAGCGACTTTAGGAGAAATAGCAGGATTTACAATGTATAATTCTATAAAAAACTTTCTCTCGCGGCCATTCAGCTTGCTCATAGCAGTGAAGACATATCGCCACCGCTCAAAGCCCTCCTGCCTTAACTTTCCACGGAGTATATACTGGTCGAAACGCTTATTAATTTTTGACTTTGCCATATTCTGCCCACCAACATCAGTTTAATATGATTTTAAACTGACTATCTTTTTTATTCTCGACAATTTAAATAATGAACTTTAGCAGGCAGCACCAATCTTTTCATTAATTTATCTGAGGAATTTATTGAGTGTTGAGTCAATATCTTCCTTTTCAAGAGGAAAATTTTCATCAAGATAAGAAAGACACTCCATGCCGGCTGTCTGGACATGCTCAAACCAGATTCTGTAAAGCTCTGGTTCCAGATCCTCGCTTGGAATAGGCGCCCCCTGAATGTCAGAAACTAACTGCCGCATCATCTTTATGCATTTTGCAAACTTTTCGTTTTTCATTTTTGACTCCTTAACTTTTTATGATAAAACAAATCTTAATCTTCACTTAAAATTATAACGACAATGCAATGATTTTTCCAGCAAAACCGCTCTCAGAAATCATTTTTTTGCCGCAAATTATGGCTTTTTTCTTCGATTTTTCCATTTTTTCATCGGAAAGCAAAGAATAAAGCCGCTTAAATGCATTTTTTAAGTCAGAAGATGAGGTATTAAGGATTCCAAGGATTTTTCTCTCCCGGTCTTCATCCGTAATTCCGTAAAGCAGCCTTGTAAGTGCAGATGAACCACGCCCTTTCGGAGACTGAGGCTGGATGAAATGACTGTAGCAGCCCATAACGGCGCAGGTTACGTCCTCATCAGAAAAATCGTATTCGCAGGCTTCCTTTATGCAGTTTTCAAAGACCTGGCAGGAATCAAAAGCGGCCGGGTCACGATAAGTCGCAAAAAGCAGGAGTCCTGACATGGGCTCGGCATTGCAGAATGCACCGTAAGCACCGCCAATAGTGCGGATTTTCTCCCAGAGAAGATTGTTTGAAAGCCAGTGGGTACAGACTTCCTCGGAATAGCTGTTGGCATCCTCGTAGCGGGAAGCCGGAATACACTCAGCCGCATAGCCCACCTGTGAAGAAGTGACAAAGGCCTCGGCATTCGGTATTTTTCCTTCCGTTCCGGCGATTTCCGTAAGGGCAAAGAAGTCAGAGTCTTCGCTTTTCTTAGGATTTTGAGGAGCGCGGAGTTTTAGTTCAGAAGCAAAAGCAGGCAGATGTTCCGCAAGTTTTTTGAAAGAAGATTCTTCGGCCGTAGCGTGAATTATTGCCCCGCCCTCTTTTATCAGCTTAAAAATACGCCGGAATTCTTTAATAGTTGAAGAAACAGGAGTATCAGCAAGTTTTTTCAAAGTGAGGTACTGGGAAATGCCGTTCCAAATTTCATCCACGGCAGTCTTACGGGAATTCTGGCAGAGGATTCGGTTTGAGACAAAAATGTGGCCGTCAGGAACAACAGAAGACTCAAAATCGTTGCGGCTTTCTGTGATGATATCCTGAATCCTCTTTTCATCAGAAAAATCAGTTTCAGAAAGACAGCCCTTGAAGAGAGCCAGAGCGTTTTCAGTCTCTTCCTCAATCATCGACATTCTGAAAATCACCCAGTCACGCTTTACCCAATTGTATTTTCCGGCAAGTTTTTTTGCATTCTCAGTATTGGGACCTTCCATGGTAAGCAGGTTGACGCCGATTCCACCGGTATGAAGGGCTGTTTCTTCGGCGGCGTGGGCCCAGTCAAGCTTGCCCCAGCCACATTCGGTTACACAGTCAGCAAAAGCCGGCAAAAGAGGATAATCAGAAGGAGAAAGAATGTCAGCAGGGAAAGCAAGATCAAAATATATGATGCCGTTCGTGTTCTCAAGATTTTTCAGGAATGGAATTTTAGAGCCGTCAGAACCAGCCACCGAGTCAATTTCAATGTTGGAGCGGTTCATCACAGGCTTTCCCTTGGTGATAAAATCTTCCGGCCGCAGATGAGGCAGGCATGAAGCATCATCTTCTACCTGCTGGAAGGCATGAAGGGAGTCAAGCTCATCCTTAATTTCCTGAACAGACTTATGCTTTAAAAGCTCGGCAATTCTCTCTTTTTCAGCCGCTTCCCTCTTTTCGACATAATTTTTCGACGGGGTTACAACAACAAGAGAGCGGGCCTTGTTTTCGAGGATAAGCTTTTTCAGCAGATTAGGAATGTAGTCCGGGTCACTTTCGATTTTTTTGTGAACCTGCTCCAGATGTGAGCGCATGCGGATCTGATTTTCAAGGCCGTCACCATAAAGCCAGCCGTAAATCGGGCGAGCCATCAGAGAAATCGCAAAAGGTCCGTGACCACGCTTGATTTCGCGGTGGGAGAATTCCAAAGTCGCCAGAGTTGACTCGATATCTTTTTTAGAGATTCCCTTTTCAAGAAGATTTTTCAAGGTTTCAAGAACAAGTTCTTCAACCTTGCGCTCATTGCCCTTTTTAACACCCCGAAGACCGATTGTCAAAACAGTAGTATAAATCGAGCCGAAAAGTCCGTTCTGTGGGGCCAGATCCTCGCCCAGCCCGCTTTCAATCAGGGCTTTTTGAAGGGGTGAACCGTCATGATTGCACAAGATTCCAGTGAGTACGATTTTTTCTGTGGCAGAAAGGGCATTTTCCGAGCGGCCGACCATCCAGTTCACAAGGACGGTATTGCTTTCCTCGCCGTCTCCGCTTGGGCCCTCTGCATACACTTCAATCGGCTCAGAGATTTTCTGGGGAGTAACAAGCTTTATAAAATCATCGATCCGATTTTTTCGGGCAGAATCAGAAAGGTCTATATCCGGGAATTTCTTTTCAAGGCGGGTAAGAAAATTTTCCTGCAGGAAATCAAGCTGCTCAGTCGTCGGAATATTTCCGTGCAAAAAGACAAAGCAATTGTCCGGCCGGTACCAGGTTTTATGGAAATCAAGGAATTCCTCGTATGTAACAGTCGGAATTTCAAGTGGGTCACCGCCAGAATCCTTTTCGTAAATTGAACCTTTTAAAAGACTGGCAAGAGAAATATCAGCCGCAACGGACTCAAAAGAAGAATAACTCCCCTTCATCTCATTGTAAACTACACCCTGAATCGAAGGATTTCCGTTTTCGTCGATTTCAAGGCGGTGGGCTTCCTGCATGAAGATTTCTTTATTGAGCCGTGGAAAGAAAACCGCATCTCCATAAACCGACATAAGGTTAAAATAATCGGCCTTTGCGATTGAACTTGCCGGATAAACTGTCTTGTCAGAATATGTCATTGCATTGAGGTAAGTTTTTACGCTCTGGTTTGACATAATGACAAAGGGGTCCTTTAGCGGATATTTTTCGGAACCGCAAAGAACTGAGTGTTCGATTATGTGGGCAAGTCCGTTTGCCTTTGTGTTTGGCGTTCGGAAAGCAAAAGCAAAAAGATTTTCAGGATCATCATTCAGAAGATGAAAGACTTCGAGGCCAGTCTTGGTGTGGCGCAGATGAAAAGCCGTGGAATGATAATCTGGAATTTCAAAAACATTTAAAACATTAAAAGATTTATAGGAATCACCTTTTTTAAGAAGCTCAGACATAAAGTTCGTCATCCCTGCCTTTTATATACAAATTTCCTTCTTCATAAGCACGCCTGAGCGTAGAAAAGAATTGCGAAGTGGCCTTTTCACAGTCACTCTTTCGCATCGGATATAGGAATTTCTCAGTTTCGAGAATTGATTTTCTTCGGTTTTCAGAAACGTTGTCCAGGATTTTATTTCGGAAATCTTCTGCCTTTGTGGCAATGAGATAAGCGATTTCTTCCTCATCCATGTCACGCAGCTTGTCCTGAATAAAGCGGTCGTCTGCATTGATGATATCCTCGGTCGTAAAAAGCCGCTCGCGCAAGTCTTCGCCAAGTTCAGAATCAGCTTCAGCAAGATTCGCAAGTATTCCTTCTTCAGCTTCCGGTGACATTCTCTTAAGAATCTGGGCAAGAATATTTTTTCCGTCGATTGAATCAGATTTTGAAGTCGCAAGATGATTCATCTTTTCCTGCATTGCCTTGTCTACCCGCTGAACGATTTCCGGTGAAATTTTTGAAAGGCGGGCAAGACGCATTACGACATCTTTTTTGTCCTCTGTCTCCATGCCGTTAATGACCTGGGCAGAAACCTTGGGATTCAAATAAGAAAGGACCAGAGCCTTTACAGCGTTGGACTCATCTTTTAAAAGAAGGGAAACCCGCTCGCTGTCGGTCTCAGCAAGATATTCAAAGGGCTTGCCGGAAATTTGGGTCGCAGTTTTTTCAAGAATTACCCCGGCCTTGTGGGTGCCGAAAGCCTTTTCAAGAATCGTGCGGGCCGTGTCTATTCCGCCCTCTTCCCTGGCCTGTTTTACAAGCCCCTGAAATTCCTCAAGAATTGCCTTAGCCTCTTCCGGCTCAACATATCGGATTGACGCGATTTCAGGAATGATTTTTTCCGTCTGCTCATCAGTAAGATGCGGAAGGATTTTTGCCGCCTCGTCCACTCCAATCAGCATGAGGAATTTTGCAACGCGGCGATAAATATTTTCCTTACCATCCTTTTCGCGGGGCTGCTCCGGAACTTTAATCAAACCGCCGGAAGTAAGGGCCTTTGCCGCTATTCGTGCAGTTTCGTTTCCCTGGAAATCCTTGTCGCTCAGCTGAGGGAAAAATCTTTTGTCAAAGATTTCGTTCATTGTTTTATGATGATTAGAAGCAGTGGAAGATTTGATTTCAGAAGAAAAAGATGATTTAACAAATCCCTGCTTTTCGCCTTCATTTTTTTGCGTTGAAATTTTCTCAAAAACAGGAGTAAAAACTTTCTTTTCGGGGTTATTTTCGGAAGATTCATTTTTTGCCGTATTTTTATAGGCATTGATTCCAAAATTACTTAGATTCATAAAAAGATTATAACATCTTTCAGTATAAATTAGAATAAAAAATGATTAAAAATTCGATAAATGAAATTAAAGACAGTCTCCGAGCATAAAAAAAACCCGCCGAATTCAGCGGGCTTTCACAGTAGAACTGTTTATTAACGACTACCAGTCATCGTTCATGTCGTCTTCGTCGCGGTTCTCGAGATCATAAAGATCTGTTACAGCGCGAAGGTCGTCGAGGTACATGTAGTATGTGCCGCGAGCGAGCATTGGGTTACAGTCAACACGGAAACCAACAATGCGAAGACCTGGTTTTACACCATGGTAAGCAGAAGACTGGATAATTCCATGCTCTCCATCCGGAGTTGGAGGAACTGCTACAGACATCTTTTTCCAACCAGAGAATCCGAGTGAACCGAGGTACAACTCGAAGTTGTTGCCGTTGTAGTCCTGAACGAGGACATACATCTCATGGTTCATGTTTCGGCCAGCAACCCACAAAGAAATTGTCTTTGTAACACCCTCGATTGGAATTGGGCGAGCTGATTTGATGAAGAATGAGTTTACACCACGATGGAAGAACTCAACTTTGATACCGAGAACTTTTGAGTCCTCAGCATCTTCTTCGCCTTTGAGAGGCTCTTTTGCAAGAGGGTTTCCTTCAAAAAGACGAGCATTAATTACACCGTTATCCGGAGAAATGTGAGCATTCCAGCTGCCTTCCAATTCATAGCGGTCAACTGATACTTCACGGAGAGCCTGGCGGGCAGAATCATTACCCATTACTGTTGGATCTGGTGAAGCAAGGCTCTCGTTGTCGTTCTGACGATTGTTATCCTGTGCAAAAACTGCTGCAGAAAGTGCCAATGCAATGGCAACTGTAAGTAACTTTTTCATTATTTAGCTTCTCCTTGTGATGATGTGCTTCCGCTTGAGCCAGAATCACCGAAATCAACGTTCTTGAGCTCATATCCATCGAATACATTGCTCAAAGCATTTGTAGAGAACTTGAGCTGATCGAAGAAGATATTGAAGTCATCAACATATTCATCTGGATCTGTGCGAACTCGGAATCCAACGAATGTCATTGTTGTAGGACCTGAGCGCAAGCGTGAATGCTGTCGAACATGAGAAGGAATTGGAACGATTACATTTCGCCATCCGTTGAAAGCAAGATTGCCGGCTGGAAGTGTATAAACACGACCGTCTGCATCGCGAACGAGAATATCAATGAAATAAAGGTAATTTGCGCCCCAAACCCAGAAATCAACCTGAGTAACTGTACCTACGAAAGGAATCTCATATGGCTTGCCTTCATTCTCAGGATAAACCTCGAACCAGTTCTCACCTTTGCGAAGATAGCTGGTTTTTACACCGAGAACTTTTGGCTGATCTCCTTCTTTATTGAACAATCTGAGGGAATTTGGCTGACCATCAAAATACTCAAGCTTTGGGAAACCCTTTTCTTTATCAATATAATGGCTCGCCTGAACTGCCCATGTCCAGTTGTGAGACTCAGTGCTGTTGACCGATTTTCCAGGTACCTGATAATCTTGAGAACCTACGTTATCAAAATTATCAATGATTCTTGTTTCTACGGCCTTTGAGCTAGGTTGTGCAACTGCCGGAACTGTCAAGGCAAGCATGAATGCAAAACCAGTAAAGACTACTACGCCCTTTTTCATTCAAAAACTCCTTTTTATTTATTCGTGCGTTCTTTATTGAAAGAAACCCATATCTTGAATATCGGCATAACTTTCTAAAACCCACACAAAATCATTAGTAATTATATTTCTAACACACATCTTTGTCAAATAATTTGAAAGACTATTTTTAATTTTTTATCTTCCCTGCATTTTATCCCCGAAAAAAAATATTTTTTAGACAAAAGCGACATGTTCTTGATTTTCTCGCGTTTTAAACATATTATATTCCATACAGTTTGTAATTAATCCATTGGATTTTAGGAGTTTTTATGACTAGCTACAAAGAACTTGGCTTGGTGAACACAAAAGATATGTTCGCAAAAGCAATGAAAGGCGGATATGCTATCCCAGCATTCAACTTCAACAATATGGAGCAGATGCAGGCTATCATCATGGCTTGTGTTGAGGTTAAATCACCTGTAATTCTTCAGGTATCAAAAGGCGCTCGCGCTTACGCAAACGCTAACATCCTCCGCAACATGGCTCGCGGCGCTGTTGAGTACGCTCACGAACTTGGATGCGATATTCCAATCGTTCTTCACCTTGACCACGGTCCAAACTTTGAAGTTGCTAAAGACTGTATCGACAACGGTTTCTCTTCAGTAATGATTGATGGTTCTGCCCTTCCATACGATGAGAACGTTGCACTCACAAAAAAAGTAGTTGAATACGCTCACGCTCACGACGTAACAGTTGAGGCAGAGCTTGGCGTTCTCGGTGGCGTTGAGGATGACGTTGCTGCAGAAGAGTCAAAATACACAAAACCAGAGGAAGTTGTTGACTTCACATCAAAAACAGGATGTGACTCACTCGCAATTTCTATCGGTACATCACACGGACGCTGTAAGTTCACACCAGCGCAGTGTACACGCACTCCTGACGGCGTTCTCATTCCACCACCATTGGCATTCGACGTTCTCGAAGCAATCGAAAAACAGCTTCCTGGATTCCCAATCGTTCTCCATGGTTCTTCATCAGTTCCAGTAGAGTACGTAAAAATCATCGAGCAGTTCGGTGGAAAAATCCCTGACTCAGTTGGTATCCCAGAGGAACAGCTCCGCAAGGCTGCAAAATCAGCAGTTTGCAAAATCAACATCGACTCAGACGGCCGCCTCGCTATGACAGCAGCTATCCGCAAGCACTTTGCAGAGCACCCAGGCGACTTCGACCCACGCCAGTACCTCACACCAGCTCGCGAAGAGCTCAAAAAGATGTACATGCACAAATGTGTTGAAGTTCTCGGTTCAGCAGGACACGCATTGGACTAGTCATAAACCGCAATAAATAATTGCAATGACGAAAATGCCCGGTAAACAGAAGAAATTCTGAATTACCGGGCATTTTTTTTGTAATTTTCTGACTTTTTGCCATTTGCATTGCTGGAACGCTCGCGCTATTATCGTCTGTACGTTTGAGAATATCTGCATCGAGTACGGCTAAGTCAAACTACACAAAGGAACTTGAAGACTATGTAATTGACGCCCGCCATAATGTCAATGGAGATTTCAGTATATGACATGGGAACGACAGAGGGCTTATGATTTTGACGCAGGTAAAGAAGCAGCTTCCATCGAAAATGCGAAGAACTTGCTAAAACTTGGTGTAGCGCCAGAAACAATTGCGGAAGGTTGCTCTCTGCCGCTGGAGCAGGTGCTGGCAATTAAGGAAGAATTGAAATCAGAAAGCTTGAAATTCCGGTTGCCAGATAAGTTTTTACTTTTGCTTTACCTCGCTCATTGAAGATGTTCCGTCAGCGAAGTGTGCAATAACCACATAACAGTCGCCTTCGTCAATTTCGTTTACAGGTATTTTGTATTTTTTTGCAGCATGATCAGTGCTATCAAATGACATTACTTTTTCGCCTATGTGACGACGGTTTCTTTGCCATTTGTTTATGTCCCATGACTTACATTCTTCGTAAGAGTATTTTGTTGTGAGTGTCTGAACAAAAACAGGAGCATCAGAAGAAATTGCCACGGAATCTTTTGATGAACCGTTTGCTAGAATAAGGTCGTAGTTCCCAGTGTTTTGAACATATTTGTTGTCAGTACCTTTGTAATAGTAATAATATCTTGGAATCGAAAAATCATAACGACCGTGATCAGTTCCATATGAAGCTTGATAGAAGCCATAGCATACCATCATATAAAATCCCTGTGCCTCACAGTTTTGCAACGGCATATATGCAGAATATTGAGTTGAATAATAACCTTTTAAGTCACCTACTTTCTTTTGCTCCCATGTACCTATTCCATCACTATCAGAATCTTCAAAACTATATAAATAATACTGCCAGCGATACGCCTGTGAATAACTCGTATTTGGATATGACATCTCCATATAAAGAATATCAAACCTTGTAATCTCTGGCGGAACTTCCATAAATGCATATCTACCAGGTGAATGGCTGTTTTCGTTTCCAGCTTTATCAACGACTTTTAGTTCATACGAAACATTATCATCCAAATCCCATCTTGGCAAATATACATAATGAGTTGATGCGTCATAAAGGCTCGAGTCGAGTTCATAACTGCTTTCTGCAGAATTATTCTGTAAAATACATTTTTTTACTCCCGATTCATAATCTTTAACCGAATATCCAAAAAGCATGTAATCAAAAATTTCTGTAGAAGTTCCAAATTTATTTTTAATCACATTAAAGTAATCATAATTATCTGGGCCTCCAACAGAATCTAGAAAGACAGGTTTACTATTGTCATATAGATCTGAATTCGGAACTGTTATTGGCAGTTTAGTTCTTGGAGAAATTTTTCCGTCCTTTTCACCAGTAATCGTTTTTGCTGCGTATGAATCGATTTTAGCAGGATCATAAAGATATCTTGTAAGCACTTCGTATGAACAAGAATATGTTCCAGATTCAAAGAATAAATTATCATCTATGTATATTAAATCATATTTATTCCATGAATCATAATCAATATGAACTGTTATTTTTACATAGTCATCTCTTGACTTACTATATTCAATATACTTAATTCCAACAGGCTCTAATTCAGAATCTGTAAGCTCGGACTTAAAGTTTATTCCCTTACTGTTTAATCCGTATGAATTGGACCGTGTACTTTTTGTGATATGAACCTGATAATCTATATGTTCAAATTCACATGGAATATATGAATCAGAGTAAGCTGAATCCCGGTCATTATCGTTATAATTGTATAGAAGCCTAAAATGATATTTATCTGTTTCAGAAGAATTTTTTAGGTAGTCATGTGAAAAAGTAAAGTCTACATAGCCGCTATATGGTGCTCCGTTATAATAATACGGAGTAATACTAAGCAAAACGGGTGTCGGTGGGAATGTAAATTTTTTAGCAGAAACATTTCCAATGTCATCTGTTACTTTTACAGTAAAACTCTTATTTGAGACATCTTCAATATTTTCAAGCACAAGACTCCATTTATAGTCTATTCTATCAGATTTATAATAATTATCATAATATTGGAAAGAATCGTTAAAATCAAAATCTACAACTCGTTCAGTTCCTTCATCATCAATATATTCACAGTTTACGGTAAGTTTAGATGAATCTATTTCGCAGTTTCTATAAACAATTTTCTTTAAATTTATCCATCGCCCATATGGGGCATCATTCACAAAAGGATGTCCTATCTGTGTAAACCAAATTGTCGTAAGGTCATTAGTCGTATTCTCAACATTCAAATCTGTCAAATCAATATAGCTGTCTTTTATCGCTATTACAGTCTGATTCTCACTTTCATCCGTATTTCCACAGGCATCAGCAACATTAACTGTTAAAAGAATTGCACCGTCATCAGACTGAATATCGTACTTAATTCTAAAATCTGTATATCCAGTTCCATCATTTACAAACTGGGCATCGTGAGAATCAGCGGAATAAGGAACTGCATCAGATACGTCTTCATTTACGACACTACCCTTCTTATCATTTGTTCTCTGCTCGGTAATATTTACAAATTTAACACCACTCTCCTCGTCAAAATAGCGTCCGTAAATATATACAGTTCCCTGGGTTCTGTTCTGCAATATTTGATCATCTGAGAATGAATTCAGACTGTCTAATGAGAATTTTTCAGTATCCTTAATTCCAGAAACCTTTGATATTTCAGAATATTTGGTGGTTGCAAAGAAGTCATATTTTTTTGGTGCCGTGTTCTCCACTTCTGGCTTATAGCGCACTTTGAAAGTTGACTTTGAATTCTGTACAAGAGGAAGATTTGAAACTTTTACGCCATCGCCAAAACTTACGCTAATATCTATGTAAGCCATGTTTTTTGCGAAATTTTTGAGGTCATTTGCTTTTGGTACGAGTGTAAGGATTTTTCCTGCAGAATCAAAAGAAGGAGTTTCAAAATATTCACTCATATCCTTATTGTTTTTAGCAGAATCAGTATAAAGAATTAAAAGATTATCCAAAACATTCTGTTTATTCATCGGCATATTGAACGTCACTTTGACTGGAGTATTTGCCGTATGAGTTCCTTCGCCAGGCGAAACAGAAAGAACAGCAGGCTTCAAACTTATACTTGCCGCAATCGTAACATAAGAAACCGGTTTGTAAATATAAAGTTTCGTTGAAAGAGCTTTTCTATCAGCAATTTTTAAGTCAGTGTCATAAACATCCGAACCATAAATTTCCCAGCCATTGAACTGATATCCATCATAGATGGAAAGTTCCAAATCAAGAACAGAACCTATGTCATAGTCTATATTTCTATCTAAGTAAACCGATTCCTGATTTATAAAGATTTTGCCGCCATTTTCTGATGAAAGACTATACTTAATTCCTGATTTCGCTGTTGTTTCAGAAGTTATTTCATAATTAAAAACATAATCTTCCTGCATATAGGCTTTTTCAGTACCGTCATTGTAGTAAAATGAAGCTGGAATAGTTACGGTAACTGTTTTTTTATCAGAAGCTGATAGATCAAGATACTTTGTGTTTTTAAGGATAATTGTTTTATCACTCAAAGTTCGGCTTTCATTATCAAAGAATGAATCAACATTATATCCGTCCATTGTTACCTTAATTTTATCGAGCAGCGCCTCACATTCTGAAGCGAGCGGCTTGTTGAAGGTAATCGTAATGTCTGAGTCTTTTGGATTTGTCTTTTCGGCAGGTGTCGTTGATGCGACTTTAAGGCTTTCGCTTGCCTTTGCCGTAACCGTTATGCCCTGCACCGCTTCATTGACGATGAGTTTTGTTGAGAGGGATTTCTTATCGAGAATCTTGATTTTATCCTCGCCTACTTCAGTGTTTCCTAGAGTTACGCTCCAGCCGTTGAACTGCCAGCCCTGGGCAAGTTCGAAGGAAATCGGAACTTCCTGCCCTACTGAATATTTGTTTGCTGAGCCTGCAGCCGGTGTCAGGGAACCGGAATTCTTTGCCGCTGCGAAAGTGACTTCGGCCTTGTCGATGGTGGTTTCGTCAATCGTATAGTTGAAGGTCTTTCCGATTCCGCCGTAGGTGACTTTTGTGCCGTCATCAAGAATATAATAAAAATCAGTCGGTACCGTTACTGAAATTTTCTTTGTCTGACCAGAAGCTACGTCCAGCATGTTTGACTTATCGGCCGCAAAGGTTACGGTATTTCCGCTGATGACAGGCTCAAGGAAGCTTGCATGGACAGGAGAGCCGCCGAGTGTAATCATGATGTTTTCAAGCTGGGCAAGTCCTTCCTCGTCATCCGGCAGGTTCTGGTCAAATGTTATAATTATAGAAGAGTTTTTGCTTACGCTTGGATTGAGGCTGTCATTTATCGGAGAAAAGGCTGAAACCCTCAGTCTTGGTGCACATAGGGCCTTAATCTGGGTTGGTTCGGTAGAGCCTGTTTTTTCGAGGACTGTCGCCGTGGTCGAATTGCTCTTTTGATCTGCAACATAAATAATTGATTTGTCGTAGTCCCATCTTACAAACTGATAGTCCGCATTTTCAGTGAAGGAAAGGTTGATTTTCTGACCGATGCTGTAATCCTTGGTGCCGGAAAGATGGAGGGAGCCTTCTGCCACCTCGCATGAGATGTTGACCGTGGCCTTTTCGTCAGTTGCCTCGGTAATCTGGTATCTCCATGTCTTTTCTGCGCTCATGCTTACGCCATTCTGGTCACAAATTCCTGTTGAAAGAGTTACAATGACTGCTTTCTTTTCGACTCCGCTTTCAAATTCAATGGGCTTTGACTTGTTCACGGAAACCGTAAGAAGGTTATCCTCGAGGACCGGCTGGTTGAAATGCTCGGCAAGGGAAATTCCGTCCGCATTCGTAATTGAAATGTTCTTGAGGAAGGTCTGGTTTTCATAGACATAGGCCCAGATTTCTTCTGTTTCTTCGCCTGTCTCTGAATCAGTCTTTTTGCTTGCTATGGTTTCAGCCCCGTCCGGGATTTCGCCCTTGCTGAAAATAAAGCTTTTTGGATCCGGCTTTTTTGAGAATTGCACGGTGATTGAGCGGTCACGGCTTACGCCATTGGCCTCGTATTTCGGGTTTGGCTCGCCCACTACGGCTATTCGGTCAGAGCATAATGGCAGGATGCGCACGTCGTCTGAATCAATGTTGACGGTTGCCATGGTTTTTGGGGATGCCTCATTGTCAAAGACAACGCCCTCTATTTCCTTTTTGGAATCTTCGTTTGAGACTGCAATCCACTTTACAAAACTGTAGCCGGATGCTTCGGTAAAGCTGACTTCAAAGGGATAGCCCTGCTTTACGGTGTACTTGCCGTCAGGAATCGAGGCTCCTGTTCCTACTTCAGGGGAAATGATTATTGAAAGTGACTTTGCCTTTGCGTAGGCAATGTCTTTATCGAGCTGTTCCTTAAAGTCGCCGTTGTCAAGGAAGTTTTCACACGATACAAAAGAGAAGAAAGTACCCCCCCCCAGTATAGTAAAACAAAGAAGTGATTTGAAAGTTCGTAAAATTTTTTTAGTGATGCAAGACTTTTTCATATTTTGGGATTCCTCTATTCTTAATTATAACTTATAAAAAGACTTTTTCAAGGTAGGCTTAAAAAAAAGAGGAAAGATTTACGATAAAGGATTTGCAGGAGCCCCCTAGTCTTTGTAGAGGAGATAGGGCTTTCGAAGTTTCTTGAAATTTGTAATGTCAGTCTGCCAGAATGACTTTATTTTATCTGCTGAAAGGCCGGCTTCAAGCTGCTCGCGGACTTTTGTCGAACCGCTCAAGAGGTCAATCCAATAGTATTCTCGCAAACGGACTTTTCCCCAGAATTCTGAGTCCTTTCCGGCTTCTTTTGCTTTTTGATAGGCGCCACAAAGATAGGAAAGATCGCAACCAGCAAGAAAGATTTCTTCGAGGGGCTTTGATCGAAGGTCTTTTCCGAAGCAGGTCTGCTCCAAAAAAGGCGGATTTACCGCTCCTGGCATGGATTTCGGAACAAAAGAAAAATCCACTCCGTCAAGGGAATCAAAATAAGGACTTCCGTAGGCTTCAAATGGAAAATCAGTGCCCCGGCCCACGGAAACAATCGTGTTTTCAAAAAAGCAAGTTGAGGCGTAGAGATATATGGCCCTCATATTCTTGATGTTTGGAGAAGGAGCCCGGATAAGGGAGTATTTTGTCTGATGTGTGTAATTTTTGCAGGGAATGACCGTAAGGCGGCAGGAATCTTTACCGGCTGAAAACCAGCCCTCGCCATTCATCATTTGGGCAAGTTCACCCAGAGTCATGCCGTGCACGGTCGGAATCGGAAGGCGGCCAACCCCGGATTTAAAGTCGTCCTTTAGGATTTCACCGTCCACATAAAAGCCGTTGGGATTGGGCCGGTCAAGGATAACGACTTCCTTTTGATTTTTCGCACATGCATCCATAAGATAATAGAGGGTAATGTAATAAGTGTAGTAACGCAGCCCGACGTCCTGAATGTCTATTACAAGGGTGTCAAAAACTTCCATGTTCTTTGGATTTATCGTGTGCCTGCTGTCGTTTTCGTAAAGGGAAAGAATCGGGATTCCGGTCTTTTCGTCAAGGCTGTCATAAATGCCTGAGCCCGCATCTTCAGTGCCCCGGAAACCATGCTCAGGACAGAATATCGCCTCAACCTTAATTTTCTGGGAAAGAAGAAAATCAAGAATATGCTCTCCGTAAGTGACGGGATTTCCTTCCAAGTCCCTGCCAAAAGGAATGAGGGAAAGGTCCTTATCAGCGGAACTTGTAAAGCCGCCGAACTGAACGCTTCCGTCAGAAAGAATGATTTTGTCACCAACGATGCCCGAATGATTTGAAAAAAGAGCTATCCGCCTTTCCTTTAAAAGAGGGCCGTACTGGTCAAACTGCTCGTCGCCAAGTATTACGCGGGGATTTAGGTCTGCGGCCGTCGATTTTGATGATGTGCAGGAAGTGAAAATCATTAAATTTATAGAAGAAATCAGCAGAGGAAGAAAGGCAAGTTTGTGAATCTTCATTTTTAATACCCTTTAAGCTGTAAAACCCTCAGTACGCTTTCATTGAGACGGTCTTCGCTGATTCTGCCTGAGCGTACAGCCGCAAGAATGGCATCATAGCCTGCAAAAAAATCTTTGGGCATGAGGATGATGTCGTTTCCGGCTTCAAATGCAAGAAGGCTTGCTTCCCCTGAGCCGTAGTTCTTTTCGATTGCCCCCATATCCAGGGCATCGCTCAAAACAAGACCCTTGTAGCCCAGCTCGCCACGCAGTTTTTCCGTAATCAGTTTTTTTGAAAGAGAGGCCGGATAAAGGCTGTCTATCGCCGTACAGGTGACGTGGGCAATCATAATGCAGTCAGTCTGGCTGAAGTTCTGCCTGAAAGGGATGAGCTCGCAGGCTTTAAGTTCTTCCCAGGTCTTTGTGACCGCAACATAGTCTGAATGGGTGTCGCCCCTTGTGTCTCCGTGACCGGGGAAATGCTTTATGCAGCCCTTTAGGCCTGTTGAATGAAGTCCGCTCAAAAAGGCCCCGGCCATATCGGCTACCAGCTGGGGATTATCACCAAAGGCCCTGTCTCCGATGACTATGTTTTCTGGATTTGTGTTTACATCAGTGACCGGTGCAAAATCGAGGGTAAAGCCGTATATCGAAAGGTAGGAGCCGATGATTTGACCGGCTCCGCGGGCGTTTTCTATGTCTCCAGTTTTTCCGACCTCTCCCATGCTCTTAAACTTTGGAAGGAAGAAATTTTCGTTCCTTGCAAGTCGGGCTACCCTTCCTCCCTCTTCGTCAATGGCAAGAGTGGCTGGAATCGGCGTGAGTGAAGAAAGAAATTTTGTGAGTTTTCTGGTCTGTTCGGGAGTCTTTATGTTCCGGGCAAAAAGAATGAAGCCTGCGACCGGGTATTTTAAAGCGGCTTTTGAAAGGGCGGGATTTGCTTCTGTTTGCGAGCCGAGGATTTTGCCTGAAACAAGCTGTTCCGGCGTTATGATGAAAAGCTGAGCAACTTTTTCCTCGGTCGTCATCTGTGAAAGTATGACTTTGGCATCTGTAAGCTCAAAATCACGTTTTGGAGAAGCTTTATCCTCTGGGGATGAGGCACAGCCAGCCAATGAAACTGCAGCCAAAAGAACCGCAGTGCATTGGACTGTAAATGCCTTGAAAAAAATCAAATTTAGTTGTCCCACGACATCATCTGGTCGTCGATCGGTTTTCCTGGGATTGCCATCGGGAGAATCATTTCGTCGATGTCAACGCGAGAGTCTACGATGCAAGGCTTTTTGCTTTCGAATGCTTCCTTGAAGACTTTTTCGAACTCGGCGTTGTTGCCTGCCTTGTAGTAGCCTACTCCGTATGCGTCAGCCAGCTTGCCCCAGTCAGGACCGAAGTCGAGTGTTGTGTGGCTGTAGCGTTTGTCGTAGAAGAGCTTCTGCCATACGCGGACGTTGCCCAAAGTGCCGTTGTTTACCAGAACGATTACGATTGGAAGATTGTAGCGCGCGATTGTGCAGAGCTCGTTGCAGTTCATACGGAATGAGCCGTCACCTGCGATATGAACTACGCGGTCTTCCGGGTGAGCGACCTGGATTCCCATTGCGGCTCCTGTACCGAAGCCCATTGTTCCCAAACCGCCTGATGTTACGAAGCGGCGCGGCTTTCCGAACGGATAGAACTGGGCCGTCCACATCTGGTGCTGGCCGACTTCGGTTGTGATGTAGGCTTCGTCGCCTGCGTATTTGTGAACTGTCTCAAGCATGAATTTAGGATTGATTGCGTCAGCCTTGACTTCTGAGTAACAAGCCGGAACTTCTTTTTTCCAGTCATCGACTTTTTTAAGCCAGTCTTTGTGGTCGTGTTTTTCGATGAGGGGAAGGAGACGTGTAAGGATTGCCTTTACGTCGCCGATAAGCTGTCCGCCGACAGGAATGTTCTTATTGATTTCGGCAGGGTCGATGTCGATGTGGAATACTGTTGCATGCTCAGCGAATTTTTTTGGATCGCCGATTACGCGGTCAGAAAATCGTGAGCCGAGGGCAAGGACCAGGTCGCTTTCGGTTACTGCCATGTTGCTGGCCCTTGTTCCGTGCATACCGACCATCCATGTGCAGAGAGGGTGGCTTGCAGGGAATACGTCGCGGCCCATAAGGCTTTCTGCAACCGGGATCTGTGCCTTTTCTGCGAATTCCAGAAGCTCCTTTTCGGCGCCGGAGATTTTAACGCCGCCGCCTGCGTAGATTACAGGTCGTTCAGCCTTGTTGATGATTTCTGCTGCCTTTTTGATTTCTTCGTCTGTTGGAACTGCAACCTTTACGACTCGTGAGAAATTTGCGTTTTCTGCAACGATGTCCTTGAGTCCGTCACTGCCTTTTGGAAGAGGCTCGAATTCCCATGATTTTGCAGTTACGTCTTTTGGAATGTCGATGAGGACAGGGCCTGGACGGCCTGATTTTGCGATGATGAAGGCCTCACGGAAAGTTTTTGCGAGGTCTTTGACATCCTTTACGATGAAGTTGTGCTTTGTGATTGGAAGGGTTACGCCTGTGATGTCGATTTCCTGGAAAGTGTCTTTTCCGAGAAGAGGTGTGCCGACGTTACATGTGATTGCAACGACAGGAACTGAGTCCATGTAGGCTGTCGCAATACCTGTTACGAGGTTTGTAGCTCCAGGGCCAGAAGTTGCCATACAGACACCGACATTTCCTGTGGTGCGTGCATAACCGTCTGCGGCGTGGGCTGCAGCCTGTTCGTGTGCTGTTAGAATATGATTGATTCGGTCTGAATTCTGATAAAGTGCGTCATAAATGTTGAGGATGTTTCCGCCAGGATAGCCGAAAACTGTGGTTACTCCCTGCTCAACAAGACATTCGATTACGATTTGTGCGCCTGTAATTTTCATATGTTCCCCATGAAGATTTTTTGATTAAGGGTATTTTACTGATTTTGGGAAGTTGATTCAATTAAGCTACGCAAAATCATTAAAAAATTGTATATTGTCTCTATGAAAAAAGTTTCATTAATTCAAAAAAATCTGACAATGCTTGCTTTTGCGGGTATTCTTTCATCATTTTGGCTTTTGGGCTGCGCTTCAACCAGCGGCGGAAATACACTCCCTTCTGTTCATGTGACGTCTGAAGAATTTAAGGCAAACGCACTCAAAGTTGAACCTTGCGAATGGAAAGACATTGAAAATCCTTACGAAAATTTCAATTCTGTTGAGAAAATTTCAGAAGACCAGCTCGAAAAAGATCTGGATATGTTCTGCTGGATTTTTAAAACAACTTATGCGGGCTATGAAAATGCTTGTGAACGTGGCTTGGATCTAGAACTTCTCAAAAAGAATATAAAAAATCATTTTGAAGGAAAAGAAATCAGCGTTGAGGAATTTTTTGAAGTCTTAAAAGCTGAACTTTCGGGCAAAATTCAAGACACGCACTTTTCAATCCACCTCAATAACTGGTCATGGCATTTCTGCGACAATTACATCGTTTACTGGTCGGATATTTTCGTCAAAAAGACAGGAGATTCGTTTGAAGTCGTGGAAGTCGGGGAAGATTCGGCAAAACTGGGAATTAAAACCGGCTCAAAATACGAAGGAAGCACGGAAAATCTCTTTTACTATCCAGGAAAAGGCGAAGGAATCTACAGAGTCGGTGAAATCGAAAAAGCTCGCCTTCCAGCCTATTCTCAAATGCTCAAAAAAACTGACGACAAAATCAACGTCGCTCCATCTCAGGAAAAGTCGCTTTTAGTTTCAATCGATGGCAAAGTCTATGAAATTCACGCAAAATCAGAAGTTCCGATTAATATGCTTCCGAATGTACGTTATGGCGAAAAACAGACCGAAAATTCCGCGTATATTTCTCTGAGCAGTTTTCAGCAGCCGCCAGCTGATTCAAAATATCGAAGAGGTGCGGATAAAAATTTTCAAAAATTCATGAAGGCCGGCTCTAATTTTCAGGACAAAAAGAACATAATCGTCGATTTAAGAAGCAACTCTGGCGGCTACGATACTTACGGCACAAATTTTTTTATTAATCTGTATGTTCCGGGCAGCAAAAATGTGAGCGAATACGACTTGGCGCGATATGGAATCGGAATTGCCTCAAAATTCTGGAAAGCAGAAAACTTTGTTCCAGCAAAACAAGTTCAGTCACCAGCCCTCACCCAGCTTGAAGCCATGAAATACAAAAAATTCAATACACAAACCAGAGAAGCGGACAATATCGTGGAAAATATGCTGCTTGAACAGAAAAATGCCCCCTGCAAAATCACTTATGACTCAAGAAACTTTTTGGATAAGATGGCAGAACATGCACTTCCTGTTCCAGAAAAACCTCATTTCACAGGAAAACTGATTATACTAATCGACAGGAACTCAGCTTCTGCCACAGAAGAGTTTGTGTGGACTGCAAAAGAAGACTTTGGCAATCAGGTTATTGTTGTGGGAGAAAATTCTTCAGGCTGCTGTGAATACTGGAATGTGAATCCCTTCCGGCTCTCAGAATCAAAAATCGTGTTCTACATTTCAGCAACGGAAATGACAGGAAGCCTCAAACGATTCAAAAACTGGCATGGCGAAGGCTTTGGCGTTTACCCGGACGTGTGGACAAACGGGGTAGATTTATTGGAAACACTTGTTAATCTGACTAGTGACGAATCACTCCGAGAAAAGATTCAGAATATTGAGTGGGGATTGCAGTAATTTATTGCCACTTGTATATTGTCTCTATGCGGATTCTTTTTTATTCTACAAGCTCAAACATTTACGACGGCGGGGCAATCACCACCACGACACTTCCTTCATGGACTGAGCAATGGGATTTTTTTGCTGAAAGTCACCCTGAGCACGAGATTTTGATTGCGACTCAGCTTCCGGCCATGTTTTTGTGCGACGTTGATGGCAATTCTATAGTAGAATCCGGGAAAGTCCGGCGGATTTTGATAAAATCTGACAAAGAAAAAGAAATTGCTGATGAACTTGCGGAATTGAAGCCCGACATTGCGATTGCGGTCAGCTTTTATGTCGTTCCATACGACTGGCTCACGATAAAGGACGCGATGGTGGCGGATTTTTTGCGCGAAAAGGGAATCAGAACGATATGCCACTCGGTTGAGACAGCGACAATCTGCTTTGACAAGTGGCGCACCCATGTTTTTCTGGAAAAGCTCGGCGTGAACTGTGCGAAAGCAGTTTACATGCACCACGAGCTTTGGATTAACGGCGGAAACAGGCGTGATTTACGGAGCAATGTCTTTCGCGACTCAGTTTTTCATGAAATCAAAAAATTGCGCTTTCCGGTGATTATAAAAGACACGACGGGTCTCAGTTCTTTTGGCGCGGACGTTGTGAATACTTACGATGAAGCGGTGGGAATCTTAAAATCCAAGAAAACGACTTCGGACAGAATAATAGAAGAAATGATTTCAGGAGAGCAGTTCGGCTGCGAGATTTACGGCAGCGGCGGCAAGTACACGATTTTTCCGCCATTCAAATTCAGCGTGAACCAGTACGGAATCACAAGCCCAAAGCAAAGCGTGAAAATCGGGCCGATCGGCTTGAATGAAAAAGAAAAAAGGCTCTACAAGATTAGGGAGCTGAACGAAATGCTTTTGAAGCTCGCAAATGGAATGAGGCTCGACGGAATTGCCCAGGTGGATTTGGTCTTCGACGGCGAAAAATGGTTCGTGATTGAAGTAAATCCAAGGCTTTCCGGGATGAGCACGACTTATGCGGCCAGTTCCGGCCTTTTTTTACCGGAGATAATTTTTAATGAATTATTGAATTCCTCACAGAGAGCACAGAGGGCACATAGATTGTCGTTAAATATCAAATTCCCGATTCTGGAGCGGGGAAAGCTTCTGGAACTCAAGGCTCTGCCCTACGTTGCATTTGTTAATCAGATTGAAAACCATGCGGCCAGGCAGATTCGCGAGCAGGGATACTGCGAGGTGATTTTGTGCGCCGCTACCAGGGCAAAACTTCTGGAAAATCTTCTGGACTTAAAAGAGAAATTCGCTGATTTTATTGAAGAAGGATTTTTTGACAAGGCGGAGGATATGCTCAGGGAACTGGCGGGCTAAGGATTGTAGTGACGGCGAAGCCGTTGCGAAGTGACGTAGAGAAGCGAAGGAACGCAGCAATGCAGCCGAAAGGCGGAACCCAAACGAGCACGACAACAAAAGTGCTCGCGGAAAGCCTGGCCTGAGCGAATGCGAAGGCAGCCCCCAAAATTTAATTGTACAAATTCCACTTTTCCAGTGTATCATTAGATAAGGGAGTCAGTGGATGAAGCAGATAACTTGTGCAGTTCAGGATACTTTTGATGCGGTTAAATTTCTGGATGGAATAAAGGCGAGTCCTGAATATCAGAATGCGAAATCAGTTCTTGTAAATATTTTTACGGAGCGTGTCCAAAAAGATTATATCAGCTATCTTTCTGGCATAGTCCGTGAAAAACTTGAAAAGGCCAGGGTTGCCGGTCTCACCTGCATTCAGGGCCTGGCTCACGGAGAAAGTTTTCGCGAAAGGACCATTCTCACAGTCCTCTATTTCAGCCAGTCTGAGGTCGAACTTTTGGAATATGATTTTTCTGAGATTTCGGTTGATGAGGCAAAAAATAATTTTCTGGAAGTCCTGCATAAAATCAAGAATTTGCGGGGAATTCAGGTCTACACCACTCCACTCAAAAACAATGTCACCAACGACTTTCTTTCCGCAGTCAATTTTGAGCATGAAGATGTTCCGATTTTTGGTGCCGGGGCAGGCTTTGCAGACACTGCCGAAGAACAGAATTTATACATCATCGGAAACAAAATCCATGATAACGGCGTAGTCATCACTTTATTCAGAGGCGAGAGGCTTAGAATTTACGCGGAATCAACTTTGGGCTGGACTCCAATCGGCAAGGAATTCAAAATCACCGGCGTGGCTGAAAATCATATTTTAAAGACCCTTGACGGTGAAGTGGCCGGTGAAATCTATCAGAATTATCTTGGCGTTACATCCAGCCAAAGCTTTATTGAAAACACATGCGAATTTCCCTTTATGCTCAAGCGGGGCGACAAGTGGCTGGCCCGAATGCCAATCAAAAAGGACGAAGAGGGCTTCGTTCATTTTACCGCTGACATCCACGAGGGCGAAAAACTGGTCTTCTCTTACGGCTCAAAAAAACTGATTTTAAAGCAATCTTTCAACCTGGCCGAATACATGAGCCGGAAAAATCTCGACGGTCTTTTGCTTCACGTCTGCCGCAACAGGCAGCTCTATTTGAAGGACGACGAAATCCTTGAAATTCACGCATTCTCGAATTTTTACCGTGAGGCGGCAGGCTGTTTTGCCTTCTCAGAAATTCTTTACAAAAACAGAAGCGGGGGCCTGCAGAACAGCGCTCTGGTCGTAGTCGGATTCAGGGAATTTTCGGCCGACGAAAAGATAAACGAAGAAGACTGCTACATCGACTTTTACGGAGCAAGAAATTTTATCGACAACAAGCTGGTCGAAGACATTTCCCTGAGCAAAAAAGACGAAATTGCCCTGCCCTTTGAAGACCGTCTGGTAAATTTCTTACACGCGACGAGCCGGGATCTTTATCAGGCAAACTTAAAGCTTGAGGAAGCGGCGACAACGGACGGACTCACAAAGATTTTCAACCGAAAAAAGATCTCCGAAATCATTTGCGGCGAGTTGAAAAAGAAAAGTCAGGAAAAAATCAGCCTGATAATGTTCGACATCGACAATTTCAAGCGGATAAACGACACCTACGGCCACGACATGGGCGATGAAGTTCTGGTCAAAATTGCAGGCAAGGCAAAAAGCTGCATAAGAAGCTCTGATTCAATCGGTCGCTGGGGCGGCGAGGAATTCATGATTCTTCTGCCGGGCGCGCAAAAAGAAGAAGCAAGGGAAATTGCAGAAAAAATCCGCTCATCAATCAATGCAATTCAATGGGAGAAAATGCCTGCAATCAGTATTTCAGTCGGCGTAACCCAGGTTCGTGACGAAGAAGACCTGCAGGATTCCTACAAGCGGGTTGACGAAAGACTCTACTACGCCAAAACGCACGGAAAGAACCAGGTCTGCTCTGAGGATATTGCATAAGGCGCACTAAAGCATTTCAAATATTTCACTTTACGCAACACTCAAGAACAAGTATAATTCTCTGAGTTACAACAGATTGCCGGGTCAAGCCCGGCAATGACAATTGAGGTACATTATGGCAAATACTAAAAAATCTGATAACGCAATCAAGGGTACGGCACGCGCTCCGCACCGCTCACTTTTCTATGCTTCTGGCTACACTGACGAGGAACTCGCCCAGCCGATGGTCGGAATCATCTGCGCAAAAAACGAACTTATTCCAGGCCACATCGAGCTTGACCGCATCGCTGAGGCTGTAAAGGCTGGCGTACGCTTAGCCGGCGGCACTCCAGTTGAATTCCCTGCAATCGGTGTATGTGACGGCATCGCAATGGGCCACGAGGGCATGAAATACTCCCTCGTTACCCGCGAGCTCATCGCTGACTCAGTTGAATGTGTCGCAAAGGCCCACCAGTTTGACGCCCTGGTAATGATTCCAAACTGCGACAAAATCGTTCCGGGTATGCTCATGGCTGCTGCCCGCCTCGACCTTCCGACAGTTTTCGTCTCTGGCGGTCCTATGATGCCTGGTCACTTGCCGGGTCATGATCCTTCAAATCCATACTCAGGCAAAAACCTTTCCTTGACTGATATGTTCGAGGCTGTAGGCGGCCTTGCAGTAGGCAAAATCAACGAGTGCCAGCTTAAGGAACTTGAAAACTACGCTTGTCCTGGCTGCGGTGCTTGTTCAGGCATGTTCACAGCAAACTCAATGAACTGTCTCACTGAGGTTTTGGGTCTTGGCTTGCCGGGCAACGGAACAATTCCAGCCGTAACAGGACGACGAATCCAGCTTGCAAAACACGCAGGCATGGCTGTAATGGAAATGTACAAAAAGGGAATCACTGCCCGAGCGATGATGACCAAAAAGAATTTTGAGAACGGCCTTGCCGCAGACATGGCTCTCGGCTGCTCTTCAAATACAATGCTCCACCTCCCTGCAATCGCTCACGAGGCTGGAATCGAAATCGACCTTCACGAAGTAAACGAAATCTCTAACCGCACTCCTAACCTCTGCCACCTTGCTCCTGCAGGCCACACATTCATGTGCGAGCTTGATGATGCAGGCGGCGTTCAGGCTGTTCTTGCTGAGCTTGCAAAAAAGAACCTCATCGATACAAGCCTCATCACTGTCACAGGAAAAACAATCGCAGAGAACATCAAGGGAGTTAAAAACCGCAATCCTGAAATCCTCCGCCCGATTGAAAATCCTTACTCTGACAACGGCGGAATCGCAATCCTCTTCGGAAACCTTGCTCCAAACGGCACTGTAGTAAAACGCTCTGCTTGTGCAAAGGAACTCATGCTCCACACAGGTCCTGCCCGCGTATTCAACGACGAGGCTGAGGCAATGGAAGCAGTTCAGAAGGCACAGATTAAGGCCGGTGACGTAGTCGTAATCCGCTATGAAGGACCAAAAGGCGGACCTGGTATGCGAGAAATGCTGGCAGTTACAGCAGCCCTCGCAGGTCAGGGCCTGGACAAGCAGGTTGCCCTGATTACAGACGGCCGCTTCTCTGGAGCTACCCGCGGTGCTTCACTCGGTCACTGTTCACCGGAAGCAGCAGTCGGCGGTCCTATCGCTCTTGTTGAGGAAGGAGACAAAATCACCCTCGACATCAACAACTACAAGATTCACCTCGACGTAAGCGATGAAGAACTCAGCCGTCGAAAGGCAGCATGGAAAGCCCCTGAACCAAAAGTTAAGACAGGCTACCTTGCCCGCTACGCAAAACTCGTTTCTTCTGCTGACAAGGGAGCTATTTTGCAATAGAATTGCAATATGACTGAAACTTTTAGCAACTGGACGGAATATGATGCCTGGCTTATTCAGCATTACGAGGAATTCGCGATGACTAAAGTCGATGAAATTGACGGAAAAGTTGTCGTGGAATACATGCCTAAGGCTGAATGGGAAAAACAGGAAAGGGCTGCAGGACGAATGTAGCAATCAGTAATTGTCCCACCTGAAATCATCAAAATCCTTAATCTGCACTTCCCTCTCATTCCGGAAATATTTTTCAAGTTTTCGGATTGTGAGGGGATTTTTATTTGCGTAATTGGGATTGAGGTAAAAATAGGCCGAATACAAGCTTTCGGCCTCGCTTTCCTTTGAACTTTCATCATCAATAAAGACTATTCCCGCCAGATTTCTGGCCACGTCACATACCCGGATTTTTTTGTTCTGATAGCTTTGCGAATAGCGGGCTGCATCTTCTTTGATTCTGTTGAGCTCGATAAAAGTTCGGCGGGCAAGGGAGCGGTAAAAGATATTGTTGAAGTCACCGAAATCGACTGTTTCCTCGTTGAACCAGGGATTCCTCACCATTGTGATAACGGAATATTCATTGTCCACAAGTTTTGAGCCGTAGTCCAGAAATTTGTACTTGTAGGCCTCGGCCATGGCGAAGGGAGAATATTCTTTTACGGTTGTCAGGGTGTCGGAATATTCGATTCGGAAGGTAAAGACGATTCCTGTTTTTGACTCGTAGGGCACAAGGCGGCGGTTTTCAGAAATTGCATTTGTCAGGGCGTAGTAAATTTTTCGTTTTTCATAGCCCAGATGGGACTTTACTTCGGTGTAGTCTATGCTTGAAAGGTTGTCCACGCCAATCATCACGCTTTTTCCCAGAGTGACCAGGGCGTATTCTTCCACAACCTCGATAACTTCGTCCAAAATGTTCTGGTGGATGCAGTTGAATGATTTTATGTCGGTGAAAACCTTGTCGTGGCGAAGGTGCAGGCACAAGTCGATGTCGATTACTTCTTTCTGACCGTTGATTGCCGGAATCGATGAGGGATGATTTTTTATAGGAAGAAGGTTGATGTAGGAAAGATTGAAGAATTCGGAAAACTGGGAATAAAAATCCAGGGCAACCAGCTCGGAGTAAGGCCCCGCCCAGGCAGAATTTTTGGCCTCACCGATGTTTTTAACCCGCTCGGCAATATCGTTGATTGCTGACCTGTCGCCGGAGAATTTATCATTGAGCCGCCTGAGCCTGTCAAAGAAATTGCGGGCAAAGAGGTTGTGTGGCTTACGGTTGAGAGGGGCAATGCAGTTGTTCGTGTTCGCACGGTTCTTTATAACCTTGCTGACTTTGAAGACCTGCCTGATGATTTTTTCGAGATTCTCGATGTCGGTCATTTTTTTAATTATAAATCCTGATTTTCAGATTCACAAGTTTTATTATATGGCTGTCATAATATAGAAGATTTTTCTTTGTAAATCAAAAATCCTGTGTTATACTGAATAACATAAGAATATTTAAAGAAAATGAAAAGCAGAAGAATCAGCCTGAAGATTGCGGCCATAGTCGGTACAGTTGAAATAATTGCAATGACGGCCCTTTTTCTCATCATCAATCTCGGTCTCACAAAAGTTCTGGAAGACAAGGCCATGAGCGACATGAAAATCATTGCCCGGGACAGAGCTCAACTGGTCGAGTCATACGTTATTGGCTGCTGCGATTTTCTGACGGGTTACAGCCGCTCCCCCATAATCCGGGAAGGCTTCACCAAAAAAAACGATCCACTTGCCCGCCGGAAGGTTCACGAAGTCACCATGGCATACGCTTCAGGCCACGGCGACACGGAAGGCCTTTACATAGCCGAATGGGACACCTTCGTTCTGGACCACACAAATCCAAAGTCAGTAAACATCAGGTTCCGTGACAGGGAAAGCGCAAAAGTTCTGGAGAAAACAATAAAAGCAAAGGGAAAGGCCTTCTGCACCGGAATCGTCATGGCTCCGGTCACAAAAAAGATGGTAATTCCTGTCTACGCGCCGGTTTATGACGAAGACAGAAATGCAATCGGCTTTGCAGGCGGTGCCTTTTATACCGACGCCCTTGAAAAAACGCTGGCTCCCCTTTCAGACAAGGCCATAGGCTATTCCCTGATAAATGCCAATACGAACGAATATATTTTCAATGAAGATTCCCAGCTTGTCGGTCAGAAATGCAGCGACCAGAATCTGCTTGAAGCCCTGGAGACTTTCAAATCCGAAGATAATGATGCAAAAACCGTAAGCTACCGCTCAGCAAAATCAGTAACATCATGCTACTTTATGGAAGATAAAAACTGGGTCTTCGTTGTTGAGGATTCAAACGAAAATGTCTTTGGAATTGTCCGCTCAGTCAGGACCATTCTGGCTGCAATCTGCATTTTTATCACCCTGATTATTCTGCTCATCTTCGGTTCCAGCGTAGAATTCACGATGAGGCCGATTCGAGTCATCAACAGGCAGATTGAAAACTTTAAGGCCGGGGATTACTCTCACTCAGACCTGCTCAATAAATATCTGACCCGCGACGACGAATTTGGTTCAATCGCAAATGCGGTTAAGGAACTTCACGGAGTCCTCGAAAACCAGTATCAGCTTTTCTTCGAGCTGCTTGAAGCCCAGACGGTCGGAACTCTCGTAACGGACCTTGAAGACAACAATATAGTCCTGGTCAATAAAATGGCCCTCAAACTCTGGGGAATTCCTCTGGAAAAGAAGGGCACCCTCACCATGGATGAAATTAAAAGCCGCTTTGACAGGGAAGAAACCGAAAAAATCGCCAACGTCAGGGCTCTGGCAAAGATGTCAAAAGAAGAAATCATCTACGAAACTTCCCTGGTTCATGACGACGGCAAAAAAGTTCATCTTTTAAGCCATGCAAAGTCCGCCCACCTCTCAAACGGCGAGACTGTAATCATTTTCTCCTTCATCGACATTTCGGCTCAGAAAAAACTTGAGGCAAATCTTGTAGTCCTTTCAGAAACTGATTCGCTCACGCAAATCTGCAACAGGCGCAGCGGCGAATACAAGGTCAAAAAAGCCGTCATCGAAGGAAAGTACGGCATGTTCTGTCTTTTCGACGCCAACAAATTCAAATCGATTAACGACGGATTCGGTCACAGCGCGGGCGACAAAGTCCTCATTGAAATTGCAAAATGCATGAAAAAGACTTTCCGCGATTCAGACATTTTAATCAGGCTGGGCGGCGACGAATTCGTAGTCTTTGCCCCTGGAATCGAAAATCAGACAGTCGGCAAAATGGTTCTCGACCGCTTCATGAAAAACATCAAAAACATAAAGATTCCGGAACTTGGCGACCACAAGATTTCAATCAGCCTGGGTGCGGTCTTGATTTCAGATAACGAAGAATTCTCCCAGATGTACAGCAAGGCCGACTCCCTCATGTACGAATGCAAGCAGCAGGGCGGCAACGCATACAAATTTTACTAGCGGATTTTCAAGCTTCTTAAATATTCTTTCTGTTCAGGAGAAATTCTGTAGCTTTCAATTGATTTTTGTATTGCCTTGTTGTGAGCCCATACATCAAGTTTTTTCTGCTCTATGAATGGAAGGGCAGCCTGGTACTGCTTGGCAAGGGCCGTGGCAAAATACCAGGCAAGCATCATGTTCACATAATATTCCTGAGAGCGGATTGAAGCGACTTTTTCAAGATAGTCAGGATTAAAATCCTCGTCCAGAAAATGCTGCATGAGCATGCCGACTGCAAAACGGATTGTGTAAGTTTCGCCTGATTCAAGCCATTTTTCGATGTATGGAAGAAGTTTTTCGTGATTTTTTTTGAAGACCTTGGGCGAAAGCTGGTCGCAGGTCGCCCAGTTGTTTATAAAGGGAAGGAAATTTTCAAGGAGAGCCAGGCAGGCCTCAAAATCTTTTTGCTCGCTGATTAAAAAGGCATGGAGCTGATTTTCGTCAAAATACTTGTGAGGCAGGGAAGAAAGAAAATCGCTCAGGCCCTCCCCGCCCTCTTTGTAAAGTTCTTTTGCAAAAGAACGGAGAAGCGGAGTGCGCACCCCGATTACAGAATCCAAAGCTATATTCGGAATCAGCTTGGCCTGAAAATCGCGGTAGGCAATATCCTGAAGACTAAAAAGATGCGGGGTAATTTCAGCCTTTGTCATACTCTCTCCTTTGGCCTAATCCCTTGCGGGCTGCACTTTACAAAATGTAGCGGCTCAAATCCTGGTCTTTTACGACGCCGGTGAGTTTTTCATCGACATATTTTGAGTCTACATTAACGGTCTCACCTTCGTGCTCGTCGGCATCAAAGCTGATTTCTTCGAGAACCTTTTCCATGATTGTGTGCAGACGTCGGGCACCGATATTTTCGCTTCGGGCATTAAGTTCCTCGGCAATCTCACTCATGCGGTCAATTGCATCCTCAGTGAAGACGATGTTGACTCCCTCGGTTGCAAGAAGGGCCGTGTACTGCTTGGTAAGGGCGTTCTTTGGCTCAGTAAGGATCCGCTTGAAGTCGGTTTTTGAAAGGGATTCAAGCTCGACTCTGAGTGGGAAGCGTCCCTGAAGCTCAGGAATCAAGTCGCTGGGAGCTGCAAGACTGAATGCACCTGCCGCAACAAAAAGTATGTGGGTTGTATCTACAACGCCAAACTTCGTGTTGACCTTTGAACCTTCGACAATCGGAAGAATATCGCGCTGAACGCCTTCCCGGCTTACATTTGAGCCGTGGCCCTCGCCGTTTTTTGTGGCGATTTTATCAATCTCATCAATGAAGATGATTCCGCTCTGCTCTACCCGCTCTTTTGCCTTGTCAGCGACTTTATCTGAATCAATCATTGAGTCCAGGACTTCTTCCGTGAGGATTTTTCGAGCTTCGCGGACAGTAACAGTCTTCTGCTTGTGATTTTTTCCAGAAAGCATATTCTGGATTTCCATCATGCCGCTCTGAATGTCGTCCATTGAGCCGCCCGCAATGATTTCCATGCTCGGCATAGAACGCTGTCGTTTGACAGTGACTTCAACTTCGCGATCTTCAAGCTTGCCCTCGCGGAGCATGGTGCGGAATTTCTCGCGGGTTGAATTATCAAGGGGCTTTTCAGCTGCCTTTTTTTCGTCCTCAGCCTGCTGTGCGGCAAGGCGCGAGTTCTGCTCTTCCATGAACTTCTGGGCTTCTTCCGGAGTGCCGGAGAATGGAATAATCTCAAACGGTGAAGCAGACTTTTCTTCGGATTTTTCTTCCTTTTTTCCGGTTCCAGGAAGGAGAAGGTCAAGCAGCCTCTCCTCAACCTTTGGACCGCAAGACTCCCGCATTGAGTCCTCGACTTCTTTTTTGACGTTATTGAAGCCAACTGCCATCAAGTCTCGGACCATTGACTCAACATCGCGGCCGACATATCCGACCTCAGTGTATTTTGTTGCCTCAACTTTGATAAAAGGCGCGTTCACGAGCTTGGCAAGACGGCGGGCAATTTCTGTTTTACCAACACCAGTCGGTCCTATCATAAGGATATTTTTGGGCGCAACTTCATCACGAATATCTTCTGACAAATGAATTCGGCGGATTCGGTTACGAAGAGCAACGGCAACGGCCTTCTTAGCCTTGTCCTGCCCGATAATGTAAGAATCAAGTTTTTCAACAATCTGTTTCGGTGTAAGTCCTTCGATAGACATATTAAAGTTCCTCGACTGTGATGTTATTGTTTGTATAAATACAAATGTTGCCGGCGATTTTTAAGCTTCGCTCGGCGATTTCGCGGGCAGACAAGTCGCTTGAATCAAGATATGCAAGTGCTGCAGAATAGGCATAATTTCCGCCAGAACCAATTGCAAGGACGTCGTTCTCTGGCTCGATTACGTTTCCGTCACCTGAAATCAAAAGAATCTTTGATGAGTCTGCAACGATAAGCATGGCCTCAAGCTTCTGATACATCTTGTTCGTGCGCCACATTTTTGCAAGTTCAACAGCACTTCTTGTCAAATCTCCGTTGAATTCCTTGATTTTTTCTTCGAATTTATCAAGCAATGTAAAGGCATCGGCAACGCTTCCCGCAAATCCAGTGAGAATCTTGCCGTTATAAATCTTTCTGACCTTTCTGGCATTTCCTTTGCAGACGGTGTTTCCCAAAGTGACCTGACCGTCGCCCGCCATAGCAACCTTACCGTTTCGTTTTACAGCGATTACGGTGGTGCTCCTGATTTCAATCTTTTCCATATTATAAAGATAAAGGAAATAAAGAAAGTCGGCAAGTAATTAATTAGTAATTGCAAAAAGTCTCGCTAAACCCGGAACAAATCGATTTCGTTTCCGATTTTTGAGATTGAATCGTTCATTACGCCGGAGATTTCAGAGAGAGCCGCACCAGTCTCATTGATTTTCCTTGCACCAATTCCCATCTCGCCGACACTATCCTTAATCTTGAGCGTGGCGTTCTGGAGTTTCTGGACTTCGTGAAGAATCTGCTTGTTGCCCTCGGACATCTCAGCGGAAGCCGTGCGGACTTCGGAAGTGCTGTCGTTCATCGCATGAAGGGCATCGCCAATCTGCTGACTTCCGGCCTGCTGCTCCTGCATTGCGGCACGAATCTGGCGCACAAGCTGGTCAGTGTCCTTGATTTTGTCGGCCACGGACTGGAAAGCCGTGCTTGAATCAACAGAAGCCGAAACGACATCAGAAATTGAAGCACGGATTTTTCCAAGCTGAATACCGATTGTCTTTGACTGCTCGCTTGAATTCTCGGAGAGCTTTCGGATTTCATCGGCGACAACAGAGAAGCCTTTGCCCGCCTCACCTGCATGAGCCGCCTCGATTGCCGCATTCATAGCAAGAAGGTTCGTCTGCTCAGCGATTGCTGAAATGACGGTGTTAGCGTCCTGAAGCATCTCGCTCTGTGTCTTAATCTGCTCGATTTTGTTGTTTACATCCTCTTGCTTTGCGGAACCGGTCTGTGCGTTGACTTCAAGTTCCTCGAAGGAGCCTGCCATTTTCTCGACAGTCTGATTTACACTCGAAATGTTTCCAATCATTTCTTCAACGGCTGCGGAAGCCTGTGAGACCTGAGAAACCTGATTCTCAATCATGCGCTCCAAAGAAGCAATGTTTGAAGCAATCTCATTGATTGCACCAGCCGTCTCATCCACGCTACCTGATTGATTCACAATCTGCTTGTTTACACCCTCGATATTGGCAAGAATTTCCGTGATTGAAGCCGCCGTATCCTGACTGACCGCGCTCATATTCGAACCTGCATTCTGCAAATTCGATTTTGAATTCTTTACCTGAGAAATAATTGAATGAAGTTTTGCTACGAACACATTGAAGCCAGAAACAACATCGCCGACCTCATCTTTTGAATTTACTTCAAGCCGCTGTGTTAAGTCAGCATTGCCAGTTGAAATTTCAGTAATCGCGCTCTTAAGGCGACGAAGAGGCCTGATTGAAAGCCTGATTACAAACGCAACGACAGAAAGAGAAATAACTGTCAAAACGATAAACGCAATGACAATTAGAGTCATCAAAGAATCAAGTCGCTCCTGAAAATCAGAGAAAGGAACAGAACAAGCCGCAATCCAGCTGGTATCTGGAATACGCTCAAAAACCGACATCCATTTTTTGCCATTGTCTACATAAATATCACTTCCAGTCTCGCCTGAAAGCATGAGAGTAAGGTGATCGCCAAGTGAAGTGCCCTGATTCTGCTTCTCAATCGCACCGACATCCTCAACACCGACCTTCCAATGGTCTTCGTTCGCAAGGGTAATTTTTGTAGCAGCACTGATTACATAAGGCTTACGATTCTTTGACATCGGATGAGCCATACACAGATTGCTCAGCTTGAAACCATCAACTACACAGTACAAAACATTGATTACTCGGCCTGAATAATCCTTTACAGGATAAGAATATGTCATCGTAACCGCGTTTGTTTTTTCGTCTACGGAAGGGTCAGTAATAACAAGACTGCCGTTTTTTGCACCTGTAAAATATTCCTCGCTCGCCGCAGAGAAAAACTCCCCGGAAGATTTATCCACCCCCTGCCCATTCATATCAAGGACAGAGACATCAATATAATCCTTGTCCAAAGATGTGACGGCACGAGCAATTCTGGCCTTTTCAGCAAGACTTACATCAGGATTCCGCATGTTGACATCTGCTGCAAGAGTCTGGAGCATACGAACATCACGTTCATTGTTAAGTCGCATTTCTTTTGCAACGGCATTGACGGAATGGAGCAAATCCTCATACATCATTTGTTGAAGGGATTTTGAAGAATTTAGACTGACAACAATACCAATAATAAGGTTTGAAATGACAGTGCCAACAAATACAGTAAGAATAATTTTAAAGCTCAAGCTTTTTCGTGGACTTTTCACACAAGCCTCCTTCAGAATATTATAACACGACTTTGAAATAAAATTAAGATTTTTTTATGATTTATTTTTTTTCGAGGAAGCTAAACAGATACATAAATCTAGCGAGAGATTATTTTGCGTGAGGATGCGCCTTGTTATACATAGCAATCATCTGTTCTGTGCTGATGTGAGTGTATCTTTGGGTGGTGGAAATGCTTGAATGACCGAGAAGTTCCTGAACCAGGCGCACGTCAGCTCCGTTAGTAATCATCGCAGTTGCAAAAGTATGTCGGAATGCGTGCGGAGAGATATGGTGCTTTGTACCCTCGCTTCCAGAATATCGCGTGATAATCAATCTGATTCCACCTGTGGTGAGAGGGCCGCCCCGCTGATTCACAAAAATATGCCGTTCTTTGTCAGTTTCCCCAAAGCGATTTTTTCTGTCCTCAAGATAAGCTTTTAAGGCTTTCTGGGCATCTTCTTCAAAATAAACTCGCCTGTCCTTGCTACCTTTACCAGTTACAATCGCCGAAGAAAAATCTCCGTTAAAATCATCAAGCGTAAGTGAAGCAATCTCAGAGACACGGCAGCCAGAAGAATAAAGCATCTCAAAAAGAGCCTTGTCGCGTTTTTCCCATAAAAGCTCATTCACTTCAGGCTCGTGGCAAAGCTTATCAACCTCTGCTCCGGTCATAAAGCGGGGAAGTTTTTTGGGATTTTTGACGGTCTTAAGTTCAAAGGCGACATTGACCTTCAAATGGCCGAATTTCCGGCAATAGGCAAACAGATTCCGAACTGAAGAAATAAAGCGGTTAATCGAAGCCGCAGAACGCTTTTTTTTGGAAAGAAAACCGACGCACTGCTTTAAGTCCTCAAGCTCGATTGAATCAAGCTGGCGGGCCGGTCCGATAAAAGGCATAGCCGCAAACTGATCCAGGTCGTTTTTGAAGGCCGTCACCGTGTTGACCGAAAGAGTGCGGACGGATTCGATATAGGAAAGATATTCAGAAATCGCTTCGGAAACTGTCATGTCCTGTTTTTAGTCTTCCCTTATATCAGCAGGCATTTCTGCCGGCTCTTCATCTGCCGTATGGAGATAATCGCAGTCAGGGTTGATACATGACTTGTAGCTGCCGTTCTTTTTGTCGTATTTTTCGACCAGGAACCAGCCGCACTTAGGACAATACTGATTATCGAGAGGCTTGAAGTGAGAGATGAAGTCGCACTTTGGATAGTTTGTACAGCCGTAGAATTCTTTGCCGCGGCCCTTTGTCTTTCTTGCTACGATTTCGCCGTCACAGCCCTCTTTTGGACATTTTGCAAGAGGAATTGACTTGGTGTTGTGGCACTCTGGGAAGCCTGAGCAGGCAAGGAAGTAGCCGAAACGGCCGAGTTTTTTGACCATAGGCTTGCCGCACTTGTCACAGACCTTTTCCGTAGGCTCGTCCAAAAATCCCTTTACGCTGTCAACGCTAGTTTCAACTTCATCGCAGCGTTTTTTGAAAGGACCGTAGAAGTCGCGGATCATGTTGTTCCAGACAATCTTGTCGTTTTCAACTTCATCGAGAGTATTTTCGACTTCGGCAGTAAAATGCTCGTTGATTACATCCGGGAATGCTTCGACAAGGATTTTGCAGATCATCTTGCCAAGAATTGTAGGCATGAGCTGCTTGTTGTTGCGGGTAACGTAATAGCGGTCGAGAAGAACCGAAATGATTGGCGCATATGTTGAAGGACGGCCGATTCCCTTTTCTTCGAGGGTGCGGACGATTGAAGCGTCTGAATAGCGGGCGGGGCCCTGAGTAAAGTGCTGCTCCGGATAGAATGAGTGGCTTGACTCCAAGACCTCGTCTTTTTTGAGGGATGGAAGATTGCCTGTAACTTCCTCTTTTGCAGAAAGAAGCTTGATGACTGAATAGAAGCCCTTTTCTACCAGTTTGCTTGCAGAAACGCGGAAAAGAGCGTCTCCGGCAAGGATTTCAACAGAAGTCGTAGCCGTTTTGGCGTTTGTCATCTGACATGAAACAAAGCGCTCCCAGACGATTGTGTAGAGGCGGAGCTGGTCGCGGGTAAGATAGTCTTTTACATAGTCAGGAGTGTATTTTGAATATGTCGGACGTATACATTCATGTGCGTCCTGGGCGCTCTTTCCCACAGCGTAATGAATGGGCTCTTCGGGCAGATTCTGAGGATATTCCTTTCCAATCCATTCGCGAACCTCGTCCAGAGCAGTCTGGGAAATTCGGACAGAGTCTGTTCGCATGTAGGTGATGAGACCGACACGGTTTGCTCCCATCTGAATGCCTTCGTAAAGCTGCTGGGCAATCTGCATGGTCTTTCGGGAAGTGAATCCCAGACGGTTTGCCGCCGCCTGCTGCATTTTTGAAGTGGTGAAAGGTGGCTTTGGTCGGACAGTCTTTTCTGTAACTTTTACGTCGCTGACCTTGCACTCGGAATTTTTGATTTCCTCGATGATTTCGTTTACGGCTTTTTCTGATTTGAGCTCGGGATTTTCACCCTTGTATTTTGCAAGCTGGGCCGTGAATTTTGTCTTTCCCTTCTGGAAATCGGCTTCCAAAGTCCAGTATTCTTCCGGGATAAAGTCTTCAACTTCCTTTTCGCGCTCACAGATGAGGCGGAGGGCTACAGACTGAACGCGGCCTGCACTCAAGCCGTTCTTTACCTTTTCCCACAAAATCGGGCTGAGGTTGTAGCCTACCAGACGGTCAAGGACACGGCGGGCTTTCTGGGCGTTTACCTTGCTTTCAACAATGTCGCCAGGGTGCTTTACTGCCTCTTTGATTGCGACAGGAGTGATTTCGTTGAATACGATTCGCTTGATGTCGGCGTTTGTTTTATCTTTGAGAGCATTGTTCAAATGCCATGCGATTGCTTCTCCTTCACGGTCGTTATCGGAAGCCAGCAGGACATGGCTTGATTTTTTTGCATCTTTTTGAAGTTCTTTAAGGAGTTTTGCCCGGCCGCGCACGGTAATATATTCGGGCTGAAAATCATTCTCAATATTGACAGCCAGGCGGGATTTGGGCAAATCAATCAAGTGACCCATTGAGGCTTTTACAGTGTAACCAGGTCCAAGATATTTTTCGATTGTTGTTGCTTTTGCAGGGGACTCCACGATTACAAGCGTAGTTTCTTTTGGTTCTTTCGTTGACTTTTCTTTAGCCTTTGTCATAATTCAAAACTTCCTATTTGAACTTTTACAATTTTCTTCTATTATAAATATGAAGTTTGATTTATTGCAATAGGCTTTAAAATATTTTCAGCCATTAAAGCCATAAGTTTTTTTTGAATTCCTCATAATCACAGATAATTTTTGCCCCGTCCGAAACAAAGGCCTCTGGCGAAGAAGCCTGACTTGCCCCAATTTTGCCCGGAATTTCCCGAGTAAAACATTCCTGATGGAAAAAGACTTCCCGGTTATAGCCCAAGGCCAGGTCTGCCGTAATCATTGCCCCGCTGCCTGCCTGGGCCTGAACGACAAGAGTTGCAGGAGAAAGAGCCGCCACAATCCGGTTACGCTGAACATAGCGGAACTGAACCGAAGGAGTGAGCGGTAAATATTCTGACAGGATAAGCCCGCCTTTTTCAAGAATTTTTGAAGCAAGGCGGATATGGGAATGGGGCGTGATGATGTCAATTCCGCTCGGAAGGACAGCGCAGGTGGCTGAATTATTGGAAAGAAGGGCTCCCTTGTGGGAAGCGGCGTCAATTCCAAAGGCAAGGCCGCTGATTACACAAAATCCGTCGTCACAGGCAGCCTTTGAAAAGTCCGTAGCCGCTTTTAGAGCCTGGGGAAAAGCCCGGCGGGTTCCTACAACCGAAACACAGGGGCGATTTAAAATCTCAAGATTTCCCCGGTAAAAAAGCATAAAGGGCGGATCCTTCATTTCACGCAGCATGGCAGGATAATCAGAATCGAGGCAGCAGCAGCTTTTTATCCCCTGAATTTCCATGATTTTTCTGGAAACCTTCACTTTTTTCAGGCATTCAGCTGCATCCCACCTGGCACGGGGAAAGACTCTTTTTACGGCAAGGGAAATTGACGTGATTGAGAGGGAAAGCAGCCTGTCAGCAAAAGATTTTTCATCAGCAAAAGGATTTCCATGATCGTCAGTCAAAAGAAAATTATGGAAAATGATTTTTTCGCGGACAGTCAAAAAAGACGCGTCTGAAACAATCAGACGCGCCAAAAGCTCAATATTATGGGAGGTTTGAGTTTTTGATGTTATTTCCATACTAGGAAAGATAATTATTTTGAGTAAGAAGCGTCAAGAACAATTTTTTTGTTTGAGAGGGCTTCCTGCTTTTTCTGCTCGGATTTTGTCTGACTGGCAATTTTGTCGTAGAGGCTGGCAGATTTGTCGTACTGGCCCTGCATGTAATAGGCCCGGGCAAGGACGAACATCGCATCAAAATTGCGGGTGTCAAAAGAAAGGAGCCTTTCAAGATAAGGAATTGCCTTTTCGCTCTGGTCAAGTTCGAAAACGTAGAGGATTCCAAGTCCGTAGAGGGCTCGTCCGTATTTTGGCTCAAGCTCAACTGCCCTCAGATAAGCGCTTTCGGAAAGCTTAAGGTAATTGTATTTTTCTGTGGTAGAAGAAGCTCCAGTCGCACCGTAATCAAGGCTGGCCTTTGCCATGTAGCCTGCACACAAGCCCACATAATAGAAAAGGTTCTGGTTGGTTGGATAAATCTGAATCGCCTTCTGGAAATTCTGCAGGGCCTGACCGTACTGCTTGGCATCAAGATAGCGGACGGCAAGCATTTTGTACCAGATTCCGACCTGTGAGTCTGCAAGCTGATTGTCAGCGACACGCTGCTGATATTTTGCGATTGCTTCCTTTAACTCTGCTTCTGTCGTTGGGGAAGAAACGCCCTCCTCCATCTTCTGCATACGGATAATAGCCTTGTTGGACTTTGTACATCCGCAGAGAGTGAAAACAGTAAAAGCAACTGCAAGAAATGATTTATATCTTTTTTTCATATTTTCCTCCGTTTTGGAGTTTAATTTTTATGCCCCGGGAAGAATTCCTTGTGTCCTTCCCGAAGCTGTTTGTCATCCACATGGGTGTAGATTGTTGTCGTTGCCAAATCCGAATGTCCCAAAAGTTCCTGAACGCTCCTCAAATCCATTCCACCTGCAAGAAGATGGGTGGCAAATGAATGTCTGAGGGTGTGAACCTTTGCCTGGACTCCGGCCTTTACCTCAAGGGCCTTGAAATTCTTCCAGATTCCCTTGCGGCTCATTGGCTCGCCCCTGTAATTAACAAAGACTTCCGAAACAATTTTTGAACCGACCAGAAGGGGACGAACTTCCATAAGATACTGCTCAAGTTTTTCTTTTGCAGAGATTCCGAAGGGAACCATCCTCTCCTTGTCACCCTTTCCCCGAACTATAAGAAGCCTTTCTTTTAAGTGAAGGTTTGACACTTGCAGAGTCGCCGCCTCACTGATTCGAAGACCGCATGAATAAATCAGTTCGAATAAAGCCCGGTCGCGTATACCAAGAGCCTGTGTGGTGTCGATTGCATCAAGAATTGAATCAACCTGCTCCACCGAAAGGACTTTTGGAAGAGCCCGGCTTGCCTTGGGACGCTCCAGAAGCATCGCGTGGTTTTCCGGCCACATTTTCTGACGAAGCAGATATGAGCCCAAAGCACGCAGGCCTGAAATATCCTTTGCAATCGTAAGCTCGTCGCACTTTTGCTCAGTACGCCGCCAGATAAGATAGGAAATAAGGACCTGGGGATTAACGGCCGCCAGTTTTATTTCCTCTTTTTGAAGCCAGTTCAGAAAAATCTTTGCGCACTCTTCGTAAGTCGATGCTGAATTTTCTGAAAGGCGTTCAACTGAGACCATATCGCTATGAAATCTTAAGAGCAAGCCTTCGATTGTCATTGCGACCCCGGATTATTTTTTACCGATTGAAATTCCGCGTGAAAGGCCTTCAAGATTTCGGCGCCAGATTGCAGGCTGCTCATAGTCATCTCCGCCTGAAAATCCAGCCGGTGGTGTAAGAGAACTTGCAGAAGACTGAGACTGAGGCTTAGAAGCGCGGGTAAAGTCAGACATGAAGTCCTTTTTTTCTGCAGGCTTTTCTTCGCTCATAATTGAAGCTGATGAAGAAGCTGCCGAGTGATTTTTGTCATCTTCGTAAATCTGGTCATTTCCGAAAATTCCGGTCATAAAATCATTCTTTTTTGTTTCCTGAACCGGAGCTGCTGTTTCAACAGGAGTTTTTCGTGAACCGATTTTAACGAAATTGTCGATTGAGATTGTGTCAGAATTAATCTGCTCCTCAACCTTCTGAATCTCCGGAGTTTTTTCTGCCGCAGATGATTTGTTGAAGCCTGTTGCTATTACAGTTACGCTGATTTTGTCTTCCATTGACTCATCGAGAACCTGGCCCCAGAGGACAACTGCATCAGGATTTGCGCGCTCAGTTATGATCTGGGCGATTTCGTTACATTCAGCGATTCCGACGTCGTTGTTACCGCAGATGTTGATGAGGACATTCTTGGCTCCGTCGATATTTGTGTCAACCAGAAGACGGTTGTTGATTGCGTTGTGGGCAGCATCGACAGCACGGTTATCACCTTCGCCGACACCGATTCCAAGGATTGCATCTCCCTGGCCCTTCATTACAGACTCAACGTCACGGAAGTCGCGGTTAACGAGACCTGGTTTTGTGATGATGTCAGAAATACCCTGAACGCCCTGGCGCAAAATGTCATTGATGAGGGTAAATGCCATTGGAACTGAAAGACGTTTTTCTGCATCCTTGAGGATAAGCTCGTTTGGAATTGCGATAAGTGAGTCAACTTCTTCACGAAGCTTGCGGACACCCTCTTCTGCATGAGCCATTCGAACCTTTCCTTCGAATTTGAAAGGAGTTGTTACGACTGCAACTGTAAGGGCACCCAAATCGCGGGCAATTTTAGCTACGACCGGGGCAGAACCTGTTCCTGTTCCACCTCCCATTCCGGCCGTGATGAATACCATATCAGAATCTTTGAGGAGTTCCTTAATCTGTTCCTGCTGTTCCTTAGCCGACTCTTCACCGACCTCAGGCTTTCCGCCCGCACCAAGTCCGCCGGCAAGTTTCTGACCAATCTGTATTTTGTACTGTGCTTTATTCTGGCTGAGAGCCTGCAAGTCTGTGTTCATGGCGATGAATTCTACGCCGCCAACTCCGCTCTCAATCATTGTGTTTACGGCATTTCCACCGCAACCGCCGCAGCCTACGACCTTAATTTTTGTCGGGCTAGCCGTGTTTAAAGCCGGAGAATCTGTTCCCGCAGCCTTTACTACTTCGTATTCAAAACTCATGTTGTCCTCCCACCTACAACTGATTTTTGTAATTCTATTTTTTGTTAAAAGAACTTCTTCATGAACTTCTTAAATGTGCTTTCTCCCTGTGGCTTAGGAATGGCAGCCTCACGCTTTTTCGAATGTTTTTTTTCAAGCTGGGCGTGATCTTTGTGAGCCAGAATCAAGCCGACTGCAGTGGCATATTCCGGAACCCGGTATTTGTCTTCCATGCCGCCCATTTTCTGAGGGTAGCCGAGACGAACTGAAGAAGTGTTGAATACACTCTGAGCCATCTCAACAGCACCGTTAAGCTGGGCACCGCCACCAGTAAGGATAATGCTGCCTGAAAGCTGCATCGAAGAAAGCCTGCGACAAATCTCGTCCCTTACCATTGTAAAGATTTCTTCCATTCTTGGATAGATAATCTGGCATAATTCTACTTTAGTAGTAAGCTCCGTGCTTCTGCTGCCGAATCCAGGAATCAAAACTTCCTCATTTTCGTTTTCGACCAGAGGAAGCCAGCAGCATCCATTTTCAATCTTGATTTTTTCAGCGGTGGAATTTGGAATTCCCTTTACAATCGCAATGTCGTTTGTGACAAGATTTCCGCCGATTGGAATTGAACATGTGCAAATAGGAGCGTCATTTAAAACGACGATAACATCGGTAGTTCCGCCACCAATGTCAATCAAAATCGAGCCGAGTTTCTTTTCGTCCTCAATCATGACGGCTTCGGTACAAGCCAGGGTTTTAAGCATGACCTCGTCCAGCTGGTAATTTGCCTGGTCAACACAGGTCGTAATGTTTTGAACGGCCGTGCGGCTGGCTGTAATGATATGAACGTCAGCTTCGAGACGAATGGCTATATTGTTTACAGGATTTTTAAATCCGTCTGTTCCGTCGATAATGTACTGCTGAGGAATTACATGGAGCAATTTTCGGTCAAGAGGAACTTTTATTGAATTGGCGCAATCAATTACACGCTTAACATCGTCCTCGGTGATTGCCCGCTCGCTTTTTCCATAAGAAGAAATTGCAACGGCACCCTTGGAATTGATGCTTTCAATCTGAACGCCGCCGATACCGGTTACGCATGACTGAACTTCGAGGCCTGTATTCTGCTCTACTTCATCAATGACCTCGTGAATGCACTGCTTTGTTGCCTCGATATTGACGATTGTACCGTTTCGAAGACAACCGCTCGAAGGCTTTTTTGCGACATCAACAATTTCGACAGTCTTGTCATCATTTACAACACCGATTACAGCTCGAACAAAACAAGTTCCGATGTCAAGACCAACAACTATGTTACTCAACGAATTCTCCTGTATGTTGATGAAGTGTATCAGATTTTGTCCGGTAAGTCACTGACCCGTAGCGAAGATCGATTTCCTCGACATCTGGCTCAAGCGCATTCACAACATCAAGAGCGACCATCATATACTGAAGAGCCTCTTCGCTCAGCTGTCGTCCCGTAAGGATTCTGGTCTGAGAATGAATCGGATAAAGTACCAGTTCATAGTTTCCATATTCCTTAGGAATGACATGAATTTCTGAAACAGCCGCAAAATAATTCTGTGAAAGAGAACGAATCTGATCAATCTGCTCCATCAAAGCACGATACTTTTGAGGAATTCTCATCCCCTCTGGTATATTTTCGACAGGAATTCCAGAAATTAAAGGAAGAGATGTGTCAGAATTAGCAGAAAATGAAGTTCCGTTGAAAAGAACGCCGTTTTTGTCAATTTCTACAGGTACTGTGCGTCCGTTTGCAGAAACGAAAGTCATTGCGACAGGCTTGCGTTCAGTTACATGGATATAAACTTTGTTTGGGAAGCGCTTTGAAACTTTTACGCTCTCAACTCCAGGAACAGACATCAAAAGTGATTTTGCTTCGTTTGTGCTGAAATTCATGAACTTTTTGTTTGCGCAAGGCATAATCACGCCGGACATAGTTTCCTTTGAATAAGCGGAAAGTCCTGTCCATGAAATTTCAACCTTATCAAGACAGGGAACTACGAAAAAGTAGACGCAAAGCTCACAGATGAGAAGAATTCCAAAAATAGCAGCAAAGATTTTGATGGCGTTCAATTTTGACTCCGAAACCACCTTTCTTTTTCTCCTTCCGTGAACCTCAAAATTTTCGAATCCCTGAATCACAAAATCACTCATAAATTATCTCCTCCATTTCAATATCGTCATTTGGACCGATTTCATTACGCGAAGCGTTCACCAGAAAGCCACAAATTGCCAGGGTGAACAAAATTGACGAGCCGCCCGAAGAAAAAAATGGGAGCGGAATACCCGTCGTTGGAATAACGCCGCCAACAACAGCGACGTTTATCACTGACTGTGCAACGATTGAAACAATAAAGCCGAAAGCCGCAATCGAAGCAAAGCGTGATTTTGCAGTAAGGGCACAGTGAAGTCCCCGCCATGCAAAAAGGGCAAGAAGGGCAAAATAAATCAAAACCCCGAAATAGCCCATTGACTCGGCCCAGCCGGCAAAAATGTAGTCTGACTGAACCTCTGGAATTGAATTGATTCTGGAAAGACCTGAGCCAAGCCCCTGCCCCCAAAATCCGCCCGCACAGATTGCCCTGCGGGCTGCATAGGTCTGATAGTTCAAAGTCTGTAAGTAGCTGTCCTGGTCCAAAAAGCCGATGATTCGGTTGAGCCGGTATGGCTCCAGGAAAACAAAGAGCGCACACAGGGGAACGATAATCGACATGACCGGAAGCAGCCAGAAAATTTTTGAGCCGCTTGCAATAAAAAGAAGGATTGCCAGGGCCGAAACAAAAACCGATGTCGAAAGGTCAGACTGAAGTGCAATTGAGCTGACCATAACGAAGCATACTACAACAGCCGGGAAAACAGTCTTATCAAAAGCGTCTGTAATCCGGGCCTGTTTTTCAAAATAATTTGCAAGGTAAAGGACTATGACGAACTTAACCATTTCAGAAGGCTGAAAAGTCATGAATCCAAGGCGAATCCATCGTCTCGCACCATTTACTTCAATTCCGATTCCCGGGATAAAGGTCATGATGGAAAGAAGAAGGGCAATTACCACCATGAGAGGCAGGAAACGCTTGATTGTCTCCATGCTGAAAGTCGCAAAAACGACAAAAAGCATGAAGCCCAGGCATGAACTGATCAGCTGTCTTTTTACGAAATAAAGAGAATCATTGAAAGCCCTCATTCCGTAGTTTCCAGAGCAGACATAAAGAGTGAAAATGCCGATTCCCCAGAGAAGGATTGAAAGGAGTATCAATGAAATGTCGCACTTTTTGTAATTTTCCAGAGGACGTTCGGCAACAATGCTGAAGTTCACGACTCGCCCCCCATTCCGATCAGAGGCAGAATCCGCTCAAGGCCCATTCCACGAGAGCCCTTGAGCATAATCAGGTCACCGCTTTCGGCAAATTCAGATATTTCTTTTGCGGCATCATTTACAGCCGCTTCGTCTTTGTTTCCGATATAAACCAGGCGGACGGAAGAAATTTTCTCGTCTGCAAGGGAAGATTTTCTCTCGGCGATTTCAATTGCCTTTTCAAAAGCAAAATTCATCTCAAAACCGAAGAAGACAATCATGTCAGCATCAGAAAAGAGGGCTTTTTCGCCGATTCTAGCGTGCTCTTTTTCTGATTCCTCGCCAAGCTCCAGCATATCGCCCAGAACATAGATTTTTTTGCCCTGGATTTTTGTGTCAGCGCAGAGGTCGAGGGCTTTTTCCATTGAGTCAGGATTTGCGTTGTAGCAGTCCTCAAGGACAGTAAATTTGCCCTTTTTGATTGTAGAGCGGCCACCGAGAGGCTTGAGGCTTTCAATTCCAGTCTTAATCTGCTCTGCAGTGCAGCCCAGAGTCTTTGCCAGGGCGATTGCTCCGAGGGCATTGAGGAAATTATATTTTCCAGGAAGGGAAAGGCGCATTTCAAGACCGTCAACGCTAAAGACAGTACCGGAAAGTCCTTCATCAGCAATAAGCTTTACGCTTTCATCGCAGTCGACGCCGTATTTTACGACCTTGCCCTTAACTCCTTTTTCAAGGAAAGATGCAAAATCGTCTTTTTCAGGGATAAAGGCAGCCCCGAATGAATCTATATAAGTGAAAATCTTTTTCTTTTCGTTTGCAATGTTCTGTCGGCTTCCCAAAATTCCGATGTGGGCTGTACCGATGTTGGTTATGATTGCGTAATTAGGCTTGAAGACTTCTGCAATCTCACCGATTTCGTTTACGCGGTTCATTCCCATCTCAAAAAGTCCCAGCTCATGCTCGCTGCGGATATTGAAGACGGAAAGAGGAAGACCAGTCTCTGAATTGAAGTTGCCTTTTGTGGCAATGACAGAAAATTTCTGGCGGAGGATTGATGCCGTAATTTCCTTAGTCGTTGTTTTGCCGCTTGAACCAGTCACAGCACAGCGAATAAGACGGGGAAACTTACGGACATAGGCAGCCGCCGCTTTCTGCAGGGCCTGCATTGTGTTCTCCACCAGAATAAAGGCTACATTTTTGTTATCAGCGGCCTCTTTTTTCAAGGCCTCAAGGAGATTTTTAGATGTTTTTTTAGAAATAAAAACGGCAGACGCGCCTTTTTCAAGTGCCTGAGGAATATAGGAATGCCCGTCCTGAAATTCACCGATGAGGGGAACAAAGAGAGATTTTTCCGCGATCAAACGGCTGTCAGTCTGCACGCTCGTGAAGCAAAAGTTCTGCTCCGGGAAATTCCCGTTAAGAAGAACTCCTCCCACTGCTTCAAGGGTTTCTGACAATTTCAAGAGACTTTCTATATTTTCGACACAAAGAGCGTCTGTCATTTTATAATCCACCTTTTTTAATTCGCAATTTGTAATTATCTCTTACATACTGCTCATTTATTTAATTTCAACTCGAACGATATCCTCGCTCTTTGCCTTGTGCATTCCCAGCTCTTCCTCGGCAATCTTTTCGATGCGGTCGGAACTGGAAAGAAGGCTTATGTCCGAAATCAGCTTGCGGTTCTGCTCGACGATTTCGACCTGCTTAGCCTCAAGCCGCGCAATGTCACGCTTTAATTTGGCGTAACGGTGAGCCTGAAAGGCATCCAGGGCAAGAAGGAGCGGAATCAGCACCACTGCGGCATAAGCTACGAAGCGCAACTTTGTATCATGCTTAATCTTCATTACATTGCCTCCTGCTCAATAGCCAGCTTGTGCATTTCAGTCGCGTCACGAAGTTTTCGGACAACCCGGAGCTTGGCACTTCGGCTTGGTGAATTGGTCTTCACCTCTTCGGCAGTCGGCTCTACAGGCTTTCGGGTTAAAATCTCGGCGCAAGGCTGACCACCGCAAGTGCACTGGGCCTGCTGAGGCGGACAGATGCACTTTTTGCCAAGATTCCGGAAATAATTCTTTACGATGCGGTCCTCAAGGGAATGGAAGGTAATCACTCCCAACTTTCCGCCCACAGCAAGAACATTAAAGGCGTCATGCAGAGCCTGTGGCAGCCGGCGCAACTCGGAATTCACTGCAATGCGAAGGGCCTGGAAAGTCCTTGTCGCAGGGTGAATGTTTCCGTGCTTGTAGTTACCCGGAACAGCGTTGTAAATAATCTCTGCAAGCTGCTTTGAAGACTCGATTTTGCCGCCAGTTCTTGCCTCAACGATTGCGCGGGCAATTCTGCGGCTCATCTTTTCATCGCTGTAAAGATATATCATGTTGGCGAGTTCTTCTTCCCGCCAGTTGTTTACGATGTCGCTGGCAGACTCCCCTTCCTCAAAGTTAAGGCGCATGTCTAAAGGCTCGTCATAGCGGAAAGAGAATCCCCGGCCAGATTTTTCGTAGTGATAGACCGAAATTCCAAGGTCAAAAAGAATGATGTTCGGTTTTTCTTTATCTGAAGGATAATTTGCGTAGAATTCGTTGAACCAGCCGTTGTAAAAATCCATGCGGTCGCCGTAAACAGAAAGGCGCTCGCGGGCACGGGCCTGGATTGTCTTGTCGCGGTCAAGTCCAAGAATATGAAGGGAAGGAAATTTAGACAAAAATGCGTTTGAATGGCCGCCTTCGCCAAGAGTAGAGTCAATCATGAATGCATTTTTTTCAAACGGTTCACCGACAGGGCTTAAATAAGACAAGCATTCGCCAAGCAGAACCGGTGTGTGAACAATTTCCAACTTTCTTATCCCACTTTTTTAATATTTTTTTTCAAATACTAGAAACTGATGCTGCTCAAAGCTTCTGCCGCTTCCTCAAGAGAATCTGCATTCTCACCGAGGTAGTCGTTGTAGGCCTGAGCGTCCCAAAGCTCCATGTATTTGTTGATTCCAAGAATTACGCAATCCTTAGAAAGATGAGCGTACTCGCGTAAGCTCTGCGGGATAGAAAGGCGTCCGGACTTATCAAGCTCCACTTCCTGAGCAGGAGCTATAAAGTGACGGAGAACAATGCGGTCTTTTTGATTAAATGGAGAGGCCGTCTCCATAATCTTTGACGAAATGTTTTTCCATTCATCGAGAGTATAAAGCCATAAACAGTGGTCGAAAGCCTGTGTAATGATGAGGACGTTTTTGTCTGTTTCTGCAAACAATTCGTTTCGCAATCTCGTTGGAAAAAGGATTCTTCCCTTTTCGTCCAGCGTGTTGCGGTACTCACCAGTTAACAACTCCATACCACTATTTACCACTTTACCCCACAATTTCCCACTTGATTATCATTTTATCCCCCAAATTCACTAAAGTCAACTGAAAAAATGCCGATAATGCCAGTTTTTTCAAAAATTTTAAAAATTATAAATTGCAAGATGCGGCTGGAATTTGCTAAAATCTGCTGACTGATGATAAACACCTACAACGAATCCCAACTTCACGAAAAGCTCAAAAAACTCTACGCCATGGAAGCAAACGGCTTGATGGAAGTCAAACTTGACGACACTCCCTGGATTTGCGACATTCTTGATGAAAATAAAAACGTAATTGAAATACAGACTTCAAATCTTTCGGCACTGACTGAAAAAGCCGGATACATTCTGGAGACAGGAAGAAAGCTTAAAATCGTCCACCCGATTGCAGAAAGCAAGTGGATTGAGCTTTACGGCAGGGACGGACAGCTTATCCACCGCAAGAAAAGCCCCAAAAAAGCAAGTTTTTTCGACTCGCTCAGGGGAATGACTCAAATCGCCCCGCTTTTTCTGCATGAAAACTGCGAGCTTGAAATCCTCTACTGCGAAATAAGCGAAATGAGGCGGAAAACAGAGCTGCCGAGCCAAAATCAGACAAAAAGCCGGCGCCGGCTCAAAGAATGGCTTCCAATGGGAAAAAGACTGGAAAAAATCACAAGAAAAGAAAGATTTGCTTCGAAGGAAGACTGGCTAAAATTGATTCCGGAAAGCCTTCGTACAAAAGAAGATGGAAATTACCCGACTTTCAGGACCGTTGACTTTAAAAGGGAGCTGGCAAAAGAAAAAGGAGCGAAAAACGCCAGATGGTCTCCGCTCCTGATTTGGATTCTTTTAAAAATGCAAATCCTTGAAATAAATGAAGTCAAAGGAAGAAGCAAGTTTTATAAAATCAGCAGTTAGCTATGTTTTCTAATTTTTAGCCGCTGATTCCTGAAGTTTTTCTTCCCTTGATTTTATCTCATCCTCAGCCTTTTTGATGCTTTCGAGGATTTTTGCGACATTTTCGTCTGAAGCAGCAAGGGATTCGGATCCGTCCTCAAGAAAAGCCTTGCATGCAAGCTCGCCGAGGGCAGACTTGTCTTTTTTTATCTGGGACTTGAACTGCTGGATTTCGATTTTAAGGATGCTCTCGTCACCGAATTTTGTGGCAGCCTTGCCCGCTTTATCGAGGGCCTCCTTGGAAGCTGCCCCGCCCTTATCCAGGGCCTGCTTGAGGGCGACCATGCCTTTATCAAAATATCCTTTCAACTCATCTTTTGTCATAAAGCAACTCCTGATTTTTAATTATATATCACATTCTCTTAATTGCAAGCAAGGTCAAGTCGTCGGCCTGAACGTCCTCGCTGACGCCCGTGTAATAGACGTAGTTTGTCTCCCCCTCATCAACCTTGTTCACGCAGTAATAATCGTAGCGGTTGAAGTATTTTGAAAGGAAGATGTCGATTTTGCGGTCGATTTTGATTCCATCTCCGAAAACCTGAATTACGGTCTTCTTTTTTCCTTCCAAATCCATCTCAGTCTTTTCTACCCTGCCGCTTGAGCCCGGCTTTTTGTACATTCGGAAGACTTTTTCGACAGCAGTAAGGGCAATAATCGCGTCTTCAATCGTGCCATCGCATTTAGAGAAGTCGAACTCCAGCTTTTCGCCCTCAATAGGACTGTGATAGCGGGTCAAGACATATTTTTTCTTATTCAGAACTGATTCAATGATGTCCTGAACACGGCTAGGCTCCATCTGTTCGCTCTGCTCGCCCTTTTTGTGGGTCGCGTGGACTTCTCCGGCCTTAAGGCTGGCTTCGTTACAGGCAATAACTTCAAAATCACTGTTGCGGAAGAATCTTGTCGATTCCTCAATGCCGTCAGTATAGAGGAAGAGGACGTCGTTTGACTTGAGGTGGATTTTCTCAACCTTGTAGCCGCCCTTCATTTCAACCATAAAGCTTGGCAAAGGACCGGCAGCAGGGGCTTCATGCAGGGTAATGACCTTGATTTTCCGCTCGGCTGAGTCAAAGACACGGAGGATGTTGTCGCCCGCATTGCAGGTGTAAACGTCACCGGTCTTTGTGTCAAAGAGACATATCATCATGGCGGCGAATTTGCCCCGTAAGCCAAGGGATTCGATAAAGTCGTTTATGTCCGAAGCAAGAAGATTTAGCTTTACTCCGTTCTTTTCAAATTTCCAGTTGGCAAAATAGCGGCGGAAAATCGTAGCGACAATTGTCATGATAAGGGCCGCAGGAACACCATGGCCGGAAGCATCGCATTTGATGAAGGCATACCAGCGGTCATCGAGCTTTTTGTAGTCGAAGTAGTCACCTGAAACGGCATCAGTTCCCTCGTAATAGCCGTAGAGCTGGATTTCCTTTTCCTTAAGCTCGGCGACGGTTTCCTTTTCGGCTCCCTCACTTACAAGAGGAATGAAAGCCTTTTGAACGGCCTGACCGTCAAGGTTCATGATGCTCATTTCAGCAGCCTCAGCGCGGGCCTTTGCCTCTTCTGCCTGAGCCCGGGCGGCCTTTTCACGCTCTTTTGCAGCCCGCTGATAGGCAATCTTGGCCCTTTCCTCGTCCTTGGCGCCCTTTACCAGACCCTTGGTCATTTCATTTACCGAATCGCCCAAAGTACGGAGCTCGTCCCGGGAAGTGATTTTAATCTCAACACCCTCAAGGAGAAGCTTGTTTTCAGTTTCGGTGATTTTCTTAACGTGAGAGACGATTTTCATGATTGGCTTAGTGATTACCGATGAAAGCGTGAAAGAGCTGACAAGGGCAATCAGGGCCGCGATAAGTGCCGAAGCGAATGAAATGTAGACGACAAGATTCCGGGAATCCTCGACCTGGCGCAGGAGGGTGCTGGTGCTGACCCTGAGGATTACAATGGCCTGCAAGAAGTCAGAATCATTGTTAGCCTTCTGGTAGATTACCGGCCAGTAAAAGTCATATTCAGTTACGTCATGGTCGAGCTTGTTATTGTCCATATGAGGGAAGGAAGTAAAGCTCTGGGCAGAAAATTCATTGAGTCTGCGGAAAATCAAATCCGAATTGTCGGCCGTAGTTCTGGACAGGTCATCGACGATTTTTTTAGCCTCGTCGTTTAAATACATGGACAGGGCGCGGAAATTCGAGTTCAAGGATGCGTTGACCTGAACGGTACCGGCATCAAATACAGGAGAAGTGATTTTCTCAAGGATGTCAGCATCGTTTGTAGCCCAGACATAGTTCAGTGGCTTTTTCATGTAATCGATGGAAGACTTGTCATCAACTGCGTATCCGTCGATGTGGCGGCTTATAATTGTAGCGAATTTTGACTCAGGGAAGTTGTCTGTCTGGTTTACGATGGCTCCGATTTCAACGATTTTTTCACGTCCGTCATCAAGGTAGGTCTCAAGACCGCTGGCCATGTTTCCCATTACGACTTTAACGCGGTCTTTCAGTCCGGAAATCAAGATTCTTTCCTGGACCCGCATCATTCGCGAACCGATGGCAAAGGAAATGCCCGCCACGATGAAAAGCAGCAATCCGGTAATCAAAAATCCGAATTTCACTTTCAGGGAATATCGAGTTCTCAAAGCAGAGTGAATTTTTTCCATCTTTTCCTGTTCCATATATTCTCCCGTCATAATTAAGGCGACATCTTTTCTGATTCTAATCATATCCCCGGCTGCACTTATAATGCCCCGGAAGCAGACGAAAATTCCCAGCAGAACAAGGGCTATCAGCGACCAGAAGATAAGCAGGTCCGTGTTCACGCTGTAATCGGCTTCGATTTTAGGAATGATTTTCCAAACCGGCTCAAAGTTATATTGCTTCTCGTATTTGACCGTGCCGTTTTCGCCGATCACGAGATTTTTTCTCCATGTAGAAAGGCCCCGCTCCGTGTGGCGGATTTGAACTGAGTAAATTCCGCTCTTCATTCCATCGATTTTGATTCCTGAAATTTTTTCCAGGGAAGAGCTGCCCTTTTCAATCGAATAGTCTCCCTCATCCTTTTTGAAGACGAATTTCTTGCCGCTTTCCTTTTGCGTGAGGATGACTTCTGAAATTTCACCGTCATAAGAAAATTCCTCGCCCGATACGGAAATCGAAACATTTCCCAAATCATCAGGCAGGGCCTCGACGTTGCGGATTAAAGTGGCGGCCTTGTATTTGTTCAGGAATAAGAGGCAGTTTTCAGCCTCGCCCGCATTTCCAACCGAGTCAATCGCCCGGACAGAGAAAACATAAAGTCCGTTATCCCGGTTTCGGTAGGCTGCGCTGGCTTTTGAGGAAGCAATCTTTGAGCCAGGAATTTTTGCCCGGGAAAGGGCATCCTCGTTCTGCTCCAAAAGACCCGCAAGGATTTCGCTGCTTTCTTCGGGGGTGATTTCAAGTTTTTTTGTTTTTGTTACCGCAAGATTTTTTTCAAGCGGAGCGATTCTTGTCAAAGTCCATGAGTAGCCCGCAATCTCGTCGCTGTCGCTCAAATCATTCTGCCATGAGAAAGCGACGTCATTGCTGGAAGCAAAGCCCCACTCGTCCTTGTCAAAGCTGATGTCAGTGACTTTTTGCGGCGGAGTACAGTCATAATAGTATTCAAGGCTTGCCGTGTCAGACCAGTTTCCGGCCTTGTCGAGAACGCAGGCCTTAAAATAAATTATCTGGTCAGCTTTTAAATCCGTCTGAACCTTTGCTGAAATCACGTTGTCGCCAGTTTTTCTGTAGTGGGAAGACAAAACGTTCCTGTCTGGCTGGGCGTCTTTGTCGCTCGTCCAGATTCCAGACCAGCCCTCAATTCCAGAAATATCACTTGGCATCAGGACCCGGACGGAAGGATTCTTTTCTCCCCCACGCTTTCCGGCCCTAAAGTTTCTGGCGGAAATCTCAGGTTTTGGAGCCCGGTAATCCTCGCAGAGCATGGAAATTGAAGTTGAAGCAGAATCTTCCTGCCATGCAAGACAGAGAGAGGAATTTTCGGCAAGGATAAAGGCGCATGGGAAAGTCGCAGAAATCTTTTTATCCTGACGCCACTGAATTGAATCAACCTCAATCCACTGAACGCCCAGGTTTTCCGCCAGATGGACATTGTTTACGCCGTTACGGTCATCAAACCAGAGGGCAAAGAATTTTCCGTGGAATAAAAACAATGACGGACGGCGGCCGTTTCCAAAAGCGTTAAGGGACTCGACATCTGCCCGGTCAAGGATTCTACCATCAGGAGAAAGGGGGGCTACCATTACCGTGGCAGTGCTTCCGGTTTTTGAGGTGCGCTCCCAGACAATTTTTGTGTTCTGCCCGTCCGAAAGAACGAAGGGACGGAAATTCTTAAAATCAAGGTAAGATGAACTGTCCGGCATTGAAGACCAGTCGGTTACGATGAAAGGCTCGCTCCAGATGCCGCCCGGAGCCCTTGATGAAGCGTAAATCAGGGATGTGCTTGAGTCTTTTGCATTCCAGCCCTCAAAGAAGACAAAGTCATTTCCATTGATGTTCGTGAAGAAAGGAGAAAATGCGTTTGAAATCGAAGAAGCCGGATTGAAGAACTTGAGGCTCGACCAGTTTTTGCCGTCAGCTGACTCAGAATATAAAATCGAGAAGGAAGACTCGGTCGGGCTCTGCTTTCCTTCACCCAGAGAAATGAAAAGGATAAATGAACCGTCTTCCGAAGCAAAGATTCTCGATGAAGTTATCTGCTTTTTTTGAGGCGGGAAAGTATATTCAGAAAAAGATGCCGCATTGTCCGAAGAAGAATAAACCTTGACTACGCCGTTGGCCGCAGAAGAATCAATTACAGAAACGGCGATTCTTCCCAGCGGAGAAAGGGCCGCAGAATACATATCAGGAACGTCATCGCCTGAATATTTAAAGGCTTCCTTGAGGCTGAAGGTGTCTGACCAGAGAAGGTCATCTTTTTTCTGCCGCCAGGAAATCTTTATCTCCTGCCTTGCCTTGTCCACCGACTCATAAAAAATGTAAGCGTTGTGGGAATCATAAAGGGCCAGAGGGAAATATGAATTTTTAGACGAAAGCCTTTCAACCGAATCCCAGAAAAACCTTTCCCTGTTCTGAGCGCCAAGATTTGCCGCAAAAAGGAAGACTAGAAGGAAAAGGAAGAGCCTTAAAAAGCTGAAGGACAGGCCTGAGCGAGAAAAACTTTTACTTTTTTTCTGGGACTTTCTTAAAAATCCCGAATCCATGCGGCAATCCATAATTTCCTACAGTCGTTTGAGAAGACGGTTGTTCAAATCTATGACTTTGCGGCTTTTTTTAGCGGCCGCTCCTTTCAAAAGATTGTCCATTATACCTTTTGCATCGGCAAAACGCCTCTGGTTAAAGAGTCGGGCAGCTTCAGCATACATCTTTTCGTCATTCTGAGAAAGAATTGCCGTGGCGCTGGCACCGATTTTAAGCTGAATCTGAAGCTTAAGCTCCTTTGCAGCCTTGCTGGTTCCGTCAATTGCAATCGCCTCGTTGGCAAGAAGCAGGGCCTTGTTGAGTTTAGCCTCGTCACTACCCGCATCCTTGAAGGCTTTCTTAGCCTCGGCAATTTTTGAATCGGCAGAGCGCTTGACTTCTTTTTTAACTTCCTTTTTCGGGAACATTCCAAGAGAGTCCTTTATATCGTAAATTTCCTGGGCCAGCCCCGGATATTTTGGGTTAATCGCATACAGGTCTTCCAGGTCGGCCAGGCGCTCGTTTTTGTTGGCATTGAGGCGGGCCGCGTTGTACTGGTTTTCAAACTGACGGGGGAAGCCTTCCGGGTCGAGTTCCTGCTGAATTTTAAGGGTAATGAGACGGGCTTCCTTGTTGAGGGGATAAACGTTCTGCACGTTACGGATATTTGTAAGGGCAAGATTGAAGGCTTCGTTGGCCTTTACCGTATTTCCGTCATTCTTGAGCTTGACGCCCTTTTCAAAGCTCTGCTTAGCCATATCAAGACTGTAGGAAAGCTCAGGATAGTGGGGGTCAGACTGGAGCAAAACACGGCCGTATTCAATACTCTTAATGGTCTTTACGATGTTGAGCATGTCTTCGATTTCTGAGTCTTCTTCCGTGCTGACTTTTGACCAGCGGGACTGAGCCGTAACAAGAAGGGTTTCCGCAGTATCAAAGCTGCTCGAATAATAGGCGATTGCCGCCTTGTCCTTGAGGGCAAAGACTTCACGCAAGACTTTCTCATACTCTGCCCGCTGAATCTTTACGGCAAGCTCGTTCAAGGTTTCCTCACGCATTGCGCGGATTTTTTCTGAGTATTCTATGTCCAGGGCCTCGGCGTATTTTTCCGAGGCTGAATCAACCGCAATATTGGCGTTTTCAAAGTCTTCTTTTTTGAAAGCCCTGAGTGCGATTTCATACTGTTCGTCAGCATTTCTGATGAGATTTTCGTAGTCCCTGATTTTTGGAATCGCTTCCTCGGCCAGAGTCTGATTTTTAGCATAAAGAGAATCGAAATCCAGAATGATTTTATCCAGGGCAAGGGTTCCCTTGTTGTAGTCACTTTCGCTCATGCGGTACTCTTCTCCGCCGTTAAGCACTTCCCTCTTTTCAAGAAGCTCCGTCTTTTTGATGCTGATTTCCTGATTTATCTTAAGGGCAGAATCTTTTGCCTCAATCGGATATTTCTTTATGAACTCAGAAGAAAAATCAGAGTCCGAAGAAGAGGCCAGGCCGCCGGTCAGAAGTTTTTCCGTATCAGAGCAAAGTTTTTCATAGTGGTCATAGTCTTTTTTTGCCAGGGCTGAATATGCGCTTGCCATGTAGCCCCAGAGTCCTTTGGCATGATTTCTTGCTTCCTTAAGGTTCTGCTCATTGAGGGAGAGGAAGTAGCCGATTTGCTTACGGAAATCAAGGGGATTGTCTGAAATCTGAACTCCGGCCGTAGTCCGCTTTTGGGCCCCGGAAATCCTCAGTCTGCCGCCGCTGATTCTACGCAGTTCCTCGATTTCCTTTTCGCGCTCAGATTTTTTGTCAAAGAATTCCTTCTGTTTTTTTTCTTCCTCATTTACGAGTGAGATATAAGACTTGGAATCAGCTTTAATCTGCTCATAGCGGAGAAGTTTTTTGAGGTTGTAGGCAAGAACCGGATCCGAGAAGTCATTTTTGTCGATTTTCTCAGGATTGGCTTTTTCCCAGGCCAGCTCCTGGGCACTCTTATAGGCAAGGGACAAATCCGAAAGATATTCGCTGACAAAGCTCATAGATGATGCATAGCCGGAAAATTTCTCACCGACAGTGCTTCCGTCAAGATTCTTTTCGAGGTTATAGAGGTCATGGACATAGCGGGCAAACTGAGAATACATTTTTGCCACAGCGACATTTTTCTGCTCGGCATCGATTTTATTGGCCAGAGAGTAGATTTTACCCTCAGGAAGATTTGTAATAAGCAGGTTAAGGGTTTCAAGAACAGCTTCGTTAGTTTTATCCTTCATTCTCTCAACGCGGCTGTTGAAATAAGCGTCAAAGGCTCCGATTATGCCGGTGTCAGGATTTGATTCGTCACCGAGAATGAATTTCTGATGGAAGGTGATGTAAGAAGTTCCGTAAAGAAGTGGGTTACGCTCGTTGGCAAGTATGTCTGCCGCCTCAAGGACTTTGGCATCGGCAATAATTTTATTGCGCAGGGCGGCATATTTTTCAAAGGCGGCGTTCACATTTTTCAGGGCTGCTGAAATTGAATTGACATCCCGGGCAGAAACAGCCCTCATGTACTCGTTGAAAGCCTTCTCGCAGTCATTGATCCTTGACTCCATGCTCGCAGAAACAAGATTTCCGGCTACAAGGCTTCGGATATTGCTGACTGACTTTCTGACAGGCTCGGTTATGTCGCTCTCGTAGACGACAGGAGTACCTTCCGCGGCAAAGGAATGATTTTCGACATCAAAAACCAGATCCGAGACTTCATTTTTGATTGCAAAGCCTTCCTCAAATTTTACGGCCGCATCAGAGAATTTTTCACTTCTGACAAGGGCAACTCCTTCCCTCATGATTCTATCGTAAAGGATAAGGATTTCGCCCAGAGTTACAGTTCTTCGGGCCAGGTTTGTGAATTCAATGACATTTTCGTTTGACTCAAGTTCGGAACTTTCAAGCTCAGCGATTTTTGCCAGCTTTTCAGACTTTGACTCATCGCCGTTCCTGATAAGCTCAACGAGGGAATCTGCCCCCTTGTTGTATTCCTCGCGCAGCTTCATTACCCGGGAAATTCTTTTTTGAGCCCGGTCGAAGTCATTGGGGTGGGCGGCTATATATCTTGAAAGCTCCCTGAGGGCATCGTTGTAGGCCGTGGTGTCGATAAGAAGGTCAATCTGCTTTAAAGACAAAACTTCCCCTGCCTCATTTTCAGCATTTTCTGAAAAAAGAATAGAGGAATGAAAAAGAGAAATAATCAAAATCAAGGCTAAATGTCTTTTTGGCATTTCCTTATTACAAGCGACAAGCCTCCCATTCTATTTTTCGGTATTTTTAATAAGTTTAGCAAGATATTTATCCGAAAATATATTATAATATAATATGATGAAAAAAATCTTCTCCGTAAGCATTTTTTTTATTTTTCTCACACAGGTCCAGGCCCTGGATTTAACGTATGCCCAGTCCACTCTGGCTGATATCTTTCCGTCTTCAATCGATCCAAACGAGGGAAATACGGTTTTCCGCTCAATGAACATTCCATGCGGCGGCCGAACTGAAGCACTGGGCACGGCATTCAGCGCCCTCTGTGACGATTCAACCTTCTTCGACTACAATCCGGCCGCAAGCGCAATTCTCGAGCAGACGGAAGTTTCCCTTTCCCATAACGCATGGATTGCAGATTCAGCCCTGGAGACCCTTGCCCTCACCCGCCGAAACGGCAACACGGGCTACGGTGCCCAGCTCAAATGCTTTTACGTTCCCTTCAGCGAATACAATCTTTACGGTGACAGGGTGGCAGCAAGCTACTACAGCGAAACTTCCGCCACATTCAACCTTTCACACACTTTTTTAGCAGGCTACAATTTCAAGGGAATTTCTACCGGAGCAAATTTCAAGCTGGCCTGGCGCAGCATACCTGACTATACGGACAACCGCGATGACTCAATAATCTCAGGCTCAGGACTCGAGCAGTCGGCCCTGGGAATCATGGGCGATCTTGGCGCAATAGCATGCTTCAACGCCCTCAAATTCTATCAGGACAGGGATCCCAACCTCAAAGTCGCCCTGACCCTCAACAATTTCGGCGCATCCCTCACAGGCTTCGGCTCTTCAATTAAAAAGGACGATGACACGCCCGCAAGGATTTCAGCAGGACTTTCCTACCGCCCCTTTGCAAGACTGCTCATTACAAGCGAATTAAGAAAGCATGTCCTTTTAAGCGATTTTTCTTCCAGCGGCAAGATTTCATTCGCTACAGGAATCGAAGCAAAAGTTACGCCGGTATTCGCCTTTCAGTGCGGCTTTCTCCTGCAGGGAGCCAATCCAAGGTTCAGTCTGGGCAGCGAATTTGACATCAAGAGAATCAAGATGGACGTGGCCTACACCCTGGACTTAACAAGCTCGGCAAATCCAGTCAACCACATCAGTCTGAGCGCAAAAATGCAGCTGGGAGACCGGGGCAGAAAAGCCACGATGGCCCAGGTTGACCAGCTTTACCTAGAAGGCCTTCAGTTTTACGCCGAGGGCTACTACAACGAGGCAATCATGAGGTGGGAAGAGGCAATAAAAAAGGCCGCCTCACAACCTCTCTGCATGAAGTTTGAGCCGGCCATTCAGGCGAGGGACGCTGCACTCAACTTCAACAAGCAGAAAAGCAAGCTCGAAGACATGTACAAGGTCACTCTTGAAGATTAACAATTCTATTTTTTAGGCGAGAAGGTCCTGAAGTTCATCCATGGGAAAATCAGGTGCTCCCTTTCAAGTTTAGTCAGCCATTCAGTGCTTACTGTATTTGAGCCGAGGGCGTCAAAAACAATCATAAAGGCCTTGATTGACTCCTTGAATCTTTTTGTAGCGTATTCCGGGAAATAACCGTCATGAATCATTTTGCTCCACTCACCGCTTTCGGCAAGCATGAGTTCCCTCGCGCCCAGATTCAAAAGGCGGACTTTTAAGCCTGTCTCGTTAGGGAAGCGGTCAGACAAATCAACCATGCGCTCACTCATCTTTCGGGTGTAGCGGATCATCCAGTCATTTGAGCTGTCAAGCAAATCTTCGCCGTAGCTGTTGCCCTGAGCGGCTCCAGGATATGGAGTGATTTTCTGAAGTGAGAAAATATTGCCGATTAAAGGAGCCGGACCTGAAAGCTTGATGTCAGAAGCGGCTGTTTCGCGGATGAGGCTTTCGAGCCAGATGCAGCCCTCTGCCCAGTCCTGACCTATATTCTTGGCGTCAATTACGCAGAGAAGGGATGCCGGACTTTGGCCCAGACATTCCTCTGCGGCGTCAAGCTTAGCTTTTTTTGACTCAAAGAAAGTGACTGCATCCTTGTGAGCCTGGATTACAGCATCGTCTTCATTGTAAGAAGCGTCTTCAGAATTGTTCCAATAGCGGAAATATGAAGGAATTCGAGGCATTCCGTCCTCAATCAAGCCTGAGTCAACGAGAGCCTGGAAAGGAACTTCATAAGCGGCGTCCTTGCCCTGATTCTTGTAGACAGGATTTGAAGAGAAGCCGTTTTCACCGACGATATCCTCCGGCGTGTCAGGATCCTGACAGAAAAGAGCCAGGGAAGATTTTGAAAGGCTGGTAGTGTTGTCAAGATTGCATCTTACCGGCGAGAAAATGCCCTTTTCAGGAACAGTTTCGCTGAAAAGAACTGAACGGATGTCAACGATTGTATATTTGAAGCCGTAAGAACGGAGAACCTGCTCTACTCCCGGAGTGTAGCCCATAAAAGGAAGATAGAAGCCCTCTGGATTCATGCCGAAATAATGGCGGTGAGAATAGAGGCCGACTTCAACCTGGGCGTTAAGGATTTCAGTCATGTCGCCAAAATGAGGCAGGAAGGCAAAAGTGCCGCAGGTAGCAAGAAGCTCAAGATTTCCCTTACTGGCAAAATATGCGAATTCCTTGATAAGGTTCTGTGAATAAAGCTGGGTAAAATCAGCCAGGTCTTTTTTGGCTTTTGCAAGGCAGGCCTGGGCGTTTCTGAGAAGATCTGAATCATCAGCAAGGCGGGCAACCTCAGCCTCACCAAAGGCGATGCGTTTTTCAAGCCAGTTTATGTACTGAGACTTAATCAAATCATCATCAAGAAGGGAACACAAGGACGGAGAAAGAACAAGGGCAAGCTTAAAATCGATTCCGTCATTCTCAAGACGATGGAACATGTTCACGAGAGGCAGATATGTTTGAGAAATAGCCCCGAAAAGGATGTCATTCTGGAGCGCATACTGCTTTTCGTCCTCATGACGGATATATCCCTGATGACCAACTATTGTTAAAACAAGATTCTTAGCCATTTACCCTACTCCACAAAAGACTGTCTGTATTTTTCATAATGAGATTTGAGCAATTTTTTGATGCCGGAAACCTCAAGGATTTTTGGAACGTCAAACTCCTGCCCAGGAAAAGCCTTGGAGAAAATCGCAGGCGTCTGAGGAAGAGCGATTTTTTTCGAAATCGTGAGGCTGTCATAAGTTCCGTTGACAAAAAATGCAACCAGATCAACACGCAGGAACTTTCTGCCAGTTTCAATGAGGATATACTGATTGCGGTCTGTCAGAGAAACCTGCAGGTCATAATAATCAACAGGCGTTGAATCCTCTTCGTTTTCAAAATATGAAACCCGAAGAACCATATTCTTGAAGCGGGAAGACTCCGAAATCTTTTTGAGGGCCTCGGCACTGATATCCCAGTAAACAAAGGCCCAGGCCGGATTCCGAAGAATCACAGAAAGCTCGGTCTCATTGAATGAAGAAGGAATTTCCGTGTTTTCAAGGGGAATATCGCCATTCTCATTCATGACCGGAGCCTTTAGGGCAGGCTGGTTAGATTCCTGGGCAACTTCAAGAAGCTCACCGATTATAAAGCGGCGGTTAAGGTTGTCCGGGATGTCAATTCCGTAATCATCTGCAAGAGCAATGAGATCTGCAGAAGACAGGGTTTCAAGATATGCCAATGTTAAGATTTTATTTTCCATATAGTCCTAATTTTTATTAGTTTACAATTGTCTTAAAAAACGCAATAAAAATCAATAGAGTTATTGAAAAATAGGGAAACTGTTGTAAAATAATATTAAAGAGGACTATTGTGAAATCAGTTTTTGCCAGCGAAAAGTTATGTGATTTTATCTCTACGGCCCAAAAATCAGGCTATACCCTGCAGGAAATGAACGATTTTCTCCAGGATACCATCACTGATTTTGCAGAGGACCTTCAGCTGGGCAGGCTTTCCGTCACGGTTTCAAATCCTCAGACTGTCTACGAGCCTCTGGGGCTCAACACTGAAATTTTAAGCTATACAAGTCCCAAGGGCTTCAATTCCGACACATACGAAAAATTTTACTTTACCGAGGAAAACGGCTTCATAAAATTAAAGGCCAACCTTCTTCCCAACGTAATCTGGACAAAAGAAAACAAAAAGCTGATTGACTGCTACGTTGACCTGTCATACATCCTCTGCAGCCGCATCAGGCTCCTAAACATCATGGCGGCGGTCAAAATCACCGATTCCCTCACAGGTGCCCTCAATCTGCACGGTTTCCAGGAAGTCGTAGCAGAAATTCTATCAATGCAGAAAATCCAGTATTATTCGGTCATCCTGCTCAACTTCAAGAATTTCAAATACATCAATCAGAAGGTCACGACCGACAACGGTGACATCATCCTCCGCAAATACAGCATGATGGTTCAGGGCTTTCTGGAAAAGCAAGGCTACATTGCAAGATTGGGAAGCGACAACTTTCTGGTCCTGGTCCCCAAAGAAAAGCTCAAGGATTTCATCCGCTTTATCGAAGGAATCTCAATTTCGGTCAACAACAAGGGCACGGTCGAAGACGTCAAAATCAACGTAAGGGCCGGCATTTACGAAACAAACGAAGAAACAACATTCGGCGATATCATGTCAAATTCCGCGGTCGCTCTTGATACGGCACGGCATTCCCGCCATCACGACATTATTTTCTTCCGGCAGGAAATGCTTGAAAAGGCAATCCACGACAAAAGTATCTCCAATATGTTCATGGATTCTCTCGCCAAAAACGAATTCAAAGTCTATTACCAGCCAAAGGTTGATTTGATCACAAACACGCTCTGCGGTTGCGAAGCTCTTTCCCGCTGGTACGCACAAAGGCTGATTACTCCGGCCGAATTCATTCCGATTCTTGAGGCAGAAGGCACAATTAAAAACCTCGATTTTTACGTGCTTGAGGTCGTGTGCAAAAATATCCGTGAATGGATGGACAAAGGAATTGAACCTGTCCTAATCTCAACGAACTTCTCAAAGCTGCATCTTTCCGATGAAAATTTCGAGAATCATATCATCTCCGTCCTTCAAAAATACAATGTCCCGTCAAAATATCTGGAACTTGAGCTTACCGAGCTTTCCGATTACCAGTATTTTGACCGTCTCGTGCGTTTCGTAAACACCATGAAAGCAGCCGGCTTCAAAATCTCAATCGATGACTTCGGAACAGGCTTCTCATCAATGAGCCTGGTGCGTAACCTCAATCCGGACGTAATCAAGCTGGACAAGTCCCTCATCGACAACGTAGCCGCCGGAGACGACCAGAAAGCCAAAACCGACCGGGTAATCAGCCGCTCAATAATCAACATGGCTCACGAACTTGGCATCAAAGTAATAGCCGAGGGCGTCGAAACCAAAGAACAGGCAGAATTTTTAAAGGAAAACAATTGTTTCATGGCCCAGGGCTTCCTATTCGACAAAGCGCTGGAGCATGACGAATTTGAAAAAAGATTAGTAAGTAGGATTTATAATATTTAGTACACTAGCTATAAACAAAAAAAGGTGGCCTCCCGTCGGAAACTAAGCGAGCACGACAACGATTGTGCTCGTGTCAAAAATGTCGCGGTGAACAAGTTCAAGCGACATTTTGCCAGAACTCCGACTCCGGCCACCTTTTTTAGATAGACTGCCAATATAAATCAGCTTTCTATTTTTTCAGCTTCTTCAATTAGAATGAGCCTGCAACTGCTACAGCACATGCAACAGTACATCCAACCATTGGGTTGTTGCCCATGCCCATGAAGCCCATCATCTCAACGTGTGCTGGAACTGATGAAGAACCTGCGAACTGAGCGTCTGAGTGCATACGACCCAAAGTATCTGTGAAGCCGTATGAAGCTGGGCCTGCAGCCATGTTATCAGGATGCAATGTACGACCTGTACCGCCGCCTGAAGCTACAGAGAAGTATTTTTTGCCGTTCAAGAGGCGCTCTTTTTTGTATGTGCCTGCAACTGGGTGCTGGAAACGAGTTGGGTTTGTAGAGTTTCCTGTGATAGAAACATCAACATCCTCGTGCCACATGATTGCAACGCCTTCGCGAACGTCGTCTGCACCGTAGCATTTTACGATGAGGCGGTCTGGGTTTGAACCATAAGGAATTTCTTTTACAACTGTGAGGGCCTTGTCTGTACCCTCGCCGTTGAAGTAGTCGAACTTAGTCTGAACGTATGTGAATCCGTTGATGCGGCTGATGATCTGAGCTGCGTCTTTTCCGAGACCGTTAAGGATAACGCGGAGCTTGTTTTTGCGGACTTTGTTAGCGTTAGCAGCGATTTTGATTGCGCCCTCAGCTGCTGCGAATGACTCGTGACCAGCCAGGAATGCGAAGCACTGTGTCTCCTCAGAAAGAAGACGAGCACCCAAGTTTCCGTGTCCGAGACCAACTTTGCGGTCATCAGCTACAGAGCCTGGAAGACAGAAAGCCTGGAGGCCTTTACCGATGTTAGCGGCAGCTGTAGAACCAGTTTTGTCGCCTGTTTTCTCAGCTTCTTTGATAGCGATTGCTGAACCGAGAACGTAAGCCCATTTAGCATCTTCGAAACAAATCTGCTGTGTAGACTGACAAATCTCGTATGGATCGAAACCACGAGCTTTGCAGAGGTCACGAGCTTCGTTGAGACCAGCCTCGCCCTCTTTGAAACCATATTCTTTAAGAGCCTTATTCACCTGAGGAATGCGGCCTGCGAAATCTTCAAATAATGCCATAATTCTATTCCTCCTAATTACTCTTTGCGTGGGTCGATGAGTTTAACCATGCCCTGATCAGCTGTTACACGACCGTAGTGTGTGCGAGCCTTCTCGATAGCCTCTTTTGGCTCAACGCCAGCTTTGAGAGCGTCCATCAATTTACCGAAGTTGATACAGTTGTAACCGATAATCTGGTTGTCTTTGTCGATTGCACATGTCTCAACGTAACCTTCTGTCATTTCGAGGTAGCGAGGACCTGTTTTGCGTGTAGCAAACATAGTTCCGACCTGGCTTCGGAGGTTCTTTCCCAAGTCTTCGAGAGAAGCACCAACTTTGAGACCGTCTTTTGAGTATGCAGACTGTGAGCGTCCGTAAACAATCTGGAGGAAAAGCTCACGCATAGCTGTGTTGATAGCGTCGCAAACGAGGTCAGTGTTAAGAGCCTCAAGCAAAGTTTTTCCAATCAAGATTTCTGAAGCCATAGCAGCTGAGTGAGTCATGCCTGAGCAGCCGATTGTCTCAACCAAAGCCTCTTCGATGATACCGTTCTTAACGTTCAAAGAAAGTTTGCAAGCGCCCTGCTGTGGTGCACACCAACCGATACCATGTGTAAATCCAGATACATCTTCGATTTTTTTAACCTGAACCCACTCGCCCTCTTCAGGGATTGGGGCCGGACCATGATATGCGCCCTTAGCCAAAGGACACATATGTTCCACTTCTGCAGTGTAAGTCATGTAATGCTCCTTACATAAAAGTATAGAAAAGATTAGACCCGAAACGAAAATCCCAAGAAAATGAAACCTATTGCTAGAAACTGTCATTTTCTTGTAAGAAAACGTTTTTTGTCCTATAAATAAAAAGAATAGCACATTTTGAGGGAGTTTTCAATATTTAAATTCTGACTTCAAAAGGCGGCAGGGCTAAAATTTAGGAAAGCATTGCCTCTTTTAAAACAGGAGCGTACTTGCGGCTGAAAAGAACTTCCTCACCGTTGGGCATTTTTGCGTAAAGACGGCTGTTGAGGGCCGTGCGGACAGACTGAATTTTATTCAGGTTAACAAGATAAGACTTTGAGGCGCGGATTATTCCTGCCGGCTTGGAAATTGACTCAACCTGATAGAGACGCAGCTTCATCTGATAGATTTCGTCCTGAGTGTAGGCAAAGACATGCTCGGCATCAGCCTCAAAATAGAGGATTTCACCCAGCTTCAGCTGGACCTTTCGGTCAAATTCACCAAAAGCCTCGATATTTTCCATATTTTTACCGGCAGGCTCTTCGATTTTCTGACTCTGGCTTTCCTTATTCTCTGCCTGACTTTTTTTCTCTGCAAGCTCACGGAGTTTTTTGTTCAGTTTTTCAGTCTCAGCCTTTTCCATTTTGTACATGAAAAAATAAGAAAGAAAATCAAAAAGAACTACGCTTACGGCAACCGCAATCAGGCCCTTTATGCCGATTACAGGACCTACCAGCATTTTTGAAGCCGAAACAATCACGATTTCAAGAATGACCAGCTCAACGCTGCGCTGAATGAGGACCTGGGGAATTGTCATGTTTTCCTTGAGATAGACCGGAATACATGGAATCATGCAGATGAGTCCGAAAGCAAGGGGAATAAAAATGTGGGCATAAGAAATGCTTGCATTGCGGGCAAACAGAGTTCCGATTATTGCAAAGGAAAGAGTACATTCCGTCTCAACAAGAAACAAATCCCGTAAAAAGGATGTAAGATTCATATTAACTTTCATTTTTTAAATATTTGCCTCAGACTTTTTAAAACCTAAGATATTTTATAATTTTATTCAGTTTTCCTTCAAGCCCCTCATAATCCAGACAAAACTTGCGGTCAAAAAAGAGAAAGTTACGACCCAGCTGAGCGGATATGAATAGAAAATGCTCTGGAAAGTGTGGAATTTTGGAATCTGGAAGAAGGTGGCAAGATAAACAATGCGAAGACCGCAGGCACCCACCATCGTAATGACCATAGGAAGCACTGAATGACCGACACCGCGGATTACGCCGGCCATAGAATCCATCATGCCGCAGGTGAAGTAGGTTGCAAGGATTACCGTGAGCCTCAGCATTCCCGCCTCGATTACATCCGGGCTTTGAGAATAGATTCCGAGGATAGGACGGCCCAAAAAGAGAACCGCCATGCCCAGCAGGAGGCCGACGACAAAAACGCTGGCCTCGCTGATTACGATAAGGCGCTTGATTCTTCCGAATTTGTGGGCGCCCATGTTCTGACCCGCGAAAGTGAGGGTAGCCTGGGCGAAACTGTTCATTGAAATATAGACAAAGCCCTCGATGCTCTGGGCCGCAGAATTACCCGCAACCATTACAGCCCCGAAAGAATTTACCGCAGACTGAATCAGCATGTTAGAGAAGCTGAAAAGCATGCTCTGAAAGCCAGCAGGAACGCCAATCTTAATAATGCGCTTGAGGATAGGCATGTCCAGTCGGAGTTTTTTGAAATCAAGGCGGAATTCCTCATCCTCATGCATCAAAATCCAGACGACGCAAAAAGCCGCAAAAACCTGGCTCAGGACCGTAGCAGCCGCAACTCCGGCAACGTCCATTTTGAAGGGAATTACGAAAATCAGGTTGAGGATTACGTTAATCAGGCCGGCAACAAGAAGGATGTAAAGGGGCCTTTTTGTGTCGCCCTTGGCACGAAGAATCGCCGCCCCGAAATTGTAGATGACGGTCGCAGTAATTCCGCCGAAGAAAACCTTGAGGTAAAGAGTTGACAGGGGAAGGACATCCTCAGGAGAAGCCATGAGGATCAGAATCTGACGGGAAAAGGTAACTCCAATCAGGGTAAGGATGACTCCGCCGATAAGGCTCAAGACCATCGTGGTGTGAACGGTGCGGTTGACTTCTTCCTTTTTGCCAGCGCCAAGAAAATTTGCGGCAACTACGTTACAGCCGACTCCCAGTCCGATAAAAAAATTGACCAGAAGGTTTACCATTGAGGATGTGGAACCGACAGCCGCAAGGGAATTATCGCCTGCGTAGCGGCCAACGACAACAATGTCAGCGGCATTAAAGAGAAGCTGGAGGATTGAACTGAGAATAAGGGGAACGGCGAATTTTACCAGCTTAGGAAAAATCGCCCCCTCCGTCATATCGATTTGATTCTTCATTTACAGGAAGAGGACTCTCGGGAAAATAAAATGGAGTACAGCAGCGATGATACAGAAAATTCCAAGATATTTTCTGCCCCCTTCGTAAATGCCCTGAAGGGCTTCCGGCAAAGTCAGCTCAACTTCACTTCGCTCCTGATACCAGTCCAAAAGAAGAACGGCACCAGCCGCAAGACCTGCAAGAGCCGGGACAAGGTCACCGATAATGGCAATGTCGTACTGAATCGGAGAAAGAAGCTTCATGAGGCCTGTGAGAGCCGAAAGGATTCCGACTACGAGCTGCAAAGTTTTGTCACCGAGGAAAGGAAGAGCAAGCTCACCCAGTCCACCTGCTTTTTTTGCAGACGAGTCTGAATCACCGGCTTGTGAAGAAGAATCTCCGTCAAGGCCAAGGTCAAGGTCGTCAGTTTCCGGGTTGAAATCAGAAGAATTTGAAGAAGACTCCCCCTCTCCAAAAGGATCATCAGAATCAGAAAGAATAAGACTTGCCTCACCCTCGCCTTTTACCACATAAATAAAAATAAGGCCAGCTACAAGATTTAATAAAATAGATAAAAAATAAAACTGAAGCATAAAATCCTCACTTGCAAATCCGGGCTAACGCTTTTCGACGGGAGACTCCAAACTAAGAAGCCCGTCACCCATGCCACAGACTGCACCGATTCTTATTATATCATAATCCGAAAAAGTTGTCCGCAAGAAAATTTCATTTCCATCGTATTTTCCTGTCAGTTTTTCCTCTGCAACAGAAACTCCTTCCTTATCGTAAGCCGTTACAGTCGCATAAACAGGAAGACCGTCCGCAAAATCAGCCTTTATCTTTTTACCGGCCTCATTGAACTTTACGCTGGCATAAACTGAATCTTCATAAGAAAATGCAGAGACTGAAACATCGACCTTGTTTAAAGAGCCGCTGCGTTTTTCCGGTCCGAAATACCTCACGAAAAGGATGATTCCAAAAGTGAAGACAATCGTAACGAAAAGAAGCCTGTTGCCCCTGGTGGAAACGAGAGACTTTAAAAGGCCGCCCTTGTAGGGCTTGAAATCGCCCGAATAATAGTCCTGAACGATTTTCGGAGCCCGCTTGAGCCTTTCTGCCCGGCTGTAATGAAAGACAAGGTTTTCCTCGGGTTTCTGATTTTCTTCGCGGGTTTCCTCAATCTTTGAAAAATCCATAAAATGCCCCTACTGATTGATAAAGGACGCAAGAAGCGAATCCGTACGCCACCAAACGGCCTGAGCGTTCTCGTTACGAACAAAAAGACCCGAAATGATTCCGTTGCCGCTCAAGGAAAGCGTGTAATAAAGATTTTTCGAGTGATCAACGGAAAGAGCCCTTTTTACAATACGCTGGCCGTCAGGCTGAACCATCTGAACGATAAAGCCCTCTTCGTTTGGAACGATAAAGAAAAACCAGCCGTTTTCCGTTACGCCCAGAAAGTCAAAAGGCAGGTTGTAAATTTCCTTGGTGAGATTTTCGGTAACTGAATATTCGTAAGGTGGAATTTCAAGCGGCTCGTCATAAAGGGCCGTATCAACATTGAGGGGGCACAAAAATGTGGTGTAATAATCGATTCCGGACTGAACCTTGAGGGCTGAATCCATGGAAGCCATGTAATAATCGACCTTGACATAAAGCTTGTGCTCAGAGCAGTCAGGAATTATGTTCTCGACTGAAACATAGGCCGGAGCCTCTTCGTTTTCATTGGTTTTGAGTTTTGGAACTGTATTTTTTGAAACCGGAACAGTGTACAGAAGGAAGCCGTCGACGTTGAACCAGTAGGCTACCAGTCCTTCGTTTGTCGTGCAGACTACGACCAGTTCATTTTCACGGGTGGTGTAAATATTTTTGATGTAAGGAAATGGAGTTCCACCCGGTCCCTGCTGGCCAAGATAATCGATAAATTTTCCGTTTGAGTCAAAGCGGAGGACAACAAGCGAGAGAAGGAGTCGGTTTGAGGCATCACGCTCCTGGCGCTCGGTTGGAAGGGTATCAACTGCATAAATATATTTTCTTGAATCAACCGCAAGGGGACCCAGGGTGCTGAAAGGATAGGAAATCGCCTTTTTTGTGGAACTGATTGAATTTTTACCGGCAAAGGCGACATCTTTTAAATATTCATCGTTGTAATAAAGGCTGAGCAAATCACCGTAAGAATTAAGCTCAAGGATTTTTTTGGCTTCACCGTTAGCAATATAGAAAAAACCGTCACGCATGGTCATGTAAGTGGAGATGGTGCCGTTTCGTGCAAGGTCAAAAAGATTTAGTTCGTCTTCGAAACTGCCGTAGCCAAGCGTAAAAAGTGCATTTTCATTAACCGAATGCACCTGATTTGATTTTGAACATGAAATCAATAAAAAAGAAAAGACGCATGAAACAATCAAAATAAATTTTTTCATGCGCCTATTATACAAAATTAATATTGTATGTGGAAGTCGAAAAATAAGGGACTGACTAAGCCTATCCTACTCTGTAGTAAGGATGTTGTATGCCTGCATAGGATCCTTGCATTCAAGCAAAGCGTCGCGTACAGCCTTGTCCTTGAGCTTAGAGCTGAAGAAGCTGAGGGTCTGCAGGTAGTATGAATGCTGGTTGTATGCAGCTGCAATCATGATGAGCAGGCGTACAGGAGAATCATCGATTGTCTGGAAGTCGAGCAAGTCATGCTTACAGATACCGACGCTCATAACGAGGTCAGTCACTGAAGACAGGCGGACATGAGGAATAGCGATTCCACGACCGATTGCCGTTGACATGAGTTCCTCACGCTTGAGGATTTCCTCGACCAGCTCCTTCTCGTTTTTGACCTGAGGCGCTGTTGCAAGATTCTGAGCAAGCTCTACGATTGCATCATGCTTTGTTGAGTGCTCGATGAACACGATTCGGTCTGGAGAAAGAATATTTTTTGCAGAAATGACATGGCTTGACTCGGCAGGCTTCTGTGAAGATGAAAGCCGCTCGTTAACCCAGTTTTCGATTTCTGATTTTTTAAAACGCCAGACAGTACCAATTTTGCCAGCAGGAATCTCACCCTTCTGCGCCCAATCATAAACTGTTCGCTCTGAGACACGGAGATATTTGGCAACTTCTTCTATTGTAAGAATATCGTCTCCCACGATTTTACTCCTTATTTTTACCTTATTTTGAATTAGTTGATTTATTTTGCAAACTTTACGGTATTTTGTCAAGCCATACAATTCAGACAGGCAATACAAGAAATAAAAGTGCGTCTTTTTTTAAAATTCCGACATTATCTAATCGGCAAGTTCGTGAAGGCTGTCATACGGATAAAGTTCAGCTAAAGTTGTTCTGACAAGATTCTCGATTTTAGGCCCGAAAACAACAGGAACATCACCGTCACCAAATTCAGTGAGAACCTGACGGCAAGCTCCACATGGTCCGACCGGATAATCAGATTTTGGAGTGGCAATCGCAACCGCAGAAATTCTTGTGGCTCCTTCGGTAACAGCATTGAACATTGCAGTCCGCTCCGCGCAGTTCGTAAGCCCGAAAGAACGGTTCTCAATATTGCAGCCAGTAAACACACGGCCGTCGCATGTAAGAATCGCCGCCCCTACCGGGAATTTTGAGTACGGGGAATAAGACAATTTTGAAGCCTGCATCGCGGCCTCAAAGAGCTCATGAAGTTTTTCTTCTGTAACAATGATTTTTTCCATACTATGCCTCCTTTTCTGATAATTGCAAAATCTCAAAAAGTCTTTAACAATAATCTAATATCCTCTATAATATCACATTATGGATAAAAAGGTAAAAATAATTGCTCCAATTTGCATAGCTTTTGCAATTTTATATATCATCATCGCATCTAAGCCTCTCTCCCCCGAAATCCAATTTCTTCCGGTCTGGACAATCGACCTGGAAGCCTACACAAAGGGCGAAGGAGCAGAAGTCTTGTCCGAAGATTTCAAAAACGCCGTCTCTTTCAAGCTGGGCCAGAACCTGGGCTACTTCACCCCAGAGGGCAAAATCCTCAGCTACATTACTTTTCCATATAAAGCTACGATTTCAGACAATTCATACACCCTCTACGGAACTTCGTCACAGGAAATGGAAATCAATTCTCCATCCGGCAGCGAAATCGGCAAAATCAGCGTAACAGGCTTTCCCTACTTCACCGAAGACCGCAAATTCATTTTTCTTCCGGGCGGCTCGGCTTTTTCAAAACTCAACTCAGACGGTTCCGTCGCATGGACATACGAGGGCTTCACACCACTCACGGCATTCTCTTCATCAAAAACAGGAATCGTAACCGGCTATGCAGACGGCTCAGTAATCGCTTTTGACAACGAGGGAAACATCGCTCAGCAGTACCAGCCGGGCGGCTCTTCATACGAAGTCATCCTGGGAGCCGCAATTTCCGAAAGCTCAAAATACATCGCAACACTTTCAGGTCAGGGCGGCCAGCGCTTCGTAATATCAAAAAAGACTGATGCAAGCTACGGCTCACACACATCAATCGTTTTCTACAAGTCAATGACCGAAGAATTAAACAGACAGGTCCTCATCAAATTCACAAAGGACGAAAAAAAAGTCTTCTATAATAGTGCAAGCGGAATCGGAATCGTAAACACCCGCAATTTCAAGAACACGGAAATTCCAATCAAGGGCCGGATTCTCTCAATTCTGGAATCAGGCTGCGACAACGAGATTTTCATCCTCAGCAAGGAAGGAAAAACCTACACCGTTTCCACAATCGAATCTTTTGATGCATTCGCCGGCTCCTTCTCATTTGATGCCGAAAGCGCCTGCATTGCGGTCAAAGACGACTCACTTTTTGTCGGACGTGACGGCAAAATCTCCAGAATCGACATAATTCACAGATAAGGATTTTTTATGAAGAAAGCGATTTTTACACTTGCAGCGGCACTTACAATTTCAGCAATCTTTGCCTTTGACTGGCCTCAGAACGAAATTCTTTCTGACTCATTCTATTCTTACTTTGCCCAGCTCAGGGGCGGCACAATCGGCACTTCCCTCGTATTTTCAGAAAGCCGGGAAGTAAAGGCTGCTGACGACGGACGAATGCTTGCGGTAATCTCAGAGCACGACGAAGACGAGCTTTTTGAAAGCACTCTGGGAAATGCGGCAATCCTCGCCCACAAGGACTCACTGATTACGGTTTACGCAAACCTTGACGCGGAAAACCTTCCATCACTCTACTCCATGACAGACCTTAAAAGCGGCACTTCCTTTGGCACGACCGGCACTTCAAGCTGGCAGCAGGGTCAGGGCTGCCTGGAATTTCAAGTCCTCGACACCAAAAACCGCACTTACGTTAATCCCCGAATTCTCATGCCCCGCATCGGTAAGGAACTGCAGCTTTCAATCAAGGACGTTACTGCAATCAGCAAAAAGGGCGTAAGCTACGATCTGGGCACGGTAAAAACAATGCCGTCTGGAATCTACCAGCTTTACCGTGAAAAACAGGACATAGCAATGCCTTACAAAACGACAGTCTTCATCAACGGCGTCGTTTCAGAATCCCTTTCCTACGACACCCTTTCAGAATCAAACGGAAGGATTTGTGTCAGCGGCAAAAAGAATTACGACGTAAGCGTCATGTATCCAAACGAAGAGCAGCAATTTTTGGGCGAAGTCACCCTCACTAAAGGAAAGAATTCAATCATGGTCGTTGCATCGGATATTCTGGGCAAGGAAAAGCAAATCACTTACACAGTGGAAGTCAGATAATGTTCAATTCGCTCACAGGAACAATCACAGGCAAATTTCCTCAAAAGCTTTTTCTTGACGTGAACGGCATCGAATGGGACATAATCGTACCCGACACAAGCCTTGACGACCTTCCAAAACTGGGCGAAAGGGCCCGGGTTTTTACATGGATGCAGCACACGGACAGCGCCATGAATCTTTTCGGCTTTGCATCGGCAAAGGACCGGGATTTATTTTTTGACTTGAACAAGGTCGAAGGCGTAGGGCCAAAGTCTGCCATTAAAATCATGAGCAACATTCAGCGGGACCAGCTGATTCAAAGCCTTGAAAGCGGAGATCTGGCAGCCCTTGAAAAGATTCCGGGTCTGGGCAAAAAGACTGCCCAAAAGATGCTTCTGGCCCTCAAAGGAAAGCTAACCCTGGACGAAGAGCTCCCGGGTGCAAAAATCATCGTAAACCGCGGCGGCGAATATGCTGACGTAGTTTCAGCCCTGGCAAACATGGGCTACGACAAGAGGGACGTAGAAAGCTGCGTCTCAAATCTGGTTGAAGAACTCAACAAAGAGCTCCCGCAGGGCGGAGAGGTCGCATTTAAGGACAAAACACGAGACGCCAAGGAAGAAATCCTCTTCAGGCGGGCGATTGTCGCTCTGGCTCAATAAATTGAAAAGGGAAATTTGAAAATTGAAAGATAATTTTGATTCTGAAATAAACGAATTTTCTCAGCTTTCTTCTCAGGCTTCGACCCACATTGTCCGGGCTGACGTCCCCAGCGAGGAAGACAGTGCTGACGGCTCATTACGGCCAAAACTGCTCGATGAATTTTTAGGTCAAAAAGAAATAAAGGAAAATCTTTCGGTCTTCATTCAGGCGGCCCGCGAAAGACGAGAGCCTCTGGACCACCTTTTTTTAATCGGACCTCCGGGTCTTGGAAAGACGACACTTGCCGAAATCACTGCCCACGAACTCGGAGCGGATTTTAAAGTCACCTCTGCCCCTGCTTTGGACAAGCCAAAAGATTTGGCTGGCATTCTCTCAACAATTTCTCCGGGCACGGTTTTCTTTATCGACGAAATTCACCGCCTCAAGCCTGCAATCGAAGAAATGCTTTACATTGCCATGGAAGACTTTGAGCTCGACTGGGTAATCGGCCAGGGAGCGGCAGCCCGCACAGTTCGTATTCCCATTCCAAAGTTCACTCTCGTAGGAGCAACGACAAAAGCAGGCATGGTCTCAAAGCCACTGCAAACCCGCTTCGGAATCATCCAGCGCTTCAATTTCTACACCCATGAAGAACTTGCCTCAATCATAAAGCGCAGCGCCTCAATCCTTAACTGCAAGATTGACGATGACGCAGCCCTTCTCATGGCAAAATCAAGCCGGGGCACTCCGCGAGTTGCAAACAGGGTCCTCCGCCGCATGAGGGATTTCGCCCAGTTCTACGGAGACGGAAGAATCACCCTCAAAATCACGGAAGACGGACTCAAAAAGCTTCAGATAGACTCTCTCGGCCTGGAGCATTACGACCGTGAAATTCTCCTTTCAATAATCAAGAATTTTGGCGGCGGACCGGTCGGAGCAGAAACCCTTGCAATCTCAATCGGAGAAGCCCAGGACACCCTCGAAGACTATTACGAGCCATACCTGATTCAGTGCGGATTGATTCAGCGCACTCCGCGAGGAAGGATTGTCACGGCAAAGGCCTACCAGCATCTGGGCCTGGACTACAATTCAAACGCTACAAGCAGCCAGCCAAGCCTCTTCTAACCGCAAATTCTTCAAAAGTCTGTTAAAAAAGCGTAACATTTGCGGATTTTCATTGCTATTTCAATAATAAATACATATAATTATAATACTAAAGAATTTATTCAGGGGTATTTTCTTATGAATTTTAAAAGCTTGAAAGCAAAACTCATGCTTCTTCTTATTCTTATCGTTGCGGTCTCAAACGTAATTTTGGGATTAATTGCTTACAAAATGTCAAAATCTTCTTTGGAAGGTTCTGTCGAAAAAACTCTCACAACGATTTCTGACAAAGTAGCTTCAGAAGTCAAAATGGCAAATGACAGGGAATTCCACATGCTTGAAGTCCTTGCAAACATGTCAGTCATCAAAGACCCTAATGTATCAACTCAGGAAAAAAATGCAGTCATCTCAGAGGCTGCCAGCACTGACTCAAACTATGAAAACATCGCTTTTTATGACGAAAGCGGAATCAGCGTTACTGCAGACGGAAAGACAATCAACTTTTCTGACCGCCCATATTTCAGACAGGCTCTTTTAGGAAACCGTTACGTTTCAGATCCTGCCATCAGCCCTGTAACAAACCAGCTCCTCATGTTCTATTCCGTTCCGGTTTACAATCAGTACCGAACCCACATCGTCGGCGTAATCTGCGCTGTATTCCACGGCGAGACCATTTCAGCAATGTGCCGAAGAATCTACATCGGAAAAGAAAGCCATCCATTCATCATCAACATGAAAACAGGAAAAACCGTCGCTGACTCAAACATCGACTACGTAATCAAGGGCCAGATTCTCAAAAACGACACTACCGGTGCAATGCAGGAAGCAATCATCGACGCCATGAGCGGAAAAACAACATACAAGGCCTTCTTCGAGCCATGGCGCAAGAAAATCATGGTCGCTTCATATCAGCCTGTTGGCGGCAACTGTGACTGGGCTGTCTTCTGTATGGCTCCATACTCAGAATATTTCGGCTTAATCAGCAAGATGTTCGTTTCAATGGCAGCAGTCCTCTTTGGAATTCTTCTGATTGCAGGAATTCTCTGTGCCCTCATCATTTCCGTAAGCATCAAGCCACTCAAACTTGTTGAGGCTTCAATCACTGAAATTGCAAGCGGTCATGCAGATCTGACAAAACGAATCGCAGTCACATCAAATGATGAAATCGGCAACGTGGTAAAGGGCTTCAACCTCTTCACCGAAAAATTGCAGACAATCATTTCTAAAGTTAAGTCTTCAAAAGAAAACCTTGGAACAGTCGGTTCAGACATGACTGCCAGCGTTGACGATACAGCGGCATCAATAACTGAGATTATCGCAAACATCGAAAGCGTCCACAATCAGATTTCAAACCAGAACTCAAGCGTCCAGCAGACTGCAGGGGCTGTAAACGAGATTGCATCAAACATCGAGTCTCTGGAGCGCATGATTGAAACTCAGTCAGCAGGCGTCTCACAGGCAAGTGCGGCTGTAGAACAGATGATTGGCAACATCAACTCAGTAAACGCATCTGTCGACAAAATGGCAAATTCTTTCTCTCAGCTTGAGCTTCAGGCAAAGAACGGCTCTGACAAGCAGCGTGACGTAAACGAAAAAATCGAGGATATCGAGCGCCAGTCAACAATGCTTCAGGAAGCAAACGTTGCAATCGCATCAATTGCAAGCCAGACAAACCTTCTCGCCATGAACGCGGCAATCGAAGCGGCTCATGCAGGCGAGGCTGGAAAGGGATTCGCTGTCGTTGCAGACGAAATCCGTAAGCTTTCAGAGACTTCGACAATTCAGTCAAAGACAATCGGTGACCAACTCAACGGCATCAAAGACTCAATCAACTCAGTTGTTTCAGCTTCCGCAGAATCAAGCCAGGCCTTCCTCACCGTATCAGAAAAAATCAACGAGACAAACCAGCTGGTCCGACAGATTAAAGCCGCTATGGCAGAACAGACAGAGGGCTCAGCTCAGATTAACGACGCCCTTCACGCAATGAACGACAGCACTTCAGAAGTAAGAACTGCTTCACACGAAATGTCAGTCGGAAACCGGGCAATCCTCGAAGAAGTTAAGCACTTGCAGGACGCAACATCTACAATGCTGAGCAGCATGGATGAAATGTCAGTCGGTGCAAGAAAAATCAACGAAACAGGTGCCGCTTTGAACGGGATTTCTTCAAAAATGAACGATTCCATCACTGAAATCGGCTCACAGATTGACCAGTTTAAGGTTTAAGACTACACTTTCCAGCTATGAAACTAAGCGACTTTTACTTTGATTTGCCAGAAGAACTCATCGCACAAAAACCGAGCGGAATCCGCGGTCAGGACAGACTCATGCTCCTTAACCGCGAGACAGGCGAGGTCAGGCACCTCAAGATGGACGATTTGCCCGACTTAATCACGCCTGACACCCTCATGGTTTTCAACAACTCAAAAGTCCGCCGCAGCCGCTGTTACGGAATCAAGCTTTCCGATGTCGAAGGTCAGGGCGGCCGCGAACAGGAGTTTATGTTCCTCAATCAGATGACTCCCGAAGGCAATTTGTGGCACACAATGGTTAAGGGTGCCAAAAAAGTAAAAGCCGGCAACAAATACCGCTTTACGGACGGCTCGGTGGGCACAATCATCGAGCACGAAAATGACAGCGGAAGCGAATTCCGCACCATTCAATTTGACAGCCGCCTCGATGACGACTGGTTTGGCCGCAACGGTCACATTCCCCTTCCGCCCTACATCCGCCGCGAGGACGACGACACTGACAGCGAGAGATACCAGACTGTCTACGCCAAGGAAACAGGAAGTTCAGCATGCCCTACCGCCGGTCTTCACTTTACAGAAGACATGTTCCGCCGCCTTGACGAAAAGGGAATCGAGCGGGTTTTCGTAACACTGCATGTAGGCCTGGGAACATTCCTTCCAGTCCGCACGGAAAACATCGAAGAGCACAAGATGCACGAGGAAGTCTACACGATTCCATTTGATGTAGCCGAAAAAATCAATCAGGCAAAAAAAGATGGCCGCCCAATTCTTGCCGTAGGAACGACAAGCGTTCGCACCCTTGAAAGTGCAAGTGATGAAAATGGCTTTGTAAAGGGCGGTTCAAGCGCAACCCACATCTTCATGTATCCGGGCTACAAGTTCAAGTGCGTCAACCAGATGTTCACAAACTTCCACACACCGGAAAGCACCCTGATTATGCTGGTAAGTGCATTCGCAGGCCGGGAACACATCCTTAACGCCTACCAGAAAGCCGTCGAAGAAAAGTACCACTTCTTCAGCTATGGCGACTGTATGCTTATTCGGTAAGTAAGTTGCCACAAGGATGTCGCTGTATGCTGATTAAGTAAGCTGTTCCAGGGAATACTTCACCAGATTCCAGAACTGCCTCTTCAAAATATCGTTCACGCCTTTATCCTTAATTGCCCTGTTAAAGAAATCTTCCGCTTCCAGCATGAAATTTGAAATCGCCGTGTTTGAAAGGGGAAGATGGGCGCCAATCAGCTTGTTTTCCAAATCAATGTCACGGAATTTAAAGCTTCCCGCATAGGCAATACGCAAATCCGAAATCTGATTTTTCTGGGAATTCGCAAGAAAGGCAAAGCCGGCCGAAAGTTCATTTATTGAATTTGGAGGACCCAGCCGCCTGAAAACGGAAATTTCCCATTCCTCAAGGGGCAGGCGGACTTTTGACAAAATCATGCCGTGAGGAATCGAATCAAACCTCATGATTGCCTGAAGGTGAGAGTCATCTTCCTCCATAAACTCAACCCGGGCGTCCAGGGCAAGGAGAGGGGCATAAAGGGTATTGTAAAAGTCCTTGGTGCAGATGTTTCCGCCTACGGTTGCAATATTGCGCACGTTTCTGTTGGCTATTGTCGTGATTGCCTCGTAAAAAATCTTAGGCAGGTTGGCCTCGCCCAAGTCCTCGATTTCAGAAAGGGAAAGGGCCGCCCCCAGATCGATATAACGCTCCCGCTTATCAATGACCTTCAAATCTGCTATATCGCGGATTGAAAGGGCCTTGTCAGGCAGATTTTTGCCGACAAAACTGGTGCAGCCGCCCACAATGTTGAGTTCAGAAATATTCTTGAGCTGGTAAAAAACATCATTCAGATTCTTTGCGTAAAAAAAAGTCTTAGTTGAGGGCATTTCGTTTTCTCTCCCGCTCATGCTTGTTTGCAGTTGCATAAATCACACCGTTTATAAAGCTTTTTTTGTCTGTGCAATTGCATTTTATCGAGTCAGCCAGCTGTTCCAGTTCTTCCATTGAAGGGCGGTAAACCTTTTTAAGAAGCTCGTAGGTCGAAAAAATCCGGGCACTGTTGCAAAATCCGCAGAGATTGAGGCCGGCCTGCTTAAATCCGGCAATAATATCCTCACCTTCCTTTGTGAGCATGAAGAATTCCAGGGTTTCAATCGAAGCATTCCTTACGATTCCAACCGGAACGATGCAGCTTGGAACAGGCTTTTCATCAAGAAGAATCGTGCAGGAACCACATTTTCCCTTTGTGCAGCCCTCTTTGACAGAAAGAAGGCCCTGACGCCTCAGAACCTCAAGAAGACTTTCCGAGGGTTTTGCATCGAGAATCACCTTTTCACTGTTAAGCATTACAGGAATTTTCATTCTTCAACCTCATTTTTTCTTGCGTGATATTCACAAATCTTAAAAAGCGAATCCGTCTGCAGGGGAAGATGTGAGACAGGCTGGGCAAGGGCCTGGGAAAGAGCCGAAGTATAGGCCGCCGGCAAAATTGAATAGACCAGATGGCCGATTTGCTTGGGCTCTTCTTCTGACTGCATGAATTGAACTGAAATCGCAGGGCAGCTCAAGGGAGCCTCGTCAACCAGCATGGCAAGACAGCGCTGGATTGAGCGGTGCACGGCATTTTCGGCTGCTTTTGGCGAAAGAATCTTGCCGCCATCGATAATGACGCATATTCTCTTGATGTTTTCGCGGTAAGTGCATGAATCGAATTCAAGCTCCACAGTGCAGGTACCAAAGGCCGTATTGTAATATGGCAGGCCGGAAAATTCTTCCTGATTCCAGAGCTTTAGGCGTGACGGAGGCAGGGATTTTTTAACCGAAAAACTTGTTCCGTCGATTTTTTTACGCTTGATTGAATCCAGGCACTTTTTGAGCAGGATTGTCTTTATGCTGACTGTTCCGATTAAGGTTTCAGGAATCACAAGGGCGGAAGTTTTTGTCTTGCCGGTTTCCTCAATTGTTTCATTAGTAAAAACAATGTTACGCTTGTCGATTTCAATATTGTCAGTGATAAGCTTAGTCCAGATTTCCCGGATTGAATTTGACGGAGGATAGGCATGAACGATGAGTTTTTTTTCTTCGCTGACTGAGATTTGCATTGAAAGATTTGATTTTTCAAAGAAGGGGCCCAGATAACCACTTCCATCAAAGGCACAGGCCAGACCGATTCCCCTTGAAGGCGGCGAATAAATTGAAGAGTCATATTGCTCATACTTGCCGGACTCGCTTAGCCGGGCAACGGCATACTTTCGCTTAAAGTCACTTCGAATGGCAACCGCATTGATGGCATCACTTGAACGGCCAAAAGAAAATGTAAATGGCTTCGTGGATTTTTGAAGACCGCCAGCCTTGTTCATCTGCCTTAATTCAACCGGAGAAAAGCCAGTTACTTCAGCGATTTTCTGAATCTGATTTTCGACTGCAAAAAATGAATATGAATCGAGCATGGCAAGGTGAATTGATGATGGCGGATTATGACTTTTAAAAGCCCTTGCGTTCACGCGGACGTTCTTGCAGTTGTAAATTCCTGCGGCCGCAAGAGTGAGCCTGTCAAGAATGTCCTGGGCGCATGGATTGTAGGAGCCGGAATCATATTCAATCGAAATATCCATGGCGCTTATAAGGCCTTTTGAATCAAGAGCCGTTTTGTGTGAAATTGAAATTTCTGGTGGAAGCTCCATCAGCTCTTCCTGGGATTCCCGCGAAAGGGAATATTTTACAGGAGCACCGGTCTTTATCGCAGCGACTGCCGCCTGAGAAACGATTATGCCCGAAAACCAGAGGGCGTTTGTCGTTTTGTGGGAAATTAAAGTCCTGGTAATGAAAATCTTTTCTTTTGGGAAGCCAGTAACATCAGAAACGGTTTTGGTAAGCTGGCTTATCCACTGGCAGGGAGTGAAAATATGCAGGTTTCCGCCCTTTACATAGCAGAGGCAGCCTTCGGTTTCCTTGTTTGACTTATAGTGAATGTGATTATTCCACTTGCCCTCTACCAGAAAAGCAGTTTTTTCTTCATCAGCAAAGCTTTTATCGACATCACCGACGATAAGCCGGCGCTTTGCAATGACCTGACGGGGCTTGGAAAAATCTTCGAGGGTATTCCTCAGGGCAATCAGGCTCTGCTCAATGGCAGAACCGTCTTTTAATGAAACGGTAAGATAATTGTAGGCGCGGGCAAATCTTGATTCATCTTTTTGAAGCTCGTTTTTATCCAGCTGAACTCGGACGTCATTTTTGAGTTCTTCCAGGATTTCCTTATCCGGCCCAACAAGAATGGCAATAGGCTCGCCCTTGTAAGAAATTTCACCGGTGGAAAAAACAGGAACTTCTGAATCAAGTATTTTTACTTTTTTTTCGCCGGGAATGTCCCTGTATGTAAAAAGATGATAATTTTCAGGAATTTTCGTGCCTGGATTAAAATCTATCGAAGCAATCCGTCCGTAAGAAAAAGGACTTGTGATAGTGACAGCATAAAGCATGTCAGGCGCACTCATGTCGCTGTAAAATTCCTCAGAAAAGAGAACTTTTTTTTTGGCGGCAGACTTTCGCTTAGCGCACATGATGCTTTTCTCCGACCTTTTTGACGGCCTCGATTACAAAATCAGCCTGCTCTTCGCTCATGTCCGGGAAAAGAGGGATTGTAATCGTGTTTTTTGAGTGTTCATCGGCATTGGGGAAATTTTCTGCCCTAAAATCAGGATATTTCTCCCGCCAGTAAGTGAAATTGAAAATCGCAATGAAGTGCATAGAAATTCCGACTCCAAGAGCCTGCAATTCCTGGGCAAAAAGATTGCGGTCGCAGTCAAGTTTTGAAGTATCAAGGTGAAGAAGATACAAGTGCCAGGCATTTCCCTCGCCATCCGGAGGAAGAATAACATAGTCCAGGTCCTTGAAAGCCTGGCTGTAGCGAGCGGCGATTTTCTTGCGCTTTTCGTCGAAAGATTTTGCCTTTTTGAGCTGTACCCGGCCGATTGCACTGAGCACGTCAGGAAGATTTGACTTAAAGCCCGGAGCGATGATGTCATACTCCCAGCTGGCCTTGGGATTTGTGTAGCGGTCCCAGGCGTCACGGTTCATTCCGTGCAGGCGCATCTGGCTCATTCTTTTGGCAAGAGAGTCGTCGTTTGTGGTAATCATGCCGCCCTCGCCCGTGGTCATTGTTTTTGTGGCATAAAAGGAGAAGACTCCGATGTCGCCCAAAGTCCCGGCAAAACCATCTTTTGTGGGGCTGGGGAAAGAATGAGCCGCATCCTCAATGACGTAGATTTTATTTTCGGCTGTGGAATATTTTTTTGCCATCTCATTGATTTTCTTCATATTGCAGAGATTTCCCGCAATGTGAACAGGAACGATTGCAACGATTTTATGGGAAGTATCTTTTTTGAGGATTTCTTCGATTTTTTCCGGGTCGATTGAATAAGAATCACGCTCAATGTCGGCAAAAAAAACATCGCCGCCCAGGTGAACGGCACTGGCAGCCGTAGAAACGAAAGTGTAAGGAGTGGTGATTACGGCCTTCCCCGGACCCACGCCGCAGGCTTCCATGGCAAGAATCATTCCGCTGGTGTTTGAATTGACAGCAAGTGCATGCTTGGAGCCGACATATTCTGCAAATTCGCACTCGAATTCATGTGTGACTTTACCTGTGGTAAGCCAGAGCGAATCAATTACTTCACAAACAGCTTTTTTTTCTTCGTCAGAAAATGACGGCTTAAAAAAGGGAACTTTTATTTCTGCCATAATGAGAATATTATAGTACAAATTTCAGAAATTATAAACTACAGATTTTGCAGATTATAAATTTTTTGAATTGTCTTTCTTTGTGATTTTATAATATTCGTCAAGGGTCGGAACGTTTTCGCGCAGAATTGAAATCAGCATTTCCTTGTTTCGGAATTTTTCCTTGTCTCCGTTAAAGAAGCAGATTGGCTCCAGTTTTGAAAGAAGCAGATCCAGCTTTTCGTCACCGAATTCGATGTTTTTGAGGACAAGAAGTTTTTCGTATTCAGTTTTCTGGGGATTTTCCTCATCAAGCCAAAGGGGTTCGTAAACGCGCTCCCCTTCCCTGGCTCCGATAATCTTGATTTCAATATCCTTGCCGGGTTCAAGGCCTGAGAACCTGATAATCTGCTGGGCCATGTCGATGATTTTAAGAGGCTCTCCCATGTCCAAAAGATAGGAACGGCCGTTCTCGCCAACGCCGCCGGTTTCCAAAACCAGTGAACAGGCTTCCGGAATCGTCATGAAAAAGCGCTCCATGTCCTTGTCAGTGACCGTAACAGGACCGCCGCATTTTATCTGCTGCTGGAAGAGAGGAAGAATAGAGCCGCGTGAGCCCAGGACATTTCCAAAGCGCACGAACATGAATTTCTGATTTGAAGCAGCCTTTTTGGCGTACTGAAGGACCAGCTTTTCACAAAGCATTTTGCTGGCCCCGTAAATGCTGACAGGAGAAACAGCCTTGTCGGTTGAAATAAGAACGAAGCGCTGAACTCCGCTTTCAATTGCCGCATCCAGAAGATTTTTTGTGCCGAAGACATTGTTTTCGATTACAGCGACAGGATTTTCTTCCATCATTGGAACGTGCTTGTAAGCCGCACAGTGGAAAATCACATCAGCATGAGTCTTTTCGATGATGTAGCGGACGTATTCCCGGTCTTTCATGTCACCGATAATGGGAACGACAGTCGCCGCCTCACCGACACCTTCCTGCTGCAGGACATGAAGTTCCCGGTAAATTTGAACGATTGAGTTTTCGCCATGACCAAAAAGATAAAGACGCTCTGCCCCGCCGCTCAAAAGCTGCCGTGAAAGCTCCGAGCCGATCGAACCGCCGGCCCCAGTAATCAAAACGCGCTTTCCCCTCAAATACTGAAGGCTTTCGTGCAGGGGAATAATCACCGGAGTGCGGCCAAGAATATCAAGAGGGTCGATTTCACGGGTTTGGACAAGATGAGCCTTGCCGTCAATAATCTGACTTACGCTTGGCAAAATCCTGATATGGGCAAAACCGCCCTTTTTTAAGTTTTCGTATATTTCACGGATTTTTTCGGTAGGTGCGCTTGGAATGGCAATAATGGCCTCGTCCAGAGGACCGCAGCGCAAAAGCTTTGCAACCTCAGAGATAGGACCGAGGACAGGAATACCTTCAATCTGTTTTCCGATTAAATTTTTGTCGTCATCAAGAAAGGCCGCGACCGAGCCAAAAATCTTTTTGCGGAGCAAGTCACCGGCAATCATCTGTCCGGCAAATCCCGCCCCAATTATATAAATCTGTGAATCACACTTCTGTAACATAATTCTCTTCGTAAATCTCGCAGCCGCGCTTGCCCTTCTCCTTTACGATATACAAAGCTTTGTCCGCCTTTTTGAACAAATCATCCGTAAATCCTTCATCAGAGAAAGCAACACCGACACTGACCGAAACCGGCTTTATATTGTCCTTAATATTCAAAAGTTTTTCGTTTACATTCAAAATCTTTTGCTTAATGATGTTTGATGCAGACCTTGAACAGTTTGGAAGGATTACGACAAATTCATCACCACCGATTCGGGCTACATAGTCATCAGTTCGGAAGGTTTCAGAAAGAATCCGCGCAAGTTCCTGCAAAGCCGTATCGCCACCCGCATGACCATAATTATCGTTGATGTACTTAAAATTGTCCATATCAATAAGAAGAAGTGCCAGCTGCTGCTTTTTTTCTGAAGAAGAACGGCAAATCTGATCAAAGGCCCGGCGGTTGAGGATGCCTGTGAGGGAATCATACTCAGCCTTTTTAAGCAGGGATTTTTCATTCTGGGCCTTGATGTCGTAAATTTCGTTATAGCTTTCGGCCAGATGCTTACATTCAAGCGAACCGATAACATTAAGTCGCTCGTCGTTTTCAATTGCAGTCTTAAAGCGTTCCAGAGGAAGGATAATCAGATATGCAAATGAAATGAAAAGAATTACGTTCAAGAGAAGAAGGGTCAGGAAGAGGAAGCGAAGTCGTGAAATGTTCGTTCCGAGTTCATTTGAATTGAGGTTAAGGTCGTTTTTTATCTGCTCTTCGATTGCGGCGATTGTAAGGCGGCAGTTTTCATTAATTCTTGTTTTGTAGATAAGATAGCCTTCACCAAAAAGATTGTTCAGGGCAGTTTCCTGAAGTTTTTCCTTTGAGACATTCAGATCAATGGCCCGGATGGGGATTTCGCTGATTTGAGCCGGGATTTCATCGATATCAAGGGTGCTGTAGGCAAGGCGGATGGCATAAAGCTCCATGTTGATGAGGCTCTGCCCCTGCTCCAATGCAATTTTAAGACGCTGCAAGGCCAGATCCTTTTCGCTGCAAACTTTTTCCAGATTTTCAAGGGCCTTGTGCTGCCTGCGGTTTACGTTTATTTCTTCAAGATAGGATTTTACATAATCAGTTTTGTGAGTTACCACAAAAAGCCGCGCCTGATCCGTGAGGTAGCTTGAGCTTTCCTTGATGAGCTCGGAAGACTGCTCACAGATAATGAATTTATCAAGCGCGTTTTTAACTGCAAGAAAGCGATTGTTTACGGCATTTGAAATTATAAGGATAAAGCAAAAGACGATTGCCGTAATAACAATAAAAAAAACATTGAGAAGCTGTATGTTGATTCCGGTTATAGAATGCTTCTGAACAGATTCCTGATGGCTCTCCACAGTTTGTCATTCCTTATTTTATTCTTCGGACAAATGAATCTTTAAATCCATAATCCTTAAATTTTTCGCCTACTGCTCCATACTCATCGATGTTCAGAGGACCGACCATCACCTGATAAGTAGAAGAATTCTTAACAAGAACCACAGGATATTTTGCAGAATATTTTTCTACAAAGCTCTTGATGTTATCAGTGTTTCCAAGAGAAGCGACCTGAATGTAGTAAGAACCGCGGCGGAGATTGCCAGCCGAAGGAACTACATAGTTAGTCCAGTCATTTGAAACGACAACTTTTGGAGCTTCTTCCTTTACTGGAGCAACTTCTAATTCTACAGCAACAGGGGCACTTTCCTCAACAGGTACTTCTTCAGCAGCAGGAGGATTTGGCTCAGCCGGAACAAGAACGATCGGCTGGTAAGCATCAGCATTTTCATCAACAATCGGACTTTCATTCAGTACGACAGCAGGCTCTTCTTCGATGCCAGGAAGCTCGTCAAGCTCAACAGGCTGGTCAGTTTCGGCAAGGCTTTCAGCAGCAGGAATTTCTTCAACTGCAACAGGATTTTCCGAATCAGACTCAACTTTTGCCTCTTCTCCATCAGCACTTACGACAACAACTTTCTGAAGGTTTTCGTCCTGGGGAAGTGGAGGAAGCTCTTCGTAAACAGTTTCCGGAACGATTTCTTCTTCAGCAGGTTTTTCCTCAACAAGAGGCTCTGTGGCTGCAACAATTACAGGAGTCTCCTCAACTGGTCTTTCAGCAACAACAGGAGTCTCTTCTACAGCTTCTTCCTCTACAGGCTTTTCAGCGACAACCGGGATTTCCTCTACAGGCTCTTCCTCAATTGCCTTTTCTGCGACAGGAGCATTTCCTTCTACAGTTTCTTCTGCAAGGGCAGGACTTTCTTCTACTTCAGATTCACTTTCAGCAGGAGTATTTTCTGCCAGGGCAGGACTTTCTTCGACAGCAGCAGGCTGGTCATCACCCTCAGAAAGAACGGCTGAACCATTTGCATTTTCGTCAAGGCTTCCAGAACGCTTGGTCAGTTTAACCTGAACATTTGAATCCGGCTTAATGCGAAGGCCCTCGGCAGCTTCAGGAGAAAGGAGAATCGCAACACCCTCGCTCGGATCGATTGCACCCAAAATGAGGACGTCAATCGTGCTTCCGGTTGCAGGATTTGTCACAGTCACGCTGTCACCAGGCAGATATCCGACTGTGCGGGCAAAAAGACCTTTCGGCATGGTTCCGCCTTCCGCAACAACAGCACGACCATCAAGAGAAGGACGTGCAGCAGCAAACAAAGTTCCAACAGTAAAAATCGTAAGAATAAAAAGTGTAATTTTTCTCATAATCCCCTCTTTTAGTTGTATCTCATCTGAGTATTGATTTCATAAGCGACCAAACCGGCGAACTGGCTCAATCCCATCTCGTTATTTGTTTTTTCAGTAGGTTTTTCAGGAACAGCGCTGCCCTCGAAGATTTTCACTCCGGTAGAAACGGCATAAGCTTTCCACTGAACTTTTTTAATATTCTCAAGAAGAAAGGCTTCTGGATTTGAAGAATCATTTGTATCGTAAATAAGCTCAACGCGGACAAGAACGTCCATTCCCCCTTCAAGATTTTCACGAAGAGACGCTTTGAGAGCACCGAGATTTTTTTCATCAGAATCAGAAATCCAGACCGGAGAGCTGGAAACAATGTCCCCCGCATCAAAAAAATAGTCCGTGATGTTCTGCTCAAAAAGATAAGATGTCGCCCAGACTTTATCCTGTCCCGGATTGTTCTGAATAATCTGAATCGAAAGCGATTTTGCAAAAACACCCGAGACACAGAAAAGAGCGAAAAGACCAGAAATAAATATTTTTACCCACCTATTCATAAAAACCCCGACAGCAATATTTTTCACTGTCTTTATGAATATCGGATTTTGAAAAAAAAAGTTTAGAATTGAAAATAATCAGGCAGGTCTATCTCGAAAGCCCTGCTTTTTCCGCCGCCTGTTGGAATCGTGAGTTTTGAAGAACATAATAGAAGACTTTTGATTTTGAGATGCTTTTTGGCCAGCTTGTTGAGCTTGAAATTTCCGTGCTTGTCGTCCCCGCAGATAGGAGAGCCAACTGAAGCCAGATGGATGCGGATTTGATGCATTCTGCCTGTTCCAAGCCTGAGGTGGATTTTTGAGAATTCGAGCATGACGAGCTTGCTGGCCTCTTCTTCCGGATTGCCTGAAAAAACAGGAACTTCGACAGACCAGGATTTTTCAAGGGTGAAGTTCGTGACGGCCGACTGCTCACGCTGATTTTTTCCGTTTTTTTTGACGACGGAGCCTGAAATCGTGCCGGACTTTTCTTTCTTTCCATTGATAAGCGGCTGGCCGAAGCAGATTGCCGTGTATTCTTTTTGAACCTGCTTTGAGGCGATAAGGTCAATCCATTTTGAAGCGGCGGCAGGATTCTTTGCGACAACCATGAGTCCGCAGGTTTCCTTATCCAGCCTGTGCACGAGATGAACGCGGAAACCGACCTGTTTTGAAAATTCTTCATCGAGGGGATGGGCAATGCCCTCACCGCCCTGAACTGCCACTCCGGCAGGCTTATTTATCACGAAAATCTCATCGTCTTCAAAAAGAATTGGAATCTGCTGCATGAGAAAATGATAACGAAAATCCAGGAAGTGTGCTATAATTATTTCATGAAAAAATTATCAATCATTTTTCTTCTATATTTAATCACTTTTTCGGCATTTTCTGAAATCATCACTTCGGAGAAATTCAGCTACTCAATTGACTTCCCCGAAGGATATGAAATTCTCGACATGGAAAAGGACGAAACCACCGTCATTTTCAAGAACAAATACCTTCAGGCCCATGCCTTAATCCGAGTATGGCCCGAATCAAAATTCAAGTCAGCTGACGAGGCACTCAAAAACACCCTTTCAAGGCTAAAGGCCAAGGCCGACTATTCAGAGGCAATCTGGAGGCGGCAGAAGTGTTCAATCGCATCCTTTGAAAGTTCCCTTTTGCTTCAGGACGGAAGCGAGGCTCAGGGCTGGGGTGCATGCATTCCCCTTCCCCAGAAAAAGGGCTACCTTTCGATTCTTTCATATTCTCCAAAAACTGTTTTCGAGGATTTAGGTCAGGTTCTTGTCTCCCTTATTGATTCAGTCCTTATTGACGCAGGAAGTTTCCGGGAGCCGGGCCTGATTACAAGCGCATTCTATCCGCGAAAGGCTCCCAAAGCGATAAAGCTTACAATCAGCGGAAAATCAATTCCGACTCAGATTGACTCAATTGACGCGGAAGCAAGCCAGTTCGTAATTGACCGTGAATTCGCCGTCTTCTCTTTTTATGCGGCAAACAACCTTCCTGAAATGTACGATGCCTGGGTCCGCTTTTACCGTCTTCTTGCCCGCGATTCAATGGAACGGGTCAAAAAAGTTTCCTTCGACATTTACACAGCCCTGCGCGAAGACTGCGAGAAAAAGGATGCTCAAAATCCGGAGGCAGCTCTCGCCCAGACCCTTCTTTACTGGGCTCAGGATTTCCACTACGAACGAAAATCATCAACCTACGACAAGGCCGACATCGAAAGCATTCCGGCAATTCTTGAGGGCGGTTCAAGCGACTGTGACGGCCGCTCCCTTCTTCTCATGTGCATACTGAAAAACTGCTCTCTTGAAAGCTGCATGTTCATTTCGGCTCAGTACAGCCACGCCCTTCTTGGAGTCTATCTTCCCGGAAAGCAGGGGCAGACAATCAAAGTCGAAGACAACGAGGGCGGAAAAGAATACCTGGTCGGTGAGACAACCGCAAAACAGCTCACTCTGGGCATGATGCCGGCCAACATGGCAGACCGCAAGAACTGGATGAGCGTGGAATTGCCATAAAAACCGATTTGTGCTATAGTCATTTTCACATTTCGGGCTATAGCGCAGCTGGTTAGCGTGCTTGTCTGGGGGGCAAGAGGTCTCGGATTCGAATTCCGATAGCCCGACTTTAACGAGATTCCTTTTCAAGGGGTCTCGTTTTTTATTTCTTTACTATTATCTTGTTTTCCATTATATTAATAGAACTATGTTAGACAAAGTTTTATCCGTAATATTCGGCTCACAGAATGAGCGAGATGTAAAAAAATTAATTCCAATCGTAAAAGCAGTAAACGATAAAGAAGAATGGGCTAAGTCACTTGCCCCAGAAGATTTCCCAAAACAGACACAGATTTTCAAGGAGAGGCTTTCAAAGGGCGAGACTCTTGACGACATTTTGCCGGAAGCATTTGCCCTCTGCCGTGAAGCAGCCTTCCGTGTTCGTGGAGAGCGTGCCTATGACGTTCAGCTCATGGGTTCAATCAACCTGCACCAGGGTAAAATCACTGAAATGAAAACCGGTGAAGGTAAAACCCTCGTTGCCGTTGCTCCTGCCTACCTCAACTCTCTGAGCGGAAAGGGCGTTCATGTCGTCACTGTCAACGACTACCTTGCAGAGCGCGACGCAAACACAATGCGCCCTGTATTCGCATATCTTGGCGTTACTGTTGGTACAATTCTGTCTAACATGGACAACTCTGTCCGAAAAGAAAACTACAACTGCGACATCACATACGGAACTAACAATGAATTCGGTTTCGACTACCTTCGCGACAACATGCAGATTGAAATGGCCCGCAAGGTTCAGCGCGGATTCAACTACTGTATCGTCGACGAAATTGACTCCATCTTGATTGATGAAGCCCGAACACCTCTCATCATTTCTGGTGCAGGCGAAGACGACACTTTCAAATTCTACGAAGTTGACAAATACGTCGGTCTCTTTGAGGAAGCAGAAAAAGATCCGAAAACAGACGACTATTACGATGAAGTAGACATGACTCCGGAAGAGCGCGCTGAGCTCAAAGGCGACTACAAAATCGATGAAAAGTCAAAGCGAGTTTCTTTCACTGACAAGGGTATGAACAAAATCGATTCTATCCTTCATCAGCACAATTTGATTTCACCGGAAACAACTGTTTTCGACGAAGAAAACTTTGAATACGTTCACTACTTCACTCAGGCAATCCGGGCTCACCGCCTCTACAACAAAGATGACGAATATGTCGTCCGTGACGGAAAGGTTGAGATTGTCGACGAGTTCACTGGCCGTATTCTTGAAGGCCGCCGCTATTCAGACGGTCTGCATCAGGCTATCGAGGCAAAAGAGCATGTAAAGATTGCCCAGCGCAATCGCACGATGGCTACAGTTACATTCCAGAACTTCTTCCGAATGTACACAAAACTTTCCGGCATGACTGGTACAGCTGCAACAGAAGCAGTCGAGTTCCAGAAAATCTATAAACTTGACTGTGTTGTAATTCCTACAAACCTTCCTGTTGCCCGCGTTGACGAGCAGGACGAAGTTTACCTCAACGAATCTGACAAATGGAACGCAATCGTTAAGGAAATCCGTGATGCACATGCAAAAGGCCAGCCTGTTCTGGTCGGTACAGTCTCTGTAGAAAAGTCAGAGCATCTTTCTGCATTGCTCACAAAGAACGGAATCCGCCACGAAGTTTTGAACGCAAAGAACCACGCCCGCGAGGCTTTGATTATCGCTGAGGCAGGTGCCAAGGGCGCAGTCACAGTCGCAACAAACATGGCTGGTCGTGGTACCGATATCAAGCTCGGCGGAAGCTATGAACAGCGCGCATTGAGCAAGGTCGGCACAGAGGCAACTCCAGAAGAATATCAGGCAGCAGTAAAAGCCGAAAAAGAAAAATGGCTCAAGGACTACGAGGAAGTTAAGTCACTCGGCGGTCTTTATGTAATCGGCTCAGAACGCCACGAATCACGCCGTATCGATAACCAGCTCCGAGGTCGTTCAGGACGACAGGGTGACCCGGGACGCTCTAAATTCTTCATTTCAATGGACGACGATTTGATGCGTCTTTTCGGCGGCGAGAGAATGAAGAACCTCATGACCCGAATCGGCATGGAGCCAGGCGAGCCTATCTATCATCCTTGGCTTACAAAGGGAATCGAAAAGGCCCAGAAGAAGGTCGAAGAGCGCAACTTTGAAATCCGTAAGAATTTGATTGACTATGACGATGTTCTCAACGAACAGCGCGAATTCATCTATCAGCAGCGTGACTCAATCCTTGAGGATGAAAACCTGAGCGAGCGAATCATGACAACTGCAAAGGATTACCTCGACGACTGGTTCTACGACTTCGCACACTCAAAGAAAGGAGAGGGAATCAAAGTCCTCACCGAAAACATCAAGAACAACTTCGGCGTAATGCTTCCACCGGAAATGCTTCAGGAAGACAAGGTTCTCTCCCTTCTCCAGAACGACATCACCGAAAAAGAAACTTTGGTCGGCCACGAGCAGTTCAACATGTTCATCCGCTACCAGTACATTCAGGCAATCGACCGCAAGTGGCTGGACCAGCTCGAATATCTGGACAGCCTGCGTGAAGCAGTTCACTTGCGCTCATACGGCAGCAAGAACCCGCTTACAGAATACAAAATCGACGGCTTCAACCAGTTCGATGCAATGATTGAAAAAATCCGTATCGAAATCGCAGGCCGAGTATTCAAAGTTCGAATCCAGATTGCCCCGGCAGATCAGCCGCCACGCCAGGCAATGCAGGGTAACGCCCAGCACTCAGAAGCTCAGAGCATGAGCGAGCAGGCGCGCGGAGCACAGATGGCACGCAACGCCCAGCAGCAGGCAGGCCGCACAATGGCAGGAGCAAGCTCAGGTCAGAGCGTAACAGTAGTTCGCACAGGTCCGAAAGTAGGCCGAAACGATCCATGTCCATGCGGTTCAGGCAAAAAATATAAGAACTGTCATGGTCGTTAGGATAAAGCTGTAATCAGCAATTAGTAAACCACAGATTGCGCAGATTAAGATTTAGAATCTGTGTCCTTCTGTGGTTATTTTTTTGGAGTTTTGATTTTATGCCAGTTTTTTATGCAGTCAGTACGGGTCCCGGTGATGCCGAACTTCTTACTTTAAAGGCTGTCCGAATCCTCAAATCCTGTGACGTAATTTTTTATCCCGAAAGTAAGAATAATACAATCGCCCTAAATTCACTCAAAGCCCTTGAAAAAGAAATCGACTTAGCCCATAAAAATCTTATTCCCTGCACTTTTTCAATGACCGTGGACAAGGAAAAATCAGAATCAGAATACGAAAAAATCGCCGCCCAATGCATAGACTTTCTTCAAAGCGGGAAAAACGTAGCCATGCTTTCAATCGGGGATGTCTCCCTCTACTCAACGGCAGGAAGGACAGCCCGCTTGATTAAGGATTCAGGCTTTGAGATAAAATTCATAGCAGGAATAAATTCCTTTTCAGCAGCAGCCTCTTCCGCATCCCTCTCACTTTGCGACAGGGATGAAGGGCTTTCGGTAATCCCTGCAGACTCTTTTTTTAGCGAGGGCAAACTGGAAGCGGCTCTAAGAAATGACGGCACAAAAGTCCTGATGAAAATGGGACGGCATCTGAAGGAAATAATCGCCCTTCTTGAGAAAGAAAATCTCATTCAAAAGTCAGTCCTCGTCCAAAAGGCAAGTCTTCCCGAAGAAAAGATTTTTTGCGGCAGGGAAATTTCAAAAATGAGCGCCGAAGATTTTGAAAAGGCCTATCTTTCCCTGATTATTGTAAAGAAGTGATAAGCCCTCGGATTTCATTCATTACCCGCTTTTTGTCAGTCGTCCATGCAGGGGCGATCAGGCTGGCTTTGGGCGGGTCCCCCGTAAGCCGGTGGATTACGCACTTTTCAGGCAGCAGGCCCAGGGCTTTTTTGAGCAAGGAAAAATATTCTTCCTTTGAAAGAGGCTTCACTTCCCCCTTTTCGTACATCTGTGCCAGTTTTGTGTTTTTTACGATATAAAGCGTGGTTATTTTTATTCCAAAAAAAGGATTGTCATTGAAGTCTTTTTCTGCTTCCCTTTGATTTTCTTCCACTACAAATTTCACGGATTCAAGCATGTCGCCCTCGCTTTCGCCGGGAAGTCCGAAAATCAGGTGAGTTACGATGTGAATGTTTGGAGCAGCCTTTTTTATTCTTTTGACCGCATCAGAATAATCTTTCTTTGTATAGCAGCGGTTAATAAGCCTGCCGGTCTCCTCATTGCTTGTCTGAAGTCCAAGCTCAATCTGAACAAAATGACTGCGAGCGATTTCTGCAATGCCGGAAAGGATTTCTTCTGAAAGACAGTCGGGCCTCGTTGCAATGGCAAGACCTGAAACATCCTGGCATTCCAAGGCTTTCCTGTATTTTTGAAGCAGACTTTCCGCATCTCCGTAAGTGGAAGTGAAATTTTGAAAATAGGCGATGTATTTTCCAAAACGATTTCCGCTCCTGCCCTTCACTTTTGCTTCCACGAGTTTTTTTGCAGCTTCAACCTGCTCTTTTACCGGAAGGCCTCTCTTAGCCGCAAAATCTCCGCTCCCGCTTTCAGAGCAGAAAATACAGCCCCCGAAGCCTTTCCTTCCGTCCCGGTTGGGACAGGTGCAGCCGGCATCCAGGGAAAGCTTGTAAGTTTTGCAGGCGAAAATGTCATGATAAAAATCACTCAGACTAATCACGAAAGAATATCCTAGTCCTTAAATCCGCTCCACTTGCGCAATTTTGCGACATTTTCAATCAGGGCATCGATTTCTTCTTCAGTGTTGTAGAAGTAAAGGCTTGCGCGAGCAGTTGCAGTTTCCCCAAGATATGAGCCGAGCGGCTGTGCACAGTGGTGGCCAGCCCGGATTGCGATGTTTTCCTCGCTCAGGAGGGTCGCGATGTCATGAGGATGAACGCCGTCAACCGTGAATGTGACGATACCGCAGCGTTTCGTGCCGTCCTTGTTTCCGATGATGTTGACGTGAGGGATTTTCTTGAATCCTTCGATAAGGCGGACGGCAAGGGCATTGTCGTGCTCAGTGATTGTCTCAAGCCCGACAGACTGAATGTAGCGGATAGCGGCTGCCATACCGACAGCATCTCCTGCACTTACAGTTCCCGCCTCGAATTTGTGCGGGACTTCAGCCCATGTAGCGCCTGTCTCAGTTACATATTCAATCATCTCACCGCCGCGGAGGAAAGGAGGCATTGCTTCCAAAAGCTCAAGCCTGCCCCATACGGCACCGATTCCCATTGGACCGCAGAGTTTGTGACCGCTCATTGCAAAGAAGTCCGCTCCCAAATCCTGAACATCGACCTTGATGTGGGGAGTAGACTGGGCTCCGTCAACGACCATTACGGCTCCGTTTTTGTGGGCGATTTCAGCGATTTTTTTAATCGGATTTGTAGTTCCCAAAACGTTTGAAACGTGTGTAAGCGAGACGATTTTTGTCTTTGGCGTGATTTTAGCGTACTCGCTTTCAGGAATTTCACCAGATTCCTTGTCTACATACATGAATTTTAATGTAGCTCCCTTTGTCTGGCATACATGCTGCCATGGCAAAATGTTAGAGTGGTGCTCCATAATCGAAATGACGACTTCATCGCCAGAGCCGACATTGGCCATACCGTAAGTGTTAGCAATCAGGTTCAATCCTTCTGAAGTGTTTCGCGTAAAGATGATTTCGCGGCTAGAAGGAGCATTGATGAACTTTGCAACAGTCTCACGAGCATCCTCGTAAGCCTTTGTCGCACGCTCGCTCAAAGAATAAAGCCCCCGCAAAGGATTGGCGTTCTGAGTCGCGTAAAAGTGAGTCATCGCGTTCAAAACAAGATAAGGCCGCTGGGCAGTAGCCGCAGTGTCGAGATATATGAGTCCTGAGTTATCTACAGAATTTTTTTCATCAATCGCCTTAAAAAGCGGAAAGTCATTTCGATATTTATTCATAGAAATGATTATAGAATTTTTTAAATAAATTGAGAAGTAGTTTACCTAGAAAACTAGTAGGTTTTTACAAAAAAAAAGTGCTAAGGATTGTAAGTGAACACTACTAATTGCCAATTTTTTACATGCCGATAATTTACTGATGAAGAAAATTCTTTTCCTGATTTCCGCCCTTTTCTCTCTCGCCTTTCTTCCCGCTGACAGCGATTTCCCGCGCGCAAGCCACAATCCCTGGGAACTGATAATTTACCGCCCTGAGAACAAGACCGACTTCAATTATGTGCGCTGCTATGTAAAGATTGAGGACGAAAATGGAAACGACGTGAGCAAAAGCAAGGTCAAGGCCACTTACGAATGGACAACAATTCCAAACGTTGTTAACAATTACAAAAATTTACTCTACCTTGACGGCGGAATGGCAATGCACTTAAACCTGCGCCCCGGGAAATACCGTTTTTCAGTCTACACCCCGGTCGACAAGCAAGCAGGCTTTGAATGTACAAAAAGTATAGCCGGAAAATTTCAGTGGGAATCAAACATATTCGAATATGACACAGAAAATCCCACAAAAGTAATTTTCGTAACGCCGGTAATGGACGACAACGGCTTTTTCAAGGGAGAATGGTGGATTGACTGGAAGGCTCCCAGATTCTTCAAATGGAGCGAGATGAAAATCAAATAAAAGTGATTTCCGAAAAATTCCGGCCGCCAGCTAATAAGTCATCGATGCGGTTATTCCATAGGCCACCCGCTTTTCTGTCAACCTTGGATTGGGCCGGTAAATCAGAGCATAGCCCAGAGAAAACTGAAAATCACTATTAGCCACGAATCCAGTGTTCGGAGAAAGCAGAAAATCAGCGGCAATTTTTATCGAATCCGAGTAATCTTCCTTTTTAGCATTCTCAAGAATTTCCTTAGTCCGCTTGCAATCCCAAAATTCATCGTGAATATAAGAAATCTTTCCTGCATAAGTTGCAGAAATCAAAAATCTCTGTACAAAAAGTGAGAGAGCCGGAATTCCCCTATGAATCTCCAAGTCAAAAAGAATCGCCCTGACAGATCCCGATGCCACATAAGTATCAGTAGGAAAGAGGGTCGCAGTAAAGGTAAAAGGAATAATCAGAGGAAACTTGACCTGGGCAGTAAGGCCTGCGTTCAAATATTTGTCCTCAACAAAGCGCTTTTCCGTATCGCGATATGTATTAAGCAAAAAAGGTTTAAGAACAATTCCTGCATAATCATAAAAAGCCGGTGAAATTTTGTGAATATTTGAAAACTGAAGGAAAGTCATTAAATCATAACTTTTTCCAATAGAATCATCCCGGCCCTTTTCAAGGTCATCATCACAAATCTGCCTGCCATACAGGTAGAGTCCATTCATTCCGACAGAAAAATCACTGACTTTTCCACGCCAAAGCACCTTGGCAAACTGCAAAGACTCTGAAGTCTGCATAAAGTCATCTTTATCAAAAACGAAAGCCCCGTATAGAGAATAGTTAAAACTATCATTGCCGCCAGTAAATGCAATTTGTGAGCCATATTTGCCATAAGTAAAATCATAGCCCCCTGAAAAGCTAATCTGCTTGTCTCCCCAGGGATTCGTTGAAACAAAGGTCAGGCCCAAAAGGGTCGAAGAATCCTGCTTGAAATCATGGTTGTAAATCGGAACCAAACCGAGTCCAGGAAAGAAAATTCCCCGTTTATAGTAAGAAAATGGATTGTAAGAAATTTCAGGAGCAGCAGTCATCTCAAATTCATTTAGGGGCTGCTCTTTTTCAAGATTTTCAGAAGCCCGATTTTTATCAGCCAAAGCATTTGCCCCAGAAAAATCATAGAGCTTCACAGGAAGAAGAACTTTCTCAAAATCGCAGGTTTTCATCTCAAGACGGTAAAGGGGCTTTTTATCATATTCTGCTGCAATCAAATAGACAGGAAAAGAAGGACTTTCTTCATCAGCAGAATCAAAATCAAGTCCCTCAAAAAAATTAACTTCCCTAAAATCAGGGATTGAATCAATCAGGCCCGCAAAAGCATTTTCCTTCTGAAGAAATCCAGTCGCCTGAAGGGAAGTACGGTCAATTTTAATAAATCCTGACCTCGAAAGCATTTTAGCGCCCATTCCAAGCTCAGCCCATGAAAATGAAAGGAAGACAGAACGTTCATCGCAGGAAAGCAAATGAAGATTATGCAAAATCAGATTTTTTGTCCTTTGTCCGTCAAGAAGAGCCGAAAAATCATAATCACTCAAAACATTTTTACCGTCAAAAAGGCGGATTTTCCAGCTGAGGCCATCTTTAATAATCGCAGCGTAAAGATTATCGCTAAGCGCAAGCGGGCTAAAGGGAATCTCATCATTTTTTAAAAGGACAGCCGCATTTCCCCCTGCCAAGCCCCCTTCAATTCTGACGCTTGCAAGCTCTTCCTTGCCGTCACGAAGGCGGAAATATCCGTCACGCCGGCCATTGGTTCCAATTTCTTTGTAGCGGCCTTTGACCAAATCATATTCAGCGATAATGCACTTAGTATTTTTTTTAAGGACATCACGGCTCAAAGCTATTTTTTTACCGTCCGGAGAAAAAGAAATGCGGTTCACGCCTTTAATTGCAAGAAGTTTTCGATTATTCTTGATTTTACCGTTTTCATAGATTGTCACAAGCCTTAAAGAAGAAGACTCCGTGTCAAAATAAGCGATTTTAAGATTTCCCTGCTCCCTGTCAAAAAAAGCATCCAAAGCCGTGACCCTGGACATTTTTTTAGAAAGCAAATCAGCCCTTTTTTCAGCAGACTCAATTTCCAGCGTCTTTTCAAAATCTTTCCAGGCATCTGTAATATTAAATCCGTAAGTCTTTTTAAAAACACCAGCTATAAAACTCAGAGAAAGGCTCGAACCAGCCCTTTCCCAAAAATCAGCATATTTCGACATTCCGTACTTATCCTGCAAATAGGAAGCGAACATAGAGCCAAAGAGATAGGCATCCGTGCCGCCAGGATATGTATCACGGGCACCGGTGACATCCCGCCAGGAAGGAAAGCGATTCTCTATCACCGACTGATTTGCAAGTTGAGTAAAAAAAGGATCGTTCAAACGGCCGCCTTTGCCCTTACTTTCAAAAGAAACCGTCGCACCTTCAGCCCAGAAAGTCGTAATCGAAAGCCAGGCCGGATTCATCATGTCCGAAATGAAAGAAAGAGCTTTTGCAACACTTCCCTTCATGTTGTATGTGACTGCATGAGTCAGCTCATGATAGAAAACCTGCTGAATCGTATTTTCATACATATCAAGACTTTCTTCGGGCAAAGTATCATACAAGACAATGCGGTTGTAGGGAACTGCCGCGTAATAAGCGTTCAGAGACTCAACCGAGCGGGTAATTGTCACAGGAAAGCGCTGGTAGGGCTCAGTTTCAAGAAGCTTCGTTATTTCAAGATAATAGTCATCACAGACCGCCTCAATTTTCTGAGCTGACTGGCGGCACTCCTCCGGGAAAATTATGTCAAAAAATTCCGTCCGGACAACATGAAGTGGAGAAGAAGAATCCGCAAGAACCCCGCCCAAAGAATAAAGCGGAAAAAGAAAAAAAACAAAGAAAATACCCAAAAAAAACTTGCGAAACATACCTTACTATACATTATTTTAAGATTTTAGAAAATAAATAAAGCCAAATAAGAAGATAAAAATAATGCGCGAATCCCCTGCAATCCCGGCTTTGCGCCCTTCCGCTGACCGCTCCATTCCTCCGCTACGCTCCGCGGGCACTCTCGCTGTCGTGCCCGTTCGAACGCCTTACGGCGGGGCTCCAATCCGGCGCGGGCGCTTCACTCCGTAGGGAAAAAATTTCCGCAACCAGGCAAAAAAATCCGCCCCCTGGGAAGGATGGCGGACATGCAGTTTAAAAAGAAAAAAGCCGGCGGCTCCCTACTTTCCCCCGTATCGGAGTATCATCGGCGCAGGGGTGCTTGACTTCCGTGTTCGGAACGGGAACGGGTATATCCACCCCACCATGGCCACCGGCATATTATACACCAGCAATTAAACAGTCAGGAACTTTCCCGGAAGAAGGATTCCGCCTCATCACGGCGGGAATGAGGATATGGCCAGGGCTCACGACCTATTAGTACCGCTCGGCTGTGTACGTCGCCGTACCTGCACCTGCGGCCTATCAACCCCGTAGTCTCCAGGGGGTCTTCAGGGGAGCCGTGCTCCCGGGGATGAGCGGTCTTGAGGCCGGCTTCCCGCTTAGATGCTTTCAGCGGTTATCCGTTCCGGACTCGGCTACCCGGCACATGCCACTGGCGTGACAACCGGTACACCGGAGGTCCGTCCACCTCGGTCCTCTCGTACTAAAGGCAGACCCTCTCACTCATCCTGCGCCCATAACAGATAGGGACCGAACTGTCTCGCGACGTTCTGAACCCAGCTCACGTACCGCTTTAATTGGCGAACAGCCAAACCCTTGGGACCTGCTCCAGCCCCAGGATGCGATGAGCCGACATCGAGGTGCCAAACTTTCCCGTCGATGTGAACTCTTGGGGAAAATCAGCCTGTTATCCCCGGAGTACCTTTTGTCCGTTAAGTGATGGCCCTTCCACTCAGCACCATCAGATCATTAAGACCTGCTTTCGCACCTGATCGCGCTGTCACGCTCTCAGTCAAGCCCCCTTATGCCTTTACACTTGCCATCCCGATTTCCGTCCGGGACAAGGGGACCTTCGCGCCGGCTCCGCCCAGGCTGACGCCCAGGCCTCCAAGCCTCCCAGCTATCCTACACATGTCAGACAGGATCCCAGCGTTAGGTTGCGGTGAAGGTTCACGGGGTCTTTCCGTCTAATTATGGGTAGCCGGCTTCTTTACCGGCACATAAATTTCACCGAGTCTCGCGTTGAGACAGCGCCCAGAATCGTTACACCATTCGTGCGGGTCGGAACTTACCCGACAAGGAATTTCGCTACCTTAGGACCGTTATAGTTACGGCCGCCGTTTACCGGGGCTTCGGTTCACACCTTCGGGTTACCCCTGAGCGCTCCCCTTAACCTTCCGGCACCGGGCAGGTGTCACCACCTATACGTCCTGTTGCCAGTTCGCAGATGGCTGTGTTTTTGATAAACAGTCGCCTGGGCCTGCTTTCTGCCGCTCGCAATACTTGACTACGCGAGCCACACTTCTCCCGAAGTTACGTGTGCATTTTGCCGAGTTCCTTAACGCGAGGTCGCTCGTGCGCCTTAGATTTCTCATCCCACCTACGTGTGTCCGTTTACGGTACGGTTCCATAAGCCTGGCCTAGGAATTATTTCCCGGCACCCTGACTACGTCCGCTTCGATTCGACTTTCTCTCCTCTCGCCGTCACGGCTTTCCTCAGGAATTATTTTAACCATCCCCTCAAAAGATTGCCGCTTGGACCGGGACTACCGTCGCCCGGCCGGATTTCACCTCATGCGTCATTCCGTAGAAACTTATGAAGTATCGGACTCTTTACCGATTTCCCATCGACTACGCGTTTCCGCCTCGCCTTAGGGGCCGACTTACCCCGCGCAGATTGCCTTTACGCGGGAAACCTTAGGTTTTCGGCGGACGGGGATCCCACCCGTCTTTTCGTTACTTATGCCTGCATTCTCTCTTCCGCTTCCTCCAGGACCCCTCGCGGGTATCCCTTCTCCGGCCTGCGGAATGCTCCCCTACCAGTCACGGACTAATCCGTGAATCCGCGGTTTCGGTACCATGCTTAGCCCCGCTACATTGTCTGCGCGCGGATGCTCGACCAGTGAGCTGTTACGCACTCTTTTAAGGAATGGCTGCTTCTGAGCCAACCTCCTGGCTGTCTGTGCATCCGCACCTCATTTCACACTCAGCATGGTTTCGGGACCTTAACCGGCGGTCCGGGCTGTTTCCCTCTTGACTACGAACCTTGTCGCACGCAGTCTCACTCCCAGGGGCTGGCTTGCGGCATTCGGAGTTTGATTGGATTTGGTAGGATTTGACTCCCCCGCATCCATCCAGTGCTCTACCTCCGCAAGCTTTCCCTGAGGCTGTCCCTAAAGGCATTTCGGGGAGAGCCAGCTATCTCCAGGTTTGTTTAGTCTTTCGCTCCGATCCACGGGTCATCACTACCTTTTTTAACAGATTACTGTTCGGCCCTCCACAAGGTCTTACCCCTGCTTCAGCCTGCCCGTGGATAGATCACCTTGGCTTCGGGTCCATGTCATGCAACTCATATCCGCCCTGTTCAGACTCGCTTTCGCTGCGGCTCCGGAACTCCTGTCCCTTAACCTCGCCGCATAACATGACTCGCAGGCTCATTCTACAAAAGGCACGCCACCACCCTCTCGGGCCGTGACATCTTGCCGGTCCATGGTTTCAGGTTCTATTTCACTCCCCTCGCCGGGGTTCTTTTCACCTTTCCCTCACGGTACTCGTTCGCTATCGGTAGCTGTTCAGTATTCAGCCTTGGATCGTGGTCGACCCGGATTCGGACAGGGTTCCTCGTGCCCCGCCCTACTCAGGATACTGCTAGATGGCTTCGGCTTTCGCGTACGCGGCTCTCACGCTCTGTGGCGGGCCTTCCCATGCCCTTCCGCTAGCCTTGGCTCCTTCATGTCGCAGTCCTACAACCCCGCTCGAGGCGGTTTGGGCTCCTCCGCTTTCGCTCGCCGCTACTTACGGAATCTCTGTTGATTTCTCTTCCCGGGTTACTTAGATGGTTCACTTCACCCAGTGTGGCTCCGCACGCCTATTTTATTCAGCGTCCGCGGTGCGGGAATCGCTCCCCGCGGGTTACCCCATTCGGACATCCCCGGATCAATGGTCATGTGCACCTCCCCGGGGCTTCTCGCAGCTTGTCGCGTCCTTCATCGCCTGACAGCTCCACAGGCATCCGCCATGGACCTATGTTTGCCTGGCCATATCCTCCTTCCCGCCTTAAAAAAAGGCCGGAAAATCGGATACGGTTTAGTTATCTTCACCGCAGTGCGGATCCACTCCGCACCGCTTATCCTTCTTCCCTTCTCTTGTTCCTGTCAAAGATCGTTCATGTTGTTTTTGCATATCGCGACGAAAGAAAAGACTTCTAATTGCATTAAGGCACACATCGTGCAGTACACTCTGCTTTCTTCTTCCTTTTCCCTGAAAAGGAGGTGATCCAGCCGCACCTTCCGGTACGACTACCTTGTTACGACTTCACCCCCCTTACCAGTCATACCTTAGGGAGCGGCCCCCTTGCGGTTAGCCTGCCCACTTCGGGTATCCCCGGCTCGGATGGTGTGACGGGCGGTGTGTACAAGGCCCGGGAACGTATTCACCGCGCCGTGCTGATGCGCGATTACTAGCGATTCCAGCTTCACGGAGTCGGGTTTCAGACTCCGATCCGAACTACGGCGGGATTTTTGCGCTCTGCTCCGCATCACTGCCTCGCTCCGCTCTGTCCCCGCCATTGTAGCACGTGTGTAGCCCTGGACATAAGGGCCATGATGACTTGACGTCATCCCCGCCTTCCTCCCCCTTGTCGGGGGCAGTTCCGCCAGAGTGCCCGGCTCTACCCGATGGCAACTGACGGTAGGGGTTGCGCTCGTTGCGGGACTTAACCCAACACCTCACGGCACGAGCTGACGACAGCCATGCAGCACCTGTTCAGGGAGCCGTTGCCGGCCTTGCATGTCTCCATGCAATTCCCCTGTATGTCAAACCCAGGTAAGGTTCCTCGCGTACCATCGAATTAAACCACATGCTCCACCGCTTGTGCGGGCCCCCGTCAATTCCTTTGAGTTTCACCCTTGCGGGCATACTCCCCAGGCGGCGCACTTATCGCGTTTGCTTCGGCGCACAGCCTCTTGGCCGCACACCAAGTGCGCATCGTTTACTGTGCGGACTACCAGGGTATCTAATCCTGTTCGCTCCCCGCACCTTCGCACCTCAGCGTCAGTCATGCGCTCGGAGGCTGCCTTCGCCACCGGTGTTCTTCCTGATATCTACAGATTTCACCCCTACACCAGGAATTCCGCCTCCGCCTCGCTGACTCAAGCCAGACAGTATCGGGCGCAGCCACGGGGTTGAGCCCCGTGATTTCACGCCCGACTTACCAGGCCGCCTACATGCCCTTTACGCCCAATAATTCCGAACAACGCTCGCACCTTACGTGTTACCGCGGCTGCTGGCACGTAATTAGCCGGTGCTTGTTCTCACGCTACAGTCACCGCGGGATCATTTCCTCCCCCGCTCCTTCCTCGCGTGCCAAAGGACTCTGCAACCTTCCGGCCTTCATCGTCCACGCGGCGTCGCTCCGTCACGCTTTCGCGCATTGCGGAATATTCTTAGCTGCTGCCTCCCGTAGGAGTCTGGGCCGTATCTCAGTCCCAATGTGCCCGGTCGCCCTCTCAGGCCGGGTACCCGTCGTCGCCTTGGTGGGCCTTTACCCCGCCAACCAGCTGATGGGCCGCAGGCCGCTCCCCCGGCGGAGCCGAAGCTCCTTTCCTTCCGTGACTCCAGCTCACGGAACCGTATCCGGTATTACCCTGTGTTTCCACAGGCTATCCCCGTCCGGGGGGTGCGTCACCCACGCGTTACTCACCAGTCCGCCGCTCTAGGGATGTGCAAGCACATCCTTGCCGCCCGACTTGCATGCTTAAGACGCGCCGCCAGCGTTCGTTCTGAGCCAGGATCAAACTCTCCATGATTATTCTAACAGTCCCGAGGGACTGAAGATTTCACCATAAATCTTTGCCTGACCTTATCATTTCATTTAAGCTTGAATTGATTAGGAACTCCAACAGGGGATTTCTCCCCGCTGGCTTGTTTTGTATGTATGCGTTAATGCCACACGATGAACCAGGCTTTTTCAGCCTGCTCCACGTTCTTGTCTTTTCTTTCCTTCACTGATATGCCGTTCAAAGAACTTAGTGCCCGCCGCTTGTTGTCAGCGGGTGAGAATGAATATATCACGCACTACTTTTTCTGTCAACACTTTTTTGAATTTTTTTTTCACTTTTTTTTCTGTTTTTTTTCATCAATTTTTCACCGCTTATAAACCGTAGATTTGAGGGCAAAAAAAAATTATACTTTACCTATGGGAAATTTTATTGATAACAATACGCTTTTTATTTTGGATTCTTACGGACTGATTTACCGCGAGTATTTTGCTTTTATTTCCAGACCGCTCACAAACTCGCGCGGGGAAAATGTTTCAGCGGTTTTCGGATTTTTCAGGAATCTGCTCACTATATTGAAGAATTATTCACCAAAATACATGGTTGCCGCCATGGATTCAAAAACTGCGACTTTCAGACATGAAATGTACGCGGAATACAAGGCAACCCGGCCCAAAACTCCGGAAGACCTTCATGCTCAGATTCCATGGATTGAGGATATTCTGGAGACTCTGGGAATCCGTGTGATTCGCCGTGACGGATATGAAGCTGACGACGTTATTGCAACCCTGGCAAAAAAGGCGGAGGCGGCAGGTCGACACTGTGTGATTCTGAGCGCGGACAAAGACCTTCAGCAGCTTACAAATTCTTACATTCACTGCATGAAACCAGATAAGAGTCAGATTTGGGCTGAGCTTGACGAGGCAGGAGTCGAAAATGACTGGGGCGTTCCGGCTTCAAAACTGCTCGACTTGCTTTCATTAATGGGCGACACGGCTGACAATGTTCCGGGCGTTAAGGGCGTAGGTCAGAAAACCGCGGTCAAACTGCTTTCTGAATACGGAACCCTTGAAGGAATTTACGAGCACGCAGACCAAATCAAAGGTGCAATCGGTGAAAAAATCCGCGCCGACAAGGAAAACGCTTTCTTTTCAAAAAAACTGATTACCCTCTGCACTGAAGTACCTGATTTGTGCGACATGGATAACTGCTGTACCGCCCGGCTTGATTATGCGGCGGCGGCAGAAAAAATGGCAGCCCTTGAAATCCGGGCAATTGCAAGGGATTACAGGGCAGAAGCAGGGATTTCTGCGGTCAAATCTCAGGACGATTCCGATTTGGGAGGACTCTTTGCAAGCCCGGCAAAAAAATCAGAAGAAGGCGCAAAGGATACCGGCGAGGCCCAGTCTTTAGACTCTGCCCCGGCTGAAACTCTTCTTTCACCAAATTACGGAAATTACCGTGCAATTACAGACTCAGGCGAACTTTCTTCATATATTGATAAAATTCTTTCGCTTGAAAATCCGCTTTTTGCTTTTGACACGGAAACTGATTCCCTCGATACGAGCAGTGCAAATCTTCTCGGCTTCTCAATTTCTTACGAAAAAGGAAGCGGCGTTTATGTTCCTGTTTCAAACGGCGCAGCAGATTTGTTTTCAGAAGAAGTCGGTCTTGCCAAAAAAGAGGCCCTTCAGCAAATCAGAAGGCTTTTCTACGATCCAAAATGCACGATCGTCCTTCACAACGCAAAGTTCGATTTAAAAGTGCTTGAGTCCCAGGGCTTTTTACAGATTGATGACTGGATTGCCTGCCCGGACTGCAAAGAAAATGGCCGTAAGGTGGCAAGACTTGCTGACACGATGATTGCGGCCTGGCTTTTGGAAAGCGACAGAAGCGGCAAGGCGGCATACTCACTCGAATATCTTTCGGAAATTCACCTGCACCTAAAGGGAACCGAATTTGACGAGATTGTCCCAAAAGGAAAGACTTTCGCAGACGTTCCTCTTGAAACTGCGGCAAAATATTCCAGCGAGGACTCGGATTTTACCCTTCAGCTCTGGAATCTTTTTGAAAAGCGGCTTAAGGACGAAAACATGCACGGACTTTTCTTCGACATGGAAATGAAAGTCCTGCCGATTCTTGCCCTCATGGAAACAAACGGAATCCACATCGACTCAAACTATCTGAACGACTACAAGGTTGAGCTTAAAAATCAGATTGACTCCATCGAAAAGGAAATTTTTGCCCTCGCCGGCCATGAATTCAACATCGCTTCTCCAAAACAGCTGGGCACGGTTCTTTTTGAGGAAAAAAAGCTTCCGACCGGCAAAAAAACACGCACCGGCTACTCAACAGACACAAGCGTGCTTGAAGAACTTTCTGAGCTTGATCCGCTTCCGGCAAAAGTCCTTGAATACAGGGCAAAAGCAAAGCTGCTTTCAACTTATGTCGAGACACTTCCGGCTCAGGCTGATTCTGACGGCAGGCTCCACACAAGCTTCATGCAGACCGGAACTGCGACCGGCCGCCTCTCTTCAAAAGATCCTAATTTACAGAACATTCCGGTTCGCAGCGAGGAAGGCCGAAGAATCAGAACGGCTTTCACGGCAGAAAAGGGCAAGGTTTTAATTTCAGCCGACTATGCACAGATTGAGCTTGTCGTTCTGGCACATTTGAGCGGTGATAAAAATCTCTGCACGGCATTTGAAAACGAAGTTGACGTCCACAAGTCCACGGCCAGCCTGATTTACGGAGTCGATATGAAAGACGTAACTCCTGAAATGCGAAGAAACGCCAAAACCCTCAATTTCGGCCTCATGTACGGAATGGGCGCCTTCTCAATGGCAAAAGACCTGGGAATCAGCCGCGGTCAGGCAAAGGACTTTATCGATAATTATTTCGCGGTTTATTCAGGCGTAAAGGCATTCTTTGACGAAAACGTGCGCCAGGCAGAAGAAAACGGCTTCATCAAAACGATTTGCGGGCGAAAAAGAAAAATCATCGCAATCAACAGCAAAAACAAGATGGAAAAGGAAGCGGCCATCCGTGTCGCAAAAAACTCTCCGATTCAGGGAAGCGCGGCCGACATCGTTAAAAAAGCAATGGTGGATGTCTGCGAAGCCCTTAAATCCACAGAGAGCAAGGCAAAACTTCTGCTTCAGGTTCACGACGAGCTGATTTTTGAGTGCGACGACGATGAAAAATCAATTTCAGACGCAATCGCCCTCATCCGGGCAAAAATGGAAGGTGCGGTCAGGCTGAACGTGCCTCTCAGAGTCTCAATCGAATACGACAAGAACTGGGGAAAATTCCACTAATGGACAATAATGAATTAGAAATCAGGAATGAAGGGGGAAGTCTCCCCCTCGCTCCAACCGCTGACGCGTTTTCCGCTACCTCCTCTGCGGGAGACGACTCAGGCACAGCCTTCGCCGAGACTCGCTCAAAAACTGTCTCACAGGTTTTGACGGCTTCGCCGTCGCTCCCTACCCGCAAGGCCCCGCAGATTATCTGTCTTACCGGGCAGATGGCGGCTGGGAAAAATTTTATCTGCTCACAAATGGAAGCTAGTGGCTTTGTCTCGCTCGATCTGGATAAGACCGCCCACGAGGCAATCAACCTCTGCACGCCGGAAATTCTTCAGGCCTTTGGCGCTGAGGCTGAAAAACGCGGGATTTCACTCTTGAATGGCGACGGCTCCCTCAACAGGCGGGCTTTGGGTCAGATTGTCTTTCCAGACAAGGAATTGCTTTCTCGTCAGGAAAATATCGTCTACCCCAAAATCATTCAGATTACGACACAATATATAGAAGAAAATCGCGAAAAATCAGTCATTTTGAATGCGACAGTGCTTTTTAAAACGCCGGAACTTCTCTCAAAATGCGGAAAAATTCTTTTCATAAAGGCAAATTTCCTCAAGAGACTCTACCGCGCAAAAAAGCGAGACGGAATGCCACTCAGACATATCCTCGCCCGCTTTAAAAGTCAGAAAAATCTTTTCGATGAATATAAAAAGGCAGCGGACAAATTCAATATTCCAATTGAAATCATAAAGAACTAAACATTTTTTCTGAAAATCCGATATTGAATTCGTAGGAATAAAAAACTTACGCAAAGGGGATTTAATTATGGAACAGAAAAGAACTTTATGGATTGTCGCTGCGGCTGGTATCTTTTTGCTCGCAGTAGTTGGCGCAGCCTTGATTCTTTATTCGCCTTCATTGCATCAGCCAGCAGGCGTTCAGGCAGGCTTTGATCCGGCTTCAGGATGGATTAGTTCTACAAAACAGGGCGAAACTTCGGTTCCAGAAAACAGCCTTGCTTTCACGACAGAAACAAGCGGCTCTCAGGGCCAGTCTTCTGCCCTCACTCCTTCTCCATTCACAGCTTTTGACAGCGTAAACGACTCTAACAAAATCGCTCAGTCTGAAAATACGCTCCATGCTGACAAACTCACTGTAATTTCTGACAATGCAACAGTTTATTCAAACGAGACAACAACAATCGACTTGAACTCACTCAAAGCATCATCAGGAAACGGCATCGTTGCAAAGAATGAGATGACTGCAAATCAGATTAACACAAACCGCCAGGTTGAGAAAAAATCTTACGAAGAGCCAGCTCCTGTGGCTGAAAATTACTATGCTCCGGCTCCAAGCAGCAAAAAAACAGTTGCAAAGAAAGAAGCTCCAAAAGCAAAAGTTACTTCGACAAAAGCTGCCGTTGCAAAATCAGCAGAGACAAAAGCCAGTGCGGCTAAAAAAGTTGCGGCTGCTGCTAAAAAAACTCCGGATTCATTCTGGGTTCAGGCCGCTGCTTACACAAGCAAACGAAATGCCGATGAAGCAAGAACTACACTTGAGTCAAACAAGATTCCAAGCGAAGTCTTCACATTCACTGATTCAAACGGAAAAACTTTCTACCGTGTTCGCGTCGGACCTTATGTTACAAAAAGCGAGGCTGAATACTGGCAGACACGAATCGGCATGATTGACAAATTTGCCAGTGCAAAAAGCGTAATTGTAAACACATCGATTAACTAATTGATGTCTGATAAATCTGAATAAGACTGCTGTGTCTGGAAAAAAAGCCCGGGCACAGCAGTTTTTTTTTGTAATTTTCTGACTTTTTTGAATCTGCATTGCCGAAAATCGATTTTTAAATCCAATAAATATGTATGAAAAAAATATTGGAAAAATGCGGAGACTTTTCTCCCGGACGCAGATTGATTTTCTGCCTCTTGATGGCTTCGGCAAATTTTTCTTATGCCGGTGAATTCTTTAATTTCGCGGAATTTAAGGCGGCGGCCAATTTTACGATTCCGGGCGGGGATGAAAAAGAAAAGGCCCTTTCGGGTGCCAGCGGTCTAAGGCTTTCCTTCCGGGATGCGGATTTAAGGGGATTTGTCACCCTTCCCAAAAGTGACTTCTCTGAAATCCGCGAGAGCGAGGGATTTTTGGAAAAACTGGAGCTTCTCGATGAGCCCCGGCTGGGAGCGGAATTTTTTCTCTTCAAAAAGACTTTTCCGACGGCGGTAAAAATCGGGCACAATTCCTATTCAAAATCAGTTTCAAAGCTGAAAAACCCTTCGCCATCGCTTACGGCAAATCCTCTCGCAAAGTCATTTGCCTTTTCAACAGGACTCGGCTCAAGCCTTACAAATCTGACTTCAAGCAGGCAGCCCCTTTCCTGTTCAATTTCTACAGAAAGGGACTCAAATCTTTTTCCGCTTGCCTTGGGGCTGGAATCTTTTGTGACGGAAGACAAGGATGGAGTGGTCCTGCTTTCTGCCAAGCTTCCTCTGGGCCGGAGTATTTTCCTGCAGTCAGTAATTTCAGGCGGAAGGTACCGTTTTGAAGGGAAATCAAAAATTCTGGAAAAGAATAACGCCAGCTTTGAGGCAGACTATTTTTATTCAGGACTCGGAGAATTCTGCTTTCACTCCCCTCTTCTAAAAATCAATTTCTTTTCGGGCATTCAGGAAAATCCCTATGACGTAAATCCGGTTTGGTTCAGGATTGACGGCCGGACAAGCTACAGGAACCTGCTTTTGAATTTTTCATATTTTGCCATTCCGACCACGAAAGATTCTCCGAAAGCCGCTCCATTGATCGGGGCAGCAGGGCAAATCTGCAGGACGGTCGAGCAGGCCAGCATAAATCCGCAGATTTTATTCCTCTTTGATGACCAGAGGGCTTCTTCACTCAGACTGGGCTTTTCCGCGCTGGAAAACTGGAAGGTTACTGCCACGAATGTTCCGGTTCAGCTAAATACGGCGAAAATCAGGGCGGCAGTAAGCTATGAAAGCAGATTTTTTAACCTGTGCTTCGACTGGACCCACGCTAATATTCTTCTTGCAGGCCAGGCTCCGGTAAAATCAGCAAGACCGGAAGAATATCAGTCTTACGCACTTTCAGGCTCGCTTGCAGGAGAAAGAAAAATTTCCTTTTCGGGAAGCTACACAAGATATCCCCCGGCAGAAGGGAATTCAGCCCTAAAGGAAGCCTATTCTGCTGATGTGAAAATCGCGTCGGGGAAAGCAGGACTCACTTCCCAGGCTGGAATCGACCTGACCGTAAAGAATGGAGCCAGACAGTCCGGTCAGTTTTCGGCGGGACTGACTTATCTTTTCAGGAGGAAATATTTCCGTTCTTACCTGAAAGCGGGCCTTATCGTCCCTTTTTAAAGGAAATTGCCGCGGGGAGACTTCCATATTCAAAAGTATTGAACAAGGCTCGGATTTCTTATATAATTTTATAATTCTTCAATATTTGGAAATTTTTTTTTGAGAGGTAAACAATATGGCTTTTGATATTACTAAAGTACGTAATATCGGTATCAGTGCCCACATTGACTCTGGTAAGACTACCACATCAGAACGCATCTTGTTCTATTGTAACAAGATTCATGCGATTCACGAAGTTCGTGGTAAGGACGGTGTTGGTGCTGTAATGGACAACATGGAATTGGAGCGCGAGCGCGGTATCACAATTCAGTCAGCAGCTACACAGGTTCAGTGGAAGGACATCACTATCAACCTTATCGACACACCGGGACACGTAGACTTCACAGTCGAAGTAGAACGCTCACTCCGCGTTCTTGACGGTGCTATCATGATTCTTTGTGCTGTTGCAGGTGTTCAGTCTCAGTCTATCACTGTTGACCGCCAGCTCAAACGCTATCATGTACCTCGAATCGCATTCGTAAACAAATGTGACCGCCAGGGTGCAAACCCAATCCGCGTATGCCACCAGCTTCGTGACAAACTCGGCCTCAACTCTCACATGGTTGAGCTTCCAATCGGTCTTGAAGACAAACTCGAAGGCGTTGTTGACTTGGTTGGCATGAAGGCTATCTATTTCGACGGCGAGAACGGTGAAAACGTACGCGTTGCAGAAATCCCTGCAAACATGAAAGAAGATGCTGCAAAATATCGTGCAGAACTTTTGGACGCAGTTTCTAACTTCGATGACGAGCTCATGGAGCTTCTTCTTGAGGAAAAAGAGCCTACAGAAGAACAGGTTATCAAAGCTATCCGCGCTGGTACACTCTCAGAGCAGTTCGTCGGCGTATTCTGTGGTTCAGCTCACGTAAACAAGGGTATCCAGCCACTTCTCGACGGTGTTGAGCGCTACTTGCCAAACCCAACAGAAGTTCACAACTACGGTCTTGACCTCGACAAAAACGAAGAGCAGGTTGAGCTCTTCAACGTTCCGGACAAGCCATGTGTTGCACTTGCATTCAAACTTGATGACGGCCAGTTCGGTCAGCTCACATACATCCGTATCTACCAGGGCCGCTTGCCAAAAGGCTGCGAGCTTACAAACGTCCGCACAAAGAAGAGATTCAAGGTCGGTCGTCTTGTCCGCATGAACTCTGCTGCAATGGAAGATATTTCAGTCGGCGAACCAGGAGACATTTGTGCTCTCTTCGGTGTTGATTGTGCTTCTGGCGATACATTCTGTGGCGAAGGCATCAACGTTGCTATGACTTCTATGTTCGTTCCAACACCTGTTATCTCACAGGCTGTTAAACCAAAGGACAAGTCAATGGCAGCTAACTTTGCTAAAGCTCTTAACCGCTTCACAAAAGAAGACCCGACATTCCAGACAGAACTTGACCCAGAGTCTAACGAGACAATCATCAAAGGTATGGGTGAGCTTCACCTTGCCGTATACGTTGAACGCATGAAGCGAGAATACAAATGTGAAGTTGAAGTTACTCCACCAAAAGTAGCTTACCGCGAGTCTATCACAACACAGGCTTCATTCAACTACACACACAAAAAACAGACTGGTGGTTCTGGTCAGTACGGTCGTGTTGCCGGATTCATGGAGCCATTGGCTGACAAAGACTACGAGTTCGTAGACGCAATCAAGGGTGGTGCTATTCCTAACGAATACATTCCATCTTGTGACAAAGGTTTCAAACGTGCAATGGAAAAGGGTTCACTCATCGGTGCTCCTGTTGTTGGTATCAAATGTACAATCAACGATGGTCAGTATCACCCAGTTGACTCTTCAGACATCGCATTCCAGACTGCAGCTATCGGTGCATTCCGCGAAGCTTACGAGAAGGCTAAGCCAGTTATCCTCGAACCAATCATGAAGGTTTCTATCGAAGGACCTACAGAATTCCAGGGTAACATGTTCGGTCTTATCAACCAGCGCCGTGGTGTAATTCTTGAAACAACTGATGAGAACAACATGTCTGTAGTTAACGCTGAAGTTCCACTTTCTGAAATGTTCGGCTTCTCTACAATCCTCCGTTCTTCAACTCAGGGTAAAGCAGAGTTCACTATGGAATTCCTTAAATACGGACGAGTTCCGGGCAATGTTGCTGACGAACTCATCAAAAAGTATCAGGAAGAGCGCAAAGCAGCTCAGAAATAAGTCATAATCAAAGTTTCTTCATAACGAAACTTTGATTATTCCGACGAGTTTTCTTTCAGAAAACTCGCAGTCATAACAAAGCTACATCTTTAGTATGATATTAATAAGGAAACTGAGAAATCAGTTTCCTTTTTTTTTAAAGTCGTGTTATAATATTATTAAAGAGAGTTTAAAACCAAGGAGGCATGATAAAAACTAGTCCAACGTAATTTATCACGTCCAGTTTTTTGCCGTTGGCAGAAAATTTGAATCAGTTGCCTTCATGCAACATTTTCCAACACAGAATTATTTTAGGAGTTAATTATGGTTAAACAGGATCTTTACGACAAAAGCACAATTCGTCTTTTTGACGCAGCTACAGAGGGCGGCTTGAAGGCCGGAGAAATCGGTCTCGTAACATCAAAAAAGGGTTTAGGAAAGACTTCCGTACTCGTTCAGTTCGGTATGGACACACTTTTGCAGGATAAACAGCTTGTTCACGTAACATTTGACCTCCACTCTTCAAATGTCATCTCATGGTACGACGGTATCTTCACAGAACTTGCAAAAAAGAAGAATGTCGGAAACGCAGCAGAACTCAAGGAATCAATCGTTTCAAAACGAACAATCCTTAACTTCTCTCTCGACAACTTCTCTCTTTCAAAAGTTGTAAACACACTCAATGCTCTTAAAGCAGGCGGAATCGCAGTTGCAGGAGTTATCCTCGACGGCATCGACTTTGCAAAAGTTTCAGAAGATGACGTTAAGGCAGTAGCTGACTACGCAAAGAAAGAAAACGTAACAGTTTGGGGAGCTTCTACAGCAGACGGAAACAAGCTTGCTGACTCTGTTCCGGCAAACCTCGAAGGCTACTTCTCTGCAATCGTTCACTTGAACCAGAAGACAGATGCTGTCGCAGTTGACGTCCTCAAGATTCACGACAAAAAGAACGTTGAGTCAGGCCTCAAGCTCGACACAAAAACTTTGTTGATTACAAAGGCATAAACTCAGCATAACCCCAAAATCCCGCCCTTCATTTTGAGGTGCGGGATTTTTTTTGCCTTTTTTCTCTGATTGTACCAAGTCGCAATTTGTGGTAGACTTTTTACATAAAAGACTATCGGGTGGTTTCGACTTGCTCAGGCCGCCCCTGGAAATTGAGGAAATATAAATGAAATTGACTTGTGGTATCGTAGGACTTCCAAATGTCGGAAAGTCTACTATTTTTTCTGCTTTGACTAAATCTCCGGCTCCTGCTGAGAATTATCCATTCTGTACTATTGATCCCAATGTTGGTGTTGTTGAGCTTCCGGATGAACGCCTTGATTTTATGGCAAGCGTTTTCCAGCCAAAAAAGAAAATCGCCGCAACAGTTGATTTCGTTGATATTGCGGGCTTGATTAAAGGTGCTTCAAAAGGCGAAGGATTGGGAAACCAGTTCCTTGCAAACATCCGCGAAACTTCCGTAATCGCACATGTTGTCCGCTGTTTTGACAACCCTGACATCCAGCACGTCCGTGAAGACGCAAAGACAGACGCTTCAATCGACCCGGAAAGCGATATTCTTACTATTAACTACGAGCTTTGCCAGGCTGACATCGATACAATCACAAAGCGCGAAGATAAAGTTACCCGCCAGATTCGTGCAATGGGAAAGGCCGAAGAAAAGAAATTTGCAGGCTACCGAAGTGCCGTCGACAAGATTCTTCCGCTCCTTCAGGACGGAAAATGCGCCCGCCAGGCTGATTTGACAGAAGAAGAAATGGAAGGAATTTACGACCTTCATCTTCTTACAATCAAGCCACAGCTTTTCGTCTGCAACATCGATGAAGACACAATTGCTGAAGGTACAAACAAATATGTCGAGCAGGTCAAAAAAATCGCCGCTGAGGAAAAGAGCGAAGTCATCGTAATCTGCGGTAAATTCGAGGCAGACCTTGCCGACATCAAGGACGAAGCTGACCGAAAAGACTTCATGGAGAGCGTTGGCCTCAAGGAAAGCGGCCTCACAGTTCTGGCTCGTGCAGCTTACCATCTCATGGGCTTGCGCACCTTCTTCACAGGCGGACCGGATGAGTGCCGTGCATGGACAATCCATGAAGGCGACAAGGCACCACAGGCAGCCGGCGTAATCCACACCGATTTCGAAAAAGGATTCATCAAGGCCGAAGTTTATTCAGTTGAAGACCTGCGTCAGTATGGAAGCGAAGCTGAAATCAAGGCGCACGGAAAATACCGTCAGGAAGGCAAGGAATATGTCGTTCAGGACGGAGACTGTATATTCTTCAAGTTTAACGTTTAGAACATAAGCAATTGGTCACCAGGCAGATTCTGGTGACCGGACATGGATTTTTTATGCCAAAAAACACTTCAAAATCAAGCCGCGGCGCACTTTCGATGTTTCAGCTTGCCTTGCCGCTTGTGTTGGAGCAATTCTTCCGAATTCTTGTATCTTCTGCTGACACCATAATGCTCAGCTCTTATTCGGACAAGGCTGTTGCGGGCGTAGGCTTAATGGCTCAGTACGTCTTTTTTCTGAACCTTCTTTTCAGCATGATTGCCACAGGAACTTCAATTGTCCTGGCCCAGTATATCGGAGCAAAAAAATCAAAGGATGATTTAAATTCAATCGCCAGTGCCAGCACGGTAATGATTTTGCAGCTGGGCATTTTCATGACCTTTCTCGTCATCTTCGGACTTAAATTCCTTCTCGCCTGCTACACTCTCGAAGATTCGGTCAGAACTGCGGCTTACGAATATTTCATCATTTTTGGCGGAATCGGTGCCATTTTTAACGCACTGAACATCCTGCAGTCGGCGATTCTCCGCTGTTACGGCTACACAAAGCAGGCTCTTTACGTCACTTTGACTGCAAACGTCATCAATGTCGTGGGAAACGCCCTTTCCCTCTACGGATTTTTCGGACTTCCGATTCTGGGCGTAAAGGGTGTTGCAGGGGCCTCCCTGGTTGCGGCAATCGTCTCATGCATTCTTCTTGCGATAATCATCAGGCAGAAATCTGACATCTGCTACAATCTCAAGGGCTGGCAGAAGACTCCAAAGCACTTTTACAAGCTGATTCTCAAGGTCGGCGTTCCGACGGCAAGCGAAAGCCTTTCCTACAACGTATCACAAATCGCAATTATGGCAATGATTTCTACGCTTGGAACTGCTGCCATGAGTGCCCAGGTTTACACGCGAACAATCTGCCAGTACGTTTACATCGTTGCAATCGGAATGGGAGCAGCCTGCCAGATTAAGGCCGGCTACTACGTTGGTGCCCATCAGGCTGACATCGCTTACAAAAAGATGTTTTCCTACTCGCTTGTGGCAACATCCGTTTCAATCGGCATGATTTCGCTGATAAATATTTTCTCAAATCCGTTGATTTCAATTTTCACGACGGCGCCTGAGATTTCTTCGATAGTCACAACTTTACTGCGTCTTTCAATTCTCGTTGAATTCGGCCGTTCATTGAATTTGATTTGGATTGGCGGTCTCAAGGGGGCTGGCGACATACGATTCCCTGTTCTTTACGGAATGTGCTCCAACTGGGGAATCATGGTCTTTTTAAGCTGGCTTTTGGGCCTCAAACTGGGCTGGGGAGTTGCGGGCTGCTGGCTTGGAATCGGTCTTGACGAGACAACCCGCGGAATCGTAATGATTTTCAGATGGCTCAGCAAACGCTGGATGACAAAATCCCTGATAAGCTAGATTTCCAGAGTTCCGACGACAGTGCTGTCTTCTTCTCTAGGCGTATTCCGCTTTTTGAAGAGGGCAGTTTTTTTATTTTCATCATCTGAAGTTTTTTCTTCTTTTTCCTTCTTTGAACCTCGCTTGGCTTTTGGAGCTACCAGGAAGCCGAACATTGAGCCGCACAAGCCGCCTGCGATATGGGCAACAGTGGAAATATTTTCTGCTTTCGGGGCGTTAATCAATTCCCGGCCCAGATAAATTGCGACCACGAAAATAAAAGTCAGGGGAATCACGTTTTTGTCCAGAGTTGTGATTGAGGCAAGAATTATCAGCATGAAGACGACTCCGCTGGCACCAAGAAGGGGACGCGGAATAAGGCAGACGTTGATTACGCCTGTGACGAAAGCCGTTACGACGAACATGAGCAGAACCATTTTTGAGCCGTAGCGTTCTTCCATGAGGGGACCGAGCAGCAGGATAAAGGCAAAATTTCCGAGAAGATGGTTCCAGTCGGTATGACCGAAAATATGAAGGAAAAGCCTGAAATAATCGAGGACGCTTTTGTAATTGAAACCGGCATTTGAGCCTATTCGTGAAGGAGCAGTAAAAATAGCAGGAATCAGGTGCTTGCCAAGCAAAAAATCATTCATTAAAAGGATTACAACGCACAGAATTGCGAAGGTCAGAGTTACCGGGGCATTATAAGTGACACGAAACTTTTTTTTCATACTAGATTATCGGAATTAAAGGGAAGAAAGTAAAGCGGGGCGTTGCGGGGTGTCCCCGCAGAGTGGGGTGTGACACAACGAAGTGTGGCACAGGGGAGAGACTTCTCCCCTAATTTTTGCTATAATTATACCCATGATTAACTTAAAATGGATTGTCCTGGCTCTTGCGGTGGCTATGTACGCCCTTGTAATTGCAAAACAGGACAAAAAGGTAATTTTTACGAGCGTTACGGCGCTTCTGGTGATCGGGCTTGGAATTGCTTTCCCTGGTGCGATTTTTACGACTGGCAGCGGACGATTTTACGCGCTGACCCATGCTTTTTCGGCCCTGGTCAACTGGAACGTCCTGATGATTTATGTCGGCAGCATGACGATTGCGGCCCTCTTCCTCTATTCAAAGGTTCCGGCCAAAATCGCGGACTGGATTGTAAAGGTAAGCCCTTCCACAGGCCTTGCGATTGTCCTGATTCTTGCCATGACCGGCATCATTTCGATTTTCGTCGAGAATGTCGCGACAGTGCTTGTAATGGCTCCGATTGCGCTTTCGCTCTGCAAAAAACTCAAGATGAATCCGACCATGTTCATGGTTGGTCTTGCCGTAATGTCAAATCTTGAGGGAACCGCAACCCTCGTCGGTGATCCGCCAAGCATGATTTTTGCAAGCTATGCCGGCTACACTTTCAATGACTTCTTCGTCCACTCGGGCCGCCTCTCGATTTTCTTCGTCGTGCAGACAGGCTTGCTGGCCGGCTGTCTTTTCTTTTACGCAGTCTTTGCCCGCCTCAAGGAAAAAACTGAGGTTGATGGTGAGCCTATAATTTCTGTAGTTCCGGCAATTCTTTTGCTCAGCCTGATTTTCGGTCTGGCGGCAATTTCCTTTATTCCGAATGAAATTCCCTTCCTTTCAGGCGGATTCGTCATGGTCTTGGGCGCTCTGGGTGTTCTATGGTATATTTTTTCTCAGAAAAAGAGCGGAAGCGAAACATGGGAGCTTATCAAGAGCCTTGACTGGGAGACAATCGCATTTTTGATTGGAATTTTCGTCGTGGTCGGAGCAATCAGCGAGACAGGCTTGCTCAAAGACTTTGCGGATTTCCTTGCCCGAATCACAGGCGGAAGCAAATTCGCGGGCTTCATTTTGATTCTTGCGGTTTCAATTTTCATTTCCGGCTTTGTGGACAACGTTCCTTACATCATCGTAATGCTCCCGGTTGCAGGAAACATGGCTGAATCAATGGGAATCAACCGAGAGCTCTTCCTTTTTGCCCTTTTAATCGGCTCTTGCCTGGGCGGAAACCTCACTCCTTTTGGTGCCAGCGCAAATGTCGTTGCAATGGGTATCGTAAAAAAAGAAGGCCACCCGATGAGCTTTGCAAAATGGCTCAAACTGGGCGGCACTTTCACGCTGATTACAACCGCAGCGGCCGCAATTGTCCTCTGGATTTTGTGGGCATAAAAAAGCCCTGCATGGATGCAGGGAAACAGCAAAGAGAGAAAATTCAAACGGCAAAGACAACGATTTTTGCCGTGTTTGCCTTTAGGTGAACAGAATTTTCTCATGAGAAACAAAAATACACGGAAGTATTTTTGTTTCTATGCATCCAGACTGAAAACGGCTCCGGTCTGTGGAGCAACACCTGCAAGGCCGTAGCCGGTTGCCTGCGCAACCTGAATATTTGTTTGAATTTTTGACTGAGTGCTCTGAATCAGTGCGTCGAGCTGCGAATCATCCATATTTTCTGGAGCAACATTTATTTTCGGCTGATTCTTCATGGAAATAAGCTGATTCAAAAGTGAATTAAGAATCTGAATCTTTGAGATTGAAACGCCCTGCTGGTTAGGCTTTGCGGCAACTCCAGTAACATGATCAAAGTGAGCGTAAATAACATTCTGCTGGGCAACAGGAACATAGAGTTTTCCCTGTCCGCCAGTTGAAACAACTCCAGAGTAATTAAAATTGCTTGCGTTCAATGAAATTCCGTTTACCATAATCTCACCTCACACTCCCACCAAACTTTTTTTATCTACTTACATTATCGGAATATGAGAAAAAGAGATTAGAAAAAAAACGCTAGTTGAACTGGTTTCTCCAGGCGGCAATTCGTTCGTCGATGGATTTGATTGCCCTTGTGTTGTCAGTGCTGGTGGCTTCGGAAAGATAAGGAATAATGACCCTCTCTTTAAGGCTTTCCCAGCGCGACGGCAGAGGAAGGGGTGCTACAAGAGAAGACTCTTCCGGCATTTTTCCAAGAAGGATTTTGTATGAGGAAGGGAAAACTCGCTCATTCACGCTTTTAACAGAAGAAAAACCACTGCAAATTCCGAAAGTCTGTGTGTCGAGGTTCATCCGCATGGCGCGGTCAATCAGATTCTTTTGGGTGGCTTCCGAGAAAAACCAGGTGACAAAATCACAGGCTGCCCTTGAATTTCTGGACTTGCGGTAAAGGCCCAGGGAAGTCATATCATCGTTCACAAAGATTTTGCCGTCTTTTCCCAGCCAGTGGAAGGCTATGTTTTCAGTCTGCTCGCCTGGAATATTGAAAAAATCATCGCTTTTAATGTAAGCGAACAAACAGCGGTCTGAATTTACGAGCTTATGGGCAGGAGCATAAAGATATTTGAAAGAAAAGTCCTGCTCGGCAGCAGTTCCGCCGTTTTTATTCCGAGACCAGTTTTTGATGTAAGCAATCGTTGAATTGAGGGAGTCGGTGTTCCAAGAAAAGATATTTCCCTTTTCGGTGAATTCGATTCCGTTCATTTTGGCGACATGGAAAAGGAAATTGGCGTTCCAGGAAGGAGCGTAGCCCATCTTTACGAATACTTCGTGCTCTGACTTTTGGTTGAAAAGGGCCGCTGAGTCACGGATTGTATCGGAATCAATCAGCATGTTCTCGGCAATCAAATCATGGTTTTTCTGAGCAAAAATCATCGTAGGAATGTTAAAACTAACAGGAATCAAATATTGAGTGCCGCCAACTTTGCCGTATTCAAGAAGCGGCGCATAAATCGAAGAAGGATTTATCTTGCTGCGGCCGAAAACACGTTCAAGGGAAGAAAAATTCTTTTTGATACGAGAGTTACGCAAAAACGAGCCAATTACGATGTCTGGATTCTGCTCGTCCTTTGCGGGAGGCAGAGCTGACGCAAGCTTTTCTTTGTAAACGACAACAGCCTTAGCCTTTGTCTGCGCTACGTTAAAAAATTCTACATAAGAAACGATTTCCGGCCGGTCGGTCCAGATTACGACTGGGGAAGAAGAGCCACAAGAGAGAAAGTTGAAAAGTGAAAGTGGAAAGATGAAAATTCCAACAAAAAGACGAAAAAACTTTTTCAATTTGAACATGTCCTTTTAGCTGGAGATTATAACATAAAAAATCAGTGTATCAAAGAGGGTTTTAAGAAAGAAAGTTGAGGCTTGCATTTACAGGACAATGCAAGCCCCGGTATTTATTTATTTTTTCATTTCTTCTGCTGCAGCATAGATTGCTGAGTAAACTTCGTCGATTTTTGACTCGTCTACTGAGCTGAATGCCACGCGGAGTGTACTTGCGTCGATTGAGATTGTGCCGATCTGCTTTTCGTGAAGGATTTTAAGGCGCAATTCTTCGGCATTGCATTTTGTGTGGAAGCTCATGAAGTAGCCAGAGTTGAAAGGAAGTGCCTCAAGAACGCTTGACTTGTGTGAGTCAACGAATGCGCGGACTTTTTTGTAGCGGGCGCAGAGCATGTCCCTGAAAATCTTCTTTTCTTCTTCGATTTTTGGCTCAGAGAAGGCATGAAGTGAAATCGACTGGCTTGGGCTTGAAGAACAGCTTACTGATGAGCGGATAAGGCCCATGAGCTTTTTCTCCAAAGCAAGGTACTGCTCGTCTGTGAGGCCCTTGCCTGCGAATGTGAGGAAGCCGCATCGGAATCCCCATACGAAATCTTCTTTTGTAGGACCGTCAACCTTTACGGCGAGGACATTTTCGTGAAGGCATGCGAATTCTGCGAAAAGTGACTGAGGGTAAATGTCTTCCTCATAGTTGAGTCCGAAATATGCGTCGTCATCCCAAACGATGATTTTTGTGCCCTTTTCAGCAAGTTCTTTTACGACCTGAACAATCTCTTTTGCCTCGGCGTTCGTTGGTGAGTAGCCGCTTGGATTCTGAGGGAAGTTGAGGAGGACTCGGACTGAGCCTGATTTTGCCTCTTCTTCCATGGCTTTTTTGAATGAATCGATGTCGAATCCACCGTTAGCGAACATGTTGAATGTGTGAAGCTCTGCTCCACGGCGAGTCTCTACAACGAGAGCGTAATTGTCCCATGAAGGATTTGCGGCCAGAAGCGGATGATTTGAATCCACGAAAAGGTCAGAAAGATATGAAATACCGGCTGTGAGGCCAGGAACTACGACAGGATTTGAAGTAGCCTTGCCAGCCAGGCCCGGATTCTTTTTGAGCATGAGTTCTTTCCATTTTTTGCGCAAGTCAGGGTTGCCGGCTGTAGGTGTGTAAGAAACCAGCTCAGCATTTGTAAGCTCAGGCGCGAATTTTTTGACAGACGGAAGAGCGGCAGGTTTGCCCTCAATCATCGTGGTACCAATAGTTGCGTTCGCGACTTTGCCAAACTGTCGGGCTTCTGCGCCCTGAGAAATAATGCCCCGTGGGAAGAAGATTCGGCTTCCCAAATCCGACAAAAGCTCCCCTGCAACTGTGCCACGGAGAGTGTCATTCAATTCTTGTGCCAATGGATTTAACATGATGAAAATATTTTATTGATTGAAATATTTAGTGTCAATTAAAAATTGTATATTTATGCATAAAAACGCAATTTTTGTGAATATTTTGCATAATTTTCGAATATTTATTTCCATACTACAATAATTCCCGGAGATTTGATATACTTATTTTTATGGACGAAAAATTTACTGAATACAAGAATCTTGTGGCGCAGATTAAAACTGAGGCCGCAAAACGAATTGTCGGTCAGGAGCAGGTCATCGACGGCATCCTCACGGCCCTTGTTTGCGGCGGACATATCCTGCTTGAAGGCGTACCGGGGCTGGCTAAAACCCTGGCGGTCAAAACATTCGCCGAGCTTTCAGGTCTTGATTTTAAGCGCATTCAGTTTACTCCTGATTTACTCCCTGCTGACGTAAGCGGAACTTTGATTTACGAGCAGACTTCCGGCAGATTCACAGTGAGAAAGGGGCCTGTTTTCACCAACGTCGTTCTTGCGGACGAAATCAACCGTTCTCCGGCAAAAGTTCAGTCGGCCCTTCTTGAGGCAATGGCTGAGCGCCAGGTCACGATTGGCGAAGAAAGTCACGCCCTGCCCTCACCATTTATCGTTCTTGCCACGCAAAACCCTATCGAACAGGAAGGAACTTACAATCTTCCTGAAGCCGAGCTGGACCGCTTTCTGCTCAAAGTTCTCGTTCCATATCCAACTCCAGCCGAAGAAGTCGCAATCGTAAAGACAGCCGGCAAGGCAAGCCAGGTTCAGGTCTCAAAAATCCTTTCAGCAGAAAAATTGAAGGAAATGCAGGCCCTTCTGGACAAAGTCAACTGTGACGAAAAACTGATTGAATACATCGTTTCGATTGTAGCGGCCACCCGTCCTGTTTCAGAAAAAAAGACTGTGTCAAAAATCGCCGTCCGAACAATGCCAAAAAAGGACGACATTTCAAAATACATTTCATTTGGTGCTTCACCTCGTGCCGGAATCGCGCTTCTTCAGTGTGCCAAAGCCCGTGCCCTTTTCTCTGGCCGGGATTTTGTTCTTCCGGACGACATCAAGGAAGCTTCACCGGCAGTCCTCCGCCACAGAATCGTTCTTTCCTACGAGGCGGCAGCAGACGGCGTTTCAAGCGATGATTTGATTCAGAAGATTTTGGATTTAATGCCTCTGCCGTAATCCTTGGTTTATTTTTATGCCGATGAACGCCACCCGACTCGCAAAAAAAGCTTCTCAACTTCGACTCAGCGCAATCAGCCTTGCCGAAAACATGCAGAACGGCAGCTTCAAGTCTCTTTACCGGGGTCAGGGAATCGAATTCAGTGATGTTCGGGAATATCTTCACGGAGACAACGTGCGAGCCATCGACTGGAACGTTACGGCCCGCATGGGAAGGGCTTTCATCAAGCAGTACGAAGAGGACAAGGAACTTTCAGTCTTTTTGATTCTGGACTGCTCCCGCTCAATGGAAGTGGGACTGGCTTCTTCAAGGCTTTCCCAAGCCCAGGAAGCGGCGGCCCTGCTTCTTCTTGCTTCAGAGCATATTTCCGGTGCAATCGGGGCTGTTTTTTTTGACGGAAAGATTCTCTTTTCATGCGAGCCAAAAGCAGGTCATGAAAATTCCATGATGATTCTTTCAAAGCTGGACAAGCTTGATTCCATTTCTGATGAAGAAAAAACTGACGGTTCGGTTCTGCCAAACGCAATAATGGGTGCGGCAAAACTCCTTAAAAAACGATCTCTGGTCTTCATTCTTTCGGATTTCCGCAGCGCAAAGTGGGAAAAGCCCTTCGCCCAGCTCGCTCAAAAAAATGACGTCGTTGCCGTAAAAATAACTTCACCGGCGGATTCTGAGCTTCCTGACATGGGCACGGTTCCATTTTTTGACCCGGAAACAAATAAAAAGGGCCTTTTCCCAACCCTGTCAAAAAAGTTCAAGCATGAATGGCGGGAAGCAAACCGCCAGCGAACCGATTTATGGAAGGAATTTTGCCTCAAGCACGGTGCAAGCCCCCTTCTCCTTTCAACCGAGGATGATGCGGCTTTGGTTTTATCAAGATTTTTCAAGCAGAAGGCAAGGTCATAAAATGAAGGGCATTTTTTCGCGGATTTTTGCAATTCTGTCTCTTTCGATTTTGCTTTCCCTGCCAGGATATGCCGAAAACCTTCAGCTCGTCATGCCGAAAATCATTTACATCGGCGACACTGTTGAAATCCGCTACATTTTCCATTCCGAAGCCAAGATTTTTGGCGGTGACTTTGCAGAATCTCCGTCCGCCTTTCTAAACCTCAATACTGACTACGATTTTTTTAAGGCAAATGCGGCCGATTTTGCAGTCACAAAGGCAAGTCTTGAAAAAATCAACGCAGAGTACACCCTGACCATGACGGTAATTCCCTGGAAAACAGGCTACCTGCAGATTCCACCCTTCAACCTCAATTCCCTGGTAAATTCTTCCCTGGACTTTTCAAGGTCGATTGCGGGCTCCCGCTCTTCAATGGCCATTACCTTCACGCCCTTCATAATCAGCCTTTCTCCAATCGAAGTAAAATCCCTGCTGGCAAAAAGCGGAAACAAAAATTTCATGCCCCAGTCGGCACCTCTTGTAATGAGCGGAACAACGGCTTTTCTCGTGATTCTCGCAATCATCTCACTCATAGTATTTTCCGCCCTTCTTTTCATCCTAATGCATATTCCGAAAGTCGCATCTTTCATTAAAAATATCTCTTACCTCTATTCCCTCAAGAAAAATTCGCGCAAAAGCATAAAAAGCCTTATAAAGCTGCAGAAAGAATCCGGCCATATCGCCTCGGACAAGGATTTCGCCGAAAAAATCCAGCATATCATCCGAAATTTCTTAAACAGGCGCTTCGACTGTGATTTTTCTTCGATTTCAACGAGTAAACTTTACGCAGAATTCATCGCGATTTCAGGCGGAAGTCTGGACAGCCATCAGGAAGACACTGTCGAAAAACTGCTGGCAATTTTCAGCAGACTTGAATACATCCGCTTTGCAAGGGAAGGCAAATTCCTTTCAGAAAGCGAAAACGGCGGCACAAGTGAAAGACTGGCGCAAATCCAGAATTCGATTCAGTTAATAGAAGACTTTGACATGGAGGCAGAAGAATGATTCAGTTTGAAAATCCTCAGGGCTTTTTCTTCCTTCTGGCCCTGCCCGCCCTTTACATTCTCCGCCATCTGGGATTTTTCTCACGCATTTCCTTTCCCCTCACGATTTCTGACTGGGGCGGAAAAACTTTCACATACAAAAACACTATCGCCAGGGCCGGTGAATTTTTTGCCCAGGCCTTTGCCGTCCTCGCTTTTATCGCACTGGTAATAGCCCTGGCAAATCCAATCATCCGCCATCAGGAAAAGATTTATACTTCACGGGGAAGCGACATTCTTTTCGTTCTGGACACAAGTCCTTCAATGGCGGCCCGGGATATTTCACTTGCAAACGAGCAGGTCACCCGGCTTGAGGCGGCAAAACTTGGAATCAAAACCCTTACATCAGCAGAAAAAGGAGCCTGCTATGGTCTTGTCGCAATGGCAAGCGAGGCTGCCTGCATCGTTCCGCCGACAAACGACATCGAGCTCTTCTTAAAGCGGCTTGCGGACCTCAACGTGGGCGAATTCGGGGAAGGCTCGGCAATCGGAATCGGACTGAGCACAGCAATCTACCATCTTTCAGGAAGCAATGCCCCCAAAAAATGCATAGTCCTGATTACGGACGGTGAAAACAACGCTGGCTCAATCCACCCGGAAACAGCGGCAAATCTTGCGGCAGAAAACGGAATCACCCTCTACACTTTCGGAATCGGCACAAAAGGCTCGGTTCCAATCGAATATGTTGATCCAAAAAGCGGTAAAATTCGCTCAGGCTTTTACGATTCCAATTTTGACACCGGTCCCCTCGAAGAAATCGCTCAAATTGCGGGCGGCTCATATTTTGGAATAGAATCAACTGCCGTTCTTTCAGATTCGCTCTCGCAGATAGCAAAAAAAGAAGACTCGGCTCAAAGCTTTCATTACAGGTCAAACGACACCAACTGCTACGCAAACTTTCTCCTTCTTTCAGGATTTTTATTCTTCCTGGCCTGGTTCATCAAGAGAATTTTTCTTTCGGAGCTTATATGATTCAGACTCTCGCTTCATTTTCAATCGAAAAGCCGCAGATTCTTCTCTCAGCCCTGGCAATCTTTCCGGCAGCCCTTTTTGTCTTCCTCAAATTCAAAAGGATTCAAAAGGCAATTTCTTCCCAGGCAGAGGGTGACAAATCTGCCCGCCAGCTCAGGATTTTTCTGATTTTACGCACTTTATTTCGTTGTCTTGCATGGATTTCGGCGGTTTTTGCCCTGTCCGAGATTTCTTTCGGCTCCAAAAAGATTCCGGTCCACAAAAGCGGCAGCAATGTATTTTTCGTCTTCGACATTTCCTATTCAATGCTGGCTAATGACGCTCCCCAAAATCTGTCCCGGCTCGATGCGGTAAAAATCTATGCCTCGTCCCTGCTTGACCAGCTTGATTCTTCTTCATTTTCAGCAGTTCTTGCAAAGGGAGACGGTTTTCTTGCAATTCCAGAGACCGAAGACAAGAACGCCATGCTCAATCTGATTGAAAACCTCTCGCCACACCTTATGACTTCAGGCGGCTCTTCTTTGGGAAGGGGAATCGAAGCCGCCCTCTCAGCAATTCCGCCCCATTCAGCCAAGTCCCAGTACCTTTTTGTCTTTACTGATTGCGACGAAACTGACAACCAGCTGGAAAAATCTCTTGAAAAGACGGCAAAATTCGGAGTTCCAGTATCGATTGTGGGCTTTGGCTCGGAAAATGAAATTGAAATCACGGCCGGTGACGGTAAAACTAGAGTAAAGACAGCCCTGCGCGCCGAAAAAATCAAAAAAATCATCGAAGATACAAAGAAAAGCAACTCAACAAGCATTTTCAAAAACTCCAACTGCCTCTACATAGACTCAAAATCAGCTGGTTCGGCCTGGCAGCTTCTAAATCAGGTCAAGGGAAGTTCCGGCGAAGAAGACAGAGCCCTTTCCTACGAAGTCCAGAACGTCAACCGCCACTCTTTCTTCATTTTCTGGGCCATAATTTTCATGATTCTCTCTTTTGTTTCAGCTGAAAGATTTTCCACTCGAAAAATAAAAAAGGGCTCAGGCAAGAAAAAGCTGGCCGCAAGCGCAACTTTATCCCTGATGATTTTCCTCACTTCCTGTTCTTCCGAAAAAAAGCAGATTTTAAGCGGAGTCTGGGCCTGGTACGAAGGAAAATACACTTCGGCTACGGCAAATTTCCTAAAGCTGGCAGAAAAATCCCAGGAAGACTCCCTCGCCCACCAATACGCCGTCTTTGATTTGAGCGCGACCTACCTTTCAATGGGTGAAAATGAGGCGGCTTTTGACAGGCTTGCATCCCTGAATCCAGACGATCAGGCTCTTCCCCAGGAATTCCGGAGCGCGGCCTACTACAACACAGGCATAATTTTTGCCCGCAAGAACGATTACAAAAATGCGGCCGAAAATTTCAAAAAGGCAATTCTTGCTGATTCCAGAAACCTCAACGCCAAAATCAATCTTGAACTGTGCGAGCGGGAACTTGTCCAAAAGCAGGCAAACAGCGCCCAGGCCCAGATGCAGAGCGTCAACGAAGAAAAGCAGCAGAATCCTGACATGAACAACGAGATTTTTGACCTGATCCGCCAGCAGGAAGGAAAAAAATGGCGGAATATGAGCGACAGCAGCGAAAAGAAAGAAGACGTGCTGGATTACTAGAATATCAGCCGATTTTCTTTATCAAGGCTTTTATTTGCCGCATTGTCAGGATTGGTTCGCCTTCAATTTTGGCCGTTGTAAAATAGTCGGTTAAACTTTCGCTCAGATTTTTGACCTTGGAAATATCTTCGACATCGAGGAGCCTTTGGAATGACTGAGCCAGAAAAACTTTTGAGCGATATTCGTTAATTCCCATTCTGTTCGTCTTTTCATAATCTTCTGAAACTTCCTTCCAGCCTGCACCGCAGAGACCTCCCAAAACCGCACTGAAAACACCGGTTCTGTCAGTTCCGATTGCACAATGAATCTGGAACGGAGCCGGATGAGAGTCATCGATGATAAAATTTACTATGCAACGCACCCATTCGCCAAAAAGCGGGTCACGGGGCTTTGCATAAACATATTCGTAACTAGGGACAATTCCAGACGGAGCGGCAACATTGCACACGCATTTTGAATCAATGATTTTCTGATAATAAGGCGGAATTTCAATCTTTGCGCAAGTACCGTCAAGCCAGTGAATTTCCTGTCCTGCAAAAACAGTATAATCATCCGTAAGATTGATGTCAGATTTGATTCCTTCTTCAGAGGCAAGTTTTTGCACAAGCTCAATCCGCGTTTTTTCGGTTTCAAAAATTTCATTGCGATTGCCGGTCGGATAAAAAGGATGGAACGAACGAAAAAGCTTTCTGGTGCCTGGAACAAGCCTGAAATTGGAAATTTCTTCCTGCCCTTCACGCGACTCCAAATCAAAATCAGAAAGTTTTTTAACCCAGCCTGCAATCCGATTCAGTTTTATTGTCTCTTCAAGATTGTCCGCTGAAAGCACGACCATGAGATTTTTATCAAAAGAAGGAAAAAAATAAGGCTCCGGGATAAAATTTTTGCCAGCAAGACTGATGTAACTGCCGTTTATGCAGAATTTGTATTCCGGATGACTGGAATTGCCACATTCCTTGAGAGCTGAAACCGGAACTGCAAGATATTGAAGCGAAAGTTCCGGCGAAAAAGTCATTTTAAAATCAGGATTTTCAACCCAGGAAGTAAAAGAACCGCAAACATAAGCCGAATGAACATCGTCCGACTGCCCCCAAAGCTCATAATCATAAAGGAAAACAACCAGCGAAAGCTCCGAATCCTCAATCATGCACCTTTTACGGTCTTCTTGGGTAATGAAATATTTTTTGCCATTTATACAAAGAAGTTGCTCGTCAGAATTCAATTTTTTCTCCTGATATTTGAAGAAGTTACCATGAAATCCGCTTGTTATCAATATAGCTGTATGATAATCTTTTAAAACCCATATGAAACGTTTTTTGATTTTCCTTACACTGTATCTTTTCTCATTTTCGCTTTTTGCCCTTCCATCTAGAAAGGAACTGAAAGAACTAAAAATCCTTCCCCGCTCTGAAGTTTTTTTTACCCAGACCGAAAACTGCTATGAACTCCAGATTCTGGGAATTGAGCCTGCAAAAGTTCAGCTGGACCTGCCCGACCTGCCGCTGGGAACTAAATTCATTTCATCCAAAAAAGAAGAATTCATCAACGAAAATGGCGAGCGCGGCACCCAGATTTCACTCTGGTTTACCTTTTCAGAATCAGGCAGCACTCATATTCCGCCCCTCATGACAAAAATCAACGGAAGAAGCTATTTTTTTGAATTCGAGCAGACTTACGTTTATGAAAATCCGGCCTTAATCTCACCGGTCGCAGAAGTAATCTTTCAAAATCCCTCAAAACTTGAGAATGACAAAAAAAGCGGTCAGAAAATCCTGAAAGCCCAGACCGGCCAGAAAATCAGCTTTACCGTCATGATAAAATACGCAATCCAGGTCCTCGATTTTAAGTGTCCCACTCCCAAGGACTCGATTTTCACCGAAAGCAACCGCACTGAATTCGCAAAAGGTGCTCAGAAAATAAGTCAGTTCACCACTGAAAGCAAAAAACTTGCTGACTTTGAGTGGCAGATTTTAAGCGAAGGAACTTTCTCCCTTCCGGAAATCACAATCGGGGCTATTTCATACAACGGCGTCAAAAAGCAGATTTTCCTTCCAAAAAACATAGTAATTTCAGTGTCAAAATCTCAAAACAGCGTGACTCACGAAGAAAAGAATAACGAAATTTTCGCATCAGCATTCACAAAGCCCGAAGAAGAATCAGTAAAGGCAAAAGACTCCCTTCCGGCCCGGCAGGAATATCAGAAAATCGCAGAAAAATCCAAGCGGGGCCTCTTCGACAGGCTTTTAGCAAGAAAATTCGCAATCTTTGCAGGCGGCAGGGTCTTTTCCGTTCCAGAAGAAAAAACAAAGGGGCAGAACTTCACCGGCGGACAAAAAGTAAGGCTTACAGAGCAGGCAGGAGCCTGGTCCTTCATAGAGTGTCAGGAATTCTCAGGCTGGACAAAAAATGATAATATATTCGAGATAAAATAACAGAGGCATTCATATGGATTTTGGTGATATTTTAAATCAATGGGACAATAACCAAAAAGAAGAAAAAAAGCGGGCCCGCGAAAAGGCAAAGGTGCCCCAGGTTTCGCATAAAATGGCAAATGCCCCCACTCCGGAAGAAAAGGAAGCGCGAAAAAGGGCAAAACTCGCCGCTCAGGGAAGAATTTACGAAGCCCAGATGGAAGAAGATGCCAAAAAGACAATCAATCCCATGGAATTGTGGCTCAGGCGTTACGGCGTGACTGACAAGGACAAGGCAGCTGATGAATATAACGAGCGCACAAAAATGGAAAGCCGGGAATATCTTCGCACGATGAGGCCGGAAGCAAGAATTGACCTGCACGGACTGACCCGCGAGGAAGCATGGAACAGGCTGACAGGCTTTGTAAACGACTGCATACGCCGGGGACTCAAAAAAATCCTCATCATCCACGGAAAGGGCAATCACTCCAACGGCAGCGATCCTGTACTCGGCCCGATGGTCAAAACATTCATCGAGCAAAACAAAAATCTCGGCACGTCAGGCCACCCGGACCGCTCAATGGGCGGAAACGGCGCAACCTGGGTCATTATAAAGTAGAGTATAGCTCACCGCATGGAGGCGGTGAAAAAAGCAATGGAAAAAAAATACAGGAAGTATTTTATTTTCCATTGTATCTTTTCTAAAATATCATTATTTTAAAAGTATCAAAGGTAAGAGGAATAATATTGGAAGATTTATATCAGGTCCTTGGCATTTCAAAAACAGCTTCTCAGAGCGAAATCAAATCGGCTTACCGCAAGCTGGCCGTCAAATATCATCCAGACAAAAATCCAGGTGATAAGGCGGCAGAAGAAAAATTCAAGCAAATCACAGCCGCTTATGACGTTCTTTCAGATGAGACAAAACGCCGCCAGTACGATTCTTACGGCACATATGCAAGCAGCGACGCCTACGGTTCACAGGGCACCGGCACTTACGGATACGGAAATTACGGCTGGGGTCAAAACGGGAACTGGCAGCAGTGGCACAAGGGTGGCTGGCAGGCAGAAACTCAGGACGATTTTAACGATGCCTTCAACCAGTGGTTTAACTACGCTCGTCAAAATCAGAATGGAGAAAATTCAAACTCGGCCTATACATTCTATACTGGCAAAAGCGAGCCGCAGACAAAAACAGAAAGCCTGCTTTACATTCTGCGGAGCCTTGCGATTCTTTTGATTGGCGTTTGGTCATTCATGAAAATATCATGGTTCTTTATACCATTTGGCCCGATTCTAAGCATTGTGGCAGTTATCCACGGATTTACAGGAATAACACGAGGATTGAGAAAATTACTGCGTTAGGAAAGCGGGTAACGCCAGACGTTTTCGGCGTTACCTTTGAACGCCTGACGTTTTTGGCGTTATCTTAAATCGCTATTATCTTTCGCGGAAGATGATTCGGCCTCGGTTGAGGTCATATGGTGAGAGTGCGACTTTTACGCTGTCACCCGGTACGATTTTGATGTAGTGCTTTCGCATTTTACCAGACAAATGCGCCATAACAACGTGTCCGCCGTTCTTAAGCTCAACGCGGAACTGAGTATTTGGCAATGCTTCTTTTACAATGCCTTCGACTTCGATAGCTTCTTCTTTAGCCACGATTCCTCCAAAAATTTTACTTGTCTTTTCAAGATTTCTCCCTTATTATTATCTAATAACAAAAAAATTGCAACATGGGAGAAAGGGAACATGGAACAAGCATTCATTGACAAAATGCAAAAATTGCTCACGGAGCAAAAAGAACAAATTCTGAAATCATTGGCTGACAAACATTCTGAGTATAAAAAGATGGTTGAAAGCGGAGAGCCTGGAGATGAAGTTGATGTTGCATCAGACGTAATTGACGGAGCACTTCTTGAGTCTCTTGGAGCGCAGGATTCAAACCGCCTCACAATGATTAACAATGCTCTTGAAAGAATCAAGCAGGGCAAATACGGAATCTGTCTCAAGTGCCACAAAGAAATTCCTTTGGAGCGCCTTGAAGCAATTCCATATGCCTTCATGTGTATTTCTTGCCAGAGCGAAAACGAGCGCCGAAACCGTTAGTTTTACAGCCCGCAGAATTTATAGCCGGTTCTATCGATGTCGTAAATGATTTCGGTATAACCGGCTTTTTTTGCAAGTAAGCGGGCCTGGTCAAAGGCGCAGTCCAGGTTTTCCGCAGAGTGAGCGTCAGCCGTGATTGCAATGGGAACGCCGGCCTCGTGAAGTTTTTCCAGGAAATAGAGGCTGGGATAAGGCTTGGTCAGCCACTTGCGACTGATTGCACCGGTGTTGATTTCTGTAGCCCCGCCCCACTTTGCAATTGCCTTTGCCATGTCACAAAGATAGTCCTTGTACCAGCCGGCTTCTTCGTCAAAAAGGGGATATTTTTCGTTGAATTTTCTGACCAAATCAGGGTGACCCAAAAGGTCAAATTTTCCCAGGGCAAGCATTTCTTTTTGAAGGGCAAAATAGTCGCCGATTAAAGCCTTCATGTCGCCGCCATAGAATTTTCTGGCACCTTCCGCCCAGATTTCAGGTGTATTGTCCACGCCAAAAGAACCCGACCTCTGAAAGATATAGTGAAGGGAGCCAATCAGATAATCGGGCTTAAACTGGGCATAATTGTCGTGGTGAGGAAGAGTGACTCCGGGGAAAAAGTCTGCCTCAAATCCCAGCCGGATGGAAATCTGCCCCTCATATTTTTTTTGCAGGCGGTGGATTTCTTCACAATAGGAATTAAAATTTTCCGGCTTCATGTTGCTTTCAGTCCAAAAAGGATACATGCTGTGACTGGTAAAACCCAGGACTTTGATTTCCTTTTGAATGGCAGCAAGAACGTTTTCTTCGGGACTGCTTTTTCCGTCACAGAAGGTCGAATGTGTGTGCAAGTTTGACTTTATGTATTCTTTGCTCATTTTATGCCTCTTCCGCATATTCAATAAAAAGATCGTTTCCGATATTGAGCAGGTTAATCTGCGCAAAGGAAACTGTCTGCATTACGGCCTTCCATTTTTCGATCATGGCCTTTAAGGTGTCGCTTTTGAAAGGCTTTACGAGGATGTCGTTGATTCCACTCCGCTTGTATTCGGCGAAGTCGTTAGAATCATTGTTGGCCGTGCAGGCGATGATGATTTCGTTGTAGTGCATTGCCCTCAGCTCTTTTGTGGCCTCAATTCCGTTCATTTCAGGCATATAGATGTCCATGAAAATCATGCTGATTTCAGGCGTATTCCTGATGATGTCCAGGGCGTCTTCGCCATTTTCCGCAAGATAGACTTCAGCCCCGAATCTCTCCAAAAATGTAGCAAGCAGCTTGCGGTTCATCGGGTGATCTTCTGCGACAAGGATTTTCAAGCCCTCAGCAATCTTTTTGTTTTCGGCCTTTGATGAGGCACTTTTTCCGGCTGAGAGGGATTTTTCTTCTTCGGGTGTGATCGGGACCAGCTCTTCGATAGGCTTGGACTCCAATTTGTTGCCGCTTTTCCCGCTGTTTTCAGATTCATAAAGTTCTTCGGAAAGCAGGGAAATCAGGCCGTCTTTTTTAATCGGCTTGTAAAGGTAGCCCTTGTAGAGATTGAGGAATTTCATCTTGGCATCCTCATGCATCTGTCCTTCAGGAACAAGAAGATAGAGGGATGTCGAGAGGTTTCCGATCTGCTGCAGGTCAAAGGCCAGGTGCCAGCCGTCAAGACCGCCCTTCATAATCATGTCGATAAAGGCAATGCTGAAAGGGTCGCCCTCTTTTTCTGCTTCCGAAAGAATATCAAGGGCCTTGCTTGCGTCGGTGCAGACTTTCGTTTTTTTGAAGCCCAGGTAAAGGAGCTTTTTCAAGAGGCTTTCTGCGGCAATTTCATTGTCATCGACGATAAGGATGCGGAAATTTTCGGTGCTTTGAGAAAACCTGATTTTAGCAGGCTTGGCAAGGGCTACTGAAAGAGGGATTTTGAACCAGAAAACTGAGCCTCCGGTTGGATTTGACTTAACCCCGATTTTGCCGTTCATGAGGTTGACCAGATTGCGGCTGATGGAAAGTCCCAGTCCCGTTCCGCCAAAAAGCCTGTAGGTCGAAAGGTCTGCCTGGAAATATTCGGTAAAAATCTTTTTCTGCTTTTCTTCGGAAATTCCGATTCCTGAATCAGTTACGGTAAAGCAGATTCCGTCGCTGTCATTGTAATCAAGCTCAACGTGAACGTAGCCTTCTTTGGTGAATTTTACGGCGTTGCTGATAAGATTGAGCATAATCTGGCGGACTCGCATTGAGTCACCGGTGACAAGGGCTGGAACGTTCGGAGAAATATCAAGGACAAGCTCCACTCCCCTGTTGAAGGCCTTTACGCTCTCAGAATCGATGAGGTGCTCGGCGACATAAGAAATATCAAATGGGATGTTTTCGATTTTAAATCCGACCTGATTCATTTTAGCCAGATCCAAAATATTGTTGGCAAGGTCAAGAAGTCCTTCGGCACTGAAAAGAATCTGCCTTACATACTCGTTCTGTTCCTTGTCGAGGGCTGTGTTGCGCATGAGCTCTGCGGCACCGATGATAGTCTGAATCGGAGTGCGTATTTCGTGCAGGGCATTTGCGAAAAAGCGGGTTGTATTGTCAATATCAGAAGACTGCCCGGCCTTATTGTTTTCTTGCATTTATGATTTCCAAAACTTTCTGAACAATCACTTGCGCTGGCTGAGGATTAATCAAATAGCTTCCCGCACCAAGTTTGAGGGCCTGCATAATGACTTCTTTTTGAATGACGTTTGAATAGACGATAACCGGCAAATCTATGTGTTTTTCAACAAGGAAGCGCAGGATATCGAGACCGGTTATTTCCGGCATGACCATGCCCGTGATTGCAAAATCAAAGCTGCCCGGCTGAACACTTGAGACAAATTCTTTTGGAGTCATGAATACCGTTACTTCGGCGATTGTTTCAAGAACCGATTTGAGGTATTTTACGACTGACATATCAGAATCGATGACCGCAATCTTTAAGAGGCCTTCGGAAGTTTCTGGGCTTCCATAGGCTGTGTGAGTGTCTGAATAGAAGCGGACCGCATCTGCATTCTTTCCGTTGCCGTCTGAAAGGGCCAGGATTTTATCTGAAATGAGGTTTTCGATTGAATCGGCGGTTGTATCAACCAGGGATGCCATGACGTCTGAAAGGTTCTGAACGACTTTAATTCCATCGTAAATCGGATGACCTTCGATAAAATCAGAAACGAAAGTGTCGAAAGAAAGGATTTTGATGTTTCGCCGCAAAATCCTTCGGTCGGCGGTGATGTTTTCAAGAAGAAGCTCAAGGTTGAGGCCGTCAACATAGCTGAGGCTGAGGTCCGACATCATGAGGATGAGCTTTGGAAGAAGAAGATTGTTACTCTCGATGATTTCCGCAAGCTTGTACTTTAAAAGAGTGATTTTCTCACGGTTGAGGCCCTTTGCAATCTCGATGAAAATGATGTCCTTGTTGAGGTGCATGTCGAGAACACAGGGCGTGGTGTCAACGGAAAATGAAGTATGAAGAACGCGGCCGACAGAATCAAAGAAAAGGTCGTAGCGGATCGGGCGGGTAAAGTATTTGATTACGCCGTACTGAACCAGGTCAGAAACTTCATCGTGGTCGATTACAGGACCTGACATGATGACCGGAATTTTCTTGCCGTTAGGATCAGACTGTTTTTTATCCAAAAAATCGAGTATGTCAGAAACTGAATGCTCTACATTGATTATAACAAGGTCTGGGAGTACTGATAAAAATTTAGGGAGAGCATCCCGCTGGCCATCGGCAATTTCGACAATTACATTTTCTGCTGTAAGCTTTTCTGTCAAAAATTCGCGCATCATGGGCGGGGCATCAATAACCAAAACACTCTTCATAAGAAAATAATACAATAACATTAAGGACTTTTCAATTAAAAATCAACAAAAATTAAAATATGTGGTATACTGTAGTCTAAAGAGGTTTTTATGGCACAAGTTGCAGTTTTTTTAGCCCCGGGATTCGAAGAAATTGAGGCCCTCACGGTCGTTGATTATCTTCGCAGGGCAAATGTAAACGTAATAACAGTATCTGTTCCGGCTGCTGATTCAAAAGAAGAACTGGAATCGATCACAGGAAGTCACAAAATCACTGTGATTGCAGACACAAAACTTTCAGAATTTATCGAAAAGATGGAGGGTAACGAACCGGACGCCATCTATCTTCCAGGCGGAATGCCGGGAGCCAGCAATCTTGCGGCAAACCAATATCTTTTCCAGTTGATTACAAAAATGGACAGGGGAGGCAAACTCGTTGCGGCCATGTGCGCAAGTCCTGCCGTAGTTCTTGCCCGCACAGGAATTCTTTCAAGCCGCAAGTGGACCTGCTATCCAGGCATGAACAATAATCTTGCTGAATACTGCGGAAGCGTTGACTGGGCAAAGGAAGTCATGGAAAATTCCAAGCACATTGAAGACGTGCCTTTCGTGCTCGACAACAATGTCCTTACAGGAAGGGGCCCCGGAACAGCCGAGCAGTTTGCAATGAAGTTTGTTGAATTACTGGCAGGCGCAGAAACAGCAGTCCATATTCACGACGGAAGCTGCCAGAGATAGCAATTTCACACACAAAAAAACGGTCTTCCATCGGGAACCCAAAATCAAACATCGCAGTGAGCAAAGCTCAGGCGAGTTTGTTTTGGAACCCCGATTCCGACCGTTTTTTTGTGTGCATTCACTAGCTACATCCAAGTTATTCTGCAAGAAAATCTGATTATTTAAGAATAACTTCGTCTGCCTTTTCGTTTTCTTCAGCACTGTTTGTCTGAACAGAAAGCTGATCAGAAAGCTTCTGGCGGACCATTTCCTTCAATGCCTTTTCTTCTGTTGATGTTTCATCAATGTTAGACATTGCAGTTTTGAGCTGGCTTTCGAAGAGAGCCTTGTCGATTGTCCATACGGCATAGTATGAATATTTTGAATCAAACTGCTCTTTGCCAGATTCTTTGTGAGAAAGAGTCCAGAACTGAGCTGTTTTTTCAAGACCGCTGAAGCGGACGCTTGTGAGTGATGTGCGGTACATCTTCAAAGTCTGCTCAGTTTTTGTTGGATCAACTGTATTCTGACCTTCTTTTGCGCCCTTGCCGTTCATTTCTGCTTCGACAGCCTTTGCTGCTACACGTGAAAGTGTGCTGGCAACTTCCGTTTCAACGTCAACGAGATCTGTCCACTGGCGGACGAAATCAAGGTTATCACCATAGCCGATTGTAACAAATGTCTTTTTGCCTTTGATGTCCGGCATAACTCGAGAAAGAGCAGCCTCACCATAATTACCATTTGCAAGCTCGACAACCCACTGAGGGATTTCTCCACCAAGCTCAGAACCCTGCCATTCATCAAGAACAGTTTTAGCAGTCTTAACTTTAGGAGCATCTGCCTTAATGCCAGAACCTTCTACAGTTTTAGTTGTTCCACAAGATGCAAAGAAAACAGCAGAAAGTGCTGCTGCTGCAATAAGTATTTTTTTCATTTTAATCTCCTATTAAAATAATTTGTAACTTATATATAGAATCTTTTTAAACTTATGTCAAGGAAAGAGGCAGATAACAGGAGTCTCCCTTAATAAAAAAAAGGCAGCCAAAAAGGCTGCCCGTTTTGCTCTAGTTGATTAAACTAGGGACGAACGATGATGGAAGCGAGGTCTGGATGCTTCTCCAAATCTTTCTTCAAGCCCTCTTCGCGTGCCTTGTTGCGGTATGCCGGGTCCTGGAAAGAATATGTGAAGTTTGTGTGAACGTCGTATGTGCCGTTCATGATTGCATAAGCATCCTCAGTCATTACGAGCTCTTCGTCTGTCGGGATAACGAAAACTTTGACCTTTGAGTCGTCTGCTGAGATGCAAGTCTCGGCATTGCCTGTATTTGCAAGAGCGTTCTTTTTTGGGTCGATTTTAACGCCGAGCCATTCGAGGCCTTCGAGAGCCTTAGCGCGGATTGTAGCTGAGTGCTCGCCAACGCCTGCTGTGTAAACGATTGCGTCAACCGGACCGATTGCAGCCATGTAAGCACCAAAGTATTTCTTGAGGCGGTAGCATTCCATGTCAACTGCGAGCTGGCAGTCTTTGTCGCCTTTTGCAGCGTTTTCTTCAACGTCGCGGCGGTCTGTGTATTTGCCTGTGATTCCGAGAAGACCAGATTTTTTGTTCATTGCTGTGTCCATCTCGTCAGCGCTCATGCCTGTCTGGCGCATGATGTAGAATGGAAGAGCACAGTCCATGTCGCCTGAGCGTGTACCCATTACGAGACCTTCGAGTGGAGTGATACCCATTGAAGTGTCGTAGCAGCAGCCGTTTTTAACAGCACACATTGAAGCACCATTGCCGACGTGAGCGATGATGACGTTTGTGTCTTTTGGAGCCTTGTGGAGAAGGACAGAAGCACGTTTTGCTGTATAAAGGAAAGAAGTTCCGTGGAAACCGTAGCGGCGTGCTGCGTATTTCTCGTACCACTCTTTTGGAATTGCATAGCGGAAGCTTGATTCTGGCATTGTCTGGTGCCATGCTGTATCCATAACTGCAACGTGAGGAACGTTTGGAAGAACCTTCTGAGCAGCTTCGATACCCATGATGTTAGCAGGCATGTGCAAAGGTCCGAGACCGATAACTGAACGGAATGTGTCCAAAACCTCTGGAGTTACTTTTACAGACTTAGTGAATTTGTCTCCGCCATGGAGAACGCGGTGACCGACAGCGCCGATTACGCTCATGTCAGAAATAACGCCATGATCTTTGTCTGTGATTGCGTTCAAAATCAATTCGATTGCTTCTTTGTGAGTTGGACAAGGGCTCTCGAGAACGAATTTGTCCTTTCCCTTTGGTTTGTGTGTGATTACAGAACCGTCCTGTGTAACGCGCTCAACAACACCAGTTGCCAAAACGTCTTTGTTGTCCCAGTCGTAAACCTGGTATTTTGCAGAAGATGAACCGCAGTTCAAAGTAAGAATTACCATAACTTTCCTCTATAAATAATAAAATTTTACGCTAATTATTATAAAATTTTCAGCCAAACTGTGCAATCAATTCTTCATGATTATGACAACCTGTTTTTGCACAAATCCTAGAAAGAAAGATTTCAACCCTTGCAACCGGGACTTTCATTTCTTCGGCAATACGATTGAGCTCAAAGCGCTCGATGACTTTATTCAGGACAAACTGCTCGCCCTTTGTAAGTGACTGAAAAAGATTCTTGAAAGTGTGCAGGGGCTCAACAAGACTTGACTGAATGTGACTTCCGCCGGCAGAAACTTCCTTGATGGCATCGACGAGTTCGCTTTCCGGGCTTGATTTTGAGACAAAGCCATTTCCCCCGTTTTCAAGAACGAGACTTACGATTCCGGGATTTGAATACATTGAATAAACGACGACACCGATTGAAGGAAAGTGCTTTTTTACTTCGCGAAGGACGTCAATTCCAGAATCTTCACCCAAAAACAAATCAAGAACGAGGACCTTTGGCAGAGACCCCTTCATGTCAAGCTCAGTAAGTTTTTCGAAAGCCTCTTCCTCACTCATCGCAAAGCCCTCGCAGCTCAGGTCGGTATTGTTTTGAAGGAGCTCACGGATTCCGAGGTTAGTGAGACTATGATCCTCAATTACGAAAAAAGAATGTTTCATGTTTTTCCCTATAACTTTTATAAGTTTTTAAATTTTATCACGCCTTCTCCGACCGACGGTGACATTTTTAATTTGACAAGTTTGATTTGAGAACCAGCCCCGATTTCTGAGCTGATTTCAAGTTTTGCGTTTATGAGTTCCGCACGCTGAGTCATTCCGAGCAGACCGAAGTGACTGTTGCCGGAAGAATAGTTTCTCCGCGTATCAAAGCCGATTCCGTCATCAGTGATGAAAATATAAAGTCCTTTTTCTTCGTCTCCGATTTCATTGCGGAGAAGAACCGTGACTTCCTCGGCCCTGGCATGCTTCAAAATATTGTTCAGCGATTCCTGCACTATCCTGTAGATATTGAAATTTTCTTCTTTTGAAAGAAAACTTGTGTCAGTTTTGCCAGGAGTAACCATTCGGAATTCAACCTGCGACTGTTCGGTAAAATTCTGGCAGAGGTTCATGATGTTCGCAGACAAATCATTTTTGGTTACGTCAGGTGGAGACAGATTATAGCTCATTGAACGGACTTCGTGTACTGATTTATCCAAAAGTTTTGAAAGATTTTCACGCAGGTCGTTATCATCGATTTTTTCGACAAGACTACGGCAATAACGCAGGTCCTGGGCGACCGTATCGTGTAATTCCCTTGCAACCCTGGATCTCTCCTCTTCCTGACCGCGAATTATGTAACGCAAATAAGTGCCCGAAGAACGGAGCTTTTTTTGAGACTTGAGGTATCTGATTAAAAGTCCTACGCCGCCAAGAACAATCACAAAGAATACAATGTCGAAGATGATGAAAAAAACTGTATAACTGTGAATTATTCCGTAAAGGCGCTGAAGTTCTGCAGAATCCGCCACGCTACCACCTTTCTTTGCCTAAAAAACGAACCATCAGCTTGTAAACCCCGAATCCCAGGAAAGTCGTGATGAGCCTGTCCATGATTGATACAGGGATTTGGGCAAGAATACAGGCCGCAAAAAGTGAAAAATGCTGGTTCACAAAGGAATCCGTAAAATTCTTAATCGGAGCAATCCTGTCCGGAAGGTCAACAAGCGAAAAGCGGACATAATCCACGACACCGCTGCTGATGATTGATGCAAAAGACGAAAGCATGGCGATAAGGACAAGATAGAGAATTGTAATGACAGGGCTGATACGGAATTCTTCCTTGCGGCGGGCAAAAAGCCAGGTGACAAGGGTGATTAAAATTCCGCAAACCGCAAAAAGAATCGCAAAAGGGTCAAAGGCATAGCCGCGGATTTCAAAAGTAAGAACGGAGATGATGTTATAGCCGATTGCAGCGACAAGCCCCGGAAGAAGCCCGCAGTAAAATGTAATGGCAACGGTAAAAACAGTGTCCATAAAAAGAGGGATATGAAGTACGTCACAGAAGACATAAGCAAAGAGAAAATTGAGTGCAATTGCTGCCATACAAAGCAAAAAAGTACTCATATTTTTTTTCATCAGTAAAAAAATCTCCAAAAACTCTAGTGATTATAGCATGATTAAGGAGAAATGTCTCCATTTTTCTTGTACAAAGCCCTTTCTTTCTATATATTAGTAGTCACGGCAGCTATCTTCGTTGAGGAAACTGACCGTGAACATCCATGTGACAGATCACTTATTTTTAGACTTGACCAGAAGGCAGGTACTATGACCAAACTTTCTCCAGCCGATTTCCCAAAGCGGAAGTCAGAAAAATCAATTATTTCTATGGTTACATGCTATGACTACACAATGGCATGCCTTATCAATCAGTCAAACGTAGACTGTGTTCTCGTAGGTGACAGCCTTGCAAACGTAATGCACGGCGAAGAAACAACAATTCCAGCAACAGTTGACTTAATGGCCCTTCACACTAGAGCCGTTCACCGCGGACTCCCGGACAAATTCCTCGTTTCAGACATGCCTTTTTTGAGCACAAGACTTGGAATCGAGCGGGGAACAGAAGCCGCAGGCAAGCTGATTGCAGCAGGAGCCGACTCAGTCAAAATCGAAGGTGCGGACGGAAACCTTGAGCTGATTTCACACCTCGTAGAGTCAGGAATCCCGGTAATGGGTCATCTTGGACTTACACCCCAGTTTTATCACGCAATGGGCGGCTACAAGGTTCAGGGACGCACAGAAGAAGCGAAGGAAAAGCTTGTAAAGGATGCAATCGCACTTGAAAAGGCAGGATGTTTTGCCCTTGTCGCTGAATGTATTCCGGCAAATGTTGCAGAAGAAATGAGCAAGGCAGTTTCGATTCCTGTAATCGGAATCGGTGGCGGAGCAAACGTTGACGGACAGGTTCTCGTCCTCCACGACATGCTGGGATTCTCAAAATTCAAGCCGAAGTTCGTCCGCCATTTTATCGAAGGAGCAGAACTTGTAACAAAGGCATTGAATGAATACGACGAGGGATGCAAAAACAAGACATTCCCGTCAGCAGAGGAGACATTTACAAAATGAAAATCATAAAGACAGTAGAAGATTTTAAAAAGATTCGCTCAGAACTGGGCGAGAAAAGTCTTGGTTTCGTTCCTACAATGGGCGGACTTCACAACGGACACCTTTCCTTGATTAAGCGCGCTATTTCTGAAAATGACGTCAGTGCCGTAAGCGTTTACCTGAACCCGACTCAGTTCAACGACAAAAAAGACCTGGAAACTTATCCTGCAAACTTCGCAGATGACTGTGCCCTGCTCGAAAAAGCCGGCGTAGACTATCTTTTTGCCCCGACTTATCCTGTAATGTACCCGGATGACTACAAATACATGCTCACAGAAAAAGATTTCAGCCACGAGCTGTGCGGAGCAAAACGCCCGGGACACTTTGACGGCGTACTCACAGTTGTAATGAAGCTTTTCAACATCGTCCGCCCGACAAGAGCCTACTTCGGCGAAAAGGACTATCAGCAGTACAAGCTCTTGGACGGCATGGTAAAGGCCTTCTTCCTTGACGTTCAGCTCGTTCCATGCCCAATCGTCCGCGAAGAAAACGGTCTTGCAATCTCAAGCCGAAACCGCAAACTGAGCGCAGAGGGCCTGGCAAAGGCACCAAAGTTCCACGAGATTCTCGCATCAGGCGGATCCGAAGCCGAAATCGCCGAAAAACTCGAAAAAGCCGGCTTCAAAGTAGACTACGTAACAATCAAAGACAAGCGTCTGTACGCCGCAGTTTTCTTGGAAGACGTCCGTCTTATCGACAACGTAGAAAGGTGATTGATTTTAATAATCACAGCTAATGCAAAAAACGGTGCGAAGGAGCGAAACGGCTTACGAAAACACTCTGTTTGTGCTGCCGCGTAAGCGGCAAACGTATATAGTTACAAGCACAAACAGCGTGTAGCAGGCTAGCCTGCGGTTTCGATAAGCCGTTTTCACGACTGGGAGCCGTTTTTTGAAGGAGACGAATTTATGAAAGACAAGCATATTTTACTGCACGTTACCGGCTCAATTTCCTGCTACAAGGCCTGCGAACTCACAAGCCTGCTCGTAAAGGCCGGCGCCGAAGTCCAGGTAACCATGAGCGAGGGAGCATTGAAGTTCCTGCAGCCAGCGGTTTTTGAAGGCTTAAGCCGCAGGGAAGCACTTACGCCTGACATGTTCGTCCGTAAGCCTGACTGCATTCCTCACATCACGCTTGCTCAAAAATGGGCTGACCTGATTATCGTTTATCCGGCTTCGGCAAACTGCATTGCCCGTCTCGCATCCGGCTTGAGTGACGACCTTTTCGGGGCGACATTTTTGGCAAACAACTTTGAAAAGCCGGTGCTTCTGGCTCCTGCAATGAACTCAAACATGTTCGCCCACCCATCCGTTCAGGAAGGCCTCAAGAAGCTTGAAAGCTGGGGATGCAAAATCCTCCCGACTGAGGAAGGTCGTCTTGCCTGCGGCTCGGTTGGTCTGGGTAAACTTATTGCCCCGGAAAAGGCATTTGACTTTATAAAAGAAGCTTTATGAAAATTTTAATAACAGGCGGCGGATGTAAGGAATACATTGACTCGGTTCGTGTTGTGACAAACTCTTCCACAGGACGCACAAGTGCCGTTCTCGCGGATGAACTCAGCGCAAAAGGCTTTGAAGTCACGCTGATTACAGCAAAAATCGCGATAAAGCCGAATTCTTCTTCTATTAAATTGCGTTTTTTTGAAACCGGAGAAGAACTTGCATCTGCAATAAAAGACGAGCTTACTTCCTTTAAATACGATGCCGTGATTCATGCGGCGGCGGTGAGCGACTTTGTGCCAGAAAATATTCTGATTGCAGGTCAGACGATAAAGGCCGGGAAGAATGCCAGAAAGCTTCCTTCCGGCGGCGAAATGACCGTAACCTTTAAGGCCAGCCCGAAAATCGCTGACAGCCTGCACGAGTGGGCAGCCCTTGGCGGTGGCGAAAAGGCAAAAGTCGTCTGCTTTAAGCTTTTGAACAACGCAGATGAAGCGGCAATGGGAAAAGCCGTTACAAGCCTCTTCGGACACAGCAAGGCAGATTTTGTCGTCTACAACGATTTGAGCCAGATTACGAGCGACAGCCATCCCTTCGTAATTCTGAACGCAGCTGGTGAAGTCTGTGGAGAAGGAAAGACGAACGAAGCTCTGGCAGAGAAAATTGAGCAGGCGTTGCGGGCGGCGTTTGAGCCCGCAGAAGGGGTAGCGACCAACGAAGTGGGCGCGTAGGGGGAGACTTCCCCCTTTGGAGAAAAAAAATGATTTTAACACTTGATATCGGGAACACTCAGCTTTCGGGCGGAGTTTTTAAGGACGACAAGATTACGCTGACTTTCCGCTGTGCTACGACCCACGGGACTTCCAGCGACGAACTGGGAATTTTTCTGCGGTCGGTGCTGCGTGAAAACGGAATCGACTCAAAGATGATTTCGGACATTGCGGTCTGCTCGGTCGTGCCTTCGCTTAACTATGCGGTCACAAGTGCCTGCCTGAAATATTTTGGAATCGAGCCTCTGATGATTCGCTCTGGAATCAAAACCGGACTCAGGCTTCGCTATTCAAATCCGCGGGAAATCGGTGCGGACAGAATCGCGGCTGCAATCGGAGCAAGCGCGCTCAAACTGGAAAACCACCTGATTGTCGTTGACATGGGAACTGCGACAACGGTCGATGTAATCACAAAGGACTGCGAATACTGGGGCGGTGCGATTCTGCCTGGCATCAACATGATGATGCACGCCCTTTCTTCGGGAACGGCTCAGCTTCCAAGCGTTGAAATCGTCGAGCCTGAAAAAGCCTGCGGAACTTCAACTGTAACTGCGATTCAGTCGGGCCTTTACTACGGCACGCTGGGCTCAATCCGGGAACTAATTACCCGCTTTACAAAGGAAGTTTTCAAGGGAGAAAAGCCAATCATAATCGCGACCGGTGGCTTTTCAAACCTCTTCCGCGAGAGTGGGCTTTTCGACAGGATTGAAAGCCAGCTCGTTCTGGACGGCTTGCGTATCGCACTTGAACTGAACAAATAGGAGATTTTTATGAATATCGAAGTTTTGAAATCTAAACTGCACCGTGCTACTGTAACTCAGACTATTCTGGACTATGAGGGTTCCATTTCGATTGACACGGAGCTTGTTAAAAAGGCCGGAATGCATCTTTGGGAAAAGGTCGAGATTTTCAACATCAACAACGGTGCCCGCCTTGCAACTTACATCATTCCGGGAAAAAAGGGCGAATTCTGCCTTAACGGAGCGGCTGCCCGCCTTGCCCAGCCGGGAGACAAAATCATCGTCGTAAGCTACACATGGATTGACGAAAAGGACGCCGACTCATGGCAGCCGAAGATTGTCCTTCTGAACGACGACAATTCCGTCAAGGAAATCAAGGGCTAGGCCTGATTCTGAGGCGCTAGAACTTCACTACTTTTGGGGCAGCTGCGAAACTGTAAATCGTTGCAGTTGCATCCTTAAAGTAAAGGACTTCGGTGTTGTCATCATCAGCCGAATACATTTTTTTCAAATCCGGGTAGTGCTCAAGCATGTCAGCTTTTGCCTCACGCCTGTCATCGCGGACAAGTTCGCCTGCAAGACGAAGCCACTGGCCGCTTGAGCCGTCAAAACAGCAGAGCTCAACCTTTGGATTTTTCTGAATCTGCTTTGAAACTGACTTGCTTTTTCCAGTCTGAATGTAAAGTTTTCCTTCAAAAATATTTACGGTGCCGAAAGGTCTGTTTCTCGGCTGACCGTCTTCAACTGTTGCAAGATAATATGTTCCGCACTTTTTGATAAAATCGTAGATTTCGTTCATGTTCACCTCTTACCCACCAAGTTAGTAGATTTATTTAAGAAGCATTGTAGCACAGTCATTTTAAAAGTCAAATTCCAGCTGGGCGGAAGCAGGTTCAGGAAATTCTTCCATCCACCTAAAAACGTTCTCCACGCCAAGCATGATTTTGTTTTTGCGGCAGAGATTTGAAAGATAGGTCATAAGCTCGTTATTGCGTGGGCTTGAAATCATGTAGCTGTTTCCGAAAGTTCTGATGTAACGTTCTTTAAGATTTGCAAACTGGCTGTGTTGCAAAGCAAGCCTGTCCAGCGCAGAGTAAAAATACTCGCGGTTTCCTTCGCGCAGGGTAAGTCCGATTCCAAAGCAGATGATTGCATGAACTTTGGCACGCACGCAGTAATCGATAATTCCGTCGATGTTTTCTTTTGTGTCGTTTATAAAGGGAAGGAGCGGAGTAAACCAGACAACGGTCGGAATGCCCTCGTCGCGACAGGCGCACAAAGTTTCAAAACGGCGGCTTGTCGGGCAGACACCAGGCTCAATCTTTTTGCAAAGAGAATCATCAGCTGTTGTAAGGGTCATCTGAACGACGGCCTTGGACTTTCTGTTTATGCGAGAAAGAAGGTCTAAGTCGCGCAAAACTAAATCTGATTTGGTCAGCACCGCAGCCCCGAAATTGTATTTATCGATGACTTCAAGACAGCGACGGGTGAGGCGAAGTTCTTTTTCCTGCGGGATGTAGGGGTCGCACATGGAGCCGGTTCCAATCATGCAGGGCCTGCGCTTTTTGCGAAGGGCTTCTTCTAAAAGTTCAGGCGCATTCTGCTTTACTTCGATGTCTTCAAATTCATGCGTAAACTGATAGCACTTGCTCCGTGAATCACAGTAAATGCAGCCGTGAGAGCATCCGCGGTAGATGTTAATTCCATGCCTGTTCAGAATCGTTTTGGCATTTACAAAGTGCACGGCCTTCTCCTATTTGCAGTTTTTCTTGTGAGCCTTGATTTTTTTGAGTGCCCAGTCGTAGTGACTTGAAGTATTGCTGATGAAAAATGAGCCCAAAGCAGCGTTTCCAACCCAGACAAAATATTTTTTCGTGAAAAGCTCCTCGTCGGAAAATTTTTCGATAAGCTGCATGACTTTTCTGTGACTTTCAGCAAGCTTTTTGAGGGCGTCCTCCTCGGTCACAGCCTGATTCCGCTTCCAGAAGGTCATGTTCATGGCTCCGTAAGTCTTCCATGAATATTCCGGCGGCAGGAAAGCGATGCTGCTTTTTTTATCCTGGCTCTGTTCGTTATTGCTGACAAATTTTATCATGAGTTCGTGCCATTCATAAAGATGAATAATCAGGTCGCGCACGTTTTTGTCCCGGCTCCAGTGGGCTTCCTTTTTGCCCGCGTCCGCAGAAAAATCAAAGGGGGTCGCCTTTTCCTTTTCACTCATGGCGGAAACCGCGTCCAGAAGTTTTGCGTAGTTTTCATTTGCAGCTTGTAAAAGTTCTTCTTTGTTTTTTGGTCTTGGCATGTTCTCTTCTCCTTATAAATATTGATTTATTATATCCTGAAATTCCGAAAGAAGTTCCCTTTTGTAAACTTTTTCCCTGGTTGAAGTGCGGACTTTCTTCCATAAAATTGACGCAAGTTTCAGTTTGTTATGAAACGATGAAGTCGCTTGGTCGGCGCAAAAATCATGAAGGAACTTGTTCCACTGAAGCGAAACCTTGTCGTATTTTGCATAAGTTTTTCTGCCGTAAAAAATGTCCAGCAAATCGCCCAGAGTAAAAGAGAGGTCGTCCTCTTCCTTTGCTTTTTTGACGCTTGCAACCATGTCCGCATTGAATTTGAACTTTTCGATTCCGGTCTGCTGTGAGAAGAATTCCCTGAAGCGCTGACTGAAAGTGAAGTCACATTCAATGATTCCTGTTTTAAGCGAAAGCGGGCTGTCGATTTTATGCCGGGTCCTCGCCTTTCCCGCTCCAGTTTTTTCTTTGGGAAGAATCTTCCTTCCCTTAAAGAATTCTTCAATATTGTGATTCAAATCCGCCTTCATGCCCGAAGAATCAATTCCAAGCGACTTGCAGATTTTCTGAAGTTCCTCGCGGTACCAGTAATATTTTGAGAATTCTTCAAAAGACTTTATCAAAATGAAGTCAGGGCGTTTTTCCATATTCACAATCCCTTCTACATTCTGTGAGCCGTGATTATCGTGTAGCTGTATGCGTTGACCGTGATTTTCATTCCGTCGACTTCGCAATACCAGTTTTTTCCCTGGCGGTAAATCTTGCATTCAGCAGTCGAGATTTTCTTTTTGCAGAAATCCACCACATCAGATACGCCGGAATCCAGCCGGAGATTTTTCCGAATCCGATCGACTCCCATTTCCGTCGTGTGTATTTTTTCGAGATTGTTCAATAAATCGCAATTTGATTTTTCTGTCTGATTCATGCCTATATTATACATGACAAAATATGACAACAGCGTGTCATATTTAAATTTCATTTGTAGAGTTTAATCACGCCCTCAGCCAGAGAAATCACCCTATCCCTCACCTCCTTTGGAGAAATGATTTTCATGTCAGGGCCAAAGGCTAGAAGCATTTCATAAATCCAGCCGACATCTGGAACGGTAAAAGATGCCATAACGCTCCCGTCATCCAGGGGAATAACTTGCGAGCAGATAAAGGTATCTAAAAGATACGAGATTTTTGATGGGGCAACCTTAGCCTCGATTTTCAGAAGCGGGAGCTTTTGCTTTTGATATGAAGTTTTCTCAGTTTCAGTTTTTCCTGCAAGTCTTTTTGTAATGTCCGCATTCCGCCCGGTCAGCTGAACCTTACGCATCCGGGTAAGCTTAAAAAATCTTTCTGAATTCCGTGCCGTGCACCAGCCTTGAAGGTACCAGGCCTGTCCCTTGTAAACGAGTTTCCAGGGATGAACAGTACGGTTTTCAATTTTTCCGTCGCCTGAATAATAGTCAAAGGTAATCTGCTTCCGCTTTAAAATTCCCTCACGCAGAGTCCCGAAAATCTGGCTTACCTCGCTTCCTTCAGAACTCCAGGGGTCAAAATCAACTTCAATCCAGTCCGAATCCGACTTTGAAAGCCCGGAAATCTTTTCCAGAGCCTTTACGCCTGAATTTGCGACCGCCGCATTTGAAGTCAGAGCATTCAGGGCCTTAACGCTTGAAAGTATCGCAAGCTTTTCTTCTTCCGAAAGCACGGTCTTGTCCAGGGCATATTTTTCAGAAATTGCAATTCCGCCGCCCCGCCCCTTGAGCGAATAAAGAGGCACACCGGAAAGTGACAGGGCTTCCATCCAGCGGTAAACCGTGCGGGTGGAAACGCCAAAGCGCTCAGCCATTTCCTTTGCTGTCACCTGTTTTTTATCGATGAGGACGTAGACGAATTCGAAAAGCTGGTCAATCTGCATGGCTAAATTATAGCACGAAATATGACAATTCAATGTCATATTTATTTCAAAATCTCGACACAAGCCGCTTTTATATCTATGATAAAGTGATGGAAGAAAGTGTAGTTCATGAAATTGAGCCGGTCTGGGACTCAGAAAGCCGGGTGCTGCTTTTAGGGACAATGCCCTCGCCCGCCAGCCGCAAGGCAGGATTTTTTTACATGCATCCTCAGAACAGATTCTGGAAAGTTCTTCCGGCTGTCTTTGGCAAAAACCTGACTTATCCGAACAATTCTCCGGACAGGGAAAGAGCAATCCAGGAAAGGCAGGACTTCCTTCTTCGGAACAAAATCGCCCTCTGGGACGTGCTTTCTTCCTGCTCGATTGAAGGGGCGGCAGATTCAAGCATAAAAAATGCCGTCCCCAACGATTTCACAGAAATACTGGAAAATTCAAAAATCCGCCGTGTCTTCTGCACAGGAAAAACGGCGTTTAATTTATGGAATAAATTTTGCGGGCCCCGCTACGAAGAAAAGTTCTCACTTGAATGTGACTGTCTTCCAAGCACAAGTCCGGCAAATGCCGCATGGAGTCTTGAAAAATTGATTGAAGCATACGGAGCGGTAAAGGTCTAAAATTTAAAATCAACCTTCTTTACATTCTCGCCGTAAATCGTCTTGAAATCATCGCGCATTGAAATTACGACATAACCGGCTTCCTTCCACTGCTCGCCGAGTTTTAAGGCCTTTTCTCGGTTTGCATGGTCCTCTTCGTCATCGTCGGCAATCAGCATGAAAGCCCTAGATTTGTATTTGGGATTTGAAAGACAGTAATTGTGCATTGCCGCATCGCCGCCGCTGTTTCCAAAAGAAAGAACCGGCACTTTTCCGATTTCCTGGGCAATCTGCTTTACCTTGTTTGTCTTGAGGTTTTTGATAAGGAGCTTGTCAGTTCGAAGCAAGGTGTCATTTTTTGAGTAGGTGTAATTTACGCCCTCACTTTCGCCCTGATTGTCTGATTTAAGCAAAATGTCCATTCCTATGACATGCTCAGGCGGGAAATCAAGTGAAGAAACAAGGGCTCGTGCAATAAAGCGGTCAGAACCGGTTACGACATAGCAGGTAAAGCCATGAGCCTTGAGATAGTCGAAAACTTCAAGCATCGGCTTATAGAAAGCCTCCGCGTAAGTCATGCCGGTAAAACCATTGGGAGTATTTTCGGCATATTTTTTGACATAAGAATCAAATTCTGCCAGAGACATGCCTGAATAAGCTTTGGCCGCAGCATAAGCGTGAATCATGTCAAAAGGAGAAGGAAGCTTTTTGCCAGTCCTTACAAAATCCCTGATTGCATTTGCCACAGAAATTTCATTTTCAGAAGCCTTGTCTTTATAGGACGGATCCTCCAAAATGCGGTATTCCAGAATATTGTACTCAAAATAAGAAGGATACAATTCGCCCAGGAAAGTTCCGTCCATATCAAATGTCGCGATTCTGTCCTTTTCAGGAATGAAATTTTCTGATTTTTCATTTGTTACGTCTTCGACAAATTCTGTCAGCGCGCTCAGTGATTCACATTCATTCCAGAACTGAAAAACATTTTCCTTGCTTCTCTGGCAGCTGATAAGGAAAATCAGCAGAAGGGGAAGAAAAACCGAAATGAAGATTCTCTCAAATTTTTTCATAAAACAACCTCTTTCTTTTCTTAAAATAATCTATAAATCAATTATACGACAATTTCACTGAAAAGGTAAAGGCTGTTTCAGAAAAAACTTAATCCTCAGAAAGAATCTTCCTCAGTTCTTCGATTTTTTCGGATGTGGTTGCCCAGCTGGTCGCAAAACGCACTACAGTGTGGGAGTCATCATATTTTTCCCAGAAACTGAATTTGACTTTCTGCCTCAATTTTTCAATCTTCGAGTTTTCAAGGATGATGAACTGCTGGTTGGTAGGTGAATCCAGGAAAAACTTACAGCCCTTTTCCGCAAAGAGGGATTTCAGTTCTTCCGCCCGGTCGATTGCATTTTTTCCAAGCTTAAGGTAAAGGTCATCGGTAAAGAGAGTGTCGAACTGAACACCAAGAAGCCGGCCTTTTGCAAGAAGGGCGCCGTGCTTTTTAACAAGATGCTCAAAATGAATCGGCATGTTCTTGCGGGTAAAGACGACAGCCTCACCGCACAAAGCCCCCACCTTGGTTCCGCCGACATAAAATACGTCACAGAGGGAAGCGATGTCTTTTAAAGTTACGTCCGTATTGCGGCTGGCAAGGGCATAGCCCAGACGTGCTCCGTCCATGTAAAGAGGAATGTTGTTCTTGCGGCAGACTGAACTAAGCTCTTCCAGCTCAGATTTTGAATAAAGAGTGCCGTATTCTGTCGGGTGAGAGATGTAAACCATGCCCGGAAAGACCATGTGCTCGCAGTTTCCGTCAGCATAAAAATCAGAAATAAAAGAATCAAGCTCGCAGGCCTTAATTTTTCCGTCATGTGAAGGAAGTGTAAGGACTTTGCGCCCGGTGTATTCAATCGCTCCAGCCTCATGAACGCTGACATGACCAGTCTGAGCCGCAACGACACCCTCAAACTGACGGAGCATAGTGTCGATTACAAGCTGATTTGTCTGAGTTCCGCCCGTAAGAAATTGAATCTGACAGTCAGGATTTCCGCAAAGGTCAGCGAGCTTTTTCTTTGCAGACTCAGTATATTTGTCAGCCCCATAGCCGGACTGAGAATCCATGTTCGTTTTTACCAGTGCATCCAGAATCAGGGGATGCGCACCTTCGATATAATCACTTTCAAAAGACAGCATATGCCATAATATAGCGAGTAAAGAGAAGTGTCTATCAGAAAAGAAGATTCATGCCACAGCCGGAACTTAAGAATTCCGCCTTCAAAAGACGTTTTTCTTAAATTTTCAGGCACTATATTTTCGAAATATGATGTATAATTATAATGAAAAAAAAGTAACAGAGGAATTTATGGAAACTCAAACAAAACAGCGCAACTCATTTTCAGGCTCACTGGGCTTTGTTCTGGCTTCAGCCGGCAGCGCAGTCGGTCTCGGAAACATCTGGCGATTTCCCTATCTGGCGGCAAAAGACGGAGGCGGTCTCTTTCTTTTTGTCTATCTCATTCTTGCCTTAACATTCGGATTCACCCTTCTTATCACCGAAGTCACAATCGGACGCAAAACTCAGGAAAGTCCGCTCACGGCATACAAGAAAATCAATCCAAAATGGGGCTTTTTGGGAATCTTCTCATTCATCGTTCCATTTTTAATCTATCCATATTATTGTGTAATCGGAGGCTGGGTTCTTAAATACGCATTTTCTTACCTTGCCTTCCAGGGTTCGGTTGCAGTCGAAAACGGCTATTTCGGCGGCTTCATCACATCTCAGTGGCAGCCGATTTTCTACACGGTTCTTTTTGCAGCCCTCAGTTTCATCATCGTTTACAAGGGCGTTGAGCATGGAATCGAGCGTTATTCAAAAATCCTCATGCCGATTCTTGTCATAATCGTTGTTTTCATCGCTGCATATTCACTTTTCATTTCCCACACCGATGATTCCGGAGCCACCCGAACAGGTCTTCAGGGAGCGGCCGTTTACTTCATTCCAAGCTTCAAGGGACTCACCTTCAAAGGTTTCCTTACGGTCTGTCTTGACGCAATGGGCCAGCTTTTCTACTCACTTTCAATCGCCATGGGAATCATGATTGCCTACGGTTCATACATGAAAAAGGAAGTAAACCTCAACAAGTCAGTCAACCAGATTGAAATCTTCGATACAGGAATCGCCCTTCTTGCAGGCATGATGATTGTTCCGGCAGTCTTCGTTTTCTCAGGCAAGGAAGGAATGTCAGCAGGTCCGGGCCTCATGTTCATCACCCTGCCAAAAGTTTTCAACTCACTCGGCGGCATCGGCGAATTCATCGGCCTTATCTTCTTCGTAATGGTTTTGTTTGCAGCCCTCACATCGGCAGTTTCCATTCTCGAGGCAATCACATCAAGCATGATTGACAAATTCAAGTGGAGCCGCCGCCGTTCAGCAGTCGTAATGGCAGCCTCAACATTCGTCATTTCAGTAATCGTCTGTCTCGGTTACAACGTCCTCTATTTTGAGCAGAAAATGCCAAACGGAAGCATCGGTCAGATTCTGGACATCCTCGACTATCTGAGCAACAACATCCTCATGCCAATCGTAAGCTTCCTTACCTGTGTCCTCATCGGCTGGATTGCCAAGCCAAAAACTGCAATCGACGAAATTACCCGCAACGGGGAGCGCTTCATCCGCAAGGGCCTTTATATCGTCATGATTAAGGTCATTGCTCCGGTTCTCCTTTTCGTAATCCTTCTTACAGGTCTGGGCTTGTTCTAAATTCAAAAGGGCGGAGCCCCGCCCTACGGCCGCACGATGTTGCGGCCTACCCCACCCGCCTAGGGGCAAAGCCCCTAAAACCCCAATGAAACTCCCGCACGGATGCGGGGCATAGCAAACTCTTCCGCGAGAATTTTCTTTGAAAATTCTCGTCACGACAGGATGTCGTACAACGCCTGCTTTTTTTGTTCTGCATTCACCTTCATTGTATAAGCCGTTGATTTTTACTATAATATTGAAAAATCTGAATACTAAAGGAATCTTTATGTCACGAGACCCTAAAGAATTATGCCACTGGGCTGACCAGCAGGCTGAACGAATCATCAAACAGAAGGGCGACCTGCCTTCATACACTTGTGCTTCGGGAATCACTCCTTCGGGCACTGTTCATATCGGTAACTTCCGCGAAATCATCACGGTTGATCTGGTTGTACGCGCTTTGCGTGACCACGGGAAAAACGTCCGCTTCATTTATTCATGGGACGACTACGATGTTTTCCGAAAAGTTCCTGGCAATATGCCGAAACCAGAAGAACTTGAAAAATACCTGCGCTATCCAATCACCATGGTTCCGGACACATTCGGCCGTGACGAAAACTATGCGCGCCATCACGAAAAGGACATCGAAAACCAGCTCCCTCGCGTTGGCATTCACCCTGAATTCTTGTATCAGGCCAGCCGATACCGTGCAAACCGCTACACAGAGGGCATGAAAATCGCTATGCAGAAGCGTGACGTCATCAAGGCTTGTCTCAACGAGTACCGCGACGACGAGCACAAAATGAAGGACTCTGACGTTTACTGGCCTGTAGCCGCATTCTGCTGCAAGTGTAACAAGGACGAAACTGAAATTCTCGAATACGACGGCGAGTACGGAATCACTTACAAGTGTAATGCCTGCGGTCATGTTGAAAAGGGTGACTTGCGCACTTCAAAAGAATTCAAGCTCGGCTGGCGAGTTGACTGGCCAATGCGCTGGAACGAAGAAAAAGTCTGTTTCGAACCGGGCGGAAAAGACCACATCTCTCCGGGCGGCTCTTACGATACAGCAAAACTCGTTTCAAAACGCCTCTACGGATGGGATGCTCCTGTCACAATGAAATATGACTTCGTTAAGCTCAAAGGCGTTCCTGGAAAAATGTCATCATCAAAAGGAAAGGTAATTTCCCTCGTTGACGCACTCGAAGTTTACCAGCCTGAAGTTTTGCGCTACATTTTCGCTTCAAACAAGGTTGACCACGAGTTCTCAATCAGCTTTGACCTCGACGTAATCACAATTTACGAAGCATACGACCGCACAGAGCGTCTGGTCTGGGGCGTTGAGCAGCCGAAAGAGAAAGACGAGGCAAAGAAAGAGCAGCTCCTCCTGCGCGAAAAACGACTTTACGAGTTGAGCCAGATTGACGAAATGCCAAAGGTTATGCCTTATCAGGTTCCGTTCCGCCTGCTCACAACCCTCTTACAGACATATTCAGGCGACGTTGACGCCGTAATCAAGTCTCTTGGCGACGTTAAGCCTGAACAGGAAGAAACCTTGCGCAAGCGATGCGCATGCGCATGGTACTGGATCAACGAATCTGCTCCTGACTGCGCAGCCGACATGTGCTTCTCTCTGCGTGTTGCAGGAACAAAGGCCGACGACATCACAGGCGACATCCTTACAGCAGTTAAACGTGTCCGCGATGAAGTTGTTCCAAAGGTTGGTTCATTTGCAACAGACAAAGAGTGCCAGCAGGCAATGTACGACATCGCAACAGAGCTTGGTCTTGAGGCAAAGGCACTCTTCACAGCCCTCTACCACGCCCTTATCAACAAAGATCAGGGACCGCGACTCGCAAGCTTCATGAAAATCATCGGCAAAGACAGACTCGCTGAGATTTTGAGCGTATACTAGCCTATTTTTTGGAAGAATAGGTGATTGAAAGAGGGAAAGAAACCTTTTTTGAAAAAGGTTTCCTTCCCTCTTTTTTTGTTTTTTTAACAAGCACACATTCCGGTCAGGATTACGGCCGTGTTCACATGCTCAACCCTGACCTCTTTGGGAACTGAAAGAACTGTATTCGTGTAATTTACGATTCCACGGATGCCACAGGCAATCAAACGGTCGGCCATGAACTGAGCCTTTTCATCAGGAACGGCAAGAACCGCGTATTCAATTTTGAGGGAACGGATTTTCTTTTCCAAATCAAGGGTTGCAAAAAGAGGAATCTCCGTTTTCATGATTTCGATTTTGTTAAAATTAGTGTCAAAACCCGCGACAAGCTCAAAGGAAGAGCCCTTAAAAACCGAGGATTCAAGCAAAGCCTCTCCAAGTTTTCCGAGCCCGACAATGCAGCAGGGGTGCTTTTCCGCCTGATCAGAATTAATCTGCAGGCTGGAGCAGATGGCGTCGTGCAGGATTTTGACATCATAGCCGTTACTGACTCCGTTATGCAGCTCCAGAAGGGAAATGTCCCGCCTTATCGTAGCCTCCCCCCAGCCTGTAAGGGCACTCAATTCAACCGAAGTAATTTTTTCTTTTTTCTGCTGAGAAAGAAGGCGTGCAAGAGTAAAAAGCCTTTTCTTTGACGGGCCGGGAATTTTCTTCATAAAAATTATTATATACTTTTTTAAAATCCGTGCTATAATTTAAATAATACTTTTGGAGATTTATATGATTAATTGTATAAAATGTGCAACGGAATTACCAGACGGGGCAAATTTCTGCAGCAACTGCGGTTTCCCAGTCGGCTCCCTCAGAGTCTGCCGTTCATGTCAGGACTGCGGGGCATCACTTAGCGCAATAGACAAATTCTGCTCCCAGTGCGGCAAGGCTGTCCGGGTCATAAAATCAGCAGATGAAAATCCATTCGTCGCCAAAGAGTCAAAGGCTTCAAACAATGCCATTCCAAAAATGATTCCTATAGAAGGCGGTCAGTTCCTCATGGGCGGGGCAGCAGCAAATTGTCCTGTCAGGCTCACATCCTTCAAGCTCGCCGAAACACCTGTCACGCAAAAGCAATATTCCAATGTCATGGGGCAAAATCCTTCAAAATTACAGGGCGATGATAAGCCGGTTGAAATGGTCAACTGGTGCGAGGCAATCATCTACTGCAATATTTTGAGTACCATGCAGAATCTTACACCTTGCTACAGTATCGGCTCTGTCACCGATTTACGCACTTTCGACGCCGCAAGCCCGGTCTGGAAGCGCATATCATGCAACTTTCTGTCCAACGGTTACCGTCTTCCCACCGAAGCTGAATGGGAATTCGCAGCCAGGGGCGGTGCAAAATGCGATCCCTACCAGTTTGCAGGCAGCTCGGACATCAACAAAGTCGCCTGGTACGGTGAAAACAGCGACATCACCACTCACGTCGTCGGCACAAAAGCGCCAAACTCGCTCGGTCTTTTCGACATGTGTGGCAACGTCATGGAATGGTGTTGGGATTACTTCGCACAGGATTTCCCTGCCGTACCGCAGACAAACCCGCACGGTCCTCAGATCGGCAACATGCACATAAAGCGCGGCGGCAGCTGGCTCGATGACCATCAGCAGTGCACGGTCTTCTTCAGAAGCGCAAGCACTCCTTCGGGCAAGAGCAGCAGCCTCGGCTTCCGAATCTGCCAGTCAGCACCGGCAGTACAAATTTAAGTCATTGATTAGAATTGGAGATTAATATGGACATTAAAACAAACAAAGTCGCAGATGGAATTGAAATGATTGTAACAGGCAGGCTCGACACAAACACAGCCCTTGAACTTGAAATGGCCCTCAAAGCATTGCCGCAGGCAAAACAAACCCTCCACCTTGATTTGAGCGGCATCGAATATGTATCAAGCGCGGGCTTACGAGTAATTCTCCTGGCTCACAAAATCATGCTTCCTCAGGGAGGCAAAATGGTTCTCCGACAACCTTCTGAATTTTGCCGCCAGGTTCTTGGTGCCACAGGCATGGACGGAATTTTAGCCTTTGAATAAATTGGGCATTTCTACTCAATTTTTTTCTTTATCGTGAGTATATTCTGACCATCCTTATATTCATAGTTTACACTGTCCATGAATTTTTTGGTCAGGAATATACCCAGGCCCCCGATGTCACGTTCTTCTGCACTCAGAGTGATGTCGGGGTCTTTTTTTGCAATCGGATTGAATTCCTTGCCCTTATCCTTAAATATGACCGTAAGAACGTTATCGACAAAAGAAGCAGAAATCCAGGCTTCACCGACTTCTGGATTGTATGCGTAGTGAGCGATATTAACAAAAATTTCTTCGATTGCCAGATCAATTTTGTTCAGGATAATCGGCTGGCAGTCGTCCGGCAGGCATGAGTGTATGTATTCGTTTACACTTTCCATGTTCTTGTCATCGGCTGTAATTTTAAGTTCTGTCATTTGCCCTCCATTGTATTGCTTTTGAAAACCATTCCAAGCATTGTTATATCATCGAACTGAGCAGCTCCGTCAACAAAGCATTCAACATCATCGTTGACGAAGTTCAGCAGTTCTTTTGGATTCAGAGTTTTTACATCATCTTTTTTGAGTGCCGCCAAAAGCCTTTCTTCTCCGTAGAGATTATTGTTTTTGTCACTAGCTTCAGTTACGCCATCTGTATATAAGAAAAGCTTGTCACCGGGAGCCAGCGTAATTTCGTTATTCATGTAGGAGATTCCGGCAAGAGCGGCCAGCATGAGGTTAGGTTTTGTTTGAATATAAGAAATCTGACCGTCTTTTTCAAGGACTGGCGAGGTGTGACCTGCGTTGGCAAAAGTGAGCTTTCCTGTAGAGAGCTCAAGAATTCCCATCCAGCAGGTGACAAAAAGACCTGATTCATTGCTCTCGCACAGAGTATTGTTGACGTGCTCGAAAATTTCGGCAGGAGTTTTAAAGAGGCAGGCTGCATCCTTGAGCAGGGTCTTTGCGATGACCATGAAAAGAGCGGCCGGAACACCTTTTCCAGAAACATCGGCTACGGCGACGGCAAAATGATCGTCATCAATCATAAAGAAATCATAAAAATCTCCGCCGACTTCCTTTGCAGGAGTCATGGAAGCATAAAGCTCAATCTCAGGATGATTTTCGTAGGGCGGGAAAACTCTCGGAAGCATTTCTGCCTGAATCTTTGTGGCGACGTTAAGTTCCGCACCCAGTCGTTCCTTTTCAGCCGTGGCGTGAGTCAGGTCGGCTATGTAGCGGTTCATGTCCACGCTCATCTTTTCAACTGACTTTGCAAGAAGACCAAGTTCATCGTGATTCCTGATTTTTTTAAGGACGCCAGAAAGCTCACCGTGATGCTCGGCAAAGTGCGAGGTTTCATCGATAATCATCATGAGCGGCTTGACGACACCCATAATCAGGGAAAGGGCATAAAGAAGGATGAATGAAAATGTAAAAATCAGGGCGGCGACAAGGATTGAACGCAGATAGTTTTCCTTATAGGCCTGAATTTCATTCATCGGCTTGACGACGCTCATAATCGCAACGACGGTGCCGAAAAAGTCCCGGACAGGAATTGAAGTCGTAACGTGACCGCCCGTTTTTTTGTATGAAAAATAACTGTGGGTTTCGCCGTTTTCAATTGTCTTCCGCAGATTTTCGATATAGTCAGGAGTTTTATTTTCAAGGGACTCGACATAGCCAAGTTCATAAGGCTCGCTGAGTAACTGACTGCTCACGGTGTCAAAAACATAGGTGCGGTATTTATAGTCATGGGAAATGACCGTCAGGTAAATGTAGGCCAGCTCAGCCGTTTCGGTCAATTCGTTCAGGCGCTGATTTGTAGAATCCCAGAATCCGTCATTGCCGTCTGTAAGCCAGTAGTAGATTCTTTCCACGTCAACGTAAGAAATAGCCGTCTGGGCAAACTGTCTGGTGACATCGCCGTACAAAGTCTCCACCTGCTGCTTAAACTGCTTGTAACTCATAAAGCTGTTTATCGCGAACATGAGGACCCCGAAGAGGACTGCGCTTGCGAGTAATTTTATAGAAAGAACTGAAAGACGTATTTTACTTTTCATGATCTTATTCTAATTATAAAGCTAGATTTAAGAAAATGCTAATTTTTTTTGTAATTTTCTGACTTTATTTCATTTGCATTGCCGAAAACGCATTTTTAAAGGCAATTAATATGTATGAAAAGAATGAATTTTATGATGCCTTTTTTAAGGCCTGGTCGGGCTTGCCTTGCTATGCTTGCCCTTGTTTGTCTGCTTTCCTGCAGCAGCTCTTTTTCGGATTCTGCGAAAGATTCGGATAGGAAAAGCCTGAGAATCATGAACTGGAACCTTCAGACCTTTTTTGACTCGACTTTTGACGGAAACGAATACACCGACTTCAAAAGCAAAAAAAGCGGCTGGTCACAGGAAAAATACGAAGAGAGGCTGGACAGGCTGGCTTCCGTGATAAAAGAGCTGGATGCAGACCTTGTAATCATGGAAGAAATTGAAAAAGAAGCCCAGATTCAGGATATTGCAAACAGGCTTTCAGGGACTTTTGACTTTTCAAAGGCCTACACCCATGCAGTTTTTTCAGGCTCCCCAGACTCTTCAATCGGCTGTGCCCTGCTTTCGCGCTACCCCCTTGAAGAAATCTCAGTTCACGCAATGGATATCCGCGACGGCCAGAAGCAGCCTGCAATGAGGCCGATTTTTCAGTGCAGAGTCAAGACAAAGGATAAGAACCTCGTCCTTTTCGTCAATCACTGGAAGAGCAAAAGCGGCGGGGCTGAAGAATCGGAAATTTGGCGAAAAAGGCAGGAAAGTCTGCTGGCGGATTTGATCTTCCGGGCAGAAAAGCAGGGAAATGCAGTTCTTGCGGCCGGGGATTTCAACAAGGACATCTCGGAATTTGACTATCATCAGGGAAAAAGCGGAAGAACAAACATCCTGCTTCACGGAAGAAAGCATGTTGAAGTATATTCGCCCTGGATTTTAGAAAACGGGACTTACAGGATTCCAGGCTCCTACTGGTACAAGGAAAAATGGGAAAGAATCGACCACTTTTTTGCGGCCGGAAATGCAGAAATTACAGATTTTGCGGCGGAAAATTCCGGTGACTGGGCAGACAGCGATGGCCACCCCTTCCGCTACCAGATTTGGAATGGCAGGGGCTACTCGGACCACCTGCCAATCACATGCACGGTGAGCTTTTAAACATGCACCGAAACCTGTTTTGCTTTTGTCCTACTTACAGCCGATTTCTTCTTCGTTTCCGACGTCCCAGGAGTCGAAGAGGTTTTCCGGGGTGCTTTCGTCTTCGTCTTCTTCGTCGGCTTCATCAACGGCGGCAGGGCTTTCGCTTTCTGCCGGGGCTTCTTCTGCGGCTGGAGCTGGGGCAGGCTGACTTTCTGCCTGCTCGTAGTTTCCACTGGTGCCGTCGTCTTCGTTTTCATCGAATTCGGGGATTACTTCCTTGCTGCCGATTTCGTTGCGCATTTCAGCGACAAGGGCTTCGTTTGCCGCAACCCGGGCCGCAATCTCAGGCGGAACCGGAGGCACGCTCACGGTCTCTGCTGTAGCCGTTACTGTAGCGGCGGCAAATTCTTCTTCCTCGCTGATACCACCGTGAAGGTCTTCCTCATCAGCAGGAGCACTTTCCGGCTGGCAGGGACTTTCAGCTTCATCTGGAATCACAAGTTCAAAAGGAAAGCCCTTGCGCAAAACAGCCTGCTTCAAAAATATTTTTATAGCCGTGTCGATATCCGTGCCCAGATTCTCAAAAATCTCGCCTGCACGCTCAACAAGTTCATCATCTAAATCAATATCATAAGTCTTTGTCATACTTTAATTATCGGAAAAATCAAAAGAAATATCAACGGACAAAAAAAATCCCGCCCATGAAAATCACGGACGGGAAATATCAGTCTATGTTAGACTTATTTGCTCAAGCAAGCTTATTTTGAAAGACGTGCTTCGAGATCATCCAAGCAGGCTGTGAGCTCTTTTGGCAAGTGTTTGCCGAATTTTGGATAGTGGTTCTCACGGATGTCTTTAACTTCCTTCAACCAGCCCTCTTTGTCCACGTTGAGAATCTGTGGGAGAGTCTTTTTGTAGTAGTCAGCCAATCCGTCTGTGTTGATAGCACCCTCTTTTGGCATGAAGCCGATTGGTGTGTCAACATAGTTGTCTTTTCCGTCGCAGCGGTCGAAAATCCATGCGAGAACGCGTGAGTTGTCGCCGTAGCCTGGCCACATGAATCCACCAGGAAGATCTGCGTTGTTCTCGTCCTTGCGGAACCAGTTAACGTAGAAAATCTTTGGCAATTTGTCCTGGTCAGCTTTTGCACCAACGTCAACCCAGTGCTGGAAGTAGTCGCCCATGTTGTATCCACAGAATGGGAGAATAGCGAATGGGTCACGGCGGATTTTACCAACCTGTGAAGCATCGATTGTAGATGCTGCTGTGATTTCTGAACCAACGATAGAACCAAGGAATACACCGTGGTTCCAGTTGCGGCTCTGGTGTACGAGAGGTACAGTTGATGGACGGCGTCCACCGAAGAGGATAGCAGAGATTGGAACACCCTCTGGGTTTTCCCACTCTGGAGCGATACATGGACACTGTTTTGCAGGTGCTGTAAAGCGTGCGTTTGGATGAGCGAATTCCTCGCCTTTTGGTGATTTGTCTTTTGGAAGAGCGTCGCGTGTCTGGCCTTTCCAGTCAACGAGTTTGCCCTTTGCTGGGTAACCAATCTGTTCCCACCAAACGTCTCCGTCCTCAGTAAGAGCACAGTTTGTGAAGATAGTGTTCTTTGAAGCAGAGATAAGAGCGTTTTTGTTAGACTCAGCAGATGTTCCTGGAGCAACACCGAAGAAACCTGCCTCTGGGTTGATAGCATACAAGCGGCCGTCTTTGCCGAATTTCATCCATGCGATATCGTCACCGATTGTCTCAACTTTCCAGCCTGGGATTGTTGGGATAAGCATAGCCAAGTTTGTTTTACCACAAGCTGATGGGAATGCGCCAGTAACGTATTTAACTTTGCCCTCTGGGTTTGTAAGTTTGAGGATGAGCATATGCTCAGCGAGCCAGCCCTCTTCACGAGCCAATACAGTAGCGATTCGGAGAGCGAAACATTTTTTGCCGAGCAAAGCGTTTCCGCCGTATCCTGAACCGTAAGACCAGATGAGGTGCTCTTCTGGGAACTGAGAGATGTATTTGTGCTCAACGTCTGCACAAGGCCAGATGCCGTTGTCTTTTTCGCCGTTGTTGAGTGGTTTACCAACTGAGTGCAAACAAGGAACGAATTCACCGTCTGTACCGATGATGTCGAGAACTTTTTTGCCTGCGCGAGTCATGATGTCCATGTTGAGGACAACGTACTCTGAGTCAGTAAGCTCGATACCGTTCTTAGAGATTGGTGAACCGAGTGGACCCATGCAGAATGGAATTACGTACATTGTGCGGCCATGCATACAGCCCTTGTACAAGCCCTTCATTGTTGCTTTGAGTTCAACCGGGTCAATCCAGTTGTTTGTTGGACCTGCATCTTCCTGTTTAACAGAAGAAATGAATGTTCGTCCCTCAACGCGAGCTACGTCGCTTGGAAGTGAACGGAACAAGAAGCTGTTAGGCTTTTTAGCAAGTGGAGTAGCGAGACCTGCATCGACGCATTTCTTCATCAATCGGTCATACTCTTCAGTTGAACCGTCACAAACGTAAACGTTGTCTGGTTCACACATTTTAACACATTCTTCGACCCATGCTTTGATTTTAGGGTTTTTGATTTCATCAAGTGTCATTGTATCGCTCCTTAAAAGTTCGATTTGTGAAAGATTATAATATTTTTTTCAATTTTATTAAAGGTGTAAAAGCATAGGTAAGCCCCCGAATTTCTTGCTTTTTCAATCTTTTCTCTGCTAAAATAAAAACATGCTGCGTTTTCTTTCTATAATATTGTTTTTCTTTGCTTCAACTTTTACCCTCTTTTCACAGGACTTTCATTCCAGCCTTGAAGCGGCATCCGGCCAGAGCGTCGTCCACGTCGGCTCTTATGACTGGGGAGCCTGCATCGACAGGATTACAATCAATACAGGCCACCTGGTTTCCCCCCAGGCTATTGCCGCCAGGGATTTTAAAGTAAATCAGATCCTCTACCCTAAAAAGACAAACGTCGGCATGGAAAAGGGCTTTCTTCCGGTCACGGACGCATTCGCATCAGATTCCCAGGGAAACAGAATCACTTCGCCATCAAATTTCATCACCCTTTTGACAGACGTTCATCCCCTTGCCGAAAATTCCAATCCCTTCGTTTCAATTTCATTCAGTTCCCGCTTCAAGCCATACTACGGCTACAAAATCTCAAACAAAAAGCTGGGAATTTCAATTCAAAACCTCAAGGGATTTGTCAACGAAAGCGCTGCAAAATTCGAAACAGACGAATTCGAATACACTTTCCCGGCAGAGCAAGAAAGCAAGTCCGATCAAAAATCTCAGGAAGAAAAAGTCCTGCTCAATTACGCAAGCTACATTCCCCAAGCAGAATCTTCAGAAAAAATTCCCCTGATTCTCTGGTTCCACGGAATGGGTGAAAGCGGCAGCAACATCTATCAGGTTCTCTTCGGAACAAAAACAACTGCCCTTGCCGAAGAAAAAATCCAGGGCAGCTTTCCAAACGGCTGTGCAATCCTCGCTCCCCAATGCCCCACAGGCTGGCTTGAAACCACAGAAAAAGGCCCGGGAAACGCAAGGGTCTGGGCTCCGGTGGACAAGGACGCCCCTGCAAACAAGGTTAAAAAACCAATCAACAAGCTGCTCAAAAAACTCTCTCTGGAAAAGGAAAAGCCCAGGAAGGACAAAGTCCAGTTTGCGGCTGTCTCCTATTACACGGAACCTGTCAAAAATCTTCTATATATATATCTGGAAAATCATCCTCAGATTGACAGGGACAGGATTTACGTCGGCGGCTGTTCGGCTGGCGGCTACATGACCATGAACATGATGATTGAAGAGCCCCAGCTTTTTGCGGCCGCCTTTCCAATCTGCGAATACTATCTTGATTCAAAAATCAATCCCAGCAAAATCGAAATTCTGGCAAAAAAGCCCCTCTGGTTCACTTACGCCCTCAACGACGATTCTGTAAACCCGGAAGACAACTCAATTCCGACAATCGTCCGGCTCAACCAGGCCAACGCCGAAAACGTTCACTATTCGGAATTCCGTAACGTCGTCGATTTGAGCGGAAAATATCTTCTGAATCCAGATGCCAAAAAAGACGATGATGAATACGGTCTTCCCTACGAATACCCCGGACACTGGAGCTGGATTTACGTCCTCAACAATGACTGCAGGGACGGAAACTTAAGTCTTTTTGAATGGCTGGCAAAGCAAAAATTAAATTCGAAAAATTAAATAAAGATTGAAATATAATATTTAAAATATCCCGGCATTATGCTAAAATAGGATTATGCGGACTTTTAAATTTTTCGCAAACAGGCTTTTTTATCTTCTTCTCGCACTAAGTTCCGCACTTTTCTTTTCATGCGGCCACAATGACACACCAAGAATTTACATCGGCGACACTTTTCATTACTGGGAGTCAGATGCTGATTCAAATTTAGGTGACGCCATGAAGAACGCCGCAAACTTCAAGCGGCTCGAAGACAAATGCGTCCACAACCTCAGGCACACTCTCGGCAAGGGCGAGCACTACGTTTGGGTCCGGGCCGAATTTGAAATTCCGCCCCAGTTCAAAAATCAGCCGCTGGGTCTGGTAATCCCCCACCTCCGCTTTGCCGAGCAGGTTTTCTGCAACGGAGTCTTTATCTCTCAATACGGTGCCTTTCCGCCTCACGAACAGTCCACTCTCTTCAAGGCCCACTTTTTCAGTTTCCCGCTCAACATCCTCAAACAGGAAGGCAAAAACATAATCCTCATAAAGATTTACGCCCAGGGCAGGAGCGGCATTTCAGCAGATTCTTTCGTACAGCCTGCAAGATACGCCTACCCGAATTTTGAGTCAATAAATTTCCATCACACACGCATTTACATGTTCCTCGTTGGAATTTTATTCCTCACCTTCATCCTATATCTGAGTTTTTACCTCAATCTCAAGGCTTTCAAGGAATTCAGGGATTTTGCTTTCGTCAATTTCTTCACTTCAATCTTCCTCATTCCATTTTTTGCGACTGAGCTGCCAGCCTACACAAACGGCGGGCTTCCATACGTTCCATTCATCAAGCTTACCCTCTGTATGCCGCCCTATTTCATGGTTTTCTTCGCGACCCTCTTCGCAATCAACTTTTTATCTATAAAACCGCCTCTCAAAGTCAATATTCTCCGCTGGTCAATACTTGCCCTTCAGGTTCTGCTTACGCTTTTTGCCCCGACCTATGACTTCCTTATTGAAATTTTCCCGCTCATGATTGTCCTTCTTGCAATGCAGGGACTGATTGGAGCCGTTGCGGTTATAAAGGAATTTTTGGGCAAGGAAAAACGGATGGCTGCCCTTTATTTTGCGACAGGCTTCCTTCCATTATCTTCAACAATCGTAGTTGACTTAACGCTCAGGCTGACTGACAACACACGAACCTACACTTATTTCTCAATTTTCGGCTGGCAGATTTCCATCGTGATTTTCATCGTCATGCTGGCCTTCAGGTTTGCCTCAATCTACAAAAAGAACGAAAGGCTTTCAAATCACCTCAAGGAAGAAGTTGCGGCCCGAACGTCAGATTTGCAATACGCAAACAACGAGCTTTCAGACTTGAACGAACGTCTTGAAAAGGACAAGCACCGCTCTGACATGGATCTGGAAATGGCTTCCATCGTTCAGCGCAAATTCCTTCCCAAGCCCAACAGGCACTTCCGCGGCTGGGAAATTTCAGTCTGCTATTCACCCCAGGCCAAGGTTTCAGGCGATTTCTACGATTACTACAGTTTCAACGACACCCTCAACGGAATTACCCTCTTCGATGTTTCCGGTCACGGTCTTTCTGCAAGTCTCGTCACCATGCTTTCCAAAAACATTATTTCCAGGGTCTTCCAGACAGGCTTCAGGCGCAAGGAACCGGTCGATAAAATCCTCAACAAGATAAACAACCTGATTCTTGCGGAAAAGGGCGACATCGAAAATTACATGACTGGCGTTTTGTGCCGCTTTGATGACAGCGAAAATCCTGCCAGGTGCAAGGTCGAGCTTGGAAACGCTGGACATCCTTATCCGCTCAAATACAGCGTTTCTGACAACGAAGTCTATGAATTAAAGGGAAATGACGGCAAGCAGCATTACGGCGCAATCGGCATGAAGGGAATCACGGTTTCCTTTGCCCGCTCAAATTTCTTCATGGCAACCGGCGATATTCTCCTGCTTTACACGGACGGACTCACGGAATCTACAAATTCAAAGCAGGAGCAGTTCGGACTCAAGGCAATAAAAGAAATCGTAAAGAAGCATCACGCAAAATCCTCAAACGAAATCCTCGGCCTCATCATGGAAAAGCTGGATGAATTCACCGAATACCGGGGCTTTGAAGACGACCTCACGGTCATTATCGTCAAGCGCAAGAATGTCAGCGAATATGTCGAGGATGAAGACCACGAAGACTCATTTGATGACAACGTCGAAGAGCTTGAAGATGCAGGCCCGGAAGACCTTGAAAACGCTGAAACAAAAGTAGAAGGCTCAGATACAGACGAATAGCCCGAATCAAGTTTCTATATATAGCAATTTTCTGAAATTTGTGCTATAATATCTGCTATTATGAACATCTTAAGTATTTTTGGTGCTGCACAGGGAGCTGTGGCACAAGGCTTGCTCTGGGGAATCATGACCCTGGGCGTTTATCTCACTTTCCGAATCCTTAACATTGCTGACATGACCTGCGACGGCTCTTTTGCACTCGGCGGCTCAACATGCGCAATTCTGGTCACAAAGGGCGTAAATCCCCTTCTTGCAGTCTTTATTTCCTTTTTAACAGGTTTAATCGCCGGCTTCGCAACTGGAATCATGCACACAAAGCTCAAGATTCATGAAATTCTGGCCGGAATCCTTTCAATGATTGCACTTTATTCTATTAATATCCGCATCATGGGTCGATCAAACACACCTCTTCTGGGAATCGACACAATAATGACAAAAATGCAGGACCAGTTGGGAATCACTCCAAACGTAGCTTCTTTCATCGTCGGAGTTATTTTTGGAATCGCACTTATCGTTTTCCTCTACTGGTTCATGGGAACAGAAATCGGTTCATGTCTCCGCGCAACCGGCAACAACGAAAAGATGGTCCGGGCAATGGGCGTTGATACAGACAAAATGAAGCTCATGGGCCTCATGCTTTCAAACGGCCTGATTGCAATTTCAGGAGCCCTCGTTGCACAGCAGCAGGGTTACGGCGACGTCGGCATGGGAACAGGTGCAATCGTAATCGGTCTGGCTTCAATCATCTTGGGCGAGAGCATTTTCGCCTGGTTCAACAAACGCTTCTCATTCTACGTCACTTTGCTTTCAATTTTGCTGGGCTCGGTTGTTTACCGCCTGATTATTGCGATTGTCCTTCAGCTCGGTCTCAAATCTTCTGACCTCAAGCTGCTCACGGCAATCATCGTTGTCATTGCTCTTGCAATTCCAGTTGCCAAACAGAAAGTTGCACACAAAAGGGCATTCGCAAAATAATTGCCATAAAAAGTAGGAAATGAAAAATGCTTGAAATATCACACGTATCAAAGATTTTTAATCCGGGAACCATTACTGAAAAGCAGGCCCTCAATGACATAAACCTCACTCTTGAGGACGGTGATTTTGTAACAATCATCGGCGGAAACGGTGCAGGAAAATCAACACTTCTCAATCTGATTGCGGGAGTTCACTCTTGCGACACAGGCACAATCAAGCTCAACGGCCGTGACGTCACAGACATGCCTGAATACAAAAGAGCGGCTTTCCTTGGTCGCGTTTTCCAGGACCCTCTCACAGGAACTGCGGCAAACATGGAAATCGAAGAAAACCTTGCAATGGCTCTCCGCCGCGGCAACACCCGCACCCTCAAATGGGGCATCAAAAAAGAAGAAAAGGAACTTTACCGTGAAAAGCTGGCCATGCTGGACCTGGGCCTTGAATCGCGGCTCACAAGCAAAGTCGGACTTCTTTCCGGAGGTCAGCGACAGGCCCTTACCCTGCTCATGGCAACCCTTAAAAAGCCGGAGCTTCTTTTGCTCGACGAGCACACAGCCGCCCTTGATCCAAAAACAGCGGCAAAAGTCCTTGAGCTTACCGAAAAATTCATAGCCCAGGACAAGCTCACAGCCTTCATGGTAACACACAACATGAAGCACGCAATACAGTACGGCAACCGCCTCATCATGATGATGAAGGGCAATATCATTTATGATGTCCGTGGAGAAGAAAAGAAGAACCTTAAAGTTGAAGACTTGCTGGCAAAATTCAGTGCGGCAGGCGATTTAAACGACAGGGTTATGCTGGGATAATATAAGGTACTGCACTCTGGGGATTTTAAGGGGCATGTTGCCCCTTAGGAGAATGGGGTGCGGCACAACGAAGTGTGACTAGGGAGATTCGCTAAAAACACTTATCAAGTGTTTTTGCACTGCTACGCAGAGCCGCTCACTAGGAGAGACTTCTCCCCTTTTTTTATTTTACTGACCTCAGCATGTGGAGCTGGTCTGTGTCGGGATCGTAGTAGAAGGTGTAGAGGTAAACGGTTGTTTCGTCCTTGTCCGTGGTGCGGTAAGTGGTGAATGCGTATTTGTAGCCGTTTTCCTTCATTGCAGGCTTAAGCTGCTCGTCCCAGGTCTTTGTGATTTCGCCGCCGTTAAAATTGTAAAACTCAGTGATTGTTTCGTTTGGTCCCATGCCCCAGCCTGATTTTTTGAAAAGCTGGATTGTACGGTTGTCGCGCTGAGTGTCATTTTTGAAGGCGAAGAATTTGAAGGTTTTGCCCAATCGCTTGGCCTTGAACTCATACCACATGTAATTATCATCATCAACACCTTTGATTTTTGTTTGATTCTTTTCTTGAGCAAATGCAATTGATGAAACAATAAAGAGAGAAATAAAGATAGCTGTTAATTTCTTGAACATATAAACTCCTATAAGATACTTTCAGTATAACACGGATAGCAAAAAAGATACAGTTTATTTTCATATTTTTAAATTCTAATTTTCTGTGGAATATAAATCTTCAATTCATTATAATAGTTAGGATATTTTTAATTTATTAGAGGATTTTTTATGTCAGAAGTTATAAAAAATCTGAACAAGTTCAGATTTTTTCAACGAGTTTCGTTCCGAAACTCGAAAAATTTACTTGCGGAGGAAAAATATGTCTAACGAAGTTCGAGTACGCTATGCTCCAAGTCCAACAGGTATGCAGCACATCGGTGGCGTTCGTACAGCACTTTTCAACTATCTTTATGCACGAAGCCAGGGCGGTAAATTCATTCTCCGTCTCGAAGACACAGACCGCACACGCTACGACGAAAAATACGTCAAGAACCTTTATGACACAATGGCTTGGCTCGGAATCGAATGGGACGAGGGCGGCGAAAAGGGCGGCGAATACGGTCCTTACGTTCAGTCAGAGCGATTTGAGCTTTACAAAAAATATGCTCAGGAACTTGTCGAAAAAGGCGAGGCTTACTACTGCTTCTGTGACTCAGAGCGTCTTGAGCGAATCAAAAAAATCCAGACCGAAAACAAAATGGCACCTGGCTACGACCGAAACTGCCGTCACCTTACACCAGAGGAAGTAAAGGCAAACCTGGACGCAGGAAAGCCTTATGTAATCCGCCTCAAAGTCCCTCTCGAGGGTGAGACAACTTTCCACGACCACCTTCTCGGCGACATCACTTGGAAAAACGAAGACATTTCTCCGGACCCGGTTCTCTTGAAGAGCGACGGATTCCCGACCTATCACCTTGCAAACATCGTTGACGACCACTTGATGAAGGTCAGCCACGTAATGCGCGCTCAGGAATGGATTCCTTCTACACCGCTCCACGTACAGATGTACCGCTCATTCGGCTGGGAGCATCCTGAATTCTGCCACCTTCCAATGGTAAACGGCGCAGACGGCAAAAAGCTTTCAAAACGCCACGGTTCAACATCTCTCAACGAATTCCGCGCACGAGGATATTTGCCACAGGCTATCGTAAACTACGTTGCCCTACTCGGCTGTTCTTACGAGGAAGGCCGTGACTTCTACACTTTGGACGAACTTGCAGAGCGATTCAAGCTTGAGCACCTCAACAAGGCTCCGGCTGTATTCGACTACAAAAAACTCGAATTCTACAACGCAAATTATATCCGCCAGCTTTCAACAGAAGAGCTCTACAAATGGACTCTTCCATTCATCACAGGCACAGGCGACGCAACTCTCGAAATCAATCCTGAAAACCCGCAGCCAAAACCAAATGTTGGACCTGAGTTCTCAGGCGTTGCAATGGGCGAAGACGGAGAGCCGTACTGCGTAGACAAGAGCATGAACATGACAAGCGCAGATGTCAAAAAGACTCTTCTCGGCCTCATGCCACTCATTCAGGAGCGACTCAAGTTCCTCACAGAAGCAGCTGAAATGGTTCACTTCATGTTCACAGAGCCGGCAGTTCCACCTGTTGAGCAGTTGATTCCGAAAAAGCTCGACCAGGCAAAGACTAAGGAAGTTCTTGAAAACGCAAAAGAATTCGTTTCAAAGGTATTCGAGCTTGACCACGAGGGCGCTGAAGCTTTCGCAAAGGCAAAGGCAGAAGAGCTTGGAATTAAACTCGGTGACTTCATGATGCCGGTTCGCATGGCTGTTACAGGAAGCCGCGTTTCTCCACCGCTCATCGGTTCAATCGCAGTTCTTGGAAAAGAGCGTGCCCTTGAGCGAATCGAGCGCACTATCGCAACACTGTAAAATAGAAATAGGAGTTTAGCAAAAGAGGGAAAGAAACCTTTACAAAGGGGACTTCCCTCTTTTTTGTAATTAAATGGAAAAATTAAAATCACAGACCGAAGAACTTCTTGCAATTTTTGACAAAAAGCAGGCTGTTCATAATGACGGAACTTTCTCTCCGGAAGCCGTAAAGGAAACCGTGCTTGAAATGGCAGATTATGTCATCGAAGACAAAACAGAGCTTTCCGCCCTCAAAGAATGGATGGAAGCTCACGATTTTTGGACAAGCCCTGCAAGCACAAGATTTCACGGCAACGTAAAGGGCGGCTTGGCGGCTCATTCACTCATGGTCGCTGTCCAGGCCCTGCGCTTTGCGGTTTCATTCGCAGAAAACTTCGCCCTTTCAAAACGAAGCGGCAAATTTGACTTCACGGCCCAGGATGTCTTCATTTCGGGAATCGCCCATGATTTCTGCAAGGCCGGAGCCTACGCAACCGAAAGCAAAAAGACAAAGGATTTCAACGGAAACTGGAAATACGAGCCTTACTACAAGACAAAGTCGGATTTGCGAAACCTCGGCCACGCAGGCGAGTCAGTTCTTCTTCTTCTCGAATCAATGCCATCGCAGCTTAAAAGGCGAAATGTAATCGAAGCAATCAAATGCCACATGGGATTTTCTGACCTTGCTCCCATGGAAACATACAACTACTCAAATCTTCTTCAAAATCCCCTCGTACTTTTGATTCAGCTCGCTGACCAGTCTGCCGCACAGTGGTGGGATTTGTAATTTTAAAGGAGGAAGCCCGTGCACTTTGATCCTACGCTTTTTTTCGCAATTTTAGCCGGAGTCCTGCTTCTGGTAGGGCTTGTCGGCACAGTTCTTCCGGTTTTGCCGGGGCCACCGATTGCATGGGCAGGATTACTCGCCGCTCATTTTTCGAATTACTCAAATCTTGAAGTCTGGATTTTGATAGCAACAGGAATCGCCGCAGTATTCGTCACCGTAATCGACAATGTTTTCCCTTCGCTGATGACAAAAAAGGCGGGCGGAAGCAAGGCGGCGACTTGGGGCTGCACGATTGGACTTCTCGCCTCATTCTTTTTGGGGCCGCTTTTCATTCTTATCGCCCCCTTCGTTGGAGCCTTCATCGGCGAAATGATTCACGATTCTTCTGATGCAGGCCGGGCTTTAAAGGCAGCATTCGGTGCATTCAAGGGATTCTTGCTCGGCACAGGCCTCAAGATGATTACAGTAATTTGCTTTATCTGGCTCTTTTTGTGGAGCATCTTCTGGAGATAAAAAAATCCCATTCTGCAAAAGCAAAATGGGATTTGGGCCGTACAGCGCTTCGCTCGTTTGGCCTATTGGAAGTGATTTACACGTGTTTTCTCACTTCGTTGCGAAAACACTGGGCCATCTTGGATTTGAACCAAGGACCAAAGGATTATGAGTCCTCTGCTCTAACCGCTGAGCTAATGGCCCGAACTTCAACAAGGAAGTGCATTTATTATATCAGAAATTCGGCATTCGGGTCAATTATAAATTAAGAAGTCTACGGTTATTTCTGAAAAACCGTGTATTCGTCATCAATTTCGCTATTTTCAGCCTCAACTTCCATAAAGGGGCTTTCAGTACCGCACATGCAGGAATCAGACAGTTCCTTGTACTCAGGGAAAGTTTCTGCAATCTTCTTGATTTCACCGGCAGCGATTTTTGAATAGGCGTTGGCTCCATCCGGGCGAAGATGGCTGTTGTCCTCACGCCCTTCCGGGAAATTTTCATAAAGGCCTGCGTCAAAGTTCATGTAATAACGGCGGCTTGCCTCAAATCCTGTTTTATTGAGGAAATCAAGCGTGAGGGCGTTCATGTCGATGCAGGGAATATTTTCTTCTGCGGCAGTCTCAATAATTGCTGGGGCATATTCTCCGTGGCTGTCCTTTGCGGAAGTTCCCTCGAACATGCGGCGGGCCATCGGCGTTAAAAGGACAGGTCGCACTCCCCGCCCCTTAAGTTCACGCACAAAATATGAAAGATTCTTACGGAAGGCACCGCCCCTTTCTGAGCCTGTGTGGCGGAGCGGGTCGTCCTTTTCGTCATTGTGGGCAAACTGAATCAGGGCAAAGTCCCCATCTTCTGCCTCGGCCATGACTCGCATAAAGCGGCCTTCATCAATGAAAGACTTTGTGCTCCGTCCGTTCCTGGCAAAATTGAGCCAGAGAGTACTTACAGGGAAAAAGCGGGCAAGCTCCTGCACCCATCCCGTCTGAGGAAAGGTGGAGAAGTCATTGTACTGCATTATGCTGTCACCAAGACATAAAATTCTCATAATGACTCCATTAAAATGTCCGGCATGGATGCCGGGTTTAAGCAAAGAGAGAAAATTCTGTTTGCCTTTAGGTGAACAGAATTTTCTCGTGCGAACATGAATTACATGGATGTAATTCATGTTCGGATTACTCAACCGTTACAGATTTAGCAAGGTTACGAGGCTTGTCAGGATCGTTACCGCGCAAGATAGAACAATAATATGCGAAAAGCTGGGCCGGAATGATTGAAAGCATTGAAGCAAGGGCTGGCTCAGAATCCGGGATTGTGATTACAGAATCACAGCAGTTGTCGAATGCGCCTTTTTTGTCGAGAGTGATAGCCATTGTTGTGGCACCGCGGCTCTTAACCTCAACGATGTTTGAAGCAAGTTTTTCGTAAAGCTCAGGCTCTGTTGCGATTGCGACTACGAGTGTATCAGGATCTACAAGGGCAATAGGTCCGTGCTTGAGCTCACCAGCGGCAAAAGCCTCACAATGCATGTAGCTGACTTCCTTGAGCTTGAGGGCACTTTCGAGTGATGAAGCCGAGTCGAAAAGACGGCCGATATAGAAAATTTTTGATTTATTGAACTGCTGGCTTGCAAATTTCTGGATTTCACTCTGATTATCAAGAATCTGCTGTGCCTTTTCTGGAATTGCGGCGATTTCAGAAAGCAATCTTGAGTATTGCTGAGCAGAAAGTGAACCGCGCTCCTTTCCAAGTTTGATTGCAAGGAGATAGAGGCACATGAGCTGGGTTGTATAAGCCTTTGTTGATGCTACGGCAATTTCAGGGCCAGCCCAGGTGTAAATTACTTCGTCTGCCTCACGGCTTACAGTTGAACCTACACAGTTTGTAATTGCAATGACTTTTGCTCCAGCCGCTTTTGCAAGACGGAGGGCTGCAAGGGTGTCAGCTGTTTCGCCAGACTGAGAGATTACGATGAAAATGTCATTTTTGTTGAGGATTGGATTTCTGTAGCGGAATTCTGATGCAACATCAACGGCAACAGGAATGCGTGCAAATTTTTCGAATGCATATTTTGCTACGACACCGGCGTGATAAGCCGTACCACACGCTGTGATTACGATGCGGCCTGCCTGCTTCCAGTCTTCGCCAAAGTCGATTTCGTCAAACTGAATGTCCTTTGCTTTGTCGCCGTCAAATATAAGGCGTGGACGAAGTGTGTCTGTCAAAGCCTTTGGCTGCTCATGGATTTCCTTGAGCATGAAGTGAGCATAACCGCCCTTTTCAGCACTTGCCATATCCCATTCAACATGAGAAGGCTCGCGTACGACCTTGTTTCCGTCTGAGTCGAACAAATCAACATGGTCATTGTAAAGGACTGCAAGCTCGTTCTGATTGAGGTAGTAAACGTCGCGTGTGTATTCAAGAACAGCTGGAACGTCAGAAGCGATGAAATTCTCGCCCCTTCCCAAGCCTACGATAAGAGGACTTTCCTTTCGGGCAGCGATAAGCCGGTCAGGATATTTTGTGCAGAGAACGCCGAGAGCGTAGCTTCCTTCGAGACGGTGCAAAGTTTCAAGGACAGCCTTAAAGATTTCACCAGTTTTTTCGTAGAAGTAATTGATAAGGTGGGCGATTACTTCGGTGTCAGTCTGGCTCTTGAAAACAACGCCCTGATCCTGAAGCCAGGCCTTGAGTTTTGCATAGTTTTCGATGATTCCGTTATGAACTACGGCAATCGTACCAGAAACATTTGTGTGCGGATGAGAGTTCAAGTCACTCGGCTCGCCGTGTGTCGCCCAGCGGGTGTGACCAATTCCGACATTACCTTTAATGATAGTGCCGGTTTTTTCGATAAGTTCTCCAAGACGCTTTTCGGCCTGGGCATCGCTCATATCTTTTGAAGTCTTTACGACTTCATCAGTGATTTTTTCAACGAGAAATTTAAGGGCACCCTTTGATTTTTTTACAAGGATTTCATCGCTAGAGTCCGACATAACTGCAACGCCGGCAGAATCATAACCGCGATATTCAAGTTTTTTGAGTCCGTTGATAAGGACAGGAGTTACCTGTTTTGAACCAACATATCCTACAATTCCACACATAAATTCACCTCAAATAACATTTTACAGTAGCACGTATTATACAAATTTGTTTAAAAAAAAGATACCCACGCCAGCAGAATGCCGGACATGGGTAACCACTTTTAGACATCACGCTCCATTTTTTAACTATACAATAGCGTCCAAAACCTTGACTACATCAACGTCATAAAGATTTGGCTTCGCTTCAAGTTCCTGGATTGCTGTCTCTTTATCCATAATCTGTTTGTAATTGCGGCGGCTGATAAGTGAGTTGTAGCTTTCTGCAACGTGAATAAGCCGTGCAATCTGAGGAATGTCTGCACCCAAAAGCCCCTTGTAGCCTGAACCGTCAGTGTTTTCATGGTGATAAAGTGCGGCTTCCTCGAAGATTTCCCAGTATTTACGCGGAACAAATCCGAGATACTGCTCATAAAGATTTACATGCTCCCTGAGCTGGAGTCGCTGCTCGTCGGTCAGGTTTTCTGCTTCAAGAAGTTCCTGAGGGATTGCAAGGAAACCTGCGTCATAGACCATTGAGGCTGCAAAGTAAATCATAGAAGAATTCTGGTTGAGGCCGAGCTGCATTGCAAGTTTGTAAACAAGCTCGCTGACGTTCTTTGAGTTGTTCTTGCGCTTTGTAACGGCATCGATTTCTGAACCAAGTTTTTCACAGTCAATAACAAGCTGCTTGAGTTCTGACTTTTCTTCGTCCGTCATTTCCGGAGCTGGAAGGGCATCAACGCCCCAGCGGGAACTTCCGGCAGACTTTAAGCCCATGCCGCCAAAATCAGTGACGCCACCAAGAAGAAGCTGATTGTTTGTCTGCTGCATTCCGGCGATAAGTTTGAGTGTTGAATCAAGCTGCTCAGCCTGGATTGCAGAAGAGCGGGCAGAAGCACGGATTCCGAGGAAGACGAGAATGAATACGATTACGAAGATAACGCCTGCACCAATGGCAATAATCCAAATCGTTTTGTTTGAACGCTTGTCCATTGAGTCGAGGGTTGTAGTCATTGTGTCTGTAACGCCCTGAATCAAAGTTGAATTCTGCTCAGACATTTTTGAAACGATGCTCTCTGTGCTTTCATTCATTTTGTCAGAGAAAGACTCGAGCATTTTCTGGTTGTTTTCCTGCGTGCTTGCAGTGAGGCTTTCAACCATTTCCTGCTGCTGAGCCTGCTGTTTTGCAGAAATATCCTGCATCATTTCGCGGGTTTTGGCATCGCGGGCGGCATCCTTCATGTCAGCCTGCTGCTGCTGAATCACGCGGATATATTTTTGAATCTGCGGATCATCATTGATTTTTGGATAGGTCTGCAAATTCATAATTACGTCATTGAAATATGTGTAATCCTTTGTTTTTGTCATTTTGGCAAGCAGCTTTGTGTAAATCTGAGTTGCAAGAAGATATACGTTGCCTGGAATTTCATCCTTTTCAGAAAGCTTAAGGGCTGCGTTTATTGTTTTAAAAGCATCCTCGTACTGCATGGCCGAATACTGGTCATCTGCTTTTTGAAGGAAGCGTTTTGTCAAATCTGATGAACTGGCAGACGCCTGAGCAAAGATGAGCCCAGCCGCAAAAATGCAAAGAAGGACTCCCAAAATAGATTTTTTAAGAAGCATTTTATTTTGTAACATTTCCTACTCCAATTGCAAATGTGAATTTTACGCGGTTTTCCATTCCGCCACCGTGACTTCCGTCTTCGGCAGCATTTCTCATAAGAAGCAAATCCTGCACGCCAAGTTCCAGACCGAACTTTGTTTTGTCGTTAACAGCCATTGGGAGCAAAATAGAGCCGCCAAATTCCATAGCCATATTAATGTCATTATAGAAAAGGGAACCTGCATCATAATCACAGAAAGCCCTGAGCTGAGCCTCACCAAGATGAAGATTGTCAAGGGCGACACCCAGGACTGGTGAGAAGAAGGTGCTTGTTGAACCTGTAATTGCCTTGTCATTTGAAGCAAGCAGATGGGCTGCAAGACCGGCACGCAGGAAGAGGTTTTTACTTAAATCTGCAAAAGCAATCTCCGGAACGATGCGGGCAGACATGAAGAATTCCTGAGGATTGTCACTGTCGATTTGAGTTTTTTGGGCAGCGGCCTTTGCCTCCGGGTTGCCGCCAGAACTCATGAGTGTGACAATGTGGGCATCAGCAAAGAAATCACAGCCAAGAATCAGACGTTCTGAAGGCTTGAAGACATTTGCTCCGATTGCAAGACCGTATTTGAGGCTTGAATAATCAGGATCGGCAGTCTTCTGATAAATGAAGTCTGCAAGGCCAATCTTAACAGTCCACAGAAGTGAAGAGAAAGAAGCTTGCTGTTCGTTGACGTAAACTTCCTGACCTGAAGCAGTGCTGACAACCTGATAGTTGCCTCGGTTTTCAAGTTTTTGCTTTGATTTTGCGTTGCGGGCGGCAATACGTTCTTCTTCAAGGCGCTTGCGGTTTTCAGCAGCCTGATTTGCAGCCTGCTGATTCAAGATAGCCTTGTCAATGTAAGAATAAAGCTCGACCGCATCGAAGTTTTCGATATTGTTGTCAATTACGGCAAGGGAAGTCTGACGGGCAAGCTCCAGGTTATCGGTGATGATAAGCTGTCTTGTCTTTTTGAGAGTGTAATTTTCGATTAACGGGTAATCGGCAGACGATTTATTCTCGTTGAGAATTTTGGCAATCGAATCGGCAGACTTTGATGCGATTGCCATATCTATCTTTTTATAGACGGCACCGACATCATCAGTTGACTGTGCAAGCGCTGAGAAAGTACAAAATGCACAAACAAAAACCGCCATTAATTTTTGGTATTTTTTGATAATAGCCACAACAATCATCCTCTTTGTACAGATAATTCTATTCTAACAGACAAAATATGATTTCGCAACTTATGTTTTAAAGTCCTTTGCCTGCTACCCTCTATTTTTAAATCTTTTCGTTTTTTTTAGATATTTTGGAGATTCATTTTATTTTCCAACACAGAAGTGAGAGAAAATTGAACCAAGAACATCATCTGGTGTAACATCACCGGTGACCTCTCCAAGCGCGTCCAAAGAATCCTCCAAATCCTGGACAACCGCGTCCAAAGCATAATCTTCGGTGAGCGAAAGTGCATGGCGTACGCTCTCCAAAGCCTTTTCCACTGAAATTTTCTGCCTCTCTGAGCCAAGTCCCGTGCTGTTCCTCTCTGAACTTCCGCCCGCAGAAAGGGCAGAACGGACAGACTCGCTCAAGCTTCCAAGCCCAATTCCTTTTTTGGCAGAAATGCGGACCTGAGGCACATCGAATGAAGAATCAGTATTTTCTGACAAATCACATTTATTCCAGACAAGAATAAGGGGAATTTTTGAGTCAGTTCGGGAAATATGAGCCTGAATGAAAGATTTATCCTCATCATTCAGGCCGGATTTTGAGTCAACAAGATAGAGAATCAAATCAGCGTCTTCACTCAAATCACGGGTGCGCTCAACGCCGACGGCCTCAATCACATCGCTAGTCTCGCGAAGGCCCGCCGTGTCAAAAAGACGAGCCGGAATTCCTGCAAAGTCAATCCAGCTTTCGATAAAGTCTCGGGTAGTTCCCTCGATGTCGCTGACAATTGCCCGGTCTTCCTTGAGAAGCGCGTTAAATAAAGAAGATTTTCCGGCATTTGTCCGGCCGCAGAGGACAACTCTGGCTCCATCCTGATAGATTTTCTCGCTTTTCCAGGATGCGGCAAGTTCCTGTAAGACGGACTCGGCTTTTTTAAGCTCGGTAGAGTCGAAAGAATCTGCAATAGTCTCTTCGTCCTCTGGATATTCAATCTCAACTTCAATAGCCGCAAGAGTATCAACAATGTGCTTTTTAACGCCGTCAATCGTCTCGTAAAGGTTTCCGGCCAGTCGACCGGCAGCCCGGCTCTGGCTGACATCAGTTTTTGAGTCGATGATTTCTCGGACAGCCTCGGCCTTAGTCAAATCAGCCTTGCCGTTGATGTAGGCTCGGAAAGTAAATTCGCCCTTCTCAGCCGCGCGAAAACCACTATTTAATAGAAGATTATAAACAGCCTGCACGACATGAACGCCACCGTGGCAGGAAATTTCAACCATGTCCTCGCCGGTAAAAGACTTGGGAGCACGGAAAACAGAAAGCAAAACTTCATCGATTTTGCTCTTTCCGTCAAAAATCCAGCCGTAGACGATTGTATTTCCGGCTGCTTCAAGCAGGGCTTTTGGCCTTGAGAAGATTTTTGAGAGAAGTTCGATACTGTTTTTTCCCGAACAACGGACGATTCCAAGGGCTGCGGGCGCAAGGGCTGTCGCAATGGCCGCAATCGGTTCTTCGGGTGTGTATTTTAAATTCGTCATCTTTTCCTAACTTTCGCTGTAGGCCTGCCAGAGCTTTGAGATGTCACTCAGCTTGGGAAAGCCGCTTTTTTCCTTCATGCGTTCCCGCTCCTCCTGCGCACGAATTGAATCCCAGGCGGCAGTGTCACTTGTCTTTGTGGTGCGGGTCTGGCCGTCGTTCATCAGAAGCTCGTCTGTCTTTGAGCCGCCTGAGAGAGCCGGTTTTTTGTATTTCGCATCGGCTTCATACGATGGGCCCGGATATTTTTCATCGCCCACATCCGGAGAAATGTCGTCATAGCGGCACATTCCGTTCCAGTACATGTAGCCCCGGTTAACGCTGTCACGGACTCCGTAAACCTGCTGGGTTACATAATTCTTGTTGTACCAGGCCCGGTCATAGCTTACGTTGAGGTAGAAGGCCTGAACCCAAGGGCGGATAATCAGCTTGTTGCGGCCGATTACTGTATTTCTGTAAGTTCCATAGTAGTAGACGCGGTAAGGTCTTTCGCTTGCAGGAGCATAATTCAAGAAAGACTGCTCGAAGTGGCTCGGATAGAACATCGGGCAGACGACGTCAACATATTCAGCAAGAAGCTCAACGTCCTGGCCTGTTCGGGTGCCTGAGCGGTACCAGCCGTTTGCGCCGTAAATGTCGATTCCAATCGGAGCGTCAATGTTTGCACGGACATAGCGCAGGAATGAAACCAGGGCGCTTTCCTTGTCCATACCCTCACTTCGCCAGCGGAACTGGGCGTTTGCCATGTTCTTTCCGTCAGTCGGGAAGCGGATGTAGTCAAACTGAATCTCGTCGAAGCCGCGGGCAATCAGTTCCTGAGCAATGTGAACGTTGTATTCCCAGACTTCCGGCGAATACGGGTCAACCCAGGCCTCGTCATAATAGAGGGTTTTAGTTTCGCCGGTCTCGTTTCCTTCTTCGTCCTTGACTTTTTCCCAGCCCTGAATTCCCATCCATGGGCGGTTGAGGGTCTTGTCCCAGACTGCGTACTGTTTTTTGTCGTAGCCGGCGAGATTTTTATCTTTGAATGTAACGATTCGTGCAACAAGATAGATTCCCTGCTCCTTCATTGCAGGCACGAATGTATCGATGTCGATTTTGTAGCGTGAAATATAGCCCTTTTTCTGAATCAGAGGGTCTTTAGGGTCAAACCGGATTCCGCCGTAGTCGTCCTTCATGTCGATAACCATGGCGTCAAGCTTGTTGTCCCTGATGATTTTTTTGTACTGATTGATTCCCTTTTCAGTCATCAGTTTGTGGGCCTGAACATAGACAGCCTTTCGGTCAAGAGCCTTTGAGGCGTATTTATTGTTCACGTCGTTAGGATACAAGAGCCAGAGTTCACCGAGAGTGAGGCCGGGATTTTTTTCATCAGCAGAAGGAATCCATGCCGTGTAAAGAGTGTCGGATTTTCCGAGGGCGTTAAAGCAAGGCTTCCATTTATCATATTCAGGTGGAAGTATGTCAGTAGTCTTTGTAACAGGATTGTAAGCTGAAATTTCACCAGTCTTAGTGTACAAGAGGCGGCTTCCATCCCAGAAAAGAGAGTCGATTGTTTCCAGAGGCTCGCTTCCAGCAAAAAGGAGTTCTCCGCGGTCGCGTTTCCAGTCAAAGCGGTAAATTCTCGGCAAGTAAGACTGAGAAACGAAAACTTCAGTGACAGGAAAACCGTTTTCATCAGAGAAAACCACAGGCAGGATGTCAGCAATTTCGTCCGGGTAAGTCTGGGTCTTCATGTTCTCGAAGCCGCCGTTGCAGTCCTTCCATGTGACTTTTTTTGAGATGGGCTTGCAGTAAGAGAAACCGAAAATCGTGTGGGCCATGAAAACGACCAGATCAGTCTGCGGGGCTTCGGCAGGAGTTACGCTTCCGTCTGCGTTTGTAACGGCCGCTTTTCCAGTGTTGGGCCTGTTCATGTCACAGACTGCGACAGCCTTGATTCCTGAAGTTGAGGCAGAAGTTGAGCCCAGGCATTTCCAGTTGACTCCGCCGTTGTAAGTTATGTAAACGTCATCTTTTGTTGCGGTGACGAGGATGTCAGGATTGGTCGGGTGAACGGACAAATCTTTAAGTTGCGCGGGCTGTTTTATGAAAGTTGCCTTCGTTCCGTCCCACTGTTTAATTGTAAGGAATGGGAGTCCTTCGTTTTTGAATTCAAATGACTCCAAATCATCAGAAGAAAGAATTCCCTCGTTTGAAAGGAGATACCAGCGTGTTTTTCCAGATTTTTTGTCATCGGCGCGTACAATTTTTGAAACTTTTCCGCCCTGCCAGAGGGGAATTGCGGTCTTATTTGCGTTTATCTTGTACAATCCGCTTTCACTTCCCGCAAGAATGAATCCAGATGACGGGGAATCACTTTGGGACTCAGGAGAAATTTCGGGCAGTTTATAAATCGAGTTGTCATCAGCCTTAGCAGTGGCCATACAAGAAGTAAATGAAAATAAAAGAAAAATTGAAAATAAAATGCGCATATCTAGACTATCGGAATTTTTGTGGTACGAATTCACATATTCATGGCTTGAATTCTAAGAATTTTTGTTTAATAATAGAAGAATGAAAAACTTAAAGGAAACCAAAAAATCAAAAAAAAGTATCAGTCCAAAAAATAAAAAAATATTGATTGCAGCATCTTCAGCCCTCCTCTTACTGCTGATTGCGGGTGCCGTAATCCTCTTCAAGCCCTCAAAGAATTTCACAATCGCATTCTATAAAATAGAAGAAAAACAACGACAGGGCATCACTGAGGTCATAAACAAGGCCGCTTCAGCCCAGAATCTTCAGGTATTTTACGTTGAATACAACGCCGAAAAGTCCCTCAAGGAACAGATTCCCCTCACCAAAAAGCCTAACATCATCATCACAGGCTCAGGCTTCCCGGTTAAAACGGCCGTAGACAAGGCTTCCGGCAAGGCAGCCCTTCCGATAGATTTGACACCGGGCATGACTTCTTCAATGAGGGCTGGTGTTCAGGTCAATGACGGCAAAATCACAGCCCTTCCGATTCTTTCAAGCCATTTCGAAGTTGACGTTGACCTGGCAGAATTCCAGAGTTCAAATACAAAGTACATTAACACATGGAACGATGTAGAAAAATTCATGCGTGAGCAGAAACGCAAAAAGGAATCGCCGATGATTTTCGCTGGCGGCAACCCGGATTTGCTTTTGGACCTTATGGGAGCCATGGCAGAATCAATCGACGGCACTGAATCTTACAATGCGGCTGCAAAAATCATTCAGACGACGGACAATCCTGTTCGGGCCGCAATCAAACTCTGTGACGAACCGGATTCACCGCTTGCAACCAGCGTAAAACAGCTCAAATCTTGGTACAAATTCGGTTTCATCCATCCGGGAACTTTCTCACTCCAGCAGAACGATGTCGAGGCCTTTGCTTCAAGCCGCCTTTCAAGCGTTTTGTTCATGACACTGGAAAATCACCGGGCCTGCGCACAAAAAACAATCTCGCGCTACACTTCGATTTATTTCCCTTCTGAGCATGGAGCCAATTCAAGAATTTTCACAGGCAAGACTTACTACGCCGTTCCAATGCTGAAATCGCCAAAAACTGAGGCCCTTCTTGCAGCCCTCGTAACCCCGGAATATCAGGAATCACTGAGCCGGGCAACAGGACTCGCCCCGGTTCTCGCCCAGTGCCGCACACCGGACAAGCAGTCCGACGACGCCCGCTACTGGATAGCAGCCACAACAGTTCCGCTTCCAGGCCTGAGCAACGAAGCCTACCTCACAAAGCAGCAGAAAACAGCCATTGCCGCTGAAATCGCAGCAAGAATTAAAAACTAAATTTCTAAAGAAAATTCTCTAGCCCCAGCCGTGCAATCATTGGAAAGCCGGCTGAGACGGGAGAGTTTACTTCATCTGGGCGGTTTCGATATGACCGCGAGTTCCAATACGTGTCGCATAGCCTAAGACTGGGTTTGCAGTGCCGTTACCGTAGATTTTTGCGGTATTTGTGCTTTTAAGTCCCGAATTATTAGTATAGGCCTCATCAGTTCCAGTCATATTTTGAGCCTTGCCATCAGCATCCTTATACAAGCCTATGTTTACATAGCTGTAGCCGTAGTTATCTGCAAAACGACTTGTTGTAGGAATAATCGTAGACTCCCACAATCCTGTAACGGCTTCAGTAGAAACATCAACACCAGCACTGAGAGTCACAGCTTCCCTTTTTACTTTTTCAGAAGAAGCAGAAATCACATTCTCAAGACATGCCATTTTAGGCTTCTGCGTAGAACTCATGTAGTAGCCGATGTAAGGAATCACATATTTTCCATCAGCAGAAACTGCCGTGTCCAGCCTGATGTTAGTTCCTGTAAATGCGTAGGCATCAACTGTCACGACCTGAGGAGTATTATCATCATAACTTGAAAGATAAGCATACAGCAAATCCGCTTTGGCTCCGTCATAAGATGCAATATGGATACCTCCAGCTTTATCAACCGCAATCTGACAATTTTCTCCGGCATCAGCCCTAAGCGAAACAGGTGTAGCCCAATAACCGTCACCTGTAGTAGAACCTAAATCATTATCATTGCACGGACTCTTCTTGTAACTGTACCACCAGGAATTTACACTCGCATCATACCAGGTTGCGACAATTACATCATCAGAAACAGTCGTTCCCTTAATTACATCAATAGAAACATAGGTTCCGGCTTTTGCTGTCATGCTTGGAGACGCTATAGTGCTGAAATATTCAGGCTTTGAATTTGAATCAAATGCTTTATGAGAATTCCAGTCCAAGCCCCAATTCATTTGATCTGCAAATTGATCAAATGTATATCCCCTATCAGTATATGCACCTACCGTGGCATTAGTCAGGTTTCCCCATTTAAATCGAATTTCAGCATTCAAATCATCATAGTATGCAAGGAATACATAAGTATCACTTCCATGAACGGTCGTTGTAAGTGAAGGTGACGCAAATCTGTCTTCCAAGAAAACGAACCCAGAGAAGTTTACACCGTTGTATGTTCCAGACGGAGCTCCGATATTATCAATACGAGATTCATGTAATCCCTCATAGTTACCTGATGTAGCCAATTCACCTTTACCCCATAAACTTGTCATATATGCAAGACGTCCTGCACTACCATTATCTCCCGGATTTGTATCCAGACCAACGGTAATGCCATGAGTATTTCCGTTTTCATCAACGGTAAATCCACAGCTAGTGAAGCGGGCAAAGTTTCCTACCCAAGTTGTGTAAGAGGTGTCCTGTCCGTTTGCCATACAGTAGTTTGCAGGGCCTGAGTTAAATCCGAAGTTCAGCATACCGTTCTTAGGGTTAATCTTCATTATTGGCTCAGTGATGTAACCAGAAGTCTGAGAGATACCAGCATCCTTGAACTGCCAGATGTCAATTACCACATCATCCGTCAGCAAATTGTTGTTGTCCCCGTTCGGCTGTCGGTTGTAGTAGTTGTTATAGGCTGTCGTATTTCCTGTAATTCCAATTGTCTCTGAATAAACGTAAGCACCCTTAGAATTGTTGTTGTTTAAGTTATTGAGGGCCGGAATTTCATTTACTGTAAGATTGTATTTGCCGGAGGTCGCGAGACTTGAAATCGCAAGGCTTGTGTTAGTTCCCAGGTTAAATCCAGTAAATTCCATGGTCTCATCATTTTTAACAGGATAATGACCTTTTGCAGTCCGGGCATACACGCTAGGATTATTGGCTTTTAGAGAAGCTAATTTTGTAGAAACCTTCGTGATGTAAGGAACAACGTCCATCTGGTAAATCGGCTTGTTTGTCTCGCCATCGTCTACTTTATATGTAACAATATTAGAAAGTTCCTGCCCCGGAATATAGTTTTCACTGACTGTCGGAGCGGAAAGTTTTGTTTCATCACTGACGTTACCCGCCCGGTCTATTGCTGTAACTGTAAGAACCATGTCCTTAGCAGCCACGGTACTCACTTTCTCCGTGTTGATGCTCAGTGTCCAGAAAATTTTGTGGCCTTTCTGGCCGAAGTAGACTTTGTCGTCGAATACTCCGTAGGTATCAATTGTCCTGCCGTTTTCAGTTTTGACGACTTCAATTTTTGCTTCGTAGCCGTCACTATCTATCGATTTAGAAGAAGTGCCGTCGTAAAGCTCCCAGACGGAATTTTCGTTCTTGTAAGTAGCGATTACTTCATTATTGAAAGGCGTTACACTTCCATTGCCGAATGAGAATTTGAGGGAAGCCAGGGAATGTTCGTCGTAGGCGGTTCCTGTAAACGTGATTTTTCCCGAAACTTTTGGATCATCTCCAAGGGAAGAAGTTATTGCGGAAATACCTTTGATGTCATTCTCAAGTTCGATGTGTCCCTTCAGGTCACCCACTTTTTCTGCAGCGGAAGAATCATAGATAGAATTTGAATTGAGGTTCTGCCAGTAGAATGGGTTCACTACAACCGTCGGCTTTGTTCCGTCAGTGAGGTCGAATGTAAATCCCTTGACAAGGACAATGGCTTTCTGAGAATCATAGCCTGGGCTGGTTTCTTCGGTTTCATCCCAGAATGTAAATGAGAAATTCTTGTCTGAACCATCCCCTTTCTCATTTTCTGTCCGGCCGTCATCAGTTTCTTTGTTTTCATCAAAGTTCGTGATGCCTGTGAGCTGGCTGTTTTCGAGGACATAGGCGTAGAAATTGTTGTTTTTTGCACTTGCGCAGAATTTGTCGGCCGAGATTTTATATTTCTGGCTTTCGGCCACATTCGTGAGGCTTGTTGCGGAAGTGCCGGTCGCTTTTTTGCCTGCAATTGAAGCAAGGAGATCCGAGCCGCTTCCACTTACTGCATCTTCATTTGAGGCATCCTTCTTTGCGACCAGCCTGATTGTCTTGTTTCCGCCCACGATTTCCGGGACGACGGCAAGTTTGTTCTTTGCTGTGAAAGGACCTGCTCCAAATTCATTTCCAAAATTTGCAAAATCAATTGTATAGCTTGACTGAGCAAGTCCTGTCTTTCCGATGACGCTGTATTCCTCGAACTCGTTTGTCTCAAAGTCATTGTTGTCGTTCAAGTCGGTTGAGAGGAAGAGTTTTGCAAGGCGCGGTGCATTATTCGTAATATTCGTGTTGACAGTCTGACCGGCTACGTTTCCGGCTTTGTCGAAAGCGAGGATTACAAGGCTGATAGGACCGTCCGGCATATTGTCCGAGTGAATTGTTGCGTCCCAGGTCCAGGTCTTTCCAATTTTTGAGAATGATTCAGGCATTCCGTCGCCGTCATCGCCTTTCTCAAAATCAAAAGAAGTGCCTGCATAGCTTCTAAGTTTTTCGGTTGCGCTGTTGTCAATTACCTGGGCAATCGGGAAATATGCAGATATGCTTTCTTTTGCCGCAGCCAGAGACGGTGTAAAGGTAACTGTACTTGAGTTGATTTTAGTGATTCTTCGGAGTACGCCGTCAATCTGAATGAGGCCGCCTACCCTCACATAAGAATCAGCTGCAAGAGAAGCCGCCGTAAAGGTTTCTGCCGAGGCACTTCCAGTATATTCTTTTGCGTAAAGATAGAATTTTTCACTTCCCTGAGTAAATTCAAGTTTTTCAAGATTTTCCATCTCAACTTTGGAATCATCAGTTCCGCTCGTAATCATTGGATCCATGACCACTTCTTTCGAGAATGTTCCAGTCGTTCTAGTCACTTCATTTTTTCGCATGTAATAGAAGACGACATTTTCCAGGCCGGAACCTTCATCCATGGAAGAGCCTGCAATCGTGAACCTGTAGTCGGAATTTTCGATTGAAGAGAAATCGCTTGTGCCGTCAGCTTTTTTGAAGAGGGTGCCGTTTCCAGAAAGACTGTCCAAAGTCGGGGCAATTTCATCAATATTGAAGCTGAATTCCTGTGAGGCGCTGTGTTCCTCATCAGTTGCGTTGATTTTGATTTTGACGTTAGCAGAATCTTTTGGAATCGGAATGTAAAGTCTGACTCCCTTCTTTGAGTTATCAGAATTGGAAATACCTTCTTTAACAAAGAAGTCGCTGCCTTTTGAGAGAGAAGTGCCGTTTTTGAAGACTGTATAATCCTTAACCGAAGTATCATCGAGCAGGCTCGCGACAAGAGTCCAGCATCCTTTGAGGTACATGTCAGCTTCATAAACTTTGCTTGATGCAGGGGCGACTGAAGGACAGGCCGAAATTGCTGAGCTTCCGTCACCGTATTTGTCGATTTCAGCAGAGATTACAGGAGCCTTATTGTCGATGTGAATTGCAATCAGGTTGTCTCCGCTTGTCCATGCACCGAATTTGCCCTCAGCGTTTACACCGCAGGCACGGATTGTAATATTTCTTGTTCCGCTATCTGGATTCAGCTCACCATTTTCGTTGAGCTTGATGTTCCATGCACCGGTTCCGCTGGCCTTGATTCCCCACCAATTCTTGAGATCGTCATTTGACTTGAAGCCGTATGCCTTTAAGTGGTCCTCGCTGATTTCAGTTGAAGAAGTTATCGACTGATTTCCGGTGACTTCCCTGAGAACATCATAAGCACTTACGACCGTGTAATGATAATAATTTTGTGCCTTGTAAGAATCTGTTCCTTCTACTGATGCCTCCGCCTTTCCTGTGAAGAGGGCATTTTCATCTGCAATCTGGAAGTAGATTGAATTGACCGTAGTCGTTCGGGAAGGAATTTCTGCCGAGCCTGTAGCGCGAATAGTTCCACCCAGGACTGCATATCTTTCCGTTTCTGAGACGTAATTTTCTTTATTCGGGTAAGAGAATTCAAGTTTCGGTTTGTCTGCGTCCGGGTTGTGCCTGATGACAAAGTCTGTTTTTGCCGAGCAGTTGTCCAAATCGTCAGTCGCAAGGAAGAAGACCGGGAGCGTGTAAACTCCGTCGCTGGTAATGTTTTCTCCGGCGTATGTTTCTGAATCATAAGAGTCGAACTTGTCATTTTTGTTTCCGTCGAAGTCAAACTGCCAGGCCGTTACGGAAGATGCATGGGCAAGGGCTGAGCTTCCGCCCTTCCAGCTGAGACTCTTGAGGTAATCAAGCTTGTCCTTGTCTGTAGTTTTTGAATTGTAGGTGTTTAGCTCGTCTACAGTTGGAACAAGCCACTGAATGTCCTTGCTGCCGGCAATTCCCGTGTCGCTTGCCGTTCCTGCAATTGAGACTGAGCCGGAAACTTCATCGCCGGAAGTCGGAGAGCGGATTTCGATTGTCGGAGCCGTATTGTCAACATTTATCTGGAATGCTCCGTTTCCTGAGAGGGCGGCATTGTCATAAGGGGTTACAGAAACTGAAAGCTGACCGGTTCCGGCATTTTCAAGGTCGATAAAGTCCGTACTCCAGCTTGCGTCGCTCTCTCCCGAAGAAGATGGCGTGAAAGTGCCGCTTAAAGTGCAGTCAGTCATTTCCAAATCACCGATTTTTGCTGCCGTAGTCAGCTTGATGATTGAAGTCTCGTCTTCTTTTTTGAGTTCGACGGTCATTCCTGCGATTCCGCTCGCATCCCAGGCCGTGAAATACAATTTTACGAACCTTCTTGAGTTTCCGCCCGCATTGAAGCTTGCATTCAAGGTTGCATTAGAGGTCGCTTTTGCGCTCGTCGTTAAGGCAAATTCATTTCCGCTGTCGTCCTTTGCGACGTCTGAAGTTTCTGTCGCGTAAGGAAGTCCTTCGCCCAGCTTAACGACAGGGTTGGTTCCGTCCGAACTGTAAGTAAATTTTTCCTTATTTACGCTTTCGCTGGCGGCAGAGCCCTTTACATAAATCTTTGGATTTCCGACATTCGGTCTGCCTGTTGCCGCTGTCGCCGTCGTGTAGAATTTTCCCCCTTCATTATCTTCTATATAAATGTAGAAGGATTTTACTCCGTCTTCCGTGTCTGAAGGCTGGAAAGTAAAGTCTCCGGTGCTGTTTGCAAGATTTATGGGTTCGCTTCCGCTTCCTGTGTATTCGCTTTCCGTGATGAAGAGTTTTTTGATTGTCGAAGAATTTGTTGAGTCATCGTCCGTGATTGTTCCCGTTACCTGGGCATTGCTTCCGTACTTGAGGATGTAAGATGAACCGTTTGGATTGAGGTTGTTGATTTTAACTTTCGGCCGGTCAGTGTCCTGGGAAATTTTTACGAGCAGGGCCGGAGAATAGCCCGTGTTGCCTGATTTGTCCTCGCCCACAGCCTGAATGTAGTAGAATTTTTCGTCCTCATAGGAAGTCGTGTTAAAGCCTGACGCGGTGAATGTGTAGCTACCCTTAATTGTAAGTCCAGAGCTTTCCTGCCAAGAAGTGCTGTCATTTGCAGGAGGCGCAGAAGGTTTTGCATCAAATTTTGCGTAGCGAAGATGCTTAATCGTATTGCTCTTTTCGTCAGAATCGTTTTCGGGCAGGGTGTTTCCGTCCTTTACGCTTCCAGAAAGAGTCATCTCGCCGTTGATTTCAATTATGTCGCTTGTTGAAGGCTCAGCATCTTTTGGCGTGTCCAGACTGACTGTCGGATCATCCGTATCGATGATGAGGGTCGCAAGGTTTACGGTCTGTGAGTTACCCACGCCTGCATCATCAGTTACGATTGCCGAAATTGATGTCGAGCCGTCCGGGGAGTCTGCAAAGAATTTGTCGGCCTTGATTTCAGCCTTCCAGCTCCAGTTTTTGTCGCCAGATTTTGCATTTGCAGGAGAAGTAATCTCGATTTTTCCGTATTCGCCGTCTTTTTCAGAGATTTCCTTTTCTCCGTTTTTGATGACTATGCTTCTAAGTCCGGCATCTGCGTCAGAGGCAATTCCGGTGATTGTGATTTTTGAGCCGGCTTCCTTGTTGGTGTAGAAGATGTCGGCCTCCCCCTCAGCTTTCGTTCGGCTGGCAAGAGGAACCTGATTGTCCACGTTGATTGAAATATCCGGGTGCATGAGATATCCGTTTTGAGCATCAGCCGAATTATCCTTAAGCTTTATTCCGTCGAGAAGGGCGTTTCCAACATTGTCAACGGCCACAAGGAAGAGGTAGTTTTTGCCGACAGCGAAGCCTGAAATTACGTTGTCATAATTGGCTGTAACCGTGGCATAAGATTTTTTGCCGGCTCCGAGGCTTGCGAAGTCTTTTGCGAAATTCTCATAATCAGTATTTGACTCGTTGAATTCAATTTCATCGTCGTCCTCGTTCGTGAGTTTTCCGTCTGCTTTCGGGGTATAGAATACCCTCTTTTCCTCATATTTTTCCTTAGCCAGTGGTGCAAAGTATCCGTCTGCAAGTTCCTTGTAATTTGCAATAAAGGAGTCAGCTTCTGAGCGGATTGCGGCATTTCCCCGCTCGCCGGAAATCAGCCTGTAGTAAATCATTGCAAGACCGCTGCCGTTTTCCCGGAAAGCACCGCGGATTTTGACCGTGCTTGCGTTTCCGTAGGTTCCGTCAGAATATTTGCCGCCTACGTCCTTGTCCAGATCGTCATTCCAGAGTGCATCTGAAGAAGAAATGTCATCGTTTGCAAGCTCGCCAATCCTGAAGAAGAGGTCCTTTCGGTTTGCATCGATTGCGTGAATTCCTTTTGGGGCAATGTTGTCGAATTTTACGGAAAGTTCATGTCTCTTTTCGTTGCCCGCATGGTCTGTAGCCACTAAGGTCAGCTTGACTGAATCTCCGGGGTATTTTGAAGAAGAAAGGTCGAGGTTATAAACCGGAAGGGCCGTCACAGTCTTTATCGGGACAGGATTTGCATCGTTCAGGTTTAAGTCGGCATAGATTTTGATTGATTCAATTCCGGCCTTTGCATCCTGAACGGAACCAGTCAATGAGAAATTATCTCCGTTATGGGCATAGAAGACCGGAGCCTCGTTTTCTGTCGTCCTAAAGACAGAGTAGACCTCAGATTCGTCGGAAAGTGAAATATTTTTTACTTCCGGATCAACCGCATCAACATCAATTCTGAAAATCGTTGAGGCTGATTTGTTTCCGGCCTTGTCCAGAATCGTCGCTTTTACGGCGTAAGGCTTTTCCTGAAGCGTTGCAAGGAAGGCCTGAGGAATTGTCGCCGTCCATTTTTTTCGGTTTACGTCACTTGCACCGCTTGCGGACGTAATAGTTGCAGAAATTTCACTTACGTCTTCTGAAATTTTAAGAGGCTTTGAAGTATTGTCCTCGAAAATCGTAAGCTTGACCGAAGCAAGACCAGCCGCATCATCAGTTGCACTTCCAGTCACTTCAATCGGCAGCTTTTTGTTTGAATACTGGGTGCCGGTTCTGTCTGATTCAAAGGAAGGAGACTCAGAATCAATATAGATGTAGAATTTCTTGACCTCGCTGTGATTTCCGGCAATATCTGAAGCCATCATGTAAACGATGTTTGGCCGGGCATTTCCATCTTCATCATTATTTACGATGAATTCCCCCAGGTTTTGCGCGAAAGTTTCAAAGTCGCTTTCTTCATCCCGCTTGGTCACAAAAGAATTCTGGAAGTCGGAAACTTTTGAAGGAGCGACGTCCTCTTCACCGGCTTTTACCACCTTCCAATAAACGGATTCGATTCCACTCTCAGACTGAGGCTCTTTCCAGGCGCCTGAGAACAAAAGGGATTCCGCATTATACCAGCTGTGGCCGCCCTCCCCTTCCGTGTGGGAATAAGGCTTTTTATTTACCATGAAAGGAGATTTTTCGTAATCTTCAACCCAGGCTGGAGCGCTTTTATCAACGCCGATATCGAGGTCAACGTGAGACTCCTGCTTGTAAATGTCTTTTGCCTCGATGTGAAGAAGATATTTTCCGTAGGCACCTTCTGGAAGCTTGAATTTTCCAGTGAAGGAATAAGTCTTGTCGGCGTTTTCATTTTCGTCGATGGCAATATCCATGACTTCACAGGCTTTTACCCGCTGGCCATCAATCACGCTATAAACATAGCCAGAAACGGTCAGTCCGACCAGCTTTGAAACAGTACCGGCAAGGGCAATGTCAGTATTAGCAGAAATCCAAGAATTGTTTGAAGGGGCCGTGACCCGCAAAACCGGAGCACCTGAATCTACACCGATGGCGAAAGGACCTGTGACATTGATTCCGGTCGCATTGTTTTCGTCGCCGTTTGTCTCAGAACGGATGAAGTCCCTGGCGACAATCTTTACGTTGTAAGTTCCAGGTTCAGTCGGCAGGACATAATTGATTGAGTCCGAAGTTTTGGCCGGCATTTCAGTTTTTGCAGGTTTTTCCGGCTGCTGGCTTCCCGCCTTCCAGATGAAAATCTCGTAATCGACAATAGAATCATCGTCAGAAACGGCAATCTGAAGCCTGTTATTGTTGGTGATTCCGAAGAGGTTTTTTCCTTCCTCGATGCCGCTTTCCTCAGTGATGTCGCAATCCGCATTTCCAAGCGTGATTTTTGGGCGGTTAGTCTCCTGATGAATCACGAAATTCTTTCCTTCTGGATTTTCAGAAGTCGAATTCAGCAGTTTTGAGGAATAAGTTCCCACGTTTCCGGCCTTGTCTTTTGCAGTCACGACAAATTCAGTCTGAATCTTCTGGTCGCTGTCGCCGAAAAATTTTGTGATTATGTTCGTATCTATCGGAATGTTGATTGAGAAGACTTTTCCCAGTTTTCCGTCAAAATTTCCGTCCTGAGAAGTGTCATCAAGTCCAAGTTCCTTTTTTTTTGCAATAAGTTCCGAAAGGATTGAGCGGGGCTGAGAATCTCCAATGCTTGCGAGAATATCATAGGAAACCGCATCCTCGTCATCAGAAAGATTCAGGTCCTCGACGTTGCCCACGATTGTGATTTTGCCGTTGAGGTAGATGTTTGAATCCCCGGCTCCGAAATAGTCCTGGCCGATTACGCTTGGATTAATCGAAGAAATGACGACTTTTGGCTTTACCGTGTCGATGTGAATGCTCTGAACTGCTTCGCCTTCATGGGCTGAGGAAGATTTTCCTGTGATTTTAACGGTTGCAAGCCAGTGAAGGCCAGTCTGCTCAGCCTGATTGAATTTTTCGATTAAGCCGGTGAATTTTGCCGCATCAAGATGCCATTTTTCTTCCGAAGAGTTCCAGGTCAAAGCCTTAGTTTCAGACTCCGTCCAGATTTTTGCTTCGTTTTCAATCATGCAGCTTATTTTGTCGCTATATTCCCCGATGAGGGCGTTACTTGATTCGTCAGTGATTCTAACTTCTGCGGAAAGCTCAGTGATATAAAGCGCCGATGATGAAATTACGGCTGTACCCTGGAATTCCGGCTTTTCAAAGTCAGGCCAGACAGAAAGGTTTCGCGGGCTCTCAAAAGATATAATCGGAGGAATGCCCGCCGTGTTTCCCTCAAAGCCATAGACAACTTTCTGGGAGAATTCAACGTCATCGATATCGTAGCCGCTTATGCCAAGAATGTAGTATTTTGACATTTCGATTCCTTCCGGCAGGGTAACGCTGAAAGTTTTTGTGACTACGGAATTTCCCTTTGAGTTATTGAGTGAATAATCGTAGATAAGTTTCCATGAGTCGCCGTTTATGCTGATTTTTGTCGCAGGATTTTCTTCAGTCTGGTGAATGGCATCCATGAATTCAGTTTCTTCCCGCTCAAGGGCTTCAACTTCCTTTTCAAGCTGATTCAGGTCGGCCTTTATCGGCTCGGGATCTGAAGGGCGGGAAGACAAAGTCTTCATCCATACACGCACGTTTTCAGGAGCGATGTTTGTTCCGTCGAGACCAGCAGAAATTGTTACAGAAACAGTGTTTCCGGTTGAGGCAGACTGAAGGGGATCGTCGGGATTAAAACCGAATTCAAAGCCGTTTACAATGTAAGTCGGATTTGCCTCCGGGTTGAGTGAGAAAGCAAGCTTGTTTGCCATGGGTTCCGTGCCACTTGAATCAGAAGTGTCGTATCTTTTTTCTTCAAGCATGGCAAGAATTTCATCACGGTCCAAATCACCGTCATAAACGCCGGAGATAATATCCTTGAGATTTGAGGCACTGAGACCAAGCCCCTTTTTGCTGCTGATCAGGGAAGAATAAACATCGTCGTAAAGATAGAGGGAAGAAGTTGAATTTCCAAGCTCGTCAGCCTCTTTAGTAGCGGCATTTCGCGAACCGTCATCCCAGGGATTTTTGTAAACCTTAGTAGAGTCAGTCAGCTTGATTTCGGCATAGTAATATTCGGTGCCGGTTTCAAGGGGATGAAGCTGGGAATAGCGGCTGTTTGAAGCCTGATTTCCGTACTGGGCAATCTGAACGCTGGTACCGCCGGCAGTCGCAATGTCTTCCTCGCGGTAGAAAGGAATATTTGAGCCCTCGTAGGATTCTGATGAAACGCAAACACCGTCAGCATCGAAAATCTTTACGTCCATGTAAGTAATCGTGTGATTGTCAGAAATCGTGCCGTCAATCGTAAAAATCGAACCGTAAGCTGAAGGACTCAGGCCGGTCTTTTTTATGACGCCCGGATTTGAAATGATGAAAAGAGGCGGAGTGTTGTCGATTTCAAAAGTTTTTGAGTAAGTTCCGGAATTATTGCCGGCATTATCAAAGGCCGTGACACTGAATTCGTATTTTCCGTCAGGATATTGCCAGCCGTTGTGATAGAATTGATTGCCGGAATCATATTTATTGACGTCAATCCACCAGCGGTTTTTAGAAATGTCATAATCAGCAAAATATTTTTCAGAAATTTTGCCACCGTCATCAAGACTTTTTACGGAAACAGTGATGTAAGAAATAGACTTATCATCAGAAACAGAACCGGCCAGGATAAAGCTGTCCCGGATTGCAGAACCAGAAGCTTTCGGGTAATCAATAGAAAGAACCGGAGCTTTCGTATCAATCGCGCTGCCCAGACCAGATTCTTCACCACAAGATGAAAGAAGTGCCCCCAAAGAAATAATAATGAAAACAAAGATGAAATAAGATATAAAGTTCCTTTTCATATTAACCTCCAGCAAAGAAGAAACATTTTCGGGTATTTCCTTATCGAAACATTATATCTAATACTTTAACGAATCTTAAAGCTTTTTCTTAAAAAATTCATAAAATTTTAAGAAATTTGTTAAATTTTTTGACTTTTTTGCTTTTACATTGCCGAAAACGAAAAAATTTTGGCAATTAATATGTGTAAGGAAAAAGAGCTTACACATATTTATTCAAAAGGAGTTTTTATGAAAAAGAAAATTACAAAACTATTGAATCCTCGTCTTGATCCCAACTTCAAGGCGATTTTTACTCAGCCGACCGAAGATTCGCGAAAGGCTCTAAAATCTTTCCTGACAGCGGCGATTGGGCGGCAAGTTACAAAGGTCAAGGTCATTGAAAACGAACCGGCGAAAGAATACGCGGAACAGCGCGGCATCAGCTACGACATCAACTGCACTTTTGATGACGGCGAAAACGCACAGATTGAACTTCAGGGCTTTGACAGGGAATATGACTACGGAAAGCGGGCGGAATATTACGTCTCCCGGCTTGTAAGTTCAACGCTTGAAGTCGGTGATGATTGGAGCAAGGTTCCAAAGGCCTATCAGATTTCCGTTTTAAACTTCAAATATGATAAAGACAAAGATGAAGCAATCCATCACTACACGATGACGGACATTAAGGATGGAGCAAGACTTTCAGACACGCTGAACATAATTTTCATCGAGCTTTCCAAGATTCCGCCTCTAAATGAAGAAAACGCTGAGGAAAACTTGCCAAGCATCGTAAAGTGGTGTAAATTCTTAAAGGAAGCGGATAATCCGGAAAAGAAGGATTTGTTGAACCGACTTGTAAAAAGTGAGGAGGGCATCATGGCAGCAGAAACTACGCTAAGCAAACTAAGCCAGGAACGCTGGCGATGGATAATCCAGGGGCAAATTGAAGGCCGTGAACGCGACATCCGCTCGGGTTATATTGCTCATGAACAAAAAGGTCTGGAACGTGGCCGCAAGGAAGGAGCGCTAAATACTGCCATTGCCAACGCGAAGAATTTGCTTCGGATGAATCTTGGCACTCCAGAGCAAATTGCTCAAGCTGTTGCCCTTCCACTGAAACAGGTACTGGCTCTAAAAGAGGAAGTCAAGGATGAAATTGACGTCAAATAATGTGGCGGTGATTGTTTAAGTGAACGTTCTTACAAAAAAACAGCCCGCATGTACGATAGATTGTCGTGCATGCGGGCTGTGGTGTTTTTGAATAATTTGCCGCCATTTTCAAATTTTTTTGGAATTTTCTGACTTCTTTCATTTTGCATTGCCGAAAACGCAAAAATTTTGGCAATTAATATGTGTAAGAAAAAAGAGCTTACACATATTAATTCAAAGGAGTTTTTATGAAAAAGAAAACAAAGGCAATTAAGAATAATCGAACGAGAGTAAAGGATAAGACGGCAAAAACAGTAAACTTGCCGGGCATTGACGCAACGAAAAGGACTTTCCGGGATACGCTCTTCCGCTCGATTTACAGTGGCAAGGATGATCGGAGCAAACGCTGGCTTCTCTCGCTTTACAACGCGCTTAGTGACAAAAACTACACCGACATTTCAGCTCTCGAAATCACCACGATTGATGATGTCATCTACGTCACCATGAAGAACGACCTGTCCTTCCTGATAAACTCGGAGATGCACCTCTTCGAGCAACAGTCTACGGTCAATCCCAACATGCCGCTCAGGGGACTGATTTACTTCTCCCAGCTTTATCAGAAGGAAGTCGCAAAGCAGAATCTGGACATTTTCGGCCGGGCGAGAATCAAGATTCCTTCGCCGAAGTTTGTTGTATTCTACAACGGTCAGCAGGAACAAGACGATATCGTAAAATACAGGCTTTCCGATTTGTTCGAAGTAAAAGATGAGAGCAGAGAGTTCGAATGGACGGCAACCGTAATCAACATCAACAAAAATCACAACGAATGTCTTCAAAAAAAGTGCGAGTCGTTGTATCATTATTGTGTCTTCGTTGACCGGGTAAAGACGAATCTGGACAAAAGAATGAAGCCGGAAGACGCAATCAACGAGGCCGTGGACTTTGCCATTAAAGGCAATTTTCTAGACGGATACTTTAAGGAGCAGCGGATGAATATTGTCGGAAACCTTCTCACAGAATTCAATCAGGAAGACTATGACCGTAACCGCCGTGCCGAAGGCTACGAGGATGGCTATGACGACGGCAGAGCGATTGGTCGAAGTGAAGGTAAAATCGAAGGTGAACGACAGAACGCCATTGCTAACGCGAAGAACTTGCTCAGTGAAACCGATTTATCCCCAGAGAAAATTGCAAAGTGTTGTTCCCTGCCGCTGGAACAGGTGCTGGCACTCAAAGAGGAAGTCAAGGATGAAATTGCCGTCAAATAATGTGGCGGTGATTGTTTAAGTGAACTTTCTTACAAAAAAACAGCCCGCATGTACAAAAGATGTCGTGCATGCGGGCTGTGGTGTTTAGACTTTCACTTGCCTACTCTTTCTTCAGGTAAGCTGTTTCGTAAGCCTTTGAAGTCTTATATGCAAGAACTGAATCAACAGTTGCCGGAGTTGCAGTTTTTGGCTGTGTTGTATCCAGCTGATTCTGCAGGACTGAAGCTGTTGTTGAACTCCAGTTATTGCTTGACTCAATAGAAACCTTATTCTCCTTGAGTGCGTAGTGACCAGTTCCGAGTGCCGGGATAATCATGAAATCCCAGCGGTTTTCGTGAACTGTATCACCGGCAGGAGCAACTGTACGGTAAGCATATTTGACGCTGTTTGCACCGTCAACCTTCATGCTGACTTCACCAGAACAAGTCTTACCTGTATCAAGTCGCGTCCAGTTTGCAGCTACATTTGGTTTTTGTGCAGAAGCACACACAACCTTAAGTCTAGAGTTAGTTGCATCGTAATAAGCTACAACAGGGTATCCTTTTCCTGTACCAGTTGAAAGATCATCAATTGCAGCACTTACGAGCTCAAATGCTGCAACCAGGGTGTCGCGCATTGTCAAACCTGTTACGCCGTTATTTGTGTTGTCAGATGTGAGCGTTACGATTTCTTTGAGGTGCCTGCGATATTGGCGCAAATCCACTTCCTTGCGCCCTTCCACCCTTCGCTCACGCTCATTCTTCCGCTCTCTTCGTTCGCTCCAGAACTTCGGGGTTCCACGGCTGGGCGGGATTTTCTGTAAAAAAAAGAGCTTCTCAGTTTATTTCTTAATTTTTTTTTGGATTTTTCTGACAAATTTGAATTTGCATTGCCGAAAACGCACTTTTAAAGGAAATAAATAGGTATGGAGGTAAGGAAAACATGCCAAGTTTTTTGGACACAATCGATCCGGCAATGCTCGCAAGAATCCAAGCAATGCGCCTCATGGACGATGACTTCATGACTGTAGTATTCGACGGGGACAACGAAATCACGGAATTTCTTCTGCGGATCCTTCTTAACCGTGACGATCTTCGCGTTAAGAAAGTCACGACTCAGAAAGAAAAACGGAACCTTTTCGGGCGTTCTGTCCGGCTGGATATTCTCGCTGAGGACACGCAAGGCAAAGTGTACAACGTCGAGGTTCAAAGGGCGGATGAAGGGGCGTCGTCCAAGCGGGTTCGTTACAATCAGGCTATGCTCGACAGCCACAGTCTCAAAAAGAAAGAAGACTTCACACAGCTTCCAGAAACGTATATCATCTTCATAACCGAGAATGATTATTACGGACTAGGGCAACCGTTCTACAAAATCAAAAGAACGGTTGAAGTGACCTCAACCGAATCCATGTATTTGCCATTTGACGACGGGTGTAATATAATTTACGTGAATGGAAGATATCGTGGTGATGACGCGCTCGGCAAATTGATGCACGATTTTTGTACGCCCAATGCCGATGAAATGAATTACAGCGAACTAGCGGAAAAGGTTCGCTACCACAAGCAAGAAACAGAAGGAGTCAGAACTATGTGTAGGATTGTTGAGGAATACGGAAAAGAGAGAGAAGCATTTGGCAGAGCAGAAGGATTGAAGCGTGGAGTTCACGAAACTGCCATCGCCAACGCTAGGAATGCCTTAAAACTCGGACTTGCTCCCGAACAGGCTTCACAAATCACAACACTCCCCCTGGAGCAAGTTCTTGCCCTCAAAGAGGAGCTTGAATGCGAAGCGGCCATTGTCAGTAACTAGCTAGCCGAAAAAGTTCGCTACCACAAGCAAGAAACAGAAGGAGTCAGAACTATGTGTAGGATTATAGAAGAATATGGAAAAGAAAGAGCGGCCGAAGCTAGAAAAATCGCTCTTGCAGAAGGCTTGAAACGTGGCTTAAAAAATGGCATTAAGCGAGGCGTACAAGAAACTGCCATAGCCAACGCGAAGAATTTGCTTTCTCTGAATAAACTTTCTGAAAAAGAAATCGCGGACTGTTGTTCACTCCCATTAGAGCAAGTTCTCGCCCTAAAAGAAGAGCTAGAACGCGAGGCCGCCGGCGTTACAAAATAGATTTTTGCAGAACCAAAATTCCACTGGACAAAAAAAATCGCCCCGAAAAGCTTTGCTTTTCGGGGCGTTTCATTGATATAAAAATTTATTTTCTTCAAACAATTAAATTCTACCAACAGCAACTGCTCGCGCAGCAGCTGCCGGCACTCAGATTAATTCAATCGCAAGCGGTACTTCAGCCGGAACCACGGTAGAAGAGACGACAACATACTCTGCAAGCATCGCAAAAACAGACAAGGATGCCGCTTCAGCTTACTCAATCACAGCCCCAAGCTTCGCAGCCTCTGCCGCCGACAACAAGTTCTACGCATACGTGCTTGAGAACAGCGTGCTCACAGGCAAAACCGCCTACGCAGAAGCTGACGACGGTGATGGAAAGGCACTTTCATTTACGTTCTGGGACGAGACCGAGGAGACTACCCAGGGAACTGACTCACAGAAAGCCGTTGTGCTCGTCAAGGGATTCAGCTACGACCTCACCGACGGCAAATCACCGACTGTCGTTGTCAATCCGTTCTACTGGCAGTCGCTCACATCGAACTCAATTTATGGCTCAGATGTTCAAGATGCGGTTTCTTCTGTAAACGATCTTCAAGGTCATATCGAACTTGAAGATGATTTGCCGGATACATTTACAACATCTGGTACTGGTATAAATGACCTTGACCCGAAAGTCTCTGGAAAGATTACATTCACAGGTACGGCTTATGACGAGCACTCACTTGCTTCTATCAGCTTTACGTTTGGAAAAGGCGAAACAACAACGCTCAGCGGAACAATCGCAACCTATGGCTATGATGAGGAACAAGGAATCTCTACTTGGAAGCTTTATGATGGCAACAGCACAAAATCTATCTCGGCTAACGGTTATGAAGCAAGCGTCTCAGTCGTATCGACAAATGCGAAGGGCGAGAAAGTTGACACCTACGGCGTATTTGATGATAAAGTCTACTTCGGTCAGAAAGGACACAAAATCTACTGGACTCTGAGCATCGACACCGAAAAAGTCAGCAAAAAAGCTGATACGGACATGACTCTTACAGTCCTTGCGACAGACCTTGCTGGCAATACGACAGAGATTTCTGGCGAGAATGTAATCCAAGCTCCAACTACGAGCGGAGGTTACATACCAGGTCAGGAACTTACAACAACCGTCAAGTATACCGTAACTGACGGAACAACGAACTATCCTGTTTACAAGATGGATGTTGTTCCATACGTCAAAAGTATTACGACATCTTTGACATCACTTAGACGAAATAATCCAAGTGTTTTCACTCGTTCAGCACGCGGTCATTATGCTGTTCGTTCGAATGAAACAGTAACTTTGAATGGATTCAATTTGGGAACAAACACCTCTGTGCAGATTTCAACGCTTCAGAAATCTGGTATCTATAATCCAAAGGTAAATGAAATCGAAGCAATCAATAACCATAATGCAAACGACAGTCATGGTGTATACGCAAAAACTGTTAATCTTGCAGAAAAACCAAGTGGCGATAAAACTGTATATGCAAATTACTACAACCGCCAGCCAAACGGAGATAACAATAATTTGCTCACTGATGATATTTGGTTTGATATTTGGGAATTTGATAATGAGGCAGCAAAACCTACAAGCTTCCATATTACAGATGCAGTTATGAAGATTAATCCTCGAAACAATATGATTGGATTTGCGTTTGCGAACGGACAATTCTTGTATTGTATGCCAAACTGGAATACTTCATATACAACCTGGCAGAGTAGCTTTGAACAGTATCGTTCTGTAGGTCTTGCATATGATTCTGCTGGATATTCGTATGGAGTAGCTTCTGGTGGAGATAATAATACACACCAGGCGGATTTGTTCAATTTTATGACTTCTAAATTTGGAGTTGGAACTAGTTCTGGTAAAACAGGATCTACTGGTGGTGATAAATCATTACGAGTAGAATCTATCGGTCAGATGTATGATGATGGTGATGGAGTTAAAGAGAACCCTGGTACTGATGAATTATATGTAGATAAAGACAGAATTCAAAGTCCATCAATTGCTACATCACGTCCTGGTACTGGCACAACGAATATTTATCTGGCGTATTATGATAATATTAATGATGAACTTCGATTCCGAAGTGGCTCACTTGGAGACCCAAATACGGAAGGAGGAACTAGAGGAAAAACAAACATTGGAACAATTACAGACAGCTTCACTGGCAATGAATTAAACATTGGAAGCTCTGGTGCAAAGGATTATAACTATGGTTTCTATGATCCAAGCAAAGCTCAGATTGTTGCAAATAAATCTGGACAAGGTTTGCTTGGCAGTGCCGGTAATTATGTTTCTATTGGTGTAGTAAAGAAAATTAATCAAAATGGACAGACCACCAATGACGATGTTATCGTAATGGTTTGGTATGACCAGTGGCATCGTAAATTATGCTTTGCATATAATGATACACCTCTTACTGAAAGGACTGGAGTCAGTATGGCTGGATGGACAAAAGGACCTGATATTTTGGATGTCGGCGGTACATACTGTAATCTTGCAGTTGATGCAGACAATGGAATACACATAGCTGCATATAGTGAAAGTGATTTGAAATATGCATATCTTTCAAATTATAAAGACGGAACTCCAGACGTATGCACTGTAGATTCTTACGATATTGTTGGAACAAATCTTACAATCGATGTCGCAAAAACAGGAAGTCAAAATATTCCGTACATTGGATATTATGCAACTTCACAATGCCTTCCTAAATATGCATACCTTGTTTCTGATAGTATTCAATCTGGTTCAGATAGTGTAGATTGTTTCACAGGTAAATGGGAAATTACATATTTACCATCTGACACTTCAACAAGATCTGTTCCAGAAGAAAGAATCAATGTTGGTGTATTCAAAACAGCAGCTGGAGCAAGAACTTATTCAACGACTAATAAAGCTGCTCCAACAAATGGTAATACCAACATAGGTACAAAAGATTCAGGTAAGGGTAATGGTACTTGTTATGGAAATGGTACAGACAACCCTGTATTGGGCTACGTAGTAAAGAACAGTAGTAATTCTAGCTACATAGAAACTGCACAAATGAAATAGTGCAAACAGATAAAACAAGAAATCCCCGAAAGGCTGTATGCTTTTCGGGGATTTCTTGTCATTGAGGGAATATTTTCCCTCAATGAGTGATTTTACTTGCGCATTGCAGTTTCAATGTAGCCGATTGAACCTTTTGTAATTGCATAACCAACAACGACTTCGGATGTGCCATTTGGCTTAATCGTACTTCCGTCTGCGGTTGGAGCAACTGCCGTTGCGGTAGAAGCTGGAGTATAGTTTATAACCCCATTAGCTCTATTTTTCCATACTGCAATCTGAATGTTGTCATTTCGAACTTTTGATGTTGTTGGCAACAAAGAAACTTCCCATGAACCAGTAAACAAGTTCGTATCAGTATCAGCTCCATTTGGAACAATTGGAGCTGTTTTGTTAATTCCATCTGGAAGATATGCAAATTTTGGCATTGATCTCATACCTTCTGCATAATAACTGATGTATGGAATTACATTTCCTGTAGCTGTTTTTCTACCTACATCAAGTTCAAGATTTGAACCAATCTGTGAATAAGAATCTACAGTTGCCTTATAAATAGTCTCAGAATTATAACCTGGCATATAAGCATATTTCAAATCTGAATTAATTTCATCAAAACATGCAATATGAATACCACCAACTGAGTCTGCCTTGATTTTACAATATGCACCAGCATCTTCAAAGATAACCTTCGGTTTTGACCACTTATTGGCTACAGCATCAGAATTTGCATCGGTATCATCTTTTGTTCCATAGCGGTACATATAATTCAAGTTTGTACCATCATACCAAACAACCACGACAATATCAGTGTTAATGCCAGTTCCAGGAATTGCATCAATTGAAACATATTCTCCAGAAACATTTCCTGTACTTCCACCAGCAATTAAACTATAGTAATCAGCATGGGCATCAAAAGCTCCGTGCAAATTATATGAATTATTTGTATCATCAGAAACTGCATCGTTGCTACCCTTCTTTTTAGAGTCATTAATTTGACCGAATTGAGTGAAATTAGCAGTTCCATCACCTGTGGATCGAGTAAGTGCATTAATTTCTCCGTACCTGAATCTTATCTGCTCGCTATTAGTATCACAATATGCAATATAGACTCTTGGGAAACCTGATTCTGCTGACGCCGTAGCAATGGAAACATCGGAAAAACGTTCCTGATCAAGTGTACCAGCACCACCTATTGAATCCAAAGCAACTTGAGTTCTTCTTTGGAAGTTTCCATAAGATTGATCCTTATAATCAGCATCATTTCTGTTACCGCCTCTTCCTTTATGCCCAAACGCACTATTCGTATAATTCATACGTCCTGCATAATTGCTATTAGGTTCCGTATCCAGACCTACAGCAATTGTATGTGCATATCCAGAATAGTCATAAGCCATTGCAATTCCATTGTAGTCTGCATAGTTCTTTTGCCACAACTCAAATGAATTTGTCTGGCTTGGCATACAGAAATGTGCAGGGCCACTTGCAAATGCGAAACCTACAACATTATTACTTGGATTTATACGCATAATAGGCTCTTTTATCTTACCTTTATTTCCTTGTGCACCGTCCTTGAATTCCCATATATCGAAATAGACATCATCCGTGAGCGTAAGGTTTGTCGTGTTATTTGGCTGACGGTTGTACATGTTCGCAACCTTTGTCTTTTCAGCAAGACCTTCTACGCTTACATTATATGCACCATGAGAACCGTTATTGTTCTTGTTGTTGATGCTTTCGATGCTGTTGACAGTATGTACGTATTCACGAGTTGTCAAACCAGAAATTGTCGTTTCGTTCAACGTAAAGTCAGCATTGTCTTCGGCAAGATTGAAGCCCTTCAATGTAACGGAATTTTCGCTACTTGAAATTGGGTAATGACCTCTTGCAGTACGTGAGTAAATCTCAGGATTAGTTTTATCGTTTCCTGCAAGTTTTGTCACAACCGACGTAATATATGGCACAACGTCCATCTTGTAAATCGGATAGTTCGTTGTTCCGTCAGTTACGCTGTACTTGACGGTTGTTGAAAGCTCCTGGCCTGGGATGTAGCCAGTGCTCTTATCCGGTGCTTGAACTTCATTTTCTCCAGCTGTATTTGTACCGCTTGTCTTTGTCGTGTTGGCTGCAAGGTCTTCTGCGATTACTGTAAGTGTGACCTCCTTATCAGCAATTTTTGTGATTTTTGCAGTGTTTATGCTCAGAGTCCAGTAAACCTTGTGACCTTTCTGTCCAAAGAAGGCTGTATCTTCGTAAACTCCGTAAGTTGCAGAGTTTCCTTTTGAGTCTTTTTCAGCATCTTCAATTGTAACTTCATAGCCATCATCTGCCATTTTTGCATCAGATTTTACCCAAGCACTTGTCGCTGTGTCATAATGAGCAAGTTCTTCGTTCGTAAATTTATCACCAAATGTGAAGGTGATTTTACTCAAAGAATGCTCGTCGTAAGCAGTACCAGTGAACGTGATTTTACCAGAGACTTTCGGGTCGCCGTCGTATACAAAGTTTTTCTTGGTTGAGTCGGTCTCTGCCTCGTTATTCTTGTAAGCGTCAGTTTCCTTCCAATCTGATTCAAGCTCGATGTGTCCCTGCAATTCTGAGATTGAAGAGACTGAGTAAGAATCTCCGGTCTTTGCGCCAGAACCATAGATTGAGTTGCTGTTCAAGCCCTTCCAGTAGAACGGATTGACAACGACAGTCGGTGATTTGCCGTCGGTGAGGTCGTAGCTGAATCCCTTGACGAGCACAACGGCTTTCTGTGAGTCAGTTCCCTGGGTAGTCTCCTCGGTCTCGTCCCAGAACGTAAATGAAAGTGCCTTTCCATCACCGTCGTCAGCTTCTGCGTAGGCGGTTTTGCCTGTGAGCACGCTGTTCTCAAGCACGTATGCGTAGAACTTGTTGTCGGCGGCAGAGGCTGCGAAGCTTGGGGCTGTGATTGAGTAAGCTGAAGCGGCATCCTTGTCTGTTTTTGCGATGCTTGCAGAGTATGTTGTCGTCTCTTCTACCGTGGTTCCGGCTGAAGTGCCGCTTGCGATTGAATTAATCTGAGTGCCGGCAGCTGCTGCGCGAGCAGTTGCTGTACTTGCATCGTCCGCTTCTTTCTTTGCAACGAGCATGATTGACTTGTTACCGCCCACGATTTCAGGAACTACGGCAAGCTTGTTCTTTGCAGTGAATTTTCCTGCTGAGAACTTTTTCTTGCCCTTTGAATCCGTAGCATCGAAATCAAGGACATAGTTATCCTTCTCTTTGCCCTCTGCACCAATGATGCTGTATTCCTCAAATTCTTCTTCCTCGAATTTTTTGTTGTTGTTCAAGTCGGTTGCGAGGAAGAGTTTTGCAACACGTGGAGCGTTGTTTGATACGCTTGTGTTGATTGTCGTTCCGCTGACGTTGCCAGCCTCATCGAATGCGAGGATTACAAGAGAAATCGGACCGTCCGGCAAGTTGTCAGAATGGATTGAAGCATCCCAAGTCCAAGTTGAAGAAGTCTTTGAGAATGATTCTGGCATCAAGTCTCCGTCATCACCCTTTTCGAATGTGAACGGATTTTCGCTGTCACTTGATGTCTTTTCTGTAGCAGAGTTGTCGATTACCTGAGCAATCGGGAAGTATGCTGTAACAGTTTCAGTTTCTGTTGGTGCACTTGTAAGAGCAGGCTCGAATGTAACTGCTGTTGAGCTTTTAGCTGTGATTCTTCGGAAGATAGTCTTGTCGAAAGTAATCAATCCGCCAACACGTACATGAGCATCAAATGTGCCTTTGAATGTCGTTGTAGTTGCAGTTCCGCTTACTTTGCGTGCGTACAAATCATAAGTTGAAGCTGTGCCACCAGCAGTTTCGCTTGGCTGAGTAAGAGTCAAGACTTCAATATCACCAGCATTAATAGAAACTTTAGCACCACTATAATCATCACCAGAAGGCTGAATCATCGGGTTAATAACAACATCATTTGCATTTGTCGTGCTCTTTATTGGCGTTGTTCCAAGCTTTCGCATGTAATAGAATACAACACGCTCAACTCCAGAACCTTCGTCAGTTGATTTTCCAGCAACAGTAAACTTGTAGTTTGAGTTCTGAACGATATTAATAGCAGAGAATTCAGCACCGTTTGCAGTGATGCTTTCCAATGAAGGAGCCTTGTTATCAATCTTAAACGAGAATGTCTGTTCTGCAGTATGGCTTGTTGCATCCGAGTCTATCGCTGTTACTTTGTAAGAAGCAGAATCACCAGACTTGTCAATAGGAATAAAAATCTTATATCCTTTTTTAGTCTTACCATTAACAGATTCAGACACAGCAAATTTGTATGTTGGGTCAAGACCGTTTACCTTCAATGTATTAATATCAGAAGCATCAAGAGCTTTAACGACAAGATACCACTGGCCGCGCAAGTACATGTCAGACTCATAGTTCTGACTTACACTTGGGGTCAAAGCTTTTAACGCTTCAGACGTTGTCGCACTTGTAATAGCAGGTGCAAACTGCTCTACATTTGCAGAAAGTGACGGAGCGGCATTATCAATATGAATTCCAATCACATTGTCTTGCTGAGTCCATGCACCCATTTTTCCATCGGCATTTATACCACAAGCTCGAATAGAGATATTGTTTGTCGTTTCCGTAGTCGTTCCGGTTGCCTCTGGAGGGTTCATTTTTCCGTCTGCATTTAGAGGAATATTCCAAGAAGCAGTTCCGTTGGTCTGAATACCCCACCAAGCATCCAAATCCGTTTTAGAAGCAAAACCGAGTGCCTTAAGGTCACCATCAGAGAATGTAGATGAAGAAGTATATTCAGTTCCCTTTATTGCGTTGATTACAGTGTAAGCGTCAACAATAGCGAAACCATAAGATGTCATTGTCGCTTGTGCAGCAGCCTTAGAAGCCGCAAAAGTTCCAGTTCCATCTGCATTCAGGTCACCAATCTGAATATAAACATTCTTGACCGTAGTCGTGTTTGAAGGAATCTCCGCACTACCTGTTGCACGAATTGTTCCGCCAAGGGTAACATATTTTTCTGTTTCAGTTGTACTACCAGCTTTCTTATCATAGTAAGAAACTGTCGGATAAGTGAACACAACTTTTGGTCGGTCGCCGTCCGGGTTATGGAGAATCACATAATCTGTCTTAATGTCGTAGTTTCCGAGCTTATCAATTGCAAGGAAGTAAATTGGCAATGTATAAACTCCGTCTGTAATTGTCTTAGCATAAACATCGGAATCATAGACATCAAGCATCGGATTGCCGGCTTTATAAACATGAGTTGTAGTATTAGATGTAGCGACATCGTACTTTCCATCAAAGTCAAACTGCCAAGATGTGACGGTTGCTTTAATTGGCATAGCCGAACTACCACCATTCCATGTCAAAGCTTTGAGCGTTTCAAGTTTTGTAGCTTCTGCAACAGTAGCATCAGGAATGTCACTCTGCTTTGGAATAAGCCAGAAGATTTCCTCCGTGCCAGCATTTCCATCGTCGAATGCAGTACCAGTGAATGAAACAGAACCAGTTTTTTCTTCGCCGCTTGCAGGGCTGGTGACTTTGATTGTCGGTGGAGTATTGTCCACCATGAGAGTGACGTTTCCGTTACCAACCAAGCCGAGCTTGTCATACGGAACGACTTTAATTGCAACGCTGTCAGACTTTGCATCGGCGAATGAGACTTTATCGGTTGTCCAAGTTGCGTTATTACCAGAACCTTTAAAGTTGTCAGCCGCAGTAACTGTTGTGTTTGCATCAATCTTGAAGTCGTTATGAGAACTGAAAGTTTTTGTTACTTTCGTACCATCTTTCTTGGTGTATGTGATTTCCATTGCGATGCCTGCAATTCCGCTGGCATCGTTTGCGACAACCTGGAACTGTGCCCACTGTCGTTCTGTTCCACCAAGAATGTAACTTGTATTTACGGCTTCATATTCAGTGTACTGTTTTGAAGTATTGTTAAGGCCGCCGTTAACATCACCTGCAGTAGTTGCACTTGCTCCAGCTTTGAATGCAAGACCACGAATATCATCTACAGCCGGAGAAGTTGAGTCTGACTGATATGCGAACGGTTCCGCATCAGCAGAGTTTTCATGGTAATTACCAATCTTGACTTTCGGAACCTTGAGATAGTTCGTTCCGTTTTGTGTGTCATACATTGTGTAGAAGACATTGTCAGCCTTATCTTTCACATATATATAGAAGCCTTTTGGTCCATCGCCATTCTTATTATCAGGACTAATGGCATTCGTATTAGCAGTAACAGGTGTGAATGTGACAGTACCGTTTGTCTCAGAGTAGTCAGACACATCTGTGCTTGGAGCTGTTTGTCCAGTAGCCCCAGTGTAGCTAGTCTCAGAGAAGTAGACTTCAGCAATTCCATCGTCATCATCAACTGTGGCGATGACCTGAGATTTTGTTCCATATTTAAGAACGAATCTTGGACTTGAACCAGCTCCCAGATCAGTGAGGTTCGTGAGCTTGATTACAGGTCGGTCTGAATCCTGAGAAATTGTCACAGGAATTGCTTCAGAATATCCGATGTTGCCAGCCTTGTCCTGTGCCTTTGCACGGATGTAGTAAGCAACGTCGTTCAAAGGCTCAATCTTTGTTGTATCGAAGTTCTTGATACTAAAGGTGTAGTTGCCAGAAAGAGAAAGATTTGTCATATCGCCATGTACGGCGGTTTTCTCACTATTTGTGAGGGTTGTCCATGCGAGCGCAGATTTTTCAGCATCTGACAAATCTGCAAAAGCCCTTGCCTTATTCTGAGCATCAAGCGGAGCCGCAACATACTGAATTCCAACGATTGCTGTATTTGACAATGGGTTATCATCTTCGACCGTACCAGTCAAATCAATGATTCCATTGATTTCACGGACAGATGTTGTTTTGTCAGCATCCGCTGGAGCGTTGAGAATAACTTTCTTAAGCTTCTTATCCACAGTGATTGTGCCGATGTTTGAAGTCTGTGAATTGCTCTTCACTTCTCCTGCGTTATCAGTAACTGTTGCATATACAGTGAAGTTACCAGAAGTGAGGTCTTCATCAGCGAACAAATCTTTACTGATTGTTGCCTTCCAGTTAGCAATTGAAGCATCTGTTGTCGTTGTAACAGCTGGATTTGGCTCAACTGTGATTTTCGGATTTTTATCTGAACTCTTATATTTGTGTTGTTCATCAATAGTCAAAGAAACCACAATCGACTTGATACCAGAAGCACCGTCAGAAGGATTATCTTTTGCAGTTCCTGTAATCACGATGTCTGATTCACCGTTCGTGAGGTGAGCATTCATATCGCTTGCTTCTGCTTCTGGAGCTTTTACATCTACGTTGATTGAGTAACAACCTGTAACAGCATCTGTACCAGTTCCAACTGAAACCGTATCCAAAGCAGCGTTACCAACGTTATCTACAGCCACGAGGAGAAGGTAGTTTTTGCCCTCTTGGAATGAAGAGACTGTTGTCTCGAAGTTTGATTTAACAGTTTTATCACCAGAAGCACTACTAGAAACAGTTGCTTCCTTCTCAGAAGAAAGTGCAGCGAATCCTGTTGAACCGTCTGTGTAATTAGCAAGGAATGTATCTGCATAATCTTGGGTCGGCTGAGTCTGCAAAACTTTGTAATAGAGCATTGAAAGACCACTGAGAGGTTCAGTGAAGTATCCGCGAATCATGATTGTTGTATTGTTTCCGTAAGTTCCCGGAGAATACTTTCCGCCAATACCGTCACCAATTCGGAATGTGTAGTCTTTTCCAGAACCATCAAGTTCATGGAGTGCGGCTGGAACATCTGTGTCGTACTTGATTGAGATAATTGATTCAGCTTTATTGCCAGCTTTGTCGTACAATGTGAGTGTTACCTTTGTATTATCACCAGACAATGTGTGCAAATCAATGTTGTCGAATACCCAATCGGCAAGCTCATCTTTGTTTGCTGTTGCAGGATTATCAACAATTTCGACAGTATCAAGTGTTTTTGTGCCGTCTGTAATAGAAAGCGTGATTTTATTGAGACCAAGGTTGTCAGTCGCAACACCAGAAAGAGTGAATTTGTGACCATCGCTATTATTTACATAGTAGAATTCTTTTCCGTTATTATCCTTAGTCTTATAAGCCTTGAAGTTTGCAGTCTTTTCTTCAAGAACTGGGCTAATAATCTTTGGATCCGTAGTATCATAAGTGAGCGCGAACAAATTCACGTCAGTAGCATTGCCCGCATTGTCGTAGATTCGTGCGTATGCAGTTCCTGATTTTGTAATATATGTTGCAGGAATTCCTGCCGTGCAAGAACCATCAGCAGCGACATCTGTAATATGAATTACATCAGCAGCAGTTGTATCTGTTGCCTTGCTGTAGAGATGAACGTCAACTTTTGCAATGCCACTGCCATTTTCCTCATCACTTACCTTAAATGTAACAACAGGATTGACCGCAGAAGCACCATCTTTTGCACCCTTTGAGTAGAATGGATTTTCTTCAGAAACTTTTGCATTGTTAACTTCAACTGAACCAGAAGTGAGGGTTGGCTCTGTCATATCAATCTTCCATGGGCCGAGTTCTTTTACCACAGATTTATTTTTGGCATTATCGATTACAACAATACGAATCATTGACTTCTGTGATTTGAGATTATCGACTGTTCCTGCCCAAGTTTCTGTACCCGCAAAGGCTGTTTCATCACCCCAAGTATAAGAACCACTATCATTTTTTGTACCTATCTGATAGTAAACTTTTTCAATTCCAGTTCCACCATTATCACTAGCGGTTCCTTCAAAACGCAGGCTGTTTGTCTTATACCAGTCAGCATCACTAACCTTTGTTGAAACATGAGGTTTGACGTTAGTTGTATTTGTCTCAGAAGGCTCTTCTTCACCAAACTGTGGTGCAACTGTATCAACCTTTACAGTACGTGCTTCAATTGTAGTCTTGCCAGCAACATCGGTTGCCTTGATTGAGAACGTGTAAGTTCCATCCGGGAGATAATTCTCTGCATCTGTATCGACACCTTCTCCAGAACCGATAATGAAGTCTTTTTTCCAGTTTCCAGATTTCTTTGTAGAACCAGATTCAAGTTGAATATTCCATGTACGAGTTCGTGTCGTTCCATTAGACAGTTTTTCATTTGTAGAGATTACAATTACATTATCTCCAGTTGAATGATAAGTTCCGTTGTCATAAAGTGCGTTAGAATCAGAAACAGTTCCTTCCAATGTGAACTTTCTAGCAGATTCAGTACCTGTTCCGCCAGTTGCCTCGAGACCGTTTGTTGTGATTCCGTTTGAGCCGACCTTTGTTTCTGTAAGTGTCGGTGGGGCAACATCATAATAGAACGTACGAGTTTCTGTTTGTGCTTTATGTCCGAGATAATCTTCTACCTCGGCATAAACTGTGAACGAACCCTCTGCATTGAATGAGCTGTTAAATGTAGCCTGACCAGTCGCACTTCTGTTATTTACAGAGTAATTTGTTCCTGGTACATCAGTAACATTCGAAGAGTCAGTGATATTTTTTACAATATATTTGATTGCAGTTGAGCTTGACGTATCAATTCCAACGCCATCATCAGAATATGCAATTTTTGCTACAGGAAGATTAGTTGCCAAGAACTGATCACCATCACCAGGAGCAGTAATAGACGCATCTGGTGTCTTTGTATCCACAATGACGGTTATAGATTCCTTGAATTCATGGTCACTTCCAATTTTATCATTGACTGTGAGTGTGTATACATACTGTCCGTCATCAGCATTATTTGCAGCAAAGTCTGGAATTGTGTAAGTCCATGCACCAGCTGTAGTTACATCAGTTGTAAAGTTTACAGTGGTTGTCGCAGCTCCGTCTTTTGACACAGTGAGTTTTGGAGGATTGTTTGGATCAATATTCTCCTCTGTGATTGTACCGCCGAGAGTAAACGTACTGTCAGTGTAATATGTCTTTCCAAAAACAACGCTTGCCCCTGTATTCTTTGCAGAATCAAGCAGTTTTCCACCAGAAGCTGGTGTAAGAACAATAGTTGAAGTCGGCGCAACCATATCAATGTTGAATTTTCCTAATGGGTCAGATTCAGTTTTGTTTCCTGCGTTATCAACTACAACAACACGAACCTGAGTTGAATTATGGACGAGATTCTGAACAGTACCAGCCCATGAAGAAGTTCCTGCAAAATAATCACCCCTTGTCCAGCTTGAGCCGTCTGTTGAAGTCTCGTAATAAACTTCCTTAATACCCGTACCTGCTACACCGTCAAATGTATCAGTTGCAGTTCCTGCGAATCTGAGTTCGTTTGTCTTGTACCATTTTTCTGAGTCTGATGTTACAGATGTAGTTGAAACGTATGGCGCAACATTTGTAGTGTTTGAATCCGAAGCCACTCCAGTTCCAAACTTCGGTGCAACAGTATCAACAGTTACAGTTCGGCTAATCTGGTTTGTTTTGCCCGCTGTATCGGTTGCGATAATTGCAAAGTTATACGTGCCGTCTGGGAGATAGTTTTCTACAGATGTATTGGCACTTTCATTATTTGGACCTTTGTAATTTGCAGTGTTGAATGTATATGTCCATGTAGCGTACTGTTTTGCTGTATAAGATTTTCCGTCAACAGTTTCTGCTTTAGGTGTTACAGTTACATTTACACTGCGATTCTGACCGTTCCATGTGCCAGAGATTTTTACAGTACCAGTTGCACCATTCTGATACAAAGCGTTCGTATCATAAACAACACCTGTCAAAGTGATTGTTCCTGCGTTTGTTGTAAGACCGCTAGATCCAATGGCTTTTTCATCAACTGTTGGCTTGCTGGTATCAAGATAGAAGTTTCTCTCAACAAGCTCTGATTTATGACCAAGATAATCTTCTACCTGTGCAGTAATTTTGTAAGAACCTTCTGTAGAGCCTACAGCACTTGTCAAATTAACAGAACCAGTTGCGCTTCCGTTTGTGATTGCATTTGTTTCAATTGTTTTTTCATTTTCTGTTCCATCATCCGAAATGCTGAAGAGTTTGTAAGTATATTCCTTGATTCCAACACCGTCATCAGAATATGCGACTTTTGCTGCCGGGTTACTTTCAAAGCTTTCGTTTTCACTTGGGCTTGTGAATGCAAGTTCCGGTTTTTTTGTATCAAGAGTTACTGTTACAGATTTTGAGAAACTCTGTTTTGATTTATCCCAAACAGTGAGTGTATATTCGTAAAGGGCATCTTTTGAGCCGTCCTCATCATAGTTTGGAGTGTATGACCATTCATATTTGCCGTTGCCGTCATTTGCACCAAGAATAAATGGCCCGTCATTTGAAGGTGTCAACTCAGCTTCCAACACACCTTCTTTTGAAATTGTGAGGGTTGGCTCTTTTGTTCCTGGGAAGCCACCAGCCTGTGCCGCATTCTCGATAAGGTTCGTCTCTGTGATTGTTCCTTTAAGAATGAATGTATTATCTGTGTAATATGTGCTTCCGAAGTCGAGAGCGTGAGGATTAGCATTTGTAACAGATGCTTTCTGACGATCAAGAAGTTTTCCATTGGTGTCAAGCTTAATATTAGAACTTGGCGCAAGCGAGTCGATTGAGATTGAACCGCCGTCGATTTTTGTGACCAAATCCGTGTTGCTGCCTGTTTTTGCAGTTGTTTTTGAAGCATCTGTTGAATATTTTGCTTCGTTTCCGAATGAATCCTTGGCAATAATTGCGATGTTGTACTCTGTGTCGTTGAGGCCTGTGATGTTTGCCGTAAATTCGTATTTTTCACCATTTTTTACGAATGTTACGAGACCTTCTTTTACATCAAATGATGTTGAAGCCGGCGGAACGAGATAAAGCTTAAAGTATTCAGAAGTGCCGGAAATGTTTTTATCTTCGATTGTTCCCGTCAATTCAATTGAACTTGAATTTGAGAATGTATCACCAGTTTTTCGTGTGAGGACTACGCGAGGTGCATAAGTATCACACTTCAAAATAACGGTTTTTGTTGATTTTCGAGAATGTGTGTCAGTTGCAGTGAATGTGGCAGTCTTTGTATCTTCGTATTTTGTCTCACCGTTGACCAGGAATCCTTCCCATGCCGGAGTTACAACGAATGACTTGCCCTTGCCGCCTGCAAGTTCTGTTGCACCGCCAACCGCGAGTTTGACATCACCAGACTCTAATTTATCTACGTTTGTATCTTCAACTTTTACAGTGAGTTTCTGATCTGGAGTTGTTGCTTTTCCGATTCCGTTTGTTTCGATTTCTGTTGAACCGTCAAAATCAACTACTACGATTTTTGGAGCCTTTTCATCAAAATTAAGCACGACCGGATCTTCCGAAATCTTGAAGTTTCCTACGTTATCTTCTGTTGCTACATAGACATATGCTTCGCCGTCGAAATAATTTTTATCTGTTGCAAATGTTTTGACTGGCACGCTGGCATTGAAGCTTGTGACGTTTGTTGCCTCAACAGTGCCACCCTGGTTCATCTGAGTCCAGTCATTGCCTTCAAAGGCTGATTTTATCTGGGCGATGTTTTCATCTTTGAGGGCATCTGCTGAGAATTTATCTTTTGTAAGGAGATATTTTACAACTGAAATGCCTGCAACGCTTGAAGAATCCGCACCATCCGTAACATCAGCTTTAAGGGTGATGTATTCCATTTCATCGAGAGGAACGAGTCTATTATTATTATCAACTGATGTTGTTGTCGCTTTAATTTCAGGAGACTTTGTATCAACTTTGAATGCGCGTGTTTTTGCGGCTGTCTGACCGTAAATATCCGTTACATCTACTTTAATAGAATATGCGCCGTCATTTGCGACCGTATTCTCCCATTTCCAAGTGTATGAGTCTCCATCTTTTGTCATTTCAGAAGACTTAATTTCAAAAGTCTTTGGAGCAGCTGCATTCTGGCTGTTTTCTACCAGAGTTCCTTTCAAATCAACTGCTTTTGAAACACTTCCGCTGACTTGAATTGAACCGCTCTGGAAACTGTTCAAATCCGGTTTTGAAATCTCTACCTCCGGTGCACCAGAATCAACGGCGACGAAGAATTTGCCGACTGATTTTTCTCCATAAGGATTTGTGTTCAGGCCTGTTGTAAGGTAATCGCGGGCTTTGATTTCAACCTGATATTTTGCTTCTTTTGAAGGAAGGACGTAGCTCAAAGCGGCTGTTGTCTTTCCTGGATAGTATTTGTATGGATTTGCCTTTACGTTGTCTGTCTGGGCAGAAACTTCTGTTTCTTTGACCAGCTCGCCTTTTTCATCGTAAACATAAACTTCATATTCAGCGATGCTGTCATCATCAGAGAAATTTACCGTGAGTTTGTTGTTGCTTGTTGTGCCGAAGAGGTTGTGGTTGACTTTTACATTTTCAGCCTTTGTAATTGACAGTTCTGCGTTACCCAGTTCAATCTTCGGGCGGTCAGTTTCCTGGTAAATTACGAAATTCTTGCCGCCATTGAGAAGGCTTGAAGAATAGCTGCCCTTGTTGCCGGCCTTGTCGGTTGCGGTTACAACGACTTCAATCTTAATCTTTTCATCTTCGCCTTTTTCTTTAAAATCATGGAAGAATTTTGAAATCGCCCTTGTGTCAAAGCTTTCGTTTATAGAATAGACGCTGCCGAGTTTGCCGTCGAAATCAGCTCCCACATCTTCTTTGTTTGCAATCAAATCAGCGAGAATTGAAACAGGTTCCTCGTCACCAATGCTTGCAAGAACGTCATAAGTTACGGCAGCTTCAGTTTCAAGAAGGTTTGTATCAGAAATATTGCCCTTGATTGAAATTTCGCCGTTGAGGTAAGTGTTCGTGTCGCTGTCACCGAAGTATTCAGAGCCGAGAACTGTCGGTGTTACAGAAGAAATGCTGACTACAGGTGCGACTGTATCAATCTTGACGCTCAGAGTTTTTTCGCCTGTATGGCCGGAAGAAGATTTTCCAGAGACTTTAAGTGTTGCAAGCCACAAGACGCCTTTAGGAGCTTCCTTCCCGTAGACTTCAAGCAGCCCCGGAAGTTTTGATGCATCAAGATGCCATTTGTCTTCTGTTTTATCATATGTGAGGGCCTGGGCAGCAGAAGTAGACCAGACCTTTTCATCATTTTCGATTTTGCATGTGATTGTATCGGTAAATTCTCCGATATTTTTCTTTGTTGAGCCGTCTTCGATGATGCTGAGGCTTGCTGTAAGTTCTGAGACGTAAAGAGATTTTGTTGAAAGACTTGCTGTTCCTGAGAATGAAGGAGCGGCAAAGTTAGCCCAGACTGAAAGGTTGTCTGGAGTTTCGATGTCGATTGTCGGAGGAACGCCGGCTGTATTTCCCTCAAATCCGTAAACTGTGTTCTGTGCGAATTCAAGGTCTTCGATATCGCAACCTGTTACGCCGAGGATGTAGTATTTTGAAAGTTCGATTCCGTCAGGAAGGGTTACGCTGAATGTTTTTGTGCTTACAGAGCTGCTTCTTGAGTTGTTGAGTGAATAATCATAGATAAGAACCCAGTTTGCACCGCCGGTTGTTATTGTAGTTGCAGGATTTTCAGGAGTTTCGTGAAGCTTATCCATAAATCCGGCAAAGTCATCATTGTATTTTTCAAATTTTACAACTTCTTTTCCAAGGGTAATCAAATCACTCTTGACGGCAGCCTGGTCTGTCGGTTTCTGGACGTAAGTTTTCATCCATACGCGAACGACTTCCGGAGCAATGTTTGTCTTGTCGAGGCCGGCAGAAATTGTTACTGAAACGGTATTTCCTGATGATGCACTGAGTACTGCCTCGTCACCGAATCCGAATTCAAATCCGTTTACATTGTAAGTCGGGTTTGCCTCCGGGTTGAGGGAGAAGCTGAGTTTATTGGCCATCGGGTCATCTTCAACAAGAGAAGTGTCATAAACTTTTTCATTGAGGGTCTGGAGAACAGATTCCTTGCTGGCAGAACCTGAATAAACGCCAGAAATAATATCCTTGAGATTTGCCGCACTCAAGCCCAAACCTTTTTTGGCACTCATGAGGCTTGCATAGACATCATCGTAAAGATAGACTTTTGAAGTTGAATTTCCGAGCTGCTCGGCAGAAATCTCATCAGCTGAGCGGGCGTCTTCACCCCATGGATTGCGGTAAACTTTTGTAGAGTCAGTGAGCTTGATTTCAGCATAGTAATATTCCGTGCCTGACTCAGACTCATGAAGCTGGCTGTAGCGAGTGTTCAGGGCTGTTGAAGGCTCTTTTGAATACTGAGCAATCTGAACGCTTGTTCCGCCGGCAGTTGCAATATCTTCTTCGCGATAATATGGAAGATTTTCACCTTCGTAAGATTCTGATGAAACGCATTTTCCGCTGGCATCATAGATTGTTACGTCCATGAAAGAAATTGTGTGGTTGTCAGAAATTGTACCGTCAATTGTAAAGAGTGAACCATAAGCAGATGCGCTGAGGTTGGTCTTTTTGATTACGCCAGGATTTGAAATAATGAAAACAGGCGCAGTGTTGTCGATTTCGAATGTCTTTGAATAAGTTCCCGAATTATTGCCCGCATTATCAAATGCAGTAACGCTGAACTCATAGTTGCCGTCCGGGTACTGCCAGCCGTTGTAATAGCCGGCAGCAGAAGCATCATAACGGTTGATGTCGACCCACCATCGGTTTTTGACAGGGTCGAAACTTGCGGAATAAGTATCAGAAATTTTGCCGCCGTCATCGAGGCTCTTTACGTTTACAGTAACGCGGGCGATAGATTTATCGTCGGTTACAGTACCCGCAAGAATGAATTGATCACGGATTGCAGAACCAGATTCCTTTGGATAATCGATGGACAGACTCGGTGCCTTAGTATCGATGGCACCACCCAAACCGGCGTCTTCACCACAAGAATAAAAAGCAAAACCAGACAGAATTGAAGCACCAAGTAAAAGAAAGCTCTGTAACAACTTAACAACACTTTTTTTCATAATTGCCTCCAGCCAAGCAACAACACTTTTAGATGATTAGAAAATTTTGCTAAAATTATAACATGGATATACTTGAAATAGTATGACAAAAAGTGAAAATTTTAATAAGAAAATGTTAATTTTGTCATAAAATTTATATTTTTGGAGAAATTTATTCAATTTTATTTTAAGAATTTGATAAGAGGATGATTTTTTCTCAGTTTCGAATGATACAAAAAAAACAGACGTGAAGCCGTTTTCACGACTGGACGCCTGTTTTTTGATACAGTCAGTAATTCCTAAAATCTGGAATTTATTTCTTCTGGGCTATTTCTATCGCACCGGACTCAATGCCGTAGCCGACGATCGGGTTCGCGGTGTTGTTGCCGTAAATCAGCGATGGGTTGCCAACGTCCATGGTGTTAGAGTATGTTGTTACCCCATTTGCAGCAGCTTCTGTAACTTCACCAAATGAATTATAGGCAGAAGAAGTATATGTAAACCATTTGTCGCTTGATTTCCAGTAAGTATTTGATGTGAATACCTTTGCCATACCGTTTGAATCTCGCCAGAGACCGACGTTGATTGTATCGTCGTTCAAAAGGCGGCTTGATTCCGTTGGAATTACTGAAACTTCCCAGTCACCAGTGAACATATCCTTGTTATCCGCACCGTTTGGCAAAGTTTTAAGTTCTGGATCAAAGTTCGTACGATAAGCAATCTTTGCGTTGTAGGTGTAAACGCCGCCAATCATCTGATATGTGATATACGGAACCTGATTTCCATCTGCATCTTTTGCGACATCAATCGTACATTTTGTACCAACAGCACCGTTCGCATCAACTGTAGCAATCTGTGGTTTTGCTGTAACACCGCTCAAATATGCGTACTTCAAGTTACCGCCGTTTGAAGTGTAGTAAGCAAGATGGATTCCGCCGTCACTGTCTACAGCCGACTTAACATGCAAGCCGCCATCTGTATCGACAGTTTTGTAAGTCCAAGAATTGCTTGTGGTCGGTGAGCTGTTGTAGGCCATCATGAGTTTGGAACCGTCATACCAGAATACACAGGCAGTAGGAGTTGCAGTGTCCTTTCCAAGAATTGAAAGAGAAACATACTGTCCGGCAGTGTGAGTCATTTTATTGTAAATAGTATTGTGAGTACCACTGTAAGACAATCCGCTAGCGGCGATTACCTGGATTGGGATTCCATCGTGATTTGTGTTGCTGTACTTAACAAAAGAATCAGCAGCAGCCGGTCGGCAAGAACCATCACTTTTTCCTGATTGAGCATAACCTGTATATTTTTCATCAACAGCATCATTCAATCCATAGGCATTATCCGGCCTTGTTGTTTCAAAACTTTCAGAATTATTCTTTTTTCCATCAATTGAATCAGAGTTTGCCCCAACCGTACCCCAACGGAATCGTACTTGTTTTGCAACAGCATCATAATATGCAATATATACATAAGTAAGATTACCAGTAATAGATGAGTCCATGCTGATTGACTGAATTCTGTTGATATTACACTGCCAGTTAGGTGAAGTAGCTGTACCAACATTCATCGTTGAAGAATCAAGACGGCTCGCATTTGCTTCATTAGCATAGTTCATATTCTGATTGTACCAATGGAACGGCATTGGAGTTTCTTTGCTGAAGAACTGGAAGAATGCAGAAGAACTTGCGTTCTGTGTATCAGTACACATTGCTGCACCATAAGAGAATCCATTGGAATCGAATGTGAATGAATTATGACTGAATCCACCGTAATTCTCAGCAAATGGAATATGCGAAGCATATTGTCCGTTTATAGTTTTATTATTAGCCCCTTTTTTATCACCATCGCTTGTGTCAGCATTGTATCCCGGCATACTGAAATACAATACCGAGTTCGCATAGCTGAATCCTGGAGTTCCGTCTGTTGGGCGAATCTTCATCGTTACTCGCTCTGCTCCGCCGTTCACTGGCTTGGCCGCATTCTTGAACTGCCATACGTCAAGCTCAAGGTCGTCGGTCAGGGTATTGTTGTTCACGCCGTTTGGCTGGCGGTTGTAACAGTGAGCATAATTGTCATCAGTGTAAGAACTTCCCTCTTTGTCGCTTGTATAAGAGCCGCATGCATTGTTTGAGTTGATGTTATTCATCGCAGGAATTCCGTTCACACTGACACTGATAACACCCGATGTTGCACCTGTTGCACCTGCACTTGTTGCAGTAAGAGTAACTTTGTTTGAGGCAGAAAGAGTCGTTCCATCTTCAGCCATTCCCGGAATCACGACTTTTGCCTTGCCGCTTCCCAGATTATAGCCTTTAAACTCAATTTCCTCGCCTTCATAACACGGATAATGTCCTTTTGCTGTACGAGCATAAACACTATGGGCTGTTCCATAGAAACTGCTCAAATGCGTTACAATCTCCGTTACATAAGGCACAACGTCCATCTGATAGCAGTTTGTGTTTGTTGTACTTGTTGTCTGAGCCTTTGTCACACTAGTCGAAGTACCACCTGTAAATGCATCACTTCCGCCAGTGACACTAGTATCTGATGTCACGTAGTTATGCTTCCAGTCGCTTGCACCCACTGTTATCCACTGTGCTTTTCCTACCGGGTAGCCGCTTGCGTTAAGGGTTTCCGTGTCGATTACCGCCGTGTACTTAACCGTGTGGCCCTTCTGACTCATATCTTCATCTTTTGCAGTAAATGAAACAAGTCCAGAAGGTAAAGAAGTTTCGTTTACCCATGCACCATTTGTATAAGAAGCAACTTTAGTGTTTGTTCCACCGAAAATACTCATGCTTAATGCTTCAAGCCTTACATCATCATAAACAGTTCCCTCAATCTTGATTACACCAGAAACTTTTGGCAAATCAGGTGTCAAGTTTGAACCAGTCGGCAAAGCACCTTCAAGTTCGATGTGACCTGCAATCACGCCATTCTTTTCTGTTGCAGAGCGGCTTCATAAGTGTTACCGTTCTTTTTGACATAGAGGCTGTTGTCGCTTGAATCGCTCCAGTGGAAAGGCATAATTCTTGGCTGTGGTACGGTCGAATCGCTTGATTTAATCGTTACAGGAATTACGAGCGTAGCCCACTGTCCATTTGCGTGGGCAGAACTGTCCGTGCTGTCAGTATTATCGAAGAAAGTTACCTTTACGTTTTTGACCTGACCGTCACTCTCAGCAGAAATAGAGCTGTCTGAGTTTTCAATCACGATTCCGCCGAAGTCTTTATAGCTTACCCCGCTGCCAGAATCCGTGATTCCGTAAGTAACCGCGTTTTTGTTGTCTCCGTCTGTAATTGGCGTGTTTCCAAAGAGAGAGAGATTTCCAACCTTGTTGATGTAGTAATTTGCATCACTTTCCCCCTTCTTTTCCATAGTCTTATCGCTTGCTTTGGAAGAAGTTCGCGGAATCATTTCCTTCAATTCGCCGCCTGAATATGGGTTCAAATCCGTGCCGTTTGTGAGCGTGTACTTAAGGCTGCCGTTTCCGCCGGTGAATTCAGGAACGATACAAAGTCCGTCAATTACTTTGAATGCCGTGGAATCCAAAGTGACTTTAGACTGGGCCGCACCGCTTCTTGTATTGTATGCCGTATAATAGTTGAATTCTCCGTAGCTTGTGCCGCTCTTCGTTCTGAGCTTATTGCTTGTTGAAACGACTGGAGCATCACCCTCGTCAGCATCAAAGTCGAATTTGCCGTTTCCGTTCAAGTCAGTTCCGATAAAGACCTTTGTAAGCCGCGGACGGTTATTTGCTACAATCGAGGCGATTTTTCCATGCGAAAGATTTCCCGCCTCATCCATTGCTACCACGCGGATATATGTCGTGCCGTCAGGAATATTATTTGAGTCAACATAGGCCGTCCAGTTGTAGAAAGAGCCCTGCTGGGTAAGGATTTCGCACATTCCGTCGCCGTCGTCGCTTTCAATCCGCTCGGTTCCGACATCTTCTTCGTTGTAATCAGTGATTATGTTTTCTGTAACCGTGTGGTCAACGACCTGAGCGTAGATTACTTCGACAGTCTTGAATGAAAGCGAAAGGGCCGGAGAGAATGTGACTTCTGAACCCGAAACATCGCTAATCGTGTGGTAACTTCCTGCGATTTTTACAAGTCCGCCCTTTCTGACGTGGTCATTTGCTTCCGGCAAAGTCAATGTCGTTTCAGAATTTCTCGTGACGCCTGTCAAATAAAGGGCTGCAAGATTATCCTCGTTGACGTAAACTTTTCCGTTTTCAGCAGTTTCCTGCAATTCAGTTCCGCCGTAAGTGCTTTCTGAAACTTTAATCATCGGGTCGTAAACCTTGCCCTTGATGACGTTTTCAAAATAAAAGGCAACCCAAGAAAGACCTGAGCCAGCTTCCTTTACGGTGTCGCCCAGAACGAAATATCCGTCCGAGTTTTCAATTACGCTGTTTTTATCAAGATCCTTTCCGAGAATCTTGTTCTGGCTCTTAACCCGCATATTTGCACCAGTTGTCGCGTCTTCGGTCTCTGCCCCGACATTCGTGTAGAGGGTCGGGGCTGTCGAGTCAATGTTGATTTTGATTGTCTGCTCGCCTGTTCCCACCTCATTTTTTGCCTTGAGGATGGCATAAATCACGCCGGACTCGTTTGTTTTGAGGGGAACATAAAGCTTGTATTTGCTGTTTCCAGCCGTCTCCGCTGAAGCTTCTTCAAGATGATTCTTCGTATTGTCAGATTTTTTCAGGAAGTAATATTCTGAATCAGCTTCACTTCCCGCGAGAGGAATTACCGTTGAAGTCTGAGACTCGAGTTTTTCTGCTGAAATTGTGTCAAAAGCCGAATTGCTCTCAACATCAGCAAGAAGGTACCACTGGCCCTTTCCATTTGTTCCTGTCGTTGTGACATGGCTCACGAACATGCCCGATTTGTATTCGCGCTCAGTCACAATCTGGTCTTCGTTTGCAGAACCAGCCTCAATTCCTTTTCCAAACTGAACGAGCCGAACATTCGAGAACCACGGAGCTGTGTTATCAATCACCACAACATTCGGTTTTGTGTATTTTCGGGTATTCTCATCATTATCAATTGCCCTAACCTGAGCGATAAGATAGCGGGTTTCTTTTGTGTCCGAAGAAGGAATCAAGTCAACTTCCTCTTTTTTCTGGGCAGCTCCCGTGTATTTTTTGATTCCGCTGCTTTTAATGATGCATTTCCAGCTGTTTGTTCCGTCAGCCTTGATGTACCAGTCATTTTGCTTTACGCCGTTCTTTTCGCTTGATGCAACAAGAGAATCGGCCGCAATACCGAAATCAGCAAGTCGGTCTGAAAGGTAAGCGTAATCAGCTTCGTCAATGTCGCCGTCGCCGTCACCGTCAATCTGGAGGCAGACAGTCTTAACGCTTATGTTATCCATTGCGCCGCCGTAGACAGTGACGCTTCCGCTTGTAGTAATTCCGCTTTCAGGGGCGTTGATCCAGGCGCTCGGTTTTCCGCCGTCAGGATTTGCGTAAACGATGAAAGGCTTATCCACATAGCTGTCGCCGGCTTTTTCCCGGTAAGATTTATGAACTTCAACATTGCCCACAGAATCAGTTGTCCTAAAATAGAAAGGAATTGCGTAAATTCCAAGACCCTGGGTGACTTCCTCAACTCCCTCATACAAATCCGGGTGAGCCGCATAATAAAGCAGGCTGGACTGGGATTCCGGAGAACCAGAGTCATATTCAATTTCCCAGGTCGCCGTGCTGCTTCCGATTGTCGTCCAGTTGTCCGAAGTTTCTGTGTAAGCCGCTGACTGACCTTTTAACGGAACAGCATATTCCAGTTTTTTGATTGCCGAGAAGTCATCAAAAGCAGTTCCCTTGATTGTGGTTGCCGCAATTACCGCATCAGAAATTGTCGCCGTTGGAGAAATAATCTTGATTGTCGGAGCATTGTTGTCGTAAGTTACGCCGATTGTGCCCTGAGCCGTAAATCCTGATTTGTCCGTTACCGTAACCTTGAGGGTTTTCGCGCCGGAAAGGGCAAGTGAGGATTTAGAAAGGTCGATTGGATCGAAAAGGAATGTGTAGAAAGTCGTGCTGTAAGAGCTTCCTGAAGCCAGACTTTTACTTCCGCTTTCAGAAGTTGCAGAAAGAAGACTTACGGCTACATTCTTTCCGTCAATCGTAAGGGCAGGAATTGAGAGTCTGTCGATAAGATTTTCTGTGGCAGGCGAAGATTTTTCTGCCAGCCCGATTGCCTCAGAAACCACCAGTTTGACATACAAATCTTTGTCGGTCGGGCCATAAGTTTCAGTTACGGCACTCCAGCCTTCACTTGAAGCCGCCTCGAGAGACTTGTGAGCGATTTCCAGGCTTTCGATTTCCGGCGGGTTCAAGTCCGCACTGAAAGAAATGCCCGCGTTTTCTGATTTTTTTTCATCTTTTTCGTTAACGCCATTGTAAACATACATCTGACTGAGGGAATGAGCCGCCTTTGACCAGAAATGGCCTCCCTCAGCATCAATTGCGTACAAATAGTAGCTGAAATTTCCTTCTGCCCCGGAATCAATTTCCCAGCTGCCGGATTTTATCTGAGCCTGAGTCCAGCCATTTAAGGTCACCGTATTTCCAGAAACGGCCGGAAGCTTTGCAGGATCAAAATCAGACTGCATTATATAGAAGAGATTTAATCCGTCCTGACCGTCATCATCCTCGATTGTTCCGTAAGCCTTTGACGTGCTCTTTAGGGCACTTCCGCTCACATCGCAGTTTCCAAGCTTGATAAGAGGCCGGTCCGTGTTTTTGTCCACTGTGTATTTAAAATAATTCTGGACCGTGCCGGCTGCTTCATCAGAAGAAGCAGAATAGCTGTAAGTTTTCTTGCCGCTTTCATCTTCTGTGTAAATGCTGCAGTTTCCGGCGACATCATAGACCACAGGAATGATGTAAACGTCTTTTGTCTCTTTGTTTGAGGCGATTTCAGACTCCGTGAAAACATCATATGAATTGAAGCCGCTGAAAGTCCAGCTGAAAATCTTGTTGACGTCCGTAATTGCAGAGCCAATCTGAGTGAGTGAGGAAAGACTTGTCGCCTGCTCTTCTGAACCTGACTGGGGCTGACTTGTCGTGTAATAAAGCTCAAGCCTGCTCGGAGGAGCTGCCTCGTACTCAGTCGTTCCCTTTACGGAAATTTTTCCGTTGATTGGGGCCGCCTCGCTTCCACTGTAAGCCGGAGAAACCATTGAAACGACAGGAGCGTCCTTATCAACCATCAGCGTGAAAATCTGGCTTGAAGACTTGTTTCCGGCCAGGTCCCTTACGGTCGCGCTGACATTGTAATTGCTGTTGCCCTTAAGTTTTGAAAGAGAATCCTTTAAGATTGTCGCGCTCCACTTCTTTTTTGAGGCGCTTCCTGCCACCTTTTCAAGATTTGCGGCGACAGTGACTTCAAGAGGATTGTTATTCTCGTCTTTTACGTCTTCAATCGTCAGGACTACAGACTTTACCCCGGAAGAAGAGTCCGAAGCCTCGCCGGTCGCAAGATTTCCGCTTTCATCGAAGCAAACCTTTACGGGAGCAAGACCGTTCGTATAAACCGAACCGCTTGTAGTCGAAATCAGGCTTGGAGCGACTGTATCAACGTTGAGCGAGAAGGCCGCAAGTCCGCTGTTCCAGTCAGAAGAATCAAGTTCTCCTGCAACATCAGAAACTTTTGCAGCTCCGAGTGAATCAATTGCCGCGTTTCCGACATTATCAATAGCCAAAAGAAGAAGGTAATTCTTTTCAGAATCGAAGCCAGGAATCTCTGCCATGTAAGATGACTCGATTTCCTTAAAGGCCTGCTCGCTCGTCTCTCCGTTTTCATCAAGGGCCTTGCTGTATGCGACCCGCTTAGTCACATTTTCTTTGAGAGGGGCAAAATTTCCGTTATTGTCAGTTAGATAATTTTTTGCGAATTCTCCGGCTTTTTCAGCGATCTCATTTTTCAAGTCTTCTGCGTTGCTTGCAGTCGAAGTGAAAATCTTGTAGTAAATCGTTTTGACTCCTGAACCGGCTTCTTCCCAGTAGCCGCGGATTGTAATTGTTGAAGCCGTTCCCCAGGTGCCGGTCTGATACTTTCCGCCGACATCCCTGTCCAGATTTGCATCCAAAGAAGTGATTTCCGACTTCCATGAATGGAGTTCAGAAAGTTCATTGTCGAATTTTCCCACGCGGAAATACAAGTCCTTCTTTTTGGCATCGTATTCGTGGCGGGCAGCCGGTTTTTCCTTATCAATCTGAATGTAAATCTCTTCGCTTGTGCTGTTGCCGGCCTTGTCCGTTAGCGTAATTTTTGCCAGAGTGCCGCTTGTAAGGCCAGTCAAATCAAGTCCGTCAAAGCTCCAGTTTGAAAGTTTTTCTTCGTCCCTAATGACAAAAACGTCCTTAACAGTGCCGCCGGTTTCGTTTTCCATCTTTGCGCCGGCAAGCTCAAGCCTAGCTTCCCTGAGTCCAAGATTGTCAGTCGCAACGCCGCTGATTGTAAATGGAGCCTGGCTGTGTGTGACGATATTTCCTTCCCCATCGGGTTCAGTCCAGGTCTTATTGCTGCTATTTATATAGAAGTTTCTGTATTTTTTTGCGCTATCCCCGCTTCCAATCGTAATTTTCTCACTTTCGCAGGCAGTAAATCCATCCTTTTTGTCCGAAATCAACGCGCTCTGAATTTTTGGCGCCGTCGGATCATAAGTGATGTTCAAGAGGTCGGCTTTTGTGTAATTTCCGGCCTTGTCAAAGAATACGGCCTTAATCACGCCTGACTTCGTAATTTTTGACTTATCAATATTGATTGTAAATGAGCCGTCCGCGCCCAAATCTATCCGGTTGACTTTTGATTCATCCGCTACAGTCTTTTCCTGCTCCTTGACGCTTATGTTTTCGTAAAGCGAATACCAGGCAGTCTCTTTCATGCCGCTCGTATAATCGCTGACTTTTCCCCAGATGTAAAGGGAATTTTTGTCGTTCACAAAGAAGGTTCCGTCATTTCCGGCCTCAGCAAGCAAGTCTTGAGAAATTCCGGCTTTAATCGCTCCTGAGATTTCCGGTCCCTCAAGATCGACCATGAAAGTATTTCCATCAAGTTCAGAAGAATTTCCGTTCAAATCAGAAGCGGCCACCTTTAAAGTGTATTCAGCCTGCAGGTTTGTAAAAGTTGCTTCCCACTTATACTCGTTTGAGCCTTCTTCCGGCTCCGTAAACTCAACGACACCGATTTTTGTCGCCTTGGTCTCGTCAGACGGAATCAGGCTGACTTTAAATGCCGAAGTCTTGAGGTTTGCATCGGTGACACTTCCCTTCACAATCAGAGTGCCTGTCGAATAACCGCTTTCAGGCTGCTCGGTGATTTTGATTTCGGGGGCAGTTTTGTCAAAGCGGAAAGCCCTTTCTTCACTTGCTTCCTGACCGTAAGAATCAACGGCCCTAATTTTAACAGAATATTCTCCATCGCCAGAAGTTTTTGCCTCTCCCTGCCATTTATAAAGGCCCGAAGAATCCTGAGTCAATTCTGATTCGGCAACTACAAATCCTGCATCCTTGACTTCTAGTCCGTCCTTAAAAATAAGCCCCCTCACCTCAGCCTTTTTGGAAAGACTTCCGCTCACAGAAACTTTTTCCCCCTGGAAACTTCCGCTTGCAGGAGATGAAATTTCAATTTTTGGAGCACCAGAATCAACCGCAATCGGAAAAAGACCAAGCGTTTTTTCGCCAAAAGACTTGTTCAAGTCAGTGCTGAGATAATCGCGGGCCAGGATTTTCACCTGATATTTTGCTACAGTCGAAGGAAGCAGATAGTTGATTGAAGCCGAAGTTTTTCCCGGGAAGAATTTGTAGGGGTTCTTTCCGGCTAAGTCACCGCTTCCGTTTTTGCCATTTACTTTAAGTCCGGCCTCCTCTGAATCAGAATCCAAAAGGGTCTTTCCATTTTCGTCATAAAGCCAGATTTCACATTCGGCGATGCAGTCGTCATCAGAAAAAGAAATCTGCAGGCTGTTATTGCTTGTAACTCCAAAATAATTGTTTTCCAGCGTGACTTTTTCTATTTCAGCAGAAGCGTTTCCGAGGACAATCTTCGGGCGGTCAGTTTCCTGATAAATCACGAATTTTTTACCGTCAGTAAGATTTTTATCAGCTGCAAGATGATATTCAGTCGCGTTTCCGGCAGTATCTTTTGCACAAATAAGGATGTCAAACTGAATCTTTGGGTCGGGATTTTCTTCGGTCGCAAAGATTTCCGTGATTTTTCCCGTGTCAAATTCCCTGTCGATTGAGCCGCCCTTTCCAAGCGAGCCCGTATATTTTGAATCAAGTTCCCGAAGTTTTTCAAGGATTGAATCGCTTTCAGAAGACAAAGTTTTTGTCAAATCAGTGCTTGCAAGAATGTCATAAGTAACCTGGTCAGGATTCCCTTCCTCGACGCTGCCCTTAATCCTGACAAGTTCATTGAGGTAATCATAATTCTGGCCGTCAAAATCAGAAATACGGGGCTCAGCAGAAGAAATCGTGACTTTTGGAGCAACCGTATCGATATGAATGCTGCGGGTAGACTCGCCCTCATGCCCCGAAGAAGATTTTCCGGAAACCGTAAGGCTTGCAAGCCATAAAATGCCGGAAGGAGACTTTTCCTCATAGAGCCGGCTGAGTTCCGGGATTTTCGTAAGGTCAAGAGACCATGAATCAGTAGCGTTGTCAAAAGTCAGGGCACCAAAGTCAGAAAGAGACCAGATTTTTTGGTCATCGATAAGCCTGCATGAAATTTTATCAGAGAAATGGCCAACAGACTCGCCAGTAGATTCATCAGTGATGGAAAGGGTGGCGGTCAGTTCAGTGAGGTAAAGCATTGAAGATGTGAATGTCGCACTTCCCTTAAAGGCCGGAGCAGAAAAATCTTTGAAAACCGCAAAATTTTTGGGCGAATCAAAAGTGATTGTCGGAGGAACACCAGCCGTATTGCCCACAAAACCATAAACCGTGTTCTGGGCAAATTCAACGTCCTCAATATCACAGCCGGTAACGCCAAGAATATAATATTTTGAAAGACTGATACCGTCCGGCAGAGTAACGCTGAAAGTCTTTGTCGCAACCGAGCTTCCCTTTGAATTGTTGAGCGAGTAGTCGTAAATAAGAAGCCAGTCATTTTCCTTTTCCTCAGTTTTTACCAGTGTAGCCGGAGAATCTTCGCTTTTGTGAATGGCATCCTGGAAGACCGAATCCGACTTTTCAAGAGCCTCAACTTTTTTTTCAAGATTTCGGAGATCGCCTTTGATTTTTTCCGAGTCACCGGGATTTTCATCAAAGGCCTTCATCCAGACCCGGACCTTTTCAGGCGCAATATTTGTTCCGTCAAGGCCTGCAGAAATCGTTACGGAGACAGTATTTCCCGAAGAAGCAGACTGAATTGAATCATCAGCATTGAAGAAAGAAAAACCGTTTACATTGTAAGTTGGATTTGCCTCAGGATTGAGGGAGAAGCTGAGTTTGTTAGCCATTGAATCAGAATCTGCAGGAGCAGAAGTGTCAATCGCCTTTTCATTGAGGATTTCCAGAGCCTGAGACTCGACGGCCCCCTTCTCCACACCGGCAAGAATGTCCTTGAGGTTAGCCGCACTAAAGCCGCCGTTTTTGCTGTTAATGCCCTTTTTTGCGCTCATGACTGACGTGTAAATATCATCATAAAGGTAGATTTTTGAAGTAGAATTTCCCAGGGCATCTGATTTTAATTTTTCCGCCGACCTGGAACTTGCTGCAGGAGGATTTTTATAAACCTTTGCAGAATCAGTAAGGGTAATCTGAGCATAATAAAATTCAGTTCCAGAATCAGAAGGATGAAGCTGAGAGTAACGGCTGTTCAAGACATTACCGGCCTGAGCAATCTGAACGCTTGTTCCGCCCGCAGTCGCAATTTCTTCCTCACGGTAAAAGTCGATATTCTCACCTTCATAAGACTCGAAAGAAATAAGCTCGCCGTTTGAATTGAAGATTTTGACATCCATGAAGGAAATCGCGTGATTGTCAGAAATCGTGCCGTCAATTGTAAAGATGGAACCGTAAGCCGAAGGAGAAAGACCGCTTTTCTTTACAACGCCAGGATTTGAAATGATGAAGACAGGAGCCGTGTTGTCGATTTCAAAAGAGCGCGAACTTTTACCGGAATTGTTGCCCGCATGGTCGTAGGCCGTGACATAAACTTCGTACTTGCCGTCAGGATATTGCCAGCCGTTAAAATAATCAGAAGCCAGGTCGTCATGCCGGTTGAGCTCAATCGACCAGCTTTTGGAATCTTCAGAGACGGTGGCAGTATAATCGTCGCTGATTCCGTCCATCTCAAGATTTCGAATTGAAACCAGGACTTTATCAATCGATTTATCATCGGAAACGTTTCCAAATAAGACAAAAGAATCACGAATTGCAGCTCCAGAAGGAGGATAATCGATGGAAAGAGTCGGAGACTTAGTGTCAATCGCACCGCCCAGACCAGAATCTTCGCCGCAGGAAAGAAAAGCAAAAAGCAGAAGAGCAAGGCAACCAAAAGAAAAATTTTTAAACCAGAACTTTCTGTAATTCATAGACTACCCCATGACTTTTTTTATTTGATTTTAAATTATAAGGTCGCTTTTTAAAAAAGAGTTATAACAAAAAACACCTCTACTATGACAAAAGTCCGAAATCTCCAAAAAAGCAGGGAAAATTTTTTGTAATTTTCTGACTTTTTTCGTTTCTCATTGCCGAAAACATCGACATCCATGTCGTGACAAGAATTTTGCAAGCAAAATTCTTGCGGGCCTCACTTGCTCTTTTGCCACATCCGTGTGGCAGTTTTTTTTGGAATTTTCTGACTTTTTGCCTTTTGCATTGCCGAAAATCGATTTTTTTTGGCAATTAATATGTGTAGAAAGAAAACGGCTGAGATGCCGTGAAAAACTACGCAGATTATTCAAAGGAGTTCATATGAAAAAGAAAACAAAGGCAATCAAGAAGTATCGAATGAGGGTAAAGGATAAGACGGCAAAAACAGTAAACTTGCTTGGCATTGACGCAACGAAAAGGACATTTCGTGACACTCTCTTCCGCTCGATTTACAGTGGCAAGAACGACCGGAGTAAGCGCTGGCTTCTCTCGCTTTACAACGCCCTTAGCGACAAGAATTACACCGACATTTCAGCGCTCGAAATCACCACGATTGATGACGTCATCTACGTCACCATGAAGAATGATCTGTCGTTTTTAATTAATTCGGAAATGCACCTCTTCGAGCAGCAGTCTACGGTCAATCCAAACATGCCGCTCAGAGGCCTGATTTACTTCTCCCAGCTTTACCAGAAGGAAGTCGCCAAACGGAATCTGGATATCTTCGGTCGGGCAAGAATCAAGATTCCTTCCCCTAAGTTTGTTGTCTTCTACAACGGAAAGCAGGAACAGGATGACATCGTAAAGTACAGGCTTTCTGATTTGTTTGAAGTTAAGGATGAGAGCGGTGAGTTCGAGTGGACGGCAACCGTAATCAACATCAATAAAAATCACAACGAAAGTCTTCAAAAAAAGTGCGAGTCGTTGTATCATTACTGTGTCTTCGTTGACCGCGTAAAGGCGAATCTGGACAAAAGAATGGAGCCGGAAGACGCAATCAACGAGGCCGTGGACTTTGCCATCAAGGGCAATTTTCTAGAGGGCTATTTCAAGGAGCAGCGGATGAACATTGTCGGAAACCTTCTCACAGAATTCAATCAGGAAGACTATGACCGCAACCGCCGTGCCGAAGGATTTGAAGACGGCGTCGAGTATGGCAAAGAGCTTGGTCGAAGTGAAGGTGAACGACAGGCTGCAATTTCCAATGCGAAGAATATGCTGAGAGATGATGTTCCTTCAGAACAAGTAGCTAAATGGACTTCCCTCACACTGGAGCAGGTGCTAGCCCTTAAGGAAGAACTGGACTAGCACTCGTAAAAGAATGTATTACCCTTCAGCGTGCTGATTTTTCTGCACGCTGTTTTTTTATCAGTCATACCGGGCAAAGAGATAGAGTGAAGTGTAGCCAGTGTAGTCGTTGGGCTTTTGGTAAGTGTAAGTTGAATCAACAACAACCGATGTACCGCCAATTGCTGTATCAATTAAGTCTGTGCCTTTTGATGAACCAGTTTTCCAACGTTGCCAGCGACTGCCGCTCGGAGCCATGGCATCAGTACCTGTATAAAGATAAAGCAAAGCGGGAGAAGATTCCGTTGCAGATGCAAGATCTGATATAGGACAAAAGAACGAATAGGTTCCGTAAACACCATATTCAACAATAGACTTTTCCACGGTTTTTAATGCGTTGTCTTTGTAATATTCCAAAGTTCCGCCATTAAAATGATAGACAACTTTGTATAGATTTATCATATTACATGGATTTTGTGCTGTTGAGAAAGCTTTGCCAGAATAAACTGCTGTGTTATTTCCATACCCGGTATCATAGACTTCAATGTTGAAATCTGAATCAATAGTGGCATAACAGGCAGAAGAAATACCAGCAGCATTGACAGCTTCGATTTTTGCGATATAGCAGACATCGAAAGGCACATACAGAATCAATGAACTACTATTTTTGTCAAGTGAGCCTGAATAATAGTTCTCTGCATAAATACAATTCTTGTCATATACATTTGTGACGGACTTATTCCCTAAATATCCACTCGTAAGATTTGCCCAAGTGGAATCTGTCATTGTAGCAGGAACTTCTGGCATAGGGAACATTTTTGATACATCTACAAGAGTTATCTGGAAATTGCTTTCATTGTTTGAATTATCCTGCCATGAAAGCAAAAGAGCATATTCATTTTCATAGGCTAAATCTGCGGCTTCTGTAGACGCAACTCCGTCATAAAGAGTGTGCGTATCGTAATAAATTCTTTCATCAATACAATAAGCCGCTTTAAAATTTGTCGGAGGAGCGGGAGCATATTCAATCACATTCGGTATTGCAACAGTTGCAGTTATCGTTCTGTTTGGTGCGACAATCACAGTGTCACTATAATTGTAAGTTTTGCTTTCACCAGCTTTTTTCATAGAGACCATAAGATTGTAAGTCCCAGCAATTGCAGAATAAGTGTCAAGAGAGACAGGTGAAGAATTGTTCAAACCTGCCAGCGTCATAGCTGAAGGAAAACTAGATACAACTTCGCCTGTATCCACTTCAAAAAGTCCTACGGTTACATTGTAATTGGCGTTCAAGTCAGCAATCTCGGAATTCGACCAGGTATCGTCAAGAACAAAAGAAAAATCCATATTTCCATAAAAATTCAGACCTGTTGTGGAAAGATGGAATAAAACAGTGGTGGAATATGATAAGTCTGCACCTGTATAAGCAACCAAAATAGCCTTTTTAAGAATTTTACTGCTGTCGGAAAGGTCTTCTGGAACACCTTCCGTAGCAACAAGGGTAAAATAATATGTTGAAATCGGGAAATCAAGCGGAATTGTGCCCGATGTAGCTGTCGTTGATTCAAAAGTAACTTCTTTTGGCGAAACAGTTGATTTTGAAGATTTTCCCCAAATGTAGTAATGATATGTTGGATTTGTCAAATCGATTTCAGGAGCTACAATTGTGCGTGCAGGATTTCTATCACCTTTTATAATAACTCGTTCTGACAAATCAATATTTACATACATGAAATCCGCATTTTTTACAAAAACATAAGCATCTTCACTGACAGTATCACACCCCACTAAAAAAATAAGGAGCAGAGGCAAAACGAGAAAAATTGTTCTTTTGCAAAATAAAGTGATACCAAACGTAAATTTCATTTTTCTATTAAATAAAATAGGGCTGTCCAATAAGTCAAAAATTGTCATTTTCAGGCTTAACCCGAAAATCTATGTACTTGCAATACTGTAGATTACCGTGTTGCAAACGGCAATCTACCTGTACTTTTTTTGGACAGCCCCTAATTAATTAGCTTTCAACCGTCATTACAATTGGATAACTGTAAGTGTGCCCATTGAACGTACCAACAACTTCGACATTATATTTACCCTCTGAAATTGGCGTAATATCGAATGAAACTGTTCGTGTAGTTGTTGAAGCTTCAAAATCTTTTGACACAACAACTTCACCAGAGCCAGAACGCTTAATGAAAACCTTTAAAGAAGTATATGCCACATTAGCACTCTTCTTATTTGCAGCAGCTTTGTCATAGAAATAATTAAGTGTGACAGTTCCTGCATTCGCAGCCATTGTGTAAGCATGATAACTTGTCTTTGTAACTTTATCATCTACTTCAGTAAAATAAACTTCACCATCAACAAAAACATACTTTGAGTCATCATATCGTTCAACATCAGCAGCCGCAACAGCATAACTTGCAAACAAATCGAGGTTTGCACACCCCTTGTATTTGTTCGGATCGTAATACGTAACTTTTTCAGTAGTATCTGTGACTGGATTGGATGTATTCTCGTCATTAGCATACAATGTGCCATCTACTTGTCCTGTTCTCCAAGAAGTCCATCGATTTCCATTTTTAATAAGACTTGGATATGTAGGAGTAGAAGCAGCATAATTCTTGAAAGGAGCATGGATTCCAACACCCGTTGCTGCATCCTGAGTAAGATATGCGACAACATCATCGGTCAATCCTGTTATAGTTGAGTCAAGTGCAAGAGTTCCTCCATACAGATGATATGTAAGTCTGTAGAGGTTTGCACAATTACTTACTGTTGTATTTTTTTTGTAACCGGTCTTGCTTGTATCTGTCAAATCTACATCAGCAAGATAGAACGGTTTTGGTGTATAAGAAGTTCCTGTGTCATAGGCTGCATCAGTACTAGTATAGGCAGCGGCCAAATCATAAGTAGCGTAAGCATAGTTTGCAGTTTCATCGGTAACAGCATCATTTATACCTGCGATTCGCATGATGTATCGGTGACCAAGCGACAACTTAAGGACAATACTTGTATTATTTTTAAGCAAAGAACCTGAAACCCAGCCTTCATCCACTTTTCCATAGAATTCATCACCGTATTTTGTCTGATTTGTTGTAGCAAGACCATTTATAGCCGTAGTCCATCCATCTTTATCAGTAATAGCAGCTATTGCTGTTGTGGCATTTGTGCTTGTAGTCGGAATATCCCAAACATCAACCAGATAATACTTTTCATTCTTTGGTGTATCAGCCCATGTAAGGACAGCATTATATTCACCATCGTTTACTGAATCAGGCTCAATGTAACCAACCTTGAAAGATGCCGGTTTTTCTGGAGCTTTTTCAATTACATCAGGAACTAAGACAGTCGCTGTAAAATTATTATTAGCAAGGATAATAATTGTATCACTGTATTCATATACTTTATTGGTTGTTCCATTTTCGAATTTTACAACAAAGTTATAAGTTCCTGCCTGAACAGTTCCAGAGTAGGCACCGCCAGAAGTACCAAAAAAGTCATTTGCCGCTATAGTAATAGGATTCGTTGTACCAACCAAAGAATCATCTGAACGGTCATAAATACCCGCAGTTATAGTATAAGTACCATATGTTCCATTTTTTACTGCATCAACATCGTCTTGCGCCCAAGAACCTGTGCCTGGTGTTGTGGCATTTGCATCATAACCATCAAACTTAACTGTAATGGTCGGAACACTTTCTCCTGTAAGTCCATCAGACGAAATGACAAATTTGATGCTTGATGTAGTTCGAGTATCTACATTTGCATATCCAACATAAGTGGCTTTTCCTTTAATACCACTTGCCGTGGTTTCGGTTGTAGTACCTTTTATAGCAGCAAGCACAAGTTTATATTTAGCAGCGCCAAGGTCAAGTGCAACAGTTCCTTTAGAGCCAGTTGTATCAGTACTGTCGGCTGTAAAAGTAACTTTATTAGGAGAGATAGTTGCCCCTGTAACTTCATTCGTTCCCCAAAGATAGAATTCCCAACCAGCTCCAAGTGCAGCAATGCCAGTGTCATAAATAGTTCGTGCACTTCTATCAGAAGACTCTGTGATGCAAAGCGAAGAAAGGTTAAGCGATTCTCCGTTTGCACCAACGAACGATACGGTATAGTCTTTTTTGTTGTTTGTGGTGTCGTTAACGCCTTCACTCACAGAGCCGCCAATTCCTGAACAACTCGCGAAAAGCAAAAATGAAACCGAGGCCACAAATGCCAAAAGTTTTGAAAGCTTTTTCATATTTTCCTCCTATGGATAAAAGTTCCAAAAATTAATTTACTTGTAAAAAACTCAACTCTGTTTCTGCGGTCGCTTATGCTTCCTCAGAATTACAAATTTTTTCTGCTCACTCCCTCCTTTTCCACTTTATGAGATATTTTTTGTGTAATTCAAAACACTTATCGTGACAAACCATACGCATTCTCCTCATCAGTCCACCTCGATGTGGAATTCCACGGTGAAAATTTGAGCGAGATCGGTATAAGTTTTGCCATCTTTCCCGATAACGCTTAAAGTCAAATAATATGTATGTCCGATTTGCAAACCGGAATCCTGAATATACACGACATATTCTTTTGTCTTGCGTTCTGTTGTAGAAACTCCGTCAAAAAACATTACTTCAACAACATCATCCCCATGCTTTATGCTAGGATCAGTTAAAACCCAAGAAAAAGACTTGCAACTTTCTGGTGCCGCAAGATTCAAGGTGCCCACATCGTAGACTGTGTAAGAATCAAACAGCAAATTTCTTTGACTAAACCCTTCATCTCCCGGCTCAAGTACCTCCTCAGCCTTGTTTTCACCAGTAAGCGTGACATAGCCTTTATTAAATCCCCCATTGTAATCATCCAGCATGTCTTCCACCGAGTTGTTGCAGGCTGACAACAACACAAGAACGAGAATGCTGAGACTGAGAACAAAAGCAGATGCCTTCTTCATATTTTCGCAGGCATGACGATAAGACGGCTTATCGTCATGCCATTCGATCCCCTTTTTTTAACTTTGCCTTCGGATTTTTACTTTTTGAACAATATAATAGAAAGAACCGTTCAACCGATGGCAAATCAACCCCTTCAAAGATTAAGAATTAGCATAAACACAATGAGAAGCTGTCAGATTGAGCAATCACGCCCGATATGACGACATCCCCAGCTATTGTTCAGCCGTTCCAACCCCGTCCCACCCGGTTAAAACGCATATGACATATATATCTAAGATAACGCATTTTCAGAAAATTTCAATAAAAATGACGTTTTTTCTTAGAGAAATAAAGGAACTCCAAGCCCATAAAGAGATTTTAGAGTTATCCACTTTTTATTATCGGCACATTTTCAAGAGAACTTTAATTTAAAAACAAGTTTATCTTAATTTTATTTTCTGAATATATTCACACAGTTTTTATTCAATTTTCATAAATAACCGACATTTTCATAAAGTTTTTGGAATTTTCTGACTTTCTTTCATTTGCATTGCCGAAAACATCGACATCCATGTCGTGACAAGAATTTTGCAAGCAAAATTCTTGCGGGCCTTATTTGCTTTTTGCCCCCCCTACGAGCACAGCTCTCCGGGAGACTCGCTAAAAACTTGTCTCACAAGTTTTTACACGGTATACCGTGCCGCTCCCTATCCATGTGGCAGTTTTTTTTGGAATTTTCTGACTTTTTGCCTTTTGCATTGCCGAAAACGCAAAAATTTTGGCAATTAATATGTGTAAGAAAAAAGAGCTTACACATATTAATACAAAAGGAGTTCGCATGAAAAAGAAAACAAAGGCAATCAAGAAAAATCGAACGAGAGTAAAGGATAAGACGGCAAAAACAGTAAACTTGCCGGGCATTGACGCAACGAAAAGAACATTTCGTGACACTCTCTTCCGCTCGATTTACAGTGGCAAGGATGATCGGAGTAAGCGCTGGCTCCTGTCATTGTATAACGCGCTTAGTGACAAAAACTACACCGATATTTCCGCGCTCGAAATCACCACGATTGATGACGTCATCTACGTCACCATGAAGAATGACTTATCCTTCCTGATAAACTCGGAGATGCACCTCTTCGAGCAGCAGTCCACGGTCAATCCCAACATGCCGCTCAGGGGACTGATTTACTTCTCCCAGCTTTACCAGAAGGAAGTCGCCAAACGGAATCTGGATATCTTCGGCCGGGCGCGGATCAAAATTCCTTCCCCAAAGTTTGTGGTCTTTTACAACGGCGCTCAGGAACAGGATGACATCGTAAAGTACAGGCTTTCCGATTTGTTTGAAGTTAAGGATGAGAGCAGAGAGTTCGAGTGGACGGCAACTGTAATCAACATCAACAAAAATCACAACGAAAGTCTTCAAAAAAAATGCGAGTCGTTGTATCATTATTGTGTCTTTGTTGACCGGGTAAAGGCGAACCTCGACAAGAGAATGGAGCCGGAAGACGCAATCAACGAGGCCGTGGACTTTGCCATTAAAGGCAATTTTCTAGAGGGCTATTTCAAGGAGCAGCGGATGAACATTGTCGGAAACCTTCTCACAGAATTCAATCAGGAAGACTATGACCGTAACCGCCGTGCCGAAGGCTTTGAAGACGGCAGAGCGCTTGGACGTAGTGAAGGTGAACGACAGAAAGCTGTGGAAGATGCAATTATTCTTATCCGCGACTTTAATGCCGAGCCAGAGCTTGCCGCTGAAAAAATGAATGCGCCGCTTAATTTGGTGCTTGAAAAACTAAAGGTCAGGATATAGGGCCGTGGACTTTGCCATCAAGGGTAATTTTCTAGAGGGATATTTCAAGGAGCAGCGGATGAACATTGTCGGAAACCTTCTCACAGAATTCAATCAGGAAGACTATGACCGTAACCGCCGTGCCGAAGGCTACGAGGATGGCTATGACGACGGCGTAGTTTATGGCAAAGAGCTTGGTCGAAGTGAAGGTGAAATCGAAGGTGAACGAAAGGCTGCCATTGCTAACGCGAAGTAAAATATACCCCAAATGGTAGACACATTTAGAAGAAGGGATCCATAAAAGTAGACACTAAAATAAAAGGGAAAATCCCAAATAGTAGACACTTAGAAAATCCAGAAGATATAATGTATCTACACTGGAGGTGCTGCGATGCAAAGGAAATTCACCGCAGAAGAAAAAAAGAAACTTGAATCAAATCAATATACGCTAAAAGTTTCAAATTGTAAATTTTATCCTACAATTAAGTTCAAAGAAGAATTCTGGATACGATATCAGGCCGGAATTGCACCAAGAAAAATCATAAAAGACCTTGGTTATGATTTAGATTTATTTACCCAGAAACAAATAGACTGCATTGTTCAAAAAATAAAAAATCAGGCATTGTCAGGCACTGGTTTTACAGAAGGTGAAAACCATAATTACCGTACTGGTATAAAAAAGCCGGAAACAGATAATTCTCCCCAAACAATTTCACAGATGCAAGCTGAACTGTTGTACCTACGTCAGGAAGTTGAATTTTTAAAAAAAATTATTACAGCGGACAACTCAAAAAAGAAGCAATAATTTTGGAGACATCTTCAAATAAATTTGAGATTATCCATGATGTTGTATCACAGAAGAACAATAAACTGTCCGTAAAAATGTTATGTGAAATTGCCGGTGTATCGAGATCCGGATATTACAAATGGGTAATGTCAGAAGAGCAACGACAAAAGAAGGAGGAACTAGACCGAAAAGATTTTGAAATTATACTTTCAGCCTATAATCATCGGGGATATGACAAGGGGGCAAAAGGAATTCATATGTATTTACTACATCAAAATCCACCTGTTGTTATGAACCTGAAGAAAATACGCCGTCTGATGAACAAATACAACCTGTATTGTCCAATTAGAAAGGCGAATCCTTATAGAAGGATGGCTAAAGCATTAAAAACAAACAATGTTTCCCCGAATCTTGTAAACCGGGAGTTTACGAAATTCGGTCCCAGAAAAATACTTCTGACGGATATTACATATATTCCCTATAACGGAATATACTGCTATCTTTCAACCGTCATTGATGCTTTCACAAGGCAAGTTCTTTCGTATGTACTGAGCAGTTCACTTGAGGTAGACTTTGTTCTTGAAACCATTAATATTCTTGTTGACAGACATGGTATTTCTCTTACTACCGAAACATTGATACACAGTGACCAGGGATGCCATTATACCAGCTGCAGTTTTATTCAACTTCTTATTGATAAAAAGCTACGGCAGTCGATGTCCAGACGTGGTAACTGTTGGGATAACGCTCCTCAAGAAAGTTTTTTCGGTCACATGAAAGATGAGATAAATCTTTCTGACTGTAAAACTTTTGATGATGTAAAGAAAATAATTGATGACTGGATTGATTATTACAACACAGAACGTTATCAGTGGCAGTTGGCTAAACTTTCTCCAGATGAATACTACAAATATTTCACTACTGGTATATATCCTCTAAAGAAAGAAAATCCAACTGATATTTGAAAATTTTCTTCGGATTTTTTAATCCCTTCTTCTTATGTGTCCTTGACAAGGGGTACAATTCAATTGCTAACGCGAAGAACTTGCTTCGGATGAATCTTGGCACTCCAGAGCAAATTGCTCAAGCAGTTTGTCTTCCACTTGACCAGGTGCTGGCACTCAAAGATGAATTGAAATCGGAAAGTTGAAAGCTGAAAATCGCTAACTTCTGATTCGCTTTTCACACACAACCCGCTTGTACGACAGCTTGTCGTGTATGCGGATTGTGCTTTTTTTATGACTTTGCCGCCATTTTCATAATTATTTTTTGAATTTTTCTGACTTTTTTCCTTTTGCATTGCCGAAAATCGAATTTTTTTGGCAATTAATATGTGTAGAAAGAAAAAGGCTGAGATGCCGTGAAAGCTACACATATTAATCCAAAAGGAGCCATTATGAAAAACACAAATACACTTCGTCCTTCACCGACAGCCCTGCTCGATCCAAAATGCGACAGTTCGTTTAAGGCCATGTTCGCCGCCGACACCGAGGATTCCAACAAGGCACTGAAAGACTTTATCTCCACAATCCTGAACAGAAATGTCGTTGACCTGGAGCTAATGCCCAACGAGCCAGCATCAGAAGTGAAGGATCAAAATCAGATGAGTTTTGATGTCAGCGTCAAATTTGATGATGGGGAAAGAATTGATCTTGAGATGCAGTCCAGGAGCCAGGACTATGATTATTCTGCACGCGCAGAGATTCAGGCGGCACGACTTTTAAGTTCATCCAACCGTAAAGGCGACAACTGGAAAACGCCCCCGGCCTATCAGATTTCCGTGCTGAATTTTCACTTCAATAATGATGACTTTTCGCCACTTGAATGGTATACTATGAAGAGGTCAGACGGAAAGGAACTGGCAGGAAAGTTAAATGTCATTTTCTTCGACCTCATAAAAATCCACAAGCTTTTTGGAAAGCCACCAGAAAAACTTACAAAACTTGAAAAATGGGGACTCTTTCTTTCTTATGCCAGCGATGAAAATAAGAAAGACTACATCGAAAGCATCATAAAAAGCGAGGAAGGCCTTATGCGAGCAAAATCATCACTTTTGACCGTAAGCCAGGATGAAATCAACTGGGCAATAGAGAATTCCATTCATACGGCAATCTGCGACTATAACACGGCCATTCTGAACGCAGAGGAAGAAGGTGAACGAAAGAACGCCATTGCCAGCGCGAAGAACTTGCTCATTGAAACCGATTTATCCCCAGAGAAAATTGCAAAATGTTGTTCCTTGCCACTGGAACAGGTACTGGCACTCAAGGACGAGCTTAAAGCTGAAAATCGCTAACTTCTGATTCGCTTTTCACACACAGCCCGTTAGAGCAAAGTATACGCTGCTTTTCGGGCTGTGTTTGATGAATACTAAGGGAAAACAAATTTCACATTTACATTTTCCAGTGTCTTTAGTTTGACGGATACAAAGATTCACAAAGTCAGTTCGGAAGATTACCTGCGGTGTGTCTTTGAGCGCGCTCCATACTGCGAGACATCAGAAGACTGGGAAAAACTCCTCCCATGGAACATCGAAATTACCCCATGCCAGCCCCGCGGACAGTGGCTCCCGGATAATCCAGAAAATTAAGAAATGGCATTCTATTTTAAGAGCTGGAATGCTCTTTTTCCCGGCTTCGTTTGGCGGATAAAACTGTTTTGAGGAATTTGTCGCCTTTCTTATAATTTTTTTTGTAATTTTCTGACTTTTTTCCAATTGCATTGCCGAAAACGCAAAAATTTTGGCAATTAATATGTGTAAGGAAAAAGAGCTTACACACATTTATTCAAAAGGAGTCTTTATGAAAAAGAAAACAAAGGCAATCAAGAAGAACCGAATGAGGGTAAAGGATAAGACGGCAAAAACAGTAAACTTGCCGGGCATTGACGCAACGAAAAGAACATTTCGTGACACTCTCTTCCGCTCGATTTACAGCGGAAAAGATGACAGGAGTAAGCGCTGGCTTCTCTCGCTTTACAACGCCCTTAGTGACAAAAACTACACCGACATTTCAGCATTGGAAATCACCACAATTGATGATGTCATCTACGTCACAATGAAGAATGACTTATCCTTCCTGATAAACTCGGAGATGCATCTTTTCGAGCAGCAGTCCACGGTCAATCCCAACATGCCGCTCAGAGGACTGATTTACTTCTCCCAGCTTTACCAGAAGGAAGTCGCCAAGCGTAATCTGGACATTTTCGGCCGGGCGCGGATCAAAATTCCTTCGCCAAAGTTTGTGGTCTTTTACAACGGAAAGCAGGAACAGGATGACATCGTAAAGTACAGGCTTTCCGATTTGTTCGAAGTCACTGACAGTTCTGGAGAGTTCGAGTGGACGGCAACCGTAATCAACATCAACAAAAATCACAACGAAAGTCTTCAAAAAAAGTGCGAGTCGTTGTATCATTACTGTGTCTTCGTTGACCGCGTAAAGGCGAACCTCGACAAGAGAATGGAGCCGGAAGACGCAATCAACGAAGCCGTGGACTTTGCCATAAAGGGTAATTTTCTAGAGGGATATTTCAAGGAGCAGCGGATGAACATTGTCGGAAACCTTCTCACAGAATTCAATCAGGAAGACTATGACCGCAACCGCCGTGCCGAAGGATTTGAAGACGGCGTGGAGTATGGTGAACGACAGAACGCAATTTCCAACGCGAAGAACTTTCTCATTGAAACCGATTTATCCCCAGAGAAAATTGCAAAATGTTGTTCCTTGCCACTTGAACAGGTGCTTGCCCTCAAGGACGAGCTTAAAGCTGAAAATCTCTAGCACCTGATTCGCTTTTCACACACAGCCCGCTAGAGCAAAGTATACGCTGCTTTTCGGGCTGTGTTTGATGAATACTAAGGGAAAACAAATTTCACATTTACATTTTCCAGTGTCTTTAGTTTGACGGATACAAAGATTCACAAAGTCAGTCCGGAAGATTACCTGCGGTGTGTCTTTGAGCGCGCTCCATACTGCGAGACATCAGAAGACTGGGAAAAACTCCTCCCATGGAACATCGAAATTACCCCATACCAGCCCCGCGGACAGTGGCTCCCGGATAATCCAGAAAATTAAGAAATGGCATTCTATTTTAAGAGCTGGAATGCTCTTTTTCCCGGCTTCGTTTGACGGATAAAACTGTTTTGAGGAATTTATCGCCTTTCTTATAATTTTTTTTGTAATTTTCTGACTTTCTTTCATTTGCATTACCGAAAACATCGACATCCATGTCGTGACAAGAATTTTGCAAGCAAAATTCTTGCAGGCTTTATTTGCTCTTTTGCCACATCCGTGTGGCAGTTTTTTTTGTAATTTTCTGACTTTTTGCCTTTTGCATTGCCGAAAACGAAAAAATTTTGGCAATAAATATGTGTAAGGAAAAAGAGCTTACACACATTTATTCAAAAGGAGTCTTTATGAAAAAGAAAACAAAGGCAATCAAGAAGAATCGAATGAGAGTAAAGGTTAGGACGGCAAAAACAGTAAACTTGCCAGGCATTGATGCGACAAAAAGAACATTTCGTGACACTCTATTCCGCTCGATTTACAGCGGCAAGGATGACCGGAGCAAACGCTGGCTTTTGTCATTGTATAACGCGCTTAGTGACAAAAACTACACCGACATTTCCGCGCTTGAAATCACCACGATTGATGACGTCATCTACGTCACCATGAAGAATGACCTGTCCTTCCTGATAAACTCGGAGATGCACCTCTTTGAGCAGCAGTCTACTGTCAATCCAAACATGCCGCTCAGAGGACTGATTTACTTCTCCCAGCTTTATCAGAAGGAAGTCGCCAAACGGAATCTGGACATTTTCGGCCGGGCAAGAATCAAGATTCCTTCCCCTAAGTTTGTTGTCTTCTACAACGGAAAGCAGGAACAGGATGACATCGTAAAATACAGGCTTTCCGATTTGTTCGAAGTCACTGACAGTTCTGGTGAGTTCGAATGGACGGCAACCGTAATCAACATCAACAAAAATCACAACGAAAGTCTTCAAAAAAAGTGCGAGTCGTTGTATCATTACTGTGTCTTCGTTGACCGGGTAAAGGCGAATCTGGACAAGAGAATGGAGCCGGAAGACGCAATCAACGAAGCCGTGGACTTTGCCATCAAGGGCAATTTTCTAGAGGGCTATTTTAAGGAGCAGCGGATGAACATTGTCGGAAACCTTCTCACAGAATTCAATCAGGAAGACTATGACCGTAACCGCCGTGCCGAAGGCTACGAAGATGGCTATGACGACGGCGTAGTTTATGGCAAAAAGCTTGGTCGAAGTGAAGGTGAACGACAAAACGCCATTTCCAACGCGAAGAACTTTCTCATTGAAACCGATTTATCCCCAGAGAAAATTGCAAAATGTTGTTCCCTGCCCTTGGACCAAGTGCTGGCACTCAAAGACGAGCTGAAAGCTTAAAATCGCTAACTTCTGATTCGCTTCCCAAACACAGCCCGTTAGAGCAAAGTATACGCTGCTTTTCGGACTGTGTTTTTGTTTAAAGGACTTCGTTTGCAGTTACTTTGCTTACAACTGGGCATCTTATTATAGAATTTTTTCTATCATAGCTTCATACCAAAATTTCCCATTTGACTGCCTTCCATTATTTAGTGGCAATACTAACAAGTTAGAATAATCCTTTTCAAGTCTGAATTTATCAATATAATACTTTTTTCCATGAAGAGCCCTATGAATTTTAATTGCTTCATTTAGATAATAGTCCCTTACTTTCTTATTTGTAAGTTTTTCTATACTTTTTTCGATTTCAAAATTTTTAAAAAATTTATTCTTTGATTTATTCTCTGCAATTGTATCAAATTTTGATAGATAATCCTTAATAACTTCTCTTTTATTTTCTAAAGTTGAATTCATCGCGACCATTGTTTTCATTTCTAAAAATATCCAACGCTAATTTACCGCCAGAAGGTAAACCATACTCAACTTCCGCTCCAGCGCCAAATAAAAATGCTATTTTCTTTTTGCCATCGTTACTCATTATTATCACTCTTCTCAATATTAAAAAAAAAGTAGCTTATCAAGCTACTGCAATCTCCGCTCTGCCACTCCATGAAAAAAATCTTAATAAAATCTTTTTCATAGGATGACGGATATTAAATATCTAATTAATACTTAATTTCACATAAGGGAGGAAGCCCAAATAATTGAACTTCCTCCCTTTGTTTAGGGTTACACACACCCCACGGCTTGGCCGTGAAGTGTAGTTTTTATTGACTAAAAGATAAACTAGAATTATTTAACATCAATAGTTGTTGATACTTCAAGACCATTGACATTTGTTACTGTAATTCTAATCTGGTTACCCTTAGCTGCTGTTGCATCCTTTACAATCTTAAGGTCAATAGATTTACCATCTGAACCTACTGAAGCAGATACTTTTCCAGCCTTAAGAACACTGTTTTCGCCAAGATCAGTGGCTTTACCAGACCCCTTAACACCAGTTGCAGAAACTGACTTCAAATATGCTGTCATTGGAATATTGACAGTTTTTGCATCCGTAGTAATTGGGGTTTCGTTAAATTCGTCTGTTGGTGTTGTAATACCAAGTGTAATTGTCGGGAAGATAACAGCATTTTCTGTAACCTTGACCGCATCCGAATAGATGTCAACATTATCAACTGTTTGAACAAGTTTGTAGTATGAATCTTTAGCATAGTCGAATTCATTCGCACCAGCATTTACAGAAATACATGGAGTCAACTTTCGAATAGCAAAGTCTGCAATTTCTGCATATTTTGAACCAGCTTTCTTCTGAACATCGTCAACATAATAAATATTATGTGAAGCAAGCTTAAATTCAATAACATCGCCTGAACCATTTTTTACTGGTTCCCACTTATCAGAATCAGGAACTGCACTTACAACCTTGCGGTACAATTTATATGTTCCGTAATCAGCAGAAGTTTTTGAGATGTTTGCATTAAATGAGAATGTAAGATTCTGACCGTTAGCTGTATCTGCAGTATCAATCAATGTCAATGCAAGTGGAGATGCTGTAGCTGCCTCAGTTTTAGCAATTACTTTGTCAAGTTTAACTTCATTGCCAGTTCCCGCGAAAGTTAATGAAGTATAGTGCTTAGTTGTTGAGTCATTAACATAGCCAAAAGCCTTACCAGCAACATCTTTCAAAGCAACTTTCTTTCCTTCAGCATTGAATACGATTGGGTAAACATTGCTTCCAGATGGGAATGCGAATGTTGGTTTAATTGTGAGAACTTTGCCAGCTGGTACAGCAGTAGAAACATAAGTGTTAGCTTTTACAACATCATCCTTTGTTGCCCAGTTTGCATCGCTTGTAGCAAGCTCAGCAGTAAATCCTGTAACATCCTCGTTGAACTCGAGAACGATTGAGCTTGTGTTAGACTTCATGAACTCATCGAAATCTGTTGTTGCAGAGTTCTTTCCAGCTTTTACAACATAGAGGTTCTCATACTTAGCATCTGCTGCTTCTGTTTCGATAGCAATGTATTTCTTTTGGGCAGGAATAATAGAAGTATAACCAGTATCAGCATTAGATTTAACAATTTTGTTACCAAGTGTATACTCAGTACCGCCATCAACCCAAGCATAGTTTTTGTCGCCAGCAACACCTGCTGTAGTTTCTTTAGTAACAAATGCATTTGAGTCGTAGCGTACAATCTCTGTATCACCTGAACCTGTTACAGCCTTGAGTGAGAGTAAATATTTCTCATCGTTTACAAGTGCCTTGCTGCCTTCTGCCAAAGAAACAGTGATAACTTTTTTAGCCTCTGCTGTAGCATCAGCTGCTGCCTTAGCAACATTTACCTTGTACAATGTCTGCTCAAGGTCTTTCTGACCAACGTTGTACTGGTCATAAAGCTCAGCTGTCCATGTAGCACCAGTTACATCCTGATCGAATGTGAATGTTACACTGTCTGTAGGCTTGATTTTTGTAACAGTAGCGTCGTTTTTTCCACCAGCGATAGAAGCTTTCTGTGTGTAGAGACTAGAAGCTACCATCTTGTAAGTTGTTTTTGTAACTTTGTAGCCAGTTTTGAGTGTTTCTTCTGGGGTTGTAGCTGATGGTTTCTTTTCTCCGTAGTAAGCTTTCTCACCATTTGTAGCAGTTACAATACCTGAAAGCTCAACATCTTTATCATCATCAAGTTTTGCAAGTGGGATGTAAACAACAGCACCCTTGATGTAGTTAACTACAGGATTGTCAACTTTGAGATTTGATTTAGCAACATCTTTTGTGAATGTTACTTCAATCCATTTAGCAGCGTCTGCATAAACAGCACGTGAAGCATTTACACCCTCTGGGAGAGCGTCAACAATCTTTACACCAGCGTGTTTGAACTCTTTACCGAGAGTGAAGTCTGCTACAAACTGTTTAGTTGTAGAAGCTTTAACATCTCCAGACTTGCGGAAGTTTGTCTCGCCAGTAGCACCAACAACATCTGTTGTAGCAAGTTTTACAGCATAGTAGCCGTAGTTCTCGAAGTCACCGTTCTTAGCTTCTACTGTGAGGACAGAGCCGTCAAGAGAAAGTTTAGCATCTTTTACCTCAGCTGTAGATGTAGCTGCGTCAGTAACTGTTGCAGAATAGTAAACTTTGAAGTTTTTCTCCAAGTCAGCAGCAGGGATTGCCTTGAGTGCCTTAGAGAATGTTGCTGTAAACTTAGAGTCAGAAACTTTTGCAAGTGTTACATCGATATAGTTGTCGAAGTAAACTTTGAGACCGCTAAACTTGTCAACACCATCTGCACCTGTTGTTGTATTATCAGAATTTGTCTTCCAGTATTTGATAGTTGTTGTTTCGTCTTTAGCAACACCAGTAACTGTGAAAATAACAGCACCATCATCGCTATCAACTTTGTCCCAGAACTTGGTTGGTGTGAGTGTGAGTGTTGTACCGTCCTCACTCCAAGTCTTGGTGAAGTTGTTTGCAAGATCACTTCCACTTGTTTTAGCAACTTTTGCACTTACAGAAGCTGTGCTCATTGGTTTAGAGAATGTGACTACAACTGGAGCTGAGAGTGCAAGAAGTTTGTCATTCTTAGAAGATTCTGTGATAGAAACGAAGATGTTTGTATCAAAGCAAGCCTGGAATTCTGCGTTGAGGAGCTCTTTTGTTCCGTCTTTTGCAAGAACTTCGAGTTTAATCTTGCCACCTTCAGTAGCAGCTGGAGTCCAAACACCGTCATTTGCTTTTACTGTAACTTTCTTTGCATCTGTAGCGTCGATTGTTACTGTATAGTTTTTATCAGTAACATCCTGGAATCCAGAACCCCCGAGAGAAACACGTGAAATCTCTTTGTTGAACTCGAATGTGATGTCATCTTTTACGCTGATGAGCGCTGCATCGTTGTTCTTGAGGAGGTTTGTGTTTACAACCCAGATTTTTTCGAGCTGAGCGAAGAGCATAATGTCAAGGCCAGCAACGTTCAAACAATTTGGATCAATTGTGAATGAACCAAGAGTAGCAGAAGAGTTGTTGAGGATTTCTGCTGCATTTGTATGATATTTAGGTGAAGTTGTCGCATTGTTACCTGTGCCAGTTGTCACTGTAGGACCAACGTCTGTTGAGAAGTAAGCAGTAACATCACCAGCTTTGTCTGTGAATCCTTCAACAGAAAGTCCGAGTGTTACGCCAGAAGGAAGTTTCTCAAATGAGAAGTTTCCGTTCTCGTCTGTCTCAGCCTTATATGTGTAGTTAGAATAGCCAGTACCGCGGTTATATGTAACAGTTACCTTAGTTCCCTTGCTTGGTGTGTAAGTTGTAGCATTGAAAACTTCAGCTGTTGCTGGAGAAGGGTTGAGTTTGAGTGTACCCTTCAAAGAAGCATTCAACGGAATGAGCTTAGCGCTTGCCCATGTTGAGCTGTATGTTGTGCCAAGCTCTGAATAAAGCTTCTGGATTTCCTTGAGGGCACCAGCAACAGTTGTCATTGTAGCTGATTTGTCCTCTGTATCTCTAAGAGTAGCACCAATTACATCACCAGTACTTGCAAGAGCAGTAGATGTACCAACAGCCTTTGCATATTCCTCGAGGATTTTTGCATATTCATTTCTCAAAGCAGAAAGACGTGCATCCTCGATTCCACCGATGTTCTCAGCAGAAGTAACATAGATACCATCTACAAGACCAGAAATGTATCCGTCCTTTGTTACGCTTAATGTATAGGCATAACTAAGACTAGTTGTAGGTGCTGTAGCTGCACCTGGTTCAAGCTTAGAGTCAGCAGCAGTAGTAATAGTAGTAGTAGAACCAGTAGTAGTAGTAGTACTAGAACCACTACCAATACCTGTCTGGATAGCTTTTACTTTTGGATCGTTGACATCAACGTTCTCAAGTACGAATTCACCGCCGCGGTTTGTTGAAGCGGTTTTATTGCCGAGTGTGACTGTTGCGCCTTCAACAGGTTCACCCCTGTTGTCAAGAACAACACCAACGATAGCTCCACGTGCATGCTCAGAAGCGCTGCGTGCACCTGAATCGTCATCATCATCGCTGCTACAAGCCATGAAAGATGTAGCTGCGAGAAGCATGGTTGCGACAGAAATTAATCGCAATAGTTTTTTCATAAAATTCTCCTTTTTTACGAAAACTTTTTTTAATCCCTAACAGAGACTTCGTGACAGTTTAAGTTTGAATACAGAGAAAAACATGCGTGTTGTACTCATTTTCTAAAAGAAAAATAAGTTTTTTCTTGCTTTTCTTGCAGTTTTCTTTTAAAAATAGAGATTATGGAGAAAATAATTTACGTTTTTGAGTCAGAGCCAATCGTCATGGAAGGGATCTGCTCATGGATTTCATCAAAAAAAGATTTAACAATTCGCGGCAAGGCAAGTACGGTCGAAGAGGCCCTTGAAATCATCAATTTTGCCAGTTTCGAGGAGGATGAACAGGCGGTCGCAATCATCGGAATCAACTTCCGCAAGGCCTGCGAGGCAAGGAACGAAAAGGGCATGAAAATTCTTTCCGCCATCAAGGATTCCGGCTTAAACATCAAAAGTCTGGTCTTCACGGATTTGGACAGGGGTTCATTCGTGCTCAAAGCCCTTTCCGAAAAGTACGGTGCCCAGGGCTTTGTCTCAAAAACCGCCGAAAAGCACATTCTTCTGGAGGCAATCGATTCCCTCATGGCGGGCCAGACTTACATTCAGCCCTACCTGCAGGAACAGGCTCAGGAAATCAAGGAAATACTCAAGCGTTTAACAAGAAGAGAAAAGGTTGTCCTTGAAAACATTCAGAACGGTCTTTCAAATCAGGATTCAGCAAAAATGTTAGGCCTCTCAGTCCGCACAATCGAGAACCATATCGCCCACATTTACAACAAGGCTAAAGTCTGCGCAAGGAATGAACTATTATTAAAACTAGGTACTAGGGGGGGGGGCAGATGTATAGTGATTTCTAGAAGTCATTTGCCGGGCTCTTTTGACAAGCCCGGCTTTTTATTTTATTTTGCGGCCTTAAAACCGTTTTCCAAATCTGCAATGATGTCGTCTACATGCTCAGTGCCGATTGAAAGGCGGATTGTGCTCTGAGTGATTCCCTGGTCAGCGAGTTCCGAATCAGTAAGCTGGGAATGTGTCGTTGTAGCCGGATGAATTACAAGCGACTTAACGTCAGCGACGTTTGCAAGAAGGCTGAAAATCTTCAGATTGTCGATGAATTTCCATGCCGCATCTTTTCCACCCTTAATTTCGAATGTAAAGATTGAAGCACCGCCGTTCGGGAAATATTTCTCGTAAAGGGCGTGATCCGGATGGTCAGCAAGTGAAGGATGATTTACTTTCTGAACCTGAGGATGCTTGCTCAAATATTCAACTACTTTCTTTGTATTTTCAACATGTCGGTCGAGTCGGAGTGAAAGTGTCTCAACGCCCTGCAAGAGAAGGAATGCGTTGAAAGGACTGATTGAAGCGCCCTGGTCACGGAGCAGGATTGCCCGGATATATGTTACGAAGGCAGCCGGTCCTACAGCCTCAGCGAATGAAATTCCGTGGTAGCTTGGGTTTGCTTCTGCGATTGGAGCGTATTTGCCAGATTTTTTCCAGTCAAATTTTCCAGAATCAACGATTACGCCGCCCAAAGTTGTTCCGTGTCCGCCCAGGAATTTTGTAGCAGAGTGAACTACGATGTCAGCTCCGTGCTCGATTGGCCGGATAAGGTAAGGAGTTCCGAATGTGTTGTCGATTACAAGCGGAAGTCCGTGTTTGTGTGCAATTTCAGCGATTTTATCGATGTCAGGAATGTCCGAGTTTGGATTTCCCAAAGTCTCAAGGTAAACTGCCTTTGTGTTCGGCTTGATTGCTCCCTCAAGTTCTGCAAGATTGTGGGCATCAACGAAAGTTGTCTCAACACCGAATCCTTTCAATGTGTGTGCAAGAAGATTGTATGTACCGCCGTAGATTGTTTTCTGAGCGACGATATGGTCTCCGGCCTGAGCCAGAGCCTCGATTGTGTAAGTGATTGCAGCCGCACCAGAAGCCACTGCAAGAGCCGCAACGCCTCCCTCCAATGCCGCAACACGCTTCTCCAAAACGTCCTGAGTAGAGTTTGTCAGACGTCCGTAAATATTTCCTGCATCAGCAAGTCCAAATCGGTCAGCCGCATGCTTTGAATTATGGAAAACATAAGAAGTTGTCTGATAAATAGGTACTGCGCGTGAATCCGTAGTAGGATCTGCCTGTTCCTGTCCAACGTGAAGCTGTAAAGTCTCGAAATGAAGTTTAGTATCTGTCATATTTTTTCTCCTGTTTTATAAATAAGGGGGAAGTCTCCCCCCACGGTCGCACTTCGTTGCGCCCTACCCTCTCTGCGGGCTCAAACGCCCCTGCGAGTTTGCTTTGCAAACTCGACTTCAACACCTGCTAAATATTAAGTACCCTCTCCGATTGGACTTAAAACTTTTTTAACTTGCCATCATACAACAGGAAATCATTCTCCCAAATCTAAAATTTTCTCTGACTAATTTCTCAAAAAATTCCGTCATAATTTTTTTTCCTCCTGTTGTTAATCTATTCCTACCTCTTTAGTAGGTAATTACACTATAAAGCGTATTTCCTACTATGTCAATGGGTAATAATTTTTTTTTGATTTTTTTTCAAAAAAAAACCGCTCCCTGAAAAAAGGAGCGGCTTCCGTTAAAAGTCTTTCTATACCCTGAACTGGTCAATCTGACCACCAATTTCCTGAATTGAATCTTCCATTTGATTTGCAATTCCACGCAAGGCTTCGCCGGTCTCGTTGATTTTTCGGGCACCAACCCGCATTTCATTCATGCTGTCTTGCATAACGCCAGTTGCATCCTGCAAATTACGGACTTCTTCAAGAATCGCCTTGTTTCCCTCGGACATCTCCTGACCAGCCGTTCGAACTTCAAGAGTTGAGTCATTCATCGCATGAAGAACTTCATTTATCTGCTGTGAACCTTCATTCTGTTCTTCCATAGCAGCCTTAATCTGACGTACAAGCTCATCAGTTTCTTTAATTTGCTCCGTGACAGCTCCAAAAGCTTCACTCGACTGTACCGAAGCCGATACAACACCAGAAATTGAATTCTGAATATTTGTCAGCTGCTCACCAATTGTTTTTGACTGCTGCCCGGAAGTCTCAGAAAGCTTACGAATTTCATCAGCTACTACTGCAAAACCTTTACCAGCATCGCCCGCATGAGCCGCCTCAATTGCCGCATTCATCGCAAGAAGATTTGTTTGTTCTGCAATCGCAGCGATAGCAACGTTCGCTTCCTGCAAAGTCTCGCTTTGATTTTTAATCTGTTCAATTTTGTCATTCACTTCATGCTGAATTTGCGCGCCATTCTGAGCATTCTGACTCAATCTCATGAAAGAACTTGACATTTTTTCCATTGAGGCATTGACCGACCGAATATTTCCAATCATCTCCTCAACTGCCGCACTTGCTTCCGTTACACCCGAACTCTGCTTCTCAATCATCCGCTCCAAAGATTCAATATTTGACGCAATCTGATTGACAGCACCAGCCGTCTGATGAACACTGTTCGCCTGATTGTTAATTTGTGTATAAACAGACTCGATATTTGCAAGAATTTGAGTAATCGAACTGGAAGTATCTTCCGTGCTCGCCTTAAGATTTTGACCTGCAATTCCAAGATTGCTTTTTGAGCCTTTGACCTGAGAAATTATCTCCTGAAGCTTAACCATGAACGAATTGAAGCCTTTGACGACATCAGAAACTTCATCATTTCCTCGATTTTCAATTCGTTTTGTCAAATCTGCATCGCCAGATGCAACATCCTCAATTGCATTTTTGACATTTTTGAGAGGTTTTAAACTAATTGACATCGTAGCGCCAACGCAAACAAAAGCAACGACAATCATTAAAATGGAAATCCATCCGATAATTGAACTCATGTGTGTCAGTTCGTGATAAAAATCCTGATAATCACAAACGCCCAAAACAGACCAGTCTGTATTAGGAATTGGCCGATAAGCCGCAAGCATCTTTTCACCATCAGCTTTATTTATGAAAATATCGCTTCCGACCTCGCCCGCCATAAGTTTTTTAAGGATCGGCGCAATGCTCGAATCTGCATTTTCAGTTATATCAGCAAATTCAAGGACATTATCAAAAACAGTCGAAGCCACAGTGTGACCAGTCTTTCGGCTTACGACTCGGACATGTGAATCTGAAACACCGAAACTGATTTTCTCAATCTGCCTTGAAAGCTCCTCACCCAAAACATTTGCCGTGACACAACCTACTGGCTTTCTATTTGAATCAAAAACTGGAACCGAATAAATCTGAAAAAGTACGTTAGTTACAGGATTGACTGCCGGATCTGCGACATATCTTTCACCTCTTCCTGCCGCATCAATATAAGCACGTTTCAAGGTAATTTTCTGGCCTGCCGCTGTAAAACTATTTCCACCAAGGTCATAAAAACCGATATTTTCATATTCACTGCTCATTTTTGAGACACGAGTAAGCTGCTGACATTTCTCCAAAAGAGGAACTTCATCACTTTTGATCATATCCATTTCAGCAATTGCCTGTAACATTCTGAATTGCTTTTCTGTCTGACCGCTGATTTTATTGACCGCAGCGTCAGTAACAGAATCAAGTAAGCGGGCAACTGTTTTCGATGTCGAATTTGTGGAAAGATTTAATGTTGTCGATACAATAACAACATTTGAAACTATAAAAATTGCCAAAACGATAGCAATTAAACGGAATTGTAATGTTTGAAAGAACTTAGAAATTTTCATAAATACCTCAAATTTTTTGGTATTCAGATCGTGAAAAAGTGAACGCCACTATCTATTATATACTATTTCAATTTTTTTACAATTTTATTTTAAGTTTTTTAGAAAGGAATTTAAATATTTAAAATAAAAAAACCGCCCCTGTATTAAGGAGCGGCTACGCATAATCAGATATTAATTATTATGCTTCAGCAGAAGCTTCTTCTGTTGCTGGTGCTGCAGCAGCTGCTGCGGCTTTGCTAGCTCTAGCTTCTTTGCGTGCAATGTTCTTCAACTGAGCGTTGCAGAATTTGCAGATTTTTACAGTGTTTCCATCAATTTCTTTCTCATAAAGAACTTTGATGTTTTCGTTTCCACAGCGTGGGCATTTTCCACGACCGTGATTAGGTTCAGTGCGAACTCCAGTTCCACGATGTGCCTTAGACATACTTAACTCCTTATTTAGCTTCTTCAGCAGGAGCTGCTTTCTCTGCAGTCTTAGCCTTTGATGCAGCTTTCTTTGCAGGAGCTTTTTTAGCAGCTGGTTTCTTTTCTTCTTTATCAGCTTTCTTAGCCTTTGCTGGTGCTTCATCTTCGCTTGATGGCAACTTGTAGTCAACCAATTCAAGGATTACAACATCAGCGGCATCGCCCTGACGGAAACCGAGTTTAAGAATGCGTGTATAACCACCATTGCGATCCTTCATGCGAGGACCAATTTCTGTAAAGAGTTTGTTCAAGATTTTCTCGTCCTGAATAAACTTTGCAGCAGTACGGCGGTTGTGTACAGAATCTACTTTACTGCGTGTAATCAACTTTTCAGCAGCCTTACGAACTTCCTTAGCCTTTGCTTTTGTAGTTGTAATGCGCTCAAATCTGAAAAGTGAAGTAACCATGTTTCGCGACATTGCACGCTGATGAGCGGCAGTTCGTGAAAGTGGATTAAATCCCGTCTTATTTCTCATTGGATTCTTCCTTTTGTGCTGGCTTTGTCAAATTGACTGAGTTTTTCAAATGGCTGTAATCAGTCATTCCCAAGTTCAAGTTCCATTCGAGGAGCTTTTCCTTGATTTCTGTAAGTGATTTTTTACCAAAGTTTCGTGTCTTGGCAATATCATCTTCAGTTTTTCTAGTCAATTCGCCGATTGTGCGAATATTCGCATTTTTGAGACAATTTGATGAGCGAACTGAAAGCTCAAGCTCCTCTACAGGAGTGTTAAGCAACTGACGAATCTTTTCATCGCCTTCATCAAAATCATCACCACCAGAAATATCACTGTCATTGAAGTTTACAAAAACTGAGAAGTGATCTTTTGCAATTTTTGCAGCTTCAGCCAATGCATCTTCTGGAGCTATAGTTCCATCAGTCCATACTTCAAGAACAAGCTTGTCATAATCGTTACGCTGGCCTACTCGGCAAGGTTCGATCATGTATTTTACTTTTGTTACAGGTGTAAAGATTGCATCCATCGGAATTGTACCAACAACTTCGATATAATGCTCGTTTACTTCTGCAGGGACATAACCTCTTCCCAAATCAACCTGAATCTCAATTTCGACATGAGCACCGTCCATCATTGTGAAGACTGGTACATCTTTTGTAAGAACTTCAAGCTGTCCTTCTTTTGCGAAGTCATCAGTCTTGACTGTGCCAGGACCTTTGAAATCAAAAAGGATTGTATCCTGCTCAACGTCTTCCGGCAATCTCAAACGCATAAGCTTGAGACTGTTCAAGATTTCCAAAGTGTCTTCTGAAACGTTAGGAATTGTTTCAAATTCACTTGAAATAACATGCGGAACACCGTCAGGATCGTAAGATGTAATTCTTACTGAGGAAATTGCGTATCCCTGAATAGAAGAAAGAAGTACACGTCGGAGTGTATTTCCAATTGTAGTACCAAATCCTGTCTCAAAAGGATAAGCTGTAAACTTTCCGTAATTCGGGTTTGTTTCAAGAGGATCGAACTGAACGGTTTTTGGTTTTTTAAAACCTTTCAGCAAGTTTTTTCGAGCCATCTGAACTCCTTTTTCAAACTTAGAGCTCATACAGGAGCTACTGTTTCATTCAGAAGATTTTCACCCTCTGACTTCACAACTATCAGATAGTAACCATGCTTTTTAAAGCACAATAATTCACTAAGACAGGAAGAAACTCCTGCCTCGGTGAAATAAAGTTACATACGGCGTGTTTTGCGAGGACGACATCCGTTGTGTGGAATTGGTGTTGTATCAGCGATTGATTTTACTTTCAATCCCAAAGCACCAAGAGCACGTACAGCGTTCTCTCGACCCATTCCTGGACCTTTAACAAAAACATGGACTTCACGAAGACCATAGCTTACAGCCTTCTGAACTGCTGTTTCAGCAACAGTCTGAGCTGCAAATGGAGTTGATTTTTTTGCTCCACGGAAACCGAGTCCACCTGAAGATGCCCATGAAAGAGCATTTCCGTTCAAATCTGTAATAGTTACGATAGTATTGTTGAACGTAGCCTGGATATAAACATTTCCCTCGTATACGCTCTTCTTTTCCTTTCGCTTTTTTGCGGTTGCCATTAACTATTCCTCCGTCTAATTAGACTGCCTTTTTCTTGTTAGCAACAGTCTTCTTCTTACCTTTTCGTGTGCGTGCATTTGTGCGTGTACGCTGGCCACGGCATGGCAAACCTTTTCGATGACGAAGACCACGGTAACAACCGATGTCCATCAGACGTTTAATGTTAAGACCGATTTCTGAGCGAAGATGACCTTCAACCTTATACTCTGTGTCAATCAAAGTACGGATTTTAGCCAATTCGTCCTGATCCAAATCATTCATCATTTTGTTTGGATCAATCTTTGTCTTTTCACAAATTGTCATTGCTGATGAACGACCAATACCGTAAATGTAGGTCAATGCAACAAAGACATGTTTATTTGGGAGATCAACTCCCGCAATTCGAGCCATCTGTTACTCCTTAACCCTGCTTCTGCTTATGTTTTGGGTTTGAACAAATGATACGGATGATTCCGTTTCGTTTGATAACCTTACACTTATCGCAGATGGGCTTTACGCTGGTTCGTACTTTCATAAAAGTCCCCCTGGGGATATAGTATACTTCGCTTGAATCATGGCAGTTCGCAATGAACTACAATCCAAGTCCGATGAGTATACCATAAAATCCCTATCTTATTCTACAGGAAAACCAAGAAAATTCGGAAAATTCTTGCAAATTCTTTAGAATTTATTTTACAAATTTCTTGATCTCAATTTGCCTTTCTTAACAAGACCATCTGCATGGTGCATTTTAAGAAGAGCTTCAACCTGACTCATTGTATCCAAATCAACACCGACCAAAATCAAGAGCGAGGTGCCACCCATCAACATAGAAATTGACTGTGGGAAGCCAAACAGATTCTGGATGATTGTTGGAAGTACTGCGATTGCAGCGAGATAAAGTGAGCCTGGCAATACAAGTCTATTCAGAACTTTCTGCATATATTCTTCTGTTTTGTCTGTTCTGATTCCAGGGATAGAACCACCGTTCTCACGGATATTCTTTGCGATTTCAGTAGGGTTCAGTGTTACCTGAGTGTAGAAGTAAGCAAAGAAGATAATCAACAGAACGAGAAGGATATTGTAGAGCCAACCTGTTGGATTGAGCTTTGCAGAGAGCGAAGCGATCCAGCGAGCTGAATTCTGATTGTTACCAAGACTAGAAACAATCTGCAACGGGAAAGTCAAGAACGATGATGCGAAGATTACCGGAATAACTCCCGAAGGATTGATTTTGAATGGAATGTATGTGCTCTGACCGCCATACATTTTTCGACCAACTACACGCTTTGCATAGTGCACTGGAATTTTTCGTTCGCCAGACTGTTCGTAAACAACAAAAGCGATGATTCCGATGAACATAAGCAAAACAATGATTACGAATACCGGGTTGAGAGAGCCGTCTGCAACTCTGTTACGGAGCTCAAGAACAGCGTGTGGCAATCGGGCAACGATACCTGCGAAAATGAGCATTGAAATGCCGTTTCCGATACCGTGTGCTGTAATCTGATCACCAAGCCAGATTGTAATCATTGCGCCTGTTGTGACAGTGAGCATTGCGAGCAACTTAAATGCAAGCTGATTCTCAAGTGCGATTGCATTTGGAATACTTGCCGCATAAACAGTTACAGCCAAAGACTGAATCAGACATACAAAAACTGTACCGATTCGAGTCCAAGCTGCAACTTTGCGCTGACCGCCATCTTCCTGAGCTGCACGCTTAAGAGATGGGAAAATGATCAACGCAAGCTGCAATATAATCTGTGTTGATACATACGGCATTACACCGAGCATGAACACAGAAAAGTTAGAGAATGCACCACCGGCAAAAAAGTCCATGTAGCTGGCAAACGCGTTTTTGTTATGCTTTGCAAGTTCCTCGAAGTAATTTACGAGGACCTGAGCATTGATTCCCGGAATTGTAAGAACGCATCCGAGACGGAAAACTACGAGTACAACAAAAGTAAAGAAGAGGCGATCGCGCAATTCTTTAATTCTGAACATATTTGCAACTGGATTGTTTGCCATGAGTGTCTCCAAAGCCTACTTTTTTTATTTTGCTTCTTCAGCAGACTTTACAGAACCACCAGCCTTTTCGATTTTGGCTTTTGCAGAAGCAGAAACCTTATCTACATCAACTGTAAGGTTCTTAGTCAAGTCACCGTTTCCGAGGACTTTAACCAAGCTTTTTGCTGATCTAATCAACCCCTTTGAAAGGAGTGAAGCTTTGTCTACTGTTTCTCCAGCAGCGAATTTCTGCTCGAGAACTTCGACATTAATTACATCATACTCTTTCTTGAAAGGGTAGTTAGAGAAACCACGGTGAGCGATGCGGCGGTAAAGTGGCATCTGACCACCTTCGAAGCCTACATACGGAACAGCAGAGCCTGAGCGTGACTGCTGACCTTTGTTTCCCTTACCAGCTGTTGTACCGAGTCCAGAAGAAGAACCACGTCCTACTCTCTTCGGCTTTTTGTTAGCGCCCTCTGGTGCGTGCAAAAGAAAATCAGACATTATTCAGCCTCCTCTACTTTAACAAGGTGAGCAACAGCATTTACCATACCAAGAACGGCAGGTGTTGCTTCGTGAACAACTGAAGAGCTAATCTTTTTAAGACCAAGACTGCGGACAGTTGCCTTTTTCTCAGGTTTCTGACCAATAACGCTCTTTACGAGAGTAACTTTAATTTTCTTAGCCATAATTAACCCCACATATCCTGCAGAGATTTACCTCTGTTAGATGCGATCTCTTTAGCGTCCATAAGATTCTCAAGAGCGTTGAATGTAGCGCGAACTACGTTTACCGGGCTTGAAGATCCCAAAGACTTAGAAATAACATCAGTAGCTCCAATTGCATCCATGATAGCACGAACTGTACCACCAGCGATGATTCCAGTACCTGGACAAGCTGGTTTAAGAAGAATTGAAGAACTCTTATAGTTACCAAGCATCTCGTGTGGCAAAGTTCCGTTCTTTACTGGAACGAACATCAAGCTTCTCTTTGCCTTGTCAATGCTCTTTCGAATTGCCTCAGATACATCGTTAGCTTTGCCAAATCCGTATCCGACGCGGCCTTTTCCGTCGCCTACAACTGTAAGAGCTGAGAAAGACATACGGCGTCCACCTTTTACAGTTTTAGCAGTACGGTTCAGTCTTACGAGTTTTTCAACGAACTCTTTCTGTTCTTTTTCAAACTTATTCTGGCGTTCCATAGACTCTCCTAGAAAATGATACCTGCTTTGCGGGTTCCATCGGCAAGGGCCTTTACAACACCATGATACAGATAACCGTTGCGGTCGAAGACTACTGTTGTAATCTTTTTATCCTGCAAGCGTTTTCCGAATGCTTCACCAAGCTTTGCTGCGCCCTCAGTGTTTGGCTTGAGGTCAGCAAATTCTTTTTCCAATGTAGAAATTGAAGCAAGGGTGTGTCCCTTATCATCATCAATAACCTGCATATAAAGATTTGTGTTGCTTCGGTACACAGTCAGGCGTGGACGAGCAGCAGTTCCGTAGATTGATTTACGGATGTGAATCTTACGATGCATGCGTTTTCTTGCTTTATCATTCATCTTTTTAATGAACATTGTGTTACACCGCCTTATTTAACGCCGGTTTTACCGACTTTGCGTCTGATGACTTCAGTTTCATAGCGGATTCCTTTGCCTTTGTATGGCTCTGGAGCACGCAATTTACGAATCTGAGCGCTAAATTCACCTACCAACTGCTTAGAGATACCGCTGATAGTAACTTTACCAGCAGCGTCTGCTGTAACAGTAAGACCTTCAGGAATAACTGCGATGAAGTCAGATGAATATCCGAGGTTCATTACAAGTTCTTTACCTTTAACTTCTGCACGGTAACCAACACCTGTGATAACAAGTGTCTTTGTGAATCCAGTTGTAACACCTACGACCATGTTATGAATGAGGTTGCGGTACAAGCCGTGAGCTGCACCAGCATTTTTTGACTCATCAACTGGTTTTACCAACAACTCTGAACCGTTAACTTCAACAGTTACGAGGTTGTTGATTTTCTCTTTGAGTTCGCCTTTTGGACCTTTAACAGTAACAAGGCCCGGGTTTACAGTGATTGTAACTCCCGCTGGAATAGCAACAGGAAGCTTACCAATTTTTGACATACCTTCCTCCTATTACCAGACTTTGCAAACCAATTCGCCGCCGACCATCTTTTCGCTTGCTTTCTTACCAGTTGTAACACCAGCAGAAGTAGAAACAATCAATGTTCCCAAGCCATTGTAGATACGTGGCAAATCTTTGTAACCAGAATAAACACGGCGACCTGGTGTTGAGATTTTCTCTACACCGTGGATAACCGGATTATTTGAATCATCATACTTCAAGAAGATGCGGATGATGTTTTTTCCCTCTTCCTGAACTTTCTTGAAATTTTTAATGTAACCTTCTGTTTTCAGGATCTTAACAATTTCCAGCTTAAGTTTTGATGTTGGAACATCAACCTTTTCGTGGCGAGCCTGAACAGCGTTACGAACCTTAGTCAGCATGTCTGCGATTGGGTCTGATACACTCATTTCTATTCCTCCACTACCAGCTAGATTTTGTTACGCCTGGCAACAGGCCTTCACTTGCCATTTTGCGGAAGCAAATACGGCACATCTTAAACTTGCGCAAATAACCGCGAGGGCGACCGCAAATCTGACAGCGATTGTATTCTCGTGTCTTATATTTTGGTGTGCGGGCAGCCTTGATAACCATTGATTTCTTAGCCATGATTCCTCACTACTTTCTGAACGGCATGTTGAACTTAGTAAGAAGTGCCTTAGCCTCAGCGTCAGTTTTTGCACTAGTTACGATAGAAATATTCATACCAGCAATCTTAGTGATTTTATCAAAGTCGATTTCTGGGAAGATAATCTGTTCAGTAATACCAAGAGAGAAATTTCCGTGTCCGTCAAAACCAGTAGCCTTGATTCCGCGGAAATCCTTAACACGAGGCAATGCAACATTGATGAGGCGGTCCAAGAATTCATACATGTTGTTACCGCGCAATGTTACCATTACACCTACTTCGTTGCCCTCACGAAGCTTGAAGTTAGCAATACTCTTTCTCGCTCTAGTCTTTACAGCATGCTGTCCAGTAATCTGACTAATATCAGCTACTGCGGCGTCAAGGAGTTTCTTGTTAGTGAGAGCTTCGCCAACACCCATGCTGACAACAACCTTTTTGATGGCTGGAATCTGCATTACGGATGTGTAACCGAGTTCTTTGAAGAGCTCTGGGGCGATTTGGTCCTTATAGACTTTCTTAAGCCGTGGTACGTAATTATCCATTACAGTGCTTCTCCACATTTGCGGCAGACACGAATCTTTTTGTCGCCGTCGATTTTATAACCAACTCTAGTAGGGCCACATTTTTTGCAAACGATGGCTACATTAGAGATGTGCAACGGAGCCTCGACCTCGACGATTCCGCCCTGGTCCTGCTGGCTTCGCTTTTTCATTGCCTTTTTGACAATGTTGATTCCTGAAACGATAACTGCATCTTTTTTGCTGATAACGCGAACGATTGTTCCGCGCTTACCTTTGTCTTTTCCTGCAATTACCTGGACGGTATCGTCCTTATGGATTTTGAATTTCTTGTTCATTATTCAATTCTCCTTACAGAACTTCCGGCGCAAGTGATACGATCTTCATACAGTCCATATCACGAAGCTCACGGGCTACCGGTCCAAAAATACGTTTTCCTTTCGGGTTTTTGTCTGCATCAACGATAACGCAAGCATTGTCGTCGAAGCGGATGTATGTTCCGTCTGGGCGGCGGTATTCTTTCGCAACACGAACGATTACAGCCTTTTCTACTGAACCTTCTTTGATTGTAGAAGTAGGAATTGCTTCCTTAATAGCTACTACAACAACATCACCGATTCCGGCATATCGGCGGTGTGAGCCACCGAGTACCTTGATTACCTGAGCTCTTTTAGCTCCGGAGTTATCGGCAACTGTCAAATTTGATTGCATCTGAAGCATGTCTTTAACTCCTTAAGCTTATTTAGCTCTCTCGATGATTTCTGCAAGTCTCCAGCATTTATCTTTGCTGATTGGACTGCATTCTACGATGCGAACTGTGTCTCCAATGTGAGCTTCGTTCTGCTCATCGTGTGCCTTACACTTCTTTGTTCGTGTAACATATTTTTTGTAAAGGGTATCCATTTTTTTGGTGTTGATTGAAACAACAATGGTTTTATCCATTTTGTCGCTTGTTACAATCCCAACAAAAGCTCGTTTACCACCCTTTGTCTTAACCTGTTCTGCCACGGGTCAGCTCCTATTTGTTTTCTCCGGCAAGTTCTTTTGCACGGATGAAAGTGTTCAAGCGGGCAATGTCGCGACGCATTGTGCGCTTCTGCATAGGGTTATCTACATGGCCGATTACCATCTGGAATCGAAGATCCATGTATTTCTGTTTAAGTTCATTTCGCTGTGCAACCAACTCAGCGTAAGAAAGTTCTTTTACATTCTTTTTTGATTTCTTTGTATCAGCCATTTCTTACTCCTTAGTCTTTAGTTGGTTTGAAAGCGATTTTTGTTTTGATAGGAAGTTTGCTGGCAGCAAGCTCAAGAGCGCGCTCTGCAAGCTTAATATCAATACCACCGACCTCAAACAAAATTACGCCTGGCTTAATAACAGCTGCCCAGAACTCTGGAGCACCCTTACCTTTACCCATTCGAGTATCAGCAGGCTTTTTTGTTATCGGTTTGTCCGGATATACACGAAGCCAAACGTTACCTTTTCGTTCAAGCTTACGATTGATTGCAACACGGGCAGCCTCGATGTGCTTTGCGCTCAACCAAACTGGCTCGAGAGCTACGAGAGCAATCTCGCCGAAGTCGATTGTGTTGGCACGTGTTGCGTTACCTTTAATTCTACCGCGCTGTACCTTGCGGTGAATAACTCTTTTAGGACTAAGCATTTACTTTACTCCTTTGAAGCATTTGCCGCACGGGCAGGCTTTTTAGCTCTTGGTTTCTCACCATCACCAGAAGCCTGTGAGCGCTCATGGCGTGGCTTGCGAACAAGCTGACCAGCATCTTCGTTCTGCTCGTGACCATATTTCATGCCATTGAAAACCCATACTTTGATACCGATTTTACCGTATGTTGTATGTGCCTCGAATGTGCCATAGTCGATGTCTGCACGAAGAGTGTGGAGAGGAACGCGTCCCTCTTTGTGTTCTTCAGAGCGTTTCATATCTGCTCCGCCGAGACGACCTGACAAGCGAATCTTGATTCCCTGTGCTCCGCCTTTCATAGCGTTTGCAGAAGCCTGCTTGAGAGCCTTGCGGAATGAACCGCGGCCAGAAAGCTGGCGTCCAATATTCTGTGCGATGAGTGATGCATTGATGTCAGCGCGTTTGATTTCCTTGATCTTAATCTGAACTTTTTTAGTCAGTTTAGACTGGATCTCTGCGCTAATTTTCTCAATGTTAGCACCTTTTACACCAATAATTACACCTGGGCGTGCTGTATGAATAACAATTGTAACACGCTGCGGATGACGAACAATTTCGATTTCTGCAATGTCAGCATTCTGACATTCTGGCAGAGCTTTTACCATATTGCGGATTTTCAAATCCTCAATAACGAGGTCTGCATACTCACGAGGATTAGCATACCAGCGTGACTGCCATGTCTTGTTAATTCCAAGACGCAAACCGATTGGATTTACTTTCTGACCCACTTTATTCCCCCGCCTTCTCGTCAACAATGACGGTGATATGACACATGCGTTTCAAGAGTTGATCAGCACGACCGCGAGCGCGGAACCAAACTCTCTTGAGTCTCGGACCTTCGTCGATACGAATTTCTTTGACATAGAGCATATCTTCATCAAGCTTCTTGTTTGCGAACAGAGCGTTTGCTACAGCTGATTTAAGAGTACCTTTAATCAACTTTGCACCTTTCTGTGGCATGTTCTCAAGAATCGCCATAGCTTCTGAGCATGACTTCTGATTGATTACACGAGCAACAGGACGAACCTTTGTTGGTGATGCAATCAGGAATTTAGTAGTGGCTACATAACCTTTCTTTTCAGCCATAATATCCACCCTTACTTACCAGCTTTTTTGTCTGAACCGCCATGTCCCTTGAAGGTACGTGTCGGAGCAAACTCGCCAAGCTTGTGGCCTACGAGGTTCTCTGTTACGTAAACAGGAATCCATGACTTACCGTTGTAAACACTAATTGTGTTGCCAACCATCTCTGGAATGATTGTAGAGCAGCGAGAATATGTTTTGATCATCTTCTTGTCTGACTCTTTATTCATTTCAATAACTTTCTTGTAAAGACTCTTTTCAATGAAAGGTCCTTTCTTAACAGATCTTGACACCGTTAACTCCTATGCAACTACTTCTTGCGGCGTGAAATAATGAACCGGCTAGAAGTCTTTCTTCTGTTGCGGGTTTTGTAACCACGACATGGCTGACCCCAAGGAGTAACAGGAACGTGTCCTTTACCAGCGCCTTCACCACCACCAAGTGGATGATCGACTGGGTTCATTGCCATACCACGAACTGTTGGACGAATACCGAGCCATCGTTTGCGACCAGCTTTACCAAGCTGAGTATTCATGCGCTCTTCGTTGCCGACAATACCGATTGTTGCATAGCATTTGCCATGGATACGGCGTGTCTCACCTGAAGGAAGGCGGATGATTACGTAGTCACCATCTTTACCCTGAACGGTTGCACCTGCACCAGCAGAGCGAACAAGCTGTCCACCGCGACCGAGAGTGAGCTCGATGTTATGAATAGTGAAACCTGCAGGAATTACTTCGAGAGGAAGTGCATTTCCAACTGTTGGAGCTGCATTCTCACCAGCCATAATTTTCTGTCCTACGATAAGTCCTTTAGGAGCAATAATATAGCGTTTTTCGCCATCTGCATAAGCAATCAAAGCAATGTTTGCACTGCGGTTTGGATCATATTCAATTGTCTTGACTGTTCCAGGAATACCATGCTTATTGCGTTTGAAATCGATTACGCGATATTTTCTTTTGTGTCCGCCACCCTGGTGTCGTACTGTGATACGACCAGCAGAATTGCGTCCAGCTCGAGATTTTTGACCTGATACCAGTGTTTTCTCGGGTTTATCTGTTGTCAGTTCATCTCTTACCAAATCAATGCGAGTACGAGTACCTGCTGAATATGGTTTAAAAACTTTAAGAGCCATCTGGTTCCCCTTAATTCACGAAGGCTTAAACGCCCTCGAATACCTTAATGGTTTCGCCAGGAGCAAGGCGTACAATAGCCTTCTTCCAGCTGGCAGTTCTACCAGGTTTACCACGAACCCGTTTTTCCTTGCCACGAACGTTAATAGTTGTGCAGTTCACAACCTTTACATTGAAGAGCTTAGCTACAGCATCTTTAATCTGAAGCTTTGTAGCAGCAGGCGCAACTCTGAATACATATTTACCCTGCTCACGCAAAGCAGTTGCACTTTCAGAGAGCACAGGCTCAATAAGAATATCATGTAAATCAATCATTATTTAGCCTCCGCAGTTTTCTCTTCAACTTTATAGAATTCTGAAAGATTCTTTGCAGCACCCTCGAGGAGGATAACCTTTCTTCCGTAGAAGAGGTCATGTGCGCGAAGACGGTTGAACGACAAGAAGTGCAAGTTTGGAATATTTTTTCCAGCCTGGCGAAGCTTTTTGTCATCGTCTTTCAAAATAAGAACTGTGCGTTCATCTTTAGCGAAGTTGCTAAGGATTTTAACCAAGTCCTTTGTTTTTCCGCTTTCTACAGTGAAATCTTCAACAACTGTAAGACGGTCGCTCTGAGCCTGGAGACTCAAGATTGATTTCATTGCAAGGCGTTTTTCTTTCTTTGGAATTGAGTAGCTGTAATCGCGTGGTTTTGGTCCAAAGATTGTGCCGCCGCCAACATTGATTGGTGATTTTTTATCACCACGGCGAGCATGACCAGTACCCTTCTGTTTGTACGGCTTAGCATTTGAGCCATGAACTTCAGCACGAGTTTTTGTACAAGCAGTTCCAACGCGCTTATTTGCTAATTCATTTGTGATGGCATAGTAAATGACATCTTCGTTTACAGGAAGTCCGAACACTTTATCATCAAGATTGATTGTGCGGAGTTCTTTACCATCGACTGAATAGACTTTCTTTTCCATCTTATCCCTCGACCTTATTTCTTAACCGCATTCTTGATAATAAGAGTTGCGTTTTTATTTCCTGGCACTGCGCCACGAACCAATACAACTTTGAGTTCCGGATCGATTTTAACAACTTTGAGGTTCTGTACCGTAACTCTTTCAGATCCCATGCGACCAGCCATTTTAATATTTTTCATGCTGTGTCCAGGTGTTGTACAGTTTCCTGTACCACCAGCTTCACGATGGAATTTTGAACCGTGTGATGCACGACCACCATGGAAGCCCCAGCGCTTCATAACGCCCTGGAATCCTTTACCTTTTGAAGTTGCTGTAACATCAAGGAATGCAGTTTTTTCAAACAATTCAAGACCAATCTGGTCTCCAACTGCAACTTCTTTCTCGAAGTCTCTGAACTCTTTCAGATGACGTTTCGGTGAAACATTCTCTGGAAACTGACCTTTGTATGCTTTGTTGACTTTAGATTCTTTCAAATCTTCAAGACCAAGAACAACAGCATCATAACCGTGAGTTTCCTTGTTCTTTGTAGCAATAACTGTATTCGGTTCTACATGGATCACGGTTACTGGTGTCAGATTACCGTTTTCATCGAATACCTGTGTCATTCCTACTTTTTTTGCAATCAGACCTTTCATTCTGATATAACTCCTATAGAAGAAATCCTTTGTTTTTCTGTAAAAAACTCAGATTTTCTCCCTGTCGGCCGCCATCCTGGATCCACAGGACCGTTACCGTTTTTTAACAGTAATCCAGCTGCAACGCAGTTTAAGACTTACTGTTTGATTTCTACATCTACACCGGCTGGCAATTCAAGCTTCATCAATGAATCCATAACGTCTGTTGATGGATCGATGATGTCGATAAGGCGTTTGTGTGTTCTCATCTCAAACTGCTCACGTGACTTTTTGTTAACGTGTGGTGAGCGGAGAACTGTTACCTTATTGATTCTTGTAGGAAGAGGAATTGGTCCTGAAACCTTTGCCCCTGCCTTCTGAACAGTCTGCACGATGGCTTTTGCACTCTGGTCAATCAACTCTACATCAAATGCTCGAAGTCTGACACGAATTTTGCTGTTAGCCATTTTAATTTTACTCCATTAGAAGTTTTGTAAAAGAACTTTCAACAGAGAGCCATAAAAATGACTCCCTGTTATTGAATCGCTAGCCTAATAAAAGACTATTCGATGATTTTTGTAACCTGACCAGAAGCGATTGTGTGACCACCTTCGCGGATAGCAAGTTTAAGACCCTCGTCCATAGCGATTGGGTGGATAAGCTCACCAATGATCTTTGTGTTGTCACCAGGTTTTACCATGTCTGTTCCAGCTGGCAATTCAACTGTACCAGTGATATCAGTTGTACGGAAGTAGAACTGTGGGCGGTAACCTGTGAAGAATGGTGAGTGACGTCCACCTTCTTCCTTAGAAAGAACGTAGATCTGAGCCTCGAATTTTGTGTGTGGGTGGATTGAGCCAGGAGCTGCAAGAACCTGTCCACGAACAACGTCTTTCTTCTCAACACCACGGAGAAGGATACCAACGTTGTCACCAGCCTGTCCCTGATCAAGAGTCTTCTGGAACATCTCGATACCAGTTACAGTTGAAGAAGCTGTTGGGCGGATACCAACGATTTCTACTGGGTCGTTCATGTTGATTACACCACGCTCGATACGACCAGTAACTACTGTACCACGACCAGAAATTGTGAAGATATCCTCGATTGGCATCAAGAATGGTTTATCAGCGTCGCGAACTGGATCGTCGAACCATGTATCCATAGCCTCAAGGAGCTCATCGATACATTTTGTATCATCTGCAGAAGCACCGTCAGCCAAAGCTTTGAATGCTGAACCTTTGATGATTGGTGTGTCTTCTGAGAAGCCATACTCTTTAACTGTATCTTTTACCTCTTCAACAACGAGCTCGAGAAGATCTGGATCGTCAACGAGGTCAACTTTGTTCAAGAATACGATAATCTTTGGTACACCAACCTGGCGAGCGAGCAAGAGGTGCTCACGAGTCTGTGGCATAACTGAGTCTGGAGCAGAAACAACGAGAACAGCACCGTCCATCTGAGCAGCACCAGTGATCATGTTCTTAATGTAGTCAGCATGTCCCGGGCAGTCGATGTGAGCATAGTGACGTTTGTCTGACTGATACTCCAAGTGACGTGTGTTGATTGTGATACCACGCTCTTTTTCCTCTGGAGCGTTATCGATTTCATCATACTTGAGAGCCTTATCACCATACTTTTTAGCACAGTGCATAGTGATAGCTGCAGACAATGTTGTCTTACCATGGTCAACGTGACCGATAGTACCAACGTTCATGTGAGGTTTAGTTCGGACGAACTTCTCCTTTGCCATGTTTTTCTCCTTTGCCGTTCCTTTTACGGCAGATTAAAATTTATGTGTTGCACTTTAAGCCAGAATATGAACATTTTCAACTGAAAAAGCCACATTCGCAGACACACTAATTACCTATAATAATGATTTTGATTGAAGATAAGACGGAAGAAATCAACTAAAACACTCCATAATCTCGAAATGCTTTTACCGGAACCACCGAATCATCATCAAACAAACTCGACAACTGGTCTGGAATCCAGAAACTTTTGGGAAAACCTCCGGAACCAGAATGTTCTTTTTGACAGAGGTACGATAACCTGAAAGCGTTTTGCGCTAACTTTACGGCACCGTCAGACTTAACAGGAAATTGAAGTCTGCCCAACAATCTCAAAGAACCTATTATCATCTGCACATATGCAGATTGCAAGTTCTTTATTTATATAATATTTAAGATTTTTGTTCAAGTGACTTAAAAGAATTTTTGCAGAAAAAGCAAAGTTTTTCTAAAGTTTTCAGATAAAGCGGATTATAATCACGCCGGAAATTTTTACATATATATAGAAGAAATAAAAAAAACTCCCGCGCTAAACGGGAGCCTTGTAAGGATGCCGGGCAGAAAACCCGACATGATACATTCTACCAGCGGTAGTGAGCAAAAGCTTTGTTTGCCTCTGCCATCTTGTGTGTATCTTCCTTCTTTTTGTAAGCAGAACCTGTGTTGTTGAATGCGTCGAGCAATTCAGAAGCAAGTGTATCTGCCATACCGTGACCGCTTCGAGCGCGAGCAGCAGCGATAACCCAACGCATAGCGAGAGCTTCTTTGCGTGCATCACGGATTTCACAAGGAACCTGATATGTAGCACCACCAACGCGGCGAGATTTAACCTCTACCATTGGTTTTACATTGTCAAGAGCTTTGAGGAATACCTCGAGTGGATCTTTGTCAGTTTTAGCTTTGAGCTGATCCATTGCTTTGTATACAATTTTTGTACAAGCGTCTTTTTTTCCGTCCAACATCATGCGTGAGACGAATTTTGTAACAACCGGGCTATTGTATTTTACATCAGGCACAATAGGACGATTTACTGATTTCTTATGTCTTCCCATAGTAATTCTCCTTTATTAAATTATGCCTTTGGTCGTTTTGCACCGTACTTAGAACGAGCACGTTTGCGTCCGTCTACACCGAGAGTATCTTTTGTACCACGGATGATGTGATAACGAACACCTGGAAGATCCTTTACACGACCGCCACGGATAAGAACAACTGAGTGTTCCTGCAAGTTGTGTCCAATACCTGGAATGTATGCAGTAACTTCAATTCCATTTGACAAGCGAACACGAGCTACCTTTCGGAGAGCTGAGTTCGGTTTTTTTGGTGTAACAGTCATAACACGTGTACATACACCGCGTTTCTGTGGACAAGACTCAAGAGCAGGAGCTTTTGTAGTGTTTGCCAAAGACTGTCGACCTTTTCGAACAAGTTGATTAATTGTAGGCATCGCCTATTCTCCTATTAGTTTGCCGGTCAGCACTCCGGACAAAATTCTCGCATTAAAACCCAAAATGCGATAGGTCTATATATCTTATAGAATTCCGAAAATGAATTCAAGCGAATTTGCGATAAAATTTGAAAAAAAAATGTCCCGCTTTTTAGGGCGGGACACTTATTTAATTATTCCTGCTGAAGGATGCTTGAGTAGTCGTCTGACGGCGGCTCAACAACAGCGTGTGCCATTGCCATTTCAAGCTCTTTTTCTTCTTTACGACGCTGGAGGATTTCTTCCATCTGGATGTCCAAATCCTGATCAGAATCGTCGAAGAGTTTAACATCGCGGTAATCACGGATACCAGTTCCTGCCGGAATCATGTGACCGATGATTACGTTTTCTTTCAAGCCGTGCAATGTATCTGTTGAACCAGAAATTGCGGCATTTGTAAGAACGCGTGTTGTCTCCTGGAATGAAGAAGCCGAAATGAATGAGTCTGTTGCCAAAGCTGCTTTTGTAATACCCTGGAACATCGGGCGGGCAACTGCTGGCTGACCACCTTCTGCAACGACACGTTTGTTTTCTTCGTGGAAGTGATATTTATCAACCTGCTGACCGAAGATGAAACGTGTATCGCCAACTGAAACGACCTCAACTTTGCGGAGCATCTGGCGGACAATAACACCGATGTGCTTGTCATCGATTGCTACACCCTGTGCAGAGTAAACCGACTGGATTTCTGACATGAGGTAATCCATGAGGGCGTTTTCGCCAAGGATTGCAAGAATGTCGTGTGCACTTGGTGCGCCGTCACAAAGCTGCTCACCTGCCTCAACAATGTCACCGTCACGAACGAGCATGCGGCGTGTCATTGGAACGAGGTGCTCATATGTCTTGCCGTAAGCGTCTTCTACGATAACAATTCGTTTACCTTTTGTAACACCGTTGAATTTAACGACGCCGGAAATCTGTGCGAGAACACACGGAACTTTTGGCTTGCGGGCTTCGAACAATTCAGAAACTCGTGGCAAACCACCAGTAATATCGTTTGTCTTAGCAGCAGCAACTGGAAGACGAGCAAGTGTGTCACCAGCCTTAACCTGCTGTTTGTCATCAACGTCAAGGACTGCATCAGCCGGGAGGAAGTAAGAACCGAGTTCGTTACCAGCCTCATCAGTGATAAGGATTCGTGGCTGTTTAACATCAAGGTGCAAGTCAGAGATGTGGCGCTCGATGTTACCGTTATCAAGAATCTTCTCAACCAATGTTGAACCGAGGATGATGTCTTCGTAGTGAACGTATCCTGAAACTTCGGCAATGATTGGCTCTTTTGAAGGATCGAATGTACCGAGAACTTTTCCAGCCTCTACGATGTCGCCTTCTTTTACGACGATTGTTGAACCGTTCGAGATTTCAACTTTCTGCTCATTACCACAGAGATAGAGTGTATCGCCGAGGATGATGATTCGTCCGTTTTCTTTTGCAAGAACAGCCTTTTTGCCTGTTGTAAGAGGATTACCCTTAAGGATTCGTTTTCCGTCCTCTACATTTTCTGCAAGGTCGCCCTTTGAAACTTTGAGGGAATCGATGATACGAGTTACCATCATAGAACCCTTACGAGTGAAGAGCATGTTGCCGTCATCAGTAGGAACGTTTGTACCTGCGATTTTGCCTATAATGACCGGATATTTAAGAACGATTCGGTTATCTTCTGTTGCCTTAGACGCAGTACCACCGACGTGGAATGTACGCATGGTAAGCTGTGTACCTGGCTGACCGATTGACTGAGCTGCGATAACGCCGACAGCCTCACCGATTTCAACAAGCTTGTTGCGTGCAAGGTTCTTTCCATAACACTTAACACAAACGCCGTGCTCAGCCTCACAAGTAAGAACTGTGCGGAGCTTAACTTTCTCAACGCCAGCGTCTTCAATCTTTTTAGCAAGCTCGTCTGTGATGTAGTCATTTACGTCACAGAGCAATTCGCCAGTAACAGGGTGAATTACACGTTCGATTGTGAAGTGACCTGCAATTCGAGCTGAGAGCGGAGTGATGATTTCGTCACCGTTCTTGATAGCTGTGTAATCAATACCGTTGATTGTACCACAGTCGTCTTCGTTAACAACAACGTCCTGAGCAACATCAACAAGTCGTCGTGTCATGTAACCAGCGTCCGCAGTCTTCAAAGCAGTATCGGTAAGACCTTTTCGGGCACCGTTTGAAGAAATGAAGTATTCGATAACCGAAAGACCCTCTTTGAAGTTTGAGCGTACAGGGAGCTCGATGATGTCACCGTTTGGTTTAGCCATCAAACCACGCATAGCTGCAAGCTGAGAAATCTGTTTTTTAGAACCTCGCGCACCAGAGTCAGCCATCATGTAGATTGTGTTGAAGCCGTCTTTGTCAGCCTTGAACTGATCCATCATGATATCGGTAAGTTTTTCGTTTGTTCGCTGCCAAACGTCGGTTACTTTGTTGTAGCGTTCGTCTGCAGTGATGACACCCTTAGAGTACTGAGAAACAATTTCCTCGACGATTTTGTTTGACTCGTCGACCATTGCCTTCTTTTCTTCTGGAATGATGATGTCATCCATAGAAAGTGTTGCACCGAAGAATGTAGCGTTTTTGTAACCACAAGCCTTGATTGCGTCGAGCATTTTGATTGTGACCCAAGGACCTTTTACCTCGTAAACAGTCTTGATCATCTTCTTGAGGTCTTTGTCGCCCATACCAGTTGTAATCTTCTTTGCAAGGTCAGCCTCTGTGATGTGCGGGTTGATGTATCCAACCTCATCAGGCATTTCTGCATTGAAGCGGATTCGACCTGCTGAAGTAGAAATCAAGTCACCAGCCTTGAATTCGCCGTCTTTGAATGAATCTTTTGGAGCCGGAACTTTGATAAGTGCCTGCCACTCGATGAATCCATTCTCAGCAGCCATTGAAGCTTCGTCTGCGCTAGAGAATCGTTTGCCAGTTCCCTTTGCGTTAGGCTTGATTGAAGTCATATAGTAGATACCGAGAACCATGTCCTGTGACGGAAGAACGATTGGGTTTCCGTTTGCAGGGTCAAGAAGGTTTCGGGCAGAAAGCATGAGTGTCCAACATTCCATCTGAGCAGCCTGTGTCAAAGGAACGTGGATAGCCATCTGGTCACCATCGAAGTCGGCGTTGAAAGCCTTACATGCGAGCGGGTGAAGTTTGAGAGCTTTTCCTTCGACCAAAACAGGCTCGAATGCCTGGATACCCAAGCGGTGCAAAGTAGGAGCTCGGTTGAGCATAACCGGGTGCTCGCGGACTACTTCGTCGAGGATTGCGTAAACTTCAGGAGCTTCCTGCTCAACAAGAAGTTTTGCCTTTTTGATATTGAATACAACGTCTTTGTCGACAAGCTTTTTCATGATGAAAGGCTTGAAGAGCTCAAGAGCCATTTTTGTAGGAAGACCACACTGCCAGAGTTTGAGCTCCGGACCAACGACGATAACCGAACGTCCTGAGTAATCAACACGCTTACCGAGCAAGTTCTGGCGGAAGCGTCCCTGCTTACCTTTGAGCATGTCAGAAATTGATTTGAGCGGACGGTTTGAAGCACCCTTAACAACACGCTTGCGCTTTGAGTTGTCGAAGAGGGCGTCAACTGCTTCCTGCAACATTCGTTTTTCGTTGCGGATGATGATGTCAGGAGCAGAAAGCTGCATCAATCTCTTGAGACGGTTGTTTCGGTTGATTACACGGCGGTACAAGTCGTTCAAGTCAGATGTTGCGAAACGGCCACCATCGAGCTGTACCATTGGTCGCAAATCAGGCGGAATGACAGGGATAACGTCGAGAATCATCCATGAAGCTTTGTTTCCAGAAGAGCGGAAATCTTCGACAATCTGAATGCGTTTGAGCAGGCGTTTGTCTGATTTTGCGCCCTTTTCAATCATTTTAGCGCGAAGCTCTGCTGCCAGTTCATCGAGGTTGAGGTTTTCGAGAAGAGTTTTAACTGCTTCTGCACCCATACCTGCTGTGAATGACTGACCGTAGCGGTCTTCTGCTTCCATGTACTCGTCTTCTGAGAGGAGCTGGAGTTTTTTAAGGTCTGTGTCGCCCGGATCGATAACGATATATTTCTCATAGTAGAGAACTGAGCGGAGAGCTGCAACCTGAAGGTCGAGCAAGAGACCCATGCGGCTTGGAACTGAGCGGTAGTACCAGATGTGGCTTACCGGAGCTGCAAGCTCGATGTGACCTGTACGCTCACGGCGAACCTTGAAGTGAGTAACCTCAACGCCACAGCGGTCACAGATTACACCCTTGTAACGGATAGACTTGAATTTTCCGCAGTAGCATTCCCATTCCTTTGTAGTACCGAAAATGCGCTCACAGAAGAGACCGTCTTTCTCCGGACGGAGTGTACGATAGTTGATTGTTTCTGGCTTCTTAACCTCGCCGTAAGACCAGGCGCGGATATTATCCGGTGAAGCCAATTTTATTTTGATTGAGTCGAAATCCTGAATATCACGCATCTTCATTCTCCTTGTCGAAACCAGAATTAGCCTTGTCGATCAATTCCTGGTCACGTTCGGTAAGAGCAATTCGTTTGCCCTTTGCGTCATAAATTGTGAAGTCCAAAGCAAGACCGCGCAATTCCTGAACCATAACGTTGAATGACTCTGGAACGCCAGCTGGAGCTGCCGGATCACCCTTAACGATAGACTCGTAAATCTTTGAACGACCGTTCATATCGTCAGATTTAATTGTCATCATCTCCTGCAATGTGTTTGCAGCACCGTAAGCCTCGAGTGCCCAAACCTCCATCTCACCAAGACGCTGACCACCGAACTGAGCTTTACCACCGAGTGGCTGCTGAGTAACGAGTGAGTAAGGACCTGTTGAGCGGGCATGCATCTTATCATCAACCAAGTGGTGAAGTTTGAGATAGTAGATGACACCTACGAAAATCGGATTGACGAACGGTTCACCTGTGCGGCCGTCGCGTACAATCTGTTTAGAATCTGGTGAAAGACCAGCTTCCTTGAGTTTTTCTGCAATCATTTCCTGAGAAGGAGTCTGGAATGCAGGACACTCGAAATACTGATTGAGGTAGCGGCCGGCGATACCGAGCTCAGATTCCATAATCTGACCGATGTTCATTCGAGAAGGAACACCAAGCGGATTCAAGCAGACGTCAAGCGGAGTACCGTCTTCGAGATATGGCATGTCTTCCTCTGGAAGGATTCGGGCAACGACACCTTTGTTTCCGTGTCGACCAGCCATTTTGTCACCTTCGCGGAGTTTTCGTTTGTTAGCGATAAGAACTTTAACAACTTCGTCAACGCCTGGGTTCAAGTCGTCGCCTTCGCTTCTCTTGAGTCGCTGAACGTCGATTACAACGCCTTCAACGCCATGTGGAACGCGGAGTGAAGAATCACGAACTTCCTTAGCCTTCTCACCGAAGATTGAGTTAAGGAGCTTGAATTCTGGAGTTGTTTCAGTTTCTGATTTTGGTGTGACTTTTCCGACGAGGATGTCGCCAGAGCGGACTTTTGCACCAACGCGGATGATACCTTCAGCATCGAGATTATCGAGAGTCTTTTCTGCTGTGTTTGGAACATCGCGAGTAATTTTTTCTGGACCAAGTTTAGTCTCACGGATTTCAACCTGGAACTCTTTAATATGGATAGAAGTGTACATGTCTTCTTTAACTACGCGGCGGCTGATAAGAACAGCGTCCTCATAGTTGTATCCATTCCAAGGTACGAATCCAACGAGAAGGTTGCGGCCGAGAGAAAGCTCACCGTTAAATGTAGCAGGACCGTCAGCAAGGACAGCGCCTTTTTTAACCTTTTCGCCACACTGAACAGTTGGTCGCTGGTGATAACATGTATCCTGGTTAGTTCTCTGATATTTGAGCAATGGATATTCATCAAGGAGACCATCTTCGTCACGCTTGATTTTTACCATGTCGCTTGTAACCCAGACAACTTCACCGTCATGCTTAGCCTTAACGAGAACGCCTGAATCATAAGCAGCCTTCTGCTCCATACCTGTACCAACATATGGTGGCTCCGGGAAGAGCAAAGGAACGCCCTGACGCTGCATGTTACAGCCCATGAGAGCACGGTTAGCGTCATCATGCTCCAAGAACGGAACGAGAGAAGCTGAAACAGAGATAACCTGACGTGGTGAGACGTCCATGTACTGAATGTCTTTTGCAGCACGGGTTGTATAGTCGCCTGTGTGGCGGACAGAAACCATTGTGTCCGGACCGTTTGCAAAAGAACCATCCTCTTTCATGCCTTCAGCAACCTGACCGATGTAGTAGCGGTCTTCGTCCATAGCAGAAAGATATTCAACTTTGTCGGTTGCCTTTCCGTTCTCAACCTTGCGGTAAGGAGTTTCAAGGAAGCCGTAGTCGTTGATTTTTGTGTAAATAGCGAGAGAAACGATAAGACCGATGTTCGGACCTTCAGGAGTCTCGATAGGACACATGCGTCCGTAGTGAGTGTAGTGTACATCACGAACTTCGAAGCCAGCGCGGTCACGAGAAAGACCACCAGGTCCCAAAGCGTTAAGACGTCGTTTGTGTGTAAGCTCTGCAAGAGGGTTTACCTGATCCATGAACTGAGAGAGCTGTGAAGAACCGAAGAACTCTTTGATAGCCGCAACGATCGGTTTGATAGAAATCAAATCCTGTGGCTTCATTGTCTCAGTCTCTTTGAGGCTCATGCGCTCTTTTGCGATTCGCTCCATACGAGAGAATGCAGTTTTGAGCTGGTTTGTCATCAACTCACCAACAGATCGGATTCGACGATTGCCCAAGTGGTCAATATCGTCGATTTTTTCGTTTCCGTTGTAAACGTTGATAAGGTGCTTCATTGTCTGGATGATATCGTCTTTTACAAGAGTGAAATCCTCGTACTCAGAACCATTCAATTCTTTGTAGTTGAATTTTTTGTTGAGCTTGTAACGACCAACACGACCCAAATCGTAGCGGCGGATTGAGAAGAACATGCTTGTCAAATCTTTCTCAGCGTTCTCCACAGTCATTGGCTCGCCAGGCATAAGAACTGCATAAACTGCGCTAAGAGCATCTTCTTTTGTTGGCTCTTCGTTCTCTGCACCTTCTTTTGTGTATTTGATGTCCTCGCGCTCGAAACAGTTGATGATCATCTCGCTGTCGAGTGAAGGATTCCATTCATCTTTGTCGCCGGCATTTTTGCGTGCGTCAAATTTGATTACGCAGATTTCTTTGATGTTCTGAGCAAGCAAATCATCGATGTCATGCGGATGAAGTTTTGTACCTGCACGGAACAATTTCTTTTCTTCGTCGCCGTCTTTAATGATGACAGCTGAAGCAAGAACTTTGTCAACCAAAGACTCTTTTTTTGCTTCGTCAACAGTGATATTTTCTGTCTGGTAGAAGCAGCGGATAATTTCTTCGCGGCTAGAATATCCCAAAGCACGAAGGAAAATTGTGCCGAGGATTTTCTTTTTGCGGTCGATTTTTGCATAAATGAGTTCTTTTTTCTGATCGATTTCGAACTCAAGCCAAGAACCACGATACGGAATGATTCGGCTTGAATAAACGCCTTTTTCGTGGTTGAAAATTACGCCTGGAGAACGGTGAATCTGTGAAACAACGACTCGCTCTGCACCATTGATGATAAAAGTTCCCCGGTCAGTCATGAGCGGAATATCGCCCATGTAAATGTCTTTCTGCAAGATTGCGCCTGATTTGAGGAAGTTGAGGTTAATTCTTGCTTTGAGAGGAACTGCGTAAGTCTGTCCTTTCTGCTTGCACTCAAGCTCTGTGAATTTGATGTTTTCTTCGTCGAGCTCATAGAACTCATATTCGAGAGTCATCTCGCCATCCGGGCTTTCGATTGGGAATGTAGATGTAAATGCTTCCTGCAAGCCCTCGTTGAGCAATGGCTGTTTGTGGTCTAATCTGTCTTTCTGAAGGAATGTTTCGTAAGACGATGTCTGGATGTCGATGAGGTTAGGAATCTCCATGAAGTTGTGGATATCCTTACCGTAATACTGACGATTGATTGTTCTGCTTTTAGCGAACATTCATCACTCCTAGGTGGGATTTGCCTCGCTTATCTGCTACATCACAGTTCTATTTGTATGACATACAAGGAGATAAAGGACAGCACAGGATAAGGATGCGATTATGTAAAAAAACTAGTACCAAAATGCACAAAAAGCCTACTCATACGAATCGCTCCGTACAAGTAAGCTTTCTTTGCCACACAGAAGTTTTTTCCTGTGTGGCTCTATTAATTACGCCGCTACAAACGGCATAAAGTTATTTCTTAGAAGCTTTTCCGCCTGCTTCTTCGATCTTCTTGATGATCTCGTCAGCATCTGCTTTAGAAACACCCTCTTTGAGTACTTTTGGAGCACCTTCAACGAGAGCTTTTGCTTCACCAAGGCCGAGACCTGTGATTTCGCGAACAACTTTGATAACTGGGATCTTTTTAGCTGCGTCGAATGACTCGAGAGAAACTGTGAACTCAGTCTGCTCCTCGCCACCTGCTGCTGCACCGCCAGCTGCTGGACCTGCTGCAACTGCAACTGCTGCTGTTACGCCGAATTTCTCTTCCATTGCTTTAACGAGTTCTGAAGCTTCGAGAACTGTCATAGAAGCGATTGCGTCAAGAATCTGATCATTTGTGAGAGCTGCCATATTATCTTCTCCTAAATAGGCATGTTCAATCTTTTGATTGAACTGAAATTTTTGCGCGGGCGGAACAAACTGAACCGAATTTCCGCACTTTATATTGTTGCAAGGACAGTCGACAGCACATGAAGCCTGACCTTGCCAGCTAAAGGGCTATATTAGTTAGCACCTTCTGCTGATTTTTTATCAACATATGCCTGCAAAGTAGCAGCGAGCTTCTGTACAGGGCCATTGATTGTAGACATGAGCATAGCGATAAGCTGTTTTTTGCCTGGGACTTTTGAATAAGCCTCAATTTTAGCCTGATCGTAAATCTCATTCTGGATGTAACCGCCCTTGATAACAAGAGCCTGGTTGTCTTTTGCGAAGTCGAAAAGAACTTTTGCAGCTTCGTTAGAATCCTCTTTAGCCATTACAACAGCTGTAGGTCCTTTAAGATAGTCTGCAACATTCTCGATTTTGAGTTCTTCGAAAGCAACACGAGCGAAGTTATTTTTAACAACCTTGAGTGGTGCCTCGTGCTCACGGAGCTTGTTACGGAGAGCTGTAATCTGCTCTACTGTCAAGCCACGGTACTCAGCGAAGATGAAGTCATTATATTCAGAAAATGTCTTTTTTGTTTCTTCGATAGCCTGTGTTTTAGCAGGCTGGAGTGCTTTTGCCAAGATAGCCATAGATTATGCCTCCTCCTTTGTCTCTACCCAAACACCAGGGCCCATTGAAGAGCTTACTGATACTGAGCGAACGAAATCAGCTTTTGCATCTGCAGGCTTTTTGCGATCCAATTCTGTAAGAAGAACTTTTACGTTCTCTGCAACTTTTGCAGCGTCCATAGAAACTTTACCTACAGCGATGTGGATGATACCTGTTTTGTCTGCGCGGAATTCTGTACGACCTTTTTTGAGCTCGTTGATTGCAGATACGATGTCATTTGTTACAGTGCCTGTTTTTGGGTTTGGCATGAGACCTTTGCGGCCCAAAACCATACCAAGACGACCAACATCTTTCATCATGTCTGGAGTAGCAACTGCGATATCGAAATCAAGCCAGCCGCCCTTTACTTTGTCGATGTACTCTGCAGCACCTGCATAAGCGGCACCTGCATCGAGAGCCTCTTTAGCGCGCTCTTCTGGACAGAATACGAGAACTTTCTTCTCTGCTGTGAACTGATTTGGGAAAACCAATGTATCACGAACAGTCTGGCTCTTGCCGAGTTTGAGAGCTACGTGGAGCTCAACAGTCTCGTCAAATTTTGCAAAATGAATGTCTTTTACAATCTGGCAAGCTTTCTCAACATCATAAGCCTGTGTAGAATCAAACTTTTTGAGAGCGTCAGTATATTTCTTACCGTGTTTCATTAGTTAGCCTCCACTTCTACGCCCATTGAACGAGCAGTTCCGGCGATGATTTTTTTAGCTGCCTCAAGGTCGTTAGCGTTAACATCAGGCATCTTTGTTTTTGCAATTTCTTCAAGCTGAGCCTGTGTAAGTTTACCAACCTTGTCGCGGAGAGGATTTCCAGAACCCTTCTCGAGTTTGAGTGCTTTCTTGATAAGAACAGCAGCTGGTGGAGTTTTGAGGATGAAGGTGAATGATTTATCCTGGTAAACTGTGATTACAGCTGGGATAACCAAACCTTTTTCCATGTTCTTTGTTCGTTCATTGAACTGCTGACAGAACTGTGGTGCAGAAACACCTTTAGGTCCGAGAGCTGGTCCAATCGGTGGAGCAGGAGTTGCAGCTCCAGCTGGCGCCTGAATTTTGAACACTTCAACAATTTTTTTTGTAGCCATTTTATAGCTCCTATATTGGTATGAAAACTGAATCAGTTTTCTAGCGGAATACAGAGATCCAACGGACTTATATTCCTCCCAAAATTAAAAAGCGCACCAAAAATTTGATGCAGCTCAATTTTACTAAGAAATCAATTTTTCAACTTGTGTGATGTCAACTTCAACTGGTGTAGCACGGCCGAAAATCTGAACCATAACACGAAGCTTACTCTTATCAGGGTAAATCTCTTCGACAGAACCGCTGAATGAAGCAAATGGTCCTTCGTTGATTTTAACCTGATCACCGATAACGTAAGCCTGCTTGATTCGAACAGCCTTTTCACCCTTGATGTCGCCAGACTTCATGAGAATGTTTCGGGCTTCATCATTTGAAATTGGTCGTGGTCGCTGATTAGGATTTGTTCCGACAAAACCTGTTACACCCTGAATGCTTCGGATTGAAGAACAGATTGCCTTCCAGCCAATATCAGGAAGATCCATTTCAAGCATGATGTAACCAGGAAGGAATTTATTTTTGCGTGAACGCTTTTTGCCGTCTTTAATTTCGATAAGTTCTTCAACAGGAACTTTTACGTCCGAAATGACAGAAGAATCGATTTCGCCTTCTTCAAGCTTCATTCGGATTGTTCTTTCAATCTTGTTTTCGTAACCAGTGTATGTATGAACGATGTACCAGCCTTTTGCCATACAACGCCCCTATGCCTTGAAAATGAGACTCATTCCAGCGCTGAACAAGAAGTCAAGAGCGCCAAGGATAATAGCAATAACAATTGTAGAAACGAGAACAACCTTTACTGATGCAACTACATCATCGCGTGTTGGCCAAGTAACTTTCTTGAGCTCTACACCGCATTCTTTGAAAAATCCGAAAACTTTTGCCATGACAAAACCCCAATAAACAAAAGGCTTTTCAGAGAAAGCCTTCGACTTAAAATATCAGGCCCGGCAGGACTCGAACCCGCGACACTCGGTTTTGGAGACCGATGCTCTACCAACTGAACTACAGGCCTATTTATATCAAGCTGCCAGAACTGACAGCCTAATTATCTTATTTTAACAAGGCTTATTTTGCCTTTGTTTCTTTGTGCAAAATCTCTTTGCGACAGAAAGGACAATACTTGTTCTTCTCAAGTTTTCCCTGAATATTCTTGCGGTTCTTTGTAGTTGTGTAATTTTTGCGTTTGCACTCTGTACACTGAAGAGCAATAATATCAATCGATGTCTTTTTCTTGCTACCCATTCTATTTACTCCTAAATTATTTTAGAATTTACAGCTCCCGAGCGGAATCGGACCGCTGACCTCAGCACTACCAATGCTGTGCTCTACCAACTGAGCTACAAGAGCACACAAAGATGTGTTTGAAAAATATATCTAACAAGATAATTTGTGTCAATAGTGCAGAGCGATAAAAGAGCAATAAATTAAAAGAATTGTAGTATTTTCTTTTGATTTATGCTAGTCTTTTTGAACAAAAAGGAAGCGAAAATGTCAGAAAATATGTGCATAGATTCACTTGTAAACAATATCCTCCAGTCTTACGAAGAAGACGGGGGCATAAACAAGGCCGGAAACGAAAATTTCCCAAACAGAGAGAACGTCGTATCTATTTTGAACGACATCCAGTGTCTGATTTTCCCTGGTTACAAAAAGGCGGAGGAGCTCGACAACATGAACCTGCGCTATGTAACCGGGCAGAGAGTCAACAGAATAATCGTCATGCTCACAAAAGAAATTCAAAAAGCCCTTACCTACAAGTCAATCCAGCACGACGAAACTTCCCAGGTCAGGCAGTCACACTGCTTCGGACTTGCGGAAAAGGCAGCCTTCGCCATGATTGAAGCCATTCCCCAAATCCGCAAGATGGCCATGCTGGACGCAATCGCAGCCTATAACGGCGACCCTGCGGCAAAGAGCGATGACGAGGTAATCGTTTCTTATCCGGGCCTCCAGGCTATCATCGTCTACCGTATCGCACATTTCCTTCATGAGTGTGGAGTTCCTGTAATTCCACGAATCATGAGCGAGCACATTCACTCAAGGACAGGCATCGACATTCATCCGGGCGCAAAAATCGGCAAGAGTTTCTTCATTGACCACGGAACAGGCGTCGTTGTCGGCGAGACATGTGTAATCGGCGATAACGTCAAGATTTATCAGGGCGTCACTCTGGGTGCCCTCAGCGTCAAAAAATCCCTGCAGAATAAAAAACGCCATCCTACAATCGAAGATAACGTTACCATTTACGCAAACGCAACGATTCTTGGCGGAGACACTGTAATCGGAAAGGGTTCTGTAATCGGCGGAAACTCTTGGATTACGGAATCTGTCTCAAATGGCAGATAAAACCGCCGTTTGCTTACGAGAAAACCTATGGTTTTCTCGTAAGCAAACGCAAGAGCCTTGGAAATAAAAAAAACAAGGCTTCCTTGAAGTGACACTTTAAGGAAGCCCTGCCGTCCAGCAAGCTGGACATCGGAGAGAGTTTATCAGCTTTTTACAAGCTGAGATAAATATAATATCTGTGATAAAAATTGTCAAGATTTTTCGGTGGATACATGGCAAAAAGTAAGTCAAAAACAACAGTTTATAAATGTACGGAATGCGGCTACACTCAATCACGATGGCTGGGCCGCTGTCCCCAGTGCGGAGAATGGAACACTCTTGAGGAAGCCATTCTGGATCCCAATTCAAGCGCGGCAGCTTTTGGAAGCCCCACGACCGAAAAAATAAAGCCAATTCCTCTGGCTCAGGTTTCAGCACAGGAAAATTCCCGGCTCAAAACAGAGATTTCAGAGCTTGACCGGGTTCTTGGCGGCGGAGCGATGAAAAGGAGCGCAATCCTTCTGGGCGGAGAGCCCGGAATCGGAAAGTCAACCCTGATGATTCAGGCCTGTTCAGCCATTCACAAAAACACAAAGGGAAAGATTCTCTACGTTTCAGGCGAGGAAAGCGCGGGTCAGATTAAGGGTCGTGCCGACAGGCTTGGTCTTGATACGGACGGAATTGAAATCCTCTGCACCATGCGGCTTGAAGACATAAAGGATGCCCTTCTTGCCCTCAATCCCCTTTTCGTCATCATCGATTCGATTCAGACGGTTTATTCAGTTGAAGCCGGAATCGTGCCCGGAACCGTAAATCAGCTTAAATACTGCGCAAATGAACTGATTGGCTGGGTAAAGGAGAGGGACTCGGTTCTCGTAATGAGCGCCCACGTCACAAAGGAAGGAACCATTGCAGGCCCGAAGAGCCTTGAGCACATGGTGGACACGGTAGTTTCCTTTGAGCGAAATGACGATGAAGTAAGATTTTTGCGGGCCATTAAAAACCGTTTCGGAAGTGTGGACGAACTTGGAATCTTTGCCATGACTGAAAAAGGCTTGGAAGGAGTGGGGGACCCCAGCACCATGTTCATCACAAAAAGAAGCGGGGACATTCCTTCGGGAATTGCAAATTCATGCGTTTTTGAAGGAAGCAGGGCCTTTCTGGTCGAGATTCAGGCTCTTACGGTTCCGGCTAAGGCCAGCATCAGCCGGGTTTATTCAGAAAAGATTGACTCAAACCGTGTCGCACGCGTGGCAGCCGTTCTTGAAAAAAAGACCAGACTTAAATTTTCTGACCAGGACATCTATGTAAACGTAGCAGGCGGCGTAAAGCTCACAGAAAGCGCAATAGACGCAGCTTTGGCAGCTGCCCTCTACTCTGCCCGCACAGACCTGCCCCTTTCAAACAGCAACGTGATTCTTGGGGAAATGAGCCTTGCGGGAGAAATTCGCCCTATAGCACGATTAAAGCAGAGAATCAAAACAGCCCGCGAGCTGGGCTTTAATCAGATTGCAGCCCCGGAAAAAGAAGACGGTGCCCAGAAAGTGAGCACCGTCGGTGAAATGATAAAAGTCGTATTCGGAAAGTAAAAAGCGGCTTAGACCTTGAACTGGTCAATCTGGTTACCGATTCGGTAGATTGAGCCGTTGATTGACGTAGTGATATTGAGAAGGGAGTTGTCCGAGTCTTCCATCTTCTGGATGTTGCCCGACATATCCTCAATCTGAGTCTGAACGATATCAGAAGAAGCCTTAAGCGAGCCGATGTTACCGATAATGCCCATTCTTGACTGGTCAACGCCGTCGCTGGCAGTACGAACCTGAGCCGTAGCATCGTTCATATAACTGAGGGCGTCACCAATCTGCTTAGAACCTTCGCTCTGCTCTTCCATTGCATGCCTGATTTCGCGGACGAGATTTCCCGTGCCCTGAATCTTTTCGGCAACGGCAGTGAATGAACGGTCAGCAAGGCTTGAAGCCTCAACAACGCCTGAAATTGCTCCCAGAATGCCTTTGAGCTGGGCAGAAATCTTCTTTGACTCGGCGGCAGACGTTTCTGAAAGCTTACGGATTTCATCTGCAACTACAGCGAAGCCCTTACCCGCATTACCAGCATGGGCAGCCTCAATTGCGGCGTTCATGGCAAGAAGGTTGGTCTCCGAAGCGATTGACGAAATGACCTTGTTTGCCTCGTTAAGCATCTTTGACTGAGACTCAATTTCCTGAATCTGAGTGTTGACTTCATGCTGCTGTGAAATACCCTTGTCAACGTCTGTCTGAAGGTTTTCAAATTCTCCTGCCATTTTTTCGACGGAATTCGAAACGGAACCGATGTTTCCAATCATCTGGGTGACGGCCGCACTAGCCTGCTCAACGCCATGCTCCTGCTTTTGAAGGACATCGCGCAAGGTTTCTACAGAGCGGGAAATTTCGTCTGCGGCGGCTACTGAGTCATCAACCTTGAGGTGCTGGTTGGCAATCTCACCGTTTACGCCCTTGATTGAATTTACCATCTGACCAAGGAAGTCCGCATTGTCCTGAACCATTTTGCCCAGCTGCTCGCCGTATATATGAAGGTCGTCTTTTGAGCCCTTGAGCTCGGAAACGATTGAATTGAGCTTTTCAGTGAATTCGTTGAAGCCGGAAGAAAGGCGGCCGATTTCATCTTTTGAACCTACCGGAAGTCGCCTTGTCAAATCCGCATCACCACTTGCAATTTCCTTGATTGCAGAACCGACCTTGTTGAGAGGCTTGATTGCCATGTTGACGACAAAGAAACCTACGATAAAGGCGATTACCAGAGTGATGAGGGCGATACCAATCATGCTGTGGAAAAGAAGTGTGATTCCGCTGTAGAAGTCTGAATATGGAGCGCGACAAATTACAACCCAGTCAGAATCATAAACAGGATAATAAGCTACGGAAAACTTTTTGTCTGCAATTTCATCGTAGTAAACGCCGGTGCCGACGTCCTCACCGTTACAGACCCTGTCGATAATCTCCTTGAAGCCGTCGGAAATGCCGTCATAAACTGACTGGCCTTCCATGACAGGATCAATGTCGTATGTGGCGACGTATTTTCCTGTGCGGACGTTAATTACAAAAGGATGGTCGTAAACACCGACAGTGATGTTCTCAACCGTGCGGCAAAGTTCCGTGGAATCAAGAACTGAAACAACCTCGGCAATCTGCATTCCGTCTTCGTCATAAACCGGTACGGCATAGAATGTTGAAAGCTGGCCGTTGATTGATGACATGATAGGATCCATTATGGCCTGCTCGCCGCCCATTGAAACCTCAAGATACTCCCGCTCATGAAGGTCCTTGTATTCTTCGGTGGTTGTCCAGCCAACGCCGTTTTCATCATAAATCGCCATGCCGATATAGCCGTCGACGTCCCTGATACAGCTGTTGATGAGCTCCCACTTGTCGTGCAGGTCAACTTCCGGGTCACGGATAACTGAAAGCTTACTCAAAGCCTGAAGCTGCTTGAATTCGCGGTCATTTACGTTAAAGACGTCGGAAGCCGTGGCTCGGGCCAGAGCCATGTTGCCTGTATCAACGGCAGTCTTTAACTCGCTGGAAGATTTTCTATATGAAAAAAGAACAATTCCCGCAGAAGCAAGAAAAATTACGCTCAAAAACGCAAGATTGATTTTTCCTTTTATACCCAACATTTTTTAATCCCCTTGATTACTTTTCTGCAGCCCTGAATGCTGACTGAAGTTTTTCTGTGTTTTCGTTCAACACAATCTGATAAATTTTCTGATTTAGAATCTTCTCCGTGTCTTTATCCAAATCCGGCGTGTCATCACGTTTGATGAACATGAAGATACAGAGGTCCCTGTCATTCATAGTTCGCTTCATGATGAGGACAGCATCGGAAACAAATGAGATGCCGTTTACAGTAAGGCTGACGTCACGGATTTTTTCGAAAATATCGATTGTGCTGGTGTTTTTCTGCAGGTCACAGCGAAAATAAGATATGTTTATGTCCAGAAGGTTTGCCGTGCAGCTTTGACCCTTGCGCTCAAATTTTACGCAGCTTGATGAATCACAGAAAGCGCGGACATGATTGCGCCGGCCTCGTGCTCCCGCATTTTCGAGGACTTTAAGGATTGAATCAAAATTGTTGTGGTTATGTGCCGACAGGGCGAAACAGCCTGCCTTAACACGAATGTCGTCCACATAAAGTTTTTTGATTTTTTCTTCGTCCTGAGGATTTTGACGTGAAAGATAGAAAATTCCGATAAGAATTTCGTGCCCCAGGTATTCCTGGAGTTCGGAAATGTAGCTCTTCCAGTCGATGCCGTCAATTGAAGCATCGATGTTAAAATATAGAATTGAGTCTGGATAAAGCCGGGTGATTTCCCGAACCTTCGTTTGCATGGGACAAACATAATCATCATTGATTACATAAGCCTGATACCCCAAAAGCATGAATTCTTCCAAATAAGCCTTTGGAATCAATGAGGTGTCAGGAGCGATGAAAAATGTCTTCCGTCCATAAAGTTCAACTTCTGATGATGCCATAGTAGACATTATAAACCGAAAGTTCGAGAAAAGCGAGAATTTTAATAACAAATTTAAAAATTTCTTAAGAAAGGGGAAGTCTCCCCCTGCGGTCGCACTTCGTTGCGCCCTACCCCCTCGCCTAAGGGCACGGTTCAGGCATAGCCTTCACCGAGACTCCTAAAACCCAGTCAGCTCTCTGGCCTTTGCTTCGACTTTTTCGGCGAGTTTTGCAGCATCATTCTTGTTTTCGGTGATGATTCTGACGAAAACTGAACCTGCGACGATTGCCTCAACCGAGCTTGCAAGGGCTTTTGCCTGCTCTCCGTTTGAAATTCCAAAGCCGCCGTAGACTTTTGAACCGCCCTCGCTTACTTTTTTGAGGAAAGTAAGGGTTGCATCGTCGATTTTGGTGTCAGTTCCGGTGATTCCGACCCGAAGGGCTGCGTAAATGTAGGGGAAGCCTGCGTGTGCCAGCTTGTGAAGGCGCTCTTCGCTCATGCTTGGAGCTGCGACAGGAATGTTTACCATCCCGTTTGCCTTGCAGGCTGCGGTAAGTCCTTCGTCAAAGTCAAATGGCAGGTCAGGAATAATCATGCCCTTTACGCCGGCCTCTGCGGCTTTTTTGCAGAAATTTTCTACGCCAGGTGTGTAAATCAGGCTTCCGTAGCTCATGAGGTAAATCGGAACCTCAGGGAATTCCGAGTGAATCTGGGCTATGAATTTAAGTCCGTCGGCTGTGCGGTAATTTCTGTTCAGAACTTCAGTACAGGCAGTCTGAATTGCAGGGCCGTCCGCGCTCGGATCAGAAAATGGCAGCTGGATTTCAAGTATGTCGGCACCACCCTTGATTAAGGCGCGGGCAGCGGTAAGTGCAAGTTCATCGGTCGGGTAGCCTGCAACGAGGTGGCTCATCAGTTTTATTTTGTTCATTTTCTTTCTCCCATTACTTTTGCATCGTGAATGTCTTTGTTACTTTCCAAACGTTCGATTTCGGCGTGAAGGAACTGGAGCCATTCTGCAGGGCGGAAAACCGGGCTTGTGATGAAGACGTCCTTGTCACCGCGGCCGCTCATGTTGATGATTACAGCCTGGTCAGGCGGGAGCTCTTTTGCGATTTTCATTGCGGCAGCTCCGGCGTGGGCAGATTCAAGGGCAAACATGATTCCTTCGTTTTTTGCAAAGAAACTTACGGCTTCCAGGGCATCCTTGTCGAGGACTGAAGTGAACTCAACGCGTCCGCTTCGTCCAAGGGCTGCAAGCTGAGGGCCGATTCCGCAGTAGTCGAGTCCGGCTGAAATTGAGCGGGTCGGCAGGGCCTGTCCGTCTTCGTCGAGAAGGAAGCGGCTCTTGTAGCCCTGCATGATTCCGTCGCGGGCAGCGTTTCCCGTCATGCGGCTTGCGTTTTCGCCAACGTTCGGGCCGATTCCGCCAGCCTCTGCTCCGATTAAGCGGGGTTCCTTTTCATTGATGAAGGGCTCGAAAAAGCCGATTGAGTTTGAGCCGCCGCCTACACAGGCAACCATGGCTCCGATTTTGATTCCGCGCTCGGCAGCCTGTTTTTTGACTTCGCGGCCGATTACGCTTTGGAATTCGCGGACAATATCTGGGAAAGGTGCAGGACCAAGGGCTGAGCCTAAAACATAATGCGTAGTGTCTGGATTTGCAGCCCAGTCGCGCATTGCTTCGTTTACTGCGTCCTTGAGGGTGCGGCTTCCCGATGTAACCGGGTGAACCTTTGCCCCGTAAAGCTCCATTGCGGCAACGTTAGGCTGCTGACGGCGGACGTCAACTTCGCCCATGTAAATCGTGCAGTCAAGGCCAAGTTTTGCACAGGCAGCGGCAGTTGCAAGACCGTGCTGACCGGCTCCTGTCTCGGCTATAATTCGCTTTTTGCCCATTCTTTTTGCAAGAAGGCACTGGCCGATTGCGTTGTTGATTTTGTGGGCACCGGTGTTTGCAAGTCCCTCAAGCTTGATGTAGATCTGGGCACCGCCAAGCAGTTTTGTCGCCGTTGGGGCAAAATAAAGAGGGGTTTCGCGGCCAATGTAGTCGCGGCGGATGATTTCAAGCTCGTCAAGGAAGGCTTTGTCAGCCATTGCTTCCTTAAAGGCGACCTCAAGCTCGTCAAGCGGGCGGCGTAAAACTTCCGCTACGTATTTTCCGCCGAAATTATCAAAAAATCCTTTATCACTCATAAAAAGCTCCTGCATTTTTTATCAATTCTTTTACTTTATCTTCGTTTTTGATTCCGTTTTTGTCCTTGTCCTCGACTCCGCCTGAAACATCGACCAGCTCAGGCTTGTATTTCTGGACAAGTTCTGCGACATTTTCAGGACTGATTCCGCCTGCAAGCCATTTTGCCTCGTAAACAAAGCCGCTTGAGCGCGCATCACCTGTAATTTTAGAAAAATCTCCGTCTCCGTGCAAATCAAGAAGAACCCGCATTTCGCCTTTTGAGACGAGTTTTTCGTATTCCTCAAGGCTGTTTGTCGCAAAATAATGGGGCAGTTCCAGAAGCTCCGGGCTTACGTCCTCGTAACGGACTTTGTGGAACTGAATCAAATCGAGCATTCCGTCCTTTACAAGCTGAATTGCTTTTTTTGCCTCGGAAGAAGTTACATCGACAATGACGGCAACTTTTTTTGCCTTGATTTGAGAGAAAGCCGGAAGAAGTTTTTCAAGCCGTCCTTCCTTTGTAAGGCTTCTGGGGAAAGCGTCTGCAAAAACAAAGCCTGTGAAAGCCGCTCCAAGATTCTGGGCAAGAACGGCGTCTTCGAGGCGGGTCAGGCCGCAGATTTTGATTTTTGGGCCAGCCTGCACGGCAGAGCAAGCATAGTTTTTCCAGAATTCTGAATTCTTTGTTGCCTTTGAGTTTACGAACGAGTCTACAAGATTCTTTCTTATTGAAGGATTTTTTGCAGCCGCCTCGCCGAGTAAAAGGCCCGAAAAGCCCATTGCGGCGACGGAAGCGGCACATTCTGTGTTTGTGACTCCGCTCTCAAAAACGATTCTCGCATCACTGCCTACAGCCTGGCGGATTTTTTCTGTCATCATGCTGGGGTGAAGAAGGTCAATCTTGAAGGAAGCAAGGTCCCGGCTGTTTACGCCGAAAACGAAATTGCCCTTTGAGCCGGAAAGTCCTGCAAAATCAGGCTGGGAGAAAACAAAGGAAAGCTTTTCCAAATCTTCCTGAGCACGGACTTCGACCAGAGCCGACATGCCGAACTTTACCACAGTCCGGGCCATATCAAGCAAAAGGTCTTTTTCAAGGATGCGGGCAATCAAAAGGACTGCATCAGCGCCGGCCCGGTAAGCGACTTCAACTTCATCGGCACTCAAAAGAAAATCCTTGCGTAGAACGGCCGGTGCAGGCATTCCTGTCTGGGCCTCAAAATCATCAACCGCACGGCAAACCTTCATCAAATCAGCTAAAGTGCCTTTGAAATAATTTGTCTCGGTGAGGCAGGAAATCGCGCGGGCTCCGGACTGGGCGTAGGAAAAGGCAGTCGCATAGGAATCCAGATCCGGTGAAATATCGCCCTTGCTTGGAGAGGCTCGCTTAACTTCGAGGATTACGCCTTTTTGAGCGAGAAAGGGATGAAGGGCGCGCTCTCGCCTTGCAGGAAGAGAAAATCCAAAATCAAAACCGAGCCGGGAAATGTCAGCACGACGTTTTTCTATAATTGTATCAAGAATGTTCATATCAATCTCGCTGGGGTTTTGGGGACTTAAACAACCCCCTTTTTTACGTTTCTATTTATAGTATCAAAATTTTAACGTTTCTGTCAATAGTAACGCTAAAATTTTGATACTCAGATTTTGTTGCAGAAAAATCACAGGTTTTGCCAAAGTTGGGATTTTAAGGGCTTGCCCTTAGGAGATGGGGGTGTGTGAGCAATGAAATGCGAACCAGGGGGAAGGCTTTCCCCCTCTTTTTTAAAGGCGAAAATCCTACCAAAATAAAGCGGATATACGCCAAGCACTAAAATCAAGTTCCGGTTAAAATAGTCTTGCTATGCAAAGAAATATATTTAAATCGGTTCTTTTAGTTTCGTTTGCTTTTTTTTCTGCATGTACGCTTCCTTCCAATGAAAATGAAAAATCAAAAGAATCTCAGTCTGACTATTACGAATGGACCGGCGACAAAAACTACAAAAGCCCGGTCGCTCTTCCCGAAATCACAAATCAAAGTGAAAATCTAAGCGCAAACTGGTGGAAAACTTCTGCATTTTACCACATCTGGATTAAGTCTTTCAAAGATTCTGATTTGGACGACTGCTCAAAAAACTGTGGCGACTTCAGGGGAATCGAAGACAGCCTCGACTACATTCAGAATGATTTGGGCTGCGACGCAATCTGGCTCAGTCCGTTCTGGGATTGCTGGTACAAAGGCGGATCAAATGCCGAAAGTGCCGGAATCAACATGCACGGCTATGACGTCAACGACTTTTACAAGGTCAATAAATTCTTCGGAACTGGCGACGGCTCGAATGCCGAAGCAGAACTTGAATCGCTCATTGAAGCTTGTCACGCACGAGGAATGAAAATCATATTCGACTTCGTTCCTAATCACACTTCACATGAAAATAAGTGGTTTCTGGACAGCTCGAACGGCAAAAACGGAAAGTCAAACTGGTATTTGTGGAGCAACAGCCCGAACAACTGGAAAAACACCTGGGGTGCAGACGCATGGCACTACAAGAACGGCAGGTATTACTATGCGGCATTTGCAGATACACAGCCCGATTTGAACTACCGGAATTACGAAGTCCGCGAGGAAATGAAAAACGTAGTCCGCTACTGGCTCAACAAGGGTTTTGACGGCTTAAGAATTGATGCGGTGCGTTATCTTATCGAAAGCAAGTCTTCTCAGACGGACACAAGCGAGACTCACGAGTGGTTCCAGGAACTTCGCAAGGTCATTGATGAATATGAAAGCCCAAAATTCATGGTCTGCGAGGCATGGATTGAATACAACCGCAAGCTGCTCAACGATTATTTCGGCACGGAAGCAAATCCTGAATTCAACATGGTCCTTGATTTTGATCAGGGCAAGACATGCATTACAGACGTCAGAAAGTGGTGGGATGATAATCTGACTTCAAGTCTTTTTACGCCTGCAAAAAGCGAATGGTCTTACGGAACATTTTTGGGAAACCATGACGAATATCAAGGGCGGCTGGCAGACACCTTCGGCGAAGGCTCTACAAAAGGCGCAATTCTGGCGACAGAACTTTCCCTTCTCCGCCCGACAGTTCCCTTCATTTATTACGGAAACGAAATTGCACAGAAATCTGGAAGTCAGGACGGGGATTTCAGGCTCAGGCAGCCATTTAAATGGTCGATGGCAAATTCTCAAAAGACAGAGGAAAATTCCATTCTGAAGGTCAACAAAAAATTGCTGGAACTCAGGCAGAAAGATGAATACAAAAAGCTTTTTGCAAAGGGAAAGGTACAGGCCCTTTACAGCGACATGATTGATAACGCCACAAGAAATCACTGGAAAGGTGCCGTAGCCTACACGATTTCATACGAAAGCCAGAAAATTTTAGTCGTAGCGAATTTGACAGGAAAAGAACAGCTGAAATTCTGGTTTGAAGACTTCGGACTTTCAGACAGCAGCAAGTGCAAACTGATTTTTGGCGATGAAAATTCTAATTATAAGATAGATTTTGAAAGATTCGAAAACGGAGCCAAGAACCTGGTTTTCAAAAACTTCGCTTCTTACGAAATCCGTGTTTATGATTTAGGAAAATAATATCAGCCAAAACGCAAACCTTGATTCCGCATGATTTGCGTTTTGGCAAATTTTCTATAATCTATGCGTTATGCGCTCAGGGCCTGGCTTACGTCCTGGATTTCCTTCAGTTTTGCGAGGGTTTTTCCAGAATCGATTGCTTCAAGAGCCATTGCGTAACCGTCTTTAAGGGTGCGGGCTTTTCCGCAGAGGTAGAGGACTGCTCCCGCATTGAGGCCGACTGCATAACGGATTGTCTTGCGGCCGGCTCCGTTCAAAACTTCCATTGCAAGCTTTGCATTGTCCGGACCGTTTCCGCCGTAAAGCTCATTTTCGTCTGCGCCAGAAATTCCAAAGTTTGCAGGATCAATCACATACTGATTTTCGTTGCCCTTTTCATCAATCTGATAGACATAAGTTTTTGCACATGGAGAAATCTCGTCGTATCCGTCTTCTGAATTGACGACCATGACTCGCTTTGCACCCAGGGATTTTGCCGCATGAGCGTAATCCTTGAGCAAATCCTTTGAATAGACGCCCAAAACTTCATATTCTGCGTTTGCAGGATTCAAGAGAGGGCCCAGGACGTTGAAAATCGTTTTGATTCCCAGTGCCTTGCGGATTGGAGCCGCAAAACGCATTGCAGAGTGGTAGACCGGAGCCATGAGGAAGCCGAAGCCGGTTTTTTTGACAAGTTCGGCAGTTTTGTCTGGAGCCGCCATGATGTTGACTCCAAGGGCCTCAAAGAAGTCCGCAGCGCCAGATTTTGAAGAGACAGCCCTGTTTCCGTGCTTTGCCATAACCTGACCGCAGCTTGAAGCCACGAGAGCCGACATCGAAGAAATATTGAAGCTGCCCTTTCCGTCGCCGCCAGTTCCGACGATTTCTGCCAACCCATGATTTTCCAGCGGGAATTTTGTCTTTTTGGCAAGCATTACGCCCGCAGCTCCTGCCATTTCGTCCGCAGTCGGTAAGCCACGCGCCGCCATTGCGGTAAGGACTGAAGAAGCAACTTTTTCGTCCATCGTACCGTCAGTAAGCTCACTGATAAAACTTGCGGTCTGCTCTCGTGAAAGAGGTTCTTTTTTGTCAATCAGCTGGTTCAAAAGCAGGACTGATGAAATGTTTTCGCGGCTGTAATTCAAGAATGCCTTGAAAAGATTGTCGCCCTTTTCGCTTGCGATTGATTCCGGGTGGAACTGAACGCCCTCGATTACGAGCTCCTTGTGGCGGATTCCCATGATGTCGCCGTCTTTTGCCCGGGCAGAAACTTCAAATTCCGGTGGAAGAGTGCTTTCATCAACGACAAGCGAGTGATAGCGGGTGAAGCTGCCTTTAAGTCCGATGTTTCGGAAAATTCCGCGTCCGTCAGTCTTAATTTCCTCGACGATTCCGTGGCGGATGTATTTTGCTCCAACGATATTTGCCCCGAAAGCCGCACCGATTGCCTGATGTCCCAAGCAGATTCCCAAAATCGGAAGTTTTCCGGCAAAATATTTAATTGCTTCTATAGAAATGCCTGCCTCAGCCGGAGTTCCAGGTCCAGGTCCTACGACGATATGACTTGGCTTTGCGGCCTCAATTTCAGCCACAGTGGCTTCCTCAGAACGGAAGACGCAAACCTTGTCTCCAGAAACCCGCTCCAGGCTCTGAACGATGTTAAATGTAAAACTGTCTTTGTTATCGATAAATGCAATCATATTTTTCTCCTACTTTCTAACTTCAAAAACGCTTCTGAGCGCACCCAGCTTTTCGTTGGTTTCTTCCCATTCGCGGTCTGCGTTTGAGTCGTACACGATTCCACCGCCCGCCTGCAAGGTCCAGACCTTGTCCTGCTTGAGGGCACAGCGGATTGCGATACAGAAATCCAAATCGCCGTTTGACTGAATGTAGCCGACTGCCCCCGCGTAGAACCTTCGCTTGATTTTTTCCAGGCGGCTCAAAATCTGAATTGCACTGATTTTTGGAGCGCCTGAAACCGTTCCAGCCGGGAAGGCAGCGCGCAAAACCTGAATCGGCTTAAAGCCTGCTGCAACTTTTCCCTGAACATCAGAGACGATGTGCATTACATGGCTGAATTTTTCGACTTCCATAAAGCGTGTGACTTCAACGCTTCCGTTGGCACAGACTCGGCCCAAATCGTTTCGGGCAAGGTCAACGAGCATCAAATGCTCAGCCCGCTCTTTTCCGTCGTTCAAAAGCTCAGTTTTAAGAGCTTCGTCCTCGGCATTGTTCTTTCCACGGCGGCGGGTTCCTGCAATCGGGCGGATCGATGCGACACCCTCACGGACACGCACAAGGCTTTCCGGGCTTGCACCAATCAGCTGTCTCTCGCCAAAGTCAATGTAGAAAAGATATGGGCTTGGATTTATTGCCCTCAGTCTTCGGTAAATTTCCAGAGCCGAATTGTCACATTCAAGCTGGAGGCGGCGGCTCGGAACTGCCTGCAGGAGGTTTCCGGCTATGATTTCCTTTTTGATTGCCTCGACCTTTTCCTTGTACTCACGCTCGCTCTGCTCAAGGTTTGTGATTGTGCGGACTTCGCAAGGCTCTTCCGGTGCCGAAAGATAAGAGAAGTCCATGTCGTTGAGGCGTTTTTTCAAATCAGCAACTGCCTTGTCCAAATCAATCTGGTGCTCGTTGTAGTTGAGGGCGAAAATGTGGAGTTTTTCAGTAAAGTGGTCAAAAACGACGTAAATGTGGCCTGCAACGAATTCGCTTTCCGGGATGTGAAGCTCGTCTGTCTGAGGAGCCATCATGATTGTGTCACAGCGGGCAGAAAATTCGTAGCTAAGATAGCCCAGGCCGCTGGTCGGAACAGGAATTGCATTGGGACTTTCGCTTCCGTCCTCGTTGTGGACAACGCTTGTGTCGTTCTGCTGGGCGACATACAAAAGTGCATCCAGAATGTCAGGAGTGTGAAGAACGCGGCTTCCAGGTGCGATTGTCTCGCCGGTCGTGTTCTTTTCTTTATAAGGAAGTCTTCGGCCGTCAATCAAAAATGCAACGCCCTCTTCGTCCTGAACGATACGGAAGGCCGGTTCAAGCAAGAGGATTGAATATCTTTCCTTGCCGCGCGCAAAACTCGCACTTTCCAGAATTGCCGAAGCTCCGATTTTTCGTGCCAGTGAAAACGGCGTGTATCGGTCAGAAGGAAGTGAAAAATATATTGAATCTGTTCGTGTCATAACTGCCTCTTTCTAATTGTTACTGTTTATAGAAACAGAATATCATGTCTTCATGTTACTGTCAATAGAATCATATAGATTTTTTTTTATTGATATTGTATTATTTAGCCATGTCAAAACCATTGATCTGTCTTTGTCTTACGGCATCAACCGTAGAAAAAGACCTTGCTCTTATCGAAAAATATCGTAAATACATTGACCTTGTTGAACTCAGGGTCGATTTGCTTGAAGATGACGAAAGGCTTAACATCCGCGATTTTCCTGCAAGGGCCGGACTTCCCTGCATCCTTACAATCCGACGAACTGTTGACGGCGGCAAATTTTCAGAAGGCGAGGCTTCACGCTCCATGCTTTTTGCGCGCGCCCTTGCTTTTGCCAGCGAAGATTCCGCAAAAAACTTCGCCTACGTTGACTTTGAGGAAGACTTTCACATTTCTTCCCTTCAGGATGCGGCAATGGCCTACGGAACAAAAATCATCCGTTCCTTCCATGACATGAAAAATCCGGTCGAGAACATCAGCGAAAAACTCCGTTCAATGCACGGGTCTCGCTTTGAAATCCCAAAAATCGCTTTCATGCCCCACAGCCTCAAGGACGTCACAAACCTTTACAGGGAAATGCAGGATTTCAAGCATTCTGACCAGATTGTCTGCGCGATGGGTGCGGTCGGTCTTCCAACAAGAATTCTTGCAGAGCGCTTCAATTCTTACCTCAGCTACACTTCACCGGCAGACCTGGATTTGAGTCTTTCGGATATCGGTCACACTGATCCAAAAACCCTCGAAGAAATTTACCATTTTCACGAAATCAATTCGGACACCCAGCTTTTTGGAATCACAGGCTGGCCGCTTAAATACACTTCGAGCCCAAAGATTCACAACGAGCGCTTCCTTCATACAAAGCAGAACGCCGTTTACATTCCTTTCAGGTCCGAAAAAGCAAGCGAAGCCTTTGAATTTGCAAACGAGCTTGGAATCAACGGATTTTCAGTCACGATTCCCCACAAGGAAGACATCATCAAAAATCTTTTCTCTGTGGACAAAAAAGTCGAGGAAATCGGAGCCTGCAACACGGTAATCAACGAAAACGGTCTCTGGATTGGCTACAACACTGACTGTACAGGCTTCACAAAGGCCCTCTTAAAGTTCACTGGCCTCAAAAACCTCAAAAAAACTAGGGTTGCGATTATCGGTGCCGGTGGTGCCGCAAAGGCAATTGCCTACGCCGTCAAAAAACTCGGCGGAAAGGCCTGTATTTTCAACAGAACTATTGCAAAGGCCCGCACTCTGGGCAAGCAGTACGGATTCGACTACGCCCCTCTTGGAGCTGAGTCAATCATCACCCTCAAAAAATACAACGACCTTATCATCCAGACAACGTCAAAGGGCATGGGAAGCACGGAGCTTTCAAATCCCGAAAACGATCCGCTCTGGTTCTACGATTTTGCCGGCACAGAAATGATTTACGACATCGTTTATGAACCGGAAGTCACACCGATCATGGCAAGAGCCGAAAAAGCAGGCTGCAAAGTCCACAACGGCTACACCATGCTCCAGTATCAGGGCGAAGAACAATACAGATTATTCAAAACTGTAAAACAGTAAAATAGAGGAAATTATGGCACTTACACAAAGCGAACAGAAGACTTTGGCGGCAAAAACCGCAGTTGACACTTTGATCGAGCAGAAAAAAATCTTTTCTGGAATGAAAATCGGTTTGGGCACAGGAAGCACGGCTCTTCCGGCAGTCAAAAGACTTTCAGAGCGAATCGAAGACGGTACCCTGCATGACATCAAGGCAGTCGTAACAAGCTTCCAGACTGAAAATTACTGCAAGGACCTGGGAATCCCGGTTTACACCCTCAATGACCGCGAAATCGACGGCCAGCTTGACCTTGCAATTGACGGAGCCGACGAAATCGACCCGGAAAATCACCTGATTAAAGGCGGTGGAGCTGCTCACCTTCTCGAAAAAATCGTTGAGTACAATTCAAAGGAACTCGTAATCGTAGCTGATGAATCAAAATCAGTTGCCCACGTTGGAACAAAATTTCCTCTTCCGGTAGAAATCGTTCCTGGAGCAAGAAGGGCTGTTGAAAAAGAGCTCAAAAAGCTCGGCGCAAAATGCGTTCTCCGCGAGGGCGTCAGAAAATGCGGCCCTGTAATCACGGACAACGGCAACCAGATTCTGGACTGCACATGGGAAAGCCCGGTAAACCCGGTCGAAATGGAAGACAAAATCGACAGAATCACAGGCGTTGTTGAGGTAGGATTCTTCACAAAGCTCAAGCCAACGGCATTCATAGCTCACGCCGACGGAAGCGTGGAAATTCGATAATTAGCCTGAATCTGAATGTCGAGTTTTGCAAATTTCCGGATATTGCAAAAAAAACGGCGCGAAGGAGTGAAACGGCTTACGAAAACACTCGTTTTGTGCTGCCGCGCAAGCGGCAAACGTATATAGTTACAGGCACAAAACGCGTGTAGCAGGCTAGCCTGCGGTTTCGATAAGCCGTTATCACGACTGGAAGCCGTTTTTTTGACTCAGCCAATTAATTTGTAAAACTACTTCAAAAGTTTATTCAGCGTGGCGTCGCGCTGGCGCCAGTTTTTATCTACTTTTACCTGCAAGTCTAAGTCTATTTTGTAGTCGAAAATTTTTCGGAGGGCTTTGATGCTTTCTACGCGGATTGTTTTAATCATCTGGGCGCCTTTTCCGATTACTATTCCCTTCTGGCTTTCTTTTTCTACGCAGAGGAAGGCACGGCACCACATTTTTGTGGGAGACCGCATTTCCATGTCTGCAATCTGAACGTAAACGGCATGAGGAACTTCCTGATCGAGACGGTTGATTGCCTGCTCTCGGATTACCTCTGCAATTCGGAAATCAACTTCCTGGTCAGTGTAAAATTCTTCGCTGTAAAGATGAGGACCCTCTTTTGCCATGTCAAAAAGGGCTTTCAAAACCTCATTGATTCCCTGGTCATTTTTAGCTGAGATTTCAAGAATGCGTTTTTCCGGCACCTTCGGCAGATTTGCCTTGATGAATTTGCGGGCATGCTCACGCAATGGCTGGGGAGCATCGATTTTATTGAGGGCGATGACGACTTTGTCCTGATGTGCTTCCAAAAGCTCGGCGATAAGACGCTCTTCTTCGGCACAATTTCGCGTGCTGTCTATGATGTAGAGGATTAAATCAGAATCTTTGAGCTGATCGGCGACGATTCCACGCATCTTGAGGTTCATTTTCTTTTCGGAATCGTGGTAGCCCGGTGTATCGACAAAAACGAGCTGGCCTAGCGAAGTATTTACGATTCCGCGGATTGCGTTTCGTGTAGTCTGAGGCATTGCGCTTACGATTGAGACAGGCTCACCTGCCGCCGTATTCAAAAAAGTTGATTTTCCGCTGGACGGACGGCCGATAATTGTTACAAGTGCTGTTTTTGGGCCTACAGGCGGCTGAGAATTTTCAGATTCAGTTTCGATGATATTTTCTTCCATAATTTGATTTTAATGGAAATGAATTTATTTTTAAAGAGAAAAAAATACCGCTTCACAGAGGGCAGGGAGCCATCCATTAACTGCCAATCAAGTCTTTACCCCACTTGAATAAAAAATCTTTTCATACTAAATTACTAGGTAATACAAAAATCGGAGGCACTTGCATGAAAAAATTTGCACTTCTTTCAATTCTCGCAGCACTTTCTTTCCTCGGCTGCACAAACAATCAGTCTCAGGAACTTCGCGTTTACTCAATCATCCACGACGAAGAAACAGAGGCCCTTACAAAACTTTTCACAGATAAAACAGGAATTCCAGTCAGCTATCTTCGAGCAACAACAGGCGAACTTGTAAACCGAGTCATCACTGAAAAAAATGACCCGCAGGCTGACATTCTTCTCGGCGGAGCTTCAAGTTACCACATTCAGGCTGACAAAGAAGGTGCTCTCGAAAGCTACACTTCACCGCTCGCAAAAAATCTTCCTTCTTATGCAGTTGCCAGCGACAACACATGGACAGGCTTCTGCGTACTCACACTCGGAATCGGCGTAAACACAAAGCGCTTTGCCGAAAAATTCCCGAACATACCTCTTCCAAAAACATGGGAAGATTTGCTCAATCCGGCTTTCAAAGGCGAAATCATTTTGAACAATCCTTCGGCTTCAAGTACAGGCTATATTTTCGTTCAGAACCAGCTGCAACGACTGGGAGAGGAAAAGGGCTGGGAATATCTTCTTGCCCTCACAAAAAACGTCGGTCAGTTCCCGGATTCAGGAAGCGCTCCTGCAAAACTCCTTGGAACCGGCGAATATGCTCTTGGTGTTTCATACCTCCACGCACTGGCAAAATACAATGCACAGGGCTTCAATGTTCAGCCAATCGCACCGCCTCAGTCAGCAGGAGACGTTGACTGCGTTTCAATCATGAAGAATTCAAAAAATCTTTCTGCTGCAAAGAAATTCGTAGATTTCATGCTTTCAATTGAGGCTCAGGAACTCATGAGCGAGTTCACTTTCACAGCTCCGGTAAATCCAGAGGCAAAGGCCATCAAGGGAAGCATCTCGGTTTCAGACATCGATTTAATCGACTACGACGTTCAGAAAGCCGCTTCAGAAAAAGCAAAAGTTCTTTACACTTGGGCTAAGGATGTCAAATAACCGGCAGCCAGCGGGGGGAAAGCCCCCTGCACGAATCAAATTTTCTTCTATAAATGCACTCTACCTTGCCGTGATTTTTCTGCTCACGGCTTTTGTTGTTTTTCCGCTTGCCTGCGTTTTAATTTCACCACGCACAAAAGATTTTGTTTCGGTTTTCACTTCAAGCGTCTGGCGGGGAGCCATGCTCAACACCCTGCTTGAATGCCTCTGCTCAACCACGCTTTCAGTTCTTGTCGGCTACCTTTTTGCCTACGCCGTCATCAAGGCTGACATTCCTTTTAAAAAGTTTTTCGGCTTTATTCCGATTCTCCACCTGATGACACCACCTTTCGTCGGCGGTCTTTCCTTCATCCTGCTTTTCGGCCGCCAGGGATTTTTCACAAAGACACTTTTGGGCCTCGACGTGAGCCTTTACGGATTCCGGGGACTTTTGATTGCCCAGGTTTTATGCTTTTTCCCAATTGCCTATTTAATTTGCGCCCAGGTTTTAAGACGGGTTCCTCCAAGCTTAGAGCAGGCGGCAAGGGCTATGGGAGCATCAAAGGCCAAAATCGCCCTCACAATCACCCTTCCCCTCTGCGCAAACGGAATCCTTTCGGCTGCCCTTTTTATTGCAGTCTCAGTCCTCAGCGACTTCGGAAACCCAATGATTGTAGCGGGCCGTTTCCGGGTTCTTGCCGTTGAAGTTTACACTCAGCTGACTGGCTGGGTCAGTGCGGGCACAAGCTGCGTTCTCGGAATAATCCTCGTGCTGCCCTCGGTCGCCCTTTTTATCGCACAGAACCACTTCATGAAAAGGCAGAATGCAAAATTCGCAACGGTCGGCTCAAAATCTTCAGCCCTGCCGGAAAAAAAATCTTCTCTTGTGACCCGAATTTTTCTCTTCATTTTCTGCGCTTTTATTTCACTTTTGATTCTATCCCAGTTCGCTTCAATTTTAATCGGCGCCTTTCAAAAACTCTGGGGAATCAACACCGCTTTCACCACCAGTCACTTCAAAATGATGGGAAAATACAGCCGGGAGCTTTTCAATTCAATCACTTTCGCATTCATAGCCGCAATTTTCAGCACCCTTCTTGCAAGCCTTTCGGTTTTCTTCGTTAACCGCACAAGCCTGCCCTGCAAAAAATATCTCGACATCTGCGTTCAGATTCCGGCGGCTGTTCCGGGCTCACTTTTCGGTCTGGCACTTTCTCTTGCATCAAATCTCCTGCACATCCACGCATCAGCATTCATGATAATCGTCGCAATGACCGTGGCTTTCATGCCCTTTTCATACAGAATCATTTCAACGGTCTTCTCGCAAATCAAAAGCACCCTCGACGACGCATCCCTCTCTCTGGGAGCCAACAAAATCCAGGTTCTCAGCACGGTTTTGCTCCCCTTGAGCAGGGGCGGAGTTTTTTCTTCTTTCATCTATGATTTTGTTCGCGGAGTCGGTACAATCAGTTCGGTAATTTTCCTCGTCTCTTTCAAAACGCCGCTTGCTTCAATAAAGATCCTCAACCTTGCAGAGCAGGGAGAATGGGGAAAAGCCGCTGCCCTGGCCACAGTTCTCACGACACTGACCTTTGGCCTGCTCCTTATCGGAAAGGCAGTAATCAAATTCAAAATAAAGGGAAGCAGATGATTTTATGAAAAAAGGTCTGGTAATGGAAGGCGGAGCAATGCGGGGAATGTTCACTGCCGGCGTCTGCGATGTTTTGCTTGAAAACGGAGTTGACTTTGACGGTGCGATCGGAGTTTCTGCGGGAGCAACTTTCGGCTGCAATTTTAAATCCAGACAGATTGGCCGGGCCATCCGCTACAACAAAAGATTTTCCCACGACTGGCGCTACTGCTCTTTGCGCTCCCTCATTTTGACCGGCGACCTTTACGGAGCTGATTTCTGCTACAATGAGCTTCCCAACCGACTCGACCTTTTTGACTATGAAACTTACCGCTCAAATCCCCTTAAATTTTACGCCGTCGCCTCGGACTGCCGCACGGGAAAACCTGTCTACAAGGAACTTGCTACCTGCGACGAAAATGATTTAACCTGGATGCGGGCCAGCGCCAGTATGCCCCTTGCTTCCCATGTGGTAAAAATTGACGGCTACGAGCTTTTGGACGGCGGCATGACTGATTCAATTCCCCTCAAGGCTTTTGAAGACCTGGGCTACGAAAAAAATCTCGTGATTCTGACCCAGCCGCGCGAATACGTTAAAAAAGCGTCATCCGCCCTCAAACTGATTAAATTTTCCCTGAGAAAATACCCTAAAATTTATGAGGCAATGCTTCACCGCCACGAAGTTTACAATTCCCAGAAAAAATATGTTTTCGAACAGGAAGCGGCCGGCAAATGCTTTGTAATCTGCCCGCAAGAAGGACTTGGAATCGGCCGCACCGAAAAAAATCCCGACGAGCTTCAGCGGGTCTACGACATAGGCCGGCTGACAATGCAGGAAAATCTTACGAAAGTCATGGAGTTTTTGAAATGAAATCAAAGCTTGAACTGAAAAACCTCTCATTCTCCTTCGGAAATTCACTTACCGTAAACGACATTTCCCTCAAAGTCGAGGAAGGAAGCTTTACTACGATTCTGGGCCCGTCCGGCTGCGGAAAGACAACCCTTCTCCGCCTTATCTCAGGATTTTTAGAGCCCCAGTCAGGCGAGATTCTTATTGACGGCGTAAATCAGGCTGGTGTCGAAGTAAACGAACGCAAAGTCGGCATGGTCTTTCAGGATTACGCACTTTTTCCCCATCTTTCGGTGGCTCAGAACATAGCATACGGCCTAAAACTCCAGAAAAATCTCTCAAAGGCAGAAATAAATCAGCTGGTATCAGAAATTTCGCTTTCACTTGGAATCGAAGAACTGCTTTCACGCTATCCCAACGAGCTTTCAGGCGGCCAGCAGCAGAGGGTTGCCCTTGCCCGGGCCCTTGTCCTAAAACCAAAGATTCTTCTGATGGACGAGCCCCTTTCTTCCCTGGACACAAAACTCCGCTCAAAAGTCCGTGAAGAGCTCAAGGAAATCCAGCAGAGGCTTAAAATCACGACCATTTACGTAACCCACGACCAGGAAGAAGCCCTCTCCCTTTCCACAAAAATCGCAGTCCTCAACGAAGGAAAGCTTTTGCAGGAAGGAAGCCCGCGAGAAATCTACTTTGAGCCGAAAAATAAGTTTGTAGCGGACTTTGTCGGCAAGGCAAATTTCATCAAAAAAGACGGCAAGACACTGATGATCCGGCCGGAATGGTTCAAGCTTGCCCAGGGCTCCCTAAAATCTGACCAGAATCTTGTCCCGGCAGATGTAATCTTGGTCGGCGGAAGGATTTTGTCCGAAGAATTCCTTGGCAGCAAGACCCGCTTTGTGATTCAGACCAGCACGACCGAAAGCAAGGAAATTGTAACGGCGGATTTTGAGACGATTTTCTGCGATAATCTGCGGATAGGCGACACGATTCTCCTTGAAGCCGCAAAAAAGTGGCAGATATAAATAATACCGCGAAATATTCCATACAATAGTGAATAATTCAAGATTATTCACATTTATTTCATTTTACAGTATTATACTCGCCTATGAATATTACTGAAATCATCACAGAGCTGGTTTTTCAGCTTGCAATCATAATTTTTATGGCCCGCATTTTCGGCAGGATGGCTGCCCGGGTCGGAATTCCTTCTGTTTTAGGCGAGCTTGTCGCAGGCATTTTAATCGGACCTTTCGCGCTCGGCGGAATAGCCCTTCCCGGCTTTCCCCACGGACTTTTCGGCATAACAGACTCGCTTGCAGGCGCCGTTTCCCCGGAACTTTACGCATTCGCCCAGATTGCTTCCATTATCCTGCTTTTTGCTTCCGGCCTTGAAACAGACCTTTCACTTTTCATCAAATATTCTGTCTCAGGCGGAATCATCGGTTTGGGTGGAGTCGTTATTTCATTCTTCTTCGGTGCAGTCTGTGCCTATTTCATTCTCCCGGTTCTCGGAATCGAGTGTGCAGGCCTTTTTGACGTAAAATGCCTTTTCCTTGGAATCATGTCCACTGCCACATCAGTCGGAATCACGGCCCGCATTTTGAGCGACAAAAAGAAAATGGATTCTCCGGAAGGCGTTACAATTCTTGCGGCGGCAGTTTTCGATGACGTACTCGGAATCGTCCTTCTCGCCGTCGTCATGGGAATCGTCTCGGCCCTGGGAACAGGCAAAGCCCTTTCCGGCGGCGACATCGGAATCATCGCCCTCAAGGCATTCGGAATCTGGCTCCTTGCAACAGTCGCATTCATCCTTCTTTCCAAAAAAATTGCCCGCTTTGTCCGCTGCTTCGGCGGTGCAACAGATTTTTCAATTGCAGCCCTGGGCGTTGCCTTCCTTCTGGCAGGATTTTTTGAAAAAGAACACATAGCCATGATTATCGGAGCCTATACGACAGGCCTGGCCCTTTCAGGCACAGATATTGCCCCGGTCATTCAGGAAAAAATTCACTCCCTCTACAAATTCTTCGTACCGATTTTCTTCGCAGTCACAGGCATGAGCGTCGATGTTACCAAACTTTTCAGCCAGAATGTCCTGATTTGCGGCGGAATCTACACACTGGTCGCAGTTCTTTCAAAGCTTTTAGGCTGTGGACTTCCGGCACTGGGCCTGGGCTTCAACCTCAAGGGCTGTTTCCGCATCGGTTCGGGCATGATTCCGCGAGGCGAAGTCGCTTTGATTATCGCGGGAATCGGTCTTACGGCTCATGATGCGGCAGGACTTCCAATCATAAATCAGGATTTGTTTGGCGTCGTCATTTTGATGACACTTGTAACAACCCTCGTTTCTCCGCCAATCCTCAACATTTCACTCTCAATCAAGGGACGCGGCACCAGAAAAGAAATCGCAAACGAAGAAAGCCAGATTTTCGAATGGGACTTCAACAATCAGGAACTCACACACCTGGTCATGGATATTCTGCACCGTGACTTGCGGGCAGAAGGCTTCTACGTCCAGATGATGAACATCACCGACGGAATCTGCACGGCCCGACGCAGCGACACGGCAATTTCACTCCGCGAAGAGGGCACAAAACTCATCATAGAAACCGACGAAAAGGACATGGGCTTCATCAAGGGCGAACTTTACGAAATCATGATTCGCCTCGACAAATCAATGCGCTCACTCTCAGCCCTTAAAAACACAGAAACCCTGCAATACGGCTTTGCCTGCCCTGAAAACCGGGTCACAAATTCGCTGACAAGATTTTTGAAGGCAAACTGCATTTCATGTGACCTCAAGGGCAATACAAAGGACGAAATTCTCGAAGAAATGCTCACACTTTTAAGCCAGTCGGGCAATGTCGAAAACCGGGCAATGGTCATGGCAGCCCTCAAGGAACGTGAAAAATCAATGAGCACAGGAATCGGCAAGGGAATAGCAATCCCCCACACCAAGACAAAGGGCGTAACCGAAACCTGCGTTGCCATCGGAATCAAAAAAAGCGGCGTAGATTTCGGCTCCCTCGACGGTCAGCCGGCAAAAATCATAGTCATGCTGGTCTCTCCTGTCGAAGGTGCAAATCCCCTCATGCGGGCAATGGCGGCTTTCTCAGGCTCCCTCATGCACGAAGAAGTCCGGAATGCCCTGCTCCAGGCAAAAAATGCGGATAAAGTGGTAGAAATTCTAAAAGATTCAAAGAAGATGTAATATCTTCAGGCTCCCCAGTCCACCTTTCTTCCAAAAGCTCCATACTTTCTGTTATACTTTTCTCATGATTAAAAATGAATTGACCTCATCGCTCTTGGAGCGCTTTTTGCGCTATGTTCAGGTTTGGACTACTTCGGATTCTAATTCGGCTGGCAGGGGAAATCAGCCTTCTACTAAAAATCAGTTTGACCTGGCTGGCATCCTCGAATCAGAACTGAAATCACTCGGTCTTGAAGACGTTCAGGTCACGGACCACTGCTATGTTTACGGCCGTCTCACTGCTTCTAAAGGGCTGGAAAAAATCGAGCCCTTCTGCCTGCTTGCCCACATCGACACGGTTGAGGAAGTCAGCGGAAAGGACGTTAAGCCTCAGATTCACAAAAATTACGGCGGAGAAGATATTGTCCTCAAATCAGGCGACATTCTTTCCCCGCAAAAAGACCTTGCCCTGGCAGAAAGTGCCCGAAATCAGGAGACAATCATCACAAGCGACGGAACCACTTTGCTGGGAGCCGACGACAAGGCTGGAGTCGCTGAAATCATGACTGCCCTCGAATATTTTTCAAAAAATCCCCAGGCTAAGCACGGCCAAATCGAAGTCTGCTTCTCCCCGGACGAAGAAACAGGCCACGGCATGGACAATGTTCCCCTCAATCTGATTAAGTCAAAATACGCCTACACCGTTGACGGGGGCCACATCGGCGAGCTTGAGACAGAGTGCTTCAACGCATTCAAGTCAGAGGTCACTTTTACAGGCGTTTCAGTTCACACCGGCACGGCCCGAGGAATCCTTGTAAACGCAATCACGATGGCCAGCAATTTTGTCACAAATCTTCCACGCCACGAATCCCCGGAAACGACCAGCGGCTACGAAGGATTTTACGCCCCCATGTCAATCGAAGGCTCAATCGAAAGCGCCAAAGTCGTAATCTTCCTGCGCGATTTTGATTCTGAAAGCATGGAAAAGCGAAAGGCACTTGTGGAAACTCTCGCAAAAGCAAGCGCGGCCTCTTTCGGCGGCAAGGCAGAAGTCTGCCACACCCAGCAATACCTCAACATGAAGGACGGTTTCAAAAATCGCCCGGACGTTATCGAAAATCTCGTTGCAGCCTACAAAAAAGCCGGAGTCCAGCCGGTCTTTACGCCAATCAGGGGCGGCACGGACGGTTCTCGCCTCACGGAAATGGGAATTCCCTGCCCAAACATCTTCACGGGCGGCCACAACTATCACTCTCGCACTGAGTGGGCCAGCCTTGAGCAGATGGAAAAAGCCATGACCGTGCTCGTGAATCTGATTGAAAAGTAAATTCCGCGCCGGGATTGGAAGCCCGAAGTTGCCGGAAAAGCTGGAAACTTTTCCGGCAATGAGCGTGAGCGAAGGCTGGAAAGCCCCTAGGAAGTAGATTGCGCCAAAAATAATACTATTTTTATAATAATAGCTACTTTTAACTATAGTTTTCTGATATTTCAGGGAATATACTTTTAATCATGATTAATAAATTCAGATTCGGTAATCCGATTATCCAGACCGACGCAGTCGTAAATGACCTTTCTTTGAGCACAAATTCTCTCAGCCAGGGAGCTGTAAAATCAGACTGGCCTTTCGCTTTTGAATACAAAATGGCCAAAGAGGACATGATTTTTGGTCTCGGCGAAAATGTCCGCGGAATCAACAAGCGGGGCTTCCACTACACAAGCTGGTGCTCAGACAAGCCGGGCGGAAACGAATCTGACTCATCACTTTACGGTGCCCACAATTTCATCGTCATTTTTGGCGAAAAAATCTCCGGCCTTTACTTTGACACTCCTGGCAAAATCGAATTCGACATAGGCTGGACAGACTACGACACCCTTACAGTCAAGTGCGATGTCGAGGGCATTTTCCTCTACGAAATCACAAGCAGCGAGGGCGAAAAATCAGCAGCCCTCAAAGACATAGTCCACCAGTTCCGCCAGATGATTGGTCAAAGCTACATTCCGCCTTTCTGGGCTTTCGGCTTCCAGCAGAGCAGATGGGGCTACCGCACTGAAAAAGACGTCCGCGAAGTCGTAAAAAAATACAGGGAAAACAAGCTACCCCTCGACAGCGTCTGCCTGGACATCGATTATATGGAAGAATTCATGGATTTTACCGTGGACAAGGCAAAATTCCCGGCCTTCAAAAAGCTCAATGAAGACATGGCAAAAGAGGGAATCCACCTGATTCCAATTATCGATGCCGGAATCAAGCAAAAAGAGGGCTATGAAGTTTACGAGGAAGGCAAAAAAGCCGGATATTTCTGCAAAAAAGCAGACGGAAGCAATTTTGTCGCCGCAGTCTGGCCTGGAAAATGCGTTTTCACAGACTTTTTCCGCGAGGATGCCCGAAAATGGTTCGGAAGCAAGTACAAGGCCCTTACTGATGCGGGCGTAGAAGGCTTCTGGAACGACATGAACGAACCTGCCCTTTTCTACACGGAAGAGGGACTCAAAGAAGCATTCGACAAATTCGAGTCTTTCAAGGGCAAGGAACTCGACATCAACACCTTCTTTGAATTTACCCCGGTTTCAGGAAGCACATGCAACCGATTAAAGGACTACCAGAGTTTCTATCACGAAGTAATGGATTTGAATGGCAAGAAAGTGAGCGTAAGCCATGACAAGCTTCACAACATGTACGGTGCCCTCATGACAAAGGCAGCCCGCGAAGGCCTGAACGAAATCAAAAAAGACAGGCGCACGCTTCTCTACTCACGCGCTTCTTGCATCGGCTCTCACCGTTACGGCGGAATCTGGATGGGCGACAACCTTGCCTGGTGGAACAATCTGGAAATGGAGCTGAAAATGCTTCCTTCCCTCAATATGTGCGGATTCTTGTACACAGGTGCTGACATCGGTGGTTTTGGCGATTCAAGTTCCCGCGATTTAGTTCTCCGCTGGCTCGCTTTTGGCGTTTTCACACCGCTCATGCGAAACCATGCAGCCTGGAACACAAGAAATCAGGAATGTTATGCTTTCGGCCAGAGTGAGGATTTCAAGAGCGTGCTCTCACTCCGCTATGCCCTTCTTCCATACATTTACAGTGAATTCATCAAGGCCAGCCTTAAAAACGACATGATGTTCCGCCCCCTCTCTTTCGATTACCCGGAAGACAAAATTGCCCGCGACATCGAAGACCAGCTTATGCTTGGAAATGAAGTTCTTGTTGCCCCGGTTTACAGGCAGAACGCAAAAGGCCGCTTCGTCTATCTCCCGGAAGACATGATTCAGGTCACTTGGAAAAACTGTCAGGCAAGTCAGGCTCCGATCGAAAAAGGCGGACACTACATCGACATTCCTGAAGACACGGTTGTTTTCTTCATCAAAAAGGGGAAATCAATCCCTCTTTGTGGAAAAATCGCCCAGACTTCAAGAGACGTGGACTATTCTTCCATTATAAAGCTGGGAGATTCAAGCGCAGGCTACGAGCTTTACAGTGACGACGGATTTACGACTGAGATCAGCCTGAAAAATATCCGGACAATCTAAAACTCGACTTTAGCCATTTTTTCTGCTATAATTTGATTTATGCATAAATACAGAATCGAAGGCGGTATTCCAATTCGCGGAACAATCGCCGCCAGCGGAAACAAAAATGCGGCCCTGCCTTGTATCGCAGCCACACTTTTGAGTGAAGAACCAGTAATTTTACGAAATATTCCAGAAATAGAAGACACAGGCGTAATGCTTTTGATTTTGCAGGCACTCGGAGCCAGCGTTGAGAAAATCGGCGAACACGAGTGGAAAATCGACGCTTCCCTTATCCGGAGCTCGGACATTCCTGCAGCCTTAAGCAAAAAAATCCGTGCTTCAATCCTCTTTGCAGGTCCTCTTGTAGCCCGAACAGGCAAGGCTGTTATGCCGCCACCGGGTGGAGATGTCATCGGCCGCCGCCGCGTGGACACTCACTTCCTCGCATTGCAGGAACTTGGTGCCCGAATCGAAGTCGAAGGCCCCTTTACTTTCACGGCAAACAAGCTGGTTGGAGCCGACATATTCCTTGACGAAACATCCGTCACCGCCACAGAAAACGCTGTAATGGCGGCAGTCCTTGCAGAAGGACACACAATCATCAATAACGCCGCCAGCGAGCCTCACGTTCAGGATCTGTGCAACATGCTCGTCGCAATGGGCGCAAAAATCACCGGAATCGGAAGCAACATCCTTAACATCGACGGAGTTAAAAAGCTCCACGGCACGGATTTTGCAATCGGCCCTGATTTCATGGAAATCGGCTCATATATCGGTCTTGCAGCAGCCACAAAAGGCTCAATCACAATCACAGGCGTAAATCCTAAGGACATGCGGCCTCTCCGCGTAGCTTTCGGCAAGCTGGGCATCCGCTGGACAATCGAAGGAGACGCCCTCACAGTAGCCCTCGGTCAGGAAATGAAGGTCAACACAGACTTGGGCGGCATGATTCCAAAAATCGACGACTCTCCGTGGCCGGGCTTCCCGCCAGATTTGACATCAATCATGACTGTCGTTGCAACTCAGGTTGAGGGCACAGTCCTCATTTTCGAAAAGATGTTTGAAAGCCGCATGTTCTTCGTAGACAAGCTCATTTCAATGGGAGCAAGAATCACCCTCTGTGATCCTCACCGGGCCGTAGTTTCTGGTCCATGCACACTCCACGGCGACAAGCTCGTTTCCCCAGATGTACGAGCAGGCATGGCCATGGTAATCGCAGCCTTAATCGCACACGGCGAAAGCGAAATCAGCAATGTCTATCAGATTGAACGTGGTTACGAGAACCTGGTCGAAAAACTCCGCTCTCTTGGAGCCAGAATCGAACAGGTCGAAATCGAAGATTAGTAAACGAAAAAGGGAAAGCTTTTAGCTTTCCCTTTCTTTTTAGTCCGCTGTTCTTGATACGAAGTTAAAGCAGACGATTATAAAAATCAAAACCAGGACGGACAGGCTCACATACACGGCGCCCGCCCCCAGCATCACCACCAGAGCATAATTCAACATGCGGCAGATGTAGAGTCCGCACTCCAGAACAAAATACAAGATGAAGGTAATTGCCGGCATGAGGAAAATCCACTTGAACTTGAAGAGCTGGGAATTCTTGAGCCTGTAGTTCCAGGCCATGCAGGCCATGAAAATACAGCAAATCAGCATTACCAGAGGATAAGAAATTCTGTGAATAAAGTCAGAATTGTAAACCTCGTAAGAATAGCCGTACTGCCTTGTCTTGGGCAAAAACTTAATCAGGGCAATCAAATTCATCTTGAGGGAACCGGCCGTCGTATCGCACAAAAGGTTAAAGTCCTTCATCGGCAGGCCAAGAACGAAGTAATTGCTCAGGAATGGCTCGTTCTTTTTTACATAATCCGCATCATATTCATAAACCGGCGAAATTCTTTCACTACGGTCGTTTTTCGAGATGCTTTCCAGCATGAGGTAAGGAACATTTTTGAATTCCTCTTTGATTCCAAAGGCAGCTTTTGCGCTAGAGTCGAACATAGAAGCTTTTTCTGAAAGCATTTTGGCATATGGAACGAAAATCGAGCGCTGGAAGCGACCTTCCTTTGAGTAAGTAAAGAGGGTAAAGCCACGGACATACTGAATGGTTCTGCCGGAGTTTTTGACAGGCGTTATTCCGCGGATATAAACAATGTCCTTTGAGCCGTCATCATGAGGTACAGCAAAGTAAATATTATTGTATGCCTCAAAGCGGCGGAGATTTTCAACTTCCTCGACAAAGAAGCACTGGTTTTCTACACGTTCCCTTGCAATCTCCAGGAATTTTGAAACGTCCGGGTCGCGGGCAGCCACGTCAGAGAAAGCGGCAATCTCCAAAAACTGATAATAAGCCTCAATATTGTCACCGCTGATGAAAGTCTTGTAGGCCTCACGCTTTTTCCGGAACAAAATCTGTTCGTCAGTCTCTTTAATCACAGTCGGGTCAAAAAGATGATTCCAGGCCTCGCTTGCCAGTCGGTTCGCATCATCAAGATTAAGGTCCTTTTCGCTGCCAACTTCAACAGCAAGATAAGCGTAGTAATGGGCATCAAACCAGTTTTCTTTTTCGGCGGCTTCCTTTGCCTTTTTGAGCAGGGAAGTAATCGTCTCGCCCTGAGTTTCCTTGATCGGAGTAAAGACGAATTTGGGCTCTTCCGGCCGGTCAAGCACCATCTTCAATGAATTCAACTCAGCGCCTGAATGTTCATTGATATAAAGGGCGTCCTTGTCCTTGGGATTTAAAAGAAGCGCATTGTAAGAATACTCAAAAGCCAGGTTCATCTGCCCCTTGTCGAAATATTCATGGCTCAGGCTCATAAATTCTGCAAAAAGAACCGGCTTAATCCGGGCCTTGGCCTGACGCTGCTCAAAATAAGGCACGAAAACTTCGATAAGAAGGGAAACAATGAAAACGATTACAATAGAAGAAATCATCATGCGCCTGAAATGAGACATAATCAGCGGCGAATACTTGATTCTAGCCTTTTCAGCATTCTTTCCGTAGGCAATGGCACAGCCAATCAAAAAAGCACTGAAAACCAGAGACGGCAGGAAGCGGCAGAAAAAGAGAAAGGCACGGGAAATGATGTAAGATTTTTCTTCGCCCGGAAGCAAAACCGGAAGATTTTTCATCAAAAAAGAAATCAGCAGACAAATTGCAAAGGCAAAAACTGCATAAACCAAAACTATAATGCTTGTCTTTTTCATTCTTCGCTCTCCACGCCCTTAAGACGGTAAATTCCCATGAAAATTCCAATGCCGATGCAGAGCAGGGAAATAATCAAATTGATAAGGACAATCAAAGGATCCTTGAGGCCGGTAAAATTTGAAAGCTTCCCGGCGAGTTCCTTAAAAATTCCAGGCATGATGTTCATGTAATAAAGATAGTTGATGACCAAAACCGCGACCGCTGAAATAATCACGCAGGCTACGTTAGCCAGCTTCCATGAACTTAAAAACTGAGTGCCGTAAACTGCAAGCAGGGCCAGCCCCATCGAAGCAAAGGCCAGCCAGGCCAAAAAGCCCAGGGAAGCGCTGTATTGAGCCGCCGTAAGAAGAGCGTTATAAACTGAAAGAGGATAAGTGACCAGCTGACTTGGCAGCAGGGAATTTTTGATGAGGATGTCAGAATAAGGGAAGGCAGATTCGTTTTTGACCGGCAGATTAAAGAGAGGAACTACAGAACCTTCCTGACCGAGATAGCCGCTTGTGTCAAAAAAGAGGCCGTCGGCACAGCCGTCCTCACCAATCCGGGTGTAATAGTAAACACCGTTGGCTTCCTTTCGGAAAACTCCAGTCGAAGAAGTCTCAACCCGGGTCAAAAGGTCATCGGACTCGTATCGGGAAATAAGCTTTAAATCCATCGGAATGAGGAAAAGCCATGAAAGCAGCCCGAAAACTGAGTACATAATCAGGGAAATCAACTGACACTTTGGATGCCTGACAAGATACAAAATAAGAAGGATTTGAATCAGAATGCAAACCAGAGGAATTGAAAGGAGAACGCCCGTCATAAAAAAATGAAGGGAAAAAAATGATACTGGCAGCCCCGTAACGAACATGTTTAAATTGCAACTGAACATAAAAAGAGTTGCAAAGATGAGGGTACCGACCAGCATTGCTGCCAGATAAATTATGGCAAAATATAAAGCACGTTTCATTATACTATAAGAATAACACGAATAGATAAAAAAAACCACTTCTTTTTGAAGTGGCCTTAAAATATTCTGATTAAATTTGCCCTAGCCCAGGAAAACCTGACCGTGCTGATCGATTGCAAGAATTGATTTGCACTCTGAACAGCGGAAGCGGCCTGCACGGGTAGCCTTGAGGCGTTTTGAACAAACCGGGCAGCTGAAAATCTTTGGGAAGATGCTTTCTGAAACAGGAGCGCCCTGCTTGAAGAAATTGATTGCATCCGGCAAAGAATCTTTGATATTGAAGAACTGAGAGAATCCCAAAAGCTGGAATACCTCGTATACCTTTGGCTGAATTTCGAGAAGAACGATGTCTCCCCCCTTTGGCTTAATGAGTTTGAGGAATGCAGTGAAAGAACCGATACCAGTTGAAGAAACGTAGTTAAGGGCTGAACAATTGAAAATCAGGTTAACAAATCCGCTTTCTACAACTTTGGAAATTCTCTTTTGGAAGAAACTTGAGTTGTAAGTATCGATATATCCGTTTAAATAAATAACGAGACCATTATCAACATCATTAATTTTTTCAAGGTTAATCTTGAGACTATCGTCTTTTTCGTCATTGAATCCCGGAACAAGATCATTGTTGTTGCTCATGCTACCTACCTCAATTAAAACTTTTATAACAAAGCCATTATATGATACACCAAAAATCAGTGTTTAGTCTAGTTTTTTTTTATTTTAAAGTCATTTTAACGCAAAACGCTGCAGAAGTGCTCTTTAAAACTTTTTTATAAAACGATTATAGCATAAATCCTTCAAAAAAAGTAGACTGTTTTTATGAATTTTTCAAATGTCGTAATAATTTTGTGCCGCCCCGAAGAAAGCCGGAACGTAGGAGCCGTCTGCCGGGCAATGGCAAATAATTCCCTTAAAACCCTCAGAATCGTGGGCAAAAAAGAAGATTTCGACGAGGAGCGGGTGCGGATTCTTGCAATTCACGCCGCTTCAATTTGGGAAAATGCCCAGTTTTTCGACTCAATTACCGAAGCATCAAAAGATTGTACGATTGTAGCAGGAACGACCCGCCGCCGGGGAAAAAAGCGGGGTAAACTTCTGCTGCCTGAAGAATTCGCAGAAAGCGCTGACAGTCTTTCAGCCAGTGGAAAAGTTGCCGTTGTATTTGGAAATGAGAGGACAGGTCTCGAAGAAGAAGAACTGGACGAGTGCACCATGGGCGTAACGATTCCTTCCAGCGACGAATTCGGCTCCCTCAACCTTTCTCACGCCGTTCAGATTATTTCCTATCACATTTTCAGAAAGTCTCTTGAAGGCAAAAATAAATTCTCGCCGGGCTACACTCCGGTTTCACTTGAAAGACTGGGAAAAACGGTGACTGAAATCGCCGACAACCTGCAGAAAATCGGCTTTTTCAAGCTGGCAGGCCGGCCCGACATGGAAAAATTCTGGACGGACGTCCTTTCAAGAGCCGCCCTCAGCGAAAGCGAAGCAAAATATATAGAAAAGATTTTCGACAAGGCAGCAGGTCTGGCAAGCAAGCGGCAGGCAGATAATTAAGGAGGGGAAAGCCTTCCCTAGGGAGCCGGTCGCCAAAAGTCCCTCTACAGCTTTATATCTTTTGGCTCAATAACGTCGCCTTCACAGTGAACGACTGCGGCCGCACAGAGGCATTTTTCCAGCTGGCGGACGTTACCCTTCCAGTGAAAGGTCTGCAGCAGGCTGATTGTTGTGTCAGAAATTTCCTTCTTTATCTTTTGATTCTTTAAAATCATCCGGCAGAGTTCAGGAATGTCTTCCAGTCTCTCACGCAAGGGCGGAAGCCTGAGGACTATATCATTTATCCTGTAATACAAGTCTTCCCGGAAAGTTCCCTCAAAGATTTTCTTCTCAAGATTCGCGTTAGTCGCATAAATCATTCTATTATCGACAATTATGTCCTTTTGCGAGCCGATTCTGTTGATTTTGTGCTCGCTTGAAACCTGCAGCAATTTTGTCTGGATATTCATGCTGGTTTCACCGATTTCATCCAAAAAGAGACTGCCTCCATTGGCTTCCTCATAGACTCCGGCAGAATCAAGGGCACCGGTAAAAGCCCCCTTTACAGTGCCAAAAAGCTTTGCCTCAACAAGCGTTTCATTTGAATTTGAAAGAACGCAATCCCTGTAGGGCTTGTCACGGCGGGCAGAAAGGTCGTGAATTGCCCTTGCGACAGTCGTTTTTCCTGTTCCGGTCTCGCCCAAAATCAGGACTGCAAGGTCACAGGAAGCAATTTTAAGTATTTCCCGGCGGAGTTTTTTCATTGCCGGAGAAGAGCCCACAAGATTTTTAAAAGCCGGCAGATTTTGGATTGAAGAGTCATCGACAGACTCCGAATCTGTTTTTCCGGCCGGCTCAGATAAATAAGGGCAGATTTCTTCGATTTTCTGATATTCGAAAAAGTTAAAAGATTTTTGCTTTACATAGGAAAGGAATTTTGAATCAGCGAGCTTTTTGGAAACGAAGATTTTCTCGGCGCCAAATTTCTCGCAGATTTTTTCAAGCATGGCAAAATCAGATGCAAAACGCAGCTGCAAGTCAGAATTCTCGCGAAGAAAAGTAAAATCTGAGGTTTCATCTGAAAAAAGAAGAATCACGAAGGATTTTCCGCCTTTTTTTCCATGCTCTCAACATGATAGATTCCAGACTCACCTTTTACCTTGGGTTTGCCGTCTTTGCGGAACAATCTGTAGAAAAGCAGCAGCAATTTATATCGCATGTAAGGGAAAATCAGGAATACCTTGAAAGGGCTGTGACCTATTTCGTTCCAGATTTCCTTGCCTGCGTCGAAAGTCTTTTCGCTTACCCGGCGTATTCGGCCTGCAAAAATACCTATGCAGTCCCGGTAATAGAGGAAGATGCTCGATGAAAATTTGTCGCGGCGGTGATAGGCCCAGAGATTTTTCTCCTTGATACCCTCACTCAAAATGACCAGGGAAGGAGAAGCCTTGTAAATCGCCTGAACGACATCGGCCTCAGAAGATTTTGGAAAATATCCGACGTAGCGGCCGACGATTCGAAGACCTTTGAAAGTGTCGTGAACGTTGTGCTCGGCTTTTTGAAGGGTCTTTTTGCGGGCTCCGAGAAGATAAAGCGACTTATAATGATGGTCGAGGGCGTTGAGAATCTGGATGACCGCGTTAAAAGGATTGTAGCGGACAGGAACATCAAGCTTGAGGAAGCGGGCGCCTTTTAAAATGCTTTTTGAGATTGGAAGAATCAAATCCGCATTGCGCAGACAGTCACCGAAATCCTTTTTTTTATTCCGGGCTTTGAGCAAATCCCATACCGTAAGGAAAACAATCTGTTTGGTGCCAGGCTTTTCAAGGATTTTCATGATTTCTTCTTCAAGATTTTCCGGCCGGCACACATCCACCGGCACGCCCAACAATTCGATTCTAGTCATTTTGATTCTCTATTCTAAAATTAATCAAAGATTAACATAAAATTAAGCGTATTACAATAAGCAGGCAGGAATCTTCCCTATCTGCTCGTTTCCACCTGGATTGCGGCAATGCCGTAAAGGGCGGCAGTTTCACAGCGGAGGATGTTTGTTTTCAGATGGACGGCCGTAAAGCCTGACTGGCAGAGGGCTTTTACCTCATCCGGGGAAATTCCGCCCTCGCTTCCGCAGAAAAGGGCGATTTTTTTGAGATTTTCTTTTTTTCCGCAGGCTTCCGGGATTGGGACCGTGGAATCGTTCCGCTCGTAAAGGACCAGGGCCAGTTTTTCTGAGTCAGGCAAGTTTTCGGTCTCCCTTTCCCAGATTTGGCAGGCTTCGTTTAAAGTAACGCAGTCTTCGATTCTGGTGCTGACCGGGCTTCCGCTCTGCTGGCGGGCTTCCTTTATGATGCGTTCAAACCTCTCGCCGCGGAAGTTCATTTTTTCGCCGCCGGTCTGAGAGAATTCGGTCTGAACTGGAATGATTCTAGCCAAGCCGCACTCCGTCGCCTGACGGACAATCAGGTCAAATTTTGAGGATTTTGGAACTGCCATGAAAAGAGTGAATTCCGTTGATTCAATTGACTGGGTTTCTTCCGGCTGATTTTCACCCTCTTCCCCTTCAAGAGTGTCGCAGGCCTGCAAAGTGATTTTTTTGGTCTTTTCGTCAATCTGGCAGACGGTCATGGGCTGCAATTGGCCGCTTGCAAGGCGCACATGAATCATATCACCGGTCACAAGGCGCAAGACATTGCGCAGATAGCGATAGTCCTTGCCGATTATCGTGAGAAGTCCTTTTGAATCAAGATTTTTCTGAGAGATATATTGCCGCATTTCTTTTTTGCCAGACTTGCGTGGCAGTTTTTATTTCTTTTCGTCAAGAACAGCCAGATCCTGAAGTTCCTTGAGGGTCTTTGTGTTTTTAATCAGTGTGACAAAGTCTTCTTTTTGCAGAATTGAAATCGCTTCGTTGAGCTGGATGTCGTAGTCCAGATCGTAGAGCATGGTTCCCTTTGTTTTGTTGACTTCATTTCGAACCAGTTTGCGCAAGCTTGCGTCATCAATTTCCGGGTACTTTTTCTTTAATTTCTTTGCAAAATCAGAAATCTGCTTTTCGGTCAAGTCAGAGCGGCCGTCAACAAAGTCAGCAATTTCAGTAGACTTGTAGAGCTCGAGATACTGCTTTTCGCCGTCTTCGCTCAAAACCGGGAAGAGGACTTCCCTGTCAGGCGGAATTCCGATTTTATCGATATTTACATCGCTCGGAGTGTAGTAGCGGGCCATGGTAATTTTAATTCCGTCAGATGATGAAAGAGGCAAAACCTGCTGAACGGAACCTTTGCCGTATGTTCGCTGACCGACCAGGTAAGCCAGGTGATTGTCTTTGAGGGCACCGCTGACAATTTCTGAAGCAGATGCACTTCCCTTGTTGATGAGGACGACAATCGGCATGTTTCGGACTGTGGTCTTTTTTGGTGTTGCAGTAAAGACTGAGTTTTCAAATGAAAGACGGCTTTTTGTTGAGACAATCGGACCGTTATCGATGAATTTGTCTGCGATGTCAGCCGCGCTTGTAATCAAGCCGCCCGGATTATTTCGCAAATCGATAATCAGGCCTGTGGCTCCGTTTTTCTGGAATGAATCAAGGGCTTCCTGAGTGCGCTCAACCGTGTGGGGAGTAAACTCAATCAGGCGGACATAGCCGATTTTTGTTCCTTCGATCATGCCGTATTTTACGACCGGAACTTCGATAATGGCACGGACAAGAGTTACAGGGAATTCCATGTTCTTGCCGCGGCGGATAATCAGGTCAACGCTTTCACCGACCTTTCCGCGAAGCATATCAAGAACCTGCTCCATCGTGATTGTAGAGGTGTCTGTTCCGTTGATGGAAATAATCAAATCACCAGCAAGGATCCCGGCCTTAAAGCCAGGAGTGTCCTCGACCGGGGAAGCGACTTCAACAAAGGCCGGCTTTTCCGGGCTGTTTTCAACCGGTTTTGAAATCTGCAAGCCGACGCCGCCAAATGAGCCTGAAGTGGTGTCATTTATATTTCTGAAACTTGATTTGTCGAGGTAGACAGTGTATGGGTCTTTGAGGGCTTCGAGCATACCTTTGAGGGCACCTTCATAAAGAACCTGGGGATCAATCTCATCAACATAGTTACGCTGAACGAAATCAAAAACGCCGTTCATCAATTCCATGCACTGGCGGGATTTTGAAGTTTTTTCAGTGGCAGAATTTGAAGCGGACTGAGCAAAACACTGAGAAGCAAAAAGGGCAATTATAAAAATCAAAAGAATAGAATTTACACGTTTCATAATAGAATCAAAATTTTTCATATTAATTCTATTTTATGTTTCTATAAGAGAAAAATCAATCTTTATAAAGAAAGAAAAGTGTGATATAATCAATTTTATGCAAATTATTCCAGTAGCAAGCGGTAAAGGCGGAGTTGGAAAAAGCCTTCTTTCCGCAAATTTAGCAATCGCACTCGGTCAGGCGGGCAAAAAAGTCATTCTCGCAGACCTTGATTTGGGAGCATCCAATCTTCATCTTGTTATCGGACAGAATTCTCCCAAAAAAGGAATCGGCACTTTTCTGACAGGCGAGTCAAAATTCGAAGAAATCATTACACCAACTGACTACAAGAACGTCAGTTTTATCGCAGGAGATTCAGAAATTCCCGGACTGAGCGCACTCAAAGTAGCTCAAAAAAATTCCCTGATTAAAAAATTCCATAATGTTGACGCAGATTATCTTATCGTCGATTTGGGAGCGGGCACACATCTTACGATTCTTGACCTCTTCCTCATTTCTCCACAGGGAATTATCGTCACGGCGCCTACAGTTACGGCAACCTTGAACGGCTATCTTTTCCTTAAAAACGCAGTTTTCCGCCTCATGGCTGCCACTTTCAAAAAGAATTCAAAGGCAGCGGACTACATCACAAAGCTCCGAAACGATTCAGCTTCCCTGCAAAGGCTTTACATTCCAAAACTGATTGAAAAAATCACTGAAATCGATCCGGAAAGCGGAGAAAAGTTCAAAAAACGACTGGCCCAGTTCAGACCCCGTCTGATTATGAACATGATTGACGAGCCAAAGGATGCGGACAAGGCACAGAAAATCCGCCGCTCATGCCAGCAGTATCTTGGTCTCGACGTTGAATCCCTCGGCGTAATGTACCGCGATTCAATGCAGGACAAGGCCCTTTCTTCAAGCCTGCCGGTCACTGTCTACAAGCCAAATTCCGTGCTTGCCCAGGCTATTTTCCGCATCGCAGAAAAAATCATGCAAACAGAGTCCTTGAGCTTCGACGAAAGCTTTGAGCAGGCCTCGGAAGAAGCCAGCGACGATTACTCAGCAAAAATGTCTTACGTTGAGGATTTGGTCGGAAGCGGCGCCTTGAACGTCGGTGAACTTGCAGAAATGATTAAAACCCAGCAGTACGAACTCAACCAGCTCAAAAACGAAAACATCATGTTAAAGTCACGGCTGGTCAAAGCGGCAAAACAAGGATTCAAGTTATGATTCTTCCATTATACATCAATTATCCTTCCTGGATTCACCCGGAAATTTTTCCCGGACTGCCCCTGCTCGGCCTTTTGCGCTGGTACGGTCTCATGTACATCTTCGCATTTGGAACGGCTTTTTTAGTCCTCAAGAAATTGCTGCGTGAAGGAGCCCTGGACGGCCTCAATGCCGACGGAACCATGCGCAAGGCAAGTGAAGACGATATTTTCAGCTTTATTGCGACAGGAATCGTATTTCTTTTGATTGGAGCCCGCGTTTTTTCAACACTGATTTACGACACTTCCGGAATCTATCTCAAAAAGCCCTGGCTTATTTTCTGGCCCTTCCAGAACGGCCGTTTCACAGGACTGGCAGGAATGAGCTATCACGGAGGCTTCATCGGCGGATTCGTCGGAACAATTTTCTGGTGCTGGAAGAACAAGGTTTCATTTTTGAAATGGACAGACTCAATGGTCACGGCAATTCCGCTGGGCTACACTTTCGGCCGAATCGGCAACTTCATGAACGGCGAGCTTTACGGACGAATCACCACAGCTCCCTGGGGCATGGTCTTTCCTCACGCCGAAAAATTCTCAGCATCAAAGGCCTGGGTTCAGGACTTCATGGCTAAAATCGGCATGGAAGCCAGCACAAACCTGGTAAATCTTCCCCGCCACCCAAGCCAGCTCTACGAATCTTTTTTTGAAGGTCTGGTTTTGTTCTCAATCATCTGGTTCTTCCACAAAAGAAAGCCCTTTGACGGTTTTTTAATCGCCCTCTACTCAGGCGGTTACGGCATCTTCCGCTTCTTCATCGAATATTTCCGCGAACCGGACGCAGACATAGGCTACAGATTCGCCACCGAATCCAACGCCCCCCTCTACATGAACACCAGCCTGCTGAACATCTCCACCGGCCAGATTCTATGCTTTTTAATGATCCTGGCAGGAATCGGCTTCGCACTCACCGGCTGGCTAGTGAATAAAAGAAAATCTAAGTAAGGAAGATTTTTCCACAAAGGTGAAGAAATAAATATCCGGAAAATTTAAGCTAAGCTCATAAACGCAAAAAAAGCAGGCGTGAAGGAGTGGGACGGCTTACGAAAACACTCGTTTTGTGCTGCCGCGTAAGCGGCAAACGTATATAATTACAAGCACAAAACGCGTGTAGCAGGCGAGCCTGCGATTTCGATAAGCCGCTTCCACGACTGGAAGCCTGCTTTTTTGTTTTATCTAGTTAATTCTTAATTTAACCGGTATTTTTATTTCTTCAACATCTCTGCAAAATCAGCTGCTGTGAAATGGAAGAACTCTGCAACTTTCTTGGCCGGGCCAGATGTGCCAAAGTTATCCAGACAGAAGCAGTTTTCTTTGCTTGTGAACTGGAGCCATTCCATGCTGATTCCGGCTTCTGTACAAACGATGCGTTTTGCATTTCCGATGATTGCGTCACGGTCAGCCTTTGAAAGCTGAGAGAACTTCTTCAAATCTGGAACTGAAACTACGCGGATTGTTTTGCCAGAAACAAGTTTTGCTGCATCCAAAGCCATGCTGACTTCTGAACCGCTTGCAAGGATTGTGATGTCAGGGCTTGCGTTTCCTTCGAGAACGACATAAGCACCTTTTTCTGCCATGTTTTTCTTCCAGTTTTTGTCAGCCTTCTCGTAAACAGGGAGAGCCTGGCGGGTAAATGCCATACAAACCGGATGATCTTTTGAAGCGTAAGCGATTTTCCAAGCCTCAACTGACTCTTCTGGGTCGCCCGGGCGGATTGCCTGAACGCCTGGAATAGCGCGCAATGAAGTCATTGTCTCGATTGGCTGGTGTGTAGGACCATCTTCGCCAACGTAGATTGAATCGTGTGTGAATACATAGATTACAGGCTGTTTCATCAAAGAAACAACGCGCAAGCTTGCACGAAGGTAATCAGCAAATACAAGGAATGTAGCGCAGAATGGGCGCAAGCCGCCGTGCAAAGAAATACCTGCACAAACAGCGCTCATTGCGAACTCACGGATACCGTACTCGATTGTGCGGCCCTTGCGGTTTGCAGGAGAGAATGTTCCCTCGTCGCAAGCCTTGAATGCAGTTTTGTTTGGTCCCATCAAGTCAGCTGAACCACCGACGAGGTTTCCGTAGCGGGCAGCGATCATGTTGAGGCCTTTGCCTGATGCGTCGCGTGTAGCACAAGCATCACCGACTTTGTACTCAACATCAGCAACTTCTGCTGTAGCAGCGTCTGAGTGGAATGCATCCCACTGTTTTTTGAGCTCTGGATTTTCTTTTGCCCAAGCTGCGAACTCAGCGTTCCAGTCAGCCTCAGCCTTTGCGAAATCCTTTGCCTTTTCCTTGAAGAAGTCGTATGCAGCTGGCTCTACGTAGAAGTCTTTGTCTTCCGGCAAGCCGAGTGCTTTTTTGGCAGCCTTAACGCCGTCAACACCGAGAGGTGCTCCGTGAACGTCAGCTGTGTTTTCTTTTGGAGCGCCCTTTCCGATTACAGACTTGAGCATAATCAAAGACGGTTTGTCTGAGCATGCTTTTGCTTCATTGATGAGCTTAACCATGCCCTCAACATCGTACATGTCACCTTTGAGAACCTGCCAGCCGTAAGCTTCGTAGCGTTTTGCGATGTCATCAGTGAATGTGATGTCTGTGCATCCGTCGATTGAAATTTTGTTCTGATCGTAAAGAACGATGAGTTTACCGAGTTTGAGGTTGCCGGCGAGAGAAGAAGCCTCAGAAGCAACGCCTTCCTGGAGACAGCCTTCGCCAACCAAAGAATATGTATAGTGGTCTACGATTTTGTGGTTTGCAGTATTGAAACGTGCGGCAAGCATTGACTCAGCAATTGCCATACCGACAGCCATTGAAACACCCTGACCGAGCGGACCTGCAGTACATTCAACGCCGTCTGTTTCACCGAATTCAGGATGACCTGGACATTTTGAACCAACCTGACGGAAGCTCTTGATGTCGTCCATTGAAACTTTGTAGCCAGCAAGATGAAGGATGCTGTAAAGAAGCATTGATCCGTGACCAGCAGAAAGAACGAATCGATCGCGGTCTACCCATTTTGAATTTGCCGGATTGTGCTTTAAAACTTCGCCATAAAGAACGGCTGCTGCTTCGGCAGCTCCCATTGGCAAGCCCGGATGACCTGAATTAGCCTTCTGAATCGCATCCATAGAAAGACTGCGAATCGACTTTGCAACAGCTGCAATACCTACACTGTTCATAGTAAAACCCTACCTTTTAAGAGTAAATTTTTTGAATCTCTGAGATTTCCTGATTGGATTTTCAGAGATAAATTAATGCTCTTGCCCAGATTTTGTCCGACTGAACGCCATCTGCTAGATAACATTAAATCTATTCTTTTTGACCTTATCCAAGGCCGAAATTAATAGCGGTTTTATGTCCTCGAAGTTCATCTCCATGCCCTCAAGGGAAAGCTCCATCGCACACGCCTCTTCTTCTTCACATTCAGAATCCTCAGATAAAATCTCCAGGATCCGTGATATATGCGTGTACAACTGGGAAAGCGTGACAAGTTCCTGCTGAGGAAGCATGTCCAGTTCTTTATTATCGCAGTCAAGTTCAAAAACAAGAGAACCAACTTCTCCAAAAAGCTTGAGCGCACGATGACGGAGTGAACCATTCGCAAAGTCTGCAAACCAGTTATATTGCTTGCGAAGTATAGCATTTCTATTCTCTATTTGCAATGCGAGCATGTCCTTTTCTTCTTTTGATATAGGCAGCTCTTTTGGAATGATTTTTTCGATGATTTCCTTGATGTCGTCCTTTTTTTCGTACATCTGATCCTTGATGTAGCAGTCGATTACAAAGTCCGGAAGGGCGAAGAATGGAATTGCCCTGCCCGTTTCCTCGTACAAGCCCTGATTCCACTTGCCGACAGCCGGAACGTCCTTGCCCTTAAACCAGAGGCGGGTTTCAACACCGAAAAGCTCCATGCCAACCTTTTTTGAAATTTCGAGGAATTCATGAATGGAACCGCAGTTTGGCACGCAGAGTTCCTTGCGGTTTTCGTAGAAGACGTTTGCCAGCTGCTCTTCGATGCCCGAACATGGCCCCATGCTGTCAAAACTGGCAATCAAGGCCTTTTCGAGATTTTCGTACCACTTGTGGCGCTCCATGTCGTCAGCGCTGATTTGGAAAGGATTGAGCTTGTGCTCAAGAATCGGGATGACTTCGATGACGCCCTTGTCCCAGTCATAAACCCGGCACAAAATTCTGTCGCCATATTTGAAGTCAACCTTATCAAAAATCGGCTCAAGGGAAACGCCGGTGAGGTTCATTTTTAAAGGAAGCTCGAAATCCCGCTCCGCTATGTGCAAATCCCTGCAAGCCGGGTCTGAACTGATATATTGAGCAGAAAATTCGTCACCGTAGAGGCAGAACATGTCCCTGGCTGTATTGCAGTCAGTTGCGAAGAGTTTATGAGGAAGAGTCTGTCCCATAAATTCGAAGGTGAGTGAAAAGGATAAAAGATCCAGATCTACGAAAGGCATGCAGCGGTCGCCTGGAACAAAAACCTTCTGCTCAACTTCACGCTGGGTGGGAACGAAACTGAAAAGCTGGCCGGTAAATGCTCCGGCACGGGTTATGTACATTTTTTTCTGCAGGGCGAAAGCACGCACATCGTTATCAAGGAAGTCAGTCAGTTCGGCAAGCGTGATTTTATGTCCAAGCCCACACAGCATTGCCAGCAATTCCTTGGCGGAAAATGGCATGGGATAGGTTCTGAGGAAATTAGTTAAAAAATTTTCAATTGAAATTGCCACGATATAAAGATACCAAAAAATCAGCGAAAAGGCAAAGTGAAACATAAAAAAAGATAAGTCTTAAAGAAAGTGAGTAAAATTGACACAGTTTTACAGGAAATTTTGACACAGTGAGGAATATTTATCCAAGAGTTAGGGACTGTAGTGGCATAAGTTACCGAAGGTAATGGAGCGCGGCTGCGCGGAACCACGAAAGGCCCGACCGCGAAGCGGGAACTCCCCGAAAACCTAAAAACAGAACAGAATTTTCTCGGTAGAATCAAAATTACAGGAGGTATTTTTGATTCTTGGCACGCTTTCTGCTATATCTTTAGTGTCAGACGAAAATCTGATACGGGAACGGAAGATTCCCGGAAACTAAACTAAATTACAAACAATTGCTCCTTCAACGCTGTTAGCGCGGAGCTAATCATAGGAGGTTTTTTATGAACGCACTTTCACTTTTTAACGACTGGCTCAACAACGATTTTTATGGAACTGAGGGACTTTGCAACAGCTCTAATGTTCCTGATGTTGACGTAACTGAGAACAAAGATTCTTATGTCCTCGACATGGATTTGCCTGGCAGAACTGAGAATGATGTAAGCCTTGAGCTTAACGATGGCGTACTTACAATCTCTTCTGAAAAAGCAGCTGCAAAACAGATTGAAGACAAGAGCGACAAGCACGAAAAACATGAGGATAAAGAGGAAAAACCACAGTATCTTCTCCGTGAGCGTCGCCGACCTTCATTCCGTCGAAGCTTCACATTGCCGAAAGACATCGATGCTGAGGGCGTAACAGCAGGATTCAAAAACGGCGTCCTGACCATTAAGATTCCGCGAAAGGCAGAAGCCGCACCTCGCAAGATTCAGATTAACATTGCGTAAGTCCATCAAAAAACAGGCTCCCATCTGGAACCTGTCCCGAACATCGCAGTGAGCAAAGCTCAGGCGATTTCGTGCCAGAACCCAGATTCCGCCTGTTTTCTTGCTATTCAGAATCGGCTTATGCAAAAAGGAATTCAATCGTAAAGCCTGCACCGTGGGGAACCATGTTGCGGGCTTTTATTTTGGCGTTTAGGGCCGTGCACAAAGTTTGTGCGATTGCAAGTCCCAGACCGGATCCCGCGACTTTTCTTGTGTGGGATTCGTCTCCCCGGTAAAAACGCTCGAAAATATGGGGAAGAGTTTCCTTTAAGAAGCCCGGGCCGTCATCGTTTTCTTCTATAATAATCACGTTTTCTTTTTTATAGGCCGTTAAATTGATTCTGCATGTCTGACCGGCGTATTTTATGCTGTTTGAAATCAGAACCGTTAAAACCTGATGGAGCATTTCTTCGTCCGTGGAGATGACGATTCCGTTTGCCTCGGAAATAATTTCTGCCCTTGGTGCAATCTCGCTGAATTCTTCGGTCAGCCAACTGAACATATCCGCCAAAGAAACCTGTGAAATCTGAGGCTTGATTCTGCCGCTTTCGATCCGGGAAATTTGCAGGAGATTGGCTATGATTGCCTGCATGGTCTTGGACTCAGTTTTGATTGCGTTCAGTGACTTTTCCAGCTGCTCAGGACTATCCTTGCCCCAGCGCAGAAGAAGGTTCGTCTGCCCCGAAATTACCGTAAGAGGCGTGTTAAGTTCATGGGAAACATCGCTTGAAAACTGGCGTTCCCGGTCAAAATCCTGCTTGAGCCTAAGGAAAAGCGAGTTGAAGGTCTCGGAAAGCTCGTCGATTTCGTCGTCATTGCCGGAAAGAGGCAGCAAATCAGAAAGATTTTCGATTGTTACCGACTGGGCAGCCCTTGTGATCTTGACGACCGGACTGATTATTTTTTTGGTGATGAAAAATGAAATCAAGAAGGAAAGAAGAAGGATTGGAATCGCCATGAAAAGCAGGGCAAATGGCAAATTCGAAAACATTTTTGCCATCGTGTTGAAATCCATGTTTATCGCGACGGCTACGATAATTTCATTCTGGGACTCGGCGTGTTTTTCTGCATAGTAGATGATGTTCAAGTCTCCGTCGAAAAAGTAATTCTTTTCAAAGTAATGATTTACCTTACCTTTGGAATCTTCGAGATAAGGCAGGAAGGGATCGTTTGTGGCAAGAAGGGTAAAATCCTTTGCATCGTAAATGATGTAAGTTATGTAATAAGGAAGGGCCTGAATTGAGCCCAGGGACTCGCCCAGTTTTGAGCCGAATTCACTCGTTAAGCGGGCTTCTTCCAGTTTTTCAAAAACGACATCTTCAGCAACCATGAGCTCCATATTCTGATTTTTATCAACGAGAGACTGGACAAAAAAGAGAAAGGCAAGAGAAAGGAAAACGACAGCTCCGGTCATGATGAACATGAATCGGAGGGAAAGTCTGACTGAAAATGAATTAAGAAATTTTGGCTTCATCAGAATCGCTTGAGCCTATTCCATGAGATAGCCGACTCCGCGCACGGTTTTGATGAATTCTTCTTCGGAAACTTCGGAAATTTTTGAGCGGATATAGCCGACATAAACGTCAACCGTATTTTCGTCGATGCAGTGGCCTTTGCCCCAGATTACATCGATAATGTCCGTGCGGGAAAGAACCTTGCCCTGATTTTCAATAAAGCACTTGAGCATGAGGAATTCTGTTTTGGAAAGGACGATTTCATGCTCGCCGATGCTGCAGCTCATCCTGCTTACATTGAGGGAAAGTCCGCGTACAGAAAATTTTTCTTCGGCAGGCTTGAAGGAATTGATTCTTCGGAAAAGGGCGTTGATTCGGGCCAGCAGCTCTTCGATTTCAAAGGGCTTGGAAATGTAATCGTCGGCACCAGCATTGAGGCCAGTGATTTTGTCGATTGTTTCGCCGCGGGCAGTTTCGAGGATAATAGGAACATTTGAAACGGCACGAATCCTGCGCAGGACTTCAAATCCGCTGAGTTCAGGCAGCATGACATCAAGGAGGATTAAATCCGGCTTTTCTGTCTCAAACTTTTCGAGCGCCTGACGTCCGTTTTCAGCAAGGCAAACGACAAAGCCTTCGTATTTGAGCTCAGGGATGATGAAATCGGAAATTCCCTTGTCATCTTCTACTACTAAAACCTTGATGCCTGCATTTTTTTCGCTATTCATTTTTGCCCCCGGCCTTCTTGAGATTCTTCACCGTACTCCCCGCATTTATGTTCTTTAACTCAACTGGATTTATTTTTTTACCGCCAAAAGACTCGACATTTTGCACCAGAAGAGAAAAACTTTTATTTTCAAATGGAACGGATATCTTTAAGGTATCGCCCTTTTTATTGAAAACCAGTTTTGCTTCATTACAAATATTTTCACCGTCAAGAATAATAGATTCGTCTTTAAAAGACAATGGATTTACGCTCTGATTGAAGCGAATCTCAAGAGTGAGCATGTCATCATCTGAAAGGTTGCTTTTTATGCTCTGAAGGGAAAAATCTTTTTTATTTGCGGCAGTTCTTGTACCGCGATAGTTCATTATTTCGTAGTCGGGTAAATTTGATGGAGCTGAATGGCCAGGAGTATGCGAATTGGGAGCGGAAGGGGCTGAAGGAGAAATGTGGCCTCCAAAATCACCTGCATGGGCTGAAGCAATGCCTGCTATTGAAGGACCGCCAGAAGGAGCACGGCCGCCGATACCTGGACCTGAAGGACCAGCAGGGCCACCGGAAAAACCGCCTGCAGGGCCGCCAAAGCCGCCAGAATGACCAGGACCTCCGGAAATACCAGAAGGCTCAGCAAAAATATGCGCTGACAGGAAGGGCAACAGCAAAAAAACAATGTAACTTTTCAAAACTCTCATACCTACTTACTTTTATTATACAATTAAGTATAACACACTTTCTCAGCAAATCAATTTGAGAGTATTTTTTCTTAGTGTTTTCTTATAGAACTTCCCGCATTGAATAATCAATATCCTCATCAATCATACGGAGCATGACGTTGGCGATGTCCGGGTCAAAGTAAGTGCCTCGACAGCGCTCGATTTCCGCCCTGACTACTGCCTGGGGTCGGATTTCTGAATAAGCCCGCTTGCTGGTCATGGCATCGTAGACATCGGCCACGGCGATAATTCGGGCAACTTCCGGAATCTGATAGCCTTTGAGGCCGTCCGGGTAACCTGAGCCGTCAAAGTGCTCGTGATGATATTTTGCTCCCAGAGGAAGATTTGGAAGGACTGTAATTGTTTTGAGGATTTCGTAGCCTGCCATGGGGTGTTCCTTGACTTCTTCAAATTCGTCTTCGGTGAGGCGGGCATTTTTGCGGATTATGCTCCCTGCGACTCCGATTTTTCCGATGTCATGAAGGAGTCCCATGTAATAAATTTCCTCCTGCTCTTTGGGTGACTTTCCCATGCGGCGGGCGATTTCTGCCGAATAATTTGCAACCCGCTGTGAATGGCCCCTGGTGTAATGGTCTTTGGCATCGACGGTTTTTGCAAGGGCTTCGGTAATTTCTCGGGTAAGGACTTTGATTTGAAGGGTCTGCCGGTTGACTTCTTCCTGAAGCTTTTTCTGAAGCAGGGTAAGGGCCAGGGTATTTTTGACACGCTGAAGGAGGACTCCGGGAACCAGAGGATTTTTTGAAATGAAATCTATTGCTCCGTCATGCAGGCTTTGTATTTCTGTTTCGTTATGCTCGTCTCCGGTCAAAAAAATTACCGGAATCAAATTTGTCTCCGGATTGCTTTTTAAACGGTGTAGAGTTTCCAGTCCGTCGATTCCCGTCATGTGAAAATCAAGGAGAATCAGATCCGGTATGTGTGACTGCACGAATTCAAGGCATTCTTCGCCAGAAGCAACAGCATGAACGATGTAGGTTTTATCAAGAATCCGGCGCATCAATGAAAGAATCATGCTCGAATCATCAACGACCAGAACTTCAGCCTGACTGCCAAAAACAACTTTTTCCATGGAGTTAAGCCTATCTTAAATAAAAAAACATGTCAATTTGAGAAAGTATTAAAGAAATGTCCGCAATTTGCCATTATTTGTCTTTTCTATCCCGCGGATTTCAAAAAGTTTGGGCACGGTCACAAATTCATAGCCCTGGGACTTCAAAAGAGGGATGGCGCGTTCAACCACCTTGAGGGTCTTGGTGTTGCCGTCGGTTACATGAAGGAGGAAAATCGTTCCGTCCTTAACGCCGTCGAGCAGCATCTTGAGTCTGTCTTCCACGCCAAAATCATCTTCCCAGTCACGGCAGTCTTTTCCGCAGATGAAGGGGGTTTTTATTGAGTCGAAGACAGTCTGATTCACGGAAATGTAGGGCGGACGAAAGAATTCCGGGATTTTACCGGTGACTTTGCTGATTGCCCGGTCAGTTTTTTCGTATTCTTCGATTATCTGGGCGGCCGTCAGCTTTGTCATGTCCGGGTGGGTCCATGAATGATTTTCGATGTCGCAGCCCATTTCGAGGGCCCGCTTTATGACAGGAATATTTTCCTCAGAGATTTTTTCCCCAATCAAAAAAAATGAGGCCGGAACACCCTGCTTTTCAAGAATATCAAGCATGTCGCTCATTGTTGAATCGCCTGCGAGGTTGGGGCCGTCATCAAATGAAAGGGAAAGATATTTTTTCATAATTATTCGAAATACATTTTGGCGAAGTTGTAGAAAAGCACCGGATAAACGTCAAAACCGCGGACATCCTTTCGAAGCAGGACTGTGTTGTTTGGGTCAGCGATGAAGACAGCCGGAGCTGATTTTGCCAGCAATTCCTGACAGTACTTGTAATATTTGATTCGCTTGTTCAAATCTGTCTCAAGCCCTGCCTTTGTGAAGGTCTCGTCGAAAACAGGATTGTTGTAGCGGGTAAAATTGCGCTTGTAAGAAGAAAAATATCTCTGCAAGACTTCGCCCGGCTCAAGTTTTCCGCCAAAGGCAATAATCGTGGCCTGATAATCAAATTTGGTGTAAACCTGATCAAGCCAGTCAGCCCAGTCAACCGGCTTGATGTTGCAGCGGATTCCAATCTGCTCAAGCTGCCTTGCGACAATCTGAGCTGTATCGACGTGAATGCGGTAGTTGATTGGAACAGTGATTTCCAAATCAAAACCGTTGCCGTAGCCTGCAGAAGCGAGAAGACTTTTTGCAGTCGCCGCATCATTTTTGTAGATTTCTGAAAGGCGGTCGTTGTAATATTCGCCCAAAACCGGAGAAAAATTGCTGTAGAGCTTTGTTCCGAAACCGTCCATGGCGCCGTCAATAACTTCGTCCTTGTTTATAGCCATTGTGATTGCCTGGCGGACAAGGGGATTGTCAAAAGGCTTTACTGAATTGTTGAGGCCAAGAACCTGAACCATGTTCTGAGGGGCAGAAAAAAGCCGGAATTTCTTTTCGAGGGATTTTGCGTTTTCAGCTGAAAGCATCTGACCGATGTCCAGTTTTTTTGCCTGCAAGGCCGAAAGAATTGCCTGTTCGTCACTCATGACATAGATTTCTATGCGGTGGATTTTGGGCTCATTTTCAGAATTCCAGTAATTTTCGTTCTTTTCCAGAACGACTTTCTCATGGGGCTGGTATTCCACGAATTTGTAGGCACCTGTTCCGATCGGATTTTCAGCGTGATTCGTGTAGCCAACAGGCAGAATCGGACAGATGTTGAGGGCAAGAAAACCGCCCAAAGGATTTTTGGTCTTGATTACAAAAGTGTATCTGTCAGGGGCTTCGATTGATTCAATCGAACTTGCCATCATGTCAGATTTAACGGCCTTTCCATTTAAGCCTGCAAGATTTTCGTAAGTGTAGAAACAGTCAGTGCTGGTAAAATCAGCACCATTGTGGAATTTAACGCCCTGACGAAGACGGAAAGTGTAAGTCAGCTTGTCGCTTGAAATTTCATAGGATTCGCAAAGGGCCGGATGAATTTTGCCCCTCTCGTCAAAAGAGAAAAGTCCGTCAAAAATATTGTAATAAATTGCAGCCGTATCAGCCGCCGCAGACTCCCAGGGAAAAAAAGAATCTGGCTCGGAAGCAACGTTGATGCGCAAAACATCTTTGGACATTTTTTGCTCACAAGAAGAGAAAATTAGAGAAAAAAGCGTAACAAGAGAAAGAAAAGCAAATTTTTTCATACAAATAAAATACTAGCATGTGGAAGAGATTTTAACAACACGCTAAAATACTCTTAATGAAAATCGTAATTGTTGGCGCAGGATTCACAGGAACTCAACTTGCAAAGCGTCTTATTAATGGAAAGAATGATGTCGTTCTCATCGACAATGACGAAACTACTGTCCGGCACGCATCCAACAGACTTGACTGCAATGTAATTCAGGCCGACGGAAACAACCTCGACACTCTTGAAGAAGCCGGAATCGAAGACGCGGACGCCCTTGTCTGTGTAACTTCAAACGATGAAGTAAACATGATTACCTGCTCTCTCGTTGATTCCGTTTATCCGAATGTTCTCAAAATTGCCCGGGTACGAAATTACGCATATTACATGAACACAAGCACGGCCACCCAAAAGCACGCCACCAAGCTTTCAACCGAAAACCGTCACCTCTACGGAATTGACTTTATGGTTCACCCTGACGTTGAGGCGGCTGAGGCCATTGTTGCGGCAGTTGAGCACGGAGCCATCACGGATTCCCTTCAATTTGACAATTCTTCTTACGAACTGATCCGCGTGACCGTCGAAAAATCAAGCCGGCTGGACGGAATTGCCCTTCAAAACATGCGTAAAATGACTGAAAAGCAGTTTCTGGTCGGCTACGTCGAAAGCAACGGCGAAACAGAGCTTCCAAGCGGCGGCACGATTTTGCACGGCGGAGACTGCCTGGGTCTTCTCATGCGCCGCTCTGACTTGCCGGAAATGCTGGCCCTCTGCGGCTCAAAGCTCAAGGATGTCAAAAAAATCGCTCTTGTGGGCGCAAACCGAATCGGCATGATTGTCGCTGACAGGCTGATTAAAAAAGAAAGCTCAAGCCGAATCAAAAAACTCTTCGGCTTTAAGTCACGCATTTCCCAGGATTTCGTGATTGTCGATACAGATGAAGTCAACGCAAAGGCAGCCAGTGAAAAATTCCCAAACACAAAGGTTTTCTGCGCGGACATCACCGAAGAAGGCTTTGTTGAGGAAGAAGGAATCGACAAATTTGACCTGGTGATTTGTGCCACCCAAAACTACGAAATGAACATGGTCATGGCGGCCTACATCGAGTCACTTGGCGTAGAAAATTCAATCGCCCTGGTAGCAAACTCGGCCTTTGGTGAAGTTGCCCGCAAAATCGGAATCGAAGTCGCAGTCCCAATCCGGGATTCAGTCATCGACAGCATCATGAGTCACCTTCGCGGAGACAGCGTAACCGGAATCCACTCGGTCAACGGCGGCACCCTCGAAATCGCAGAAATCAACATCCCCGAAGAAAGCGAAGTCAAAGGCAAGGCCCTCAAAGACATAGCCGAAAATGGAAAATTTCTGGTCCTTCAGGTTCAAAAGAAGGGAGAAGAATCTTTCTCAATCCCAGGCGGAAATACAGTTCTCGAAGCAGACGACAAAATCATTTTGATCATCAATGCAAACGAAAATGACCACGTAATGCACAAATTCGGAGCGGAACAATAAATGCAGATATTCGTCTTCGCCCGGCTCATCTTTATCATTCTCGCAATCGTCGGTCTTTCACTCCTTTTCCCGATTTTAACGGCCCTTTCCTGCGGCGAGCTCAGCGTGATTCCAAGCTTTGCCATCCCGCTCGGAGCTTCACTCTTAATCGGAATAATTTTTTACTTTGCTGGCAAAAAGACTAAAATCAAATTCTCAATCAGGAGCGTTTTTGCCTTTGTTGCCCTGGCATGGCTTTCAATCAGCGTCTTCGGCTCAGTTCCCCTTTTGCTTTCCGGCGTAATTCCGAATTTTCACGACGCCCTTTTTGAAAGCGTTTCGGGCTTTTCAACGACAGGAGCCACAATCCTTGGCGATGTCGAAGCCCTTCCCCGCTCAATAAATTTCTGGAGATGCCAGATGCACTGGCTGGGCGGCATGGGAATCATCGCCCTCACCGTAGCCCTTCTTCCCCTTCTGGGAGTGGGCAGTTTCCAGCTGATAAAAGCCGAAAGCACAGGCCCGGAAAAGGGTCAGATTACGCCAAAAATGGCAAATACGGCAAAAACCCTCTGGCTTTTGTATGTTGGCTTCACTCTGGCTCACGCAATCGCCCTTAAAATCTGCGGTCTGGACCTAATCGATTCAATTTGTCACGCTTTTTCAACGCTGGGAACAGGCGGATTTTCTTCAAGAAATGCCAGCATTGGAGCCTATAACTCCCTGGCCGTCGAAATAGTCTGCACGGTCTTCATGTTTCTGGCGGGCGTAAACTTCAGCCTTTATTTTTATGTGATTACCGGCAAATTCGATGAAGTCAAAAAGAATTCCGAATTAAAGGCCTATATTTCCCTCTTTTTGATTTGTATCGGAGTCATTACCCTGGTTTTGATTCCACATTACGGCTCTTTTGCAAAGGCACTCAGATATTCAAGCTTTCAGGTCGCTTCCGTCATGACTACCACGGGCTACGCAACCGACGACTTTACGACATGGCCAAGCGCGGCTCAGTTTTTCATCTTTTTGCTCTTCTTTACAGGCGGCTGTTCAGGCTCAACTTCGGGCGGATTTAAAATCATACGCTGGGTCGTGCTCAAAAAGCAGGCCTGGAACGAAATGCTCAGAATGCTGCACCCCCACGGAGTTTTCACGGTCAGCATCAATAAAAAGGCAGGGCGAAAGGATTTGGTCTTCAACGTAGCGGCATTTACTTTTGTCTATTTCATGCTTCTTTTTATCAGCACCATGGTCAGCACATTCTGCGGGCTGGACATTTTCACCAGCTTCACGGCAAGTCTTTCCATGATTGGAAGCATCGGACCGGCTTTCGGCCAGCTCAATCCAAGTCAGAATTTCGGAATAATCTCACCCTTCCTGAAATACTGGTATTGCTTTGTCATGATTGCAGGCCGTCTGGAACTTTACAACCTGATTATCTTCCTCTTCCCTGATTACTGGAAAAAGTAGTCCTAAATCCTGATTCCGCTCAGGTCGTTCTCGCTTTTCGAAAATTCTATGTCGCGGAATAAAGCTGCGTCGGCAGTCATAATGATTCCGTCGGCGTTTACCTTTTTCTGAATCGTGGGGAAAAATTCCTTCAGCTCAAAGACCTTCTGGAAGCCAAGCTTTTCGTAGATTTTAATGGCTGGAGCCCATTCTGAATCGACAAGAATCACTACTTTTTTGATTTGGGAGTCAGCGGAAGACAGGGCGGCGACTGAATTCAAAAAGAATTTTTCGCCGTATCCCTTGCCCCGGTAGTCTTTTAAAAGGGCAAATGACGAGACATACAAAAAGCAGCCGTTGGTCTTGTGGGTAAGAAGAGGATTGTGGCCCAGGGCAAAGCGCTTTTCGATTTTTTTGAGGGAAGATTTCTTCTCTTTTTCGTCCATTCCGCTCAAGGCACTGAAATCAGGCAGAAAATCCCATTTTTCGGCACAGAGATATCCGCATACTAGGGCAACCTTGTTCTTTAAGACAGTCTCCTCGCTGCAATCAGCAAGGGCAAGAAATCCCTGGGGAAAGACCTTGAGCCGCTTTTCAAAAACCCGCTTTTTTTCCTGAATGGCCGGAATGAAAGACTGACGTTCAATATTCATAATCTGAAAAATATCAAAAGGTTGTGCCGGACAAATAATCATGGCTTTATTATAACTTCTGTGCTATAATTTTTAAACACATTTTAAATAAACGGAGCACATTATGCAGCTTTCTGATTCAATCAAATACATCGGTGTCGATGACCACAAAATCGACCTTTTTGAGGGACAGTTCGACGTTCCAGCCGGAATGGCTTACAATTCATACATCATCCTTGACGACAAAATCGCAGTCATGGACACGGTTGACGAAGATTTCGGCGAGGAATGGCTTTCAAACATCAAAAAGGCTCTGGCCGGCAAAAATCCTGACTATCTGGTCGTCCAGCACATGGAAATGGACCACTCATCAAACATTCAGAAATTTGTCGATGTCTATCCAGAGGCAAAAATCGTCTCTTCAAAAATGGCTTTCGTAATGATGAAGAGCATGTTCGGCACTGACTTTGCAGACAAGCAGGTCGTAGTTGCAGAGGGAAGCAAGCTTGAACTGGGCAAGCACACCCTCAATTTCATCGCCGCTCCAAACGTTCACTGGCCGGAAGTCATTTTCACATACGAATCAAACGAAAAAGTCCTTTTCTCAGCTGACGGATTCGGAAAATTCGGCGCAAATGACGTTGAGGATCCGGAAGGCTGGGCTTGTGAGGCTCGCCGCTACTATTTCGGCATCGTCGGCAAATTCGGAGCAAACGTTCAGGCCGTACTCAAAAAGGCTGCTGCCCTTGAAATCAATACAATCGCACCATTACACGGCCCGATTTTGACCGGAGCCGATGCAAAAGAAGCAGTCCGACTCTACGACATCTGGTCAAGCTACGGAGTTGAGAGCGAGGGAGTCTGCGTCCTTTACACGTCAGTTTACGGCCACACAAAGGCAGTCGCAGAAAAGTTCGCCGAAATCCTCAAGGCAAAGGGCTGCCCGAAAGTCGCAATCAGTGACCTGGCCCGCGAAGACACTTACGAGTGCGTAGAAGACGCCTTCCGCTACGGCAAGCTTGTTCTTGCAACCACAACCTACAACGGCGGCATTTTCCCAATCATGAAGGACTTCATCGGCCACCTCACGGAACGAAATTACCAGAACCGAAAGCTGGGCTTGATTGAAAACGGAAGCTGGGCACCAATGGCAAACAAGGCAATGGCAGCCGCTTTCGAACAGAGCAAAGGCATCACAATCTGTGAGGCAAAAGTTAGCGTCAAAATCTCAATGACAGCAGAAACTACAAGTCAGCTCGAAAAACTTGCCGACGAGATTTTGAACTAGAGGCTTTAGAATGAAAAAATTACTCTCTTTTATCGCTCTTTCTTCTATTATATTGCTTTCATCTCTCTTTGCTCAGGAATATCCTGTCAAAGTTGCTTCCCCAAGCGGTGCCCCGGCTCTTGCCCTGGCCTCGCTCGCTGAGCAGAATCCAGAAAATTACACCTACATCGCAGCCGAAACGATTGCCGCAGAATTTGCAGGCAACAAGGCTGACTTTATCATCGCACCGATTAACGCCGGAGCCCGCCTTTTCAAAATGGGCAAGTCCAGCTACAAACTGGCAGCGGTAGTCACCTGGGGAAACCTCTATTTCGCTTCACAAAAAAAGAACTTCAAGCTCAAGGACATCAAAAAATCTGAAGTCACTTTGTTTGGCGAAAATACAATCAACGCTTCGGTTGCACTGGCTACCCTTCAAAACAACAAGCTGACTCCAAAAAGCGTGGCTTATCTTGGAAGTGCGGCGGCAACTCAGGCCCTTCTTCTTTCGGATGCGAATGCAGTCGTTCTTACAGCCGAGCCGATTCTTTCAGCCGCAAAAATGAAGAACAAGAACATCACTTCATACGCCCTCAACGATTTGTACAAAAAATCAAGCGGCTTTGACGGCTTTGCCCAGGCAGGTCTTTTCGTCCGCGCAGAAACAATCGAGCAGCACCCGGCAGAAGTAGAAGCTTTCCTCAAACTCGCAGAAGAATCTTGTGCAAAGTGCGCGAGCAATATTCCGGCAGTCGCAAAGGCAGCGGCCAAGCTTGAAATCATGCCCAACGCAAAAATCGCTGAGTCAGCAATTCCAAACTGTGCCATCCGCTTTATGAGCGCAAAAGAGGCTAAAGCTCAGGTAGAAAGCACGGCAAATCTCGACATCAAGCAGTACGGCGGCGCCCTTCCAGCCCCGGAATTCTATTATGGAGAATAAGGCAAAGAATACTTTTATTTTTTGTCTCGGAATTATCTTAATCGGCCTGCTGATTAAGATTTTAGGGAAGGTCAAAGGCGATTCTTTGGTCTTCCCAAGCATTTTCGTAATCTTAAGGGCATTTTTCCGTCTTCTGGCAAGTGCCCGCACCTATCACCTGATTTTCACAACCCTTTCCCACGTCTTTATTTCGCTGATTATTTCCACAGTTCTGGGAATTTCAATCGGCATGGTCGAAGGACTTTCCTGCTTTTTCAAAAAACTCCTCAAACCGCTGATGACCATGCTCCGTTCCATCCCGATGATTGTGCTTGTCGTGATAATTATGGTGCTCACAAAGTACAAGAACGTTCCCTATATTGCCGCAAGCCTCATTCTAGTTCCCCTGATTAGCGAGGCAACGGCAGAGGGCTGCAAGAGAATCGACGGCGAGCTCATAGACGTTTACCGGCTCAACAGCAGCTTTACGCCAAGAATTTTATTTTCGGTTTACATTCCCTTGATGGCGGGCTATCTCAAGCAGGCCTACATCAACGCGGTGGGAATGGGAATCAAAATCGTAATTACGACCGAATATCTCGTGCAGACAAAAAATTCACTGGGCAAGGCTGTATTTTCGAGCACCTACTTCAACGACTACGACGAAATCTACGCCTGGGCACTGATTATGATTCTTCTGGTCTTGCTTTTGACCGAAGTGCCCATGCTTATAATGAAAAAAATCAGATAATTAAAGAAATTAAAGACTTCGGATAGCCTTCATTTCCTTTTTGCGGGCATACATTGCCTTGTCAGCCCGGCGGAAGACAGTCTGAACGCTTGAATCAAGATTTTTGTCATAGAGGGCATAGCCGAGTGCCGCCGAAACCTGCTCCCAGGGCTGCAAATCTTCGTTTTTGGAAAGGGCGTCTATCTGAATGTTGAAATTCATGCAGAGCATGTCGATGTCCTTATAATCAGTTTGCTCCAGAATTACGACAAATTCGTCGCCGCCAATCCGGAAAACAGGCGAATGCTTGAAAACCTGGCAGACAAGCAGACAGAGCTTTTTGATGGCGGTGTTTCCCTGCTCATGACCGAAAGTATCGTTTATCCTTTTGAGGAAGTTCAAGTCAATCATTGCGATTCCAAAGTCGATGTTTCCTTCGGCAATACGCCATTCCAGCCTGCGAACTTCATTATCATAGGCCGTTTTATTGCGAATTCCGGTGAGGGCGTCACGATTTGCAAGGGCGTCCATCTTTTCAGCCCGGGCCTGAGAGGCCTTGAGTTTTTGGGAAGTGTCCAAAAGGCTCTTGATGTAGTCCTCGATTCTTAAAATGAGGGAGGCAAACTGGCTTGAAAGGGAATCAATCTCGTCGTTGCCCTTGATTTCAGCCTCGATTCTCTGGGCAATAAAGGGATCCTTTTCTTCTGAGTATTCAATCAGATTGGCTTCGAGGCGGACGATTTTCTTGATGTAGTTTCTGTTGATGAAAATCAGGAGGATTATGATACAGATGATAAGAACCACGCCGACACCGAAAGTCTGGACGATGGCGTTCCTTAAGATTTCCCTGTTTACGTCAGCAACCTGGAATTCTGCACCGATGAGGCCGAGTTTCTGCCCCTTGATGATAAGGGGAACGTAAAATGCGTAAGTCTTGCCCCACTCGTTGTCCCAGTCCTGGAATTTCTTCTGCTTTTCGCCGGTGAACCAGGTGTCCCACTGAACAGGACATTTTTCGTAAGGGTCATGATATTCATCACCAAGATAGAGGTAAGGACCTTTGGAACTTTTCTGACCGTTAAGCCCCCTCGGAGTGCGCTCACCGTCAATCATGTAGACCATGTTGTAAATATCTTCTTTGGGAACCAGATAATATGTATATGGAAGATTAAAAGCCTTGCGGGCATTTTCAAAAGTGAGCAGCCAGTATTCATGAATGTAGATGAAGTAGGCCATTTTCGCTTCTTCGGTGAATGAGTCAAAATTGAAGTGGGTGTTTTCGTCTTTTTTGAGGCCCATTTCCGAAAGAAGCTTCTCGTAATTACGCTGAGCCGTGTGATATTCCGTAAAATTGAATGGAATTCTTGCCTCTGAAAAATGCTCCATGTAATACTTTTGATAAATAACGAAATCATCACCCGATTCTTGAATCAGCTGTTCCAGATAGTCACAAATACACCTTAAATTCTCAAGAGCCGCTTTATGATAAGATTTTGTCTGACTGATATAAGTCATTATGCTGCCAAGAAACATAGCGACCATGGCAAAGACGGTGAAAATAAATGCAAATTTAAAAAGTAGTTTTTCTCTGCGTTTTTTCATCTAAACCCTCAGGTTGTTTAACTTACTCTTAAAATTATAACACTCTCGGGGAGATTTTTAAACCTTTTTGAGGGCTTTTAAACTATTTTAGTTGCTTTTTTCGATTAAAGATGTCAGAAGTTCATGAAAGGCCGGATAGTCCTTTTTAATCATGATGATTCTTCCGGCTTCATTTACGAAGCAATGCTCGCTTTCACCGTTGCAGCAGACTTCGCCCTTTTCGTTGGTCATCGTGTATTTGAGGCGGAGTTTGATTCCGCTGTACTCGGCGACCGCAACTTCAATCGTAACAGTGTCGGCAAATGTGGTGGAATGTTTGTATTTACAGCTCACTCCCACGACCGGCGAAATGATTCCCTCGGATTCCAGGCGGGCGTAATCCCAGCCAATCTGCTTCAAAAAGTCAACGCGGGCTTCTTCCATCCAGCGGACATAATTTGAGTGATGGGTGATTCCCATCTTGTCGGTTTCATAATATTGAACGTAATGTTTGTATTTTTTAATTTCCATTTTAAAACCTTCTTAGCGGGCATTCCGATAATTTAATTTTGTCGCAAAGCTCTGACATGCCTGTTGAAGCAAAATAGTCGGCAAGCACGTCCTTTGTAACACGCGCCTGTGGTCCGATGCAGATTTGTGTGAAAAGTTCGTGGTAGGGAATTGAAAGGCTCTCGCAGACTTCGCGTAATTTAAGAATATAGTATTTTTTGATGTTTGTCTCTTCCACAAAAAAATGCGGCTCCCCAAGATATTCGCTCACATTATATGGAAGGGAGACCAGCCTGTATTCCTTTTCGCTGATAAAAGATGGATGCTTGAAAAGCGGTGAGCTTGTGACAAGCCTGTTAAAGACCTCCCTGCACTCTGGCGCATCATTTTTGCAGTCCGAGCGGGCAAGCCTTGCGATTTCCGAAACGATTTCAAGGCCATCGCAATTTTCAGAATAGTTGACCTTGCAGAGGGGAGCGTGACCGGCAAGTCCGATTTTTTCCAAAAGCTCTTTGTTGAAGGCTATGCAGACTCCCATTCCGTTTTTGGCGTAACGTGCCCACTGAGCCGCATCGTCGGAATATTCACTGAAGCAGCTGGCATAGCTTGAAAGCTTGTTGAAATCCTTGAGGTTTTCGATGAAAAGACATTCCAGCTTGGCATATTGCTCAGGCTCAAGAGTTTTTTTGACGGCAGCTTTGAGTTCCTTGATGAAGTAATTCATTTCCTGGCTGTCGTTCATGCGCCTCAAATTCCAGAGCCAGATTTCGCCATTTGTAATGATTCCGCGCATGGCGTTAAAGTCAGTGTAGTGATAGAGACTTACCATAATTCATTTTATAGATTAAAATAATTTGTTGTCAAACAATTTTGGAGAGGTTTATGAGTTTTTTTAAGTCGATTATTCTGTCATTCAGTACCTTTTCTGCGATTCCCATGCCCCGGATCGAGTGGAATTCAAAAAACATGCGCTACATGATGTGCACTTTTCCCCTGGTTGGAGCCCTTATTGCCCTTTTCTGTGCCGCATTCGTTATCTTTGCCCAATATCTGACTGGGATTCACAAAAATCTTTCTCCGACTCTGCTTGCCTTAATTTTCACCCTGATTCCGGTCTTCATTTCAGGAGGAATCCATCTGGACGGCTTTATGGACACCTGCGACGCCCTTGCAAGCCATGCCAGCCGCGAAAAAAAGCTTGAAATCCTAAAGGACAGTCATTCGGGTGCCTTTGCCATCCTCGGCTGCGTCCTTTATTTCCTCAGCTATTTCGTGCTTTCACTTGAAGTTTTCAGGCGACCCCTTCATCTGATTAGTCTTCTTCCGCTCTTCAGTATCTTTATGATTTCAAGGATTTTAAGTGCCTTTGCCGTCTCGACTTTTCCAATTGCAAAAGACAGCGGCCTTGTCCACACATTTGCATCTGCCACCATCAAGAATTTTACGGCCCTCTGGTGCAGTTTCTGGCTGATACTGATTTCTATGCTGCTCATCTATTTCTTTAATTTTCTTGGAATTGCTCTGGTTGCAACAAGCCTTTCCATTTTCTGCCTTTATTTTCTTGTGGCGGTCAGGAATTTCGGCGGAATCACCGGAGACACGGCCGGCTGGTTCGTCCAGATTTGTGAGATTTCAGCCCTGGCAGTCTTCGTGGTCATGGTCTGCGTAAAATAAGCATTTCGCCCGCTTGAATCAGCCGGGGTCAGCTTAAAAATTTGATTGAAAACTCCTTTAAATTGTGCTAAAGTCTTTTAAATCTATTCAATCGAGGTAAAAAATGGCGAAAGATTTGGACTGGGCAAACTTGCCTTTCGGTTACATGGAAACAACCAAGAGCTTCGTTGCAAACTACAAAAACGGAGCCTGGGACGAAGGAACTCTCACTAGCAACCACTCAATCACAATTTCTGAGTGTGCTGGAGTCTTGCAGTATGCACAAACTTGTTTTGAAGGTCTCAAGGCATACACAACAGCAGACGGAAAAATCGTCACATTCCGCCCTGATTTAAACGCTGACCGCATGAAGGACAGCTGTGAACGTCTCGAAATGCCTGTCTTCCCAAAAGACCGCTGGATTAAAGCCGTCATCGATACAATCAAAGCAAATATCGAATGGGTACCTCCTTTTGGAAGCGGAGCAACTCTCTACATCCGCCCATACATGTTCGGTTCAAGCGCAGTTATCGGCGTTAAACCGGCAGACGAATATCAGTTCCGCATTCTGGTTACACCGGTCGGTCCATACTTCAAGGGTGGCGTAAAGCCAATCACAGTCCGCCTTTCTGACCTTGACCGAGCCGCTCCACACGGAACAGGCGACATCAAGGCTGGTCTCAACTACGCAATGAGCCTTTACAACATCGTTGACGCTCACAAAAAAGGTTTTGCCGAGAACATGTACACTGACCCGGCAACACACACATATATCGAAGAAACTGGTGGAGCAAACATCCTCTTCGTCACAAAAGACGGCAAACTTGTAACACCAAAATCAAACAGCATTTTGCCATCAATCACACGACGCTCACTCGTTCAGGTTGCACGCGACTATCTCCACATGGAGGTCGAGGAGCGACAGGTCAACAAGAACGAGCTCAAAGACTTCGTTGAGGTAGGCTTGTGCGGTACTGCTGCTGTAATCAGCCCAATCGGCTGCATCGATGACCACGGCACAAAAATCAATGTTCCGAGCGGCATGGATGAAATCGGTCCGGTTCTCAAAAAGCTCCGCGAAACTCTCACAGGAATCCAGATGGGCGAAATCAAAGCGCCAGAAGGCTGGGTCTACGAAATCAAGTAAATTGAAAGTTTAAAACTGAAAGCAAGCCGCCTTCTTCTTTGAGGGCACGGCTTGTTTTTTTTCCTTTAATCCAACCAAAATTTCCCTTAAAATTTTATTGAGAATTGCTGTAAGTAGTTTTATAATATAGGAATGAAAAAGTGTTTTTTTGCGGTGATATTCTTTGTCACCCTGCATTTTGGATTTTCTCAAAAAACTTATCTAGACAACTACGTTTATCAGACATGGACATCCTTTGGCGGACTCACAGGCACAATGGCCACTGACATTCTCCAGACCAAAGACGGCTACATCAACATCGGCACCTACGAAGGCCTGGTCCGTTTTGACGGCGTAGGATTCAATACAATCCGGCGGGCCAGGACAAACGACTATAAGTTTTCTTCCGTGCGGGCAATCCTTGAAGACTCCAACGGCAACCTCTGGCTGGGCTCAAACGACGAGGGTGTCCACAAAATCATGCCGGACGGTTCCAGCAAAAGCATCACCACGCAGAACGGTCTTCCAAACAATTCCGTCCGCGCCCTTTGCGAAGACCGCATGGGCAACATCTGGATTGGAACGGCGGCCGGAGTCGTTTACCTCACTCCAAAAGGCCATTTAATTACGCCGCAATTCCAGGCTGGTACGGTTTCCAAGGGAATCATAGCCGTAGAGCTTTACTGCGACTCAGCCGGCAGGGTCTGGCTCATCACTTCCAACGAAGACGGGCTTTTCCTTTTCTCGGACGGCCTCTTCCACACAATTCCCCAGATTGACAAGCATTTCGACAGCTACTTCGCCACTTCGATTATTCAGGATTTGAGCGGCAATTTCTGGATCGGCATGGGCGACCTCGGCATAGTCTGCCTTGAAGACAACGAGTTCAAAAAAATCAAAACCAACACGATTCTTGATTCCATCCCAACCTGGTCAATGTATGTGGCCCCTGACGGTACCATTCTTTTTGGAACTGAACACGGAGTCGTTTCCTTTTACAAGGGGCGATTTGAAGAATCCCACAACAAAGACCTGTCATCTGCCAAAATCAACAGAATCATCCGCGACCGCGAAGGCAACATCTGGTTTGCCAGCGACCGAAACGGCATCGGAAAGCTCACCCACGGCAAATTCCAGGTCACAAAGCTTGAGACAACGGTCAACGCAATCGCCGAAGACAATGTCGGCCGAATGTGGATTGCCACTGACAGAGGCGTAAGGTGCTTCGTCGGTGAAAAGGAAATCAAAAACAAGCTCACTGAGTTCACAAAAGATTTAAGAATCAGGCATGTAGGAATCACTTTTAAAAGTGAGATTCTTGCAACTTGCTACACAAAGCCGGGCCTTATCCTTTACGATCCGCGGGCAGCCACAATAAAAAACTGGACAACCGATGAAGGTCTTGCAGGCAACAAAGTTCGTCTCGCAATTGAAACAAATCCCCGCGAATATTATGTCGGTACCACGACAGGCTTAAGCATTATTCACAATGACGGAACAATCAAAAATTTCAAGCAGGCTGACGGTCTCGAAAACGAATACGTCATGTGGATTCACAAGGACACAAACAACGTGGTCTGGATTGGAACGGACGGCGGCGGAATCTACCTCATGAAAAACGAGGCAATAATCGCCCACATCACTTCCGACGACGGTTTAATCGGAAACGTAATTTTCAAAATCTCACAGGACAGCGAGGGAGCCTACTGGATTTGTACCGGCAGCGGAATCAGCTACTGCAGGCCCTTTGACTCAGCCCACACAGTCCCATCTGCTTTCGAAAACATGAATTCCGACAACGGACTGGGCACGGATTCAGTCTTCCAGGTAATCCCGGACACTTCAACAGACATGTGGATTACAAGCAACTACGGTGTCGCATCAGTTAATAAGGAAGAATTGCTGCAATCGGCCCACACAGGCGAAAAGGTCTTGTCCCTTCAGTATTATTCCCGCAACGACGGACTTGATTCAGACGGCCCCACTTCCACTTCTCTGAGCATTTGTGACCTGCACGGAAGATTGTGGTTCACCATGATTGACGGATTTGCAGTCTATGACCCGATTAAAATCCGAGAAAATCCGGTTTTGCCGCTCGTTCATATCGAAAGCGTCACGATTGACAACACAAAGTTCGATTTCAATTCAAAAGCTCATGAGTTTATTTTAAAACCTGGCACCAAGCGAGTAGAAATTCAATTCACAGGTCTAAGTTTTGACGCCCCGGAGCGAATCCAGTTCCAGCACCAGCTTACAAATTTTGAAGAAAAACTCAGTCTGCCGAGCAAAAGCCGCACAGTATCATACACGAATATAAGCCCGGGAAGGCACACATTTCTGGTCATGGCCATAAACGGCGAGGGCGTTCCTTCCGAAGAAGCCTGTGCAATGCTCTTTGTGCAAAAACCCTACTTCTATCAGATGCCGATTTTCTGGGTCATCACGATAATTATTTTTATAAATTTAATTATCGCACTCTTCTATTTTAAGCAGCGCAAAATCAAGCTTGAAAATATCCGCCTCGAAGGAATGGTCCAGGTGCGTACTCGGGAACTTGCCGCCGAAAAAGACAAATCCGAGCAGCTCCTGCGTGCAATTCTTCCAGACAAAATCGCAGACGAACTCAAAGACAACGTTCATTCCGTTGCTGAAGCTTTCACGGACGTTACCCTTCTCTTCTCTGACATCGTAAGTTTCACAAAAGTTTCAAGCAATCACTCCGCAAGCGAAATTGTCTCAGCCCTCAACGATCTGTTCACAAGATTTGACGAGAGGGCCAAGGAAATGGGTGTCGAAAAAATCAAGACAATCGGTGATGCCTATATGGCGGCCTGTGGTGTTCCAAGTCCAAACGAAAAACACGCCCGTATTATGGTAGAATTCGCAAAGGGCATGTACAAGGATTTGGAAGATTACAACCGATGTGGTAAGATACAGTTCAATATGCGAATCGGACTAAACAGCGGTCCTGTTACGGCTGGTGTTATCGGAAAAACGAAATTCGTATATGATGTATGGGGAAATACCGTCAACGTCGCCAGCCGAATGGAAACAGCCTGCAGCCCTGGAAATATCCGCGTAAGCCAGACCGTTTTCGAGCATCTTAAAGATTCAGACGTCAAATTTACAGAACCAATCGAATGTGAAATCAAAGGCAAAGGCAAAATGGTCACATACGAAGTAATTCAATAGGAGATGAATATGAAAAAAGTCACAATGGGAATAGCCGGAATTGCACTTTCAGCACTTCTTCTCGCATCATGCAATCAAAAAAAGCCTGAAACTGTCAAAGTAGGCCTTCTGCACTCTCTTTCGGGCACAATGTCTATCTCTGAGACAGCCGTCCGAGACGCAGAATTACTGGCAATTTCAGAAATCAACGAGAACGGCGGAGTTCTTGGCAGGCAGATTGAGGCTATTCAGGCCGACGGTGCCAGTGAGCCGCAGGTTTTCGCTAAAAAAGCCCGGGAGCTTTTGCAGGATGAAAAGGTCGTAACTGTCTTTGGCTGCTGGACAAGTGCTTCCCGCAAGGCAGTCAAACCGATTTTCGAGGAACTTTACGGTCTTTTGTGGTATCCGGTTCAGTACGAAGGTATGGAAGCCAGCCCCAACATCATGTACATGGGCGCTTCTCCAAACCAGCAGATTGTTCCGGCCGTTGATTACTGTGCCAAGAACATAGGCAAAAAAATGTTCCTGGTCGGAAGTGACTACGTTTTCCCCCGCACGGCAAATAAAATCATCAAAGCTCAGATTGCCCAGCTCGACGGAGAATGTGCGGGCGAAGAATATCTTCCGATGGGAGCCACGAATTTCAGCGAAGTGGTTGCCAAAATTCTCGCCACAAAACCAGACGTAATCCTCAACTCCCTCAACGGTGACTCAAACGTCTCTTTCTTTGCGGCCCTGGCAAAAGCAGGCATCACTTCAAGCACAATTCCTGTCATGAGTTTTTCAATCGCCGAGGAAGAAGTCGCCAAAATGGATCTGGATAATCTTGCAGGTCACCTGGTTTCATGGAATTACTACGAAACGACACAGACTCCTCGCAACGAAAAATTCGTCTCTGATTACAAGGAAAAGTACGGTGAAGACCGCATGACCGGAGATCCGATTGAAGCGGCTTACATCGCGGTTTACATGTGGGCTGCGGCCTGCGAAAAAGCCGGCGGTTTCGAGGTTGAGGCTGTCAGAGTGGCCGCAAAAGGACTCAGCTTTACGGCTCCGGAAGGAACGGTAACAATCGATGGCGGCAACCAGCATTTGTACAAACAGGTAAGAATCGGTAAAATTAACAACAAGGGCTTGATTGACGAAGTATGGGCAACACCATCCGCAGTCAAACCAGACCCATATTTAAGCACATATCCGTGGGCAAGAGGGCTGTAGGGGGAGGTCTCCCCCTCGCTGCAAAGCTTCGCTTTTACGCTACCCCCTCTGCGGGAGCTCCCGCAACGCCCCGAATTTTTCTAAGGAAGAATTTATGACACACTTAATGGAAGAACTCCGAAAAAAATCTCTGGAGAACGGCCCGCTCTGCGTTGGTCTGGATACTGATCCGTCTTATCTGCCGGAGTCGGTTTTGAAGGCATTTGATTCACCGGTTGAGGCCATTCTTGCCTACAACAAGGAAATCATCAAGCGCGTGACCAGTGACAAATCTGCCTGCTGCTTTAAGATTCAGATTGCTTACTACGAGGCAATGGGAATCGAGGGCTTAAAGGCTTATATTGAAACGATTAAGGCTGTTCATGAGGCTGGCTTTATCGCAATCAGCGACATCAAGCGCGGCGACATTGCAGATACGGCAAAGGCTTATGCCCGTGCCCACTTTGCTTCTGGCAGCGATTTTGAAACAGACATCATCACAATCAATCCATACATGGGCTTTGACACACTCAAACCATTCACAGAATACTGCAAGCCAAACAGTCAGGCTGGAGGCAAGGGCATTTTCGTACTCTTGCGCACTTCAAATCCGGGCATGGTCGATATTGAGCAGCAGGAACTCAAGGCTGGCGGCCGGGTTCTCGATAAAACAGGCGATGAACTTGAAAAGATTTCCGCTGAGTTCAAGGCTCTTTATCCTGAGCAGAATTGTTCACCGGTTGGAGCTGTAGTTGGCTGCACCGAAGAAAGCGATGCCCGCCTGCTCCGCGACGCATATCCTGATATTTTCTTCCTGATTCCAGGCTACGGAGCTCAGGGCGGAGCTGCCCGAATTGCGGCTACCCTGCTCGACAAGGCTGGTGGCACTGTAAATTCAAGCCGCGGCATTTTGTGCGCATGGAAAAAGGACGAATCCCTTGCTGATTCACGCGAAAAAGGCATTCTCTGCCTCAAAGATATTGCAGACGCAGCAGGCAAAGCTTGCCGCGATTCAACCGCAGACTTGCTTAATGCAAAAAAGGAACTTGGATTGTAATATGAAAGAAGTGACTGATTGTAAAGGCGAACCATTGCCAGTTTTTGGAAAAGGCGTTGTAACTTACTGTGATGTTGAAAAGGGAGCAGTTCCTTTTGACAGTGTATGGAATCTCAAGGTTTTGATGCTGGTCGATTTGTCGAACGGCTCAACCGATGTTCCGGTTCCTGCGGCAGGCCAGTTTTATCTTCTCCGCTCTGCAAAATCAGGCCTTCTTCTCGGTCGCCCAATCAGCATTTATATGTCACGAAAGGCCGGTGAAGCAGCTCATCTCGAATTCCTTATTCTCAAAAAGGGAAAGGGAACTGAAGAACTTTGCTCACTCAGCAAAAATGACGAAATCGAGCTCATCGGCCCTCTCGGAAACACTTTCCCAGCTCCAAAATTCGGCGACAAAGTATGTATCGTTGGCGGCGGAATCGGAATCGCACCGGTTGCAGGCTTTGCCACAACTTTGCCCGAAAAATCTTATGACTTCTTCGCATGTTTCAAAAGCGGCTCTTACGGCTTAGATTACATTGCACCAAATGAGCTCACAATCACAACTGATGACGGTTCTGCAGGCATTAAGGGAATGTTACCGGCAGCCCTCACAGCCAAAATCCTCAAAGAAAAGGGCTACACTAAGGTTTATGCCTGCGGCCCTACTCCGATGCTCGCCTACTTACAGAAAATCTGTAACGGAGCGGGAGTTCAGTCTTACCTGAGCATGGAAAACCGCATGGCTTGTGGCGTTGGAGCCTGCCTTGGCTGTACAATCACAACCACCGAAGGAAACAAGCGCTGCTGCAAGGACGGCCCTATTTTCAAGGGCGAAATCCTGCAATTCGAGCCGCCAAAAAACAAGGCTCTTTTCGGAAGCGCAAAGGCTCAGGACGGTACAATCGCTGAATTCGAGCCTGATTTGAGCGTTGAAGTTGCCGGAGTCAAATTTGAAAACCCGGTAATTGCGGCCAGCGGCACTTTCGGCTATGGCTCAGAATATTCAAGCATTTTCGACGTAAACAAGCTGGGCGGAATCTGTTCCAAAGGCCTCACCCTGCAGGCCCGTCCCGGCAATACAGGCACCCGCCTTGTCGAAACTCCATCGGGCTTAATAAACTCCATCGGTCTTGAAAATCCTGGAATCGAGCACTTTATCGAGCATGAGCTTCCTGGAATGCTCGCTCTCAAGCCGGTCACAATCGCAAACCTTTCAGGCTCTTCTATTGAAACTTATGTTGAGGGAGCAAAACTTCTCGACAAGACAGACGTTCCTATGATTGAGCTTAACATCAGCTGCCCGAACGTAAAGGCTGGCGGCATGGGCTTTGGAATGGCCCCGGAAACAGCCGCAAACGTAACAAAAGCCGTGCGCGAAGTCACTAAAAAGCCCCTCATGGTCAAGCTCACGCCAAACGCTCCTGATTTAATAGGAATCGCAATGGCTGTTCGCGAGGCTGGAGCCGATGCCCTCAGTCTTGTAAACACCTTCCAGGCAATATCAATTGATTTGAACACAGGCCGGCCGGTCTTTGACAACATCCGCGCGGGATTCAGCGGTCCGGCCGTAAAGCCAATCGCCCTCCGCATGGTCTACGATCTGGTTCAGGCCATGAACAAGCTTCCTGAAAATGAGCGAATTCCTGTCGTTGGTCTGGGCGGAATCTCATGCTGGCAGGATGCAGTCGAGTTCCTCATGGCAGGAGCAGAGGCAATCCAGGTTGGAACTGCAACTTTCGCAAATCCAAACACGATGATTGAAATCGTGCAGGGGCTTCGAAGCTACATGAAATCTCGCGGATTCAAGTCAATCGCAGAATTCAGGGGAATTGCCCAGTAAAACAACTATTAAATATTGAAAAAAAAAGCTCCCGATGCAATTTCACTTAGCACCGGGAGCTTTTCTATTTTGGAATCATGAGGCAATATTAGTCGATTGCAGTCATATCGGTGATGTCTTTCTCGTAGTCAACGCCGTCTACTGCAAAACCGTTGATGTTGAGGAAGTCCTTGCGGATTCCTTCGAGGTCGATGTGCTCTTTGAGGTTTTCCTGAGTGATTGCCTCCATGTGCTTGTCGAGCTCTGCCTGAATCTCCGGCTTCATTTCCCAGTCGTCGATTCGGATGCGGCCCTGCTCGTCAACAGGAACTTTTTTGTCAGCAGTATAAAGGCGCTCAGCGAAGAGGCGGTCAATCTGCTCCTTGCAGCCTTCGTGTGTTCCGGCAGCCTTCTGAACCTTGAAGAGACAGCCCAGGTAAAGCATGATTACAGGAATTACCGAGCTTGAGCGTGTAACGAGAGCCTTGTTTACAGAAACGTAAGCTGCACCGCCGATTTTTTTGAGCTGTGCATCGATGTTCTTTGCGCGGGCTTCCAAATCCTTTTTAGCCTCACCGATTGTTCCCTCGCGGTAGATTGGCTGTGAATATTTTGGTCCGATGTAAGAATATGCAACTGTGCGGCAGCCTTCAGCGATGAGGCCTGCGTCTGAAAGATATTTCATCCAGCGCTCCCAGTCTTCGCCACCCATTACTTTGACAGTGTTAGGAATGTCGTCGCCCTCTGCAGGCTGTGCTTCGAGGCGGTTGAGTTTTTCTGTCATCATGTCGATTGCATATCCGCCGTATGGCTTTCCGACCGGCTTGATTACTGACTTGTAAAGGACTTTTGTGTCAGGATCTGTGCGGACAGGTGAAGCAAGTGAGTAAACGATGAGGTCGAATTTGATTCCCCATTTTTTTGCTTCGTCGATTACAGCCTGACGGCATTCATCGCTGTATGCGTCCATGTTGAAAGTTGTTGATTTGAGTCCTGCTTTTGCAGCGGCACGGTCAAATGCCTTGTTGTTGTACCAGCCAGGTGTGCCGCCCTTTGTTACAGTCGGCTCTTTTTCAAAAGAAACACCGATTGTGTCAGCTCCGTATTCAAAAGCTGCTGTGATTCGGCTTGAAAGACCATATCCAGTTGAGCAGCCGAGGACGAGAACGTTCTGTGGAGCGTATCCGCCTTCTTTTGCAGTTTTGATTCCATGTTTTGCCTTCTGGGCAATTGCATATTCAATCTGATTCTCAGTATCGCGGGCACATCCAATCGGGTGAGCGTTGATACAAATGTTTGAGCGAACCATTGGTTTAATTACAGCCATTATTTTCTCCTATAAAAAGCCCAGACAAAAACAGAAGGGCATTATTTATAACTCTATCCTATCTATTTTGACAAAAATAGTCAATTTGTCGAAATAAAATTGTCGGCCAAAAAAATTGCCCCGCTGTCTGCGAGGCTCTTTCAAAAGTGACTACTGATTGTTTACAGTAATTACCAGGTCATTCTTTGCAACATTGACTGTGTATTTGTAGTCTTTCTCTTCACGTGAAATGATTTTTACATATTTGAAGAGGTTGTATTTCTGACCTTTAGCAGTTGTTTTGAAAACTTTTGTGTCCTTTGGCTTTGTAAGGATTGCGATTGTACCAGACTTCTCTTCGTCAGCCTCATCATTGTAAACGAGGATTCGGAAAGAAGCTGCTGAGCGAAGGTTTTCACCGGCTACAACGCGGAGATTGTCTGTGAAAGTCGGGAGCATTGAAAGGTCGAATACCTTGAAGTGAGACTCGTCGATTTCACGGTCATCATAAATCCAGACGTTCAAGTCGTTGTTTCCTTTTGCAACGCTGTAAGTGAAAGGATTGTCAGCAGAAGGTTTGATTGCAAAATATTTGTAGTTTGCAAGCTTCATCATTTTTTTGTTGATTGATTTGATTGTAGCAACATCGCCCAAATCCTTGATGTGACCTTTTCCAAAAATCATCCAGCCCTTTGACTCTTCATCATAAACGAAAATTGTGATGTCGAAATTTGCAGCCAAAGAAGAAACGTTTGTGACAACAACATTATCCTTCATATTGCCTGGAAGAACTGATGCGTCAACAACGTAAGCTGTCTCATCAGTAAACTCAGGTACGTCTGCAAACAAGCTGGCTGTAAAAGCAAGACCTGCGACCAAAATAGCAATAAGTTTTTTCATTTTTTTCCTCCGTATGAAAAACTTGTCTTTACCGGATTTGCCCGATAATCTATTTAATTTTCTTAAAAATAAGACTTGTATTAATTCCACCGAACGCAAAATTATTGTTCATTACGTATTCAGTGTTTATCTCACGGCCGTCACCAGTGATGTAATCCAGAGGCGCGCATTTTGGGTCCACCTCAGAAAGATTCAAATTCGGCAGGAACCAGCCCTCGTTCATCATATTTATTGTAAGCCATGATTCAATTGAACCGCAAGCACCAAGTGTGTGGCCGATATAATTTTTGACCGTTGAAACCGGAACAGCCCGTTTGAAGACGTCGAAGGTTGCCTGGCTTTCCGTGATGTCGCCGGAAGTTGTTCCTGTTCCGTGGGTGTTTATATAGCCAATCTGATCCGGAGAAAGCTTTGCGTCTTCCAGGGCAAGCTCGAGTGCATGTGCGATTGTCGGTCTGTTAGGCGAAGTGATATGGGTTCCGTCTGTAGTTGTTCCAAAGCCGACGATTTCCGCATACATTTTAGCTCCGCGGGCTTTTGCATGCTCGTATTCCTCAAGAATCAAAGTACAGGCTCCCTCACCCAAAACAAGGCCGTCGCGGTGAAGGTCATAGGCGCTTGGTGTAAGCTCAGGAGTGCTGTTCTTGGTTGATGTTGAGAAGAGAGTATCGAATGTGGCAGTGTCCATCGTGCAGAATTCTTCGGCACCTCCTGCAATCATCATGTCCTGCTTGCCTGACTGAATCGTTTCGTAAGCGTAGCCGATTGACTGACTGCCGGAAGTACAGGCAGTGTTCGTGGTGATTATTCGTCCCGTAAGATGATAGTAAACTTCGAGGTTGCAGGCACAGGTCTGAGGCATGGCCTTAATGTAAGTTGTTGAACTGACCTTGCTTGTATCGTTTATTACAAGCATTGAGTACATTTCCATGAGAGGGTCAACGCTACCAATTGAAGAACCGTAAGCGATTCCAGTGCGTCCCTGAGTGATTTCCTCGCTGCCCAACAAACCGGCATCTTCGAGAGCAGCATCTGTTGCGACCAGAGCCATCTGAGAAACCCGGCCCATTCCGCGGATTGCCTTTCGGGGATATTTTTCTTTATCGATTGCAAAATCAACCGGGGCTGCAAGGCGTGTGTTCATGAGGGGATACTTTTCGTCCCAGTCCTTCATGTATTTTACGAAATTCTTTTTGGCTTTGAGGTTGGCGAGAATTGTATTCCAGTCACTTCCAAGAACACTGACAATTCCACCACCAGTAATAACTACACGTCGTTTTTCCATAACAATAAAAACCCTAACTATATAAGATTATTTTATAATTTAAATAAAGATTTCTCAACCGATTACTTTGCGAAAGAAGAGGCAGATTTTATATAAGCCCGCCATTGACAGAAATTACCTGCCGCGTAATGTAACTTGCCCCTTCGCCAAGCAAATACACCGCAAGTGAAGCAACTTCTTCAGGCTTGCCCGCACGCCCCATCGGAATTGTGGAAAGCATTTGCTCAAGAGGCAACTCCTTTACCATGTCAGTTTCGATAAGGCCCGGTGCGATGCAGTTTACGGTGATTTTCCGGCTGGCAAGTTCCGTAGCAAGGGCTTTTGTGGCACCGATGATGCCCGCCTTGCTGGCAGAATAGTTTACCTGGCCGCGGTTTCCGATGATGCCCGAAACGCTGGCAATCGTAATGATACGGCCCCGCTTTTTCCGGCACAAAGGCATTACCAGAGGCTTTAGGACGTTGTAGAATCCGTCAAGATTTGTGTGGACTACCTCGTCCCAGTTTTCATCAGTAAGGGCTGGGAAAACATTGTCGCGGGCAATTCCGGCATTCAAAACGATTCCCCAGAAAGCACCATTTTCCTCGCTCCATTTTTCAAGCTTTTCGGCACAGTCAGCCCGGTCAGAAATATTGAACTGAAGAAGAGAGCATTCCCCGCCCAAAGATTCAATTTCTGCCTTTAGACTTTCGGCCTTTTCTTTTCCGTTATTGTAGTGTGCGACAACTTCATATCCAGCCTGAGCCACAGCCAAAGCAATAGCCCTGCCGATTCCACCAGAACTGCCTGTCACAAGCACCTTTTTACCATTATTTTCGTTCATCATAGTATTTCCATTACAGTGAGTTTTCCTTTGCCACAAGGATTTCCATCAATCCAAAGCTCCGCGCGGAAAGAATAAACGTTATCAAGAACAGATTCGCGCAGGGCCCTTGCCTTTACAGTCTGTCCGGGCTTTATTATATCAAAATCAAAGCTGAGATTCGACACGCTGAGGATAAATCCCATGTTGGGCGGAAGATTATTTTCGCGGGCATAAAGACCTGTGAGGGCTGAAACAGTCTGAGCGATTATCTCAAAGCAGGCGTAATTCGGAACTCCGTCCACGGCTTTTTCGTAGAACATGAAGTCAGGAGTGATTTTTGTCTCGCTTTCGATAATCCAGTCCTTTGCGTTAGCCTCGGTAATCCGGTCAATGATGAACATTTTTCCTTTGTGGGGAACAAGTTCCGCAAGTTCTTCGTGCTCTATCGTCATTTTATTTTCCTTATAATGAGGCTTGCGTTACAGCCGCCGAAAGCAAAAGAATTGCTCATGCAGCAGCGGATTGGCTTTTGGGGAAGAGAAGATTTTTCCGTCACAAGATTCAGGCGGGGGATTTCCGGGTCCTGAACTCCGTCCCAGACATGAACAGGGATTTTCTGGCTTTTTATCGCGTAAAAGCAGGCCGCAAGCTCAAGACTTGCTGCCGCTCCGAGAGTGTGCCCGGTCAAAGGCTTTGTCGATGAGCAGGCAAGATGATTTTCTGAGCCGAAAACAAGATTTACTCCGCGCCCTTCCATGCTGTCATTGAGGTGGGTTCCGGTTCCGTGCAGGTTCACATAATCCACATCTTCCGGTTTGAGACCTGAGTCTTCCAGGGCTGCTTTCATGGCCTTTTCCGCCCCGCTTCCGTCTGCAAGGGGAGCCGTCATGTGGCTGGCATCGCTAGATTCACCGCTTCCCGCAAGAACTATGCCCATTTCGTCCAAATCATCTTTTGAAAGAAGGAATACGCTGGCCCCTTCTCCAAGATTGATTCCGTTTCGATTTTTTGAAAAAGGATTTGTCTTTTCGTGGTCGATTGCCTCAAGGCTGTCAAAACCAAGAAGAACGGTGTCGCTTGCAACGTCAACTCCGCCTGCAATCACGGCATCGCAAATTCCCGCACGAATCAATTCCTTGGCCTTAACAATCGCGCTGGCAGAAGAAGAACAGGCTGTAGAAAAAGCAAGGCAAATCCCCCTTGTACCGAATTTTCTGGCTGTAAAAGTTGCAGGATAGTCCGCTCCCTGAACCTTCAAATCGTAGTCAGCTGGGAAAGCCCCTTCCGTAAAAAAAGCCTTGTGGCCTGCAAAAGAAAGGGCGCTTCCGTTGTCGCAGGAACCCATGCAGACTCCGACCCTCTCAGCCCCGTAAAGAGAAATTGCCTTTTCAACAACGTTTTTAATAGAAGAAAGTGCAAAATCCAGAATCTGAAGGACCCGCATGTCAAAGGCATCGCCAGTCGACTTAAGCTTTGAGTCATCGATTTTACCGACGAAGAAAGATTTTACTCCGCCCTCACCGACAAGTCCGCAGTCAGTTTTTTTGATTCCATCGCGATTGCCAGAAGCAAGATTTTCGACAAAGGATTCGGGATTTTCAGAATCACCCGCCGCGCAGATGAATCCCGGATTTGAGAGAAAAATGTTTTTAAGCTCTACTCTCATTCAGAAACTCCAGTCAGTTCATAAGAATATCCGCGAAGAAAATTCTCGTATTTTATAGATTTTAACTCATCAGCACCAGTTTCCGAGTTTTTTTCGAATTTTTTGGTGACTTTTGAAATGATTTTATATTTTTGACTCAAAATTCTGGTCTCAGTGAAAGTTCCGTCTTTTCCGGCCTCAGAAGAAACTTTTAACTCCAAACCGATTTCTTCCAGCCGGGGCTTTAAAATCTCCTCGTCATAAAGGCAGAACTGAAAATCAGCAACAATGTATTCGGGCTTGAATTTTTTGGGGAAAAGAGTGGACTCAAAATCAAGATTTTCGTCGTCATAAAAAAGACTGGCCACAGTAGTTCCGAATTCGCTCATCAAAATCATCGAAAGCTGGTCTTCGTTTGCAATCACATAAATGTCGGCCTCAATATGATTCTTACCGAAAAAGGCTTCCATCCGCTGAAGTTCCTCAATCGAACCACTCATGGCAGTCGGCGGTAAAAGTTCATATTTTGAGGAATTGGTCACAAAAACAGGCGAAAATTTTGATTCAATCTTTGTAGTCGTGCAGGAGAAAAAAAGCGTAAATACGAAAATCGCGGCCAATAACTTAAATTTCATAATTTCCGACAATTCTAACATTTTTTTTTTATTGTGAAAATCGCCAAATTCTTATACAATTTTAAGATATGAAGAAGTTGTTTGCTGTACTCATGCTTGCCTTCCTTCTCTTCCCCAGCCTTGCACAAGAACAGCTCAAAACAGAAGAAAACTCAGAAACTCTCATCATTTCTAAAATCAATTTTTCAGGACTCAGAAAAACCCGGGATTCTTACGTTCAGTCAAAAGTCAAAAAATTTCTGGGAAATCCCCTCACCGACGAAGAACTGCATGAACTTGAAACCACAATCCAGCTGGAAGGAATTTTCAACGAAATCAAAATCGAAAGCGAGCAAATTTCCGGCACAGAAGCGCAAATCAACGTCTCGGTCAAAGAAAAAATCACCTTCATTCCCCTTCCTTTCGCAATGTATTCAAATTCGGGCTATCTTGCAGGCGGAATCGTCCTCGACACAAACGCTTTCGGCCGCAAAGACATGTTCATGCTGGGCGGATTTTTGACAAACACGGCAAAAACCGGCATGGCTTCATTTTCAAAACAGGCAAAAGGCCACGGAATTCCCGGTTTCTCACTCTTCTTCTCTGGTTCCAAGCGTGCCCCGGAATATCAGAACCTCGACAAAAAAGTCGTACTCAAATACAATGACGTTCTTTTCAACTTTGTCTTTGCCTTAACCGAAAAAATCGGCGAGCACTTTTCATTCACCAACGATTTCAAATTCGTCTCAAGCACAACCGACGACCACTCGGATTTCCCGGGAGCAAACCCGGAATCAATAAAGCTGGGCGCAACTTCACTTTCATTCGGCTACTCAAATTCTGACTGGAACGGCATTTTCATGTCCACAAATTCAGCCTCAATAAGTACGGAATTCAGCCTGACGAACTCAGATTTTTCAGAATTCCGCCACCCAATCAGTTTTTCATTCTCAATCGGCGAGCAGCACACAATTTTTACGGACAGACTCCGCTTCTATCAAAAATATTCAGGATTTTACGCAAAAGACTACAATATCGCCATGTTCAAGGAACAGAACGCGGGCTCAGTCAACATTCTGCCGGGCGATTTCTCAACTGACAGAATCATCGGCGGCAACATGGGCTTGGAAGTTGCCCTCAAAAAATTCAGCTGGGGCATGCTTTCACTTTACGGAGACTATCAGCTGGTCTACACAAGGGACACCGACCAGGAATACAAATTCGAGCACGGTCCCAACGCAGGAACAAGAGTCTACCTGGCAAAAATCGCCTTCCCGGCCCTTGCAATGGGACTGGCCTACAACGTTCCCCACACCCGCTGGCAGTTCAGTGCCGCAATGGGCATGAATTTTTAAGAAATTTCCAAAAGTTGATTGAAATCTAAATCACCCGCCAGTCGGCGCCGTTCTGACCGACGAAGACCTTAACCTTACATTTCTGTTTTCCGCAGTTTTCCGTAAAGAATTCGATGTCTGTTCCGTACTCGCTCATAACGTCGTCCGGATGATAGTGTGTCGTAAAAGTTGATTCCGAGCCATCGAAAGTACAGCGACCGAGGGCGGCGTGCATTCTGATTAAGTCTTCTGCAGCCGGGAAATAGCGGTCGAGTTTTTTCTCGTGGAAGCGCTTCTGGATAAATGAAAGCTGGAGTTCCTCGATTTGAGAGGCGTTTTCTTCGGCAGACCAGTCGCGGACGGAGCCAGTCGAAGCCTTTGCAGTGAGCCCCCTTGCGCTCAGTTCCTCAGCAAACTTTTTAAGGAATACGCTGGGCTTTTCTCGAAGCACGTAAAGCACGGAATTGAACCAGGCGACGGCCCGCCCCTTTGTGTAAAAGAGGTTGGTTGCAAGCGAGATTTTTTCGGCTTTTTCAAGATCTTTTTCGCTGAACTGGGGAGTGCGCAAAACGTGATAGGGCGGCTTGCTTTCCCATTCAAGGCCGAAACCCTTTGCAGAATCGTGCAAATCCGTTCCCGGAAGTACGCTCAGGCAGAAAAGCTCAAGATTGTTGGGATAAAGAGCCAGGGCAAAGTCGATGCTCTCGCAGAAGCCATTGTAATTGTCGCCCGGAAGACCATAAATCAGGTCGAAGCCGAAAGTGACTCCTTCCTCGTTCAAAAATCCTATGTTCTTGGTGAATTTCTTTTTGTCCAGAGTGCGGTGGACGTTTTTTAAAACCTCCGTGTTTGCACTCTGTAAGCCGATTTGAAGGCAGCAGGGAATGCGGGCAAAGGCACGGGCCAGCTCTCGGTCGATGAATTCAGCGCGGGCTTCAAAATAGAAGAACATTCCCGGAGCCTTTTTTTCGATGATTTTGAGCATTTTGATTGCCCGTTCTTTGCTTGCGTTGTAGGTCGGGTCAAGAACGAAGACCTGGGAAATGTTTTTCTTCGCAAAAAGCTCGATTTCCTTTTCAAGCCGCTCCATCGGAAAGTAGGCGATTTTCTTTTCGCCCTTTGACTCGTAGCAGTATGAGCATTTGAAGGGGCAGCCGCGGGCAAGTTCCCAGAGGGCACCGCCGTATTTTGCAACATCGAGGGTGCCGTCAAGATAAGGAGAAGCCGTCATGTCAGGAGGAAGCGGACAGGCCCGGATTATCGGTAAGTCGCGCTGGCTGGCAGACGAAGAGTTTCCGTCAGTCTGATTTGCATATACACCCTGCACGCCGAAAGCAAAGCCGGCTTCATTGGAATCCGTGTCAATTTGCGCATCTTGGGCCAGTTTGTCTAAAAGCTCCACCATTGCCTTTTCGCCCTGACCTGCAATCATGTAGTCAAAACTTTCAAAGGAAAGGGGATCAGCCGTAACCTCCGGGCCACCCGCAATGCAGATGCAGGAAGGAAGAAGTTTTTTAAGCTCAAGGCAGGCTTTTTCAAGAATCACGCGGTTCCAGACGTAAACGCTGAAAGCAAGAAAATCCGGCTTTTTGGAAGCAAGTCGCCTTGCAATCAGGCCAGCAAGGCCAGAATCCCCGGATTTTTTGCGCTCAGCGACGATTTCAGGCTCTTCAAGTGAAAAATCCAGAAGAGAGACTGAAAATTGTCCGCTCGTGCGTGAATCAGCCTTAACGCTCGAAGCAATACAGGCCGCCCCGAGAGGCAGCCCTTGTGGAGAAGTTTCAACTAAAAGTGTGGTACAGATTAAGTTTTTCAACTATTTGTTTTTATTAATAATCCGCTCTTCGTATTTGCCGCTTGCGATGTCGATGAAGCGTACGAAAAGTGAAACCTTGTTTTCTTCGTTGAGGCTAGACCAGATTTTGTCTGCGAATTCGTCGATTGTACCTTTGATTTCAACTTTTTCAGGCTCACCTTCAAAGCTTGGGAGTGGATTTCCGTTTCCCATGTATGTGTGTATGAAGTGACCTTCGCCCTTCTGAGGATTATCGTAAGTGTATGTGAAGCGCAGGCAGTTGTCGCCGTTGCCGTTATCGCTCTTCAAGATTGAAATTGCGTAGTCGTATTTTCCGCCCTCGACGTTGAGCAGGGAAGAAATGCGCGGAGTGAAGTTCGGGGCATCGTGCTCGTATTTGCGTACTCGAAGTGACTGCTCGAAAGTCTCGCCTTTTTTGAGGCCCTCGAAGATTGTGTCAGTCTGGTCGCCGTTTGTAACGATTGTTTTGGCACCCAGCTGGCGGACAGCAGCGTAAATAATGAGGCTTGGGTCACCTGCAATCAAAGACTCGTCAAATGCCTTTGTGCGGACAACTTCTGTTCCGTCTTCTGTTTCTGTTACGAAAACACGGTTGCGGCTTCCTGCGCTTCGGCCCATTGTCCAGTAAGCAGAAACGGCATATTTTCCGTCGCTAGACAAGCCGGCAACGATTCCGCGTCCAGGATACTCGTTAGCCTTCAAAATTTCTTCAAGTTTCTTGATTTTCATTTTATTCTCCATGTATAACAGTTTTTAGTTTTCAGACTCACCCTCTTCCGCATCTTCTACAGAATCAGGAATAATTACTTCCGGCCGGCTCTTCCACTGAATTATAACCAGGCCAAGACCAATCACGAGAAGGATAATTCCGAAAAGCCTGATTAAAAAGTGACCGGCAACCTGGGCAGGAATGATGAAAAGCACGAGGGCAAGAACAAGGGATGAAGCAGCCTCAATCATCGACTGGCGGATCATGATTCCGTTACGATGAAGTTTGGTGATTGTGTAGACCTGCATTCCAACAGAAAGAAGCAGATAAACGGCCAGGGTGTAAGCCATTGCCTTCCAAACGACAGCCGCAACTGCAATCGGAAGGACCACAGCCAGAAGGCCGACCACAAGGCTCAAGATTCCGCGAACCGTGACAATCAGCTTGTACTGGGGGTCGATAATCAAATCGCGGGTGGCCGTAAGAATGAAGATTCCGTCGATAATAGCCGCCAGACCAAGCAAAATCACAAAGAATGAAATGAAGGTATCCGGCGAAATGAGCAAAAATAAGCCTAGGGCAGCCGTCATGAATCCAAGAAAAAGCTTATTCTTATCCATATTGTTCTCCTGACTTGATTAAATTATCTGTTAAAATAACCGCTGTCAACAAAATTTGCAATCATGTATTCACTCTGCAAATTCTGAATGCTGACCAGGAAGGTAATCGTGTCCTGAAGGGCGTCAATATCCTCGTTGCTGACACTGACCGTAAAATCGTATTTCTGGGAAATCGGAAGGATCTGCTCTTCCTTGATGCTCAGGGCCTTTGAAAGTTTTGAAAGCATCTGCGGGTCGAGGTTTGGAATTTTTTTGACTGCAAGGGCATACTGATTTAAGATTTCGGAAATTACGTCACCGTTGTCAGCGATGTATTCGTCACGAACGACAAAGCCATTTGTACCGCGAAGATTTGTCTGGTCTCCCTGGGCAACGATTTTTGCAAGCCCCTTATCCAAAAGACGGGTGATGTTTGGTTCCCAGATTGCAACGGCATCGGCAGTTGAATTGGAAAGAATCAGTTCTGCACTCGAAGCCTGAATGTTTACGAATTCGATGTCATCAAAAGTTAGTCCGGCCTTTTCAAGAAGCTTTTTGATAAAATTGTGGCCGGTTGAACCAAAGACAGTGGCAATTTTCTTGCCTTTTAAATCCTTGTATGAATTAAAATCAGTATTATCTGCCCGGGCAAGAAGGGCGTAGGCGTTTGGGCCGCTTGCAGGAACACCGACCAGTCGCATTTTTGTGGCACCGCCAAGCGCACGGACTGTAGGAACGTCACCAATTACACCGATATCAGTTAAATCAGCAGCAAGGGACTCGTTCATCGGCGGACCTGACTCAAAATCCTGCCAGACGACAGTAACGTTTTTGGGAGCAAGTGCATTCTCAATCTGATTTGAAAAACGGGCTATATAAAGTGGAATAAAAGCCGCAGACGGCTGAATTGCGATTCGTACAGTACGGGCAGGTTCCTTTTTTCCTTTGCAAGAAAAAGCAGAAATCACTGCAAGAGAAAGAAAAATGAGAAAGACGATCTTATTAGATTTTTTTTCCATACAGTTGCTAATTATATGATAAAACGAAAAGTATTTAAAGAAATTCTTTGTGCAATTTTAAATTCGGTAGTAAAATTCAAGCTATGGGAATAAAACTGTCATCTCGTAACACAAAGATAATTCTTCTGGTTTTTGTTCTTGTCGCCCTTGTAACGGCTTCTCTTTTCGTCTTCCGTTTAAAGACCCTGAATATTATGTCCAACACTTCCCTGCAGAATATTTCTGAAATCCAGGCCATGTACGCCCAGACCCTGCAGACAAAATTTGCCGACCAGATGAGCATGCTCGAAGCCCAGGCCCGCTATTTCGAAAACATTGATTTGAACAACGACGAGGCCCTCAAAAAGACAATCGTCCGCACCAAAGGTATCGGTGACTTCAAAAAAATCGGCATCGTAAACAAATCCGGCGCAACGACAAGCACAGAGGGAAAAAACCTTTCAAACATCTACAACAAGCCCTATTTTTTCGACGCGATAAAGTCCGGCAAGCCTCAAATTTCAAACCGAATCGAAGTTGACGAAAATCTTGACCCCATCCTCACCTTAATCTATCCAATCAAGCAGGAAAATTCGGTAAAAGCCGCAATCAAAGGCACCCTTTCCTACGACGTCCTCAAAAATCTTTTTGCGGTCTCGCTCTTTTCCGGCGAAAGCTACATGTACATCATTTCAGCGGACGGAAACGTAATCCTCTGCAACCGTGACAAAAAACGAAATCTTTACAATATCAACATTTACGACTTAATCAAAAATGCCGCAAAAGGTGAAAGCGAATATGTCAGCAGCAAGATGAGGGCCGACATCCTCAAAAGCCACTCGAATTTCATGACCTTTAGCGCCAAGGATTCCTACAAACTTTTCGCTTATTCTCCGCTGGGAATCAACAACTGGTACATAATTTCAGTCATTCCATATTCTTACATCGTTCAAAAGCAGGCCGCCATTGTATTCTGGGTTTACGTCCTTCTTGGAGTAATCGCCTTTACAATCTCAATGTTCATTTTCCTTCTCTACGGGCTTTTCAAAAAGAACACTTCAATCGAAAAAGACAACGAAAGGCTCACGATTGCAAACGCCCAGGCCCAGACCCTGATTTTCGAATACGACGTTCCCCGCCACCAAATCACTTTCTCAGGCGACACACAGTTCATCCTGGGAACCGAGCAAAAAGTATATCCGATTGATTTCATCCGGGCAGAGTATTACAAGAGGATTCACAATGACGACAAAAAAGTCATGACCGAGCTCAAAAGGACAATCGAAAACGCCCTTTCAGAGTTCACCGGCGAATTCCGCTATAAAAATTTCACTGACAATGAATATATCTGGCTGAGGATTTCAGGCAGCCTGATCGACAAAGAAGACGGAAGCGGCAAAAAATTCATCGGCACCATCACAAACGTAAATTCCCAGGTTCTCCACGAGCAGGAATTAAAATCAATCGCAGAAAGGGACAAGCTCACCGGTCTTTTAAACAAAGCCGCAATGGAGCAGCACTCGCGCAACATCCTCACAGGCGACAACAAACAGCGGTCTGTTCTTTTCATCATCGACCTGGACAACTTCAAGAAAGTCAACGACACTCTGGGCCACCTTATCGGCGACATGGCAATCGTTGACGCGGGCAAAAAGCTTTCCCTCATCTTCTCCGAAAAAGACTTTATCAGCCGCTTCGGTGGCGACGAATTCTGCATTCTCATGAGATTCAGCAAAAACCTCAGCGACGAAGAAATCAGCAGAATCATCATCGAAAAAGCCCAGAACCTATGTATCTTCCTGCGCGAAGATTATTTCGACGAAAAGACCGTCATCAGCGTAAGCGCCAGCGTAGGAATCGCCTTCTACCCGGAAAACGGCAGCAATTACGAGGAACTTTTCGCCGCCGCAGATTCGGCCCTCTACAAGGTCAAGGAAAGCGGCAAAAACGGCTACAGATTTTTTGGAAAAAATGAATAAATTTTCAAAAAAATTTTCTAAAATCTGTTGACACAAAATTGGAAATGGCGTATATTATTTAAGCATCAATTATCTGGAGCGATGGCAGAGAGGCTGAATGCACCGGTCTTGAAAACCGGCATACCGCAAGGTATCGGGGGTTCAAATCCCTCTCGCTCCGCTTTTTTTTTGATTGCAGCCTGGAGGTGTGGTAGAGCGGTAATACAACGGATTGCTAATCCGTCAGTTCCTTATCGGGCTGGGCAGGTTCAACTCCTGTCGCCTCCGTAAAGAACAAGCATTCTCCAAGTCTTGTTATGAGATTGTAGCTCAGTTGGATTAGAGCGCCACCCTGCGGAGGTGGAGGTCGCACGTTCGAATCGTGTCAGTCTCAAAGTTAGGTTCATCAAGGGATGAACCTTTTTTTATTTTAAATCCCCTCTTTTAAAAAACTGCGAAATGTTGTAAAATACGGCAAAGGATGGAATTATGAATATCAAAACATTTGTTTTTCTGCTGCTGATTACAACACCACTTTTCGCACAAAAAAATATCGCTTTTCCTGCTGCAAACCTTCCTGAAACTTACTTAATCGAAAACCCGGCTTACACAGTTGCTTTTGCAGGAAATTACGGAATCCCAATCTGGGAAATGCACACTCTTGCAACAAAAGTCGCTCCCGCAACCTCAAACGACAATGAAGTATGGAAGACTGACAACCGCGTAAAGGGCTACCGCCTCACTCCAAAAGATTTCGAAGGCTCAAAGCTTGAGGTAGTTCAGCTTTTCCCAAAAGAGCACGCCGGTGATAATCAGGAATACAGGGAATCATCTTTGCTCACGTCAAATTTAGTCTTCATGAACAAGCTCAGCAAGGAAATGGTCTGGGACAAAATCACCAATTCCTTTCAGATTATCGCATCACGAATGAAAAGCGCCTATCTCTACGCCGGCCCGATTTTCGACAAAAACCAGATGAAAATCAAATACGCCATGAACAATAAGGTCGCCGTTCCTTCATATTTCTTCCGCCTTGCCCTTTATTACGAGGACGGAAAGCCAGCCTACAAGTGCTACCGAATCCCAAACCGCGTTCCAACAGATTACGAGCGCAGCTGCAACATCGATGAATACGAATACAATCTTTATCAGCTTGAAGCAGACACAGGAATAGATTTTTTTGAAAGGGAAATCGACGCAAACTTCCGCCAGGACAAGCTCAAGTTCCTTGAAAGACAGGTACACTAAGGGCAATAAAAAAGGTCAGGGAGACCATGCACAACTCTAATCTTCATAGTGCTGCTGCTTCCGCCCTGACACGGTTTTGAAGAAAGAATTTGCTGGCGCCTGACCAACGAAGTTAATTTAGCATAAATCGCAATTAGAATCAACTATCGCAAAGCCGCGATGCGCTCCAGGAGAGGCGGGTGATTGTAATTGAAGACGCTGTAAATCTTCGGAACCTGGATTTCGCTCAGATTTTCCTTGTTAAGTTTGATTAGTGCAGTGCAGAGAGGCTCCCCGCTTCCACAGATTTTCTTTGCAAAGGCATCAGCCTGGAACTCGTCGCGGCGGCTCAAGAAATTAAAAATCGGGCGGAACAAGTCCATCCATTCGCCAAAAACAAGGCTAATCAAAAAGACTCCGATAAACATCATCTGATAAGGGATAAAATCTCCGACATCAAAGCCAAATCCAATGTAAAGGTCAGGCAGCTTTATGAGCAGGCTGGCAGCGAAAAGGGCTGCAAAAACGCCCGGAATCATAAAAAGCATCTTTTTGAGGATGTGGTGATGCTTGTAGTGGCCGAGCTCATGGCCCAAAACCGCCTCAATTTCGTCTGTCGTAAGCTGATTAATCAAAGTGTCATAAAGAACGACCCTCTTTGACTTGCCGAAACCTGTAAAATATGCGTTTGAGTGGCCGGAACGTTTTGAAGCGTCCATGACGAAAAGACCGCTTGCCTTGAAACCGCATTTTTTGAGCAACTCCTCAAGCCTTGTCTTAAGCTCGCCATCTTCGAGCGGAGTAAATTTGTTGAAAATCGGTGCGATAAAAATCGGATAGATGATTGATATTCCGAGACTGAAAGCAAGGTAAACGCAGCCCAGCAGAATCCACCACCAGTTCGATGCGTACTTGAAAAGGCCGATCATTGCCAGAAGAAGTGGCGCCATGATGACAAGATTAATCAAAAATCCCTTTATTTCATCGCCGATCCACATGCCCAAAGTCATATTGCTGAAGCCGAAGTGTTTTTCGATTCCGAATTCTGAATAGAGGGCAAAAGGAACTGAAAGGATTGCACCAGGGATTCCGCCCAGAACTATAAAGAGAACGGCAACGAAGAAAGAGTTTTCCGTCCAGCTGCATATTCTCTCCAAAAGAGCCGGGTAAAAGAAGCAGTAAACAAGATAAAGGGAAAGCACCAGCTCAAGAATGCTGCTAGGAATCCAGATTTTGTATTTTGCGTCCTCGTAAAGACATGTTTTTTCCAAAGTCTGGGCATCGACATGGTCCTTCAGGATTTCCGGGATTTCGCGTCCGTGCTTTTTGCGGAAAGAAAAATCAACCCGCTCAAGAATCATGTTGAAAAGGAAACTGAATAGATTTCCACCGATAAAAATTAAAACAAAAATGTCTGAAAGATTCATAAAGTAAATTTAACATTTTTTTCAAATAAAAAAAAGGCATGTGGAAAACATCGGAAATTTGAAAATATCTGTATGTTTTTTAACGGATTGAGGAACTATACTTAAAGTGCATTATAAATGGAGGATTTCTTTTTATGAAAAAGATTATTGCTGTTCTTGCAGCGGCTTTTATGTTCGGAACTTTTGCTTTTGCAGAAGGATATATCTGTGCAAACGACCTTGAAAAGGGGCCGATTAATGCTGAGAGAAACGAAGAGGACGGATTCGTTCTTTACGCTTCAGCAGAAAAACCAATGGAAGTTAAGAAAAATGATGCCAAGACTTACGGCGAAGACACTTTCACACAGGTAATCTCAACAAAAGGTTCTGGAAGCGTCAAAAAAATGGAGCGCATCATTACTTTCCCAGTTAAAGCCGGCGAAAAAATCACAATCTGTTGCAATAATTCAGGAAAGAACGGCTCTCGCCCGCTTCACCTTGTAAACGTAGATACACAGGCTGAAATTAAATTAATTCCGGCAACTTCTATGTACGAAGACGGTGTTTATGCTGATACTACAAAAGTCACTGAGTCTGGAACATACGGTGTTTACAGCACTTCAGGCGGTATTTACATCTACAAGATTGAAATCACTAAATAATTATTAAATTTTGATTAACTGAAAGTTATAAAAAAACGGCTTCCCGTCGGAAACCTGACAAAAATGTCGCGGTGAACAAGTTCAAGCGGCTTTTTGTCAGAACCCCGACTCCAGCCGTTTTTTTTGCAATATGTGCTATAATTAAATTTAATATTTCTTCCTTGCTTTTCTACAAACAGGATAAGAGGAGATTCAAATTATGAAGAAAATTATTTTGGCTTGTGCTGTCGCTTTGCTTGCGGTGGCTGGTTCTTTTGCGGATAAAAAGCCGTGGAATGAGGTGGCAGCTCCGGAAATTACTAAAATCGAGCAGACCGGACCTAACGAAATCAAGGTCTCTTTTAAGAGCAACACATCAAAAGATGCAGCAGACAAGGGCTATGTAAGCTATAAGTCAGATTCTGGTGCCTCTGGAAAAGAAGCTTACGGACGAACCCGAAAAGAGGCAAAAACAGCAACTTTCAACCTTCAGAAAACTGGAACATACACATTCATCGCATACGCAGAACGCAACGGCGAAAGCGAAAAACACGCTTCCGCACCGGTGACATTCAAATATTCACTTCCTCTGGGAAAAGCCCTGCTTATGGCAAGAAACCTGGGCAGCGGAAAGGTCCTGGTCTCATGGAGCCAGGTTCCTGAGGCAGAGGGCTACATTCTTTCTTACACAGACGAAAACGGTAAGAAAGTTTCACTTCCAAAGACAAAGGAACTTCAGGCAGAAGTTTCAATTCCGGCTGGAACTGTATCAAGCTTTACTGTAAGCGCTGTCCGCGGAAACGAATCATTCCCTTCTGACACAATCAAAAAGACTGTCCGAGAGCAGGCAGAACGGGTCTGGAATTTCACTGAATTCGGAACTTCTACAAATCCAGGCAGAAACAATTTCCAGCTTCTTGATTCCGACAACCTCAAGGTTAAGCTCAATTCATGTACATTCGATCCTGCGACCGGAACAATCATCGACAAGGGCGGAAAATTCGAAACATTCTTCGACGGTATTTCCTTCTATTACACAGAATTGGATCCGTTCAAGGAAAACTTCGAGCTTACTGCAACCGTAACAGTTGACTACCACAACCCGACTGCTGACGGTCAGGAAGGATTCGGTCTTCTTGCAATCGACCGTCTGGGAATTGACGGAGAATCAATGGTCATCGCCTACAACAACTCGGCAGGCGTAATTTCACGAAAATTCACAACTCATGTAAACGGCGTCAAAAAGGAAATCAAGGACGGACTCGGTTCACGCTTCGTTTCCGGAATCACTGATTCAATCATTGAGGAAGGTGACGCTGCAATCAAAAACAAATGTTCAAGCGTAAGCAAGGCATTCAGCTACGACCAGGCTTCTGACGCAATCAAAACTGGCGACGTATACCGAATCACCCTCAAAAAAGACAACACCGGCTACCATGCAATCTACAAGAGGGCAATCGCATCTGAGGATTCAGTCGAAGAATTCCTCATGTACGACACAGAGAACAAAAAGCTTACCCAGCTCGACCCTGAGCACATCTACGTTGGTTTTGCCGTAGCGCGAGGATGTAACGCAACATTCAGCGACGTAGAATTCAAGGTAACTGACCCGAAAAATGATCCTCCGGCCCTTGAAGAGCCGCCTGAGCTTGTTCCTCTTACAACCCTCATCGACTGCCCTGTAACATGGTACAATCAGGAATATCCTTTCGTATTCAATGCAAACTCAAACGGAACAATTCACGTCGAGGACACAAAAGGCCGCGTCCTCATCGCTTCTGGAAAAGTTGAGGCTAAAAAAGACTTCAAGAAAGTCATCAAAATCAACAAGGGCAACAACGACCTCATCGTAACCTTTGACCCGGAAGACGGATTTAAGCCGGAGCCAAAACAGGTCATCGCCCAGTTCAACAAAAATCTCGACGTAAACGCCTACGAAGAAAACTACAATCCTGTTACTTACTCTCACACAGTAATTTCAATGACTTTCTCAGGCAAATATCTTTACGTTTCAAAAGAAGGCTCGGTCTTCGGCAAGGGAACAAAAGATGATCCTCTCGATTTGCTTTCTGCAATTCAGTACGTTAAACCGGGTCAGACAATCCTCCTTGCTCCTGGAAAATACTATCCTTCTTCAAGCCTCTGGATTGAACGCGGAAACAACGGTAGTGAAACAGAACGCAAGGTCCTCATGTCAGAAGATCCGGCAAAGCGCGCAATCATCGACTTCTCAAGCGCAAAAACCGGAACAACTGCCTTCAACCTTTTCGGAAACTACTGGACAATCCAGAACATCGACATCACTGGAACTCCGGACGACTGCAAGGCCCTTCAGATTGCCGGAAACTACAACAGAATTATCATGGTTGACACATATCTGAACGGTGACACCGGAATCCAGATTTCAGGACGGGCTTCAGAACCAGCAGAAAAATGGCCTAGCTACAACCTCGTTTACGGCTGTGAATCATTCGGAAACTGCGACCCTGCCCAGAACAATGCAGACGGCTTTGCATCAAAACTTACTTCAGGCGAAGGAAACGTATTCCGAAACTGCGTGGCTCACCACAACGTTGACGACGGCTGGGACTTGTACGCAAAGATTGAGACAGGCCCGATCGGAGCCGTAATCATCGACAACTGTATCGCATACAACAACGGACGCAAGATTGACAACACAGGCAAGGGCGACGGAAACGGATTCAAGCTCGGCGGCGACGGAATTGCCGTAAAGCACATCATCCGCAACTCAATTTCATTCAACAACGACTTGAACGGAATCACGACTAACTCAAACCCGGCCCTGATTGTCGAAAACTGTACGGCTTACGGAAACAAAGTGTCAAACCTCAACCTTTACGGAAAGGGAAACGCTGACCAGTATCCGAGAACAGTTCAGGTAAAGGGCATGCTTTCTGCAGCCGGACTTGGACGTGACCGCTTCGACGAAAGCAAGGACCCTGAAATGAAGGGCCGCCTCGACAGCGATGACAACTACTTCTTCGACGGAGCAGAAGCCGTAAACAAGAGCGGCGTAAAACTCGGCAAGGAAGCCTTTGTAAACGCAGATTTTGAAAGCATCGCAAGCGGCCTCAATGGGGACAAGTCTTTCAACCGCCTTGCACGCGATGAAAACGGCATATTCCTGCTCGGAGACCTCTTCGCACTTTCGGACAGCGTTCCTGAAGGAGTCGGAGCAAGATACAACAGCAGCAAGTTCAAGATTGAATCAGGCTCAGCTTCAGACGGAGCTTCAATGCTCGTTGCATTGCTGATTATCCTTGCAGCCCTCGGACTGACGCTTGTGATTGAAAAGAAAATGTAAACCCTTTACAATCAGCCCATGCGTACAATTTGTTACAAATGCCTTAGACCTGTTGAAACTTGCCTTTGCAAGTATGTTCCGCCGTTTGAGCCGGGGATTAAGTTTGTTTTCCTTATGCACCCCAAAGAGGCCAAAAGGAACCGCACGGGAACAGGCCGAGTAGCTCATGCAGGGCTGATTGATTCTGAAATTCTTGTCGGGATAGACTTTACCAAGCACCAGCGTCTCTGCGAGCTTCTGGCAGACGAACGCTATTATCCGGTGCTTCTCTACCCCGGTGAAGACGCCTGGAACGCCCAAAAAGAAGGCTTTAAGGCCCAGATTGGCAATAAAAAGCTGCTGGCAATCATCATCGACTCAACATGGTTCTGCTCAAAAAAGATGATTAAGCTGAGCACCAACATCATGGCTCTTCCAAAACTCTCTTTCGCAAAATCATACCGCTCAATCTACACTTTCAAAAAAGAACCAAGCGAAGAATGTGTCTCAACGATTGAAACCTGTTACTATCTGATAAAGGAAATGCAGGAAGCCGAAATCGTGGATAAATCAGTAAATCCAGAGTGCCTGATGACGGCCTTCAAAGAGCTGATAAAACTCCAGCTCCAGAAAGAAAATGACCGTATTGACGGCAAGCTCCCAAACTCCCACGCCACGGATTTTAAATATACTACGAAGAAGGTGATTCCTGACTTTTAGGGGCGTTGCGGGGACGTCCCCGCAGAAGGGGTAGCGACCAACGAAGTGGGCGCGCAGGGGAAGGCTTTCCCCTCTTAGTTCAAAGGCAGCGTACCTTTCGGCTCAAACTCTCCTGCAAGGGCAGCGAACAACGCCTGGTAAGTGAAATTTGAATAGCTGTAGCCCAGCAAAATCGTATCCGCAAAGTCAAAGCCGCTCATTACCGGGATTGGAGCCAGAGCCGAGAGGATAATCACCCGCTTACCGCAATTCTTGAGCCTTTTCGCAATTGCAGCTCCCTCTTCATTTGGGACGTAAAAAATTATCGTATCGTAATTGCCAGCCATGTACTCCAGCTGATTTCCGTTCCAGTCTATGCCAATGGGTCCAAGACCGTCGTAGTTGATTTTATAGCTGTCAGCTCCCTCATAGCGTTTTTTTGCCTCGATAAAGAAGGGAGACTCCACGCCCTGAGCAATGTCACTCGGTCCGACAATCAGAATTTTGCCGCCATTGTTTTGAAGGGGGAAAGTCCCTTTTTTATAGAGAGTAATCGAGCGGCAGGCCTGAGAAAGGAAGAATTTCTGCCCTTCCCTGTCCGGAATCTGCTCCTTTAAACGGGCAATTTCCGGATAAAGTGGAGCCGCGTTTCCGCCCTTAAAGTAATTGAGCTTTGAAAGAACTACCCTTCTCGCTGCCGTTGTGACAATCTCGCGGAAGTTTGGATTAGAGCGGATGTTCGAAAGATTCATCGTCCAGAGGCGCTCGTCAAGCTCAGCCGTGCGGGAACTCAAAATAATGTCGTTTCCGGCCTCGATTGCCCGCTTGAAAGCCTCCGAGCTGCTGCCCGCATAGCCCCAGGCACCTGTCATCATCATGTCGTCAGTAATGACCAAGCCCTTGAAGCCCAGTTTTTCGCGGAGAATGTCATGGAGCCAGCCGCGTGAAAGTGAAACCGGATCCTGCTCAATCCGCGGATAAAGAAGATGACCGCTCATGATGGCAGGAATATTCTGGGCAATCAGATATTTGTAGGGAACGAGCTCTCGCTTTTCGGCCTGCTCCCAGTCAATGTAAACGCCCGGAAGCTTAACGTGCGAGTCTGAACTTGTGTCGCCGTGGCCTGGAAAATGCTTGGCCGTAGGAATTACGCCAGCCGCAATCGAGCCTGCGACAAAGGCAGAGCCCAGCTGACCAACAAATTCCGCGTCCTCGCCAAAAGAACGAACGTTGATTACAGATGAATCCCGGTTGGTGTACAAATCGACCGTGGGAGCAAAATTCATGTTGATTCCCAGGGCTTTAATCTCGCGGGAAATGTAATATGCGCTGTAATAGGCGTCAATCGGGTACTGGGAAGCGCCAATCGCCATGTTGCCCGGAGTTTCAGTCGTGTCGCCCTTAACGTGACGGATCCATCCGCCCTCCTGGTCAGTCGCAACAAAAAGCGGAATCTGCAAATGACGGCTCTGAGCCTCCTGCTGGAGCATGGAAATCGACTTTGCAACCTTTTCGGTGTTGTCCGTGTTCCAGCCAAAGACTTTTACGCTGCCCAGGCCCCGGTCAAGGACCCACTGATTCAAAAGGGCACTGGGTTCTTCGCCAGCCCAGCCGAACATAAAAATCTGGGCAAGAAGTTCCTCGTCGCTCATTTTGGAAATTAAAAAATCAGCGAGCTCTTCGTTGGGATAATCGCTCCAGAAATTTGACTCAGAAGGAATTGAATTATTTGAGGCACCCTTTGATTTTTGGGCGGAAATCGTAAAAAAAATCAAAAAAAAGAAAACAAAGGAAAATATTTTTTTCATAAAACGTGCTTCATTCTATCAAATTTCAAATAATCTTTCTATTGGACTAGACAAAGTTCATGCTTTTGTGTATATTATTATCACTTTGGCGTCTTACCCAAGCGGTAAGGGAGCGGTCTGCAAAACCGTTATGCAGCAGTTCGATTCTGCTAGACGCCTTGCAAAGTATGAGTCGCTTTAGGGCGACTCATTTTTTTGCCTTCCGGGCCTTTCAAGCAAAGCTGGGGTCCGATTAAATATATTGAGGGGGAAGTCTCCCCCTCGCTTCAAACGCTCCGCGTTTTCCGCTACCCCTTCTACGGGGACACCCCGTAACGCCCCGCATTCCTAGGGCTTCAAGTTCGGAGCAAGTTTTAAAATCTCTTCTACAGCCTGTCTTCGCTCTTCTTCGCTTTCAAAAAGAATCTGATTTTCCTGACCGTTATTCAAAATCACACGCAAAGTCTTAAAGTCTACCTGAGTGGTTTCCGGGTCATTTTCGTAGGCAAGAGTCGGAAGGGCAAGAATGTCTGTCCACAAAACGGCGTTTGTACCTGAAATGAGCATGTTCTCGTAGATGCCGGCCTTTCCACAGCCGCTGGCCTCACGCGCTGCAATTTCTGCGGCAATCAAAGCCGTGCCGAGCAGGACAATGTTCACGAACCAGGAATAATTTCTGAGCGGAACAACGAGAATCAAAATAAAGCCCGCGACCGCAATCGCCATCCACTTTTTTGAGGAAGCAACTTTGAGCGGCTTAACGCAGACTCCGGCCTGGGCAAAAATCTTTTTGCGGCGATGGGGAATCGAACACAAAATTCCAATATAGCCCAAAAGAGCTATTCCAAGCATTCCAAAATAAGCAATTTGTATTACAGTCATAAAGCCTCTGGATAATTTCAAAAATTATTTGTTATTGAGCCACAATTTTAGCGTTTTTCTCGCACTTTCAAAAGCCAGGGGAATATCTTTTAAATCTTCTTCGCTTTGAATCAAAACTTCCTCAAAGCCAAGGACTTCTCCTTCCTGGGCGTGAAGTTCTGCATTTTTGGGCAGAATGGCCTCAAAAAAGATGTCGCAGGTCTTGTAAAGGACATTCTTGTACTCGTAAGTGTTCGGGAAAGTGGCTATGTATTTTACCGAAAGGGGTTCAACGCCGATTTCTTCCCTGCACTCCCGGAAGCAGGCTTCTTCGGCACTTTCGTTGGGGTCAACAAATCCGCCAGGCAGAGCGAGAAAGCCCTTGCGGGGCTCCTTGGCCCTCTTTTCAAAAAGGACTTTTCCCTGCTCATTCTGAATGACAAGGCCCACGGCAGCCGCGACATTGTTGTAAAGGGTGAATCCGCAGTCGTCGCACTTCCACTTGCGCATGTTCACGTTCTTGATATTCTTTCCGCCGCAATTTGGGCAGAAATTGAAATCATTCTGCATAAATTCCTCGATTTTAAATGCTAATTTTTAATAATACATGATTTTATAGTCAGCGAAACTTGCAAATCCGCAGTTCTGATAAACGGCAATAGCGGTGGCATTCACTTTTTTGACGAAAAGGACGATTGTCTTTCCTTCTTTTCGGAAACGCTGAGTTAAAGTTTTTACGAGATATGTGGCTATTCCCTTGTTGCGGAAATTGGTGTCGGTGAAAATGCCGCCAAGCTGAATGCAGTTTTGGCCCTTTGCGTTGATTGCGGCCTTTGCGATTACCCGGCCATTGTAGCGCACGCCAAAGACTTCGCCAGCCTGCAATGAACGCCTGAGCAAAATCCTGCAGTTCTTTTCGTTGAAATCTTCTTTTTTGATGAGGACTTCTTCGATTTCGTATTCGCGCTGAATGGGGAAAAGGTCGTCAAAATCAGATTCCTTGCAGTCAAAAATCTGGCAGCCTGAAAGGAAGGTCTTTTTGCGGGAATCGACTTTTTCTTTTAAGGCAGCCTCTTCTGCCGCCGCCTGATTATATTCCATTAAAGCGTATTCGTTTTTGAGTTTGGGAACGGTGCCATAAAGCTGGAGAAAAATTTTGGCAATTTCATCGGTGTACTTTTGCTCGCCGATAATGCTGAAGATTTTGGCCGGACGGACAGCTGCGAAATATTCCTGAAGCATGGGAAGAACGATGTCGCTTTCAAGACAGTGAAGAATCTGACCGCCAGCTGAAATTGAAATTACGCCCCAGATTGTATTGCGCTGATCGAGAATGTAGAGAATTTTCGTGTCTTTTTTTAAAAAGTGATCGACCAAGGAAACACTTTTGTGTTCATTGACAGTGAGAAAATCTAAAACCTGACTGCGGACTTGAAGGAATCCTGGTCCGTCTCCGTCTAGTAATTCGAAAATCAGCATAAATACATAAGAATTATATCATATTATTGAAGAATTTGTAGAATTTGTTTGAATAAAAGCCGAATTTTCTTTATTTTTATAGAAAGTAATTCAGCTATATTATTATTTTAGGAGCATTTATGGAAATCTCAAATCAGAAGATGGTAAAAATCCATTATACCCTTAAAGACGTCGAAGGAAATCAGCTCGACTCATCTGTTGGTGGCGAGCCACTTGAATACATGCACGGAATCGGCTCCCTCATTCCAGGTTTGGAGCAGGAACTTACAGGCAAAAATCCGGGAGACAAATTCCACTCAGAAATCGAGCCTGCTATGGGCTACGGTGAATACGATGAAAAACTGGTTGCAGAAGTACCAAGAAGCCAGTTCGACGCAAATTTCCCGATTGAAGTCGGCCAGCAGTTCCAGGCAGACACAGCCACAGGTCCGATGATTGTAAAAGTCACAAAAGTCACAGAAGACAAAATCACTGTTGACGGAAACCACGAGCTTGCAGGCAAAAAACTCTGCTTCGATGTCGAGGTAGTTGACGTCCGCGAGCCAACCGAAGAAGAACTTGAGCCATTCGTAGGCGGCGGCTGCGGTGGTGGATGCGGAAGTTGTGGCGGCGGCTGTGACAGCTGTGGTGGCGGCTGCGGTGGATGTGGTGAGTAATTTGCCACACGGAAGTCTATACATCATGCGGCATGGCCGCACGGACTGGAATAATCTCAAAAAATTGCAGGGACGCACGGACATTCCTTTAAACGACGAGGGCCGCCAGATGGCAGAAAAGGCCCGGCTCGAATACAGGGACGTGCACTTCGATGTCTGCTACTGTTCTCCGCTGGTGCGTGCCAAAGAAACCGCCCAAATCTTTTTAGAGGGGCGGGATCTTCCAATCATAATTGACGACCGCCTGATTGAAATGAGCTTCGGAGTTCTTGAAGGAATCGAAAACGCCTACAAAAATCCAGAAACTCAGGCCTACACTTTCTTTAAGGAGCCGGAAAAATACCTTCCGGCAGAGGGCGGCGAGTCTTTTGAAGAGCTTTTTGCGCGCACAGGCGACTTCCTTAAAAACGTCGTGGAGCCGGATTTGAAAGCCGGAAAAGACGTACTTATCGTCGGCCACGGAGCCATGAATTCCAGCATAATCTGCCAGGTAAAAAAAATCCCGCTGGCCCATTTCTGGGACGCGGGAATTGAAAACTGTAAGCTTAAGCAGCTGCTTTAATGAGGCGCCGCTTATACTTTGAACTGATCGATTTCGCTGCCAATCTTCTGGATTGAGCGGTTCATCTCGACAGAAATATCTGTGAGGGCGCTTCCAGTCTCGCTGATTTTGCGGGCGCTTGAATTGATTTCAGCAACAGAGCTGTTCAAAGAACCAGAACTGTCTTTGAGCCGTGAGACTTCCTGCAAAATCTGCTGGCTGCCAGCACTCATTTCCTCAGCAGCGGCACGAACGTTTCCTGTGCTGTCGCTCATAACGTGAAGGGCTTCGAGAACCTGCTTTGAACCTTCCGACTGCTCTTCCATTGCGGCGCGAATCTGGCGGACAAGCTGGTCTGTTTCGCGGATGCTTGAAGAAACGGCCGTAAATGCCGCACTTGATTCTGAAGAAGAAGAAACGACACCTTCGATTGAAGAACGGATTTTCTGCAGCTGGTCGCCGATTGTCTTTGACTGGGCAGAAGATGTTTCTGAAAGCTTACGGATTTCGTCTGCAACGACCGCAAAGCCCTTTCCTGCCTCACCGGCGTGAGCAGCCTCAATTGCGGCGTTCATAGCGAGAAGGTTTGTCTGGCTTGCGATTGAGGCGATTGCAACGTTTGCTTCCTGGAGCATTGCCGACTGAGTTTCAATTTCACCAATCTGATCGTTAACATTTGCCTGTTTTGAAGCACCGAGATTTGCCTTTTCCTGCAATGAAGCGAATTCTCCGGCCATTTTTTCGATTGAAGCGTTGATTGCGCTGATGTTTCCAATCATCTCTTCGGTAGCCGCGCTGGCCTGTGTTACGCCGGAAGACTGATTGTGAATCATGTTGTCGAGAGACTGAATGTTTGAAGTGATTTCTGTGACAGCACTTGCCGTGCCGTTTACGCTTTCGGTCTGCTCGGCGAGAACCTGCCTGAATGAATTGAGGTTATTGTTGATGTCAGAAATTGCCGATTCAGTCTCGGAAATGCTTGACTGAAGGCTTGCATCAACATCAGAAAGAGATTCCTTGGAATTTTTGACCTCGGCGATGATTTCCTGAAGTTTCTCAATGAACTGGTTGAATCCCAAACCGACCGAACCGATTTCGTCGTTATTTTTGACTTCGATTCGTTTTGTAAGGTCAGCATTGCCGCTTGCGATGCCGATGATGCTTTCAACAACGACTTTGAGCGGCTTGAAGCAAACGATCATGAAGAGAATGATTACAAGAAGGACTATGACTGCGATTGTGACGTTGCTGACAATCAAAACGTTGCGGATTCGGATTGCAGACTCAGCGAGCTGACTTTCCGGAACTGCGATTGCGATCGACCATTTTGTTTTTTCAACCGGATGATAGAAGATAAAGTCCTTTTCGCCCGGAATTACAAAACTTTTAATAGTTGCGCTTGAAGTACTTCCGTTTATCATTGATGAAGCGATGGCAGAAACATCTTCATGACCGTCAATTGAATCACTTGCAAAATTCTTCTGCATCTGGATTTCTGAATTTGGATGACACATTGCCATGCCGGTGCCGGAAAGCATGAAAGCGTAACCGTGCTTACCAAGTGAGAAACTGCTGATTTTCTGCTGGATTTTGTCGATTGTCTTTACACCGACGAACATTCCAACCCTGCGGCCGCTCATGTCAAAAGCCGGGCGGACAAGCATGATTGAAACTTTGCCGGTAGCCTTTGCGACTGTCGGGTCAGTGATGTAGTAATCGGCTCCACCCATGACAGCCTTGTAGTAGGCACGGTCTGAGTTGTTACCCCGCTTGCCCGAATCGTAGTAAGTATTTCCTTCTGCCGTGATGAAAAGAACATAGTCAATTTCCGGAGAACGGCGGCTCGGGGTGGATGCAAGCCATTCACCGATTTCATCATAGCTACCGAAATTATGAACGACATCGGCCTTTGTATAGAAATCAAGGAGATTTAAATTTTCGTCAAGCCAGGATGCGACATAGTTTGAATAAGACTCAGCCATGACCGAAACGTCACTTTCTGCCATGTCTACCGTAGAATTGTTGACGAAGGTTGTAGTCAGTTCAATCAATACAAAGAATAGAACTGCAATGATGATACCTGTTATGGCAACAATCCTCCGGATAACGCTTTTTTTCTTCATTTTAGACTCCATAAAAATTACACTCCATAGAAAAGATGTTTTAAAATCATATTTTGATATATCTTCTATTATTAATCTAAATTTAAAACTTTGCAAATTTTATTTTAAGTTTTTGCAAAAGGGATTTGAGAATTTTCCGACATTCATATCAGCCTGTTACTGTCACTAAATTACAAATTCATAGCATAATCTTTAATTGTGGAAGCACTTACTCTGTCATATACTTTCTATAAAATCGAATTTTAGTAGGAGACTTTTATGGCAAAGGTAGTTACTTTTGGTGAATTGATGCTTCGCATCCAGCCTGCAGATTATTATCGCTTCGTACAGGTTGATTCAATGACAACAACTTTCGGTGGCGGTGAGGCTAACGTTTCTGTTTCTCTCGCAAACTACGGAAACGAATCATATTTCGTTACAAAGCTCCCGACACACGAAATCGGCCAGGCAGCAGTCAACTCACTCCGCAAATACGGCGTCCACACAGAGTACATCGTTCGTGGCGGTCCACGCGTTGGTATCTACTACAATGAAAAAGGCGCTTCTCAGCGTGGCTCAAAATGTATCTATGACCGTGCAGGATCTTCAATCCAGCTCGCAAAACCAGAAGAATTCAACTGGAAAGAAATCCTTAAAGACGCAAAATGGTTCCACATCACAGGAATCACACCGGCTTTGGGACCAAACATGGTAACAGCTTGTATCGAAGCTTGTAAAACAGCCCGCGAAATGGGAATCACAACATCTTGTGACCTTAACTACCGCGGAAAGCTCTGGACAAAAGACGAAGCTCGTGCAGCTATGACAGAAATCTGTAAGTACGTTGATGTTTGTATCTCTAACGAGGATGACGCAAACGACGTATTCGGAATCAAATCTGAAGGAACAGACACAACTAAGGGCGAGCTCAACAACGACGGTTACGTTTCAGTTGCACGCCAGCTCAAAGAGAAATTCGGCTTCAAAAAAGTTGCAATCACTCTCCGCTCTTCAATCAACGCTAACCGCAACGACTGGCAGGCTCTTCTCTACGTTGATGACAAAGACTACGCATTCTCAAAGAAATACGAGATGTGGATCGTTGACCGCGTAGGCGGCGGCGACTCATTCGGTGGCGGTCTCATCCACTCACAGCTCAAAGGAATGAGCACACAGGACTCAATCAACTGGGCAGTTGCAGCTTCATGCTTGAAACACTCAATCATCGGAGACTACAACATGGTTTCTGAAGACGAAGTAAACAAGCTCGCAGGCGGCGACGGATCAGGACGTATCCAAAGATAAAAAATTACCTCCTGTAATTTTTTATCTAACGAGAAAATTCTGTTCACCTAAAGGCAAACAGAATTTTCTCTCTCTGCTTTTACCCCGCATCCGTGCGGGATTTTTTTTGTTCGAATTATTCCTGGCTTGTGACTTCCATAAAGAAGTCGCTGAAGTTCTTGCGCTTATCTTTTGTGAACTGAATAGCGCTTCTCGGATGCTGGTTGAAGACGCCTGTCAAAAGATACTGTAAATCGTAGCCCCAGACAACGCCGGCTTCTTTCATCGGATTCATATATTCCTCAACGAATTTGATTACCGGGTGAAGCTTGAACTTAGGATTCTTCAAGAAGCCCATGAGAAGCTCCATGGCACAGTTACCGGCACCACGGCCCATTGCGGCATAAGTTGCATCGAGATAGTCAACACCGTCACCGGCAGCTTCGATTGTGTTTGCGAAAGCAAGCTTCTGGTTGTCGTGAGCATGCATACCCAGCTTTTTGCCGTATTTTGCAGCGAACTCACCGTAAAGGTCAGCGATTCGGGCAATCTGCTCCGGGTAAAGGGAGCCGTAGCTGTCAACGATGTAAATGATGTCAACAGGAGATTTTCCGAGCAAATCAAGAGCGACCTTCAAATCACCTTCCTGGGCATTGGAAATAGCCATGATGTTACAGCTGACTTCGTAGCCCTTGTTTTTAGCGTCTTCAATCATGTCGAGGGCGCCCGGCATCTGGTGGGTGTAAGTTGCAACCCGAATCAAATCAACAGGGCTGTTTGCCTTTTCCTGAATGTCCTGCTTGTAGTTACAGCGGCCAACGTCCGTCATGATTGCAATCTTCAAATCTGTATCATTTTCACCGACGATAGAGCGGATAAAATCATCGCTTGAGAATTTGCATGGACCGAATTTATTTACGTCGAACATTTCTTTGTCAGCACGATAGCCGAATTCCATATAATCAACGCCGGCCTTGAGATTTGCCTCATAAAGAGCCTTTTCAAATCCTTCCGGGAAGTAAAAATCATTAACCAAACCACCATCACGCAAAGTGGCATCAACGACCTTAATGCTAGGTCTGAAATCCATCAATTTAGAAAGTTCTTTCATTGTAAGCTCCTTGTTACTGTAAATAGTAACACAAAACAAAACTTTATGCAAATGGTGGACGCTCCCTTTCAGGTCAGGCTTTTTTGGTTTCGCTATTCGCTTCACGCAACTGGTTGCAAACAATTTTCTTTCTATATATTATCTTCTTCATGACAAAACACACGACCTTCCTGCTTTCTTCCGCAGGGCTTTTGCTTGCCGCCGCAATCTGGGGATTTGCATTCGTAATCGTAAAGGACAGCCTGGACTACATCGGCGCGGTATGGATGATTGCGTTCCGTTTCACAATCGCCGCCCTAGCCCTCGCAATCATTTACTGTAAAAAATTAAAATTTCTCACAAAAAAAGCATGGATACATGGCGGAATACTGGGATTCTATCTTTTCACAGCCTATCTCGTTCAGACAATCGGCTGCAACTACACCACCGCTGGCAAAAATGCCTTTCTCACAACAAGCTACGTTTTCTTGATTCCGGTCTTTTTGTGGATAATTGAAAAACGTCGCCCGGCATTTTATATCTTTTTATGCGCAATAATGTCCATAACAGGAATCGGAATGCTTGCGCTCGGAACAAGCGACACAGGAACCGTCAATATCGGAGACATACTCACACTTATTTGCGGAATTTTCTACGCGATTCATATAATTTTCACCTCAAAGTACAATGAGCATCATGACCCGATTTTGCTCACAGTCCTTCAGTTTTTATTCGCGTCGATTTTTGCATGGATTTGCGCCCCTATTTTCGACGGAGCTTTTCCTATTGAGCAGATTCAAAATCCGAGGGTAATAATTTCCATGCTCTATCTGGGACTTCTTTCAACGATGATTTGCTTTGTGCTTCAGAATGTTGGGTTAAAATATCTTCCTTCGGCATGGGCTTCACTTTTGCTGTCGTTTGAGAGTGTTTTCGGCGTGATTTTCAGCACTATCGTTCTCGGTGAAAAAATTACGCTCCGTATGGGATTCGGATGCGCACTGATTTTCGCGGCAGTCGTTCTTGCACAGGTACTGCCGGAAGTTTTAAAGGAAAAGAGGAAATAGATTTTTAGGGGGCCGGGAGTGCGGCTGGGAGGGAGATTAGTTGGCGCTTTCGAGAGTTATCATGCCAAAATTATAATCCCGTCTGGCAAGAGGAAGACGCTCCTTCCACTGCTTAAAGGAACCGTTTTCAGCTCCATCTGTATCAGTAAATCTTAGGGTGTAATCACCTTCTTTTACATCCCTGAATTCAAACCAGCCATGCGAATCGGTGTATGTCAGAGATTTATATGAACCACCGTTTTCAATAATTTCAACAACTATTCCCGGAATTGGCTGAGTTCTATCATCGTATTTTCCCTGAACTGTTCCATAAACAGTGTACTCTGTATCCCCGTCAATAGTCACCTTGCATGAAGAAAAAAGGGAAAGAGCAAAAAAGAGAAAAAGAACAGCGGCTGCTTTTAAAGTTGAATGTTTACGATTTTTCATTTTAACCTCACAAAAAATATACAGGCGAAAGGCGATTGTGTAAAGCAAAAGAATGAATTTTCGGGCAAAGTCTAGAAATCCGATTTCAAAAGTGCTATCGTATCAAATTGAAAAATAGAAAATCTCGAAAAGTGAGGTAAAACATGAGTTTCAAGGATTCAAAAGTCGTAATCGTCGGAGTCGGAAACGTCGGCGCAACAACAGCATACAGCATCCTCAATCAGGGCATCTGCGAAGAAGTCGTTCTGATTGACGTAAACAAGGAAAAAGCAGTCGCCGAAGCACTGGACATGCAGCATTCAATCTACTTCATGAACAGAAACATGTCGATTAAGGCAGGTGACTACTCAGACTGCCGTGATGCAGACGTCGTAGTAATCACAGCAAGCGCGCCAATGCCAAAAGACTCACACAACAGACTGGAAATGCTGGCCCCGAGCATGAAAATCATCAAAAACATCGTTGAAAGCGTAATGTCAAACGGATTCGACGGAGTATTCGTCGTAATTTCAAACCCGGTCGACATCATGTCATACTACACATGGAAACTTTCACGCCTGCCAAAAAACAGAATCATCGGAACCGGAACCACACTCGACACAGCCCGCCTCTGCTGCGAACTTTCAAAAATGTACAACCTTGATGCAAAAAGCGTAGAAGCATTCGTCATGGCAGAACACGGAGACAGCGAAATGGTCTCATGGGCAAGTGCAACAATCGGAGGCAAAAACCTGACTGATGTCTTCGCCGACAACGCCGACCGCACAAAGGACATCACCAAAGACGAACTCTTAAAACGCACAAAAGAAGCCGGCTGGGACATCTTCACCCGCAAAGGAAACACCTGCTACGGAATCGCCTCAAGCGCAACCGCAATCATCAAGTCCATCCTCTTCAACGAAAATAAAATCCTGCCAGTTAGCGTAGGCTTGAACGGAGAATACGGCCTGAACAACATCTTCCTCAGCGTCCCGACAATCATCAACAAAAACGGAGCCAAGGAAATCGTAGAAATCAAACTTGCCGAAGAAGAGCGAGAGCTACTGCAAAAATCCGCCGAAGTCGTCCAAGGCGTGTACGCGGAGCTGAAGATTTAGATGGGAGCCGGAGCGTCCGAAACAGGGCGTTCCCCGCCTGCGGCGGGTCAGGCTTTCCGCACTTACGCTATCGCTTCATACCGCAAGCGGTACGCCTACGGCGGTGCTCCAATCCTTAACGCGGAAAATCAACCTAATTTCTGTAGCTCTTTAAATACTTCGCGGACATTTTCATATTCTTCCCACGGAACATTTTTAAGAATATCCTGTCGCATACGGAATTGTTTTGCAGGAGTCCTTATAGAAAAATAGACATCAAATTTTGCTTTTGTTTTCAAACCACGATGTATCAGATATTTTGAATCCGGATCTGCAGATTCCACAAAAGCATTTCCTTTTTTGATAATCTCCGCATCGTAAACATCTTGTTTCGACACAGAATTCAACAGGAACGTTTCAAGAGCACCATTTTCCTCAAAAGGAATAACAAGCAAAAGCACATCTGTAGAAAATGCAAATTTACTTGATGTTTCATCAATATATGAAAGTTTTGTCCAGTTTTTATTTCGAATTTTACCGTTATTTTCTATAACCTTATTTAAATCAGAAAGTATCTTCGCTTCTGTTCCTTCCTCATCATTATCCGTAACAATAACAATTTTTGAATATCTCTCAGAATCAAAAACCGCATTCTGGTTATAGCGTATAACCGATGCAAAAACGGACTTGATATTTGCACAGCCACCCGCAGAAACAATTGTAAGAGAGTTTGATGATTTAGAAAAATCCCTGCTTATTGAATCTGAAATGTCAGGTTTGAAAGTGGTTTTTCGAGCATCTTCCCAGCTGTTTGCCTTAATCATAAAATATTGGAGTAAAGTAAAATCTGTGTCACCTTCACAAATAATAATTGATTTCATTATCTCAGCTCCTGCCCGAAATTTTCATCGGCTTCAATAGCTCTCTCGGCAGACAACCTTCTGGCGACATTCTTACCATCAATTTTGTAAAGCGTATACAGAGTAATTTCGTCTTTAAAGTCTTGGTCGGAATTTAATGCAAGGACTTTCTGCAATGCTTCCTTACTGTGCGTGGTGAGGAAGAGCTGAACATTATATTTTTTACATGCCCTAAAAATCCATGTAAAAAGCTTATTCATAACCGATGTGTGAATAGCTGTTTCAAATTCATCAATAAGAAGAACCCCATCCTTTGTTGCAAGAACTGATGTTACAAGCCACAATGCTTTTTTTAGGCCGTCACCATAAACACTAAGCGGCATAAGTTTTCCGTATTTTTTTGAACGAATCTGATAGCTATCTTTCATGGGGAAAGGAATTGCATATTCACGCACGGTCGGCACAATGTCTAGAATATCATCATCAAACAGTCTTAATACCTCTATAAGTTCTTTGTGCCCCTCATTGTCGCTGAAAATTTCGGTTATCACAGGACATTCTTTATCATAGACACTTGGTGAGATATAGTGAACTATGTATTTTTCGTAAGGTTTCTCAGTATTTTCTGGAAAGATTTCAAAACGAGTTACATTGTAAACATCAACAGAGTCCTCGATTTTTCCATTGTAAAAAAAATCAATATGCAGCTTTATCACTTCGGCTTCTGAAAACTCTTCGCCTTTCTCACATTCAATATGAGCAATCTTACAATAGTCTTTTTTGATTGTTTTTTCTTTTGAGATGCTACCTTTTAGTTCTATAAATACATTTCCATTTTTATCATCTTCCTTAGAATAAGCAATTCTCAAATCATTTTCAGAAACAGAATATAAATCTTTTACCATTTCAAAAATAGTTCGGGTTGGGTTCGGGAACTTTTCATTTCTACCAAGCAGAGTCCACATTATCGGTGAATGTGGATTTCCAGAAGTTTGAAGCACTTCCAAAACACTTGTTTTTCCGGAATTATTGTCACCCGTAAAGATGTTTATTCCAGAGAAGCCTTCGAGCTTTAGATTTTGGATACCTCGAAAGGTCTCAATATTTAGTGACCTGATGTGAATGTTTGACATATCTGTATGCTCCATTTTGTATTATACCATAAATTCGAATGTTCTGTTATTAACTCGCCATAATTTGTTACACTGTATTTTCAAGAATTGTTGAAAAATAAGTTTTAATGTCAAACCAAGACATTTCTTCATACAACTTCGGAGAATCATCAATAAAGTCTGCAAGTTCATTTTGTTTTCGAAGAGCCACACATGTATTTCTTGGGAAACGAGCAAGAGATGATGTGTAAAAAGTTTCTTCAAAGTTCGAATGAAAAGAATAAAAAAAGTCTTTCCATGAAGATTGCAATTCTCCTAAAGGATTTTTTGCTTTTATATCAATTACTTCAAATTGCTTTAAAGGCTTTTCCTTTGCATTCCAGGCTGCTTTTAATAATTCAACAGCTTCAACATCAGATTTAGGAGCACTATAGCCAAAAACAGTAAATATATAAGCCTCGGAAAGCATTTCACTAAACTGCCTCCAGAAACTTGCTAATATAGGTTTGTTATTATACTTTTTATTTTTTATTGGATACAGTAGTGGCATCGGAGAAAAAGTATGCTGACAAATCGGACATTTACCATTGAAAAATCCAAACTGATTATGATTTTTGCAAAAACTAATGTCTACGTTACCATGCAAGAAAAATATTTTAGGCAAATCTTTTGTTATTTTTTTTACTCTGCGATATGCTTGAGTAAGTAACGGATCCCAATTAAAAGTTGCAATACAATCATTTGGTGTCAGAGACAATAACAACAAATCATAAACAGTTGGCTCGTCAGGAATTCGCATATTGAAGAAATATTCTTCAATTTCATATTCAAGTTTTTGACATAATTCAAAGAATTCTTTTTTTTCATATACGTCGGAATATACTTCCTCAAGATTGCCTAAATTTCCAGAATAATTATATTCCTTAAAAATAGTATTTAATCCAAGATTCTTTATGAAACCATCCATTGCAGATATTTTTTTGCCATTCTTATCACATCTGTTTGGCAACGCTGCACAAGATGCACCTGCACCAAGAAGAACAACATGACGAAAAGATTTATTGTTTTCAAAACTGTTCATTTACCCCTCTTCATCCAACGGAGATAAAATTATCATTAACAATCTAACTATTGGGATTTTTCGTATTTCAACTGTTACTATTTCTATTTTTGAAAGTTTTGCTATTACCATGAATTATTGATACGATCTAGTTTATTTGAACAACTCACAGAAATCCGTTTTTGGCTAAAGAACTTGTCATTCTATGATTAAATATCTTAATGACTACCATAAGTTCTAGTCTTCTTATGACAATCTAAACATAAAATCATACAATTTGACAGATAATCTTTTCCTCCAGCCGATACCGAAGTTTTATGATGCGCTTGCCATGCTCCACGTTCACCTTCGTTATGATTTGTCCAAACTAATTGTTTTCCACATTTTTCACATTTGTCTTTAGCCCTTGAAAAAGCCTCTTTTTTAATAGTGTCTGTAAATGCCATTATAAAAAACTTCCTAAACAATTATTTTTATAAAAAAGATGGGGAGTACTCAAGTATCTTATTTCTTCTGATTCTTAGCCCAGCCTTAAATCAAAACAGCCAAAACTTGATTTCGTATTATCCTTTCGGGCAATCTTCCTTCCCATCAGTCTCTTTGATTTTCAAGAAAATTGTAATCGCTTTGAGATTTTTTACTATCCCCTTGTACCCTAATTTGGCAACCTAGAAGAAGAGACCTCCTAGATAAGATTCGGGTGATTCAAAAAGTTGGCCATAAGTGACCTCCCTTAATTTTAAATATAACCATACAGAATATATAACGTCAACAAAAAATAAGATAAAAAATGAATTTATAAGCATTTGCGCAATATATAATTTATTCAGCAAAAGTTGGCCATCCGTCTGAACCTACAACCCATTCTTTATAAGAATTGTCCGTATCATTGTCTATTCTATATGCATTTAAAACTTCACATAGTGTTCCATTATAAAGTAAAGTTGAATTATTAACAGGGAAAACAGAGTCTGTAGCAGATGTGACAGCACCGATACTTGTTTCATAAGAAGAACCTGTTGCTCGTGTGGCTCCTATACCTGCGACATAGAAACAATTGAGTAATCCACTTCCTCCAATTCCATTAAGTGAAATATTAACTGTGGAAGTCATTTTCATCCTTGCATAACAATTTTTTATTGCACTCGAAATTTTTCTAGAACCTACTATTCCTCCAATCGTATTATGCGAAGATGAATTTTCTATTATTCCAGCTGCAAAACTATTTAATATTTCAATTCCATACATATTTCCACAAATTCCACCCAAATAAGAATTTATGTCAGAGTCAGAAAATCGAATAGATGCATCATATACGCAGTTCTTTATTATATTGTTTCGTGTTTTATGACCTATTAGATTAATATATCCACAAATTCCACCAATACTTGTTCCATTTTGAGTTTCGATGTCTCCTGTAGAAGTAATATTTGAAATAATTATATTACTTACTGTCCTATTATATTTATCAGAACCAGTAACTTCTGAAGATACATATGAAATAATACCTCCAATATATTTTAATCCAGTAATTTTTCCAAAATTACTAGAATTTGTTATGATAATAGAAATATTCCTATTATCATAACTATTCCCTACGGAAAAATCATAGCTGAAATAACCAAAAAGTCCTCCAGCATAATCCCCTTGAGATGAAAGATTTGTAGTATTTACGCAATCTTTTATTTCTAATGATGTGGAACCAGAACTACGATTAGATGCTATACCTCCACAAGTTTTTCCCGTCGCACTAATTTCTCCCTTATTAATACACTTATCAAAAACACTCCCCTGTCCCGCTATACCTGCAACATTTAATCCAGATAATACACCTGTGTTTTCACAATTCTTAAAAGTACTTCCATAACCAGCAATACCACCAAGATAGCTGTCAACTTTGCTGTTATTCATAGCAACTTTGTTAATACAATTTTCAATTGCAGACTTCGAATACCCAATCACGCCACCAGCATAAGTGGCATTTGCAGTTACATATCCACTGTCAATCGTCAAATTATTAGGAGCTTTTCCAATTCCAAATAATCCGACATTTTCCAATGAATTATCATTAATATACAATCCTTTAATCTTCTTTCCATTTCCATCAAAGTTTCCAGCAAAATTAGAAGTTGTATTTCCAATCGGTATCCAGTTATTTAATGTATCATCAACACCAGTTACTGTTTTTCCATAATTCAATTCAATATCTGTGCCTAGTACAAAATATGTTCCAGAATAAGTTGTAAAATTATTGACCATGTAAGCAAGGTCTGCCAATTCCTGGGCATTCATAATGATATATGGTTCAGCCTGAGTTCCTTTTCCTTCCCAAGTCAATGTAGGTGTACTTGTCGGATAAGTCCAAGACCAGTAAGATGGCAAATCTACCCATTTTGCATATAAAACTTTGTTTGCAGTCAGAACAGAATTAAAATTATATTTTTGTGTAAGAGCTTCATCAGTAAACCAGCCCTTAAAGAACATTGTATTACTTTCAGGCTTAGTTGGCTCCGAAGGCTTTGATCCATACAGAACTGTCTGACTTTCAATCTGAGTTCCATAATTATTCATATTGAAAGCAACGATTGCAGTATTCTTTGCATAAAGATTTACATCTGCCGTTTTTGAATCATAAGTCCAGTTGGTAATTCTATCTCCAGAAAAATCCGCAGTTTCATACCATCCTGTAAAGGAAAGATTTGTTTGATCCATATTCTCAGCAGTAGGAAGAGTTATGCTCTGACTCTTATTAAAGCTTGCAGGAACTACATAAGAAGATTTAAAAGAAATTCCATTTAAATGGTAATTGATAAAATATAGCTCATTGAATTCTGTAACGGTCGATTCTCCGCTGCTTAAGCATCCATTTGCAACACAAACAAGGTCACGCCATATTCCTATACTATCTTCAATATTATTCTGATAAAACTTAAAAATCAAATAATAAGAACCTGAAGAAACTGCATCTTTTGTATAATTTACAATATAATTTCTTGTTGCATTGTCAGTTGTGAATGTCGTGTATGTTGTAGATGTGTTTGAAATAGGAGTTGTCAGATTTTCTGTTGTATAAAGAGCAGCTGTGACAGATGAAACTTTTTTATCTATCGGAAAACTAACTGAAACAGAAATATTTCCTGAACCTGCTGAATAGTTTAATTCACTTACCTTGTACTCAAAAGTCAAAGTGTTTGTTGTATCAGAAATTGTTCTGGAAATTGTATCAGAAGCAATTAATTTGCTGTTTGCATAAGCTTCAAGAGTAAAAGACCATTCTCCATAATTCAAATAGAGAGTTGCACTATGGAGCTTTGAAAGAGAATCATAAGTCCATACGGTTTCTTTTGAATTAAATGTTCCTCTGAGATTATATTCAGCTACCAAATAATTTGACGGCATTATCTGTCTGCTGCTACCAAAATTCAGACAAATTTTCACACCCCTAGATTCACTGTTTGTTTCTGACTCCTGCAAATTTTCTCCAAGAAAATTACAACTGGAAAAAGTAAATAAAGAAATTAAAAGAATTGATAAAAAGTATTTCCAGGTAGTTCTGTTCATAGTTTTATCTCCTATTCTGTTTTCCTTATTTTTATGTAGCTCGATACAGTTTTTCCGTCATTATCTTGTACAGTAACTGTAATTAAATGATAGCCAGCTGACAGATTGGTCAAGGTGATGCAATTAGAATCGTTTGACAATACGGTATCATCACAAATCCATTTGTATGACTCAAATCCTTCTGAAGCACTTATTTTTAGTTGTCTTTCTTCTTTATCATCAATGCTAATTTTGATTTTCTTAGTATCATCATAAAAAATGACAGTAACTTCTGTTTTCTTTATCCATTTCGCATACAAAGTAATATTCTGTGTTATAGGAAATGGATAGCTGATAGCAGTTCCCTTAAAATCAGGATTTATATACCATCCATCAAAAATATAATTATCACGAGAAGTTATTGGTGCAGATTCTATTCGTGAAGTCGTATAAGCAGAAATCTCGGAGCCGCCATTTGTCTCAAAATTTACCAAGAAAGCCGCTTCTTTCCATTTTGCATAAAGTGTTGTGTTTTTAGTCACAGAATAAGGAAAAGTTATTGCTTTACCTGAGAAATTTTGTGTGGTATACCAGCCAACAATTTCATAACCTTTTCGCTCTATAATCGGTGCACTTGTAATTGAGTCAGTTTTGTATGGAGCAATCTCAACATCACAATTGGTCACAAATTTTACGGTAAATACTGATTGAGCCCATTTAGCATAAAGCGTTGTATCTGAAGTTAAAGAATATGGAAAAGAAATGGGGGTACCGTTGAAATCTGAAGAAGTATACCAGCCTACAAGCACATAATCTTCTTTGCTTATATCCGCTACAGCTTCTATTATGTCAGTCTTGTATGCCGCAATCTCAGCATCACAATTCGTCTCAAAAGTTACTGTAAATACCGATTGTGCCCATTTTGCATATAATTTTGTATCGGCACTTAAGGTATATGGGAAAGAAACGGGAGTTCCCTTAAAATCTGACGAAGTAAACCAACCAACAAGAATATAATCCGCTTTACTCACAACTGGTGAAGTTTTTACACAATTAGCTTTATAAGGTGCCAGTTCCGTTTCGCAATTTGTCTCAAAACTTACAGTAAAGACGATTTTTTTCCATTTTGCATAAAGTGTGGTATCATTTTCAGTTTCAAACGGAAAAGACACAGGAGATCCTGAAAAAGATGCATTATCATACCAACCTTCAAGTATACAATCTTCTTTTTCTGACACAGGAAGTTCTTTTATGCAAGTAGTACGAATAGTTTCAAGCTCAGTTCCGCCATTTGTTACGAATGAGACTTCATACAATCCCGATGCCTTTATATAAAATGGATTCGTACATGATATAAATAAACTCACAAGGTATAAAATAGAAACAAGGCATATATAGAAATTTTTATTTTTCATCAGCAGTCTCCTAGAATCTCAAGCCGAACTGCAATCCCGCACCAAACAAATACGGATAACCAACACGTAAATATGGTTCAATGAATGTTGCACCAAACGGCTGTCGAATTCCCAGAGAAATCCCCGCACTCGGTACAGTTTTTGTTTCATCATTTATAAATAAAACTGCTCCGCCGAACAAGCCTTCAATAAACATGCCGGAACTAGAATCCCCGATTGGTGAAGTCGTGTACACTCGAAAAGAACCTAACGGCTCAAAAGTCACAGCCGTATTATCATCGCTATTTTTTCCATTTATATCGTAGCTTAAGAATGCTTTTACCCCTATCGAAAACTTGCGAGACAAGCTGTAATCGAAGCTTATTCCACCAGCAGGAGCAATCATCTCTATACAGTTCTTGTTTGTTTCTGCAATAATACCAAAAGCAGACTTACGATAAGTTGCGGCTCTTCCTAGAAGTTGTTCGGTTTTAGGTGAACGTGCAATTTTATAGAACTTGAAAAGATTATAAGCCGCAGTCTCAACATCAAGTACTTTAACTTGTAAAGTATATTGATTTTCAAGTTCTTCAAATTGTCCAAAGATAATGGCTTTTGCACCAAGTCTTTCACAAATTGAAAGAGCTGTAGAATCACTGACATAGCCACTCATTTGAAAATCAAGTTCTTTTTCTATTTTATCCATGTGCTGTCTAGTCACAACACGAACTTTCCCATTTTGAGAAAGATTTGACGCAAGAGAATTAGAAAGATAATTACTCATATCAACTGTTTCTGCATTAAAATCTAATACTGCAATTATTTCATTTTGAGAGCAAACAGAACAAATATCAGAACTGACATCAACAAGCGTTTCGTCTATACCATTTTCAGAGAAACATGGAAGAGCAATTGCAAGCAGGAATAACATGAATCCTGTAAAAGATTTCTTTTTGATAGACATACTTCAATATTTTCTCAAATGTCACCATGCCACTTATAAATAATTCACGGCAAAATGATAATATTTATAACAACATCTAATAATATGTTATAGCTCATTCTATCTGATGTTTGTTTACCCGTCAATCTTTTAGATAAAATCAATTATCTAAAAGGATTAGTAATGGCTGGCGATTCAATAAGAGAAACTCTCGCAAAAAATATCAAACGATTCCGGGATATAAAGAATATGTCTCAAGCTGATCTAGCCTTTGATGCGGGAATTTCTATCCCTTTTTTGAGTGATATCGAACGCGGAAATAAATGGCCCTCTCCAGAGACTATTTCCAAGATTGCCGATGCATTACGCATAGAATCATATCTATTGTTTCTGCCAGATTTTTACGAGAAAGAAGAAAATAAAATTCTCATACAAAAACTAATAAATGAATTTTCTATTTCACAAACAGAAATAATAAAAACGTTGAGCAATAAATATCTTTAATAATTTTTTCATAACTAAACAGGGAATTCTCTTTCACGAAAGGAGTTTTTCCGCATTTACTTCCCCCACTGGGGTAACAACCTCAATGAAAAATCAACTTGCTTACTTATAATTCCACGTCTCTCTGACTGACAACTCCGCGTCTTTCTGACTGCCAACTCCACGTCATGCTGACTGCCAACTCTGCGTCTCTCTGACTGACAACTCCGCGTCTCTCTGACTGACAACTCCGCGTCTCTCTGACTGCCAACTCCACGTCTCTCTGACTGCCAACTCCACGTCTCTCTGACTGACAGTGTGCACTTTTGTAGACTAACTAAACTACTAGTTTTATCAGCGTTTTTTTGCTGTACCTTTATTCTATCAGCATGGATAAAAGCTTTTGTAGACAAACTTCTACAAATCACAGGATTTTTTTCTGTTATCTTTACTGATACAGGGTCGTTGACCTTAAAAAACTTTGGCAAGCCTGTAAGTCAGGCAAGGACAGTAATATGGCTGAAAAGCTTACTACAAAATTTTTGGATTCCGACGGAAGCGGAAAAATCACTCTTTATGCAAACAAGCTTTCCAACGGGCGCAATTTCTACGGAAAGTTTGAGCGTAACACAATCGATACAAACACGCTCATCGCCCGGATTCAGAAGCGCAAGGCAGGAACAAACGAGCTTTCATTGCAGCAGACCGCAGGATTCCTCAAGGAAGAAATTCTTGAGGCCCTTTCCCGCGGTGAGTCAGTGAACGTGCTCGACCTGGGAACGATGTATCCTTCCATCCAGGGCAGGTACAACGGCAAGACCTTTGACCCCGGCGAAAAGCAGCTTTTCACGGCAAAGTTCACGCCGAGCCAGATTGCCAATTCTGCACTCTCAAAGGTCAGCATAAAGGAAATCTCCGTTGCAGACACTTCACCACTAATAACGTCGGTCATCAACCTTTTAACCGGCAAGGCGGACGGAATTCTCAGCAAGGGAAAATCCGTACACCTTGATGGCGAAAGGCTGAAAATCGACGGAGAAAAAGGCGGAGTCTTCCTGTGTCCTCTGAACGAAAACAAGGAGCCTGTTCAGGACGAAAGCACATGGATTCCGTGTCCGATTATTACAAGGAATGCTGGTAAAAATCTCGAATTCTTCCTTCCCGATGAATTGGAGAGCGGAGCAGAATTCAGGATTCTTGTAAGGACATATTACCTTAAGAAGGATGAACTCACAAAAACTGCAAGGGAGGGCTTATCTGAAACCGTAACGATAGCATAGAAGAGCTGTCTTTCGGCAAAAAAACACGCCCCTCGCAAGGAAATCGGAGAAGCAAGCTTCTCTAACTAGCAAGGGGCGTTTTCGCATTTTACTTCCCACTGGGGCAACTACCCCAATGAAAACTCGACTGGCTTATTTATAAAGTTCAACCAGCTTCTGCAAATGCTCGAACTTAGCTTTAGCTGCCTGCTCGTTGCGGTCGAACAAGACCTTAGCTCTCTCTGGGAACTTGCGGGTAAGTGCTGAGTAGCGGGTCTCGTTGTTCAAGAAGCTCTGGTAAGAACCGTCTCCTGCCTTTGATGTGAGGGTGAACGGATTCTTGCCTTCTGCCTTGAGGGCTGGGTTGAAGCTGAAGAGGTTCCAGTAGCCGGCTTTTACGGCTGCCTTCATCTCGTCCTGACAGTGGTTCATGCCGCCCTTAACGCCGTGCAATTCACATGGAGCGTATCCGATGATGAGTGACGGACCGTTGTAAGCTTCGGCTTCCTGGATGACTTTGAGAGCCTGGGCCGGGTTAGCACCAAGAGCAATCTGTCCAACGTATACGTAGCCGTAGCTCATAGCGATTTCAGAGAGTGACTTTTTGCCCATCTCTTTACCAGCTGCTGCGAACTGACATACTTCACCGATGTTAGAAGCCTTTGATGCCTGTCCACCTGTATTTGAGTACATCTCTGTATCGAATACCATGACGTTGACATTTTCGCCTGAAGCGAGAACGTGGTCGAGACCGCCGAATCCGATGTCGTAAGCCCATCCGTCGCCACCGAAAATCCATACAGATTTTTTAGCGAGGTAAGCTTTCTTTTCGAGGATTGGTTTTACGCAGTCGCACTGAACTTTCTCAAGTTCTGCGATGAGTGCGTCAGCTGCAGGAGCATTCTCGATTGTCTTGTCTTTTGTTTCGATGAACTTAGCGAATGCGTCTTTCAAGCCCTGAGTAGCTTTGTCTCCGTCAACAACTGCCTGAATTTCTTCGATGAGGTTGTCGCGGATATATTTCTGGCCTGAGTACATACCCAAACCGTGCTCAGCGTTGTCCTCAAAGAGTGAGTTAGCCCAAGCCGGACCTTTCTTTGAGTCTTTGTTGATTGTGTAAGGAGCTGTAGCAGCAGGACCACCCCAGATTGAAGAACAACCTGTAGCGTTAGAAATGTACATGTGCTCGCCGAAGAGCTGAGTGATCAAGCGGGCATAAGAAGTTTCTGCACAGCCTGCGCATGAGCCTGAGAACTCAAGAAGCGGCTGGTTGAACTGGCTTCCCTTGACTGTGTTGTCGCCGAATCCAGAATCTGCCTTCTTTGATACATTTGCAACGAGATAGTTCCAAGCTGGCTGCTCGCTCAAGCGGCTTTCCTGTGGAACCATTGTGAGTGCCTGAACCGGACAAACTGTTGTACATTCGCCACAACCCATACAGTCGAGCGGTGAAACAGAAAGTGTGAACTTGTATTTTCCAGCCTTTGGCTTGAGGTCAACTGCTTTTCCACCGTTCTTCTCGACTTCAGCTGCTTCTGCGTCTGTGAGGAGATATGGGCGGATTGTTGCGTGTGAACAAACGAATGCACAGTTGTTACACTGAATACATTTTGTTGAATCCCACTCTGGAACATTGACTGCAGTACCGCGTTTCTCGTAAGCGCTAGCTCCGAGCTGGAACTGACCGTCTGCGATGTCCTTGAATGCTGAAACTGGGAGGTTGTCGCCGTCCATGAGGGCGATTGGGTTCATGAGTTTTTCTACCATATCAACGGTAGCTTTTTCACCCTTGAGGGCTGGTTTAGCTGCGTCCGGAGCCGGGTTCTTCCATGAATCAGGAATCTTAACTTCGTGGAGGGCACCTGCACCCTGATCGATAGCCTGGCAGTTCATGTCAACGATGTCCTGGCCCTTCTTAGAGAATTTAGCAACAACCTTTTCCTTCATGTAGCTGATTGCTTCTTCTGCAGGAAGAACATTTGCGAGCTTGAAGAATGCTGACTGAAGAACTGTAGAAGTTCGTTTTCCAAGACCGATTTTTGTAGCGATGTCAACAGCGTCTACAGTGTAAACCTTGATCTTGTGGTCATAGATGTATTTCTTTGACTCAGCAGGAAGGTGTTTGTCGAGTTCTTCATCAGACCACTGACAGTTGATGAGGAATGTACCGCCGTCTTTAACATCCTGAACCATCTTGTAGCCCTTGATGATGTAAGACTGGTTGTGACAGGCAACGAGGTCAGCCTGGTTGATGTAGTACGGGCTGCGGATTGGTTTGTCACCGAAGCGGAGGTGAGAAATTGTGATACCACCAGTCTTTTTAGAATCGTACTGGAAGTATGCCTGAATATATTTGTCAGTGTGATCACCGATGATTTTTGTAGAGTCTTTGTTTGCACCGACTGTACCGTCACCACCGATACCCCAGAATTTACACTCAACAGTTCCTTCTGCAGAAGTGATTGGAGCTGGTTTAACCTCTGGCAATGAGAGATTTGTAACATCGTCTGTAATACCGATTGTGAAGCGGGCTTTTGGCTCTGCTTTTGCAAGTTCTGTGTAAACAGCGAATACTGAGCTTGGCGGTGTGTCTTTTGAACCCAAGCCGTAGCGTCCGCCAGTGAGAACAACGTCGTTCAAGCCAGCTTCGCGGAGAGTTGCTGCAACATCGAGATAGAGTGGTTCACCGAGTGAGCCTGGTTCCTTTGTGCGGTCAAGAACAGCGACTTTCTTTGCTGTTTTTGGCAATTTCTCGAGGAATTTCTTTGGCATCCATGGTCGGTAAAGATGTACTTTGATGAGACCGACTTTCTCGCCCTTCTTTGTGAGGTAGTCGATTACTTCTTCTGCAACGTCACAGATTGAGCCCATTGCAACGATTACGCGGTCAGCATCTGGTGCGCCGTAGTAGTCGAAGAGGCCGTATTTTGTGCCGAGTTTTGCATTGATTTTGTCGATGTATTTTTCAACGATTGCCGGGAGTGCGTCGTATGTTGAGTTACAAGCCTCGCGGTGCTGGAAGAATACGTCGCCGTTTTCGTGTGAACCGCGCATAGCAGGATGCTCCGGGTTCAAGGCATGGTCACGGAATGCCTTTACAGCGTCCATGTTTACCATTTCCTTGAGGTCAGCATAGTCCCAGGTTTCGATTTTCTGGATTTCGTGTGAAGTGCGGAAACCGTCGAAGAAGTTGATGAATGCAACTTTTCCTTCGAGGGCAGCAAGGTGAGCTACAGGAGCCAGATCCATGACTTCCTGTGGGTTTGATTCTGCGAACATTGCAGCACCTGTCTGACGACAAGCGTAAACGTCTGAATGATCACCGAAAATGTTCAAAGACTGTGTAGCAACACAACGTGCAGCAACATGGAATACACAAGGAAGCTGTTCAGCAGCAATCTTGTACATATTAGGAATCATCAAGAGCAAGCCCTGTGAGGCAGTGAATGTAGTAGTGAGCGCACCTGATGCCAAAGAACCGTGAACTGTACCTGCAGCACCGGCTTCTGATTCCATTTCGATAACCTTTACTTTGTTACCGAAAATGTTCTTCTGACCATTTGCAGACCAGTTATCAACCCAGTCAGCCATTGGCGATGAAGGAGTGATTGGATAGATACCAGCGACTTCTGTGTAAGCGTAGGCAACATGAGCAGCAGCCTGGTTTCCGTCCATTGACATTTTCTTTCTGGACATTTTGATCTCCTCTAAAAATAAAAAAAATTTATACCAATTTATATTATAGGATAAACCTAAATTAAGATTCTTACAAGGAAAAAAAAATGCTTCTTTTTTGTATAAAGACGACAACCCAATAATCCGATATTTAAACAAAATAATAAATCGGTAAAAATATTTTTGGGGGAAATAAATGAAAAAAACATTGTTGATTCTTGCAGCAGCCGCACTTTCTGCACAGGTTTTTGCTTTTGATTCAGAAGCTTCACTTAAACCTGAAGGTGGCTTTGGTCAGTACACAAAAATTGAATATCAGATTACAGAAAAATTCGGAGACTACTACCGCTCACCACGCGCTAAATTCGTTCACGTCTTTGACGTAACAGGCCAGGAAACAGAGGCTTCGGAACTCACAAGCAAGGATTCTCTCGTAGACAAAATCACTTATAAATATGAAGGAAACAATCTCGTAGAGCGAATCTGCACAGACAACGACGGAAAAATCACCTGGAAAATCACTACAGCCTACGACGAAAACGGAAACAAAACTGAGGAATCAGAATTCAACGCTGCAAACACTCTCATCAACAAGACAATCTGGAAAATCAACGGAAATCAGATTGATGAGTCTTACTACAATGCCGACGGTGCCCTGCTCTCAAAAATCATCACAAAAAATGATGACCAGGGACGAACTGCCGAAGTCGCTCAGTATGCCGCAGCCGGAAACCTTGAGCAGAAAGCCGTTTACACTTACAACGACGCCGGAAAACTTTCTGAAATCTCATATTCAACAGCAAGCGAGCCACAGACTAAAAAAGTTGTATTCCGCTTTGACGCAACTTACCAGATTACAGAAGAGCAGACTTACAATTCAGAAAACAAACTTACAGTCCGCGTAATCTACAAATACGACTCAAACGGAAACATCATCAAGACAACAACTTACAATGTTGCAGAAAAATTCGGAACAACAGTAAACGAACTCGCTGGAATTTCCGAATATAATTATGGGGCAACTGCTAACTAAGATTTAGAACCGCGATTTTAAGGGGATAGATATGAAAACAATCGGAATCAAACTTGCTGACGGAACATTTTATCCAGTACTCGAAGAAGGAACTCCAAAAAAGAGAATGCTGGACTTGACCACAGCAAAGGACAACCAGACCAAAGTTCAGATTGACTTGTACCGCTCGGAAAATGGTACCATGGAAGATGCTGAATATGTCGACACCCTTGAAGTCACAAAACTCAATCCGCATCCGAACGGAGAGCCGGAACTTCATCTTTCTGTGGGCCTGGACGAAGACAACAAGCTCACGGCAGAAGTTGTTGACCCTGAAACCGGCAAAAAAAGCGAAACTGAAGTAAACCTCATTTCAAGAACTGAAGAAGAGCGGGCAGAACCGGCAGACTTTGCAATCGCAGGAAACGATGATGCAGCCGCTGATGATTTTGCAATTCCGGAAGCCGAGGAAACAGTAGCAGCCGATGCAGACGCAATCGCAGCAGACGAGCCTGCAATCGAAAACAGCGACGACGCAACATTCACACCGGAAGACCTTCCGGAAATGGATACAAGCTCACTCGACAACATGCCTTTCAGCTTTGACCACACAGAACCGAACGCAGCAGGAAATCCAGAGTCAAGTTTGAATCAGGAAAAATTCGATGGCAAACTCCCTGATTTCTCTGATTTGGACGACATTCCAGTTGAAGACTCAACCCTTGAATCAGTAGACTTTGCTGCAAATCCTGTTGCTGAAAATACAGGCGACGAGACAGTTCAGACAGACACGACCGCAATCGAAGAGCCAGCCGCTGACGAGACAGTCGCAGCCGACACAGCAGAAAACTTCTCAACAGAAGATTTCGAGCTTCCTGATTTTGGCGATGATTTCGGTTCAGGCTCAGATTCATCTGACCTTCCTGATACTTTTGCAGACACTGACACAACAGAGCCGGAAGGATTCGACCTTCCTGACTTTGATACACCGGTAACAAATACAGAAACAAGCGCAACAGGCCTTGATTTCGATGACTTGAACGACCCGGCATTCAATACACCGTCAGACGATGATTTGTTCGGAAGTGACACTTCAAGCTCAGGAAGCACTGGCTCAGCAATGGATTTCTCTGACCTTTACGACAAGGAAACAATTGCCGGAGAACATGCTTCACTCTACGACGAGGAAGAAGAGGGCAAAAAGACCCACACTCCGATGATTATCTGCATCATCTGTGCGATTATCTGTGTGATTGCGACAATCCTCCTTCTTTTCGTTGTTCCGTCAAAATACAATCTCCTTGCTTCTCGCAACACAAACGGCGTTTCACTTCTCGACAAATTCTTCCATAAATCAGAGCCGATTGAAATTACGGCCGAAGAACCAAAAGAAGAGACAAAATTCGTTGACGTTGTTGTTGAAGAGCCAAAGAACGAAGCAGCACCTGAAGCTGTTGAGGACAAAATCGTCATCGCTCCAGAGCCAGAAAAAGTCGTTCCAAAGCCAGTTCCAGTTGAAGAGAAAAAGCCGGAAGTCAAAAAGACTGCTGACGTTAAATATCATATCCGCTGGGGTGACACACTCTGGGATATTTCTGAATCTTACTACAAGACACCTTGGAAATATCCGAAAATTGCTGACTACAACAAAATCAAGAACCCGGATTTGATTATCTCCGGAACAGACATCATGATTCCAGCAGAGTAAGCAGAACAAAAAATCCCCCGCATTCTTGCGGGGACTTCTTTTTTAAATTAAAATCATCTTTATGAAAAAAGTCCTGCCATTTTTTATTTTATTGTTCTTTTTTTCAGCCTGCGCCAGAGTGGGCACTTCAAATTCCAAAACTTCACCTCAAAAAAAATTCGGCCACGACTCAAATTATTTTCTTGCCCTTCAGGCTTCGGACAATGGCAACGAGGAGCAGGCACTCCGTCTTTTTAAAATCGCCCGCAAAAAAGGCAGCAAGGTCATTGCAAAACGCAGTGCGGAATCCCTCACAATTCTTGGAAGCGTAAAGGACAGGCTCGATGCCGCCACATATCTTGCGGACAAGTACGACGACGAATCATCACTCATCATCGCCTGCCGGACATTTTTCCAGAACAACGAATTCGCAACCATCATCAAAAGAACCGAGGGAATCTCACTCGAAAAGGCAAAAAACGAGCTGATAAAACTCAGGCTTCTCTCGCTGGCACAAAAAAAGGACAGCCGCTTCGACGCAGAATTCTTCAAGTGGTTTGTCTCACGCCAGATTTCAAGCGAGCACCTGGAAACTTACGGAGCCTACATAGCCCGCCTCAACGAAAAAAATCAGAACATTCAAAAGGAAACCGAAAATTTCCAGAAAAACCTCAACAAGCGAAGTCTTCTTGAAAGCCAGTTGCTGCCGGAAGATTCTCAGGACAAGGCTGATGACACCGAGACTGCTCTGAACAACGGAGAAACCGCGCTGAGCAATGACAAGTCCGGAAACGCTGAGCCAGACGCCGGACTTTCAATCGAGCCGGAAGAAGGCTTTGAGCCGCTCTTTGAAGCCCTGAAGGAAGCCGAAAATCCTGAAAAAACGATAATCGACTACAGAATCGCGGTTTTCCACCGAAGCTACTCGCTCACCTTCCCCCAGGTCGATAAAATCCTTAAAATTTACGAAAATCGCAGCGAAGAAATTGATTCCCAGCTTCTTTCGGATATCGGAAAATCAACACTCTACGGAACAAACGATTATTTTGCCTCGGCAAGAAAATTCGACCGTCTGGCAAAAAATCTTTCCCCGGAAAAAGCATATTTCGCTCATTTTTATGCAGCCCGCCTCTACGACAAGGCCGGCCGCTATCCTCATCAGACAGTCTCACGATTCCGCAGCGCCCTTGAATCAACAAAAGACGAGCTTCAGTTCGACAACTGCCTCTGGTATCTCTTGAATTTCCAGCTCCGCACTTCAACCGACGACATCATTTCAACGCTGGCGGAATACGGCTCACGAATCCACGATTCAGAATACTTCGACGACTTTTTTGAGTCACTTTCGATTCTGCTCCTTTCAAGCCACCGCTGGCAGGATTTTTTCAGGGTCTGGAAGCAGACTGACTCAAATTTTTCTCCGCTGACCCAGGGAAAATATGCCTACATTTCAGGCCGCCTGCTCGAAGAAGGCTTGGCCCGAGGCGAAGAAGGACTCAAAACCCGGCAGGCAGTCGAAGCCTTTACGAAAGTGCTGAATTCGCCATCTTCCTTCTATTATAAAGTGTGTGCTCTGGAACGCCTGAACGTGACAGCCCCGGAACTGGTCGAGTCCTATATTTTGAATCAGAATGAAGCGGCAAAGGAAAACGCAGACGAGGGAGAAGGAATTCTCCTGCAGGGCTACGCAGAATTCGGATTCCCGCAAAGGCTTTACTCGGAATGGGTTGCCAACCGCAAAAACATTTCGATAGAAGACTCAATCGCAATCAGCAAGGTTTTAAGTCAGTGTGCTGAGCGCAGCAAGGACAATCTTTACAACGTCCAGAGCCTCAGAATCGCAAACCGCTGCCTGGAAAGTTCCACCGGGAAAATCCCCAAAGAGCTTTTGGAACTGGCTTTCCCCCGCTTTTTCAAGGAAATCATCGACAATTCATGCCATGAATTCGGTCTCCCGGACTACCTCATGTATGCCCTGGTCCGAAGCGAAAGTTTCTTTGACCCAAGTGTAACCAGCAAGGCGGGAGCAAACGGTCTCACCCAGCTCATGGAAGCCACAGCCGATGACGAGGCAAAAAAACTCAAACTCGGCGAAAAATACGACATCTTCGATCCGGAAACAAACGTCCGCATGGGAGCCCATTACCTTGCCAGCCTGATTTCCCGAACCGACGACAACAACGTACTTCTTGCCCTCTACGCCTACAACGCTGGCCTGACAAACGTGCGCAACTGGGGAAAATCTTTCCGAAACGACTGGGCGACAACAGGCCGTCCAGCAAACAAACCGGTCGGAATCTGCGTGGACCTCTTTTTGGAGTCCCTGCCCTTCACCGAAACGCGCGAGTACGGAAGAAAAGTAATTTCCGCCGCCGCAATGTACGCCTACCTCTACAATGAAAAGCTGCCGGGCGAAACTGTACGCGAGATAATGTATTAGCTACTCCCACAAGTTCTCACAAAGTAGTATACTTTTAGCCCTATGGAAAACCCTTTGTCATCACTTTTGCCGTCAGCTTGTCATTTTCTTTCGCTGAACGGCTCTGAGCTCATGCTTTTGGTCGGAATCATGATGTTCTTCGGCTCTTTTGGTGGCCGAATCTTCCAGAAATTAAAGATTCCCCAGGTCGTCGGCTATATCGTAATCGGAATCATCATCGGCGTGTCGGGATTTGCAATTCTTGGCAAAAACACAGTCGCAGCCCTCAACCCGATTTCAACCGCTTCCCTCACACTGATCGGCTTTCTGGTCGGTGCAGAACTTAAAATCGAAGTCATCAAAAAATACGGAAAACAGTTCATCGGAATCCTCATCGGCGAGTCTATCACACCATTTTTCGTCGTCGGAATTCTGACAGGCACTGTGACCTATCTTTTCACAAAATCTCTTGCACAGTCGCTTTCTTTCGGACTTTTGCTCGGCGCAATCTGTGCCGCAACAGCTCCTGCCGCAACAACCGACGTCCTCAAGGAATACCGCACGAAAGGCCCGCTCACCACGACAATTTTGGGAATCGTCGCAATGGATGACGCCGTCGCCCTCATTCTCTACGCAATCGCAGCCACAATTTCAGCTCCCCTTCTCGGCGGACACACAGTTTCATTCCTTTCACAGCTGGGAGCAATCGCCTACGACATTTTTGGTTCGGTCGCACTCGGACTTGCATTCGGCTTCATCTTAAATCAGATTCTCAAAAACATCATGAACAACGACGGCCGCGTTCTGGGCTTCTCCCTCGGAACCCTCTTCCTCTGCACGGGAGTCTGTAACGCGCTCGGCTTGGACAACATCCTTTCTGCAATGTTCATCGGCTTTTTCATGACCAACTTTGCCGCCAAAAAAACAAACGCCATGTTCAAGCTGGTCGAAAAGTTCACGCCGCCAATCTACGTTCTTTTCTTCGTAACAGTCGGCGCAAAACTCAACATCTGGATTGTAACACCATTCATCGCAATCATCGCAATTCTTTATGTTTCAGGAAGAACTATTGGAAAGACAATCGGAAGCCGTCTCGGAGCAAGACTTACAGGTGCCCCGGAAAGCGTACGCAAATATCTTCCATACTGTCTTTTGAGCCAGGCTGGAGTTGCAATTGGTCTTTCAATTGCAGCCGGTAACGACTTCCCGGATTCAGTCGGTCCGCAAATCATGCTCATCATCACGGCGACAACATTCATCGTGCAAATTCTCGGCCCGATCTGCGTAAAATACGGAGTAACAAAGGCTGGTGAAGTGGGACTCAACGTAACCGCCGAAGATTTGATGAAAAACGCAAAAGTCAGTGACATCGCAATCAAAGGCCACATCATCTGCCGCCCGGAATCCTACACAATCGTGGGGGACACGGACACAGTCGGCAATATCATCAAAAGCTTTACCCACCACGAAAACACAAACTACGAAGTACGCGGAAGTGAGGGAGAGCACAAGGGAAAACTCGTCGGCCAAATTTCAATCGACCATCTTAAGGAAGCCATGCAAATCGGCGAAATGGGAGAAACTTTACTCGCAATGGATTTAATGGAAAAGCCGAAAGTCACCTGCCGCATCGACACGCCGCTTCCAGAAGCATACCAGCTCTTCACTGACTACGACACAGAGGCAATCTGCGTGACAAATGAAGAAAACGAAACGCTTGGAATGCTCGAAAAATTCGCGGTAGACCATTACATCCACTCGCGAATCGTCGAACTTGAGCACAAACTGGCTAAAATGGAAGGCTAAGGATTAAACCTTAAACAAATTGATTTGCGAAGAAATTTCTTCGATTGCATCACGAACTTCGCTGGAATTCTTCGCAAGTACATCACCGCTTTCACCGATTCTATGGGCACCGCCGGAAATTTCCTCGACACCCCGGCTCATGGATTCAGTTGAATTTCGAAGCTTGCGCATTTCCTCAAGAATAAGCTCGTTTCTGCCCGCAATATCTTTTGAAGCCTGTCTTACTTCACCGGTACTGTCATTCATGCCGCGCAGAGCATTGTTAATCTGGATTGAACCTTCATTCTGCTCTTCCATTGCATTCTTAATGTGAGTGACAAGCTGTTCCGTCTCACCGATTTTATTTGATACGATTGCGAATGCCTCACCCGCATGGGCAGCCTCAATTGCCGCGTTCATAGCAAGAAGATTTGTCTGGGAAGCAATGCTCGCGATTGCAAGATTGGCGTCATGAAGCATCTTACTCTGTTCCTCAATCTGCTGGATTCGCTCGTTAACATCCTTCTGTTTGTTTACGCCAGTGTCTGTGTTCTGGGCGAGGATTGTAAATGAAGCCGCCATTTTGTCTACGGAAGAGTTGACCGAAGCAATGTTGCCGATCATCTCTTCTACAGCGCTTGAAGCATCCGAAACGCTGGAAGACTGTCTTTCAATCATGCCGTCAAGCTGGGAAATATTCGATGCAATTGTATCGACGACATCTGCCGCCTGATGCACGCCCCGGCTCTGATCTGCAATCTGGACATTTATGCCGTCAATATTTGAGACAATCTGACTGATTGCATTGGCCGTGTTGGAAACATTACCGGCGAGAGAATCGCCAAGAGACTGCATGTTGCCCGCATTTGTCTTGATGTGAGCGATTGCTGTCCGAAGTTTTTCGATCGTGCGGTTAAAATATTCACTGAGCCGGGCAATTTCATCATTTCCGGAAACAGGAAGTTTTGCCGTCAAATCACCTTCACCCTCAGAAATATCCTTGAAATTTTCCGTGATTCGCGCAATCGGATGAACGAAAATATGCACGATAACCAAAACGAAGATAATACATGCGATAATAACAACGATAAATCCAATCAGAACCTGCTGGGTCAGAATCTTTCGGAACAAAGAAAGCTGCTCGTTCTCTTCTTTTGCAACTGCAATGTCAATGTCATCGATATAATTTCCAGTGCCGACAACCCAGGAATAAGGCCGGTAGGGAGCCGTGAAAGACCTCTTCGGCTCAGGCTTGTCACTTCCCAGCTTAGGGAATTTAAAATCACAGAAACCGCCCGCATCAGATTTTCCGATTTCGATAAAATCCCTGACCATATGCTTTCCGTCCTGGTCAGTCCAGTCAAGACGGTTTGTTCCTTCGGTCTCAGGCTTGGGCGGAAGCAAAACATTGTCGCCATCAAAAGTATCAATCCAAAAATATCCGTCACTTCCATAGCGGATTCCGCGGACCAGTTCCTTTATGCAGGATTTTCTTTCTTCAAATGACAGCCACAACAACCAGAATACAGACAGAAAATCCGCCAACCTTCACTTTTAAACTATTAAAAAGACCTTTTCCCTTTGACTCGCTCATACGAAATCTCGCCTCCTTTAGTTCAATTAAGGAAAAAATTATTTAATTAGGTTTAAAATTATAGCAAAAATTTTCTAACTGTCCATAAAGAAAGAATTTATTTGTTAATTTTCTGCAGTTCGGTCTCCGTCATTAAGTTTGCTCAAAATTCTTTCCATATTGTTATGTTTGCTGGCAGAATGTTCCATTTTGACTTCGATATCGCACAGGTCCTTGTAAATTTTCTGGCGCTCCATATAAAAGTCGTGAAAGATTGCACGGACTTCCTTTACATTGGCAGGATTTTTGTTCGCTATGTAGGCCGGGAGATTCATCATCTTGCCGTCTGAGTCGTATTTGATTTCCCAGACAATACGGTTGGCCGCAGTTTTTTCATCAGCATTGAGGAAGACAAAAGTTCCGAGCTTGTGCAGGACTTCAAGGGCAGCCGGATTGTTGCAGATACCTCCGCCGGTCGCAATAACAGCCTTATTAATAGAAGAAAGTTTATCAGCAAGCTTTTCGCAGGCAAGTTTTTCGGCCTCAAGAAATGCTTCCTTGCCCTGCTCGCTATAAATTTGCCGCGGATTTTTGCCAGTCAGCTCGGTGACTTCATCATCAGTATCAAAAAACGGGCAGTCAAAATACTTTGCCAGCATCTTCCCCTGCGTAGACTTTCCGCAGTGTTTGATTCCCAAAAGAATAATCGAACTCATGGAAAAGATTATAGTTCTTCTTTCGAAAAAATGATAGAATAATGCCCATGAATTTGTACGCACTTTTAGGAATTTCATTCATTCCGGCGGCACTCTTTTTCGTGCTCGCAGTGATTCTCAATAAAGAACTCAAAATCAGATATTGCCTGATTGCCGGCCTTCTCGCGCTGGTCACCGTGATTCCGACATCAATGATTCAGTTTTACGTCCTCAGCCTTCCGGTTTTCACAGGCTACACATTCGCCTCAGTCATGATTACCGCGATTCTATTCAACGGCCTCATCGAGGAAACCATGAAAATGCTCTTTTTGTGCCTGCTACCCCAGAAAAAACAGATTTTAAGCACATTTTTCTGCTGCGTAGTCCTTTACGGCCTCACAGTCGGCGGCTTTGAATCAGTGATTTACATCATCAAGAAATTTCAGGAAATTCAGGGACAGGGCGGCAAAGAAATCGTCGTCCGGCTTTTAATCGACCGCATCTTCACGGCCCAGGCGATTCACGTTTTCTGCGCAGGCTTGAGCGGCCTCTACATCTGGAACTTTCGCCGCCACAAAAAGAACATCATGCCATTTATCTACGCAGTCCTTCTCCACGGAATCTACAACTTCTTCGCAAGCTTCAACTCGATTTACCACTGGCTTGCAATCGTAGCAATCCTTTTCGCCGCCGTAGAATGTAGAATTTTTTATCTCGCAGCACTTGACAAAAATAAAACTACAGAGTAGAATACACGAACATTGCGACGCTGGGTAGAGCAGTTGGCAGCTCGTCGGGCTCATAACCCGGAGGCCGTAGGTTCGAGTCCTACCCCAGCTATACAAGTAAGTTCTTATGGTATAAGGATTTACACTACTACTAAACCTAATCAAAGTAAGGCTTAGCGTAGAAATCACACCTAATTTAAACTGAGGTTTAAACCAAAGTTTTTGTTGCAAAGTGAGGTTCTATGGCTAAGCCTTATTTTTTATTTAAAATGCCTTCTGGTATTTGGTATGCCAGAATACAGCTCCCTGATGGCACTTATTCCAACAACAGATCTACCGGCAGCAGAGACCGAAACTCAGCTGAACGCGTTGTAATGGAATGGGTCGTCAATAACAAACTTCCAAGCAGAATTAATTCGGTTGATGACAAGCGAATCGGATTAGACAAAATCTCTGTTCTCAATTCTCTTAGAATTATTGATCTGGAACGTGAAGACATCCAGAACATTATCAAAATTCTAAAAGAAAGAAATTTGATTCATTCTGCAGTTATGATGGCAAGTCCAGAAAGTAAGCCTATTGATGAATATATCAAAGAATTCTGGGCTTTTGAATCTTCTCCGTACGTCAAAGAAAAGAAACTCAAAGGCGGCTCTATTCACCGCGACTACTGTGAAGCTATGCTCTTGAGAGCAACAAAATACTGGCTTCCTTCAGTTGCAGGGAAACCTGTGGGTTGTATCACGCATGATGATGTCACTGCCCTTTTTGAAGATGAAGAAGTTCTGAAACTTGCTCCAAAGACTATCAACTCTGTTGTAAGCTCCGTAACAATTCCTCTTAAATGGGCGTTCTTCCACAATCTTACAGAAATAAATTGCTTTGACGGAATCATGAAATGCTCCCAGAAATCAAAGAAGCGAGAAATCCTTACACTTGAACAGGCCGCCGCAGTTTTTGCCGCAGACTGGGATAATGATGTAGCAAAACTTGCTAACGCAGTTGCCTTTTATACCGGAATGCGTGCAGGTGAAGTTGCAGCACTTCGTTTTGAAGACATTGGAGTAGACCGCTTGTATGTAAGACATTCTTGGAGACTAAGTGAAGGGCTTAAAGAATGTAAAAACGGTGAAGAGCGTGAAGTTCTTATTCCTCCACAGCTTCGAGACCTATTAATTGCACAGGCTCAGGCTAATCCCTGGAGACAGAAAATGAAAGGTTTTGTTTTTTGGGGACTGACTCCTGACCATCCTACAGATCCAAAGAACTGGCTTAAGTTTCTTAGACGAGTTCTGAAAAACATTGGTTATTCTGAACCGGATAAAATCACTTTCCATGCATGGCGCCACTTATGGTGTAGCCGTATGAGTGATGAGGTTGCTGATAAACGCGTTTTGATGACAAGTTCAGGACATAAAACAGAAGTAATGCTTGATCACTATGCAGCACACATGGAACAAGAAAAAGCGCTTGAAAAACTTCGCTCTGTAGAAGAAAAGCTACTTCTTCCAATCCTTGGATTTGATGAAACTGAATCAGAGATAAAGAACGTAGAAGTAAAAATGCTTCCTGAAGAAAAAAAAGACGAAAAAAAGGATTATGAATAAATCGTAATCAAACTTAAATTTATGCAACGAAAACTTTGGAGAATTGAATTATGAGTATTTTTGGAAATAAGAATAAAAAGGCTAATGATAAAGACAATGCAAAAATCAAACTGGTTGAAGTTTCTCAGCTTCGTTTTGACAGAGATTTTAAGAACGTGTTCCAGCAGGAAAACGACAAGGTTGCTGAAATTGCAAATGATATGAGGGTAAACGGATTTGATAAGTCGCGCCCTATTATCGTAACTGAGGCTTATATCATTGTTGATGGACATTCTCGCTTTATGGCAGCGAAGAAGGCTGGGCTTGAGAAGGTTCCTGTCATTATCAAAAAGTTTGATTCACGTGATGAAACGATTGAATATGAGTACAAGATGCAGCTTAATTCCCGCCGGCTAACGGATGGTGAGTATTTTGCTGCATTCTTGAAGCTGGATGAAATCAGACGTTCTAATCCTAATGCACAGGGTTCATCTGATGAAGCAATCGGGCGACAGCTTAATAAATCGGCTCGTCAGGTATGCAAAATGCGAGAAATTGCCAAGAAAGCGGATGCAGCACTGCTGGAAAAGATTCAGAATGGGAGTGTTTCGATAAACAAAGCTTATGAGATAATTAAGGCTGCTGAAGCTAAGAAAAAGGCATCACCAGAGGAAGCCTCGGTAACACAAAGTGGAAATACCGGGAAAGGCATTAATCAAGATTCATTCAAACTGGGAGTTTTGTTCGTTTTGTCAGAACTAGAAAGAGGCCGAAAGAAAGGACAGATTCTAAAGGATAAGAGAATCGCTAAGCTGGATCTTGGAGAACTAAATCTTTCTGAGGAAGATACAGCTCGTATTTCACAAAGGTTTGGAATTGCGTAGATTATGGTAAACATACACACGATTATATGTTCGTGTGTATGTTTACTTGAATACTTTATAACTTGATTTTAATTCAATTCTAACTCGGTTTAACTCGGTAAATCGAGTTAGAAATTATTTTAATTCGGTTTACCGAGTTAAAATGTTTGAAATACGTAAAAAGGACAAAAACATGAAAACAATTGAAACTATTAAACTTTCAAATAAAGACATAGATCTTATTATGGCAGAACTGGAGAATACATCTGAACCAAATGAAGCATTAAAGAAATTATTTGATTCTTCAAAGAACTCAAAACTTGAAGATGATAACAAGGATGCAAATTCAATAGAAGTTTAATCCTTTTCAAGAGGCTTTCAGTTTGTTTGATACAGGCTAGAAGCCTTTTTCTTTTAACTTCAAAGACCTTTCGAAAATCATCAAAAAACAGGACTTCAGAAAATCTCAAAAACGCAACTTTGCGTTCGAGCTAATTGCAAAAAATTTCCCGATGTCATGCAAATTTTAGCCCTCCCCTAGTGAAAAATTCTGCACAAATAATATTACAAGTAGTTAAATTACTATGTTAATTTTAAATATTTCCCACGTAAAATATGACTTTTTTACAATTTTTCCCAGCATAAAATTACTGAAGCAAATCTCCTCTAAAATTTCGTCAAAAATTCGATTTGGCGTTTTTTCTCAAAATTTGGCGAAAAATCTTTATATTGGGCGAAAAAACTTTATTTTGGTATATCTTTATTTTTCGGCCAACTGTATCATTTTGAATGTAATTGAGTTTTACAAGTTTCCATTGCAATGAGAAAAAAAAACAGGGAGGACGAATATATGAAAAATGAAAAATCTATGATTGTGGAGTTTCCAGAAAAAACTTTATTCACACGTGCAGAAGCTGCAGCACTTCTTTCAATCGGATTGAGCACTTTAGACAGCCTCATCAGTGATGAAGAATTGCCAAGAATCAGACTTTCAAAACGAGTCTTGTTTGCCCGAGGAGATCTGGAAGCTTACATTCTTTCACACCGTTCTACAGGTGGAAGAAAAATTCCATATCCAGAATCAGCAAAAGTTGAGGTGGAACTTCCAGGAGGTGCTGCATGAACGAAAACGCTTTTGTAGCCGCTCTGCAGGATATAAACAATCATCCTGTACGATTCGGAGAATGCACAATCACATTTACATTTCATGATGGCCGTCTGCAATATTACACGCTCACAACATCAGAGCGAAAAAATATTGCAGAAATAAACACCGGTTTCAAAAAAATGGAGAACATGCCGAATGGAAAAACTGCATGAAGAAACTAAAGCTTCATCGCACTTTTACATTCTGATTCCATCTGAGGTTATAACCAATCCAGAACTGACAGATGGAGCAAAGCTGTTATACGGAGAGATTTTATTTCTCTCTTCAAAAAAGGATTATTGTTTTGCTACCAACGATTATTTTGCAAAACTGAATTCCGTAAGCAAGCGGACCGTAAATAACTGGCTGCTTGAATTACGAAAAGCCGGGCTGGTCAGCTCGGAAATAGTCAGAAATGCATTTAATCGTCAGGTAGAAGACCGTAAGCTTTTCATTAAAAGGGATTATTCCATTCAAACGCAGGTTTGCATGGAAAACACTTCACCATATAAAAATGACGAACCAAGAAAACTGATTTTTGGGAAACATAAAAATGTCTTCCTGACTGAATCTGAAAAATCTGAACTGCTGCAAAATTGTACTGAGACAATTTTAAATCAGGAGATGGATTCTTATTCAGTCTGGAAAAAAGAAAACAATGCAAAACCAAAATCAGATTTTGAAACATTACGAAAATGGCTTAATCAAAAAAGACAAAAAGGGGCTTACAAAGCAAATATAACGGCAGTAAAAGAGACAGGCGTTGATGAAGTAAGCCAGGAAACTCTGGACAATTTACCATTTTAGATTTGCACAAAGGGAGGAGCAGCAGAAATGGAAAATATTAAAACAATGAATGATTTTATAATTCCGCAGTTTACATGGATTTCAACTCCGGAGCTGGAAGAATTAGTTCGCCAGAAAGAAGCGGAAGCTGAACGTGAACGTATGCTTGAATTACTGGCTAAAAAGAAACAGGAGTTTGAAAACAGCGGAGTACCAAAACGCTACTGGAATGAATCGTTCGATACCTGGAAGACTAGAAATAAAGATGATGAAGTTCGTCTTCAAACCGTCATCGATTTTTCACGCCAGGAAAGTAATGATTCAGTCCTTCTGCTTCTTGGTCCAAAAGGTGTTGGAAAAACACATCTTGGAGCTTCAATTATTCGAGAGGCTGGCGGCGCTTTTATTTCGGTTGAAGAAATGATTTTCAAATATGAATGTTCGATGGATTTTCATTCAGAAACAAATCGTGTAAATCTGATGAACTTTTATTCGACAACGCCAATGCTTGTGATTGATGAGATTGGCCGTTCAATGCAGCAGGCAAAGGAAGATGCAATTTTGAATTACGTTCTTCGCCGCCGATACGAAAACATGCTTCCTACCGTTTTGATTTCAAATCTGAAGAAAGAAGATTTGTTAAAGAAGCTTGGAGATGCGGTTGTAGATCGACTGACTGAAACCTGCAAGTCTGTTGAGTTTGTCGGTGAAAGCTACCGCCTTGGAAAAAGAAAGATTGCTTAAAGGAGGAAATCCGCCGTCTGGCGGAAATCAGCTTAATCTGCCGGCCGGCGGTAATCCGCCAGACGGCGGATAAAGGTCTCGAAGAGACACACACGTGACTGAATAACCCCGTATGTGTTGACGCAAAGCATCAACACTCGGGGCCCCAAAAGTCACACAGTTTTATCAATTCAGTCACACGCGAACAAATCCGCCAATCGGCGGAAACAACACAAAGTCAAATTTTACAACAAGAGGAACACTATGACTTATACAACTTACAAAACAACAACGCAAACAGCGCCGGCCGGCGGTTCTGAACCAGGCTGGAAGAATCCTGTAAACGGACATGATTATAAAAACGATCCTGAAAGAGACCCTCATCTTTTTGATTCTCGCAGAGCCTTTCATGCAAAAGATGATGTCCAGTGGCTAAATCAGATTTTGAAAAATTTGAAAGACATGGGCGGAGACTATGACTTTAATCCTGATTTCAAAAATAACCCCAAAGGTAAAATGCGCTGCACTCATCATTCCCAAAGAACACAGAAAAGTGGTAAAGCATTTTCTTCAAAGCATAACGACAGAAACTTTGAATCTAATCCTGAGCATATTGTAAAAGATAGAACAGAGAATAACATCACCTGGAACTGGTGCGGAGACGGCCTTACTTTTGATGAAGGTGAAAAGAAGTTCTACGAAGAAAACTTTGAAGAACAGCTTATTGCAACAAATCAGTCTTATATAAAGAACAGACACAAGGAACGCTGCAAGACAATGGACCAATGGAGAAAATCAAAACAGCATTGTCCGGAAGATACAATCATCCAAATTGGCTGCATCAACAATCATCCTGAAGTTGGTAAGTCTATGGAGTGTTTTGAAGAATACTTAAAATGGCTTGATAACTGGAATGAGAAACACGGACAGCCGATGCAGATTCTGAACTGGGCATTGCATCAGGATGAACAGGGTGCACCTCATTTTCATATGCGCCGAGTCTGGATGTATCGCGATGAAGATACCAATCTTCTTACAACTGGGCAGGAAGCTGCTCTTAAGATTGCTGGAGTTGAACTTCCTAATCCTGAACAAAAAGAAGACCGCTGGAATAACCGTAAAAAGACTTTTGATAAAATGTGCCGCGAAAAATGGATTCAGATTTCCAGGCAGCATGGCCTAGAAATTGAAGATACTCCAAAACCAAAGGAACAGACCGGTCTTACACTTGAAGAGTTTCAAAAACTGAAAGATGAAAAACGAAACAAAATCTATCAGGAGCTTGTGGAACTGGCAAATGAAAATATGGCAGCTCTGGAAAAAATTTCTGAATGGGAGTTCCTTGGTCCAAAGGTAGAGCGTTTTGAAAAATGGCTCGAAAATGAGTTCTTCTATTATGATACTGGAAATGCCGAAGAAAAGAGATTGATAAAAAAGCAGATTGTTTCTGCCTTTGCAAATTCCACTAAAGCTATTCAGGATAAGTTTACAGAACAAATTGCTGACTATCAAAGACAGCTGGAAGAAAAGGAGCCGAAGCAGCAGATTAAGAGAAAGGATATAGATTGGGAGAGATAACTTCTGATTATTTCTTTTCAAAATGCTCGGCGAGAAGGTCAAAATCTACCGGTTTTGGTACATATTCACCGTCGCCGAGAATTATCACCCCTCTTGAAGTCTGCTATTTTACTTAAAGAAGGATAGGCTAAGACCGTGTTATGGTAACCTGCGGGGAACAAAATCTTTGCCTGCTCCAAATATGTAAAAAATCTAAAACTCGAAATTCAGGCTAATTAACTCTTCTTAAAACAAAAACCAGATCAGAAATTTGTTTGGTCTTAAAAACAGCAGGCTCGCCACTCCCATACAATTTCCTTATATTAAACTTCTCTTTCAAAGCTTTTACTTCATTTGAAAAGTCTTGCATGGAAATATCTTCTGTATTTGTGAAAATATATGCATCAAATTCTTGTCCCTTGGGAATGGAATCTTTGCTGCAATTTACAAAATTGAATTCCTGTCCTATCTTTTTATACAAGATAATGCAGTCTTCAATCTTGCTGAAAAAATCTTTATATTGCTCTAAACATCCCGCTTGAATACTCATAGGCGAAAAATGTCTGAAGTTTTGAATAAAACTCCAGAATTCTTCTGTATTGTTTATATCAACAATTTTCGGTAATGGTGCTGTCGTAGGTTCAGCTTCTATTGTCTCGAATTTCATTTTGCTTCCTCATATAAATATACTATAACAATTTTGCAAAAACAAACATTATGATTGCGGCAATCAGAAATCCGACGGCCACCCCTGCCGTCTTTTTATAAAAAAAATCCTTTTCTTTTACAACAGCAAGTTTTTTCTTTTCACTCTCTTTTTCAGAAATCCACAGCGTAAAATAATCAGAATGTTCTATTCGTTTTCCGTCAACGACAGGAAGCCCGTGCTTTAATTTATATTTGAATTTTCTGTCTGGCGAAGTGAAAAAACGTTCCGTCATCGAACCTTTTTCCAAATATATTACGGCATCGTAAAAAACGTGATGTAAACTAAGATTTGCAATCGTGGCGATATTTGGCGGCATACAAACAAAATCAACTGACGTAAAACCTGACAAACATACAACCAAATCGTCAGAAAGCTGCTTCACAGAATTCGGGATGTACGCCCCCCTGAAGATTTCCGACATAAGCATATAGGTTTCCCTTCGCCATTTATCAACATATTCAGGACATTCTTTTTCCATCCGCTTGATGACAGTTCCGATATTTATTTTTTCAACCGGCTCATAAAAAACGATTTTTCGCATTTAATCACTTCCTCAATTTAACTGATTATTTTCTTTTCAAAATGCCCGGCGAGAAGGTCAAAATCTACCGGCCTTGGTACATATTCATCGTCAGCTAGAATTATCACCCCCTTGAAGTCTGCTATTTTACTTAAAGCAGGATAGGCAAAGACCATGTTATGATAATCTTTAGTCCGGTGCGCTTCGTCGGGGAATAAAATCTCTGCCTGCTCCAAAATCGGAACAAGATTACCCACTTCACCCCTCGGAATAATACAGGTGCGTTCAAACCAGGAAAGACATGGCTCGCTTTTGGAGATTAAGAGAACGTTCTTGTCAAAAAGAGATTTCGGAAGTCTGCTGTCATCCGGGTATGAAAAAGCAAGCTCGAACTCAAGTTCGGAAGGATCATCCAGAAAAACGGGATTTACACTTTGAAGATTTATCCGTTTGGCAAAAGAATCGCAGGCATTTTTGAGAGCCGTTTTTTCTTCTTCCGAAACAGACTTTTCTACAAGGACATAAAGAAGATCGTTTTCTATATAGTCGCGTAAAGCGAAAGCCCGGCGGGGATGCCTTCTTCTGCGCAAAACATTTGCAATGATCTGCCGTTTTCGCTCAGGAGTCAATATTTCTTCTACTATGGTTGATTCCCCTTCTGTTGTTTTTGCAATCTCTGAGAATATTTTTTCAACCAGGGATTTTTCTTCTTCTGTCAGTTCTACAACTTCCACTTACCAAACCTCTATAACACTTTTGTAAAATTTTTTGCGGGGGATCAACCTTAAACAAGATGTATATGGTTCAGATTTCCGCCATTTTTTATATAAAAATCTTTAATACATTGCATATCATCTTTTGGAAAACCATTAAATGATGTTAACAAGCGGTCCTCTTTAATTGCTTCAAGAAGGCCTTGTTCAAGAGGAAATGTTACTTCTTTGATAACAGGATCGGAAAAATCACTTTTGCCATTTAAGTCAATACCAAATATAGTATCCCACTTACCATTCCCCAGTTTATATCCATGAACTACGTATTTCTTTTCAAGTTTTTTAATATTAAAAGTCATAGTCTCCTCAAAATATGCTGAATATCAGATATTATTGGTATATATTTATCCTCTTCTTCTAATAGATACCAAGCGAAATTGGCGCAGCTTCTCTCGCCTATCTCGCCTTCACGTCTCACCGAAGAGCTTTTAAAAATCATCAATTATTAGGAGCGAGAAGGTACTATTCGCTTTCCATAATGAATCTGCGCGTTACTGAAATCATAAATGTGATGTGCTTGCCGAAATCTTCCGCAAAATTTTCTGTTAGGTGCATAAAGTCTTCGGCGTGGTAGCAGAAGGCATCGTAACTGCTGTGACTGTTTCCCCATAGTTCTTTAGTGGAATGGCACACGCTGATTTTCCCGTTCTCACACTCTAACTCGTATTGAGGAGAATCTTCAAAAAAGTCTTCTAGATTTTCCCCTGCGTTAAGTCGGACTGAAAGCAACTCCGGTGAATATGACAGTCCCCACCCAGCTTCTTCGGCGACAAGGCTTTCTGTTGTGCCGTCATTACTTGAAAAACGCATGTTTCCGCTTATGAACTGAATCGGGATTTTCTGCTCTTTGGGCGGGCAAAAATTATCATCATCGGAAAGGAGCTTTGTCATTTCATGCTTAAGCTGAATCTCTTTTTTGCGTAGAATCGAATCAACTTTAAGAAGGCGTTCTTTTATTTCATCCGTAATAACGGCGACAATCTCATGCTCTTTCTTGTATCTTGCGTTATAGATGTCATCGCTCATTTTTCGAAGCCGTCTTTCACATTCCCCGGCAAAGTCAGTTCCAAACAGGGATGCGATTCTTACAATGTAATCCGTTTTTGGTAAAGCACTTTGAATAGCAAGAATGGAATTTATGCCGACAATGAGAGCAAATTTTTCTAAGTCGGACGGGCATGATTTTTTTAGGAAAAGCTCTGCCCTCTCAATAATTTTATCGCTTTCAATGCATTCCGTGACACATCTTACAATCGGTGTGAATATATGGTTTTCATGAGGGCGTAAAACAGGAGTTTTTGACGCATCATCCTTCTCGATCAGATAAAGCTGTTCCTCATTTTTCCAAGTGTCACCCGAAAAATAATCTTCGAGGGCAAGAATACCTTCACGTCGGGCTGTAATGCTCAATCGGAAAAAATATTCCGCAACCTCAAAAAGATAATCAACATCGCAGCCTTTTATAGCTGGCAAATTCTCCGTAAAAATAAGATGGTCTATCATTCTTGCTCCTTAGTGAGTGATTTTTTTCGCAGCAAAACTTAAGTTTGTTTACAACAAAATTGCAAACAAAAGCACGATAAAAGCCGAAATCAGAATCCCGTACAAAGTTTCTTTTCTTCGTTTTTGCGGAATCATTTCATAAATCGTTAGGAATTCTTGTTTTATTTTTAATTTCTTCGTTTCTGCCGGTGTTATGATTTTCTCTGTTTGCTCAGGAACAGGACAAGGTTCATACGGAGTTTTTGTTGCAGGCACTTCTGTCTTTTCAAGGAACTTTCGCTTTTCCTCATCATCAGTTTCTTCTATCCAGATTGCAAAATTTTGGGAATGTTCTATCTGCTTTCCATCAATTTCTGGAAGTCCATGCTTTATGGTATACGGATAATTCCGGTTTTTTAAAAGCTTTTCGGTCGGGCTGTCCTTTTCCACATAAAGAATTGTGTGAAGAAGATCATACATCCAGCCCCAGATTTTAGTATCACTAATATTTAACGGAAGACAGATAAAATCCAGCTCTTCCCAGATGTAGCGGAGCTTTTCAGATAGTTTTGGCAAATTTTGCGGAAAATACAAGCCTTTTATTTTGATGTAATTCTCCATTACGCCAAAACCGTTCGTTTTCATCCCCTGATACAAAAGCGGATATTCATTTTGAATTATCTTATAGAGCGTACCGCTGTCAATTTCCGTAACAGGCTCTGTGTATTCAAGTCTTTTCAACAGCATCTCCTGATTTTTTTTCAAAATGTCCGGCGAGAAGGTCAAAATCTACCGGCCTTGGTACATATTCATCGTCAGCTAGAATTATCACCCCCTTGAACTTTGCTATTTTACTGAAAGAAGGATAGGCAAAGACCGTGTTATGGTAATCTGGAGTCCAGTGCGCTTCGTCCGGAAACAAACTCTTTGGCTGAACTGAAATATAGCGGGGAACAGGCTTCCCGTCTTCGCGAAGAGGTATAATGCAGGTGCGCTCAAACCAGGAAAGGCATGGCTCGCTTTTGGAAATTAAAAGAACATTTTTGTTAAAAAAACCGCTCGGAAGCCCGTAATCATCTGGGTATGAAAACTCAAGCTCGGAAGGAGAGTCCAGAAAAAAGAGATCTACATATTGAAGATTTATCCGCTTTGCAAAAGATTCGCAGGCATTTTGGAGAGTCGCCTTTTGTTCTTCCGAAACAGTGTCTTCAACAATGACATAAAGATGATCGTTTTCTATGTAATCCCTTAAATTGGAAGCACGGCGGGGATGTCTAAGCCTTCGTAATGCCCATGCCTCAGTTTGACGGATTATTGCGCGTGTTAATTCAAAACGAAGATCATCATCGTCATCGCAAGGTGCCTTATCATCAAGGTTAAAAGCCTTTATAAAAACAAAATCGAATACACCTATCTTACCAATTGTATTCTTAATCGCTTTTCGCAGCAGTTCATAGCGATCCTTATCCGTTTTTTCAAGCTCCACTATTTCCTTACAATAATCTTCAAATACTGCTTTTTCTTTTTCTGTCAGTGTCATAGTAACCCCTCCAAAAATTTCTGTTTATATTATGTAACGCAGAGCCGTTTGTGTATAAAAATCAGTTTGATTTTATGATGATTTTAAAATCGCCGTCCATTTTGCTTACAGCTATGTTTTTAAAGACAAAATTTGCAGTTTTAAAATCACTTTTGATGTCATAATCAATGTAGTGAGAAAAAACGTTTTGTAAAGCAATGTCGCCCTCGCCGTGGATTGTTCTGATTGTGTCGCTGGCAATAGAACGGCCGTTTTTGTCCTGCAAGGCTGCGGTCAGTGTAAGGGCTGAATCCAAGCGGGGATAAGGCCGCCTGCCAAAAAAGGTAATTTCCTGAAATAGTTCTTCCCTGAAGGCCTTTACCTGCGAAGGGTCTCCGTAACCTGGGGTGGTGGAGTAGAAACGACATTCAGAATCATAATAGCCGCTGTCAATCAGCGTTCTCACCTCAGCTTTTGTGAGTTCACGCCAGAAGCTAGTATCAAGCCCCCAGTCGCCAAGTTTTGTGGTTGAGTTATAAGCCGAAAGCACTTCGTTATAAAGGCGAACGCAATCTGGGTTGATTTTATATTTGACAGGAAGTATATAATCTGCCGTACCACGGTTGTAGTCTATGCTGTGAATTTTAAGGTCTGCAGGATTATAGACGGTGTAGGCCCAGTTTTCCAGATTGTACTGTCTTACGGTTTGCCAGATTGCCTGCCACCGTTTTCGCTTTTGGATGTCTGCCTGGGCGGTTGACCCGAGGTTTGAGCCGTAAAGCCATTCACCATAACTTTTTAAGCGGGAACTTGCTTCTGTATTTCTATTGCATGCTTCTATCGCTTTTTTGTAATAGTTCAAAACTGCAATAAAATTGCCGTCATCTTTTTCTTCCTGAATAATACCCTTTGCCGTGTAATAGTTTGATTCAACTTCAGAAGTTTGACTTTCTGCACCAGATTGCTTTAGTGCTGCAAGTTTTTTTTCTTTTATTCCAAGTCCACGCAAAATCTCATAGCTTGCAGAATGAATAGCAGAGCCGTTTCTCAATGCACTTTCGCTAACCGAAGCTGCGCTATGGCTCTTTCCGATTACAGTTGCCTTTTTTACATCATGTGCGGTACAGGTAAATGAATAGCTGTTTCCCTTTTTTACAAGATTTGTCACAACTACATAATCTGCATTCACAAGAGAAGCGTATTCAAAATCAGCTTTTGTGTTGTTAAGATAGGCTTTCTGTTCAGCCCGTTTCTGCTCACCCATAATTGCGTCTGCCGCCATGCGGTCAATCACCGTGAAATCAGAAAAATTCTGAATGTCGCTTGTGAGCTGAGCCTGAACAAAAATCGGAATCCAACCGTCTTCCGCACCAGCGTTCAGAAAGCTGACCGGAGCGACTGTGATTTTTGGCACAGGCTTTTTTGCAGCGATAAATGCACATAAATTCAGAGAAAGAAGCAGCAGTAATAATTTCTTTTTCAAAAAAAGCCCCCTTTATAGCCTGTAATTTATTTTTATATTTCAAGTGATTTTTTAATGTCAGCAGTTAATTTTTGATTTATCAAAGAGACAAGTTCCTCTTCTGCCTTTGTTTTGGTTAGTTTTGAATCAATTCCAGAAACCCGCTCGCCAGAAGCAGAAAAACTGTAGATTGTGCCTGATTTTCCCAAAAGCTCAATTGTCAAAAGAGGATTAGAAACCGTGACGCCGCTCAAATCCAAAAGACCATAATCAATAGTTATAATTGCTGTATAAAAGGCAACCTGTGAGCCAGCCTTAAAGCCGCAGTCCGAAAGAGAAGAAATCACACTGTTTTTTATGTGAGGCGGTTCGCTGCCAGTAAAAGACAGTTGAACAGTACAGTTTTGCCTTGCACTTTCTATTTTTAAAGAAAGGCTCCCAACCAGATTAAAGGCTTCCCCAAATACCTTGTCCGTAAGCTCTTTAGAAAATAAAGAGGTGTATAAGAAGCTTTTCGAAAAATCAGCAGCCGCTTTCTCTGCCATAGAAAAAGTTTTCAGACGATAAATCGGCTCTATTTCACTATCTGCCTTTTTATAAAGACTATAAAAGGACTCGCATTTTTTACGAAGTTCCGGCTCGCAAAGATTCCATGCATCCTTGCGGTTGATATAGGCAATGCATTTCCATTCAGTTTTTCCCCGTTTTTCAGGCTTTGTAGTCTGTAACGCCTTTAAGACAACATCAGAAGTGATATGAGACTTTGTTTCAAGGGATTTTTTTGACTGCGTTTTGCCATTCTGCCCAGAAAATGTGGACTCTGCATGTGTTTCTGTATGAATTTCCGTATTAAAGTAAGCAGAAAGGGCAGTTATTGCGTTGGATTTTGCTTCCTTTGCCGACTTTCCAAAACATTCCTGCGCAATGTAGTCTGATTTTGGAAAGTCAGTGCTTATGTCAGCTGCAAAGAGGGAGAAAGAAAATAGCGAAAAGAATAATGCTAAACTCTTACGGCTAAAGTGCATGAAACTGATGTCTTTTTGTAGGTCCACTGGGGCAACATTCGGGAATGTCGCCACTGCTAGGATATTCATCAACATAAATTGTTAATCCACAATACTTACATTGATATGGCTTATTACCAAAATGCCCTAATATGTGCCAAGAATGCTGTGCTGTAGAACAAAATTTATCACCTGTACAATTGAATGGAGATGGAAAATCGCCTGCTTTTTTGACAGTTAAGTAACATTTACTACACTGATACCAACGAATAACCTCGGGTTTTGTTGCTTCTTCTGCCTCCCATCTTGCAAGTTGAGCCTTTCTGCGGGCGGATGCTTCCTGTTTTTTAGTCCATTTGGCATTTTGCTCTTGTGCCCAGGCTATAAGCTCTGAACTAGATTTATTTGATTTTACCATGGTATACATATCATCTTTATAATACTTCTCTTCAAGTTCTGGACAATCAAAATAGAATAACTGCGTTCGGACAGTTTTGCCTCCAAAGTATATTTCAAGATAATATTTACCGGCTGGAAGCGGATACTCTTCCATCATATACCATTCATTCCAGTGTGCAAAACTATCTCCTGTTGATGTTTCTTTTGGCTCGCAACCAAGAAAACAAATAATAAAGCGGACTGGAATATGAACATCCTTATAGATTTTTCCTTGAACATAATCAATATTAATATCACAATATGGATCACCCCAATCCATATAATCAAGGGAAAGCTTTTTTCCATTCTCTGAAAACAATCTAACTTGCATTGATTTAATAAAGCTGTTCTTTTTTTTACTTCCAAATACATCAATAGCTAAATCAAATTCTATAAAGCGGGTAATTTCATAAAAAGGCAGATTACCTGGTGTAGGTAAGTTTATTTTTGTTGCAATACAATTCCTCATATAGCCTGTCTTTATATCAATAAACCATTTTGCGTCTTTAGGAGTTAAATTCAAATGAACATTATAATTTTCCACATGAGGGTTTTCCAGTATGACATATTCCATATTCTGAAGATTCTTCTTTGCAGTTTCATTTCCGTTTGAGGCGGCCTTTGTGTACCACTGAACGGCTGCATTCATGTCTTTTTGAACACCTTCGCCATTATTGTAAGCCCAGCCAATATTACATTGAGCAGAGGCATCCCCCTGTTCAGCGGCTTTTAACCACCATTTTGCAGCTTCTACAGGATTTTTCTCTACACCTTCGCCGTTTGAATAGTTATTTCCAAGACAACGCTGTGCTTCGGAATTACCTTGTTCCGCAGCTTTCAGCCACCATTTTGTAGATTCTTCAAGGTTCTTTTCTATACCTTCACCACAATAATATCTATTAGCAAGATAACATTGTGAAGTCGCATTGCCCTGTTCCGCAGCCTTTTGCCACCATTTTACAGCTTCTGCAAGATTTTTCGCTACGCCTTCGCCTTCAAAATATCTAAAAGCAAGTGCATTTTGAGCATCCGCATAACCTTGATCCGCAGATTTTCTATACCATAGTACGGCTTTTTCAGGTTCTTTGTTGTGCAAATACTTTCTTGCAATTTCACGCTGTAGTTTTGCATCATGGGAAACAGCTTCTTCATCGAGCATCTTCTGTAAAGCATTCTTTTCTTGCTCAAAATCATCAATAGTTTGTTTTGCTATTTTATCCCCTTTCTCGCTGGCTTTTTTAAGCCACTCTAGAGCAAGTTTTTCATCTCTCTTAACGATTGTTCCATTTAAGTAAAATTCACCTAATGTTCGCTCTGCATCAGTGTTTTTGTGTTCTGCAGATTTTCTAAGCCATTCAAGGGCCTTGTCCATATTTTTCTGAGTTCCCCATGAGTCCTTAGAATATTTTAAAAAGACCTGATACTGGACTTCTCCCAAATCAAAACCGCGGATTCTGTATATACCTGCAACATATTCCTGTTTTGAACCACATTCAGGGCAGAAGTTTGCCCACTTGTCCATTTCAGAACCACAATTTGCGCATTTCATTATTTGGGCCACAACATTACCACATACGGGACAGAATCTTGCCCCCTCTTTAATATCCGTACCGCATTTTGAACACTTTTTTATGGTAAAAACTTCTTTTCCACATTCGGGACAGAATTTTGCCCAGGGGTCAAGTTTTGTCCTACAATTTATGCAAATTCTGCAAAAATTCACTAAAAGTTACCTCTTCAGATTCTTGTGCCACAATTTTCACAAAAATTAGCATTTGTTTTTAAAGGAGCTTTACATTTTGGGCAGCAAGCAGGTTGCTGCGGTACAACTTTTGAAGCTACTGAGTTTTGGGAAATAGGTTTATTATTAATTCCTAAATTCTCCCGCATTTCTTTTTCTTCACAATCAGCCAAAATTCTATTTAAATTAGCCCGCTCCTCTGGTGTGAGTTCCTTAGGCTTGCACAGGAAATCAAAATCTTCTGCTAATACATTCTTTAATGCTTTTCCCCATCCGTTTAATAATCCCATAGTTTACCTCCTAGTTTTTCAGTTGATTTATAAATCCATTCAAACTATCTGCTTTATTCAACGCTTTTTTAAGCAAGCTTTGAACAAAGCTTTTGATTCATTAGACAAAACCTCATCACTTATTTTATTACCTTCAAATTTTTTTGAATTAAAATGCCAACCATCATCCTTTTTTTCAAAGTCAACAGAATTGTTATCACCACGAGGGCTACTATTTTTACAATATGTAAAAATTTCCCGAAATGTATAAAACTTCCAGAAGAAAAACAAAAAGCCCCTCGCCGTGCGTTGGAAAGAACTGCATACAGCAATGGGCTTGTCATCCGAGAATATTTTACCCACGCGTCAGTTTATCACACAATCAATTTAAATCAACCCCCAAAAATAAATGTCATATTATTCAAATCATGTGGTATAATCATAGGCTTTGTATGTGAACTATACAAAATGCAAACCAATAATGACTTTAGTTGTATCCCACTTTGCTGATTCAAAATCCATTGTAAGATTTAAGATATCCTGAATCTCTTTTTCATTTTCCTTTGTTCTATAGTTTTAATGTCCATTTATTACTCCTTATGCGCCAGCGTTAGCGACGTTATTCGTTATATCATGAGGTCCCTATAGAGCCACATCACCGTCAGAACATTTCACGAACTTTGCTGGAACACCGTCATTCCAATGCTCTCCTTTTTCAATTTCTTCCCATTGTGCCACTGTGCCGCCGAATTCTACTGATGAAATCCTCTTGCAGCCGAAGAACCCGCCATTAGCGATTTCCTTAACACCCTCAGGGATTACAACATTTGTCACGCTAGAGTCGAGACACACCGCACTACCATCTTCCACCAGAAGAATGGGCTTCTCCCATACGCTATCAGAACACTTCACAGCCTTAATCTTTGCAGCTGAAAAGCTGAACAGATTAACTTTATGCTTCACGGCATCCCATTGCGCTTTCGTGCCTCTAAACTCTACCGATTTAAGCGAAGGACAGAATGCGAACGTCAAAGCTTCGATTTCTGTCACAGTCTCAGGGATTACCACCGATGTAAGTGATTCGCAGCCAGAAAATGCCTTCCTGTCGATTTTCGTCACGCCCGCAGGGATTTCCACATTCACGGCGTTCTTTTCACAACTTGTTACAACTCCATCTTTTATTGTTAAAACATCATTCTTGTTTGCCATTTATACAACTCCTATTATGCTTCCTGTATATCAAAGCCTAACGCTCTGGTAATTTCCAGAAATTGCGGCATATCAGTAGCAGTCCACTTTGTTTTAAATTACCGTTTACGCAATAATATTGCCGTCAGAACAATTAACAACAGGATAAGCTTTGAAAGTTTCATCACTAAGCTCTACTTTATCCCATTGCTCCAGAGTTCCTTCAAATTTGAAGTTAGCAATATCAATGAGGTCAAAAGCCCACTGCTCGATTGTCGTAACTGACGCAGGAATCGTAATCTCAGTAAACTTTTCGCAGCCTAGAAATGCACTTAGTCCGATTTTTTTGAGATTTTTGGAGAATTTTACGCTGCGAAGATTTTTGCAATGCTCGAAAGCCTTTGGACCGATTTCTTCTACGCTGTCTGGCATTATCACAGTTTCTATTGAGTCGCAAGCGTTGAAGGGGAAATAAAAAACACCGTCGGTTTTTACACCTTGTAAGTGTTTGCCTCTGTCGCTATCCTCGACATTGCCTGCAATTACACGAACGCCTTCCGGAATAACGACATTCTTCATATCGCCGTCATAGGCTTTTAAGATTCCATTTTCAATTAACATTGATTCTCACGCTCCTTAGTTATGCTTCTTTACCTTTTTTGCTATTTTCTATGCTATCCATAATTTCATATCTGTTATCAAGGGCATTCAAATCTGCAAAAAGCTCATCTCGTAAGCCATCCAGCAAATTTTTCTTTGCTTCATAAAATGAACCGCTCCAAGATTTTTCATCACGCCATTCAGTTTTTTTATTTTCTGGACAAGATGAACGATATTCAGAGAATATTTCTGTAATTTTTCTAAGCCCTGTCAGCTGTTTCTCTTTAGTTCTCAAATCGTTTTCAAGAGGAATTATATGGTCTATTGAAAGCTGCCTCCAACCTTTCAGGACATATTTTTTTTCCTTTTTACTCCAAGCAAAAGAGTTTTCAACTCTTATTTTACCGTCGGCCGTGCGGGTATAAAGACGGGATTTAATTCCACTTTTTTGTATTACCGTAAACTCGCCGTTTTTGAGCAGTTCAATTTGCTTCACATCCTGAATCTTGCATCTTTTTTCACCTGTCTCATCCAAAAGCAAATCCATGTTGTTTATATTTTGTTTCATGAGTCTTTCCCATGGATTCTCATTTCCGTTAGAATTCGTATTTGCAAAAATTCTTGTAATAGTCCGAATCGGATATAAAAGTCCACGACCGCCATCAAGCCCAAACTTCGGATACCATCGGCTTTGTGAAGTAAGGCGGGAGCGGAATTTGCTTATAAGGTCGTTATTATTCAAAGTTTCGATAACCGAAGTATCACCAGATGCAGGAGCATTTTCTGAATATGAGCTGACCTGTTCGGATTGTCCAGCAGGGGATTCTGAATCTGTACCAACTGCATCTTGCTCAAGTTCTTCTTCGTCTTCCGGGAAGTCTTCATAATCATGCTCAAGATATGTTATGAATTTCTTAAAGGCACTTTGCTTGTTGTTCCAGCCTTTTTTTTCTGCTGTCGTAGATGCCGCATTTACTTTTTCTGTGACAGCAAAGGCGATTTCTGCATAACCGTCAGGCAGGCGGTCAAACCAATGCTCCCCATGCTCTTCATTCAATTCATTTCTGACACTACGAAGCCATGTCTTATAGCTTCGGGCAGTTCCGATTCCGACATTTCCACCATCCGATGCAATTGCCCATCTGTAAAAAAATTCAAGCCGCTGCTCAAATGGAATTTCTTCACGCTGTTCTTGATATGCTTCTTTTTCTTCCTGAACATCTGGTACGGACGAAGATTTTTTTTCTAATTGAACCTCACCGTCTTCGCACTGAACGGATGTTGCAGGAAAATCATCAAACCATACGGCATCTTTTGTAAGCACCTTCCATTCTTCGCAAGTACCTGAGAATTTTATCTGGGAAAGCTGTTCACAACCAAGAAAAGCATTTTCATTTATATCAAAAACCAAAGGAATTTCAATCTTTTTACATCCCCACGGACATAAATACAGATTTTTTGTTTCTATAGTTTTATCGGTCGGAGACAAGTTGATTTTCTCAAGAATCAGTCCATTTTCGGATGTGTACCATGTATTTCCGTCTGCAACAACAAAGCATGTGAGTGAAGTACAATTTTCAAAATCTGTTGCTCCAAAAGAATCTTTTTCAAGTGTATTTGGGAATTTTATACCGTTAAGGTTTTCGCAATCATGAAAAACATTGTCAGGAATATATTTTAGCTTTGTTTCTGATAAATCAAGTGCTATTCCAACATTCTCATTTTCCCGCAATGAATCAGCAATATCAAGCAAAGTCTCTTCATTCAAATCACCGGCTATTTTGATTGTATAAATTCCGGATTTTAATGCCTTTATTGTGGATGCAGTTTTTTCAGGGGAAAGCTTTATGACCTTACGAGCGGAATTAGAATCTGCATTTGCAATTTCATGCTGACGAAGCCATGCCAGCAAATACGGACGATCATTATTGTTTTCCTGCTCATACCAGTCATTTGTCAAAAGAAATTGCTGCCCGTTTATAACGAGTGGATTTACATAATAACGATATACATTTCTGCCCTCATACGGAATAAGCATAGGGACATTTAGTCCCAAATACTGCTTACAGTAGTCTGGGTTTCTGAGATTATTTAGTTCTGCATCAGAAATTCCTGCTTCCAGCACCTGACGAACAACAGTTCTGGCAATTTCACCGATTTTTAAATTTTCAAACATAGCTTTTCCTCCAATTTTATAAATATATCACAAAGCTCTACGGTGTCAAATTTCCTTACAATGCCACGAACAATGTCTCCACCTCCTTGCAAAATGCGTAAAACTTTTCTTCATCCAGATAAGATATCTCTTTTCGGTTGTCTGTCCAGCAGATTCCGTAGCAGGAACAACGAAGCTTTTTTATCTCGGTAAGCCACTTATCCAGATAGTCACAATAGTCGCTGATGATAAAAAGCTTGTCGTTCTCGCTGCAAAAACGGCTGGCGGTGTATTTGATTGCGGGGGCAATTTTGGTTCCACCTCCTTTTGGAATTTCCTTTATTCCCTCCCTTAAAGAATCAATTCTTTTTAAATCTGTATCCCAGAAAATTACCTTACTTTGTTCTCCGACTCTGTTTTTTATTTCAGAAAACAAGTCCAGAAGCTGGGCAAGGCTTTCTTCTTTTACCGAACCGCTTGTATCAACGATGACGTGAACATTTCCCTGCACATAATCACTATGTTCGATTGTTTTTCCCCGCAGGATGTTGCCAGCCTTTCCTCGATTTGCAAGATACAGATAATCAGTTCTGATATCTTCAAAATTATCAACCGCGCGATCCGTTATAAAACGGCTTACTTCCGGGCCAAGCTTGTTAATTGTAAAGCTTTTTGTTTTTCCAGGCTGAATTCCTGTACTTTCTCCTTCCGTTTTTCTTAATACTTCTGCCGAAAGCTCATCAGCCATATCTGAAGTACAAGCAGCCCTTCGAATAACTTCACCTGGAATTTTGCTTCCCTTTTCTAATAATTGTCTCTGCTCGCTGCGTAATCTTTCACAAATTCTTTGCATAACAGAGTCAGGATTCATAATGATTAAGTCTATGTAATGCTGCCAGGAAAGCCCCCGTGGAAAGCCATAATCTTCTGCAAAAACAGGAGTTATAAGATAGGCTTTTGGGTTTCTTTGCCTTGCATAAAAATACAGGGCAAGCTTTTTTGCTGCAATCGAACGACCGGGAAGTTTATTATCTACAATAAAAGATAATCGTTTTCTTTCAGCCAGATTCAATTCTTCCAGAACAAATTGCTTTTCACCTTCATCAAAAACCTTGCTGTTAACCTCCATATCCATAGCATAATTTTTTAAGAGATGAATAAGACTCTTCATTGTTCGAAGTTCGGTAGCTCTTGCAAACGAAATATACTTTGAAAAGCTTTTCCATGTCCCCCTCAGCTTTGCTTCAATCTGCTGATTTAGGGCTTCTTCATAACGGAGATGCTGAAAAACAATATGTCCGATTTCATGCATCAAAAAGGATTTTCCGCTACAAAATTCCGAGGTGTATATTTTATAACAGCTGTTTGCATTTCCGCTTCTTGTGACCAGAGCAAGTGCCTCATTTGCCAAGCCCGCCTTGGGAAGCTTATTATGGGTACAAACAATAAGCCGCAATTTCTTTTTTAATTCTGAAAAATGCTTATATTCATGTTTCATAAATCAATTTTCCCCCATTAATTTTTCAATCTATGTAGTAATATAATCCGAATAGATTTCCGAAAAATTCATCCGCAGCGACAGTTTTTACATGACCGTTTTCAAGCTTGTATATGCATAAAAGGTCGTACCTACTGATAGGCTTAACAGAAGGTTCGCCCCCAGAAAGCTCATCCTCAATAAGGAATATATTTTTATTATTAATTCCAAGCTTGTAATATTGCTTTGTCTTGTTATACAATTTGGAGCTTTCTTTAAGCTTTGCAAGTACAATCCCTTCCATTTCATTTATTTTCATTAAGCGGCCTCCGTTTGAATACAGGTGTTCATATAAAACTTATAAGTTGTGATAATTTCATCCAGTTTTGAGCTTACACACTCTTTTTTCGACCTAGGAATATGCTCTGAAGCGAGTAATGAAAAAATCTCAACTGCGTCATAATCCTTTCTCAAGCTGATAAGGTCTTCCTTAGAGTTTTTATTGCTTAAAAGGATTTTTGAAAGACCTTCTGTATCGGTCTTAAACTTCTGTTCAATTTCTGAATAGATTTCCATACAGACTTTTGAAAGATCTGCAACTTCAAGCTTATCTTCAAAGGCAAGAACGGCTTCTATATTTTCAGCAAGGCTGAGTTCATGATTGTAAGCCAGAGATTTTTTCTCTTTTTTCTTGCCATCTAATTCCTGAAGGGCATCTTTTGTAAGCTCGCGAATAAACTTTCTGAAGGCATTGAGCTCCTGGATATCAGAAAAAGAATTAAAGCCAAGCCCTATAAGTCCGTCCAGAAACTTTCCAATATAATCAGGCTTAGTAAGCTTGATAGAATACATTGCCCGGAAAATATTTTTGAAGTAGCCGATTGTTCTGCCTGAAATAAAATTGTAAACCTCACCGTTTTTTGAATAATCTGCTGAAAAAACATTGTTCAGGCGTTTGTTTTCAACATTCAGAGAGCCTTTTGTATTGTCCTTAATGCTGTAAGTTGAATTGATTTTTTCAAAAATTCCACGAACAGCCGCCAGGGTCTTTTCCTTGATTTCATCAGTAAGCTTGCGATGTTCAAATTCTGGTAAATCCTTCTCAAACTCATCCACATCCTGAAGAAACTCGGAATAAAGTCCTTCAAAAGACTGAGGCCCGAAGTTCACCACACAAAAGCGGTTCAGATTTGGAGAGGTTATATCGCACATCGGCGGAAGATTGTCCTTGTAGTTGCTGGCGCTTGCGATAATTGTTGATTCCGGAAGCTTCTGACCGTTTCCGATTGTGCGCTCGAAAATCAGGCGGTACAAGCTGGCCTGAACATCTTTTGGAGCACCCGCGATTTCATCAATAAAAAGAACTGAAGGAAGGCCGTCTTTTTCAAGCTCAGTGATTGTATGAAACCATTCCGGCGCCTTTGTTCGAAGGTAGTTCGTACCCGCTCCGTCATTCACCATGTAGCCAAGAATCTCGCTACGGTCAAATGCGCTTCCAATCAGGCTTTCCACATGATATCCGTTTCGTTTTGCCCACAAATTAACGATTGTAGTTTTACCCATTCCAGGATTTCCAAGATAAAGCATTGGAACACCCGAAATCTTGCTTAATTCAAAGCCTGTAAGCATCAGGTCCCGCATGAAATTTGTATTGTTCATTTTTCCTCCTCGTGTATGTGTGCAAGCCCGCATGGGCCTGCATTTTTTTATTAGCCGACAAAGCGCTCAAGATTTTCACGAAGGTGCTCAACGGCATTTTTTTCAATCTGCTGCATTCGAGAGCGAGTTCTACCCTTCATTGCCCCGATTGCTTCAAAACTATGTTCTTCTTCGTTAAACAAACCGTGATGAAGGATTAAGACTTCGCGTTCATTTGCTTTAAGAGAAAAAAGAGCCTTCAAAAGCCGTTCTGTTGCAATATTGTTTTCGCACACTTCTTCAACAGAAAGATTTTCTGTATCCGCAAGACCGGATCCAAAAGATTCTTCATCACCATCAGGATCAAGGGGAGCGTCAAGCGAAACAAGCCGGCATTTTTTTCTTCTACGCTGATCTACAGCCTTTTGCATGAACAGCCAGATCCACGACTTCGCATAGGTTATAAGCTTAAAGCCCCTTGAATAATCAAATCGATCAACAGCCTCAACCAAACCAAGAATACCTTCCGCAACCAAATCCTCAGTACCTACTCCATACCCCCGAAAAGACTTTGCAAGCGATCTAACAAACGGAATGTTTGACACAATCAGTTTTTCGCGTGCAGCCATATCACCTGCCGCAGCAAGTTTTGCATACTCGATTTCTTCCTGAGCGGAAAGAATTTTTGTTGTGTGGAACTTTGTCATTTTGGCCTCTTTACTATTGCCGATAAAAAGAATATGTAACGAAAAGGTGGACTGCCCCATGAGGCAGGGCAGTTATAAGGATTTTTTATGACAACTTTTTTACGACTTTAAAAGTCTTAAAGTTTCTTCTGCACAAATCAATGTCATTTTTTGTACCGCGTGAAGAACCATCCCAAAGAACCAAAACGAAGTCGGCCGCAGCAACCATTTCTTCGTTACGACGAATGCCGGCCCCCCTGCCATAGCGGGCCCAGTCAGCATTATGAACTTCGACCGTAACCCCGTGTGACTGGGCCCAATTACCAGCCACTGAATCAACACCCTTTGCCCCTCCTTCGATAATAACGAGCGATGACATTTCCAAATTTTTCTCAGAGATGTACTGCTCAATTTGAGAAAAAATCCAAGCAGAGTCCGTAATTGAACGACTACCACAAACCAATAATTTTGCCATATTAACCTCCTATGACTGCTATATATAAAAAGTAAAAAAAAGGTGGACTGTGTATCAAAATGAGGATAATATGAAAATATGAATGCAAAAGACTATGCAAAAATCATTGGTGTCAGCAGAAAGTTTCTGGATAACTACCATAAGGAGTATGCAAAAAAACAACAAGAAAGGTGGTCTTTAGAGGTTTGGGAAAGTCACAAAGAAAACATTCTTAAAAGATATAAGCTTGGGAATCACAGAAAATATACAGACAATATTCCTGTTATGATTTTGAAATCTGGAAGAGAAAGAGATGCTAAGATACTCGGAATTTACCCGATAGAGGAAAAGGAAAACTTACGCAAATATGTTAGAAATCATCTTGTTTTTAAAGAAAGCTATTCGGAAAGATTTGACAAAGAATTACACAAATTAAGGTACATTGCTAAGAATCAAAAGATAGCAGACGGGAAAATCGATAAACTTGGTTTATTTAATGCGTGGAAATTTTTGCTCAAGAAACTTGCAGAATCAGATTGCCTGAAAAGTAATTATGTTCTCAAAGAGGGCAAAAGAAATCCTAAAAACAATCCAGAAAATAAAATAAAAATAGACGATATTAAAAAGTATAATAAAGATCATCTGTCCTCTAAAGCTCTGGACGAAAAATTCTACAAATGGTGTTGTCATTGCCAAACAAAAGATGCGTCCTGCAGAAAATATATTCATCAACGGTATTATACAGAAATGATAATTGAATGGAAGGAAAAGCACGGTTTAATCGATGAAATAATCTTTTGCAGAAATCCACGAGGCAAGTAAGTTAAGTAACAAAACCTACGGTGCCCCGCGTACCCGCCCAAAAACATGTGTGCGCCGGATGTCCTTTTTGTCGCACCATTCGATAAAGGCTTCCAGCGCATTGCCAGAAAGCTTGCTGTTCGAGGGACCAAGAGCCTGGCGTACATCAAACTGGGGAGTGACCTCTATGCATATTTTGTACTTGCCGCGATATTTTGCATAAACGATTGTAGCCCGACGTTCCATTACAGCGTGCTTGTACCCCCAGCGTATATGTCAAAGAACTATCTGGCGAAAGCTTTGCGCTAGTTATAATATGTAAAAAATGTTTTATTTGTATAAAAAGAAGAGTAAAAAAATGGGGAAAAAATTTGTTAATCTTTTCTATACTTTCTAAATAAACTTCATATATTACTTATGAAGGAGATGTATTTTTGAATAAAACTATAAAATTTAATAACTGTGCATTGTTTAATTTACAAACTCTAAATGGCATTATTAGGACAACATGGGGCATGCACTATGATGAGTCAGAAGAAAAAATTGAAGATGCTTTTCAACGGGGCATTGTTGATTTTGATCATGTTAAAAATAGATATGACGAAACTTTTAATATGAAAAATGGCCCTTTTGATTATGATATAGATTATGAAAAAAAATTACTTAGTAAACTAAATGAAGAGTTTAAAACAGTAAGGTCATACAAATTACCATGGTTCATGAAAACTTATACCGACTTTATCGAGGAAAAATTTAATGAACTTATGGTAATCTACAAAAATGGCGGATGGAAATGAACTATAGCAATTGTTTGGTAGAAGCTCTAAAAGCATGGATAAAAGACCCGAAAAATGTGAAGATTATTTATTTGCCCAAGAAGTGGAATAATGGCGCAAAACATTTTTTATGGGTAAAAGGCGGCAAAGTATATCATTATGAGGCTCGAAATCAAAATAACAGAAAGCCGTTTTTCAAGGGTGTCTATAAAGAACAGGATTTAGATACCTTTGAAGCTTTCATTTTGCACAAACTGGGTTATAAGCCTAGAATAAACAAGAGGCATGTTGCCAAAAAATTGCATTTACCTTCTCTTAATAAAGCAGGTTTTCTTAATTGGGCTGTTTACTATCCAGACGATGATATACTTGATTTCCCGGAAAAAAATAAAATATGCAAGTATGTGTTCATCCATGATGAAAAAGGAATCAGAACAGAACTGATAGAAAATCTTAATAAAGATGACTTTGAATTTTTACAGTGGAAATATCTGAGTTCTTATGATGATATGTGGAACATATTGAATAATGACCAGAGGTAAAAGATATAATTAAAATTTTGTGTACAGTAGCAGGAGCAGATAACTGGTATGACATTCTGACACTTGATTCTACATCAATGAAGAATAATAATGATGCAAAGCATAAGATTCAGAAAAAAGGAAAGCCAGTTACTCATGACAGAATTATTTCTGAGTTAACATTTGGTTTTTGGACATCGTTTCTTACCCCAAGGTATTCTCAGGCATCTTTCCAGAGTAAAATCATTAAAACTTGTTTTAGAGGCGTTCCTGCGGCTCAAAGAAATATCAAATATTTGCAGACAAGATTTGATAGAATCCGTGTACTAAGAAACAGAGTTTGCTTTAGCTGTCATTTCTACATATTATAATTATGAAGGAGGCCAGCTATGGATTTAGAAAAGATTAATGAAGAATATATTTTTCAATATTTGCCAGAAAATTATTCTATTCTTATGGTTTCGCCAAAAGATACTGTTACTATTAGTTGTTTTCCAATGCTTTCTATAAAAGAGGGACTTACTATCGCAAAAAAATATAATAGTAGGTTAGATTATGATAGTAATAATCCTAACGCAAAAAATGTTAGAGACTATTTAAAATCAATTATATAATAATTGGTGTGGTTGACGACCCTCCAATTTTGGAGGGTCGTCAACCTGAAGGAGGCTAGTTATGGAATATTTTGTTATATATGATAAATTAGATAATGGCGAGCTCTTTTTGGAAAAGAATGATGAAAAGTTTAATATTCTTAAAAGGGGCTTTCCAACTCTTGAAAAAGTTTCATTTGATGAAGCAGTAAAAATTGGTAAAGAAAGAAATATTTTAATTAGGTCAGTTTACACTCAGCAAGATGAAGAATATAAAGATGAAGCGCCTATAGTAGAAAGCCTAAACAAGCGTATTCAAGAAAGCCTGTAATTTCTTCTTTAAGCCTTCTATATTATACTTAAAAGTATCTTTTTTCTTCACTTCTACATTTTTTGTATAACGACCGTCAAATTTTGGAGGGGCGTCAACCCTAATAGTAGGTGATAACTATGAATATTTTTAATTTTTTTAAGAAACCAAATTGTCATTTGAATATAAATGATTTTTGTTCAAAGTTTAGAATGACTAAAGACTTTGTAATTATTTCTTCTAACGCTGCTAAAAATGATCCTAATTTTAAGGGTAGTTATGATATATTAACTGGCCTAAGAAAAGCTGCTCTTTTAAGGGGTAGCGATGGTGGATTATATATTGGAGCTAGTGCTTCTTTTATGACTAAAGAAGAATATAATATTTTAAAAGCATATTTTCTATCTAATGGCGGCGAAGAAATTAGATTTTTTGATTATAATTAAACATACCCAGGCTTAGATTTATAATCTATTGGTAATCATGAAAAAATAGAATTAGATGATTTAAGTTTAGAATGGTATCTTAAAAATTTAAAATTTGTTGATATGAATAATATTCATAATGCTTTTGCAGCATAAATCGCAAACCACCCTTAAAATAAGGCCCTTATTTTTATTTCCATCCGCCATTTTTATATATTACCATAAGTTCATTAAATTTTTCTTCAATAAAGTCCGTATAAGTTTTCATAAACCATGGTAATTTATAAGATCTCACTTTTTTGAATTCTTCATTTAATTTATTTAATAAACTTTTTTCATAATTTATATCATAATCGAAGGGACCATTTTTCATATTAAAAACTGCATCATATCTATTTTTAACATGATTAAAATCAATAATGCCACGTTGAAAAGCATCTTCAATTTTTTCTTCTGGCTCATCATAATGCATGCCCCATGTAGACATAATTAAACCATTAAGAGTTTGTAGATTAAAAAGTGCGCTATTATTAAACTTTATAGTCTTAGCCATAATAGTCTCCTTTATATTTATAATATATAGCTTTTTTAGAAAATATATAAAAGATTAACAAAATTTAATATAAAATTTGTAATTATATAATTTGTAATTATTTCTACTAATTTCTTTATGGAATATTCTAAATTAGCATATTATGCGGCACTTTTTGCCAACGATTTGAAACATATACATATTCATGCTGCCGGTGAAAGCATGGAAGATATTAGAACCGAAGCTGACACTCTCTTTTATAAGGCTATGAGAGATTATGAAGACTTCTCAAAATTAGCTATTATGTATAACGACCGTCAAATTTTGGAGGTTCGTCAACCATAACTCTATTTTGGTTTGAAGATGAGCGTGATATAGCTAGTGAGTATTTTTTTATAATTTTATATTTTCTATATACTTTTTATATATTATATAATGTAAGGTGTATAATATGATTTTTAATAAGAATAATCAGATTAAATTTAACTCTAAAGCACTTTTAACTTTAGAGCTCATATTAAATGAACTTTATCAGGCTACCTATCTCGAAAATAAAAATACTTTTAAAAATACATCTGGCACTCTTAATGAAACAATAGGTCAATATAAGAAACTACTTAATAGTCCAGAATCTTATTATAAGAAAGAAACAATAAAAAGCATTTTATCAGATTGCAATAATATCATAAAAGATTTAGATAAAAAAAAGGTATATTGGCCATATCAAGATCAATATACCTTTGCTAAGCAAGAATTTTTCTCTTTTATTAAAAAATATAAAGAATTAGTCTAGGCAGCTTTTTTAGTTTTAATATGTTCGTATAACGACCGTCAAATTTTGGAGGGTCGTCAACCTAAGCGGTGAAAATATATTTTATGATATTTTTAATGTAAAACCATACTGTTGTATTTTCAGTAAAAATATCATTTCTACCAAGAATAGTTCTATAGAGGGTTTCAAGATTATATTGATAGCTTGAAACCCAATTATTTTTTTCTTTAGCCTTATTAAATATAAAATTGTAATCTTCTTCAAGAAGACCAATTTGCTGAAACTTAATGCACATTTTCTGATACATCTTTGGGTAATTTGTAAAATCAAGAATCTTAAAAAGATACTGTCCACTCTTAAAAATACCTCTATCATATACCCACTGACGAAACTTATATTTGAAAGAAGTCTTTCTATCGTAATAGTCCATTTTAAGAAACTTAACATAAGCGTTTGGATATTCTATAAAAGCGCCGCCTTTAGTATATTTTACTTTTACAGAAAAAATTTTGCTAAGTTTATCAAAAAGCTCTTTATTCTCAAAGGGCTCACCAAGTTCGTCATCTCCAGGCTCATTACGCCAAGTATAATAGGCCTTCAAGAACATATCAACTGTATCTTTCTGAACTTCATATCTTTTCATAGTATCATCCATTTATACTTAAATTATGTAAAAGATTAACAAAAAATATAAAATTTTATAAAAAAGAATCTTTTTTTACTAATTTTTTATAGGCTTCAAGAAAAATTATTTGAAACAATATATAATAATGCAAAAAGTTTAAGTATAACGACCGTCAAATTTTGGAGGGTCGTCAACCTAATCATCGAAAACTCAGGTAGAGTATTTTTTCCGAGGACGGCGGCAGGGCTTTCTTCAGCAATTTCAGCATCCTTGAAGGCTTCTGGCTGTGGATGAAGGCTTTCTGGAGAGACGATTGATTTGAAGGTCATGGTAGTAGAATAACATGAAATTACTTCACTGACTTTGAAGTTGACTTTGAAGTGACTTTGAAGTAGACTCTGAAGTAAGTTCAAAGTCAACTTCAAACACCTTGAACTTATCAGGAGGATTGGTGTCATGCTTCTCGATGATATTATAAAAATCTCAGCAATGGAAAGTGTAAATATTGAATGTAAATCTCGCTTGAACCGAGAGAATACAGAAGGATGGCTTAAAACTATAGCTGGCTTTTCTAATGCAGAAGGTGGTTCTTTTTTTATTGGAGTTGAAGATAAATCAAATAAACTTATAGGCTTCACGCGCAAAGAAGCTGATAATGAACGCAATTTCTTTAATAATCAGATTAATGAACACATATTTCCTCGTCCAATATACAAACTTTCATTTATAAGCTATCAGATTCATGATAAAGAACTTTTTATAATCAAAATAGATGTTTCTGAATCTCCAATAAAACCGATAATCCTGAAATTTAAGAATGTTCCTTCTATTTATATGCGTCGTGAGGGGTTCACAAATGGTGCAACTTACGAAGAAATAATCGCAATGAGTATAAAAAGCCACAATACACAGTTTGATGTACTTGATTCTGGTTATGAATATAAGCGGGAAAACTTTACAAAGTTGCTTTCATTTTACAGTGAACATAATTCTGGCAAAGAATTAACTGACAAAGCATTGCAGTCAATGGGATTCTTTACAAATGAAAAAATATTAAAGAATGGTGCTGTTCTTTTTTCTGATGATTATTCTGGAGAAAGAACTCAAATTCAATGTTCTCTTTTCGCAGGTTTTACTAAAGGTAGTGAAAGAATTATAACAATTAACAGATTTAGCGGAAATCTTATTGATTCTATAAATTTTATAATGGAATTTGTAAACCTACGTATGAATCATGCAATGGTAAAACTTCCAGATTCAAGAATCGATTTAGATGCATATCCAGAGCGTGCACTTTTTGAAGGAGTAATCAATGCCCTGGCTCATAGGGATTATTTTCTTGAGGGGACACAGATTCAGATTGATATGTTTAAAGACAGAATGGAAATTTCTTCCCCAGGAAGTTTTTATCAGGGAGAAAAAATATCAAAGACTTATGATCTTTCCAATATTATTTCAATGCGCCGAAATGAATTAATTTGTAAAGTTTTTGTAAAATGCAATGTAATGGAAGCTGCCGGAACCGGATTCGATAAAATTGTTTCAGATTATGCAGATGCAGACGAAAATCATAAACCATATATTTTCTCATCATCAGACCATTTTACACTCGTTCTTCCAGATTTAACCTATTCTTTAGGTATTAAGAATGACAGCATTCCAGCAATTGATGTTTTGCCAGCGCCTCCAGTTTCCGAGCATGATGAAAAAATCCTTGCCTTTTGCTGTAATGCACCTCGAAAAGCAAGTGAGATAGCAAATTATCTTGGAATATCAGATTCTACATATTTCAGAACCAAAATACTTGATGTCCTCGTAAGTTCGGGTTATTTGATAACGAATAAACAAGGAAACGCAAAAGCTTATAAGACAGATATAAAAAAGGTAAAAGTCTAGTAAAGTTTTATATACTCAGTATAAAAATCTTCGGGACAACAGCCCTAAGGCCTCATCTAAAACTGTAATAATAGCGTAAATTTCGGCCTGCGGGTTAAAACTCTGAAGGTCGAAATTCTAACCAAAAACTTTAAACAAAACGCAATTTTTAACTGAAATTTACTGTTGCAATCTGTGTTGTTTTTTGGAAAAAGGTGATGTATAATGCAAGAAATGCAACATTCTGAAGGGGTGTGATACTAGCGGAGACTCTTTTGACCTTCTCATAACCTGTCATTACGGTCTTCAAAGCTTTTCTTCCCGTAAGTGCGTGAGGAGTTTCCTTGAAATTGTTGGATTTTAATCGCCGGAGTTTTGCGCGGCTGATTCCGCATCTCCGTTCCAGCTCCGCAAGATTGACTTTCGCAAGGTCAAAACTTTCGCCTTGCTCTGTCTTCATATCTTGGAGCGCTTGTGCTAAACTGACTATAGAGTCATTATCATTTTTCATATTCCTCCCTGACTGAGTTTCTGGTTACTATTCAGTTTAGAGAGTTTTATATGATTTGATAATGGCTTTTTTATTTGAACTAGATTTTGGCGATTTCCGCTGGACTTAGGTGTGGCTGAAATCGGCGAACTCTAACACGGCTTAAAAATTGCGGCCAGATTTTCGATGATGATTACTTTATAAGACTTCAAGATGAATATAATGAGATTGCCGTCTCTAAACGTTCATTCATACAAAAAATAACAGATTTATTTGCAACAGCGTATGATTATGACAAAGCAAGTTTGATTACACATCAATTTTTTCAAAAACTTTCACGTTTGACTATTTCTCTGACTGAAGAGGATAAAAAATTACTTTTTGCTTTCTATCTGAGAATTGCCAATAAAAAACTTTCCACCAAGATTCCTCTCGTAATGGATGACTGGATTTATTATTTCAATCTTCTTTTTGATTTGAAGCATAACAGCGATTTGAAATCGATTATTGAAAACAAAGTCTATTTTTCAAAGCAAACTTATTATGAAACTCTCGACTTAAAGAAATCATGTGCTAATCCCAATATTCAAAATTTTGAAAATGAACTATTTGAAATATTGAAAAACAAAGAGGTCTAAATGAAAGATGATGATTTTATCGGTTATAGTATGGAAATGCATTATATGACACCGGATCAAAAAGTGCTTTACTTAAAAGAACTTGTGGACAGTATGCAAAAGGATTATAAGAAACCTAGATTCATTGTTACGTCCGTCGAAGAACTGGAACAAAAACTAGATGAAGGATTTAAATCTATTGAAGAAGAACGAAAAGAAAATGCTTTAATTGCAACTTGGACTGACAAAAGCCTTTAGCATTATGATGTACAGACACAGTTGCATATTATGAAGATTCGATTGAGACTAGAACATCAATTAGGAAACTTCTACAAAATGGGCTTAAAAAAAGATGATTTTCCTACAAAACCAATTCAGGAAAAAATAGACAAACTTCCCAAGTATGAAGATGAAAAATCTTCATATTAGATTACCAGATCTTTCCCCGTTTCTTTTTAATCTCGCTACGGATTTTCTTGAGCTTTAATTTACGCTCTTTACTGGCACGAGTCGGCTTAGTTTTTATTCGTTTTTTAGGAATAACAAGAGCCTGCAAAATTCTGTTTTCAAGGCGGGAAAGTGCAATTTCTCGATTGCGTTCCTGATAACGTTCATCATCAACGTCGAGGAAAATACAGTCTTCTTTATTGATGATGGCAGCCAGTTTTGAACGAAGCCGAATAACTTCTGCATCTGTAAGGCCACCAAGCGATGTAACAGGAACAACAAGATGAACTTTTGTGTTCACCTTGTTTACATTCTGACCGCCGTTTCCACCGCTGCGGGCAAAAGTCATTTGAGAATTATTGATTATGGATTCGTGAAGCTTTGCTCGGTTCATTTTCTCTATTGTAGTCATTTCTTTAGGAATTCTCAATTTTACTCAGTATTTCTTTTAAGCTCATAATGCGACAATTATTAGCATCCATACAAACATTGATATACTTTGCTGGATCCACTTTCTGCTTTGGATAACTCGTGTTGTATTCTCCAGTAAAATAATCTTCAGTCACCATAGTATCATGAGTATGGCCATGAATGTTTACAAGTGAACTTATAGAATCGATAAATACAGGTTCATGCGAAAGCACAATATTTTCAAACTGAAAAGGTCCTTTATAAACTTTATCAAAACCAAGATGCTCGAAATACTCTATATAATTTGAAAATGGTTTCTTTTTTGCTCTGAGATCATGATTTCCAAGAATTAAATTCATCTTTCGATTTTTCTTCATTCTCATTATGTCATTCATAATTCGGGATTCCTCAAGTCTTAGATTCAAATATACATCACCTAAATTCCAAATCAGACAATCCTCCGGAAGTGAATCAAATTTTTTAAGTATAAACTCATTCATTTGAGAACAGCCTTCCGGGGAATAATCAAATTGACGATTGCAATACTTGATTATATTTGTATGATACAGGTGCAAATCGCTTGTAACAAAAATATTATCAGGTGAATATCCCTGCAGAAAATCCTCTTTTGTTATCTGTTTCATACTATTTCTCCAACAAAAACTCATCCATCCTTTCTGCATTTCCAGAATCCTCATCGGGATAACCAACCGGATTTAGCTTCAGATGAATTGTCCTTCCATCACCTTCTACTAGATCCTTAGTTCGGACAGAGTGAGTATGACCAGCTAGCCAGATACAATTATCTTTCAGCTGGTCCAGATATTTCTGTCCATCAAAATAGAAAAAAGTCGTGTAGATATCATTTTTATAAATCTCCTCAACTCCAAAAAAGAGCGGAATGTAATGAGTCATTATGATATCAGGCTTTTGGGAAATCACATAATCCAGTTTTTTCATTTGAGAATCAAGAATGTCTTTGTGAACATTTCCCATGTATTCCCAGTGGCGGTAATCAAACCAGTCTCTCCAGTGGCAAAGAAATTTTGCCATGTTTCCTTCCGGCTCTGGATCAATTTTATAAGCCCAGCAAAAATCATTAAACGCCATTGTGCCGCCAAACTTTACGCCTTCAAACTCTTCAACTGTACCATCGAGAATGGAAACATTACCCAGCTTCGAAACTTCTGCCTTCAGAAAATCTAGTTTTGGCTGAGTTTCTGTAAACGGATTATTTCGAAAATAGGACAAGTTCCCAACTGTCAAATCATGATTTCCAAAAACAACAAAAATCTTTTTGTAACGTGGTGAAACCATCTTGTAAAATTCAACAAACAGATTCGGATCATCACAAGTGTCCCCTGCGACACAAAGCACATCCGCTGGTTTGAGAGCATTGTTTATGTAGTTTTCTAGACTCACACGATGATTTATGTAATGATCAACATGCAGGTCGCTTGTCATGTAGATTTTCATATTAAAACTCCAGATAAATTATCGATACTCTAAAAGACAATGTATTTCTTGGGTTCGTTTGGAACACTTTTCAGAAAAATCATAATCATAATTTGCTAGTAATACAGATACAAATTCTAATCCAACCTTATAATAATTCACTTCAGCAATATCTTTTCTTCGAGATTCAATAGCACCTTTCGTCCAGGCAATTCGTTTCATTGCTCTTTCTACAGCATTCCTTGATTTCGATGTATGGACAATATAATAATCATTTTCTCGATCAAATTTGATTTGGGTGATATCTGCTTCAATATCATCAATATAATCCTGGAGTTTTTTTGTGGTTAGTACGAATAAACCCAAAATTTGATACTTTTCTTCTTGAAAACTCCAAAATGCTTCTGTGAGTTCTTCTGAAGCTTCATCTTGCCAATCGAAAGCTATATCTAAGTGATTGTGAAGGAAATTTGCATTAAAATGGCCAACGTATGAATATTTTTCTTCTTTGTCGTTTAATTTTTCAGCTATGATGGGAGCTATAATATCAACACTCATATATTTTTCCTATAATTAAATTTTTTACCTGTATGAATTACTCATACAGGTATTTTTTGTTACTTCTGCTTCAAAAGGTAATCGTTGTTAATCACCTTCATAGAAAGCGGACCTTCAAGGATTTTGCTGTAAACAGGTTCGATTGGCCTGATGACAATTCCTTCCTTGTGATTACCGCTGGCATACTTTCCTTTTGCCCTTTCGATGAACTCATCTACAGTTTTGTAAGGAAGATTGTCTCCTGTTTCCTCAACAGGAACCATGTTCAAACCGGCAACGTCACAAAAGGCCTGCATGGTTTTCAGACCAAGTCTTTTTCCCTGATCCATATCACGCAAAGTGAAAACGTACCATTCGGCAGTTACAAGCTTAAGCGGATTTTTCTGGATGCCTTCTCCACAGAACTCACCCTGAACCGCTACATTTTTCAATCCAATAGCCTCAGCTCCCTTTTTGATTTTCTCAATCACATTGTGCTTATGAACAAACTTCCATGCCGGGCTAGTCTCATCATCAGCAATTTCGTAATTCCTTGAGCAGACTCCAAAGTCACCGTCAATCAGATACATAGTCACGCTGGTTCCATCCATCTTGGTTGAGATGTAATATGGAACGCCCTTGAACTCGTCAATCAATCCAGGTTCTGCCTGAACTCGGATTTCGTCAGTCTTTGGAATACCGTGTGGAAAATCCCCGATAACTCGTCCGCTACCAGTGGCAATTTCTGCAACTTCCCACTTCTTTACACCAAGTTGTTCGCTTACAATATCACCAGTCTTCCAGGCATGGCCATCGAGCGGTTCGATTCCATCCAGAATTGAAAGTGGCAAAACAAGACCCTGTGAAACCTGTCCTCGGAAGTTTCTCGTCTTCATCAAAAAGCCTTCGCCGTTCAATTCATTGCATCTGTAACATCCGTCTCGCAAAAACTCAAACTCAGGCTTCACTGGCAAAAATGCATCTACTTCAAAATAAACGCATAAATCGTATTTCTTAAATACGCCCTTTTTGGTAACACATTTCCATCCCAAAACGGAAACGACTTCTATCCTGTCGGCCCCTTCTATCGACTGTACGTCCCAGATAGTCTGGACACTTGCTAATTTTCTCATGATATTTTCCTTTGATTACAATAAGGGCGTAACGGAACCCTTTTTTATTTGGTAGCGATGTTTTAATTGTATGATTGGATTTTCAGTCTGTCTGTAAACCATTAATTTAAAAAGATGGCTTACAGACAGAAAAGATTAGGCACTCAGCCGCAATTTGCAATCGTTACAATTCTTGTTGCATAGCTTCTCAATCTTGTTTGAAACGCACGAAACTTCAATTTCAATCATGCGCTGGATTACAATCTCTTCGACTGAAACGTCAAACAAGTGGGCAAGCACAAGCAAGTTGTCGATTGTAGGAATAGATTTTCCGCATTCCCATGCATACACAGCCTGCGGATATTCAAAACCGAATACGGCCTGAATATCGTGAACAGTGTATCCACTTTTGATTCTGAGTGATTTAATTTGTACACCGGTTGCTTTCAGATCAACAACCGGCCTTTGAATAGTTACGGTCCTCATATGATTTTTCTCCATTAACAAAAACTCCATTATCTTTTATTGCCTGCCCAGGCATTTTGTAATTCCAAAGTGTGCGTAGAATCATTGCACGAGATAATTTTGTAATGTCAAATGTGTCTGTGCTCATTACGCACTCCTTTTATAAAAGATAATTTTTACGCCAACGGCGTATCGGGTTTTTGTCTCCGGTTTGCAAAACCATTGAGACACGGCGCTCGGCTTCTTAGGGCCAGCGACTTTAATTTGTGTTTTGTATTTTCACTTTAACAAATAAATTTTCATTTGTCATTAAAGTTGTAGTTTAAATTTCAAGCTCTTCACGAATCTCTTTCATCGCTTCATGAAAATCCTGAATCTTACCTTCCTCAATATCAGCCAAACCTTCAAGCAGATGATTAACAAGACTCCTATATGTTTTATACTCAGGAATATCTTCATGAACTTCCAAACCTGAAAAATCAACTTGCTTCAGAACATACAGTTCTTCAACATGACATTTATAAAGTTTAGATAGGAGATCAAAGTTTTCGATGCACGGAATATTCTTACACTTCTCATTTTCCCAAGCATAAATTGCTACAGGTGTCTCAAATCCGAATATTTCCTGCAGCTGCTTTACGCTATAGCCGTTTTTATTACGCAGTTCTTTTAAGAGTCTCGAAGTTGCTGGAATATCAACAACTGTCCGTTTTGTTGGTTTAAGTGAATAGGAATACTCCATAAGTTCATTATAATAAGATTTCACAAAAAGAATAGTAAACTGTTAGTTTAAAAAAATTACTTCACAATATGCGAAAAAGATAGTGAAGTGAAATGAAGTAATACTTCACTCTACTTCACTAAAAACTTCATTTATAGTAAAGTGGAATTAAGAGGTGCTTATGCTGATTGAAGAATTAATTCCCGGAATAAACATTGAAGATACTCAAAATGAGTTTAAAAGAATCATTGAAGAAGGAAAATCCGAAGATTCTGGAAAGTCAAAAGAGATTGGCTGGCTAAAAACAATTGCGGCTTTTGCAAATACATTTGGCGGCACTTTGTATATCGGAGTCGATAACAATACTCATAAAATAATTTCTTTGGATCATGATGCAGCTGATAAAACAATTTTGATGATAAACCGCCAGATTAAACAGAGAATTGAACCATCTATTTCATATTCAATAGATACCATCCCAATTAAAGAAGCGGAAAAATCTACAAGATATATTTTAAAAATTTCTGTAGAGAAAAATACAATACTGCCTGTCACTTTGCATGAAGAAAATCTCCTCGGAATCTATATTCGAAGTTACGGAAGTTCCCTGCTGGCTACTCCAGAACAGATTCGAGAATTAATTCTCTTAAGTGATAACAATCCTTTCGACCAGCCATTTACAGAAGAAATCTTTGATAAAAACAATTTCAAACAGATTTTTGATTTGTACAAAGAAAGAAATGAGTCAGAACTTACAGAAAAAGCTTTAATTTCCGCAGGCTTTATTAATTCAGACAAAAAACTTTCTAAAGGAGCACAGCTTTTTTCTGATAATTACAAAAATGAAAGAACGAAAATTGTATGTACAGTTTGGCCAGAAATAACCAAAGGAAGTTCTATAGTCTTGGCTTCTGAAGAATTTGAAGGAAATCTAATTGATTCAATTAAGTTTGCAACTCACTTCATTCAGAGTCATTCTGTAACAGGATTTAAGAAAGTTGATGAAAGCCGTATTGATTATTTTTCATACCCGGCACGTTCTATTACAGAAGGTATCGTTAATGCTATAGCTCACAGAAATTACTTCATCCAGGGAAGTCAGATTGAAATAAATATGTTTAAGGATCGACTTGAAATCACTTCCCCAGGAGCATTGCTGGGCGTTGTAGCTTTGCAAAAAGAAAAAAATATTTCATCCATCATTCCTCGCCGACGAAATGAAGTTATCTGCAATATTTTGGAATATCTTCGCTATATGGAATCAAAAGGCTCTGGCTTCGATAAAATTGAACAGGATTATGCAGGTAAGGGAGAATCTTTCAAGCCGTTTATTTCTTCAAATGGCAATTCATTTACACTAACATTACCAAACCTTACATATTCAAATGGCGTTATTGATGAAAACTCAATTCCAAATATTAATGTAAATGGCATTGTTACAGGAAAAAATGACAAGGCAATTTTATCATTCTGTTTTGCAAAAGCCCATACAGCAAAAGAAATAGCAGACTATCTTGGAATAAAAGCATCTACATATTTTAGAAAAGAAATCCTCGATGTTTTAGTGAAGGATGGATTTCTTATTGAGAGTAAGGAAGGTAAAAGTTCTGAATATTTATCAAATCGAGAAAAAATCGTTACAGTATAAAAATCTTCGGGACAACAGCCCTAAGGCCTCATCTAAAACTGTAAAAATAGCGTAAATTTCGGCCTACGGGTTAAAACTCTGAAGGTCGAAATTCTAACCAAAAACTTTAAACAAAACGCAATTTTTAACTGAAATTTACTGTTGCAATCTGTGTTGTTTTTTTTGGAAAGAGTTGGTGTATAATGCGAAAAATGCAACATTCTGAAGGGGTGTGATACTAGCGAAGACTCTTTTGACCTTCTCATAACCCGGAGGCCGTAGGTTCAAGCCCCTGCCCCCCCTACATACTCCCCATAATCCTCTTGCGCCATTCCAAATTCCCGTGCTCCAAAGAGAATCAGCGTAATCTCATCAAACTCCCCCTGGTGTACTTTCATCGTCTCCACCGCGACCTTAATCGCTTCCCTCTGCGGATAGCCGTAAACTCCGGCTGAAATCAGCGGAAAGGCGATTGTCTTAAGGCCTTTTTCTTTTGCGAGGTTCAAGGAATTTTTGTAGCAGGACGTTAGCAGCGACTCTGCCTCTGCCGGGCTGTGCTCGTAATAAATCGGGCCGACGGTGTGAATCACGAATCGGGACGGAAGATTGTAGCCTTTTGTGATTTTCGCCTGACCGGTTTTGCAGCCGCCGAGAATACGGCATTCAGCGAGAAGTTCCGGGCCGGCAGCGTAATGAATTGCACCGTCAACACCACTGCCTCCGAGAAGAGAAGAATTTGCGGCATTTACGATTGCATCGCAGCTAAGTTTTGTTATGTCACCTTTGATAATTTTGATTTTTCCCATGCCCACCATTATATCACATGTCCAAAGAAATTCTTTAAACTAGAAACTTAATGACAAAGCCAACTTTTTTTGCTAAATTGAATTTCAAATCGCAAAATGAACAGAACGCAACTTCACGAATCAATCATCAATAATTCTCAAGTCACTTTTGCCCGGAGCGGTGGAAACGGCGGTCAGAACGTAAACAAGGTGAACACGAAAGTCCATCTTGCCATTGCCATCACTTCCCTCGCAGGCCTCACTGATGCAGAAATTGTCCGCCTGCGCGCAAAACTTTCCGGCATCATCAATAAGGAAGACTGCCTTTTTCTCGATGTCGACGACGAACGCTATCAGGAACGCAACCGCGAAATCGCACTTTCCCGTCTCGAAAGCAGAATCGTCCAGGCACTTGTTGTCCCCAAAAAACGAATCAAAACCAAGCCGACCCGTGCCAGCAAGGAACGAAAACTAAAGCTCAAGAAAATCCGCAGCGAAATTAAAAAAATGAGGGGGAAGATTTGGTAGAAGAAAGTCCGGCCAGCCCCAACGCCCCCAAGAGCCACACAAATCCCAAGTCCAGCATCCTCATCGGCACCAGTGGCTACGACTACCCGGAGTGGAAAGGCGTTTTTTATCCGCCAGAAGTAAAGCGCGCAGATTTTCTTTCCTATTATGCTACTCAGTTCAACGCCCTGGAGCTCAACAACACTTTTTACAACATGCCCACCGCTGAGAGGCTTCTTTCATTTTACGAGCGGAGCGAAGGCCGATTGCAGTTCAGTGTAAAGGCAAACCGGCTTCTCACCCATGAAGTCACATCAGAATGGCAAAAGACCGCGGACGACTTCAAGCAGGCCCTCACCCCTCTTTTGGAAAAAGCCAGCCTGAGCGCAGTCCTTTTTCAGTTCCCGCAAAACTTCCACTACACGCCAGACAATCGAATCTATCTTGCAAATTTAATAGAAGATTTTGAAGCATTTCCGGTCCTGATAGAATTCCGCCACGCAGGATGGATTCGGGAATCAGTCTTTGAGGGGCTGGAAAAACGCGGCGCCGGATTAGTCTACTGCGATATGCCCCAGCTAAGGAACCTTCCCGACGGCAAGACAGTAAAATCCCCCTTCATCGGCCCAAACGCCTACATCCGCCTGCACGGAAGAAACGCCGGAGCCTGGTATGCAAGTTCAGAGCGACAGAACGGCAGCGCAAGATATTGTTATGATTATTCCGATTCAGAATTAGAAAGCTTCGTCCCGGTCATTTCAAAAGCAATGAGCGAAGGAAAGAAAACGCAGGTCTTTTTCAACAACCACCCCGACGGAAGCGGCGCCAAAAACGCAAAACGCCTCAAAGACCTGCTCGCCCCTATCCCCTGATTTCAAGAAAAGGCTCGCCCGCCTCTTCAAGCCATCTGCTGATCTGCTCCGTGACCTCATCGATTTTCCTGCGCGAGTTTTTCCCACGGATGGCGCACTCCCAGACAAAACAGACCCGCCAGCACTGATCCTGATAGTATTTGAGGTTTTCAGCATCGCGTTCCCTGTTCCGCGAAAACTTTTTCTGCCAGAAAGCCTGATTCGACTTAGGAAAACGAAAATACTGACACCCCTCATGCGCGTGCCAGAAGCAGCCGTTAATAAAAATCACCGCATAATAGCGCGGAAAAATAAGGTCAGGCTTACCCGGATACCGCTTGTCACAAATCCGATACCGAAACCCCGCCTTAAAAAGAGCCCGACGAATAGTCCTTTCAGGCGAAGTGTCCCTGGAACGGATGCGAGACATGTTCAAATGACGGCTGGCAGGAGAGAGGGTGTCCATAAAGAAAGTATAGCGCAGAAGCGGCAAATGGGTAAGGGTAATAACAAGCCCCGAAAAAATGTTAAATTTGAGTAGTTTAAGCCACGAAAAAATGTGTATTTTTACTTGTTTCGGGCCAGAAAAAGTGTTAATCTAATATTGTGGAACGATTTGCAATTGATGAACTTAAAAACTGGAAGGAAAAAGCTGACAGAAAGCCTCTTGTCGTGATGGGTGCCCGTCAGGTTGGAAAAACATGGCTCATGCAGGAATTCGGCAGGCGTTTTTACAAGAAAGTTGCTTACATTTCTTTTTACAACAACAATGCAATGAAGCAGGTCTTTGAATCTGATTACGACATAAAGCGGATTCTTTCATACCTGAATATTGAAGTCGGCTTTCCAATTACTCCGGAAGATACCTTGATTATTTTTGACGAAATTCAGAATGCACCAAAGGCGTTTGAGTCGCTAAAATATTTTTGCGAAGATGCCAGCGAATATCATATAACGGCGGCTGGTTCTTTGCTTGGCGTTGCACTTCATCAGGGAGTGTCATATCCTGTGGGCAAGGTTGAACTGCTCAATCTTCATCCCCTTAGCTTCCGCGAATATCTTTATGCAATGAATGAAAAGCCGCTTGCAGACGCTCTTTTGACAAAAGACTTTTCGCTTATTGACGGCTTTGCACAAAAATACATCTATCACTTAAAGAATTATTATTATGTCGGCGGAATGCCTGAAGCTGTAAAAAACTTTGCACTTCACACTGATTATACTGAAGTACGTTCGATTCAAAAAAACATCATAGCGCAGTACCGCGGAGATTTTGGAAAGCACGCAGAACCACGTGAACTTCCAAGAATAAACATGGTTTGGGATTCCATTCCCATGCAGCTTGCAAAAGAAAATAAAAAATTCTTTTTTGGAAACATAAAAAAAGGAGCACGAAGCAGCGAATTTGAACTTGCGATTCAGTGGCTTTTAGACAGCGGACTTGTCCATAAAGTAAGCCGTGTAAATGAACCTCACATTCCGCTTTCGTCATACAGGGATTTTTCTGCATACAAGCTTTTTGTTCTTGACGTAGGACTTTTGTGTGCAATGGCAGAACTTGATGCCCGCACGATTCTTGAAGGCAATTCGCTATTTGTTGAATTCAAGGGTGCGCTTACAGAACAGTTTGTCCTTCAGGAACTCATAGGCACAACTCAGTACACTCCGTTTTATTACGGCACAGAAAAATCAACTTTTGAACAGGACTTCCTCATACAAAAAGAAAACTCAATCGTCCCAATTGAAGTAAAGGCAGAAACAAACGTCCACTCCCAAAGCCTCAAAGCCTTCCACGAAAAATTCAAGCCCAAACACTCCGTCCGCTTTTCGCTGCTTCCATATCGAGAGCAGGACTGGATGACGAATATTCCGCTTTATGCAGTGTGCGTGGTGTAGCGGGAGAGCAAAATTAGAGCTGATAGTTCGCATAAGAATATGCAAAAGGAACAAGGAGGGGGAAGTCTCCCCCTCGCTCCAATACCTCTCACTACGCGAAAATGCCCAAGCAAGCTTGGTCACTTTCTCTCCGTTCGGGTATTTCCGCTACCCTCTCTGCGGGCTCAAACGCCGCCCGCAACGCCTGCTGAATTTTTTGTAATTAGATTAGTAAGTTCTTCAATAAGCTTTTTATCTTTTGGAATGTGCTTGGACATAATTGATTTTATATCCAAAGTAAATCCATATATTTTTGAATAAGATTTCTCTGTTTCATTTTTATAATCAGCATAGGAATATCCAAAATATTGCAGATTTGATCCGCTTTCAATTTCTCCGGGAAGAATGAAAGCATTATAGATTTCATTCGTATTGAGAACATCTTTTACATCTGCTGGAAGTGAAGAAGGTGAATTTTCAACATATTCTGCGTATGCAAACTGCTTTACAATCGAACCTGTTCCCGGTAAATCGTAATCAAATTTTGAAACGCCATATTTGTAATATTTTGAATCGAGGATGAAAATCTTTTGATTTTCTTTTCCGCGATCTGTAATCATTATTGTATCAGGACGGAGTGAATACTTTTTGTAAACATCATTGCTAAAATTTGCCTGTCCTTTCCCCTCAATGAACCAGTGACATTTTGGATAAAATTTTTCCTTGTCAGGCTCTCCGAACACAGTATCAACAAGCCGCTCCCAAACACCTTCAAAATGCTCTGTACCAAAATAGAAATTTTTTGTATCGCTCGAAGAATCCATATAATCAATTACAAGAAGCATGTTGTGAAAAAGCATCAGCCTTTTTTCATCAAAACTATGCGCGATTTTGGATTTTACGACAGCCCTAAAAAGATTTGCATTAAAGGCAAGTTTTCCTTTCTGCGGCATGAACGAAGAAAAAATCCAGCCAATTTTTGAAAAGCTTTCGTAGACGAGAGTTTTGTGAATCTGGCTTATGAGTTCATTTTCGTTGTGATTTGTTCTTCTAGTTATGAATTCCAGATATACGGCTGAATCCTGAACAATCTGCGGGCGAATCTGTTTTATTGTCCTGCTCCAGTTGATTTTTCCAGAAGAAGAATGCCTGTAAACCGCTTCATTTTCTGAGTAATAGCCGTTGTTCATAAAATCAGAAATCAAAAACATATATGCATGAATCGGAAACTGAGAGGTCTGATTTTTTGAAGACGAACCGAGTATAAAAGAATCTTCATGCTCGCAGAATGTTGAAAGAACAGAAATCAGATTCAGAATATTCTTGCGGATTTCTTTCTCATCGTCCGACTTTCTGTAGCCCAGCGGAAAATTTATAGAAAATTTTCCATTTTTATGTTTGAGACCAACAAATTCATCTCCATTCAGTTTTGCATCGTATACACATGCATCTTTTAGAGAGACTTCAGAAGTGTTTAATTCGGCCTCATTTGCAAGCATTATTCTGTCTCACCTACATCAGATTCTGCTTGCACGTTATCCAGTTGCGATATAAAACTTGTATTCTTAAAGATAGTCCAGTTACACGGAGCACTTTCATCTCCGTTTTTGAAAGCAGAAACAATTGATTCAAGACTAGAAGTTTTATCCTTTATGTCAAATATTTCTTCCCGGCTGAATTTGAATGCATCATCCCAAAGATATTTGAGGACTTTCTCTGCGAACTGCTCTTTCGAAATTTTTCCGTCTTCGGCCTTTACAAACCAACAGCCAAGCCGTTTGTCCTCCATGCTGCTCATTCCCATCGAAGAAGACATTTCACCGATTCTCTTATTGATGTGCGTCTGGAACTGCTCCCATGTTACATTTGTTCCACCAATTTCTGCAGTACGCTGAATTTTTGCATTTTCATCTTTATCATCAAATTGATTTTCAACAAGCCTCATATCCCAACGTCGCTGAAATGCGTTGTCGAGTGTGAATACATTCTGGTCGCTTGTGTTCATTGTAGCGAGGAGAGATAGATTTGGAGGAAGACGGAGAGAGGTGTTTTCGTTGAATTCAATATTTCCGACTTTCTTTGTTGTCGGTGGAGTTTTATCGGAATAACGTTCATCCTCACTTCGAATAAAAGCATTTATATCCAAGTTTTCTATTGAATATGAACTCCATCCGTCAGAATTTCTGTCAAGCAGTTGGAACAAGTCGCCGAATATTGCCGCCGCATTTCCGCGGTTTATTTCTTCGATTATCAGATAATAAGGTTTGTCAGGATTCTTCAAAGCACGTTTCAAAATTCGGGTAAAAGGACCAGCCTTAAATGGATATTCCAATCCGCCATTTGTCTGAACAGGTAGAATCTGACCAACGAAATCCGCGTTTGTATATTCAGGGTGGAACACAACACGCATTTTCTGCTCATCAGGAAGTGATTTTGTTTGCTCGTTGATTTTGTGGGACTTGCCAGAGCCTGGAACACCGTAGTAGATGATTTGGGAAAAGTTTTGGGTGTAGGAAGATGAATTTTTTTCATTATTAAAATTCTCAAAAAAAGCTTTTTTATCATTTCGATTTACATTTACTTCCATTTTTCTTTCTCCTGATGGAATTATGTTGATTTTGTCATTTTCTATTTTCAATGATCCTGAATATCGATTTATTACATTTTTGAAAATATCAAGTTCGCCAACAGAATCCTTTAGAATTTTTTCACACAATTGCTTAAAATTATTAAAAGTCGGATCGCATCTCAGTTCTTCCTCTAAAGTTGCTACTATAAAAATGGGTTTGTCTAATTTTTCAAAACCTCTTGTATATGGGTTTGGAACATAATAATTTTTAAACCAATTTCGCAGGTAAGATTCAGCGTCAGTTTCAGAAATATTCGAAGAAAAACGTGGATGATAGATATTATTTTCATCGATGTAATACAGTGCTGTTTGAGATGCAAATTGGTAAACCGTTTTTGCAAAAGACTCTCCCCATTTAGATTTAGCCATTTCTTTTTTAAAGTCTTCTGCCGCCATTTCTGCTTTAGGAAGTGTTTCTACAATTTCACAAATTGTTTTTGGAGTCGCATTACGCCACCTGCATATTGGATCAGCCATTATTCTTCTCCTTTCAAGAGTTGTGGATAGCTTTCCAAAATTGATTCCATTATGTGAATCAAGACATCAACAACAATTGAATTTCCTGCTTGTTGATAGGCAGAAGTATCTGAAACTGGAATTTTGAAAGAATCACTGAATCCCATGAGCCTGAAACATTCTCTTGGGGTAAGTTTTCTCAATCGACCGTCTGTAGTTACATAATTGTCAACTCCAGCACGATGCATTTTGTGCATAGTTGTAAGCAATGGACGGGCTACTTCCAAATCAGTTTTGGGTTTTGAATAGAAATTTTTAGTTCCGGTTGCTAGAACATATTTTCTTACTTTTTCTGAGAGAAAATACTTTTCAAGATTTTCTTTTATTTTTTCTTTAGCTTCTTTTTCGCTTTGGAAAACAAAATCTCCATGCCAATTAAACTGTTGGTTCTTTTTTTGACACAGCTGGATTTCTCCATCAATTTGCGTATATCGTTTTGTAAGATTTTTCTCAGCAGTTACAAAATCAACACCTTTTTCAGGAAGAAAATAACCGCCTGGAGCGTTATCGATTAGAAAATCCTGCATTTTCTTTTTGAGTTCGATCGGTTTTGGAAATTCAAATTCTTTTTCAAGCTTCAAGTCCTTTCTGAAACCAACTACAAAAACTCTTTCTCTGTTTTGCGGGATTCCATAATCTTTTGCATTGAGAACAGCTTTTTTCCATGTGTAATCTAAATCAGTAAATACTTTAGAAATAGTTTCCCAGGTTCTTCCTTCATCATTACTGAGTAATGCTTTTACATTTTCATAAATAAATATTTTAGGACGAATTTCTTTTACTAAACGGGCATATTCGTAAAAAAGTGTTCCGCGAGTATCTGCAAGTCCACGTTGTTTTCCAACCAAACTGAAAGATTGGCATGGACTTCCCCCAACAAATAGATCTACATTTCCCTTGTATTGATTTCCATCTAAAAAAGAAACATTCCAATGAAAATCTTTATTATCAAGAGAGTAATTCGCCATATAAGTTTTCTTTACTTTGTTACTGTCTTCTCTATTTTTATAAAGAGAATCCACATATTCTTTTTGTTTTTCATACGATTCAATTTTAGAAAGCTCTTTTAAAACACGGAAAGAATTAATTTTTTCATGTAACATTCCAGTTCTTTGGCATATATCTTTTATCTGTCGATTAATTTTGTTTTCTGTCGAGTTTTCAAGATTCATTTTTTTGTAAATCTTTACTTCTTGGTTAGTTCTTTCAAGAATTAGGTTTAGTTCATTTTTATACAGATCATCTTCGTCATTTTGAACTTCAATTTTGTTGATTTCTGTTGTTAATGCAGAGAGTTCTTTTTCGATTTCATTAATGTCTTCAGGTATTTTTTTTGAAAGAACATCTACATCTCCGTTATCACATGCAAAAATTATTTTGTTTTTGAGATTCATTCTTTCTAATGCATGTTCTATTGCTCCAATTCCACTGAAAACAGTTGCTAATCGAATCGGGGGCGTTGCGGGGGTGTCCCCCGCAGAAGGGGTAGCGAAAGACGCGTTAGCGGCTGTAGCGAGGGGAAGGCTTTCCCCTTCTGGAGCGCACTTTAAACGGTCGTTTTTGGTGCTACCCTATTGGGCTAAAAAGTGTTACAATACTGTGTTTAGGAGGCGAACATGCAGCGTGTGTCAGAAAAGGATAAAATCGAATACACGGTTTCTCTTGTGAGCGACTTTGCAAAAAAGCATTCGCTTTCTACAACACAGGCTTTTAATTATCTTGACAGATTTAATGCAATTGATTTTATAAACCAGCATTACAATATTACGCATACACTCCCGTATAAAGAAATTCTTGATGATTTAGCACTCTATTGCAAAAATCGGGGAGGAAATTTGTAATGACTTTGTATCATGGTTCAACTGTAGAAATAAAAGAAATTGACTTAAATCTTTCCAAGCCGAATAAAGATTTTGGAAAAGGATTTTATCTTTCTGACAATTTTGAACAGGCTTATGAAATGGCAAAGTATAAGGCCGGATTGTTTGTGACAGAACCTTATATAACAAAATTCGAATTTGATGAAAATCTTTTGAAAAACGGAAACTTAAAAGTTCTGTCATTTTCTGAATACTCAAAGGAATGGGCAGATTTTGTCTTTAAAAACCGCAATCAGGAGAATCAAGATTTTACTCACGATTATGATATAGTAACCGGTCCAATCGCGAATGATAGAGTCGGTGCTCAAATCCGCCGTTTTGTTGAAGGTGACATTACTTTTGATACCTTTTTGGAAAGACTAAAATATATGAAGGGGATTACCTTTCAGTATTTTTTCGGTACAGAAAAAGCAATTCAAACGCTGGTAAACAAGGGGCTCTGCAATGAATGACGTTGAATATCAGATTGAATGTACCACGAGAGACCTTGCCACGTATCTTGTAAGGGATTTTTCTTTTGATGTTGAGCAGGCTTTAAGAGCTGTGTACAATTCCCAGCTCTATCAAAAACTTTGTGATCCAAAAACAGGGCTTTACTTTCAAAGTCCGCTTTATGTATACGACTATTTAAAGAACGAAATAAAAACAGGAAAACTTCAATGAGTAACGATATGAATAAAGAAGAAAAAAACATCACCAAAAACGACCGTTTTTTGTGGCACTTTTTTGCATAAACTTACAGGTGGCTTTGCATGGAATCTACTCAATTCATTTACAACGGACGAACTCGAAGTTTCTTTAACACTCTTGTAGAAAACCTTCAGCAATGTTCTGAATTCAAAATAAGCGTTGCTTTCATCACTTACGGTGGGCTTCAGGTGCTGCTTGAAACTTTGCAGGCTCTTTCCGAGCGAAAGATTCCAGGTGAAATACTGACAACAACTTACCAAAACATGACGACTCCGGAAGTCTTAAAACGTCTTTCTGAATTCCCGAACATCAAGATTAAAGTTTATGTTCCTCCCACGGAAAAGGAAGGATTTCATGCAAAGGGGTATCTTTTTCACAAATCATTCAGCGGCAAAGACCAGTGGACTGTAATAATTGGCTCTTCAAACATAACCGGGCGGGCACTCAAGACGAATGTTGAATGGAATGTACTCCAGAACGAACCTACGCAGCAAGCACAGGAACCAGGAGTCTTTGCAAAATCCGTCCTTGATGAATTCGAACAGCTTTGGAAAAGTCCCTGGGCTAAAGAATACTCGGATGATTTTCTTATTTCATACCGTGACTATCTCGCACGAATAAAAAAAGATGTTAAGGTCAAAAAGATCAACGAGCTTTTTACATACGAGCGTTCTCAGGCAATCCAGCCGAATGAAATGCAGCAGGAAGCAATCGTAAAACTTGATCGCCTGAGGAAAACGGGGGCGACAAAGGCTCTTGCAATTGCAGCTACAGGCAGCGGAAAAACTTACATGTCTGTCTTTGATGCGCTACAGGTCAAACCTAAAAAACTTCTGTTCATTGTCCACCGCGAAGATATTCTTAAAAAAGCAAAGGAATCTTTTGATACAATCTGCGGTGCAACAGAAAAAAATTATGTTTCAGGTTTTTATACGGGAAATCAAAAGGACACAGACTGTACGTATCTGTTTGCAACCCGCGACACGATGAGCCGTCATTACGAAGAATTTTCACCAAACGCTTTTGACTACATTGTAATTGACGAAGCCCATCACGCATCAAGCGAAAGCTACCAGAAAATACTTTCTCATTTTAAGCCTGACTTTTTGCTTGGACTTACGGCAACTCCTGAACGCAGCGACAACGGAGACATTTACGCCCTCTTTGACAATAACATTGCCGTAGAGATCCGCTTGCGTCAGGCACTGGAATACAATTTGATTTGTCCTTTCCATTACTTTGGACTTACCGATGCAGAAGGAATTGACTATTCAAAAATTACTGCGGAACCAGGCACATCTGAATACACTGACTCCATTGCGAAAATGTTGATGGTCGGCCACCGTGTTGATTACATTATCAAAAAAATGAAATTTTACGGACACGACGGTCAAAAAGCTAAGGTTCTTGGATTCTGCCAGACAGTAAAACATGCAAAATACATGGCAGAAGAATTTTGTAAACGTGGAATCCCTTCCGTTGCCCTTTCAAGCGAAGACAACAAGAGTATTGATGAGCGCATTGCATTTACAAAGCGTCTTGAAAACGATGATGATGAACTGCAAGTTATTTTTACGGTTGACCTCTTTAACGAAGGTATTGATATTCCGTCCGTAAATACGATTTTGATGCTACGTCCAACAGAATCTTCTATTATATTCATTCAGCAGCTGGGACGAGGTTTACGAAAACTTGCGGATAAGGAATTTGTTACGGTTCTTGATTTTATCGGTAACTACAACAAGTCATTCCTAATGGCAATTGCCTTGAACGGAAAACAGAACTTTGACAAGGATTCTCTTAAAGTTGAAGTTGAAACCGATTTTGCGGATTTACCGAATGGAACTTACATTCACATGGACAAGATTACAAAGCAGCAGATTCTTCATCAGCTGGAAAGCGAACGATTTATGTCCATGAAGTACATGAAAGAATCATATCTGAATTTTAAGCACGTCTGCGGTGGTAAAGTTCCAATGCTGATTGATTACCTTAAACATGACGGCAGCGTTGATCCCCTACGTTTTTCATCTTTCAATCCGACTTACAAAACATATCTTGAATTTTCCGCATACATGGAAAAGGAAACGCATCCGGAACTTTCACTTCTTCTTGAAAACGAAAGCTTTAAACAACTCTTGCGTCTTTTTACTTTTTATACGCCAGCAAAGCGAATTGAAGAATTTGTAATTGCAGAATGTCTTTTAAACAGCACGGACGGTTCAGTTGCCCTTGAACAGGTTGAAAATCAGGCACAGAAATATCTTGAACTTGTTAAAAAAGAAAACATAATTCATGCAGCTGAGACTTTGAGTGGAAAATATTTTGACTCAAGCGAATTGAACCGTTACGTAAAATGCCTGTTGGAATTTGACGGTAAAACAGTCTCTTTCAAAGACGAAGTAAAATCAGCTCTTTTTGAAAATAAGAACTCAAAAGTCTGGTTCGAAGATTTGATTCAATACAACCTCATGCGCTACCAGGATGACTTCGGCAGTTCAGATTATGGCTTCCCGTTCCTAAAGCCATATTACGAATATTCAATGCGAGACACAGCGCTTCTCTGCAATTACAAGAAGATTCATTCTTCTTTCCGCGGACAGGGGCTTTTGACTTCTGCCAAACCGGATTATTTTATCTTTGTAAACCTTCACAAAAATGCAAACATCAAGGAATCCATCAATTACAAAGATAAATTCATTTCTCAGGGAGTATTTCAGTGGCAGTCACCGAACAGTACAACTCAGGATTCGGAAGTCGGACAGAACATTATTTTCAGCTACAAGCGCGGAATAAACCTGCATCTTTTTGTTCGCAAATTTGAGGAAGTCGAAGGCGTTACCCAGCCGTTCGTTTATCTTGGAAAAGTCGTTCCTTTTTCTGATAGTGCCGAAGGAAACAAGCCTATTACAATTCATTTTGCTCTTGAAAATCCTGTACCAGATGAATTATATTTGGACTTCAAAACACGAACAGATGCACTTGGAAAAGAATCTGAATCAGATTAACATAACTGAGGAATTTAAAATGAAACAAATAACAGTCTCCGGCGCCATCATCCTCCGCACCAATCCCCGCACCCACCAAACCGAAGTCTTCGCCACCCAGCGCGGGTATGGCGACTGGAAGGGCTGGTGGGAAATCCCCGGCGGAAAGCTTGAGCCCGGCGAAACTCCCGAGCAGTGCATTGAACGCGAAATCCGTGAGGAACTTGCAACGGAAGTGCACGCGGAAAAGATTCTCGGCGTGGTGGAATACGACTACCCCACTTTCCATCTGACCATGCACTGCATTTTATGCACGATTGTCTCCGGCGAACCAAAACTCCTGGAACACGAAGCCGCCTGCTGGCTCACACGCGAAACGCTTCGCTCCGTAAACTGGCTCCCCGCCGACCAGCTGATTCTGGATAAGATAGAAGCTATTTTGTAAAAGAACAAACCTCGAGTTCTATTTACCAGTAAACTACAAATCATGCGGAAGCAAGGTTCGACCCTGAATCCACTTTGTGCGGGCGAGCGCAGCGAGTCCAATTTCCAAATACGCACAACCGTGGATTCCTAAGGGGCGGTTCTTGCTGGAAGCATGATTTGTGCTTTGCACGTTAATTCAAAACTCGAGATTTGATTTGAATGACAATTTCCGCTGTTTGCAATATACTTTTCTCATGGCAAACGGTGAAGAAGATTTACGCGAAAAGAATAAGGATTCCCTGCCGCCTTCTGAAAAATATGACGAGTGGCGGGTTTTTCAGGGGCGCGAAGATGCCCAGATGCTGCAGGAAAAGTCCTCTTCCTGGAAGAGCAAAAAGGACTGGAGTGAAAAGTACGACCGGCTCGATGACTAATCCCCCAGACCTTCCCTGCGCCGAACTTTCCACGGCCACATTTCCAAAAATCAATCTCACAATCATGCAGGACAAGTCGGCTTTCTGCTTTGGAATCGATGCCGTCCTTCTGTCTGATTTTGCGCGTGTCAAAAATAAGGCTCAGGTTTTCGATTTGGGAAGCGGGAACGGAATAATCCCTCTTCTGATGAGCCGGACTTCCCAGGCCTCTCACTTTACGGCCCTTGAAATCCAAAAGGAAGCCAGTGCCCTTGCAAGCCTTAATGTTGAAAAAAATCAGCTTGAAGAAAAAATCCAAGTCGTCTGCGGAGACATAAAGGATGTGCGAAGTCTTTTTCCGCCGGAAGCTGCCGATGTAGTGACCAGTAATCCGCCCTACGCCAAGGCAAACGCTGTACGCAAAAATCCCAATGAAAGTAAAAATATCGCCCGACACGAAATCCTTTGCAATCTGGAAGATGTCGTTTCGGCTGCAAGTTATCTTTTAAAATCAAACGGAAGCTTTTTCATGATTCACCGGCCGGAACGCCTTTCTGAAATCTTTGTCATGTTTGCAAAATACAAACTGGAGCCAAAGACCTTGCAGCTGGTTCAGCCTTATTCAGATTCAGCGGCGACGATGATTCTAATCGAAGGCCGGAAAAATGCCCGCCCGGAAATAAAAATTCTCCCTACGCTCGTGATTTACAAGTCGCAGGGAGAATACTCCGAGTCAGTTAAAAAGATTTACAAGAATTATAAATAATAAAAAAATTGCCGCACGGATGCGGCATAAAGCAAGAGGATTGCGAGAATTTAGCGGTCACAGACCGGTAAATTCTCGTCAGGACAGGATGTCCTATTTTATTGCCTCAAAAAAGATATCGAACAAGAATACGATTGCCAAAATCCATGTGACGCAAGGAATGTCCTTTGCTTTTTTTGAAACGACTTTGCACAAAACGTATGAAATGATACCGAATGTGATGCCCTTTGAAATTGAGTAAGAGAATGGCATTGCGATGATTGTGATGAAAGCCGGGATTCCTTCTGAAATGTCTCTGAAATCGATTCCCATTACAGCGCGCATCATGAGGAAGCCTACGAAAATCAAGGCTGGAGCTGTAGCTGCGGCTGGAATCAAGGCGAAGAGTGGGCTGAGGAAGAGGGCTACCAGGAAAAGCAGGGCTGTTACGACCGAAGCCAAACCTGTGCGTGCACCTGCTGCAACACCAGAAGAACTTTCTACGAAGCTTGTGACTGTTGAAGTTCCCAAACAAGCACCAACGACTGTACCGATAGCATCAGAAAGAAGGGCGCCCTTTGCGTTAACTACGTTTCCGTCTTTGTCCTTGAGGTTTGCCTGTTCTGCAACGCCAAGCAAAGTGCCGATTGTATCAAACAAATCAGTGAAAAGGAATGTGAAGAATACGACGAAGAATTTTACTGTGAGTACGCTGCCCCATTCAAACATGAAGAGGTGTGGAGTTGCCGGAGTTGAAACCGGTGAGAAATCCTTTGGAATAGAAGTTACGCCGAAAGGAATTCCGATGATTGTCGTGATGATGATGCCGACAAGGATTGCTCCAGGAACTTTGAGTGTATAAAGGATGACTGTGATTACGAGGCCCAGCATTGCAACGATTGCAGATGCGTGCTTCATGTCAAAATTTACGAAAGCAAGAGGTGTTCCGGCATCACCAGTGATGATTCCTGCGTTTGCAAGACCAATCAAAGTGATGAAAAGACCGATACCGACTGCAACTGCTTTTCGCAAATTGACCGGAATTGATTTAATGATTGCTTCACGGATTCCAAAAAGAGAAAGAAGAATGAAGAGAATACCTTCAAGCAAAACAGCTGTGAGGGCAAATGCCGGTGAACACTTCATGCCGAGAACGACTGTGTAAGTGAAGAAAGCGTTCAAGCCCAATCCAGGTGCCAGAGCGACTGGAAGGTTTGCACAGAATGCCATAACCAGGGTTGCGATTGCGGCTGAAATTGCTGTAGCCGTAAAGAGTGATCCCCACTGCAATCCTGCAGCTGAAAGAATTCCCGGGTTAACTGCGAGAATGTAAGACATAGCGAGGAATGTTGTAATACCACCGATGATTTCGCGGCTTACACTTGTTCCACGCTCCTTAAGTTTAAAAAACTTTTCCATAATATGGACTCCTTATTTTTTAAATTCTACAAGCATTATGAGTTTTCATCAACCCATTTTTGAATTCCGGCCACGACATCAGCATCAACCTGATGCTCAACGCGGCAGGCATTCTCCTCGCACTGGTCTTCGCTCAAGCCGGTGATTTTCTGAAGGAAAACAGTGAGCAGTTTGTGGCGGTTGTAAATATCTTCGGCCTTGGACTTGCCCTTTTCAGTGAGTTTAAGCATGTTTCCCATGCCGAATTCAACAAATCCGTCTTTTTCAAGCAGACCCATTGCCCGGCTTACGCTTGGACGTGAAACTCCCAGTTTATTTGCAACATCAACTGAACGGACAAAACCGTTTTCAATCTGTAATCTCAATATCGCTTCGAGGTAATCTTCTCCACTCTCGTACATATTTTCTCCTATTAATTAATGAAACAATTGTTGTCTGTGACTTATTATAACATCTTAGGCAAAATATCGCAAACAAGATTTTATAATAGAAGAGAATTTAAAATTGTATGAATTTTTTTTGCAAATTTTTAAAGCTATGTTATAATTTATTTTAAGACTTATTTACTTTTTACAGGAGAATCTCATGGGTATCAAAACCAAAATCATTCTTGCCATGCTTGCTCTAATTTTCCTTACAGCCTCAGCAATCGCAAGTTTCAGTTATTTACAGTCAAAATATGAACTTACCAAGGCTGTTGAAGCTGGAAACGAAGCTCTGGCAAAGACTGTTTCGTCAAGAATCGAAACAATCCATGGCCGCGAGTTCAAAATGCTTGAAACCATTGCAAACACTTCAATCTTTCAGGATCCGGAAGTTGACTTACACGATAAATGGCTTCTGGCAAATTCAACAGTCAAAGACCACAACAAATACCTGGGTATGGGCTGTTACGATGAAAAGGGTGTCGGATATGGTACACACGGCAATTATACTGACATGCACGAGCGGGAATATCTCCGCCTTTCAATGCAGGGCCAGCAAGCCCTCATGGATCCGAACTGGTCAAAATCCAACGGTCACCTCAGTACATTCTATGCAGTTCCTTTCACAGACACAAACGGCCGCCAGATTGGTGAAGTTACAGCAGTAGTCGATGCATCATCTTTGTGTACCACATTATCCCACATCACAGTCGGAAAAAGCTCTACCCCATTCGTAATCAGCCGAAAAAGCGGTAAATATGTAGCCCACGCTGACCAAAAACTGGTAGAGAACGAAGTCGTAGTTGCAGACTCTGCTCCACAGGGATTTAAGGAAGTCCTACAGAAAATTCTTTCCGGAGATGCTGGTGCCGGAGTTTACTACGATGAAATTGCAAAAGAAAAAATGGCGGTTGCCTACCAGCCAATCCAGGGATGTGAATGGTCAGCAGTTTGCGTCGCTCCCTACAATGATTTTTACAGCGGAATCACAATCCTCTTGCGGGCAATGATTTTAATCGCAATCATTTCCCTCGTTGTTGCAGGTGCAGTAACTTTCTTCATCGTTTACTTCTCAATCAAGCCTCTTAAAACTGTCAGCGATGCAATCAACGGAATCGCTTCGGGCGATGCAGACCTCACCCGCCGCCTCAAGGCAAGTGCAAATGACGAAATCGGTGACGTTGTAAAGGGCTTCAACAAATTCAGCGAAAAGCTCCAGACAATCATCGGTGACGTAAAGAATTCTAAGGATGATTTGATTGTAGCAGGTGACGACATGAGCTACGCTTCACAGGACACGGCAAGCTCAATCACAGAGATTATCGCCAACATCGAAAGCATGCACAAGCAGATTGAAAACCAGAAGTCCAGCGTAGACCAGACAGCCGGTGCCGTAAACGAGATTGCATCAAACATCGAATCCCTCGAGCGCATGATTGAAAGCCAGTCGAGCGGTGTCACAGAGGCTTCTGCCGCAGTTGAAGAGATGATCGGTAACATTTCATCTGTTAACGCTTCAATGGATAAAATGGCGACTTCATTCGGTGAACTTCGCATGAATTCCCAGGCTGGATTCAGCAAGCAGAAGGTCGTTAACGAGCGCGTAAAGGAAATTGAAACCCAGTCGGCCATGCTTCAGGAAGCAAACGTCGCAATCGCAGCCATCGCAAGCCAGACAAACCTTCTTGCTATGAACGCCGCAATCGAAGCTGCCCACGCAGGTGAAGCCGGAAAGGGATTCGCAGTCGTAGCAGACGAAATCCGTAAGCTTTCAGAGACTTCAACGGCTCAGTCAAAGACAATCGGCGACCAGCTCAACAACATCAAGAACTCAATCAACGACGTTGTTGTAGCCTCAACCGAAGCAAGCACTGCCTTTGATTCAGTTTCACAGAAGCTTGAGGAAACAGATGCCCTTGTAATGCAAATTAAGGCGGCTATGGAAGAGCAGAACGAGGGTTCAAAGCAGATTATCGATGCCCTCCACAACATGAACGACAGCACGGTCGAAGTCCGAAACGCTTCTTCTGAAATGGAGGAAGGAAACAAGATGATTCTTGATGAAGTCCGCCACTTACAGAACGCTACCACGGTCATGAACCAGAGTATGGAAGAAATGTCCATCGGCGCACGCAAAATCAACGAAACCGGAGCCACATTGAACACAATCTCCGGCAAGGTTAAAGAATCAATCATTCAGATTGGCACTCAGGTCGACCAGTTCAAGGTCTAGCCTCTGCCTTTAAAAAGCAAAACCCCGCATTTCACATGAAGTGCGGGGTATTTTTTTGTCTTTTGATTTTATCTCAAATCACCGGCTGCGTCGAAACATTCGAACCAAAATTACATCCTTGTAATTTTGGATTCGTACGAGAAATTTGCAGGCAAATTTCTCTCTCTGCTTTTTCCCCGCATCCGTGCGGGAATTTTTTTTTATTATCTCAAATCACCGGCTGCGTCGAAACAGCGGTCACCGATTTTTTCAATCTGGCGGATGATGTCCATGTACAAAAGCTCGGATCGTACGTCACTTCCGCTTTCAAGTCGTTTGCGGGCAATCTTTTTGAGGGCTTTTCGCTCATCATCAATCTGCTGCTCAAGCTCGCTTGCAAACTGGAACTGCTCCGGCGTAAGCCTCTGGATTCTCGCAACATTCTTGTAGATAAAGTACATAAGCTGGCGTGCAAGCTCAAAATATGGAAGAAGCCTGTCGAAGTCTTCCTGGTTGAAGGTCATTTCCTTTTCGATTGCCTTTTTGAGCTGGTATGCGATGTTGAGACAACCGTCTGCCATAGCTTCCATTTCGGCAATCAGCTGCATCATCAGTGCGGCGTTGTCTTTTGCCGAGTCACTCAAGTGAAGGTGGGTACAGCGGACAAGATACTGGGTGAGCTGCTCGTTCATCTGGTCACAATAATCTTCGTGGAGAACAATGCGCTCGTAACCGCCGGTCACGAAATCAGAATTAAAGTTTGAAAGGCCAGCCTGCAACTCATCGAACATCTGGGCAACTCTGTCAGAAAAGACCCTGACTTCGTTCTGGGCTCGGAATACACAGCCTTCCGGCGAGTCAATTGCCATTCGCTCGTTAAATTCAAGCTTGTAGATATTTGCTTCGTCTTCCTTGTCGTCTTTAATAAGGATAGAAACGAAAGCCGCAATCTGATTTACAAATGGAATGAAAATTACCGTACCGATAACCTTGAAGACGGTGTTGAGCATTGCAATCCGGTAAACGATATTATGGCCCGGAGAAATAAGTTCGACAAAAGCCATGAAAGGACGGAAGAAGATAAGGACGATGATTACAGTGGCAACGTTGAAAAGAACGTGAACTGCGGCAGTGCGTTTTGCATTTGCGTTTGCACCGATTGCCGCCAGAATTGCATCGACAGTTGAGCCGACCGAACTTCCGATAATCATTATTGCACCGAAGCGCCAGAATTCGTTGAGCTCTTCAATGCTTGCGTTTCCTTCTTTTGACATTGCGACAGCCATACCGATTACGATAGCCGACATTGCCGAAGAAGAATGGATAAGTGCTGTAAGGAAAATACCGATTAAAAGACCGATTGCGTAGCTGATAAAGCCGAAGTTGTTTACGACGCCGATGAAGTTGATTACAAAACCTTTAACCTGTGGGACTGCAAAGAAGTCTGAAAGTCCGCCCAAGCCAAAGAAGAGAAGGCCAAAGCCCATGATAGCCAGCCACAAGCCTTCTTTTGATTTAAATCGCTTTAATATGTAAAGAATGTAGCCCAGACCGAAGATTGGAATCGCGTAGTCCTTGATTTCGAAGCTTGAACCAAGGGCTACAATCCAGCCTGTGACCGTAGTACCGATATTCGCACCGAAGATTACGCCGACGCCCTGTACAACAGAAAGAAGTCCTGCGTTTACGAAGCTTACGAGCATGACCGTAGTTGCACCCGATGACTGAATAATCATCGTAAGGATACAGCCTGTCAAAAGTCCGACAAAGCGGTTGCCGGTCATGAATGCAAGTGCAGCCTGAAGCTTCTGACCGGCACTCTTTTGGATTCCGTCGCTCATGAGCTTCATGCCGTAAAGCAAGAAACACAAACTACCTGCAAAATTAATAATATTCAATATCATATTAGTCCACCGTTTGTCGGGCTACACTTCTTCCCGCGATTGAAAGAATCAGTTCGCTGTCTTTTTCTGCGATGTATGGAATAGTCACATTTCCGCCTTTGTGACGCAATGTGATTAATGTCTGTTTTACTCCGTTTTTAGATGATTCGAGGGTCATCTCAACAGCATAAGGATATTCCGGGAGCTGGGCTGTAAAGAGACCCATTACCTCGTCATCACTCTGCTTTTTAGGAAGGGCAATTTCTGCTGAAATTCGAGAATAATTTGGAACATATTCGCCGGAAGCCGTTTCCTGAGAAGTGACCGTTCCCTCATTTTCACCGTTTTCTGCAATATGAGCCGTAAAATCGAAAACAAGGCGTGAACTTGAAATCGTAGAAATCAGTTTCTGGAAATCAAAGCCGACGATGGCCGGAACGCGGGTATTTTCGTATTCCGCACCCTTACTGACGATAAGTTTTACTGTGACCGGATTTGAAATGATTGTGCCCTCTGGCGGATCCTGGGCAAGAATTGTGCCCGCCTCGCTCTGGTCTGATTTGTAGCTTGGCTCAGCAAGAACAATGAGGGGGCGGGAAGAACCTGTAAACATGGTCTGCAAGTTGATTTTAACGTCGTCGTAGTTCTGACCGATGTAATTTTCGACATGATCAAGAATTACGCCACGGCTTACAGTGAGGTTGACCCTTCTTCCGGCCTTGACGATTGAGCCGCCTTCCGGATTCTGATTTAAGATTTTGCCTGCATCATCAGGATTGTCTGTGTATTTGAGCTGAATTTTTGGATAAAGTTCCTTTGCCTGAAGCTCAAGAAGTGCCGTTGTAAGCTCTTTTCCCTCAACATTTGGAACCATGACCTGCTCTGGACCGCGGACAGTCGCAAAAAATGTAATCCAGCAGAGTGTGAACATGAATACAAGGGCAAGAATCACAACTACCAGGAAAGTTTTTTTATTGTTATTGAGCGAAGAAAGAATCTCAAGACTGTTATTTTTGATTTTTTCAGAAAGTTTACTCATCTTTTAGTCCGTTTTTCGTGTGTCTAATCCTAATATAGAACCGACAAAATTTCTAGCACCATTGAGGAAAGACTTATAATCCATGGCCTTTTTTTTCTCCTGCTGAAGCTCAGTTACGACAAGAACCGAACCGTCTCCGCAGGCAATTTCTATGCCCACTGACTTTTGATAAGGAAGAACCGTACCGGGCTTTTCCGAAGTTTTTGAGTCAGACGGCCGTGCTTTTAAAATCGTGACCTTGACTCCGTTGAAATCAGTAAAGCACAAAGGATAAGGCGTGTATGCGCGAATCTGGCAGTCGATTTGGGCAGCGGACTTGTTCCAGTCGATGATTCCGTCTTCTTTTTTGAGGAAGGGAGTGTAGCTTGTCTCGCCGGACTGCTTTTTGCCGATTAATTCTGAATCTGAATTCGCCGCTTCTTTGAGGACTTTTTTGAGAAGCTTGAGTCCTGCTTCCGTTACCCTGCTTGAAGAGCCGTCGCCGTCCATCAAAGAAAGGGTTGTTTCCGAACCGTCAAGCTTGATTTCTGACTGGGCAAGAATATCACCCTCGTCAGTCTGCAGGGCAAGTTTTTGAACCGTTACGCCCAGAGTCTTGTCACCATTGAGAAGAGCTGCCGGAACCGGAGTACACCCGCGGTATTTTGGCAGCAGGGAAGGATGAAGGTTGATTCCGCCGAGCGGGAAAAGAGCAAGGAATTTTGGTCCGAAAATGCGTCCGTAGTCAAAAGAAACGAGCAAGTCAGCTTCCAAAGGAGAAACTGCCTCTCTGGCTTGGGCTACAAGATGGTCAAATTCAAAAACAGGAATATTGTTTTCGCGGGCTGCAAGTGCAACTTCGGTTGGAATCAAATCAGAATGTCGCCCGCGGGTAGACGGAGGATTTGTAAGAACACCCGCAATCTCAAATCCACATTCGGACTGAGACGCGATGAGACCTTTTAGAACGATGCTGGATGCCAGCGGAGAGCCGGCATAAATTATCTTTAGTTTTCGCACTGGGGGAATCCTCCCTCTTATTTGTTTTTCTTGGCTTCTTTTGCTGCAAGCTTTGCCGCAATCTTTGCAGATTTTTTTGCCTTTTCTGCTTCTTTTTTGGCAGCGCGCTCAAGACGTCTTTTCATTTTTTCGGTAACGTCTGCGGCAAAATTCGGGTCGCCACGGTCGATGTAAACGATTCCTTCAAGGTGGTCGTACTCATGCTGGATGATTCTGGCCAGAAGACCGTCTGCACTGAGGGTGAACGGCTTGCCGTTTTCGTTGAGGGCCTGAACAGTGACCTTTGAAGGACGCTTGATGGTCTCGTTGAAGCCAGGGAGTGAAAGACAGCCCTCGTCATAATCACACAAATCATTGCTTGTAGAAACAATCTGAGGATTGATGAAAACACGGCGGACATCATCATCAGAAATGATGACGAAATATCTTCGTGAATCGCCAATCTGTGGGGCAGCCAGTCCAACGCCGTCTGCATCGAGCATGGTCTGGAACATTTCGTTGAATGTCTCGCGGAGAGAATCATTGATATCTTCTGGCTGAACCGGAACAGCCTTTTTTCTTAAAACTTCTTCGCCTAATTTATAAATCTTCATATTAATCTCCAATCTTTTGCTTTTAGGCAAGTCGAATTCTTGCCGCACGGGCGTGTCCTGCAAGTCCTTCTGCATCGCCCAGAGTGCCGGAAGCATTTGCCGAAGCTACGGCTCCCTTTGAACCTGGAATTGCGCGCAAAATCGTGACAGTCTTGAGGAACATGCGTACACTCAGGCCGCCTGTGAATCTTGCGCTGCCGGATGTCGGCAATGTGTGGTTGAGGCCAGCGGCATAATCGCCGAAGACTTCCGCACTTCCGTGACCGACGAAAAGCGAGCCGTAGTTGTGGACGATTGACTCAATCTTGTCGCGCACGGCTCCTTCTTCCATGGCAAGCTCGAGGTGCTCAGGAGCCTTGCGGTTGGCACATTCTGCTGCCTGCTCAATATTGTCACAGACGATGATTCTTCCGTAATTTTGAACGCTCTGCTCGGCAGTTGCTTTTGTTGGAAGGACTGCCAGCTGCTTTTCGATTTCTTCTGCGACAGCCTTTGCAAGTTCTTCTGAATCTGTTGCCATTACAGGCTGGGCTACGATGTCGTGTTCAGCCTGGGCAAGAAGGTCTGCAGCAACCCAAGCCGGGTTCGCACTCTTGTCAGCAATGATGAAGACTTCGGTTGGGCCTGCAAGCATGTCGATTCCAACTGTGCCGTAAACGAGTTTTTTTGCCTCTGCAACGAATTTATTGCCGGGACCGACGATTACATCACATCGTGGAACAGATTCCGTTCCGAAGGCCATGGCCGCGACTGCCTGAGAGCCGCCGCAAGCAAAAGCCTTTGTAACGCCACAGATGTAGGCAGCCGCCATGATGTTTTCGTCTGCGTAAGGTTTTCCGCCGACAAATGGTTTGCCCGGAATGCCGGTTCCCTGTTTTTCGGCAGCGGCCTTGTCACTTGGGTGAACGCGAGGCGGTGTGCAGAGAATTACTTCCTTAACGCCAGCGGCAACGGCCGGAGTGATTGTCATTACGACACTTGAAACGAGGGGGAATCGTCCGGCTGGAACATAAGCTCCGGCTCGGTCAACTGCGATATTTTTCTGACCTGTGAAAACGCCAGGCTCAAGCTCGACCTCAAAATCATCAAAAGACTCGCGCTGTTTTTTTGCAAAGCGGAGGGCAAGGTCGTGGCTGTATTCAATTGCCTTGTACAAATCAGGATTTTCGCGCTGCATCTTCTCGGCAGCGGCTTTAAGCTCAGCCTCTGGAATTTCAAAAGAGCTTGGTGCCGAAAGGTCAAATTTTGCACCGTACTCAGCAAGAGCCTTGTCTCCGCGCTTTTTTACGTCGGAAAGAACGTCCTTTACAATATCAATTGAACCGCCAAAATCACGGCCGTCAAAGAATTCCGGCTCGATGTCTTTATAGAGCTGTATTTTCATCTTCATATGGAAGATTTTAGCGAATTTTTGCAACTTTTACAATGAAAAAGCCCGCCGATTGAGACCGACGGGCTTTGAAGAGGAATCAGATTTTCCTACAGTTTCGGATATTTATTGAAGTAAGATTCTGTTTCCTTTGCGATTACTCCGCTCAATACGATGAGGGAGATACAGTTAGGAATTGCCATGAGACCGTTTGTGATGTCGGCGATTGTCCAAACTGCAGAAATTGTCATGTAAGGTCCGATTGCAACTGCAATGATGTAAAGCCATCGGTAAGCCTTTACGACTGTCTGGTTGCCCTTGCTCAAGTATTCAAGACAGCGCTCTGAGTAGTAGTCCCAGCCCAAAATTGTCGTGAATGCGAAGAAAATCAAACAGAGCATGAGAAGGAACTGGATGCTCTTTCCGTCACCGCCGAGGATTGTTGAGAATGCCTTTGCTGTGAGGGCAGCACCGCTTGCTCCGCTGTTCCATACGTCACCGCCAGCGATGATGATTGAAAGACCTGTCATTGTACAGATAATCAGTGTGTCGATTACTGTACCTGTCATGTTTACCATACCCTGCTCAACAGGCTCGTTTGTCTGAACGGCAGCTGCTGCGATTGGAGCAGAACCCAAGCCAGCTTCGTTTGAGAAGATACCGCGTGCGATACCTTTCTGCATTGCTGTCTTGAGGACAACGCCCAAAGCGGCACCTTCGAGAGCCTTGAGGCCTGTCTGTGCACCGAATGCGCCTTTGAAGATAAGCTCGAAAGCAGCCGGGATTTTTGTTGCGTTCATGATGAGGACTGCGAGACCGAGGAAGATATAGATGAAAGCCATTGCAGGAACGACTTTTTCTGCAACTTTTGCGATTCGTTTGAGGCCGCCAATGATTACGAGGGCTGCACTTACAGTAATGATTGCACCACCGATTACTGTTGCCCATGAATAAGCGTGCTCACCGATATAGAAAGCGATGTTTGCGTTTTCAGGGTCGAATGCGTTCTGAATTGCACCACAGATACCGTTGATCTGTGTAAATGTTCCGATACCAAGGAGACCTACGAGAGTTCCGAAGATTGCGAAAAGAACTGCGAGCCACTTCCATTTCGGACCCATGCCTTTTTCGATTGTATAGAAAGGACCGCCGAGGATGTGTCCGTCAGAAGCTACCTCGCGGTATTTGATTGCGAGCATACATTCTGCATATTTTGTTGCAGTTCCAAGAATTGCGGCAAGCCACATCCAGAAGAGGGCGCCAGGACCACCTGCGAGAACGGCTGTAGAAACACCGACAATGTTTCCTGTACCGATTGTTGCAGAAAGAGCTGTACAGAGGGCGGCAAATCCTGAAAGCTCACCGTGACCTTCGTTTTCCTTGAAGATGCTCTTGAAAGCTCTTCCCAGCTTTGTGAACTGAATACCCCGAGTTGAAACTGTGACTACGATTCCCGTGATGAGAATGAGCGCAATTGTCGGGATTCCCCAAACCACGTCATCAATGGTGTTAAGAATGTTGTTAATGGTTGAGAACATTTTGTTCCCCTTTAAAAAGAAATAGAGCTGAACGACCTGTTCAGCTCTCTAGAGTGGTTAGAACATTTTGTGATGCCCTGTCCGTTTTACCTGAGATATCGGTTGTAATAACCTTAACCCTTCGGTGTTCCATTTGGTGCAATGGAAACTCTCCAGAGAGCCGCGATTTGCCCACAAGCAAAAGCACGACCTTTTAAGTATATCGGAAAGAAGGGCTTTTGGCTATAGATAATTTCAGGGCGCTTCCCGCTGGCGCGGGCCGGCTGTTCCGCCCTTCGCTCACGCTCATTGCCAGCAAGCTGGCAACTTCGGGGCTACATAGCCTAGCGCAAATCCGGTGTGCGTATGAGGCGGACAAGCCGCCTCGTCCTGCAAGGAAGTTATTGAACTTCTCCCGCCCTGCTATCGCAGGTCAGGAGTGCGGATCCAGTCCTGGTCTGTGTATGTACGGTTTTCGCCGCCCATGCTCCAGATGAAGGTGTAGTTGCTTGTACCGCAGCCTGAGTGGATTGACCAGCTTGGGTTGATTACGGCTTCGTCGTTGTGCATTACGATGTGGCGTGTCTGGTTTGGCTCGCCCATGAAGTGGAATACAATCTGATCCTCTGGGAAGTCAAAGTAGAAGTAAACTTCCATGCGGCGCTCGTGTGTGTGAGCCGGCATTGTGTTCCAGACTGAGCCTGTCTCCAGGTGTGTCATGCCCATTGAAAGCTGGCAGGTGTCAAGGATTGACGGGTGAATGTACTGGTTGATTGTGCGGTCGTTTGACTCAGCCTGGCTTCCCATGTGAACATGATTTGCCTGCTCATAAGTGATGATTCGGCTTGGGTAAGTGCAGTGAGCTGGTGTTGAGTTCATGTAGAATTTGGCTGGATTTTTTGCATCTTTTGAAGCCAGTGTAACTTCTTTTGTGCCGGCACCGAGATAAAGTGCATCGTAGTGCTTGATTTCGTAAGTTTTTCCGTCTGCAACGACAAGGCCGTCACCGCCGATGTTAATCATGCCAAGCTCACGACGCTGCAAGAAAAAGTCAACGCCAAAGTCTTTCATTGCGTCGATGTTTTTGTCGAGCTTAACTGTCTCGTCAACAGGCATACAGCCCAAAGTTACGATTCGGTCGATGTGGCTGTAAACCGCAGTAACGTCATTTTTGATGAAAATGTTTTCGATGAGAAATTCATCACGAATTTCTTCTGTAGTCATTCTTTTGAACGGCTCTTTTCCTGTTGAGTAACGAATATCCATGTAAAATCTCCTGAAAGATTGCTGTTGTCAGGAAGAGCCTGACAAGCTAGTCTTTGTTAGAATCAGATGAATCAGAAGAAAATGCTTCTTTGAAGCTTTTGCCGAAAGACTTTGCTGCTGAACCGATCTCCTTTCCAGCTTTTTTGGCAGCATGGCCGACTTCCTTTCCGGCGTTGCCTACAGCTTTTCCAGCTTCCGCAAATTCTTCGTTAGAATCATCCACTTTAGATTCTGCCTCTTTTTTAGAAGATTTTGTTGCCTTTTTTTTGTCTTTTGCTGACTTTTCAACTTTCTGTGAAGCGGAATCAGATTTTTTTGCAGAAAACGCAGGAACAGCCGAAATCATAAAAAGCGATGCTGCTGTAATTGTAAGGATTTTTGCTATTTTCATATTTTACTCCGTACTCAGTTTTAAGATAATTTCGAAAATTGTAGCAAAAATGCAGAATTTTATCCATAAAAACAATTTACCACTTAACAAAAAATCTCTAAACTTAAAGCATTATGAAAACCATCAACGGAAATGAACTTACTATTGAAGATGTCTGCGACGTTGCCTATAAAAATGAAGAAGTCGCACTCCCGACTGACAAAAAATTCTGGGAGACTCTGGAAAAATCACGAAAATTCCTTGAAGATTACATTGCGACCGGCGTGCCAACTTACGGCGTAACAACTGACTTCGGCGACAGCTGCCATAATCAGATAAGCGTGGAAAAAGCCGGAGAATTACAGCGCGTTATCTGTGCTTATCACGGAATCGGTCTCGGCCCCAAATTCGATCATGAGACTGGCCGTGCCGTTATTCTTGCCCGCCTGAACGGGAACGTAAAGGGCGGTCATTCGGCAATCAGGCCGGAACTTGCCCGCATGATGGTAAATCTTTTGAACCACGACATAATCCCGGTGATTCCACAGCTCGGCTCAGTGGGTGCTTCCGGGGACCTCACCCCTCTTTCATATCTTGCGGCCGTTATCATGGGTCAGAGGGAAGCTTATTATAAAGGAAAAATTGTTCCCGCAGCAGAGGCACTAAAAGCCGAAGGTCTGGATCCGCTCCCAATCGAAGCAAAAGAAGGACTTGCTTTGATGAACGGAACCAGCGTCATGACAGCAGTTGCCTGCCTCGCCTGGAAAAAGGCCCAGCGTCTTGCAAACATCTCCGACTTTCTCACGGCGGTAACATCAGAAATCACACGCGGCAAGGACACGCCTTTCGTCACCAAAGTGAGCCAGCTTAAAAATCACCGTGGCCAGATGGAAAGCGCAGTTTACGTCCACAACATTATTTTAGAATCAAAACGAGTCTGGAAATACGAGGACTTTTTGAAGAATCAGATTGAAAAGCTTGACGGAAAAGGCTTTGTCGCCCAGCAGAATAAAATCCAGGACAGATATTCAATCCGCTGCGCACCTCAGATTAACGGCGTTTACCGTGACACATTGCGTTTTGCCCGCGAAATGATTACAGAAGAACTTAATTCCGCCAACGATAATCCGCTTGTGGACATTGATACAGGTCGTCTTTACAACACAGGAAATTTCTACGGAGGACACATTTGTGCGGCCTGCGATTACATGAGGACTGCACTTGCAAATATCGCGGATTTGAGCGACAAGCAGGCTGAAATCATCATCGACGGAAAATTCAACGGACTTACCGAAAACCTGATTCCTTACACGCCGGCTGACCATCCGCGCGCGGGATTACGACTCGGGTTCAAGGCGGCTCAGATTACGATTTCTGCAATCCGCGGCGAAGTTGCCACCTACTGCTTCCCGGTTTCGCTCACTTCGGCTCCAACCGAAGCACTCAATCAGGACAAAGTTTCCATGGGCACAATCTCGGCACGAAAATTCACCGAGCAGATTGAGCTTGTCTTCCTCCAGTTCGCGACACACCTTCTTGCGGCAATGCAGGCGGTCGATCTTGCGGGTATCAAAGACTTTGCGCCGTTCACCCAAAAAGTTCATGACGAGGTGCGAAAAATGAGCGCGTTCGTTGAGGATGACAGGCCTTTGGACAAAGAAGCCGAGACCGTCGCCCGATGGCTCAAATCAACAAATCTTTTTGAATAAACATAAATTCTTATCCCTGCTGAAATTAAAAAACAGCGGGGATTTTTTTATTTTTTTTCTGTTTTCCACTTGATTAGAAAAAAGCGACATTTTTTGATTTTACTGACTTTCTGTAAAAAAACGGTTGACTTAATTCGCATGTAAAATTATCATTTGAAAAGTTAATAAAAAAAACGCTATAGGTAGTGTAGATTTAACCGATAATAACGGTGTCAGACACTACACACAAATTCGAATTTGTCAAGCATTTTTTTTCAAAAAAACTAAAAAATTCTCAAATGTGATGTCTGGAGGGGTAATGGCATGAAAATTATTAAACGCAACGGTGAAGAAGTCGTCTTCGATCTTAAAAAAATCATTACGGCAATTTCAAAAGCGAACAATGAAGTTCCACCGTCGGAGCAGTTGGCAAACAGCACAATCAACAGTATTGCGGAAAATATCGAAAAACAGTGTGCTGCAGAAAATCACGAGATGAATGTTGAAGCCATTCAGGATTTGGTCGAAAAGGCAATCATGAAGGCAGGTGCATTCGACATCGCCAAAAAATACATTACATACCGCTACCAGCATCAGCTCATGCGTCGTGCCAATTCTACGGACTCGCAGATTCTTTCTCTTCTTGAATGCAACAACGAGGAAGTTAAACAGGAAAACTCAAACAAAAACTCAACAGTCGTTTCAGTTCAGCGTGACTACATGGCCGGTGAAGTTTCAAAAGACATCACAAAGCGATTCCTTCTCGACGAAGACATCGTAAAGGCTCACGACGAAGGACTCATCCACTTCCACGATGCAGACTACTTCGCACAGCACATGCACAACTGCGATCTGGTCAACCTTGAGGACATGCTCCAGAACGGCACAGTCATTTCAGGAACCAAAATCGACACACCACATTCATTCTCAACAGCCTGCAACATCGCCACACAGATTATCGCTCAGGTTGCTTCTTCTCAGTACGGCGGTCAGTCAATTTCTCTGGCTCACCTGGCTCCGTTCGTAGATGTAAGCCGCAAAAAGTTCCAGCGTGAGACAATGCGCGTTGAAGAGCAGACAGGCGTAAAATTCAGCGACGAACAGTTCAACAAAATCGTAGAAATGAGAATCCGCGACGAAATCACCCGCGGCGTTCAGACAATTCAGTATCAGGTTGTCACACTCATGACAACAAACGGTCAGTCTCCTTTCATCACTGTCTTCATGTACCTCAACGAGGCAAAGAACGAGCAGGAAAAGGCCGACCTCGCCATGATTATCGAAGAAATGCTCAAGCAGCGCTATCAGGGCGTTAAAAACGAAAAGGGATTCTGGGTTACACCAGCCTTCCCAAAACTCATTTACGTTCTCGAAGAAGACAACATCGAGCCGGGCTCAAAATATTACGCACTCACAGAACTTGCTGCAAAATGTACAGCCCGCCGTCTTGTTCCTGATTACATTTCCGAAAAGAAAATGCTCGAACTCAAAGTCGATGCAAACGGCAAAGGAAACTGCTACCCTTGCATGGGCTGCCGCTCATTCCTCACTCCATACACCGACGAGCAGGGCAAACCAAAATATTACGGCCGCTTCAACCAAGGCGTAGTTACAATCAACCTCGTTGACGTAGCATGTTCTTCTGGCGGTGACTACAAGGTATTCTGGGAAATCTTCGACGAGCGCCTCGAGCTCTGCCACAAGGCCCTCATGCGCCGACACCAGCGATTGCTGGGCACTCCAAGCGACGTTGCTCCAATCCTCTGGCAGCACGGTGCCCTTGCCCGCCTCGAAAAAGGCGAGAAAATCGACAAGCTTCTTTTCGGCGGCTACTCAACAATTTCTTTGGGCTATGCAGGTCTCTGCGAGTGTGTCCGCTACATGACAGGCAAACCTCACACAGACCCGGATGCTACACCATTCGCAATCGAAATCATGAAGCACCTCAACGAAAAGTGCGCCGAGTGGAAGGCTGCGTCAAACATCGCATTCTCACTCTACGGTACACCGCTTGAGTCAACTACATACAAGTTTGCAAAATGCCTCAAAAAGCGATTCGGTGAAATCGAGGGCGTTACAGACAAAAACTACATCACAAACAGCTACCACGTTCACGTTACAGAAAAGATGGACGCATTCACCAAGCTCAGCTTCGAAAGCCAGTTCCAGGAGCTTAGCCCGGGCGGGGCTGTAAGCTATGTTGAAGTTCCAAACATGGAAAACAACATCCCGGCTGTCATGACCCTTCTCAAGCACATCTACGAGAACATCATGTACGCCGAGCTTAACACCAAATCAGACTGCTGCCAGAAATGCGGTTACACTGGCGAAATCCAGATTGTAACTGACAGCGACAACAAGCTGGTCTGGCAGTGCCCTAACTGCGGCAACAAAGACCAGGCAACAATGAACGTAGCCCGCCGCACTTGTGGTTACATCGGCACACAGTACTGGAACCAGGGCCGCACTCAGGAAATCAAAGAACGAGTCCTTCACTTGTAAAGATTTTCTGACCAATCTAAAAATACTTGATTGCCTGGTTCTGCCAGGCAATCTTTTTATAAAAAATATTATGAATTACGGAATAATTAAAAAAATCGACATTGCGGACGGCTTGGGTGTTCGCGTTTCACTTTTTGTCTCTGGCTGCCGCAATCACTGCAAGGGCTGCCACAATCAGATTACCTGGGATTTTAACTTCGGAAAGCCCTTCACAAAAGAGACCGAGGATGAAATCATGGAAGCCCTCAAACCGGCCCACATCGCAGGACTCACGGTTCTTGGCGGAGAGCCATTTGAAGAAGAAAATCAGGAAGTTCTCGCGCCATTTTTGGAGCGGGTCAAAAAAGAACTGCCAAACAAAAACATCTGGTGCTACACAGGCTATCTTTACGACAAGGACTTGCTGCCGGCCGACGGACGCAAGCACACTCCTTTCACAAACCGAATGCTGGCCTGCATCAACGTTCTGATTGACGGCCCCTACATCGAAAAAGAGCGGGACTTAACGCTCAACTTCCGAGGAAGCCGCAACCAGCGAATAATCGACCTGGAGCACAACTGCTTAATGAAGCTGTAAAAGAAGCTATAATCGGAGGACGGTTCGCTTGCTAGAAAAAAAAATCAATTTATAAATAAAAAATCCTGCACTTAGCAGGATTTTTCTGGAGACGACCGGACTCGAACCGGCCACCCTTTGATTGCGAATCTTTTAGCTAGTCACTTATATAGTATTATACAACACTATTTAGCATTAGTATATCATTGAAATATAAAGAATTGCAAGAGACTTTTTATTTTTGCTTGTGATTTTAGCGTTATCCCGCTATATCTGATGCTATATAAAATATGCGTTTTATGTGACACTTTTATGTGACACTTTTATTTATGAGACAAAAATAAGGCTCCGCCGAGGATTATTGAAGAAGCGCAAGCTCCGATTGCAATGCCCTTATAAAGCTGGGCTTTCTTCCTCTCGCTCTCCGCCTCGTTCCTTAACTCGCTGGATAATTTCTGTAATTGTAAGAGCTGACTGTTCTGCTCGCTCACGATTTTCGTCAAGTTTTCCGTTTCCTGCTGAATCCGGTTCAACTCGCTTTCCTTTATTTTGAAAACAGTTTCTGACAAGCAGGCCGAGCACGAAAAGAAAAAGAGCAGACAGACACAAGCCGACCTTTTCAAAAAATGATTTGATTTTTTCATTCACTTTTATCTCCTTTTTTTGCTTCCAGATGCTTCTGCACCTCAGAGACGGCAAAGTAGCTGAGAATGACACCGCACAAGGCAAGCGCAATTCCGTAGAAATCGACTTTGTTTTTTATGACGATATAGGAAATTAAAAAGCAGCTCCAATAAGTAAGCTGATTTTTTACGCTGGTAAGTTTTAGCAGCAATCTTTTTTTCAACATGACTTTACAGTCATTTTTAAAGCTGACTGTAAGTATATGAATTATATTTTCACATTGCGGGGCGAGGTTCCGGCGAAAAAAAACAACCGCCAAACGCTGCCAAATAAAAAGACAATTCCTTCAAAAAACTATCAGAAATGGCACGAAATGGCCCTTTTTTCGCTTATTTTTCAAAGAAAATCGCAAAAATTAGAAAAACCGTTGAATCAGGAACTTCATATAGAAATTACCCTCACTCATGGAGATTTCAGGCGCAGAGACGGTGACAATGCCACAAGTTCTATCCTCGATACGCTCATGGATTCAAACATCATCGAAGACGACACATGGCATTTCTGCCGAAAAATTACAGTCGAAAACCTTTACAAAAAAAACGAGCCGTCGTGCACCATAAGAATCACAGACTACAAATAAAAATGACTGTAAAAGTATGTGGGAAGCAATCGAAAAAATCTTGACTGACAAAAACTCGTGGCTCGTGCTTTGCTTTGTTTTTGTAGTCATTGTCATTTTCATTCATGAAGTAAGAAACGGTTTTTTTTCTTTCAGCTCGAATCATCTGAGAGTCGGCAACGGAGAAAAAGAAAGGAACATCATAAGGCAGCAAGTGGAGTGGGCGCATATTTATATCATGTCGCTGGAATCGAAAATCACGCCTGCAACAAATCAATACAATGGGTATTTCACGAAATTCATTCTTGAGAGAGTTTACGATGAAGTTGTGGATTGGGTGACGTTTAATCATTTAAATCTGAATTCCGCATATATCGAAATAAAGCAGGAAAAAATATGTGCTTTGGTATATAGCCTGCATGTAAAGCCTGAATTCCAGACGAAAGAATTTAAACAACGGATGAACAACTGGACCAGGGAAATAATTGAGGGATTAGTCAGAATCCGACAAATCTATAAATAGCGAGGTGAAAAAATGAAAAATCCGCAGACCAGGGCTTTGATGATTGGAAAATATGGATGCCTTGCCATGTGCTATCTCTATTGCATGGGAATTATCCCGGAATCTGAGGGGGAGATGATCAAGCACATTTCAACGGCAATGGATAAGGGCCTGCTCGATGAAGAGTGCACCGTCCTTAATGCTTCGGCTTTGCTCCACTTCTTCACGGGGAAAAATTGGCATGTCGAAAAGAAAGAAATCAAGGATATAAGCAGGATTAAAGGGCCCACGCCCGTGAGGTATGTTTATTTCGATGAAAAGGGAAAAGAGCACGGGCACTGGGTTGTAGTGGAAGACGGAAAGATTGTCTTCAACTCTATCTCTAATTCCGTCTGCGTGAAGATTGGAAAACCTGCAAGTGCAAGAATTATCACGCTTTATAAATAAAATGACTGTAACAGTATGAAACTATTTGGCTTTGAAATCCGCAAAACTCCGTCAAATACGACGGTTAAAAATGATACAGATTCAATCCCGCTGTCTCATTATGACGGCGGAGATATTTTCTATTTCTCGCCTTACATGACAGTCGGGGAAATGCTCGCAAACACAACGCTTGCAAGCTGTGTTTACATCATTTCTGATGCAGTCGCCTCACTGTCCTTTAATGTCTACAGGAATGTAAACGGCAGCCGGGAGCGTGCCCTTGATCTGCCGCTTTACCGCCTTTTGACCCGCCGCCCGAATCCAGACGACACGCCTTTTATTTTCAAAAAGAAAGTACTCCTTCACCTTCTCTTGAAAGGAAACGCTTTTATCTTCGTTGAGCGTGACAGAAACTATAATCCAACCGCACTTTATACACTTGACCCTTCAAGCGTTGACATCAAGAAAACGCCGGAAGGGGAAATCTATTACATTTACCACACAAGCACCGGCACATATAAATACAATCGAGACACAATCCTTCACATTCCGGCCATCCGTTACAACAGGCTTAAAGGATTTTCGCCGATTGAATATGCCACCCATTCAGCCAAGACAGGGCTGGAGCTTGACGAATACACGGCGACCTACTTTGACGGCGGAATACATTCAAAAATGATTCTCACCGTACCAAAAGAAGTGACGAACTGGACCAAGGAAAACAGTGATGAGCTTGCAGAACGGTTCTTAAAAAGCTACGGCGGCAAGGAAAACGCAAACAAGCCGGTTATTTTAAACAAAGGACTTACAGCGCAACCGCTCCAGCTGGGAGGGAATACTGACAGCCAGCTTGTGGAGTTAAGGGCTTTTTCTGAGAAGGAAATCGCAAAAATCTACAGGGTTCCTCTGTTCATGCTGGGCAAAGACTCCGCGAAGTTCACGAACATGGAGCAGTTCAATACTTTCTTCCTGCAGCACACCCTTACGCCTTGGCTTGTCCTTTTGAATCAGTATTTTTCTCAGCTTATCCCTTCATGGATGCAGGATGACTGCTATGCAGAATTTGATCCGAACACAATTCTTCGGGCTGATGCAAACACCCGCTTCAACAATTACATCAAGGGCCTTACAAACGGCATCTACACGCTCAATCAGATTTATGCGATGGAGAATTTGCCGAGGGTTGATGAGCCTTTCGCAGAAAAGCATTACATGCAGGTCAACATGGCACCGATTGACGGGAACGGCACGAGCTCAGATTCAGACAATCCCGACAATCAGGAGCCAAAAGAAGTAAATCCCAATGAAAACAATGATTTTTCTAATCCTAAACAAGAAGAATAATATGGAAAAAAAATCATAATATTTTATTGGGCTGAAAAAATAAAAATGACTGTATTCTTAGGAGAAAAGAAAAATGGATGAAGAACTTGAAAAAATCTCAAAAAAACTTCTTCAGGGGCGGCAGTATCGCTCAATGAAACTTGAGTGTCGTGAAATGGGGACGCCTGACAGTGAGGAAAGAATCGTCGAAGGATATGCGGCAACATTCAACGAGCCTTATATCCTCTGGGAAGAAGATTATTACATTTTCAAAGAGCAGATTGATTCAAGGGCTTTTGACAAGTGCGATCTTTCTGACGTCATTTTCCAGTACAACCATGTCGGGCGGGTTTATGCCCGAATCTCAAACAAGACTCTCGAAGTAAGGCCAGACGGGCACGGCCTTTTCATCAAAGCCAACCTTGGCGGCACTGGTGAAGGACGTTCGCTTTTTGAGGAAATCAAAGGCGGCTACACGACAAAAATGAGCTTCGGTTTTGTCGTGCGCGGGGAGCGGATGGAATCAATCAAAGACGAAGCAACAGGAAAAAGAATCTATATCCGTACAATCACGGATTTTGAGAAGGTTTACGATGTTTCTGCCGTTTCGTCACCTGCAAACGACGGCACGGAAATCTCAGCCCGAAGCTGGTGCGAGGGAGTTATCGCAGGGCTTGAAGCGGAGCGACTTAAAGCTGAGGAAACCGAAAAACGCCGTAAACTTGAATCGGATGAGCGTGAGCGTGAGCTTGCGCTGCTTGAATTTGAATCTAACTGAAGGATTGAAAAATGAACAAAAAAGAACAGCGTGCAAAACTTATAGCTGAGCTCCGTGCAATGCACGAGCTTGCACAGAAAGAAAACCGCGCTTTTTCTGATGAAGAGTCAAAGATTTTTGCCGACAAAGAGGCAGAAGTCCGAAAGCTCTCTCTTGAAATTGCCGCAGAAGAGCGTGAGGCAACGCTCAACGGTTTTTCAACAGAACTGCCAAAAGACGAGGGTGAAACCCGCGGTGAAATCTCCGAAAAGATGAAGGAATTCCGCGCTTACCTTAAAGGCGAGAAGCGTGATATTTCGGTCGGTTCCGGAGGTGGCGCACTTTCCCCACAGGAATATGTCGCCGAAATCATCAAGAGCGTAGAGGATGAATCTCCGCTTTACGGCCTTGTCCGCAAGTTCCCTCTAACTGAGGCGAAATCTCTCGGGGCACCGTATGAGTCAGCAGATGCAAGTGATGCTTCCTGGACCGCAGAAGTCCCTGCAAGTGACATTTCCGCTGATGCAACCCTCGCATATTCGTTGCGTGAGCTCTCACCAAACACTCTCGTCAAGCTGATCAAGATTTCTGACAAACTCGTCAAGGTCTCAGCCCTCCCGATTGAGAGAATTGTCCGTGAGAAAATCACTGAGAAACTCATTGCCGCTTTTGAAAACGGAATTACAGCCGGCACAGGCTCAGGCCAGCCGCTCGGTGTTTTCACGGCTTCGGCAAACGGCGTCCCAACATCGCGTGATGTTACAACAGCAGGCGCAGCACTTACAGCTGACGACCTCATCAAGACAAAGATGAGCTTGAAACCTGCTTATCGTCGCCGTGCCCGCTGGGTAATGTCAACGACAATCCTCACCGACTGTTTCTTGCTCAAAGACAAAGACGACCAGTATATCTGGCGGCCGGGTCTTACAGAGGGCGAGCCGGACCGTCTGCTCGGTCTCCCGGTTATCGAATCGGCTTACGCTCCTTCTGTAAAAACATCAGGAAGCTATATTGCTGTTCTCGGTGATTTTAGCTATTACTGGTGGGCTTATGTCGAAGGGCTTGAAGTCAAAAACCTTTATGAGCTTTTCGCTCTTAAAAATCAGATCGGCTTCAAGGGCATCGCATACGCTGACGGTGCGCCGGTTCTCGCGGAAGCATTCGCACGAATCAAAGTCGGAACTGGTGAGTAACTAAAAAAAAAGCAGAGTGCCATACACTGACACTCTGCCTTGATACAGGAGCATATCAGTAATGGCAAATAAACAGAATTTAAAAGGAACAGGAGAAGCCGTTTCTTCTTCTGAAACTCCAGGCAAAAAAAGGGTAAAAATTAAAAACCTTATTTGCCGCCCGGAAGGCACATTCCTTGCGGGAAGTGTTTACGAGCTTAATGCTAAACTTGCAGACCTTCTCATCAAAAACGGCAACGCAGAAGAGAGTAAATAATGGCATATATCACACCCGAAGACTTGAAAAAATTCTCTGACAAATTTCCTTCTGATGAATCGCTTTTGCAGAATTATTGTGACTCTGCTGAAAAAATCATTGAGGATTATCTAGGCTACAGCCCGGAATCACAGAATTATGAGACTTCGGCGCGTGGTATTAACTCCCACTTTTTCCCGCTTGAGGCAAAGCCAGTCACGGAGATTACCTCAGTCACACAGGATGGGGAAACAGTGGATCTTTCACAAATCCGTGTGGTAAAAAACACAAATTACATTGCATTCGACGATGATTCTAAATTCCTTGACGGCGTAAAATACACCGTCAATTATACGGCGGGTTTCAGCACTGTTCCCGCTCCGATTGTTACGGCAGCCTTGCAGATTGCGTCTTTACTTTGGGAAAGTGCAGGCGGCAATGTTTCCGTCACGAGCACGAGCTATCTTGATTCGGCAAGCCGGACATTCCAGTCTTTCAAGCCTGACCGTTTTCTAGAGCCGAACATAGGCAAATACAAACTTGCAAAGGTTGATTACTGATGGCAAAGACAGGGCAATTTCTTTCCGTTGAGCTCGACATCAGCAGGGCACAGGCCGCCCTTTCGGGCACTTCAAAAAGCCTTGTGTCAATCTCGCGCCAAACGCTCGGAATAATCGGGCGCGGCACCGTTGACGTCGTAAAAAAAGAAATCCGGGCAACGACAAAACGGCGAAGCGGAGAGCTTTTGCGCTCTTACCGCTACAAAGTCAAGAAAGACGGCTCGGAAATGAATGTCTTCCCGAAAGGAATAAAGGGAGAGAATATTTTTTCCAAAGTCATGGCATTAAGCTACGGCACGGAAAACGGACGGCTCCGTCCTCGCGGGTTCGTGCAAAAGGGCAACAACTTCATTGAGGGCTCTGAATACGAAGCCAGCATTGACAGGATGATTGACAGGGAACTCGCCAAATATTGGAGCTGAAAAAATGACTGTATCTTTATATGAAAAACTACGGACTCCCATATAAAGGTTCTAAAAATCAAATCGTCAAAAAAATAATTGATTTATTTCCACAAAAAGAAAACTTCTATGATTTGTTTTGCGGCGGATGCGCAGTCACTCACGGAGCCATGCTTTCGGGAAAGTTTGAGACATTCACGGCTAACGACATCTCGGACTATCCCTCTGTTTTTCTTGAAGCCATAGCGGGCAAGTTCGGGAACGAGAAAAGATGGATAAGCCGTGAAGATTTTTACAGGCTGAAAGATTCAGAGCCTTATATCCGCTATTGCTGGAGCTTCGGGAACAGCGGCGACAATTATCTTTACTCGAAGGAAGTCGAGCCGTGGAAGAAAGCCCTGCATTATGCCCGCGTTTTCGGCGACTTATCTCTCATGGAGCAATTCGGAATAAAGACTGACGGCACAGGGGCGGACATAAAACGGAACATGGACGAATACAAGAAGAAATATATCATCTGGTACTGCTCGACTGTCCTGCATTCTTCTCTTGATGTCCTTGAACTCCAGAAGAATCTGACGGAACGCATAGAGCACAACAGCGATGAGTTGCGCTCTTATCTTCTCGAAGGGCTGAAAAGAGCAAACAAACGTCCTTGCGATGTTGACAGGTTTTTGGGCACCAACGGCATGGCGGGTCATTATTTTAGCAGGTCTCAGTGGGAATTTCCGACAAGGGAAGTTTATGAGAAATTGCAGGGCTTTTTGTATCTGCCCCGGAATTATAATGAAATCTACGGCTTACAGGAACTTCTGCAAAGCCTGCAAAGCCTGCAAAGCCTGGAAAGCCTGGAAAGACTGGAAAGACTGCAAAGCCTGCAAAGCCTGGAAAGCCTGGAAAGACTGGAAAGACTGCAAAGCCTGCAAAGCCTGGAAGTTTTACGGGGCGACTACAGGGAAGTAAAAATCAAGTCAGATTCTTTAATTTATTGCGATATTCCTTATAAGGGCACCTCTGGATATGCCGGAGGATTTAACCACTCAGAATTTTACAAGTGGTGCGGAATGCAAAAAGAGCTTGTCATCATTTCCGAATATGTAATGCCGGAAGGATTTGTGTGCGTTGCTGAATTCAGCAAAAGGCAGCTTTTGAGTTCTGGCGCTGGCAAGAAAATCAAGGAAAAATTATTTATTCCAGAACATCAGCTGGACTTATGGCAGCAAACAAAACCGCGTTCCTATAAACAGCTTGAATTTAATTTTGGATAATCCGCACAAAAATGACTGTAAGGATATGGAATCAATTTTCAATTACATAAAGCAATTCATTCTTTCGACCGTGAACGGCTATCTTCCAGAATATGCAGATGAAAATACGCCGATGAACGCAATCGAAGAAAAGAACATCGTTTTCGGGGCGGTGGATTTGTCCCGCTACACTGACAAGATTGTCTGTGCAATCGTTCCCGATAGCGAGGATGATGAAGAAGCGGAAATAGGAGCAGACAAAGAAAGCTCCGATTTCACCGTTTCTTTTTTATGTCGAGGTTATGCCCAGGATGTACTTGTCCGCCAGATGTGCAGGTATGGCGCGGCATTTCGCCGGGCAGTGCTTGATGATGTGTCTTTGAATGGGACGGTCGAACAGGCAGAAATCGGACGGCGCAATTTCTTTACCGATGCAGGAACGGTTGAGAAGCAAATGACCGCCGTGGAAATCTCGCTGACAGTCATAACCGAAGACGAAATCGAACTTTAATTAAGGAGTAAAAAATGCCAGAACAGCAGCCAACAACGCTTATCAAAAAGCATCTTATCCGGCCGTTCCTCAACGACGGCACGCCAGCCGTGCCAGCGTGGGTTCAGATCAAGAAGGCGACAGAAAACACTGTCAACATGAATCCTCAGACAGAGGACCGTGACTACATCTCGGACGAACAGCCGACAACCGAGCTTATTTCATACAAGATGAATGTCGCTTATGGCGTTACAACCTACAAGGGACAGCCCGATTTTGAGCTTTTCTACAAGCTCTACAAAAACCGCTATGTCGGTTCAGACGCTCAGAAAGAATTGCTCCTGGCCTATCTTTTTGACAAGGTGCAGGTCGGCGATACCGTCAAGTATTTCGCCCAGAAATGGAATTCGACAATCGTTGTCAACGACTTCAACACAACCGGCACCGTCATTGATGTCACAATCAACGCAAACGGCACTCCGACAGAAGGTTACATCACCATCGAAAACGGCGAAGTGACTTTCACGCCACACGAGGGCGGTCTTCCGACTTTCAGCCTTCTGGCATCTGAGCCGGACGATTGGGCAACAAATTACACGGACTATTACACCAAGGACGGCGATGTGTATGCCGCCGTGACAGGTGCGGAAGCTCCAACTTTTGCCGCTGACACTTACTACAGGGCGGACTAAGAGTGCTTGACCTTGCAAAAGCAAATGCCCCGGAAGCCGTAACGGTTGCCGGGGTGTTTTATCCAATCAAAACAGATTTCAGATTTTGGCTCATGTTTTCCCGCCTGCTTACTTCGCAGGAATCCTGCTTTGCTGATTTTGATTTTCTTTATCAGAATCAATGGCAGATTCCGGAAGACAGAAAAGCGGGTTTTGATGCCCTGCTTGATTTCTTCATCAATAAAAAAGAGCTTCCCCGCATCCTTGAGGAAAACGACAATAAAAATGTGCTTGATTATGAGCTGGACGCGGAATTGATTTATGCTGCATTTTACGAGCAGTACAAAATCGACTTGCTTGATGAAAAGACGCGCCTGCACTGGTGGAAGTTCAAGGCCCTTCTTTCGGGGCTTCACGGCACGAAACTGAATGAGATAATGGCTTTCCGATGCTTTGACGAAAACGACAGAACGGAATGGAAGCAGGCGCAGATTATGAACAGGAAACGCTGGGAGCTTCCCGAAAAAGTCACAGCCGAAGAAAAAAAAGCGGCTGATGAATTTGACCGCCTTTTAGAAAAGAAGGGCTAAAGCATTTCCAGAGGCACGACAAAATCCTCATCTTCCTGCTCGTCGGGAAGATTTTTTGTGCCCTTCTGAGCCACAGAAAAAAGGACGATAAAAAGCAAGAATAAAACAATGCCTATCATGCCTACAGTGTAAGCCTAAAATGACTGTATTGTAAAGGAATTTATAAATGGCAAAAGATAAGCATGTAACGATGAAATTCAAGGCTGACACAAAGGAAGCCGAGAGCGGAATCTCAAAAGTAACATCTTCCTTAAACAAGCTGGCAAAAGACGTAGAGAAAAATCCAATAACAAAACTCAGCAAATCCGTCACAATGTTGGGCGGTGCTTTTCATGTAGCTACAGGAATAATCAATAAGGTTTCCGGGGCCATTTCAGATGTTACGGAAGCATCTAGAGTTCAAATCACGGCAGAAAAACAGCTTGAGGCCGCCGCAAAAAACAATCCTTATCTTTCAGAATATTCAGTTCAGCAGCTTAAGGCGTATGCAGGCGAATTGCAGTCAATCTCAACCGTAGGTGATGAGGAACTTCTGCCGATGATGGCTCAGCTTGCCGTCGCCGGAAGGACTCAAAGCGAGATCCAGGACATTATGACAACGGCTTTGAACATGTCGGCGACAGAGGCAATCTCGCTTGATACGGCAGTAAAGCAACTCAACACTACATATTCTGGAAGCGCAGGAAGACTCAGCCAGATGAGTGGTGCTGTAAAAGCTCTTTCGGCTGATGAACTAAAAAACGGTGATGCCGTCAAAATCCTTAAGGAACAATATTCCGGCATTGCCAAAAGTGTCGCAGAATCTACAGGCGGCTGGCAGCAGTTCAAGAACACATTCGGAGACTTAAAAGAGGTTATCGGCTCCGCTTTTATGAGCCTGCAAAATTCCGCCGGAAAAGTACTCAATAATTTTTTCGGCACTGTCATTGAAAAGTTACAAAGCGCAGGAAAAGAAGCCGAAGAATTCAAGAAGAAACTCAACATCACAGCCACCCTCAAAGATGAAAAGGCAAGTGTCGCAGACTTGGAAGGCGTGGTAAATCAATTGACAGAAGATTTGGAAGAAATGCAGAGAGTTCAAAAAGCTGCAAATTCTGACCAGAGCAAATGGACAAAAGACCTCAAAAAAGAATGGGAAGAGTCAAAATCTGCATATAAGACACATCTGGAAGAATTGCGAAATGTTGAGAGTCAGCTAAGAATCAATAAGGAAGCACTGGAATCTCAGCGGCAGGCAGAACTCCTTAATAGTTCAGGAATAGAAGAGACGACTCGAATTTACAGTAAATACGCAGATTCGATTGCGGATGCAACCGCTGAATATAAAGAAGCAAAGTTTACCGCTGATGAATACGCTAATTCTGAAATAAAGAATGTCAGCGAAATTGAAAAAAAATATAAAAACGCAAACGCTGAATTCTTGAAACTTAATTCGGCTTTTCAAAACGGATGGAACGGGTCGAGCAACAGACTGCAAAGGGACATTGATTCTGTAACAAAGCAGCTTTCTGAGGCTCAGGAAAAACTTACGGAAGCTCAAAAAAACGCAGGGGAAGGAACAGTTTCAGAAGCCGACAAAAAAGCACTCGACATCATCACCAAAAACAACGCCGAGCTCCAGAAGAATATCGAAGCCATAAAGCAGAAATATGAGCTTATGAAGTCCGAGGGAAAGAAGATTGATGAACTTGCGGAAAAACAGGAAATTCTTTCTGTTAAAGAAAGCGCCTATTTGAAATTGATTTCTGAGGATGCCTCTGTTGTGACTCAAAACAATTCCGTCGCACGTGCCAGGCTCAACGACATTAAACAAGGCTATGAGGAAATAACGGAAGCCATAAAGAAAAAGGCAGCGGCGGAAAAAGACAAGGATGCAATAAAAGCCCTTAAGGTAGAAACGGAAAAGCTCACCGAAGAGGCAAAGAAATTCCTCGGAGTATTCGACGAGACTAAACTTTCCGAGTCAATTTCTGCATCAATCCAAAAACTTGAGGAAATGAAAGGCTCTGTAAAACAGGGCTCTGCTGAATGGGAATATTACTCTACGCAAATTCTCCGGTTGTCGGGCTTTCTGGATGAAGTTTTGGAGAAAGAAAAGGAAATTGCCGCCGTAAACAATGAAACAGAAGTGCAGGAATGGGCGAAGTTGCACGAGCAGAAATTTCAGATTGCCTCTGAGTTTGCCGGAAAGTATGCAGAAATCATGTCGGGCATTTCGGACTTAGTTGCAAAAAACGCTGAGAACGAATCGGCCGTAAAAATAGCCGAACTCGACAAGCAGCTTGAAGCCGGGAAAATTTCTGAAGAAGAATATGCCGAAATGAAGGAAAAAATCGAAAATGAATCTGCTGAAAAAAAGTACAAGGCTCAGATGTGGGAATGGAGCGCGAATATCCTTAACATCCAGGCACAGACTGCACTTGCCGTCGTTAAGGCACTTGCGGAGGGAGGCCCTTATGCAGGCCCTGCAATGGCGGCAATGATCGGGATTTTGGGCGGGGTTCAGCTTGCAACGGCAATTCAAAGCAAGCCGATACCTCCATCATTCGCAACCGGCGGTGTTGTCGGCGGATTCGTTGGGGCTTCCAGCGGTGAAGACAACACCTACATTCACGCACGGAACGGCGAAATGGTGCTGAATGCAGCCCAGCAGAAAGCTCTCTGGGAAAGCATCGGAAATGGAGCCGTAAAAGGTGACGTCAGCATGAATGTTAAAGTCATAAACAACACTTCAAACGAAGTCAGAAGCAATGCCCGGCTTTCTCCGGAAGGCCTTATCGTAACAATTGATAAAATTGTCAATTCGTCCATGCAGCAGGGGAAATACACAGATTCAATGAATATCGCTCAGTCACAATCTCAGGGGGTAAGATACCTATGACAATAACAAATTGGAGTGAAAGCGTAAACTCAAATTTCTTCGGCTTTAATGAGAGGCCGAAGAAAAACACAATAGAAACGAAATATCTTTCCGGACGCGTCACTGCCTATCAGGCAAACACTCGCAACATAATGACATTCTCGTGCAGTCTCCAGCTCTCAAAAACCGAGCTTGAAGCCTTCTGGGCATGGTTTAATGATGAGCTTGGCGGACTTTCCGGGGTTTTTACTTGTCCGATACTCGGCAGCAGATACTATAGGTTTGCTGAAATCCCTGAGCCACAGGATACAAACCAGAAGTTCCGTGTCCTTTCCATGACTATCGAGGAGGTTTATTAATGACAGACGCAGAGCTTTTTGACACTTTTTTTAATGGCGGGAAATTCTGCCTGCCTTATCTTATTAAGTTTACCCATCCCCGCATAGGTACAATACGGCTCGTTAATAACAATGAAGCCGTAATTTTAAACGGAGAAACCTTTGAGCCTTCTTCTTTTGAATATATACCGCCCGATATTACTGGCAAAGGCGCTAGTCTTAAAATCACGGGAATCGATAACGACCTTATTGATTTTGTCGAAAACGCAAACTATCAGTACCGGCTTGAAGTTGCGGGCGCAATCGCTTCGGACGGCACAATTCAGAAAATCAAAAACTATACTCATTTTTACGGCTCCGTTTCTTATGGCGATGACATGCAGCTCAACTTCCAGCTCGGCCGTGATGATAAGCTCGACATGACTTTCTGCCCTTATACCTACGATACCGACAATAACCGCGCCAATGCTTAACAACAAAAATGACTGTAAGGACATGGAAACAGATTTCTCAGACATGATAGGAGTACCTTATAGGGACGGCGGGCGGGATTTGTCCGGCTTTGACTGTTACGGGGCCGTGATAGAAGCTGCAAAACGGCGCGGGAAAACTCTCCGCGATGTGCGCTATAAAAATCATGCTCCAGAGCTTGCCGATGAAAATGCGCCTACCTTAAATGTCGAAAAAATCAATGCTCCTGAAAAAGATGCGCTGATTGAAATGATATTCAATGGAGAACTTCATATCGGATTTTGTATTGATGAAAAAACTTTCCTTCATGCAACTAAAAATCAGGGCGTAAGGATTTCGCGCATTGGAGTAATTCCGGTTAAAAACTTTTACAGGATAAAATAAATGGGACTTCTTCACATCTATAATACAGTATCAGACGAACATACAAGCAAAGAGGCAGAAGGAAAGCTCCGGGATATTCTGCCGGACTATGATTTTTCCAAATGCGTGATTGTAAAAGCCGGAGAAAAACTCACGCCCGATTATATCGTTAAAAAAGAAGACGTTCTTTATATCCGTGCTACTCCTGGAGCTGCAACGACCGTTGCAATTATTGCTGTTGCAGTTGCAGTTGTTGCTGCCGGTGTCGGCGTTGGTGTAGGCATTTACTCTTATAAACTTGCAAAGGAAGCTGAAGAAAAAGCAAAGCAGGCAGAAAAGAACGCAAAGAAACTTGCCCAGCAGGTTGAACAGTTTCCTTTTGTTAAAGGCGCAAACAACACCAACGCCCTCGGCCAGACAATTCAGTATCTTTTCGGCAATATCTACAACACTCCATACAAGCTGAATGAAGGTTTCTATTCAATCGGCGGAACAAACGGAGACAATCAGTATTACAACCTTATTCTCTCGGCTGGTTATGGAAAACAACTTATTCAGTCTCTTTCAATCGGAAATGAAAAAATCAAAACTTTTTCTGATTCTACTCCACAGGAAACCGTTACAACTTTTGATTCGTCATCACTTTATTATGATGCAAACAATCTGATTGAAATTGCTCAGACCCATGAATTTCAGTCACAGATTTTCAGGCAGAAAGTAAAGGGAACTTATTCCGGAGAAGAAATAAAGCATGAACACGGAGAGGCATTAGAACCTCTTATCGTACAGTGTGCGGATCATACCATGAAAGTTGAGGTCTGCATCCAGTTCAACGGCCTCCGCAAATTCTTCAACAACAACTGGATCGGAAAAACCGTTATCGTGCATCCTTACTGGTCCAATGACGGCGGAGCCACATGGAACCGATTTATCTTCGACCGTGGAAGCAATGAGTTTACTTTCAACTCAAACAAAACCCTCCGTTTTACCGCAACAAAAACTTTCACCTATGCGCAGGCATACGGCAAAAATATTTCCATAAAACTTGAGCGTGAGACGGAAAAGGAGTCTTCAAACTCACAGGAAAGCTGTTACCTCCTTTACTACAATTCTTTCTGTTATGACAACAAAAAAAGCGCAAACGGCACTCTTGTCGCATGTGCTCCGCTGGAATCTCCGTTCATGGAGAATACTACCCGAATCGGAATCAGGATTATTGCGAACGCAAACACAAGCGGAATGCTGGATCAATTTAATGCAATGTGTTACGGCGTCGCAAGGACCTGGAATAAAGTCCTTCATGTATGGAGTGAAGGAAAGACAACCACGCGGAACGTTGCAAGCTGGCTCCTTGAAATCATGGGAAGCGGAACACATAACCCTTCCAAAATTCCAGATTCTCAGATAGACCTTTTGTCATTTGGGGCCCTTTACAAATACTGTGAGGAAAATGCCTTTTTCTGCGACGGTATAATTACTCAGGGTATTAAAAAAGAAACGCTGATTTCGAAACTGTTACTGCTTTGCAATGCCGACATGTATATTGACTCAGACGGCAAATATGCAATCGCAATCGACAAGAAAGAAACAACTCCGGTTGCTCTTCTCAACGCTCAGTGCATTAAGAGTGTCACTACAGCGAAATCATTAGAACGTCAGCCGGACGGAATCAAAGCCAGCTTTACGAACAGACAGAACTGGCAGACAGATACAATGTATGTCATGCGTGACGGCGGACAAAAAGACATTGACGACACCTGCACCGAAACAAGCATAGAATACGCAACTGAACCGAACCATATTTATAAACTCTGTCAGAGGCGTATGAGGCAGCAGATTTTACAACCGCGTGAGGTTGTAGTCGGTGTAGGACACGAAGGTGATTATTATCCACTTTATTCTACAGTCCTTCTCCAGCTTGAACAGTTGCATCAGGGCATAAGAAGTGCCGTTATTCACAGTGTCATAAGAAATGGAGACGGGAAAATAACCCGGCTTGAAATTTCAGACATGCTTGATATGGGAGACGATTTTTCTCAGGAAGCCTATGCCGACGAAAATAATACATCTTACATGGATGAAAACAGCGAGCCTTATGTCTGCGTAAGTTTTAATGAGAAAGATTTTGTCGATGAAGAAAATAAAAAATATATTGATGAAAGCGAACGCATCTATTCCTCAGCCGGTTATTCTGCAAAAGCTACTTTTGGCGTCATCATTCAGGCACAGTCGGGGGAAGGAAAGAGAAATATCTGTGCAAAAGTAATCGGTTTCGGTAAGACCCGCACCCTTTATTTCTTAACTCCGCTCGATGATACTGACGGCGTACAGGTTCAGTCTGGCAACATCCTTTCCGTCGGGCTTCTCAATCAATACGGACAGTTTGACCGCATTACAAATACAATGAAAATTACTGCTGTTGCGGCGGATGCGGGCGGCTGGAAACTCACTCTCAAAGATTATTCTGATGAAATCTATGAATACGGAGTAATTCCTGAATACAAGTCAAACCTTACATCACCGGGCATCCTTCAGTTACCTGGTGATGCAATCAGGGAAAGTGAGGAACGTGCCGAGCTGGATAATCAAAATGCACAACAAACAGCCGCATTGTCCAACGTTGCCGAAATAGCCGAAACAAAGCTGGAACTGTCCAGTACAACAATGTCCTTTCACCTCAACGGCGAGGATAACACCCTTTACAGTGAAAGCATGTCGTTTACGGCCGCCCTCATGTACAACGGCGAGGGGCTTTCGCCTGATTCCGTGTCCGCCGTATGTGACAGCCAGTCATTCACCTGCACGGCTTCGGTTGACGGGCTGGTAATTACCGTTGCCGTAAGCTCTTTGTATGGAGCTTCCTTCCCGGCAAAGGCAACGGCAGGCGTTACCCTCACAGCCGTGAAGAACGGCATCACATATTCCGCAACCTGCACCATTACAGCTTCTGACACAGGCAAATATCTTGGTCCAGTCAATGAGGTTGCCTCCATTCCGACAAGCCTTGTTTTAGGTGATTACTTTACATGGACCGGAAGCAATACTGATACAGGGCTTACTGAAGACGGACATCTTTACACATCTTATCTCTATAGGTTTACAGGACAGCATGGAGGCACGGCTAAATGGATTGCAGACCAGCGGATTGAACACAATGCCAGCGCCCTGAGCGACATTCTGAACATGCTTGACGAAAACCTCACGAAGAAAAACGCTTACGGCATCACATTTATGGACAGGCTCGCCGTGAATGCCGTTTTTGCGCGTTTACTTATGGCAAGTCAGGCCTTTATTCACTATCTGGAAACTGCAAACATCACCATCAAAGCTGCTACAAACGCGGGATATGCGACAAGCGCGGGCTCGGCAGCTACAGCGACTACGGCAGATTCTGCTACAAACGCGGGATATGCGACAAGCGCGGGCTCGGCAACTACAGCGACAAATGCAGGCACGGCTACAAATGTTCACGGCGGTGAGCTTTATGAAATGATTACCGGGGATTCCAGACAGGGAACCGCTGGAATTGCAATTCATACTGAAGACTGGACAGGCCCTTCAAGCCAAACCGGATTCGGAATCTTGCGGAACGGAAATGCGTATTTTAATAATGGAGTTTTCCGGGGGAAGATATTTGCTTCAAGCGGAAGTTTTGCAGGAAATATTTCTTCAAAAGTTTTTCATTTTGACCCTACAGCTTTTTCTGCCAGCAGTACAGGATATTATGACGATGAGAACGTCTGGCATGATTTTGTCGATGGTGATATGTGGTTTATCGGAGTTTAAAAAATGCCCTACAAATATGAAACGTTAAAATTTATGGGGAGTAACGGCGGATTTTATCCTTTAAAATCAACAACACCCCAGTCAAACTCTATTGCAGTAAAGAAGGGCGGGAGAATTGAATACTTTCCGCTCACCAGTGACCCATCAAGAATGGCAAACGGTCTTAGACTCAGAAACAATGGCATAAATTACGGCTTCACAAAAATTCTTCCGAATATTGTCGTTATAAACTATTTTTTTTCTGAAAAAATCTATTCAATACAAAACGGCCTTTTTACCCTCATTGGCGAGTATGATTACTCTGGCAGTTTCAACTGGTGGGGAACTCGGGTTGTTTATGAAAAAAAATCAGGCGTATATTTTTTTATACAGGAAGGAGGGGCAAGCATCACAAGAGCTACTAAATTCCGTATAGGCGCCTCAGTTGATGGCATAAACATAAACTGGATTGAAAGGGAGATTACCTCTGATGAAACCCATTATGACTATTGGATAGTTGATTATTTTTACGATAAATACATTCTGGGCGGCCTTTCTTTTTACAATGATCATGGGCGAAAAGTTCAATATCAGTCATATAGCTTCCAGCTTTCTGCCGGACAAATCACAAATTTTGGCATACAGGCAAGCCGACAAAACATTGATGCTATCGCTTACCTTTCAGATGACGAGTTAACATATAAAAGAACCGTTTCTGTGTCCAGAACTATGTACCCCAGCGTTACTACACAGGCAATCGTAGAAGAAGCCTGGACCGATCAGGGAGAACTGCACGACCGCCGGTATTTCTATTTGCAGCCTACCAGATACGGAAATGTTTCTTTTTTTGCATTCAGAGAGTCAAATCCCGAATGTACTTACACTGTTTCGTCTCCACTTTTTGATAACCAGCTTTCTTTTCCAGGGCGGATTGCTGCAAATAAAGATGCGGATTTTGTTTATGAGCCATATTCTGACAAAATTGTGGGATTTAACAGGGATTATCCTCACGGAGATATTCTCTATATGGAAAATTACGACGGCACTGGAAGAATCAATAACGTTAATAATGGCTTTACAGCTATTGATCCATATCCAAAAATAACCTTTGCGGGATATGGCCACCCGGAATAAAGCTGCCCATACAACTTGCTTACCCTACACTATCAGCCGGAACTTTGGCGGCTTTTGACTTAAGAAACGACCCGATCATTGCAAGGACCGCCGCTTTCTCGTGCTCAGCCAGCTCGCGCCAGGAAGAAAGAAGCTCCTGCTCCTCCTCGGAAAGAGAGCCTTCCTGCCCCTCTTCCTCGCCGGTTATGAGCCACTCGAAGCCAACTCCCAGATAGCGGGCAATCTTGAGGCACACATCACCGCCCGGAATCGTGCCGCGTTTCAGCCAAATAGCAATAGAATTAGGTGCAATTCCAATGCTTTCACAAAGCGCAAGCCTTTTCAGCATCTTTTTTTTCAATTCTGAATCAATTCTGTCTGTAAAATCACTCATGTTTTAAATTTCGTAAAAAAAAATAACAAATGTAATTCTAAACCGTTGACAGAAATAACAAATGCTATTATTATAATAGTTGTAAGTAACAAACGTTACTTTTCCACTCTATATACTACGATATAGAGTTACGTTCCTTCTTGACAGAAGGAACGTAACTCTATATACTACGATATAGAGTTACGTTCCTTCTTGACAGAAGGAACGTAAGGGGAGTTCCTGGCTGATTATCCCAAACAGAGAAAATGCAAGGCTCTGTACCCGTCAGCCGGGGACATGGGAAGGGAAGCACTAAAAAAAATGGCAGTGGGTGGCTGTTGGAGCAGCCGCCTTTCCGAACGGCTTTCAGCTGGGGTCATTACCTCAACCCCCAAGCCTTGTATTGAGAGCCGTTCGGGAAGGCAAAAAAAAGAGCGTTGAGCGGAAAATGAGACCCGTCGCAACGGAAGTTTTCAACGGAAGTTAAGTTGGAGCTTCGGGAATCACCCTCAACTGCTGGACCTTCAAGACATCGATGTCGTGGGCAGGACTGAGGCGCATGGCACGAAGTGACGGATTAGCGAATACTGGGCTAAGGAAGCCGAGCCGGTCAGTCCCCGGCGGAGCGACCGAAGCCCATTTTTTTTATATGGAGGAACATCTGAAATGGCAGAAGAGAAAAGCGAGATTTTCGACGAAATCCTCACGACTGCTGAGGCGGCAAAATACCTCAAGCTCTCGGAGCAGGTAGTGCGGAGACTCGACATCCCGAAGATGCGTGAGGGGCAGATCGTCCGCTACAGGAAGAAAGACCTTGAGGCATGGGTGGAAGCAAGGATGCAGACGGTGCCCGAGGAGAGCCCGGAAGCATGAGGGGCGCGGAATACCTGAGGCTTGCGGCAAGGCTTGAGAGGGAAGCCGCAAGAATCAAATACGGGACGGTCGGCGTAACCGTGCAGATTCACGACGGTGAGGTCTGCAAGATCCGCTGGCAGAGACAGGAATGCGAGGCCTTCGAGGTCGGCAAGGGAAAAGAAAAGAAGAAGGAATGAAAAAATGGAAAGATCGTTAGTAACACTTCAAACACTTTCAGGCGGGGCGGCAAATGATTACTTCGAGAACGCAATGAAAGAAGTGATTGACAACATCCGGGACATAAACACCCCGGCAAAATCTCCGAGAAGAATCACTCTCACACTCTGCATCAAGCCTACAGAAGACAGGCTCATGGCTCAGACTGAATTGTCGGTCAAGACTTTCTTGCCGCCAATCAAGCCGTTCAGCAAATCAATGTTCTTCGCCCGCGAAAAGGACGGAGTTCACGCATACGAGGAAAATGTGGAGCAGCCAATCCTACCGTTCCCAGAAATTTCAAGGCAGGCATAAACGATGGAAACAGGAAAAGACACTATCGAAAAAATTGAGTCACTCGTCAAGGATTCTTTCCTTGTCAATGTTGACGGCATCACCTATTCAGCCCGCGACTTGAAGGCCGTTCGCGATGAGCCTACATGCCAGCCACTTTCGCTCAATTCCTTGCAGGGACTGGCGGATTACATCAATCATGAATTCAAGCCGGATGCCGGAAAAAATACTTATTTCCTTTCAATTATTGATGAGACCAAAATCGCAGTTTATTCAAACATTTTAGGCAAAAACAGGAAAAGGGAAGCCCTTGCAGTCTGTGAGCTGCGCGGTGACTTGCGGGAATATCCGTTTGACCGCTTTTTGTCACAAGAAGACTTCATCATCAAGATTCAGTCACTTTTCGGCACAACGGACGACAAAGACTATCTGCTTTCTTATGCAGGGGCAGTCCGTGATGATACCGAGGTTAATTCGACCGATGACGGAATCACACAGTCAGTGACAATTAAAAGCGGTATCTCCGGCGCACTTGTCAAGGAATCAAAGACAAAGCCGATTGTAACACTCAAGCCTTACAGGACTTTCCGAGAGGTTGAGCAGGTTGAAAGTGCCTATCTGTTCCGCGTAAGGAAAGGAGCAGCCCCGGAATTTGCGCTTTTTGAGGCAGATGGCGGAGCATGGAAACTTACGGCCGTTGAGAGAATCAAGAGCTGGCTTAGGGAACACATCGACGACAAGGATTTTGTCATTCTTGCATAGCCTATGTTTATATCGCTAGATTTTTCAGCCCTGTACAGGAGGGGAACAGATGAAAAGAAAGGATTTCAAGAAAAAGCGCATCATAAGAAACAGGCGCGGATATTGGGAAAAAGGCGGCGGATCAGAAACAGAACTTTTGGTCGCGTGCATAGCCCTTCTTTTAATGTGCTTGCTTGTCGGAGCAGCAATCGTCAGCAGTCTTTTGGGGCAGTAATTATGGAAAAAATGACCTTGAAGAAAGCCGTGTTGCTGGCGTTCGACTCCCTCCCGGTAGGGGCTGAATTCTACGCGAATCAGCTCAGAAGCAAGGCGGCGGAGCTTTTCCCGCAGGCGGCGAACAAGTACGAGAATTCAATCCTGATGGTGCTCAGACGACACCGCAGGGAATTTTATCATTATGCAGACAGGTCGGGGAAACTCGTCAAGGTGGGAGAATGAGCGCAGGCTATACATACAACGACCTTGTGGAAATTCTGGGCATATCCCGCATAGCGGTAGGAAAAAGGATTTACAGGCTGGGCATAAAAGGAACAAGTGACGACCGCGACGGCCGCTTCAAATATTTCACGGCCGAAGACCTGGAAAAGTTAAAAAAGATACCTACAAGAAAAACAGGCACGGCAAAAAAAAAGCAGAACCCAATCTATTACCGTTTTTCAGTTTTTGAGCCCGCACACAATGCCTTCATCGTGAAGAAATGCTCGCTGACCAGAAAGGAAGCGGACAGGCTTTGCGAAGAGTACACGATGAAGGGATTCATTGCCAGAAGCTCACCGTGCCGTAAGAAAATAAAGCTCGGAAGGAAGAAATGAACTTGAAAGATGCGCTTGAAGCATACTTGAAAAAAGAGGCTGAGAAAGACCCGGCATTTGCCGGGAAGTTCAGGGCCGAGAAGCTGCCTGGATGCGTGAACTATGTGACGGCTCGGGCAAAGAAACATCTTGAGGGCAGGAACGGAGCCGTCGAGGGAGAGCTTATCATGAGCTGGGCTGAGGAATATTTTACGGGGCAGAAAAAAGAGCCTCATATTAAAACATGGGCTGAGGCGAAGGCTGAGATTGAAGCCAAAAGAAAACCGAAGCCGAAGCACATACGCCCTACGGATGATATTGCTAACGGGCAACTGCTTTTTGACTTTATGGAGGAAAAATGAACGTCAATGAAATCACTGTAGTTGAGAACAAAGAGAACGGGCTTTTAGCCCAGGACTTCACGAAACTTGCGGGGGAATACCTTGTGAGCATGGGAAACAAGCTCCCCGACAACCAGCGGGCGCAGTTCCTTGAAATCTGCAAGGCTTTCTGCCTCAACCCTTTCAAGCGGGAAATCTACGCCGTTCCTTACGGCAACGACTTCAACATCATAGTCGGCTTTGAGGTTTACCTGAAGCGGGCCGAGCGGAGCGGGAAACTCTCCGGCTGGAAGGTATGGACCGAGGGCGAGGGAGCGGACATCAAGGCGGTGATTGAGATTCACCGGAAGGACTTTGACTTTCCGTTCGTGCATGAGGTCTATCTGAGTGAGTACAGCACGGGAAAGGCAATGTGGGCAAAGTCGCCTAAGACAATGATAAAGAAGGTGGCCATGTCGCAGGGCTTCCGACTCTGTTTCCCGGATGAGCTTGGCGGAATGCCTTACACACAGGAAGAGATTACCGAGGAGCTTGCCGACGAGGCCCTTGGATCCGCCAATATTCCGGAAGCACACGCCCCGGAAATGTCAGCGCCTATTTTTTCAGCAAACACAATTCAGGAGGAAAAGTAAATGAGCTGGATCACAAACGCACAGTATGTGCCCGCAACAAAAAGCTGTGAGTGCCAGGACGGCACTTATGACATCTCGCTCTGTGATGTCAAATACGAGCAGTACCAGGGCAAGAACGTGCTCGCCGTGTATTTTACTGTAAACGCTCCGAGCTGGAACAAGATACCGTACCGCCACACGATTTTCGAGGGCGACAATTTCGACTACGGGCTTTCACGGCTCTGCGACTGCTTCGGCGTCAACATTCAGGAAGTAATCGGCGGGAACTTCAACCCGTTTGTGAGCAAGGTCGGAAAAGCTGAATTCAGCCATACAAAGCAGAAAAAAGTAGTCACCGGATACGACCAGGCAGGCAGGCCGATTGAGGAATGGAAGACCGAGAAAAGCCAGTACGTGAACGCAAAGCTGATTGAGAAACAGGCCTCACCTGCTCTACAGCCACAGGCACCTCAGCAGAATATTGCTCCGATGTCACAGGCAGACGCAAACGGCATGGCTCAGGCTTTCGGAAATCCAAACGCTCCCGGAGTACCGAATTACTAAAATACTTTGCCCCACGTAAAATATGACTTTTTTTGGGGGCAATTTAAAAACGAAGCAGAGGCTTATAGACCATGACAGATTCTTTTGTTACATACCGCTCTTTTCACGAGGCTCTGAAAGACTTGCCGCCGGAACAGTACGGCAAAATCATGTTTGCAATAAACGAATACGCACTCAACCAGAACGAAATCGAATTGAGCGGAGTTGAAAAAATCGTGTTCACGCTTATCAAGCCTCAGCTCGATGCAAACCTCAAGAGACAGGAAAACGGCAAATATGGCAGTTTAGGCGGACGGCCGAAGAAAGAAACTAAAAACCCTATGGGTTTAGAAACTAAAAACCCTATGGGTTTTGAAGTTTCCGAAAACAAAAACCCTAATGTAAATGTAAATTTAAATGCTAATGAGAATTTAAATTTAAATGATGATGGTGATGGTGAATTTAAAGACTGTGAGATTTTTGAAAAAAACGAAAATCCTTGCGATGAGCCGAAAAATCAACCGTCACCGCCGTCAACATTGAGTGATTCTCAAAAAAATTACTCACGCATTGTCTTTGACAGATTCAAAAATGCGGGGCTTCCTTGCCAGAAAGGCGACTTTTTTCGCTTCCAGTCGTGCGATTTCCGTCTCGCACTTCAAAAATTACGGGGCTATGGCTCAGACGATGTGATTGCAGCCGTCGACAATTACATCTCTGAGCTTAAAAACCCGGAATCTTACATCGACAAGGAATTCAGTTTTGACGCTTTTGCAGGCTCCAAGACTTTCTTGAACTGCCTTCCGGCCAACTACCGCCCGAACAACTTCAAGAAGTTTCAGAAAGATGTGCCAAAAGGCTCGCAAACTGAAAAGCCAAGGCTTTTCAAGTGCGACAAATGCGGACGGATTTCCGCCTCATGGTCTGAGAAGCTGATGAAATGGCAATGCTCGGAATGTGGCGCGACATTTGATTAGGAGTGTGCAGTATGGAGTTCATAAACAACACTGAAAAGCCCAAAAGCGCAAGGGATGTGCTTCTTGCCGGCTACAGGCGCACTAATGTGCTTGCAGAGAAGGTCGTATTCAGAAAGCCGCTTTCAGGCGCGACGCGCTACGCCTTCTGCCCTTATTGCCGTGAACGTGTAAAAAGAGGCGGCGGAAACTGGCAGGCGGAACTGAAGCCGCTGCACATGGTGAAAGTAGAGCTTCTTTGCGATACCGGGGAAGATGCGACGGTCATCGAGGAATGGCGGTATGAATGCACGGTCTGCAAGGACATCAACCGGCGGAACAGGGTGCTCACGGAGGATGATTTTATTCGCGCTTATGCAGAACCGCCCAAAGAGCCGACATCACGGACCTTCAAAAAAACTCCTGATGTGGTGGAGCGATTTCTTGGCATGAGGTGAAAAATGCTAATGTTCTTTTTTTTCGAGTTCACATGGCAAGATTTTATAGACGAGCTGCCGTTTTATGCTGAGCCAAAAAATGACAGTGAGATTCTGATAAATCTTCAGTATGCGTATCTTGCGAAAAACGACAGAAAAGCACACAGAGACCTTTGGCTTAAATCCATCGAGATTGCTAAAAAACTGATCCGCAATGAACGGAAACAGAAAGGCTTTTATCTCGACGATGCAGATTTTGAAGACAAGGCGATTGAGGCGCTCGAATACGTTCTGAGACGATATTCGGAACGAAAGGACAATTACTGCTGGAGCGTAAGAAAGAATTATGTTTCGGCACTGTATAACGGAGTCAGGCACGCTCTTTATTACCAAAGCAAATCAGAACAGCTTTACACAAGGCTGAAAAAACTGGAGGGAAGAAAGAATGACAATTTACATATCTGGGAAAATTACTGACGACAAGAACTACAAAGAGAAATTCGCGAAGGCGAAGGCTAAGTTGCTTGCACAAAATCATAATGTGATAAGCCCGGTTGATGTCGGAGAATATTCGTTCCTGACATACGAGCAGTTCATGCACATTGATTTTGCGCTGATAGATTGCGTTGATGCGATCTTCATGCTTAAGGACTGGCAGCAATCAAAAGGCGCAAGAAGGGAACTTCAATATGCAGCCGATTTCCAGAAGGAAATAATCTACGAGGATGAGGCTACAAGAGAGTCGAATTTCCCGATTATTTATGGTCACCCGGTAAAAAAGGGCCTATGACAACAGAAGATTTGATTCAGTCTTTCATTGATGCAGGAAGGCACGCTTTTACCTCACACACAGCAAAGCGAAGCCCGGAAATCAGGAAGTTGATAAGGCATGAGAAAGTCGTTATAGACGGCCACGAATACAACTGCTTGCAGGAGCTTGTTGTGGTCAAAACCGCCGAGCATATACGGAACATCCTTCCGGATTGCGAGCTGGAAGTAGAGCTTGACGGAAATAACTCCACGCTTAACGTGGAGCTTACGCAGGATGAAAAACAGAAGCTGACATCTGCGCTTTATGTTTTTCTTAAAGAAAACAGATGTATAGAGGGCTGAAAGATGTTAATGAAATTGTGCACTTATCCAGGATGCAACTGCCTTGTAAGCAACGGTACGAGATGCCCGAAGCACAAGGCTGAGAAGAAAACGATATTCACGCAAAGGACAAAAAGCCGTGAATATCACAATTTGTATCAGTCTGCCCGTTGGCGAAAGACACGGCGAGAATTCCTTCGGGAAAATCCCTTCTGCATTAAATGCGGCCAGCCTTCAGAGATTGCGGATCATATCATCCCGCATCGGGGCAATGAGGATCTATTCTACGACAAGAACAACTTGCAGCCCATGTGCTGGAAATGTCACAGTGCAAAGACTTTGCAGGAAAATAATTTTTTCCACAAGAAAAAGCGGCAGGGGGAGGGGGGATAAAAAACTTCTGGGGCACTCGCGTTTGACCAACCACGGCAATTCACGCGCGAGAATTACACTATTTTTTTCTGAAATTTTAGGGGGGCATGATGGAAAAAATAAAGAAGATTAAAAAGGAATTTGAAAAAATTCAAAACTTGATAGAAACATCAATCCTGGCACTTGAAAGAATAAATATCACGGAAAGCTGTTGTGTTTCTGAGGTTTTGAAAGAGTGTCGAGACCATTATTCACGTATAGAGGAGCTTTTGGATGGGGAGACAGAGGCTTCCAACTGAGCTCAAAGCGTTAAAAGGCACGCTTAACACCACGCGTGAAAAAAACAAGCCGAGCGCAGACACAGCCCTTGCAAAGAAGTCTACCGCGATTTTTCCGGAAGAAACAAAAATCGCTTGCCCGAAGACGATTCAAAGCAAGTATGTCCGTTCCTACTGGAAAAAGCTCACGGCAATGCTGGTGGCGGTTCGGGTACTCTCACCCGCAGACCTTCCCCAGCTTGAAGAGCTCTGCATAATTCTGGAAAAGCTGAGGGAAGTCCAGAGCCTTTTTTCAGACATTGACCCGCTGGAAGACTTTGACACATTCGAGAAAACTCAGAAAGTTTTCATCGCCCTCTCGAACAAGTTTGACCAGCTCGGAAGCAAGTATTACATAAGCCCTGCCGCCCGAACAAAACTCACGCTCGATGAGCTGAACGTGATCAAAACGGGCCAGGAAATACAGAAAAACGAAAGCGCAATCAGCGCACTACTTGGAGGTAGAAAATGAAAACAAATGATGATGGAATCTTAGAGACAAGCACCCTCTGGACTTTGGACGGCTTTAATAAAAATAAAGCTCGTGTGCAGATTGGAGACAGAATAAAGCTGCCGGATTTCACTGTTCCAGAAACAGAAATAAAGGGTCAAACAGTAATGAGCTTCAACATATTAGAAGTTTCGGATGAGGCTGTCATTGTTGGGAAAAAAACAAATGGTGATTTTATTCTTATTTTTGAGCATTGTCTTTTTAAGAGTGCTGTAGATCTCAATAACACAAAAGATTTTAAGAAAACTCAGCTTAATCAGTATTTATCAGGTGAGTTTTTGAAAGCGATGCAGGAAGCTGGAATCGCGGCCATAAATTGCTGCTTGCTTTCTTATGATGAGACATTTGGAGAAAAACGCCTGAATTATTTCAAAAAAAGCCGGAATCGAATTGCATTTGATTTTAAAGAAAATTTTACTAAATGGTATTGGCTATGTACACCGTATAAGTCGTCTGCTGCTTATTTCTGCGGTGTCTACAGCAATGGCTATGCCGACTACTACTACGCTGGGAATACGGACTTTTATGTCCGTCCCCGCTTCGTCCTCGCAGCGTAGGCGTATCAAATAATCTGCCGGGCGTTAAGCCCGGCGATGAGGAAAGGAGTGTGTATGAAAGCGAAAGAATTAGCAGAAGTCCTTTTGAAACATCCTGATTCAGAAGCCCTTGTTAGTAACGAGAAATATCTTGATGATATAATGATTAAGTATTTACCGAAGTCTTTAAGAGGTGAGGATTTCGGTACAGTTTTACTTGGAAAAGAATCTGTAAGTTTGCCGCTTTGTAAGCGTGAAGATAATACAGAGGGGCGTTTTACCCAAGAAGAAAAAAAACTGATAGCCAATACCCAGATAACCGAGGACTGTTTTGATTTATCAAAGTTTGAAGGTAGAGTGCATAGTCATTACAGGTTTGATGAATTGATTAAACATCTGGAATTGTTGCGTTTTTCATACTTGCAGACAGAAGATGAAGGCTATTTTAATGATTTAGTTACTATGCTTCCAAACAGTTACAAGGTGGTGAAACTATGAACAGTTTTGAAATTGTAGGACACGGCAAAACAAGAAGCGATGAAACATCAGAGTACATTATTGAGGTTTCTCCAAAAGCAACAGTAAATGAAGTTCTTGTTGATATTGTAAATCAGAAATCAGAATGGGGCCGTATCGGAATCAAAAGTGAAAAAGAGCCATTTTTTGGTGAACATCATTTTGAATATAGATTCGGGCGAAGTGAAATTCCTTCTAAAGAAGATCAGGCTTTTTGGAACAGTATAATGCAGAAAAAAGTTGTTGCTATAAAAGGTAGTGGAGGTTGGTCTAATAGTGATTATCAACTTGTATTAGAAGATTAGTTTTTTTTGAAGGAGTAGTTTACCGTTAAAGAAACGATGTTACGAGAAAATTAAGAGCTTGGTTTGGAAAGGAGAATTGAAAATGCAACTGAAAGAAATAACTAAGAAAGAGTTTGAATTACTCTTTACTAATGAAAATTACGGCTTCGTTAATGGCTGTTGTTTTGATGAAGAGACGGACAATCTGATTGCTTTTCCATATTACGAAAGCCCAATTGATGAGCCTAGCAGATATTTTAAGGCAGTTGAAATTGAAGACAACAAGCAAGGTTATCAGAGCGTAAAAGACGCTTTGCCACCGTCTGACGGTCTTTTCTATGATGTAATGGGTATTCTTTGGAATGACAACATAAGCGGTGGCTATAACTATTACAGAGGACAATACCAAAACGGATTTTTCTTTTTTGAACATTCAATGTACCTGCAAAAAGAAGATTTCAGAAACTCAAACACACAGAAGAAAGTTATTGCATGGAAGCCGCTTCTAAAATGCACAAGCGACCAAATAACAGAATTTTGCGAAAAGCAAGGAGTATTATAAGTAATTTAGTATTATTTTGTAAAACGTATTGACAAAAAACAGAATTGACATTATATTATAACTATCAGCGGACGCGCTGATAAGGAGACCTAAGTGAAGGAAGTACTACTTTACTTAGCCGATAAGCTGGTTGATTTCCTGCTAACCCTGGTTGTTGCAGTAGTCACGTACTACATAACCAAATGGCTAGACAAGAAATCTAAGTAAGTCGGTGGGGAGTTCGCAGAAATGCGAGCTTCCCTTTCCTTTTAATATTAAATCATCGAGGTGCTTATGTCAATTTTTTTCCCAATAATGGCAGGCGTCGTAATCGGTATTGTAATTTATTACACAAGAAAATCTAGGAAAAACAATCATGGAACAAACAGAAAAGCCTAAATATTCTGGCTACGGCTACCACGGTGGCGGGCGAAAAGCCACCGGCTTGAAACGTGTTTCCTTTTCTGTAAGCTGTCAGCCAGAAGAATTGGAACGGCTCAAAGAACTTGTCGCAAAAAGCGGAAAGACAACAAGCCGATACCTTCTGGACCTTGCGTTTTCATCAGACAATTTAACGAAATAATTCCCTTTGAGTTGTCAAATATTTCTTGACAACTCATTTTTTTGTCAAAATGACTGTATTTCTATGAAAAACTACATGGAAATACTTGAGAAATACTGCTCAGACATCGCCAGCGGCAAGATTGTCGCCGGAATCTGGACAAAAAAAGCCGTTAAACGCTTCATTTCCGACCGAAAACGCGAGAAAAGGGACGATTTTCCCTATTATTTTGACGAAAAAGCCGCCGAAATGGTGCTTTCTTTCGCAGAATCCCTTAAGCCCGGCGACCTCAACGGAAAGACAATCGACCTTTTACCCTGGCAGATTTTTGTTTTTGCGAACGTGGAAGGCTGGCGGCACAAAGGAGACAGTGACCGAAAGCGATTCCGAATGGCTTACATAGAGGTAAACCGAAAGAACGGGAAAACAACAGGGGTTCTTCTTCCGCTCGTAGTCTTCAACTTTCTAAAATACAAGGCATCTGAATCCTATCTTGTTTCCAGCTCCGACACGCTGGCAGAAAAAACATTCAAGGAAGTGCGCGACATCATCAAGGCAGAGCCCGCTCTTGACGACATTCTGGACTGCCGTTCACTCGCAATCACATTCAAAGACATTAACGAAAAATCAAGGCTTGGCTTTTACTGTGACGGCGGAAAATCCGTTGACGGCCTGCGCCCTCGGTTTGCCGTGCTGGACGAATACCACGACTTTCAGAGCGACAAGATGTTCATGTCAATGCAGTACGGCATGAGGAGCAAAAAAGACGCCCAACTTGTTGTCGTTACCACCGCCGATGTCGAAGTCTCAAACCCATGCTTTGAGCAGAATTTAAAGGCAAAGAGAATCCTGAACGGAACACAGACGCAGGAAGATTTTTTCTCCGTGATTTATGCCCTTGATGAAAACGACGATTATCATGATCCGGCATTATGGCAGAAGGCAAATCCAAGCCTTTACGACATTATTGACCCTTCCGTCATTCAGTCCGACATCGACGACGCGGAACTCACGCCCCACAAAATCCCCGAACTGAAGGCAAAAACCTTCGGGATTTGGGGCGGTGGTGGCGAAAAGTCATGGCTTGCAATCGAAACATGGCAGAAAAACAAGAAAATTGACGCAAAGGTCGAGGATTTTGAGGGCATGGAATGTTACGGAGGCCTCGACCTTGCTCAGGTTGACGACCTCTGCGCCTTCACGAAACTCTTTGAAAAAGACGGCAAGGACTACTATTTTCACCGTTTCTACATTCCTGAAGGCACGGCACACGAACGCTACAGAAAAGAAAACATCAACTTTTTTCAGTGGATTGATAGCGGCATCATCACGGCAATTCCCGGAAACACGATTGATTACAGCTTCATTGTCCGGGACATTCTGGAGGATGCGGACCGCTTCAAGTTGCGGGGCATAGGGTACGATAAATGGCAGGCAAAGGACGTAATCAAAGAGCTGGATGCGGAACGGCCGGATATTGCCCTGATTGAGATCGAGCAGAGTTTGCGTAAACTTTCCCCTCTCACTCAGTCTTATGAAAAGACCGTGAAGGATGGAAAACTCGTGGACAACAGCCCAGTAATGCTCTGGATGATAAACAATGTCGAAATCAAGCCGGATGTAAACGGTAACTACAAGCCGATGAAGAAAAGCAAGGCAAGCACACAGCGAATAGACGGCGTAATCAGCTCGATAATGGCTTACGGCGTGTCACAGAACGAGGCCTTTTTGCCGCAAGATTTTTCAGTGGAAGACATGATTTTCTAAAAATGACTGTATTCTTAGGAGAAAAGAAATGGGCGTAGTAAGATTTATTGACAAAATTACAAAAGAACCTGCCGCCAGTTCCTTTCTGATGGGAACTGATGCAAACGGTAATGACGGTAAATATTCGCAGGAAGCTCTCTGCGCTTTTTTTGCGAGTATTTTAAATTGTGAAAACGTCGGTGGAAGCGGTAAATTTATCGAATCAATATCACAAAACAACGGCATCATTGCTGCCTTAGCAAAGGATTTCGGGCAGGTTGCAAGAGGCTTTGCCGTTCCTGCCACAGGAGAGACAACTTACCTTTATTTACAGTCCGCGTTCTCTCACAAGATCATGCGGCTTGTTCCGAAAGACATCACATCATATTATCAAGACGGCACATTATGGAAACGCCTCACCGGCACTGACGGCTTCCAGCTTTATGAGGACATCTACGCGGGCGATTATTTCCAGATGTCACGGGGCATTACCTGCCCTGATTCTTATGCCGGAACGGTAGGCACGTCATGGGTAACAATCGCTGAGATTGACGGCCTCATGTATCAGGGTTATCCGCAGTATATGACAGCTCATCATCTTGTAATGGTACCAGGAAAGGGCATAAGTACATCAGAGCCGAATCATTTTGGATGCCATGCGATGAATGACAGCAATACTACTGCAAATGGTTATGTCGGAAGCAAGATGCATACTGAAGTCCTCGGCGCAGTAACGACAACCGGAAGCACGGCAAGTGGAGCCACAATCAATAAGCAGCTTTATGCGGAATTCGGAAGGCATTTACAGACAACGGGTGAGCTGCTGTCAAACGCAATGGATTCAAGTGCTGTAAACCGTTTTGGCAATGCTGGAGGTGCATCAAGTGGCTGGAATTGGACGAGCTGCCAGGCAGTGCTTTTATCTGAGGTTGAAGTTTATGGTTCTGTTGTATGGAGCAGTTCTGGATATGATACGGGAATAGCAAAAAAACAGTTTGCAGCATTTAAGCACCCGCTGATCCAGAATAACAGAAGTAGTTATTATTGGCTCAAGGACGTAGCGTCTGCTGCTTGTTTCTGCCTTGTCAACAGCTATGGCAATGCCTACTACGACTACGCTGGGCATGCGAACCTTTATGTCCGTCCCCGCTTCGTCCTCGCAGCGTAGGCGGAGCCGGAGCGTATCTTTAATCTGAGGTGGCGGTGAGCCACCTCAGCACATACTAAAATTCTTTAGACAGGAGAAAAACATGCAAACAGGAAAAGTATTAAGCACTACGGATGTGAAGAAGATTCTCGCGGAATATTTTAAGGTCAGCGAGGATAAAATCATCGTAAGCAAGTACAGCTATATCGTACTTGATGGAGAATAAGGATGAGTGAGCCGAGCGGGCTTAGGGACCTGAGCAAAATGGAATTCTACAAGAATGCCAAACGCATACGGAAAGACATTGACTTATGGCTGATCCGTGAGTTTGGAATCAAGAAGAATCCCAGAAGCATAAGGCAGATTGCAAGAGACATCAGCGAGGAAGATCAGAAACTTATAGATGGAATCTATGAGAAGTACGGAGTCAACCCCAACAGGGCGTATAATTCAGAATATCCTGACTGGTATCTGGACGATGAGAAAAAACTGATTAAGAAATACTGCAACATGCTTACTTTCTACATCGTACAAGCGAACAAGCTGCACCCCAACTATGATTTTGAATGGGAGCAAAGAAGAAAGAATCAGAACGACGCTATAGGGATAGTCCAGAATCTTTATGTGGAAATCGACCACATAAAGGAGATGTTTGATGTGAGCTTGAAGTTCACGACCGACCTCATGGACGCTTTAGACCGTGAGGAAGATTTGATAAAGGGCTGGCGACAGTCTGACAATAAAAGGAGAAAAGAAAAGGGTTCTGCTTGATAGCGTCTGCTGCTAATTTCTGCAATGTCAACAACAATGGCAATGCCAACTACAACAACGCTGGGAATACGAACAATTATGTCCGTCCCCGATTTGAAATCGTGTGTAAAGGAAAATATTTCCGCACACAATGGCGAAGGAAGCAGAATCCTTACCGTAAAAGGTGAATATGAAAGGCGACGCAGTCTGTTACGACAGGAACTGCTTTAAGCGCCTTTCCGATTTTTTTTATGACAGATTTTGAGAAACTTTGTGATTTGGATAATCTATATGACTCTTTTCAGAAATGCAAAAAAGGCACTGACTGGAAAGCAAGCGTGCAGTATTACGAAGCTGACATAATACGCAACATCACGAAGGCACGGAACGAGCTTTTGAACGGAACATACAGGCAAAAACCGTTCAGCGAGTTTGAGCTTAGCGAGCGGGGAAAACGAAGGCATATTAAGGCACTGCATATATCTGACAGGGTGATTCAGAGGAATCTTTGCGACAATATCTTGAATCCGCATTTATTCAGGTATCTGATTTACGACAACGGCGCAAGCCAGAAGGGAAAGGGGATAGAGTTCACAAGGAAACGGCTTCAGGCACATTTGGAAAAATATTACAGGAAGCACGGCAACAAAGGCTATGTCCTTCTGATAGATTTCTCAAAGTATTTTGACAATATTCCTCATGATGAACTATGTAATAAAATCGCAGAAAAAATTGATGATGAAAGAATCATAAATTTAACGCGCTATCTGATTTCAACTTTTGGCAATGAAAAAGGAGTCGGAATCGGAAGCCAGCTTTCACAGACGGCGGGTATTTTCTATCCTACAGAATTTGATAATTTCTGCAAGATTGTCAAAGGCTGCAAATATTATGGCCGTTATATGGACGACACATATATTATTCACGAAAACAAGGACTTTTTAAGAGAACTTTTCAAAAAGTATCGTGTAATTACAGAAAAGCTCGGAATTATAATCAATACAAAGAAAACGCAGATTGTGAAACTTGAAAAAGGTTTTTCTTTCTTACAGATCAGATACAATATCACGAAATCCGGAAAGATTATAAAAAGACCAGTCCGAAAAGGATTTGTGCGGGAGCGACGAAAGCTGAAAAAGCTCGCCGAGCTTGTAAATAAAAACAGAATGACAATCCAGCAGATAAAAGATCAGTACAAAAGCTGGCGCGGAAATATCATCAGATACAATTGCTATAATAGTGTCAGAAATCTTGACGCATTATATAAATCAACTACAGGGGGGTCTATATGGACGAGAAAGAAATGAAAAAGCAGATGGAGCGTGAGCATAAGGAAAGCGAAGTTCGAACACTTATTAACAGGTTGTCAGCGTCTTCAAGTGACATCGGAGACTGGAAGATAATCAAATGCTATGAGGCAAAATTGCAGGATAAGCCCATGCCGTATGATTTGGCCGAGCTTATATCAGAGAGGCAGAAAGTGCGTGACAGAATCAATGAGCTGCAAGGGGAACTTGAGTCCGAATAAAAAATAAACCGCTCTTTCAGTGTATTTCTGACAGGAGCGGTTTATTTTATCTGAATTGCCGTGAATGTTCATACAAATCTGATTTATCCATGAAGTCAGTTTTTACATTCTGATAGAGCAGTTTTGGAGAGAATTCTATTTTGCTGTTTTCAATAATTTCGCCGAAAACTTCTCTTTGTGCCGTTTGGATTTTTTCATCATCTCCAGAAATTTTATGATCTGAATAGTGTTCCAGCATTGCAAGTGTTTTATGTCCCGTTTGGCTTTGCAAGAGCTTTTCACTGACTTTTTCACGCATGTATGAAGCATAAAAATGACGCCATGCGTGGAAACAATATTTTTTGGCTTCTGTTTTGCTCATCCCTACTTTTTCGAGAGCCGAATGTAATGCACATAAAAAGCATCTTGATTCAATCGGCTTGCCGGGAATCGAAGCAAAAAAAACAAAAGCTTCCATGCTTTTATCAAAAGGATTAGCTTCTGCGAGTTCGAGAAGTTTTTCAGACAGCCCCGTAAATGGCAGCAAAACCGTTCTGTTTTCGCCGTTTTTCGTGCATTTTAGCCCTTCGATGTCGCTCCATGAGTGCCGGATATAAAGGCACGATTCGCCGAGGTCACATTTTCTCAACGCTCTTATTTCGCCGATGCGTAAGCCGGTGCACATTGCAAGCAGGTTTGCGAGCTTAAAGCGTCTGTCATTCCAGTCAACGGCAAAAACAGCTTTTGCAAGTTCTGGCGTAAGTATTTGCCGTTGTGGCTTTTTTCCGGAAAAGCCAGTTAATCCAGCAGTTATGTCACGGTCAATCATCTCGTTATTGTAAGCCCAGCGCAAGGCCTGAGCACCTGCAAGCCATATTTGATTTTTTGCCGATATGCTTTTCCCCATTTTTTGGATGAATGATAAAAAATCTTTCAAATCTTGCCTTGTAATTTCGCCTAAGAGTTTGCCATTAAAAAAGGGAATCCAAAAATCTTGAACATAGTGCAGGCAGGTCCTGCAATGAGCCTTTCCGATGCTTTTTTCAGTTCTCAATTTTTCCTGAATATACTCTGACTTGTCCCAGCTCCAATAAGTTTTTAAAAACTCTGCAAAATCTACATCATTTTTTGAGCCTGATTGTACATAACTTCTTAAAATTCCTCGTTGTTTCAACAGCTCCAAGATTTTCGGGGCTTCGCTATCGCTGATGTCAGCGTGCCTTAAATTTTGCAGAAACGATTTTTCTTTGATTTCCTGCGTTTTTTGTTTTCCGTTAATTTGCCCTGAGGCATACCATTTAAGTGCAACAGAAACGGCTTTGTCGTAGTCTGATTCTTGAGTGGAGACAGCGGAAAGATATTTCCCTTCGCTATTTTTAAAACGAACGTAATAAAAACGGCTTTTTTTCCGTTTTGACAAAGAGAACGGGAGTTTATGGCTAACCATATTAAGAGAATCCTTACAGTGACAGAGGAAAGTGTATTGAAAATTAAACTATGTCACACTTTTATGTCACACTTTGAAAAAATGGCAAGCGACCCGCTTGAAGAGGAACAATCGCCTTGATGCAAAACATTGCAGTGCAAGGACTTAAAGGATTGGAGACGAACGGACTCGAACCGTCCACCCTTTGATTGCGAACCAAATGCTCTACCAGATGAGCTACGCCCCCAAATCTTTAAAATAATATCAAATCGGCCAGAAAAGCGCAATCTCTTGCTAAAAATCAATATAGGATTTAAAATGGTAAAATCACACTTATAGAGGAATTTATGGCACTTTCTATCCGCGAAAAATACGCAGACATGTTCAAGTCGCTCGCAAATCTTTCAGTGGCAGCGGCAAAAATCGACGAGACAAATGTTTATCAAAAGGAAAACCCGCAGACTCGCAAATTCATGGATATGCTGGTCGCTGACAATATGGCGGAAGGAAGCCGTCTTGAAGGCAAAGAAAATTTCCGTGCATTCCTGGACGCAGTAAAGGGCGGCAAGCACGGTCTTATTCTCATGGAGCATTATTCAAACACAGACCTTCCGGCCCTCTGCTATCTTTTGGAGCACGATCTGGGCGATGAAGGCAAAGACCTTTCAAAGAGAATCGTCGCAATCGCCGGAATGAAGCTCAACGAAGCAAATCCCCTTGTCCGTGCCTTTGCAGAAAGCTTTACCCGAGTCGTAATCTACCCTACCCGCTCACTCACCAAGGCCGAAGAAAAGGCTCAGTCTGAAGAAGAGCGGATCGAAGAAGAAAAACGCGCACGCACAATCAACCTGGCTGCAATGAGGGCTATGGACAAGTGCAAGCGTGACGGAGAAGTTATCCTCGTATTCCCAAGCGGCACCCGCTACCGCCCGGGCCACCCGGAGACAAAACGCGGTCTTCGCGAAATCGATTCATACCTTCGCATGTTCGATGTAATGATTTTGGTAACAATCAACGGAAGTGCACTCACAATCGACATGAACAACCCGGATGACATGCTGGCTGATTTGGTTGCGCCGGACGTACAGATTTTCACAGCAAGCCCGGTTATCGACTGCAAGCAGTTCAGAAAAGATTACCTTGCGACCCTTCCAAAAGAAGAGCAGGATCCAAAACAGAAGGTAATTGATCATATCATGGAGATTTTTGACGAGCAGCACGAAAAAATCGAAAAGTTGCGCTAGGGATTGTAGCCGCTTGTTCGCGAAGCGAATGGAGCGATAGCGTAACGGCGAAAAGCCCGACCGGCAGCCGAAGGCTGACGGTAGCGCCCTAGGAATCAATCTTCTTTAAAATCTTAATGAGGCCGTTCTTGTCGACTAGATCGATAGGGCGGCCTTCTGCGTATTTACGGCCTTCCTCACTAAAGAGACCCGCTGTAATACAGACGCCCTTGTCGGCCTTTGCCTCTGTGACCCGCGCATGGAATTCACGCACATACAAGTCAGCAACGGCACCAGTCGTTCGGTAGAATCTGAAAATATGAGTTTCTTCGGAGCGGACGAATTCAACGCTGACCAGAATCTCGATGTTCTCCGGCTTAACGGCAATGTCAACGATTTTTGTGACAGCCTTCTGATAAAACTTGAGGACGATTTTACGGCAGAGGGCAACATAGTCGCTCGAACTTGCCATGAGATAGGTCTGCAAATTTTTGTTCTGGTTGAGCTCGGAATAGCGGGCAAGGAGCTGAGGAACATCCTTGTACTGAGGATTGACAGCCTGGATAGACTGGAGATACTCAATACCCTTACCGATTATCTTCTGGGCAAAGTAAGCCAGGGCAAGACGGTAGCGGGTTTCGATTGAAATTTCCGGAGCCGCATTCTGATGCTTGAGGCCGATTTCAAAATCCTGGACAGCCTTGTCAGCTTCACCCTGCTTGAGATGATACATGCCGGCCGCAAGACAGGCCTTTGCGCCGAATTCCGGATCCGGACGAAGGTGCATGAAGACTTTCATTGCCTTGTCGCCGTAGCCGCTTTCGTTCATGCCGTCGGCCATAGCAAAAAGAGCCTCTTTGTTCTCAGGATTTTCGTCCAGAGCCCGCTTGAGGTATGGAAGTGATTCTTTGTAATGCTTTGCTTTATAAAGAGATAATCCGAGCGGAGAAGCGATTCCCGTTGCCTCAGGCTTTACGACAACGACCCTTTTGAAGCGTGGAACAGCCTTGTCAAACTCGTTGTTTTTGTAAAAAGCCAGACCCAGATAATAGTTGACTTCAAAATCGTTTGGATTAATCTGAACCGCCGTGCTCAAGCCCTTAAATGATTCGGCAATTTTATCAAGCTTGACCGCACAAATTCCCTGGCGGAGAGAAGCCTTGAAAACGTCGATTTCTTTATGGGCCGGCGCAATGCTCATCTGCGTTTCGTAAATCGGGTAAGCCTTATCCCAGGCACGCTCGTTATAATATAAATCGCCCAAAGCCATGAGGGCGTCAGGATTGTGAGGGTCCTGAGCGAGTTTTCGAGTAGATTCCTTTAAAATCTGGGCACGAGACTTCTGCTTGCCCTTTTTGCCCGTCTTTTTGCGGGTGGCAACTGAGAGAATAATTGCGCCAAAAGCAGCTATGATGACAACAGCGATTAAAGTACTCATATCGTGTCTATTATCGGCAGATTCTTATTATTTCCTTAATTCTTCAACGAATTCGGCGATTCTGTCCAAAGCTGTCTTCATTTTGTCGATTGCGGTTGCGTAACAACAGCGGATGTGACCTTCGCCACCCAGACCGAAAACGCTTCCTGGAACTACGGCAACATTGTGCTTCTGGAAAAGTTGGGTGGCAAATTCTTCGCTGGAAATACCGAGATTTTTGATGCTCGGGAACATGTAGAAGGCACCGGTTGGCTCTGGAACTTCAAGGCCCATATCGCAGAAAGCCTTGTACATGAGGTTTCGCCTCTGCTGATAGCTTACGCGCATTTTTTCAACGTCTTTCCAGCCGTGGCGCAGGCCTTCGACAGCCGCATACTGACTGAAAATCGGAGCACAGATTGTATTGTAGCCGTGGAGCTTTACGATTTGAGCCAGGACTTCTGAAGGAGCCGCAATGTAGCCGATTCGCCAGCCAGTCATTGCGAAAGATTTTGAGAAGCCGTTGAGGACAATTGTGTAGTCCTTCATGCCAGGGAAAGAGCCGACTGAAACGTGCTCTGCTCCGTCGTAGGCAAGCTCGCAGTAAATTTCGTCTGAGATACACCAGATTTGATTCTTGACGACGACTTTTGCGATTTTTTCAAGCTCGTCTTTTGGAATCATGGTGCCGGTCGGGTTGTTTGGCGAACACATCATGACGCACTTGGTCTTTGGTGTGATTGCCTTTTCAATCTGCTCGGCAGTCGGGTAGAATCCGTTTACGCTTGTATCGATTGGAACGACTTTTGCCCCGGTCAATTCTGCAAGCGGAGTGTAGTTTACGTAGCAAGGCTGAACGACGATGATTTCATCCCCAGGGTTCAAGATTGCGCGCAAAACGGCATCAACGCCCTCAGAAGCACCGACTGTAATCAGGATTTCGTTCTTTGGGTTGTAGTAAAGGTTGTAACGCTCCATGTATTTGGCGATTTCTTCACGAAGCTCAATCAAGCCCCAGTTTGAAGTGTATGAAGTGTGACCTTTTTCAAGATGGTAATATGCTTCCTCGCGGATTACCCAGGGAGTCGGGAAATCTGGTTCACCGACTGAAAGTGAAATTACGTCGTCATGACCAATCAGCATCTCAAAAAACTTGCGGATGCCCGACGGCGGAATATTCTGCATTGATTTTGATAATCTATCTTCTCTAGTATTCATTTAATTCTCCAAAATGGCTTAAGCCATGACTCCCTCACGGCGGTCTGATTCGTCCTCAACATAAAGAACGTCATTTTCTTTGTAAGTTTTGAGAAGGAAGTGAGTCTTTGTAGAGCGCACACCTTCAAGAGTTGAAAGCTTCTGGGCGACAAAAAGCGCGACTTCACGCAAATCATCACCTTCAATAACGACCTTCAAATCGTAGCCACCGCTCATCAGATAAAGCGACTTGACCTGCGGGAAGCGGTAAATTCGCTCGGCAAGGGCGTCAAATCCATGCTCACGCTCAGGCTGGCACTGAATCTCAATCTCAGCACGGACCTTGTCCTTTGTGTTGATGTCTTTTTCCGGGTTTACAATGGCGGCGTATTTTAAGATGATTCCTTCGTCTTCAAGGCCTTTGATAATCGCCTTAACTTCATCGGCGGATTTTTTTGTCATCGCCGAAATGTCTTCAACAGAGAGCCGCGCATTTTCACGCAGCAAATCCAAAATCTCTTCTTTTCCGTCCATAGTTTTTACCTCTGTAAACATTTTACTTTATTATAGAAGATTTTGAAAGTAGGAAATAAAAAACGGCGTGCAAACCTTTCGATTTACACGCCGGGGGAAAAAAAGGAGAAAAAGGATTTGATTATGGGGCTGGGTCAACCCAGTCGCCGAGTTTTGTAAGATAGCCCGGAGTTTCTGGAGTATCAATTACGGCATAGGTTACATCAGTATGTGTATTGGTATAAACTGTGCCATTTCCACCTGTAAGCCTATCACAAGAACGGAACATATCTGTTCCTGAATCTGTAACGGCACTTGTTTTCCATCCCTGTCCTACATAAATCTTTGTAAGGTTAAGACAAGAATTGAACATAGAAGCCATATTTGTGACACTACTTGTTTTGAAACTTGAAAGATCAAGCAATTCGAGAGATTCCATACCTTCGAACATAGAGGCCATGCTTGTAACGCTGCTTGTATCGAATTTGCTCAAATCAAGCTCGGTAATATACCACACGCTTTGGAATACTCCGCTCATATCAGTAACATGTGATGTATCAAAATCAGCTCCGAAATTTACACTGGAAAGTTCGGGGCACTCAGCGAACATGTTTTTCATATTCTTAAGAGCCGAAGTTTTAAAGTTTGACAAATCGAGTTCAGCAATAGCGGTGCCAGTAAACATTTCGCTCATATCTTCTACAGATTCTGTGTTGAAGCCTTGCAAATCCAAATCTTCAAGTCTTTCATCTTTAGAGAACATTTTGCTCATGTCTGTTACAGCGCTTGTATCAAAATTCTCGCCGAAATTAATTGAATCAAGATTTTTACATCCAGCAAACATCGAAGCCATATTAGTTACAACCGGAGTGCCATTACTATCTTTTGTTGTAAACCTGCTCAAATCAATATCTGTAAGAGTAGTAAGATCTTTAAACATTTCAGAACAGTCTGCATTCAATACAATTGGTCCTGTATAGCCTTCTGCACTGATTGTGATTGCTGCATTTAATCCAGTTCCAGATCTCCATGCCTTAACTTCGACAGTTGAAGACTCATCAGAAATAGTATAAGTATCTCCTGTAGGAGTATCTGTAGAAAATTTGAATATTTTAGTTCTCTTCAAATAAGTTGCAAATATCTCATTAAGCTTTTTACCACTCTTAAGCACAACCCTGTCAGTTGTTGGAACTGTATTTCCGCCGACATTCTTTGCAAGGACTGTAATCTCAATATATTCCGAAGCCATTGTATAGCCTTCTTGTCCTACTGTGCCACTTTCTCCATAGCGCAATCGGATAGAAGAACCAGATGATGCAGCAAATGAATCAGCTGTGACAAGATTCCAGCTTGTGCCGCTATTAGTAGAATATTGTAATCCTGCCATTGCGACAGTTGCATCATTAAAAGCAACTTTTCCGGTTTCAAGCCCTGTAGAGTCTTTAAGGCCTACACCAGTCGGAGCAGATTTCTGAACAGTAATATAAACGCTTGTGTCTGTGCCGCTTGCAATTGTGTAACCGTCTACCGAGATTGTTACATTAAGTTTCTTTGATGCAGAAAGTGCCGAATAATCCTCGAAATCACCTTTGAGCAAAGTGTTGCTGATTGTATTTCCGTAAATATCTTTGAGAATTCCAGAAAGTACCAGACTTGATTTATTAGGTTTGTTTCCTGCAATTACTTTTCCGCCGTACTGAATGTTAATTCCGGCGAGATCAAGAGTGCCTTGTGTAATAACCGCTTCTTCACCAGAAGACATTAACACGGCAGACGCATTTTCGTTACCAGCTGCAACCGTATGATAGATAACCTGACTTCCTTCCGTAACATCAGCTACAGAATAAGTTTTTGAAACCCTAAGCCCGATTTTCTTGCCAATTTTGTCGCTTGTGAGTTTGTAAGAATTTGTTGTTGCCCCGCTGATATCAGATTCAGTTTCACCGTCAATAGAATACCACTGATAAGTACAGGTTGATTTTATTTCCGTACCTAAAACGATAGTGTTTCCAATCTGAGGCCTGTTCTTTTTTGCTTCATCTGTAATTCCAGTATCCTGATAATTCAAAACCAAATCAGGCAAACTCTCTGCTTCGCCAGCATTTACGTATTTTCCGTAGAAAATTTTATGACCACGGCTTCCGGCAGGAATTTCTGTGACTGGAGTTCCGCTGAAGCTGGAATTGTCATACCATCCGCAGAAAAGTTTTGAATCAGAGTCGAGTTCATTTGTGCCGTCGGATTTTTTTGCGGCAGGAAGAGTGATTTTTTCTGAATGGCGAGTAAAACTTCCTGTTGCGTTCACAGATGGAGCCGGAATATAACTTATTGTATAAACGTCATCAAGACTCTGAACATATACAGATGATTCAGAAGTATTGTCCTTTACAATATAAACATATTCTTCGTAAGGATTTGCGTTCAGTTTGTTTCCGCCTGTAAGAGCATCGTAAAAATTGAATGCCGCAACGTATTTTCCAGCAGGAACATCAGAAAGTTCATATTTACTGCCTGTAAAACTCTTGAAAGAATATGCCTCTCCCTCAACAGGAACCAAAGTACCGTCTTCACCAGGAGCTTTGAAAAGCGCACCTTCAATTCGCTTTACAGCAGAAGATGTGTAGTTCACGATGACTGAAAGATTACCTGTTCCTTCCACATCTGTATCAATTTCTGTGAGAACAAGATGGAATTTTACATCTACGCTTGCTGCAGCATTTTCAATTACAATTGTAGTTTTGTCTGTTTCACCAGAATCATCATCTCTTCCGGTTGCAGAATATTTTGTGACGGTCTTTTTTTCTGTACCACCGTTTCCATCACCCACAGTGACGATTTTTTCGGCTGACAAAACCATATGCCATCTTCCGTAGCGAACACCAATAGATTCTGTGTTGAGCTTACTTAGAATACCAGCACCTGTTCCGGCTTCCCAGGTTTTTATTGTGACCCAGTTTGCATCTGTGGCAGATGGAGAGTTAGTTGTACCTTTGAGTGTCCATGTCCATTCATCATAATTATTGATGAGAGGATATGCCGTGCGGGCATTGTCATCGAGAGAGATTCGAATTGAGCCGTAACCTTCTCCAAAATCAACCTTTTCGGAATCGTCTCCACCGGCATTAAAATCCGTGCACGAAGCGAAGAGCAATACGAATGTTGAAATCAAAAACAGTATATTTTTCTTCAATTTAGCTTTCATAATTTACCTCCCTCTTAGTTGCTCACAACAATACTTGCGCCACCGATATGTTCAATGCCGTATTCATCAGTACCGTAAGCAGTAATCTGGTATGTGCCGTCTTTCAAATCCGAAAGAGTGAACTCAAGTTTTGCTTCTGTTCCTGGACTTCCGAGAACTTCAACAACACCAGTTGAAATGCCCTCAGCCTTCTTGAAGTTTGCAACGCTCATTCCGTCAACCTTCCAGCGAGTGATTGTAAAATTCTTAGTAAGATCTTCCGCAAGTTTGAATGTGACTGTACCACCAGACCTTGCGCCCGAAAGCTTTAAATCAGCCTTTTCTACGGTTACAATAGCATTTTTGATACCACGGATACCGTCGTTGTCGAAGCTGCTATAAGGAACATCTACGACTTCAGAAGCATGCTGCGTAATGTTGACTGTATACACGCGGCCATCAGAATCTTTTACAGTACATTTAGTTCCGTCGTTTGAAAATTCTGTTGCGGTGTATAAGTCAGTAAAACTTGGAGTATGCCAGGTGTTTGTACCAGTGTCGTAATAAACGATATTTTCATACAAGCCATCAACAAGGCCTTTCATCTTTGATCTGAGGGAAATAAACTGACTCTGACCAATGCTTGTAGTATAATACTCGCTTACAAGAGGTTTTTCAAAACAGCCGTCTCCGTTTGTATCCACAGGAATTGAATGCCAGCCTGTTTCGAGGCAGCGGTCAAATTCCTGCTGAATATTGTCTATTAAAGTTTGAGTTCTGGTATCTTCATCTTCCGCCGTTTTTGTAATATAAACAGCATTTAACTGGTCCATAGTCATACTCTCATAGTAGTCTTTCAGAGATTCAAAATATGTACGTGTAAACTCATAAGCATGAGTTGGAGCCAGTGTTGCATTGAATGCTACATGACCGATACTTACAGTTTTACGGTCATCTCCTTCCTTAAGAGAATTAGTTTTGAGCGTAACGGTTGTTTGTGCACCAGTAACAGGGTCTGTAACAGTTACCTCTTGGTTTTTACCAACAGCAGGAGGATTTGGTTTAATTGGGATTCCGGTAACAGTTACTGTTTTTGAATCATATCCTGTTGCTGAAACTGTAACTTCTACACTACCGGTTGAAGCACCATCTTCTGCAGAAACTTTTGTAATTGAAGAAACGCGACAATTGATTTGCGCCCCGTTGTTTGAATCTGTATTTGTAGTAAAGGTGCTTGGATTAAGCTCAGACATTGTTACAGAATCACCTGATTTTTTGGCAGGACCTGCATAGCTGAAACGTGGTTGAGTCATTTCACCGGCTTGAAGGTCAAAGCTACCGAGCTCAATTGTTTTTCTGCCAATATAAGGATAGTCTCTGTAAGCAGTTACTCTACCTTTTCCATTTTCACCCCAGTCTGCCTGTTTTACGGTATGAGATTCTGAAGTTGCACCTGTAGAGTTATATACTCCAGCTCCCAAAAACTCCACAATCCAACATATGTCTGTATATTGTGTAATCTGCTTTTCGCTTGAATCAAGCATCTTAAATGAAATGGCTTTACCAACCTGTCTGTCTCTGACTAATGCAATCTTAGAAATCATCTCGCGGGTACCGATATAGCCTACAAGATCAGACTCAGTTGGAACGTATGTTTCAGAATCTGCGATATATCCAATATTATAACCTTTAGCATTAGTATTAGTATTATTAACCCCATTATTGTTTATACCAAGTTGTAAGTCTGATGAAACAATCTGACATTTACTGCCAGTTGCAGCCATTGTTTCTGGAGTGGCACATGCCGTCGGAGTTAGCGTTTTATTGAAGATGGTTGTATTATGATAAGTAGAAACTTCTGTTTTCATAAAGGCAACCTTACCCTTATCAATACAATCAAGAATCTTATCTTCTGCTACCCCACCAAGATTTGCTTTTCCCCAGAGAATAATTGGAAGAACTTCTTTTGTAGGTTTCTTGTATTTTACAGAAATATAGGCTCCATTAACTCCAGTCAGAGATAAATCTTCATAGCCATCTGCTTTAAGAACAACATCATAACATTTAGAACCTGTTTCTTCATCTGGAGCTACAAGCGTTACACCTTCTGCAAAGGCAAGAGTTGGAGTAATTCCAAGACCACTAAGAGTCCAGCTATCGGAAGATTGATTATTATCATCGCAGACATTAGTTTTTACAACGTTATTAACGTCCTGATTCAATACATCATTACTTAAAGCATAACCACATAAAACAGCAATACTTTTGTTGTATTGAAGTTTAAAGGCATCTTTTACAAAAAGAGTTCCTTTTGCAACCGTTCCGGCTTCTGTAGATTTTTCAGTTGAATTCGTCTCAATATCATAGACACCGGATGTTTGAGCATTCGCTGTAATCGTGTATTTTTGCACGACCTCAACCTTGATTTTCTTTTTTGCATAGGTTGGTTTGAGCCAGATTGAAGAACTTGCAGGCGTTGAGTCAGCATTGCTTGCATCTGTATCGATTGTAACATCAGTTGCAGGGATTTCTGTCCAGCTCTCACCTTCTCCGTAATACCACTTCCAGCTTGCGATTGTTCCGAGGAACGGCACATCAGAAGAGTCATCATTATAGTAAGGAGTTGCAGTGATTTTGTGGCCAACCTTCAAAAGTCCGCTGAGAGGATGTTCAGTTTCGTCGGCAGTTACTCCATCATCATAAGTGAATTTAACACCCAGAACTGTCGGAACTTCGTTTTTATGAACGAATCTTGCCTTCAAGTCAAGATTTCCGACTCTTGATTTTTGTTCAATTTTTGTGATTCTGTTTGCAAAAGAAGTGTCACTTGTCTCGTACCAGCCAAGGAAAATGTGATTTTTGATGAAATCATTTTCTGAATCAAAATCACCTGTAACTGGCAAAGTAGTCTCGCTGCTCAAACGTGTATAGTGCGAAGGTGCGTTGTAACCACTGGCAAAGAGAGAAGCAAAATCAACATCGGAAGTGCCATCGTTATATTTATAGCTGATAGTAAATGTTCCGTTCGGGTCAATATTGAGTGTTGATTTGCTGGCAAGATTGTTAATGACATACGCATATTCCCTTGTCGAGCAGATGAAGATTTCCCTGTTGGCAGAATCTTTTCCATAAAGTTCAAAATCTGCGTAATACTGGCCTTCCGGAAGGTCGGCTACTTTGTATTCTTTTTCTGTGGCGTATACAAGTGTTGATTCATCTTTAAGCTGTGCAGGATTTTCCGTATCACCAGCTTTATAGAGTTTTGCTTTGATTGTCGAAACTCCGTTAGATTCTCCACAGTTTAGAGTTATAGCAAGACTACCGGTTTTGTTCACATCAAAGACATACTTGCTTGTACGGCTGAGTTCGAAAGAAACTTCATTAACCTCGCCAACTTCAGCAGTCGTAATCGTTTTTTTGCCCTCAAACAGGATAAAACTACCATCTTCGAGATTTCCGTCTGTGTCAAAAGTTCCACCGTAGTAGCCTTTGAGGGTAAATTCCCAAGTTTCAGGCGGTTCCATTGGAGGATATGTGAGCGGAATATACTGGTCATCCAGCAAAGCTCGATATGCTGTTTTAGTGACAGTTCCGTTCTCTTCTGTTTGCGTCCATGTTTTTGAGACTTTTGAGCTATTTCTAGTGCCTTCCAGATAAAACTGAGTAAACCCAGCATAACGAGATTCTTTGTCAGAAGCATTCTCAGTCGTAAAGTCCGGGAAAGCCGTTCGTGCCTCTTCAACAGAAGCCGAATCCAAAAGAACCTTGATGCAGCTGATTCCACCGAAAGGAGATTTTTCCTTCTGAACTGTCTTTTCCCCAGAATCATCTGAAAGATCGCCACATGATGAAAGAATCAGAGAAAAAGCCGTGATTAGTGCCAAAAAATATTTGTTTATCTTTTTCATAGTCTAAATCTCCTTAATTACCAACTGTCACTGTTGCAGTTGCGGTATAAATTTGACCATTGCCATCTTTTGCCTCAAGACGAATTACATATTTGTCATGGAGCCTGTATGTATCAGGAAGAGTGAAGCTGTTTGCAGTCGCATTTGAAACAATTTCACCGTCGAGATACCACTGATATGTGAAGCCTGTTAAACCAGCCTCTCTTGATGCAGTCACAGTCTTTCCGCTGACGGTAAGTTTTAGTTCACTGTCGTTGTTTACTGTGATGTCTGTAATCTTTCCGCTGTATTTGCCGACATGATCTGTCAAATAAACAGGTATCGAATCAGAAGCCTCTGTAATTCCAGAATAGCCTAAACCAGATTCAAGAAGAGCTTCATCCGTTGTATAGCCATCCCCAATCTTTTCACCAACGTGAGACACCCAAAGATTTTTATTGACATCATAGAATGCATAAAAGCCAATTCCAGTGCCACCAGTTTTGAAAGCACGCTTTCTGTAACGAATACGAATCGTTTGCTCTGATCCACCATTTGGTGCAAAAAGCCTTCCATCACCCTTGTTTCTGACGTATTCACCCAAAGAATCCGGCTTATCATTCTGAGGAATAATCGGATACCAGTGCTCCGCCTCAGAACCGTCTGCGGTGTACTCATAGAATGCAAGAGACGGGCCAAAGCCATCATTGATGCTCCTATCAGTGAAGGTATCATCAAACTTGATATGGCCGTATGGAATATATTCTACATCTTCTTTGAGAAGTGTATTTGCAGCAGACGAACCAGAGCCACCACCGCCGCCTTCTCCGCCGCCACCGATACTTGGTGCAGCCGCCTTGACGTCGATTTTTACTGGAACTGTCATCGTGTCATAGCCATTTACGGTAACTTTGACATTTACGTTTCCGCTTGAAGAAGGAGCCGTTGCGCCATCAAAATTAAAACTAGGATTTTTATCTGCTATTGTCACGGTCTCGTTCAAAGCATTCACAAATGAACCTGTTGCAGAAACTTTGCTGCCATCAAGAACTGTATCTGCAAGAACCTTTCCTTCTGTATAAGTAAGACTTATTCCAGAACTACTGATTACACCACCCGCTCCAATTGATGAGCTTGTAGCAGATTTTGTGATAGTTGCTGCAGGAGTTACCTTTGAGTAAGTGTAGACAGCTTCGGCCTTTATGGTTTTATTGTAACAAGTTGTGCGCAAATCCTCGTTGATTGTAAGGCTTGAAGTTTTACTGTGAGTAGATTCTTCTCGTGCTGATGTAATCTCTGAGTCGCCAGCATACCAATTCCAAGTGATTGTGCCGTAGCCGTCTGCGGTAAAGTCTATGCCCTCAGAATTTGTAAATGTTGGTTTTGCAGTTGCCGTGAGAGTGCCACAGACATTTGCGTTCCCAGAAATCTCAACCTTATCCAGCACGATTTTCTTTCCGAGACCAGAAGTTGTATTGTCTTTGTTAGAAGCTTCGGTCCAAGTGATTGTTTCCAAATCAAATGCGTCAGATTCCTTAATGTAGCCGGCTGTATCTGCCATGCCGGTGGCCTTGTATCGAAGCTGAATCACAATGTCTTGACCTGCCGTAAAGCCATCAAATTCAGAATCCGAAATATCATTCCAGGTTCCAGAAGTGCCAAATCTATACTGCATCGTTGCACTCTGTCCTTTAGAAGTCAAACTTGTGGAACTAGAGGTGAATTTGAGTTTTCGGTAAGTGATTGCGTAGTCGTTCGCCTTATCGAGAGCTGGTGACGTAGCAAGATTCGAAGTATTTGCCTCGTACTGAACATTGACGAATACATTTTTTGTTGTGCTCAAAGTTTCGTATGCATCAACAAAAGTTCCGCCAACATCTTTTACAGTGACATCAAATTTTACAGAAATGCTAGAAACCTCTCCAGAAGAAACATCAGGCGCATCCTTTGTATCATTGTAAGTTACAGTAACCTTGTAGTTTTCACCATTCGGCAAAGTCCATGTTCCGACTGTAGAATCTTTAAGAGTTCCAGTTTTTATTGCAAAATGATTTTCAAGTTCAGTTCCACGCACGGGCGTTTCGGTGTATTTAAGCACAACATCACCTGCATCAAGAGTTCCTTGTGAGATTTCTTTTTCTTCACTGTCCGTATGAACATAATCCGAAGCTGAATTGTTCAAAACAACAGAGCCAGAACTTAAATTTCTTGCATCATATTTTGGTACAACGCGAGCTTTAATCTTCTTTCCGTAGTATTTCGGTTCAACGGTGTATGTACTTGTAGCCGTGCAACCTGTTGAAACAGTTGTGATTTCTTTTTCCGCGCTACCGTCAACGTAGTACCAAATCCATTTTGAAACAGCACCGGCAAAGTTTCCGTCAGAAGTTTTTGCAGTCGCAGTGATTGTGCTTCCAACTTTTGCTTTTCCGCCTTCGTCCAAGCCTGTGATTGCAACTTCTGTAATATCAGCGGCATCCTCATCTTTTATGAAAACCGCACAGAAAGTCTTATTTCCGACAGTTTTCTTTGGGATTCCTGTGATTGCCGAAGTATTAATGAACGCATCGCCAGTAACACTTGTCGAATCTGAAGAAATATCAACCCATTTGATGAATTTGTAGCCGGTCATTGTCGGGGCGGTGAGACTAACTTCATTTCGTCTTGTGAACTGAGTCGGGTTAGGGTTTGAGGTTAATGACGAACCTCCAAGGATAGAGCTTTCACCAAGCACACCAGCCGTGTAAGTAATGCTATAAATACTGTCAACATCGCTGATAGAAATAGAAGCTTTTGCACCAAGCGAGTTGATGTTTACGGCTTCGAGCCACGTTCCCAAAAGAGCCTCTTTGTTTGTGTCGCCATAAAAATCAATCTGCGCGATATAAACACCGGCTGGAACACTTGATACCGAATATGTATAAGTTGGGGTAGAGTTTGTTACATTGTAAGAAGCAATCGGAAATCCTGCCGAGCTTCTATCAGAGGATTTCAACAGAGTTCCGGTGATTGCTTGAACCTGAGTGCTGGCCGCATCTTTTAGTTCAATAGCAATTTCGAGCGTTCCCGTGCCCGCACCAGTACCGACATTTACATCTTGAAGAAGAAGTTTGAATTGAAGAGAGTTTTCGCCAGAGCCGATTGTCTTTGTAAGTGTGCCTTCATAACTTGCAAGCTCAACCTCACCTTCTTTCACTTTGCCTGTCAGAGTGAAGTTCCATTCACCAGCAGAAATTGCAAGGGAATCTGAGGTCATTTTCTCATATGCAGAAGTTGTTCCGTCCTTCGCCCAGGTTTTATCGATTGAATTAATAACCGCCCCGGAAGTCGATCTAGTTCCTGTCAAATGATACTCAGTGATTTTAGAAGTATCCATTTCCGGGAAAGCCGTTCGTGCTTTTTCATCAACAACAGACACGACAATTGTAGGCACAGAGACAGTATTCTTTTCTTCATTGCTGGACTCCTCGCCAAAATTGTTACAAGAAGTCACAAGCAGAGAAAGCATCAACGGTACACCAAGTAAAAATCTATTTATTCTTGCTTTCATAATTCACCTCCTCTAGTTGCCGCTTCCGATTTTGACGGAATATATCGCAGAAAGCGTGTTCGATTCACGACTTGCCCAAAGAATCACCTGATAAACACCAGCTGGTGCACTGTCTTTGAATGTAAGGCTTGTTTTGTCTGACGAAACAGTTGCAATCGCATTTTCATCAGTAAGTTCTTCACCCGGGATTTCCCAATCAGAGATTGTTACGCCTGTTGGTACATTTGCAGTGAGAGTTTTACCAGAAGCCGTTAGCGTAACATCATTGTTGTCGAAAGTTATGGCAGGAGTTTGAGCAGCAACGTCCTTGATTACAACGCTGCGAGTTCCAACGTAATCAGTCAAACTTCCTGCCAAGTCAGCAGAAGCGGCCGAAGCAAGGATTGTGCCAGCAGTACCCCCATATGATTTTATTCGCAAATACAAGTGGTCTGGTTTTTGAATCTCTGTTCCTGTAGCAGCATCCGTCCAACCAGAATTTTCTGTTGGAGCTGTAGCTGCCGTTGAATACTGAAGGTGTGCATTTGCGGCTGTATCCGTGAATTTCAAATATCCGAGAGGAATGTCACCCTGACTTGTGCTCAAATAAGTTTCGACTCCAGACGGAACAGGCGACATAACGCTGATTGAAACCGAAAGACTCAAATCATTGTAGCCAGCACGACTTGCCTTTACGGAAACTGAACTTGCTCCGCTTGGAACTGTCGTATTTTCAAATGAAAGACTTGCCGATACGGAAGTTCCTGCCTGATTAGTGTATGTAAGTCCGCCAAGTTTGGTTGCATCAAGAGTGCCACCGAGAACAGCTGTAACAGAATATGTGAGCGTTCCACTTGAAGTGAGAGTGCCTTTTTCAACCGTGCCAGAAGTTGAATTAGAGACAGGATAATTCTTACCGTTCGGATGAGCCTGATTAACCTCAACCTTCAAATTCTTTCCGATTGCATCGGTAGTTCCGATTGTGTAAGAAGAACCCGTTGCACCAGAAATCTCCGTCCAGGTGTCGCCAGAGCCGTAGAACCACTTATAAGAAAGTGTTCCGTCAACTGAAACATCGTGAGTATGATTAACTTCTGTATACGAGACTGTTGCAGTAATAGTGTTGCCGAATTTGAGTGCTGTATCACCGAATGAAACGCCATTGATTATGACGAGAGTTCCTTGGTTTTCAGCAGCAATAGTAACTTGTGCTGGTTCTGACTTTTCAACAAATCCGACTTTGTTGCCAGTATCATCTGCTGTTCCTGCAATTTCTTTTACGCGAACCCAAAGTGCGCCAGGTTGTGTAAAGGCGGTTGTTGTTATATTGCTCCAGGTTGAATCTGTACCAGGTGCAGTTTCAACACCTCCTGGCGTTGTGTATTCAAGTGTTGGGTTTTCAGCAGTAAATGCGATACTTCCCTTTGGAATATTAGGTTTGTCTGTGCTGAGCAAGCCACTTGTTGAAGGTGGATTTGCCTTTACAGTTACGAAGATTGCATTAGAAAGCTCTTTGTTATCGTAACCGTCCGCAGAAGCAATCAAGTTCATGTAACCAGAAGTTGACGGTGCTTTTGCGCCAGTAGCAAAATTGAGATTTACAGTGATTTGATTTCCAGCCTGGTCAGTCAATGTAGCAGTCTGGTTTGTAAGCGACAAATCATCATCAATGAGAACAGAAGTTCCGTCATTGTATTTGAGCGAATCAGAAATAGTGCCGCTCAAAGTTCCAGTTGTTACTGTGACAGAACTTGTAGGTTCAACTGTTCGCGGTATTTCTGATACAGAATAAAGCCCTGTGGATTCTTCTGTGACTGTGTACTTTTGAGTAACTTTAACGGAAATCTTATTGTTTCCTTCTCCGTTTGTCACATCATCTTTTGTAAGCACGTACTCTTTGCTTGTCGCACCAGAGATCTCTTCATTTCCGCGATACCACTCATAAGAAACACTTCCTTCAAAAGTTTCAGTGCCAGCTTTAAGATTCGCAGTCAGTTTGTCACCGACCTTTGCCGAGCCACCAGTGCTGTCAGTAATTTCTACCGATGTAAGCTCTGGCATTTCCTTCTTGCTGATGAACTTTGGAGTGAGTGAAAGATTTTCTGCTTTTGTTCCGTTATCGATTTTGGTGATTTTCGTTCCGTCCGAATACCATCCCAAAAAAAGATTATCCACAGCAACAGCCACTGGAAGAGTGATATTGCTGAATCGGGAATAAGTTCCATATGAAGTCGCAGTGTCAGGCAGATTCCAAGAAATTTCATTGGCTTCATTTACATAGTCTTTTCCTTTCTCTGCATAAGTAATCTCATAAACCTTATTCTTGCTGTCTTTTGCATCAATTTCTTCTATATTTCTGCTCGTTCCGCCTTTTACAATCGTTGCATACTGAACGTTGTAGCCAGTCTGAACGCCATTCGCATCGTAGAATTTGAGAAGAATCTTGTAATAGCCCACATCAAGGTCAGCCCATTCGATTTTTGTTCCGGCTTCGCCCGCTGTAAAAGAAATGGCATTACTGCCCGTTTTGTTATCTGCCGTTTGCTCTACAAAAACTGAATCATCTCTCTTGTAAACAATCGCCTCAATCTTTTTCAACGAATTACCAGAATCTTTTACTGTGAGAGAAAGATTGCCTTTGCCAGTAATAGCTGGATCAAGTTCGGCGAGCGAAAGCTTGAATCTGATTTCATTTGCCCCAAAGTGCATTTCAATTGAATGCAAAATGTTACCTTCAGCATCAATCGTAGAGCCAGAATAGCAACCACTTCCTTCCTCAGAATCAAAATATGCTTTAAGCGTAAAACTATAAGAAGTTCCCTGTTCAACCATGATACTGTTATCAGCGGTCATCAGTTCGTATGCAGTTTTTCCACCTTCCGTTGTCTCGCTTTCCCATGATTCTGTTAGTGCACTTTCACTCCCCTTCTGATATATGAGTTTGAATTTCTTAACCTCTTCGGTTTTCTCAAAAGAAGGAAGTGCAGTTCTTGCATTTTCATCCAGAGAAATTCTAATTGTTGCAACCTCGTCTTCTTTTGAATCAGAACCGAAAAAGTCCGAGCAAGAAGAAAACAGAAGGGCAAAAGCCGTGATTATTACTAAGAAATATTTATTCAGTTTGTTTTTCATAGCCGTTTCTCCTCTCTCTTAGTTTGTTCCCACAGTGATGTACACCGTCGAAGAATAAGTTATCGAATCCTTTGAAGCCGTAACAACAATTCCATAAACGCCCGGAAGAGCATTGTCAGCAATTGTTACAGTTGCCGAGCTGCCATTTGCACCTATCGTGAGCGGATTGTTTGTATAGCCAAAGATTTCGGCTTCCGTCTTCCATTCAAAAACTGCGCCTTCAGGAGCATTCTCAACGGTGAGCGTGATTGACTTTCCTGTTCCACTCTGAGTGATTTCTGTTCCACTCTGAGTGATTTTGATGTCACTTTGAGACTCAAACTTAACGCTGACAATCTTAAGCGCATTCTTTTTACCGACGTTTTCTGAAGCTACAGAAATCGCATTGGAATAAATCACAGAAGGTTCGATATAACCGACAGGATTTTCCTTTCCGTCTGCCTCGCCAGCAGCACCAGCTCTTCGGATAAAGATTTTTTCACCGCCAGCAAACTCATTTTCACCATTTTTAAACTCAGCGTCAGTGAGTTTGTTCCAGCTTGCACCACTAGCAGGAGCCGTTGCACTTGAATCAGTTACCGTGTATTCCAGTCCTTCTGTGACAGGAGAAGTGAATTTTACATATCCGCCAGTAATTGTTGGATTTGGAGTCTCTTCCACAAGCGTTGGAATCTCTGTGCTTTCCACAGGAGGTCGCTTCACATAAACGAAAAGCGGACTTGCTTCTTCGCCAGTTCCACCAAGACTAATTTCAACATCCCCGTAGCCTTTTGCAGTCACTTTGATTTTGACAGGAACATAATCTGAAGAATTTGGAGCAGTCTGATTTTCAACAAGAGAAACGGCAACAGAAACCGTAACATCGTTTTCTTCACTGTCTTTTACCGTTCCGCTTGCAGGACTTACAGAAACTTTTGTGTTATACAAAGTTGAACCGATTATCGCAGGAAAATTGTGAGATTCGGCTGTGTTTCCATCGTAGAGAATAGTGAGGGTTTTAATCAGTTCTTTTATTTCCTCTTCTTTCAAACTTCCCTTTGCAACATCCTTTGTTTCCGAAGAAACCGGATTATTGTCAGTCTTAACGACATTGATTTTCTTTGCCTCATCTTTCTGTACCGTGTATTTCTGAATAACTTCCACACGGATTTTTTGACCGTTATCTTCTGCATCTTCTTGGGCAAGCTGGTATTCAGATTCCGTAGCACCAGCGATTAAAGTCCATTCTGAATCAGAAATAGTGCCGTCGTCGTCAGAATCTTTTCCTCGGTACCATTTGTAAGATGCAACTTCACCTGTAAATTTGTCATTTTCGGTGGTCTCACCTTCTTTTGTATATGGCACGGCTTTTACTTTCTTTCCGACTTTGACATCGCCCTCGATTTTTACGCTCTTGATTGGAGTAACATCAGCAAGGCTCATGTATTTTGCGTAGAATTTCTGCGCGCCCACTGTGTTCTCAGGGATTTCTGTAATTGCTGTGGCTGTATATCCCTGGGCATCCGCATTGGTTGCGAACCAGCCGCAGAATTCGTATCCTTCTTTTGAAACAGCCGGTGATTCAATATTTGGAAGAACGACTTTTGTATGGCGGGTGTATTTTTCCGTTGTTGAAGTCTCGCCGTAGTGGTAAGTGATTGTATAAGTGCTGTCGAGGCTTTTCAATTCCACGCTTGAAGAACTTGTTTTGCCTGGAACGACAATCGCATATTCCGGGCAAGTTCCCAAAAGCAATCCGTTTTCATCATAAAAATTGAACACAACCTTGTAGCTTCCAGCGTCGAGATTTTCAAAACTTGCCGAGCCTCCTGTAATTGGCGATTCGTTTTGTACAAGAGTGCCAGTCTCGTCATTTTTGTATAAAGCGGCTTTTACAACGCTAAGTTCGCCCGGAGGTGTAACGCTTATGCCTACTGAGAGATTGCCTTTTCCGCTTTCAGGAATCGTAATCAAATCAATTTTGAACTCAATATCGTTTGCTCCAAGCGAAAGAGTTTTTGTGACAAAGCCTTCGTAAGCAGTGCCGCTCGCTTCCGTTGCCTTTAAGCGGAAAGTCCACTCGCCCACTTCAATTTGAATTTTCGCGTCCTTCATCAAATCATAGGCTGTCTTGTTTGCCGTTGCATCAGATTCCCATGATTTAATAGAAGATTCTGCGCCAGTGCCAAACTTTCCAAAAAGCTCAAATTTATTGAATTCAGAAAGTTCGTAAGAAGGAAGGGCTGTTCGTACCACTTCATTTTTTACGCTGAGAGAAATATATGCTTTGTTGTCGATGGAATTTTCGGAATCACCCGAACTTCCATTCATATTGCTGCAGGAGAATGCAAGCAAAGCAACAAGTGCGGTCATAAAAGCAAAGCAGCTTGTAGTTATCTTTCTTTTCATACCCTACTTCTCCTTATTCCTTAGTTACAGTGATGCTTGTGTTGTAATCAATACCGTTCTTCTTGCCCACGACAGTGATTGTGTAGCTACCCGTTTTCATGTCGTTCTTAGACAATTTAAGAGTGCCACCCGAAGCCGTAGCCCATGTGGTAGAAGAAGTGAGTGATTTTCCGTCAATCTTCCATTCGTAAGATGAATATCCGTCTGCCGCCGTGAGAACTATATTTGAGTCAGGCTCAGCCTCTTTAACTTCAATATCACCGCCCAAACTGACTTTTACTGTAATCACAGGTTTCTGACCGATGTTATCACTATAAGCGACTTCAACAGCGTCAGAAGGTGCGATATATCCAGGCTGGCCGGAAGTTCCCTGCTCTTTAGAACGTACAAGAAGTTTGTTCGGAGATTCAGGAGCATCGAATTCTTCATTTGTAAGCGTTTTCCATGTAGTTCCGCCGTCTGTTGAATATTCAAATTTGCCTGTCTGTGCTTCGGTTGGCTCGAATTTGAGGCAGCCGCCGCTGATGTTGCCTTTATCCGTGCTCAGTACAGGAATTTCGCTTTCCTGCGGCTCTTTTGCCTTAACAGGAACGTAAACGCTTGCTTCATAAGGCTCAAATCCTTCTTTGCTGATTGTTATAGCCACATTTGAAGATTCCGTGATTGCCTTATCTTCTTTGAATGTGACCGTGAATCCGCTTTCTGAATCAGGTGAGCTTCCGTCTGCATATTTGAGCAAGACTTTTGATGCAAGAGGTTTGTCGCCAGAAAGAGCGCCGCCGTCATATTCAGTCGTGAGATCATCCAAAGTGAAGGTTCCTTTCTGCTCCTTTACAGAAATTGTTACAGGATTTGACGGAGCAAGATAACCTTCCCCGCCTTCTGTGCCCTGGGCTGCCGCACGCACGAGAATTGAGTCGCCGTCAACTGTAATTGCCTCATCTGTAAGTGGCTTCCAAGTTTCGCCGCCATCTGTTGAATATTCGTACTTGCCTGTCTGTTCATCCGTGACTTTGAACTGAACTTTTCCCTCCTGGACTTTTGACTTGTCCTCTGCAAACGAAGGAATTTCGGCCTCTGTCGGAGTTTTTACTTTTACAGCAACAATCTTTTCTGTGCGAGGAGAATCTTTTACTGTTAAATCTTGCGACTTTGGATTTGTATAAGTGACTTTAACATAAAGGATTTTGCCGACTTCGTTTTCGCCCGGAGTGAAGTCTTTTCCGGTAGCTCCTTCGATTGGGCTTCCTTCGCTAGTAGCGTCATCTGCCGCATACCACTGATATTCAATCAGAGAGCTATCCGTGAGGTCACTTTCATCTTCGCCAATGACTTTTACAGAAAGAACTTCATCTTCTTTTGAAGCACCATTCAGCGTAATGCCGTCTTCTTTGATTTCAACGACCTTTTCTCCTTTATTTTCAGATGAGAAAGAAATTTCTTTTGCATCACTTGGAGCAATATAGCCGTCTTTGCCCTCTTCGCCCACAGCTTTTGTCCTTACGAGGATTTTATCAGTTTCGTTTGCCGGAGGAGCGAAAGAATTTGTGCTCAAATCAGTCCATGTTTTGCCGCCGTCAGTTGAATATTCAGCACCATCAGGAATCGGCTCTGCAAATGCAATGTCTCCATGATGAAGATTTTCAATATCCGTGCTGAGTTTTGGTTCTGGGCTCAAAGCACCAGCTTTAACCGTGACATAGAGCGTTATCAGTTCTGGCTCATAGCCTTGTGCCTCAATCTTGACCGTGAGGGTCTTTGAAGAATCCAAAGTATCTGAAGAAATTTCTTTGCCCTCAGAGTTCACGAATGTGACTTTTTCTGGAGTGATTTCGTTTCCGCTCTGATCTTTGAGAGTGCCTGAGCTTAATTTTGCGCTCTCGACAGTTAAAGAATCAGACCCCTTTGTGAAAATCAATTTTCCGTCTTTTGGACTTGCTTTTCCGTCCGCAACTGAGAACTCTTTTCCATCATAGCTTATCGTGAAATCCTTGCTGGCAAGGCTTCCCTTTTCAACCTTCTCGGAAGTTCCATCTTTTGTTTTGGTCTTGCCCTTGTCATCCTGACTTGCAACGGCCTTTAAGACTTTGCCGACATCTTCTGGAGTGACTTTGTAAGTGTTTTGAGTTGCGCCCTCAATTGCTTCGTTATCTCTGTACCATTGCCATTTAACAGAATCAGAAATATCAACATTCTTTGAGGAAATTGCCTTTGCCGTGATTGTAGTGCCAGTTTTTGCCTGACCAGACAGCGTGACTTCATTTAGTTTTTCTGCAGCAACGCTTCCGCCCTTTGTGCTTACATCAAGGGTTGAATCTTCGACCTGTTTTGCAGTTTCTGCGGTGTCAGTAAGTTCACCTACTTTGATAGTGTAATTACCCGGTGGAAGGACTGTATCATAAATTCCGTCACCATCTTCATCATTCAACTCGTAGACTACAGTTTTTTCAGTTTCGTCTTCTTTTACGGTAGTCTCGGCGAAAACCTTCTTGTCCTTTTGGGCAGTGACGCTTGCAGGGAAAAGGTTTGGCTCAACTTCAACAGATGCATTTCCAGATGTATCTTTTACAGGATTGCCGTTTTCATCTTTTTGGTAAGTTCCATCTTCATTTTTAACAAATATTTCCGGTTCACTCAGCTTGTCTTTTGCAACATAAACCGCCTCCGTGTAATATCCGACAGCGATATCATTTTTATCATAAAGGACAAAGCGTGCATAAACGAGGCTGCCACTCGGAACTTCATTATCTTCAAAAACCAGAGAATAAAATCCATCATCGCCCTTTGTTATTTCTGAACCTTCAAAAGTCACTAATTCTTTTCCATCAACAAGCTCACCACCTGTTGCGCTTGTGTAAAGTCCGCAGGTTACTTTTGCAACGCCACTTGCAGCATATTTGAGAGGAATCCGCACACTTCCGAAACCGATAGTGCTTGCTCTGAGAGGCATGGTGACTGTAGCGGTAGCAGAGTTTGCAAGGTCAATTTCTTCACTTTCGCCTTCAAAGACAGATTCCTCCTCGGGCTCGCCACTTTCGTTTATCGCATAGGCAAGAATATAGAAAATCCATTTTGAACGGGTCATTGCAAATTTCTGGCTGCTCAAATCATCTACATTAAGATTTTGTGCCAGAGATTTTTCTGCCCCTGATTTTGAATTTTTTGCCTTAATCTCATAAAGATACTGAGTAAAATCAATGCTTGGCAAAGCCGTTCTTGAATTTGCAGCGAATTTTGAGGTGATTCTGAAAGAAACACTTGCTTCTGATGAAGAAATGTTTTCATCTCCAGAATCGCCTTGAACTATATCCGAACATGAAGCAAAAAGCAGAGCCAACACAAAAATCAATATGCTGAATCCCGCTGATAAAAATCTGATTCGATTTTTCATAAAAGCTCCTCCTTACTCACTCTCTGATGAATCTGCTGGTTCTATTGTTATTTTGCAATCAGAACTGTAAGAAACGCCATTAACCGTTCCCACCACAAGCAAAGTATAATTTTTTCCAACCAAAAGTTTTTCCGTGTCAAGAACACAGCTTGCGCCGTTTTTGCTTTTGAACACATCTGAATCTTCCTTTCCGTCCATCGACCATGAATATACAACGCCTTCATCACCCAGGCCTGTTGCAGTGGCTGTGGAACTTTCTGAGTCATAGCCGAGAAGCAGAGTCTTGAATTCAACCTCGACCTCAACATCAACATCGATGGTAGGCTCCGGAGCAGAAGGAGCTATCAAATCTTCAATATGACTGCTGCATGCCGCAAAAATCAGGGCCGCAGCCATTGTGTATGGTAAAAATCTTTTCATATTCAGCTCCTTACTTCCTGATTATGAATTCGATGCGGCGGTTCTTCCACCAGTTCGCACGATCTTTGCGTGATGCAATCGGATTTGCACCGCCTTTTCCTGTAGCCGAAAGTGACTCCTGATTTATTCCACGAGCTGCAAGTTCTTTTACGATAAAGTCTGCACGCTCCTGGCTCAAAGGAATAAGTTCTTCCGTATCTTCTTTTGCAGTTCCGCTGATGTTGTTTGCATAGCCTTCAACCACGACATTTGAGCCCGGATGTGCTGTAATCTGCTCCGCAACTTCGTCAAGAGTCTCGGCATTGGCCTTAAGCTGCTCAGAATTCAAGCCATCGAATGAAGCGCCGCCACCAGCAAAGTAAATTGTATTGACGACGATTTTCCATTCATGCTCTGGAACAATTACCTGCAAAAGCAAGCCTGTGTGAACTTCAGTGCTTGTCTCAGCATTTTTTGCACCGCTTCGAGTTCGGTCATGTCGAGATGGAATTACGGTGAGTTTTGACTTGTAAACGTTTCGTGAATAAACGGCTTCGCCCCTGTCGCTCAAACCGTCCCATTCAATTGATTCCGGCAGGGCGCCCTTTCCTTTGAACGTTCGGAATGGATTTCCCTGCGGATCATCAATTGCGAGAATCCAGCTTTCAGGAGCTTCTTCTACATAATTAATACTTGGCTGGAAGGTAACGCTGTCATGCTGACCGTCTCCGTCCGGCGTAAAGTTTGTGCCGCCAATAACAGCAAGAACGGCTTCTGGTGCAGGCCATGCGGCAATTTCTGCCTTGCGGGCTTCTTCGGCGGCAACACGTGCAGCTTCTTCCTCAGCCCTTTTGCGCTCTTCTTCTGCAATTCGGGCAGCCTCTTCTTCGGCAGCCTTTCGGGCTTCTTCGGCCTTTCGCAATTCTTCTTCGGCAGCACGGCGAGATTCTTCATCTGCGGCCTCTGCGATTGCCTTGCGTCGGGCTTCTTCTTCTTCACGCAAACGCTTTGCCTCGGCTTCCTGACGTTCGATTTCAAGCCTTTTCTGCTCAGCGAGTGCAGCATCTTTCTTTTCTTTGCTTTCTTTAAGCTTTTTCGTTATGAAATTCTGGATGTGATAAACAAAACCAAGCCTTACGCCAATCTGAGTTACCATGTGAGAGCTTGCTTCCGGAGTTATCGTAAAAAGAGGACTTGCTTCGATTTCAAGATCCGGGACAGCCTTTGGGATAAAGCGGAATGCCGGTGCAAGACCAATCACAGAACCAAGATAAGTTCCGCTGGCTTTTGCTCCGTTCTGAGCTTCCGTGCTGAAAAGCGATGCTCCCAGGCTGAGTTCCGGCTGAAAGGCAAACCAGGCTCCCTTTACAGAAAATGGAACCCTGAGCCAGAGACCGCCAGAAAAACGCATTTCCGTTTCACTTTTAAGCGTGCTGCCTGATTTTGGGGAAACGACAAGGAAATCAGCCCTCGCCGAAATGCCCAAATCAAGATTATTCGGTAATACAAGTGGGAGTGTATATTCCGCATCTACTTCACCACCAAAATTGCATGTGGCATAATCTGAATATTCACCCAATGCCCATTGATTGATGAAACTGGCACCCAAAGCAAAACCTTCGTAGCGGGGAACGTCATCCGTAAAGAATTCAATCGACTTCTCAGCCGCAAGCGGTATGCTTAAAGAAAAAAGTGCCACCAGGGTAAGAAAAATTTTTTTCATAGGAAACTCCTAATTTTTGCAGTGAAATGATTAAAATCAGAAAGATTCAATAAAGCCACCACAATGTATAAAAAGACCTCAATGAATTGCGAAAATACACAACATTGCGGTTAGATGCGAGAAGAATAAATTAAGGAAGATTTTGAATAATTAGCTTTGTGCATAAACTAAGTTTAACACAATTTTAGGATAAATCAAGCCAAATTTAAGAAGAATTTAATAGTTAGTTAATTATATTTTAATAAAGGAAGCACAGCCCCGGCCTTACACCTTGAATTTGCTCACAGCCTCACCAAGAGACTCGATGCTGTGCGTATTTTTGTGAGTCATGTCGTTGACTTCGTTTATCGAGCGGTTGATTGACTCGATTCCGATTGACATTTCATCCATGCTTGCCGTGATTTCTTCTGTGAGGCGCATGAGATTGTCCATTTTGACGTTCGCATCACGGGTCGCATCTTCCATTGCATCGCTGGAACCCTTTACGCTCGCCGTTACATCCTGAATCTGCTTGATTGCCTCAAGAATCTGCTCGCCACCTTCGGACTGCTCGTGCATTGCGTTCATAATCGTGAGTTCCTGCCGTGCGACAGTCTGAGTCAAATCATAAATCTCGTTGAACTGATTCTGCAGCTGCTCAGAAGAATCTGTGACTTCTTTGACGCTTGCAAGGACAACTTTGAGGTTGCTCGTGATGTTTTTGCCCTGCTTGTTTGAATCTTCTGCAAGCTTACGGATTTCATCGGCAACGACAGAGAAGCCTCTGCCACTCTCGCCCGCATGAGCCGCCTCAATTGCCGCATTCATAGCAAGCATGTTTGTCTGGCTCGCGATTGCCTGAATGATTTTACTTGCTTCAAGAAGGGTGCCCGACTGTTCCTGAATCTTTTTGATTGACTCGACCGAATTGGCTATGCTGACTTTTCCAGATTCAGAAGAATTTTCGAGAGACTTGATTGTGACGCCGTTCTTTTCGAGAATTCCAGTGACAGAACGGATATTTGCGACCATTTCTTCGATTGCCGAAGAAGATTCGACAACGCTTGAACTCTGGCTTTGGATATTTGAAACCAAATCGTTCACGCTGCTGTTGATTGAGCCGAGCGCGTCCTTTGCCTCGTGAACATTCCGCCCCTGCTGCTGAACCTGCTTGTTAACTGAATCGATGTTGGCCGTGATTTCGTTTGCACTTGCCGCCGTGTCATTCATGCTGTCACCAAGAGTTGCGCCTTGTTCAGTAAGGTGCGTCGCCGCATCTTTGACCTGCGCAATGGAATTCTGAATCTTTTCAATAGTGAGATTGAAGAATTTGTACATTTTTCCAAGCTCGTTGTCGGTCTTAACCTCCATGCGGACAGTCAAATCACCGTCTCCCTGCGCGATATTCTGCATTGCAGAGACACCTTTGTTCATTTCTTTGACAACGCCCTGAATAATCAGGAAGAGAACAAAAAGAATTACAAGAGCGGTGAGGACAAAGGCAACAGTCGAAATGAAGAAAACAGCCTTTGCTGCCGCCGTGATTTCTGATTCTTTCGCATTAAGACCAAGGAACCAGACTTCTTTTGCATCTTCAACTTTAAATGGCTGATAATATTTGTAGACACTCTCGCCTTTTTCTTTGACAGTCATGCCAAAAGGCTGGAGAGAAGATTTGCTAGACTGAAAAAGCGGGCCAGTCGAAGAATCAGTATAAGCCGCAAGATTCTGACCTTCGTTCTCCGAGTCATAATCAACCGCAAGAAGCCCGGAATCGGAAATTAGCGAGAGATAGCCGGAATCATAGACTTTGACCTGCTTAAGAAGAGAAGAAAGAGTGTCGAGCGACATATCAAGGCCGATTACACCGATTGGCCTGCCGTCTTTGCCGTGAATCGGGAACGCGACGCCACAAACCCAGATAGTTTTGCCACCAATTTCATAAGGATTCGGGTCAATAAGAATACCTGTGGGACTTTTAAGCGGATTTACATACCAAAAGCCATTTTCGTAATCAGTGAGCGGTGTACATTCAATCGTAGAGCCAACTTTAGTCCAATAAGGAATAAAACGGCCTGTGGAATCGTGATTTTCAGTGTTCGCATACTGAGAATCAAGGCCGTCCAATGCGTTCGGCTCGTAAACTACCCAGGTATCAACAAAATTTTCGTTGGCGATTAGAGCCTGTTTTAAAATAGCGTTCACAAAATCACGCCGCTGGGCAGGAGGAACATTTTCTACCTGCTCAACGACAGTTTTGAGCGCGCTGCAAGTGGCATATTCATGTGCAATAATCGCCTTTGTTGTTTCGGAATAGTAAGAAGCCATTTCATGCAGATAACTGTCGGAAATATTGCGGAAACGACTGGAAACATTGCGCAAAATGAATACAGAGCAAAGTGCAAGGAGCACAAGCAGGAAAAGGCCGATTGTAAGAACAAGCTGCGTACGGATACTTTTGAAGCCACAACTGGCTTTGGTCTTTTGTGTCATAGAAACTCCTGTAAAAACTCTGCGCCAGAAGACTTGCAAAAACATGCCCGCCCTGCCAGGTTTTGCTAAGGTGATTATATGACTATTTTAACCTAGTTTTAATAAAAAGCCAAATTTATTTAAAGGTATTTTTAATTTTTTTACACAATAACGCCTTTTGTGCTTGGAACTTCACCGTTTCGCCGAGGATCAATTTCGACCGCACTTCGGATTGCACGGGCAGCAGCCTTAAAAAGACCTTCCATTTTGTGATGGTCGCTTCTGCCGCGGAGAGTGTCCAGATGAAGGTTGCATTTTGCCGCCTGAACAAAGCCGTTCCAGAAATCGTCAAAGCAATCGGTCTGGAAGGTCCCCTGCTTTCCGTCCTGAACGCTCACCAGCGGGATATTTGAAAGATCTGCATTGCAGACAAGGAAAGGACGTCCGCCAAAATCAACGGCAGCGCGAAGGAGAGATTCATCCATGGGATAAAGGAAGGAGCCGCTTCGGAAAATACCGGCACAGTCACCGAGAGCTTTAGCAAAACACTGACCCAAAACGATGCCGGTGTCTTCAATTGTGTGGTGCTGGTCAACGTTCAAATCGCCCTTGATGGAGCCGGAAAGGTCAAAAAGTCCGTGCTTACAGAAAGACTTGAGCAGGTGGTCAAAAAAGCCGATCGGATTCTCCACGCTACACTTTCCAGTGCCATCAAGATTAAGAGTAAGCGAAATCTGAGTCTCGCCAGTAATTCGTTCGATTGTAGCTGTTCTCACAATAAACTCCTTTGGGGGGCGTTGCGGGGAACTCCCCGCAGAAGGGGTAGCGACCAACGAAGTGGGCGCGCAGGGGAAGGCTTTCCCCTATCTTACAACTTTTCGCAATGCATATTCCAAAATGTCCGTTGCGCCCAGAGACTGCAATTTTGGAAGCAGGGTTGGGACTTCGCTCTTTTTGACTGCGATTTTTACTGCATAGCCGTCATCGCCGAAAAGAGGGCTGACTGTCGGGCTTTTCATTGACGGAAGTGCCTTGATAAGACCGTCGAACTTGTCCTTTGCAACGTTCATTTCGAGCATTACACGGCCGCGTGCGTTCAAAACAGACTCGAAGAGCATTTTGAGCTCCATGATTTTCTGTTTTTTTGCAGGGTCTTTGAGGGCTTCTTTTGAAGCGTACATGCGTGTTGAAGAAGTCATGAGGGTGTCGACGATTTTGAGGTTGTTTGCACGCAGGCTTGAACCTGTCGATGTGTTGTCAATCAAAACCTGTGCGAGTGAGTCTTCGTTGTCCTGAACGAAACCTTCGCTTGTGCCCCATGTGCGGAAGATTTTTCCGTCAATCTTCTTTTCTTCGACCCATTTTTTGCTGAGGGTCTGATATTCTGTGGCGATTGTGACCGGCTTTTTGATGAGGGCGTCGAAATCAACTGTGTTAGGGATTGCGGCTACGATGCGAACCGGGTCAAAGCCCAAGTCCATAATTTCCTCGACTTCGTCCTGAACGCCGTTTTCGTAAACCCAGTCTTTGCCAGAGAAGCCGACATCAGCTTTGTTTGAAGCCAGAAGTGCGCTTGCAATCTGTGGTTTTACGACCTGGAAAGCCAAATCGTCCTGATTTGTCGAAGGGAAATAAGTGCGCTCAGCGAGTTTGAGGGAAATACCGACATCGCTCAAAAGTTCGTAAACTGATTCGTAAATTCTGCCTTTTGCCAATAATACTCTGAGTTTATCCATAATAAATTCCTTTCTTATATAATATTTTTAAAATTATACAAAATTTTCGGAAAGAATACAATTTCTATTTAGAGAAACTAAAAAAGGGAAAACGCAACCCAAAGGTTTCTTTTTCCCTTTCAATCTCTTTTTTTTCCTTGACAATTCAGACTTTATTTCTTAAAATAAATTTATTATGTGGAAAACACCAGTTTTATTGCTCGAAAAATGCTATTTCTCAACCCTTCGATAGGGGTAGTGGGCCTTTTTCAGAAAACTGTGGTTTTAGAAGTCCTTTTTTCTAAAATCCAATTACATTAACATCCTCACTCTCCCCTTTTTCACGTTTTATTTTTCAAATTTCATTCTTACGAAAAAGGTGGCATATTATGTTAAACATAAAAAAACAAATCGGTCGTTTATACTCGTCTGCAATTTTAGGACAGCTTTCACTTTCGGGAGCCTGGGTCGCGATTCTTGCTTCCCGCGGATTTTCCCTCGCTCAGATTGGCTTTGCGGAAACTATCTTCCATATAGTAAGCCTTATGTTTGAGATTCCGTCGGGAGTTCTGGCGGATGTTTTCGGGCGCAAAAAGACTCTGGTCATTTCCTGCATCATGCGCATGGCCGGAGATATCGTCATGATATTCTCCAACAATTTTGCCATGGTCTGCATTTCGATTGGACTTCACGCCCTCTGCTACAATTTTGCTTCCGGTTCCGGCGACGCCCTTGCCTACGATTCCCTAAAATCTGTGGGGCAGGAAAAAGGCTTTGAAAAATATGCTTCGAATCAGCTCATCATTTACCGCACCTGTGAAGGTCTTTCGACTTTGACAGCCGGTTTTGCCCTGGTTCTCGGCTACAAAATCGCGTATTCAACAGGCGTTTTTGCTTCCTTAATTCAGCTTTTTCTGCTTGCAGGTCTTGTTGAAGTAAGGCTTGAAGAAGCCCCAAAGGAATTCCACATCTGGAAGGAATTGAGCTCTTGCTTTAAGCAGAGTCTGCTTTTCCTAAAGGAAGCCCGAAAGGCTCTTGCGATGATGTTCATCAATTCCTTTGTCGGGGCCATGGACATTCTGCTTCTCTTCTTTTTGCAGGCCAAGCTCCCAATGGCGGGAATTCCAAAATGGGCTTTGGGTCTTGCCCTTCTCTTGCTCCAGGCAGGCGGCGTAATCGGTGCGAAAATCATTCTTTACGCAAAGAATCTCCGTTACCGTACGGTTTTCACCCTTTCCACGCTGATAATTCTTTCGGGAATTGCCCTCGAACACTCAGGCCTCTATGTGCTCATGACTCTGGGAGGATTTCTGGCTGCCCTTGCAGACGACGCCCTTCAGGTCCGCACGAATGCCCGGCTTCAGGACATGTTCCCTTCCGAGCAGAGGGCGACTTTGATTTCAGTTGAGTCCTTCACATTCTCCTGCATCATGATTGTGCTTTCGCCTCTGGCGGGACTCTTCTTCGAGCGCTGGTAATAATGCTATCTATCACAATTTCCATCAAACTGTTATAATTGTAATGATTTTAAAAATTTGGTGGGAATTATGATAGTTACAGTAATTTATGGCGGAAAATCCGGCGAACACGAAATCTCTTTGATTTCAGCAGCAGCAGTTTCACGCAACATCGATAAAAAAAATACAGTCCAGCTGATTGCAATCACAAAGGACGGAAGATGGTTCCTGCAGCCTCAGAGCGAATTCGAGCGAATCAAGGCTGATCCAAAAGCATCTTTCAAAATCATTGAGGACGATTCTCAGGAAGTCAGCGTCATTCCAGGCGGCGGAAGCAAGAGAACTTTCCGGGTCGGCGATAAAGTCATTGCAAGCGACGTAATTTTCCCGGTATTGCACGGACCTTTCGGTGAAGACGGCACTATCCAGGGTCTCTTTGAAATGGTCGACGTTCCATACGTTGGCTGTACAACTTTGGGAAGCGCAATCACTATGGACAAGGAAAAGACTAAGGTTGCACTTGAGCAGGCAGGAATTCCTGTCGTTCCTGGCATTTGTGTCCGCCGCTCTGATTTGGCTACAGCAAACGGCTACGACAAAATCCTTGAAAAAGCAGAAAAAGAGCTGGGCTTCCCTCTCTTTGTAAAGCCGTGTGCCGCAGGAAGTTCAGACGGAGCAACTCTGGCAAAAGACCTTCAGCACTTGAACGGCGCAATCATGGAAGCCTTCCTCTGGGACGACAAGATTCTGATTGAAAAGGCCGTAAATGCCCGCGAAATCGAGTGCTCGGTAACAGGAAACCCGACTGTTGATGACGGCTCTGTTGCGGCAGAAAAGCTCACAGCCTACGGACCTGGCGAAATTGCCCCGAAACACGACTTCTACGACTACGATGCAAAATACAACGACCCGGACGGAGCAGATTTATTGATTCCTGCCAAATTACCGGAAGAAAGGCTTGAGGAAGTACGCAGTCTGGCTAAAAAAGCCTTTGCAGCCCTCGACCTTGCTGGTTTAAGCCGGGTTGACTTTTTCATCGACAAGGACACGGACAAGCTTTACCTCAACGAAATCAACACGATGCCTGGCTTCACACAAATCAGCATGTTCCCGAAAATGTGCGGAGCTTTCGGTCTTGATTTCACCAGCCTCACAAATCTTTTGATTGACGAGGCAATTGCCCGCTTCAAGAAGACAAGAAATTTGCAGACTTCACGATAAATCTAAAGGAAGGAGAATTTTATGTCAGACGCACACGAACCGCTTCCACCTGTACCACACACTTACCCGCAGGGATGTTTTTTCAAATCAATCGACGACATCGAGGGAAAACATGTCACCGTCATGGGACTGGGCTTGAATGGCGGCGGTGAGGCTTCCGTGCGCTTTCTTTTGAACCACGGAGCTTATGTAATCGCAACTGACATGAAATCTGAGTCTGACTTACAGACGACCGTAGATTCAATCAACAACGACGCTTCGCTTGATAAAAGCCGGCTCACTTACCGGCTGGGCGAGCACCGCATCGAAGACTTTGAAAACGCCGACTGCGTAATCAAAAATCCGGGCGTAAAATACGACGGAAACAAATACTTGGCCGCAGCTAAGGCAATCGAATCTGACATTTCCCTCTTTTTAGCATTCAGCAAGGCTCCGATTATCGCCGTCACAGGAAGCAAAGGCAAATCTTCAACCGTAAGCGCGATTTACTACGGACTCAAGGCTTCGGGCTTCAGCGCATTTTTGGGCGGCAACATCACAGTTTCTCCGCTCACCTTCCTCGACCAGACTGACGAGACAACTCCGGTTGTTCTGGAGCTTTCAAGCTGGCAGCTGGCAGACTTGCGGGGCCGAAAACTTCTCAAGCCAAAAGTTTCAATCATCACAAAAATCATTCCTGACCACCAGAATTTCTACCACTCGATGCTGGCTTATGTAAACGACAAAAAATTGATTTACGCAGACCAGACAAAGAAAGACTTCGCGATTTTTGATTTCGACCCTGACCCGGCCGCAGACGGCGGAACTTTAATCGACAACTGGGGCGAAGTTTTTGCAAAGGAATGCAAGGCAACAATCCTCCGCTATAGCAAAAAGCAGCTCCCGGAAGGCGTTTTAGGAGTATGGCAGGACAAAAAAGGCAACGGAATCGCCCGCCTTTCAACAAAAATCCTCGACACACTTCCACAGGATTACGAAAAAACGACTGAAACAGTCCTCAAGGACTTAATCGTTCCCGGAAAGCACATGAGGGCAAACGTCTTGAACGCAGCCCTTGTCCTAAGAATCATGGGCGTTTCCCCTGAACGGATTATCGAAGTTCTGGGCCGCTGGAACGGAATCGAGCACCGCCTTGAATTCTTCCACGAGTGCAAAATCAACAAGACGACTTACCGCTTCTACAACGACTCAGCCGCAACAGTCCCGGAAGCCGCAGCCGAAGCGACACAGGCATTCGGAAAGCCGGTAATTTTCCTCACAGGCGGCACAGATAAAGGACTTGATTTAAGCCCGGTAGCCAACGGAATCTGTGACAACGGAAAGAACATAGCACCGCACGCAGTTTATTTGCTGGCAGGAAGCGCAACCGACAAAATGATTCCAGACTTTAATGCAAAAAAAATCGCATACAAGGGGCCATTCGCGTCCCTGGACGAAATGCTTGCCCAGCTCAAAAGCGACCTTGAAGCAAGCGAAAACGCAGAAAAAGTTCAGGTCGTCGTTTTCTCGCCTGGAGCCACCAGCTTCGGCATGTTCAAAAACGAGTTCGACCGCGGAAATCAGTTCAAGGCAAAGGTAAAGAAAATTTTCGCCTGACGCCATATAACTCAAATTCTGTGTTATAATCTTAAAATAAATGAAAAAGTTTCTCTCGCTGATTCTGATATTCCTAGCATCAAAATGTTTTTCTCAGTTATCGTCTGCAAGCTCCCTGCCCCAGCAGGCTTTTTCCAGCCATTCATTCTGTCCGGCTGAAATAAAGGCCTTCATGCGCTGCTACCCCGACATCGACTACACCACCACTTTCGACCTTGAACAGAACGACTGGAAAATCGACATGACGGCGGACCTCTTCTTTGAGCGCACCAAAAAGCCAAAAGGCAAAAAATCAGCAAGTCTTTACTGGGCTGGCGGCAGGCTTTTGCCAAAGGAAGAACTGGCAAACAAGGAAAATTACTGGGTTCTTCAATACAAATACGAAAACAAACTCCGTGACCCGAAAAGCTATACAAAGGAAGAAATCGAGCAGATAAAGCAGTTTGGTTCGGCAGAGAACCGCAGAAACGCGCCGGGCACTCCAATGTTCTTTTTTGACTGGCTTTATTCGGCTCAATCCCGGGTGATAATCGAAGACCACATCATCAAAACGACTTTTCTCGGAAGACCGACCCGGATTCACGAACGCGTTTATGACAAGCTCAAAATCGTCGAAAAGAAAATCCTCGAAAAAAAGAATGAGCCGGAAGTCAAAGCCTTTCTCAGCAATCTAAAGTCCGCGGACGCCTATCACTGGCGGGAAATCGTTCAGACCTCACGCAAATCTTTTCACGCCTACGGAATCGCAATCGACATCCTGCCAAAAAGACTGAACCGCAAGGCAATTTACTGGAGCTGGGAAAAGGACAAGCTGGGCGAAGACCGCTGGATGCTGGTTCCGCTCGAAAAACGCTGGATGCCGCCCAAGGAAGTCATAAAAATCTTTGAAAATGAAGGATTTATCTGGGGCGGTTACTGGGCAATTTACGATAACATGCACTTTGAGTACCACCCGGAACTTACCGGTCAGTCCGGCCAATCCTGAATCCGAATGTGTAGTAAGAATAGCAGGGCTGATAGCGCGAGCCGTAGTGGTGTCCACTGAATCCTATCTCGCAAAGCTCCCTGGCACTCGCAGAAGAGCCACCCTTGTGAATTCTGTAGTAATTTGAGTCTTTTTTTAAGCGGTCCCAGCACCATTCCCAGACATTTCCGCTCATATCGTAAAGTCCGTAGCCGTTTGCAGTTTTTGTGCCAGCTTCGTGAGACTTGTATTCGCTGTTGCCCTTGAACCAGGCAACCTGGTCGATATTGCCGCTGCCTGAATATTTGTAAGCCTGACCGCCTTTTGCCGCGAATTCCCATTCTTCCACGGTCAGAAGCCTGAATCCGTCGGCATTTAAATCCTGAACAACATCAGCTGAAATCGAGCTTCCCCCGTGCGGAGAATAATCCCAGTCGTCCGGATTTGAAGAGTCGCCCACGCTGTAGACCGGCGTTTTTCCAAGAAGCAGACTGAGCCGGTTGCAGAATACGATACAGTCGTACCAGTTGACGGTGTTTACAGGGAAGTTTCCTTCCGCATAGCTGCTGGGATTTTCGCCCATGACGATTTCGTAAACTTCGCAGGTGACTTCAGTTTTGCCGACGAAATAATTCCGCCCGGGGATTTTAATCATTTCAAAAACCGCGGAAACTTCTTCCTCTTCAACGCTTGCTGTAACCGTAAAGGATTCGGTCTGTGAAAAAAGCGGGAAAGAGAGAAAAAACAAAAATATAATGGAAAAAAGTTTATTCCTCATATTCAGCACAGGCATATGCGTTGTGATAATGAATGCTTTCCTCTGTCTCAGCTTCGACATTGAACCATTTGAAGCCCATTTGCTTTAAGCCCAGGTAGACTTCGCGCACCACGTCTTCAACAAAACGCGGATTGTCGTAAGCGTGCTCGGTAACGAACTTTTCGTCCTGGCGCTTCAAAACCGAATAAAGCGGTGTTGAGGCACAGCTTTCAATCATCGAAATCACGTCCTCAATCCAGAAGAAGTTAGTGTAAAGCACTTTGACTTTAACAAATCCCCGCTGATTGTGGGCTCCGTACTCAGAGATTGCCTTTGAGCAAGGGCAAAGAGTTGCGATTGGAACCTTGATTGAAATAAAGAAGCGGGCAACCGGGGGCGTTACGGGGGTGTCCCCCGTAGAAGGGGTAGCGGAAAACGCGCTAGCGTTTGGAGCGAGGGGAAGGCTTTCCCCCTTGAGATTGCTAATTGTAACTTCCCCTTCGTATGAACATGTGTATTCCATAAAGCCGGAGTTGCCTGAAACCGGGGCCTTTTTTTCGATAAAGTACGGGAAGCTGATTCTGCCGAAAGCCCGCTCCGCCTGAAGCTTTGTGCGGATTTCCTCAAGCATCTCAAGAAAATTGTTCATCGAAATGTCGTTGTGGTACTTGTGGAAGACTTCGATGAAGCGGCTCATGTGGGTGCCCTTGAAATTGTGGGGCAGGTTCACGAAGAGGTTGATGCTTGCCGTCGTGCTTTGAGTCTTTCGGTTTTTGTCGAGCACTTGAACAGGATAGCGGACGTTTTTAACGCCGACTTTCTGCAAGGGTACTTCGCGTGTGTCTGGTGTGGACTGGATGTCTATCATTTTTATGCGTTTGCCTTATTCTCCGCAGCTTCCAATGTGTTATACATGAGCATTGCGATTGTCATCGGGCCGACTCCGCCTGGAACCGGTGTGATGTAGCTTGCCTTTTCCTTGAGCTCGTCGAAATCGCAGTCGCCGATTAAGCGGAAGCCGCTCTTTTTTGTGCTGTCAGGGATTCGGTTTACGCCTACGTCGATGATTACGGCTCCGTCTTTTACCATGTCAGCTGTGACTGTGTGAGGGTGGCCGCTTGCAGCAATCAGAATTTCTGCCTGGCGGGTGATTTCAGCCATGTTTTTTGTGCCTGTGTGGCAGATTGTTACGGTGCAGTTTGTTTCCTTGCGGGCGAGCAAAAGTGAAACCGGCTTTCCAACGATGTTGCTTCGGCCGATTACGACTGCGTGCTTGCCGCTTGTTTCGATTCCCATGCGCTCAAGAAGGACGATGATTCCGTGCGGTGTGCAAGGGAGGAAGGCTTTTTTGCCGATTACGAGGTTGCCCACGTTGACCGGGTGGAAGCCGTCTACGTCTTTTTCTGGCGAGATTGCCATGATTACTTTGTCTTCGTTGATGTGCTTTGGAAGAGGGAGCTGTACGAGGATTCCGTGAACAGAGTCGTCTTTGTTGAGTTTATCGATGAGGGAAAGAAGTTCTTCTTCGCTTGTGTTTTCCGGCAAAACTTCGCTTCGGTCTGCCATGCCTGCTTCTGCCAGTGCCTTGCGCTTTCCTGTGACATAGCTTACGCTGGCAGGATTTTCACCTACGAGAACGACTGCAAGACAAGGTGTGATTCCCTTTGCCTTTAGTGCCGCAACTTTTTCTGCAACGCCGGCCCTTACGTCCAGTGCAATCTGTTTTCCATCGATAATCTGTGCGCTCATTTTGTAACCTCTTCGCATTTGTTTTCTTTATTCTATAGAATTGAAAATATACAGTATTTTCAGTAGAATTACTATCTATTTTATAAAACACGAGGATTTATGAAACGCTTTCTTGCGCTTTTCTGTGCGCTTTTTATGATTTCAAGTTTCGCTTTTGCGGACGACGACGATGCTGACATTTACGATGACATTGATCAGGGCGAAGAAGAAGACGATGACATCACTTTAAGAACTTCAGGAAACATCAACGAAGCTGGCGATCAGTACATCAAAATCGGCCTCATGGTAACCTGTCCCCTCAACTTTGGCGGCAGCTTCCCATTATATAAGGAAGGAAAACTTGCTACTGGCGGCGCCGGCATGATCGGCTACCATCGCTTCATCACAAACTGGTGGGCAGCAGGAATCAACATCTACTTCGGCTATCACCCAACTCTGGGCGAAAACATCTTCACTTACATCCCATTCGTTGTAGACACCACTTTCCAGCCCACTTTCAAAAAATTCGAATTTCCAATCACTCTGGGAGTCGGTGCGGCCATGGAAAACTATCTCAGCCGAACATATTTCCCGGGCTTAGTCCTTCGTGGAGCAGCAGGTGTATTCTACAGGGCCACTCCAAGCTGGTCTTTCGGCGTTGAAGGTGATTGTATGTACATGCCTCAGTGGTACTCTAATCCGAAATACAATGACTACGGAGTCTTTGGCTCGATGTTATTTACAGCAAGGTATCACTTCTAATTTTGCAGGAACGAAAAATGAAAAAGACTTTTTTTAAAAATATGAAATTTCCGGCTTTTCTTTTGAGCCTCCTTCCCCTCTTCTTCTCTTGTCACGGAGTCATTTTTGACACAATCCGTGATGAAGTAAAGCTCGCCGATGCCAAAATCTCCGGCGACATTCAGAACATCATCCGCTACAAGGATGACATTTTCGTTTCAACAGGAAAAATCTCTTACCGCAACGTTTCACTCACAAAAGATTTAAGCGGCAAAACTCAGGAGGACTACACTGCAGCGGCTCCAACAGAAGTCTTTGTTGCTGCAGTAGACAAAAAAGTCGAGTTCGAAAGTTTTTCTTCACCAGTCGGCTACATTTATTCTCTGGCGGCCGATTCATCAAATCTCTATGCACTTTCAGTAATTATCGAAGAAGACGATGACGGATACAACGTTGCCACCAAACGAATCCTCTTCAGCTACAACAGCGAGTCAAAAGAATGGAAGGAAATCTGGTCAAAATCTTATGACGGCGACAAAAATGACAAAGCCCTTCTTTTCTGCACAAATTCTCCAAAAGAGGCCAACCGCCACGCATATTTCCGCTACCGCTCAAATGTTTATGAATTAACTGGCGAAAAACTTGGCGACACAGGCATGACTTTGGGCACAACGGACCATTCAACCGCTCCAACTTCATCAACAGAAAGCTGCACAGTTCTTGGTTCAACAGTTTATTTCAGCTCGGCATATGCGATGACTTCAAATGAAACCCCGGAAAAAGATTCCACCTACATTTACCGTTGCAACGGCGACACCGTATATTACTCAACAGACGGAAAATGGTCTGACTCTGCTAGCGTTGATTTAAGCAGCGACACAATCATTTCACTTGCATTCACAAAAAATTATCTTCTCGCAGGAACATCAAGCGGCATCGTTCATACGCCTTTAAAAGCCGACAGCAGCAATGTTTATGCCATTCCAAGTTCCGGCAACTCAGATTTTGACACAAACGCAGACTCAACACTTTCTTCATACTACGAAGTTCCGGCCCTGCTGGTAATTGATTCAAGCAGAAGCGAATATGACTCAACGATTTTCGCCACCTGTCTCACTTCAAGCACCAGCGCTTCCCTCAACAACGTAGGACTCTGGTCATATTTCGCAAGCGAAGGTGAATGGAATAGAGAATAATTCGAACAAAAAAATCACCGCATCGAGCACAACAACGATAGTGCTCGATGCGGTGATTTTTTTGTTTTTAAACTTTCCACTTTCTATGGTATAATTTCCTTTATGGCGGATTTATTTGATTCCTCAAAAGCAGAAAAACAACCTCTTGCTGCCCGGATGCGGCCCCGAAATTTGGACGAGTACATCGGCCAGGACCACATCGTGGGTAAGGGCCGTCTTTTGCGCCGTGCCATTGCCGCTGACCAGCTTTCTTCCGTCATTTTTTACGGACCGCCGGGCACAGGAAAGACAACTCTTGCCCGCGTTATCGCAAACCACACAAAATCCAATTTCATCACGCTCAATGCCGTCCTCACCGGCGTTGCAGACATCCGCGCTGCAATTAAGACCGCCGACGATTTTTTCAAGCTTTATAATAGAAGAACAATTCTCTTCGTCGACGAAGTTCACCGCTGGAACAAGGCCCAGCAGGACGCACTTTTGCCCTGGGTCGAAAACGGCACGATTATCCTGATTGGAGCCACCACAGAAAATCCCTTTTTTGAAGTAAACAAGGCTTTGGTCAGCCGCAGCCGCGTTTTCCAGCTCAAGGCCCTCACCAAAGAAGACTTGATGAAGGCCGCCCGCATGGCTCTTTCAGACGTTGAGCGCGGTTACGGTCACTGGAAGGTCGAGTTTGAAAAAGGCGCCCTTGAGCATCTTGTGGACACGGCAAACGGAGACGCACGAAGCCTTTTGAACGCCCTTGAGCTTGCCGTCGAAACCACGCCCGAAAAATGGAACCCTGAGGCAAGAATCCCTGAGCCCGCCTGGGGAAGCACGATTTACATCTCAAAGGAAACGGCGGAAGAGTCGATTCAGAAAAAGGTCGTGCTTTATGACCGCGACGGCGACTATCACTACGACATTATCTCAGCTTTCATAAAATCCCTGCGCGGCCGAGACCCGGATGCGGCAATGTACTGGCTTGCCCGCATGATCCGCGCCGGAGAAGACCCGCATTTTATCTTCCGCCGTATGCTGATTTCAGCCTGCGAGGACACGGGACTTGCTGACCCATACGCACTTGGAGTCGTAACCAGCTGTGCAGACGCTTTTGACCGGGTTGGCTTACCCGAAGGCCGCTACCACCTTGCACACGCAGCCCTTTATCTTGCAACAGCACCAAAATCGAACTCAAGCATGGCCTTTTTTGACGCCCTTTCTTCAGTCGAAAAGGAAGACGTTGAAGTTCCGAACCACCTGCGCGATTCAAGCCGGGATGCGGAAGGCTTCGGCCACGGAGACGGCTACCTCTACCCTCACGCCTACCGGGACCACTGGGTTGCACAGCAATATTTGCCGACCGAGCTTGTCGGCCGCGTTTTCTACACGCCAAGCACGCAGGGCTACGAGGCAAAAATCCGCGATGATGTACTGAGCCGAAGAGAAATGCAGATTTCTTCTATTTTAGAGAACATTTCTCCAGAAAAGCCGGAGACCGATGCCAGCTGCGGAATGCATCCTCTTCCCCACTTTGCAAATGATTTTTCAAATCCGATCGGTGAATGGTGGATTAACAGGAATTTCAGCCAGAACAACACGGTCAAATCAGAAAACCTCACTTTCACACCCAAGGACGAGCGCAAGGAAAGTGCCCTTGACCGTGCCGATAAATCATGGCGAAGCCGCTTGGACTCTAACCGGGCCGAAGTGCTCCTTTCAATCCGTGATGCAATGATAAACCTTGCCCGCTTAACCCGTCACACCCGCTCGCTGGTCTGGAACGCCGACGACGGACTTTTACTCTGGGATGTAAGCCGTAAAACACCGGAAGGAATCACATGCGGAATCTGCCGCAGCGAAAAAGGCAAGGAAATCATGGAGCAGTACGGCCGCACCCTCGACGACCTCGACAGGCCCATCCTTTCAGTTCGCCCTCAGACAAGCGAAAACTATCTTTCAAGCGAGGGCTTTAAGGAAGTGCTCAATTCCTTCGCTGAAAAGGAAATACTTTTTGACAGAATCTTCTTCCGCGACCCATTCACAAGCCAGGATTCAGCTGACGTTCTGGCATACGCTCTGAATGAAACAAAGTCTCTCGTTTCATCAGATTTTTCCGTCATTATTTCCCAGCGCATTCCTTCTCATGGACAGAGAATCTCAGACCTCGTCCGCAGTCAGGTTCTCACAGGAATCGGCTCAAAGGACTCAGACGGAGAAAACGGCTTCCCTAAAAAATTCGAATATATATTGAAGAAAATGGAGCTGGCCGAAAACGAATTCTTCTCGGACAAGGAAAATCCCCTTTTCAACTGGAACGCTGACTCAATTTCCGAAAGTTTCAGAAAATACGGATTTGAGGTAAAGTCCGCCTCAAAAGTAGTGACCGAAAAACGCCGTATCAGCGAGGCCGAAATCAACAAATGGTTTGACGCCAAAAATTCTGCCTACGGAACTGCCCTTTCAGCTGCTGTCGGCAACGAGGACCTGGAAAAAATCAAAAATCTTCTCGTCACCGCAAGCCAGAAAACTCTCTTCAACTGGAACACAGAGATAGAATTTATCACGGTTTCTGTGATAGAATAAAAATATAGGAGAAAAACATGAACTTTATTTTTTTAGGACCACCGGGAGCTGGAAAAGGCACACTCGCTAAGGAAGTTGCCGTTGCATACGCAATTCCACACATCTCAACAGGAGACATTTTCCGCGAGAACATCAAGAACGGAACAGAACTTGGCAAAAAGGCAAAGGCAATCATTGATGCCGGCGGTTTGGTAAGCGATGAAATCACAATCGGCCTGGTAAAAGACCGTCTTTCAAAAGATGATACTAAAAACGGCTACATCCTCGACGGATTCCCACGCACAATCCCACAGGCAGAAGCTCTTGCTACATTCGCAAAAATCGACGCAGCAGTAAACTTCGACATCGAAGACAATGCAGTTGTAGAGCGACTTGGCGGACGTATCTGCTGCAAAGACTGCGGCCAGATGTATCACGTCGTAAACAACAAGCCTAAGACAGAGGGCAAATGCGACAAATGTGGCGGCGAATTGTATACACGCGACGACGACAAGCCTGAGTCAATCAAGCACCGTCTTGAAGTATACCGCGAGTCAACAGCACCGCTTATCGACTTCTACAAGGGCAAGGGAAATCTCGTAGACATCGATGCAAAAGGCTCTCCAGACAAGGTTCTTGAGGAATTCAAGAAAAAATTCCCGAAAAATTAAATTTTTTTTATAAGAGCCAAAAAATCAAATGGCGGACCTTAAGCCTGCTGAAACTACCACATATAGTGTATATGGTCATTTTGGCAGGCTTACTAGCCATATATATAGAACTTATTAGCCAGCATTTCTCCTCTTTTCCCACATTTTTCAATCTTTCTATCAGATATTTTTCAGTTTACTTTTTTCTTATTTAGAGCAATAATAGTAGAGAAAGTATATAAAAATCAGGAGAATATTTATGGCTGGAAAAATTGAAAACAACAGACCTGTAGACCCAAATGCAAAAGACATTCAGATTAAAACCAAACTTATCGCCATGGTTGGAGCGGTAATCGTTTTTTCTTCTGTCGTGGCCGTAACCCTCAGCCTCACGGTTTTTGATAAAAAGCAAGTTCAGGCAACAGAGGTCCAGCTCCTTCATTCTGCCGACGGTGCAATGCACGTTATGCAGGACTGGGTTGACACCTTGAAGAACTGTGCTGCCATAACGGCAAACCGCAGCGATATCGCAAACGCATATGCCACCGAAAACACTGATTTTTTCAACGAGTTAGTAAACACATATACCGAGCTTCTTGACTATGATTTCATGGCCTTTGTTGATACAAACGGCATTGTTACCCTTGGCGGTAAAGATGGTTTCCAAAAAGGCATGAACCTTTCATCAAGTTATGCCGTCAGAAAGGCTCTTTCGGGCTCACCGGCATATTCTTTCGAAGAACTTCCAGGCTATCCTTACAGTGCAATTTATGCCTATCCTGTAAAGGTAGATGGTCAGGTTGTTTCAGCAACGGTTTTTGCTTACAGTCTGGCCACTACGGATTTTCTCAATCTCATGCAGGTTTCATACGATGTTGAATGTACAATTTTTTCCAATGACATACGTGTAAAATCAACTATTCCTGGAGTTGAGGGCACAGCTCTCGCCAACCCGGAAATCTCAGAGAAGGTTCTCGTAAAGGGCGAAAACTACAAGGGCCGCAACAAAATCAAGGGCAAGGATTATATCTCCGTCTACTCACCACTTAAAAATGATGACGGTAAAATCACCGGTATCCTCTTCATCGCAAAATCTCTTGAGGACGTCGAGGCAATCAAATTCATGACCATTAAGATTGTCGTTCCTATCGCACTGGCAATTGCCATCGGCCTCATGTTCCTCAGCTACCTCTTCATCCGCTGGCTCATGTGGCGAATCGCAAACGTTACAAGGCAGCTCAAGGAAATGGCAACCGGCGAGGCAGACCTTACCAAGCGAGTCACCCTCCGAGTCCTCGATGAAATCGGTGATCTGGTAATCAACTTCAACGCCTTCTGTGACAAGTTGCAGCAGATTATCGGCGAAACAAAGAAATCCAAGAACGAACTCAGCAATTCCGGCGAAAGCATGTCAGCAAGTACCCAGGAAACGGCAAGTTCTATCACACAGATTATCTCAAACATCGAAAGCATCTCTCATCAGATTAACACTCAGAGCGGTAGCGTTCAGCAGACAGCGGGTGCAGTTGATGAGATTTCTGCAAATATCGAATCTTTGAACCAGATGATTGAGCATCAGTCTTCGGGCGTAAGCCAGGCTAGTGCGGCTGTCGAGCAGATGATCGGAAATATTTCTTCTGTAAACAACTCAGTCGAAAAAATGGCTTCATCTTTCGAAGAGCTCCAGAGCAATGCAAACACTGGTTTCAAAATGCAGAACGATGTCAATGAACGAATTTTGCAGATTGAAACGCAGAGCGAAATGCTTCAGGATGCAAACACCGCAATTTCAAGCATTGCAGAACAGACAAACTTGCTTGCTATGAACGCGGCAATTGAGGCGGCTCACGCAGGTGAGGCAGGCAAAGGCTTCGCAGTCGTTGCAGACGAAATCCGTAAGCTTTCAGAAACTTCATCTGCACAGTCAAAAACTATCGGCGAGCAGCTCAACAAAATCAAAGCTCAGATTAACGAAGTCGTTGCGGCTTCAAACGAGTCAAGCCGCTCATTCGGAGTTGTATCACAAAAAATCCAGGAAACTGACCAGCTCGTCATGCAGATTAAGGCCGCTATGGAAGAGCAGAATCAGGGTTCTCAGCAGATTACCGGCGCGCTCAAAACTATGAACGACAGCACAGAAGAAGTCCGTGCGGCATCTGTCGAAATGTCAAACGGGAACAAGATGATTCTTCAGGAAGTTCAGCATCTTCAGGCTGCAACTCTCGAAATGAAGGGCAGCATGGATGAAATGTCATCTGGTGCACGAAAAATCAACGAAACAGGTGCGGCTCTGGCTGATATTTCAAGTCAAGTTCAGGAAGCAATCGGTAAGATTGGCACCCAGATTGATTTGTTCAAAGTCTAATAATCCTTATAAAACCACTTCCCGCCTTCACAAAAAAAGGCGGGATTTTTTTTTAATATTCGCTTGACAAATTATGTTGTATACAATATATTTTATACAGTTAGATTGAATACAACATAATTCTGACAAAGGATATGGAGGTTTATATGGCAATTTATGATTACACAGTTTTGGACAGAAAGGGAAACGAAGTTTCAATGGCAGATTTCAAAGGCAAGGTACTTTTGATCGTTAACACTGCGACAGGCTGTGGCTTCACACCACAGTACAAGGGCCTGGAGGAATTGTGGCAGAAATATCACGACAAGGGTCTTGAAATCCTCGACTTTCCATGCGACCAGTTCGGTCATCAGGCTCCGGAAGACGATGAAGGAATCCACGAGTTCTGCCAGATGAAATACAACACAAGTTTCGACAACTTCAAAAAAATCGAAGTCAACGGCGAAAATGAGATTCCGCTTTACACATACCTCAAAAGCCAGAAAGGTTTTGCTGGCTTCACAGGTGCAAAAGGTGCTTTCATGAGTCTTTTCATCGGAAAAGCAGATCCAAACTTCAAAGAGACTCCAAGCATCAAATGGAACTTCACAAAATTCCTGGTTGACCGCGAAGGAAATGTAATTGAAAGATTTGAATCAACGGTTGAGCCAAAAAAAATCGCTGAAAAAATCGAAAACTTGCTGTAGGATATAATTATGAACTTTGACATCATCATAATCGGAGCGGGGCCGGCCGGCATTTCGGCAGCCCTTTATGGAAAACGCGCAAATCTCAACGTAGCCGTAATTTATTCGGGAGAAAGCCAGCTAGAAAAGGCACACAAAATTGATAACTATTACGGCTTCCCGGAAGGCATCACTGGCCCGGATTTGTATGCAAACGGTATCACACAGGCTAAAAATCTCGGTATTGAGGTGATTCAGGCTGAAGTCACTCATATCGAAATGATTGCACCCCCACCAAAGGCCCAGTATTCCGTAAAAGCTGGCGGAATTGAATATTCTGCTCCGAGCGTAATTCTTGCCACAGGAAACAAAAAACTCCGCCCGCCAATCGAGGGAATCGTCGATTTTGAGGGTAAGGGCGTTTCATACTGTGCAATTTGCGACGGATTCTTCTACCGCAAAAAGACAGTGGCCGTAATCGGCAACGGTACATTCGCAGCTGAAGAAGCAAGTCACCTTGCCCACCTTGCCGACAGCGTAACAATCCTCACGGACGGCAAAGATGATGTTGAAGTTCGAAAAGAATTGGAAAAGACTCCGGAACTTGCAGCAAAAATCAAAATTGACAGCCGCAAGGTTTCGAAAATCATTCCGAATGCAGAAAATACAAAAGTCGGCGGCCTGATTTTTGCTGACGGCGAAAACCTTACAGCTGACGGCATTTTCGTAGCACTGGGTTCAGCCGGAGCCGCTGACTTTGCAAAAAAACTTGGCCTCATGCTCAATGGCGACTCAATTGCCACAAACGAAAAAATGGCGACAAACGCCCCTGGAATCTTCTCATGCGGAAACGCAAACGGCGGACTTCTCCAGGTATGCAAGGCCGTTTATGAGGGCGGAGTTGCAGGATTAAGTGCTGTAGACTATATCCGAAATCTGAAAAAAGGTGCATAATAAGACCAAGAGGTTTTTATGCAGCAAAACCGTGAAAAGACAATAATTCGCACGAGTATTCTCGGAATTTTAGCAAATATCGCTCTGGCAGCTTTTAAGGCGACAGTAGGACTCCTTTCAAACTCAATCGCAATCATTTTGGATGCAGTCAACAATCTTACTGACGCCCTTTCTTCGGTAGTTACGATTATCGGAATGAAGCTTGCCAGTAAACCGGCCGACAAACAGCATCCCTTCGGTCACGGCCGGTCAGAATACATTTCCGCACTGGTGATTTCAATCATCATCATGTATGCGGGTCTCACGGCTCTGATTGAATCGGTCAAAAAATTCTTTGAGCCGACCACTCCGGACTACACTCCCCTCACCCTGATTGTCGTCGGCATGGCAGTCATTGTAAAAATCAGCCTCGGTCTTTATGTTAAATCAACAGGCAAGAGGGTAAACTCCGATTCACTGGTTGCCAGCGGAAAAGACGCCCTCATGGATTCAGTCATTGCGGCTTCAACTTTGCTTGCGGCGGCCGTATTCCTGATTTTCGGCTTTTCACTTGAAGCATATCTCGGCATCCTGATTTCACTTGCAATCATAAAGGCCGGCTACGAAACCCTGCAGGAAACCCTGAGCAAGATTCTTGGCGAGCGCATTGATGCAAAAATGGCACATGCAATCAAAAAGACGGTTTTAACGGTAGACCCGGAAATCCGCGGAGCATACGACCTCGTTCTGAACAACTACGGACCGGACAGGCACCTGGGTTCAATTCATATCGAAGTACCTGACACCTGGACAGCTGACAAAATCGACACCGTCACCCGCAAAATTACAAGGGAAATTTATTTAAATCACAATGTCGCTATGTCGGCTGTTGGCGTTTACAGCGTAAACACAAAGCGCAACTCAGCCGCTGAAATCCGCTCAAACGTAAGCAAAATCGTGCATGAGCACAAGGACATCCTCCAGATGCACGGATTTTATATCAATGAAGAAGAAAAAATCATGCGCTTCGACCTGGTTGTGTCATTTGACTCGCCAAACATGAAGACCATGTACAACCATGTCATTGACGATGTCCGTGCCGCATATCCTGATTACGATATTCAGGCCCAGTTTGATTTTGATGTAAGTGACTAAAAAAGGATTAGAAGATGCAAGACTACGACTGCTTGAAACTTGAAAACCAGCTTTGCTTTCCCCTTTATGCGGCAAGCCGTGAAATTTTACGAAAATATACTCCCCTTCTTAAAAAAATCGGACTGACTTACACTCAGTACATCGTAATGATGGTCATGTGGGAACATAAGACCCTCAATGTCGGCGAGCTTGGCAAAAAGCTCTATCTCGACACAGGAACTCTTTCCCCACTTCTCAAATCAATGGAAGAAAAGGAACTCCTCACCCGGACAAGGCAAAAGGGCGACGAGAGGGTTGTTACAATCGAAATCACACAAAAGGGCATGGACTTACAAAAAGAAGCTGTCTCCGTTCCAGAGCAGATTGTAAAGTGCGTGAACCTTTCCCCGGAAGAAGCCGAAAATCTTTACAAAATTTTATATAAATTACTCGCTCAAAATTAATATTGAAAATTTACGAAAGATTATGTAATATTAAATGTTATGAAAATTCTTTGCGTATGTTTGAGCGCTACCATCCAGCGCACAGTTTGTTTCGATTCATTTGCAGTCGAAACCGTCAACCGCTCACAAAATTGGCGTGAAGATGCAAGCGGCAAAGCCTTAAATGCAGCCCGCGTCCTCAATCAGCTCGAACCAGGAAGTTCTGTTGCACTCTGCCCTGTCGGCAATGCAAACGCAGAACGCTTTATGGTGCTTGCCTCAAATGACTGCGATTTGTACGTCACTCCAATCTACATTGAAGGCAACACACGCGAATGCTGGACTCTTCTGGACACCGCAAAAGGCACGACAACCGAAGTAGTCACTGACGAGGCACACAATCCAGCCCACATCGCCGGAGCCGAGGCAGAGCTTAAGCTTCTCGAATTCGTACGCAAATACATGGTTTCCTTTGACGCACTTTTGTTCGCAGGAAGCCGCCCTCACAACTGGTCAGCAAACATCTGTGCCCGCATCTGCGAAGTTGCACACAAGGCCGGCAAGCTCATTCTTGCTGATTTCCGTGGCAACGACCTGCTCGGCGCACTCAAAGTCTGCAAGCCAGAAATCATTAAAATCAACGAAGAAGAATTCTGTCAGACTTTCGGCGGATTGCTTTTGAGCGAAGAAGAGCTCGTTTCAGCAATTTCAAAGAAGAGCGAAGAACTTCAGAATATTATCGTCGTCACAAGGGACTGCAAAGACATTCTTGCTTCAGAAAAGGGCAAAAATTACCGCTTCCCAATCGAAAAGGTCGAAAAAGTTATCAATACGACTGCCTGCGGTGACACATTCTCTGCCGGTTTCCTCCACGATTACCTTTTGAACAAAAACATCGAAAGCGCAATCAAGGCCGGAACCCACTGTGCAGCCCTCAACGCGCAGACAATCGTTCCTGGCTCACTCAAGCAGCCAAACGCAGACGAGCGATAGTATTTACGGCAATACTGTAAATGAGTCTCAACTGCAACGAAATTGATTTAATTCTCTCAGAACTAGATTTGGCTGGCGGCTTTGTTCAGGAAGTCGTTCAGCCAAATTTTAATTCCATCGCAATCTACACTTACAAGCCTGGCCTTCCCAAAACAGTCTTTATTTCACTTGCAGCCGGAGAATGCCGGATTTGCGAGACAAGGCGAAAAATCACCAAAAACGAAAAGCCACTACGCTTCAACGAAATGCTCAAGTCCAAAATCAAGGGGGCAAGAATTCTTTCATGCAGCCAGATTGGCAAAGAGCGAATCATTAAAATCGAACTGGAAAAGGCGGGTGCAATCTATGTCATGCCTCAGGCCCAGCAGCATGCCGCCAAAAAGGCAAAATCCCTGCAAAATAACGAGGAAGACGAGCTTTTTACGCTTTACATCCGCCTTTGGTCAAACGCCGGAAACATTTTCCTCTGCGATAAGGACGGAATCATTCTCGATTCATTTTACCGCCGTCCGGCCAAGGGTGAAAAAACAGGCGAAAAACTTGAACTGCCAGAAGAAAAATCCCTTTCAGAAGAAGAAGTCCGCGCCCTCAATGAAAAGTTCAAGGTGCGCGAATTTGAAGAGCTTTCTGCAGATTATGCCGCTAAAAATCCCGAATACCCGGACCTTACTTTCAACCAGAAAGTCGATTTGTATTATTCAGAAAATGCGGCCGCAACTTCGCTGGAATCCCTGCTGGAACAGGCTGAAAAATGGTATGAGTCCCACAGGAGCAGGCTCGCTTCTTCACTAGAACGCCTCAAGGAAAAAAGAGAGAGCTTCAAGAATGCAGGCCAGTACAAGCATCAGGGGGACTTGATTTTAGCATACGGCTACCAGATTGACGGAAAATCAAACTTCCTCGAATGTGAAGATTTTGAAACCGGCAAAAAAATCAGCATCAAAATCGATCCAAAAAAATCAGCCCAGGAAAACGCCGCTTCATATTACGACACTTACAAAAAACAGACCAGTGGCATGGAAAATCTTGATTTCGACATTGAGTCTTCCGAAAAGGAACTGGCCGCCCTCGAAAAGCAATACCATGATATTGTCGCAGAAAAAAATCCGATTAAGCTTGAACAGATTCTGCGCAAAACACAAAAACCCAAGCAGCAGGAAAAGAAATCTCACCCCGGACTAGACTTTTTGATTGACGGCTGGCAGATTATCGTTGGCCGCGATGCCACAGAAAACGACGAACTTCTCCGCCACACGGTCAAAGGCGCTGACATGTGGCTCCATGTGCGCGATTATCACGGCGGCTACGTCTTCATCAAAAACAGGCCCGGAAAAACCGTTCCGCTGGAAATCTTGCTTGCAGCAGGAAATCTCGCAGTCTATTTTTCAAAAGCCCGCAAAAACGGCAGCGCAGACTTGTATTACACCCAGGTAAAACACTTGCGGCGGGCGAAAAACGCCCCCAAAGGCACAGTCTTGCCGACAAACGAAAAAAATCTCTTCATCAAACTGGACGAGGCCAAGATAAGGAAGATTCTGTCAGGAATTGAATAAACTCGCTAGCGAAGCGGTGACTTCCCCCATGTTTTTTAGTATAATTCAACCTATGAAAATTGTAGACATTTTGAATTCCAAAAAAGTATCTCTTTCTTTTGAAGTTTTTCCGCCTAAAAAACAGGAAGCACTCGAATCAATCAAAAAAACAGCCGTAGAACTCACTTCACTCAATCCAGATTTTATCAGCGTTACATTCGGAGCTGGCGGCAGCACTCAGGGATACACAGCCGACATCGCACAGGCAATCGAAAACCAGGGCACGACGGCACTTGCCCACCTCACCTGCGTACGCTCAACAAGCGAAGCCCTCAATCACATAATCAGCAACCTCAAAGAAAAAAATATCTCCAACGTACTCGCCCTGCGCGGTGACTTTCCAAAAGATTCAGTCGAAGGCGAAAATGTCTTCCCCTCAGGATTTGTTCACGCCTCAGATTTGGTCACTTTGCTCAAAAAAGAAGGATTCTGCGTGGGCGGAGCCTGCTACCCGGAAGGACACCCGGAAAGTACAAGCCGCGAAACAGACATCGAAAACCTCAAGCACAAGGTTGACGCCGGAGTCGATTTTTTGACCACTCAGATGTTCTTTGACAACGACATGCTCTATTCCTTCCTCTACAGGCTTCAGTCAGCCGGAATCCATGTGCCGGTCCTTGCCGGAATAATGCCGATAACAAACGCAAATCAGGTAAGCCGCATGGTAGACCTTTCAAACGCCTACATCCCGCGAAAACTCCTTGCAATCTGCGACCGCTTCAAGAACAGCCCGGAAGCAATGAAGCAGGCCGGAATCGCCTACGCCACAGACCAGATTATCGACCTGATTTCAAACGGCGTCCGCGGAATCCACATCTACACAATGAACAAGCCGGAAATCGCAAAAGCAATCATCAGCAACGTGAACGAGATTATCAAGGCTACGAATTTGTAAATGGGCGTAACGGCTTTGCCGTCGGGCTATCCGCGGTTCCGCTATCGCTCCATTGCATCGTTCGCTTCGCTCACTAAGCAACGGCTAACGCCGCCGCTACTATCCCTTACGCATAAAAAAAGCACTTCCCGCAAAGGAAGTGCTTTTTTCGTTTTAGATTATCGGGAGAACCCCGATAATGCTAACTTATTTCTTTGAAGCCTTGATAACAGCCGTCGCACGCTAACGCGTGCTTAACGAGTTTTGCTTGCGCAAAACTCGCGTGATTGTCATACTATTTGTTTGATTTGATTACAGCTTGAGCACCAGCCAAACGAGCTGCTGGTACGCGGAATGGTGAACAAGAAACGTAGTTCAAACCGAGCTTGTAGCAGAGTGCGATAGAAGCTGGGTCACCACCGTGCTCACCACAGATTCCGAGGTGAAGGTCAGCTTTAACAGCGCGGCCTTTCTCTTCTGCGAGACCGATCATTACGCCAACACCGTCTTCGTCCAAAGTCTTGAATGGATCCTGGAGGAGAACCTTCTGATCCAAGTAAGAATCGATGAACTTAGAGTAGTCGTCGCGGCTGAAGCCGAATGTTGTCTGAGTAAGGTCGTTTGTACCGAATGAGAAGAAGTCAGCGTACTCAGCAATCTGGTTAGCTGTAGCAGCAGCGCGCGGGAACTCGATCATAGAACCAATCTGGAACTTGAGTGATGTTCCGAGCTCTTTGTTAACGTTAGCGATAACAGCCTCTGCCTGAGCGCGAATCTGTTTGAGCTCAGCGAATGTTGTTACGTTTGGAATCATGATGCGAACGTCATGTTTGAGACCTTCTTTCTCAGCCTGTGCTGTAGCACGAGCGATAGCCTCAACCTGAGTCTCGTAAATCTCTGGATATGTGATAGCGAGACGGCAACCACGGTGTCCGAGCATTGGGTTGTGCTCATTGAGCTCTGAGTATTTCTTGTTGATAACTTCAACGCTTACGCCGAGTTTTTTAGCAAGAGCAGCTGCCAATTCTGGTGTTTCTGCCTGTACGAACTCGTTGAGTGGCGGGTCAAGAAGACGGATAGTAACTGCGCGTCCTTCCATTGTCTTGATGATTCCGTAGAAGTCTTTCTGCTGGAGTGGGAGAATTGCAGCGAGGTTAGCCTTGCGCTCTTCTGTTGTGTCAGAAATGATCATCTTCTGGAATGATGTGAGTTTTGGCTCTTCGAAGAACATGTGCTCTGTACGGCAGAGACCGATACCAGCTGCACCGAAGCGGAATGCCTGTGGAGCTTCGTTCTGTTCTGCGTTAGCGAGAACGTCGAATCCCTTAACTGTTTTTCCAGATGGAGTTGTGCGAACTGAAGCGTTGCGAACTTCGTCTGCCCAAGAGAGGAATGTCTCGAGGTCGCCAGAAACTGAAGCTGGAGTTACTGGGATAACTTCGCCGTATACTTTACCTGTTGAACCGTCGATAGAAATGTAGTCACCTTTCTTGAACTCTTTTCCACCGATTGTAACAGTGTCTTTTCCTGTGAATACAACGTCTGAACAACCACAAACACATGGTGTACCCATACCGCGAGCAACAACAGCTGCGTGTGATGTACGTCCACCTGTAGAAGTCAAGATACCCTGAGCAACGTACATTCCGGCGATGTCGTCTGGAGATGTCTCTTTGCGAACGAGGATAACTTTTTTGCCTGCTTTGTCTTCTGCAACAGCCTCGTCAGCAGTGAATACGATTTCACCACAACCAGCTCCAGGAGAAGCGTTGAGAGCAGATGCCAATGGTTTAGCAGATTTGAGAGCTTTAGCCTCGAACTGTGGGTGCAAGAGCTGATCAAGCTGATCCGGTTTAACGCGGAGAAGAGCTTCTTCTTTTGTGATCATTTTTTCTGCAACCATGTCTACAGCCATCTTAACGGCTGCCGGACCTGTTCGTTTACCGTTGCGGCACTGGAGCATGAAGAGTTTACCTTCCTGAACTGTGAACTCCATGTCCTGCATATCGTGATAGTGAGCCTCGAGGCGGTCACGGATTGTAGAAATTTCTTTGAAGATTTCTGGCTGCTGTTTCTCAAGAGCAGAGATATCCATTGGAGTGCGGATACCAGCAACAACGTCTTCACCCTGAGCGTTGATGAGGTACTCAGCCATGAAGTGGTTCTCACCTGTAGATGGGTCGCGAGAGAATGCAACACCAGTTCCTGATGTTTCACCCATGTTACCGAATACCATAGCCATTACAGTTACAGCAGTTCCTTTGATAACGTTCTCGTCGATGTTGTTGAGCTTGCGGTAGATGATAGCGCGCTCGTTCATCCAAGAGCCGAATACAGCGCCGATTGCGCCCCACATCTGAACCTGTGGATCCTGTGGGAAGTCTTCGCCCTTTTCTTTTTTGTACATTTCCTTGTACTTAGCAACGATTTCCTGGAGGTTCTCTGTTGTGAGTTCTGTATCTTCTTTAACTCCAGCCTTTGCTTTTACAGAAGAAATGATTTCCTCGAATTTGTCATGGTCAACGCCCATAGCAACGTTACCGTACATCTGGATGAAGCGGCGGTAAGCGTCCCATGCGAAACGCGGGTTGTTTGTTTTGTTAGCAAGGCCAACAACTGATTTATCGTTAAGACCGAGGTTGAGGATTGTGTCCATCATACCTGGCATAGACTCTGCAGCACCTGAGCGAACAGAAACCAACAATGGATCGTTCTCGTCGCCAAGTTTTTTGCCGAATGTTGTCTCAAGTTTGTTGAGGTATTTTGCAACTTCTGCATCAAGGCCAGCAGGATATTTTTTGCCGAGCTTGTAGTATTCCTGACATACGTCGATAGAAATTGTGAATCCAGGTGGAACTGGAAGACTCAAAGGAGCTTTTGCCATCTGAGCAAGGTTAGCACCCTTACCACCAAGAATTGGACGCATTGACTCATCGCCCTCAGCGTCTCCGTTACCAAAGAAGTAAACATACTTTGTAGCCATTGTTTTCTCCATTTAGAATATAAAAATAATTAGATTATAATAAGAAGATAGTAGCTTTTATAGAAATTATAGTCAATTGTCTATTAAGTATTTTTAATAAAAAATGTGTACGGAATAGTACAAATTAACTGGAATTAGCACGATTCTGCAACGAAATTTTCATGCGCGAATCTCCGGGCTACGGGCTATTTTTGCCTATCATTGAACTAGCCTTGTTTTTTCTATAAAATAAGTTTCTATGAATAAGAGCAAGAAACCAACTTTCCGTGAATTTTTGAAATCTCAGGTTGAGGCCGGACTACCGGTATTTTTTGACGGCGGAATCGGCACTATGATTCAAAAGACAGGCTTCACTGACTACGACATTCCAGAAGATATTTCAATTGAAAAGCCGGAGATTATCGAGGACATACACAAGGCTTACCTCCGGGCAGGCGCAAATGTGATTACGGCCAACACTTTTGGTGCCTTGCCGCTCAAACTGATTTCAGCAAAATATTCCTGCAAAGAGTACATCGAGGCAGAAATTGCCCTAGAAAAAAAATGTATCGAAGAAATTGAAGCAGAAGGAAATACTCGCCCTCATTACGCTTCATGGGATACCAGCCAGATTGGTCGTCTTCTGGAGCCCATGGGAGAACTGACTTTTGACGAAGCCTACGAGACTTACAAAGAAGCGGCCATGATTGCGGAGGCAGCCGGGGCTGAGATTGCGATTATCGAGACAATGGCTGATTTACGGGAAGTTAAGGCTGCGGTTCTTGCCACAAAAGAAAACACTAACCTTCCGATTTTTGCCAGCATGACTTTCCAGCCCAATTTGCGAACTTTGACCGGAGCTGACATACGCACGGTGGTGGTTTATCTTGAGTCGCTTGGAGTCGATTTAATTGGATTTAACTGCGGCGGTTCTTTGAACGAAGATGACAAAATCGTTGCTGAGTTCATGCGTTACGCACATCTGCCTGTTTGCGTGGAGCCGAATGCGGGATTGCCGACGGTTATCAACGGAAAGGCAGTCTTTCTTGTCGGGGCAGAAGAATTTGCAGAGCATCACAAAAAATATCGCGGGCTTGGAGTAAGCGTTTTTGGCGGTTGCTGCGGAACGACACCTGAGCATATTGCCGAAATGGTTAAAGTGATTGAATCCATGCCGCCTCAGAAACGAAAGCCATGTGAATTTGAAAACGCAACTTTTATCTGCTCTTACAACTCAAGCGTTCAGATTGGCGGAAACGCAGGCCCTCAGATTATCGGCGAGCGAATCAACCCTACCGGCAAAAAGAAGGTCAAAGAAGCCTTGCTTGCTCACAACATGAATTTCGTGCTTGGCGAGGCGGAAAGCCAGATTAACGCGGGCGCTCAGATTCTTGACGTGAACGTAGGTCTTCCTGGCATTGATGAGGCTCAGACCATGGTGGACGCGGTAAAGACGATTCAGGGGGCTTTCAACACGCCGCTCCAGATTGATTCGAGCGAAGGGCCTGTTCTGGAAAAGGCACTGCGTTATTACAACGGAAAAGCCCTGATAAACTCAACCAACGGCCGCCAGGATGTGATGGACAAAGTTCTTCCTCTGGTAAAAAAATACGGCGGAGCTGTGGTCGCCCTTTGTATCGATGAGGCTGGAATCGCACCCACTGCGGAAGGTCGTGTTGCGGTGGCCGAAAAAATCATCGCGGAGGCGGCAAAATACGGAATCCCGGTTCGTGACATCGTTATTGACACCCTTACGCTCACAGTTTCAAGCCAGCAAAAAGAAGCTCTGGAAACCGTCCGGGCAATTCAGATTCTTAAGGAAAAATACGGCTCACAGGGACTGCAGTTCGTGCTGGGAGTCTCAAATATCTCGTTCGGAATCCCGCGGCGAGACATCATCAATTCCAGATTCTTTGCGATGGCACTTTATGCAGGATTGAGCGCATGTATCATCAATCCGCTCATGCAGCCAATGATGGAAACTTACTACGGCTACCGGGCCCTGGCAGGCTTTGACGAAAACTGCCTTGACTACATCGAAAAATACAACGACACCCCGGCCCCAGTTTATGGGCTTACGGCTGAGCAGGCGGCTTCTGCAAGGGGGGCTTCCTCCACAGTAACAAAGGCAAAAAGTCCTGAAACAGCGGCCGTAAAACTTCCCGAAAACCTCACGGAAGCGGAAAGCTCGCTCATTAACATAATCTGCAAGGGCTTCAAAGACTCGTCTCCTGACGCAACAAAAAAACTGCTCGAAGAAGGAAAAGAGCCCGTCGAAATCATTGACCGCTGCATCGTGCCCGCCCTCGACATCGTAGGAAAAGACTTCGAAGTCGGAAAGAAATTCCTGCCCCAGCTTTTGCTCTCGGCCGACACGGTAAGCAACAGTTTCGCCGTCATCAAAGCCCACCTCGAAGCAAGCGGAGTCGCACAGGAGTCAAAGGGAAGCATCGTAATCTGCACGGTCTTCGGCGACATCCACGACATCGGAAAGAACATCGTCAAGGCAATGCTTGAAAACTACGGCTACACGGTAATCGATTTGGGAAAAAACGTCCCGGCAGAAAAGGTCGTGGAAACAGTGCTCGAAAAAGACATCCAGCTGGTCGGACTGAGCGCGCTCATGACAACGACGGTCGCCAATATGGAAGACACAATCAAACTTCTGCGGGAAAAACTCGGCGCGTTGGGAAAGACCTGCAAGATTATGGTAGGCGGGGCAGTCCTCACGGAAGACTACGCAAGCCAGATTGGGGCGGATTATTATGCGAAGGACGCGATGGTGTCAGTTTCCATAGTAAAAGAAGTGTTTGGGAAGTAGAAAAACGCCCTGCACGGATGCAGGGTAAAAGCAAGAACAGAATTTCGCAGAAATTCTGTCGAAGTGAGCAAAACAGGAGGTTTTGCGAACGAAGGTGTTTGGGAAATAAGATCTAAATCTTCACCATACACAGGCCGCTTATATTCTCAAAATCACTGTCTGCGGTCACAAGCTCTAAATCGGCGGCAAGGGCAGTGGCGGCAATCCAGATGTCATTTTCGGGAATTGGGCGACCTTTTGCTTTTAGATTTGACTTTATTTTTCCGTACATCTTGGCAACTTCCAAATCAGGCTGCAAGATTTTCATCTGCTCACAAAAACAAAAATAATTTTGCCGGTTAAAATCTGATTTTTTAGACAGCTCCGCACCGTACATTAATTCCCCGACACTGATTGAAGAAACATAAAGTTGTTCCATATCATCAAAAAGAGAAAACAGTTCTGTTTCACCCTTAAAAAAGCGGATTATGACATTTGTGTCGATCAACTTACCATTCATTCAAATCGACCTTGCGGCAATCCCTGACAGCCTCTTCCATCTGGGCAGCTGATTCGGAATCCAACGTACCGAAGAAATCTTTAATTGACTTTTGAGAAGCTTGTTTTGCACTTGTGACCAATCTTTCATATTCCGCGACTGGTAAAACCACGGCTTCCATCTCATTATTGCGGACAATTGCAATTTTATTTAAGGTGCGATTTGAGAGTTCTGTTAAAAATGTAGAAAACTGCCTGACAAGCTGTGTCGCTGAAATTATTTCTTTTCGCTCGAATGCAACCATAATCTCACCTCTACATATTATTATACATCTTATTTTACACATTTCAAGCTATTCATCTCCCAATCTAGCTTTTTCCCTATTTTTCTGATATTCTTCCATATTATCGCATGAAACCTAGAATCTACGACAACAAGCCACTCAAGTCATTTAATCCTCTCGTTGCCTACGCAGGTGTGCTTTTTGGGCCGCCGAGTTTTATTACCAATTTCAAATGTTTTGCAACGATTCTCAAAGAATTTTTCTTTTTGCAGTATTTTGAGAAATTCCATATCCTGCATATTCCGGTCGTGCATGTTGATCATCCGCTCGACAAAAAGATTCCCTTTACGCCCGCGAAAGTCAAAATCTACCTCGACTTCATCAATCTCTGGGTTCGCCCCCTTGCCATGCTGGTCAAAAAGTTCGGTTTCTGGCACGCCAGCCGCCTTACAAAACAGTGGATGCTCCGCTTCCGAAAGCTTTATCAGTGCTGCGGTAAGATTTATCATTTCCGCCTTACAACTACTGACCGGCCTAAATACAAGGAAATGCGAGAGTTCAGGCAGATTCATGCGCTCGACCCTCATTTTTTGTGCGTTCCGAGCCTTCATGTCGCCACAGTTTTTCTTGCGTTCGGATTTTACCGCCATATTTTTGGTACTGAAGATTTTACCGAGACTGAAAAGGCCCTTTGGAGCGAAGAACTTTACAGGGGCGCGCTTGAAATCACTGAGACTGTACTTTATGTTAAGCAGCACTCGGTCAACTGCATTCCGGCAGCCCTTTACCTTGTGACTCAGAATTTTCCTGAATGGATAACACTTGATGATGCCCGCAAATTTATCAGCGAATTGTTTGTGAAACCCGAAGGTTTTAGCGAGGAAGAAGCTTTTCAGGTTCGCGAGCATATCCGTGCAACTTTTGAGCAGTATCTTGTCGACGGTCAGAAAGCCGCAAACTGGTACGAGCCAATCTGGGAATTTCTTGTAAACTACGAAGCATAGCCTTATATATAGAATTTTCTTCAAAAATCGGGTAAACTTTTCTGATGAAGTATTTTTTTGAAACTTACGGCTGCGAAATGAACATCGCAGAAAGTGCAAGCGTCGAGCAGCTTTTGATTTCCCGCTCCTGGGAAAAGGCCGAACGCCCCGAAGAAGCAAATCTCGTTATTATAAACACTTGTTCAGTCCGCGGAAGTGCCGAACAGCGAATCTTGGGCCGTTTGGGCTATTTTGAAGGCGTAAAGAAAATCCGCATGGGCGACCTCAACGCAAAAATCCGCCTTGATGACATGAAATATGCCGCTGAGTTTTTCAAAAAGAACGGTGCGGTTTCACTCACTCTTGTCGTAATGGGCTGCATGGCTCAGCGTTTACTCGACGACCTCAAAAAAGAATATCCTGTCGTTGATTATGTCGTCGGAACTTTCGGAAAATACAAATTCGGTGAAATCATTCAGGCTGTAGAAAAAGGCAATGATCCTTTCAAAATCGAAGAAGAAGAAACTTACACCTTCGCACCGATTTCTTATGAGCAGGGCGCATTCTCGACTTTCGTTCCAATTATGCACGGCTGCAACAATTTCTGTACTTACTGTATCGTTCCTTATGTCCGTGGCCGCGAAATCAGCCGCCGCGTTGACCAGATTCTTGCCGAAATCGACTTTTTGAGCAAGGCAAACGTTAAGGAAATCACGCTTTTGGGTCAGAACGTAAACGCCTACAAGGGCGAAGACGGAACAAACTTCCCCCAGCTGCTCGAAAGAATCTGCCGCCACATCGACGAGACAAAATCTTCTATTAAGTGGATTCGCTTCGAGTCTTCAAACCCTAACGACTTCTCAGACGAACTTATCGAAGTAATCAAACGGAATCCTCATGTCTGCCGGGGCTTCCACATCGCCGCCCAGCACGGAAACAACGAAATCCTCAAGCGCATGAACCGAAAGAACACACGCGAAGAATTTGTTGAGCTTGCCCGCAAATTGCGCGAAGCAGCCCCGGGCACTCAGCTGATTACTGACTTGATGGTAGGCTTCCCGGGCGAAACCGAAGAGCAGTTCAAGGACATTCTTTCTTTGATGGAAGAAGTCAAATTCGAGTCCAGCTTCATGTATTTCTACAACCCGCGTGAAGGAACTCCGGCTGCAAAATACGAAAACCAGATTCCGGTCGAAGAGAAAAAGGCCCGCCTGCAGAAAGTAATCGATTTGCAGTCAAAGCATACCACTGAAGTCATGTCCAAGCGAATCGGCGAAGAAATCGAAGTCCTCTGTGACATTGTTTCCCGCCACGACGAAACCGAGCTTCTGGGCAAAACCGAGCAGAACGAACGCGTAGCCTTCAAGGCCGACAAAAAGCTGATTGGAACTTTCGTAAAAGTAAAATTAGTTGCTTTAAACGGAAATACATTTAAGGGTGAACTATTATAAAACCCCCACAGAGCGATGGAGAGCACAGAGAGTCTTTCTTGTTATGAAAATCTCTCCGTGCAATCTGTGTACGCTGTGAAAAATTTAGAGGAGCGGAAAATGCCAGTAAAATTAATCGGAACAATAATTCTTTTGATTCTCGTTACAATTTTTGCAGGAATAAATATTGATAACAAATGCATCATTGATTTTGGTTTCTACAAGACCCCGGAACTGCCGGTCTTCATAACGGTTATAGCGTCTTTTGTGCTTGGCCTTATCGTCATGTTTCCCTTCACTCTTGGCCGCAAAAAATCAAAAAAATGCCCTAAGAACGAAGAAAAAGCCGATGCAGCTGGCAGGGAAGCTCCTAAAAAAGCCCCTGCAACTGAATCAAAGACTCTTTTTGACTTCAAAATCAAGCGCGAGGCAAAGTCCGCTGATTCCAAAAAAGAAAAAAAGACTCTTTTCGGCGGCAAAAAGAAAGAAGATGCGGCTGCCAAGTCAGAAAACGCAAATTCTTCTGATGCCGAAAGCACAGGCGCACCAGTATAATGCCACGCTGCGTAATAATCGGAGCCGCTCCGATTTCAAACTACAAGAAAATCCGCTCGGTTTTGCGTGATGATGATTTTTTCATTGTCTGCGACGGCGGATTAAATCACATTAAAAAACTAAAAGTCACACCAGATTTAATTACCGGCGACTTCGATTCCCACAAAAATCCCAAACTCAAAATCGAAACGATAGTCCTGCCCCGCGAAAAAGACGACACTGATTCAGTTTTCGCGCTAAAAACAGCAATTTCCCGCGGCTTCAATGACTTTCTTTTCATCGGAATGCTGGGAGCAAGGCTGGACCATGAGCTTGGAAACCTCTACATGCTGGTAAAATGCCACAAGGAAGGCCTTTCCGCCCTAATGATTGACGATTATTCAGAACTAGAGATCGTAGGAAAAGACGAAATTAAAATTGAAGACCGTTACGCCTATTTTTCCCTTCTAAACATCACAGGAACAGCGCGCGGAATCACAATCCGGGGAGCAAAATATCCGCTGGAAAATGCTGAAATCAATCAGGAATACCAGTTCGGAATCAGTAACGAAGTCCTTCCCGGCCAAACCGCCACAGTTTCCGTCCAGGAAGGATGCTTGCTTCTGGTAAAAGTGTGGTAAAGAATTCTAAGCTAAGGACATAAAAAAAAGACGGTCGGAGTCGGAGTTCTGGCACGAAATCGCCTGAGCTATGCTCACTGCGATGTTCGGGACAGGTTTCCGACGGGAGACCGTCTTTTTTGCTTTATCAAATAGACTAAAACTCGATATTCGATCTGCTAGAACTTTGCTTTTCGCAATCGAACTTCTTCAATATTCTCACTGAAGAGCTCGCGCAAATCGTTCAAGCCAAGTGCCATGAGAGCCATTCGGTCGATGCCCATACCCCATGCGAGGACAGGAACGTCTACGCCCATTGATTTTGTAACTTCCGGACGGAAAATACCAGCGCCGCCAAGCTCGAACCAGCCCAAAACAGGGTGCTTGATGTGAACTTCAACAGACGGCTCCGTGAACGGGAAGTAGCCTGGAACGTATTTAACTTCTGTTGCACCAGCGATTTCCTTTGCGAACATCTCAAGGAAGCCGAGCAAAGTGCGCAAGTTTACATCGTCACCAAGAACGATACCTTCTGTCTGGTAGAAGTCGCTCAAGTGTGTCGCGTCTACTTTGTCGTAGCGGAAACAGCGGGCGATACCGAAGTATTTGCCAGGAATTTCTGCCTTGTGGAGCTGGTGTGCTGAAAGGACTGTGCCCTGTGAGCGCAAAACCAAGCGGCGTGTGAATTCGTGGTCGAAGTTGTAGTTCCAGCCACGGCTTCCTGTGTTGCCGCCGTTTTTGTGTGTATTTGCTACATTTGAAAGCCACGGCTCTTCGATTTCTTTTGCGTGAGTCGGGTTTTTGATTCGGTAAACGTCGTGAATATCGCGGGCAGCGTGGAACTGAGGCATGAAGAGTGCGTCACCGTTCCAGAATTCTGTCTCTACGAGAGGTCCGTCGAATTCCTGGAAACCGAGAGAGCAGAGCTTGTCCTTAACGTGCTCCAAGAACTGAACGTATGGATTTGTGCGGCCCGGAATGATTCGTGCCGGAGGAATTGCGATATTGTAACCACGGAATGTGCCGTTTTTCCATTCGCCGGAAGCAAGCATCTGTGGAGTAACTGCACCAAGCTCTTCGCCTGTGATTCCAGCATTTTTGAGGGCTTTTACAACATCAGCACTTGCTGCTTCGAGTTTATAAACAACTGTTTCGCGTTCGATGATTTTGAAAGGAGAATCAGCGGCACCGCGTTTTTTAGCATAGTTTGTGATGACTTTCTGTTCTTCGGCATTCAAAGAAGCATTGTCGAGCTGACCGTTTTCTGCTTTTGCAGCGCGCTCAAACAATTCTGTAGCGATTTTGATGTTTGCCGGAACTTCTGCGCCAGAATATTCAGCCTTCTTTTCGGCATTCATTTTGAGGACACCAGCCTTTGAAAGCTGACCGAAAGCAGAACCAACGTCCTTCTGCTCCAAGCCTGTGCCGGCTGCGATTTCCGGCAAAAGTTTTGCACCGTTTTCCTTTACAAAGTTGATGATTCTAACTTCCGGGATTCCGTCTTTTGCATAAGCGCGGCCGAGTTCTGTAATTTCGTAGAATGTGTGTGGAGTTTTGCTCACAACAGAAAGAAGCTCTTTGCCACCCAGCCAGCTGAATGCCTGGTTTGCGTGACCTTCTTTGTAATCCAATTCTTTCTGGAGCTTTTCTGAAGTTAATTCATCTTTTGCTGTGTAGTTAAGAAGAACCTTGATTTCAAGCGGGTGAAGGTTTTTAATGATGTTTTGAACGTCCATTTTTATATAATCCTAATAAATAATTTGAGCCAGCTCTTATGAACTGGCTCATTGCTTTGCGGTTTGAGCGTTAGCGGTTGAACTTTACATAAGAATGATATGTGGCCCATTTCAGGTTTTTATCATCCTTAAAGTATTTAACCGAATCTTTGCGCATGTATTTGTAGCTGTAGTACTGATTTTCCTTTTGGAAATCCTGAAGGCAGGCAAGAACAGTGTTCATTGCTTCGCCCTGATCGTATGAAACAGCCATACATGTGTAATAGACATGAGCCTCGTCTGTGAGAGGTGTGTATTCAATCTGAACTTTTGCAGTTTTACTTGTTGTATGCTGATCCTCTGGAATGATCAATCGTGTTGAAGTGTCAACAAAATTCGGGTCTTTCTGTAATTCTGCCAGCTCATCAGCAAATGCGAATCCTGCAAAACAAAAGAGTGCTGCAACAACAGCGATAAATTTCTTCATAAAATCCTCCTTGTTTGAGACGTTACCAGAAAGCAACTCTCTGCAAGTAATTTATACTGTTTAGTTAAGACCAAAAAGCTGCAAAACTTTTAAAAAGTCTTATACTCTACTATTTTATCCGTTTCCATAAAAAAATCAAGGGTAACTTTATATCTGCCGGCATCTACACCGATTTTCGGAGGCTGACTCATAAAGACGGTTCCGCTGATTTCCTTGGGCTTGGTCTTAATCCACTTGCGCTCGTAATTGCGGACGGCGTACTTTAATGCCTCTGCACAGGCCTTTTGCAAGCCCTCAAAGCCTTCTGAAAGCGGAGCATAGCCCTCTCCCTTGATTCTCGGATGCAAGACTGATGCCCAGCCCTTGTAAATATGAAGCTGAGGATCCGTGCGGCGGTATTCAACCCAGCAGTTCATAATCGATTCTTTTATCCAGGGCTTTTCATAGTTCACGGCCTGCATTTCTTCTTTTGAAAGCTCATGAACCGGAGTAAATTCAAAATATTCCTGAACGCCACGGGCCTTGTCATAGGGAACATATTCAAATTTCCAGCCATAAACCATGCCAGAAAGAATCAGCGGCGTTATCTCACGGATTTTTTTAACAGGAAGGGCGTAAGCGTCCTTTTCAACCTGCTCAATTCCAGGAAAAGCTTCCATCGAAGCCCAGATGGCAAAACGAACCATCCTCTCCTGGCTGACGTCCTGGGGCCATAAGGGGAGAAGAATCGACATCAGAAAAAGTAAAATTATCTTCTGTAAGCGTCTTTCCATACCCTGATCGGATGCACTCCCATGCGAATCACAAAATAAAGCCAGGCAAAGGCAAATCCAGCAAGATGAGTCATGTGGGCAACATTGCTTGAACCGACAAACTGACTCACGAATTCAATTACTGCATATCCGAGGACCATAAGAGGAGCCGGAACAGGAATAATTCCCCAGATGAAAATCATTGACCGCGGAAAGAAAACCGCGTAGGCAAAAAGAAGACCGTAAATCGCGCCGCTGGCACCAATCAAAGAAATGTAAAAAGTCCATGGCTGAATCTGATTTGCCATCAAAAAGCGGCCAAATCCGTAATAAACGCCCAGTGAAAAAAGTCCGCTGCAAACTCCAATCACAAAATACATGAGCAGGAATTCCCGCGAGCCGATTGCCTTTTCTATGGCCGTTCCGAAAATCATAAGGGCCAGCATGTTAAAGAAAAGATGACTTAAATCACCGTGAACGAACATGTAAGTGAATACCTGCCAGAAATAGTGGCTGTAGACAAAGCCGACGACATTTAAGGCAAAGAAATTCTTGTTGAGGCCAAGGAAGCCAAGACCAAAATGAACTGCAATATTGATTAAAACAATGGCAAAGGCTGCCCTGACAAAAGAATAAGAAAAGGGTTTTCTCAAAAAATTCATTATTTATCCAGTGTTACGTCAGAAATTACCTTTGAATCAGCAAAGGTAACGCGATTTCGGCCGCTTCGTTTTGAAACATAAAGGGCCTGATCTGCCTGATCGACGAGCAATTTTGGCGAGGTCACAGGATTGTGCTGGGAGTCAAAAGTTGCGACACCGATAGAAATGGTAACTTTTACATGCTGGTCTTCGTAGCAAAAATCAAACTGCTCTACTTTGCTGCGGATTCGCTCTGCAACAATCATGGCGTCTTCCATGCGGGTTTCGTTGAGCAGGACTGTAAATTCCTCGCCACCGTATCGTGAAGCCATGTCTTTGTCACGGATATTAGATTTGATGATTTTGGCTACTGTCTGAAGAACATAGTCACCACAGGCATGGCCATAAGTGTCGTTAAATCGCTTGAAAAAGTCAATATCGAACATAATGACCGAAAGATGGCCTTCACTCGCCAGAGCATTATCGAGCTTATCTGTAAGTACATTATAGAAGAAATATTTGAGTTTAAGATGGGTCATCATGTCTGTTGAAGAACGTTCAAGAAGAGCCGCATTGTTGATTGCAATAGAAGCAAGTGAAGCGATTACACCCAGCTGTTCCTTTTCGTAGTCGTTGTAACCGGCATCATCAGAAAGAGTAATACGCTCGCCAAGCAGAAGGATTCCGTTTAAATGGTTATGCTGAACCAGAGGAATGATGAGGGATGGCTTGAGGGTCGTAATCATGTTCAAATCTGTTGAATCAGGAAGCTCGGCAACCAGTTCATCAACTGTATAAACCTTGTTGCTGCTTTCAAGAAGGGAAACGACAGGATTTGAAGTAGGAATTATGTAGGCAATGTTTGGATTTGGATCAATGCCATTGTAGTTTGAGTCAAGATGAAAAGAATCAGCATCAAGCGCATTGAGGACGAAAATTCCGGCACCGAGGACGTGGAACTGGCCCATGCATGTGTAGAGGATTGATTCTATCAATGTAGAAAATTCCAGGGTTGAACAAAGGGAACGCGAAATCTCAAGAAGCTGATTCAAATCGAAAATTCGCTTCTCGTATTCGTTTATCAGATTTTGAGTCTTTTCGCCCTGCGTAACTTCTAGGATTTCATCACTCATGGTCTTTATCAATCTCGCCGATTATAGCATAATTCTTCATAATTTTAAGGAAGAGCTTCCAGTTTTCCTGCTGCTGCTCAATCATTCCAGCACCATCGTGATTTCGTGCTGATGAAAGCAATACCTTAATATTAGAAACCATATCAGACTTGGATTTTTTTGAATCAATAATCAATTCACCAATCTCAAGATAGAGCTGATACAAGGTTTTTGATGTTTCCTGAATCAGCTTATGAGCCTGATTATTTATATTATCGACCATTGTGCCGACTTTTTTTAGGAAATCTGCATTTGTACGGCTGTCCTGAACAAGACCACGAAGTTCAGCCTCATTGTTTTTGCCTCCGCGACCAAAACTTTCCTCAAATTCCTTAATCTGATTGTCGATTTCGTTGAGGGCATAAATGGTAGAAGAAAAATCTGCCTTGTAGTTCTGATTGTTGAAAAATCCTTCGATTACGATATTGTTGAGAACCGTCCTGACTGATGAAGTCATAAAGACTGACATGAAGGTTTTAATGACCTGAAGAGGCGTAATCCAGACGAAAGAATATGGAGTGTTTACGCGCAGGAATTCGTTTGTGTCGGCATTGTAGACATGAATCAGCTCAAGCGGCTCATTTCCGAACAGCTCTTTAATCTCAAATGAAACGGTATAGTCCTTGACTTCGCCCTTGATTCGCTCAGTGTCAGAGGCAAAGCGCTTCTGCATGTATTCGATGAAGTTTTTGAGTGAATTTGAGCGGTATGTTGCAAACTGGAAAGTGATGTTGGTGTCTTTCCGGCCCAGACAGATGAGTTTTTTGAGCACGTCTGAAGTGAGGTACTGTGAAAAGACAGAATTGATCATCTTTAAATTTTTGGAAATGCTTTCCTTTTCGGCTTCGTCCAGACGCTTGCCGTGGAGGATTTGCTTTAAGGCACAGACCGCCCTGACCTCTGCCTGATTGATGTGGAAATTGCCGGTGAGGTAGTACAAGTCCTGCAGGATAGGCGCAAGCGGCTGAGGTGAAACAAAGCCGACAACTCCAAGCGAAGAAGAAGTGAGGCCGTCAAAATCCTGGTCGAAAAGGCGGACGATGTTGATGTAGTTAAAATGACAGATGTCAGCCAGCTGCTTTAATGAACAGAGGGTGTCGTCGATTTTAATGAAGCCCGGAGAATTAAGCTGTTTGAGCAGGGACTCAAGTGAACGCTTTTGCGTTTCAAGAAGCTTGTTCATAGCCGTGTCGGACTCCATGATTTCGCTCTTGCGGTTCTCGTATTCGAGCTTTTCCATTTTGTCCTGAGACTCGGCGTCGAATCCCGTCAAGATAAGCTCGTTTTCAAAGCGGGCGTTTCGCTGAATGTCCTCTGAGCTGATTGTTCTGGAAAGAATGTCGTCGATGGGCTTGGTATTTTCGTAAAGAACACGGAAAATTTCCGCAAAATTTGGCTGAAGCAAGCCATTCTTAATGATTTGCGACGGTAAGATTTTTAACTCGTTTTCAATTTTGTGCATCTCCATTCGTTTTTTTACCTCTGGAGATGAACTTAAAAATATAGATTCAAATAATTCCTTTAAAGCCCGCAAGAATCCCATATAACTATTGTATTCTCTAAATCTAATTTTTACAAGAAAAGGATTTAATTTTTTCTATTTTATGTAAATTCCGGGCCAATTTTAAGGCTCCTGACATGTGCTCACGCGTTCGTTTTGCTTGCTTTTTAAGGATTTCAGACTTATCATTAAAATATGGAATTATATGAAAACATCGCCGAGTACTATGATGAATTATACTCCGCCGGTGATGATGTAAAAAAATTTTATGAAGAAGAAACAAAATCTTTTGCAGCCCCGGTCAAATATCTCAGCATAGGTTGTGGCACCGGTACTTTTGAACACTATCTTGCAAAAGGCAACGCTGACGTCACCGGCCTTGAAACCGTAAACCAGCTCATTGAATCTGCCAACCGCAAAAGACGCACTCAGCTCATGGCACTCCGTTTTTTTCAGATGTCCAGTCTGGAAATGTGCCGCTTTTTGGGCAAGGCCTTTTATGATGTAATAACAATTCCCAACAACAGGATAATTTACACCCACGACACAACCCTCATGGCCAAGCTTTTCTTTGACTGCAAGCAGCTTTTGACTCCAAAGGGCAAACTGATCATAAAGCTTCCAAATTTTGAAAAATTCAAGATTGAACCGTCGGTAAAACTTCCAGTCCGCGAAAGCATCCGCGTAAAACTTTTTACAGGAATCAAGACAAGCCCGGACGGCAAAAAAATTGTAAGCCAGGAACTTGAAACAGGAAACGGCAAGAGGCTGACGGTCACTGAGGGAGCAGAAATCCTTCCGCTCACCAAAAATCAAATCGAACAATACGCAAAAGATGCGGGATTCACGAAATTCACTTTCTACGCTGATTACAAGCGCAACGAATTCACGCCAAAATCAGACGACCTGATTGTTGTGATTTCCTAAAAACTAACTTCTCTTTCAGCAGCTGATTATTTGATGCTCCACTTGCCGTTGTCCTTTACAAAGCGGCTGGCAGGAATTTCGAGCAATCTTCCGTCCTCACTGAGCATGCGCACAATCTGCTTGATTGGATTTACGTCCGTGATTCTGAAATTTGAGCCGTCATAATAGATGTGGAGGCCTTCGCTCGGGAGTTTTTTGCGGGCTTCGGCATACCAGTTGTATTCATAGCTCAAGCAGCAGAGCAGGCGGCCGCACTGACCGGAAATTTTTGTTGAATTGAGGGAAAGGCTCTGCTCCTTTGCCATTTTGATTGATACAGGCGGGAGTTTATCGCGAACGGAATGACAGCAGTAAGGACGGCCGCAAACGCCGAGTCCACCGATAATACGGCTTTCATCGCGCACGCCAATCTGACGCAATTCGATTCGCATCTTGAAAACGCTGACCAAATCTTTGACCAGCTCACGGAAATCAACGCGGTTTTCACTTGAAAAGAAGAACAAAGCCTTTGCTTCTTCAAGAAGGAAGTGGACTGCAACCAGCTTCATGTCCAGTCCGTGCTCGGAAACCTTTTCCTTGAAGACTTTTGCGGCATCAATTTCCTTTTCTTTGAGTTCTTCGATTCTGTTTATGTCGTCGTCGTTTGCCTTGCGCTCAACTTTTACGATGTCACTTGGCTTGAGTCCGACCGGATGATTGGTTCTTCCAAGTACAAGGGCGATATCCTTTCCGTAGCGGGTCGGAATTATGATTCTGTCGCCGCCCTTTAATTCTTCGAATTTATCCGGAACGCTGACGTAAACGCCCTCGCTTGAATATTCCAGACGCACGAGGTAGAGGATTTTGGGGTAAACAAAGTGCTCTTCGCCTTCTTCTTCGTAAGGCTTAAAATCTGCATCTTCAAGTTTTGAGATGTCTTCTTCGCTGTCGTTTATATCCTGTTCAAAAATATCGCTCATTTTTTACTCCGCCAATAAGTCTACTACTAAACCGTTGATTTCTTCAAGTTTCGCAAGAAGCCTTAGATTCGATCCGTGCAAAATCAACATTTCCGCCGCCAGCTGATTCAATTTTTGGTCTATAATTTGAACCTGACAGTATGGATCCACAGGTCTGCCCTTTCTGTTTCTGCCAAATCTCTTTTTCTTTATAAACTCAAAATTGTTCTTTACTATGAATTTCATGAAATGGCCGACTTTTTTGCGGTAATTTTCCATGGAGGCCAGATCCTGCCTGGCTTTAAGCTCATCGCCGGCCATATCCATCTGGTCTTTTAGGAAAACAACCGCTTCCTCGTCAGTCATTCCGGCGAGTTCAAGAGGAAGCCCCTCTGAAAGAAGCTGGGCCCTTTCCTGATGTGCGCTCAAAGATGATGCAAAGGAAGTTTTCTGCTTTTTTTCTGTTTTTTTTGCCTGTTGTGCTAGTTGCTGGGAAGCCGCTTGAGTCGCTGCGAAATAGAGTGACTGGGAGTTTAACTGCGTATTTACGGATGAAAGCTCAGCCATCAAACTGCCTTGCTCCGGATGCTCAGTTCATTTGAGAAGCGTTCCGAAGCCTGATTGAAGTCTTCTTCCTTTTTTAAGGCAATACAGTGTCCGTGGAAAATTACGTTTTCTTCGATTTCGAGATTGCGGGTAAAAATGTTGCCGATTACAGCAGAAGAAGAAAGGAGTTTGATTTGATTGGGAGCATAAATATCACCCAGGACAATTCCGCCCAAAACAACTGACTGAGCCGTGATGTTTCCGTTGATGCGGGCCTCTCGACCAATATCAACATGACCTGTCGATTCAAGATTTCCGTCCACGTCGCCTTCGACGCGGATAAAACCATCGGCATGAACGTCGCCAGAGATTGCAGAACCAAGTCCGATAATTGTTTTGATTGAAATATTATCCGTTAATAGAGCCATATTTTATTTTGAGACTTTGATGTTTACGTATTTTGCAGGGTCAACAACGTCAGAACCAATGTGTACTTCGTAATGAAGGTGAGGACCAGTTGAAATACCAGTGCTTCCGATGTAGCCGATTACGTCACGCTGAGAAACGAACTGACCTTTTTTGACTCGGGTTGAAGCCATGTGACAGTAGCGTGTGTAAATTCCGTGCTTGTGCTTGATGATGACGTAGTTGCCGAAACCTGAATCGTATGCAACCGTTACAACCTGACCGTTTGCCGTAGCAAGGATTGGGTCGCCGCTGCGCCATGTTGAAATATCAAGACCTTTGTGAATGTACCAGTTGCCTGTGATCGGGTGGGTTGTCTGACCGAAAGGCTGTGAGACATGACCGATGCCGCCTCTTACCGGCCAGATGTTAGGAATGTCTGCGAAAAGAGTTTCCTGGCTTTCGAGCATTTTACCGATCTGCTCGATTGGCTGGATTGCGCTCTCCAAATAAGAAGAAAGCTGGCGCATATCAGAAGCTTCTTTTGTGGAACCAGAAACTGAATCTTTTGTATCGAAGAGGGAATTCAAGTCGCTGTCAGAAACCGAAGCTTTTGCAACAGATGATGACTGATTGATTCCGAGCAGGGAAAGTGTCTGTGAAAGTGATGAGCGGAAACGTTTGGCTGTCTGAAGGACATTGTTGTTTTCGTCACGGAGTTCGTCGAAGCTTGCGAGCAAGTCGCGGTTTTCACGCATTGAGCGGGCAAGTTCCTCACGGATGCCTGAATCCTGTTTTTTGAAGTAGATAAAAGAAGAAACAATTCCGACTACGAGGACGATTCCGAAAGCAAGTGCAAAAACATTTGTGCGGAAGTTGATTACCTTACCCTGAGAATGAGGAACGATCATGATTGTGAGCTTGCTGTCACAAATTTTAAAAATTTTTACAAAAATCCGGCCAATACCGTTTGCGAGACTCTGCAGTCCGTGAAGCAAAGCTGAAACTGCATTCTTTTCGATCTTCTTATAGTGTCTGCTTTTTGCCAAGTTCTTACTCCAATATCCGGCTTTCTAAATATTTCTAGACAATCCATAGAAATATATCACACAACACAAACAAGGTCAAATATTTTGCTGATTTTAGAGATTTTTTATCCCCATTTTAGTGCAAAAAATTTGACAGTTGCTATTTTCTCTGTTATTCTATCGGAGTAAAAGAAAAAAGAGTTTAATTCTCTTCTTATATTCACATCTATTTGGAAGAAAGCCATGCAGTTTTTTGATACTCACGCCCATATCGGGCTCATTTATGAGGACCCGATTGAACAGTTACGTGTAATTCAGAAGGCTAAATTAGCCGGAGTTACACGTATTGTAAGCATTAATAATAGTCTCCACGACTTCAAGAAAGTCTATCCTAACATCAAATCTATTCCTGGTGTTTATCATGCCGTCGGTGTTGCTCCGGTTGAGGTCATGAACCCGGGCAAAGACTGGATTAAAACTATCGAGGAAGGTCTCAAGCTGCCTAACGTAATTGCCGTTGGTGAATGCGGTCTCGACTACTACAAGCAGTTCGGTGACAAGCGAATGCAGACTGAGCTTTTCATCACCCAGCTCGAAATCGCCAAAAAATACGACAAGCCTGTAATCATCCACAGCCGCGAAGCCGGAAAAGACGTTTTCGACATCCTCAAAGAGCGAATTCCGCCAGCAGGAGCAATCTTGCACTGTTACGGAGAAGACGCAGCCTATGCAAAAAAGTGTCTCGAAGCAGGCCTCAACGTTTACTTCTCTTTCGCAGGAAATTTGACTTATCGAAACGCACGCAACCTGCATGAAACCGTTTTGAATATTCCTGTAGAGCGAATGTTGATTGAAACCGAGAGTCCTTTCATGGTTCCGGCCGAATTCCGCGAGCGCAAACGGGCTATGCCTGAGTACCTGCCGTCAACAGCACGCTTCCTTTCAGAAATGCTCGAAATGGATTTGGAAGAACTCAGCAAGATTTTGTGGACCAACAGCTGCAAGATTTTCAGACTGCCAGAGTAATCTGAAGATGCCGCTCTATCATCCAGTTCAAATCGGTAAACTTTCTCTATCCGGTAACCTTTTCCTGGCTCCTGTAGCGGGATATTCTGATCGCGCATTCCGTTCAATCTGTGCGGAGTGCGGGGCTGATTTTGCCTACACGGAAATGGTCAGTTCCGAAGCACTCACGCGAAACAACGAAAAGACTGAAAACCTCATGTCACGCGCTCCCAACGAAAAGGCCTATGCCGTCCAGATTTTTGGCGGAGTGCCGGAAACAATGGCAAATGCGGCAAGGATTGTTCTGGAGCGAACAAGTGCTGAATGCATCGACATAAACGGTGGCTGTCCTGTTCCAAAAATCATCAAGTCAAACGCAGGAAGTGCCCTCACCCGGGACCCGGATCATCTTTATAAAATCGTAAGTGCCGTAGTTGAGGCTGTAGAAGGCCGAGTACCTGTCACAGTAAAATTCCGACTCGGCTGGGATGCAGAGCACATCACATGGAAGGAATGCGCCGAATCAGCACTTAAAGCCGGAGCGGCCGCAATCACGATGCACGGAAGAACCCGCGCCCAGGGCTACGAAGGCAAATCCGACTGGAATGCCCTTGCCCAGCTTGTAAAATTCGTTCACGAAAAAACTGACTCAAAAATTCCTGTGTTTGGAAGCGGAGACGCATTTACGCCGGAAGATGCAAAACGCATGCTGGAGCAGACTGGCGTTGACGCCGTGATGTTTGCCCGCGGAGCAATGGGTAATCCGTTCTTGTTCACAAAAACACGTGAATTCCTCACAAAAGGCACAATCACAGAAATTCCTGTGGAACAGCGCATTCAGACCGGCTTCCGGGAACTTGCCTTGCTCGTAGAAGACATGGGCGAACTTGCCGCCTGCCGAGACGCACGCAAAAGATTCTGTGCCTATTCAAAGGGCTTGGAAGGTGGAGCCGCCCTCCGAAAAGAAATCGTCGCAGCCGAAAGCGTTGAAGATTATAAGAAGATTTTTGGCAGCTATTTGGGCTAGGCTATGGAACCCCGAAGTTGCTGCGTTGGTTGAGCGGAGTCGAAACCAATGCAGCAATGAGCGTTAGCGAAGGGTGGAACAGCCGACCCGCTGGCCGTAAGCATAGCTGAAGGCAGCGGGAAGCCCCGGTTTACTATGCCTTGCTAAAACGATTATCCTGCACGCACTTTATTTCACTCACAACCTTGTAGCCGGAATATTCGCTCTCAAGGATTGTTTCGGCGCGCTCGACTGTGGCATGGAAACTTGTGACTCCGTGCAGCGTGATGTTTTTATCACGAACAATCACCCAAAGCTCGTCGATGTGCAGTCCGTGCTCGAAAATCAGCTTGTTTGCCATTTCCTGGGCCAGAATCAGCTCTTCGACCCGCTGCCTGCCCGCCTCTTCGACTTCCGGCGTGATGTTGTTCTTTATAGCGGCAACAATCATTTCAGCAACCATGTCAGGATGTACCATTCCGGTGTTGATTGAGGCATGAATGAAGTCCATGCTGTGCAAATCGTACTTGAAGCAACTCTTATAAAAAGCAACTTTTCGCTTGTCAGACTTTTCAAGCAGAATCTGGGTGGCCTTTTCCGTTTCGATATTCTTGATCTCCATCATGTGCTTAACCCTCACGTCAAAAGGCGCAAGGAATTTAAGCGCTATATGATTTGGAACGTCCCGCAGGAAAAGGAAGGCACCGCGGCCAATGATTACGCAATTTCCTTCCTTTGCGATTTCAAGAACAACCGAACTGAGGAAGTTCAGATATTTATCGCGGTTTTTGGCGAATCGCGCAAGGAAAGTCGGCTTTCGCTCATCGTATTTGAGGAATTCCTCTTTTGGCAGGCCTTTTGCGATAATCCGCCTTTCAATTTCGTGCTTGTCAAAGAAGGTGTAGCCGAGTCTGCGTGCAATAAGCATTCCGATTTCGTCACCGAAGGAGCCGGACTGTCTTGTAAGCGTGACTATTGCCATACCCTACACCTCCGTTGATTCACTGACGAAGCAGGCGATTCCCTCGCCCATGTACTTTTCACGCAATTTTTCGACAATCGCGATGATTTTGCCGCAATCTTCCTCGCTGCAATAAATGATGTACATCATGTTGAGCTGAGGCCAGATTGCATCGCCCAGGCGGGGGTTTGAAAAGCCTGCGCCCATGACGTTGGCCAGTTTCGTGTATTTAAGTCCGACCTGCTGCTCTTTGAATTCAGCGACAAAGTCTTCTTCTACGGCCTGAGAGAAAATGATTTCAACCCTTTTCTGCACGCCGGCATGAATTTTAATGTTCTCAAGATAACCCATTTTTAAACTCCTCCAGGTCTTTAGCCGCTTTTGCAGCCTTTGCTTCGAGTTTTGCGCGTTTCTTTTCTTCTTTTATACGCTGTTTCTCTTCGCTCTTTGTGATTTTTCCTTCCTTAATGAGCTGCTTTCGGCGTTTTTTCTCTGCTTTCTTCAATCTTCGGTTGTTGAAGATGAAATAAATAGTCGGCATGATGAAAAGTGTCATCAAAGAACCGAATGTCATACCGCCGAATACAGTGAGCGAGATTGGCTGCATTGACTGTGAGCCTTCACCCGGGAAGAATGCCATTGGAGCAAGGGAAATTACTGTGGTCAAAGTTGACATGAGGATTGGTCGGAGTCGGTTTCGGGCTGCCTCGACACAGGCCTCTTCAAGTTCCATGCCTCGCTTTCGAAGCAGGTTTGTGTAGTCAACAAGAACGATACCGTTGTTTACGATTGTACCGACCAGAACCAGCATACCCATGATTGTGATGACGTTGAGCTGTGTGCCAGTAAGTCCGTAAATCATGATAACGCCGATAAATGAGAGCGGAATCGTAAGAAGGACGATAAAGGGGTCAAGGAGCGACTCAAACTGAGAAGCCATGACGACGAATACAAGGAAAGCCGCCATGATGATAATCATACCGAAGTTTGTAACGGCCTCAACCATGTCTTCCATTGAACCACCAAGCTGAACCGTAACGCCGTCTTCCTTTGGAATATTGTCTGCCAAAAGCTGGCGGACACCCTGCTGACAGACACCGAGAGACATTCCGTCAACGCGGCTTGCAGTAACGTGAACGACGCGGGCCTGGTTTTCACGATAGATTGTAACAGGGGCAGTGGTCTCGTCGTAGCGGGCAAAGCTTGAGAGCGGGATTCTCTGACCCTGTGAGTTTACGACCGAAATTGAATCCAGGTCATCCAGGCGTTTTTTGTCCTGGGCAGAAAGCCTTACTACAACATCGATATCCTTACCGCGTTCTGTGTAGCGGCTGGCAGTAGTTCCGTTGATGGCCCCGGAAATTTCCGCACCGACTGTGTGGATGTTCAAGCCGAATTCATACATCTTTTCGCGGTTTACGGTAATCGTTGCCTCCGGGAGACCTTCTTCCTGGTCAGAGGTAACTTCCTGAACATATTCCGTGCCCTTTTCCTTGAGCATTTTTTCAACGATTGAAGCGTACTCACGAACCAGGTTCAAGTCGTCAGACTTAACCATGATGTTGATGTCGCTTGAAGATGAAGCGCTGTTTGCATTTGCGGCAAATTTGAGGTCAGCGCCAGGGAAGTCATTGAAATGCTTTCGGAGCTTTGCCTTTGCTGATTTTTCATTGTCGTAGCCCGGCTGGCGTTCTGCTGGAGGATAGAGGGTAAATGTGATTTTACCTTTGTTTGTTTCTGCACCTGAAGAGAACATGCTGGTTCCGCCGACCGTCATGGTGACGTATTTTACGCCGTTAAGTTCCTGGGTAGCGAGATTTTCAAATTCGTGCATCGTGTCATCAGTGATGTCCAGTTTGGTTCCCTGTGGAAGGGTGAATTCAACTGAAACTGTGTTTGCAGCCGAAGCAGGCATGAAGATGAAGCCGATGAATTTAATAGAAAAAATCGAAACGAAGAAAAGGCCGACCAGTGAAAGAAGGGCAATTTTTCGGTGGTGAAGAACAAAGCTGACGCCTTTTGCATAATTTTCATCAAGTTTGGCAAAGAAGTTGTTGAAGGCGCCGTTAACTGCATAAATAAAGCCGGCAAATTTACCCTCGCCCTTCTTGCTTGTGTCAATTTTATCAATCATCAGGTATTTTGAAGTCAAAACCGGAACGAGACACATTGCGACGAGAAGAGAACATGTGAGCGAGAAGATGATTGTCCATGCCAAATCGTTGAACATCTGGCCCATGATGCCCAAAGTCTTTTTGAACATGAGCATAGGAGCGAAGATACAGATTGATGTGAGCGTTGAGCCCGTGATTGACATGACCATTTCCTGAGAACCGAGGACCGAAGCCACGCGGGGTTTTGCATCTTTCTGGCGGTAAGCGTAAATATTTTCGAGGACGACGATTGAGTTATCGACCAGCATACCGATACCCAGCAAAAGACCTGCAAGGGAAACCATGTTGAGCGTGAGTCCCTGGAAGTACATGAACATGAGGGTAATGAATACTGAAATCGGGATCGAAAGACCGACGATGACAGTCGATTTAATTGAGCGGAGGAAGATGATCAGGACCAGGATTGCAAGCAAGGCACCCTGAACAACCGATTTTACAACCTCATTGATTGTCTGCTCGATGATGTCAGTTGTGTTTGAAGTTTCAATCAGCTCAACGTCGGCAGGAAGCTCGGCTTTAATAGTAGGAATTGCCCTTCGGATGTTGCGGGCAGCCGTAACTGAGTTTTTGCCAGACTGCTTCTGAATCGAAAGAACGACACAAGGCTGGCCGTCAAGGTAAGCAAGGGTTGTCTCGCGCTTGTAGCCGTCGTAAACATCAGCGACGTCACGGAGACGGATTGTGCGGACCTGACCTTCCGAAGTTGCCTTGTATGAGATTACGGTATTCTTCAAGTCATCGAGTGACTGATATTTACCGCTTGTTTTAATAGTATAGTTTGTATCACCTGAAGTGATTGTACCGCCCGAAGACTGAATGTTCTGAGCACCAATCAGCTGAGCCACTGTCGAAATTGAAAGACCGTAAGCTTCAAGTCGGTCGCGGGGAATATCAACGTTGATAGAGCGCTCTCGTCCACCCATGACATTTGCCGAAGCGACACCGTCAAGCTGTTCCAGTCGTGGCTGAACGACGTCTTCTGCGTAAGTTCGAAGTTCCTCAGGAGTTCGGCTTCCCTGCAATGAAAGCGACATAATCGGCATCATCGAAGGGTCCATCTTGATTGTCATCGGAGAATTTGCGTCATCCGGGAGATAACTTCGGACAATATCGATTTTATCTCGGATTTCATTGACCGCGGCATCCAGGTTGGTTCCGTAGTTCATTTCGAGAATAATCAAACTTGTGCCCGACATTGAGCGCGACTGCAATTTTTTGAGGCCGGAAAGACCGGAAAGCTGACCTTCGAGCGTTCGCGTAACACTCTGCTCTACTTCCTCAGGACCTGCACCTGAATAAGTCGTAATGACGATCATGTAAGGCAAGTCCATATCCGGGTACATGTCTACCGGCAATTTAAATACACAATAAATACCGAGCAGAACGGACATCAAGAAAACAAGGAATGTCGTCGTCGGTTTATTAACACATCTTTCAGAAATAGTCATGAATCACCTCTTATTTTGTAGAAACGATATTGACCTTTGCACCGTCGTTCAGCAAAGTCTGACCTTTGATAACGACTTCTTCGTTTGCCTCAAGGCCTTTTGTGATTTCAACCTGATTGTCAACCAAAATACCCTTTGTAACCTGACGGATGCTTACAGCGGCCGCATTCTGACCTGACTTCGGAGTAGTTACGACAAAGACATAATCCTTTCCGTCGCGGGTAACGAGGGCTGAAACAGGAAGAACGATTGCATTCTTAACGCTTTCAGTTACAAGCTTGACCCGGCCATACATTCCGACCTTTACGCGGCTGTCTGGCGGATTGAGACGGAGCTTTACGCCCATTGTTCGGGTTGAAGTGTCCAGAACCGGGCTGACCTCAAAAATCTTTGCTCCGAATTCAACGCTTGGATATGCATCGAATGTTACGGTAGCCTTCTGACCGTTAGAAATACGGCTGATGAAGCGCTCGGCGATATTGATTCTGATTTCAAGTTCATCAGTGCGGGCAACTTTTGCAACCAGAGAAGACTGGGAAACTGTTGAACCGACTGTGACCGGGAGAGAGGTAACCCTTCCGCTGATTGGAGCCTTTACCGGGCTGTCGTTATAGACAACGCCTGCTCGGAGAGGGTTTACATAGGCGATTGTGTCACCGAGTTTTACCATGTCACCGACTTTGACCAGAATATTGGTGATTTTTCCTGCCTGATCCGGCAAAACCATGACTTCATTGACCGAAGCCACGTCGCCGCCGAATTCAAGGTAGTCGTCAAGGTTTCCAGCGACTGTTTTGTATGTTGAGACAGCGTAAAGAGTCTCTACTTCTTCAGGATTTGCTCCCTGTCCAGGCTTTTTGGGACCACAGCTCATGAAGGTAAGAACTGCCGCCATTGAAGCGAGTGTGATTGCAGATTGTACATATTTTTTCATATATTTCCTCCAGTTTGTTTACTTAGTAAGGTTTGTGTTCAGTGTATTTTCCAGATCCATCAGAGCAGAGATATACTGGAATTTCTGATTTACGAGACCAAGCTTAGCCTGATCAAGTGAAGATTCAGTATCACGCAAATCAAGTCGCTCAGTAGTTCCGTTTCGGTATGAGCGGACCGTCATGTCGTAAGCTTTCTGTGCAAGAGTAACGTTGCGGGCCATTGAATCAATCTGCTCGCGTGCCTGATTGAGGGTATCAACAGCCTTGCGGACCTGAACTTTCTGATTCTCCTTGAGAGTCTCAAGGGAAAGGTCGAGCTGAACCAGCTGCTGCTTGTAATCCTTTACTTTCTGGCGGTTTGAAGACCATGGAAGCATGTTCGTGATATTCCATGCCAGGGTAAGCGAAAGGCTTCCTGAGTTGTACCATTTTTCGTCCGAACCGACGTCACTTGCAAAGCCGAATGCCTTGGCGTTTGCCGGAAGACCCATTGTTGAGCCGTTAACATACATCGGCTGCCAGCCATAGCTCAAAGAAAGTGTCGGAATCCATGTCGCAAGGTCAGATGCGGAAATTCCCAGTTTGGCGGCAAGCTTGTTTTTTTCGAGGGCCTGAATCTGAAGGTCATTGTCAGAATATTTTTCAAGCAGCTCTTCTGCCGTAACGTCGATATAAAGTGGCTCGATTGTGCTTGTCAGTTCGATTGGAGTTCCAACCGGCATACCAATCATAAACTCGAACAAATCAATCTGCTGATTCAAAGACTGCTCGGCTGTATCAACCTCAGGCTTGGAGTTTTCATAGTCAACCTGTGCCTTCAAATACTGAAGCTCTGGAATCGAACCGTTCTTGAAGTTTGTAGCGGCCTGATTCATTCGCTGGCGGGTATTTTCAAGGGAAGTCTTTTTGATTTTGAGGCTTTCCTGCTGCAAGATAAGGCCGTAATACATCTTTTTGATGTTTGTTGTTGTCTCGCGGAGATTCTGTTCCCAGCTGATTTTTCCGGCCTCGTACTGAGCCTTTGAGATTTTAATCTGAGCGATGTAAGCAGGAGTGAAATTCCAGCTTGCAGAAAGGGCGCCGATTACATCCCAGCGAGATTCCTCGTCAGGATAATCGTTAAGGCCTGCAGCCGCATACTGGGGACTGATTTCTGAAGCCCTTTTCATGGTTCCGCTTGCAGTAACGCTTGGCAAAAATACGTTCCAGGCATTCTTTGAAGCCCTTTCCTTTAATTCCAAATCGATGTCCTTGCTCTTGAGGGTACGGCTGTTCTTGATAGCGTAGTCAACAGCATCATCAATTGAAAGCTTTACGACTTCCTGCGCGAAAGACAGGGCTGTCGCAGTAAATCCAATCAAAATAATTCCAGCAATTTTTTTCATCTATAGTTCTCCAAGTTTTTCACTAATATCTTCGAACGTTATTTTATTCCGTTCAGAATATAATCTATCATCAGCATGTAGCCGTCCATGCGTTTTTCCTCGCTGATATTCTTGCCCTTTGCCTCAACAAGAAAGGCAACCGGAAGACATTTTATCCAGCCGGTAATCACGTCGCTTGCGTAAGGGAAGCCCAGGTCAGGGGCAGTCACTCTTTCCGGAAGCCGTTTTTCCCAAGGGGAAGCTTCACCTTCTTCCTCGCAATCTTCCATCTTTTTTTCTGAGATTTCTTCATCGCCCATCAAAAGCCAGCCGCAAATCGGAATGATGGAAGGGCGGTGAGAAAAATATTCCATTTCGCTCGCCATAAGGATGTAAACGTACTCAGTGAAGTTTTTCGCTTCCACAGAATTTTCGATGATAATTGTTTGAAGAAGCTGAAGCTCCTTATTAATAAGACACTTAATCATCTCGTTTTTGTTACCAAAATATTCATAAAGTGATGATTTTGCCATATTAAGTTCGTCCGCAATCCTTTCGACCGTAACGCCGGGGATTTTGTACTTTTCGATGACGTTTGCAAGAGCCGTGAAGATTCTGTTTTCTTCCGGGAAAGTTTCATGTGGGATTTTACAAAGCTCGAAAATTTCCTTTTTGCGTGATTCTGAAATTGACTCAGGATGAAAGGCATCAGAAGGCTGGGTTGTACCGGAAAGGCCTTCGAGCATGAGGGCAACGACTTTATCACCGAAATTTTCTGAAGGCTTTGTGATTTTGCCCAGATTCATCAGGCGCTTTTGCATGCTGACAAAGAAAAAAATCGACATGCCGCAGAAAACATGCCTTGAAAATTTCTGCATGTCGTTCCGGAAATCCTTGAGGTAAAGATTTTTATCTTCGTGTTCCAGAAATGCAACGCCCCGGTCAAACAATTTGTCAAAAAGACGCTCTTCGTAATTTGGGGTTGATGACATCTGGGCGATAAAGTAATTGACGTGATTGGGATTGGAACCGAAATAATCAACGAGCTCAGCCAGTGACTTTTGTGAGGCAATTTCGTTCTGACAGGTGACGTTTTTCAAAAAGAAAGCCATGTTGTCGACGATGCGGTCTTCCATCGCTTCAAGAACAGCTTCTTTGTTCGTAAAGTGACGGTAAATTGCCGGCTTTGAAATTCCAACCTTTGCAGCCAGTTCGTTCATTGAGAATGAAGAAAAACCTGGCTTTTCCAAGAAGGAAAATGCGGCGTCGAGAATCAATTCTTTTGTTGGCTTTGTTTTTTCGCTTTTGAGCATAGTGTTACCGAACATACGGTAACTAGAATATACCGAACATTCGGTAACATTGTCAACAGTAAATCATGATTTTTGGGTTTTTCGGGCTTAGTCAACAAAATGGCTTCCCGTTGGCAACCTGTCCCAAACATCGCGGTGAGCAAAGCTCAAGCGATTTTGTGCCAGAACGCCAACTCCAGCCATTTTGTTGGTTTGTCGGGCAACTTAAAAAGCGTGATTTACTGTTTCTGCATAGAGGCTGCTCTTTCTTTGAATTCTTCTAGGTTTTTGCACTTCAATTCTTCGGCGATTTTGAATTCGGATTCGGATTCGGTGAGGTTTCCGGAGGCGGCGTAGGCTACGGCCAGGTTGGCGTGGATTACGGCTATTTTGGGTTCCAGGGTGGCGGCTTTTTTTAGATTTTCTGTGGCTTCTAGGATTTTGTTCTGGCCCAGATACATTGCTCCCAGGCTGGCGTAGGCTTCACCTTTCTGGGGATTTAAGTCTACGGCTTTGCGGTAGGCGGCTTCGGCTTCCTGGTCTCGGTTTAAAAGATGGTAAGTCATTCCCAGGGAAACCAGATTGCGGTATTCGGGATGAAGGTCGCAGGACTTTTGCTGGTAAATTACGGCATTTTCCAAATCTTCCTGCTTGAGATAAACGTTCGCGATAAAATTGTAAATCAGTTCGGGAGAATAATTTGTTTCTTCTTCCAGGGCTTCGTTAAAAAGCTTGAGGGATTCTTCGTAATCCTGAGACTGATAGAACTTCATGGCCCGCTGAATCGTCAGGTCGCCGGGCTTGGAGCAAGAGAAGCTTACAATAGAAAATAAAAGAATAAAAATTATAGAAAACTTACGCATAAATCAAAGCATAGCAAAAAATCATTGTAATTCCTAGGATTTGATTTTATAATATAATCTTAACGCACATAAGCAGGAATTCTGAATTCTTTGGAGAATATAAATATGAACGTCACTTCAGCTCTTTCACAAATCAGCTCAATCAACTCAAAGTTTGAATCCATTTTTAATCAGCTTGAGTCGCTTTTCCCGCAGATTGAACATCACAACAGCCATACAAGTTTTAATGAACTGAAGGAAACAATCTCATCAATCGGCGTTTCTCTTTCTTCAAAATCAGCATCCAGCATTACGGATTTCAGCGCAAAGTACACGCCGATTTTTGACAAGCTCAACGAAAAAATCAAGGACTTGAAAGAACTCGACAAAATGATTGCTGAAGTCAAGGAAGACTCCGAGCAGATGGAGCTTATCGCCCTCAATGCAATGGTCATTTCCGTAAAATCCGGCGAAAAGGGTCTGGCATTCAGTAAAATCACCGAGAATTTGCAGCGGCTTTCAAAGGACATGTTCGTTTATTCAGACAAGCTCAGCGGTGAGGAAGCCCAGCTTTTGGAACAGATCAACTCGCTCAAGTCAATTTTCTCGGCCATCATCGAGTCTCAGCGCTCCATTTCATCAAAGGACTCAGAATGCAATTCCGACATTTCACATATGATTTCAAACGTAAATCCGTCAATTTCTGAGCTTTCCGGCAAGGTCAATTCAATTATCCCTGCTATCGAGCGCACAAAATCAGTCCTCTCAAGCAAAAATCAGATTTCAGGCGGCTTAACTTCCATCACAAAAATACTCAGCGACCTCAATTCGGCCTCAGAAGCAGAAGTAAACGCAGGCCGCCAGCGGGCCCTCGACTTAACAAATCAGATTTCAACAAGCTTCACGGAACTCTGCTCGAATTTCGCGGGCAACTGGCAGGAAGTCATCGAAATCATGGAAAACGCCGACACAATGCGCATGGATTTCGAGTCCCGCTTCCTCAACAACCACGCTTTCGGCAACAACAACATTGCCCGCCAGGTTTCCAACATCCTCGAAAAATACAAGGCAATGATTAATGAATTCGGAAATTATATTCTGGTTCAAAAAGACTTGCAGGGAACCTGTCAGAACATCACCAGCCGGGCAAAGACAATCTACTCTGTCTTCGAAAATCTACGCCCCGTAATGAGCCGCCTCCATCACGTCAGGATTTTGCAGCAGATTGAAGTCTCAAAGAACGACGCAATCACATCAGTTCAGGATTCCGTCACAGACATGGACAACCTGATCAACTCGGCAAACGCTTCACTCGACGGAATTCAGGCAATCCTCGAAAGCTTCATTCAGGAAACAGGCAGCATGCTCTCGAACTTCGTGGTTTCAATCACAAAGGACAACGACAGCATGATTACCCTCCGCAATGAAAAGGAAGTTACTTTGGGCGATTTGACCAACAGCCAGGGAATTATCGCCGGCGCCTTCAACAGCTTTGCGGTCTTCCCGGACGACTTCCAGAAGAAGTGCGTGCTCGTCCAGCAGAACCTTCAGGAAGTAATGCGCCTCAACGCCGAACTTTCAGCATTTGCCAGCGAATTGAGCAACTAAATAGTACGCTAATTGTAAAAAACCTAACAGTTTTTCTCATTGATTTTATCGGTTTTGTCCAATATCCTTAAAATATCTTTAGTTATTTGGGGGATTTCAAATGGCAGAATTCAAAATGAAAGATTTTGACCTTACTGGTAAAGTTGCATGGATTACTGGTGCTTCTTACGGTATCGGTTTCGCTATCGCCAAGGCTTATGCAGCCGCAGGTGCAAAAATTGTTTTCAATGACCGCGGACAGGAGCAGCTCGACCTCGGCTTGAAAAATTACAAAGAAGCAGGCATCACTGATGTTCACGGATATATCTGCGACGTAACAAACGAAGAGCAGGTCCAGGAAACAGTCAAAAAGATTGAGAAAGATGTCGGCACAGTTGACATCCTCGTAAACAACGCAGGAATCATCAAACGAATCCCAATGATTGAGATGAAAGCAGAAGAATTCCGTCAGGTTATCGATGTTGACTTGAACGCTCCATTCATCGTTTCTAAGGCTGTTTTGCCAGGAATGATTGCAAAGGGACACGGAAAAATCATCAATATCTGTTCTATGATGTCTGAGCTCGGCCGTGAGACAGTTTCTGCTTACGCAGCAGCTAAGGGCGGTCTCAAAATGCTCACACGCAACATCTGTTCTGAGTACGGCGGAATGAACATCCAGTGTAACGGTATCGGACCTGGATACATCGCAACTCCACAGACAGCTCCTCTCCGCGAGAAGCAGGCTGACGGAAGCCGCCACCCATTCGATTCATTCATCTGTGCAAAAACTCCGGCTGGACGCTGGCTCGACCCAGAAGAACTCGCAGGTCCTGCAGTATTCCTCGCATCTGACGCTTCAAACGCAGTCAACGGACACATCTTGTATGTAGACGGCGGTATTCTCGCATATATCGGAAAACAGCCGTCATAAGCTAAAAATCTTAATATAATGCCTCGCTTAAATGCGGGGCTTTTTTTTAATAAGGAAAAAGTCATGAACGGAAATGTAATTGTCGGGCAGTCTGGAGGCCCAACGGCGGTAATCAATTCTAGCCTTGCGGGCGTATTCAAAACAGCAAAGGACCGCGGCGCAAAAAAAATCTACGGAATGTGCAACGGAATCAAAGGTCTTTTGGACGAAAAATATGTCGATCTGACGGAAAAACTTGATTCAACAATGGCAATCGACCTTTTAAAGCGAACTCCGGCCTCTGCTTTGGGCTCATGCCGCTACAAGCTCCCGGAAGTTTCAGAAGGAAAGGAAATCTACGAAAGAATTTTTGAAATCCTCAAAAAGCTGGATGTAAAATTCTTCTTTTATATCGGCGGAAACGACTCAATGGACACAATCAAAAAGCTGTCCGAGTACGCAAATCTCGTCAAAAGCGACATCCGTTTCATGGGCGTTCCAAAGACAATCGACAACGACCTTGCCGTAACGGACCACACTCCGGGCTACGGCTCAGCCGCAAAATTCATCGCCGCCACAATGAAAGAAATCATCCGCGACGGTCATGTTTACGATTCCCCGACAATCTCAATCGTGGAGATTATGGGACGAAACGCAGGCTGGCTCACGGCGGCAGCAGCCCTTGCAAAATCAGACGACTGCGAGGGCGTAGACTTGATTTATCTTCCTGAGAAAGTTTTTGACGTGGATCACTTCATCAGCAAAATCAACGAGCTTTCAAAAAAAGGAAAATCAATCGTCGTGGCAGTCTCAGAAGGCGTAAAAGTTGCTGACGGAAGATTTGTCTTTGAGCTTGCGGAGCACGTTGAATTCGTGGACGCTTTCGGCCACAAGCAGATGAGCGGAACCGCAAAATTCCTCGCCAACAAAATCACAGCCGTTCTGGGCCTTAAGGCGCGGGCAATCGAGCTTTCAACCTTGCAGAGATGTGCGGCCCACATGACCAGCCGAACTGACATCACCGAGGCCTACAACGTGGGCGGTGCGGCAGTAAAAGCGGCATTTGAGGGCGAAAGCGGAAAAGTCGTGGTAATCAAGCGCGTTTCCGACGATCCTTACATGGTAATCACAGAAACAGCCGACGTAAACAAAATCGCAAACATCGAAAAGAAAATCCCTCTCGAATGGATTACCGATGACGATTATGTAACTCAGGAGCTGATTCACTACATCCATCCGCTGATTCAGGCAGAACTTTCGCCGATTATGGTCGATGGTTTGCCAAGGCACTTGAATCTGACGTTGTAGTAAAAAGAAAAATGTTAAGGACTTAAACAAGTTTTTCCATCAAGAGCTTTATCGTCCTTGCATCTTTTTCTTGAACCCCCGCCTCTTCTGCAAAATTCAGCCATTTTTTGATTCCAGATTCAACTTCTGCAAAAATTGTGCTGATTTCTGCTTTTTTTAGACCTGCAATTTCTGCACATTTTTCGTAGTCTGATGGAATAAAATTTTCGCGTTTACCGTTGATTGTCATCTGGTGGCTGCTTGTCCATTTTCCGTTCGGATTGTAGGCAAAGGCGACATCATAGGCCGGCGAAAGGGACCATTTTCCGGTTTTATCCATTAAAAAGGAAATGTTTTTTACATGATCATCGCAATTTAGGGCCTTTACATTGAAAAGCATTCTCCTGAAGAATTCTTTTTTGTCAGAATGCGGCAGATTGAGAGCGTTCATTACCGTAAATGCCTGTTCGTAACTTGCGGAGCCAGCCTGATTGAAATCAAAATGTGCCATTGCCGCAAGTGACTGCATGTGAAGTTTTTGAGTGCGGCCATTTTTGTCAATGAACCTGTCGAAGCGCTTGGTCATGAAGTGCCTGTTTTTGCCATCGTCTAGCAGGCGGCAGGGATTCATGTTGATGCCACATTCCCTTGCCATTAAATAATAGGCGTACTCAACCAGACCGAAATCGCTTTTGTCGTCACCCTCTTTGTCCTTGTTTTTTGAAAGCCCGCTGAATTTTAAAAGCCAGTATTCAAAACCCTCGGAATTGTCGATTTGCCCCGAACGGACTTCATTTGTCTGAGGATTTAATGAAATTACAGCCTTTGCCCTGGCACCGCCCGCACTTGTTCCAAGCGTAATGATTTTTTGCAAGGATTCGGAAAGGCCTTTTTTGTCAGCCTCATCGAAAACTGCGAAAAGATTTTTGCGGTTGTTCAGGACGATTTCGGCCAATTCCGTTAAATCCTGAATACGGATTGCTTCCAAATCGGAAGAATTTGCCTCGCTCAAGGATGGCCGGTATTCCAAGGCTCCCATTCCCCGCGAGCCGGTGTAGCAAAGCCTCTCAACCGCATTAAAAGACTCCGGCAGGCGGCCCTGTTTTGCAAGATAAACAGAAATAAGCTCGTTACCGAATTTGTCCGGCAGAGAATCGCTTAAAAGCCCCGGCAAGCCATGAAAACTCTCGTAAGAAAGATTGGGAAAAGAAAAAACGCCGGGCTTTAAGGGCATCATAATGGGAGAGACTTGAATTCCGCTTTTTAAAAATGAGGGGCTGTATTCAAAAGTGGCAATTTTTTGCCCTTCATCAAGAGAAATTGCGCCAACACTTGTTCCCCAAAGAGTGATTTCTGCACTGTAAATCATTTATCCTCTCCCCAGACAAAATCTGAATCTGAAGAAGATGAGCCCTTCCGCTTTTTGTAGACCCGCTTGACCTGAGCAAAAGCAGATTTTTTATCTGATATTGCCAGATAATCCATGGGAGAAAGCTCGTAAAGAGGAAAAACGGTATCAAGCTGAGGAAGAGCGTCCAAAGAACGCATGATTTTTATGAGATTTAAAAGCTGGATGCCCTCGCCCTGCTCTGCACGCTCAATGGTACTTTTGCCGACACCGCTGGCAGATGACAGCTCTGCCTGAGTCATTCTTGCGCGGAGGCGAGCCTTTTTAAGTCTTTCGCCGACTTCCTTGAGGATTTGAATATCTGAGCTTAAAGAGTCAATTCTCATTAATGTTAGGATAAACCCATAGGGGAAGATTGTCAATTTAATTCCTCAAAAGTGAAGAATTATCACTATAAAATGCGTTTAATTCATCAAAAATAAAGAATTATTTTTCAAACTATAATTAATGATGCAGAAAACGTCCTATTTTTTTCTTTATAGCCGGGAAAGGACTTTGTTTTGTGTAAGCAAACGAAAGGTTTTGTATCCAGAATGTGAGACGTTTACTGACAGTAAATGAAATGCTTTCTGGCGTTTCTGCCCTCAGTTGTAAAACCCCTTGCAATTCAATAAAATATCTTCTATGAAAACATCTAAATTCTATCTTTCGACACTCCGCGAAGCTCCCAGTGAGGCTGTAATCGCCAGCCACAAACTCATGCTTCGGGCTGGAATCACACGCAAACTTGGAAACGGACTTTACACTTATCTTCCTTTGGGTGTCCGCTCTCTTTATAAACTTGAACAAATTATCCGCGAAGAACTGGACGAGTCTGGCGCACTCGAATTCAAATCAACTGTAATCGTTCCTGGTGAAATCTGGAAGGAATCTGGCCGCTGGGAAACTATGGGTCCTCAGATGCTCAAGGCAAAAAACCGCGGCGAGCAGGACATGGTTGTCTCTCCTACAGCCGAAGAAGCTTACACAGCAATCGTTCGTGACGGGCTGGACTCATACAAGCAGCTTCCTGTAAACCTCTATCAGATCAACACAAAATACCGCGACGAAATCCGCCCTCGATACGGCGTAATGCGTGGCCGAGAGTTCATCATGATGGACGCTTACTCAATGCACGCAACTCAGGAGTCATTGGACGAGACTTACGAAGAGTACGCAAAGGCTTACCACAAGATTTTCAAACGCCTCGGCCTCAAAATCATTCCTGTAAAGGCTGACTCAGGCGCAATGGGCGGAAGCGGCTCAGAAGAGTTCATGGTTGAGTCTCCAATCGGTGACGACACACTCATCATCTGCCCAAAATGTGGATACGCCGCAAATGCAGAGAAGGCTGCCTGTGCACAGGACAATCCTCCTTCTGTCAAAACAGATGCCGCTCCGGAAGAAGTTGCCACACCAAACGTTTTCTCAATCGAAGACATGGAAAAGTTCTTCAACGCTTCTCCAAAAACTTTCATCAAGGCGCTCATTTACAAAGCAACAAACTGTGCGCTTGACCTTACAAAAGTTCCAGGATGTGAAAAATGGGAGCGCGTAAAAGACCCGGCAGGCGATTACTACCCGACGGCATTCTTCTGCGTTCTTATCCGTGGTGATCTTGATGCAAACGAGGCAAAACTTGCGGGTCTTGTAAAGGCAAGCGAAGTAGAGCTGGCAGAGCCTGAGGAAGTTGTTGCAATGAGCGGAGCTTCTCACGGATTTGTTGGACCACGCAAAGTAAACTGCCCGATTATCGCAGACCTTTCAATCATGACTGCAAAAGAAGACGGCACTTTTGAGGCTCAGATTCACGACGCAATCGCAGGAGCCGGAAAAGACGGATTCCATGTAAAGCACATCGAGCCGGGCCGCGACTTTGTTCCATACATGGCAGCTGACGTGCGCCTTGCAAAAGAAGGTGACAAATGTGCATGCTGTGGCGAAACTTTCTACCAGAAAAAGGGAAATGAGCTTGGACATATCTTCAAGCTCGGTCAGAAATACACAAAATCAATGAAGGTAACTTTCCTTGCAGAGAACGGAAAGCCTGCAACCCCAACGATGGGCTGCTACGGAATCGGTGTTGACCGCACTCTCGCTTCAATCATCGAGGCAAACAACGACGACCACGGAATTATCTGGCCGATGACAGTGGCTCCGTTCCAGGTTTGTATCGTTCCAATCCGCTACGAAGGCGCAATGAAAGAAGAAGCCGACAAGATTTACGAAGCTCTCAAAGCCGCAGGAATCGAAGTCCTTCTTGACGACCGAAATGAGCGACCAGGCGTTAAATTCGCCGACATGGAGCTTATCGGAATCCCGCTTAGAATCACAGTCGGTGACAAGAATTTGCCGAACGTCGAGTTCAAGCCAAGAAGTGCCGAAAAAGCCGAGCTTGTTCCAGCCAGCGAAGCTGCCAAAAAGGCAGAAGAGTTCGTTAAGGCAGAACTTGCACGCTTGAACGGATAAAAAACTATAAATTAGACGCAGATTCACGCAGATTACTTATAGTTTATAAATCTGCGTGAATAGTTAGCAGTCAGGAGGGGGAATCGTATTACAAGATTCCACTCCTGTTAAAAATGGCTCCCAGTCGTGAAAACGACTTATCGGAAACGCATGCTAGCATGCTACACGCGTTTTGTGCCTGTAACTATATACGTTTGCCACTTGCGCGGCAGCACAAAACGAGTGTTTCCGTAAGCCGTTTCACTCCATCGCGCCATTTTCAAAATAATATGACTTATAATGAGCTTGCCCTGATTAAAGTAAATTTTTCTTGAATACGTCAAAAATTTATTCTCACACTTTCAGCGAATATTTTTTTAAATCCAGACAGGCCTTTCCATCAGCGATGAATGAGATTCCTTCTGCTTCTTGCGGAGTATAAATTGCGCAAGTCATTGCCTGCTCGCCTCCGTTCAAAAAGACTTCAACGCTGTTCTTGTCAAGGACGATTCTTAAATTCAAATCTTTTGAATCATTCAGGATTTTGCATACCTGAGTGTGCATAAGAGCACGCCGAGTCCCGGAATATCTTCGGTCAATCGTAAGCGTATGCTCGTGAATGCGATAAATCAAATCTGTGTGAAAATTTTTGTCTTCAGCAAGCCTTATCGTGCAGGAATAGCAATCTGCGTCTGGCGAGATATTGACTTCCATATCAAGCACGCGGCCTTTTACCCCGTCAAAACTCATCTGCTTTGAATCCATGCTGATATTATTGAAAGAAACCTCATCTTTACGAAGATTATCAAATTCCACGGCTGGTTTTTGCCACATTCTTCCGTTCTTTACAAAAACTTCGCGCGGAACCGACATTTGTCCTGCCCACGGAGAACCGGCTTCCCTTATGGAACAAGTATCCCAGTTCTGCAACCAGCCAATCATTATTCTTCTGCCGTCTGGTGTCTGAACGGACTGAGGGGCGTAAAAATCCATGCCGCCATCGATAATCTGCTTTCCTTCCTCGCAGAATTTTCCTGTTTTTTCATCAAATGTTCCGATAAGGCAAAGCGTTCCGTTTCCGTTATTGAATTCACCTTCAGCGAGCATATCCTGCGGGCTTACGAGAAGCAGGTATTTTTCGCCAAGCTTGAAAAAATCAGGGCATTCCCACATTTTTCCGAAGCGATTTTTGTTTGAGTCAAGGACAGTCCAAAAGGTCCAGTCAAAGCCGTTGGAACTTACATAGAGCAGAATCTGACCGCTGCCGTCAGAAGGCCTGCTCGCAACCGCGCAACAAAATCTTCCGTCTGAGAGTTGCCAGATTCGCGGGTCACGGAAATCCGCCTTGCTCGCTCCTTCCGGCAATTTTGAAGCATCAATCACAGGATTTTTTTCGTATTTGCGATAATTCTGTCCGTCACCAACGGCCAAACACTGAACCTGAGCATCTCGCAGAGACCCATCCGGCAATTTATGCTGTTTTACGCCAGTATAAATCAGCAGATGAGTTTTATCTGAAAGCTCAATTGCACTTCCAGAAAAACAACCGTTGCAGTCATAGCTCTCATCTGGAGCAAGGGCAGCCGGGAGGTACTCCCAGTGCAAAAGATCCGAACTTACCGCGTGCCCCCAGTGCATTGTATTCCAATGAATATCATACGGATTATACTGATAGAAAAGGTGGTATTTTCCGTCGTAATATGAAAATCCGTTCGGGTCGTTCATCCAGCCGCAAAGCGGGGTCAGATGAAAAGCCGGTCTGTCCTTGGCCGCAATGGAAGCAGCAGCCTTGCTCTCATAATTTCGTGCTTTCTGCAACAGTTCGCTCATAAAAATCCTCTGCTAGTTTTCAATATTTGCGTAATATGAATCGAGATATTTCTGGAAAATTGAAAGAAGCTTGTCCAGTTTGTAAGATTCAAGCTTTTTCTTGAAATTTTCCCAATCCTGATCCGTGAATCCGTTCATTACCCAGTCAGATTTTGCAGTGTTAATTGCCTTACTGACATCAGCCTGAATATTTGAAACTTCTTCCGTATCTTCACGAGTCATAAATACATTCGGATAGACATATTTTTCGTTCACATCCGGAGTGAAGTAATCTTTTATCCAATCAAGTCGGTATTTTGCATCGTCCGGGCAAGTAACATAAACACCATAATATTCATCAAGAATCGCAAGCGGGCCGTTTACGCTCTCTGCCTCACGAACTTCAACAGGAGAAGCAGTTCCCAACGGAGCATGTTTAAGCATATCTTTGCCAGCTTTGTTTTTTCCAAGAACGAAGATGTCGAATTCATCGTCCTCGCCATAAGTTCCCCAGTTGTTCTGTGGAGACTGGAACGGATCGTACATCTGATCAAGCCAGGCACAAACTAAAGCCGGATTTTTTGCAACCGCAGTAACGACGCATCGACCACGGTCAAAACCACTGGTGAATGAGCCGTTCTGAGCAGTAAGATTTTTGACATCAGCTTTAAGTACCGGAAGAGGAACCCAGTCGGCAAGGTTCGCAATGTTTGCGACATCCCAGCTGAAGCATACACCGTAACGGCCAGATTTTCCTTTTGAGACATAAGTTGACCATTCCTGTGTGAATGCCTCAGGGTCAATCAAGCCCTGCTCGTACAATTTGTGAAGCCATGCTGTACCTTTTTTGAATCCTTCCTGTGTCGCGCTGCAAATAACCTTGCGGTTGTCAGTAACTGCGATATGACGACCTTTGTCTGCATCACCGTAGCCCTCGCCAAAACCGTTGATAAGGACATAAGGATCCTGTCCGCCATCGTTCATGATGAAAGACATCGGGATTATGCTTCCGTCGATTTTAAATTTGTTTTGAAGAAGACTTGCTTTGTTTTTGAATTCAAGCAAAACCTTTTCAAATTCTTCTATAGTATTTGGTACTTTCAGCCCAAGAGCATCGAGCCATTTTTTGTTGATGAAGCTCATGTTGTCGATAACCTGAATTGCTTCTTTGCCGGAACCAAGCTGCTCAATCCATGGCAAGCCCCAGATGTGGCCGTTTGAGTCAGTACACATTGCACGGTATTCAGGATATTTGTCGAAAACAGCCTTTAAATTCGGCATATACGAATCGATGTAACCTTCGAGCGGAATGATGATTCCCTGATCGGCATATTTTAAGAGGCTCGAATCGTTGAAGCTGGCGTTGAAGACGAAATCAGCAAGAGTCTTCGGATTTGCCATTGCCAGGGTGATTTTATCATTCCACTGGTCGCTTTGGATTGCAGTCCATTTTACCTCAACGTTTGTTTTTTCCTGCAAACGACGGAAAATCGTCCTGTTATTCGGATTTGATTCTGTGTTTGGCGGAAAGCTCGTAAGGCCTGAAATCACAGTTTTTTCTTTAAGAGGAAAAGCGAGTTCATTCGGGTCAACTTTCTGAATATCACCGCTGTTCAAAGACACATTTTTGTCTTTACAGCCCAAAAAAAGACTCGTACCAAAAGCCAGTGCCGCAAGAGCAAAAGCCATTTTCTGATTTTTTTTCATTTTTTCTCCTTTTCTTGATCAGCCCTTGATAGAACCGATTAAAATTCCTTTATTAAAATACTTCTGGAAGAACGGATACATCACGAGGAGCGGGAAGCTCGAAACGATGATTGTCGCGTATTTCAGAAGCTCGGCAAGCTGTGCACGTGCCGCAGTGCTCTGCATGTCAGAAATCATGCCCGACTCAGGCTGGTTCTGAATCAAAATTGAACGAAGCACAAGCTGCAACGGCTGTTTTGCCGAATCATTCAGATAAATCATCGCATCAAAGTAGCTGTTCCACATTCCGACGAACTGCCACAACGACAGAACCATTATCAACGGAGCACAGACAGGCATCAAAACCTTGAAGAAATATGTCACCTCACTGGCACCGTCAACAAAAGCCGCTTCCTGCAATTCCTTTGGAACACCCTTGTAATATGTGCGGGCAATAATCATGTTCCATACGCTGAATGCACCTGGAAGAACGACAGCCCAGATTGTATTAACCATTCCGAGATTGCTCACAAGAAGGTAAGTAGGAATCAGACCGCCGCCGAAGAACATCGTAATCACGAAGAGGATGTTGAAGAACTTCCGTCCCTTGAAATCCGGCCGTGACATCGGAAAAGCAACAAGCAATGTGATGAAAACAGACAGGGCCGTGTAGACAACCGAATACAAAATCGCATTGCCAAAGCCAGTCCAAATCGCCTTGTTTGAGAGAACCCGCTCGTAAGCCGTAAGCGTCCATTTGTCGAAATCAAAAGTGACGCCTTTATTCTGCAAAGTCACGGGATCAATGAACGAAGCCACGATTATGTAGAGCACAGGTACAATTATTGAAATCACGAAAGCCGCAAGAAGCAGATAACCGATTCTGATAATTGCCCTGTCATGGTATGTAAGCTTGATAAGATGATTTTTTTCCATGACCAGCCTCCTTACAAGCCCTGCTCGTCATTCAATTTTGAGATTGTCTTGTTTACAATCAAAAGCATAATTACATTCACGACAGTGTTGAACAATCCGACCGCCGTTGAAAAACTGTAATCGCCGTCCAGAAGACCTTTTTTGTAAACATAAGTCGCGATGATTTCCGCAGAAGGAAGGTTCAAGTCAGTCTGCAAAGCATAGGCTTTCTCAAAACCGATGCTCATTATGTTTCCAGCCTGCAGGATGAACTGAATCAATGCGATGTCCTTGATTGCAGGCCATTCCACAACCCGAATCTCCTGCAAGATGTTCGCTCCGTCAAGAATCGCAGCTTCCCTTGTCTCCTGATTAACATTCGCAAGGGCCGCCGTGTACATAATCGAAGCCCAGCCTGCTCCCTGCCAGATTCCGCTTGCAATGTAAATAGAACGGAATGCTTCTGGAGCAGCCATGAAATTAATCTGTGTTCCTAAGAAATTATTCACAGGACCAGTCACAGAAAGCAAGATTCGCACGATACCGCAGACTACGATTACCGAAATGAAGTTCGGCAGATAAAGCACAAGCTGAACATTCCGCTTGATTGAAGGGCTCTGCACTCGATTGAGCAAAAGAGCAAGAATAATCGGAACAGGGAAGCCCCAAAGAAGCCCGTACACACTCAATTTAAGCGTGTTTGACAGATAAGAAAGAAAATCTGGTGATGAAAGAAAACGAGCAAAATGCTTGAGACCTACCCAACGGCTTCCCAAGAGACCGCGAATCGGGTTGTAATCCTGAAAAGCAATCAGTATTCCCCCCATCGGAATATAGCGGAAGATTATCGTAAGCGCGAGAGCCGGAAGAAGAAAAACGACATACAACTGCCAATGGTCACGCACATACAACATAGTCTTTGATTTCATGTGTGTCTCCTTTTTGTGCATTTGTAAAACTGATTTTACAAATCTACTAACAGTGTAAAATCAGTTTTAGCATTTGTCAAGCAAATTTGTGCATTTTTAATTCGTTTTGTTACAATTTTTTACAAAATCTTCACTTTTCCGACTTTTGCACAATACGGAAACCGACATCACCCCAGCCTTCATGAGCCGGAATATCCCAGCGGGTTGAAACAGAAAGCTGATCAGTCCATTCAGACCCAAATGCTCCGCCTCGCCGAACGTGCTTTCCGTTATCCATGGTCTCCCAGCACAATTCCCAGAGATTTCCGCTCATGTCGTAAAGTCCATTAGAATTAGGAGATTTTTTTGCAACCTGATGTGTTATTCCATCAGAATTTCCACCATTAACGTTATTTTCGCCTTCAAAACGAGCTTTATACCAGGCATATTGTTTCAAGTCAGCTTCACCTGTAGCCCCTGCAAAACAAGCATTGTCAAAACCAGAAAAATTTTCTGCTTTATCACCGAGAGCCGCAAACATCCATTCCTTTTCGTGAGGAAGCCTGAAGCCGTTTGCATTTTCATCCTCTGTTACAGCATTCCACGTGTCATCATTCGCTGTCGGAATAGCTCCCCATGTACTTGTGTCTGCACTATCTCCAATCTTATAGACTGGTGTGAGACCTTCTTTTTTGCTGAGTTTGTTACAGAATACCAGAGCCGCATAGAAACTTACGCTGTCAACCGGACGTTTTTTCTGAGCCTCACCTTCGGAAGCATTTTCCTTAAAGCTGCTTGGATTTGTTTCCATTACAGCCTCATACAATTCTTGTGTTATTTCAGTATCTGAAATCTTGAAAGCAGGAAGCTCCACATCTTCCGCAGTATCATCTGCTCCATATTTGAATTTGAAAGTTCCCGCCGCAATTTTTTTCATTGTCAGATACTTTGAGACAAAACTTTCAGGCTTGTCATCAGCAGGCTTATCCCCGCTCCCTTCTGAAGGTTTTGCAGGAGCAGGTTTAGGCTCCTCATACTTAGAGTCAGTTGAGCAAGAAACAAATCCGATTGCCGCAGCAACAGCCAACACACCAAACAAAGCTTTTACTTTTTTCATATTATTTTCCTCCATTAAAGACCAAGCTTAATAATTACATAAGAGCCAAGGGTAATTTCATCCTTGATTCCGTCATATTTGTTTCCATTGATTTTCTTTCCGTAGTCGCCGGTATTGATATGGTGATACCATGAGCCGCCAAGAGAGAAGCCCGCACCATTTACGACCCACCAGGTCCAGCTACCCTTTACAGTAAGGAAGTTTTCACCCAGCTCAAAGCCGTCGTTGTTATCCAAATCGCGCCAGTAAAGTCCGCCGTCCAGATTGAGAGTTCCGTAAGGCAATGTGTACCCAATTGAGCTTACAACATAGAAGCCGTTTTCAGCCTTGTTTCCTACGGTCTCACCTTTGTAATTCTTGTAGTGATAGACGCTTTCACCAAACTGCTTGCTAATGTCGTTTGTGACATTGTTATCGCCCGGCATAACCTGTGAATAGTTAAGGAAGAGCTTTGCGCGGAGTTTTTCACTGAATTTGTACTGAACTCGTGCATCAAAGGCAAAGGCCATGAATTCATTTTCACGTTTATTGTATTTTGAAGATCCATCCGCAACGTCATTCGCAAATGTAACGCCCACTGTTCCAATCAGCTTGTCGCGCATAAGACGAGGCTGCCAGAATGCGGCCAGCACATTGTTTCCGAAATGCGGAGCTTTATAGATTAATTCCACGCTGCCACTTCTGAATCCGTATCCAAGTCTGAACTGAGGTTCTGGAACCCATGAAACGCTGTTGTCCGAATCTTCTTTTCCCCAGCTGCTGTTTGTCCATTCAACAGTTTTTGTTTTGGTACTGAACGGAGCATAGTTTCCAACAAGAACAGCCGACGCGAACAAGCCCCTGTCACCTTTTGAATAGATGAACTGAAGATTTGTTCCCTGACCTTCAACGCCGTTTCCAAGCTGAGAAGAAGACCAGCCGTAAGAGCGATCCCATCGGATTGAGCCGGCTTCGTGCCCCCAGACGAAATTTTTATCCCATTTTCTGGCTGCAAGAGGGTCTGTAATCAATCCGTAATAAACGCCAAGCTCGTTGTCAGCATGGCAGTCAATAATCGTAATCTCACCGAATTTTTCCAAAAGACGCTCCTCGCTGCCCTTGAAATAGTGACGCTCGTCAGCAGTACCCGCAACGATTTTGAGCGATTCAGTCGGTTTGAACCATCCGAAGTAAGTGTCGAGCCTACACTCCCCGACACCGCCATCCTGCTTAATCTGTGGTTTAAAGTTGATTTCCATTCCTGCCCGACGATCAGTTTCCAACTTAAAGCGGAAATCATCATCAACCTTATCCCACTTCGTCACCTTTCCAAGCTCGGAAGTTGTGCCCGAATCCTTAGAAACCACATCCGCAAAGGCAAAAGGAACTTTTATTCCCATGTCCAGCATCAGGTGCGTCTCCGCAAAGACAGAACCAGCCGCAAGCGTTCCCGCCGCAAGCAAGGCACCCATCAAACGTTTTTTCATACGTCCTCCTTCTTATTGTGCATTTGTAAATATCACAATCTTGAGTATGATTTAAATGTAAATCCTTTTCCTCATTTGTCAAGAGTTATTTTGCATTTTACCTCGAAAAATGCATTTTTTTGCACAAAAAAATGTCTGAATAATAAAAAATACAATAAAACTTGACATATTCTGCATCATGATTTATAACCAATAATGTAACTTATGCACAAATCTTATTGTGCATAAGCCAAAAAGGAGGAAAAATATGAAAAAAAGAAACGTCGCCTTTGCTTGCTGCGCGGGTGTACTGGCATTGCTTGTAAGCTGCGCGAGCACAGACGAAGCAGCAGAGGCAGAAGGATTCAAAACTGTGGAACATGTTCTTTACCCTACCCCTGATGACGCATTCGTTGCTGACGTAATGCCAATTGAAAACAATGGAAAGCTTGACTTGTACTATCTTTATGAAACCACCCACAACATTCAGGCTTATCACCCTATTCACAAATTCTCCACCGACAATTTCTACAAATATGAGGACGAAGGTCTTGCAGTTCCTACAGGTATCGCAACAGAGCCGGATGTCGCAATCGGAACAGGGTCTTTTTACAAAGCAAAAGACGGCCTTTTCCACTGTTTCTACACAGGACACAATGATGCCTTTGCCGCTCAGGGAAAACCAAAGGAATGTATTCTTCACGCTGTCAGCCGGGATGCAATCACTTGGGAAAAACGCAAGGATGAAGTTCTCTACGCGCCGGAAGGATACTCAAACAACGACTTCCGCGATCCTCAGCTTTTGTGGAGCGATGACGAAAACTGCTACTGGCTTCTGGTCGCAACACGAGAGGAAGCAAACGGCGGAATCGTGGCAAAATTTACCTCAACAGATTTGAAAAACTGGACTTTCAAAGGTCCTCTCTACGCACCGCACAAACAGTGGATGCTTGAATGTCCTGATTTGTTCAAAATGGGAGATAAATACTATCTCTTTTTCAGCTGGGACTGTGTGACCTACTATGCCGTTGGAAAAACAATGAACGGACCTTTTACAGCTCCAAAGGACAACGTGCTTGACGGAACAAATTTCATCTTCTATGCGGCAAAAACAGCTGAACTGAAGGGCAAACGCTACCTCTGTGGCTGGCTGGGTCGATCTCAGGATGAGAATTTTGACTCTGGAAAATATCAATGGGCAGGAAACATGCTCATTCACCAGCTCGTTCAGCACGAAGACGGCTCGCTCGGAGTAAAAATGCCGGAAAGCATTGCAGATTATTTTTCTGTGAAAAAAGAATTTACTCCGGGTAAAACTGAAGGCAATGTCATTTCAGGAAACAATTCTTTCCAGCTCTCAGCAAAAAAAGGTGAGAAATCTGCTGTGAGCCTGGGAAACCGGGAATCAACAATGCTTTTGGAATGTGACGTGACAATCGGAGACAACGGGATTGCAGGATTCGCTTTCGGAAACCCAAAGAAAGCATTCAAGAATTACTATGCCCTTGCCCTTGATGCAAAAAGAAACTGCATCCACTATGAAGGCTACAAACTCGGCGGATTCGAAAATATCGTTTCTTCCGATCCGATTGCACAGACAAAATTTACATTCAAACCGGGCGAAAAGCATCATGTCACCATCGTTGCCGAAAACGAAATTGTAATTTTGTACATTGACGATGCAAAAGTTCTGAGCAGCCGAATTTATAATTCTATAAATGGTGCAGACTTAGCCCTGTTCACTGCTGAATCTGATGCGACTTTTGAAAACATCAGTATGAAAGTTCCACAATAATAATTGTGCATTTGACACAATGAACATTGTATATTAAATTTGACGGTATGCCAAAAGTAACGATACAAGACATAGCAAATGAATTGGGGCTTTCCAGAAACACGGTTTCAAAAGCCATAAATAGCACAGGCGTTATCGCAGATTCAACTCGCGATACTATTCTCAAAAAAGCGGCGGAAATGGGCTATAAACTCTTTGCCATCCAGAATACCATGACCAAAGAAAATGCCCCCGTACAATCCGAGAAAAAAGAGCTTGTGCTGCTCACAGGAGCCGTGTTGGGAAGCTCACATTTTGCGGCTAAAATGCTTGATGAAATGCAAACTCAGGCATTAAGGCTCGGCTACGGCTTCACGATGTACAGAGTAATGCCTCAAGAGCGGGAAGAACTTCGTCTTCCTGTGAATTTTGATGCGAAAAGAGTCGCAGGCCTTTTCTGTGTCGAAATGTTTGATATGGCATACAGTCAAATGCTTTGCTCTCTCGGTATTCCGATTTTGTTCATTGACACTTCTGTTCCTTTTGAAGAAAAACCACTTGCTGCGGACGTTCTTCTTATGGAAAACAGAAGCGGCATTTACACATTCATCAAAGAAATGGTTTCTCGGGGTCAAAAAGACTTCGGCTTTGTTGGAGAAGCCTTGCACTGTATGTCATTTTATGAAAGATACGACGCTTTTATGGGTGCTATCAGATTATTTGGCATGGAACATCATCCAGAATGGTGTTTTACAGGCAATTCCCGCGGCTTGAATTATCCTTCACACAGCGATTATATAGCCTATCTTGAAGAAAAATTCACAAGCTGCAAGTCTTTCCCGTCAGTTTTGATTTGTGCCAATGATTTTGTTGCGACGGATGTAATTCAGGTTCTGAAAAAGCTAGGAAAAAACGTACCGAATGATGTGCTCCTGTGCGGCTTCGACGATTCGCCAGAATCCCGCATCATAAGTCCAAGCCTCACGACAATCCACATTAAGGGCCAGGCAATGGGATGCGCGGCAATCGAAATGCTTTTTTCACGAATCAAAAATCCTAATTCTCCGTTCCGCACTCTTTACATAGAGACCAACATCGTTTATCGGGAGTCTACTGAAAGATAAGGAAAATTTATGAAAAAGAAAATTGATGTAACTGCTCTTGGAGAAATTCTTATTGATTTCACTTTTGCCGGAAAATCATCTGCCGGGAAAAACATATTCGAAGAAAATCCGGGCGGTGCACCTGCAAATTGTGCCTGTGCAGTTTCAAAGCTTGGCGGAAAATCAGCATTCATAGGGATGACAGGCGAGGATTCTTTTGGCAACGACCTTCGCACAGTCCTTGAAGAGCTGAATGTCAACACAAAAGGAATGTGCACGACAAAAAATCAGCACACAACCCTCGCATTCGTCACCCTCGACCAGAGCGGAGAACGGCATTTTTCATTCTGCAGAAATCCTGGCGCTGACACACAACTTTCGGTCTCTGATTTGAATCAGGAAATTCTTGAGGACACAAAATTCCTTCATATCGGCTCGCTTTCACTCACTGACGAACCGGCAAAATCAGCAACAGAGGAAGCCGTCAGAATCGTCAAAGAGGCAGGCGGATTTGTTTCATACGACCCGAATTATCGCGAAACTTTATGGGGAAACCGCGAAGATGCAATCCCGACCATCAAAAGCATGATTTCAAAAGCGGACATGGTTAAAGTCTCGGAAGAAGAACTTGCATTATTATATGGGAAGAATCTTTCTTACGAAGAGGGAGCGGTTCAAATTCTCTCAGAAGGAGCAAGTCTCGTTCTTGTGACTCTTGGCTCAAAAGGCGTTTTTTATGCTGCCAGAACACCAAACTTCACCGAAAACGGAATCGTTCCTGCAAAAAAAGTGTCTGTCGTAGACACAACGGGAGCGGGCGACAGCTTCAACGGCGGCCTTTTGTACCGTCTTTCACAAAAAGAAAATCCGTTTGATTTCACAAAGGAAGGGATTGAATCTGACCTTAGTTTTGCGAACGCAGTCGCGGCATTGTGCGTCACAAAAAGGGGCGCAATTCCTGCACTGCCAGCTCTTTCCGAAGTGGAACTTTTTCAACGCAAAGAATCAAAATAGCTCGCCGAAAACAAACGCATTATAAAATGTTTCCTGTTAAAAATTGCTCCGGTCGTGAAACTGGCTTATAATGCGTTTGCCATTTTCTATGGAATCTTTTGGGTAATAGGGCTATAATTGAAAAATGAAAAAGATTTGCTTTTTGTTTTCAATTTTCATTCTTTCAATTTTCGCTTCTTTTGCTTTGCCTCACGTAACTCAAGATGTACCGGATTTTTCTGGCCAGTATGTTTACTACAAAGACAAAAGTTTTGAGCGCGAATCTTACATCGGTATCGTTTACTACGACGAATCAACTTACGGATTGCGTTATTACGCTCCTGCAAGCGGAAACGGCTCGAAATTCAAGCCGGAGAAAAATATCCACATTCTGTTCACAATTGACCCGGACATGGAAAACCTTGAGCTTACAGGTGAGCGAATTCTAACGAGCATCACTCCGGAAGACACAGATCTGGTCAATTACATTCACGATTTTTTCTACGAAATGACAAAACGCCGTCAGAATGCCGGAGAAGTCAGCGAGAAAAAGTCTGAATATCAGAATTACGAGCAGTTTGGCGGAAACGTCAGGATTTATTTTGATCCGCTTGTTCCAGTCTTTAATGTTGAACGGATTGATACCGTCGATAAAAAGACAGTCCTTCAAATCGTTACGGCAGGTCAGCTTGTTTCTTCAGAAGACCAGAGTTTTGCAAAATTCACAGGCTTTGCCGAAAAGTTCAAGGATACAAAGCACAAATTCAAGAAGGATAAAAAATCCCGCCCTCTCGAAGTAAGCTACAAGGCAAATGAAAATTCAAATCCGCTGAAGGCCCAGCTTGATTCTTCATGGAATTCCGCCGCTGAAAATTTCTACACACTGAATAATGTTGCAGTCTTTACAGTAAATGAAGTTTCATCGCCACTCGAAAATCAATTTGACGTTCTCAAACGCCGATTGCTTTTGGGCACAGAGCTTGTTCATCCAAACTGGACCAGCCAGAAAATCGAAGAAAAAGAAAACGGCACGCTTTTTACGCAGGTTTCATACCATGCAGAATCTGACAGCTACACCTGTGACTTCAAATTCCTGCGCGAAATCGACTCAAAAACAGCCGGCCTCTATACGCTCACAGTTTTTGCGGGCGCATACACAGGCAACAAAAAATATTTCGACGCAATCGTAAAATCTTTTAATTAAAACGAACTTCTGTTCAGGGGGCTGCCTATCCAGACGCCCTCTGTCAGATAATCTTTTTTCTGACCTTCAATCATAATCTGAACGCTTTTGACCGTGCTGAATTCAGTGGCCGTGTAAACGACCTGCATGAGCTGGGCAAGGGAACCTTCCGCACCGAACTGGTTGAACTGGAATTCCTCGCTGAAATTCAAAATCGCAACTCCGTTTTTGATGCTGGCGCTGAGCAGGCGTGTTCCGGCTGGAATGAGAGTGCGGCAGCCTGTGCTGGACTCGCCTGAACTTGGGCCCTGGAGCAGCTGATTCAAGGCGTCGCCCATCGGGGAATCCTTGTGGACTGTACGGCTGACGATTTTCCGAACTACAGGACCTTCGCTGTCTATTGCCACGAAACAAATCTTGGCCTTCGTAGTGTTTGCAGGCGGCTGGGGAGCTGCTTTTGGCTCTGGCTTGGGCTCAACTTTGGGCTGCTGTGCTTGATTTTGAGCAGGGCTTTCACTTTTTGCCACGCTTTTACTTTCTTGCGGCTCGCTTTTCTTTTCAGGCTTGGGACTTTCAGGTCTTTTTTCTTCAATCTTTGGCTTTGATTCAGTCTTTTCGTCTGATTTCAGAGTCACCTGGGTCTTTTTTTCTTCGGTTTTTACAGGCTGAACGGACTTTTCGGCTTCAGCCTTCTTTTTTGAGGACTTTTCTTCTGCTTTCTTATCAGATTTTTTATCCTGTTTTTTGGCGGGCTCTTCCTTTTTCTCTTCGGCCTTTGCAACAGGCTCTGTCTTACGCAGATTTTTCGTCAAATCAATGACGATTTCACCTGTCTCTTCGGATTTTGGAGAGTCCTTTTTATCTTCAAAAATGTCTTTTCCGATTTTCTTTTCGATTAAGGCAGTTGCGCCCGATTTATCAAAATTTTCCTTTATTTCTTCCTGCTTGACCAAAAAAACAATCAAAATTATCAAAAAAAGAAGAATCCAAATGGCAAGTCCAAGCCCGGTTTTCTTCTTGTTCTTCTTTCCCTTTTCACTCATATCTTAATTATCGGAAAATAAAGGCGTTTTTTTAATAATTCAAGGCAATCATTTACATTGTTTGCGGGTCTTGAAGAGGCTAAAATATAATCGGGAGTTAAAAGGAGACTTATATGGAAAACTGCAAAGAATTTGATTTGATTACATTTGGCGAAATCATGCTTCGTCTTTCACCTGGAGTGAATGAACTCATCAGCAAAAGCGATTCTTTCAAAAAACATGCGGGAGGAGCGGAACTTAACGTTGCTTCCGGAGTCTCACTTTTGGGCTTGCGCACAGGCGTAGTCACAAGACTGCCAAAAAATCAGCTGGGAACTTTCATCAAAAACCGAATCCGTGCTTCAAGCGTGAGCGATGACTACATCATTTTTGACGACTCGCCAGAAGCCCGCGTTGGAATCTACTATTACGAAAACGGAGCCTACCCGCGAAAGCCGACCGTTGTTTACGACCGAAAATTCTCTTCAATCACAAAGATTTCACCGTCAGAAATCCCGGAAGACATTTACGGCAAGACAAAGATGTTCTACACTTCTGGAATTACCCTGGCCCTCTGCGAAAACACCAGAAAGCTCGCAATCGAAATGATTAAAAAATTCAAGGCGACAGGAACAAAAATCGCCTTTGACGTAAACTACCGGGCAAACCTCTGGGACGAAGAAACAGCCCGCAGCACAATCAAGCAGATTCTGCCTTTCGTGGACATCCTCTTCATCTCCGAAGAAAGCTGCCGCCGCATGTTCCAGAAAACCGGCTCCCTTCAAGACATGCACCGCGAATTCTGCAAGGACTTCCCAAACATCCAATTCATCGCTTCGTCAATGCGCGAAGTAATCAGCCCGAAAGTTCATTCTTTCACATCGCTGGTTTATTCTAAAAAGGAAGATAAATTCTACACGGAAGAGCCATACAAGGACATCGACGTAGTTGACCGAATCGGAAGTGGCGACGCATACTGTGCAGGCGTTTTGTTCGCCCTGCTCAAATACAACGATCCGCAAAAAGCCGTAGAATTCGGAAACGCCACATGTGCCACCAAAAACACAATCTTCGGCGACCTCCCCCTTTCCGACTTCAACGAAATCAGCTCAATAATCGCCGCCCATCAATCAACCGGCAAACAATCCGAAATGAATCGCTAGTCGTGTTTTGAAAATTACAGGCTGTATCAAAAAGCGGCTCCCAGTCGTGATAACGGCTTAGCGAAACCGCAGGCTAGCCTGCTACACGCGTTTTGTGCTTGTAACTATATACGTTTGCCGCTCACGCGGCAGCACAAAACGAGTGTTTTCGTAAGCCGTTTCACTCCTTTGCGCCGTTTTTTGCAATATCCGGCAAGTTCAAAAACCGACATTTAACTTATCTAGTTAATCTCCTGCATTCATACAAAACAATCGCTGCAGCCTGCGCCACATTCAGGCTCTCAATCGGCTGCACCTGCCCCTGCTCGGGATTTCCACAGAAAGGAATCGTTACAAGCTCGTCACAGTTGTCGCGCACGATTCTGGAAATTCCGTGCTCTTCGTTGCCCAGAACAATCAGGGCAGGCTTTTTCTTTTCATTGCAAAGCTCCGGAATCTTTTCGATTGGAGTTTTGCCCCGCACGTCCGTTCCAAAGCGAATCATTTTGCCCTTCATTGAGGCTAGAAGTTTTTCAATCGACTGAATCGAATAAACATTGACGTATTCCATGCCGCCCTGAGCTACGCGGTAAGAACTTGTCGTAATCGAAGATTGAGCCTCGTCACGCGGAATAACGATGTTCTTAAAGCCAAAAAATGCCGCGCTGCGCACTATTGCACCCAGGTTGTTTGCGTTTCCTACCCGGTCAAGCAGAATCGCGCTTTCCTTCTTGTGGAGCCATTCGTCTGTAATTTCAGTGTTGAGGTGGGGAATTTCCTCGTTACGGATCATTGCGACAACGCCCTGGTGATGTGGCGTGCCGCTGAGTTTTTGAAGTTCTCCTTCAGGAATATTGTTGTAGGGAACCTTTCGCTCCGCCAGAGATTTGAACAAATCCTTAAAATCCATCATTCGGTCGCGTGTGTAATAAAAACGCGTAATTTTCTGGGGATTGCATTTAACAAGTGCTTTTACTGCCTCAAAGCCGCATACGGCGAGTTCATTTCTAATGTCATTCTTCATAAGGAGTTATTATATCTCAAAAAAGCAAAATTGTATATGGAAGGAAAATTTTTGTCGACAAATTGTGGAAAAGTCAGCAGAATTCCACAAAGTTTTTAACAAATTTTCCCCACTTTCCCACAAGTTTTGCACATTTTGTGGACTTTTTGTGGAAAACTCAGGCATTTATCCACAAGTTTTCAATCAAAATATTTTTAGCCCTTTCCGAATTTCCTTCGTATAAATAAGTAAGGAGACATCTATGACAAACGAAGAATTCAAAAGCGTACTTGCAAAAAACGGAGTTTCTGCAGAAGACATAGAAAAAGCTACGGCAAAATTCGACATTGAAAAGGTCGAGGGCATCTTTGACGCAGCCAGCACACCAAGAGAAGCCTTTGAAAACTGCAAGAAATTTTATCCCCAGCTTGACGTTGAAGAAGCCATTAAACAGATGGACTTCGTTATGAGTCAGTTTGAAGCGGCAACAAAAGGCGAAATGACCGAAGGCGCGGTTGAACTTTCTGAAGAAGAACTTGATATGGTTTCAGCAGCCGGACTTTTTGGCCTCAACTGGAAAAAAATTGGCGCAGGAATAGTCGGAGGCTTATTGGGTGCGGTTCCCGGTCTCGTAGTTGGCGCCCTGGCCGGTGGTGTAACCGGATTCTTTATGGGAGGCCCTGCAGGCGGTTCTGCCGGCTTAATCGCTGGAGCAAGTCTTGGAGCTGCAGCAGGATTTTTCATTGGCTATAAAGCCGGTGTAAACGTTTATGAGGGCAAGGACTGTTTTGACTGGTCTTCCCTCCAGGCATAAAAAAACCTTCGGGCAAGCCCGAAGGTCAAGATGTTTTGCTATTTAATTTTATTTTATGAAGTTCTTTTCTTTAGCGAGCTGAACACCAGCATCATTCCATTCTTTACCGCCGATTTTGTTGAACTCGTCGAGGAATTTCTGCCATTCTGTTGGGTTGAGTGCGCGGTTTCCAGTCATGAACTCAACAACGCCCTGCTCGTAGAATCGTTTTACGTCTGCGTTTGGTTTTGGCATTTTGTCCTGACCGATACAAGCTGTCCAAGCTTTAGCCTGCATTTCGCGGAGAGTCTTAAGAGCAGACATCTCTTTGCCGTTCTTTGAGTACCATGTTGGGTAGCGTGAAGCCAACTCGATGTCGCCGTTGTAGTAAACCATGTTGCGGAGCTGTGTGAGCGGAATCATAGCAGACTCTGTGTAACCTTTTGATGGGTCAGCCAAACCTTTTGTTGTTGGAACGCCATTGTTCAAGATATAGTTCTCACCTTCTTTACCCCAACCGAGGAGATAGTAACCTTCGTCAGAAGACATCCATTCAAGGAGCTCTGCGATTTTGTCCATCTTGCCTTCTTTAGCAGCCTTTGCAGAAACTGCATACATGCGGTAAGCCTGTGAATATGTACCAGCTGAAGATTTGCCTTTTGGTCCTACAGGTGGCTCAACAACAATCCATTCGCCTTCTGGGAAGTTGTTATCGAATGGTTTGTAGTTTCCTTCGTTTGCATAAGCAGCGTTCTGCTCACGCATGATACCAAAGCGTCCCTGTTTCCAAGCAGCACGGAAGTCGTCTTTTTTGTAAGCCAACCAGTTTGGATCCATTACACCAGCGTCAACCATCTGTTTTGTGTAAACCATTGCGTCATAGTACTCTGGTTTGTAGAGGTTAAGACCAGCTGTTGCAGCAGATGAGAGATCCCATGTACCAGCTACGCCGAATGCACCGAAGATTGGGTCAAGACGGCGGCCGAGACCTTCGTTTGGAGCAGAAACTTCAAGGAATGCACCGTATCCGTATGTGTCATTCTTGCCGTTTCCGTCTGGGTCTTTCTCTGTGAAAGCTTTCATTACAGCCATGAATTCGTCTGTTGTTTTTGGAACTGAAAGTCCGAGTTTGTCGAGCCAGTCTTTGCGGATAAGAACACCTTCGTTGCGGACAATTGAACCCGGCTGAGCGAGTGCATAAGAATGTCCGTCGATTGTTGTGAATGCGCGTGAATCAGCATCGTACAATTTTGCTGTGCGGTTTGGCATTTTTGCATACATTGCGTCAACCGGAGCAAGCAATCTTTTTGAAACGAGAGTTGAGTAAACTTCGTTTGAAACCATGAAAATATCAGGCAATGTGTTTGCAGCACCAGCAGCGTTGATCTTTGTGTTTTGATCTGCTTCTGATGACGGCAAGTTTGTAAGCTTAAGATTGATGTTGAGCTTCTCTTTAATAATCTGGTAGCCAGACCAGTCAGCTGGGATTGGACCTGCTTCTGATGCTGCTGCACCATACCAAAGCTCAATGTCTACTGCGCTGCTCTTTTTTGAGCCGCATGATACCATAGCCAATGCTGCGAGTGCTGCAAGTGAAGCAACAACTCCTTTCATTAACTTCTTCATTCTTTCCTCCTTATTATTTGAAAGCATATGAATTCATTTTGATTTATTAAAACTTAGCCCTTAACAGAACCAAGCATTGTACCTTTTGTAAAGTATTTCTGGATGAACGGATAAGCGAGCATCATCGGAATAGCAGAAAGGAATACACAAGCTGCCTTGATTGATGCAATTGAAGCCGCACCGAAAGCTGTACCAGTATCCAAAGTTTCGCTCATTGAAGCACCGAGAAGGATGTTTCGAGTGAGGATTGGAAGTGGCTGCAAGTAAGCCTCTGTTAAGTAAAGGAGGGCGTGCATGAAGTCATTCCAGTAACCAACTGCATAGTACAAACCGATTGTCATGATGATTGGTTTTGACAATGGAAGAATGATTGAAATAAGAACATACCATTCTGCCGCACCGTCAATTCGAGCCGATTCTTTAAGAGATTCTGGGATTCCCTCGAAGAAGCCGCGCATAATCAGACAGTTGTAAGTACCGATTGCACCTGGCAAGAAGATTGAACACAAGTGGTTCGTAAGGTGAAGGTTTGTAACAACAAGGAACGTTGGGATAACGCCGATGTTGAACAAATATGGAATCAAAACGAAGTAGTTCAAGATTTTGCGGCCTGGCAAGTCTTGAACAGACATACAGTAAGCCATCGGAACTGTGAGCGACAAAGATGTCACAACACCGAAAAGCATGATTTTGATTGAGTTCCAGAAAGCAAGGGTAAATCCGTTGTTTCCGAGCAATGCCTTGTAAGCAGAAGCGTCCCACTTCCATGGCATAAGAATGAATTTGTCAAAAGTCGACCCAATGTAACCGTTTGGAGTTACAGAAGATGAAATTGTACTGATGATAGGGATAGCGATGATTACACCGATGAAAACAAGAAAGAAGTTTACGCCTGTGTAGAAAGCTCTGTCGCCTGATGTTAATTTTACTGTCTTTGGTTTTTCCATTTTAGCACCTCAACAAATTACAAGAGAGAAGATTCAGTCAATTTCTTGACGACTTTGTTAGAAACCATAACGAGCATCATGCCGATTACGCCTTTAAAGATACCAACAGCAGTTGCAAGGGCGAACTGGAATTCAAGAAGACCCTGACGGTAAACCCATGTATCGATGATGTCAGCAACTGAATAAACAGCTGGAGAATACAACATGAACATCTGGTTAAATCCGGCATCAAGAACTGTACCGAGTTTAAGAAGGACTACAGTAACGATGACTGGTTTGATTGAAGGGATGGTGATGTACCATACGCGCTGAACGGCAGAAGCACCTTCTACCATAGCAGCCTCAAACAAAGACGGGTCGATACCCATGAGGGCAGCGATGAAGATGATTGCGGCCCAACCCATTTCCTTCCATGCGTCAGAAAGGACGACCATAACAGGGAACACTTTTGTGTTTGTAAGGAAGTCTACAGATGTACCTCCGACACTTTCGATTACCTGGTTAACAAGACCGTCACCTTTCGCAAACAAAATAAGGAGAATACCGTACATGATAACCCAGGAAAGGAAGTGTGGGAGATAAGCTAAAGTCTGAACGATACGACGAAGGGCATTATGCGTACATTCATACAGGGCAACTGACAAGATGATAGAAAGAGGAACTGAAACACAGAGCTTAGCCAAGCTGTAAAGAATTGTGTTTCTCATAAGTTCGCCAAAATAGAACGAATGGATGAATGTGCTGAAGTTTTTAAATCCTACCCAGACACTGCCCCAAACTCCGTCAACTGGCTCAAAATCTTTAAAAGCAATCTGACCATTAACAATCGGACCATTAACAATCGGACCATACTTCATAATCGCATAGTACACGACTGGAATGACGAGAAGTGCATAAACCGAGAAGTGTCTCTTGATGTTCTTCCAGAGATCTTTCTTCGGTGCATTTAAAACATTAGTTTCGTGTGCGTTCATACCTAACCTCATGAGACAATAATAACGCGGAAAGCGTCAATTAGAAATTAAATATACTTTTGTCTTATTGGACAAAACCGAACATATTATAGTTATGGAAGCTTCTAAAATGCAAAGTTTTTGGAGTTTCCCACTATTATTTTGAGCGGATTTTTCCTGGCGGTATGCCATAGATTTTTTTGAAGACGCGACAGAAATATGCCTGGTCCTGGAAACCTGAATTTTCTGCGATTTCGTAGATTGTATCGTTGGTTTCGAGGAGCATTTTTGTTGCGATGTAAATTCGGTAGCGGTTAAGATATTCCCACAAACTAAGGCCGATTTCCTTGTGGAAAATTCGTGTGAGATAATCTTCGCTGACGTGAACCGTATCTGCAAGCTTCCAGCGGACAATCTGCTTTGAAGCGTTGCGGTTGAGGTAAAGAATTGCCTTTTTGACGAGTGCGCCAGTGTGTGGCGGCAGGATTTCGTCACCGGCAAGAATAGCCTTGATTCTGTCGTTGAACTGCTCAGACTCAGCGGCTCCCCGGTTACAGAGAATGATGCGGGGATGAGAACAGAGAAGCTCGATTTCTTCATCGGTTTCAACCGTGTCAGGAAGAACGATGATTGGTACGAGGACAGTTTTTTGATTCTGGCGGATGCGGCGGATGCTTTCTTCATCAACCTTCTCAAAAACAATCAGGGACGGCGTGATTTCAGAAAGGATGTCGTCGAATTCGTCCATTGAAGAAACGGTGACTGTATTTGACTCAGTTGCCCAGGTACCGTAATGAGTATGCTTTGTGTTTACGAAGAGAACAGGAGCCGAGCGCTGGGCGCGAATCTTCTGCTCGAGAATATCCGTAAAATTGTGGCCTACGAGATTGTGGCTGTAGCAGACCAGAGGCGCACGGAAAACGGAATCCTTTTTGCGCAGGCCGTAAATCTTAATCCATTCATCGATAGGAGCTGTGTCCGGCTCCCAGTAGAAGACGGCATTGTCAAAATCAGCTTCGAGATAGCCTTCCTCAAAGAGATATTTTGGATCAAGCTCGAATTTTGCCTTTGGAAGACTTTCCGTAAAGCAGTAAAGCTTTGACTTGGTGACGTCGTGGTTCTCCGGCGGAAGACCCGCAAGATTTGGCCACGGCAGGGTAACTTCTGCGTAACTGTTGGACTTTTCGACCTCTCCAAACTGAAGGAGAATGATTTTTTCGGCGAGAAGAAGCTCAGGCTTGTGCCAGTCAAAGCGGCTTGAATAGAATTCGATGTGAATTCCGTCGATTTTCTCTGAAATGCAGGGGATTTTCTCCGCGTAGTCGAAAATCGTCTGCAGGGCCCGCTTGAGTCTTTCTGCATCACCAAAGAGAAGAGGATATTCCTGATTGAGATTGGCCGCGATGCTTCCCGGAAGAACCTGACGGATTTCGAAGAGTTTTTTGTTCATCGGCAGGTCGTCAACCTGAGAACGGGTCAAATCAACCAGAGTTTCAGTCTTTTGCAGCTGGGCATTAATCTGCGAGCGGAGGAAAAGAAGCTGCTCGGCAAGAATTTCCTTGTCGATTACGCCTTTTTCGATATTGTCTTCCATTTGCTGGACTTTTGACGAAAGATTTTTGAGCGGATCACACAAGTCACTTCCGACATTGGCAAAGAATTCAGTTTTGGCGAACTCAGCCTGCTCAGCAATCTTGCGGGCTTCGTTTGTATTTTCAAAGAAAGTGATGCTCTGAAGGGCGCTGCTGACAGAAGAACGCAAATCTTCGTATACAATGCCGTGACATTTTGCGTAACCACAAATGATATATCCGTAAGCATGTTCGTCATCAAAAAGCGGCTGGACAATAAAAGTGCCGCTGGCAAAATCAGAAGCGTATTTGTCCGGAACAAGATTGCCCCGCTGGAATTTTACAGGCTCCGTGCGGGCTTCATCAGTGGAATTGTAGCCGCCGATGTAATTTGAATAGTTTTCGTCCTCATGAAGGACAAGAGCAAAAGTGCGGATTCCGATTTTATCAAGATATTTTTTGAGGACCGTAATCAGTTTTGGCCGGTCATAAACAGAAAGCAGCTCGTTCTTTAAAGCAGAAACCACCATGTTGACCTTGTTGGCTTCAAACTGCTCCTGAATGAGGACACGTTCCTGAATTCGAGGAATGGAAACGATTACATGACGGATGACCTTTTCGATATATTCCGGTGAAAGGTCGGTGATTCCGCGAAGGGCCGAGAGGAATGCGAAAACAGTGAGGGATTCGCCACCCTCTTCAAAATATTTTGTAATCCACTGAGAGAAAAGCTCGTAGAATTTTGGCTTGTCGTTGTCAAAAAGAGCCCGGAGCATGGGGTCAAGATTGGCCTGCTCAGGATTCATATGGAAGATTTTGAAAATTTCTTCACGGAACTGGGCTTCACTTCGGATTTTGTATTTTGATTCCGCTGAATTCCAGATTTTTGCACGGTTACAGCCGCAGCTTTCACGGACTACAGGATAGGCAGAAAGCTTTGTATCAGAAACGCCCAGCATTCCGTTGAGAATATTGGAAAGTTTTTCGTAAGCCTCAACGCCAAGCTCAGCAGTAGGCATGTGGACTGTTGAAAACGAAGGAACTGAAATCCGGCTTTCATCAGTATCATTGAAACCGCCGACCAGCAGGTCTTTTGGGATTCGGACTCCCCGCTTTTTCAGGTAATTGACGGCCGCAAAAGTCATGAGGTCGCTGGCACCGATTATGGCCTTAAAATCCTTGCCAGGAACAAGATTTCGTTCCTCACAAAGCTGAACCATTGCCTTTTCGCCGTCAGTCCAGCTCATTGCATCAGTTATGAGGTTTTGATTTTCATCATTGAGAAGACCTGTCTCTGCAAGGGCATCCTTAAAGCCCCGGAAGCGGTCTTCGGCAGAAGTATGAGTCTGAGGACCGCGCAAAAATGCAATCCTTTCGACTCCGTGAGTCTTTATAAAATGGAGGACAAGTTCCTTCATTCCGGAATAAGCGTCAAATTCAGAACATGGCTTGCCGTGAAATTTCTGACCGATTGTAACTACTGGAATTTGATTGAAGCGGTTGTGGAATTCCTCGACGTCCTGCAAAGAGACAGAGCCACTGATACTTGAAGCCCAGCTGACAAGGCCGTCGATGTTTGAGGGATTTGCCAGCTCATAGACAGAATTTCTCAGACAGTCATTAGATTTCTCAGAAGACAGCTTTCCGCCTGGAAATACAAAGAACGCACCTTTATCCTGAGATGCACGGGAAACTATTTTGTGCCAGAGTTTGAGTGCGGAACCGTTATATATAGTAGAAAGGATGAAACCTATTCTTCTTCCATTTTGAAAATTCTGCATTTTTATATTTTATAATGACATTCCTATTTTTACAAGTTTTATATGTCTTTTGCAAAGAGATTTTGCAAAATTTGTCTATTCCGTATATTGTTCGGAATTTTTCATATTTCAGCTTTTTTCCACGGTTTTTATCAAAAAGGTGTCAATAATCGCTATATGATTTTTCAGGTTTCGGGATTATAAAATTATTATAGAATTTATGGAAGTGCTTTTCACTTCTCCCAGAGACATTCGGAGGTTCAAATATGGCTCTCAAATCTATTAAAGACGTAATGAAAACAGTTCAGCGCCCGGAAAAAGTTCTTCAGTTCGGTGAAGGCGGATTCTTGCGCGCTTTCGTAGACTGGCAGATTGATATTGCAAACGAAAAAGCAGGCTTCAACGGAAACATCGTAATCGTTCAGCCTCTCGAAAAAGGCATGATTGACGCAATGAACGCGCAGGACAACCTTTACACAACAGTCCTCCGCGGCATGAAAGACGGCAAACCAACAGTTGAGACACGCTGCATCAACTCAGTAAGCCGCTCAATCAACCCGTACACAAACTATGACGAATACATCGCTTTGGCTTCAAGCCCGGACTTGCGCTTCATCGTTTCAAACACAACAGAGGCAGGAATCCGCTTTGACTCAGAAATCGACGGCGTTCCAGTTACACTCGACCAGAAGCCACAGAAAAACTTCCCTGCAAAAGTAACAGCCTTCCTTTACAAGAGATTCCAGGCTTTCAAGGGCGACCTTTCTAAAGGCATGATTTTGATTCCTTGTGAGCTTTCTGACCAGGCAGGCCTCAACCTCCGAATCAACATCCTCCGCTACGCAGAAATGTGGCAGCTGGGACCGGACTTCATCAACTGGTTCGACGAAGCATGTGACGTCTGTTCATGTCTCGTTGACCGCATTGTTCCGGGATATTTCCCGCTCCTTTCTAAAGAAGAAAACGGTAAAACTCAGGCTGAAAACCTCTGCGAAAAACTCGGCTACGAGGACAAGCTCCTCGACTCAGCAGAGCTCTTCCACTTCTGGGTTATCGAATCTAAAAAACCGCACGAAGATGAACTCCCACTCGTTAAGGCAGGCCTTTCAGTTAAGTGGGTTCAGAACATGGACTACTACCACACACGCAAAGTCCGCATCTTGAACGGCGCACACACATCTTCTGTTCTGGCAGCTTACCTTGCAGGAAGCAACTATGTTCAGGACATCGTCTGCTCAGAAAAAGTCGGAAGCGGCTTCAACGAGCCAAACGCTGACGCTCAGAAATTCATGCACGACATCATCTTCAACGAAATCGTTCCTTCAATCGACGGCGATCAGGAAGACCTCAAAAAATACGCACAGGACGTCTGGACACGCTTCCAGAATCCATTCAACCCGCACCGCCTCATCGAGATTTCTTTAAACTCAGTTGCCAAATACTGGACACGATGCTTGCCAAGCGTAACTCAGTCAATCAAAAAGAACGGCTCAGTTCCAAAATTGCTCGGCTTCTCAATCGCAGCCCTCATTTCTTTCTACAACGGAACAGAAATCAAGGACAACGCAAAGGGTCAGAAATGCCTCATTTCAAAACGCGATGAAGGCGAATACGAAAACCTCGACACCCTGCCAGTCCTCGAATTCTTCGCAGCCCTCAACAAAGAGACAAAAGACGCAAAAGTTAAGGCAAACAAAGTCTTGAGCAACGTAGAGTTCTGGAAAGAAGACCTCACAAAATACGCCGGCCTCGAAGCCGCAGTCGCAGGCCACTTGGCTGACATCCAGAAAAACGGTATGAAAAAAGCATTGGCAGAAATTGTAAAATAGCCGACTATTCCAAACCATGCGTAGGCGGGGTTATGACAAAAGCTCGCTTGAACTTGTTCACCGCGAGCTTTTTGGCATGTTCCCGCCGAGAGCATGGTTTGAAACAGCCAGTAATTTTATTCCAACACTTTAAGCCCATGCTTTTTCCTCCGATAATCAATACATGAGCACACGAAAAGCCGTTTTTTACACATTTGCATTTTTTCTTTTTGTACTGATTGTTCCACAACTGTGCGCGCAAAATGAAATCAAAATGAGCCCTGGCGAAGCCGCAATCACAAGACAAAAGCTGGTCGATTATTCAAAGCAATTTATCGGAAAACCATACGCATCCGGTGGAATCGGTCCCAATTCATTCGACTGTTCCGGCTTGATTTTCACTGTTTCACGCGAATCAATCGGAGTCCAGCTCCCCCGCACCACAAAAGCCATCTACAATTTCTGCAGCGAAGTAAGCGCAAGCGAGCGCGAGGCAGGAGACCTGGTATTCTTCAAGACGACTGCCAGCGGTCAGATTTCGCACGTCGGACTTTACATCGGTTCAAGCCAGTTCATCCACGCGGCAAGCGACGGCCCCAACACAGGCGTAATCATTTCCTCACTCAAGGAAGCCTACTGGAAGTCCCACTATTTTTGCACACGCCGCTATCTTCCGGCCTCAAATTCAGAACTGCTGGTCGATTCAAGAAAATCTTCTTCATCAGCAGAAAATTCCGGAGCCGCTTCATCATCATCCGCATCTTCCAGCCCTTCAAAAAGCAGGACTGTCTCTTACTCAAATCAGGTTGCGGGCAGCAGCAATTCCTTCCTTCAGTCTTTGATTCTGGACGCATCCCTTTCACTCGACTGGAGCATGGTCACACCGGATTATTTCCGCCTCAACTGCCGTGGCTTTGACACCATGATTCACGCCCGCTATGCAGGAAAAACCTTGCAGCCGGGCTTGGGAGCTTACATCCGCTACGACGCCGGAACGGACAACGTGCAGATTCCTCTTGTTTTCTCCCTGACCATGAATGAATTCGTTCGTGTTTTTGCAGGCCCCGTAATTCAAGCCGGCAAACCCCATCTTCCGGGCAATTCAGATTACGAAATCAAAAATTCATTTTTCCCGGGAATTATCGGCGCCGCTTTCAGCACTCCAAGCTTCCAGGTCGGAAAAACTTTTGTTTCATTTGTCCAGGATATCCATTATACTGTCTTCAACGACACGGACGGAGCGGCAATGTCTTTCTCAAAAAGCCTCACGACCGGCCTGGTCCTCGCAAGTGGAATTCGGGTAACCCTTCCGCTCAACAGTGTTTTATAGGTTAATATGAAGATTAAAAATTTTTTGGGCCAGGATTTTCTCGCTGCCGTTGTTCCGCCGCTCGCTCTCGCTCGGTGCTCCGCACTGGCTTCGCCACGGCTCCATAACGGGGCATGGATTATCCTCTCAGCAATACTTTTCCCGCTGATTTTCACATCATGCCTTCCTCAAATCTCCGTCAAGGCTGGCAAGGCCGACGAAGCGGTAATTTTCTTTTCAACAGGATTTTCTGCCGCCACCGCCAAAACCTTACAGGCTGCAACCGGTGCCGACCCCAACTCCCCCCTTTTCAATAAGGACGACGTTCTTCTGGTGTTAAAATCTGCCGGAGCAACAAATACAAGCGCGACTCTTCCAAGTCCCACTGAAATTGCGACAAGCGGCACTCTCCCGAATCTTTCGAGCCACCCGCTTTCAAGCAGCAAATTAATCACAAAAAGCTCGAATTCCCTCACTCTCACTCTGGGCCCCAAGCAAATCACGGCCTTTTACAGCCTTCTTTCCGAAGATGCAAAATCCTATCTGGATTTAATGATGGTTCCGGCCCTGATTGGCGAAAAAATGTCTGTGAGCGAATACCGAGACCTGCTCGCATCAATGTACGGCCCGTCTTTTGCCGACGAAATAATCAACGGCAAGCTTACAATCGCCCTTTCTTCCCCGGACGGCAAAAAAAGTGTCAGGGAAACCCTCTCACTGGGCGAACTTCTCTGCACCAGCCAGGAAAAATCCTGGACAGTCAGCTTTTAGTCTTCAAGGCAAAAGGCCCCGAGCACGGCAGTCGTCAATCCCACAAAAACCGTCAGTCCCAGAGTATGGACCGGCGGAAAATTTGAGAGTGCAAGGGCGCCAAAAGAAAGAGCCGTCGTTACGAATGAAAGCAGGATGGCAAAAGTATTGAGGCTGGATTTTTGTCCGCTTCCCTCAACTGCGTAAATTATGTAATCCAGTCCCAGCCCGAACACAAGCACAAGGGCCGTAATCGGAAAGAAACTGATGTGAATTTTCGCGAAAATCAGCAGGGCCGTCGTCACCATAGTCACTAAAAGCGGAAGGGCCGCAATTTTCAAAAGAAGTTTGGGCTTATAAAAGAAAGCAAGAATGACAATCACAAGGACAAAGGCAAGGCCAAGCATTTTGAGCATGGATTTTGAAAGAATGTCGAGCTGGGCCGAAATATCCCTGACCTTGTTCACAAAGAAAATCCCATCGTGGCTGGCAGAATATTCCCGGAAAAAGCCCTCTTCCTCAGGCTTTACATGAAGGGGCATGGCGCAGGAATAAAATTTACCGTCAAGCTGGCCAATCCAGAGATTTGAAACCGCATCCTGAATCACGAGCGGAAGATTTGAGTCCGAGGGCAGTAGAAACTGATTTTCCCTTGCCCGGTAATTTTCTTCATAATTAATGCCGTCAAATCCCAGAGCCTCGTACTGAGCCCCAGCCAGAGGCAGAAGATTTTCCGCCGCCTCATAATTTTCCTTCTGCCTTTTTTGCGAGGGAATAAACTGGGCTACAGAAAGATAATTCTTTAATTTGGAAGACTTTATCTGCTGGTCCAAAAAGGCGCAGAGTTCCTCGTTTTTCTGCAAAAGTTCTTCCTGAGAATCAGCCTTGAGGATAAAATACCAGCCGCTTGTCCCGGTATTCAGGATTTTGGCCGAGGTAATTTCGTTCTCAAGCATTTCTGGCGACATCGAATAAAGTTCCTGGATGTTATTCTCAATCTTAAGAGACTGGCGGTTAAAGAAAATGACGGCCAGCGAGAAAATCACAAGCAAAAGAGGAAGGAGCCTCAGCTTTTTCGTTCTGGCAGCAAGCGTAAGGAAATTCTTTTTCTCCGGCATTTTCAGCATTGGATAAAGAGCAACGACAGAAAGCCATGAACTTGCCAGGCCTGTAAACAAAAAGGCGCTCACCTGCTTTAAAAGCGGGAATGGCGCAAAAAAGAGGGCAAGAAAACAAATCTCCGTGGAAGCAAAGCCCAGGGTCACGCCCCGGAAAATATCTTTGCGGACCGCCTCGCCCGAATCACAGGCAGGATTACCCTTCCAGTTCACAAAAAAATGAATCGAATAATCAAGACAAGTTCCGATCAGGGTCGTTCCGAAAACAAAAGTCAGTATGTGGATTCCCCGGAAAAAGAGCAGAACCGAAATCAGTCCCACGCCGCATGAAAAAGCCACGGCCAGAGCCGAAACAAAGGCCGGAAGAAGGGAGCGGAAAATCAGCAGGAAGAGGAAAAAAATCAGGATAAGGGCGACAGTCGAAATCAGTGAAATCTGCTTTTGGGCAGAACTTGCGTTCTCGTAGCTGTGGAAAGGCACGCCGGAAAAAACAAAATCGACCTTCTTTCCCTCGCCGCTGTAATTCTTCTGCAAAAAATCCGCCCTTTCGTAAATGCTTTTGACGGCGCTTTTTTTGCCGGTCAGGGAAGCCCCCTTTTCAGAAATCCTTCCTCGAATCAGAACATAAAAAAGGCCGTCCTTTTCAGCCGCAAGCACGTCGTCGCGCAGGGCCATGCCGCTGGCAGAAAGGGCCCCGCCCTCAAGAAAATGCCTTAAAGTCCTCTCGCTCAGCAAAAAAGGATCTTCCTCAAGATAAGACAGGTCGGAAAAATTAAAGGCCCCGTAAACAGAAGCAAGGGCTTCATCGGCAAGCTCTTCTGCCCCGCCATTTTCCAAAAGAGCGCGGGTCTCGTCATCAAGAAGGACAAAGCGGTTTTCGTGCAGCCAGGCCGTAATTTGCGCAATTGAAGAAGAATCTACAAAAAGCGAAAGGGAATCAAAATAATCAGCCTGAACCTGCCCCTTATCGTCCGCATAGGAAAAGTAAAATTTCTCAGCCGCATCTTTTGCAAGGTCAAAAGAATGACCCCTGACCAGAATCGTCACTGTCCGGCCGGTCTTAGCCGCAAGTTTTGTGTCCGCCTCCTGAACTTCACGCAGGCCGGAAGAAGGTGGCAGAATGTCAAAAAGGCTGGTGGCAAAATTGAATTTGGGTGACAGGACAAGCGAAATCAAAAAAGAGAGAAAAATCAGGGCATGGAAGGAAATCCAGGCAAAAAGAAAGTTTTTTTTCATATTATCTGCTAGTTTTTACCGAACAGGGCTTTTTCTTCCTCAGTCAATGAATCCGGGTAAATATGAGTCAGAAATTCGTAGCGGATATAATCTCCGTTCGGCTCATGAATCGTCATCAAATCGATTGAAATTTTTCCGACCATTTCAATTTCCTCAACGACCTTTTTTACCGAAGAATTTTTTGGAATCAGGTTGATGCTCCAGTTGTCCGTGCTCCCGATAAACTCGACTTCAAAATTTTCCGTGAGAACTCCGGCATTTCCCGTAAAAACCGACGAAAGAACCTTTGAAAACTGGTCGAAAGTCGCATTTGACTCTGCCGAAATCACTGATTTTTTGCCCTTTGCGTTAGTCTGAATGATAGCGGACTTTGTCATGGCCATAGTCGAAAAATAAGGCTTCTGAGTCTGCCAGAGAATGCCGTCGTCCGCTGAAATCACGAAAATTCCATTTGAAACCATCTCGCGCTTGAGCCGGTGGATGAATTTTAACTGGCGGAAATCGCCTTTCGTGATTTTTTTGGAAGAAATCTCCTGACAAACCCGGGCAAATTCTTCTTCATCTTTTTGAGAATCAGCCGGCTGAGCAAAAAGAAGGGCCGGAAGAAGGAAGGAAATCAAAGAAAGCGACAGGAACTTCTTCATTAATCAAATCCCCCATTTGAAAGGAAATGCTCGACTTTCTCGGTAAAGCATTTGGGGCAGAAAAACTGAGTCTTTCCGCTTGCCATTTCAACGCACATCTGGCTTACCATGCCCTTTGTGGTCAGCTCGCCGCTTTTTGCGTTGTAAAGCTCGAATTCGATTTTAATCATGTTTTCGTATTCGATAAGGGTGGCCTTTGCCCGGCAGACATCTCCAAAGCGCAGGGATTTCATGTACTTGGCCTTGACTTCCGTGACCGGGAAACTGTAGCCGGAATTTTCCATATCGATGTAGTTGTAGCCGATTTTGTCGAGAAGGGCGCAGCGGGCTCGCTCAAAATAATTTATGTAATTTCCATGCCAGACAATCCGCATGGGATCGCAGTCGTTAAAATCAACTTTGAATTCAATTTCAGCAGATAGATTCATATTTTCTTTCCCTTATTTTACTACCATTTTAAATACACCGTCCCAGTCTTTTGGCGGCGGATTTACCTTAAAGTGCCGGATTCTGTCCAGGAAGACTACAGACGGCATGTCATTGTATTTGAGGGCACATTCCGAGAAACAGCCCTCGCTCTTTTCCCATTCCTGCTCGCGGTAGAATTTCAAGCCGGTCTCAAAGAGTTCCTTTATTTCAAGAAGTTTATTCGCTGAATTGGCCTTTGTCGCCTGAGTCTTCTGCTGCAAAATTTCGTAGATTCGGACTGGCTCGGTTTTTCCCTTGACCGTAATGAAGTCCAGCTCACGGCAGATGAACATGTCACGGAGTTTCTGATAAACGGTCTCAGTGATGATTGATTTTGAGCCGTAAGCCTTGTTGGCTCCCTCAAGCCGGGCTGCGAGATTTACCGCATCACCGATTGAAGTGAAATCCTTTCGCGCGCGTGAACCGACCGGACCGAAAGTGACTTTGCCCGAGTTGATTCCGATTCCGATTGAAACGTAGGTCGTGCCGTCTTCCATTGAAATCTGCTGCTGCTCACGCATTGCCGCCCTGATTTCCATAGCCGCCTTGCAGGCATTAATTTCCTTGCGGGGGCCGGAGAAGAAGGCCATCATTTCATCGCCGACGAATTTATCGATGTCGCCGTTGTTGTCCAGGATAATCTGAGTCTCAATTTCGAGGTAGCGGTTAAGGATTTCAACAACTTTCTTTGGAGGCATTCCCTCGCAGAGCGAAGTAAATCCCCGGATATCCGTAAAGAGGAAGCACAAATCGCGGGAAGTGGTGCTGTTGCTCTTTTTGCCGTCACTGTCGCTCACTTTTTCAGCGTGCTGCAGGGTCGAGAATGAAACGTATGGCATGATCCCCTTAATCAGGCCGACCATTTCACCGATTTCCAGCGACAGGTCCTTGATTTCGTCCTTTGTCTTGATTGTGTCGTAGAATTTGAGCGTGTTTGAGGCATTTTTAGCCGTGCCGCCCAGAATCTTTTCGATTGCCCGCGAAGTCTTTTTGACGTTTTTACGCAGGAAGAGCAAGGGGTTGAAAATGAAATCCGCCAGCAAAATCGAGAAAATCACAGAAAGATAGAGGAAAATTGAAATCAGAGTGAAGACAAAGACCTTGGTCCTGAAATACTGACGCATCAAAACCTGCTGCTTGTAAGTAACGATTGCAAATCCAGTGAGTTTTTTGCCGGCTTTTCGGGAGAATGTGACCGGATAAATGTATTTACAGGTTTTATTTGTCTTGCTGTAAACGTAATCCTTTTTGTAGGCCTCGCTCTTGTAACGCTTGAGGTAATCAACAGCCTGCTCGCTTGTGAGGGACTTTTCTTCCTCATCGATCGTCTTCGGCTTTCCTGTGGTATAGGCGAAAGTATTGAAATTCGGAAGCTCCGTATTTGGTTCCCAGGTTTCAAGATAAACCACCGGCTCCTTGTCATAGGTTACGATGATGTCAATTCGCTCAAAAGGAGTCTCGGCATAGTCATTCGATACGCGAAGTTCCTCAAAAAAGGCAGAAATCTTGTCGTTGCGGCCATCCGCTGAATCATAAACCGCCGCCGTCTGCTCAGCCTGAGCCCGGCCTACATCACTTACGGCCTCGATAAACATCTTCTTGTAAGTGTTCAAAATCAAAAGCATGAAGGCCAGCAAAATGACGATGATTAAGCCCGTGATGACAAAAGTGAATTTGGTTTTAACTGAAAGGCGCTTTACCCGGTGCTTAAAATGCTTATGCAGGGCAGAAATTCCCGCGATGGTAAACAAGGTTGACGCCTGAATTTCCGGAGATTTTTCAGCATCTTCCTCTCGCATTTTGACAAATTCTTCGTATTCAGGATTTGACTTTCTCAGGCAGACAATTCCATAGAAAGAATAATAAAAATGAGCCAGAATCGCACACAAAGAAGTAAAATAGATATGGAAGGGAACCGAGAGGAACCAGGCAAAGCAGTTCGCGTTTACAATCAGGCAGACAGCCATGCAGAAAAGATAAATTGAAAAACCTGCAAGAATGAAGGCATAGTTAAGCTTGGCAAGATTGACTGCACACTTTTTTTTGAGGATAAAGGCCGTTATCGAAAAAAGCACCGAACATGGAAGGAAATAAACAAGCCAGAGCAAAATCCTGACAAAACCGAATTCCAGGTTCAAATTTGTATCAAAGGGCAGCCTGTATGTAAGAATCTCGCAGACTTGAGAGAGAGCTTCGTCCTTTTCATAAAGATTTAATGACGAAATACTGATTGGGGTAAAAAAAAGCAGGAGCAGCACTGCAGCCGGCAGGAAATAACTTACGTATTCAACAAAGCGAGTCTTAAAATTCTTATTTCTTAAAATAGTTCCAATAGTCACGGAAAGATAGTATCAAATTTTATTGCTTTTCGCTATCATTTTATCCATGAAGAATCATGAAAAAATCGACATTCTTTTTGAAGACGAATATATCTGCGTAATCAACAAACCGACAGGTCTATTAAGCGTTCCAAGTCAAGGCAAAGGCAAATCCGCACTCGGAATTCTCGAAGAAATCATGCGCAAAAAGGGCACCTACTCGCCCAAACGCAAGCCTTTTGCCGTACACCGCCTGGACCGGGAAACTAGCGGCGTAATGATGTTCGCCCTCACGGAAAGCGCACAAAAAAAGATTATGGACTCCTGGCATCAGATGGTGAGCGAGCGGCTTTATCGGGCCCTTGCAGAAAATCCCCGCAATCCCCACAAATTTCTTCCTCTTTCCGGCTTAATCGACGACAATCTGGCTTTCAATGCCTACAACGTGGGTTACGTTCCCAAAAAAGAAACCAAAACGGTTCCTGCCCGCACCCACTTCACGACAATCCTTCGCGGCAAAAGCCACACTCTTTTTGAGCTTTCACTGGACACAGGCAAAAAGAACCAGATTCGCGCCCACCTCGCTTCAAAGGGCTATCCACTCGCTGGCGACAAGAATTACCGGGCAAAGACCGACAATTTTGGCCGGCTCTGCCTGCACGCCCGCACCCTGGAATTCACCCACCCCTTTACAAATCAGAAAATGCGCTTTGAAGTGCCTGAGCCTGCAGAATGGAAGGCCTATGTCGAAAAAGGCGACCTGCACCCGGCCGAGCCAAGCTGGAATTCAGCAAGACGAGGCGGTCCTAAAAATCAAAAATCCTTTACACTCGGCCAGAAAAGACTGAGCGCAAAGGATAAAGCTCACATGAATTTTATTGAACTAGGCAAGCGGCGATAAGACTTACAACTCAGCCAGAGCCTGCATCAAATCGTATGGCGTCATTGCAAAATCGCACTTGATTTTGCTTGATGCCAGAGAATGAGCCAGAGAAGCCGTGATTGCGGCATCAAGTGTCTTTTGGTGCTGGGCAAGCAGGGCCGCAATCATTCCACTTAAGACGTCTCCGCTTCCTGCTTTTGCAAGACATGGCCGCCCGAAAGGATTTACGAACATCTTGTGCTTGTTGCCGTCAAAATGCGCGATGATTGTGTTGGCACCCTTAAGCACCAGAGTCTTTTTGGGGAATTTGCGGCAGAACTTTTCACTCAGCTCCATGCGGTTTAAAATACATTCTTCGATTGTATAATCGCCCAGGTCGCAGTTTTTAAGGATAGCCTGGAATTCCTTTGGATGCGGAGTGAGGACAACGCCCTTTTCCTTTTTTTCAAGGAAGGCTTTAAGGCCAGGAGCGTAGCAGGCGTCGGCATCGATAACGCACTTGATGTTTGAATGAGAAAGAAGATAGTCAAAATATTCCTGGCAGGCAGCTTCCTCAAAGCCAAGCCCCATTCCAAAGGCAAGGGCATTAGTCTTTTCCGGGATTTGTGAAGAAACCATGAGCTCAGGGAAAATATCAAGTCCTTTTTTGGAAGTGTGCTTGTGAACCAGAGTGACAAGCCCTGCTCCAAAACGGATTGCGGCAGAACCTGCAATTGCGGCAGCCCCCTGCTTTTCTCCAGAAGCAATCGCAACATGACCGAAAGAACCCTTGTTCACATTGCAGATTTTTCGGTGCGGAAGAATCAAATCAGAGGCTTCAAGCAGCATTCCCTTTACAAGATTTGAGTTGTTTGAGTTTTCATAAAGACGTCGGTTGACTCCAAGATCAGCGCACTGGACAGTTCCGACAATATCTTTGGCACAATCACTGTAAAGACAAGTTTTGAGGGCACCCATCGTTATCGTTAAATCAGCGATAAAGGCACCTTCAGCAACAGTTCCGTCCTCACGAAGACCGGAAGGAACATCACATGCAATTTTAAAACACTCGCACAAATTCATGTCATTGAGGGCAGCCCGGGTTTTTTCATCAAATTCGCCATGGAAACCGCTGCCAAAAATACAATCAACAATAATGTCTGTGAATCTTAAATCATAGAAAGACAAATCTTCGCGCTTGACAAAGCGGACTCCGCACTTTTCAGCACGCTCAGCCTGAATCTTGCAGAGAGGCGATTCTGGAGCCGTAAATTGAATGATGCTTACGTCGTAATCAAAACGCAGTTTGCGCGACAATGTGTAACCGTCGGCACCGTTATTGCCGCCGCCACAGAGGATGAGGATTTTTTGCGGTTGACGCCTGTCTCCGCTCAATGGATATGGGTGGCGGATGGCTGTTTCAAGAGCCATGGCCGCATTTTCCATCATTATTTCTTCGGAGAGACCGTAAGAAGCCCGACAAGAAGCGTCCAGCTTTTTTGTATCGAGATATAATTTTTGCATGATAAATTTATTATAAAGTATAAATTAAAAACACGCAAAAATATTTTAAATTATTCTTTATAAAATTTCAAAAAATTCCCTTAAAAAGCTGCAAAATCTCCAAGATACTTTTCAAAAGACTTGGCAAAGTCGCCCTTGATTTTGGCAGAAATCTTCTGCTTAGCCCGGATTTCCGCATTCTGATAAGTTGGCGAACCTTCGCGGCCGGTAATGCTGAGCGGAACCAGAGTTTCACCTGAGTAAGTGTCGTTCAAGGCACATTCAGAAGCGTACTCACAGAATTTTGTCTTTTCGTTGGAACTTGTTGATTCTGAAAAATGATTCTTGCAGCTGATTACATATCGTTCGTTTGAGCCCAGGGTCGTGTTAAAGCCGAAAGAACTCATGACTTCCTGGAAAGCCTTTGCAATGCGGCCGTCAGCATCTTCATCAACAAGGACACAAACCGGAATTTTTGCCGCCATTTCCATCTTAAGCTTGTGGATTTGAACCGGCGTGCTTATCGAAGCAAAATTCTGGGCAGCAGGAGGATTTAAAATCGTGAGGCGTTTCAAATAGCCCTCGTTGACTTTTGCAACTTCTTCCGCAAAATCAAGACGAGAGAAGTTGAGCATGTCGTTAGGCTCCTTGCTGGCCTTAATCTGAGAAAGAATCGAGTTGATTTCCTTTTGATTTTTTTCAATCATTGATGAATAAATCTGAGTTCCCTTTTCCCGGCTCATGACAGCCAGGGCATACCATTTTCCCTCTGATTTTGACTCAAAGAATTCCGGGATTTCCACCGCAATCACATCATTCTGACTGACTTCGCGAAGAATATCCTGGCCAAGTGCCGATTCGTCGGAGAATTCAGCAACGGCACCGGCTTTCTGGGCTTTTTGCATTCTTCTTGATGAAGCCGAAGCCGACGTAACGTTCTGCCCGAAAATTGAGACAAGCTCGTTAATGGCATCGATTTCAGCAGCTTTTTTGTCAGCCGCAAAACCTGTCGAACTCAGATAGTCAGCCTTTGGATAGGCAGAAGAAGGTCCTGTAACCCAGTCAGGAATTCCCTTTGATTTGCCCGCAGAGCCGGAAGCTTTGGCAGCGTTTCCAGATGAACCGCAGCCTGCCAGAGCAAGGGAAAGCAAAAATGCGAGCAAAGATTTTCTTATCAGATTTGAGCTATGAGATTTTACTTTTGACATGATGACTCCACTAAAACGGTTTTACCATTTTTGACTTCGATATCTTTAAAGGCTTCTTCCTTTAGAAGAGTGCCGTTTTTTGCAAAATACTGAACTTTGAAAGAATATTTTCCAGCCGGAAGCTCAATTCCACCCGCATAAGCCTGGGCCGGGAGAGCGTAAACCTGACGGATATCAGCGGTTTCGGTTCTGTCAATCTGGTCAGCAGCCTTAGCCGCACTCAGATAGGTCGTCGCATAGGCCGCAATTGTAAAAAGATTTTCCTCTTTGTTGACGGCTTCCTCTGCCAGAATCAGGGTGACTGTGGCTCCTGCGACCGCCGTAAATTTTTTGACCATACTTCTCTTTACGCTTCTGGAATATGAAGCCCTGGCCTTGGAATTTACGTCCTGCTTAACTGCATAATTGAAATCCTCGAGAAGCGAAAGACTGACGTTTTGAGAATTATTCTTGCCGTCGAAAACAATTCGGATAGAATCAACGGTATTTTCCGGCATCTTTATGATTTCATTTTTGCCCGGATAAATCGTAAATGAAGGTCCCCAGCCAAAAGTCGGCATAACCTGGGGCTGCAAAATTGTTTGCGGAGCCGGAAATTCAGGATAAACGAATTCCAGATCAAAAGCAGGAATATAAACAAAATGCCTGCCAGTCGGGAACTGAACTCCAGGGAAAGGCCCGATAATCAGGCGCCTCTCGCCCCGCCTTCCAATCAAGCCGGTAAAGGCAAGAACGTCGAGCCGCCCCATGCCGTCAGAAATTGAAGACTCAGCAAGGACATCGAATTCCGGATTGAGGGCCTTTAATGTGCGGGAATCAGCCGAAACGTTCCAGCTGTTGTTCACGCTGTCATCCATCATCGCAAAAACAATGCTCAGATAGCGGGCCGTAGCAGAATCACGGAAAATGTCTGCCTCACTTGGCTTTTTGGGAAGATTGTCGGTAATTTTTGAAGAGTCGAGGCGGAGTTTTTTATAGGTGTCGGAAATTTCAAGCTGGCTGTCATCATTTTTAATCCATTCGCCATATTGATTCAAATAATTCCGCTGCTTTTCATTCAGGCGACGGACTTCAACAGCCGCCTCTTCAAGATCACCTTTATTGTAATAATTAAGCGCGTTAAAAACGTTGATATAAATGTATTCGTAAGCATTGCCTTTATATTCTGCCGCGTTGTCATTGGCGACCGCAGACGCAAAGCCCTTTGTGATGCTTTCTGTAACTGCATCGTCCATGAGTCGGTCAGTGCTGTTCAGAATCGAAAGAGAAGAATCATAATCTTTCTGATAATGCCGGATCATAGCGAGGTCAAAATTGTCGCGGATCCGGTCATTATTCTTTTCCTGAGCATTTCGCTTTTCCAGCTCCGAAATGCAGGGCTTGTACTCCCCAGAATCAAGATGTTCCAAATACTGAGGAAGGGACATCGTTGAACCGCAGGAGATTATTGTACCCAGCAGGGGAAGCAGTAAAAAGCCTGGAAAGGCAATTCTTTTCATTAGAGTTTCTTAGATGCTTTTTTAACGTATTTGCTGATTGTCTTTTCACCCTGCCAGAGGATTTTGTTTGTCTCGATGTCAATCAGCTGAGCGTCAACCTGATATGTGCGGACTGATTCACGACCTTCCTGGTCAACGTGTGAAAGAACAGTTCCCTGAAGCATGAAGTCTGCTGCAAGTTCGTTTCCGATTGATTTTGCTGTCTCGTAAGCATTTTCTGCCTGGTCATTCTTTTCGGCACGAAGCTCAAGGCGCTGCTCACTGTCTGCAACGAATTCCATTGCACCGCTGTTGATGATCGCTGTCTGGAAGCGTTTTGCTACCATTGCAGTATCGATGTGCTCGCTGCTCTTGTTTGCGATTTTTCCGACAATTGCAACTGGAAGACGGCCCTTTTCAGCCTCAAATTTTGAAACGCGTGGAGAAGCTGTACAGCCGGCAATCAATTCCTCACAAACCATTTTGATGTCGTTCTCGTTCCAATAGCCGGAAAGGTCTTTTACATCAGCACCAGCTTCATAGCGGTCAACCTGTGTTGAACCACAAGAAATCAAAGTAACAGCCGCAAGAGCTGCAAGAATCAAGGCAACTTTTTTCATTTTAATACTCCTTAATAGAACCTTAAAAATTAGAGCATATTATATCACAATGGAAATAGAATTTAAATAAGCTTTTTATCAAGCCACTTGTTTCTATGGAAGCGCACTCCAAAGCACAAGCCCCGGAATACCCAGTCAATGTACATGCCGAACCATACTCCGTAAAGCGCAAGAGCCGTATTCTCAGGGAATTTATATAGAAGATATTTTGAAATCAGGAAGCTGAAGAGAACGCGGAAAAGCCACATGCTGATGTTTGAGACAATCATCGTGAATTTTGCATCCCCCGAAGCGCGAAGGATATTAGGCAAAGTGAAAGACATCGGCCAGAAGAAAATATTCGCCACCATACAGGTTCGGATTACACCGGTTGAAAGGATTCTCGCCTCATCAGAAAGATTGAATGCCCGGACAAGAAGAGGGGCCAGAATGAAAATCGCCGTCGCCACAGTGAACATGCCGATGTAAGCCTCTTTCATCAGCTTGCGGCCGTAAGACTTAGCCTGCTGCTTTTCGCCCGCACCGATGCACTGACCGATTACAGTTACGCTTGCCAAGCCGATTGCCTGTGCCGGAATGTTCGAGAAGCTTGCAATCGTGTTCGTGATTGCATTTGCTGCGATTGCCGCCAGACCGAAGCCCGACATAAACGAATAGACCAGGATTTTTCCGATATGGAAGACCGAATTTTCGATTCCGCTTGGGATTGCGACCTTGAGGATTTTTCGGATCATGTCAAAGCGGATTTCGACTTTCCAGAGTTTTTCGAGATAGATTCTACCGCTGTTTTTTGCCGAAGGACGGGCCAGAAGATAAATCATTACAAAGGCGGCAATCATCCGGCTGGCAAGAGTTGCAATTCCCGCACCGGCGACACCGATTTTCGCCCCGTAAATCAAAAGAGCGTTTCCGGCAATATTCGTTGCGTTCATGACCAGACTGACTTTGAGTGAAATCTTGCTGTTGCCCATCGAACGGTAAAGGGCCGCACAGGAATTGTAAACCGCAAGGAATGGAAAAGAAAGCAAAATCCAAACAAAATAAACGAGGGCATTCTGCATGACTTCCTCGCCTGCACCACCGTAAATCCAGTTCAAAATCAAACGGCGAAGGGGAAGACAAAGTGCGATAATCAAAAGGGCTACGAAAAGCGACATGTAGAGAAGCTGCCGGGCCGCAGAACGAGCCTTATCATCAGATTTGTGGCCCAGATACTGGCTTGAAACGACGGCACCTCCGGTCGCAAAAGCCGCAAAAAGCTGGATGAAAAGCTGGGTAAGCTGGTCAATGAGCGAAACGCCTGAAACCCCCGCCTCACCGACGGAAGAAACCATGACGGTATCACAGGCACCAATAGTCATGGCCAAAAACTGCTCAGCCACAAGCGGCAGGATGAGACGACTTAAATCTTTTCTAGAAAATAAATTATTGTCCACTATGCTTTAAAAGAAAGTGACGGAACGGTTTTGTCCGTGAGAACAGAAACATCCACGCGGTTGAACGGAATGTTGATGCCGTTTTCGTTGAAGGCTTTGACCACGTTCCTGCATACTTCGGTTTTGAGATCGAAGAAATTCGGACGCTCGCACCAGACGATAAGGTTCATTCCGATTCCAGAATCGCGGCAATCGGTAAGAAGGACCTTTGAGTCGTAGTCAGGATTGTTCTTTATAACGAATTCACATTTTTCAGGAACGCTTTTGAGAACTTCGACGGCCTTGTCCAAATCAGTTGAATAGTCAACGCTCACGTCAAAAACATAGCGGCGGTAATCGTAAGTGGAATAATTTTTGAGCTTGGTGTTGATGATTGCCGAGCTTGGGATGCGGATAAACTGATTGTCCGGAGTGTGAATCCAGATTGAAAGCAGGCTGACCTTATCAACCGTGCCCGAAATTCCGTCAACTTCGATAAAGTCTCCGATTTTCATGGTTTTTTCGGTGAGGATAAAAACGCCCGAAATCAAGTTGCTTACGGTTGTCTGGGCTGCAAAGCCGATTGCAACACCGGCGATACCCATGGCTCCCCAGATTGCGCTAAGGTTGATTCCGAAGAGGCCCAGGACATAGAGCACAATAAGAATATAAAAAGAATAGCTGAGGAATTTTGAAACCGTTTTGACGGCAGAAGATTCAAGTCTTTTTGAAACCCCTCGAGTAACAAAAGCACGAATCAAGCGGTAAATGCCCCAGAAAATCAAAAGGGAAATCAAGCCTGTTGCAAATTTTATAATGTGGGCAGGCTCCTTCACATAATTTACGATTTCATTGACGTGAAAGAAATTCTGCATCTGATTGACGGTTTCATTGGCAACGTTCATTGCGCCTTCTGCTACATCGTTCATAAAATCTCCTTATGGGAGGGGAAAGCCTTCCCCTGCGCGCCCACTTCGTTGGTCGCTACCCCTTCACCTAAGGGGCACGCCCCTTAAAATCCCCAATATTCTATCACAATTCGCGGTTCAAGCAAATGTCGGAAATTATGCAAATTCCGCACTTTGGGCTGCGAGCCGTGCAGACATAGCGGCCGTGTAAAATCAGCCAGTGGTGGGCGTGCTCCATGAACTCGTCCGGAACCCGCTCCAAGAGGGATTTTTCCACCTTTTCCGGAGTGTCGCCCTCCGCAAGCCCGATTTTCGGCGCGATTCTAAGCAGATGCGTGTCCACCGGCATCGTGTGCTCACCCCAAACCACATTCAGCACAACGTTGGCAGTTTTTCGCCCGACACCCGGAAGACTCATCAAATCTTCGCGGCTCCGCGGAACCTGGCCTCCAAAATCAGAAATCAGTTTCTGGCAGAGACCAATCACATGCTTAGCCTTAGACTTGTAAAGCCCGATTGACTTTATGTAGGGAATCAGCCCATCCTCCCCCAAATCAAGGATTTTCTGCGGAGTGTCAGCCACCTTGTAAAGTTCACGAGTCGCAATGTTCACGCTCTTATCAGTAGCCTGAGCACTCAAAACCACCGACACCAAAAGCGTAAAAGGCGAAGTCCACTCAAGTTCCGACTTGGGATTTTCGTTCTGAGCCTTAAACCGAGAAAAAACTTCAATAATCTGTTCGCGTGAAAGAAGATTGGACATATATTATAGAACATTTTAGCACAGGTAGGAAAAATAAAAAACCTCGCCATAACGACGAGGTTCAAATCAACTTATTTTACAGCAGCCTTGAGCTCTTCAACTTTGTCAGTCTTTTCCCAAGAGAAGCCGTCGCGGCCGAAGTGACCGTATGTACTTGTTGCACGATAAATCGGGCGGCGCAAGTCCAGAGTCTTTTCGATTCCGGCAGGTGTGCAGTCGAATACTTTCTTTACAGCCTCAACGATTTTTGCATTCTCGACCTTTTCTGTGCCGAAAGTCTCAACCATTATTGAAACCGGGTGCGGAACACCGATTGCGTAAGAAAGCTGGATTTCTGCCCTTTCTGCAAGGCCAGCCGCAACGATGTTCTTAGCGATGTAGCGTGCCATGTAAGCAGCCGAGCGGTCAACCTTTGAAGGGTCTTTTCCAGAGAAAGCACCGCCACCGTGACGACCTGCACCACCGTATGTATCAACGATGATTTTGCGGCCAGTCAAACCAGCATCTCCGTGAGGACCACCGACTACGAAGCGGCCTGTCGGGTTGATGTAGTATTTTGTCTCGCTGTCGAGCAAACCTGTAGGCTCAAGAACAGGCTTAATAATCTGCTCGATGATAGTGTTTTTGATTGTGTCGTAATCAACTTCAGGATTGTGCTGGTGGCTTACGACAACTGCATCGATTCGGACAGGCTTGTGGTTTTCGTCGTATTCGATTGTAACCTGAGATTTTGAATCCGGACGGAGCCATGCGATTGTTCCGTTCTTGCGGAGCTCAGCGGCTCTCTTCAAGATTTTGTGTGCGTAGACCAAAGTTGCCGGCATGTACTCAGGAGTTTCATTTGTTGCAAAGCCGAACATGATTCCCTGGTCGCCAGCACCCTGCTGACCTTCGTACTCTTTGAGGCCAGTTCCAACGACACCCTGATTGATGTCAGGTGACTGATTGTGAATTGTGTTCAAAACAGCCATTGAATCAGCAGAAATACCGAAATCCTCGTCAGTATAACCGATGTCACGAACTACCTGGCGAACGACTTTCTGGAAATCAACGTCTGCGTGAGTTGTGATTTCACCGCCGACTAAAACCATGCCGGTCGTAGCATAAGTTTCGCAAGCAACGTGTGAAGAAGGATCGACTTCAAGACATGCGTCAAGAATAGCGTCAGAAACCTGATCACAGAGTTTGTCAGGATGGCCTTCGCTTACAGATTCTGATGTAAAAAGATAGTGATTGTTAGATAAGATAGACATAGACGTCTCCTATTTAGCAAGATTCAGCCGCCCATACGGGCAAGCCCCCAGTCCGCAAGTTGGATAAATCAACTGGTTATTCCTTTATCACTAAATAATATAATGAAAAAAGAAGGAAAAAACAAGAGAAAAGGGATTTAATCAAGATGAAGAAAAGCCCATCAAAGACTAAGAAATTCCCACAAAATTTTAGAAAGCGCAATTTTTTTTGGAATTTTCTGACTTTTTTCCAATTGCATTGCCGAAATTGCAAAAATTTTGGCAATTAATATGTGTAAGAAAAAAGAGCTTACACATATTAATTCAAAGGAGTTCGCATGAAAAATACAACTACACTTCGTCCTTCGCCGACCGCCCTGCTCGATCCAAAATGCGACAGTTCGTTTAAGGCAATGTTTGCCGCCGACACGGAAGATTCCAACAAGGCCCTGAAAGACTTTATCTCCACAATTCTGAACCGGAATATTGTTGACCTTGAACTCATGCCTAACGAGCCAGCATCAGAAGTTAAAGACCAAAACCAGATGAGTTTTGATGTCAGCGTGAAATTTGATGATGGGGAGCGGATTGACCTTGAAATTCAGTGCAGAAACAGGGAATACGACTACGCCGCACGCGCAGAGATTCAGGCAGCACGACTTTTAAGTTCATCCAACCGCAAGGGCGACAACTGGAAGACGCCCCCGGCCTATCAGATTTCCGTGCTGAATTTTCATTTCAGCGATGATGACTTTCCGCCACTTGAGTGGTACAATATGAGAAGGACGGACGGTAAAAAGCTTGCTGGCAAACTGAATGTCATTTTCTTCGACCTGATAAAAATCCACAAGCTCATCGGCACACCGCCCGAAAAACTTACAAAGCTTGAAAAATGGGGACTCTTTCTTTCTTATGCCAGTGACGAGCGCAAGAAAGACTACATCGAAAGCCTCATAAAGAGCGAGGAAGGCCTTATGCATGCAAAATCATCACTTCTAACTGTAAGTCAGGATGAAATCAACTGGGCTATCGAAAATTCCATTCATACGGCAATCTGCGACTATAACACGCAAAGGCTGAACTTTCTGGAAAAGGAACGGAAAGCCGTCGAAAGAGGAATGGCTCAAGGAATGGCACAGGGAATGGCCGAAGGACGTGCTAAAGGACTTACCTAAAATATACCCCAAATGGTAGACACATTTAGAAGAAGGGATCCATAAAAGTAGACACTAAAATAAAAGGGAAAATCCCAAATAGTAGACACTTAGAAAATCCAGAAGATATAATGTATCTACACTGGAGGTGCTGCGATGCAAAGGAAATTCACCGCAGAAGAAAAAAAGAAACTTGAATCAAATCAATATACGCTAAAAGTTTCAAATTGTAAATTTTATCCTACAATTAAGTTCAAAGAAGAATTCTGGATACGATATCAGGCCGGAATTGCACCAAGAAAAATCATAAAAGACCTTGGTTATGATTTAGATTTATTTACCCAGAAACAAATAGACTGCATTGTTCAAAAAATAAAAAATCAGGCATTGTCAGGCACTGGTTTTACAGAAGGTGAAAACCATAATTACCGTACTGGTATAAAAAAGCCGGAAACAGATAATTCTCCCCAAACAATTTCACAGATGCAAGCTGAACTGTTGTACCTACGTCAGGAAGTTGAATTTTTAAAAAAAATTATTACAGCGGACAACTCAAAAAAGAAGCAATAATTTTGGAGACATCTTCAAATAAATTTGAGATTATCCATGATGTTGTATCACAGAAGAACAATAAACTGTCCGTAAAAATGTTATGTGAAATTGCCGGTGTATCGAGATCCGGATATTACAAATGGGTAATGTCAGAAGAGCAACGACAAAAGAAGGAGGAACTAGACCGAAAAGATTTTGAAATTATACTTTCAGCCTATAATCATCGGGGATATGACAAGGGGGCAAAAGGAATTCATATGTATTTACTACATCAAAATCCACCTGTTGTTATGAACCTGAAGAAAATACGCCGTCTGATGAACAAATACAACCTGTATTGTCCAATTAGAAAGGCGAATCCTTATAGAAGGATGGCTAAAGCATTAAAAACAAACAATGTTTCCCCGAATCTTGTAAACCGGGAGTTTACGAAATTCGGTCCCAGAAAAATACTTCTGACGGATATTACATATATTCCCTATAACGGAATATACTGCTATCTTTCAACCGTCATTGATGCTTTCACAAGGCAAGTTCTTTCGTATGTACTGAGCAGTTCACTTGAGGTAGACTTTGTTCTTGAAACCATTAATATTCTTGTTGACAGACATGGTATTTCTCTTACTACCGAAACATTGATACACAGTGACCAGGGATGCCATTATACCAGCTGCAGTTTTATTCAACTTCTTATTGATAAAAAGCTACGGCAGTCGATGTCCAGACGTGGTAACTGTTGGGATAACGCTCCTCAAGAAAGTTTTTTCGGTCACATGAAAGATGAGATAAATCTTTCTGACTGTAAAACTTTTGATGATGTAAAGAAAATAATTGATGACTGGATTGATTATTACAACACAGAACGTTATCAGTGGCAGTTGGCTAAACTTTCTCCAGATGAATACTACAAATATTTCACTACTGGTATCTATCCTCTAAAGAAAGAAAATCCTACTGATATTTGAAAATTTTCTTCGGATTTTTTAATCCCTTCTTCTTATGTGTCCTTGACAAGGGGTACAATTCAACCGAAGGTCTTGCAAAAGGTGCACAACAGGCTTCCATTTCCAATGCGAAGAATCTGTTAAAACTTGGAGTAACACCAGAAACAATTGCTCAAGGTTGTTCCCTGCCACTTGACCAGGTGCTTGCCCTCAAAGACGAATTGAAAACAGAAAGTTAAAAACTGAAAATTTTCCAGACACGAATATTCGATTTATACAAAACAGCCCGCATGTACGATAGCTTGTCGTGTATGCGGGCTGTGGTGTTTTTGAATAATTTGCCCCCTTTTTATAATTTTTTTTTGCATTATTCTGACTTTTTTCCAATTGCATTGCCGAAAACGAAAAAATTTTGGCAATTAATATGTGTAAGGAAAAAGAGCTTACACATATTAATACAAAAGGAGTTCATATGAAAAAGAAAACAAAGGCAATCAAGAAGAATCGAACGAAAATGCAGGAGAAGGCAGTAAAAACAAAATCAGCTACCCTACCAGGCATTGACGCAACGAAAAGGACATTTCGTGACACTCTCTTCCGCTCGATTTACAGCGGCAAGGACGACCGGAGCAAACGCTGGCTTCTCTCGCTTTACAACGCCCTTAGCGACAAAAACTACACCGACATTTCAGCATTGGAGATTACCACGATTGATGACGTCATCTACGTCACCATGAAGAACGATCTGTCCTTCCTGATAAACTCGGAGATGCACCTCTTCGAGCAGCAGTCCACGGTAAATCCAAATATGCCACTCAGGGGACTGATTTACTTCTCCCAGCTTTACCAGAAGGAAGTCGCCAAACGGAATCTGGACATTTTCGGCCGGGCGCGAATAAAAATCCCTTCGCCGAAGTTTGTTGTCTTCTACAACGGTCATCAGGAACAAGACGATATCGTAAAATATAGGCTTTCTGATTTATTTGAGCTCAAAGATGAGAGCAAAGAGTTCGAATGGACGGCAACTGTAATCAACATCAATAAAAATCACAACGAAAGTCTTCAAAAAAAATGCGAGTCGTTGTATCATTACTGTGTCTTCGTTGACCGGGTAAAGGCGAACCTCGACAAGAGAATGGAGCCGGAGAAAGCAATCAACGAGGCCGTGGACTTTGCCATCAAGGGCAATTTTCTAGAGGGGTACTTTAAGGAGCAGCGGATGAACATTGTCGGAAACCTTCTCACAGAATTCAATCAGGAAGACTATGACCGCAACCGCCGTGCCGAAGGCTACGAGGATGGCTACAGTGATGGTGAACGACAGAATGCCATTGCCAACGCGAAGAACTTTCTCATTGAAACCGATTTATCCCCACAGAAAATTGCAAAATGTTGTTCCCTGCCTCTGGAGCAGGTGCTGGCACTCAAGAACGAAATCTTAATTATGCATTAACAAAAAACTCTCCTGCGGCTATGCGCAGGAGGGCAATTTTCTAGAGGGATATTTGTCCTGAGACTCCCTTTCTCAAATCCGTTGCTCCGGGACAGACGTTCTGGCTGCCCATGCACTGTTTTACCTTCAAGGCCTCGACCTCTACAAGGCTAGAATTAATGGATATTTTATTGACTAATACAGTCCAGTTTTATAATTATTCTGACAATTGAGTATTTGCATTGCCGAAAATGCAAAAAAAATGGAAGTAATAAGGCATGGAGGTAAAAGAAAACCATGCCAAGTATTTTCGACACAATCGATCCGGCAATGCTCGCACGAATACAAGCAATGCGACTCATGGACGATGACTTTATGACCGTGGTGTTCGACGGCGACAACGAAATCACAGAATTTCTTCTGAGAATCCTTCTTAACCGTGACGACTTACGCGTTAAGAAAGTCACGACACAGGAAGAAAAGCGGAATCTATTCGGCCGCTCTGTTCGGCTGGACATTCTCGCGGAAGACACTAAAGGCAAAGTGTACAACGTGGAAGTCCAAAGAGCAGACGAAGGGGCCTCACCAAGGCGGGTTCGTTACAATCAAGCGATGCTCGACAGTCACAGTCTCAAAAAGAAACAGGACTTCACTGAGCTTCCCGAAACGTATATCATTTTCATAACCGAGAATGACTATTATGGTCTGGGGCGACCGTTCTACAAAATCAAAAAGACAGTCGAACTGCCTTCAACCGCCAGCACATATTTGCCATTTGACGATGGGTGTAATATAATTTATGTGAATGGCTCATACAGAGGAAACGATGCGCTCGGCAAACTGATGCATGATTTTTGCACACCAAATGCCGATGAAATGAATTACAGCGAGCTAGCAGAAAAAGTCCGCTACCACAAGCAGGAAACAGAAGGAGTAAGAAATATGTGCAGAATCGTAGAAGAATATGGAAAAGAGAGAGCTGCAGAAGCCAGGAAAATCGCTCTTGCAGAAGGTTTAAAACGAGGCTTGAAACGAGGTACACAGCAAACCTCCATCGCAAATGCGAAGAATTTGCTCCGCATGAACCTTGGTTCATTAGAACAAATTTCTCAAGCCGTCTCCCTCCCATTGGAGCAAGTGCTTGCGCTCAAAGAAGAACTTGACCGCGAAGCCGTATCTGTAACGAAATGAACAAATCAATCCGTCAATTTTTATGGCTAGAATTGGCGGATTGATTCATTATTCTTATCTTACCGATAGCGTAAAACTGTTTTTCCCAGATTCTTCAAGCAAAACAGATATTTCTTTTCCAATATTTTGCTTAAAAAAATCGAGTTTTTTCATTATTTTAGAATTAGGTTCTGTTGGTAAAAAGTTAATTTTAGCATTTTTTAACTTAACCGCTGGTATGTCTGCAATAACTGTATATGTCTTACCAAATGCTGGTAATTCATCTGTTCTTGTTTGTTGCATTTTACACCTCTGGAGGAAGTGTAATGCTACATGGCGCTTTTGTTTACTTTGCTAGAATTGACGGATACATTATCTCATCAACATATAAAAAAAACAGGCTGCCCGGAAATTGGGCAGCCTGTCACTTATATAATGCTGAAAGAAACTTTAGAAAAGCTCAGACGGCATTTTTATAAGGTTTTGATACAGAACTTAGTTCTTGTAGTCGATTATATACTGTTTTGACTGACCAGCAGCATCAAATGCAGTAAGAATAATCTTATCACCAGTACCAGCTGTAGTTTCATCATCAATTGTAAGAGTGATTTCAGTGCGAGCTGCATTAAGCTCTACTTTTACTCTGCTTGCATTTGTAGGTCCAAGACGCTTGCCAGACTCTACAACAGTAGCAGCAGTTCCTCTTTGAACAGTTTTTGTAACATCAACAATATAACATGGTGAAGTAAACTTATATGTTTTTACTGTAACAGGAGATTCTGTTGTGAATCCAGAAGGAGTCAAAGCATTAGCACCTTCAGTAATTTTAAGATCAAGGAACTTGTCTTCTACAGTAACAGGAGCAGAATATATCTCTACGTTATCAATTGAACATACAAGTCTGTATACAGAAGTTTTAGCATAGTCAAATTCTTTAGCACTAGTTGTAGTAACAATTGCTGCCTTGCGTTTTCTAAGACGGAAGTCATTGATTACAGCATCTTTTATGTTGGTTTTCTTGTCAGCATCTGAAGCTGCAGCATCAACATCGATATACTGCAATTTAGCCTCTCCAGTACCTAGAGCAGTAGTAGGAGTAGCAGGAATAAGATATGTTGTATCTCCTACTTTTACCCATTTAGTAGCAGCAGTTGTAGCATCAGTAGCCTTTCTGTAAAGTGTGTACTTTCCGTAGTTTGGATCCTTAGATGTACTAGAAAGGATTGCATTGAACTGGAACCAGATTGAAGTTCCGTTACCAGTTTCATTTACATTGAACTGTTCCAATTCAAGAGCATTTTCTGTAGCAGCAGGTGTTGAGTCAAGAGCAGCAGAAAGGTCTTTATCGTTAGAAAGATCTTTAGCAATGAACTGCTTGTCTGCATTGTCTTTGTCGATAAGAGCTTTATCAGCAGCATCTTTGAGTTCAACAATTTCACCCTTTGCATTGAATACGTAAGGAACAACTACAGCCGCGCTTGTGAATGCATATTTTGGAGTAATTGTAAGTTTCTTTCCATCAACTACAGCAGTAGAAGCATAAGTCTTAGATGCGTCTACGTCAGCAACCTTTTTCCAGCTGTAGAAATAAGGTGTACCTGAAGATGTATCTTTGTTAGCAAGAACAGCTGTGAAGCCAGTGATGTCCTGTGTGAATTCAATTACGATTGGGCTACTGATAGACTTCTTGAAGTCGTCAAACTTAGTTGTAGCAGATTTGTCTCCAGCAGGAACAACGTAGTAACCTACAGTTTCGATTTTGATGTAGTTGTGCTCTCCAACAGCTTTTTTAAGAATCTTTGTAGAGAGTGAAGCTGTAGGATCAGAAACAAGGTTAGCAAAGTCAGCAGCAGTTGCTTTGTCAGTATTGAACAATACAACTGTGTCAACATCATTACCCTTTGTTGCTTTAAGTGAAAGGTAGTATGTCTTACCAAAGTCAAGTTTCTTGCTTGCTTCTGTCAAAGCTACAGTTACTACTTTTCCAGCAGCAGTTGCAGTTACAGCATAAGAAGTCTGAGTAAGGTCATTTGAACCTACTTTATCGCTGTCATAAAGCTCAGCTGTCCATTTAGCAGTGCTTACATCCTGATCGAATGTGAATGTAATGCTGTCTGTTGGCTGAATCTTTTCTACTTTAGCATCGTTCTGTCCAGCTGCGATAGATACAGTTTCTTTATAGAGGCTTGTAGAAACCATCTTGTATGTAAGCTTAGAAAGAGCATAACCTGTTTCGAGTTCTTTGCCAACTTCCCATGTTTTTGTAGCACCGTCTACAGCAGTTACAGTACCCTGAACTTTGAGTTCTGACTCGTCAGAAAGTTTGTTAAGAGCAAGGTAAACTGATTTGTCAGCTACATAGTTGTTTACATCTTTGTAAGAAGTTGAAGATTTGTCATAAACTAAAAGTTTAGAACTTCTTACAGCTTTGTTGAATGTAAGTTTAAGATATTTCTCTGCAGTTACAAATGCAGCACGTGACTGCTCAGCACCAGCAGGAAGTTCTGTTACGATTTCAACAGCAGTTTCAGCGAATTTTTCTGGGCCTACTGTGAAGTCTGTGTCAAAGTTCTTTGTTGTAAGAATATTTGTTGTTCCAGCAGCGCGGAATTTTGTTTCACCAGTTTTACCAACTACAGCTTCGCCAAGAGTTACGCGATAGTATCCAGTGTTAGCAAAGTCATTGTTTTTAGCACTGATTGTAAGAACTGTGTTTGTATCGTTGAATTTAGCTTCAAAGTCAGTTACAGCAGCAGTTGAAGTAGCAAGACCAGCTTTTGTTGTTGCATGTGTTACAGTTACAGCAGTAGCAATGTCATCTTTTGTAAGAGCTTTGATTGCTTTAGAGAATGTAAGAGTAAATGATTTGTCATCAACTTTTGCAACAGTTACGTCAATCTTGTTATCGAAGTAAGCGATAAGACCAACGTTTTTCGGCTCAGTTCCTGTAGTATCAACTTCAACATTGTTTTTCCAGTATTTAACATCGTCTGTCAAATCCTGTGCAAGACCTTTTACAGTGAATACAACTTTTCCGTCAGCATCTGAAACTGTGTCCCAGAATGTTGTTGGAGTAAGTGTAAGCTCTGTCTTTCCTTCATTCCAACTCTTAGAGAAAGCGTTTGTCAATTTTTTTGAAGAATAAGTTTCGTAAGCAACAACGCTTGCAGTTGTCATTGGTTTAGAGAAAGTAAGTTTAACTGGCTGTGTAAGACCAAGCTCAACATCGTCCTTTGAAGAATCGCTGATTTCAACGTAGATTGTTGTATCAAAGTAAGCTGTAAACTTGTCATTCAAGAGTTCTTTAGTTCCATCAGCTGCGAGAACTGAAAGTCGAACTTCGCCAGCTTTAGCATCAGTTGTTTGATTTCCAGCAGCTTTTGGTGTCCAAATGCCATCTTTTGGAGTAATTGTAACTTTCTTAGCATCTGTGCTGTCGATTGTTACAACGTAGTTCTCATCTTTAACATCCTGGAAACCAGAACCTGCAATGTCAACACGCTGGATAGCTTTGTTGAATGTGAATTCAAGTGGTGTTTTAACACTGATAAGTGCTGCGCTGTTGTTCTTGATGAGGTTTGTTTCTTTAACCCAAATCTTCTCAAGCTGAGCGAAGAGCATAATGTCAACACCAGCAACATTCAAAGAATTGCCGTCAATTTTGATTGTTGCTGCAGATGTTGCAGTTGAATCATTATAGCTTCCGTTGTTAAGGAGCTCTGCGGCATTTGAGCGATATGTAGACAAACCAACGTCTGTTGAGAAGTAAGCCTCAACTTCGCCAGCTTTAGCTGTGAATCCCTCAACATTAATTGAGAGAGGAACACCAGATGGGAGTTTTTCAAATTTGAAATTACCCTCAGCGTCTGTCTTAGAATCGAATGTATAAGGAGCGTTGCTATCAGCCGATTTATAAGTAACTGTTACAACAGTGTCTTTTGGAGCTGGATAAGTTGTCTCGCTGAAAACTTCAGCTGTTGCTGGTGAAGGATTGAGCTTGAGTTTACCGCTCAAAGAAGCATTCAAAGGAATGAGTGTACCTTCAGCCCATGTTGAGCTGTATGTTGTACCCAGTTCTGAATAAAGCTTCTGGATTTCCTTGAGGGCATTTGCAACAGTTGTCATTGTAGCAGATTTGTCCTCGTTATCCTTAATAGTAGCACCATAGCCATCGCCTGTAGCACTTGCAACTATAGAACCTGTGCCTACAGCAGTAGCGTAAGAATTAAGGATTGTTGCATACTGATCTTTCAAAGCTGAAAGGCGTGCATCCTCGATTCCACCGATGTTCTCAGCAGAAGAAACATATACACCCTTAATAAGGGCAGAAATGTAATCGTTCTTTGTTACAGTCAATGTATAAGCATAAGTAGTGCCTGTTGTTGGAACATTTGTAGATGTAGCCGGTACAAGTGTACCGCTAGTAGAAGCAGTTGTCTGAACGGCTTTTACTGTTGGATCGTTGACATCAACGTTCTCAAGTATGAATTCACCGCCACGGTTTGTTGAAGCAGTTTTATTGCCGAGAGTGACTGTTGCGCCTTCAACAGGTTCACCCCTGTTGTCAAGAACAACACCAACGATAGCTCCACGTGCATGCTCAGAAGCGCTGCGTGCACCTGAATCGTCATCATCATCGCTGCTACAAGCCATGAAAGATGTAGCTGCGAGAAGCATGGTTGCGACCGAAATTAATCGCAAAAGTTTTTTCATAAAAACCTCCGTTTTGAAAATAGTCCTAATCTCCGATACGAGGCTGACAAAAAATATGTCAACCCAATACTAGCGATTATTCAAAGGGTATGTTAAAATAGATTTCAGAAAAATTTATGAGTATAACGCACGGTTTTTAAGAATTTTATTAAATTTTATTAAGAAAAATAAGAGAAAAATAATAAAAATGGAGAATTTAGAGATTCTATGAAGTGTCAAATTTTCATTTTTGACAACCAGCAGGTTGCACTAGAGGGCCTTTCAAGCTATCTGAGCAAGAATGCGGGCTGCAAAATTCTGGGTCAGGCCAGCAACTTAATGGACGCAGAAGAAATAATCAGTCACGCAAAGACCGGCGACGGGCCGATTGTAGCGATAACTGAGCTTTCTTTTAAAAAGTCAGGCGGCGAGGACAACATCGACGGAACCGCCCTGCTCTCTGCCATGCGCTATTCCGGCAAAAATATTCTCCCCCTTGTCTTTACGATAATGGATGCGGCTTGTTACGCGCATATTGCGATGGATGATTTTGGAGCAAGGGGATTTGTGTCCAAAAATGCGCCCCTTCCTACCCTTCTCAACGCTATCGAAATTGTTGCGGCGGGCGGGCTTTTCATTCAGAACGAGCTAAAAGAAGGAATCAATCAGTTCAATTCCTTTCTTGCCACCCTCACAAAAACCGAAAAGAAGGTGCTCAAGTGCATGCAGGAGGGCGCAAACAACATGGACACTGCGGAAAAACTGGGGCTTTCCAAGCGCACGATAGAAAATCACCTCTCCAGCATTTACTCCAAAGCCGCCGTCACAGACAAAAACCAGCTTTTCAATTTTATGGGCATAAGTGCCAGCGAGGGACTATAGATTATCGGGTCAAGCCCGGCAATCCTTACTGATACAGATACAAGCATTTGCCGGCGCTGCTGCCCAAAAGTCCGTAAACGCTTGCTTCCGGATTTTTTGCAAGGCTTGCGGCTCCTGAAAGAAGCGACATCCAGCTTTCCTCAAAACGGTATTTTCTTTCGATAAAATTGACGTTTTCTTCTTTTTTATCTTCGCTATCTTTGTTCAAGATTTCCCGGATTTTTGCCTTTGCTTCATCGAATGAGCAGACTTGGTCAATCAGGCCGTTTTTCTGTGCCTGGGCAGCCGTGTAGACTCTGCCGTCAGCCAGTTCCTTTATGTCTGAAAGGCTCATTTTTCGTGAGTCGGCTACGATTCCCGTGAACTGCTCGTAGGCTTCATCAGCAATTGACTGCATGATTTCTTTCTGTTCCTGGGTGAGCGGTGAGTTGTAGTTGCCCATGTTTTTGTTTCGGCCGGCCGTGATTGTCGTGACTTTGACTCCGATTTTGTCGAGAAGGCCTGTCGCATCGAGGCTTCCGCCAGCAATTACGCCGATTGAACCTGTGAGCGTGTTGCGGTTAGCGAAAATTGTGTCAGCCGAGCAGCCGATGTAATAGCCGCCGCTTGCCGCAAGGGCTCCGAAGAAGGCAAATACCGGTCTTTTTGTGGAATTTTTGTATTCCATGAGGGCCAGATATGCTTCGTCTGATTCGTAAACCGTGCCGCCCGGAGAATTGATGTTGAGCAAAATTCCGCGGTTATTCGGGTCAGTCTTGGCTTTTTTAATCTGTTTGAGCAGCCATTTCTGGTTATAAGTTTTATTTTCTTCTGAAATTACGCCGTTGATGTAGATTACTGAAACGTAAGGCTTTTTTGTGCTGATTACAGGCTCGTCCAAATCCTTGTTTTTGGCCATGCTGATGATTTTGTTGAAGGCCCCACCCCTGTCCAAATCTTCGCCGTCAAAGTCTTCGTCAAATTCGTCGTAGAAATCTTCGCCATCAGAATCTGAGCCGCTTTTAAAAGTGAAAGAGAAACTTGGTTTTGACGTGATTTTTGAATAGATTGATCTGGCTCCAAAAATTACGGAAAGTGCCGCGATGATGATTAAAATTATAAGTCCTTTCTTGTGCTTCATTTTATGCCTCGAAATCTGCCGGTGTAAGTTTGCCCTGTGCAAAGGCCATTCGCTTTAAGTCGTAGTAAGCGTAAGTTTCGGTCATGGTCATGTATGGAATGAGCCAGACAAAGCCGATTCCACATGAAATCGCACACAAAAATGCCCAGCCCAAAAAGCTCATGTCCATCACAAAAAGATTTGCCTTGTGGCCCTGAGTAAGAACTTTGCTGATGTCCATTGCCTTCATCGCACCGATTCTCGGATTTTCAGCAAGAACGTAGAACATCATCGAATAACTGTAAGCCTTTACAATACCAGGAATTACAAACAAAAGGGACCAGAGGAAAACCCAAAGGAGATTCCAGAGACTGCCCAAAAGTGCTGACAGCCAGCGGGTTTCGATTCCTTCGAGGAAAGAGCTGAAAGTGATTTTTTCGGCGGCTTCTGCTGATGTTACGACAGAGTGCTGGGCAACAATCATCTTCATAAAGGTAAAAATCATTCCCACGCAGACGATTCCGCTTACACAGGCGCTGAGGATTCCGGTTCCTGTGCTTGAAAGGGCTGTAAGAATCAGATAAACGATTGCCGTAAGACATGGCACAGACCAGTTATTTTTTAAGGTTGAAAGAGCGTCTTTTTTATACTGAACTCGATTAAACATTTTTTCTTCTCCTTTTAGATTATTTTCATTCTAGCACTATTTGCGAAAAGATAATAGATTATGATAAAATATCTTCATGACAATCACACTTAAAAATTCTAACTACCAGGTAGTTCTCAACACGCATGGAGCCGAAATCACTTCCTTCCAGAGCGTAAAAGACGGCACAAAATATGTTTTTGAAGGCCCGGAAAGCGTCTGGAAATTCCACGCGCCAGTTTTGTTCCCTCATGTCGGCCGCATCAAAGACGGATTCTACACTTACGGCGACACTGAATACAATCTCGTAAACAACGGAATGAGCCGCGATTTGGAACACAATATAATAGAAGAAAGTGAAACAAGCGCAACTTTTGAGCTCACTGAAAGCCCGGAAACAGCCGGAAAATTTCCATGGAAATTCAGCCTCAAGACTCATTATGAATTAAAGGAAAACGGCCTTGTCTTCACAACAACCGTCACAAACACAGACAGCAAAACCATGCTTTTCTCTGTCGGAAGCCATACCGCTTTCTGCTGCCCGCGAAACACTGACCCGGCCGGCACTACAAACGCTGACTATCAGTACGAATTTGAGCGCAGAGAGCCTCTCACTACAGTCCTTTTAAATGACCAGGCTCAGCTTGCCGTCGATGAGGAAGGAACTGCCCCTTGCACCAAGCCTTACGGTGAAAAAGAAGCCGGAATCATCCCGATTACAGACCAGGGATTTGGAAACGGTCACTTCTTTACAGCCTTCAAATCAAACTGGGTGGGCTTGCGCAACAAAAAAGACGGTTCCCTCATCAAAGTAAACTGCTTCGGCTATCCATATCTCATGGTATGGCAGGGCGGAAAAGGCAGCGAAGGAGCCGCCGGAAACGGATTTAACTGCATTGAACCTTGGTACGGTCTCCCTGATGCCGAGAACACCGAGCACGAATGGGAAGAAAAAGCAGGATTGATTGCCCTGGAGCCTGGAAAATCCTTCACAGCAGATCAGAGCATTACAATTGAGAAATAAAACTAAAAGCCGTATTTAAGCAGGCTCAATTCAAGCACTTTGCCGCACAGTTCCTGAGGACCGCCGTGGCAAAGTGCGCTTGCAAATGGCCGGCCCACCAGAACGCAATCAGCACCAAGAGCCATTGCCGTGGCAACATCGCGCGGGCTTCGGATTCCGCCGTCAACCCAGATTTCATCACAATAATTTTTGAGTTCATCAACGTGGCTGGCAAAAAATTCTGCCGTGCTGCCCTTTCGGGTTTCTACCCGCCCGCCGTGATTTGAAATATAGACGATGTCGGGCTTTACTTCCTTTACAAGTTCAATGTCTTCCTGAGTGAAAATTCCTTTAATTGCAAAGGGAATCTTAATATGGTTTTTGATTTCAATCAGCTGGGCCGCAGATTTCTTTTCGAGTTTGACAAGATTCCGCATCGTGACGATGTTGTAGGAATCAATGTCTACTCCGGCAATTTTTACGCAATCCTTCGCCCATTCAAAACGCTCAAAAATCCGCTCGTTGGAATATGGCTTTATGAAGACGGAAGTTTCTGCCTGTGGCGCTTCGATTTTGATTTTCTGCAGGGCTTCAATTCCAAATTTGAGCTTTTCGTCGGGATAGCCGTCGCCAATCGAAAGACCAACGCCAACTTTGTGCATGGCCTGGATAATCGCATCGTAAAAATCAGATTCCTGACCAAAACCGATGTTCTCAACGGCACCGGTCATTGGAGCAATCGTAATCTGAGGAATGCGGAATTCCGGCTCCAGGTCAAGAAATTGTTTAATTCTTTCTATATTATTGTTGCGTACATTTTCCCAAGCAGAACAGTTGAGGATGAAATTTTCGTTTTTGCGGACGCCGCCCATTCCAGGCAGCTGGCCAATACACCCCTTTCCGTTACAAACTTTGCAAAAATTGCATTTAAAATTATTTTCACTCACTAAAATAGTATAGCGAATTATCCGATAATCATAAAGTATGAAGTGCCAAAAATGTTCAATTGTTGCGGGCATCCTTCTTTTTGTTCTCGCAGCATTAATTTCTGTATCATTACTTTTAGTCGCAGTTGATTTCGGACAAATCAGCCCTGCCAGAAACACGCTTTTCTATGCGCTGGGTAAAATGTTCACCGGTGTCTACGGCTTTACGTCAATTTGTATTCCGATTTTTCTGATTGTCGCCGGAATACAATGCTTTAACGCAAAATGGCGGTTCAGGAACGGAGTCCTGCTGATTGGCTCGATTGTTCCTTTCTTTACTCTCGATGCTGTTGAACACATCTGCCGCATGATTATAGCAAATGAAAGCGACACGGTAATGCTGGTAAAAATAAGCTCGACTCTGCTCATCGGTTCTTTAATTATTGCCGCAGAATACCTGCTTCTTTCGATTTTGGGCGACGTAATTGAAAATTCACTGATTGAAACTGCCGAAACGAAAGAATTCCTCGCCCACAGTCACCTGAACCAGCCGGAAGAAGAAGTTGTAATCCCGGAAACAGGAGAAAAAGACGAACTCGATGACTATTTTGAAGACGAAGAAGAGCTTCCTTTCGATGATGACGACGTGCATATTGTCCGAAGGGGATTTTTCTCACGCAACAAGAAGACTCCGCCCAAGGAAGAAGAGCTGGACCTTTCAAAAGACCGCCTTTTCCTTGAGCAGAAAGAAGTCCTCAAAGATTTGATTAACGACGGAAAGCCCCAGGCTCAGGAAGCAGACGACGATGCGACCTTGGTTGACGAGCCGACAATTATCGAGCACGAAGGCTTTGCAGAATCAGAAGACCTGCCGGAAGCCGTTACGGAAGACGAACTTCTCGATGATGAAGATTTTGCCGAGCCAGAGCTGCCGGAAGAACCTTCTCCATTCGACCACATTTTCGACCAGCAGAAAGAAGAGCCTCCAGCAAAAGAAGAAGAAGATATTACTTCTGAGACAGAATTTTCTGCTCCAAAAGAGGAATCTCACTTCCAGGACGTGGCACTCCCGGACGAAGAATTCGATGAAAGCGAGCCTGTAATCGGCGGAGAAGCAGAATTGATTTCCGAAGACGAGGATGAAATCGCCCCGGCAGATGAAGAAGATGAACTTGCTTCAAGCGAGCTTAACGAACCAACCGTAATTGAAGAAACTGCAAACGAAAGTGATGAGCCGGAATTTATTACCAATGAGGAAGAATCTGCACTCCCTGTAAATTCCCAGGACTTTCAGGACGAATTTGACCAGATGGACGATGTAAGCCCGGTTTCTTTTGGCGAAGATGATTTTGAAAATCTTTCAGAAGAAGAGTCTCACCCGGAAGACGAAGATTTCTTTGAGGATATCCCGGACGCACTTCAGGAAGAGGATGTCCCGGAAGTCTCTTTCCAGGAAGATGAAGCTGAAGAAGAAAGTGCATTCGAAGAATTTGCCGAAGACGATGACGTTGAGGAAGCCGCTGAAATCACAGAAGAGCCGAAAGACGATGATGTTGAAGAGGCTGTCGAAATCGAAGATGACATTGATTCCCAGCTTGATTTTGAAGAACTCCCGGACACAGAGCCTGAGCTTGCAAGCGAGCCTGAAACAGAATTCGCAGAAGACGAAGTTTCTGAGCCGGAAATTGTTGAATATCCCCAGGATGATGAAAACCCGGCTGACTTTATCAACATCGAAGACATAGCAGAAAGCCCGGAAGAACCAGTTAATGAAGAAATTGACGATGAGCCTTTTGAAACTGCAGAAGACCAGGAAGAGCCTTTGGGCGTAGAAGATATTTTCTCACAAATGGAAGCTGACGCCGCCGCAAATCCGGTCGTTAAAAATCCTGAGGATCTGGCTTTGGCTCAGCAGGCAGCCGTTTCTGAAAAGGCCGAGGGCGAAAGTGAAAAACCGGCACCTCTCCGAAAACTGAGCCAGTACGCAATCCCGACAGACTTGCTCGAAAAATTTGAAAACGAAGAATACTGGCGCATTGACGACGAGACAAAGGCCGCCGGCGAAAACCTCAAGCAGACTTTGAATGAATTCGGAATTGAAGCCGAAGTCACTGGAATCCGAAAAGGTCCGGTTGTCACAATGTTTGAGCTGCTCCCGGCTCCGGGCGTAAAACTCAGCAAAATCGTCAACCTTCAGGACAACATTGCCCTTGCCCTGGCCGCAAAATCAGTGCGAATCGTCGCTCCGATTCCAGGCCGCCACGCTGTGGGCATCGAAATCCCGAACAAAGAGCGGGCAATCGTATCATTCCGCGAAATTATCGAGCAGAATCTTCCTGAATACAAGAAAATGGCAATCCCTGTCATTCTCGGAAAGGATATTTCCGGTCAGTCACAGATTATCGACATCGCAAAAACACCGCATCTTTTGATTGCTGGTGCGACAGGTGCCGGAAAATCAGTCTGTGTAAACTCAATTATTCTTTCTATTTTGTACAACCGCTCGCCACAGGACGTCAAACTGATTATGGTCGACCCGAAAGTAGTTGAGCTGAAGCTTTACAATGACATTCCTCACCTGCTCACTCCGGTCGTAACCGAGCCAAAACGAGCCCTTCAGGTTTTGCAGTACTGTATCTGTGAAATGGAACGACGTTATGCCCTTCTCGATGGAATGGGCGTCCGTGACATCATGAGTTACAACACCCGAATCCGTGAACGCAGAATCGCAACCGAAAAACTGCCTTACATCGTGGTAATCATCGATGAGTTTGCGGACTTGATGGCAACCAGCGGAAAAGAGCTTGAAACAAGCGTAGCCCGACTTACAGCAATGAGCCGTGCAGTCGGAATCCACCTTGTTCTTGCAACCCAGCGACCTTCCGTAAACGTAATCACCGGTCTTATCAAGGCCAACATTCCTAGCCGAATCGCATTCATGGTTGCGAGCCGACAGGATTCACAGATTATCATCGACAGCATCGGTGCAGAAAAACTGCTGGGCAAGGGTGACATGCTTTACACCTCAGCCGTCAACCCGATTCCAACCCGAATTCAGGGAACTCTGGTCGGTGACAACGAGGTTGAGCGCGTAGTTGATTACGTCAAAACATTCGGCGGTCCTGACTACATTGACGACGAGATTTTCGTTGATGATGATGAGGAAATTGAAGAGGAGCCAGGCTTGTTCAGCGACGGCGAAGATCCTCTCTACGATCAGGCTTTGCAGATTGTTATTCAGGCTGGAAAAGCAAGCGCAAGCTACATTCAGCGGCGGCTTAAAATCGGCTACAACCGTGCAGCCCGTCTGGTTGAAGATATGGAAGCCCGGGGAATCGTTGGTCCTGCCAACGGAAGTAAACCCCGCGAAGTAATCCATGTGCCTTAAAATAAAAAAGCGGTCTCCCAGCGGGAACGCGCCCCAAACATCGCAGTGAGCAAAGCTCAGGCGAGTTTGTGTCGCAACCCCGATTCCGACCGCTTTTTTATTTTTGAGTTACCTGTCTTATAAATCGATTAACAGATAACTACTGAGTTGTCTGTTGAGCTGAATGGAGCCGGAATGTATTTATCAGCGGCCCAGTCGTTCTCCCAGCGAGAACCATCGAGAAGGTAGCGGAACTGATATTCTTTGCCAGCTTCAAGAGAAAGTTTAACAGAGAAAGAACCGTCCTTACCTTTTTTGAGAGGAGTTTCTGTGCTGCTCCAGCTATTGAAATCTCCAGCAATCGTTACTGTTTTTGCACCCTGTGCGGCTTCTGGAGACACTGAGAATGTTACGTTACAAGTTTTTTTGTCTTTTGAATAAGATTTCTTCAAAGCCATGATAAAGCCCCTTGTTTTTTAATCGATAAACTATTCTATACCAAATAAAATTTATTTGCAAGTTTTTTTAAGTTTTCTTCAATATTAATTTTATTTCTTGCCTTTGATTTTTGGTGCTTTACCGGTTGTGAGCCAGTGCTGGGCAAAATATGCGTCAGAAATCGGCTCATCGAATACGAAATCTTTAACAGTCGCGATTGTCTTTCGCCCTGTAACAAGGTTGGTGATGATATTTGAACGGCGCAGAGGATATTCAATGCCTGTCGCACCCTTAACCATCTCAACTTTGAGACATTCATAAAGCTTAATCATGTTGTTTTTTGAATCATAGTATTCGATTCGGACAGGGATGTATGTCTTTTTGTCAAACCATGACATGCGGTAAGAATATTCAACTTCGCTCTTTTTATATGGAGTTGACTTCATTTTCCAGCATAAATACGAATTACCGTTAACAGTGATTTTAGCTTCGTTCTCAACGATTTCATTTTTATCTTCGTCCTCGTTACGGATTGTCATGTCGTTGTAAGTGAGCTCTGTGCCGCCGAATGACTTTGTGCGCTCTGTCATTGGAATTCGGCGTGACTGGCGGAGTTTTGGCATGTAAACCCAGCGGTCGTCGGCTTTTTTGAGCTTTTCCAACTGGAGAACCCTCATACCCTTTACACTTGCAGGAGCTTTAAAATCAAATGCTACATTTTTGAGTCCATTATCAACACCACTGCCATACTGCCACAATTCGATGGTCTCTCTTTTACCGTCTTTTTCGATATTTTCGAGAATGATGGTTGAATAGTTGTAATCAGGAACCCTGTCCAAATCACAAAAAACTTTAGCGATTTCTTGCGCAGTCTGTGCAGAAAGACCGAATGATGCAAGCAAAAGTGAAATAATAACAAATACTTTAATTTTCATTTTGTGCTCCTTTTTGGCTACTTTTGAATCCTCTCAGTTTATTTTAAGTATTTTAACACAATTTTAAAATAAAGCAAGAGGATAAAAGACTTTGATAGCATTACTATCATATTTTTAAAGTTTTGTCATCCGGGCACTTTGTAAAATATTCTTTTAAGCGGGCGCGGGCATCTTCGTTGTCTTTTGCGTTTATCATCTGGGTCTGGAAATAGTGACCGAAGCTGAAATTGAGGCAGTAATATGCAAAGAATCTCTGAAGGCGGGTCTTCCAGAATTCGGGAGGCTGGCACTCTTCCACGCCGCTGATGAAATCAAGGGCAAGCTGCTCGCAGTCAATCGGCTCGCAGGAACGACCGGAAAGCTGAGCGAAAATCCAGGGTTTCTGGACGGCGGCGCGGGCAATCATAATTCCGGCAGCATGTGGGGCGGCTTTTTTTGCTTCCTCAAAACTTGCTACATCCTTTACATCGCCATTAAGGTTGACCGGGATTTCCGGGTATCGCAGGGCAAGTTCCTCGACGAAGTTCCAGCGGGCACGCTCGCGGTATTTTTCCTTTTTAGTTCGCGGATGAAGGGTGAGCATCTGAACTCCCTCGCCAACGAGCATGTCAGTAAACTCAAAGAATTTTTCGAGGGTAAAATCCTGATCTCCAAGTCGCAGCTTTACCGAAAGCCTTTTTGCAGGCCGGCCGTCCTTTGCAGCATTTTCAAGCGCAGACTTTACGCCGTGAACCATTGCCTGAGTTTCAGAAACCGGCTTTGTCATCCAGGCAATTCCGGCGCCGGTGTTTGCAATCTGGGGAGCCGAGCAGCCCATGTTCAAATCAACGCCGATTCCACCGCGCTCAGCCAGAAGACCAGCCGCCTGAGCCATTTTCTCGCCGTTTTTATCGGTCAGCTGCCAGACAAGCCTCTGAGAATCCGGCCCTTCCAAAAGATAAAATTTTTCCCAGGGACCGTTATTCAGCAGGGATGAGGCGTTTATCATTTCGTTGAAATACTCGTCGCAGCCGCCGAAGCGTTCAACAAGATTCCTGAAAGCCTGATGCGTAATTGCATCCATCGGCGCAAGAAGAAGTTTCATAGATTATCCAGATAGGGCGTTGCGGGCTTTCCCGCAGATGGGGGTAGCGACCAACGAAGTGGGCGCTAGGGGGAAGGCTTTCCCCCTTTATTTATATTGCTTTTATCAAATCAACTGCGGCATCGAGGAAATCGGCGTCCAATCGCTCTACGTCGCCTTCGTCGATTGCCTTGGAAATGTCCTCGCTCATCGGTATTCGGGCCAGAACCGGGATTCCGTAATCTTTTGCGATTCCGTTGATGTTGCTTTCACCGAAGACTTTGATTTCCTCGTTACAGTGAGGGCATTTTACATAGCTCATGTTTTCGACGAGACCTACAATCGGCACCTTCATCATGTTTGCCATTTTAACTGCCTTTTCGACAATCACGCGGACAAGCTGCTGGGGTGACGACACGACCACAATTCCGTCAACCGGGAGAGACTGGAAAACCGTAAGAGGAACGTCGCCTGTTCCCGGAGGCATATCGACGAACATAAAGTCTACGTCACGCCATTCAACATCAGTCCAGAACTGCTTTACTGCACCAGCGATTACCGGACCACGCCACAAAACCGGGTCCGTTTCCTTTTCGAGAAGGAAATTCATGCTCATGAGCTGGATTCCAGTTTCAGTTTTTACAGGATAAATCGTGCCTGTCTTGTCGCCGGTTGCCTTTTGGTCAGAAACACCGAAACTTGTCGGGATTGAGGGACCGGTGATGTCGGCATCGAGAACGGCTGTTTTAAAGCCCGCCTTTCGCATTTTTGAGGCAAGCAGGGCTGTTACGAGGGATTTTCCAACGCCACCTTTTCCAGATACAACGCCTATTACTTTTTTAACGCAGCTTCCTTCGCGGAGAGTGGCGCGCAAGTCTTTTGATTTACAATTTGAACCACATGTCGAACAGTTGTGGGTACATTCTTCTGCCATTTAAAATACCTCTTTGAGATTACTCGTTATTAAGATAATAAAATTTGAAGTGGAAGACAATAATAAACTAGCACAAAACGAAATGCTTTCTTATAATAATTTTATGGAAAAAAAGCATTATTATGCCGCGATTGTTGGCACCGGGCGGATTGGATTTTCGCTTGGCTTTGACAAAAAGCGCGAACAGCCTGCCAGTCATACCATGGCACTTCTCAATAACAAGCGAATCAAGCTGATTGCAGCCGCCGACTCCAACGAAGAAAATCTTGAAAAGTGGCGGAAATATGTCCGAAAGCATAACGGCAAAAATGACTTTACCCTGGTTTTTCCGACCAGCCAGGAACTTTACGAAAATGTGACCTGCCTCGACATCATCACGGTTGCAGTTAATGAAGATAATCACCTCGAAGAATGCATAAAGGCAATTGAATATAAACCCAGGCTGGTGATTCTGGAAAAGCCGGTCGCCCTCAATTCCGAGGAAGCCGAAAAAATCCGTGCAAAGGCTGAGGAATGCGGCGTTCCTGTAATGGTAAATCATGAACGAAGATTTGCAAAAGACTATCTATCGGTCGTAAGTTTAATTGATAAAATCGGAGACATTCAGTCTGTAACAGGAGAACTGGATTCCGGTCTGCGTATTTACGGTGAGGAATTTGAAAAGGACGGAACTTATTCGCTCCTGCACGACGGAACCCATCTGGTCGACATCCTGCAGTTTTTGCTGAAAGCATCATTATCAAATCCACTTGTTTCCGGCGTTCATAAGGATGAAAAAGGCATTGTGCGAAATTTCTCTGCTCACTACCAATCGGTCGTTAGTCAGTTTGGCACAATCCCGGAAGTCACCTTCAAAATGAGCGGCCGAAGCAAGTTCTTTGAGTTCAGAATTGAAATCCTCGGCACTCTTGGAAAAATCTGCGTTGGAAACGGATTTGCCGAGCTTTACCTTCGCGAAGAATCCAAACTCTACACAGGCTTTTACTCGCTCACCAGGCAAAAGATCAAGCTGCCCAAAAAGACAGGTTATTTCAGCGGAATGATTCAAAACGCGGTGGATTTTCTCGACGGAAATTCTGAGCTTGTCTCTCCGCTTGAAGATGCGATTTCAGATTTAAAAGTTCTCGAAGAAATTAAGGCAAAGTTTTAGGAAAAAAGAATGTCTCAGGAAAAAACAGCCAAAACAAATGTTTTGATTATCCAGCCGCCAATCGTGCAGCTCAACACGGCTTATCCCAGCGGTGCCTATCTCTCCGCATTTTTCAAATCTCTCGGTCACGAAACAAAATGGCTCGATTTGAGCCTTGCCCTTTACTACGAGATTTTTTCACGCTCAGGCCTTACAAAACTTTTTTCCCTCTGCGAAAAAAATGCCCTCAAGCTGGCAGACCAGGCCGAAAAGTCAGGTGACGAGGCGACGGCATTCAATCTCCGGCGCTATCTTGCCCAGAAAGATTTGTGGATTGAATGGATTGATTTTATCACGGCGATTTTGCGGCCGGGCTCGCGCGACAATATTTCTTCGGGCTATGAAAATGCCCACCGCTTTGTTTTTGGCGCCCATGTTCCGCGCGGAAACCGAATGGAAAATTATCTTGCGAATCTGGGCCACGATTTGACCACGGACGATGCCCGCTCGCTTGCAAGTTTTGCCCTGGCGGATCTTGCGGATTTTATCACGATTGCTTTTGACAGGAATTTTTCTCTGGTGCGCTATGCGGAAAGTCTGACGGTAAGCGAGTCAAGTTTTGCGGAAGTTGAGAAAGGCGCGGACAGCCCGATTCTAAAGGAGTTTTATGAGTCTCTTTTGAGGAAGCTAGAAATTGCTGAGGGGGAAAGCCTCGTCCTCATTTCAATTCCCTTTGCGGGGACTTTTGCGGCGGCACTGGCTACCGGACGATTCTTTAAGAAACAATTCGGGGACTCGGTTTATGTCTGCTTTGGCGGCGGATTTGTTAATACAGAATTGCGCGAGACAAACGAACCTTCGTTAGTTAAATATTGCGATGCCATTTGCTATGACCGGGGCTATGCTTCTTACAAAGAATTGGCAATGAGAATTGAGCAATTAGGAATTGACTCTTTGTCAGGGGCAAGTGAACCCATTTTCAAGCTCAGGCAGTTTGTTAATGATTCCGGCTCGGTTTGCGTGATTCCGCCGCTTGGGGAAGGTTCTGACACTTACGAACAGTCGTTAGCTTATGAAAAGGAAATTACATCTTCTTTGATTCCGGATTTTTCGGACATTGATTTTTCCCAGTACCCGCGGCTGATTGACGACACGAATCCAATGCACCGGCTCTGGTCGGACGGCAGCTGGATTAAGGCTTACATGGCCCACGGCTGCTACTGGCACAAATGTGCTTTCTGCGATGTTACTCTGGATTATGTCAAAGGATATTGTCCAACTAACGTTAGTAAGTTATATCAAGGACTCCTCGCCCAGTGCAGGGAAAAGGGCGTTTACGGAATTCACTTTGTTGACGAAGCAATGCCCCCGGCCCTCATGATTGCCTTTGCCCGCGAAAACATCGCCCACGGCTCGCCGATTACCTGGTGGGGAAACGTCCGCTTTGAAAAATCATTTACCCGCGATGTGGCAGACTTTCTGGCTTACGGCGGCTTAATCGGAGTTTCAGCCGGACTTGAATCTGCAACAGGCAACGGACTTAACGCAATCCACAAGGGCACGGATCTGGAGTCAATCGTCGGAGCCTGCTGTGCCTTTAAGGAAGCCGGAATCCTCGTCCACGCCTACATGATTTACGGCTACTGGTGGGAAAAGGAGCAGGATTTAATCAACTCTATGGAAACCCTGCGCCAGTTCTACGCAAACGGACTTTTGGATTCATGCTTCTGGCACAAGTTCGTCCTCACACGTCACTCGCGCGTTTACAAGGAATGGACTGAAGGCAAAATCCCGGATTTAAAGCCAATCGATCCCCAGGAAAAACAGAACGCCCCTCTTTTCGCCAAAAACGGCCTTCACTTTGAGGGAGAGAAAAAATCCCAGAAATACGGAGCTTTCCTCGACTATTCCCTCAACCAGTGGATGCACGGCGAAGACCTGGAAAAACCTGTCCAGAAATGGTTCGACTTCCAGGTTGCCCGCCCGACAGTTCCCAAAGATTTTATTGAAAAAATAATCGAAAAATACGAAGCAAAACGAGACGAAATTTTCAAAAAGCCTCTCCCCGAAGACAAAGCTAAAATCTTCTGGCTCGGCGGAGAAAAAGTCCCGCTTGCAAACGGCAAAATCGGCTGGTTCTACATGGGTGAATTTTACACAGCCAAAAAAAATGCCCCGGAAACTGAATTCCGAGGCAAAGGATTGTGTGTATTACCATAAAATGCGGCGCCCGCTATGGAGTGGCGCGAAGCGTTGCCAAAGGCAATGAGCGTTAGCGAACCACGGAACAGCGGCAGGAAATTGATTGCGCCCCTAATAAATCTTTTCGCCCAAAAGTCGCGCGATTAAGTCTACCGCAAAGGCAGCTGTCTGATTGCGAACATCGAGAACCGGGTTCACTTCCACGATTTCGGCAGAGCGTACCATACCGAGATCGCACATTTCTTCCATTAAAAGAAGGGCCTCGCGGTTTGTCATGCCGGCCGGAAGCTGATAGCCTGTTCCCGGTGCGTACATCGGATCAAGACAGTCCATGTCAAAACTTACGTGAACTACATCAACCTTCTGCTTGAAAAATCTGAGTACATGCCGCATGACTTCGTTAAAGCCCTGGCGGTCAATGTCGGTCATCGTGTAGGCTTTGACTCCAGCCTGTTTCATAAGCTCGCGCTCGCCTTCATCAACGCTTCGCAAGCCGACATAGCAGACGTTACGCGGATCAACTTTCTGTCCGTCAAAATACAAATTAGTAAGCTCAGGAAGGCCGTAACCGCAGCTTGCAGACATACACTCACCGTGAATGTTTCCGCTAGGGCTAGTTTCATCCGTGTTAAAATCGCCGTGAGCGTCAACGTAAAGAACGCCGAGCTTGAGCCCCTTCTTTTTGTAAGCGGCAGAAAGACCTGCAATCGAGCCGAGAGCTATCGAATGGTCGCCGCCAAGAATAAGAGGGAAATCCCCGCAAGAAGCAGTCTTTTCGACCTCTTCGGCAAGCTGAGTATTCGCACGCACAATCGGAGCAAGATATTTTGCCTTTGGATTGCCCACAGTCTCGAATTCCTGGGGGTTAATCTGAATCGGTGAGAAACACTGGACGGCTTTGTGACCAAGGCCTTCAATGCGTTCCTTGACTCCTGCGAGTCGGATAGCTGAAGGGCCCATATCCGCACCGTGACGGCTTGCACCATAATCCAATGGCATTTCAAGAATACGAATGTTCATCTTCCCAAAAACCTTTTAAATTCTTGCAAGGCCTGCTTTGCGGGCTTCTTCTGCAACTGCTTTTGCAACAGTTGGAGCAACACGCTCGTCAAATGCACTTGGAATTACAAGCTCAGGAGCAAGTTCTTCGTCGCTGATGAGTGAAGCCAAACCACGGGCAGCCGCAATCTTCATTTCCTCGGTGATTTTTCGTGAACGGCAGTCGAGTGCGCCGCGGAAAAGTCCCGGGAAAGCAAGAACGTTGTTAATCTGGTTAGGATAGTCGCTTCGGCCAGTTCCGACGATGTATGCGCCGGCAGCCTTTGCCTTTTCGTAAGTGATTTCCGGCTCAGGATTTGCCATTGGAAGAACGATTGATTTTGGAGCCATTGATTTGACCATTTCTTCTGTGACAACGCCTGGAACAGAAACGCCGACGAAAATATCAGCACCCTTCATTGCCTCTGCGAGTGTGTAACGTTTATTCTCTGGGTTTGTGAATTCTGTGATTTCTTTTTTGAGGAAGTCATATTTGTCGTAGTCTTCCTTGAGGATGATGCCTTTGCTTCCGAAACCGTAGATTTTTCTGATTCCGAGGTTGTAGAGCATACGCATGATTGAAGAACCGGCAGCGCCTACGCCTGAAACAACTACCTTGCAGTCCTCGGCCTTTTTGCCAGTGAGTTTGAGTGAGTTGATTACAGCGGCAGTTACTACGATTGCAGTTCCGTGCTGGTCATCATGGAAGACCGGAATGTCCAAGTCACGAATCAAAGCGCGTTCGATTTCTACACAGCGTGGAGCCGAAATATCCTCAAGGTTGATTCCGCCAAAAGTCGGTGCAATCTGCTTGCAGAATTTGATGATTTCCTGTGGGTCTTTTGTGTCGATACAGAGAGGAACGGCATCAACTCCGCCGAACTTCTTGAAAAGGACACATTTTCCTTCCATTACAGGCAGGCCGCCTGCAGGACCGATGTCGCCCAAGCCAAGAACAGCGGTTCCATCACTAACTACGGCAATAGTATTACCTTTCCATGTGTATTTATACGCATCATCAGGATTTTTATGAATCTGGCGGCAAGGTTCTGCAACTCCAGGAGTGTAAGCTACAGAAAGGTCATCACGATTTTCCAAAGGCATTTTCAATTCAGTTGAAATTTTGCCCTTCCATTCTACATGTTTTTCAAGTGCTTTTTCGTAAATTGTACTCATGTTGGTCATTATAGTACAAAAATTGTGATTAATAAACTGCTAGAATCGTATATAATTATAATATAGGTACAGTTTTTACAGGAGGCCTTATAAAAAATGAAATATTTCGAAACACTTAAAAAAGAACGCTCTCTCGACCGAGTAATTTTCCTCGCAGGAATGGTTCTCACCTTTATCGGATTTATGATTCCAACATTTTTCCTCAAAGATGAATCAGGAACTGTATTAAAGAACGTTTTTGGAGCAGCTTCTTACTTCAACAAAGCACCATCTGCTTACAACTCAACTTTCATCGTAATCACATGGCTTTGCTCAATCGCAGGAATCGCATTGTTCTTCTGCACAAAGACAATCGTCGGCGACATCATCGTAACTTTGCTTGCCCTCGCTTTTGAAATCGCATCAGTCATTTCAATCGCACCGGCCCTCACAGACATGTTCGGCGCTTACACAAAATTCTACACAAGCCCGGTCACACCAATCTTCGGTTACACAAGTGTCGGCGGATATCTGGTTTTGGCAGGCCTCATCACAGCAGCTGTCGGCTCAATTTTGGGCGCAGCTCACATCCAGCACCCAAGCCAGGCAAAATAATCATCTGATTTGAACATAAAAAATCCCGTCTGCTTCAAGAACAGGCGGGATTTTTTTTATCTTGTAAGCTTACGATAAACTGTCTTATGAGGAACGTCGTCGTCGATTCCGAGGACGTTTTTGCGCCATTCGACGTAATCGCTCCAGCTTCCTTCTACGAAGTGAACTTCCGAGTTGTTTTCGAAAGCCAGGATGTGAGTGCAGATTCGGTCGAGGAAGTAGCGGTCATGGCTGATTACGAGAACTACACCCGCAAAGCTGTTGATGGCTTCTTCGAGGGAACGGGTTGTCGTGATATCCAAATCGTTTGTAGGTTCGTCGAGCATGAGGACGTTTCCTGCTTCCTTGAACATCATACCCATATTGAGGCGGTTCTTTTCACCACCGGAAAGAACGCTGATTTTTTTGTTCTGTTCTGCTGAGTTGAAGTTGAACCAAGAGCAGTATGCGTGTGCGTTGATTTCACGGACTGCACCGTTGAGGGCGCGGCCTTTTTCGTCAACTGCACCGAGCTTAACGAGGTCGCTTCCACCTGAAAGCATTTCGTAGATTGTCTTGTTCGGGTCGAGCTTTGAACGCATCTGGTCAACGTAGACGAGCTTAACAGTGTCGCCCACTTTGATTGAACCAGAATCAGGAAGCTCCTTGCCCATCTTGCCGTCTGGGAGTTCGATTTCCTGACCTGCGGCACTTGCAATCATCTTGAAGAGTGTAGTTTTACCAGCACCGTTAGGACCAACGATTCCGACAACGCTTCCTGCCGGAATATGGAAGTCGAGGTTTTCAAAGAGAAGCTTGTCATCGAATGATTTTGTGAGCTTTTCTGCATCGATTACGACACTTCCAAGACGAGGACCGGCCGGAATTGAAATCTGTGTGTCCTTAAGCTGAACGCGCTTTGATTCTTCTGCAAGCAGGGCTTCGTATTTTGTGATGTGTTCCTTGTGCTTTGCCTGACGGCCTTTTGCTCCGGCGTGAATCCACTCCAACTCTTCCTGCATTTCGCGGCGGCGGGTTGAAGCCTGTTTTTCTTCGAGAGCAAGGCGTTTTTCCTTTGCCTCAAGCCATTCTGAGTAATTTCCTTTGAAAGGATAGCCTTCACCGCGGTCCATTTCCAAAATCCAACCGGCTACATTGTCGAGGAAGTAGCGGTCGTGAGTGATAGCGATGATTGTGCCCGGATAGTCCTTGAGGTGGCGTTCGAGCCAAGCGACTGTCTCTGCATCGAGGTGGTTTGTAGGTTCGTCCAGAAGCAGGATGTCCGGCTTCTGCAAAAGGAGTCGGCACAAGGCAACTCGGCGGCGCTCACCACCGGAAAGAACGTCTACGACCTGGTCGCCCGGAGGACAGCGGAGTGCGTCCATTGCAAGCTCAAGGTTTGAATCAAGGTTCCATGCGTCGGCTGCATCAAGCTTTTCCTGAATTTCTGCCTGACGTGCGCAGAGCTTGTCAAAATCAGCATCAGGATCACCGAAAGCCTCGTTTACTTTGTCAAATTCGGCGAGCAAATCTGTAATCGGCTTTACGCCCTCTTTAACGACTTCAAGAACGGTCTTTCCCGGCTCAAGATAAGGCTCCTGCTCCAGATATCCCATTGAGTAGCCCGGAAGGAGTTTTGTTTCGCCGGTGTAATCCTTGTCGATTCCTGCAAAAATCTTGAAAAGTGAAGACTTACCGGCACCGTTTTCACCAATAACGCCGATTTTTGCTCCGTAATAGTAAGAAATGGAAATGTCTTTGAGTACAACTTTAGTTCCATACGCGCGGGAAACGCGATCCATCGTGTAAATGATTTTTTTATCGTCGAATGTCTTTGCCATGCTTAAAATTATATATTAAATAGAAGATTTTGTCTTTAAATAATGGGGTCTGGCGGGGTCTTTCCATTGTTTTTTTAATTTTCTTCCAATAAAATTAAAAGTATGCAAATTTCGCAGAATATTAAGACCTACACAATCAATCTTCTCGTTGTTCTGTTTATTGCAGCCGGCATTTTTGTTGTAATCGCAGGCCGAAACACAAAAGATGCGCAGATTTTCAAATTTCAGGAAAAGACTTTCAACAAAGGCTGGTACTACTACGATCACTACGGCGAAAAGGTTTATATTCCTTCACTCCCGGCACAAGTTCCTGCTGACGGAATGAGAGCCACAATCTACCACGAAATCAGCCCCAACGATTTGGACACAAGCTCAATCTGTTTTTACTCGCAGCATCAGGACGTCAAATTAAAGCTCAACGACCAGGAAATTTACTCATACAAGACCGTCACCACGCCCAAAACAATCAAATCCTACAGGGCAATCTACAATTTCGTGGACCTGCCTTCAATTTCAGAAAAATCAGTCCTCTCCATCGAAAGCGAGGCAATAATTGACATCTGCGCCGGAAAATACGAGGAAATCTTTTTGGGAGACAGCGCCCAGGTTCTTTTTACAATCATCTACAAGCACCTCAATAATTTCCTGCTTGGCGTTATGTTCATCGTAACATCCTTCTTCCTTTTCGGAACCCACCATCTTTTCTCCTACACAAACAAAAAGGACTACACTCTGCTGGACTTTGCCCTGCTCACTTTTTTCATCGGACTCTGGCAGCTGGATGATTCAACCCTCCTTCTTTTCTTCACAGGTAACCTTCCCCTCTTGTGGTGCTTCAAGTACCTCAACCAGTTTTTCATATCCCTCTTTACATTCCTTTTCATGAGAAGCATCACCGATCAGAAGAACCGCCGCTTCCTCAAGACATTTTACTGGGTCATCATTCCGGTCATTCTCCTTCAGTTTACACTCCAGTTTACAGGCATCAGGGCTATAAAAAACACCCTCTTCCTGTCCTATACAATCTACTTAATTTCTAGCATTTACGTATTAATTTCCCTCTTTAAAGAGGATTGGGTTAAGACCAGCAGATTTAAATATCTCTGCATCTTCTCAATGATTACTTCAATCATCGTATTTACGCTTGCAACCCTTTCAATTTTCAACACTTTATTCTTCAATTCAATAATAAGCATTGGAGTCGCCCTCACATTCACCTCAACGCTTTTTATTACCTATCAGAAGGAACTTAAGATTTTTAAAGAGGTAAGCAAGGCTGACATGTACAAGACCATGGCCTTCATCGACATTGCGACCGGCGTTTACAACAAAACCGCATGGTTTACCCTGGTCGATAATTTTGCCGAAAAGGCTGATTCGCATGAAGAATACTGCCTGATTGTCTTTGACATGAACCACCTCAAAAAAATCAACGACACCTTCGGCCATTTAATCGGCGATAAAATGATAAAGTCATTCTGCGACTGTCTCGTAAGTGTAGTCGGCAATATGGGAAAGATTTACAGGGTGGGTGGAGACGAATTCATCTGCGTCTGCCAGGATTTCTACCGCGAGAACGTAATGACCATGCTGCACCATTTTGATGAAGCCGTTAAAAATCAGGAAGAAAGCGAATACAAATTTTCCGCTGCCTATGGATATGAATTCTTCACCCCTCGTTCACCGGCTGACTTCAAAAGTGCCGTTGAGCGCGCTGATGAAAAAATGTACGCCATGAAAGTCGAAATGAAGGCTACAAGAGATTAGCTTACTGTAAAATCAATTGCCTCGTCGGCAGGAATTGGCTTCGAGAAGAAATATCCCTGAATCGTATCAGCACCGAATTCCTTAAGTCGCAGGAACTGGCGCTCTTCCTCAACACCCTCGATAATCATGTTTTTGTCCAAGTCGTGCATGAGGTGTATGATATTACGGATGAAAGAATCCTTGCCGTCAACCAGATAGGTATCAACCAAAGATTTGTCCAGCTTGATCACGTCAACCGGAATGTATGTGAGGTAGCCCAGAGAAGAATAGCCTGTTCCAAAATCATCCATGAGCAGGCGGATTCCCAAATCCTTGAAGCGGCGGAAAATGTCATCGGCCAGGACGCTCTTTTCCAGGAAGAGGCCTTCAGTAATTTCAATTTCCAGATAATGAGGAGGAATATCGTAGCGGTTGAGCAATTCTTCGACAAAATCCACGTAACCGTGATCGTTGAGCTGGTTGCTCGAAAAGTTTACTGAAACCGGATGCAGGGTTTTGCCCTGGTCACGCCATGCCGCAAGCTGCTTGATTACAAGCTCGGTGGTGATTCGGCCGATACGCCAGATCCAGCCGCTGCGCTCTGCAACAGGAATAAACTGGCCCGGATAAATGCCCGGTTCCTTCATTCGCACCAGGGCCTCGTAACCTGAAACCTGTTTGGTCTGGGTATCAATCTGGGGCTGATAGAGCATGAAGAAGCCGTCGTTGTCAAATGCAGCCTGCAATTTTTCTTTAATGCGGATTTCTTCGAGGGCCTTTTCCTTCATTTTATCGTCGTAAATTACGATACCGTTCTTGCCCCGGGTCTTTGCCTCATACATTGCCGTTTCTGCGTTGATGATGTGCTGTTCTGCAGGCGTAATTCCGTCGGAGCAGGAAGCGCCCATGCTGGCCGTAATCGCAAGGCTTTCGTCACCGAGAGGAATCGGAGCACGGATAGCCGCAAAAAGCTGGCGGACAGTCTGGCAATCCATGTCGAGAATTTCATCAGGAATAACAAGAAGGAGCTCGTCACCGCCAAAGCGGGCAATCTTCCAGCCGCCCTCTTCGACCATTCCTTTTAGAAGGGCAACGATGTACTGCAAAATGCTGTCAGCAAGTGAATGACCATAATTTTCGTTGAGCATTTTAAAGTCATCGATATCAATGATGACGACCGAATAAACGCTGTCCAGCTTCATTTTATCACGCAGCCAGGCCGTTATTGTGCGCCTGTTCAATACGTCAAGAATTTCATCGTATTCGGCCTGATAAGTGAGCTGCTCCTGAGAATCCAAAAGTGTCTTTTGCGATTTTTTAAGCTCGGCAATGTAGGTCATGGAAATCATTTTGCCGACTTTTGAATAAAGCAGAATAATAATGAGCGTTACAAAAAGCATTATTATTGTAGGAAGAATCTTGCCATAGTGAGACAGGAAAGACTCAGGCCGGTTATAGAAAATCGTATCCTTTGGAAGAAGGGAAAAATCCAGGTTAAAAGACTTCATGAGGCGGTAATCAAAAGCTGTGCGGCTTTCTGTGTGAGCATCGAGGGGCATTTTTGAAAGGTCGCCATTGCCCAGAGCCCAAATAAGCATCTGGCCGGCTTTATAGCACTGTTCCTCTACGTCCATGTGAACTCCGCCCAGAATACCCATTCCTTCGCCACCAACATAATTTCTGAAAATAGGAACCGATGCGGAACGGACGACCGTACTTGTGCGGGCAAGCATGGAATAAACATTGCTCTGCTTGTCAGAATAACAGGTCATGTAAATGAGAATGGAATCCTTTGGAAGCTCAGCAAGCAGGAAAACCAAATCAGTCTGTGACAAAAGGGAAGAATCCAAATCAACAAAAGAATATTCTGGATATTTCTCGCGAAGACTCCAGAAAATCTCGAAATCAGTTTTGCCCGAAGACGACTGGTCATGAAGGCCGATTAAAGTTTTTCGCTCCGGGAAAAGAGATATGGCAAGATTTATCGTTTCTTCAAGGTAGTCATTTTCGTAAAGACCGGATATGTAGGGATTTCGGGAAGCTTTTAAAGCCAGGTCATAATTGTTGACACCGAAGAAAATCATGGGCATGTTTGGAAAAAGCTCTGACTGATATTTGAGGGCGAATTCCAGGGCTGCGTCATCACCAAGAAGAATCGCTTCGTATTTTTTCATATTTGAGAAGCGGTTTTTTATAAAACTGTAAAACTGGTCGATTGAAGCACTGCCGCGGGCATCGGAATACATGTAGGCAACGTCATATTCAATTCCGTTTGGGTAAAGACTTTTTCCAAGGCCCTTTATCTGAGAATCGTAAGTAAAATAAAGCGGGTCATAAGAGCTGATAAACAAAACCCGATGGCGAACTTCTGCAGGCGGTTTTATTTCATCATTTGTATCAATCTCATTTGTGATAAAGCGGAGAAGAAAAATAAAGAGGACAAATATACAAAGGAGACTAAGCAAAAGCGAAAAATTTCTTAAAAAGATAAGAGTTTTTCTTTTATCCATAAATTTCCTTATTTTCAGAAAGTTGTATACCTATTATATACCGTTTCATACGAATTTCACAAGAAAATTTTATATTATTTCAATATTTTTCCTCCGCCTTAAGATCTGCAAATTCATGGTAATCAAAAGTTTATCGACATAAATCAATATTCTGAGTAATATTTACCCATGTTCAAAACACCACCTCACTTTGATTCGCTCGCAGAAGCCCTGGTAACTCTTTTTGGAAGTTCAGTAGCAATCGCACACACTGACAGACTGACTGGCGGCGACATCAACAAAGCCTATGGCCTCACGCTCAATAACGGCGAAAGGATTTTTATGAAGGCCAACGCCAAGGAAAACGCGCCATTTTTTACAGCCGAAGCCCTCGCCCTTTCAGCAATCGAATCCACTAAAACAATAAAGACTCCGAAAATCATCTGCACCGGAACAGACGCCGGCGAAGAAGCTGGATATTCATTCCTCTTTTTGGACTTCATTGAATCAGCAGCCAAAGTCAAAAATTACTGGGAAGATTTCGGTCAGGAACTTGCCGCCATGCACAAGGCAGATACTGAAAAATTCACCTGCGGCAAAAAATTCGGCTTTCTTCAGGACAATTTCATCGGAGCAAGAAAGCAGGAAAACAGGGATTCCGACAGCTGGATAGACTTTTTCCGGAATTCAAGGCTGGCTCCTCAGTTTAAGGAAGCGGACTCTTATTTTGATACAAACGAACGAAAGTTAGTTACAAAACTTCTTGACCACCTGGAAGACTTTTTGATTGAGCCGGAGCAACCTTCACTTTTGCACGGAGACTTGTGGAGCGGAAACGCAATGCCAGGCTCAGACGGTAAAGCATGGCTGATTGATCCGGCTTCTTACGTCGGACACGCAGAAGCAGACCTGGCAATGACCGAGCTTTTCGGTGGCTTTGAGCAGGGTTTTTATCAGGCCTACAAAGAAGCAAATCCCCTGCAGCCCGGCTATGATGAGCGGCGGGATTTATACAATCTCTACCACCTCCTGAACCACCTGAACATGTTCGGAGCGAGCTATCTAAATCCTGTAAAATCAATTTTGGAGGAATATACAAAATGAGCGAATACAATTTCGACGTTGCAAAAATCACAAATGAAGTCGTTGAATGGATCCAGAAATGGATTAGCGAAAACGGAAACGAACTAACGAAAGTTATTGTCGGTGTTTCCGGCGGAAAAGATTCCAGCGTAGTTTCGGCCCTTATGGTCAAGGCTCTGGGAAAAGAGCGCGTAATCGGTGTAATGATGCCAAACGGAGAACAAAAAGATATTTCTGATTCACAAACGTTAGTTAGTCACTTAGGAATCAAAAACTACACCGTAAACATCGCCCAGGCTTACGAAGGACTTCAATCAGCTTTTGCAGTAGCCGGAGTTGTTGATACTGACGAAAATGCTCTTTTTGATGAGAATCACGCTAAACTACTGAACGATAGTTTTTCTTCTGTATTCAGGACAAATACACCGGCCCGCCTCCGCATGGCAACCCTTTACGGAATCGGAGCTCAAATCGGAAACTGCCGCGTAGCAAACACCTGTAACCTGAGCGAAGATTTGGTCGGTTACTCAACATTCTACGGAGACGCAGCAGGAGATTTCGCCCCAATCAACAAGCTCACGACCGAGGAAGTCGTTGCAATCGGCGATTATCTCGGTCTTCCATCATCACTGACCCACAAGGCTCCAAGTGACGGCATGTGCGGCAAAACTGACGAAGACAACCTGGGCTTCACCTACCACGAAGTCAATGAGCTAGCCCGCAAGAACGTCAAGGGCGAAAATGCAGAAAAGATTATTGCCAAGTACAAGGCAAATCTCTTCAAGGTAAAGATTATTGCATTGCCTTGTTACAGGCCGAACCTCCCATTGTTCCTGGAAATATAATCACGCGCCCGCCGTGGAGGGGCTTGTTCCTGAGCGTAGCGAAAGAATGAGGGTGACCGAACCCCGAAAGGGCGGCAGCCAGTTGATTCGCGCCTTAAAATAAATTAAAATACCCAAATCAACTCAGGAGGTCTTCTTATAATGAAGAAAATTGTTTTACTCGCTTTGTCACTGGTTGCCGTGTTTGGTATGATTTCATGCGCAACAACAAGCACAATGGATCCGGCAGCTCAAAAACAGGCTGCAATCAATAAATCTTTCGATCAGGTTTATAGCTCACATGCCGGCAATCTCGTTATGGACGGAGCAAAAAATTACACTGTAAAAAAGGGTGACACCCTCACATCAATCACAAAGACTTTCTACGCTGGCGATGACGAAAATGGATATTACTTCCCGATTATCATGCTTGCCTCACGAAACGTCGTAAGTGACCCGGAACTCATCACACCAGGCATGAAGCTTACAATCCCGAACTTTGAAAAGAACATCAAGGATAAGGCCGTAGCCAAAAAGATGAGCACTTTCTTCCGCGACCTCACAGGCGTTTACCGACAGAAAGACACTCCTGCAGCAGCTGACATTCTCCCACACCTTATCGAGATTGCAGACCTGCTTGCAAAGGGCGGACCAACAGCAATCGCCGAAGCAGAGGCCGCAGCAAAGAAAAGTGAAAAGCCTGCAGCCACAGAAGCAAAAGAAACAAAATCAGAAGGAAGTAATTCTTCAAAACCAAAGACATCAACTGAACCGGTTGTAATGCCTAACTAATTTTAGCCATATCTAAATTTTTTTCTTTGCGATTTCCATTTTTTGAGTTATCTTTATTATATATCATACGATAAGGAGACCAAATTATGGAAATCACACTCACCGAATCAAACTTCGAAGCAGAAGTTCTCAAGTCAGATAAGCCAGTTCTCGTAGATTTTTGGGCATCTTGGTGCGGTCCGTGCAAAATGCTTGCACCTACAATTGAGCAGATTGCAAATGAGAATGATTCTATCAAAGTCGGAAAAGTAAATGTCGATGACGAGCCAGCTTTGGCACAAAAATACGGAATTGTAAGCATTCCTACAGTAATTTTGTTCAAAAATGGCGAAGCAGCAAAGACTTCAATGGGCTTTGTTCCAAAAGAAACCTTGGAAGCAATGTTCAAGTAAAGATTTTCATTCCAAGCCGAACTGACACCACAAATCGTGGAGTTCGTCGCTTGAGAAAACGAAAGACAGGTACATTGAGAGGTCGGGATAACCTTCTACATCAGGTTTTTCGGCCTCTCCCCTGCTTTCACACCCCGCCTCTACCAGCTTTTCCTTAAAGATTTCAAACTGTTCCTGAGTACACAAATGATTCAGCTTAAGGCTTGCCTCAATTCCGGCAAAATTCCCGCATAAAACGATATAAACCCTGTCTTTGAACTGGCTTGCGTAAAGCCTGCCCTGATATTCTTCGTATGTGAAAACGCTCCAAGAATCAAGCTCCGGCTCAGCACGGTGGCAGGAAATCGCCAGAAAAGAAATCAACAAAAGCGCAGTAAAAGGAATAAAACTCTTTCTCATAAAAAGAATTATAACAGATTGCGTAAAAATAAAAAACTTCCAGCTGAAACTGGAAGTTAGTTGGAGACGATCGGACTTGAACCGAGGCTTCTAGTCGCGCCTTCCTAGCGCTCCCGCCAGCCCCGCCTCCACTCGCTGACGGCGGCCTCCTTGCCGCCTTTTCGCCTGTCGGCGCGCTCGTTTCGGAAGTCGGTTCTCTGCTACCAGGAACATTTTTTGAACAAAAAAAAGCTGTGTCAATTACAGCGAAAATTACTGGAGACGATCGGACTTGAACCGACTACCTCTACAATGCCATTGTAGCGCTCTAGCCAGGTGAGCTACGCCCCCGAATAGATTCAGTATGACAGATTCCTGGAAAAAATTCTAGCCGATTAAGTCTAAATTATGTATCTTTTTAAAGGAAATGAACTTCTATAAAATGAAACGGGGGTAAACATGAAGTACCGAAGAAAAGAAACAGTTGAAGCCCTTCAGTGGAATGGTAGAAATCAGGCAGAACTCAAGGCATTTGCAGGCCAGTTCGTGATGTTTGATTACGCGGATGTGGACAAAGACGGCGTTCTCGATGCGCTTCTCAAAGTCAAAAATGCCGAAAAGATTGAAAAAGCCGAGCCCGGCGATTATATCGTACGCGGAAAAAAAGGCGACTTTTTCATCATGAAGCAGGCAGAATTCGAAGCTCTTTACGAGGAAGCGGAATAATACATTAATAATTGTATTCCCTAAAATTCTGAATTTTTTTCTTTCCGTTTTCTCAAAATTTCATTATCTTTTCTATATATAAATTTCAAATAGAGGTATAAAAACCATGGCAGAATATCAGTTTCAAACGGAAGTAAACCAGCTTCTTAAACTTATCATCCACTCAATGTATTCAAACAAGGACATTTTCCTTCGCGAAATTGTTTCCAATGCTTCGGATGCGCTCGACAAGCTCAATTACCTCAAGGTTTCGGACGAGACTTACAAGGGCGTAAAGAGCGAGCCAAGAATCGACATCACTTTTGATGACCCGAACAAAATCTTGACTGTTCAGGATTCTGGTATCGGTATGAACGAGGAAGACTTGAACAACAACCTCGGAACTATCGCACGCTCTGGAACTAAGGCTTTCATCGAAAAAATCGCAGAGGATAAGAACGCCGGAGAATCTAACCTTATCGGTCAGTTCGGTGTCGGTTTCTACTCTGCTTTCATGGCTGCTAAAAGAATCAATGTTTACACACGAAAGGCAGCCAGCGACAAAATCTATAAATGGTCAAGCGACGGTACAAACAGCTACACAATCGAAGAAATCAAGGCAGACAGCGACGAGGCTAAAAAATATGGCTTTGATAAGGCTGAAACCTGCGGTTCTGCAATCGAAATGCTCTTGAACGATGATTCAAAAGAGTACGCTTCACGATGGAAGATTGAAGAGCTTATCAAACGCTACAGTGACCACATTGCATTCCCGATTTACCTTCACTACACACAGAACAAATATGACGACAAGGGCAACATCACTGGAAGCGAGGACAAGGTTGATCAGGTAAACTCAGCTTCTGCCCTCTGGAAGAGAAGCAAGAGCGAGCTCAAAAAGGAAGATTACGACAACTTCTACAAGACAATCAGTCACGACGGTCAGGAGCCGCTTCACTATGTTCACACACACGCAGAAGGAACTCAGGAATACACAACACTTTTCTATGTTCCACAGAACGCTCCTTTCGATATGTATCAGGCTGACTACCAGAGCGGTGTCAAACTTTATGTAAAACGAGTTTTCATCACTGACGACGACCGCGAGCTTTTGCCGGCTTATTTGCGCTTTGTCCGCGGTATCATCGACAGTGAGGATTTGCCACTCAACGTAAGCCGCGAGATTTTGCAGCAGAACCGAATTCTTGAGACTATCAAGAGCGCAAGCGTCAAGAAATTGCTCAGCGAGTTCAAAAAGATGGGTGAAGCCGCTGACAAGGCAAAGAAGACTGAAGCCGACAAACGCAGCGACGACGAAAAGGCCGCAATCGAAAAGTGGAACAAGTTCGTAAAGAATTTCAACCGCCCGATGAAGGAAGGCCTCTACTCAGACTACGCAAACCGCGAGGAAATCTCAGAAATCGTCCGCTTCAAGAGCACTGATGCAGCCGGCACTGGCGACGACAACTGGACAAGCTTTGCCGACTATGTTCAGAGAATGAAGCCTGAGCAGAAAGCAATCTACTATATTACAGGAACCGACGAAAAGAACTTGCGCGCTTCACCACTCCTCGAAGCATACAAAAAGAAGGGTTTTGAAGTCCTGATTATGGCTGACGAAATTGACGACATCGTAATTCCAAGTCTGATGAAATACAAGGAATTCGACCTCAAGGCTGTAAACCGCGCCGGAAGCGACGACGAGCTTGGCGTTGACAAGGACGAGGCAAAGAAGAAGGAAGAAGCCTTCAAGCCAGTTCAGGAAAAAATCAAGAAGGCACTCGGCGAGCGCGTAAAGGACGTCGTGCTTTCAAAACGACTTTCTGACTCACCGAGCTGTATCGTAGTTGACGAGAACGATCCTGGAATCCAGATGGAGCGCATGATGCGTGCAATGGGTCAGGCCGGCCCTGGAATCAAGCCAATCCTCGAAATCAACGGCGACCACGCAATCGTCAAGACACTGGAATCTTGCACGGACGAAGCCTACATCGCAGACGTGAGCGAAGTCCTCTTTGACCAGGCATTGCTTGTAAGTGGTGCTGAGCTCAAGGATCCGATGGAGTTCGTTAAGGCAATGAATAAATTGCTTAGCAAGTAAAACATTATAAAGCCAATGAATGCCGCTTCCTATGTGGGGAGCGGCTTTTTTGTGTATGCCATTCTCTTTCAGCGTGAATTCTGCTAGAATATTTCTGTTAAGAGAAACAATTCATGAAAGAAAACGAGACAATCAATACAAATCAGACTGCGGAAGAAGAAAAGGCTCAGGCTCTTCTTGAGGAAAAGGATTCTGAATCCCGCCTGCGAACTTATTCTGGGCCGGCGGCAATTGCAATCACCGTGCTTTTGTGCCTTTGGACGGCTTTCCAGCTCTGGTTCAGCACTTTCGGCGTTATCAGCGCGATTAATCTTCGGGCTTTCCACTGCATTTTCTTGCTTGCATTTACTTTCTTGCTTTATCCTGCCTACAAAAAACAGAAGCGGGTTCGAAAATTTCCGCCGATTGTTGACTTAGTTCTTATTTTGGCGGCTGTCTTTACTTTCGGATATCTTATAACCCATTACACTGAAATCGCACGGAACGGCGGACGAATCAATAAATATGAGGTCTGGATTGCGGCGGCGGCTATTCTTGTTGTTTTTGAGGCTTCACGTCGCACTTCTCCAAACCTTGCGATTCTTGCGACTGTCTTTCTTGCTTACAATTTCTTCGGAAAATACATTCCGGGTCAGCTTGGGCACAACGGATTCACTCTCAAGCGAGTTTTAATCACTCAGTTCTGGGGAACTCAGGGCGTTTTGGGAACCGGCATCAGCGTTTCTGCGACTTACATCTTCCTTTTCGTTGTTTTCGGCTCATTCCTTAAATATTCGGGCTTTTCAAAGTTCATCAATGACTTTTCGCTCACTCTCGTAGGTCAGACTCCGGGCGGTCCTGCCAAGGTTGCGGTTCTTGCTTCGGCACTCATGGGAATGATTAACGGTTCAGCTGTCGCAAACGTGGCCACCACAGGTACGATTACGATTCCGCTGATGAAGCAGACCGGCTACAAAAAGGAATTTGCCGCCGCTGTTGAGGCAACGGCTTCCACAGGCGGTCAGTTCTGCCCTCCGATTATGGGCGCAGTCGGCTTTGTAATGGCAGAATTCCTCAATTTGAGCTACACCGCCGTAATGATTGCTTCGATTCTTCCGGCTTTCCTCTATTATCTGGGACTTCTGGTTGCAGTTCACTTTGAGGCAAAACGGCTCGGTCTTTCGGGAATCGCAAAGGAAAACATTCCGAACGCACTCAAAGTCGTAAAGGAAGAAGGTCATCTAGTCCTTCCGCTGGTAATTTTGATTGCTCTCATGTGCAAGGGCTTCACTCCGCTTCTTGCGGCAGTAATTTCAATTTTCGTGACGATCGGAGCAAGCTGGATTCGGAAGGAAACCCGCATGACTCCTGACAAAATCCTCGCCGCCTGCGTTGAGGGAGCAAGGAGCGCAATCGGTGTCGGAGTTTCCTGTGTCATCATCGGCGTGATAATCGGAACGGTAACGCTCACGAGCCTGGGATTGAACATGGGCTATCTGATCCTCAACGTTGTTCCAAGCAATTCGATTTACCTGACAGGATTTTTGGTAATGCTGATGTCGATTATCCTCGGCATGGGAGTTCCTGGAGTTGCCGCCTACGTTATCGTTCAGGCAGTAGCCGTTCCGGTCTTAATCAAGGTTGGAATCGCACCGCTTCCGGCACACATGTTCTGTCTGATTTACGCATGCCTTTCAAACATCACGCCGCCGGTCGCAATCAGCTGCTATGTCGCTTCGGGAATCGCAGGCTCAAATCAGCTCAAGACAGGACTTCTTGCAGTCCGGCTGGGGCTCATCGGATTTTTGATTCCATTCTTCTTCCTGGGAAATCCGGTTCTCCTGATTGGCTCAAGCCCGGACTTCACGCTGGCACAAAGCCTTTGGGCAAGCATTACGGCCGCAGTCGGAACAGTCACGCTGGTTGGAGCACTTGAAGGCTGGTTCCTGAGGAAATCGGGCTGGATTGAGCGCGCAGCCCTTCTGATTGTAGCCCCGCTTCTTCTTTACGCAGGAGTCACGACTGATTTTATCGGATTCGGAATTCTGGTCGCTGTGATTGCGTATCAATTGATTAGGAATTTTCGTGCAAGGGATTGAAGGGGCGCGAAGCGTTGCGGAACAAAGTGAAGCAATGAAGCGAACAGCGGAACCCCGGAAAGCCCGACCGGCACTTGTGCCGGTTGCACCCAAATAAAATAAAAGGAGTTTTTATGAAAAAAACAACAAAAGTATTCGCTGCCATTGCTGGCACGATTCTTGCCCTTTCACTTGCTTCATGCAATGAAAAGAAAACAGCCGCAGCTGGCTCACACGAGAAAGTCACAATCAAATTCCCGACAGCGGGAGCAAGCGGCGCACTTTACGCAGTCGGTGCCGCAATCACAAACCTCTGGGACACACAGATTGACTTCGTAAGCGCTTCAAGCCAGGCTTCAAACGGCGGAATCGACAACCTCAACCAGATTGCAGACGGAGAATCACAGGTTTCAATCGCAATTTCATCAAACTGCTGGCAGAGCTTCAACGGAACTGACAGCTTCAAGGGAAACGCAAACAAGGACTTGCGCGTAATCGCAGGACTTTACTTTAACCCGAACCAGGTCGTCGCAACAAAAAAATCAGGAATCGAACAGATTGCAGACGTAAGGGGAAAGCATTTCGCAGTAGCAGCTGCTGGTTCTTCAGTCGAAGGTGAATGCAAAAACCACTTCACCGCAGTCGGCATGAACTATCCAAGCGACATTCAGGCAGAATACATCGCATTCGGAGACGCAGCAGACATGCTCCAGAACGGAACAATCGACGGCGCATGGATTATGAGCGGTGCACCGGCAGCAGCAGTCAGCCAGGCATGTTCAGCAGGATGCCATCTCGTAAACATCGGCGATGACGTAATCGCAAGCCTCAAGAAAGACTATCCGTGGTACGCAAAATTCACGATTCCAGCTCAGACCTACCCGGGACAGGACTCTGACGTTCAGACTTCGGCAATCAAAATGGTAATGTTCACATCAACAAGCCTCGACGAAGAAACAGTCTACCAGCTCACAAAAACACTCTGGGAACATATCGCAGAACTCGGTGAAGCACAGAAAAACCTCAAGGGCCTCACACCGGAAGCAGCCGTAGTAGACATCGCAGGCCTCCCACTCCACGACGGAGCCGCAAAATACTACAAAGAAGCTGGGATTATTAAATAAAGGGATTTAGAGGGGCGCCACTCGTCCTAAGGACGGGGCGGGTGTTCCGCCCTTCGCTTACGCTCATTGCCAGCAAGCTGGCAACTTCGGGGCTCCATACCCTGGCGCGGGAAAGATTTCAAAAAATTATTTTTACCAAACAGTCTTTACATCGTATTTGGGGATTATTGTATCTCGCGTAATTATCGTAAGATTTTCTGACTGTGCAAGTGCAATAATAAGGCGGTCAAACGGATCACGATGAATAAAATCAAGAGTTTTTGTCTTTTCGACATGAGAAGAAGTCATTGGTATTTGTATAAAACCTGCGTCCCTACATAATTCATCTAATTCTGTAATAGCAAGTGTTTCATCAAGTTTTCCTAATTTTTGTTTAATAGCAATTTCCCAAAGAGAAGCCATGCTATAAAAACATTCTTCTGATTCCATAATAGAGCGGGCTTTTTCTGAAAGTTCATTATTTCCTTGTGCATACCAAAGAATTGCATGTGTATCAAGCAAATATTTCATTACATGTACTCCGCAAAATCCGCAAGGGGTTCATCAAAATCAGGAGCAATATAACTTATTTTATTTTTGAGCGCACCGAAATAGGACTTTTTTTTGGCAGAAGTATGTTTTGCTTTATTTTTTTTATTAACATTATTTGCAATATATGCCAGTAAATAAAGCTGCTCTTCTAATGAGAATTCAAGAATCTGATTCTGTACATAAGCAAGTGCACCACTCATACACACACCTCCGTTACAAATAGTATACCACAATTTGTTGTAAAACACAGCTATTTTAGTAATTTATAATTGATTAAAACCTGTTATGTATTATTTTAAAGCATTTCGAATTTCATTTGTAATAGAACTTTGCAAATTTGCTACAATCTTTGAAGACAATTCTGTTATTAAGTCTTCCTTGTTAAAGCTTTTCAAATTATCAAGTGAAGCTTTTTCTTCAAGTAATAAACTAGGTTCTATTTCTAATTTTTCAGCAATCAAAGCAATCATTTCCAAAGGCGGAGAACTTTTCCCCTTTTCGATTAATCCTATATAATTTTGATTTTTCCCAACCAATTCAGAAAGTTTTTCCTGCGTAAATGGGGGATTATGACTTTTTCGAAAAAAGCGAAGATTATTTGCAAAAATCTCTCGGATTGCAAAAGAATTCATATTGTAACTATGCGATATTTTTTAATTTATTTTTACAATCTCAAATATTTGAAACTTTAGATATTGTCAAAATTTCAAATATATTGTATTTGTTTAAATAAATATAAAATGTTTGATTCTTTATCAAATCAATAATATAAGATTTGAAAATCTGTATTTTTCATGGAGCCTCTAATGAAAAAAATTTTATTTTTGCTATTTTTTGTTCTTTCTTCGTCTTTCTTCGCTCAAGAATATGGTTTAATCTCTAACGCAAGAGATTACATGGTCTTGATAAATAAATCAGGAAATGACGATACTTTTAGAATAAAAATCAGAGTTCCAAGAGGTTCAAGAACATCTGCCAATGCAGATGCATTTTCTTTTTCTCTAGATTCTAAAGTTCAAAACGAAGATCGCTTTGCTACATATATGACATGCACTCTAAAAAACGGTGAAAAGAAAAAGTCAAAAGAAGAATTTGATTGGAATCAAGTCGACCTTGTAAAAGTAGAATCGAAAAGTGGAAAAAAGTACACATTAAACATGTATTGTAAATTTAATGATTTGTATATTGAAATTTTACCTTATGAAGATTGGTAAGAGACTTAAAATGTTTACAATTAAAAAAAAATTTATTCTCCTCATTTGTTTTGTCTTTTTTTTACCAGAACTTTTTGCCAAAAAATCAAATTTAGATACCATAATTAATTCTATAAGTGAGTCTATAGTTTTTACTCTTCAAAAAAACACATCCATTGCTGTCCTTGATTTTAAGGCAGATTCAAAAAAGCTTGGTAGCTATATTAAAGAAAAACTTATTTCAGATATTATGGAAGTAGATCAAAACAACAAGCTCATAATTGTTTCAAGAGATGAATTTGATAAATTAGAAAGAGAATCTGAATTTCAGTATTCTGGATATGTTGATGATGAGACTGCAGTTTCACTTTGCAAAAAAATTGGTGCACAAGCATTGGTTGTCGGAAAAATTGAAAACTTAGGTAATGACTATGTACTTACGGTTAAATTATTAAATGTTGAGACCGCAGAATACTTATTTTTTAAAACATATACTATCGCAAATGATATAAAATTCAAAAGTGTTCAAAATTCAGAAGAAAAAGAAATAGAAACACCTGTCTTAAAAGTATTTAACAATTCATACACCTATAATGGAGATGTATATGTTGAAACAACAAATTCGCTTCTTTATAAAAGTATTTATAGTTTTGAAAAATACAGAAATGTAAAGTATAACAAAGAACATGAAATCGATATTACAGAATTTATAACTAATCTTGTAAAAGAAAACCCAGGTTTATCTGAACAATTAAGTTTTCTAAAAAATGGAGAATATACTATTATTGAGACAAATTCTACCGGGAATAAAAATGGAGAAAACTTTACCTCCAAAAGTGTTTATCGTTATGATGAAAATAGAATCTACATAAACTCAGATTTTATTAGATAATCCAGAAAAGAATAAAACCAAACACAATTACTAAAGAGAAAGAACTGGGGCGTTGCGGGGAATCCCCGCAGAGGGGGTAGCGGAAACCGCGAAGCGGTTGGAGCGAGGGGGAAACTTCCCCCTTCCCCCTATTCCTTGTGATACCTGTACGCCCCTTCGATTGCGTGGATCAAGTCTACTATCAGCGAATTGTAATGGACTTTTACGTTGTAGAGTTTTGCCTGCTCGACGATGGCGCCGTTGATTGCGTCGATTTCGGTCAGGCGGCAGTTCATTACGTCCTGGCTCATTGATGAATAGCCTTTGCCGGCGTCTTCGCACACATGATGAACCATGTTGAGCACTTCCCGGTATGAAAAATGGGTTCCGTCGGCTTCGGCTACGTCTACTGCCTCACAAATCATTTTTTCTGCAAAGTCCCAGGCGTACTTGTTTTCTATCATTGAGCCGATTGGAGCTCGCGTAATTGCCGTGAATGTATTGATTGAAAGGTTTACGAAAAGCTTGCTCCAGATTACCCGCTGAATGTCGTTCGTCTTTTCGACCTTAAAGCCGCATTCTTCGAGGATTGCCTGGATTTTGTCGAGGTTCTTGTTGTTTTCGAGATTGCTTCCGATTGTCGTTTCGCCGCTTCCGCTGTGTCGGACTTTTCCGCCGCCCATGTTTACGGAATTGTGCTTGCTTGTTCCAATGATGATGTTCTTTTTGTTGACGTATTTTGCGATTTTGCGGTCATTTCCGGCACCGTTCTGAAGTGTCATTACGAGGGTTTTATCGCCAAAAAGTTTTTTATTGTCACGAAGCGCGTCTTCGGTGAAGGTTGACTTTACGAAAACGACGACCAGATCAGCAGCTTCCTTGTATTCTCCGGAAATGCAGGCCTTTACGTTCTTGAAATTTTCTTCCCTGCCGTCTTCCTCAAGGACTGTTATTCCGTTCTGATTGATTGCTTCAACCTGCTTGTCAAAACTGTCAAGCATGATGACTTCATGATTGCGGCTGAGATATGCTCCGTAAAGGCATCCCATTGCACCGGCACCGATAATAACGATTTTCATATATTGCCCCCCGAAAATCTATTTTTACTTGAGGAAAATTATAGCACTAAGTGTTATTCTTCACAAATTCGGTAATCCCAGTTGTGCTTGGGGTAGCGGCCTTTCATTTCCTTACAGATTTCAATCCATGCACCGGTCCAGAAATGCTCAAGGTCATCGGTGATTTGAAGTGGACGGCTTGCAGGAGAAAGGAGTTTGAGCAGAACCGGCGTTCCCAAAATCTTCGGGGTCTCAAAGCAGCCGAAAATCTGCTGGATTATTATTTCCAGTGCGGGCTGTATCTTTCCGTCCGCTTTCTTTTCATACTTGATTTTACGCTTCCGTCCGTTAGCCAGAGTGAGCTGCAGGGGAACTTTTGAATCGATTTCAGCTCCGTCAAGATACCAGTAAAGGGCATCATAAATGTCCTGGGCGTTGATTTTTTGTGACTTAACGAACGGTCGTAACCATTCTTTCGCATTTTTCGCAAGAGAATTAAACTTTTTCTGCAATTCAGAATCTGAAACAAGTTCAGAACGTTCATTTTCTGGCTGATTTTTGATGTAAAACTCGGTTCTCAGCAGAAAATCTGAAATTTTGCTATCGAGCGGTAGTGAATCCAGGCCTTTTTTGCCGACAAGGTCACAAAGTGCCAACGCAAAGTCTTCTTCCGAAGGCGGCAGTTTCTTTTCCTTGATTATAATCGCGCCGTAAGCCAGAACTTCCTTTTTCTGAATCGAAAGATTTTTGAAATCGCTTCCGTTCGTTAGTCCTACAAATTCCGTTCTTATTTCAGACTTCGCATGATTCTTCAAAAACTCTTCGGCCTGATTTTCAGAAAGCGCCTCAAAAGAATAGATTTTTCCAGTCCGTTCCCCGGCATCAACTTCAGGCGCAACAAGCCAGATCGGAAAGGAAGAAAGCCGAGCCTGAGAAAGAAGCTCACGGCTAAGCCAGGCCTTCCGCCCGCTCGGAAACTGATATTCAGCACGATCAGCATTCGCTTGTGTCTCAGGAGAAATTCTGGCAATTCTGTCAGGAAAACCTGATAAAACAGGAGATTTACCGGCTTTTTCCGCACATTCTTGCGAGGCATTCAATCCTTTCAATCGACGTTTCAAATCATTCAAGAAAATCTTCTGCCGCTCCGGGCTTGCTTTGGCATATTCCGAAAAAGGAAGAACCGATTCCGCTCCGCCCGCAAGAGCCACACAGGCAAACCGGGGATGGAGACCAAGCTTCAAAACAGCCTTTCCTTTTTCGGTAATTCGTGTAGATTTTATACCGAGTGAATCTTCATGAATTTCAAGACAATCCAGATTTTCTAGCAAAAACTTCGCTGCATTCCAGGCAGATTCATTAGGCCGGGTAAGCCAGTCTAGTTTTTCAATTTCACCCGCTCCCCATTCGGCACATTCAAGCACAAGCCCTGTCAAATCGGCACGCAAGATTTCAGGCTGATTTTGCTCCAGCCGCACATCATGCTCACCCCACAAACGAACACATTTTCCGGCAGCAACTCGACCAGCACGCCCCGCACGCTGCTCTGCACTGAAAAGGCTTTCGTTCTCAGTCACAAGGTGTTCCATCCCAAGAGCAACATTCATTTTATTCACACGGCAAAGTCCAGAATCCACGACAATCGTAACGCCGGGAACAGTGAGTGAAGTTTCCGCAATTGCAGAGGAAAGAATCACACGGCGAGGAGAATCCACTGAACACGGACGAAGAATCTTTCGCTGCTCACCCAAAGGCACGGAAGAATGAAGAATCAGAATTTCTATTGAACTATCGGAAGTTAGTTTTTCTTCAAGCTCAGCTTTTGTTTTTCGAATTTCATAAATGCCAGGCAAAAAGCAAAGAATTGTATCTGAGCGAAACTTTGAGTTTTTTTCAAGAATAAATCTTTCGTTTTGTGGATTCTTTTTATAACTATCGTTAGTTTTTAATTCTTCCAAAATCGCATCCGCAACGCTCAAGTTCGGCTTGTATTCAATCTCAACCGGGAACTGACGCCCTGGAATCTGCATAACAGGTGCTGGTTTTTCCTTACAACCCAAGTATTCTGCTATCGAACGATAGTTAATAGTTGCACTCATCACGATTACAAACAAATCATCGCGAAGCTGCATCGTCTCTTTTAAGAAAGCAAGTGCCAGATCAGAATGAATCGAACGCTCGTGAAACTCATCCAGAACAATCACATTCACATCTTCCAAAAGCGGATCAACCTGCAAGCGCCTTGTCAAAATTGCCTCTGTAATAACTTCAAGCCGAGTCCGTGCCGAAACTTTTGAGTCAAGATGAAGCCTGTAACCCACCGTTCCGCCAGTTTCCTCGCCAAGCAAATCCGAAAGCCTGTCCGCAATCGCACTCGCTGCAAGACGACGAGGTTCAAGCATCAAAATCTTTCCATCAAAATGTTCCAGCAAAGCAAGAGGAACTGCAGTAGATTTTCCAGCAGCTGTTTCAGCAGTAAGAACGAGAAAACGAGATTCAGAAGATTTCAGAGTATCACAAATCTGGTCAAGATACGGATATATCGGAAGATTGGAAAGTTCAGGATTCATTTGAGACCATTATAATAGAAAAGAATCAAATTAATGAAGTTGTGTTAAGCAATCACTTAAACGGATCCTTCGACTGGTCCACGGTCATCAATTCATCCACATTCACGCCAAAATTCATTCTCTGCACCGACTTCAAAACCTGCTGATAACTGTAAGTCTTTTTTTCTTCTTTCTGCGCATTGAGAGCGGCAAGGACTTTCTTACAAGGTTTATATTTCGCGGCGCGGGCAAAAAGTTCATTGCGTGGAACAGCCCTTTTGGTCACTTTTAAATCCTCGGCAATCTGGCTCACAACGATGTCATCAATTCTCGCGCTTATTGAAGATGCCAGAACGTAAGCCTTTCGGACAGATTTTTCTTTGGTATCATAATAGAAAACTTTTGCGGCCTCAGGATTTTCCGTCGCAAGTCCATCCTCTGTTTCTTCCAGAGATTTTGCAATTCGAGCGGCAAATTTCAGAGGATTTTGTGGACTCTCAATCTTCTGGGACAAAGTTGAATCCGAATACAAGAAAGTTTTTTCAATCGCAACAGCATTTTCACAATTCAATGCAAAAACCGTATTTTCAAGCCAGAAATCCAAGTTATCATGAACAACATGAATGTATTCCGTACCTTTGACTGGAATTTGTTCGACATATCCGCTATTTTGAGAATCTTCCGAACTTTCGTTAGTCAGATTCTTATTCTCTGTCGAATTTTCTTTTTCATCAGGCACAAACTTCGTATCAATCACGCCATCAATTTCAAGCACGGAAATGTCATCACCACATGATAGTTTTATCACAGGGTGCATTTGTTCATCGCGCCCGAAAAGGCAAAGACCAGCTTTTTTACTCAAAATTTTTCCACTTACAAACGTCTCGACAGGCTCCGGCTCCGGCTCTTCTTCAACGATCACATCTTTTTTTGAACAGGAAATATTAAAAATCGCCGGCAAAGCGAAGGCACAAAAAACAAACTTACTTAAATTCATATTAATAATATCGGCAATTTGGCAAGGATAGACGATAAAAAAACTTGCAAATTATGAAGAATTATGAAAGAATAAATAAATTATGAACATTTATGAATAGTTACCAGAATTATGAAACTTTTTTAGGAGGCTAATTACATGGCAAAGAACAATCCTTTCACGCTGTCATTCGGAAAATCACCAAATGAAATTATTTCTCGTTATGAATTTGTCAATGATATAATCGATACATTCCAATCTGAAAATCCAATCAGTAATGCGTATCTCATAGAAGGATTGCGGGGAACAGGAAAAACCGTTCTGATGACAACAATAGAAAAAGAACTGGAGAAAGAAAATGATTGGATTATCGTTGACTTAAACTCTACCCAGGACCTACTTACAGATTTCGCAATGCGACTTGTTGATTCATGCAAAAATTTTTCGGACATATTCAAGAAGGGCTTCAATTTATCTATTGCTGGTTTCGGAATAGGTTTAAATGGTGAAAATCAGAGCCGTGACAGCGTTAGTATCATCTGTGAAATCTTGGAAAGTTTGAGAAAAAAGAACAAAAAAGTCTTAATCACTATTGATGAAGTGATGAACGGTGAGAATATGCGACATTTTGCAAGCGAATTCCAGATTCTTTTGCGAAAAGATTTTTCTGTTTTTCTTCTTATGACAGGTCTTTACGAAAATATTTATTCAATTCAAAATGATCCAGCACTTACTTTTCTACTTCGAACACCAAAAATCAAGCTTGAGCCTTTGAGTCTCGCACAAATCACAAAAACTTATCAGAAAGTTTTTGAAACCGACCTTGATATGTCAAAAAAACTCGCAAAAACCACGAAGGGCTATGCTTTTGCTTTTCAAGCACTTGGACTTTTGTATTTCGATTATAAAGATTCACTTTCTTTAGAAAAAATACTTCTTAAATTCGATGATTTGCTCGATGATTTTGTCTACAGAAAAATTTGGCAAGGACTTTCAGAACAAGACAAAAATGTGATTCTTGCGATTACAGATTCAAAAACACAAGTTAGTGAAGTCTGTAAGAAACTGAATATGACAAGTTCGACATTTTCGAAATACCGACAACGGCTTTTGGAAAAGGGAATTATCCAAGCACCACAGCATGGATATGTAGAAATCGTACTCCCTAGATTTGCGGAAGTTAGCAAATATTATGTAGAATAAAAAAAAATCCACCCCTATTTTGAAGTGGATTTTATTACCTTAAAGGTTTATTTTGTCTTCTTAAGTTTTACTGTATAGTAAGACTTCGCATTCTCCATCCATAGCATAAGCGAATATGAACCGTCATTATTTTTATCTAAATTCAGACTGTTCCATGCGCCATTAGACTTTAGATATGAAAGCTCACACTTGTCGGTGCGGCTCATAAACCACTGACCAATAAGCTCGCTTCCATCTACATTGATGGAAGCAGTTTTACGGTCGCTTCCGTCGTAATCCTGACCAGTCAAGAAGATCGTAACAGAAGAAATATCCGGGTCAGAATCATTCTTTTTTATAATCGAAGTGGAAATAAGCACAGTATTGATAAAATCAGAGTCATTAATCAAGTCAGCTCCGCTTCCAGTAATTTTTATGACCTCTCCCTTATTCCTGTTTTCAGTAAAATTATAAGTAAATAAGCCCCCAGCAACAGAACCTGCAAGTTCCACACCATTTGCATACACTTTTGAATCGTTCAATTCATACCATGTCTCAGGCCAAAGCTCCAGCTTAACCTGTGAATTTTTATTCACATAATACAGTCCATCTGAAACAACCTGTTTTATAAAAGTTCCGGTTCCATCTGCCTGTACGTCATAAAGATGAGCTTTTACATGCTCTCTAAGCCCACTTACATCAAAATATGAATAGATTGTTTCATCAGAAAGGCGTATTTCATCAAAAGCGATTTTCCTCGGCGCATTTTCAAATGAAATTTCCAGAGTGTCAGCGTTACAAGTAACATTCGCGGTAAACAACGAAGAAATTGCGTTCGTCTCAAGCCGCTCGTCCCCATACCCAGACTGCACAACTCCGCTTTTGTTTTCAGCATTCTCACAGTTTACAAAGACCTTGAACAGTTTTTCATCAGTAGTGAGATTTCCGTAAAAAGCGTAGGTATCAGACTCACTTTCTTCGACATCGGCAGCAAAAACATGAATCGTAATATTGTCGGATGGAGCCGCAACTTCTTTTGTACCTGCCTGTTTTAAATCGGTATAGCGGTATCCGCTTATAATCTGAATACCTTTTACATTGTCCGGCCATTTTTCGATTTTGACAGTTTTTGTCGGCTCTTCATCCTCTTTTTTACAAGAAACAAAAATTATCGTAGCAAGAGAAAGCAAAATTAACAAAATTTTTTTCATAATTTCCTCCTTTAAAAACTCCGCGTTAGCGGCGTTGCATGGAAGCAACGAATCAGCAAGTTTTCGCCAACGGTGAAAACTTGGCCGTGATAAAAATTACATGGATGTAATTTTTATCATGCCTCCTTTATTTAAAATTATAATACAGGAAAGACAAAAAAAATCCACCCCTACTTTGGGGTGGATTTTATTACCTTAGAGGTTTATTTTTTCCAAGGATTCTCGCGGATGAAGGTCTCGTCGCGCTCGTAACCAACTGAAATGATTCCGACCGGCGTCTTGCAGTAGTCTTCGATGAACTCAACATAGTCGCGAGCTGCTTTTGGAAGCTCTTCGTATGAGCGGCATTTTTTGAGGCTTGCCTTCCAGCCAGAGAACTTTTTGAGGACTGGCTTTGCCTTTTCCATTGCAGGAACGCTTGCCGGAAAGTCTGTAACGACTTTACCGTCGATTTCGTATGCGATACAAGCTTCAATTTCGTCGAATGTGTCGTAGATGTCGAGGTGTGTGAGAACGAGAGAATCGATTGAATTTGTGATGCAAGCATAGCGGAGTGCTACGAGGTCAAGATAACCGCAGCGGCGTGCGCGTCCTGTTGTAACACCGTATTCGCGGCCAGTCTTGCGGACATATTCACAAAGCTCGCCTTCGCTTTCGTTGTTGAACTCAGTTGGCATCGGGCCGTTTCCAACGCGAGTCTGGTATGCCTTGAAAACGCCGAGGATTTTGTCCAGGTCTTTAGGACCGATTCCACAGCCTGTAGCGGCACCAGCAGAGCAAGAAGCGCCGGAAGAAACATATGGATATGTACCTGAGTCGATGTCGAGCATTGCGCCCTGGGCACCTTCAAAAAGGATGTCATCTTCGCGGTATTCGTACATTTTTGCGGTCAAATCGACGCGCATTTCAATGAGCTTGTCTTTGTATTTGTTGAGGTAAGCGAGGTTTTCGCCTTCGAACTCAGCCATTTTCTCCGGCCAGTCCAAATCTGCAAGGCGGAGACCGTCGCGGTGAGCCTTTTCTGAATAAGCGATACCGATTCCGCGGCCTGTTGTGCCGATCGGGCGTTTGCGGGCTGCATCGCGGTCTTTGTCCATCTGGCGGTAACCAGGAAGAATGATGTGAGCGCGGTCAGAAATGAAAACGCGGCCTTCCCAGTCGATTCCGTTGTCTTTGAGCATCTGAAGCTCGTTGAAAAGTGCCTCAGGGTCAATAACCATGCCTGCACCGAGGAAAACTGATTTGTTTGGATACAAAATTCCAGACGGAACCTGATGAAGTGCAAACTGTTTTCCATCAACGACGATTGTATGACCTGCATTTGGTCCGCCGGCATAGCGGACTACATATTTGGCATCTTCTGCCAGGTAATCAACAATCTTTCCCTTTCCTTCGTCGCCCCACTGAGCACCGATAACAACGACCTTCATAAAAGCCCCCAAAAATACGCGTGTTTCTACGCAAAAATACGAAATATTATATCAAAAACTGAAGGTTGTTTCAACGAATACTAATTTACTTCAATTCAAGGGAAATGTTTGTGAATTCTACGTAAGCATTTCGCGAAGTGTATGTTCCGACGTACATATTTTCCTTGTCATACTCGTTCAGATTGATTGTGTATGTTACAGGAGCTTCCTTCCCGTACTGAACCGTGAATTCGTTTCCTTTTTTTGTGATTGAAAGGGCTACGCTTGTGCCTTTAGCCGGGACTGACTCAACAGAATGTGGATTTTCCTGCAAAACGGTGTCGATTCGGGCAAATCCTGCTGACCATGCATCAACATTCGCAATCTTGACTGCACCGGCGGCGGCATAATTGCTGTTCAATCCGCCCAGGCTTTCATCAATGATTACGTTGTCGCGTGCCATAAGTCCGAAAGAAACCTGATTGTTTGACTTGATGTTGAGGATTTTTGCATCAGCTGTGAGGGTAAAATCTTTATCGACTGGCAATTTCTGGAAATAGAACAGAATTCCGTCTTCAGAATTGGCGATTTTACCACAGTCCTTGCTTCCGTCCTTCATTCCGGAATGCATTACAACGCCGTTTGCATTTTCTTCGATTTCGTTCAAATCAGAATTTCCGGCCTTTGTTGAACCGCCGATGCTTCCGAAGGCTGCTCCCCACCAAGGATCTGTCGTTTCAAAGTTCACGCTTTTTGCCTGAGGTGCGCCATAGCCCGGCTCAACATAGTCTGCATTTTTGAGTGAATCGAGGTCATATTTTGGCTCAGTGATTTTTCCAACAAGCTTTTTGAAGTTTTTGTCCTTTTTTGCAAGGTCTTCAACGAGGATTTTAGCGATTACAGAAGCACCATAAGCATTGAGGTGAGTCGTGTCGATTGAACCTTCCTTCATGCCTGTCTGAGCGTGGAATTTTTTTGCCTCGTCGCCAATTTTTTCGTAAAGGGCCTTTGTATTTGCAGTCTGGTCAACAACAGTGACTTTGATTTCTGAGCCCAAGTCGCGGATTGACTGAGGATAGTCACCGCCCGGGAATTCTGAACTTCCCTTTGTGACGTGAACTGAATTTCCTTCGTATTTTCCATCTTTGTTGAGGCGGACAATCGGAGTTACGAGAACCGGAATTGCACCGGCATTCTGGGCAAGCTTTACATAGTTTTCGTAAAGTGAATTTTTGAATGAGCCGGCTTCGTCTTTTCCGCCGTTTGGATTTGTGTAGCGTTCTTCCTCAAGCTTTTCGTCATTGTGGCCAAAAGCAATCAGAAGATAGTCACCCTTGCGGATGTTTGATTTAAGAAGCTCGTAGTTTTTTCCAGAGCCTGAATCAGTGATGAAGTTCTTTGATGAGCGGCCGCTGACTGCAAGATTTACGACGGCAGCCTTTTTTGAATTCAGATAATCCTGAACTTTTGTTCCGAATCCAAAGCGGGGAATATAATATGGGTCGTTGAATGGGGATGCGGTTGAATCTCCTACGATGAAGACTCGCGAAAGTTTTTTTCCTTCCGGAATTTGAATGTCAGTGGCAACGACAGCCTCGACTTTTTCGAGTTTTGCTGTGGCAGCATCCTGTGCGATTGCGGAAAGTGAAAGGCAGGTAAAAGCGATTCCTGCGGCAAGAATTTTTTTCATAGTTTTCTCCTATTAAGATAAATTATAAACGCCCCTCTTGTAAAAAAAAGACATAAAAAAGATGTGAATTTGTCGGATTTTGTCAGATTCTATCCAATATCTACCTATTTAAAAATAATAAAAATTCCTTTAAACTTCTTTCTATAACAATTATAGGAGTTAAAAATGGATTCTGTAATGATTGCAAAAATCTGTGCGTTCGTGCTTTATCTTGGCTTCATGATTTACATCGGCCTTCGTAACGCGAACAAAAACAACAGCTCGTCTGACTTCTTCCTGGGCGGACGACAAGTAGGACCATGGGTTACTGCCCTTTCAGCTGAGGCTTCTGATTCTTCTGCCTGGCTTTTGATGGGCTTGCCTGGCCTCTGCTACCTTGGCGGCGTGCGCGAAACTTTCTGGACTGCGCTCGGTCTCATCGTGGGAACATACCTCAACTGGCTTTTCGTCGCAAAACCACTCCGCAAATGCTCGATTTCTTTCGGCGACTCAATCACAATTCCAGAGTTCTTCTCAAACCGATTCAACGACAAGTCTCACATTCTTTCAATCGTTTCTGTCGTTTTAATCGTATTCTTCTTTACAATTTACACTGCTTCCGGTTTCGTTGCCTGTGCAAAGCTTTTCAACTCAGTTTTCGGACTCCCATATCACGCAGGACTTGCAATCGGTCTGGTCGTAATTTTGTGCTACACAATCACCGGCGGTTACACAGCCGTCTGTACAACTGACTTCGTTCAGGGAACCTTGATTTTCGTAGCATTCGTTGTATCAGCAACAATCGCTGTATTCGCTTTGGGCGGACCTACCGAGGCAATCGCTCAGGTTCAGTCTTTCGATGCACGTGCCCTCGCAAATGAATTCGGCGAGAACATGCAGAAGGCTTTTGCCGGAAACCAGTCTTTCAAAGGCATGGCAATTATCTCGGCTCTCGCATGGGGCCTGGGTTACTTCGGTATGCCTCACATCATCGTCCGCTTCATGGGAATCCGCTCAAACGACGAAATCAAAAAGGCACGCCGAATCGGCACTGTCTGGATGGTAATTTCTTACGTTGGCACATTCTTAATCGGTACAATGGGAACTGCTTACCTTTTGAAGCACGGTGTTCTCCTTGGAACAGGTGCAGAAGAAGTCATCGTTGACGGCGTAAATCAGTTCGGTGACGCAGAAACAGTTTTCAGTGCGACAATGCTCAAAATGTACCCTGCTTTCATCGGCGGAATCTTCCTCTGTGCAATCCTTGCGGCTTCAATGTCAACCGCTGACTCTCAGCTTCTGGCAGCATCAAGTGCCGTAGCCCAGGACATCTACAAGGGAATCATCAACAAAAACGCAGACGAAAAGACAGTCTTGAACGCAAGCCGCTTCATGGTCTTCCTGATTGCCCTGATTGGTCTCCTTCTCTCACTCAATCCGTCATCTTCAATCTTCGGCCTCGTATCTTATGCATGGGCTGGATTCGGTGCAACTTTCGGACCGCTCGTTCTTCTCGCTCTCTACTGGCGAAAAACAACTGCAAAGGGCGCAATTGCAGGTCTTATCACAGGCTTCGTTGCAGTCGTTTTGTGGCACAACCTTCCTGCATCAGTTCACCCGATTTTCGGTCTCTACGAAATCCTGCCGGGCTTCGCAATCTGTCTTTTGTTCACAGTCGTAGTTTCTCTCCTCGACAAAACAAAGGACGAAAAAGTGCTCGCCCAGTTCGATGCATATAAAAAAATGAGTGACTAAATAGTTTGCAAATTCATAAGTCCTCTGTTAAAATAGAATTCTGAAATTCATCTTAATAGGGGGCTTAGAATTCTTATGAAAAATCGAAGTCTCACCTTCAAATTCACCCTAATGTTTGCGGCTTTTACAATCATCACGCTTGTAATCAGTTCGCTTCTTTCCTATGCAAATCAAACGAATCTTTATAAACAGCAGCGCGAAGAAAGCATTCGTTATGTCGCATCATATCTTGAAGATGTGCTCACTTCTGACGGAGAAGATTTCGCCTGGTGGCAGGAATATTTTCTAAAAAACTACAAAGACCTTAATATTCCCCACGATTTCGGTCCAAAAGAAATTCAGCAGGCCCGGCACAAATACGAAAAACTTTTCTCTCAGAATTATCCCGGAATAATTCCCGGCATCGACATTGCCTTCAGCGAGCTTCCAAAAGAAATCAAGACCGCCTACACAATTTATAAGCATGAGTATTACCTTTACAAATTCGAGCAGGCCTGCAAAAGATTCAATCTGGCTTATGTAGAGTACATAATTCCTGACGTCAACACAGGACGGATAATGTACGCCCTCGATGCCATGCGCGACGAAAAAATCATTAACGGTGAAAAATACATTGAGCTTGGAATCTCTGTCCCCCACTCGCCCGAAGAACACAAAACTGAATGGGAAGCCTGGAATTCCGGGATTCAGCCGAGCGGTTACGATTCTTTTGACAATGAATACGGAAAAACCTACGCCTACTACATGCCCCTTTACATCGGCACGAAAAAGCTGGGTCTGATTGGCGTTGAAGTCTTCATTTCAGCCGTAAACAAGGAAATCCTCCGCGCCACAATTCGCCAGATGCTGATGATTAGCGGTGTCCTCACCCTTTTCATGGTATTTCTGCTTTTCTTAATCCGCTTGAGATATATCCGAAAGCTTATCCGCCTGCAGCATGCAATCGATGAATATTCAAAGAGCAAAAAGACTGAAATCGCCGAGCAGCTTCTCAGCGACGTCACCAACAAGGACGAAATTTCCACGATTATGGCAAAATTTGCCGAAATGATTTTCAAGCTGGAAACCTACATGAAGTTCCTTGTCAAAACCCGCCAGGACTTGCAGGACACTCAGAAAAAGGTTCAGGAAATGAGCGAGGATGCCGTCAAAGACTCACTCACCGGCATCCGCAACAAAAACGGCTACGACCGGGAAGTTAAGCACGTTGAATGGGAAATGTCGGACGGCCTGCAGGAAATCGGCCTCGCCCTGATTGACCTCAACTCCCTCAAAAAAATCAACGACACTTACGGCTACGACAAGGGAAATGAGGCACTTATTTCCCTCTGTCAGATTGTTTGCGACACTTTTGACCATTCGCCTGTCTTCAGGATTGACGGCGACGAATTTGCGGCCATTTTAAAAGGACATGATTTTAAGCATGTCGACGAGCTTGTTTCAAAATTCAAGCGCCAGGTCAAAAAAGCCCAGGGAAACCAGGATCTGGAAGACTGGAAAAAGATTTCGGCCACAATCGCCTATGCACTTTTTGATCCACAGATAGATACTACTTTTGAAAACATCTTCAAGCGGGCCGTCGAAGAAATGTCCAAAAGCAAAAAGACAATAAAAGCCCCTGCCAAAGATTAATTTCCCCCAAAATAAAAAAGGCTGCCTGCTGAGGTTCAACCGAACTTCAAACAGGCAGCCTTTCTAGCTTTTAAGCCTATTATTTAACTTCGCCGTTATCAACAACAACTTTCTTCAAGTGCCAGATATCGCGGACGTAATCCTCGATTGTACGGTCGCTTGAGAATTTGCCTGCATTAGCAATGTTAATGAGAGCCTTGCGTGCCCAGCCTTTTTTGTCTGTATAAGCCTTGGCAAGCTCTTCCTGTGCCTTGCAGTATTTGTCGAAATCAGCAAGAACGTAGTAAACGTCCGGGCGCTGACCTTCAACACCGTAGACCAAAGAATCGTGAATCTCTTTGAAAACCTGACGTGTCGGGTCGTATGTGCCGTCAACAAGCTGCTCAACAACCTTTTCGAGACGCGGGTTGCGCTCAAGATACTGCTGTGGGTTGTAAGAGTGCTCTTCTTCCATTTTGAGGATTTCTGGAGTTGTAAGACCGAATACGAATCCGTTCTCTTTTCCAGCTTCCTCGAAAATCTCGATGTTTGCACCGTCGAGAGTACCCATTGTGAGGGCACCGTTGACCATGAACTTCATGTTTGATGTACCAGAAGCTTCTTTTCCGGCTGTTGAAATCTGCTCAGAAACGTCTGCTGCCGGGAAGATTTTTTCTGCGACAGAAACGCGGTAGTTCTCAATGAATACAACGCGGAGCTTTCCACCAATTCGGCGGTCATTGTTTACGCGCTCAGCAACAGTGTTAATCAATTTGATGATTGACTTTGCACGGCGGTAACCAGAAGCTGATTTTGCTCCAAAGATGAATGTGCGGTTTGGAGCATTGTAGCTTGGGTCCTCAATGATTCGGTTATAAAGATACATGATGTGAAGGACATTGAGGAGCTGTCGTTTGTACTCGTGGAGTCGTTTTACCTGAACGTCGAAGATTGAATCCGGATCAAGGAATTCATTCTGTTTATGCTTGAGGTAGTCAACCAAAGCTTCCTTATTGCGGCGTTTGATTGCGATAAGTTCTTCAAGAGAAGCGTCATCATCAACATATTTTTCGAGACCTTTGAGCTTTGTCAAATCCTTTTCCCAGCCGTGACCAATTCGTTTTGTGATGAAGTCGGCAAGCTCTGGGTTAGCGTTCAAAAGCCAGCGGCGCTGAGTGATACCGTTTGTCTTGTTGTTGAATTTCTTTGGATAAAGATCGTACCAGTCTTTGAGCTCCTGATTTTTGAGCAATTCAGTGTGAAGCTCTGCAACACCGTTTACGCTGAAACAAGCATGAATTGCAAGCCATGCCATGTAGACTTTTCCGTCATGGATAATAGACATGTGATTCTGCTTTTTGTAGTCGTTCGGATATTTTGCACGAAGCTCAATCATGAGACGACGGTTGATTTCTTCAACAATCTGATAGATTCGAGGAAGCAAGCTCTGGAAGATTGCAATATCCCACTTTTCAAGAGCCTCAGCGAGGATTGTGTGGTTTGTGTAAGCGAATGTTTTCTGAACGATTTCCCAGGCTGAGTTCCAGCCAAGGCCATATTCGTCCAAGAAGATTCGCATGAGTTCAGGAATAGCAACAACCGGGTGAGTATCATTAAGCTGAATAACGTGAAGATCTGGGAATTTTGTAAAATCCGTGCCGTAATCTGCAACAAAGTGATGAACAAGATCCTGCAAAGAAGCAGAAGAGAAGAAATACTGCTGCTTAAGTCGCAAAGATTTACCTGTCGGACCGCTATCATTCGGATAAAGAACGCGGCTTACGTTCTCTGCGCTGTTCTGGCGAACAACAGCCTCGTTGTAGCGCATATCATTGAAAAGCTGCAAGTCAAAACCGTTCGGGCTTGAAGCCTGCCACAAGCGGAGTGTGTTGACTGTATTTGTATCGAAACCAACTATAGGCATATCATAAGGAGTTGCAGTAACCTCCTCTGCATTCTCGACATAGAATCGATCCTGTCCGTCCGGAGTTTTGCCATATTTGATTTCGCCACCGAATTTAACAGTAACTGCCAAATCTGAGCGTTTGATTTCCCACGGGTCACGGTGTTTGAGCCAGTTGTCAGGATATTCTACCTGATAGCCATTTTCGATTCTCTGCTCGAACATACCATACTGATAGCGGATGCCGTAGCCGTGTCCAGGATAATCCAAGGTTGCCAATGAATCCAAGAAGCAGGCAGCAAGTCGGCCAAGACCACCGTTACCCAAACCAGCATCAGGCTCTTCATCCTCGATAAGATTGAAGTTGATGTTCATATCTTTGAGAACCTTCTGAACTTCTTCTTTGATTCCGAGGTTGATAAGGTTGTTGCTCAAAGCACGTCCCATCAAAAATTCTGCGGAAAGATAATAGAGCTGCTTTGTAGGCTTTTTTTCGTACTCGTGACGGGTTGCCATCCAAGCCGGCATTATCAGCTCTTGAACAGAAGCAGAAACAGCATCAAACAAGTCGTGACTGTTTGCCTGAGAAATGTCTTTTCCGTACTGTCGGCGAAGACGAGCGGAAAGATTCTCTCTGAATTTCTCTGCATCAAATTTCATAAAAACTCCTTTAAAACTTTATTTGCTTATTAAAACCAAGATACTATTTGCCATAAGGACATAGTGCTCCTGGGAATTCAAGGTTTCTTCTTCACCACCAAGCAGAATCGCGGTTCGGTTGTGAATTGAGGTGTCGATTGTGCGGTACCATTTTCGTCCGCTCGACGGCTTTGGAATGGTAATCGTCAAATCGCGGATATCCATGTTCATGGCGACAAAGAAATCATTGTCGTCTTTTGGCAGCCCGGCAGCCTTTCCGCCAAGACGGAAGCCAAGATAGCGGTTCATCTTGTTCCAGTCCGGAATCGTGCCGTCAAAATTGAACCAGCTGATGTCAGGAGGCTCGTTGAACTGGCTTGTAGCAGCTCCGCCAAAGAAAGTGCGACGATGGAACACAGGATGCTGATTTCGCAAAGCAATCAGTTTTTGAACGAATTCAAGCATCTGCGAATTAGTGTTCAAATCTTCCCAATTAAACCAGGAAGTTTCATTGTCCTGACAATATGCGTTATTGTTGCCGCCCTGAGTGCGACGAACTTCATCACCAGCAACGAACATTGGAACGCCCTGAGAAATCATGAGCGTTGTGAAGAAATTGCGCAGCTGAGTGGAACGAAGATTCTCAATCTTTGGGTTGATTGTAGGACCTTCGTAACCGTAGTTGTAGCTGAGGTTGTTGTCGTTGCCGTCACGGTTGCATTCGCCGTTATCCTCATTATGCTTGTAGTTGTAAGTGACCAAATCGTTGAGGGTAAAGCCGTCATGAGCCGTGATGAAGTTGATTGAGTGAACCGGAGAACGGCCGCTCAAAGCATAAATGTCGTTTGAACCGGCAATTCGTGTGGCTGCCTCGTTGGCAATGTATTCGTCACCGCGGATAAAGCGGCGGATTCCGTCACGGTAGTGGTCGTTCCATTCGCACCATCTTCCGCCCGGGAAGTTGCCGATCTGATAAGCGCCGCCGCAGTCCCAGGGCTCAGCGATGATTTTTGTGTTGCGGAGAATTGAATCCTCGGCAATTCGCCTGGCAATCGGAGCATTGTCACAAATGTAGCCCCTTTCGTCACGGCAAAGCTCGCTGGCCAGGTCAAAACGGAAGCCGTCAACGTGCATTTCAAGAACCCAGTAATGCAGACAGTCGATGATGAAATCCTGAACTACCGGATGATTTGCATTGACCGCGTTACCGCAGCCTGAATAGTTCATGTAATATTCTTTGTGGTCGTTTACAAGGTGATAGAAAATCTTGTTGTCAAAGCCGCGGAAATTGAGTGAAATTCCGTTTTCATTGCCCTCGGCCGTGTGATTGAAAACTACGTCGAGAATGATTTCGATTCCAGCGTTATGAAGGGCCTTGACCATGTCCTTAAATTCACGAACACATCCGCCAGGAGTCTTGTCGCTCGAATAAGAACATTTTGGAGCAAAAAAACCGATTGTGCTGTAGCCCCAGTAATTCTTCATGCGGGCGCCAGTACGCGGATTGACGTTTGTATTTTCGTACTGATCGAATTCAAAAACAGGAAGAAGCTCAACTGCTGAAATTCCAAGTGACTGAAGATAAGGAATTTTTTCGATAAGGCCGCGGTATGTGCCCGGATGCTCGACCTTTGAAGTAGGCGAAGCTGTGAAACCTTTCAAGTGAGTTTCGTAAATGATGGATTTTTCGAGCGGAATTGCAAGAGGCTTGTCGTCTTCCCAATCGTATTCATCGTCATCAATGATTACACATTTTGGGAAACGCTCCATGTATTTATCTTTGCCAGGCTGCATGTATTTGAAAACAGAGCCCGTCGTAAAAGCCTTTGCACGCGGATCAAAAAGAGATTGATTCTTGTCAAAGCGATGGCCCCGGCTTGGCGTAAAAGGACCGTCAACCCGGTAAAGATACAAATCACCGGCTTTGAGACCTTCGACAAAAACATGCCACAAATCACCAGTGCGGTTTTCTTCCGGGGTTAACTCTACCGTGTGATACGGAACTGCATCTTCCGCAGAATTATAGAGTTCGAGAAAAATCTTTTTTGCATTCCTACTGAATACAGTGAAATACACACCCTTTGGCGTAACGGTAGTGCCCAAATTCATGGGTTTTCCCGCTTTAGTCCGAATCGAGTCCATATTAGAATAATTATAACACACAAGCCTTAATAATTAAAGGAAAATTTCAGAAAATCATACGATAGTCATAAATTTATGAGAATTTTGGATTATTGTATTATTTTTTTAGCCAAGTTCTGCAAGTTCTTCCCAGCGCTCGTAATCAGCGGCCAGCTTTTCTTCGACTGATTTGTATTCTTCGCCAGCCTTTTGAGCCACAGAAAAATCCGAAGAAGCCATCTGCTGCTCAAGCTCAGATTTTTTCTCCTCAAGCTCCATGATTTCCGTTTCAAGATTCTCGAATTCTTTCTGTTCTTTGAAAGTCTTTTTGCGGTTTTTTACAGGTTTAGAGGGTGAAGTCTCCCCCTCGCTACAAGCGTCAGCTGCGCTGCCGTTTTCCGCTACCCCCTCTCCTAAGGGTGTACCCCCCTTAAAATCCCCCGATTTGCTCTCAGAATTTAGTTTTTGCTTACTACCGTTCGTCTGTTTATCCTTATTCGCGGAATTTTCACTCCTACTTCCTAACTCCTCACTCCTAGCTTTCTCATCTAAATACTCAATATACTCCGAACATTTGCCAACAAAGCCTGAAACTGAGCCATCTTCTTCCATGATGAACATTGTGTCGGCGATTTTGTCCATGAAATAGCGGTCGTGACTAACGATGAGCAGGCATCCTTTGTAGCCGAGCAGGAATTCCTCAAGGATATTCATCGTGAAGATGTCAAAGTCGTTGGTCGGCTCGTCGAGAATCAGGAAGTTAGGATTTGAAATCAAGAGGCGGACCAGGAAGACCCGCTTGCGCTCGCCGCCGCTCAAAGTCGAAAGCATCGAGTGCTGGATTTTGCCCTCAAAGCCGAAGTGATTCAGGAAAAGACTTGCGCTCAAGGTTTTGCCGTCGTTCATTTGTACCACGTCGGCGGCTTCCTTGATGTATTCGAGCACGGTCAGGCTCAAGTCCTTGAAAACCGGATTCTGCTGGTAATAGCCGAAAAATGTGTTCTCGCCCTTAACGATTGTTCCAGAATCAGGCGGAACAAGCCCGGTGATTATGTTCAAAAGAGTAGATTTTCCAGAGCCGTTCCCGCCAAAAATACCGATTTTTTCGCCTTTGCTGAAGGTGTAGGAGAAATCCTTAATGACTGGGGCTGAGCGGGCGTTGCGGGTAGGGAGCGACCCCGCTTGCGGGGGCAAAACCTGTGAGACAGGTTTTGAGCGAGTCTCGGCGAAGGCTGTGCCTGAGCCGTGTCCGTCACTTTGGGGTTTTAGGGGTTCACCCCTAGGCGATGGGGGTGTCGGCGCAACGGAGTGCGACGCAGGGGGAAGGCTTTCCCCCTCTGCATTGCCCTTCAAGAAATTCTTTGAAATCCCATGCAGTTCCAGAATTTTTCCGCCCAGGCGACGGCCTGCCACCTCAAACTGAAAGCCCTTGTCCTTTGCAAATTTTTCGCGGTTAATCAGCTGCATGTCGCGCTGGATTCTTGCCTTTGCCTTTGTTCCGCGCGCACACGGGCCACGGCGAAGCCAGTCACGCTCAAAACGGAGCACGCTTTCAATACGCCGCTCGGTGTTTTCTTCGATTTCGGCCTCAATTTCCTTTTTTTCGAGATAGGTCGAATAGTTGCCCTGATAAAGCTTGAGGCTCGTCCGGAAAAGCTCGTAAATGTTGGTGCAGACAGCGTCCAGAAAGTAGCGGTCGTGAGTGACCATGAGGACGGTGCGCTTGGTGTCGTGAAGATAATTCTGCAGCCAGTAAATCGTCTGGATGTCCAGGTGGTTGGTCGGCTCGTCCAGGAGAAGGAGCTTTGTGTCCTCAACAAGAACCTGTGCCAGCGCGACTTTTTTGACCATGCCGCCGGAAAGAGTGCCCATTTTGCGGGAAAGGTCGTTGATTCCGAGGGTACCCAGGATTGAGCGGATCTGGCTTTCGTAGTTCCAGAGGTCGCCCTTGTCCATTTCAAGGGTGAGTTCGTCGAATCTTTTCTGCTGACCGTTAGTTAGTCCAGCCCCCATTTTGTCGCAAAGGTCCTCGTATTCGTTGATTATTTTGAGTTTGGGGCTTTTTGATTTAAAAATATGCTCGCGGATTGTGTTTTCTGAGTCAAATTCGGGATTCTGCGGAAGATAACTAACTCCCGATAGTTTGTTTATTGTAATCTGGCCGTCATCAGCGTTCAAAACGCCAGCGATGACATTGAGAAGAGTCGATTTTCCGGTTCCGTTGCGGCCGATAATCGCAGCCTTTTCGCCTTCATTGAGACCGAAAGTCACGTTTTTAAAAAGCGGCGCTTCCCGCCCCATTTTTGAAACATTTGAAACTGATAATATATTCATAAGTTACTTTTCTTCCTGCCAGTCTCTGCTGCTTATAAAAAAATGATCTCCAGAACGCCCGTCAATTCCTGTAGCAAATTCAATTCCATCTTCGGGACGCTGGTCTTTGTAATTTGAAAACGAGTACCAATAAGTACATTCCACATCGTTATCATCATTATCTACATACTCAGAAGGAAATTCGTGAAAAAAGAAATAATTGCAGCCTTCTCTTTTAATCAAAGACTTTTCATCGATGGGGAGCTTGATTCCACAATAATACTTGGCAAAATTTTTTGACGCTTTTATGAATTCTTCTTTAGTCATTTTATATCGCACAGATTCCTATAATTTTAAGAAGAATTGTAGCACAAAACATTGAAAGATTGAATCTGTGTAAGAAATTGCCAGCCTGCACTTTTCTGCACAGGCTGAACGATTTCTACTCCCCAAGGATTTCCCCGAGAGCTTTTACGGCATTTCGCACGCAATTGTCACACTCGCAAAGAACTTTCCCGGTACCGACGCCCTTCAAATCCTTGCATGTGACCGCCCCGCACTTCTCACGGAAGTTTGCAAGAAGCTCGCGGCTCTGACGGACAGTTCCCTCGCCGTTCGTGCGAAGTCCAAGAATCATATTCGCGCCAACCAAAGCACCGCAAGTAGCTTCCATGCACCCCATTCCGGCCGCAAAACCCGCTGACATTTTCTGCAAAGTCGCTTCATCAACATTCACTGTATCGGCAAAAACTTTTGTAACAGCCTGGCAGCAATTGCAGGCTCCGGTAAGTTTTAGTTCCGCCGCCTTTTCAGCACGCTCGTTAATTGTCATTTTAGTACCTCTTTATATTTCAATTTGCAAATGCCCTGTGTCATCGTTCCCATAGGACAGAAAGTGCACCAGCTCCGCGGCTTGTAAAGCACCATCACAATCAGCCCGATTAAAGTCGAAGTGAGCATAAGACTATAAAAACCATAACTGAATTGTGCCACCCACGCAAGACTTTCACCCAAAAATGCCGGATTATAAGCCCATTTCCACGGAACACGGAACGTCCAGAAAAGCTTAACCGCCTGTCGAAGATTCTGAGCACCCGAAGCAACAAGCCAGGTCTGCCAGACCATAGAACCGAACATCGTAAGGAAGAATATCAAAAATCCGTAGCGGAAATATTTTGAAGTGATTGCTCTGGGAGTCGTTTTATTCCGGGAAAGCTTAAACGATGAGCCTAGCAAATTAAAAAGCTGACCGCGACCGCACATATTATTGCAGAACCATTTGTTCCCGCCCACAATCGCAAAAATCAGCGGAAGCAAAAAATCAATCATGCCGAGCCACGCAAAAAGAATGTTAAAAAATCCAAGCGCGAAATACACAATCGACCAAACCCAAAGATAGTTGTACCATTTCTTAGTTTTCATGCCGCACCCTCCCTCAAAACCGGAGAAATACAGCCAACAGGACAAGTTTTACCACACAAGCCGCATCCTACGCAAATTTCAGAATCAACACGCGCAAAACATCCGTGAAGGACCGAAATTGCCCCGCGCGGACAGACATTCGCACAGGCTCCGCAAGCCACGCACCGAGCCTCGTCAACCCGGGCATATTTTTTTGATTTCATAGCCACCTCTTAACATAAGGATAACCAGGAAATCAAAAATCGTATGTGATTAAGTCACACAACTAATTTTCCCGTATCCAGAATCTCAATTTTTCCGCGGCCCAGACGGACAAGTCCTTCTTCTTCCATATATTTAAGCGTTTTTGAGACAACTTCCCGCACGCTTCCAATCTGTTTTGCCAAATCTTCGTGCGTGACAGAAAGCACATTACTTTTTTGTCGCAATCTCTCGTCATGCAAAGCAAGCGCAATTCTCTGGTCAATTTTCATAAAAAGAACCTGCTGAATCGTCCAGAGGACTTCAGAAAATTTCTCTGTAGCATTTTTGTAAATGTAAAGCTCAACAAGAGGATTTTCCAGTTCAACTTTGTGAAGAACTGCAGACGGTATCAAACTAACGGTAGTTTCTTCTCCCGCTTCAATCAGAACATCAAAAACAATTGAATCCATTAGACACGAAGCCGAAAGAATACAGACATCACCAGCCTCAACCCGATAAAGCGTAACTTCGCGGCCTTCCTCAGAAACGCAATAAACCCGCAGGCTACCAGAAACGACAGCCATAACTCCACGACATTCTCCGTCAGAACGATGAATCAATTTCCCCGCTGAAAAAACTTCCGTTCGTAAGTTTTGCTCTAAAAAAGCGGCCTGAGAAGGAGTTAAATCTTTCCAAAACGAAAAAAGAGTTGCAGGAGTGTCCATAAGTCATATTATAGCATAAAAATACGTTCACACAAAAATCTTTTGTCAAAATCAGAGAATTATGATATTCTTTTTGTCTATTAAACCACTAGGCATAGGAGAAAACCATGAAAGTAATTCTTTTTAACGGAAGCCGCAACGAAAAAGGCAGCACATACACAGCTTTGAACCTTGTCGCAGACTCACTCAAAGAAAATGGAGTTGAAACCGAAATTTTCTGGGTTGGAGGCAGAGCACTCACTGGCGAAATCGACGCCCTTGTTGAAGAGGCTATTGCAAAATTGCAAACCGCAGACGGAATCGTGCTTGGCTCACCAGTTTATTATGCTTCTCCGAGCGGTGAAATGGTCGCTTTTTTGGACAGACTTTATTGGAAGGGAGAAAAATATCTCCGATTCAAGCCGGCAGCTGCTGTCACAGTCGCACGCAGAGCTGGAACTACTGCATGTCTCGACGTCCTCAATAAATACATCACTTACGCGCAGCAGCCTGTAATCACTTCACGCTACTGGAACATGGTTCACGGCTCAAACGGCGATGACGTCATGAAAGACGAAGAAGGAATCCAGATTATGCACACAATCGGCCGAAACATGGCATGGATTTTAAAGAGCATTGAGGCAGGAAAAACCGCTGGCGTCGCACAGCCAGAATCAGAAAAGAAGGTTTGGACTAATTTTATTAGATAACAACTATCGTTTGGTAGTTATATTCTTTCGCTTACTTTATAGACTTCACAACACTGTCCTTAGATTTTTCATCGGGCAGTGTTTTTTTTATTCGGTCTTTAATCCGTCGAAAGCACCTTCTTCATAAAGCTCAAGAAAAGCCTTTGCCACAACTGGATCAAACTGCGTTCCGGAACATTTTTTTATTTCCTCAACAATTTCCCCCATTGGGAGCTTTTTTCGGTAAGGACGGGTTGAACTCATGGCATCAAAGGCATCGGCAACGGAAATGATTCGCGCAACCCACGGAATTTTTGTTCCTGCAAGATTTGTCGGATAACCTTTGCCGTCAAACCTCTCATGATGATACTTGGCTCCCTCGGCAAGAAAAGTCTGTTTTTTTACTTTTTTGAGGATTTCATATCCTCGATACGCATGTTCTTTTACGGTTTCGTATTCTGCCGCGGTTAATTTCCCTGGCTTATTCAAAATTTCATCAGGGATTCCAATTTTTCCAATATCATGAAGCAAGGCAATATTATAATATCTTCCGGAGGTCTCTTCATCTTCGCCAAGTTTTGAGGCAAGCATTCTGGTGTATTTCGCAACCCGAAGCGAATGTCCGTTCGTATAAGAATCCTTTCCGTCAATACAAACTGAAAACGAGTCAATAATGGAATTCGTGAAATCCAAAATATCATTTCTACGGCTCTCTTCAGATTGTAAAAGCATTTCAGTTCTCTTATAAATAATCACAACTGATAGAGTAGTACCAATCGTAATGAACAATCCTGGCAAACAGCCCGGCCTAAACTGAAAAAGCCCAATAGTCAGGGAAATAAAACGCCAGCCAAGAATAACTAAAGCCGTATAAAATCCTAATCTTCGGTAGAAAACCGTAAGCGAGATCAAAGCAACAGCCACTAAGGAAGAAAAAACACCAGCCAGAACATTCACTGGCAAAATATGACCAGAGACTGAAAAAGTCTCGGTAGACATTGATGTTTTTCTGGCAAAATAGGCCATAACCACATAGAAGAGCAAAAGCGAAAGGCATCCTAATTTGGATGTAATTTTACTGATTATCTGGATTATACTTTTTTTCATGTTATAAACTATAACACGGTTTTTTAAAAAATCATATAGATTTATAACTATTCCGTTTTAATATTGTCAAAAAGCCCCTCTTCGTACAGATCAAGGAAGGCTTTTGCGACAACCGGGTCAAACTGGCTGCCTGAACAGTCCTTGATTTCCTTGACAATCTGATCCATCGGCATCTTTTTTCGGTAAGGCCGGGTTGAATTCATGGCGTCAAAGGCATCGGCAACGGAAATAATTCGCGCAACCCAAGGAATTTTCTTTCCGCTTAGCTTTGAAGGATATCCCTTGCCGTCATAGCGCTCATGATGATAGTAAGCACCTGAAGATATGTCTTTCTGACTCTTTACCCTTTTAAGGATTTCAAATCCGCGGTAAGTATGGGTTTTTATCGTCTCATATTCTTCTTCATCCAGTTTGCCGGGCTTGTTGAGGATTTCATCAGGAATACCGATTTTTCCGATGTCGTGCAGCAATGCAATGTTGTAGAATTTCTGAGCCGTTTCCTCGTCTTCACCAAGTTTTTGAGCAAGCATCTTAGTATATTTTGCAACCCGGAGAGAATGCCCGTTTGTGTAATAATCCTTACCGTCAATACAGACAGAGAAAGCATCAATAATGGAATTGTTAAAATCTACAAGTTGTTTTTTATGAGTTTCATGCTCCTGAACAATTCTCCTGCTTTTATGGTAAATAATTATAATTGCAAGCAGGGCTACAACGGTTGTAAAAAATGCCGGAAGGCTCATAGGATGAAAGAGAGTCATACCACGAGCAAGCCTTATCGCACGGACTATAAGAATCACCATAGCTGTGTAAAATCCGATTCTACGATGGAAGACGACCATGCAAATCAGGACGATAGTTGAAATTGAAGAACATACAGGAGCCAGAAGACCTATTGGATATTGGTGCCCAAAAATGTGGAGCATTTCTTTAGAACCAGAAGTTAATTGAGAGCCTTTTGCAGAAAGGAAATATAGGGCAACAAATAGAAGATAACCAAAAAGAACAGGAATGTTTCGGATTTTAATTTGCTTTTTTAAATATGTTATATATTTTTTTTGCATATTCTAAATTATAACACAATCTCTAAAAAAAATACGCTTATTATTGACTTATTTGCCTAATAGTTTTAACATAAAACATATGAATAATTGTTCAAGTGATAACACAGAAGATTTGCAGGTAATCTCGGATTCAATGCCGGACGAGGATTTGCTTTTCAATTTGGCCGAACTTTTTAAGATTTTCGGTGACTCTACCCGCATCAAGATTCTTTTCGCACTTCTGGGGCGCGAAGTTTCGGTCGGGGATTTGGCACAGGTTCTCGGCATGACTCAGAGCGCAATCAGTCATCAGCTGAGAATTCTCAAAACAAACGGCCTGGTCCGTTACCGCCGCGAAGGAAAATCGCTATTTTACGCCCTCAGCGACGATCACGTATCAAAAATCCTGAACATGGGATTAGAGCACATTGAGGAGTAATTTATGGAACATAAACATGAAAATCATCTTGGAGAGCACATTCACTGTGATTGCGGTTGCTGCGAGCACGACCATCACGAGCACGACCATGAGCACGAAGAGCACTGCCACGAAGGACATTGCGAATGCGAACATGACGAAGAATCTTCTCCGCTCAAAAAAATCCTGTTGGCTGGTGTGATTTTTATCGCCGCCCTGCTTTTCGAGCATCTTCCGATTTTTTCAGCAGATTCTCCCCTCCTGCAGAGTCTTTCAACTAACTTCCGTTCGGTTGGTTTTGTAAATTCAGGAGCCAGCACCCGCCTCATTTACGGAATTCTTTATCTTGCCTCATATTTAATCTGCGGCCGGGACGTCATCAAGGGAGCAATCCGTAACATCCACAAGGGAAACGTCTTCGGCGAACAGTTTTTGATGACCGTCGCTTCGGTCGGCGCGATTTTTGTCGGCGAGTATGCTGAAGCCGTAGCCGTCATGCTCTTTTACAACCTCGGCGAATTCGTTCAGGATTACGCCGTTGACCGTTCCCGCGATTCAATTTCCGCCCTCATGGATATCCGCCCGGACAAGGCAACAGTTATCCGCGACGGAAAAGAAATTGTCGTCTCACCGGAAGAAGTCCAGGTTGGTGAAATCATTCAGGTAAAGGCCGGAGAGAGAATCGCCCTCGACGGCATCGTAGTCGAAGGAAAATCTTTTGCAGACACATCTGCCCTCACAGGCGAAAGTCTTCCACGCGAAGTTGCCCCTGATTCAGAAGTTCTTGCAGGCTTTGTAAACCAGACAGGCCTCCTTAAAATCCGCGTCACAAAATCTTACGGAGAAAGCGCCGTCACAAGAATCCTCAACCTCACCGAAAAAGCAAGCGAGGTCAAGGCAAAGAGCGAAAAATTCATCGCCCGCTTTGCAAAAGTCTACACGCCGATTGTCTGTATCGCAGCCCTTGCAGTTGCAGTCCTTCCGCCACTCGCATTGCAGTTCTTTGCACCGGATCTTTTCGAAAAATACGGCTGGTCGGTCTGGATTTACCGCGCTCTTACATTCCTCGTCGTTTCATGTCCATGTGCCCTCGTAATTTCAGTTCCACTTGCTTTCTTCTGCGGAATCGGAGCTGCTTCAAAATCTGGCGTTCTTATCAAAGGCTCAAACTTCGTCGAGATTCTTTCAAAGGCAAAAATCGCCGTATTCGACAAGACAGGCACCCTCACAAAAGGCATTTTCGACGTCGCTCAGGTCAATCCTGCAAATAGATTTACGAACGATAGTTTGCTTGCAATCGCTACTCACGCTGAAAGCTATTCAAACCACCCGATTTCAAAGTCACTCAAAAAGGCACACCACTGTGTCCTCTGCGATGCCCTCAAAATCCTCGAACCGGAAGAAATCACAGGATTTGGCATACGCTCGGTAGTTGACGGCAAAACAGTCTTAGCCGGAAACGCAAAACTCATGCTCCAGGAAAAAGTCACGGGCTTTACAGAAGACAAAGGCCCGGCAGCCGGAACAATCGTTCACGTTGCAGTTGACGGTCTTTACGCCGGAAACATCGTAATTTCTGATCAGGAAAAAGAAGATTCAAGGCAAACGATTGGTAGTCTCAAAAAGCTGGGAATCAAAAAAACCGTAATGCTCACCGGCGACACGGCGGCAACAGCCCAAATCGTTGCGGAAAATCTCGGAATCGATACAGTCTACGCTGACCTTCTCCCGGAAGACAAAGTTTCCAAAGTCGAAGAATTAATTGGCACGGACAAGCTTATCTTCGTTGGTGACGGAATCAACGACAGTCCTGTCCTCGCCCGTGCCGACGCAGGAATCGCAATGGGCGCCCTGGGAAGTGATGCCGCAATCGAAGCCGCAGACGTTGTAATCATGGACGACAAGCCAAGCCGCCTTATTGATGCAATCAAGATTTCCCGCCGCACGATGAACGCAGTCTGGCAGAACATTTACGCTTCAATCGGCATAAAAGTCGCAATCATGCTCCTGAGCGCAGTCGGAATCGGCAACATGTGGCTGGCAGTTTTCGGAGACGTCGGAGTCTGCATCCTCGCCGTAGCAAACGCGGCAAGAGTTCTGAAAAGATAAAAATAACATTGAATTTTATAGAAAAAACTACACAAATTTAAACTTCAGTGTTAAAATAGTCTTTATGAACGAAAAGACAAAGACTAAGAAACAGGGCAAATTGGTCTACTATATCGTAGGCATTACAGTTGTGATTGTTGCAGCATTGACTTCGGTGCAGATTCTTGTAGTAAAGGGCCGCACCAAGCAATCTGTAGCATATTCGTACGAAATTAACTGCCGCAAAATCTCTGAGGCATACGCAGATGTAGTTTCAATCCGCCTGAGCGAATACATCAAGCAGATGCGCATGTACACAGAGGCAGATGTAACCCAAACAGAGGATCCCCATCAGATTCAGGAGTGGCTCGTTGCTCACGCCAAGTCACGCACTCCTGATTTTGACCGAATCGGCTACATCGATGACAAAGGCGACTTCTACAACGACCAGAACAAAGTCACCAACGTCAAAGACCGTGTCTACTTCCAGGCCATCATGGTTCAGGGAAATGACACAAACATCGATGACCCGGTAACGTCAAAATCCACAGGAAGCACGATTATTCATGTCTCACAGGCAGCCAAAAAAGACGGCAGGACAATCGGCTTCTACAGCGCAGTCGTCGGCGTAAACAAGCTCACAGAATTCATCAAAACCATTCAGCTTGGCCAGACAGGTTACGCAATCCTTTTCAACAGCGAAGGTGACGTAATCGCAACTTCTGCTCCAGAAACAGATGAAGAAAGCAAAAATACCCTTTTTGCAGCATTGCAGCCGGTCATTCAGGCTCTTAAACAGAAACAGAGCGGCTACATGTGGATTGACGCAGGCAAACTCGGTAAACAGTATGCCACTTATCAACCGGTCGAAAACGCAGACTGGGGCTTCGCATTCATTATTGATGAACGACAGGTTTATGCAACCGCAAACGAAATCTCAATCACCCTCGTATTCGCAGGAATCATCCTTGGAATCGCACTTGTTCTTGGAATCGGTGCAGGAATTTTCCATTCCCTCAAGCCTCTCCAGAAAGTTCAGTCTTCTATCGACGAAATTGCATCCGGAAAAGCTGATTTGACTCAGCGAATCACAGGAGCAGCCGCAAACGTCAACAATGAAATCGGTGGCGTTGTAAAAGGCTTCAATAAATTCACCGAAAAGCTCCATTCGATTGTCTCTGACGTCAAAGGCTCAAAAGAAATCCTTGCAGCCGCAGGTGAAGACCTGGACGTGAGCATGCAGGAAACAAGCGCTTCAATCACCGAAATTATCGCAAACATCACGAGCGTCCACAATCAGATTTCATGTCAGGGTGACAGCGTTTCACAGACAGCCGGTGCCGTAAACGAAATCGCATCAAACATCGAATCCCTCGAACGAATGATTGCAAACCAGTCTCAGAGCGTAAGCAATGCTTCTTCCGCAGTCGAAGAGATGATCGGAAACATCGCATCCGTAAACAATTCTGTCGATAAAATGGCTCACTCATTCGATTCCCTCACGGAAGATGCAAAGAGCGGTGCTGAAAAACAGGTTCATGTAAACGATCGAATTCATGAAATCGAACAGCAGTCACAGATGCTTCAGGAAGCAAATGCCGCAATTGCCGCAATCGCAAGCCAGACTAACCTTCTTGCCATGAACGCCGCAATTGAGGCTGCCCATGCCGGTGACGCAGGAAAAGGCTTTGCCGTTGTAGCAGATGAAATCCGAAAACTCTCAGAAACATCTACAATCCAGTCGAAGACAATCGGTGATCAGCTTTCAAGCATCAAGGAATCAATCAACTCTGTTGTAGCGGCTTCCCAGGAATCAAGCGATGCATTCAACAGCGTTACTGAAAAAATCCATGACACAGACCAGCTCGTCCGTCAGATTAAATCTGCAATGGAAGAACAGCAGGAAGGCTCAAAGCAAATCACGGATTCCCTTCAGTCAATGAACGACAGCACTATTGAAGTCCGCACTGCATCCGAAGAAATGTCCATCGGAAACAAACAGATTCTTGATGAAGTTCGGAACCTTCAGAATGCTACAACCGTCATGAAGGCCAGCATGGAAGAAATGGCAGTCGGTGCAAAGAAAATCAATGAAACCGGAGCCGCCCTTTCTGAAATCGCCGAAAAAATGAAGAATTCAATCGAACAAATTGGTACGCAAATCGACCAGTTCAAGGTATGATATTTCGGACATGAAAAAGCCATTTGCATTGATTGCAGTTCTGCTTTGTCTCGCTCCGGCCTTCTCCCACACACATTCCTTACAGCTTGTGCAGGGAGAAGGAAAAAATATCGTCGAGCGAATCAAGGTTCCGCCCAAGTTCAAGCGAATCAAAGCCGAGCCGCAAAGCTTTGCCGGCTATTTGCGGAATTACCCTTTAAAGGAAGCCGCCAGCCCCCTTCTTCTGCACAATGGTAACCAAAAATCAAATCAGGAAGCCCATGCCTGCATTTTTGACATGCCTCCTGAAAGCAAATTGCAAGAAAACTCCCAAACGATAGTTAGATTATACGCTCAATATCTTTACGCATCAGGAAAAGAAAAAGAAATTTCCTTCCATCTGACTAATGGTGAAATCTGCAAATGGACAGAATGGCTTTCAGACTGCGAAAGAAAGCGGAATTTACGAAAAGATGTTGCAAATGACTTAAAAAAATGGACGAAATACGAGAAGCCGGTCAGTAAAAAGGAAAAAGATGAATTTTTCCGCTCTTACCTTAAAAATATTTTCGCCCACACAAGTCCCCTTTCAATGATGGAATATGAATCCAAATCGATTGAAATAAATCAAGTGCGAACCGGTGACATTCTTTTTGATTTGAACAAACCCGGCTATATCTGCATGGTCGTGGACATCTGCAAAAACCCTGAGACTGGCGAAAAAGCCTATCTTCTTGCTCAAAGTTCTTCTCCTGCCTCAGATTTTTATGTGTTAAAAAATCCCAAGCTGGTTAACGATCCCTGGTATCATGAAGAAGATTTTAGAATGCCAGCGGAAACCCCGGAATACCTTTTCCCAAAGGACAGCTGGCGAAGGCTCAGCTATTTGGGAAATTAACCAATCAAAGCTATTTGACAAAAATCTAGCAGCATGACAAACTTTTAAATATGAGAACATTTCTTCGTTTTTTACTCGTGACGGCGGGTGCAGTCCTCATGGCTGTAAACATCAATACATTCGTTCATGGAGCAGGACTACTTCCTGGCGGATTTACAGGAATAACGCTTCTCTTGCAGGAAGTTTTCTCAAAATTCTTTAATATTAACGTTCCTTTTGCCGTCTTTTACTGGGGCCTAAACATCGTTCCAGCAATAATCTGTTTTAAATACGTCGGAAAAAAATTCACAATCTTTTCAATCTGGGCTATTTTGCTTTCAGGCTTCCTCACGGACATAATTCCCGGTCTGGATGTCACAAATGACGTTTTACTCTGCACAATTTTCGGCGGAATCGTAAACGGCATGGCAATAAGTTTTTGTCTTCTTGCAGGAGCAACAAGCGGCGGCACAGACTTCATATCAATCTATGTTTCTGAAAAAACAGGCCGCAGCATCTGGAATCACATTTTCATTGGAAATGTAGTCGTACTCGTCACCTTTGGAATTCTTTTCGGCTGGACGCGCGCACTCTATTCAATAATATTCCAGTTTGTAACCACGCAGCTTCTAACAAGCCTTTACAAGCGCTATCAGAAATCAACCCTGCTGATAATCACCAACAAGCCGGACGAACTCGTCAAAACAATCCGTGAAACGACCGGCCACGACGCAACTCTTTTCAAAGGCGAAGGCTGCTACACCGGCCTGGAACGCAGCATGCTCTACACGGTAATTTCAAGCGACACGGAAGAAAAATTAGTTCGCGAAGTCAAAAAGACCGATCCGATGGCATTCGTAAACATCCTGCAGACAAAAATGCTCAAAGGCAATTTCATAATGAAAAAGCAGGATTGAAAACAGGTCGTTCCCGCCACTACAATCCCTAACGAGAGGAAACAATGAACTATCAGAAAGAACTAGAAAAAATTCTCGAACAAATTGAAGCTATAAAAAATACCGTTAGTTATAAAAAACCGACTTTACTTCTTCATGCCTGTTGCGGCCCATGTTCATCCTATGTGATTGAATATCTGGCAAAGATTTTTGACATCACGATTTACTATTACAATCCCAACATCCACCCAAAAGAAGAATATTTCCGCCGCCTGGAAGAATTGAAAAAGTTTCTGGAACGATTTCCCGAGGCCATACAGAACAGCGTAAAGCTCGTAGTCGACGAATACAATCCCGAAGATTACTTTGAAGCAACTAACGTTCGTTTTGAAAAAGAACTGCAAACCGAGCCTGAAAAGGGTGAACGCTGCAGAAGATGCTACCAGTTCCGAATGAAGCGGGCCTGGGACTACGCCTGCAAAGAAGGCTTCGATTGGTTCACCACAACGCTAAGCATCAGCCCCCACAAAGACAGCGAAAAAATCAATGTAATTGGAAGAGAACTGGAAAAAACTATCGATAAAGAAGAAGATTTGACAGAAAATTCAAAAGATAAGGGGCAAGAAACTAACGATAGTTTGAATATTACCCCGCACACAAAATTCCTCCCCTCAGATTTCAAGAAAAAAGGCGGATTTTTGCGCAGCACCCAGCTTTCCGAAGAATACGGTCTCTGGCGCCAGGACTACTGCGGCTGCGTATATTCGATGCGAAAAGATTAGAAAATTCCCTAGCACAAGCCCCCGAAATCTCTGTATAATAGAAGAATCAAACTCCCTGGGGGAAAACATGGCTTACAAAATTTTCATTGACGGAAAAGAAGGAACTACCGGTCTCAAAATTTATGAACGATTCGAAAACCGAAAGGACATCGAGATTCTTTTGATTGACGACGAAAAACGCAAGGATCCGGCTGAACGCGCAAAAATGATCAACGCTTCGGACTTTACTTTCCTCTGCTTGCCGGACGCCGCTTCTATCGAGGCAGTTTCACTCTGCACGAATCCGAAAGTACGCATTATCGACGCTTCAACGGCTCACCGCACGAACCCGGACTGGGCTTACGGCTTCCCGGAGCTTTCTGCAGAGCACCGCGCAAAGATTGAAAAATCTAACCGTGTCGCAGGTCCTGGCTGCTATGCTTCTGGCTTCGGCGCAATCTGCTTCCCTCTCGTAAAGCACGGAATCATTTCGCCTGACTATCCGGTCGTCTGCCATGCCGTTTCAGGATATTCAGGAGCTGGCAAAAAAGCCATCGCTCAGTACGAGGATCCGAACCGAAATCCTGAGCTTGCGTCTCCACGCCTCTACGCCCTCACTCAGGAACACAAACACCTGCCGGAAATGATGAAGGTTTCTGGCCTCAACTATAAACCGATTTTCAATCCTTATGTCTGCGATTATTTCCAGGGAATGACGGTCACAGTTTCCCTCCACGCACGACTTTTGGAAAAAAAGCTTACCGCAAAGGAAATCGCCGAAGTTTTCAAGGAGCACTATGACGGATGCCGTTTCGTAAAGGCAGCTGACTTCATGGGCGAAGGAATCCTCACAGAAAGCTTCATCCCTGCAAACACTCTGGCCGGCACAAACAACATGCAGATTTTCGTCTGCGGCAACGACGAGCGAATCGTTATCACAAGCCGTTTCGACAACCTGGGCAAAGGTGCAAGCGGTGCTGCCGTTCAGTGCATGAACATCATGATGGGAATCGACGAAGGAACAGGGCTGTAAGAGTTATAGTCAAATCAGGACATTCGCATGGAAGAAAAACCAATCTTAGAGAAAGCAGAACGGATTCGTGATGTCATCCGCTACATCAAACGATTTAAGAACGCAGCCGTCGTCATTCATATTGATGATGACATTATCGACTCGCCGCTGTTCGTCAGCCATATCCGCGACATTGCATTGATCCATCAGGCTGGGCTCCGTGTGATTATCGTTCCTGGTGCGCGCAAAAAAATCGACGAAATTCTTTCACAGAACAAGATTTCCTGGACTTACGAAAACGGCTGCCGAATCACCCAGAGCGAGGCAATTCCTTTAATCCGTAATGCGGCTTTTGAGGTTGCAAATAATGTCATGACCAGTCTTGCCGGTGAAAACCTTACGGCTGTAATCGGCAACTGGGTTCGTGCGCGCGGAAAGGGTGTCCTTGGCGGAGTTGATTTTGGAACAGCCGGTGAAATCGACAAGCTTGATGACAATACGATTCAGACTGTCCTCGACAACGGCTTCATTCCGATTTTCCCCTGCATCGGCTGGAGCTTGAACGGAAAGCCATACAACATTTCTTCGGCTCAGCTTGCAGCCCAGATTGCGACTCACCTGCAGGCAGACAAACTTTTCTTCCTTCTTCCAAACGCAGAACTTTCTGAAAAATATTTCTTGATTCCAAAGGATCAGGGACTTTCCCCGGAAGGCTGCGTCCCGGCCATGAATATCGAAGAGCTGGAAGAATTTTTGAATGTGAATTCTGAAACTAACGAACGAAAGGAAGTTCAAGAATCATCATCAGAGAAAATTATCTCTCTTCTTCACCTTGCAAAAATATCTGTTGAATCAGGCGTTACCCGCGTCCACATTCTGAACGGTTCTATCGAAGGAACTTTGCCTTGCGAGATTTTCAGCGACCTGGGTTCGGGTACGATGATTTATAAATCAAATTACGGCAAATTCCGTGCTATGCGCCGCGAAGATATTTCAGCTGTCCTTTCACTTATACGACCGTTCGTTAGTAAAGAAATTCTTCTTCCACGCAGCGAACAGCAGATGGAATCTGAATACAACGACTACATTGTTTACGAACTCGACGGTGCAATCCGAGCCTGTGCCGCACTTCACATTTACGACCGAACCCAGGCAGAAATTGCAGCACTTGCGGTTGATGAAACTTGCGCCCACATTGGAATCGGGCCGAAGATGATAGAATATCTGATTGAAAAGGCAAAAACTGTATCGATTGAAAGCGTATTCATCCTCACCACACAAACTGCTGACTGGTTTGAAAAACAGGGCTTTGTGGCAGATTCAATCGACACGCTCCCGGAACGTCGCCGTGAAAAGTGGAATCCAAAACGCGGTTCAAAATTGTTCAGACTTAATCTTAAAAAGCAAACTAACGGAAGTTTGTAAAAAGCTCAAAACCTTTATTTTAAATCTGTATTTCTCTCCTTTTATTTTTCCTCGCCGAAAAATTTTTTATTTATTTTCTGCAAACCTGTAAACTTGTTCCATTCTTTCTTTGAACAGAATGTGATGCCGCTTGAAAGTCCAACGTGCCACATCAAATGGCGGAACTGTCCAAGAATCAACTCCAGCCTTGTGTAGTCGCAGTCCTTTGGTTTTTCAAGAAGCTCTACAGCTGTGAGTTTTTCAAAATAGGATTCGATCTTTCGTTTTACATATTCAAAATAATTCAAGAGCTGGTCGCGCGAAATCACTATGCTTTTGTCACTCACGTATCCTTCACGGCTCGGATCAATCACGCTCAGATTTTCCTGAATACCGAAAAGATTCTCGCCCTCGTAAACGTAGTCCATTGGGTTGATGAAAAATCTGTCCATGGAATGAAGATAATGGAAAATGTAGCGCGAATTGTTTTCCTCGTCAAACACGGTTTCCAAATCCGCTGTCAAAATCTGATCCTTTACATTGATGAAGTTGATTTCCTGCTGACTGGCAATCTGCCGGATTATTTCTTCCATTGAAACCTCCTGATTTTGAACCTCTTGCTTTTATTCTCCGGTAGGAACGTCCGCGTTCAGGCTTTTGTTGCGATAATTTAGATTGGTTCTGAGTGAATAGCCCATCTTTCCCCAGAAAGAATTTGCCTTGTCGTTGTCCTTGAACACAAGTCCAAATATTTTTGTGATTCCTTCTTTTTTGAGGGCTTCCTCGGCTTTGGCGACAAGAGTACGGGCGATTCCCATGCGCTGAAAATCAGGGTGGACGCAAAGGTGATGAATGATTGCCCTTCTTCCGTCATGTCCCGTGAGGATTGCGCCGACGATTTTTCCGCCGCTTGTCGCCGCAAAGCATGTCGTAGGGTTGCGCTTCATGTAGCGTGTGATTCCTTCGCGAGTGTCGTCCACAGGATTCAAGGCTCTTTTTGTCTGCTCAACCTGATTCCATAAAGACCAAAGCTCGTCGTAATCTGCAGGTGTGAGTGTCTTGTAATTGATTTCGCTTGTTTCCTTTTCTATTTTTCTTCTGAAAATTCCAGAGTCTTCTCCCCAGATACTTTTCATTTTTCCAACGAATTCAAAACCGTATTTTTCGTAAAGGCCTTTTTCGTCTGATGAAACATAAACATATTCTGATTCCGGGTAGAGAGCAGCGGCATTATTCATGCAGTGTTCGATAATTTGTCCTGCAAGATGATGGCCACGATAGGCTGGAGCTGTGAACACAAATCCAATCCATGGTTTGAGATTGCTTTCAATTTCATCTCTATCGCAAAAAGTCAAAAAGGATGCAAGACTTGGTTTGCCATCGGTAAGTTTCTCTTCGTCAAGCAGAAGATATAAGCTGCCTTTCCCAAGCTTCTGGTGGAAAGAGCCATCTTTTAAAAGTGAAAGTAAAAAAGGAATCGCGCCCCATTCTTTTGAATGAGCCTGCATCTGAGCCAGAATGCTTTCTTTGTCTTCATAAGAAAAATAGTCTTTTAAAATAAATGTGCTTTTCAATTCTGCATCCTTAAAGCGAAAGATTCATCCCCTCGCCGTTGTCGTTAAAGCCCAAGCTCTTGTAGAGCGGATGTCCCATTTGTGTGGCATCAAGGCTGATTTCCGTAACGCCCCGGGACTTTGCTTCTTCAATCAAATACTCAACCATCATTTTTCCAACTCCACGCCTGCGGAATTCCGACCTTGTGTAGACGTTCATAAGATGCGCCCTCTTTCCCGTGGGATGGTCAAAGGTGGGCATGACATTGATGTAGCTCAGACTTGCACAGCCTGCGATTTTATCTCCGTCCATTGCAAAAACTGTAGTCTGCTCGCCCTTCAAAAAATATTCGCGGCTGCATTCAAGTAAAGTTTTGTCAAAGGGTGCGTTTTCATCAAGGCCGTTTACAATCCGCAGCATTTCAAGGCGGATTTGCATCAAGGTCCCAATGTCGTTCTGGTTCGTTTTCCTGATTGTCATCATTCCCTCCCCTTTTTCTCATACTCCTCTTTCAAATCTATTCTTTGTACTCTTTTTGTATGTGAAAAATATCTTCTTTGCAAAGGAATTTTTTTCCGTCAAATTCCATCTTTAGAATCCAGGGCATAAAATCTATGATTTTCATAAAGCTTTCGCCGTTAAAACTTTTGTCATAGTAGTTTATTATGGAAGAAAGTGCCGTCCCGTGAGTTCCGATGACAATGTTCTTGCCGTCATATTTCTCAAGGATTTCATTGAGCGCCTCGATGTTCCTTTCCTGAACGGCACCAATGGATTCTCCGTCTTCTTCGGCAAATGAAAAATCAGCCCAGCGCTTTTTGAACATTTCATGATTGTTGCCGTCTTTTCCAGCTTTGCGTTCATGGAGACGTTCGTCAGTTTGAATCGATTTGCCGTAAGATTCTGCTGCTTTTTTTATTGAATCATAGCTCCGCCTGTAGGGGCTTGAGATAAAAACGTCGATTTGTTTGTCCTTGAGAATTTCCGCCACCTTGATTGAGTCTTCAAGGCCTTCTTCTGTCAATGGACGGTTTCTGTCATCCTTGATTTTTCCGTCTGGCTTGCAGTGTCGTACAAAATAAATTCTTGTCATACTTTTCCTACCTTTTGTCCTTGTAAGCGTATCCAAAGTTAATCGGAGGGGCTGTAACGGAAACGTAAATAAACTCCCCGTCGCCATCGTTCAAAAGTCCGTGAACGTCCTTGTCAGCGAATCGGGCAACGTCTCCTGCCTTGAATTCTTTTTCCTTGTCGTCGGCAAGAAGAAGTTTGCCGGAACCTTTGGTGGCGTACCAAATCTGCTCGGATGCGTCGTGGGTGTGGCGGGGTTGTATCGCACCGGGAACAAGATGAACTTCGGTAATGGTCACACGCTCGCTGCTTGAATTTTCCGGATTTAAAAGCTGACGCGAAACTACGCCCGGATTTGACAGTTCTTTGATGTCGCTTGCGTTAATAAATTCCATATGTGCCTCCTAAAATTTTAATCGCATGTCGCGATATCATCTTTCGAAGCCCGATCAAACGTTATATTCATTTTTTTACACTCCTTTTACTGATAAAGGAAATCTGCTTTAAGCTAGTTTCAATTGTACTTTTATTCACTGTGTAAGAAAATTGGAAATTTTACATTTTTTGATAACAATATTCCATTCTATATGTAAAATTGTTATTAAATTTTATACCTGCCCGAAAATTGCTTCTATCCCCTTTTTGAAGATATTCTACAAATATCGATTTTCGTATTCCTCGATAGAAATCGGCTTGCAATAATAATAGCCTTGAATGACCTCGCAGCCCAAAGCCCGAAGTTTTTCCACCTGCTGCTTTTGCTCCGCACCCTCGACCAAGCAAGTAAAATTCAATTCTTTTGCAAGCGAAATGATATGACGAATTACGGATAAATCTTTTTCATTTTCCTGTTCTGTTCCAACTTTATCAACAAAACTTTTGTCAATTTTAAGCGTATCGAGCGGCATTTGTGTAAGCAGCGACAATGAAGAATATCCTGTTCCGAAATCATCCATCGAAATTTTAAAACCAAGCGAACGAAGTTCTTCCAAAACTCTTATCATTTGCTCCATGTCACTGTAAGTCGCGCTTTCGGTCAGTTCAAAATCAATCAAATTATGACTTACGCCAAATGAATCAACAATATCTGTAAGATGTTTAATAATATTTTTGTCATACAATCGATTTCGAGAAAGATTCACTGAAATCGGATAAAGAGTCTTCCCCTCATTCTTCCATTTTGCGAATGCCGCGCAAACTTTCTTCAATACAATATCATCTATTTTGCCAATAGAACCATCTTTTTCAAAAAACGGAATGAATCTCGATGGTGACAAGAATTCCTTTCCTTTATAATTCCATCTGACTAAAGCCTCAGCACCTTTTAATTTTTCTGTGATGATGTCAACTTTGGGCTGTAGATTTACAAAAAATTCGTCTTTTTCAACCGCCGTATCAACATAAGCCTTGATTGTGTTGCTCCAAAGAACATCATCGTGCATCTTTTCTGTGTAAAAAACAATGTCCGTCTTGTCAGGACTGTTTCCTAACGCCTGAGCCATTTTTCCTTCATCCGCAACCCTATTCCCGGAATGAATCGCAAATTGCATTGGAACTACGCCACAACGATAATGAATCTTATAATTCGGATCTTCATCAAGATGCGAGATACTCTCAAAAAAACTCTCCAGCTTTTCGACCATTTCTTCCTGAGGCATATCTCTAAGAATAATCGCGAAATTGTCTTCGTGGCATCTTCCGCCAGCATATATGAAATCTGATTCTTTTATTGCATTCACAACCTTAGCCAAAAGTTTATTTGCCACAATATGACCATAAACTTCATTCAGAACCTTGAACATCTTTATGTCAAAATGAGCAAACGCATAGTCTTTTATACCAGCAGCTTCTGGAATTTCAAGATAGGGAACAAGATGATTCCAATTATAATAATTCGTGATTGGATCAAAAAACGCCTTACGATAAAGCATTTCTTTATCCAGCTTGTCAAATTTATCATCCAAAATATCTTTCGCACGGTTCTTTTTAAGCTCACACTCATAAAGAATCCTGATTTTTTTGGCATGTTCGAATACAGCCGTAACATTTGGCTCGGATTTTATAATCAAATCGCTATAATGTCTGTGAGCATCGTCATCCAATAAAAGTTTTTCACTTATTCGCTGAATATAATTTTCTGTAATTTCATTTTCTTTTTCAAACTCAACTGCATAAAAAAACGAACTTTCAAAAACAAGCGAATTCAAATCGTCAGGATATTTTATTCGATCATCATCAACTCGAAACTCAATTCCAATTACTTTTTTGCCGAGCGAATGTATAAAAAAAATTCCTGGATAATCATAAGCTCCGAAGGAATCCGTATATTTTTTGATTTTGTCACATACAATGCCATTATAAAAAGCTTCGATATCAGAATCAGATGCTTCAAGATAATAAAGAATCCTCTTCGGTTTATAGAGCTGATTCCGCTTGTTTATGAACATAAAAATCCCTCGACTTTTTAAAAGATTTCTTATTATATTTCGTTTTTAGCAATTTGTCGAAGAATAATTACATTCGCGAAAGTTTATATTTTATTACATCAAAATCCAATTTCCTTGAGAACCGCATCCATGAATTTTGCGTTTTTAATAGAAAATTCTGGACTTACAAACGGTAGTTCGTTATTAAAAATACATCTTCCAAGTTGTTCAATTTCAAGCGAATAATTCTGTGGAACTTCGATTTTTCGCTCAGTAATGCCCTTTTCTGTGAAAATCTTGTAACTCAGACTGCCGGACTGATTGTATTCAACTTCCGATCGTATGTTTCCTTTTGAGCCGTGAATATAGAGACGGTCAAAGCGGGAATTGGTGTTTTTGCCAAGAATCATTCCGACATTGAAAGCAGCCCTTGCTCCATTCTTGAAGCGGACAAAACCTGTGGTAATATTATCAACGCCCTGATCAGAAAATTCTGCGCAGGCCTTTACACTCTCGACATCTGAATCAATCATCGAAAGAATCATCGTGGTGCAATAGCAGCCCAAATCGTAGAAAGCACCTCCACCAAATTCTTTGTAAAGGCGAAAGTCTTCTTTATACCCCTGAGTTACGAATGCCGTGTCGATAAAATCAACTTCTCCTATGATTCCGATTTTTATGTCATCTTTTAGGCTCTGGACATAAGGACTATGAAGATAAGCATAGGCTTCCATAAGATGAACGCCGTTTTCTTTTGCAGCGGCAAACATTTCTTCGGCTTCGAGCGCATTCAAGGCAAGAGGCTTTTCACAAAGAACGTGCTTTTTTGCTTTGAGAGCTTTGATTACCCATTCTTTGTGAAGATTGTTAGGAAGAGGGATATAAACTGCCTGGACTTCACTGTCTTTTAAAATCTCATCGTAACTGCCGTAATACTTTTGAAATCCGTATTCATCCGCAAAAGATTTTGCTTTTTCAAGACTGCGACCTGCGATTGCATACAGTTCTGCATTCCGGGCAAGTTTGATTCCTGGAATTGTTGCCCAGCGAGCGATGTTTGCGGTTCCCAGGATTCCCCATTTGATTTTTTCCATTTGCCTTCTCCTTTTTTACAAAACTTAAAAATTCTTTTTGCTTTCTTCCAGTGCTGAAATCACTTTGTCGCACCAGGAATCAAATTCTTCGTCCAAAATCTGGCATTCGGGATGAGACATAACGTAATCAAGCGCAAGGCGAACTCCGTCATGGAAAGGGATTGTCGTTGTCATTTTTGGAACAAGGCGTTTGAGCTTTGAATTGTCAAAAACAACCGAAACTGACTTGTCGCCGATAAGGCTTCCTTCAAAATCAAAGCCTAACTTATCACCTGCAGCACTCAGATAATCAGAAGCAACGTGATAAGCATTCAGTTTTACTCCAAGCGCATCTGCAATCGTCTGATAAATCTGATTCCAGGAAAGAACTTCGTCGCCGGTAATCTGAAATGCCTCGCCTATTGCATGTCTGTTCAGCATGAGGCCGATATAACCGGTCGCAAAATCCTTGTTGAAGGTTACATGCCAGAGGGAAGTTCCGTCTCCCTGAATGATTACAGGTTTCCCGTCCATCATCCGCTTAATGACCTGATAAAAGCCCTTTTTTCCGTGCACGCCAAGCGGAATGTGACGTTCGTCGTAAGTGTGGCTGGGGCGGACAATCGTTACAGGAAAGCCCTCTTCGCGATATTTTTTGAAAAGGAATTCTTCGCAGGCAATTTTGTTTCTGGAATATTCCCAGTGAGGATTTGAAAGAGTCGTGCCTTCGGTAATCACATAATTTGCAGCAGGTTTTGCGTATGCTGAAGCCGAAGAAATATAGATATACTGCTTTGTCTTTCCCTTAAAGAGCCGGTAATCGCGTTCAACCTGCTCTGGAACAAAGCCAATGAACTCATTTACGACGTCAAATTCCATTCCAGCAAGCTTTTTGCGGGCATCTTCCTCGTTGGAAATGTCGCAGACAATCTGATGAACATTGGAAGAAACCTCAGCCGCCCTACTTCCGCGGTTCAAAAGCCAGACTTCCCAATCCGGCCGTTGTGAAAGTTCCCTTACGATTGCAGAAGAGATTGTTCCCGTTCCACCTATGAATAAAGCCTTTGATTTTGCCATAAAGTTCCCCCAAAATTTTCCTTAAACCATCATTTTGTAGATTTTAGTACAGTCGTCTTCGTTAAGCGTTACGAATCCAGTGATTGAGCCCGGTCGTCCGTCTCCCCGACAGAGGACTTCAACCAGTTTTGGAATATCCTCTTCTTTTGCTCCAAGCTCACTGAAATTCTTCGGCATTCCAAGAGAAACAAGGAAAGACTGCAAGGCATTGATTCCTTCAAGAGCCGTAACTTCCGGGTGCTCAAAATCCATCTGGCAGCCCCAGACGCGGGTCGCAACCTGGGCAAAGCGCATTACGTTATGGTTCATGACATATTTGAAGACAGCCGGCATTGTTACCGCAAGACCTGCACCGTGAGCGCAGTCGTACAGGGCAGAAAGCTCATGCTCGATGTTGTGGCTGTTCCAGTCCTGGCTTCGTCCGACACCGCAAGAATTGTTGTGAGCCATCATTCCAGCCCACATGATGTTGGCGCGTGCCTCGTAGTTGTTTGGATCAGCGATTACGCGCGGTCCTTCATGCTTCATCGTAAGCAAAAGGGCTTCAATCAGACGGTCAGTAACTTCAACTTCCTTTGTATTTGTAAGGTAGCGCTCGTAAAGATGAGCCATAATGTCTGTGATTCCGGCCGCAGTCTGATGTGGTGGCAGAGTCTGGGTAAGTGCCGGATTTAAGATGCTGAATTTCGGGCGGATTGCGTTTCCGCTTGCGCCGCGCTTGAACATTCCTTCTTCTTTTGTGATTACAGAGTCCGGGCTTCCTTCGCTTCCGGCAGCCGCAATTGTGAGGACTGTTCCAATCGGAAGGGCTTTTTCAATCGGCTTTCCGCTGTAAAAATCCCAGAAATCACCGTCATAAAGAACGCCTGCCGCAATGGCTTTTGCTGAGTCAATCGTACTTCCGCCGCCGACAGCGAGGATAAAATCAACCTTCTCTTTTTTGCAAAGCTCGATTCCTTCATAAACAAGACCGCTTCGTGGATTTGGTTTTACGCCGCCCAGCTCCACAAAAGAAATTCCCTCTTTTTTCAAAGAAGCTTCAACTCTGTCCAAAAGTCCTGATTTTTTTGCGCTGCTTCCGCCAAAGTGAATCAAGACCTTGCTTCCGCCAAATTTCTTTACATATTCTCCTGTCTGATTTTCAGATTCCTTTCCAAAAACAAAAAAAGTCGGTGAATAAAAAGTAAAATTTTCCATAGTCTAAATCTCCTTCCCTTTTAGGATAAGTCCACTTTTCCGAAAAAAATAGAAGATTTTTATTGAAAACTGCCCATTTTTTGCTATATTTAAATAGTCGCCTGAAATCAGAATGCAGAAAGAAATAATCAAATACCCTCACATTCATGGAGTCTCATTTACAAACGAAGGAATTCCAACTTCCTTTCCTTCTCACTGGCATAATGCCGCAGAATTCATTTTGATTTTAAAAGACGGATGCAAATATAAGATTGACGGAAGACTTTATGCCCCCGAAAAAGGCGATATTCTTCTTGTCTGGCCCCGGGAACTTCACGAAGTCGTGCACACTCAGGAAAACGGTCTGGTTTTAATTCAGTTCTCGTCCTATTTATTGGAAAGCAATTCTGATTTTGCAGCCGCCTCCCACTTTTTGAACGAATGTCACATTCTCAAAAGAAAAGAAAATCCGGAATTGGCAGCAAAAATTGAGGATTTAATCTATCAAATCCGTGACATGCAGAAAAATACCCAGTATTTCACTGAAACCCGCTGCAAGCTTTTGGTCTACGAAATTCTTTTGATTTTGGGCGATTTTATTTTGAAGGAACACCAGCAGAGCCTGGGCAACGAGAATTTTTCTGACCGGCTCTGGGAATATATCCGCTACGCCTGCAGCTACATCGCAGAACATTCCGCTGAAAACATTACCCAGGCCGAAGTTGCAGAAAAAACCGGCTTAAGCCAGTATTATTTTTCCAAGCTTTTTAACGAATACACAAAGATGAGTTTTCCTTCCTACCTCGCAGGAATCCGCGTGCAAAACGCAATCAATCTTTTGGAAAATGAAAGCCTTTCCGTCACTGACTGTGCCTTTGAAGCCGGCTTCCAGTCAACAACGACCTTCAACAAGCTCTTCCACGAACGAACAGGCTGCAGCCCCCGCCAATACAGAAAGATGCGCTCTCAGAACAAGCAGGAATAGACCAAGCTAACGAACCTTAGTTAGATTTTGACAGATAATCCAGAAATTCCGAAGTCTTAGACCAGTATTTTATTCCCCAGTTCTCGAAATTCCATTCTTCCATGTAATCGTTACATTCATAATCGATGTAAAAAATCTCTTCCTCGCCAGAATCTGCATTCTTTTGAACGACGAAATTTGTTGGAAAATAATCAATGTTAAGCCCGGCTTCTTTTGCTCTTTCTGCCATCTGACGAGCCAGACTCAGATATTCTTCCTTCATTCCGCCATTTTTTACCAGGTCAAAAATCGTTTCTCCGTCGATGAATTCCTTTACGATTCTTTCGTTTTCAAGATCAATGTCCAGCATTTTGGGGATTCTGATTCCGGCATCGCAAAGGCGTTTGTAGTCTTTCTGCTCAGATTCGATTTTATTTCCGAAAGTATAATAGCTGCAAGGCTCATGATGAATCTGCTTCAGGACAACTTTTTCAGATTCCGAAGAGTCCGCCTTTTCTGCAAGATAGGAATATCCGCCCTTTCCATGCCCAAGCAGCCTGATGATTTTATATTCATTCTGATTCACAAAAAGACTTTCGATTTTTTCCATATTTTCCATGACTGACTTTCCTGCCTCAAGGATAATGAATTTTACCCTAGACCGCTACATTTTTCATCCAGCGCCTGCTTTTTAAGAGCCAGATGCTGATTCCGACACGGACAAATTCTTCCAGCGAGAGGAAGAAATAGACCCACCAGATCGGAAGCTTGAAGAAGTAAGCCGTAGCAAATCCAAGGGGGACTCCGGCTCCCCAGGTTCCGATTATGTTTACGGCCGTCATGAATTTTGTCTGACCGCCTGACTGCAAAACTCCGCCGCCAATTACCATGTTGAAGACTTTTGCCGTAAAGACAAAGGCAAAGGCCGCAAGAATTTTTACCGTAACAGCCCTTGTTTCTGGGGCAACATTGAAAAGCTTCACATAAAGCGGAGAAAGGAGACACACGATCAATCCGATTATGATTCCGGCAGTAACCGTAAGGCGGACAAAATCTATCGCCTGGGACCAGGCCTTTTTCTCATCATTTGCACCCAGCGAGTTTCCCACGATGATTCCAGAAGCCGATGAAACTCCGCAGAGGGCACCGATTGCAATTCCCTGAATCGGGTACATCAAAGTCATGGCGGCGCAAGGTTCCGTTCCCAGATGGCCGTAAATCACCGCATACATGTTTTCACCGAGCGACCAGAGAAATTCTCCCACAAGAATCGGAGCAAGAATAAAGGCCGCATTTTTGACGAATTCCCTTGAAAAAGTAAGGGCCGGATGTAAAAAGAGATTCTGCTTTTTCTTTTCACGGATAAACAATGCAACAACAATCAGCATTTCAATCACATGAGAAAGAACAGTTGCAATCGCAGCACCGGATTCTTCCATTCTCGGGAGAGGACCAATTCCAAAAATCAAGAGCCAGTTGAGCAGCGTATTCGTAATAATTGCGACAACGCCTGCTACAGCCGGAAGCTTTGCCCGGTTCATATTACGAAGCAGAGTCGAAACAAACATCGTAAGGATTTCCGGGAAATAGCCGGCCGCACGCCATCTGAGATAAAGGGCTGCCTTTGAAATCGTCTCGGAATCATCGGCATAAAAAGCCATAATCTGATTTGGAGCAAAAAGCGAAGCGAGAGTAAATCCCACGACAAAAATCAGTGAAAAATACAGGGGCAGATAAAAGCTGTCCCTCACGCCCCTTTCATTTTTCGCCCCGACATATTGGGAAATCAGGATTCCGGCCGCCGCAACAATTGCCGACACCGTGACTGAAAAAAGCGAGGTAAATTTCCCGGCAAGCCCGATTCCAGCGATACAGGCACTACCAAGAGAGCCAATCATAATCTGATCAATCAGGGAAAGCGAGGAATGCATAAGAGTCTGAACCGTAATCGGCAGAGCAATATCAGTTAATTTCTTCTTGAATTCTTTGTCCATATATTGGCATAATACAATCAGTTTTTACTAAAATCTTGCAAAATAATAGCGATTTTATAACACAAAACTATTATAATTTTAGAAACAAATGAAAAATTTACGGGAATCACGCGAATCACTTCATGAAAAAACTTCTCACGGCAAAAAGACTTTCCCCTACATCGTCTATCACGCGCGCATTCCTGAATGGCTTTTGTACTTTCCCCTGCACTGGCACGATGAATTTGAAATTATCCTGGTCACCTTTGGACAGGGAATTTTTACAGTCAACGGCCGGAAATATCTTTGCGAAAAGGATGACATGATTTTAATTCCCAGCGGAGCAATTCATTCGATGGAGCAGCAGGAAAATTTCAACGTGGAATATTTCAACATTCTCTTTTCATTTTCGCTGCTTGAAGAAAACCCTGATTCCCACTGCAGCCGCCAGTATTTTTCGCGGATTTCAGAAAACGTGATTTTAAAAAATTACCATCTAAAAAAAGACAGCAGTCTGAATTCCCAGATTCTTCCGCTTGTAAAGGATTTAGTCCTGCACCGCGCCGAAAAATATTCCGGCTATGAACTGATGATAAAAGCCCGACTTTTTGAAATCCTTCATATAATCATAAATCATGATTTGAACGAGGGAGCCAATAAAAATCAAAGTGAGCGGGAAAGAATCAACACGGAAAGGCTCAAAAAAATTCTTTCCTACACTGCCGAACATTTTTCCGAAAGGATTACGATTGAAGAAGCCGCATCCATCTGCTCAGTTTCGCCCAGCCGCTTCATGAGCATTTTCCGCTCACAGACTGGAATGAGCTACATTCAGTATCTCAATGACTACCGATTGGAAGCCTCAGCGGAACTTCTTTCTTCCGGGAACTTTTCAGTGACAGAGGCCGCAATCAAAAACGGTTTTGAAAACATTTCATATTTCATCCGAGCCTTCAGAAAAAAATTTGGCTGCACCCCGCTGGAATATCGGAAGGCAGCCAAATCAAAAATCAACTAACGAGCGTTTGTCTATTTTATCATCTTCAAAAAGAGCTCATGAATCCTTGTGTCTTCCCCGACCTCAGGATGGAAAGCCAGCGCAATCTGATTCTTATAGCGGACTGCGACAGTTTTTCCTGCGACCTCGGAAAGAAGCTCAACTTCATCACTTTCGCTTTTTTCGACATAAGGAGCACGGATAAAAGTCATTTCAAATTCCCCCAGGCCCTTGAAATCGCCTTTCGTCACGAAACTTCCAAGCTGGCGGCCATAGGCATTTCTTTTGACTGTCACAGGCAGCGTTCCCAAATGGACGGAGGAATCTCCTGAAATATGCCGGGCAAGCAGAATCATTCCTGCACAAGTCGCAAGAACCGGAGTACCCTTTTCAATCAGAGCCTTTATCGAATCAAACATATCAAGCTCACGAAGAAGTTTTCCCTGAACCGTACTTTCTCCACCCGGGAGCACAAGTCCGTCCAGAACATTTTCCGTGATGTCAGATTTTTTCCGCAGCTCGACAGTCTGGGCGCCAAGCCGCTCAAGCATTCTTTCATGCTCGATAAAAGCCCCCTGAACCGCAAGAACACCAATCTTCATTTACTGACCTCTTGCTTCCATAATCAGCTTGATTTCGCTCTCGTTGATTCCGACCATAGCCTCGCCCAAGTCCTCGGACAACTCGGCAATCAGTTTTGCATCACGGAAATTCGTAACGGCCTTAACGATTGCCTGGGCCCGTTTTTCCGGGTTTCCAGATTTGAAAATTCCTGAGCCGACAAAAACACCTTCCGCACCAAGCTGCATCATCAGGGCCGCATCGGCCGGAGTCGCAACGCCACCAGCCGCAAAATTAACGACAGGTAGTTTTTTATTCTTGTGGACAAATTGAACCAATTCATAAGGAACCTGAAGGGCCTTAGCCGCCTCAAAAAGCTCGTCCTCGCGCATTGAGCTGAGTCTTGCAATCTCGCTGTTCATCTTACGCATGTGGCGGACAGCCTGAACGACATCACCGGTTCCAGGTTCACCCTTAGTCCTTATCATCGAAGCGCCCTCGTTGATTCGTCGCAGAGCCTCGCCCAAATCCCGCGCACCGCACACAAACGGAACTTTAAATTCCAGCTTATTGATATGATAGACATCATCTGCCGGAGAAAGGACTTCCGATTCATCAATATAATCAATCTCAATCGCCTCAAGAATCTGAGCCTCAACAAAGTGACCGATACGACATTTTGCCATTACAGGAATCGAAACTGCATCCTGAATACCCTTAATCATCTTTGGATCACTCATTCTCGAAACACCGCCAGCCGCACGGATATCCGCAGGAATTCTCTCCAAAGCCATTACAGCACAGGCTCCGGCTTTTTCAGCAATCACAGCCTGCTCCGGTGTAGTGACATCCATAATTACGCCGCCCTTCAACATCTGGGCAAGTCCCTTGTTCAATTCATATTGTTTGTTTTCCATAGTTCCCCCTGAACGAAAAATATGTTATAAAGATACTGGCATTAGGAAAATATTCAATTTGATAAAATTCTATATGCCAGAAGGAATTTAAAAAATGCTCAGCTACAATCTTTCAGAAGCAAAAGGACCTCTTTACAAATCGCTTTATCAGTTTATACGGGAAGATATCCAGTCAGGAAAACTAAAAGCCAACGAAAAACTTCCCTCAAAAAGAAGCCTCGCCCAAAATCTTGGAATTAGTACCATTTCGATTGAAAATGCGTATGACCAGTTAATCTGCGAGGGCTATATTTATTCACTTCCAAAGAGAGGATATTTTGTCGCTGAAATCGAAAACATCAATGAGCTTAAGCCTAAATCCGTTCCCAAATCAGAAGCAAAGATAAACATTCACGAAAGAGGCATAGATTCTGACTTTTTTGACTTTTCATCAAACCGCGTCGAAAAAGAGAATTTTCCCTTTTCAATCTGGGCAAAAATCCTTCGCGAAATAATCTCACAAAATGAAAGCCAGCTGCTTGAAGTCTCTCCCTGCGGCGGTGTCCGGGAATTAAGGGAAGCAATCGCAAATCATCTTGAATCTTTCCGGGGAATGAGCGTGAATCCCGATCAGATTATCGTGGGAGCTGGAACCGAATATCTTTACGGGCTTTTAACCAAACTGCTTGGAAATGATAAAACTTACTGCATCGAAAACCCCGGCTATAAAAAGCTCAAAAAGATTTATGAATCCAACGGAGCAAAGTGTCTTGCCGTAGACATGGATGAGCAAGGTCTTTCAATTGAAAAACTCCGCTCTGCGAACGGACAGATAGCCCACATCAGCCCCACACACCACTTCCCGACCGGAATCTGTATGCCTGCCAGCCGCCGCTATGAAATGCTCGCATGGGCAAACGAAAGCGAAGAAAACTACATAATAGAAGACGATTACGACAGCGAATTCCGCCTGAAGGGAAAGCCTCTCCCGCCACTTTTCAGTCTGGATATTTTCGGTAAAGTAATTTACATGAACACATTTTCAAAATCCCTGGCCTCGACAATCCGAATCAGCTACATGATTTTACCGGAAAAACTGGCGAATCTTTTTTATCAGAAACTGGCCTTTTACTCATGCACAGTCTCGACTTTTGAGCAGTACACGCTGGCTTCCTTTATAAGCAAGGGATTTTTTGAAAAGCACATCAACCGGATGAGGCTCCACTACGGACGAAAGCGAGCAAGAATAATTGAGGCAATAAAAAGATATTTCTCCGAAAACGAATGCCAGATTATTGAAAATGATTCCGGCCTGCACTTTATCCTGAAATTCAACACGCCCCTCACAGACGAACAATTCAAGGAAATACTCAGCTCAAAAGGGATTCTTATAAGCTCAATAAGCGATTTCGAGATGAACGACAAGCCCCAGAGCTCCCACGAGTTCATCCTCAACTACTCAAGCATCGACATGGAAAAACTGAATTCCTCACTAAAAAAACTAAGGGAAGCCCTGATTTAAGACAGCGCCTTTCCTAAAAAAGAGACCGAACCTTAGTTAATTTTTTCAGAAGAGCGGAAAGCTCCTAACAAACGAAAGGAAACAATTAAGGAGAAGAAGTTCAAAAAACTACCTAACGAAAGGCGTTTTTTGCCTTTGTGACATGAAATTTCCCAGGCATCTATAAAATTCCAATCGAACGAAAGTGAGTTTAAAGATTTTTGCATGAAATAGACTGGGAAGACTTTAAAATCCTTACTATCGCTAGGGAGTATGAAGTTTTCCACAAGTTTTAAACATTTCGTGGAAAAGTAAGTGGCAACTACAACGTTTCACATGAAACATTCCACATTTTATGTTTATAAAACAAACCAACGTTTCTTAGTTTTCCACAATTTGTGCAAAACTTGTTAATAAGTCAAACTTCTCCACAAATTTTAAACAAAGTGTGGAAAAGATACTTATCCTGAAGTTTCATGTGAAACAGAGAGAAGCGGCTCTGAATAACTTCTTATCCAAGATTTCTGTTTCACATGAAACATTAACTTTGTAATTCCCTACCCTATTTTATTAGTTGCGTCTTTTAAGGAATCATGTCTGGTTCTAAAAACCTCAGATTCAAAGATTTCATTCCGAAAACCTCTGGGAAGATGCAGATAAAAGAGAGCTTTATTTGAAATTTCAAACTATTATCTACCCAATTGTTTCATGTGAAACAAATAAATTGAACGAAAAACAGACTTTCTTATCAGGATTTTATTAAATTGACCAGCTACAGAGCTTTGACTTAAAAAGCAGCAACCTAGGCAGGAAAACTTCCCAAAACAACAGAGATATGAGCAGATTATCGTGTATTCTCTCCAAAGAAGCAGAAATAAGAAAAGAATCTCCTGCCTTTAATCAAAATAATAGAAATAAGAACAGAAGATTTCTTTTTCCTTATTAAAATAGCAGAGATATGGACAGGCAATCTCGCTATTTCTTCAAAATACTTTTCCCTTAAAATAGTAGCGAATTAAAACGATAATCTTTCAAAATAGCAGGTATATAAAGCAGAATTTATCGTATTTCTAGGCATTTTGACTTTTATTGGGGAAATAAATGGAAGATTCGTACATATTACGAGTGCCGCTCTAAAAGAGAATTGGTTTCCAAATATTTTATAATACCCTTCGAATTATCCAGGTTTTTGACAATTAAATATATCATTCCGGGCAATATTTTTCTTATTGAAGAATATTTCTGATTAAAAAAAGCTTTTCTCGATTTGTATCTAAAATCATTTTTCATAGCTCTAGTTTTCGTTGGAATATCAATAAGAGAAGGATTTGGAAATAAGCAAAAAAAGGAGAAATAATCATCTGATCCTGGAAGGTTTTAGTGGGGAAATAAAACTATCAGAAAAACAAACTCATTTTGATTTTAATCAGTAAACACGAATAAAATTGTTTCACATGAAACATTATAAGCTGAATGTAGATTTCTAATTCAAATATGACTGCAAAATAAACATAGCGCTTTCGAGCAACTTCACCTCAATCATAATCACAAAGATTTTTTGCACATTTTCCTATATAAACATAAGAAATTTACCAGCCACACTTTAACAGATGAAGACTCTTTACCAGATCCATGTCATTTGAGATTTTCCTGATTACAGACAAGAGAGCCCACTAAGTTTTTTTATTTTCAAACTATAAGAAAAAATTGTTCCTTTACAAACACAAAAATTCTTCAACTCATATTTCTGATCCGGCTTACGCTTATAAAAAAATCCCTTACAAATTCTCTTTACGATTACACTCTTTCACTAAGTCGATTCTCTTTTCACCCTGCAGCCAAAAAAATCATTTTCGATTTTACTTAAACTCTGAACACTTTCTATGATTTACTTTACGACTACAAGATATTTTCTTTACCGATTTTGACTAGAGGAAGAAATCTTTTACAGCTAAAAAATCTACATGCCGCCAGAATTATCCAGGCTATAACTCTGCGAGTTGTTTATTTTAGATCAGAGTCAATTCAAATTACTTCCTACCAAACTTTTTCTTTTTTCTACCGCTTATTCAAAATCTGCTAATTTATTCTTCCATCTATCGAAAAACTTCAATTCTAAGCATCTTATACAAAATTGTTTCATGTGAAACATATTATTACAATTCGTTTATTCAAATATTCACGATGCTGGAGAAAAGAGTTTTTACCTGCTATTTTTCGCCAAAATGTTTCATGTGAAACAAAAAAAAAGCCGAAGAAGCTCTTTAGCTCCTTCGGCCGCCTGATGGTTATTAATCAGCCACTATGATATGAACGAAAAGGAGAATGACTGATTTTCACTACCTAATCCCCATTTACATTGTATATTACAAACGAACTTTTGTCAGCAAAAAAGTTTAAAATTTTTGCATTTTTTAGGAAATTATTATCGGCATGTTTCATGTGAAACATCAGCAAAATTCTAAATAAATGTCTACCTACCGATAGTGCAAAATTATTTTTCGTCTTCATACACTATCTATAGCGTAAATTCCAAACTCAAATTTCAAATTCACACTAAGGCATTTTATTTTTTCATAAAAAAAAAGCCGTGCATCATAAATTGACACACGGCTTCATTTAGTTTTGGAAGAAAAAGAGATTAAAAGAGGAAAAGAAACCTTTTGCAAAAAGGTGGCGTTTCCTCTTTTGTTTTATTCCTTTTCCTGGGCTACGCTGTCGAATCCAACAACATAGTCTGGCGAATCAATATTGATGACTCTTGTACCACTCGCTCCCCTACCCTGCTTTGAAACATCAGCAGCTTTAATTCGGAGAGTTTTTCCCTGGCCAGTCATACAGATAACTTCGGCATCCTCAGAAACAGCGATTGCTCCGATAATCTCGCCCTTGTTGTCCGTATTGCTGAAAATGCGCTGTCCGCCGGTTCCACGGCCATGCTGACCGAATTCCTCAAAGTCAACTCGCTTTCCGATACCTTTTTCGGTGATTACGAGAGCGTCTTTGCCTTCTTCGACACAGATTGCGGCTGCAAGTTCATCACCCTGTGAAAGTCGGATTCCAGTTACACCGGCACTTGCACGACCCATTGGCCTTACATCTTCCTCATTTATGCGGAGAGCCTGACCTCTACGGGTGACAAGCATAACTTCTTTATTTCCGCTAGTCAAAATAGAAGATACTAATTTATCGCCGTCCTTGAGCTTGATTGCGATTACGCCGCGTGTTTTTGCGTTTGAGAACTCTGTAGTCTGGCATTTTTTGACAACGCCGTTTGCAGTCGCCATGAAAATGTACTGATCCTCGCTGAATTCTTTCATGGTTACGATTGTCGTGATTTCCTCGTCCGCAGAAAGCTGCAGGAGAGACTTAACGCTTGAACCACGGCTTGAACGGCTAGACTCTGGAATCTCGTGGACTTTAATCCAGTAAGCCTTTCCTTCGTCTGTCATGAATGTGATGTATGATTTTGTTGTGGCGATGAAAATCTGGTTGATGTAATCGTCTTCGATGAGGTTGGCACTCAGGCTGCCCTTCCCTCCCCTACTCTGAGCTTTGTAGAGTGTGAGAGGAACTCGCTTGATGTAGCCCATCTTTGAAATCATCACGACGACTTCTTCTTCCTTAATCATGTCCTCTGTGTTGATTTCTTCGACTTCATCAGCAACGATGTCAGTTTTGCGGTCATCGCCGTATTTATCTGCAAGTTCGTTTGTCTCGTCCTTGATAATTCCGAGAATCTTTTCGTGGTGAGCAAGCAAATCTTCCAAGTGATCAATCAAGGCCTGAAGTTCTTTGATTTCTTTCTGCAAATCCTCAATCTGCAAGTGAGTGAGGCGTTTGAGCTGCATGTCGACGATTGCCTGTGCCTGCTCGTCATCGAAGTTGAATCTTTCTTCCAAACGAAGCTTAGCCTGCTCGGTCGTGTCGCTTCCACGTATAATCTTGATTACTTCATCGATGTTGTTGATTGCCGTAATCAAAGCCTGCAAGATGTGCATTCGGTGCTTTGCGACTTTCAAGTCATAAATCGTGCGGCGGGTAATAACTTCGTCACGGTGATTTACGAAATGCTGAATCAGCTGCTTGAGTGTAAGAATCTGAGGCTTAAGATAAGTCGGCTTCAAAGTGAGCATTCCAGGCTCGTCGTATCTTGGAGTTCCTTCCTTTTCTTGAGGAACAAGGGCAAGGTTGATTACGCCGAAATTTGCCTGCAATTCAGTCTTTGAGAAAAGCTGGTTCAAAATGATTTTTGTGACAGCATTCTTTTTAAGCTCGACTACAAGACGCATACCAACGCGGTCGGAAGTTTCGTCGTTCGCGTCGGCGATTCCCTCAATAATCTTATCGTCTTTGAGCTGGTTGATTTTCTTGATGATATTTGTCGTGTTCACGCCGTAAGGAACTTCTGTGAAGACGATTTTTTCATGACCACGCTTGTCAGTTTCGATAGTGAATTTTGAGCGGATTGTGATTTTACCTCGGCCTGTGCGGTAAGCCTTTTTGATTCCCTCTCGGCCATAAATCGTGCCGCCAGTCGGGAAATCCGGGCCTTTGATGTATTTCATCAGTTCATCGATAGAAATTTCCGGGTTATCGATGTAGGCAGAAATTGCAGTGGCTACTTCACGAAGGTTGTGGGTAGGCATGTTAGTTGCCATACCGACGGCGATACCAGTCGTACCGTTACAAAGAAGGAAAGGAAATTTTCCAGGAAGAACAGCCGGCTCTTTTGTGGTGTCGTCAAAGTTTGCCACCATATCGACAGTGTTCTTTGAAATGTCAGAAACCATCTCTTCGGTGATTTTTGACATTTTGGCCTCAGTGTATCGGTAAGCCGCAGCCGGGTCACCAGCAATCGTACCGAAGTTACCCTGAGGAGTTACAGTCGTATATCGCTGAGAAAAATCCTGACCCAAACGGACAAGGGCATCATAAACAGAAGCGTCACCATGAGGATGATAGTGGCCCAGAACTTCACCGACAATCGTAGCACATTTTTTAGTCTTTCCGCCCGAAGCCAGGTGAAGGGTGTCCATTGCGTACATGATTCGGCGGTGAACCGGTTTGAGACCGTCACGGACATCCGGCAAGGCACGCTGAACAATTACCGACATCGAATAGTCGATATAAGCCTGCTTGACTTCATCTTCAATAGGAATTTTTATTACTGTTCCACCTTCCGGTGTTTTTTCTTCTTCTAACATTTATATTTCCTTTTAAATATCCAAATTAGCGTAGCTTGAATTGCTTTCGATGAATTCACGCCGCGGCTCTACTTCCTCACCCATGCAGACGCTGAAAATCTTGTCAGCGGCTTCGGCATCCGGGATTGTAACTACGCGCATTTTTCGATGGGCAGGATCCATTGTAGTTTCCCAGAGCTGCTCACCGTCCATCTCACCAAGACCTTTATATCGCTGAACGTCAGCCTTTTCCCGCTGGTCGCCAAGTGCTGCAAGAGCATCATCACGCTCCTGATCAGAGTAGCAGTAAACAGGCTCTTTTTTGCCAAGCTGAACTTTGAAAAGCGGAGGCATTGCAAGATAAACATATCCGTGCTCAATCAGCTGCGGCATATAGCGGAAGAAGAATGTGAGCAGAAGTGTGCGGATGTGGCTTCCGTCGACATCGGCATCGGCCATGATGATGATTTTGTGATATCGGAGCTTTTCGATGTTGAAGTCTTTTCCGAATCCTGTTCCCAAAGTTTTGATAACCGGGTCAAGCTTATCATTGCCCATAACTTTTTCCGGGCTGACCTTTTCAACGTTGAGCATTTTTCCCCAGAGAGGAAGAATTGCCTGAGTCTTTGAGTCACGGCCTTTCTTTGCAGAACCGCCCGCAGAATCACCCTCGACTATGTATACTTCGCAGATTTCAGGATTGTCTTTAATTGAACAGTCAGAAAGTTTTTCCGGCTTCTGGAAACCAGCACCTACAGTCTTTTTACGGGTAGCTTCCTTTACCCTTCGAGCTGCAACTCGTGCCAGAGCCTCACCGATTGCCTTTTCAAGAACGCGGTCAAGAACAGTCGGATTCAATTCAAAGAAGATTGTAAGCTTTTCTTTTACGAGAGAATCAACGATTGTTCGGACTTCCGTGTTACCCAGCTTGTCCTTTGTCTGACCGACGAATTCCGGCTCAGGAACTTTCATTGAAAGAACGGCTGCCAATCCAGCTCGGACATCTTCACCGGTAAGCTTTTCTTTTTTGTCCTCACCAGGCTCAAATTTGCCGTCACGGTCAGGCATCTTCTTTTTCATCTTTTCGTTGCCGTCAAGAGCCTTGTTCAAAACCCAGAGCAAAGCAGTTCTGAATCCGTCAAGATGAGTACCACCATCGCGTGTGTTGATGTCGTTTACATAAGTATGAATATCTTCTGAATAAGAATCGTTGTACTGGAAAGCAAGCTCAGTGATTACATTATCCTTTTCTCCCGTGATGTAAATCGGTTCTTCCGGGTAATAGAACTTGCTTTTTTTGTTGGCGTTTATTTCCTTTACATAATGAACGATACCGCCCTCATATTTGAGAACATCTTCTTTTGGAGTTTCAAGACGCTCGTCACGGAAAGTAATCACGATTCCGCTGTTCAAGAAAGCAAGCTCTTTGAGTCGCTGCAAAAGAACATCAAAATCATAAGTCGTAGTCTCAGTGAAAATAGTTTTGTCGGCCTTCCATCGGATTGTAGTTCCGTGAGCCTGAGTGTCGCCGATGACTTCTACCTTTGTAACAGGAATTCCACGCTCGTACTTCTGACGATAGATGTGACCGTCACGGCAGACAGTAGCTTCAAGCCAGTCAGAAAGGGCATTTACGCAGGAAACACCTACACCATGCAGACCGCCCGAAACTTTATAAGCATTTTTATCGAATTTACCGCCCGCATGAAGACGGGTCAAAACAAGTTCCAGGGCAGAAATTTTCTCTGTAGGATGAATATCGACAGGAATTCCTCGACCGTTATCTTCGACGCGAACAATATCGTCCTTTTCAAGTGCAACCACGATATTATCACAATAGCCTGCCATAGCTTCATCGATACAGTTGTCTACAGTCTCATAAACAAGATGATGCAAGCCTTTCGGACCAGTTGAACCAATATACATACCAGGTCGTTTGCGAACAGCCTCAAGACCCTTTAAAACCTGAATACTCCCCGCCGAATAATTAGCAGCCATTTTTATTTCCTTGTACAATAAAGATTTATGATTTTAGATAAAAGACATGAAAAGACTTTTAGAGAAGAATATTATAGTAGAATTTTTAAAAAGAAACAAGGATAAGGGAAAATTAGGAATCAGGGATGAGCAATTAGAAATTGGGGGCTACCTGCCTACCGGCAGGTCGGGTTTAGGGTCTCCTACCGCGCCGAAATCACAGATTTCGTCGAGACTCGACTAAAAAGTCGTCTCACGACTTTTTTCGCCTACGGCGACCGTCTCACTACCTAGCCCAGAAAGTTAAAATTTCATTTTCTTTGTTGCAATTACTTTGTAATATAATCCGAAGCAATATGTAACAATCAAAAGTAAAATCAAAATAATCAAGCTAAATCCAATCGCATATTTATTTCCAGTCGCAAAAAGAACGCCGGCGATAAGACATGCGAAAATATATAATACACAACAAATTACTTTTAACAAAAGCGAATCTTCATCAGGCAAATATTTTCCGAAAATCTTTTTCCAAAATACATATAAAAAAATGCCTGCAACTAAACCAAGAATTGCACCAACAGCATATTGCATAACAAACTCCCTAAAAATACGGATTCATTTTTAATCTGAATCCGCATTATAAAAATCTTAGTTTTCTTTAGAAAAACAAATTACAGCCTTGTAGCGTGGAAAAATAAGACAGCATCGACCAATGATTGTCTCATACTGCTCGAATTTCCAGCCTTCAGCAGCCATTTTGTTGATTTTAGCCTCAATTGCTGCTCCACGAAGTGTACCGGTGCAAAGACCTGCATTTACTTCTTCTACTTTGTAAGTCATAACCTACTCCTTTTTGTAAATATATTTTTAATGCCAAAGGCACTAAATAGCTTTTTCAGCGTGTTCTTTCATTACTTTTGCGAGCAATTTTTCTTTTGCTCTTTCAACACGCAAATTTCTGCCATTGCATTTTTTACATAATGCATAATATTCTTTTGAAAATCCATTCGAAATTAATAAATCACGGATAATAAGCCTAAAACATGGTTCATGCATTTCACATTCGAAATATTCATCTTTATAACCACGAGTTTTTAAACGGTACAAACTAATTTTGTAATAACGATATTTATAATGAGTAGAAAAAAGAATTCTGAAAAACTGAGCTATAACAGGAAGTGCAGCCAATACAAAAATCAAAGATAGAAGATTTTTTGGAAACAGAAATGATTTATAAACAAAAAACGCAGCACTTAAAAGAATTATAATTCCTAAAAGGCATAAATATCCGAAAAGAAAATATTTGAATAACAAATTCTTTAAAAATCGAAGTCTCATTTTTTGTAATTTTTTTTTATTTCATTGAGTATTGTCATTTGAAATATAAGCGTAATTATCACTACTCAATTTAGAATTTGATTATATATCAATACAAAATTTTTACAAGTGAAAAAAAATCACATGACATACATTAGTCTAAGGACTTTTGGGAAAGAATTGATAGTGAACTTAAATTTGAACAGATTACGACGTTTTTCGCAGAATGATTTAAACGCAATTCTTACGGTGGTGAATGCTATTAACGAGAAATATGAGAAGTTTTATCCTACTCTTTGATATTTTTTTACATCAATTGGTTCGAGAACCGTTTTAAGAGATGCAGAAACAGAAGCGTTTTCAGTATTCAAATATTCTATCTTCACTTTGTATTTAGTTTTTAATCCTGTAATAAATTCATCTGCCCAAGATGGTGCAAGAACTTTGACATTCGCAAAATCAAGAGAAATAGTATCATTTTCTTTTAAATTTTCAAAAATATATGCAGAAGCTCCCAAAAAGGCTTCTCTTCCAGCAGGACGAGACATAAGCATTTCTCCAAAAGAAGACATATCAACTATCATTTCTTACTCCTTACATGAAATAATACAAAAACAACCATCATGATTATAATCAGATTTCTCAAAACTATATCCATTTTTATCAGCATTGCAAACAGCATTTCCAGACTGAAAAAATAGATTCCATTGATTTTCAACAACCGATTTTATAACAAATTTCAATCCGTTTCCTCTCATTTCTGGAGCACGCCCAGAAATAGGTTTTGTAAATGCTGTTTCAATGGCTTTTGAGTCATCATCAATTTCTTTTAAAACCCTTGAAAGAGTTGTTTTAAGTCCAACACCAAAATCACATAAAAAAATATAACCTGGATTTGAATCAAAATCACAGAAAACACCTTTAGGAACTTCTGTTCTGAATGAAAAATTGTGGTCAAATGTATTTGCTCCAATTTCACCTATAACGGCTCCTAAAAGCCAGTTTTGAGTTCGAGAAGTATAAGATACTAATCGTGCATCAAAAACATCTCTTGTCTTTGAAATTAGTTCTGAAAAATCACCTTTCTTAATCTGAGTTATTTTATTTATGAATTCATTTATTTCTTTTACAGATATCAAATTTTTCTTCCTTTTCTTTATTATATCACAATTTCTCATAAAATCTATAAAACAAAAACACTAAACAGTATATTATTCCCCTCCAAAATTTTAAGATTCAATATAGTGGAAAAAATCTGACTTTCATTCTAAAATGAGCCATATGTCAGAACAGCTTTACAAAGAAATTTTTGAAGAGGCAATGAATCTTCTTCGAGAAGAATACAAATCATCAGGCAATGAAAACGAATTCATTTTAAATTTCAATCTTTCTTATATTGAAGACACTATTTCTGAAATCAAGGTTGGTGTTGCCTCAAAATTTTTATGGGATCGAATGGTTCAGAAAGGCAACGTTTCTAAAATTCAGTCAAAAATCACGGAACTTTCAGGTCAGAATATAAATCTTTCGCCTATTTATAATTTTATTCCGCAGTCGCCCTCTAATCAGAGTCAGCCTTCTCAGAATCAAAATTCTCAGTCTATGCAGGAATCTGCTGAATCTCCAAAAATCGAAGAAAATCACCCTCAGGAATCATCTTCTTCAGCTTCAAAAACTCAGACAAAGATTTTTTTTGATACTAACCTTCCGGAATATTCTTCATCTCCAAAAGTCAAAAGTCAGCCGCAGATTGAGCCTCATTCCCAGCTGATTGAAGACTTCACTTTCGAAAACTTTATTCCAGGCGACAACAGTGATTATGCTTACAAGGCCTGTCTTGCAGCGGCAGAAAATCCCGGCAGCAAAAACTACAATCCGATTCTTCTTTACGGTCCTTCTGGTGTAGGTAAAACTCACCTCATGGTCGCTATCGGAAATTCAATTTACTATCGCAATCCAAAACTCAAAATCGCTTACATCACAACTGAATCAATGATGAACGAATTTACGGCCTCAATCCGTGAACGCACGACCGATAAATTCACCAAAAAATACCGTAAGCTCGATGTCCTTCTTCTCGATGATATTCAGTTCCTTGAAAAATCAGAAAAACTGCAGGACGAGCTCTTCTACACTTTCGATGAAATCTACAACAGAAAGGGTCAGATTGTCTTTACAAGTGACCGTCCCCTCAAAGACATCAATGGCATCGTAGAACGACTCAAGACAAGGTTCGGCCGCGGTCAGAATATTGACCTTAAGGTTCCTGATTACGAAACGCGTCTGGCAATCATCGATAAAAAACTTGAATTCCAGGGAAAATCCATTCCTCAGGATGTAAAGGAACTTATCGCACAGACTTTCCAGTCAAATGTCCGTGAACTTGAGGGTGCCCTCTCCCGCATGATTGGTTATGCCGAATTAATGCACAAGGATCTCACTCTCGAAATAGCAAAAGAGCAGCTCAGCGATTCAATAAATCCGGCCGGAAGCGGAATCATAAGCGTTGAAAACATCCAGAAAGCCGTAAGTGATTTCTATAATGTTTCGGTTGATGATTTGAAGAGTTCTTCCCGCAAAAAGACTGTCGCAGTCCCTCGTCACATCGCGATTTATCTTTGCCGTGAGCTTACGGAATATTCCCTGGATGAAATCGGCGAAGAATTTGGTGGCCGGGATCATTCAACTGTAATTTCTTCTATTAATAATATTGAAGATAGGCTTAAAACCGGCGACATTGCGATTTCAGACATCATTAAGGCACTGTCCAAGCAGATTGCAAAAAGCAATTAAATTTCCTGCCCCGAATGTAAATTTCGGGGTATTTTTTTGGCTTAAATTTGTGAATTCATTGCTAAATTCTTGTGGATTTCGTGTGGAAAACTTTTATTTATGTGGAAAAGTGGAAAACTTGTTGAGAAGTTTAAGATAGTTTTTAACTTTCTAATTTTCTGTTTTTCAATGAATTAAAATGCTTTTCAACAAATTCACATCCCTTATTATTATTACTACTAAATTCTTTAAAATTTAAATATAAATAACTTTTGGGGAAAGTTTTTCAAAAAAATAAGAATTCGCTTTAAAAATAAAGAAAAATTTTCTATAATAGAAAAACACTGAACAAGAAATTTGTTTACAGGAGTTAAAAATGAAGTTTACTTTTGACCGAAACGCGATGATTAATGAAATTTCTATCGCGCAGGAAATTATTTCTACTAAAAATGCTTTGTCAGTTCTATCAAACGTTCTTTTGATTGCTGAAGGCGGTACCCTCACAATTAAGGCAACTGACATCAAAGTAAATTTTCAGACAAAAATTCCTGTTGATATTGAAGAAGAAGGCTCAACAACTGTTCTTTGTGACAAATTTATGGGAATTCTTTCTGCTCTTCCAGAGGGTGAAATTGAGTTCCTTCTTAAAGACAATGACAACCTTGTATCAGCAGTAATCCGCCATACAACAAAAAAAATCAAATATCAGCTCAACTGCACTTCTCAGGATAAATTCCCAGAAATCGCTGTTGCAGAAAAGGTTTCATTCTTTGAAGTTCCGGCAAAAGAGCTTAAGTCTATGATTACTCAGACAAGCTTTGCCGTAAGTGACGACGAAACCCGCTACTTCATGAACGGCGTTTATTTTGAAAAAAAGGAAGACAGGCTTGTTCTGGTTGCTACAGACGGACGCCGCCTTGCCTATGCAGAAAAATCTGTCCTCGCTGGTGTAGCTGATTTCCCTGCTGCAATCGTTCATCCGAAGATTCTCAATGTTGTTGCAAAACATGCTTCTGATGAAGGTCAGATTTCAGTTGCAATCGTTGACAAAATGATTTTCTTCAACTTTGCAAACTATGAATTCTCTGCAACATTGATTGACGGTCAGTATCCTAACTATGCGCGAGTAATTCCTGAGACACAGGCTCACTCTTTCAAAGTTTTGAAAACAGAATTTGTTGACGCTCTCAAACGAATTGCAATCATGATTGATAAGACAGGAAGAATCATTTTTAACCTCACTCCTGGAGTTCTTACAATCACTTCAAAATCAACTGACTTGGGCGATGCAAAAGAAGAAATTCCATGTCAGTATGACGGTGAGTCAGTTTCAATTTCAATGAACTACAAGCACATCGACGCTCCTCTCAAAGTTATGAACAGCGAATACATCACATTTGAGTTCACAGAGGTAATGAGGGCTGTAACACTCCGACCGGAGCCAGCTGCAGATTACTTCCACATCCTCATGCCAATGTCTGCGGAGTAAATGCCGGTACTTTCAGTTTCTTATGTAAATTATCGCAATCTCGAAAATAAGACGATAGACCTTCTTTCAAAGGAGGTCTATTTTGTCGGAGAAAACGGTCAGGGAAAAAGCAATCTTCTTGAGTCGATTTATTTTTCTGCTTACGGAAATTCCTTTCGTACCCGCTCGGATGCAGAAATTGTTCGTGAGGGCGAAAAATCTTTCAGCGTGAAGACCTTGTACCGCGAGGAAAACGGCAATACGGCCAGTCTTTTTTTTACCTACGAAAATCAGAAAAAACGGATTGAAAAGAACGGCAAGACAATTAAGGACCGCAAGGAGCTTATCAACACGATGCCCTGCGTACTTTTCTGCCACGATGATCTGGATTATGCGACCGGCGAACCTGAAAAAAAGCGCTTTTTTATAGACCAGTGCCTTTCCATGTACGACGTCCTTTACATCGACTTGAACCGCCGTTACAAGAAAATCCTTAAAAGCCGCAATATTTCTCTCAAAGAAAAAAAATATGAAATGCTGGATATTTTTGACCAGCAGCTTGCACAGGACGGAATTGAGATTCAGAAAAAACGGAGTGCTACGATTTTCAAATTCAACCAGATTTTCGGAAAACTTTACGAGCAGATTACGGGAATTGACGGCGTTTCAATAAAATATGTTCCCAGCTGGCGGACTGAGGAAAATCAGCCGGTTACGATGGATTTTGCCCTTTCAGTTCTGGCCCAGAAGCGCGAGATGGACAAGGTGATTCAGACGACGATGAGCGGACCCCACCGTGACAGGATTGTCTTCGTGCGGGGAGGAAAGAACTTCGTTCCAAACGCTTCAACAGGTCAGCGCCGTCTTCTTGCGATTTTGCTTCGGATTGCCCAGGCCATTTATTACACTCAGGTTACCGAGAAAAATCCGATTCTCCTTATGGACGATGTTATGCTGGAACTTGATCCGGATAAGAGGCAGTCTGTCACTACCCTACTCCCGGCTTATGACCAGCTTTTCTGTACATTTTTGCCCGGTGAGCCTTATGAACGTTACAAAAAAAGCACGACAAAGATTTATGGAATTGACGGCGGCAAGTGGGAATTAAAGAACTGAAATTAGATTCTTTCTTGCTTTTATGATACACTCTTCGCATGAATTTAAATCGAGAGGCTCAGATACATTTTATTGTTGCCTTCATTGGCGGATTTTTAGGATTATTTCCGATTGTCAATGTGGCACATTTCTTGGGTTCAGCCCAGACAACCAATTTGATTGATATTGTTTTGGGCTTGCTCAGTGGAGAAGGACATTCGGTTCTTTTTCACGTATTTGGAGCTTTTTTGTATGGTCTTGCGATTTTTCTCGTGACTTTTCTTCCCAAACATACAAAAGCGAACGTAAAAATTCTTGCAATGATTGTTGATGTAACTGCTGCCTTTGCGATGTGGCTTTTTCCGGTTTCCAGGGATTTACCGCTTACGGTCTATCTCTATCCTACTTTTTTTGCGATGGCCTTTCAGTGGTGTGCTTTTAAAGGGGCCTACGGTTTTACAAGCTCCACTATCTTTTCATCGAATAATTTCAGGCAGTTGATTTCTTCACTGACGGAAATTTTTTTCAACGGAGACAGGTCTTATTCGCTTAAAGCAAAATTTTTCGGACTCACGCTTTTTTGCTTTCATTTTGGACTTACCCTGAGCTGGTTTTTCTGGCGATTTTTTGGTAACGCAGGATTTTTGTTCGTGATTCTGCCATGCGCTGCTGTTGTCTGGATTTTGTCACGGGACTAGAAATATTGATTTTTGATAGGAGCTTTTAATGTTTAATGAAGATAATTTAATTTCCGCCCAGGAAATGATAATGACTGCCTTTACGAACATCGAGCGTGCGGAAGTCGAAAAAAACAATAAGCTTCTCAAAACATGGCGGTTTACGCTGGAGTCTATTCGTTCCAATGCAAAGAACGGAGAAAATCTGGGCATAAATCTTTATTCACATTCCAGGGTAATTGATTTGAAGAACGGAATTCTTCTGATTGAAGCTGATCATCCTGCCTGGATTCAGACTTTCCGGATTTACCAGAAGTACATTCTGAACGGACTCAAGAGAGGCGTTCCCGATGTAAAAATATCATCGCTGGCTTTCCGTCTTCGTGGATCTAACGTCGAGCTTCATTCTCAGATGAAGGAAGAAAAAATCCGCAGCAATATCGAAGAAAGAATCCAAAAAGAAGAAAAGGTTATTCAGGAATTTGATGAAAAGAATAAAAATCTTGAAAATTCTCAGTCTCAGGACGGCGAGAATTCAAAAAATTCCACTCAAAATAAAGAAATTCCTCAAAATTTAAGGCAAATTCTTGACCGCTTAAAGGCTGATATATTGACCGACAGCAAGTAAATTTGTTAAACTATTTGCCACTACCAAATTTTTGCGAGGATAGAGGAAGTTCTTGCAAAATTGCTCAAATTTTTTATCAAAATTTAGGGTTACCCCCAACAGAATAAGGAGAATGTTCTATGAAACGAACATACCAGCCAAGTAAAGTTAAAAGAAACAGAAAATTCGGATTCCGCGCTCGCATGGCAACTCGCGGTGGTCGCATGGTTCTCGCTCGCCGAAGAGCAAAGGGCCGCAAGAAGCTCTCAGTTTGTGACGAGCACAAAAAATACTAATTCTTATTTCTAAGAGGCAGGTTTTATGAAATCAGCAGGTTTTACACGCGACGAGCATATAAAAAGACCTAATGATTTTAAAAACCTGTTCAAAAACGGGAAAAGGGCGAGTACAGCGGGAGCAAAACTTTTCTTTCTTCCAAACGGTATGAATTTCAACCGGATTGGCTTTCCCCTTCCCCGCGGTTTTGGCAATGCAGTTCAGCGCAATCGTGCCAAACGATTCAGTCGCGAAACCTATCGTAATTTTAAAGCACACCTGAACACCGGATATGATATACTTTTTCTGGTATATCCCCCTTCCGAGAAAGACTCGTTCAGCACGCGGTGTGTTCAATTTCGTACATTGTGTGAAAAAGCTGGTTTAGTCAAAGAATGAAGAACGCACTCGTATTCATTTTATGTCTACCGATTCGCTTTTACCGAAAGTTCATCTCTCCACTCAAAGCACCTTGCTGCAGGTTTTATCCTTCATGCTCGGCTTATGCTTTGGAAGCCTTGCAAAAGCATGGCCCGATCAAGGGAATGTATCTTTCGACAAAACGAATTTTAAAATGCACTCCTTTTCATCCAGGCGGTTACGATCCGGTTCCGTGAAAATCATTAACAGCGAAAATTACTGCCATTAATTGGCATCAGGATGTTTTATAATGGAAAAAAATACCGTATGGGCTATCGGCCTTTCGACTGTCGTTCTTGTCGGATTCTTTGCGGCACAGACTATTTTGTTCCCGCCAAAGCCTCAGGAGCAGCAGGCTCAGACCGAGCAGACAACTGAGGTCGTAGAGAATCAGGCAACCGGCGAGTCAGAAAAACAGGATTCTTCTATCGAAGAAAACCTTTCAATCGTTTCAGAACTTTCTGATTCAGAAAGCCTTTCTGAAGAAAAATTCACCATCACTACAAACAAAGTAGCAGTTACTTTCACAAACCGTGGCGGTGATATCGTAAGCTACGAGCTTATCGAAAAAGATGATCGCGGGGCACTTAAAAACCGTGATGCAGATACAGGAAAGGGCGTTGAGCTTATCGAAAACCTTTCTGACAGAAACCGGGCTTTCGGTCTTTCACTTGGTGGCGCTACCCGCCCAATCATCGATGACATTTTCAACGCAAAAAAACTTGACGACTATTCAATCGGCTTCTTCAAAAAATTTACTTCAAAAAATGCAGACGGCTCAGAGAGCGAATTCACCCTTGTAAAAAAATACACTTTCAAACCAAACGATTACACATTCAAGCTTGAAGTAACAATCGACGGCGACGAGAATTTCAAGGGACTTGATGTTGGCGGTGCTGCTTACACACTCCGAACAGCTCCACAGGTCGGCCCGAAATTCAATCCAAAAATGGACCGCTACGAGTACCGCGAGCTTGTTTCTTTCAACGGCGAAAAGGCAAAAAAGACACGTCTCGGCTCAAAACAGACAAAGAATTATGAGCGTGACTGGATGTGGACTGCAATGGCCGGAAAATACTTCGAGTTCATTGTTTACCCGGAAAACAAAACTTCAATGTCCAGCACAGTCGTTTACAACTCTGAAATCGAAGTTGGCGATGCAACTAACGCACAGGTCAAAATGACCCGAAAACCAACTGACAAAAAAGAAACAAACGACACATATTACATCTACGCTGGTCCACGCAATGAATCAGAACTTAAGAATTATGTTTCTGAGGACAAAAATGAATGGGGCTTGAGCGGAGTTCACTTCAACGAAAGCCTTCAGACTTCAGGCTTCCTTTACTGGCTCGAAGTCGTACTTAAATTCCTTTTGGAGAACATCAACAAAGTCGTTCACAACTGGGGCGTTTCAATCATTATTGTAACGATTATCCTTAAAATGGCTCTCTTCCCACTCACAAAGAAGAGCCTGGAAGGCACTCAGAAAATGCAGAAATTCCAGCCGAAAATGCAGGAACTTCAGGCAAAATACAAGGGCGACCCGCAGAAACTCCAGATGGAAACTGCAAAAATGTACAAGGAAATTGGCTACAACCCGATGAGCGGCTGTCTGCCAATGATTTTCCAGTTCGTAATCTTGTTCGCTATGTACAACCTCTTCAACAACTACTTTGAGTTCCGCGGAGCTTCATTTATCAGTGGTTGGATTGAGGATCTTTCTCAGGGCGATCGTGTAGGTCCTGTATTCGAACATGGCCTTCCAATCCTCGGCTGGAACCAGATTCGAATCTTGCCGGTAATTTATGTAATTTCTCAGCTTTTGTTCGGAAAAATCACTGGCAACGGCGGAACAGCTACAGGCTCAACCGGAGCTCAGATGAAGATGATGATGTACGGTATGCCGATTATGTTCTTCTTTCTCTTCTATAATGCACCTGCCGGATTGCTTCTTTACTGGACAGTTTCAAACATCTTCCAGCTTGGACAGCAGATTGTCATCAACAAAATGATGAAGAACAAAAAGGACGAGCCAAAATTGAAGCTCGTTCAGAATAAAAAACGAAAATAATCCACAAGGAGAAATATATGACTTACGAATTTGAGGGCAAAACCGAAAAAGACGCTATTGAAAAGGCAACTATCGAGCTTGGTCTTGAAAGCGATCAGTTCGACGTTGAAATCATCGAAACACAGAAAAAGACATTGTTCAAAGCCGGTTACGTTAAAATCCGTGTTCACACAGACGAGGCTACACCTGGCGTAAAATATGACGACGACAATGATTCACCGGTTGAGACTGCAAAACGCGTTATGGGAAATCCAATTCCACAGGACGAGTTCGAGCAGAAACTCACAACATTTGTTTCAGAAGTAATCGCAAAAATGGGTTATGAGGCAAGTGTTGAAATCATGTTCCGTGAAGAAAAGAAAATCGGGCTCAAGCTCAGCTCAGAAAGCTCTTCAATCCTCATCGGACGCAAGGGAAAGAACCTCGACGCTCTCCAGCTTCTTGCAAACGTTTATGCAGGTCACCTCGGTCGTGAAGATGTCCGCGTAATCCTCGACACAGAAAACTACCGTGTACGCCGTGAGGAAAATCTTGTTCACCTCGCTTACACAACAGCTGACAAAGTACGCACAAAGAGAACTTCAATTCTTCTTGAGCCGATGAATCCGTTCGAGCGACGATTGATTCACACAACGCTCAATGATTTCGCAGACATCGAGACAAAGAGCGAAGGCGAAGGCTTGTACAAACAGGTACGAGTTATTTACAAAGGCGCTTACTAAAAAATGCAGCACCGGCTAAAATGGCCGGTGTTTTTTGTAACTGAGGGATTTTCAAATCATTATATTTATATGAAGAAATTATTTTTATTTTTAGAGACTGCTCTTCTTGCATTTGGATTGAACGCGCAGAGCATCTCCCCTACCCTTCTTGAAAGAGTTAAGTCTGAGGGCGAGATCCAGAATGTTTTTCTAAACGAGGCCCCTGTTGAACTTTCTCTTCTCCCTAAAACGGAACTTTCTTCACTTGCAATCAATCACTGGGATAATGGCGAAAAACCCCGGCTCACTACTGAAAAGATTTTCTATCTCGACAAAAAAACTTTGGGCTTAGTAAATGAAGATCTTTCTTCCATTAATATTACGAAAGTTTCAAAGGTTATCCGTTCGATTTCCACGATGAAGGGCACGGAATATTATTCAAACCGCCACAAAAAGTGGGAAACCCTTTATCACGAGGCATATCTCGTAAAATCTCCGGACGAAAAGAAAAAAATTCCTGATGAAACGGAAGGAAGCGCTGAAGGTAAAATTCTTTACTGTATGCAGGATGACAATTCTTTCGGCGAGTGCTATTACAAGCTGGAATATCACGAGCGGGCAAATGAGGTCAGCGTTTGCTTTGATAATTTTGAGCCGTTTAAGTTCGGGCCGATTACAGCTGCCAAGGCTCATAACGTAAAGATTAATCTGGTCGTTGTTGACGAGGGAGATCATTTCCTTGTTTATCTGATGGTTCAGGCCTACTACCCTCGAATCGCAATGCTGGAAAACAAGATGATTGATTCTTTCAACGCTCGCGTGGATTCGATTTACAAGTGGTTCGTTGCTGAAATGGGCAAAAAATGATATATTTTAAAATCTCAAAGGTAGGAGAATAAAATGAAAAAAACAATATTTGCGGCAGTCTTCGGCTTGTTCGCAATAGCTTTTGGAGGATGTAAACCAATGGACAAAGAATTAAGCGCAATCAAAGGAAAAGACGGCCTTTTTGCAATCATGGAGACAAGCAAAGGTTCTATCGTACTTGAGCTTTTCTACAAAAAAACACCGCTCACAGTAACAAACTTTGTCGGTCTGGCAGAAGGCACTCTTGATGACGCAAATGGAAAGCATTTCTACGACGGACTCACATTCCATCGTGTTATCGCTGATTTCATGATTCAGGGTGGTGATCCTGAGGGTACAGGCCGTGGCGGTCCAGGCTACCGATTTGCTGATGAATGTCGTGATGACTTGAAGTTCGACAAACCTGGTTATCTTGCTATGGCAAATGCAGGTCCGGGAACTAACGGTAGTCAGTTCTTTATCACTCACGTTCCAACAGACTGGCTCAACGGAAAGCATACAATTTTCGGTCAGGTTGTAAATTCAGACAGTCAGGATATAGTAAATAAAGTTCAGCAGGGCGATAAGATTGTAAAATTAACTATCATTCGTCAGGGTGCAGACGCTGAAAAGTTCACAGCTACACAGGCTGATTTTAACAAGCTCAGCGAAGAAGTTAAAAAGGCTAACGAAGAAGCAAAAGCAAAGAAAATGGCTGCTTTCATCGAGGGCTGTGAAAAAGATCCAAAAGGAATTTACTACAAGATTCTTAAAGAAGGTTCTGGAAGCAAAGTCGGCAAAGGCAAGAACGTATTTGTTGAGTACAAGGGCTATTTGCAGGATGGACAGATTTTCGACGCTTCTGCAGGAATGATTAAGGGCGCTCACGAAGGTCTTTCTTTCAAGACTGACGGCGGCCAGATGATTCCTGGATTTGACATCATGGTTCAGGATATGAAAGTCGGTGAAACACGAAAAATCGTAATTCCGCCGGAGCTTGCTTATGGTTCACGCGGTGTTCCACAGGCTGGAATCCCAGGCGGTGCTTACATTGCATTCGACGTTCTCTTGAAGAGCGCAAAATAAGAATCTTAGGAACTGATATAATCCAAAAATCTTATAAGAAGGACATAGGGCTTGAACCTTTGTCCTTCTTTTAGTCCCAGGGTAATAAAATAATAATAGGCAATCCGCAGAAAAAGCGGCAGGACAAAGAGTGCATTAATCACTGGGAATTTACTTTCCATAACCCACATAATTACGATATAAATTTCCGACAAAATTAAAGCAGTTGACCAATAGGTATTTTCGATTTTCCGAGGAAAAAGCGGCTTAAAAACTGAAAAGGCAGCGGCTACATTCAAGGGGAAAAGATAGAGATATTCAAAATTGTTTTGGAGAATCGCCTGATCGGAAGACAAATTCATAAAAATAATAAAGAATCCTGAAAGTCCGCTTGAAAAAAGAAGAGTAAAATCAAAAATCTGCATGCTTTTGTAGATTGAAACTATATGCAGCTTTTCAAAATAATAGACTAACACTTGGTAGACTGTGACAATAAAGAAAATCGAAGAGACGATAATCAGAAAGATAATTAAGTTTTTCTGATTGTTGGAAAAGTGACTTTGGTTTTGCAGTTCAATTGATTCTTTTTCTGCCAGTAAAACAAAACTACCGTTAATTCGTTTATAATTCAGTTTGTGCTTTGTCAGGCCTGAAAATGAATATCGGTCTCTGCTGGAAGTTGAGCCTACCATTCGGTAGCAATCGTGCAGAATCTGTGAAATGTGACTCTCCGAGTTGTTTGTGAGGATATCAAAATCGTAGCTGTAATCAGGAAGGGCTTTTAGAATTATTCGGATAAAGTTATAGATGTAGGCGATTTCTTTGGGCGTGAGGTCCAGCGAAATTTCAGTGATTGAGGTATTTTTCTGCTGGCTCTGGGCAAGGAAGAATTTAAAAAAATCATAGCTTTTTATGAAGGCCTTTTTATCCTCAAAGAAGAATTTGAGCCCGAAGAAGGTGTCTTCAAAATCATCGAAATGGGCAAAGTCAATCAGAGTGTCGAACTGGTTTTCCTTGTCGTAAATACGCAGGCAGCTTTTTGAAAAAAGTGAGTGCGAAAGATCCTGGTAATCGACTGAAATGAGAGATATTTTTGCCTTTTCAGAGAGCTTTTCCGGAAATTCTTGTGAAAAAGAGGCGGCAAGAGAAATCAGAAAAAAAGTAATGACGAGAAAAAATTTTTTTATGTTTGCTTTGGTCTTTAATCTCAGAAAAAACATTTTTATTTGAAATTTATGATTATTCTATTTTATGCTAAAATTCGCTGTATTGCTAGAGAATTCGTAAAATGGTAGAATTTATAAATTGTAAAATGGAATTTAATTCTCCCTACCTCACTGAGCAGATTATTGCTTACATCGGAAACAAACGCAAACTTCTCCCCTTGATTTATAAGGCCATCGAAAATGCCGGAATTTTGCCCGATGAAAATGTAAAATTTTTTGACGTTTTTTCGGGAAGCGGTGTTGTCGCCCGTTTTGCCAAGTTTTTGGGAATGGAAGTTTTTGCAAATGACTGGGAATATTATTCCTACGTTTTAAATCAGGGATTTTTGAATTTCAATGAGTCAGAAATCGAGGAGATCTTCGGCAGCCGTCAGGAATTTGAGGCCCTTCTTGATAAAATCAATTCCCTACCTGCAGCGGACGAAGAAAATCAGTATATCGCAAAATATTATGCTCCCAAGGAATTTGATGTTGAGCAGGCTGATTACAAGACGGAAAGGCTTTTTTACACGCGGGAAAATGCCCTTGCAATCGATAAAATCCGTAACTTTATAGAAGAAAATTATTCTAAATCAGTTCAGAAGAAAAGTGGCTGCAGTGAAAAGATTTTCTATCTTCTTCTGGCAATCTTGCTTTATGAGGGTGCGACCCACACAAATACTTCCGGCGTTTTTAAGGCCTTTCACAAGGAATTTGGCGGACATGGAAAGGATGCCCTCAGCCGTATTATGAAGAAAATCGAGCTGCATTACCCTGTTCTGATTGATTCAAAGGCTCCTGTCCATGTTTTTCAGGAAAATGCCAACGAACTTGCTCGGAAGGTCAAGGGAATCGACATAGCCTATCTGGATCCGCCCTATAATCAGCATCAGTATGGAAGTAATTATCATTTATTGAATACAATCGCTAAATGGGACAAAATTCCTGCCCCCCTCGATTTGAATGCAAAGGGAATCTTAAAAAGAAAGGCTGCGATTCGTGAGGACTGGGTTAATACCCGCTCTGATTACTGCTACCGTGACAGTGCAGAAAAGTCTTTTGAAGACCTGATTATGAATCTTGATGCCCGCTTTATTTTCATTAGCTACAGCACTGACGGAATCATTCCTTTTGAAAAGATGAGGGAAATCTGTACAAGGCGCGGAAGACTTTCTCTGGTGACTAATGAGTACACGACCTACCGCGGCGGAAAGCAGAGCAACAAGAGGCAGAATAGCAACATCGAATTTATCCTGAGTATCGACACTAGCCGGAAAAGTGACGAAGAATCAGTCCGGGAAATTGATTTTATCCTCAAGCGCAAGAAGGCCCTGCTTCTTTTTAAGCAGAAATATTCGTATGAAAAGCTGATGAATCTTGCGGACAAGGTTTTCGAGGATGAAAAGAAATTTGTGATTGAAGGACTTGAAATTACGAGCAAGGACTTTTTTACTCTCGAAATTCCTGAAGACTTCGATAAGCTTGAATACGAAAATCTTGAGAGATTTTATGACAAACTATCGTTAGGTATTTGTCAGACAAAGGAAGAAGAACTTGAGGAAATACTGCTGCGCCTGGAATGGGATAATTCTGACAAACGTTCGTTAATTAAACAGATTCCTATTGCCCTGAATAAACTTGCAAACAGAAAAAATGAAGAATCATTTAAAATCTGGCTGGCAAAGATTGAGAGTCTTGCAGAGAGCAAGGCAGACTTGTACCAGCTGATTTCAGACAAAATCTTTAGAATTAAAGAAGTTGCCGAAATAAGAATGAACGTTAGTTAGTAGATTATGACTAACGAGCGGTAATTAGTTTTAGTTTAAAGCCAGGCTTACAGAAAATCCGTTGCCGAGCAAGGCAAGGTTTACGTCGTGCTTTTGATTGAAGGTGTGAAGCCAGGGAACCAAAAATCCTGAAAGGCCTCCGATTGTGGCACCGGCTAAAACGTCGGTCATGAAGTGATTTCCGCTTGAAAGCCTTAAAGCCACAACTCCGATTGCCATTGAATAAGCTCCGGCTGTGACAGGAATCCGCCATTTTGATTCCGGAAAATATTTTGAGAAGGTGTAGCTGGTAAAGGTCGCGCTGGCAAAAGCTATGGTCGAATGTCCTGACGGGAAGGAATTTGCCCAGTCACCCTCGTCTATGTCGTCTTCCGGGAAAGTGCTCGGGTCGTAATACATGTATGGCCGAGGTCGGGTGACGGCAAGTTTTATCATTTCCTTGATTCCGTTAGCGATTAAAAGTGTTTCAGCGTACATTGCGGCTTCTGTAATCCATTCGCTTTGATCCGTGAAAACAAGAAGACCAGGTGTTGCCATTGTGGCGGCAAGCAAAAAATCCGCTGCCTTATCCCTGGAATGTGAGTAAGAATTCATGAAGGGTCGGTCAAAGGCATTGACGTCATCCTTGTCGTAAATCTTTCCCTTGTATTCCTGGCGGTTGACTTTTAAAACATTGTCCAAAAGCAAGTCTCCGCCTGAAAGCAAAACTCCGCTTCCAAAAAGAATGCCGTCCTTTATCGGGTCGAGCTTGAAGGGCGAATTTTCAGCAGAGAGTATAGGCTGAATCAAAAAAGTCAGAAGAAAAGAACAAAGGGTGAATTTCAAAAGTTTTTTCATAGTTTTATTTCCTGGTATATGTTACATAAGTGTAGGGAATTTTGCCATCATGTCTGGCAACAATTTCCTTATAAAAGAGGCTTTCGTCAAAAATGGGAAAAAAAACATCGCCCGGGCAGTCAAGTTCGACTTCAGTGATATACATTTTTTCCACCAGAGGAAGGGCTTCTTCGTATAATTTCTGACCGCCTGAGATGAAGATGTCTTCTTGACCGGCAAGTTCAATTGCTTCTTTCAGGCTGCGGGCTGTCTTGCAATTTTCTGAGTCAAAATTCTTTGTTTTTGAAACGACGATTGTTTTTCTGTTTGGGAGGGGACGGCCGATTTCTTCAAAAGTTTTCCGGCCCATTATGACGGTATTTCCTGTAGTAAGTTCGCGGAAACGGCCCTGCTCTCCCTCGATTTTCCAGGGAATTTTGCCATTGGAACCGATTACACGATTTTTGGAGTAAGCGACAATCAGGGAAATCATGATTAGAATATATCATACTGCCGCTGAGAAAGGAATCCCTTGATTTTCGCACAAGGGATTGGAGCACCGCCGGAGGCGTTGCCGTAAGGCAATGGAAACGAGCGCAAAAACGAAAGCGCTCGAGCGTCCAGCGGAAGTGCGTAAAGCCCGCCCCTGCCGAAAGGCAGGGATGTGCCCGAATTTATTTTCCGAAGTAGTTCAATGCGTTTCCGAAGCTGATGTCCTTTACAATCTGAATCAGAGTGTCCATGTCAGCAGGATATTCGCCGTTTTCTACCCAGCCGCCGATTACGTTACAGAGGATTCTGCGGAAATATTCGTGGCGTGAGTATGAGAGGAAGCTTCGGCTGTCTGTGAGCATACCTACGAATGCAGGAATCATGCCGAGGTTACCGAGAACCTTAATCTGCTGTTCCATACCGTCCTTGTGATCGCAGAACCACCAGCCTGAACCGAGCTGGATTTTGCCTTTGATTCCGCCGCCCTGGAAACAGCCCATGATTGTTCCGATTGAGTAGTAATCTTTTGGGTTGAGGGTGTAGAGGATTGTTTTTGGCATTCCGCCCTTCTCTTCGATGAGATTCATGAGGCCAGCAAGGTTCTCTGCCATTGGTTTGTCGTGGCTGCCGTCGAAACCTGTGTCCGGGCCGAGTTTTTTGAACATTGCCTTGTTGTTGTCGCGGATTGCGTTCATGTGCCACTGCTGAACGATTCCACGCTCTTCGTATGCACGGCCGAGGGCAACGAGAATCTTTGTCTTGTAAGCTTCTGCCTCACATTCTGAGATTACTTCGCCGTTCAAAGCGCGTGTTACGACTGCATCGATGTTTGCATCTGTGTCGATTTTGCAAGGAGGATATTCAAGAGCGTGGTCAGAAGCGCGGCATCCGTTCTCAATGAAGAAATCAAGGCGTTTGATAAGAGCTTTGATTACATCATCAGAAGTTTTGATTGCAATTCCGCTTACTTTGCTCAGTTTTGCGATATAGTCTTTGTATGTTGGAAGATTGATGTTGATTGCTTTGTCCGGGCGGTAAGACGGGCGGACTTTTGTTGCGATTTTTCCGATTGGTGCTGTTCCGGCTGCGATGGCCTTGTGGTATTCGAGGGAATCAATCGGGTCGTCTGTTGTTCCGACAGCGTAAACGTGGAATTTTTCGAAAATTCCTTTTACTGAAAGCTCGTCGCTCTGGAGCATTTTGTTTGCTTTTTCCCAGATTGCAGGAGCTGTTTTTACTGTGAGCGGCTCGTCGATTCCGAAGTATCGCTGAAGCTCAAGGTGTGTCCAATGGTAGAGAGGGTTTCCGATAAGATGTTCGATTGTCTCTGCCCATTTGAGGAATTTTTCGTAGTCAGGTTTGTCGCCAGTGATGTAGTCCTCGGTTACGCCGTAAGTACGCATCTGTCGCCATTTGTAATGGTCGCCGCCAAGCCAGATTTCTGTGAGATTCTTGAATTTTTTGTTCTCTGCAATCTGAGCAGGAATGAGGTGACAGTGATAGTCCCAGAGAGGTTCGTTTTTGCAAGCCTCAAACAACTTCTGAGCAGTTTTAGTCTCGAGAAGAAAATCTTTGTCCATGAATTTTTTCATTTGCGTTCTCCAAGGTAAAAATCTTCTATAAATATAGAAAAATCTAATTATTTTAGCGTGAAAAACTTGAAAAAGTGATGTTAAATTCTGCACATTTCTTGTATAATAAAGAGATTTTTTAGCTAATGTTTAGCTATTTAATAAAATAGGAGGCTTTCAAAAATGAAGAAAGTTTTGGTCTGCAAGGAAAAGGACGAGCGCGAAACACGTGTTGCCCTCATTCCTGATGACATTAAAAAACTTGTTTCTATGGGCTTTGAATTCAAAGTCGTTTCTGGAGCAGGTTTGAAGAGCGGGTTCAGCGATGAAGCTTACAAAACAGCTGGTGCTTCAATCGTTGCAAAAGAAGAAGATGCATACGACGATTCAGAAATTATCGTTCGTATCATGAAGCCAGAGTCAATTGACGGAATCAAAAAAGACACATTGCATCTCAGCTACATGGATCCGTTCAACGAAAAAGAACTCCTTAATAAATTTGCTGCACAGGGAATCCAGGCTGTTTCTCTTGAAATGATTCCACGTTCAACACTTGCTCAGAAGATGGATGTTCAGTCATCACAGACTTCTTTGGCAGGTTACGTTGCTGTCGTAAATGCAGCTGCTAAACTTCCTAAAATCCTTCCTATGATGGTTACTCCGGCTGGTACAATCAACCCGGCTCGCGTTTTCATTATTGGTGTCGGTGTTGCCGGTCTTCAGGCAATCGCTACTGCAAAACGTTTGGGCGCACGTGTTGACGCTTTCGATACTCGTCCGGTCGTTGAAGAGCAGGTTAAATCACTCGGTGCTTCATTCGTTAAGATTGACCTCGGTGAAATGGGTCAGACTGCACAGGGATACGCAAAAGAGCTTACTCCTGAGCAGATTGCAAAACAGAAGGAAGCTCAGGCTAAAGTTTGTGAAAAAGCAAACATCGTCATTACAACTGCAAAAGTATTTGGTCGCAAGGCTCCACGCCTTATCGAAAAGAACGTTCTTGACCGCATGATGCCAGGCTCAATCGTAGTCGATATGGCTTGTTCAACAGGCGGAAACGTTGAGGGTTCTAAGCTCTTCGAAAACGTTGTTACAGAAAACGGCGTTACAATCATGTCTGGTGATTTGCTCGAGCGACAGGTTCCGTATGATGCTTCAAAGATGTTCTCTGGAAACATCACAGCTTTCCTCACACACGCTGGTTTCTACAACAAAGAAGCAAAAGAGTTCAATGTCAACATGGAAGATGACATCATGAAGGGTTGTCTCTTGACTCAGGGTGGACAGATCATCCACGAGCGCTTCAAGGCATAAGGAGATTTAAAATGGATATAATGCTTATTTTCGTATTTGTAATCGCTGCCTTCCTTGGATTGGAGTTGATTGCAAAAGTTCCTTCACAGCTTCATACACCGTTGATGTCAGGAACTAACGCTATTTCTGGTATCACTGTTGTTGGTGCTATTTCTATCACAGCAGCAGCCGTTAAAATCGGTGGAAAGGTCGGAGCTGTTCTCGGCTTCCTCGCTATTGTTTTTGCTACTATCAACGTAATCGGTGGTTACATGGTAACAGACCGAATGCTTGGTATGTTCAAGAAAAAGGACTCTAAGAAATAAGAGGTGCTGAGAAATGTCTGATATAGCTATTAAAATTCTTTACATGGTTTCATGTATCTTCTTCATCCGTGGTATCAAATTGCTCGGAAAGACTGATACAGCCCGCAAGGGTAACGCATATTCAGCGGTCGGTATGTTGATTGCTTGTGTCACAGTTCTTATCCAGAAAGACGTTATGAGCGCATTTGCTTCTGACGCTGGTGCATGGGGCGGAAACCCGCTTTTGGCAAACGGCTACTGCTGGATTATCGTAGCTGTTTTGATTGGTACAATCATCGGTGCTATCTGGTCTAAGAAAGTTCAGATGACTGGTATGCCAGAGCTCGTTGCTTTGTTCAACGGTTTCGGTGGTCTTTCTTCACTTCTCGTTGCTTTGACTCAGTACATCGCTGCAGAGAAAGGTGACTATTTCACAGCAGTTTCACTCGGCCTTACAATCGCAATCGGTGCTGTTGCATTCACAGGTTCTTTGGTTGCTTGGGGCAAATTGAGTGGAAAAATGACTTTCAAAGGCTGGGTAATTCCTGCTAAGAACGCTGTAAACGGCGTTTTGTGCGTTCTCGGTCTTGTTTCAATCATCGCTTACGCTTTCTTGACTTCTGACAATCCACTCGGATGCGCAGAAATCGAGAAATACGCAATCATCGCTTCAACAGCAATCTTCCTCCTTTTGGGCTTCACAATGGTTATCCCAATCGGTGGTGGTGATATGCCGGTTATTATCTCATTCTTGAATGCTTTGTCTGGTTTGGCTGCCGCTTTCGCAGGTTTCGCAATCAACAACACTGTACTTGTAGTTTCTGGATGTCTCGTAGGTGCTTCTGGTCTCATCCTTACATTGATTATGTGTAAGGCTATGAACCGCACATTCGGTTCCCTCCTCTTCAAGAGCTTCGGCGGTCAGAAGAAGAAGGGCGCAAATGGTCCTGCAAAAGAGCCAAAATCTATGTCTGTCGAGGATGCTTACATGATTCTCGAGGCTGCAAAGAACGTTGTATTCGTTCCAGGTTATGGTATGGCTGTAGCTCAGGCTCAGCACGCTGTAAAAGAGCTTTGCGACAAGCTTGAAGAGAACGGTGCAGAAGTAAACTTCGCAATCCACCCGGTTGCAGGTCGTATGCCAGGACACATGAACGTATTGCTTGCTGAGGCAAATGTTCCATATGAGCAGCTCAAAACAGCTGACGAGATGAACCCACAGATGAGCAATGTTGATGTTGCAATCGTTATCGGTGCAAACGACGTTGTTAACCCAGACGCTATCAACGATGAGTCTTCACCACTCTACGGTATGCCAATCGTTAACGCTCACGAAGCACGCACAGTATTCGTATTGAAGCGTGGTAAGGGTACAGGCTTCTCTGGCGTAGAGAACCCACTCTTCACAAACGACAATACTGTAATGATTTACGGAGATGCTAAGGCTACAGTCTCAGCTCTCGTAAGTGAGTTTAATGAGTAGTAATTGCGGAAAACTAATGACCTCCTGTCATTAGTTTTCCTGCACGGAAATCAAAGATTTCTGTCCTTGCTTTTTGCGGGCATCTGTGCCCGCAGATTTTTCATAAAACGAACGCCAGTCGTGCCTTTGGGTGTGGCTGGCTTTTTTTTGCTTCTATATAATTTTTTACCCAAAATCTTAAAACTATGTTAAAATATCTTTGTGAGAAACAAACCAAAAGAATCAGTATTTGTCTCAAAAGAGCGCCCTTGTGGCTATTAAGAAACTAACGATCAAATTTATCAGAAGGGGTAGAAAAATGAAAAAATCACAATGCATTGCGGCGAGCACACTGCTTGCATTCTTGCTCGCCTCGTGCTCAAACATTGTCAGCGACACGGCGGTAAGCACGAACGCACAAGCCGGTGCAAGCACAAGTAAGACAGAAGCGGCTTCTCCAGACGGCGAAATACTCATTGAATTTATGGGAAATCCTGCCTGCGACATCACGCTTTTGAATGAGTATTGGGCTGCAAATGGAACGCCGTTCCAGGCCCCGGCAGTTTCGAAAAGCTCAACTACTACAGACAGCAATATCATAGACACTGCTTCCTGTTCTGCCCGTGCAGCAGGCGATGTTGCGGGGGAAGTAGCAAAGGATGTCGCAATCAACGGCTTTGGCGACATGGTAAAGAACTTTTCAGGAAAATCCCTGCTTACCTGGGCGGGCGGCACGGCTCTTAGTGGCACGATAGGTGCGCTTGCGGGCGTTGGCGTTACCTATCTGCTTGACGCGCTCGGCATCGTAAAGAGCACAGCCAGTTATTTTAAGGAAATCAGCGGAAAACTCGATAAAATCGACAAGCAGCTTGCTACCATGCAGACCATGCTTAAAGAAATGGAAGCAAAGCTCTATACTGAAACTCAGTATCAGGGGGAGCTGACCCGCTACTACACGGTCATGCAGGACCGGGACAACCAGTACAATAACATTTACACTGACGCGATGATTTGCTGGAACAGCATTATCGATGTTCTTTTTGAAGCAGCAGTTGCATCTCAGTATCAAGACGATGCGACAGGTTACACTGCAAAAATTGCCGAACTCAACACAAAAGAAAAAAAACTTTCTTATTTAAGCGGATTCATCGACAGCTCAAGCTGGAAGAACGCAATGAGCGCCTCAGATGTCGCCTTAACAACTGATGCAGCCGGATCGGCGTTCAAAAAATATTTTGAGGATAATGCAGAGACTATCAGCGAAAAAATAGAAGCGAAGGTTAAAGCATGGGGCGTAAATGCGAACACAGGAGCTTCCAGCGTGTTCAAGCTCTGTAAGTATCTGACTGACACCAACAAGGGTATCGCAGGCGAAAGTTTTAATATGTACCGGCTCTACGACAAATACGCAGAAGTTTGCTTTGTCTGGGAGCAGGAAGGCTACAGCTGGCGGCAGCAGATGCGTGACCAGGACAGTGCTCTGATTGCCATGAGCGCTCCCCTTGCCTACTGGTACTATACGATTACCGAAACGCTCCATGCCTCTTCAACAAACTGCGACGAGTTGCAGGCCTATATGAATGCAGCAAAGTCGCTTAATGAAACGTACCCCGTCGTGCGCCATTCTACGCCGGTTTACCAGAAATGGGGAAGCAAGTGGCAGGGACAGGCCTTTACGGGAACGCTTGCCCAAATAGACTACACAAAAGTAATGAGCAGTAAGTGGGCAACGCCAAAGATTGATAGGTCGGCATCCAGAAATCTTGTAAAGAAGAATATTCTGGAAGATTCGAAATACCGCTATAACGCTTCCCGTTTATACGCAGGCTTAGAACCAAAGGCGCCGCCGTCAGATACCAATACCATCTGTGCCGAGGCGCAGAATATGGCCATGCCGGAAGAATGGTACAAAGAAATTTTTGATGCTTATGCGGTTAAATCTTCAACCGGTGTGACTCATAAGGCTCTCTTTGACATATTCAAGTCGGTTGGCTTTACCAATGCTGACGGAAGTGCATTTTCATTTACTTCCTCAACCGTACAGGACTATGAAGACTTTTTTATCACGAACCGCAGAACCTATATGAGAGTTGCGGCTGGCTACAATGCTGGTAACTGGCATGAGTACTGCCCGCATGTTACGGTTGTCGTTGGAAACTCAACTGCTACCTGTGAACGAAGCGGGCACGAGGTATGTCCTGTCGTATACGCAGGCCGCTATGTATACCATCTCAGTCATTATGGAAAAAGTTCTCACGAAACAGATAAAAGCGATAACTACAAAATCTGTATGAAAACATTGACGACTTGGCTTCACAAGTTTTACTACCCTGTAAAGACTGATACCGTTTTGGTAGCGCAATAAGGAGGCCACAAATGAAACTGATACGAACTTTTATAGCATCGGTTACCACAGCGATTGCGCTAGTTACCTTTGCTGCCTGCTCGCATGATAGCGATTCGGAGAACACGCAAGTGCAAGTCAGCTTTGAAGGAACGTCTCTCTACGGCTCCCTGCTTGATGTGAATTTTGTGGGCGCTCACACTGCCTATGTTAGCATGCATGACTCACTCTTGAGTGATGAAGAGAACCTCTACAGCTACACTGCAACTTCTGATACAGTCACGCTTCAGATGCAGAAAATTGCGGCCCCGGACGGAAGCGGAAAGCTTGTTACGCAAGCCGGCTATATCGGCTACTGGGAATCGGAAGACTTCAAATATGCAAACATTATTACGGATGATGTCACAAGCTGGTATCAGACCGAGATTTTCACCGTCACCGACGCAGACGACACGGTCTACACGTTCACGAACAAGACGACCTATACCCGAAACGGTGATAAAACAAGCTCGGTGATTATGACAAGTGGTAAAAGCAAATCAAGCAGCGGCACGGAAACGACGCTCTTTAGCGATTTGTCCGGCTATACTGATATAGAAAGCAAGTACAGTGCATCAGAATTTACGAATGTCGTTACCGTGCATGTATACAAAGTGACCACAACGATTGAAAACGAGGAAGAATCTGTGAGCATTGCCCCCTACACTGGCTATCCGTTTTCGCTTGTGGGAGCGTCTGTCGGCAAAAGCGAATCTGCCGTCGGCTCTGACGATGCAGATACGCAGGAGGACATAAACCTGCGAAAAGAGTTTTTTGCCTCACGCTACGAAGAGCTTTCCGCAAACGACTGGGCTATGGTAAAGGCTGAGTTCATGCCACGGACATACCGCTACGAAAAGAATAAGACGGTAACAAAATCCGCACTGAAGGAAGACGGTACATATGAGCATTATAATGTCACCTACGATTACTACCTGACACAGCAGTATACATCGGCAGAGACATCAATCTTTATGTATGCACCGGACGATGTCGCTGACCTTGCACAGTTTACGGGAAATGCCGCCGTGTTCAAAGGTTTTACAGGCTCTATCTCCTTCGTCAAAAATGGCAGCACGACCGAAAGCTACCACAGCGAAAGCGTAGACACATCCACAAAAAAGATGACATTCTTCGAGGTCATAGAAAGTGACGAAGAAGAAAGCGTGGAGTCAGATGACACCCTTGCAAAAACAATTACTGCCACCTACAGTGTGAACGAGAACGGAAATGCCACCACGCTTACGCTCGCCTTTGAGACAAAGCAAGGCTTTACAGTGAGTGGAAAGACTATCACATTGGAGTACAGCCCTGTTGAAGAAGGGCTTATGATAGATGTAACAAAATCATGTAAGCCGCGTTTTTAATATGTTATACATGAAAGAAAACTACGGAGGTCAAGATGAAAAAACTTCTTCTTGCAGGAACGGCTCTCGCGTTTTTTGCTGCTCCGCTATTTTCAACAACACGTTACTCTACAAATCCCGATGAATGTGTGGACGGTGTGTGTTTTGTTCCGCAGTATGCCGATGACGGTCGTGAAAACTACGCGATTGTTTCCCCGGTCGGTTATCACGATGTGCCGATGATTAGTCAGGCAAAAAGGCTCGACAATCTCAAAGGAAAGACAATTGCGCTTGTGGGCGGCTCTTTTATGGCACCTACAACTCACAACGAGCTTAAACGCTGCATCGAAAAAGAATTTCCCACCGCAAAAATCTACATGTTCGATGATATCGGTCAGGCCGGGCCTTATTCTGTGTTCGGGCAGACTGAAAAAACAAAAGCTTTTCAGGAGCGGCTCAAAGAATTCAAAGTTGACGCGGTAATTGCGGGGAACTGTGGCTGCGGACTTTGCACCACAAAAGAAACAGGCGGTTCCATTGCCGCTGAATATATCGGGATTCCGACCGTGACCGTTGCAGCTCCAACTTTCGTGGCTCAAGTGCATTCAACCGGCGTAAACCGTGGCGTTCCTGTTCTTCGTACGGTTGAATATCCGGGTGCCTTTGCTTCCCACTCCACAGACGAACTCAAAAAGAATGCAAGGGAAGTTCTCTGGCCACAAATTAAGACCGCCCTTACTACGCAAATTACAAAAGAAGAAATTGCAAAATATGCTCCCGAAGGAAAACGACCGGCCGAGGAAATCATCTATTACGGAAATTACGACGAGATTCAGGAATACATGCAGATAAACGGCTGGAGTGACGGACTTCCAGTTGTTCCGCCCACAGACGAAAAAATTCAGGAATACTTGAAATTCACAGGCTTTAAGGGAAGCGATGTCCTCGGAACTTTTGCCCTGGCTTACCGGGAATGCACTGTCTACACGGTGGCGGCAAATGCTGTAATGGCAGGAGTCCCGCCTGAGTTCATGCCAGTCTGCATTGCGTTTGTGCAGGGAATGAACAACGGAGAATGGCGAAAACCCCTTGCCTCAACTCATGGCTGGACTCCGTTTGCATGGCTCAACGGCCCGCTTGCCCGCCAGCTCGGAATCGACAATCAGCAGGGAATGATTAGTGAAAAGGCAAACAAAGCTTTAGGGCGATTCATTGATTTGGCTATGCTTAACATTGGCGGCTATTATGTAAAGGAAAACCGTATGGGCTCTTTCGGCTATCTCACGCCTTTCACTTTCAGCGAGGATGAGGAAGCCTGTGCCCTAATTGGTTGGGAGCCTTATCATGTTCAGCATGGATTCGATTTGAATGCGAATACAATCACAGCGGGAAGTGCCCTTGCCTGGGGAAACAACATCACCCCGGCTACCGACGACCCGGAAAAAATCATGAATCTTATGGCCTTCGACATCACAGAAAAACAGCAGAATGGGCTTGGAAACACAAAGCCGCAGGTTCCGCGCACCGTTTTCATTACCGAGTATGTGGCAAAAGACCTTGCAAAGGAATATAAGACAAAATCGGATTTGGAAGATGCGCTGATTGAGACCGCCCGCCGCCCGCTTGCACTCCGCACATATGCCCACTACTGGGCCAACACAGGAAGCCAGCAGTATAAAAGGCGCACTTTCGATCAGCATTATGAAATGCTTAAAAAAGACGAGGCGGAGCAGGTAAAAATGACGCCCACGCCCGAATGGTACAAGCCGATTATCACCGAAGACCAAATCATGACGATCGCCACTATGAACAAAGGCGACACGGCATTTTTGGTTACAGGAGACGCCAACCGCAACAAAGTGCAGGTTATGCCCGGCGGCGGATTTGTCACCACAGAAATCAAGCTTCCGAAGAATTGGAATGAGCTTGTCGCACCTCTTGGTTATGAGCCGATTGAAAATTTCTATCTTAAAGCAAATTTTAATACTGACGAAGGCAAAAAAACGGATGCGGAAAGCAAAAGCAAAAAGCAGCCCACCGCCGCAAAGCAGGGAACTCGCCCTCAGCGGCTAAAAAGGCCTCTGCCTTAGTGTTGGGAATCCCGCAGTAGCAAAAAAACTGAAACTTTTGTGCTACAATTTGATTATATATACAATATACAGGTCATTTCGGATATGCGCAGTGACCGAAAGGAGATCAACATGAAAAGATTTTTGATTGCAATCGCATTTCTTGCATTCTCGTCGCTTACATTTGCACAAAAAGCAGGCGAGAAAATCACATTCACGGCCACTGACTTGAAGGGCGCGGCCGTCACAAGCGAGATTTTTGCCAAAAACAAAGTGACAATGCTGAACGTCTGGGGTACATTCTGCGGCCCATGTATCCGTGAAATGCCAGATCTTGCAAAACTTAACAATGAGAACAAAAATAAGGGCGTTGAGGTTGTCGGAATCGTGATTGACATTCTTGATCGAAAAGGAAATATCGATTCGCGCGTAAAATCAAGCGGTGAGGCAATCATCGCTCAAACCGGGGCGAATTACACGCACATAATTCCGTCAAAAGAAATGTTCAGCGGAGTTCTCCGGGGCGTTCAGGCTGTTCCGACGACGATTTTCGTGGACTCAAACGGCAAGCAAATTGGCGAAGCTTATCTTGGCTCGCGAAGTCAAAAAGACTGGCAGAAAATCATTGACGAGATTTTAAAGAAATGAAACTGACCGACAAACACCGGAAAATCATCGCAATACTTTCTCTTTGTGCTGGAATCGCATTCGTGATTGCGGGCATTTTCCGTGGTGAAGCCGAGACTGTCGTTAACAAAGCCACCCGAATCTGTATGGAGTGCATCGGAATCGGGTAAAATTATTGTATGGCAGCTAAATCTAAAATCAAAAAACACAGTCGAATTCGTCTCATAACTCAGGCTTGTTTTGCCGCCCTTTCCAACGGTTACATCAAAGGCTTTGCGAACGGCCAGATTTTTGAAGGCAGCTCCAAATTCATCTGCGTTCCAGGAATGAACTGCTATTCATGCCCTGGTGCGCTTGGTGCCTGTCCGATTGGCTCATTGCAGGCAACTCTTAATGCCCGCGAGTACAAAATCTCAATGTACGTTGTGGGGCTTCTTGTTATTTTCGGAACATTGCTCGGCAGGTTCGTGTGCGGTTTTTTGTGTCCGTTCGGGCTGATTCAGGACTTGCTTTTTAAGATTCCATTTGTCAAAAAAATCCGCCGTCTTCCGGGTGAGAAAGGTTTGCGCTGGCTCAGGTTCCTTTTCCTCGGCGTTTTTGTGATTCTGCTTCCGATGTTCGTGATTGACATCACAGGCCTTGGCGAGCCGTGGTTCTGCAAGTGGATTTGCCCGGTCGGAACGCTTGAAGGCGGAATTCCCCTTGTGCTTTTGAATTCTGCTATGCGTGGAGCCGCCGGTTTCATCTTCCGCTGGAAGCTTGCTATCCTTTTGGTCACGATTCTTTCTTCTATTATAATATACCGCCCTTTTTGCCGTTACATTTGTCCTCTCGGTGCGATTTACGGCATTTTCAATAAAATTTCCTTTTACAGATTCAAAATTGATTCCGAAAAATGCACAAAATGCGGTGCCTGTCAGAAAATCTGCAAGCTAAACATTCCTGTTTTCGAAAATCCCAACTCAATGGACTGTATTCGCTGCGGAGACTGCAGGGCAGGCTGTCCTCACGGGGCAATCGGGTTATAAGAAAACGCCCTTTATTGAAGTAATTTTTTTTGATTTTTGCTATAATCCTTAGGCTATGAAGAAATTTTTTGCAACTTTGGCTATTTTTACATTTTTATTTCAGGGGATTTTTGCTCAGTCAGAAGAAGAAAATGAATCGAATTCGGCTTCGGTAAAAGATGTAGTGATTGCAGTGGGCGATGTCTGTCTGGTAAATATGATTTTCAACAGTACTGCGCGAATCGTTCTTGAAGAGGAATACAGCCAGACTACACTTTCAACGATGAAGGAAAATCTGAAAAGTCACTGGGTTTGGGATGAAGACGGATTTTTTATGAATCAGTTTGGCCATCCTTATCAGGGTTCTTTGTATTACGGCGCCGGTCGTTCCAACGGACTTGATTTCTGGCAGTCATTTTTTGTGGCTTCGACAGGTTCTTTTCTCTGGGAAGAATTCGGCGAGACGACAACTCCGTCAGTAAATGACATAATTACGACTCCGATTTGTGGCGCGATTGTCGGAGAATCGCTTCACCGCCTTTATATCGATGCCTATGAATTTTTCCCGGCTCTGGCATGGCTTTTGAGTCCAGCTGACGGATTGAATTCTGCGGTAAAGAACAAAAGGCCTCATGTTTCCGGCCGCACTCAGGAACTCGACTTTATTTTTCACGGAGGAATGGAAACCTCTTCTGCTGAAGTTTCTGACTCTCTGGACAGGGAATATCAGGAAAAAATCGCCGGAGGAAGCGCGGTTCACATTCAGTACGGTGTGCAGGACGCCCACACTTCAAAGGAAGCTTTTGATTTGTTTACGGCGGACCTCGATTTTACGGTCGCTTCCAAACGCTATTACAATATCGAATATTCGATTGACGGATTTTTGTATTCCCGGGCACTGTACTTTGATGAAAGTGAAGGAACTCTGGGCGTCAACCTCATGTATGACGGCAAAAAGACAAAGGACACGGCTTTTTCTAACGCGGCTGTCGGTGTCAAATACATCGGAACAAAAAAAGCGGCTGATTCTGACGGAATTTTCCGATTCTCGGCTCAGCTCGACGGAATTTTCATGGGTACGCGAAGTCTGTATCCCCTCATGAACAAGGTTCAGGTTAATTTTTCTGGCCCGGACAAGCTTAATCCGCCAAGATATTATGATTTCACTTATGGAATTCTTGCAAAAGCGGGCTTTCTTCTGGGAAATTCTTTCTGGGGAATGCTTTACGGCGACTTGGAATCAAGTTTTGCCCTCCCCTACTATCATTCGGAGCTGGAAGAGGCGGAAGGAGAAAAGCATTTTCTGCTTCAGGCAAAGCTGGGTTACGAGCATAAGATCGCAAATCATTTGACCCTGGGCCTGCGCGATTCCTTCATTTATAAAATCGACTGTCTTAAAAACGGAATCGATTCGACCCAAAAACTAAATTCAGCTCAAATTTACGCAAAAATTGTATTCGAAAGAGAATAGATTTTTCAGCAGGGATTCTTCTTCCCTGCTTTTTTTTTCTTGTGTCCGTAATTCTGATATGTTAGTATTGCTTAGAGGTACAAAATGACATATTCAGAGGTTCTTGAAGAAGCAAGAAAGACTATTGGCGACAAGTGCAAGGCTTGTCCTGTATGTAACGGAGTGGCCTGTAAAAATACAATTCCTGGTCCAGGCGCCAAGGGAAGCGGAACTGTTGCCATCCGAAATTATAATGCCTGGCAGAATATTTGCGTGAATATGGACACAATTTATGAGCACGGAACCGTAGATACTTCTATTGAATTCTTTGGAAAGCACTTTGCTATTCCGGTTTTTGCAGGTCCAGTTGGAAGCGTTAATTTCCATTATGGCGAAAAATACGATGATTTGTCTTATAACCATACTCTTCTTTCGGCCTGTGCAAAAAATGGAAGCGTGGGCTTTACCGGCGATGGCGTTAACATAAAGATTATGGAAGGGGCGGCAAAAACAATCGCCGCAAACAATGGAATTGGAATTCCTACTATTAAGCCCTGGGATTTAGACACAATCAAGGAAAAGATGGAGATTGTCCGCACAGGAAATCCTTTTGCCATGGCAATGGACATCGATGCGGCGGGACTTCCTTTCTTAAAAAACCGAAATCCGCCGGCTGGAAGCAAATCTGTGGCCGAGCTCAAGCAGATTGTTGAAATGGCAAAACTTCCCTTCATCATCAAAGGCGTTATGACAGCTCGAGCTGCCCTCAAGGCAATGGAAGCCGGAGCAAGTGCAATCGTCGTTTCAAATCATGGCGGGCGGGTTTTGGACGGCTGCCCTGCAACTGCCGAAGTCCTGCCGGAAATCGTTGAGGCTGTAAAAGGCAGAATCAAGATTATCGTTGACGGCGGAATCCGAAGCGGAACCGATGTATTCAAGGCTCTTGCTCTTGGCGCTGATGCGGTAATAATTACCCGGCCTTTTGTTAATGCCGTTTTTGGTGCCGGAGAGGAAGGCGTAAAGGCTTTCATCGAAAAAATCAAGGGCGAGCTTGAAGACACAATGGCTATGACCGGCGCCCTTAAAATCTCTGACATCTCAAAAGACATGATTTCAAAATATTAATTTGCGATTCATTCTCATATTGACATTTTTGTTACTTTAGTGTAATTTGGGATTCGTTCTCAAATTGGTGGCAACATCACTTTGGGAGCGGAGTTTTAATGAGACATATTTACAAGGGACAGAAAGGAAAAGTTTCGCTTTTGCTTGCGGTATTGATGGCGGCGTCACTTTGTCTTTCTGTCTTTTTTGTTTCACAGCACATTGAGCACAGCCATGATGATGCGGACTGTCCGGTTTGTGCAATTCTCCAAATCGCCAGGGCAAATTTCCAGAACCTTAATTCGGGAGCTTCGATTTCCGTCCAGGTTCAGAATTTCTCGCTACTCCCCTTCTCTTTTGCAATCCTCCTTTCTTTCATTATTTTTGCAACTCCTGTAACAGAAAAAACAAAACTCAACAACTGAAATTCCTTTTTTATCGAGAATATCCGCGCCCGCCGTGTAGCAGGGGCGAAGCCAGTCGAAAGCGCTAGCTTTTGACCGAGGGTTACCGAGCTGCGGAAGGGCGTAGGACGAAAAACTGCGCTAAAAAGGAAAAATTTATGAATAAAACTCAGAAAAAGCCTGTCGTGCTGATTACAGGCTATCTTGGTTCGGGCAAAACCACCCTTTTGAACAATCTTTTGAAACAGGAAAAACGCCGGGTCGCCCTGATTGTAAATGACATGGGCAGCGTTAATATCGATGCGGAAATCCTCAAGGAAAACCGGGAAAACGTCACTGAATGTCCCATGTTTGAGCTTCAGAACGGCTGCATCTGCTGTACCCTCCGCGACGAATTCATTGAGCAGATTGAGAAAATCTCCAAGCTTGATTCGGTTGAGGTCGTTTTTGTCGAGGCTTCGGGAATTTCTGATCCGGGAGCAGTTTCGGCAAGTTTCTTGGCTTACGAGGAAGACAATCCGAACACCAGCGTTTACCTCACATCAGTTGTAACGGTCGTTGATGCGGACAGAATTTACCGGGAATTTTTGAGCGAGCTTAAGAGACGCAAGGAAGATGACAAAGTTGATGAGAACAATCTGAGCAATCAGGAAATTTCCACTCTGATTGTTGACCAGATTGAGTTCTGCAATTTTATTGTTTTGAACAAATGCGATTTGCTGGATGAAAAGCAGCTTGCGGAAGTTCATTCGATTGTAAGGCAGTTCCAGCCAAGGGCGCCGATTTTTCATACGACAAAGGGCATGATTGAACTTGAAAAAATCGTTACCAAAGAGCCTTTTGACTTTGAGCAGATTGATTCGTCTTCGGCAATCCAGAAAGCAATAAATTCGCTTGACGGGACAAAGGGCTGCACTGACGAATACGGAATCACGTCTTTTGTTTACGAGGAACGCCGGCCTTTCAACCGCGAAAAATTTTTGAATTTCGTCAATGAAAATTATCCGAAGTCGTTGATTCGGGCCAAGGGCTACATCTGGTTCAGCGATGCGGATCAGGACGTTCAGCTTTTCGAGCAGGCTGGCCGCAATTCTTCGGTAATGGAAGTTTCTTACTGGGTGGATGCGCTTGTTGACGAGCAGAAGAATGAAATTCTGGCAAACAACCCGGACATGAAAGAAAACTGGGATGAAGAATTTGGAGACAGAGAAAATCAGATTGTATTTATCGGAAAAGGCTACGATCAGGCGGAAATCAAATCCGCTCTGGAAAAATGTCTCGATGAAAAGGCAATCGCATAGTTTTGGAGGTAAAAAATGAAAATAAATAAAATTTTTGCAGTTGCGGGCGTTTTGCTTGCTCTTGGTTGCGGTTCGGTTTTTGCAAAAAAGGCAAAGGCTGAAACAAACAAACTCAAAGTTGTTACTACGATTTTCCCGGAATATGACTGGGCAAGAGAGGTCATCGGGGAGAATGCCGACAATGTGGAGCTTACTCTTCTTTTGAATAATGGTGTTGACCTGCACAGCTATTCGCCGAGCGTAAAGGACATCGCGAAGATTTCTGAGGCGGACATTTTCGTTTATGTCGGCGGCGAGAGCGATGAATGGGTCGATGATATTCTTAAAAACGCAAAAAATCCCAACATGAAGGTGATAAATCTTGTTGAGGTTTTGGGCGACAAGGTTAAGTGCGAGGAAATCGTTGAGGGAATGGAGCATGAGCATCATCACGACCACGACGCGCACGGACACGATGAGCACCATCATGACCACGATGAACACGGTCACGACGACCATGACGATGATGACGAGCATGAGCATCATGAGGCGCATGAACATCATCACGAAGATGCTCATGAACATCACCATGATGAGCACGGTCATGACGACCACGATGAACATGACGAGCACGAGCATCACCATCACGAAGAAGATGAAAAAGACGAGCATGTTTGGCTTTCTTTGAGATTCGCAAAAACTTTGTGTGGTGCAATTGCCGATGCTCTCTGTGAAAAAGATGCAGCAAATGCCGCTGTATACCAGAAAAATCTTGCTGCTTATACAGCAAAACTTGATGCTTTGGATGCAAAATACACTGATATGGTAAAGAATTCTTCTAAAAAGGTAGTTGTTTTTGGCGATCGTTTCCCATTCCGCTATCTGGTAGAGGATTACGGACTCAAGTATTATGCCGCATTCACAGGTTGTTCTGCAGAAAGCGAGGCAAGTTTCAAGACAATCGTATTCCTTTCTGAAAAAGTGAACGAACTTGATTTGCAGTGCGTCTGCCAGATTGAAACTGGAAACGGAAAAATTGCCAAAACTGTAATTTCCAACAGCAAGAACAAAAAGGCAAAGGTCGTGACATTCGACTCGCTTCAGTCAACCACGGCAAAGCAGATTAAAAAAGGCGCGACATATCTTGGTGCGATGGAAAAAAATCTTGAAGTCCTCAAAATGGCTTTGAAGTAAAAAAGTTTAGAAATAAAAAGATTTAAAAAAGTGAAGCCCGTCAGAATCAACTGGCGGGCTTTTTGTTACATAGGTTGATTGTCGAGTTTTGATACAGCTATTAATTTCAAAATTCGCCAATCGGACTACATCAAGTCTTCAATGTCGATTTCACCGGCGACACATGGAACTGCGATCTGCCAGTTTTCGAGAACCTGCGGGTGGATTTCACCGAAGATTCCGACCTGCTTTCCGTTTACGATTACGGCTGCCTGACGGCCTGGGATGAAGCGCGGATCGTTTGCTTCTTTGACTTCGTACTTGTGGTCAAGGAAGTAAATGAGTGAAGCAACTTCGCTTGCAAGGTCATTGAAGTTTGCGTTGTTTGCGGCTGTCATGAAGCCGAGTGACTGAATTGTCTTTGTTCCTGTGTTTTCGCTTTCGTCGAGGAAGGCAACTTTACCAATCTCGAAGATTTTGTGCGGGAAGATTGCGTTTGCGGCTGCGCTTTCTGCACGGAGAAGAGAAGCGATGATTGACGGGCGGACGAACTGATAGTTTTCGCTCATCGGGTTGAGGATTTCAATTACCTTGTCAGCGCTGATGTTCATGCGGTCGATGTAGTCGCGCTTGCTTCCGAGGTAGTTGAAAATCATTTCCTGATAGCCCAAGCCAACCATGATTTCCTTAGTCTTTCGGCTGAACAATGTAACGTCAGAAAGCTTACCGATTGTGAAGTCGTTTGGCTTCTGCGGCTTGAAGTAGTCCAGGCTCATGCCGATCATTACGTCTTCAATAACGTCAACTTCGTGGAGGAAGTCGTTGCGGTATGGAGCCGGATTAACTGTAAATTCAACGTCAGTCTTGTTTGCGGCGCAGTATTTTGCAGTTTTTTCGTTTGTAGCAATGTCTTTTGCAGTAACGTCATTGTCCATGCGGCTCAATGCGTCCAAAACCTGCTCTTTTGTGAGGTCACTGCCCAGCTTTTTATTGATTGCGGCCAATGTTGCCTTTGCTTCTTTCTGGAAGTAGTAAGGAACGACGATTTCCTTTCCGAAGCCAGTTTCATAAGGATGAACGACTTTAACCGGAAGAATCTCGTAGCCTGCATCGTGGAAGTCACATGCAACGATGTTTGCGGCGAGAATCAGGTTTTCCATGTTGTCGCCGGTAAGCTCAACCATCAAATCCTTGTCGCCAACCTGAACGGCACCCAAAGTTGCCGAGTTGATGATTGGTGCCATTGAGAGGACTTCGTTTTTGTCGTCTGTAAGGAGAGGGAATTTGTTAAGCCCTTCGAGAATCCAGCCGAAATCCTTTCCTTTCGGGTGGTCTGTGAGAATCTGGCGGCAGGTCATCGGAGCGTCACATGCGAGCGGAACGAATGAAGTTTTGTCCGGGTCAACTGCCTTGTAGTGGCATGGCCATGTGATTTCCCTCATGCGGTAAACGCCCATTGAAATTGACTTTCGCTTGCGGCCGAAGTTCCAGCAGAGTTTTTCCTGAGTCTGGATGATGTCCTTGAGCATGGGGTCGTCGATTGGCTTTCCGGAAATTACGAAGCTGACCATGAAAGGACGGACATCCTTGAGGCCCTCTTCGACAGTGATTGTACGGTTGCCTGTATCTTTGATTGCTCCCTTGCGTGAAATGAAAGATGAGTAGTCAGAGCGTTTTGCGCCCTCGTGCAGGCGGAGCTGACGTGTTACGCCGCCGGTTGACCACAAATCAGGGCGGTTTGTATCGTTAAGTTCGATTTTGATGACGCGCTCGTCTTCGCTCATTGACATGTCTGGCTTTTCGTCAAGCTCAGCCTTTCCGCAGACAAGCTTTCTCTCAAGCGTGTCGTAGTCATATTTTTTTCCAAGAAGATTAAAAAAAAGTTTTTCGTTTACTTCAATTTTTGGCATGATATTCCTCGAATTTTATTCAATGAATTTCTATTATATAGAATATTTTGAGCGCAATCAACGGTCTTGCGCCCTTCCGCTGCTCGGTAACCCTCGGTGCCTCCGGCACTGGCTCCGCCACAGCTCCACGGCTGGCGCGTAATTAAATGTTGCAAAAAAGCTAATTGGCTTTACAATGATATAAAAGGGGAATTTAAATGAAAAAAGTTGCAACTTTATTTGCCGTCTGCGTGACTGTAATGAGTTTGGTTTCCTGCGGGAAGGATTTTCGTTCTGCTGCCATGAAACACGGCTTCCGCACAGGAATGGCAATCACTCCGGGTGATTTGTATGACGAAACAAGCAAAAAAATCATCAAAAGTGACTGCAACATACTTGTCTACGAAAACAACATGAAATACGGAGTCCTGCGCCCAAATAAAAAATTCTGGAACTGGAGCGACATCGATTTGCTCATCAAGTTTGCTCAGGAAAACAAGATGGCCGTAAAATGGCACACTCTTTTCTGGCATCAGCAGAATCCACCCTTCCTTTCGTCTTACTGGACCCGCGAAGAAGCCCTTGCCGAAATGGACGAGCACATCACTACAATCATGAGCCGCTACAAGGGAATCATTTCTGAATATGACGTCGTCAACGAAATGTTCAACGAAGACGGCACCATGCGCGAGACAGTCTGGCTCAAAACAATCGGCCCTGATTACATCGAACACGCCCTCAGAAAAGCCCATGAAATCGATCCTGATGCAAAACTCTACCTCAACGAATACTCAAACGAAGAAAAAGGCCACCCCAAGGCTGACGCAATGTACAATTTCGTAAAGGACTTGAAGGAGCGCGGAGTTCCGATTGACGGCGTTGGAATGCAGCTCCATCTTGATACGACAATTCCATGTAGTGAAGAAGCAATCCGGGCAAACCTTGAGCGTTACAAGGAGCTTGGAATCGACATTTCCTTCAGCGAAGTTGACATCCGAATCCCGACAGGCGACAATGCCGCCGCAAATGAAGGCCGCCAGCAGGAAATGTATGAAATGCTTTACCGCTTTGCCCGTGAAATGTCGAACGTAAAGAGCGTAATCACCTGGGGAATTTCCGACAAGCACAGCTGGGTTCCGTCATTTTATGCAGGCAAAGGTTCTGCCCTGCTCTACGACAATAAGCTAAAGCCAAAGCCTGTCTACGAGGCTGTTTTCAAGGAAATCTCTAAATAAAGGATTGGGGCTGAAAGGCCCCTTTTTTGTCCCTAGCACAAAAGTTGCATAAAATTTATAATACGGATATGGAAATTAACGCAAAACAGAGAAAATTTTTGGAAAAGAACGCACAGCCTCTCAATGCACTTGTTCAGGTCGGTGGTGCGGGAGTGACAGAAAATCAGCTGGCACAGATTTCACGGCTTTTGGGTGAGCATGAGCTTATCAAAGTCAAATTCAACGAGTTCAAAGAAGAAAAGCGCGAGCTGGCCAACGATATTGCCGAAAAAACACAGTCAACCGCAGTTCGTTTGATTGGAAACGTGCTGATTCTTTATCGACCAGCAAAAGAAGCTAACGACCGTAAGTTTGAAAAAGAACTGAACAAGCTCGAAAAATAACTAACGTTCGATAGGTTTACCGTTCAGAACGGCTTCAATCAATTGACCCTTTTTGTAAACGAGCTTGAGCGAAAAGAAAGGCGCGTTTTCTTTCAGCAAACGGAAGAAAATCTTGTCGCCTTCCCAAAGCTCCAGCTCGTCAATTTTGTCTATAGGATACCATTCAAGCTTTCCTTCGTCACAATCAATTATATCACCATGAAAACTATCGGTCGTAAATAAATGCATGTATTCGGCAGGAGCATCATCAGAAACAAAAGTTACGATGCCACGAAATCTAAAACTATCGATAGTTAGTCCGGTTTCTTCCTTAACTTCTCTCTTCAGACAGTCCTCGGGGCTTTCATGTTCTTCAAAGTGTCCGCCAACGCCAATCCATTTGTCGTGGTTGATGTCATTTTTTTTGGTAACGCGGTGCAGCATGAGGTAGCAACCGTCTTTTTCAATATAGCAAAGTGTAGTCAGCTGAGATTTCATGAGGATAGTTTAACAAAAAAGTTTCATTTCGTAAAACTAAAGTTTGTGTCTTATATTCCAAAGTGTAAAAAAATCAATTCGGAGTTTAATTCCATTTATTCAGCAAAGAAAATATCCTCTAGTTGCAATGCAAGAAAAATTACAGAGAGGTGGAATATGCAGGTAATTTGGAAAAAAGAGTTTAAACCAGGTGAAGCCTGGTCGGGATGTATCGGGCGGCAGAAATATATTCATTTCAAGGCCCTTGGTGACAACGCGAATGTCTCAATTCTTCTATATAACATGAGAGATAATTCTGAGCGTTACAATATGCCTGATACGCTGAAGGCCCAGTTTACTGCGCATCTGACCAAAGGAAATGTTTTGATGAGTGACAATGGGCGGGTTCTTGCATCAATCGTTGAGGATTCTACGAAATGGATAGATTCAATTTCTGGTTTGACTACAAAGGAAATGACAGATGCAAAATACGGCGAGACTTCATATCAGGTTCAGCGCAATGATTTTTACAGGAACGGTTATGACAATTTCAAAATTGAGCTGGTTCGTAACGGAATGGGAAAACGGGATATTGTTCCCCCTGTGAATCTCTTTTCAAAAGTCTTTGTGAAGGAAGACGGTTCGATGCATTATGCCGAAGGACATTGTAAAAAAGGAGCAACTATAACGCTTCGTACGGAAATGGATTGCCTTGTTGTGATTTCTAATACTCCGAATCCGCTCAATCCTTCTAAGGAATATCCGTCAGTTCCTGTTCAGATGGAAGTTTATGATGCACCAAAAACAGATTTGACTGACTATTGCGTTAATTTCCGGGATGAAAATTACAGGGCATTTGAAAATACCTGGGATTACTACAATCTTTTGGGTTTGTGATTTGATTTTACGGAAGCAAGGCCGCTAACGCGGATTTTTTAAAGGAGAAAATTATGTACGGATTTATTGAAAAAGATTCACCACTTAAAATAGAAGATGCGATTTATAATGAAGAAGTAAAAGCCGGACTTGGCTGGATGCACGAGCTTAAAAAAGGTCAGACTTTCAGAATCATTGATCTGGAAGGAAATCAGGCCGTGGATACAACTTTCTACGATTTGCATGACCCGGAAGACCATTACGGAGCGATTCCAACAATCGTTATGCAGGGAAACATCTATCTTACGACTGGTTCAATTCTCAGGACTGAAAGCGGAAAGTCGATTCTTAAAATAACCGCTGACAAAACCGGCCGCCACGACACTTTGGGCGGAGCTTGTTCAAGGCAGAGCAATACCGTCCGTTATGCAAGAGAAAAAGAATATATGCACGCTTGCCGGGATTCTTTCATGCTCCAGCTGAGTGACTGTGAATATGATATTAAAAAAAGAGACCTAGCTCCGAATATCAATTTCTTTATGAATGTTCCGATTACGGAAGACGGGTATTATAAATTTGATGACGGCGTTTCTGCACCAGGAAAATATGTTGAGATGGAAGCTCTGGAAGACGTTATGATTCTGATTTCAAATTGTCCTCAGCTCAATAATCCCTGCAATGCCTATAATCCGACTCCTGTGCGATGTGTAATCTGGGATAAATAGGGGGTGCGAATGATGTATTTTCCAGAAAAACTTTCCGTCCAATGGATTAAAGCTTCTTACGATAGCGGAGAGCTAAAACCATCAGAATTAATAAAAGAAATAATTTCCAGAAGCAAAAAATATACCGAAAAAAATATCTGGATTGTCGAGCCCTCGCATGAATTGATGGACAAATATGTTAAGAAGCTTCCAGCCAGGAAAGACAATATGCCTTTGTGGGGAATTCCTTTTGCCATAAAGGACAATATTGATTTGGAAGGAATTCCGACTACGGCCGCCTGTCCTGATTTTGCGTATATTCCATCTGAAAGTGCGACAGTTGTTCGTAAGCTTATTGAAGCGGGCGCGATTCCGGTTGGAAAGACAAATCTTGATCAGTTTGCGACAGGACTTGTGGGAACTCGTTCTCCTTATGGGGAATGTCATAATGCTTATCAGGATGAAATGATTTCGGGCGGTTCTTCCTCTGGTTCTGCTGTATCAGTGGCACTCGGTCTTTCATGCTTTGCGCTTGGTACTGATACTGCCGGAAGCGGAAGAGTTCCCGCGATGCTGAATTCCTTGATTGGTTATAAACCTCCAGTCGGCTCATGGTCAACGAAGGGTGTAGTTCCGGCCTGTGCGAGCCTGGACTGTGTGACGGTTTTCGCCAACAGTCTTGATGAAGCCCTGCTCGTGGACAGTGTTGCACGCGGTTATGATTCGGATTGCGTATGGTCGAGAAAAATTGAAAAAAAAGGTGAAAAACTTCCTTCAAAAATATATCTTCCGAAAGATTTGCCGGATTTTTTTGGAGAATGGAAGAAAATCTATCAGAAAAAATGGGAAAATGCAGTTTCAAGGATTAAAAAACTTGGAATTCCTTATGAAGAAATTGATTATTCAATCTTTCATAAAGCGGCACTCATTTTATATGAAGGCTCTTATGTTGCCGAACGTTGGGAAGATTTAAAGGATTTCGTTGACAATAATCCGGGAAAAACTTTTGACGTTACCGAAACAATTTTACGGAGTGGTTCGACCCCAGAAAAAACGGCCGCAAAATTGTTCGGCAATTTGCATGAACTTCAATTTTACAAGCACAAGGCTCAGGAACTTCTTGAAGATGCTGTAATGATTATGCCTACTGCTGGCGGAAGTTTTACAAGGACTCAGGTTAGAGAAAATCCGATAAAAACAAACAGTCAGATGGGTTTGTATACAAACCATTGCAATCTTCTTGATATGGCGGCAATCGCTGTTCCAGAAAATACATCGGACAAATCTTATCCTTTTGGAATTACTTTGTTCGCCCTTCATGATTCAGAGAATTTGCTTTGCAGTCTGGCAAAGGCTTTTTTGGAGAGCGAATCGATGCTGCTGGGGGTGTGCGGCCTTCACAAAAAAGGCTACTGCCTTGAAAGTCAGCTTGTTGAACTTGGCGGGGAATTTGCAGCTCACAAAAAGACATCTGATGAATACGAACTTTATAAACTGAATACAAATCCGGTTAAACCCGGAATAGTCAGGCGTAAAAAAGGAATGAAAGTGGATATCGATATTTACCGGCTTCCGAAGAAAAGTTACGGGGCTTTTATGGAAAAAATTCCATCTCCACTTTCAATCGGGACAATCAGGCTGGACGACGGAAGTCTTGTCAAAGGTTTTTTGTGTGAGGAAATTGCCTTGCAGGAAGCCGAACAGATTGAAAAATTTTAGAAAAAATATGCAGAAAAGTATCTAAAGTTCTAAAAGGCGAAAATATTTCAAACTTTAAGACAATTATTTGTTTTTGAAGGCTTTAGTATTCTAAAAACATCAAAAGTACAAAGGCGTACAGATTCTGAAAAGAGTTTGTACGCTTTTTTTTGGTGAAAAATATAGGAGCGTAAAATATGGAGACGATTTGGAGCAAAACTTTGATGCCAGGTGACAGATGGTCTGGTTCAATCGGGAAAGGAAAAATCATCAGATTTACGGCGATGGGCGATGGTGCGAATTTGGCTATGCTCATGTACAACTTTTACAATCTTTCTGAGCACTATAACGCCCCTGACACGATGAAAGCTCAGCACACATTTTTCCTTACAAAAGGACATGCGATTATCAGCGATATGGGGCGGGCTCTTGCAAGCATTGTTGATGATACCTGCGGCTGGCATGATTCAATTACAGGCTATACCACACGGGAACAAACAGATGCAAAATATGGAAAGACAACCTATCAGGAACAGGGCAATTCATATCTGAAATCCGGGCAGCAGAATTTCATAAATGAGCTTACAAAAAACGGAATGAGCAAAAGGGATTTGATGCCGCCAGTTAATTTCTTTTCGAAAATTGATGCGGATGAAAAAGGAAATATGATTTTCTGTCCTGATAACTGCAAAAAAGAAATGACAGTCGCAATTCGAACAGAAATGGATGTTTACATAGTTCTTTCAAATACACCGAATCCGATGGATCCTTCGACAACTTATCCGTCTGTTCCGATTCAGATTGATATTTCAAACGCAAATCCTGTGGATTCAACTGATTTTTGTGTCTGTTCTTCAAAATATACGCGGCGGGCATTTGAGAACACTTGGGAATACAACCTGCTTTTAGGCAAGTAAGTGGAGGTAGGATATGTCAATTTCATTTGAAAAGGTTGAGAGTAAAAGAAATATAAAAGATGCAATTTACACAGAGGTGATTCCTGCCGGTCTTGGATATATGAAGCCGCTTTACAAAGGTCAGACTTTGAGAATCGAAGACACTCACGGTAATCAGGGACTGGATTTTTTGTGCTATGACCTTCACAACCCGGAAGATCATTACAGTTCGACTCAAACTATCTGCCGGCAAAAGAACATTTACATAAATGTGGGAACAACTTTAGTCACGGAAAGCGGAAAAGAACTTTTGAAAATCACGGCTGATACCTGCACTTGTCAGGACACCTTGGGCGGAGCATGTGCCTGTGAGAGCAATACAGTCCGATATGGCCATCACACGCTTCACATGCGGACTTGCCGGGATACATTCCTTGAGTGCATTTCGGAATTTGCAGGCCAATACAGCAAGGTAGATCTTGTTCCGAATGTGAATATTTTTGCCCAGATTCTAAAGCTTCCAGACAATACATTTGAGTTTTTGGACGGCATTTCAGCACCTGGTTCTTACATTGAATTTGAGGCATTGAATGACACCATGATTTTAATATCGAATTGCCCGCAGATTAATAATCCATGCAGTGGTTTCGCACCTACAACAAATCAGATTTATATTTTTGATAAATAAAACTGGAGGTAAAAATATGAAGATGGTAAAAGCAGTGGTCAGGCCAGAAAAAGCGGCTGAGGTTTTGGAAGCCTTGAACAAGGACGGATTTGTCGCCGCTTCCCGAATCAGCATTCTTGGCCGGGGACGTCAGAGAGGTCTTAAAGTCGGAGATATTATTTACGACGAAATCCCGAAAGAGATGATTATGATTGTCATTGAAGACGAAGACCTTGAGAAAGTCGAAAAAATCATTATTGAATCGGCACGCACCTCAAAAACTGGAGCTTTTGGTGACGGAAAGATTTTTGTGCTTCCTGTCGAGCGGGCTGTAACAATCAGCACTGGCGAAGAAAAGCTGTAAGGGCCAGAAAACGGGGGCTTTATGAAGCAAGTAATAATTATTATCCGTACGAATAAGTATTTTCAGACACGCGAAGCATTGGTCAAGCAGAATTTTGGCTCAATCAGCGAAAAGGAAATCATCGGGCGCGGAAAAGTACCAGGTCATTACACGGCAGTAACGGGAGAAGAAAGTCATGCGAATTATTCTTTCTCTGCCAAACGAATGATAGAAATGTATGTCCGTGACGAAGATGTTGACCGCCTGATAAAGGTCGTTCTGGAAATAAATAAAACTGGAACTACTGGCGACGGAAAGATTTTTGTTCTGCCAGCAGAAACTGCAATCCGAATTCGCACTGGTGAAGACGGAATAAATGCAATTATGTAAAACCTGGAGGTATTTTTATGAGAACGAATGTTTTTAAGATTGGATCTTTGATTTTTGCTTCAATTTTAACTGTTATAACTTTGATGGGCTGCAATAAGTCAAAAAAAGAAAGCGCGGCAGGTGACAAAAAGAAAACTTATACTGTGGCGACTTCGGCTTACCCTGCTTTTTATCTTTTGTATATTGCACAGGAAGAAGGATTTTACAAAAAGGAAGGCCTTGATGTAAATGTTGTTTATTTCCCGGTCTATTCGGATTCCGTTATGGCATTCTCGACAGGTCAGGCCGATGCGATTGGAATTGCTATGCCGGACACTATTGCCCCATATATCAGTGGAGTTCCGATTGAAGCGATTGCCATGCTTGATAACTCGAACGGTGCGGACGGAATTGTCGGAAGAGAAGGAATTTCAAGCCTCGCGGATTTAAAAGGCAAATCAATTGCTACTGAGTACGGTACGATTGAACATTTCTTCCTCGCAAAACGCCTTGAATCTGCCGGCCTCACAATGGACGACATCAAGTTTGTTAATCTTTCGATTGCCGATTCAGGCCCGGCTTTTCTTGCGAATACAGTCGATGCGGCTTCCTTGTGGGAACCAACTCTGAGCGAATCTTTGGCTCGTCCTGGATGCACGCTGCTTACAAGCTCCGAGGATACTCCAGGACTGATTGCGGATGTTTTTGCAGTAAACAAAAATATGCCTGAAGCAGATAAAATCGCCTTCGTAAAGGCCTTGTATGATTCGCTGGATTTTTATTACAAGAATCCTAAGAAAGCAATTTCAGATATGGCCCGCTGTGCCGAAATCCCGGAAGAAGAAATGTGGGTTTCTATGAGCGGTTCCAAGCTTTTCAGCCCGAAGGAAGCGTATGAAACAATGTCATCGAAAGCTCAGGAGTATACGGCTCTTGCTTACGATGTTCAGGAAGTTGCGAACTTTCTTTATTCAATAAAAATGATTGAGTCTTGCCCTGATGTGAGCGGAATTATCAATCCTGAGCCTGCAAAAAAAGTTCTTGATGAAATCGGAGACTTCCCGGTACCAGACACTAAGAAGTATTAACAAGCTTGCAATTCAAAGAGGAGGCTTAAATTGAAAGTTTTCCGAATAAGAAAAAATATAAGCAAGAGAGTTTATCTTTCGATAGCGATAGTATCTTTTGTTTTGCTGATTGCGCTGTGGCAGATGTGCTGTAGCTTTAAATGGGTGAATCCGATTTTCTTGCCTTCGCCAGTGAAAGTCATACAGTCAATTTACAATGATTTTACAAGCGGTGCTATCTGGTCGGATATGTACATCAGCTGCTACCGAATCTTCATGGGATTCATTTATGCGACTGTTCTGGGAGTTGTTCTTGGAATCCTTGCTGGTTGTTATAAGCCGTTTGAGGCTTTTATTCAGCCTATGGTCGAATTCCTGCGCTATCTTCCAGTTCCGGCATTTGTTCCGCTTATCATGGTGTGGGTCGGAATCGATGAATCTGCTAAAATCGCCGTCATTTTTATCGGAACTTTATTTCAGCTGATTCCTATGGTTGCAGATGACATACGAAGCGTTCCTGATGATTATGTGAATGCCGCTTACACGCTTGGAGCACGGCGGCGCACGGTAATTTTCAAAATCTTGATTCCAGGAATGATGCCGCGCTTGTTTGAGACTTTAAGAATGATGATGGGCTGGGCCTGGACTTATCTTGTTGTCGCGGAACTTGTAGCCGCAAATTCTGGATTGGGTTACAAGATTCTGAAGGCGCAGAGGTATTTGAAGACTGGCACGATTTTTGAAGGAATTATTGTAATCGGACTTCTGGGACTTATTCTTGACCGGGTTTTTGGTCTCATCGGAAAGAAACTCTTTAAGTGGGCGGAAGGAGGCACGAAATGATTTTCAGGAAGAATAAAATTTCAGATTCAGAGAATAATCAGCCGATTGAGGCCCGTGTCGCAAACAGCAAGATATATGGAAAAGGCGTCACAAAGATTTACACTGATTCTAAAAAGAAAACACTTGCGATCGATCATGTGAATTTTGATGTCCTTGAGAATGAATTTGTTTCGATTGTCGGCCCGTCAGGTTGTGGTAAGTCAACGCTTCTTAAGATGATAGGCGGACTTGATGATATTTCGGAAGGTTCAATTATTCTTGATAACCGAAAACTTGACGGTCCGGGAAAAGACCGGGGCATGGTTTTTCAGGGATATTCGCTTTTTCCCTGGATGACTGTTGAAGAAAATATCCGCTTCGGCTTGAAACTGAAGAAACTCCCGAAAGACGAGCAGGATAAAATCATTGACAAGTATCTTGAAATCATCGGGCTCACTCAGTTCAAAAAAAGTCTTCCGAAAGAGCTTTCCGGAGGAATGAAGCAGCGTGTTGCAATTGCCAGGGCACTTGCGAATCAGCCGGAAGTTCTCTTAATGGACGAACCTTTTGGTGCGCTTGATCCTCATACAAAATCGATAATGCAGCAGCTTATGCGGAAAATCTGGCAGGACGAGCATCCGACAATAATCTTCGTAACGCATGATATTGAAGAGGCTGTTTTCCTTTCCACAAGGATTTTCGTAATGAGTGCGAGACCGGGACGCATCATGGCCGAAATCCCGATTTACCTTCCTTATGAAAGGACTTTGGACTTGAAAGATACGCCAGAATTTATCGAAATCAGAAAAAAAATCAACAACATGCTTCATCCATCAGATGAAAATGATATTGGAGAATAATTATGGTCAAAAAGGTAATGATAGCGAACCGCGGAGCTATTGCGGTCAGAATTGAAAGAACTCTCAAAAAGATGGGCATTACTTCCGTTGCGATTTATTCGCAGGCAGATCAGGACAGCCTTCATGTAAATAATGCCGATGAAGCATATTTTCTTGGAGACGGAAAAGTTTCTGACACATATTTGAATACAGATCTGATTCTTAAAATTGCGAAAGAACATGGAGTTGATGCGATTCACCCTGGTTACGGATTTTTGAGTGAAAACGCTGATTTTGCGCGAATTTGTGAGCAGAATGGAATAAAGTTCATCGGTCCGACTCCAGAGCAAATGAAAATGTTCGGCCTTAAGCACAGTGCCCGCGAAATTGCAAAAAAGGCAAAAGTTCCCATGCTTGAAGGAACTCCCCTGCTTTCGGGCGCAGACGAAGCTGTAAAAGCCGCAGAGAATTTCGGTTATCCGGTAATTTTAAAAAGTACGGCGGGCGGCGGCGGAATCGGAATGAAAGTCTGTTATTCAGAAGAAGAACTTAGAGCCGCTTATGATGCCTGTACTCACCTTGCGAAAGCTAATTTTTCTAACGCAGGCGTTTTTCTTGAGAAATATCTTGAAAAAGCAAGGCATATTGAAGTTCAGATTTTTGGAAATGAATATGGGGAAGTTGCTGCTCTTGCAGAACGCGATTGTTCGGTTCAGCGTCGAAATCAAAAAGTCATGGAAGAATGTCCGGCTTACGGGATTTCCGAAGAAACAAGAAAGGCTCTTAAAGATGCCGCAAAACGTCTTGCAGTTGAAGTTGGTTATCGTTCAGCTGGTACAGTAGAATTCCTTTATGATGTTAAATCTCAGGGATTTTATTTCCTCGAAGTAAATACTCGTCTTCAAGTTGAGCACGGAGTTACGGAGGAAGTTCTTGGAATTGATCTCGTTGAGTGGATGGTTCGTGAGGCTTCTGGTGAGCTTAAGAATCTTGATTCACTTTACGGAAAAACAAATGGAGTTAGTATTCAGACCCGAATTTATGCTGAAGACGGAAAAAGAAATTTCGCCACAAGTGCAGGAAAGTTAGACACAGTAATTTTCTCAAAAGATGCCCGAATTGAAACATGGATTAAGGATGCTGTGGTTGTCTCACCGAACTACGATCCTATGCTTGCGAAAATTATTGTCCACGCAGATGACAGAAAGAGCGCGATTGCAAAAATGACAAAAGTTCTTGAGGAAACAAAGATTTACGGTATCACTACAAATATCGATTACCTTCATTCCTTCCTCCAGACAAAGCCTTATCTTGAAGGCAATCTTTTTACACACATGCTGGATGATTTTACATATTCCGAAAATACGGTTGAAGTTCTTGACGGTGGACTTCAGACGACAGTTCAGGATTATCCGGGACGATTAAAATACTGGGATATCGGAGTTCCACCGAGCGGAGCAATGGATAATTTCAGTTTTCGTCTGGCAAACATTATTCTTGGAAACTCAGCTGGACTTCCGGGGCTTGAATTTACGCTCAAAGGCGGAAAGTACAAATTCCGTGCGGACATGACAATTTGTTTGACTGGCTGCGATATGTCTCCGACTCTGGATGATTTGGAAATCCCAATGTATAAGCCTGTTTCTGTAAAAGAAGGACAAATTCTTGCGCTTTCAAAAGCAAAATCTGGTTTACGCGCATACATGGCTGTAAAAGGCGGACTTGATGTTCCGGAGTATCTGGGTTCGGCATCGACATTTGCACTGGGCGGATTTGGTGGACATTCAGGACGAGTTCTCAGGACAGGTGATATTCTTCATGTCAAAAAAGATACAAGCCCTCTTCCAAATATAACAGTTGATTCTTCATATCTTTCAACGGCAAATGAAATTTCTGTTGTTCCGGGACCACACTGTACAAAAGAATTCCTAAAACCAGAATTTATGGAACAGCTTTCTGAAACGGAATGGGAAGTTCACTTTAACTCGGACAGGACAGGCGTTCGTCTTATCGGCCCGAGTCCTGCATGGGCCCGCGAAGATGGCGGTGAGGCTGGACTTCATCCATCGAATGTTCACGATACGGCTTATGCGGTCGGCACAATCGATATGACAGGTGATATGCCGATTATTCTTGGTCCTGACGGCCCTTCTCTCGGAGGATTTGTATGTCCTGCAACAATTCCTTCTGGTGAGCTTTGGAAACAGGGACAGCTTGCCCCAGGAAGCAAAGT